>CAWBOC010000007.1:0-278524 GCA_963790305.1 uncultured Gemmatimonadaceae bacterium
CTGGGCATGGTCGCCGCCGTGTGGCCTCGACACGTTTTCGTCGCGGCCTTCGTCGGCGGTGTAGTCGGAGCGCTCGCAGACTCGCTCGCCGGAGCGACAATGCAGGCGCGACGGCGGTGTGCTTCCTGCGACGCGCTCACGGAACGCGCGATTCATTCATGCGGGGCACACACGGTCCATGCGGGGGGTGCATCATGGATGACCAACGATGCGGTCAACTTGTTGTGCAGCGTAGTGGGCGCGTCATCGGCGATCGTCGTCGCGCGCGCGCTCCAGTAGCCGCGCTGGCAGTGGCGCTCGCGGCGACAATGCTCGCCCCCACCGCCTGCAACAATGTCGACATGCGGATCGGCCCGGGCGTGCAAATCGGCACCGGGAAGGGATCGGGCTCGCACCATGACGCCCTCATCGGCATGTGGACGCGGGTCCTGGTGATCACCGACAACGAGGGGACGCGACACAGCTCTCGAACGACGTGGGAATTCCGCTCCGACGGAAGCGCCACGCGCACGGTCATTACGCAGAGCCTGAGCTCGGGCATCACCGACGTGCTCACCGCCAATGCGTCGTGGCATACCGAGGGCTCGACGCTGGTGATCACCTTCCGATTCCCCGACTCCGGCACGTCGCGCTTCGGCTTCGCCCTCTTCGCGAATGTGCTCAACCTCGATGGCCGCGACTTTGTGCGCGTCACCTGAGTGACGGTGTCGACGAAGCCGCGGGTGCTGCTCGTGAGCACGAATCGCGAGCACGCGCCGCAACCCGTCGTGCCTAACGGCGTCGCCTGCGTCGCGTCGGCGCTCCGGCAGGCAGGCCATGAGGTGCGCGTGCTCGATCTCTGCTTCGTGCGCGACGCCGTCCGTACCGCGCGCGAAGCAGCCCGCGGCTTCGCCCCTGATGTGGTGGGCGTTTCGGTCAGAAACATCGACAACAGTGACCTCATCGCCCTCCGGCATTACACACCGGAGGCCACGGCCGTGACGCAGGCGCTTCGCGATGCAGCCCCTCGCGCGAGCGTCATCGCGGGGGGCGCAGCCTTCGGCGTCGCTCCCGCCGCCCTCACCGATGCATTGGGCGTCGACTGGGCGGTCGCGGGTGATGGCGAACGGGCGACTGTTGCGCTGATCGATGCGCTGGCGGCCGGTCGCGATCCGGGGATGGTCCCCGGACTCGTCAGGCGCGACGCCGGCGGCACGCAGCTCGTCCCGCCCGGAGGCGAGGCCAGTCTGGACACGCTGCCCGAGATGCGCATGCAGGACTGGATCGACATTCGCGCCTACCAGCGGCATGGGGCGACCATTCCGATCCAGACCAAGCGGGGTTGCGTGTTCAAGTGCGTGTACTGCACGTACCTCAACGTCGAAGGGTGGGGCTATCGCCTTCGTGATCCGGAATCCGTAGCCGATGAAATGGCGTCGCTCGCGCGGGAGCGAGGCGTTCGGCGCTTCGAGTTCGTCGATTCGACGTTCAACTCGCCGCCGAGACATGCGACCGCGGTATGCGAGGCCATCGTGCGACGCGGCCTCCGCGTGCACCTCGATACGACCAATTTCACGCCGGCGTCGGCCACACCCGAGCTGCTCGCCGCCATGGGGCCCGCGGGTTTTCGATGGCTCGGCATCACGGCCGAGAGTGCGAGCGAGCAGGTGCTCGCTCGCCTCGAGAAGGGCTTCGACGCGCAGCAAGTGCGCAGCGTCGCGGAGCGCGTCGAGCGCGCGGGGATGAGAGTCCTCTGGATCTTCCTCGTCGGCGGACCAGGGGAGACGCCTGAGACGCTGGAGGAGACCCTGCGCTTCGCCGACTGGCGGCTGTCACGCGGGGATGCCGTGTATCTCACGGTTGGCCTGCGCATTTATCCTGGGACGACGCTGCAACGGATCGCCGCCGATGAGGGTGTGATCGACGGCGGCGACCCTTTGCTGGCACCGGCTTTCTACTTTTCTCGCTCTCTCGATCGCACGACCGCCCTCACGCGCCTTCGCCAGTTCGCGTCGCATCACCCCCGCTTCATGTTCTCGGCGGACTCCCGCTCGTCGCTGCTGCCCTACCTGACGCGGCTCGCCTCACTCCTGCGGTTGCCAGGACCGCATTGGCGTTACATGGGAACGTTTCAGCGGCTTGCGCGCGCCAGCGGGCGCATCTGGCGGCCAGCGCGCGTTCCGGCGTGAACGACGCCGACGTCATCGTCGTCGGCGGAGGGCCAGCGGGAGCGTCCACCGCATTCGCGCTCGCCACCGCCGGTGCGAAGGTGCTCATCGTCGATCGTGAATCGTTTCCGCGCGACAAGCCGTGCGCGGAATACCTGAGCCCGCAGGCGTCGCGCGTGCTGCACGAGATGGGGGTCCTCGCCGAGGTCGAATCGCGAGGGCCGTCGCGGCTGGCCGGGATGATCGTTCGCGCGCCGTCCGGCCGGCAGCTCCGTGGCGACTTTGCCGCGCAACACGGCTTTCGAGGATTCCGCGACCGAGGGCTCGCGATCCGGCGCCGAGTGCTCGATGAAATCCTGCTCGACGCCGCTCGTAGTGCGGGCGCGCGCGTCATGGAATCCACGCGCGTCACGGAAGTGCGACGAGACACGCGCGGCCGCGTCAGCGGTGTCGCCGTCGCCACGGACGGCGGCGCGCGCGAGCTCGCCGCACCGCTCGTGGTCGGGGCGGACGGACTGCGGAGCATCGTAGGCCGGCGCCTGGGACTCATTCGCAGCGGGCGATTCCCCCGGCGGATAGCCCTCGTATCGCATTGGCGCGGCATCGCCGACATCGGCGAGTACGGCGAGATGCACGTGGAGCGAGACGGATACGTCGGGTTGGCGCCCGTGGATGACGGTCTCGTGAACGTCGCCATGGTCATTCCCGCCTCACGAGCACGTGCGATCGGCGCCGACCGGGGACAATACGTCTCAGGATGGCTCGGCCGGCGTCCTCACCTCGCGAAGCGGTTCACTCGCGCGGTGCGGGAGTCACCGGTCGTGGCGACGGGACCCTTCAACGTGCGAGCGCGCCGCGCATGGGCCCCCGGGGCTCTTCTCGTCGGCGACGCGGCGGACTTCTTCGATCCATTCACGGGCGAGGGCATCTATGCGGCTCTTCGCGGGGGAGAGCTCGCGGCCAGCGCCGCACTTGGTGCCCTCGCGCGTTCACCGGGCGACGAGGCGCTGCGCGAGTACGACCGCACGCGTCGCGCCGAGTTTCGCGGCAAATGGCGCGTCGAACGCCTTGTCGGGGCAGCGGTCGCCTTCCCGGCCCTCATCGAGCGCGCGGCTCACACGCTCTCGCGCCGCAAGGATCTGGCTGACCTCTTCGTCGGGGTCACCGGCGACTTCGTGCCCGCACGTGAGGTATTGCGCCCATCCTACCTTCTGGCGTTGCTTTTCCCATCGCTGGCCGGCGCCAGCGCACGAGGACCCCACGTACCCGCGCACGAGAGCTGACCGACATGCCGATCGACAGCGCCACGTTCCGAAGCGTGCTTGGACGCTTCGTCTCGGGCGTCACCATCGTCACCGCCCGCGATGACGCCGGCGTCGACCACGGGATGACGGCAAGCGCGTTCTGCTCGGTGAGCCTCGATCCACCGCTCGTGCTCGTGTCGATCGCGCATGATGCGACGCTTCACCCGGTGCTGCTGAAGCAGGAGGAGATGGCTGTCAGCGTTCTTACCGCTTCGCAGGAGGCGATCGCGCGCCGGTTCGCCGAGAAGCTCGACAATCGCTTCGACGGCGTGGGGTTCACTCGTGGGGTGACCGGCGCTCCCCTCATCAATGGCGCGCTCGCGGTCGTCGAGGGCCGCGTGATTCATCGCCACCCAGGCGGCGATCACACGATCTTCGTCGCGGAGGTGTTGGCGGCATCCGCGACGATGGACGAGCCCCTTCTCTACTACCGCGGCGGCTACGCGCATTTGGCGCGGTGACGTGGCGCTGTTGACGCCGCGCCGTCGCTACGGCCACGAGTATCTCGACGACCCGACTGTCGAAGCGCGCGTTGCCGCGCGGTCGATGGGCGACGTTGCACGCTCGAATGCGTTGTTCGGCGGCGCGCACGCCGTGCTGGCGGAGCTCGATGACCTGTTGCGTCCGGGCATCGCGGAACCGCACGCGTTCTCGCTCCTCGATGTCGGAACTGGCCTCGGTGACATCCCGGCGCGCGTCCGCGCGCGAGCGGCGCAGCATGGTGTCACGGTGTGCACGGTAGGCCTCGACACGAGCGAAGCGCTCACCGTCGCCGCGCACGACACGACCCTGCACATGCTCAGAGCCAATGCGCGATATCTCCCGATCGCCGATCGCGCCTTCGAATGTCGTGCTTTGCTCGCAGGTCTTGCATCACTTTCGCCGTGACGACGGGATCGCGCTCTTGCACGAGCTCGATCGGGTTGCGCGCCGTCGCGTCATCGTGAGCGACATTCGCCGCAGTTGGGTCGCCGCCGCCGGGATCTGGCTTGCGTCATGGCCGCTGCGATTTCACCCAGTAAGTCGGCACGATGGAGTGGTCTCGGTTCTGCGTGGCTTTACGCTCGACGAGCTCGCGACCCTCGTGAGCGAGGCCGTCGGCGTCACGCCGCGAGTCAGGCGGCACCGTGGGTTTCGTGTCGCTGCCTCGTGGATTCCAGCAGGGTCGCGTTCAACGCTGTAGGGCGGGCATCCAGGTTCAAAGGGGGGACGCGGATTTCGCGGATGCAGCGGAAACGGCCGGATCGCTCCTTGGGCATTGATTGAACTTCCCCCGGTTTAGTGGACACCTCAACCGCCTCGAGAGAGATTCGAGGCAGGAGGTGTGAAATGAAAAAGAAACGGGGACGAACAGCGTACACGGACGAGTTTCGGCGTGAGGCGGTGCGACTCGTGGAGGCCACTCCCGACCAGCTGGTGGATATTGCGCGCGCCCTGGACGTGAATCCGGAGACGTTACGCAATTGGCGGCGGAGCGCCGCCGCGAACGGCGACGCGCCCATTGTGCCGCCGACGCGCGTGCTCTCGCTCGAGGAGGAGAATCGACGGTTGCGGCAGGAGAACGCGCGGCTCGCCGAGGAGCGCGACATCCTAAAAAAAGCGACGGCCTTCTTCGCCAGGGATGCACGATGAGGTTCGTGTTCATCCGCGCGCACGCCCGCATCTTCCACATCACCACAATGTGTCGGGTGCTGGAGGTGTCGAGGGCCGGCTACTACGCCTGGCGTGCGCGCCCGCTCGTGTGAGCGGGTCCAGGAGGACCGCCGGCTGCGCGAGCGGATTCGGCAGATCCACGCACGAGGTCAAGGGGCGCTATGGCAGTCCGCGCGTCCACCAGGAGCTGCGCGCGCTGGGCATTCCGTGCGGCAAGCATCGCGTCGCGCGGCTAATGCGCGCCGAGGGCCTCCGCGCGAAGAGCACGCCGCGCTGTCGCGTCACGACGCAGTCGGATCACGCCGAGCGGGTGGCGCCCAACGTGCTCGCGCGGCAGTTCGGGGTCGAGACCGCGGGCGCGCCGGACCGGGTGTGGGTGGCGGACCTCACCTATATCGCGACGCGCGAGGGCTGGCTCTACCTCGCCGTCATGCTCGATCTGGCGACGCGGCGCGTGGTGGGCTGGGCGCTCCGCACGCGCGTGGATCAGGAGCTGGCGCTCGCGCGCGCTCCGCATGGCCCTCACGCATCGCGGCGCGCGCGGCGGCGTGCATCATTCCGATCGCGGCGTGCAGTACGCGAGTGGCGCCTATCAAGCGCTCCTCCGCTCGGCCGGCTTTACGCCGAGCATGAGTCGGGTGGGGAATTGCTGGGACAACGCGGTCGCCGAGAAGCTTCTTTGCGCCACTGACGAAGGAATTGCTCGTCGATGGCGTCTTCTCCAGTCGCGAGCAGCCGGTCGCGAGCTTTCCGTTCATCGAGATCTGCACCGCCTCAACGGCGACACTCGTCCTGGGTACCGGACGTCCCGTCGAGTTTGAGAAGAGCTCCTAGCACGAACGCCGAGTTAACCCGGTGTCCACAAAACCGGGGGAAGTCCAATCCTTCGTCCACAAGAGCAAACAGCAATTGTTTTTGGATTGCGCGAGGAGAGCCGTTGGCACCAGGAACGATCCGCCGAATCCGTTGAATCCGCGAAATCCGCGTCCCCACTTTGAACCTGGATGCCAGCCCTATGGTCTCCCCGGAGTGACCTCAACGTGAACCACGCGCTGTCCCTGCCGCCGATGCCGCGCGGGCGACCGATGGAAACGCTCGACGAGCGCATCGTGCGGGCACCCGTGCGCACGATGTTCGCGATCGCGCGCGACGTCGAGCACTGGCCGGCGCATCTCGCCCACTATCGTTGGGTGCGCTTTCGCGATCGCGCACCGGACGGTGGCGGCATCGTCGAAATGGCTGCCTGGCGCCCGTTCGGCATCGTGCGATGGCCGACCTGGTGGCTGTCCGAGATGACGGTTGACGACGCCCGCCCCGCGATTCGTTTTCGCCACATCGGAGGGATCACCACGGGAATGGATGTCGAGTGGGCCTTCGAGGAGGTCCGCGACGGCACGCATGTGCGCCTGCTGCACGCCTGGGACGGGCCGCACTGGCCGCTCATCGGCGTCTTCGCCGCTACGGCCGTCATTGGGCCCGTCTTCATCCACGGCATCGCCTCCCGGACACTCGCCGGGCTCGCCGCGGCCGCCGAGCGGGTAGCGGCAGGCGTGCACCCCGGTCATCATCCGGTAGCAGCTCATTCTTCTGGAGGAAGGTCGTCGTGAAGCCTCTGCGGCGCGTCGCGGTCACCGGCATCGGGGCCATTACACCGATCGGCACCGGCATCACCGGATTCTGGCAGGGGCTTCAAGACCAGCGCTCCGCCGTGCGAACCATTTCACGGTTCGATCCCAGCCCCTTCCGCAGCCACATCGCCGGAGAGGTGGACGCGTTCGACGCCACCGATTTCATCGAGCGCAAACGCGCGCGCCGACTCGATCGGTTTGGCCAGTTCTCGGTGGCGAGCGCGCGGCTCGCGCTCGAGGATGCGCGCATCGACCTGGCGGCCGAGGACCGCGAGCGTATTGGCTCGATGATGGGCACGGCGCTCGGCGGCGTCGGCAACGCCGAGGAGCAGCTTGGGATCTATCTCACGCGCGGGCTCAAGGATGTGGATGCCTCGCTGGCACTCACCGTGTTCGGCGGTGCGGCGAGCTGCAACATCGCCATCGAGTTCGGCGTGCAAGGGCCGAATCACACCAACGCGATGAGCTGCGCGTCAGGCACGATCGCCGTCGGGGAGGGCTTCCGTCAGATTCGTGACGGCTATGCCGATGTGATGCTGTGTGGCGGATCCGAGGCGCCTCTCTGGCCGTTGTGCTATGGCGCGTTCGCGATCATTCGCGCCATGTCGACGCGCAACGACGATCCCGCGAGTGCCTCACGACCCTTCGACAAGGACCGCGACGGCTTCGTGATGGGCGAGGGAGCAGCCGTTCTCGTACTCGAGGAATGGGGGCGCGCCGTCGCGCGCGGAGCACACATCTACGGCGAAGTGTGCGGATACGGCCTCTCGAACGACGCATACCACATGACGGCCCCGCGTCCCGATGGCTCGCAGGCCGCGCGCACGATGCGCCGCGCGCTCGAGGACGCGGGACTGGACGCCGGCGAGATCCAATACGTGAACGCCCACGGCAGCTCGACGCCGCTCAACGACAGCACTGAGACGCTCGCCATCAAGCAGGTCTTCGGCGATCACGCCTATCGTCTTCAGGTCAGCGGCACGAAGGGATACTACGGACACGCGCTCGGTGCCTCGGGCGCGATCGAGGCCGCGATCTGCTCGCTGGCGCTCGCGAACGACTGGCTCCCGCCGACGGTGAACCTTGCGACGCCGGATGAGGGGTGCGATCTCGACTACATCCCGACCTCGGGGCGACAGGTGCACGTCGAGCACATTCTCAGTAATTCGTTTGGGTTTGGGGGCGTGAACGCTTCGCTCGTGATGCGGAGAGCGAGCTAGGGCCACTTCCGACGTCTAGGGCAACTTGCCCTGCGCCACGAAAGCCCGCATTCTCTCTCGATGCCCGCCGTCGGTACGAACGTCCCCCGCAAGGACTCCGCCGAGAAGGTCAACGGCACCGCGAGGTACGTCGACGACCTCGTCTTCCCCGGCATGCTCCACGCGCGCACCATCCGCTCCACGATCGCGCGCGGACGCATCCGCGACGTGCGCCTCGAGTTCGATCGCGCCGGGTTTACGATCCTCGACCACCGCGACGTCACCGGGCGCAACGTCGTCGCGCTGATCGAGGACGACCAGCCACTGCTCGCCGAGCGAGAGATTCGGCACGTGGCCGAGCCGATTCTGCTGCTGGCTCATGAGGACCTCGACACGCTTCGGCGCGCGCGCGTCGATATCGACTACGAGCCGCTGGACCCTGTGTTCGATCCGGTCCGCTCGAGGCACGTCCTCAAGGACCTGCGCATCGTCAAAGGCGATGTCGACGCTGGCCTCGCGGGGGCGGACGTGGTGGTCGAAGGTGAATACCGAACCGGCCACCAGGAGCAGCTCTACATCGAGCCCAACGGAGTGATCGCCGTTCCCGAACAGGGCGGCGTCACGGTGTACGGATCGCTGCAGTGTCCGTTCTACGTACACAAGGCACTTCGCATCGCGTTAGGCGTGCCTGACGACCGGGTTCGCGTGGTGCAGACCGAGACCGGCGGTGGATTCGGCGGCAAGGAGGAATATCCCTCGGTCATTGCGGCGCATGCGGCGCTGCTCGCGCTCAAGGCGAAGCGCCCGGTGAAGCTGATCTTCGACCGGCTCGAGGACATGCTCGCCACGACCAAGCGCCACCCGTCGATCGTTCGACATCGCACCGGCGTGACACGGGACGGCCGCCTCGTCGCCATGGATATTGACGTATTGATGGACGGCGGCGCCTACGTGACGCTCAGCCCCGTCGTGCTCTCGCGGGGTGCCATCCATGCCGCCGGCCCGTACCGCTGCGATCACGTTCGCATCGAGGCGCGCGCCGTCGGCACCAACACGCCGCCAAACGGAGCTTTTCGCGGATTCGGCGCACCGCAAACGCAGTTCGCCGTCGAAGTGCACATGGAGCGCATCGCCGAAGCGCTTTCGATGGACCCGGCGCAACTCCGTGAGATGAACGCGCTACGGCCGGGCGACACGACCGCAACCGGCCAACGCGTCGAGGCCGACTGCTCGGCGCTTCAAGTGCTGCGGCAGGCCGTGGAGCGTTCCGACTTCCACGCGAAGCGACAGCGCTACGCGGGCACGAACCGTGGAATCGGCCTCTCGCTCTTTTTCCATGGAGCGGGATTCACCGGCAGCGGCGAAGTGAAGCTTGCCTCTCGTGCCGCGTTGACCACGACCGAGCGGGGCGTTCGCATTCTCGTGGGAAGTGCCGAGATCGGCCAGGGAACGCGGACGATGCACGCGCAGATCGTCGCCGATTCGCTGGGCGTCCCCTACGAGGATGTCGAGACGGGGCTCCCGGACACGGCGAGCGTGCCCGACAGCGGGCCAACGGTGGCGTCACGCACCTGCATGGTCGTAGGCGGCATCCTCCAGCGTTGCGCGCAGGAGCTGCGCGAACGGATCGGCGACATGCATCCGGCCGAGCATCACAGCAAACACGGGCCGACGGTGGTGACGAAGCAGTACGAGCCGCCCCATGGCATCAAGTGGGATGACGACAGCTACCGCGGAGATGCGTACGCGACGTACGCCTGGGCGTGCGACGTCGCGGAGGTCGAGATGGATCCCGACACGTACGAGATCCGCCCGATTCACTTCACGGCGGTTCAGGACATCGGAAAGGCGATCCATCCAACCCTGGTCGCCGGCCAGATCGAGGGAGGAACGGCGCAGGGCATTGGCTACGCCCTCCTCGAGGAAGTCGTGATGCGCGACGGCGCGATGGCCAACGCGCAGATGACGAACTACCTCGTGCCCACGACACTCGATACCCCGACCATGGACATCGTCATCGTCGAGACGCCGAGCCATCACGGGCCCTTCGGCGCAAAGGGCGTTGGTGAGATGCCCATCGACGGGCCCGCGCCGGCGATCGTCAACGCGATTCGTCACCTGGGCCTCGACATCCGGGAGATCCCGGCGACACCCGAGCGCATCGCGGAGGCGGCGTGCGTCTCCGTGTGAACGGGCGCGACATGGAGGTCGACGCGCCGCCAATGGCCCGTCTGCTCGATGTGCTCCGCGTGCAATGCGAGCTTCCAGGGACGAAAGAGGGGTGTGGCGAAGGAGAATGCGGCGCATGCACGGTGCTCCTGGACGGCGAGCCGGTGTGCTCGTGTCTCGTGCCCGTCGCCCACGCCGACGCCGTGGAGATCACCACGATCGAGGGGCTCGGCGGCGACCATCCGCTGCAACACGCCTTCGCCGAGCACGGCGCTGCGCAGTGCGGCATCTGCACGCCAGGGATGATCATGGCCGCACTCGCGCTGCCATCGTCTCCCACGCTCGACGATGTCCGTTTCGCGCTCGCTGGTAACATCTGCCGCTGCACCGGCTATCACGCCATCTACCGCGCAATTCTGCGCGCATGAGGACCGCCGCCGACTCGCTCGATCTCGTGCGGCCCAAATCGGTCGACCAGGCGCTGCGCTCGATGGCGGACGATCCCTCACTTCTCCCAATCGCTGGATGTACCGACGTGTTCGTCGGGCTCAACGCCGGTACCCTTCCCGTCACGAGATTTCTCGATCTCTGGCCCCTCGAGGAGTTGCGCGAAATCGGTATCCGGGATGGAGCGATCTCGATCGGCGCTCTCGCGACGCACGCAATGATTCAGGAATCGGGAGCCGTGACGGGTCGGGTCCCCATCCTCGCTGCTGCCTGTCGTGAGATCGGCGGAATTCAGATTCAGAATCGGGGGACGCTCGGCGGCAACGTCGCGAACGGATCGCCGGCGGGCGACACGCTGCCGGTGCTCGCCGTCGCCGACGCGGTCGTCGTCCTTCGCAGCTCCGCCGCCGAGCGACGCGTACCCTTCAACTCGTTCTTCACCGGCTATCGACGGACCGTACGCCGGCCCGAGGAGCTGATCGTCGCCTTCGAGCTTCCGCCTCTCGTCGACGTCCAGTGGTTTCGAAAGGTCGGCACGCGCGCGGCGCAGGCGATCTCCAAGGTCGTCATGGCGGTGGTCGGCGGTGAACGACCTCGCATTGCCGTGGGAAGTGTCGGGCCGACCGTCATTCGATGCACGAAGGCGGAGGCCGCCCTCGCTGGAGGCGCAACGTTCGAGGAAGCGTCGCACATCCTGGAGACGGAGGTGCAGCCGATCGATGACATCCGATCGACCGCGAGCTACCGGCGACGCGTGTGTGGCAACCTGCTGCGTCGCTTCGGCGCGGACACCGGCCGGTGAGCGCGCTCGTCGTGCGCGGAGAGCGGGTGCTGATCGATGGCGCGCTTCGCCCGGCCGCGATTCAGATTCAAGACGGACGCATCGTTGCGATTGGTGACCCGAACAATGTCGGGTCGGGACTTCCGGTGCACGACGCGGGTACCGACGTCGTAATGGCGGGGCTCGTCGACACGCACGTCCATGTCAACGAGCCGGGCCGCGCCGAGTGGGAAGGATTCGAGACGGCGACCCGGGCCGCGGCTGCGGGAGGAGTGACCACGATACTCGACATGCCGCTCAACAGCATTCCCGCGACGACCACCGTCGACGCGCTCGAGCAGAAGCGCGCCATTGCGCGCAGCCGTTGTCACGTGGACGTCGGCTTCATCGGGGGGGTCGTTCCCGGAAACGTCGACGATCTCGCCCCGCTCGCCGAAGCGGGAGTCCTCGCCTTCAAGTGCTTCCTCATCGACTCCGGTGTGAAGGAGTTCCCACACGTCGGCGAAATGCAGCTCCGGGAGTCGATGCCCATACTCGCCTCGTTAGGGCGCGTTCTCATGGCGCATGCGGAGCTCCCTGCCCCAATTGCGCGCGCGGTGGCCGAGCTGGATCCGTCGGCCGATCCGCGTTGCCATGCGACGTGGCTCCGGACGCGACCGCCGGAAGCGGAGGAGCAGGCAATCACGCTGCTCATCGCCCTGGCGCGCGAGACCGCTGCTCACGTCCACGTGGTCCACGTCGCCGCGCTGGGGGCGATCCCCATTCTCCGCCGAGCTCGCGCGGAGGGCCTTTCGCTCTCGGCCGAGACGTGTCCACACTATCTCGTGTTCACCGCCGAATCGATCCCCGATGGGGCAACGCGCTTCAAGTGTGCACCGCCCATTCGCGAGCGCGTGCACCGCGACGCGCTCTGGGCCGCGCTGCGCAGCGGCGACCTCGATATGATCGCATCGGACCATTCGCCCTGCCCCCCGTCGCTCAAGCTTCCCGCGGAGGGCGACTGCCTGCGCGCGTGGGGCGGCATTGCGTCTCTCCAGCTTTCGCTGGCCGCGGTCTGGTCGAGCGCGCCAGCTCATGGCGCGACGGTCACCGACATCGCGCGTTGGATGAGCGAGCGGCCGGCGCGGCTCGTGGGGCTCGACGCACGCAAGGGTGTCATCGCGCCGGGACGTGACGCCGATCTCGTCGTCTGGGATCCCGACGAGGAGCTCACCGTTCAAGCCAATGCGCTCCAGCACCGCCACAAGGTGACTCCATACGAAGGCATGCGCCTGCGAGGCGTCGTCCATGAAACGTGGCTGCGCGGTGAGCGCGTGTACAATCGCGGCCATTTCGTCCATGAGCCGCGCGGGCAGCTCCTGAGCGCGAACGCCGCGTGACGGATTTCATGGAGCTGGCGGATCTCGCCGCCGAGCGGTTAGGCGGTGCCGCGGTGCTGGCGAACGATGAGTTCTTCGCGCCGAAGGAGCATCTGCTCCGCGCATCGCCGGCGGAGTGGCGCGAGGGTGTGTACACGGAGCGCGGGAAGTGGATGGACGGGTGGGAAACGCGTCGGCGCCGCTCTCCCGGACACGACTGGTGCATCGTGCGGCTCGGGCTGCGCGGGGTCGTGCGGGGAATCGTCGTCGACACGAGCTTCTTCCGGGGGAACTATCCGGAGCAATGCTCGCTCGATGGGTGTAGCGTCCAGGGGACGCCGCCGGCCGAGACGCTCGCGAGCAATACCCAGTGGCGCGAGATCGTTGCCATGACCCCCCTTCAGGGCGATTCGCGCAACCCGATCGAGGTGAACCACGACGCCCCGCTGACGCACGTGCGCCTCAACATCTTCCCTGATGGCGGAGTGGCACGCCTGCGTGTGCACGGCGAGGTGGTGCCCGACTGGTCGGCGCTCATTCGCATGGGTGACGTCGACCTCGCGGCGATGGAGAACGGCGGGTGGGTGGTGGTGTGTAGCGACATGTTCTTCGGTCATCGACAGAACCTCATCCTCCCAGGGCGGTCGACGCACATGGGAGATGGATGGGAAACACGCCGTCGCCGCGGCCCGGGAAACGACTGGACGATCGTCAGGCTCGGCCGACCCGGATCGGTGCGCCGGATCGAGATCGATACCGACCACTTCAAGGGAAACGCCCCCGGTGCGTGCGCGATGTCGTGGTGTCAGGCGCCGGATGCGAGCGCCGAGGCGCTCGCCGCATTGGCGGTCGTCGAATGGCGCGCGCTGCTCCCACGGACGGACCTCCAGCCACATACGAGGCATCGGTTCGAGCGGGAGCTTCATGCAGCCGAGGGGGCAACGCACGTTCGTCTCGACATTTATCCGGATGGCGGCGTCGCGCGTCTGCGCGTGTTTGGTCGGCCCGCGGAGGGTGCATGACGTTGACACTCGAGCAGCTCAACCTCCTGCACGAGCTACAGGCGGAGCGCCGGCTGCTGGCCTGTTGCGGGTCGAGGGCGTGGGCTCGCGGGGTCGCCGCGGGGCGGCCGTACTACAACTTCGCAGAGCTCCTCGCCACATCGGACCGCGTGTGGTCCCAGCTTACGCCTGACGACTGGCGTGAGGCATACGCGCGTCATCCGCGGATCGGGGACAGCGCCGCGTCGGCACGGAACACCGCTGAGCACTGGTCGGAGCGGGAGCAGGCCCGCGCGCGCTCCGGCAGTGCCGCGACACTTGCCGAGCTCGCCGAGCTCAACGCCGACTACGAGGATCGGTTCGGGTACGTGTTCTTGATTTGTGCGACGGGGAAAACGGCCGACCAGATTCTCGACATCGCGCGTGCGCGACTGAACAACGATCCTGACACCGAGCTCCGCATCGCGGCGGAGGAACAGCGGCTCATCACCCACCTTCGCTTGCGAAAGCTCCTCGACATATGAGCGCCATCACCACTCACGTGCTCGACGTCTCGCGCGGGCGACCAGCAGCTGGCATCGCAGTCGTGCTGGAGCGGGTCACCGCGCCCCAACCCGGCACGCTAGCCCGCGCGAGCACCGATGCCGATGGACGCGTCAAGTCGTTCACACCAGCGCCAGCGCTTCAGGCCGGTACCTATCGCCTGACCTTCGAAGTCGGTCCCTATTTCGCCGCCGCCCGCGTGGATGCGTTCTACCCGCGTGTCGTGGTCGACTTCGAGGTGCGCGACCCCACGCACCACTATCACGTTCCCCTTCTGCTCAGCCCGTTCGGGTACTCCACCTACCGCGGGAGCTGACCGTGACACGCCTCGGCGACAACAGCTACGGGAAATCGCGCGTGCGGCTCGTGAAGGTGAGCCGGCGTGACGGACGCCACGAGCTGCGCGATCTCACGGTGTCCATCCGGCTGGAGGGGGAGTTCGAGGAAGCCCACGTCCGCGGCGACAATCGCGACGTCCTCCCGACCGACACGATGAAGAACACCGTCTACGCGCTCGCGCGGCAGATCGAGATCGATGCCATCGAGGACTTCGCGCGCGCGCTCGCCACGCACTTTCTGCCAGATAATCCCGTCGTCAATCGGGCGAGAGTGACCGTTCGCGAGCAGGCGTGGCATCGCATACCCGTGGGAGGGCGCGCGCACCCACATGCCTTCGTGCGTGGATCGGACGAGGTGGATGTCGCAACAGTGACCGCGGAAGGCGAGGGCGTTCGTGTCGAAAGCGGCATCGATGAGCTGCGCGTGCTCAAGACCACCGGCTCGGGATTCGAGGGATTCCCTCGGGATCGCTACACGACGCTTCGTGAAACGTCGGACCGCGTGCTCGCCACCGCGATGCGGGTGCGGTGGACGTACGGCCTCAGCGAGATCTCCCATAGCGAGATTCGCACGCGCGCGAGAGAGATCATGCTGGCGACGTTCGCCGATCACGACAGCCGGAGCGTACAGCACACGGCATACGCGATGGGAGAGGCTGTGCTGGAGCGGTGCCCGGAGATCGACGCCGTCGCCTTCTCAATGCCTAACAAGCATCACCTCCTCGTCGACCTCGCGCCGTTCGGAATGGACAATCCGAACGAGATCTTCGTCGCGACGGACGAGCCGTACGGGCTCATCGAGGCGATTGTGAGACGCTGGAGGCGCTAGGGGCGCTAGGGGCGCTAAGGGCGCTAGGGGCGCTGGGAGGCAGTTCAGCGCTCTTAGCGCCCTTAGCGCTCTTAGCGCTCCAGGATCTTCTTGAACGGGCGACCATCGAGGAGCTTCCTCGCCAATGCCCGTCTGCGAAGCGATAGTCGCCTTGTCCCCCGCCCCGCACGCAATGGCTCGAAGCAGGAAGTTGAGTAGCGCCTGGCCGGTGGCGACGTCGTCGGCAATGTCGCGAGGTGCGTCTCCCTTGGCGGCGTCGAGAAATGTCGCGAGGCGACGTGACGCCGCCTCGAGCCCGCCGAGATAGAACGCGTACAGCGCCGCGTACCGGCTCACGAGCTGCGCGGGGTGAAGGTCCCACCCGGAGTAGATGCCGAGCTTCAGCGCGTGCTTCACATCGCCGTGGTGAAGCCGCCACGCTTCGTGAACGCGCTCGACCGGCTCGACGGGAAGAATCGCCGTCGACCCATCGCTCACCCGCACGCCCGTTCCGGCGAGCGCCACCTGCATGACGAGTCGTGCGTGCTCACATGCGGGATGTCTTTGCCGTTGCTGCGACGCGGTGATGCCGAGCGCAGCCGTGTAGTCGTACGTGCCGAGCGAGGCGGCGACGAGCCGCCCCCGAGCGGCATCGACATAGCTCGGAAGCGGACACCGACCATCCCAATCCATGATGGCACGCGGGGCCTCGACCATGATCTCCATGCGAAGCGCGCCCTCATCGATCCCGAGTCGCTGCTCCATGGCCTCGAGGTGATTCGCGAAATACGCGACCTGTTCGGCGACGGTCACCTTTGCCAACGTCACGATGAAGCCCCCGGGCAGCGCGCCTCCACTGCCCCCCAGGACGCTCTGCACGAAGAGATCAGTCGTTTGCAGCGAGCGCGCAGCGAGCTCTCGCGTCAGCGGCTTGACGCGTATCCCGAATGTCGGCGACAGACTCCCCGCCCTCATCGCGGCGACCGTCGCGTCGGCGCATCGCAGAACCTCGGAGTCTTCCACCGCATCCGGATACGTGCCGTATCCGTCCTCGAAGTCGATCCGATAATCCTCAACGGGCTCGGTCTCGAGCTTCTGCTTCACTCGCCGGTGCACCTCGTCGGCGAACGCGCGCTCCCGCCCGCTGAACATCATGGCGCGAGCGATCGCATCTCCGTCGGGCGCAAAGCGCGCCAGCGCGTCGAGCGCGCGACTTCGGATCGATGAAAACGCATCGGTGCGAAAGTGCTGCGCGCCTTCGATGAACGACTGGACCGGCTGACGTTCCGGGCGTTCGCCGGGATGACGTCTCACGTGCTCATCGTTCGCCGCCTCGAGGGAACGGCGGTCGGGCGAGGTCACGCGCGCGTTCGGCGGGGGCGCGACTCGGGCGCGAGCGCACGTCGAACGGCGCGCGTCAGGCTCATCTCCAACCCGCGGTCGCCGCGGGCTCGGTGGGTGCGCCGCCAATCAACGAGGTGCATCACCGCCTTCGCCATCACCGCGTGGCCTCCCGCACTGCCATAACGGTCGAACGCATCGCGAAGCCGATCCCCGAGCTTCGCCGCAGGCCAGAGCGCACGCGCACTCATCACGATGCGATCGTGAAAGACGCCGGAGACGATCGCGATGCTCGCGCCCTCCATCCCCAGACAGAACTCGGCGAGCTGAGCGACAATGTGCTCCTGATCCTCGGGCAGCCGGCCGAGGTGGACGTGCGCGAGCCCGCCCGAGACGTGCGCATGCTGGAGTGCCAGCCCAAAGCGCCGCAGCGTCGCCGCCGAATAGGAGGGATGCTGGATGCGTCCCAGCAAGGAATGGTCTGCGCGCGGGAACAGATACGCGAACATCTCGAGATCGTCGTCGCTCGCCGAACGGGAGAGCGACTTCGTGTCGGTGATGATGCCGTACAAGAGTGCCGTCGCCAGCTCCCGTGTGAGCGGCTCATCCCCGTCGGCGAGGAGATACTCGGCGGCGATCGTCGCGCTCGCTCCGTACCAGGGGCGCACATCCTTGAAGCGGGCGCGAAAGGCGCCGGAAGGCGGATGGTGGTCGATGACTGCCGCGACATCCACGACATGGCCGTCGAAATAGGGAGGCTGCACGTCGACCAGGATGAGGTTCTCGAACTTCTCGAGCGATCGGGTCGAGACATGGTCGATACGAATGCCGAGCTCGTCGATGAGCCGCCGGTTCTCTGGACGCGTCACGCGACCGCAGGTGATGATCGGCGCCTGCGCCGCGCCGGGGCCGAGCACGGTGCGAAGAGCGAGCGCTGACGCGATCGCATCGGGATCGGGATCGTGCTGGAGTAGAAACGCGCACGACCGTGCGCCGCGGAGGGCGCGCCGAAAACGCTCGGCCTTGCGCCGCGCGATGACTCGCTCGAGCACATTTTCGACCGCATCGGCAAGCAGCTCGCCCTCATCGATCCAGGCAATGCCCCCGCGCACCCCCGTGCGGCGTCGGCCCCGCACGCGGTCGATGACCAGCACCGGTGCCTTGGGCAGTTGGCGATGCACCGCGCCCGCCACGCGCTTGGCCTGATCCTCGTCGCCGAGATCGACGACGACCGTCACGTCGCGCGCGCGGACGGCGTCGTAGGTCGACGGCACGGTTGGATCCCCGCGCACCCCCACGCACCAGCGTGGCGCTGACGCACCGTTGGTGAGCCAGAGGTGCACACGACGCCCCGCCAGCGCGCTCCGCCGCAGCGCGAGGAAGCGCGCGGGCTGGTCTGAGATGAGAAGAACGGGACCACGAACCGGCATGCGGGCGCCTTGCCGAGAGAAACGGTGAGACCTAGCTTGGCCGCCGACCCAATCTACCGAGGAAGATCAGCATGAAAGACTCGATCCGCCACTTCGTCGCGGAGTTCGTAGGGACCTTCGCGCTCGTCTTCATCGGCGGCGGGGCGATTGTCCTCTCGAAGATGCCGGGCTCGAACGTAGGTCTGGTAGAGGTCGCCCTTGCGCACGGGATAATTCTGGCCGTCATGGTGACCGCCTTGATGCGGATCTCGGGGCACTTCAACCCGGCGGTCACGATCGCCTTTCTGACGACGCGCCGGATCGGCCCCTTCATGGCAGTGGTCTACGTGCTCGCGCAGCTCCTGGGCGCGATGTTGGCGGCCTACGCGCTCAAGGCGGGAACTCCGGAGCTGCTGTTCGAGGCGGCGCGCGGCGGTGGACAGGCGGTCTCGCTCGACATCACGACCGGTCAGGCCTTCATGCTCGAGGCGATCGCGACGTTTTTCCTGGTGTTCGTGATCTTCGGCACCGCGGTCGATCCAAAGGCCCCGCGCGTGGGCGGCTTTGCGATCGGTCTCACCATTGCGGCGGACATTCTGGCGATCGGCCCGTTCACCGGCGCGTCGATGAATCCGGCGCGCTCGTTCGGGCCGGCGATCGCGACGAACATCTGGGAGGGCCACCTGATCTACTGGATCGGGCCGATCGTGGGAGCGATCATCGCCGCGCAGCTCTACGAGCTGGTGCTGATGCGGCATCCGGTGGAGCCGGTGGAGCACGGGCCCATCGAGCCGATTTGAACGGCGAGGTGCTCCAGGTGCTCGAGGTGCTCGAGGTACTCGAGGGGGAACCGCGGTAACCTCGAGCACCTTGAGCACCTCGAGCACCTCGACTACCTCTGGTTCATATGGAACAAGTCCTCACTCGACAACAGGGCGAGCTCGTCGCCCTCGAACGCCAGCTCGTGCTCCGCGTGCGCGATGCGCTCGCACGTGCCGACGGGTCGCGTGCCGACCTCGACCGGCTGGTCGCACTCATCAGCGAGATGGACGAGCTGTTCCTTCTCGTCGTCGTCGGCGAGTACAACAGCGGCAAGAGCACGTTCATCAACGCACTGCTCGGAGACGAAGTATTCGCCATGGGCGATCTCCCGACGACGCGGGCGATCTCGATCCTTCGCTACGGTGAGGCGCGGGCACCGGAAGCAGTTGGCGACAACATGTACTTGTACCACTACCCGCTCGATCTGCTGCGCGACCTGCACATCGTCGATACACCAGGCACGAATTCCATCGAACGAATGGAGGAAGCGCTCACTCGCGAGTTCGTCCCGCGCGCCGACCTGGTCCTGTTCGTCACCAGTCTGCTTCAGCCGCTCACGGCGAGCGAGCTCGACTTCCTCGCTCACATTCGCGAATGGGGAAAGAAGGTCGTCTTCGTCGTCAATGGCGTGGATCGCCGAAACTCGGACGAGCAGATCGATCGCGTTCGCGCTTACCTGACGCGGGAGACTCAAGCGCGCCTCGGCGCCGCCACCCCGACGCTGTATTTCATCAGTGCCCTGCAATCGCTCCGCGCAAAGGTGGGCGCGCGCAGCGGTGCGACCGGACCAGGCTCATCCGGCGTCGCGGCCGTCGCCACCGCCGAGCTGGATCCGCGCAACGAGTATCCCGCGCTCGAGCGCTACGTGCTCCAGACGCTCCGCGAGACGGAGCGCGTCCGTCTCAAGCTGCTCACGCCACTCGGCGTTCTGCGGAACCTGCTGAAAAGGAACCTGACCGGGCTGGACACGCGCCTCGTCGTCGTCCACGAGGATGCGCGCGTGCTCCGCTCGATCCGCGAGCAGCTCGAGGCGTACTCGAACGAGATGCGGACGGATTCCGAGCGCTACCTCCTCGAAGTGCGCAACGTGCTCTACGAAATGGAGCGTCGCGGGCGATCGTGGTTCGAGCGGACGATCAGGATCGGCAACGCCAACTTCCTCCGAAACAGGGACGCGGTCGAGAACCGGTTCCGCGTCGAAGTCGTACAGGATTCGCCGCAGGCAATCGAGGGCGTGGTGCATCGCATGGTGGACTGGACGGTACAGCGCAATCTCAAGCTCTGGAGCAGCGTGTTCGCCGAGCTGGATGCACATACGGCGAGGCTTCGCGAATCAGGGGCGCTGGCTCCGCATGGCGATACCGAGTTCCAATACAATCGCGAGGAGCTGTTCGCGCGCCTGCGCGAGCCGGTCGAGCGGCGGCTCGGCGAGTTCGACACGGAAAGAGAGGCGCGGCAGATCGTCGACTCGGTGAAGGAAGCGGTGACTGCCGCGCTCGGGGTAAACGTGCTCGCGCTCGGACTCGGTGGCATTCTCGTGGCCGCGTTCACGACCGCGGCGCTCGACGTCACTGGCGTGCTGACCGCGACCATCTTCGCCATCGCCGGCTGGCTGATCATCCCGGCACGCCGGCGAAAGCTGGTCGCGGATTTCGAGTCGAAGATCGAGAAGCTGAACGAGGACCTGGCGACGCTCCTGAGCGCCAAGTTCGAGGAGCAGCTCACGCGGTACGAGCGGCAGCTCCTCGAGGTCGTGGCGCCTTACGAGCGCTTCCTCGAGACGGAGCGGACGAAGCTGGAGAGTGGCCTCGAGGAGTTGCGGCAGTCGGAGCGGGAGGTCGCTGCGCTGGAGCAGCGAGTCGTCGAGACGTTTCCGGAAGGGCGCTAAATGCTGAAGGCGCTGGCGGCTCTGGCGGCGCTGCTGATCGCCTCGCCAACGTGGCTCGGCGCGCAGGACGCGGATCTCATCCTTCGCAATGCGCGTATCTGGACGGCGGATTCCGCGCGCCCGACCGCCCAGGCACTCGCCGTGCGCGGCGATCGCCTCGTGGCCGTCGGGAGTGACGCCGAGGTCGAGCGTTTTCGCTCGCCTCGAACCCGCGTGATCAATGCCGGCGGACGATTCGTTACGCCCGGATTCATCAATGATCACACGCACTTCAGCCAGGCGGGCGCGCTCCTCATCGGAGCGAACCTGCTCAATGTGAGCTCGCCGGCGCCATTCGCATCGCGCGTAAAGGCAGCCGTCGGGCGCATGAGCCCCGGGGCGTGGCTCACCGGAGGAGATTGGGGCGCATACGAGGATTGGTCCGCCAACAGCACTGGCCCGGCCGCTCAGGGGAACGCGCCGCGACCGAACCGATTCTCTCCCGATCGCACGATGATCGATTCGATCAGCGGTGCGACGCCGATGCTCCTGAATCGGTGGGACAGGAGTGCCTGGCTTGCCAACGGCACCGCTCTCGAGCGAGCTGGGCTGTCGTGCAGCCGACCCGTTCTCGGCCTCGAGTGCGCGAATGGCCGTTCGACCGGTCGCGTCGCCGATTCCGCACTCGGCCGCGTACGCGCTGCGATCACTCCCAAGACATTCGATCAGCGCCTCCGCGAGGCGCGTGCCGCCCAACAGCATCTCGCTGAGCTCGGCGTCACGACGATTCACGACATCACGCCGCCCTTCCAGCTTCCTGTCTACACCGCGCTCAAGGAGGGCGGGGAGCTCACGGTTCGCGTCTTCGCGCGCCCCACGCTCGACAAGTGGCGGCATCTGACCTACTCCGGCGTCTCGCCAGGGTTCGGCGACGATTGGATCCGCATTCGCGCGCTCAAGGGCTTCGTCGATGGCATTCAGGGCAACTCGACGGCGCGCTTTTACGAGCCGCAGCTGCACTCTGGGAAGCGCGGCGAATGGCGTGACAGCACCAACACCGGCGCGACCGACGGCCCCGGCTCCGGCATGCAGCCCGCCGGTAACATGGAGCGCCTGCTCTTCGGACTCGACTCAGCGGGGTGGTGGGCCAACGTCCATGCAATCGGTGATGCCGCCATCGACACGCTGCTCACGATCATGGAAAAGGTGATCAGGACGAACGGGCCGAAGGAGCGGCGCTGGCGAATCATTCACTCACAGGTCATTCGCAACGCCGCCGTCGCCCAGCGCTTCAAACGCCTCGGCGTCATCGCCGAGGTGCAGCCGTATCACGCGATCGACGACATGCGGTGGATGGAGGAGCGTATCGGCACACGCGCGCGCTGGGCGTACGCGTTTCGCACCTTCCGAGACGCCGGCGTCCCGCTGCTGTTCGGCTCCGACTGGCCCGGGACGAACGCGAGCTGGTACACCGCGAATCCAATGGTCATCCTCTACGCGGCGGTAACGCGGCAGACGGTGGATGGAAAGCCGGAGGGAGGGTGGTTTCCCGAGGAGCGACTCGACCTCGAGACGAGTCTGCGCAGCTACACGATCAACAACGCCTGGGCCGAGGGCGAGGAGGCGAACAAGGGCTCGCTCAGTGCGGGCAGGCTGGCGGATTTCGTGATCATCGATCGCGACCTCTTCGCAATTCCGCCGGCGCAGATCAAGGATGCCAAGGTGCTGTTGACCGTCGTTGGCGGGCGCGTCGTACACGCGGCGGCGCCCTTCACGCGGTAACGCGCTACTAGGGGTCAGGAGTCAGGGTCAGGGGGTGTCAGGGATCGAGTTACAGGAGAGAACGCCTTCGCTCTCCTGAACCTTCACCCCGACACCCCCTGATCCCTGACTCCTGACTCCTGACCCCTAGTAACCGGTCTTTCGCCTAACTAGATCGAGCAGGGCGGCCGCAGCCCGCGGGCGTCGCACTCCGTGGCCGGAATGAGCATGTTCGGGTGAACGACATCCCCCGTCCTGTCGAGCGGCAGGGTGCTGACACGGCCATAGCGTCGCGCATCCACCCACCGCACCCCCTGGCTGAACATGAGGGAATACAGCCGGTTGTAGAGCAGCTCCGTGACGAACGCCGCGTCGGAGCTGACCGCCGTCACCGTCGACGGGGCAAGCCCGCCAGCATGCAGACGGACCAGGTTGATATCGGAGATCGCGCCCGGCTTGTCGCCGGTGTTCCACCGAATCTCCGCCCGGAGGAGAAGGAGCTCCTCGTTCGTGATCCACGGAATGTCCGCGCCTGTATTGGCCGACAGGTCCGCGTTGTTGTACAGAATCGGCTTGTGGGTGGCCGACAGGCCGTTGAGCGTCCGCGTCCTACCCGCCGCAGCGACCTTGCGAGTAAGGCGGAGGTCCGGTGCACCCCCGGGCTGCAGTTGCGCCCCGGTGACAAGTGATGGGTGTGCCCAGTAACGGTTATTGCTCAAGTTCTCCGTGACCGGGTTGCTCAGCTCGCCCGCCACGCCCGTGTAGCCGTAGTACACTCCGGTTGAAAGGGACCCGGGCAGCCCCGCGTCGGTAATGAAGGACGCACCCAGCGCCGTGGCTGCCTGTGCCCAACACGTTGTGCAGTTCTGAAACGTGGCTCGGTGCACGAGCACCTTGGCGGCCAGCGCTCGATTGAATCGCGCGAAGTTGGCCGGCGTGGTGAACCCCGTGTATCCCGGGACGAAAGTAAAGGGGAAGGCCGTTCCGCCAGCCTGAAGGTCGGCCAGTGCCTCATCGAGCAGGCCGGAGGCGGCTTGCATGGCGGCGGCCGAGGTCACCAGCGGTGCCGGCGGGGCCTCGATCGGCTGGTCGGTGTCGACCGGCAACCCCGTGGGCCCGCTGCGGACCGCCAGCTTGTGTAGATGCCACGCCTTGATCGTTTTCGCGAAGCCCTCAGACGCTCTCAACTCCGTCTCCGCCGTGAGGTCCGGCGAGGTGCGCAGCACAGAGAGGTAGGTGTTGATCGTGCGAATCGCACCGTATTTCCCCAACCAACCTCCCCCGGCGCGTCCGCCCGGATCCTGTGGGCCGCTCAACTCCTCGCCCGTCTCGCGCGGATCGTTCCCGAGCAAGTTGTAGAGCTCGCGGCCATAGAGTCCCCACTGCTGGATCTCACCAGCGAGGTCATTGAACGCCTCGATCTGGATGCCAACGGCCGTGCGGGAGAGCACCGCTCTCGACGGCGCACTGGTCAGCTGATCGTCAGTGGGCGCATTCAGGTTCTCAACGTCGAAATCGCGGCAAGCGGAGAGTGCTATCGCGCCAACGGCCGCCGCGGCCAGTGCGAGCCGCGCCGTCCGACGCCGACCGCTCGCTCCTTGAAATATTTTCAGGTCGATATTCATCAGAACCCCAGAGAGATGTCGAGGAAGAAGGCACGGCTGGGTGGGTAGGCCGCGACGTCCAGGTTGTTTCGCACCGCTGCGGAGCCCAGGTTCGCAACCTCGGGATCCAGCCCTGTGTACTTCTGGTAGGTGAGCAGGTTGCGACCGCTGAGTGCGATTTTCGCCGTGCGAAGGCCAAGACGCGTTCTGGACACCCACGCGTCGGGCAACGTCACCCCGACACTGACCTCACGCAGCTTCAGGAAGGTCGCGTCCTCGATATACGGCGTCATCACGCCTTCGTCGTAGCCGCGCATGCGTGCCGTGTGCGCCGGGGAGCCGAAGTCGTGCGACGTCCCGGCATCATCGTACAGGAACTGCGTCAGGTTGATGATGTCGCCGCCATGCTGATAATCGAGCACGACGTTGAACGCGACGGCCTTGTAGGAGACATCGCTCGTGAAGCCCATGCGGTAGTCGGGGGCGGTGTTGCCAATCCGCACATCCCGGGGCGTCCGAACCCCGTTCGCGTCGAACGCGCGCCCGATGAGCTGGGTCAGCGGTTGGCCGACCTCGATGAACGTGACTCCGAGTCCACCGAACCCCGAGAGGGGCGGACGGAATGGCGGAAGGCCCGCAAGGTCCTTCACCTCGCTCCAGAACTTCGTGTAGGTCGTTCGAGCGACCCACAACACGTCTTGCGTCTGGATTGGCGTGAAGCCGATTGCCGCTTCGACGCCGCGATTCTGAATCTTTCCGCCGTTGAAGACCTGAGTGGTAAACCCGCTCGACGGCGCGGGAACGCGCTGAAGCAGCAGATTCGTCGTGTTGCGATCGAAGCCCGTCAGCTCCCAGGTCAACCGCTCGTTGAGCGCGATGCCGTCGATTCCGACCTCGATCTCCTTCACGCGCTCCGGTGATACGTCCTTGTTCCCGGCGGCACCGGCGACGACGATGCCGGTCACGCCGCCGAGCGCTGGCGTTCCGAGGGTGGTGAACTTCTGGCCGAACACCGGGAGGTTGCCCGTCTCGCCGTACGCGATTCGCGGCTTGATCTCGCTTCCCTCACCCAACACACCAAGAATGCGGTACGACCCGGAGATCTTGGGAAAGACGTAGTAATCGTCAATGCCGCCGTTCATGCTGCTCCGCTCGGCGCGCACCCCACCCTGCAACAGCAGCAGCTCGTTGAGCAGGCGGATCTCCTCCTGCGCGTATATCGCGAACGTCCGCTCCTGGGTGAGCTCCTCGGCGGGGAGTGTATTGGTCCCCTGATCGACGTTGCGCTGCCCGGGAAGGAGGTTCGACGTCGTGATGCGACTTACCTTGAGCTGCCGGTCCTCGTATTGGAGCCCGACGGAGGTGTTGAGTGACCAGCTGGATGCCGACGGCCGAAACGTGTGAATGGCGTTCAGATTCCAGTTGAACAGCTGGCTCAGCCCGTCGCCTTCGATGGCCGTCCCGGGCAGCGTCTGCGGACGCTCCGAGAAGAGGTCGTTCGGAGCCCAGAGGTCATTGTTCTGCTGGAAGGCATCGATGCCGGCGCTGCCGACGAGGCGCAGCGAGTGGGCGTCGGATGCGATCGCGTCGTAGTTGAGCGTCGCGCCACCGGTGAAGCGATTCGTCTCCTCATCATTCACCGCCAATTCGGTGAGCTGCACTGAATTGGCCTGAATGCCCCAGTCGGGCGTCAGGAAATTGCCGTTCGCGTCTCTCCTGGAGAGGTCCACGAAGCTTGGCGTGTACGGGAACGCGTATCCGTGGCACGCGTAGTTGTTACAGTTGTTGTTCCACCCGCGTTGGTGCTCGGAGCGATTGAAGACCGATGTCACTCGGAGGTCGACGCGACTGCCGAGCTGCTGGGTGAAGTTGGCGCGGAGCGCCTGGCGACCGAAGCCCGTCCCCAGCTCGATGCCGGCATCGCGCTTCCACGTGCCGCCTATGAAATAGCGCGTCGCCTCGTTCCCGCCGCTCACATCGACGGCCGTTTCATAGGACAGCTCGTCGTTGCCATACACCTGCTCGAAATGGTTGAAATAGGGCGACGGGTTGTTGGCGAACCACTGTGCCGCGCTCGCTCCATACGCCGTAACCGCCTCGGCCTGCGTAAACCGCCGGCTCTCGAGCTCCTTGGCGCGGGTGAAGCGTCCCAGCCGCTGCCTAACGCTCACGCGGGCGGGTCCGCGCTGACCTTGCTTGGTCGTGATGATCACGACGCCATTGGCGGCCTTCGAGCCATAGATCGATGACGCGGCGGCTCCCTTCAGGATTTCGATGCTCTCGATGTCGGCCGGATTGATGTCGGCGACCCGATTGACGGCATCATCCTCGGCCGTGGCGAATGCCGCGGCGCTGATGACGCCGCGACCACTCGCGATACGATCGTTCGAGTAGATCACGCCGTCGACGACGTACAGCGGGTCGAATGCACCGAGGATGGTGTTGTTGCCCCGGATCTGCATCTGGATTCCACCGCCGGGAGCCCCCGAGTTCGACTGGAGGTTTACGCCGGTGATCTTTCCGGCGAGCGCGTTCTCGATGGTCGGCGTCGCCACGGTATTGAGCGCTTCACCCGACACGTGGGCGATCGCGGTCGTGGCGCTACGCCGTTCCACCGTCGTTGCCTGGCCCGTCACGACCACGCCCTCGAGCTGCAGGACATCGCGGTCGAGACCGAAGTCCACGGTGTTCTGGTCGGCGGGCACCGTTCTCGTCGCGCGCCGGTACCCGATGAACCGAGCGCTCAGGACCTGCTGTCCGGCCGGAGCGGTCAACCGGAACCGTCCCTCCGCACCTGACAACGTTCCCAACGTGGTGCCTTCCACCGTGATCGTTGCGCCAACGAGCGGGACTGAACTGCCCGCCACGGTCACGGTACCGGTGATCTCGCGGGTCTGGCCCCACAGTGCCTGGGGCAGCGCGAGCATCACGGCGAGTGCGAAAACAGACGTCCTTCTCAGCACAGGACCTCCGAGAAGAGGGGGGAGAGGAGCGGGGAGGCGAGTTACGATTTCCCGCTAGGTAGGGCGTTCTAAAGTGCTGTCGGGTAAACCAGTGTCAAGGGCGAGTTAGCCGCGAGTAAGGCGCGGTAAGGAGAATGTGTGGATTGTCATCGCCTGCGCCGGGTTCGCGCCGCTCAATCGCGATGGATGGCCTCGACGGGAGCGAGCCGAGCCGCCTGAAGGGCGGGATAGATGCCGAACACCAATCCGACGAGCACCGATGCGCCCACGGCGATGAGGACGGTGCTGAGCGAGAAGCCGGCATGAATCGGGGCCGCGGTCGCGCTTCGCATAACGGCTGTTACGCCGAACGCGGCGCCCAGTCCCAGCAACACCCCGATCATGCTCCCGAGCGCCGAGATCGTGACGGACTCGGCGAGGAACTGCAGCAGGATGTGGCGCTGTCGAGCGCCAACTGCCTTGCGGATGCCGATTTCCCGCGTGCGCTCCACGACGGACGCGAGGAGGACGTTCATGATGCCGACGCCACCTACGATCAGGGAGATTCCGGTGAGCGCGCCCATGAACAGCTTGAAGACGTTCATTCCCTGGCGCGCCTGTTCGACCCGGCTCTCGTTCGTGGAGACGGTGACGCGATCGAACCATCCAGGTCCGTACCGCCGCGCGAGCCACCGCTCGGCACGTGCGCGAATCACCGGGACGTCCTCGACGCGATTCGCTCTTATCGCGATCGTGACCGGTCGACCAACGAGGGCGGGAGGGATCGCGGTGCTGGCCGCGCCGAGTGGCATGAACGCCGCTGGCCCGTGCTCGCCGGTTTCAACGCGCAGCACGCCAATCACCGCGCGCGGCTGCCCCTGAAAGAGCACCGTGTCGCCGATGAGCGAATCCACGATACGCTCGCTTGCCAGACGGGCCGCAAGCCCCGCGGACAGAACGACCACAGGAGCTGCCCCTTCCACTTCTTCGCGCGTGTAGAAACGCCCCTTCTCCACTGGGGTTGGCAGCGCCGCCGTGGCGTTCTCGAGCGTGCCATACACCTGCGCGACCCGGGGAATCGTGTCGGCCCGGGTCGTCGCGATCGCCTGGCCGGACAGGAGCATCGTCACGATTCCCTTCCCCGCGGTCTCGGCCGCGAGGCTGTCGGACTGAGCCCGCTGGAAGGCGATGACATCGCTCCGTGGGAAGCGCTCCCCATCCACGGTGCGAAAGAGGGATGGCGTTATCGTAATGGTCTGGAGGTCCGTCGTCTTCTCGATCTGCTCACGGGCGTAGCGCTGCATGCCGTCGCCTAACGCCAGAACGGACACGAGCGCCGCCGCGCCCATGATGATGCCGAGGGTGGAGAGCAGCGTGCGCATGGGGTTCGCACGCAGCGTCTCGATGCCGACCCCGATGGACGCGGCGGATACGCTGTCGGGTCGCTCGGGCACGTGGTCGTGTGGCCGCTAGCGGCAGACCCCGGCGCTCGACCAGCGCGGGGAGAGCAGCTCGGCGCGCAGCGCGTCGCGAATAGGGCGCGCGGCGGGCGGATCGAGATTGGAGAGAACGATCGCGACGAGGCCGCGTTCGGGAATCAGGTCGAGGTTCGTGCTGATGCCGTCGGCCCCGCCGTCGTGGAAGACGATCCGCTGCCCCTGGACGACCTCGTTGGCGAACCCGTAGCCATACCGAGCGCCCGGACGGTATTCCACCGTTCCGGTCATGGCGATGGTCGCCGACGCCGAGTCGAGGAGCCGGTACCGGAGCACGCCTAACGCGAACCGATGAAGATCGCGGGCCCGCAGCACCGCACCGCCGGCCGGCATCATCCTCAGGAGTCCAAGGTGCTCGGCGGGGCGGCCTCGGCTGTACGCGACGGCGCGGTCGGAGTACGCGCGGTCGATCTCATCGGCGGGCTCGGTGGACATGCCGGCGGGAGCGAAAACGCGCTGGCGAATGTAGTCGCGATACGATTCACCGCTGGCCCGCTCCACGGCGAGTCCGAGAAGGACGTAGCCGGCGTTGCTGTACGCCCAGCTCGTGCCCGGCTGAAACAGCAGACTATCGCGGATGAACAGCGGAAGAAAATCCGCCGTCCTTTGGAACGAGCCCGCCCCACGGGAGAAGAACGCACGCGTCCAAATGCCGCCGAGACCGGCTGTATGGGTGAGGAGCTGATGAATCGTGATTCGGCCGTAGGGCTCGTCAGGCAGGCCCGGGATCACCCGGGCAATCGTGTCCGACGGCGAAAGCTTCCCGCGCTGCACGAGCTGCATGACCGCCACGCCAGTCAGCATCTTCGTCATGGAGGCGATGCGGAACCGCGTGTCGTGCGTTATCGGCGTTCGACGCTCGCGATCGGCAGCCCCCGTGTACACCTCGAGGATGACGCTATCGCAATGGGCCAGGAGGACCGCGCCGCTGAACGAGCCGCTGTCCGCACGCGCCGACACCAGGCGTCGTAGCCCCTCGACCCCCTCGCCGGCCGCCGGCTGCCCCTTGGCAGCGCCGGTACACCCCGCCTGCGGCAAAAGGAGGAGAGCGACCGTCATCAGCCGCCTCATTCGCACCATCACGGGCCCTGCAACAAGTACATGTCCGCGTACCGCGCAATCGAGTCGGTGATGACGCGCATCGCCTTCACGCTCTTCTCCCACCCTACGGTCTGTACGCGGCGCCCCTCGAGGTCCTTGTAGATGTGGAAGAAATGCTCCACTTCCTTGAGGTAGTGCTGCGGAATGTCGGCGATGTCGAAGTACTCGGAGTAGTATGGGTCGTTGCTCGGCACGGCGAGGATCTTGTCGTCAGGCTCACCGCGGTCGAGCATCATCAGCACGCCGATCGGGCGCACATCGATCTGACATCCGGGGAAGGTCGGCTCGTTGACGAGCACGAGGACGTCGCAGGGGTCGCCATCCTCGTGCAGCGTCCTCGGGATGAACCCGTAGTCGCCCGGATAGTGCACCGCGGAGTAGAGCACGCGGTCGAGGCGAAACAGCCCCGAGTCCTTGTCGAGCTCGTACTTATTGCGACTTCCGGAGGGGATCTCGATCACCGCCGTGACTTCCTCCGGGGGATGCCTGCCGGGCGGAAGGTCGCGCCAGGGATGGATCACGTCGTAACGCGCTCCATGGTCCCCTTGAACGCCATCGGCGCTTCGACAACGCCGAAGTTCTCGCTCGCCCGCTGCGCAACGCGCTCGAGGTCCTCGGCCGAGAGATCGTCGAGGTCGATCGCCTCGGCGAACTCCGTCAGCTGCTCCGCATCGTAAATGTTAGGCAGTGTCGTGATCACGCGCGGCTCCGCCAGCAGCCATTTGAGCGCCGCCTGGCCAAGGGTCATGCGCACCGTCAGGAAGTCGAGCGTGCGGATCTTTTTGAGCCCGTTCACGAGCCAGGAGCGCGGACGGTGCCGCCGATGATCGTTGGGCGGAAATACCGTGTCCTCGGTGTACTTGCCTTCCAGCATGCCCGAGGCATGGGTCACCCGGATGTTGAATACACACTCGGGCGCGTGCGCGCGCGCGGCATCGATCATCGCCGTGCCCGGATGCTGCTCGAGGATGTTCCAGATCATCTGGATCGTGTTGATGTCGGGCTCGCGCTCCAGCAGCTCGACCGCCTCGTAGAGCCAGCCGATCGCCGGGCCGAACGCCGCTCCCCACGCGCGAAGCTTTCCTTCACGCCGAAGGTCGCGGAGCGTCTCCCAAATCGCGGCGTCGCGAACATGCTCCATTTTCACGTTGTGCAGCTGGAGCACGTCGATGTACTCCGTGTCCAGCCGCCGGAGACACTGATCCACGGCGAACCGCATGTACTCGGCGTCGAATCGCTGGGGGAGCTCGCTCTGACCGCGCCGCTCGGCCCGTGCCGCAGGATCATAGATGTCGTATCCGATTTTCGTCCCGATCACGACATCCGCACGGCGTCCTCGGAACGCCTCGGCGAGCTGGCGCTCGCTCCGCCCGTCGCCGTAGGTGTCGGCGGCATCGAAGAAGGTGATGCCATGCTCATCGCAGGCGGCGCGCAGCAGCGCCACGGCTTCGGCATCGGACTTCTCGCCCCACCATCCGGTGGAGAGCGTCCACAGGCCGAAGCCAAGCTCGCTGACGCTGATGTCCGTACCGGGAAAGGATCGATAGCGCATGGAATCTCTATTCGACGTGGCCGTCTCGCAGTCGTGTCGCGGCGTCGACGGCAAAGTAGGTCACGATCAAGTCGGCTCCGGCGCGGCGGATGCCGAGCAGCGATTCCATCATCGCGCGATTACCGTCGATCCACCCGCGCTCGGCGGCTGCCTTAATCATAGCGAACTCGCCACTCACCTGATACGCCGCGACCGGGTGCCTCGTCTCGCGCTTCACCGATGTCACGATGTCGAGGTAAGGACCCGCGGGCTTCACCATGACGATGTCCGCACCCTCATCGATGTCGAGGCGCGCTTCGCGCAGCGCCTCGACGCCGTTCGCGGGATCCATCTGGTAGCCGCGGCGGTCACCGCTCTGCGGCGTCGACTCGGCAGCCTCACGAAAGGGACCGTAGAGTGCCGACGCAAACTTGGCGGCGTAGGAAAGAATCGCGGTATCCACATGTCCACCCGCGTCGAGCGCCTCACGAATGGCGCGAACCCGCCCATCCATCATGTCGCTCGGCGCCACGATGTCTGCACCCGCCTCGGCGAACGACACCGCCGAGCGTGCGAGCAGGGGAAGCGTCGCATCATTGTCGACCTGGTTGTCGCGCAGGACACCGCAGTGGCCGTGATCGGTGTACTCACACAGGCAGACGTCCGCGATGCGTACGAGATCGGGAATCTCTCGCGCCAATGCGGCAAGAGCGGACTGCACTGGACCGCGTGCATTCCACGCCGCAGAGCCCGACGCGTCCTTCTCGTCGGGGATTCCAAAGAGAATGACGCCGCCGACGCCCGCGCGAGCGGCGCGCTCCGCGTCGCGCAGCAACTCGTCCACCGAGGCCTGGACGACGCCTGGCATCGCCGCAATGTCGCGGCGTACGCCGGTTCCCGATCGCGCGAACAACGGCAGGACGAGCTGCGACGGATGGAGATGCGTCTCGCGAACGAGCGCGCGGAGAGCGGCGGTGCGACGCAGCCGGCGTGGCCGGTATAGGGGATACTGAGCCATCGACTGCGCGCGTTATTCCGGGGCGGGAACCGGGACCTTCGACTCGGCGCGCAGACGCTCGAGTATGTATCGTCCGCCCCGCGAGAGGATATCGTACGCCACACGGCGCCCGGCGCCTTCCGGATTATCCACGTCGACAGGTGCGTGACCGCGCACGAGATGCGCGCCGCGTGGATCGGAGATGAACGCGTGCAGGACGAGCCCGTCCGCCTCCGTCATTGTCAGTGCGCCAATGGGGACCTGGCATCCGCCTTCCATCTCCGCGAGACACGCGCGCTCCGCACGGACGGCGATTCCCGTCGGTGCGTGATCCAGCGGCGCGAGCAGCTCGCGCATTGGGGAGTCGTCATCGCGCGCTTGCACCGCGATTGCTCCCTGGCCGGCCGCCGGAAGCCACGCGGGCGGATCCAGCACTTCGTCGACGCGCTGATGCACACCGAGGCGGTTGAGGCCGGCAATGGCGAGGATGGCGGCATGCACCTGGCCGTCATCGACCTTACGGAGTCGCGTCGGAACGTTCCCGCGGAGATCGACGACCTCGAGATCTGATCGCCGAGCAAGCAGCAGCGCGCGACGACGAAGGCTCGACGTGCCTACGCGGCTGCCACGCGGCAGCTCATCGATCGAGCCGACGCCGAGTGAGTCGTTGACGACGAGCGCATCGCGCGGATCCTCGCGCTCGAGAATGGCGGCGATCACGACGCCGGATGGAGATTCCGTCGGCAGGTCCTTGAGCGAGTGCACGCAGCACTCGACCTTTCCCGAGCGAAGCGCATGCTCGAGCTCCTTGGTGAAAAGCCCTTTCGCACCAATGGCGTTCAGCGGCTCTTCAATGCGCTTGTCGCCTGCGGTTTTGAAGGTGACCAGCTCGGACTTCACACCGTGCACCGCGAGCGCAGCCTGTACCTGGCGCGCTTGACGCAGCGCCAGCTCAGAGGCGCGCGTGCCGATCCGAATTACGTCAGCGTCCCGGGCCAATCGCGCGTGGACTCGATGAGATCACGCTCCCAGGCCGAATGCTCCGGCACGTAATAGGGCACGCGCGTCTTCTTGAACTCGCGCAGCGAGTAGAGCACGAGATGCTCGGTGACGCCAGTCTCGCTCGCGATCGCGTCCGCGACCGCCTCGACCTCGGCCTGGCTGCGCCCATGGATCATCGTGAAGTGCGAGTAAGGCCAGTGCGGATACGTTGGACGCTTGTAGCAGTGCGATACCGCGCGAAAGCTGGCCATCGCGCGACCCACTTCCTCGGCACGCTCCGACGGCACGTTCCAGACGGCCATGCCATTCGAGATGAAGCCGGCCTTCTGATGCCGAAGCACCGCGGCGAACCGCCGCATCCGTCCTTCGCGAATGAAGCGCTCCGCCTCGCCAATGAGCTCCTCGAGTGAGAGAGAGGCTTCGTCCGCCCACTGAACGAACGGCTCCACAACGAGGGGAACGTCGCGCTGCAACAGCCGTACGAGCTCGACATCGCGAGCGGTGGGCATGCGCGATGCCCGGACCTCGAGGACTTCCTCCTTGGTACCGCCGCGGGCGCTCGGCGGCGCAGTGCGTGCGTCGGACTGAGCGCCACGCTCGACATCGAGCTGCACACCGATCTTGTACAGCGCAAGCGTGGGCAGCAGCGCGTAATGCTCGGCCCGCACCTTCCAGGCGAGACGTGCTACTTGCTCCTCGAGCGAAAGCACAGCGTCCGCGGGGACGGCGATCGTGAACCAGATGTTGAATTGGCCCGACCGCTCGTAGTTGTGGCTGATGCCCGGATTCCGATTCAGCTCCGCTGCCGCCTCCTCGAGCTGGTCAGGCGGTACCTTGAACGCGACGAGCATCGAGTCGTAGCCGAGCTTTCGCGTGTCGAAGATGGCGGAAATCTGCCGGATGACAGGCGCTTCACCTGCATGCAGCCGCTGTACGCGGCTCAGCATGTCGTGCTCATCGATGCCAACGCGCGCGCCGAGCTCGGCGAATGGGCGTCGCAGGAGGGGGAACTCGCGCTGAATCTCGTTGAGGATGCGCGCGTCGACGTCGTCATTTGCAACCCCAAGTCCTGCCTGAGGTTCGCGGACGGTCGTTTCGGCAGTCATGGAGGGCAATCTAATGCCCGTGCGCACGGGCAGTTAAGGGGTTAACGGCAAAGATGACAGAATTCAGAATACCGAGTTCAGATAGTTCAGACGGAACTGTCCGAATTCTGATTCCGTGTTTTGAACTCTGACATCTGTGCCGTGTATATCTCGTTTACGCAATTGTGACCCCGGTCCATTGACGCATCTTTGTGCGCTCGGTACGTTCGCAATGCACGCCGAGCGCACGTGGCGACGCAGCTAACTGCGGCTCGCGGGAGGGCCCCCATGATGACCGAATTGAACGCTACCGATCGCGCGCGCCTTCGCGCGCAAGTCATAGATCAAGGGCTGGCGGCTGCTTTCGCCGCGCACGTGGCCGGCGCACCCCGCGCGGAGCTTCGCAAGGCAGTGGCGACGTTCGTCGCAGATGCGAAGCGCACAATGACGCCTCCCCAGGATGTCATCGCCTCGCTCAAGGCGCACGTACAGCGCGACGCGCAGCCACACGTAAGCGCCGGCGAATACCCCTCCCTGGTGCAGCTCGTCGTCGGCTGGGCGATCGAGGACTACTACCAGACCTAACTGAAGAGGCGCTGGACAGGCGCTGGGAAAGCGCTGGACAAGCGCTGGACCGGCGCCTTTTTTTTCTACGCCATTCCAGCGCGCCCAGCGCTTTTCCAGCGCCCTTAGACGATGAAAACCGCCACCGCCCAGCCGAAAACCATTGACGAGTACATCGCCGGCTTTCCACCCGATACTCAGCGCCTCCTGCGACAGGTGCGAGCGACGATCCGGAGAGCGGCACCCGACGCGACCGAGGACATCAGCTATCGAATCCCGACGTTTCGGCTGCACGGGAGCTATCTGGTCTACTTCGCCGGGCACACGAAGCACATCGGGGTCTACCCGGCGCCGGTGAACGCTCCCGCGCTCAAGAAGACGCTGGCGCCTTACGCGACGGGAAAAGGCACGGTGCAATTCCCGCTGGACCGGCCGATTCCCTTCGACGTGATCACGAGAATCGTGCAGTTCCGGGCGAAGCAGAACCTGGAGAAGGCGGCGGCGAAAACGAAAAAGAAGAACGCGCGCTCCTAACGACGGCGGGCGACGATCGCGTCGACGAGTGCAGGGATCGTCGATTGGTCGGACTCCACCGCGACGTGGAGACCAAGCGCTCTCGCCGCCTGGGAGGTCACCGGCCCGATGGACGCCGCCGGCGCGGCCCGCGCCGCCTCCGCGCCAACCGCGTCAACGAAAAAGCGCGCTGTCGAGCTCGAGCTCAGCGTCACCAGATCGATCTCCCCCGCACGCAGCTGGTCGGCAACACGCGTCGCGCCGTCTCCGTCGAGCACCGTTCGGTAGATCGGAATGACGTCGACGTACGCGCCGAGCGCACGGAGGCCATCGGGGAGAACGTCGCGCGCCTCCGCCGCCCGGGGGAGGAGCACTCGCCGGCCTTTCACGTCGTCCCGTCGTCCGAGCGCTTCCACCAGCGACTCGGCGACGAACCGGTCCGGGACGACGTCGGCGACCAGTCCACATCCGAGCAAGGCGTCCGCGGTCGCCCGTCCGATCGCCGCGATTCGAGCATGTCCTAACGATCGTGCATCGAGGCCGCGCGTCCGGATTGCACGCCAGACAAGCCCCACCGCGTTCTGGCTGGTAACCATCAGCCAGTCGTACGTGGCGACGCTGTCGAGCGCGCGGTGAAGCGGGGCGGGATCGAGAATTTCGAGACGAATCGCCGGCATCTCGATCACCGCCGCGCCAAGCTCACGCAGGCGCGCGGAGAGCGACGACGCCTGCGTGCGCGCGCGCGTGACCACGATGCGCTGTCCCGCCAACGGCCTGCGCTCGAACCACTCGATGCTCTCCCGCAGGCGTACCACCTCCCCGATGATCGTGATCGCCGGCGCGGCCACCCCGGCCTCACGAGCGCGGTCGGCGATGGTCGACACCGTGCCAGTGACGACGCGCTGACCCGGCGACGTCGCGCGCTCGATCACCGCCGCGGGAGTATCCGGGGCTCGTCCGCCTGCCAGCAGCTCGCGGACGACGTCGGGGAGCGTGCGCACGCCCATGTACAGCACGAGCGTTGCGCTCGTCCGCGCGAGCGCGCCCCAGTCGAGTGCCCGCTCGCCCTTTTCGGGATCCTCATGTCCGGTCACGAGCGTGACCGCGGTGGCGACTCCACGGTGTGTCACGGGAATGCCCGCGTACGCGGGGCCCGCGATGCCAGCGGTCACGCCCGGCACGATCTCGAAGGGAATCCCGGCCCGCCCGAGCGCCTCCGCTTCCTCACCGCCGCGCCCGAACACGAAGGGGTCGCCCCCCTTGAGCCGCACGACACGCTTGCCCTCACGCGCCAGCCTGACGAGCAGCGCCTCGATTTCGGCCTGACGGGCCGACCGCCTGTCGCCGCCACGCTTCCCGACGAAATGGCGTCCCACCTCACGATCGCCCAGCTCCAGCGTCAGCAGCTCCTCGCTCACGAGGGCGTCATACACGACGTCATCGCAGGATTGGAGCAGCTCGCGCCCTCGGATGGTCAAGAGGCCCGGATCGCCCGGGCCGGCCCCGACGAGATAGACGATGCCCCGCGTCACCCGCGGAAATACACCGAGGCGTAGCGGGGGCTCCGCTGCCGTAACGCATCGCGCACCTCGCCGACAGCGATCGCTCGGGCCGCGAGATGGGCCGCGTGCGAGTGACGCAGCGAGTGCGGACCGATCGCCTCGGTCGTCTCCGCGGGGAGCGCCGCCGCGCGCGCAATGCGCCTGAGCCGATCCCATGCGCGCTGACGCGACGTGTGCAGCTGCGTGCGTGGATGAATGAACACGAACGGACGGTGATGCGCGCGCCGGGGTGCCGGCCGCTCGGTCAGCCAGCGCGCCATCCACGCCGCGGGCTCGCCCTCGAGCGTCACCTGCGATGTCTCGCCTCGCCGGCCAACCACCTCGAGATGCATGACACGAGGCCCGCCGCGCACCGCCTCCATCGTCAAATTCACCGCTTCCGAGACCAGCAACGCCCCGTGATAGCACAACCCGTAGAGTGCCAGGTCCATGCGCGCGGATGCATCGTCCCGCGCGCGCTTCGCCAGCCATTCGAACAGCATGTCGATCTGCGCGGCCGGGATGACGTGCGGCGCGCGGGGCTCGGGCACCGGCTCGTCGAGCGATTCGGCGGGCCCGGGGGCGCCCAACGACTCTTCGGCGATCAGATATCGGTAAAACGTCTTGATGGACTGGAGATGCCGACGCACCGTCGGCGGAGCCCAGACGTCGTGCGACACACGCGCCGCGAAGTATTCCCGCAGGTCGCGAGTCGACAGCTCCTCGACGGGACGGGGCGCGTAGGCACGGACGAGATCGGCGACGTCGGCGTGATACGCCTCGATGGTGGCCGCCGCACGGTCCATTCGCTCGAGCCACGCGCTGAATCGATGGACCGGGTCGAAGTTCGGCTCGGGATGGACCTCGGGATGCTGCGGTGTGACCGGAAGGTCACTCACGGCGGAGCCTCGCTCAGGGGAGGTTCGACGCTTCGTCGATCTTGGTCGCCAGATCGTTGAGGTCGAATGGCTTCGTCATGAACGACGTGCGCCCGAGTGCGAGCATGGAGACGAGCGGTCCCATGCTGACGTAAGCGGTCGTGATGATGACGGGCACCTGGGGATCGATCTCCCGCACCTTGCGCATTACCTCGATTCCGTCGGTGTCGGGAAGTCGCAGGTCGAGGACGACCACCTCGGGCGCGAACGGCCTGACTTTCGTCACCGCCTCGGCGCCACTGGCGGCGAACTCCATGCTGTATCGATCGGCGAAGAACCGTTCATACGACTTGCGTAGCGTCGCTTCATCCTCGATGAACATGACGCGCGTCAGCGTTTCGGGCATGGGGATACGGTAACTAGTAAGGCGGTGAACGGCAAAGGTAGTCGAGGCTGTCGAGGTGATCGAGGTGGTTGAGGAAAGGCAACGACGTTCCGTCGATTGCCTCGACGACCTGGACCACCTCGACCGCCCAAGTGGGAACGAGAAACGGTCGGCTGCGTCATCGCAGCCGACCGTACTCGTTCCCACAGAAGCACCCTCCCCCCACTCCGCGCCGCCCCCCGACGGCGCGGTCCCCCACCCACATCTCGAACAGCCTTCGATTACGCGCTTTCCACCACGAAGAGGTGCAGCAGCTCAGTCAACGACAGAAGGGTGAGAACCTCTTCCGTCACGTTCACCAGCTTCACCGTCATCCCCAACTGCTTCGCGTGGGTCTGAATCGCCACCAGTGTTCCAAGTCCGGTCGCATCCATCTCCCGCGTCACAGCGAGATCGAGGGTGATTGTCTTCGCCTCGCGCGCCGTCGACTCTATCATGCTGACCGCAGCGTTGCGGAACTCTGCGCGCGTCTCGGCGACGAGACGGCTCGGCGCGGTCAGAAACTTTTCGTCGTTGATCGTGTTCATGTCCCTGGCCCTCGACACCTCGTCGATGAGCTGGAGCACGCAGCCGGCGATGAACACGCTCGGAAAATCGGGCGCTGGCCCGACCTCCTTCACCTTCGGCAACCGGACGATCTCATCCGCCCTAAAGGGCGCCCGAGACTCCTGGCTTTGCGGCCCCGCCTCACGACGGGTGTGCTATTATCGGGTGATTCAACGTTCTGTTGTCGTCTCCCTGTAAAGCGAAGGTGGTGCCACGAAATCTGACGCTGCGTAACATCATGTACCGCAGTACCTTAGCTATACTTTGCCCGGGCCGCTGCCGCCCAAACCCCGGTGCACTTTGCGGCGATTCGGGAAAATCGCCACATTGGGACCTCCTCACCCACCCCACGCAAATTCATGTCAGATCTCGACGTCCTCCTCACCGAGGAGCGGCGGTTTCCACCCCCGGAAAGCTTCCGCCGCTCCGCCACGGTCTCCAGCGAGGAGCTCTACGACTACGCCTCCCGCGATCCCGAGAGCTTCTGGACGAAGATGGCCGAGGAGCTCGAGTGGTCGAAGCGGTGGGATCGCGTGCTGGAGTGGAAGCCGCCGCGGGCCAAGTGGTTCCTCGGGGGCAAGCTGAATGCGTCCGTCAACTGCGTGGACCGGCACATCCGCGGCCCGCGGCGCAACAAGGCCGCGCTCATTTGGGAGGGGGAGCCAGGCGATCGGCGCACACTCACCTACTGGGATCTGTATCGCGAGATCAACCGGTTCGCGAGCGTTCTCAGGAAGCTGGGCGTTCGCCGCGGTGATCGGGTCGCGATCTACCTGCCGATGATTCCGGAGGTCGTCGTAGCGATGCTGGCGTGCGCCCGCATCGGCGCGATCCACTCGGTCGTCTTCGGCGGATTCTCCGCCGAGGCACTGCGCGACCGAATCAACGATTCCGAGTGCAAAGTGCTGGTCACTGCCGACGCCGGCTATCGGCGGGGCCAGATCGTCCCGTTGAAACGCAACGCCGACAAGGCGATCGAAGAGTGCCCATCGATCGAGCACGTGGTGGTCGTGATGCGCCGCCCAGGCGCAGCCGGTGACGAGGCATTCGCGCAGATCACCGAAGGACGAGACCACTGGTGGCATCGCCTCATGGCCGATGCGGACTCGTTCGTCGAGCCGGAGCAGATGGACGCGGAGGACATTCTCTACATCCTCTACACGTCAGGCACCACCGGAAAACCCAAAGGCATCGTGCACACCACGGGCGGCTATCTCATTGGGTGTGCGGCGACGACCAGGCTGGTGTTCGACCTCAAGGAAGCGGACGTCTTCTGGTGTACAGCCGACGTCGGCTGGGTCACCGGCCATTCGTACCTGGTGTACGGTCCGCTGGCGAACGGCGCGACCTGCGTCATGTTCGAGGGAGCGCCGGATTGGCCGGAGAAGAACCGTTTCTGGGAGATCTGCGAGCGGTTCGGTGTGACAGTCTTCTACACCGCGCCGACTGCCATACGCGCCTTCATGAAGTGGGGCGCCCACCTTCCCAGGAAGCACGACCTCTCGATGCTTCGACTGCTCGGGTCGGTGGGTGAGCCGATCAATCCGGAGGCGTGGATCTGGTATCACGAGAACATCGGGCGCTCGCGGTGCCCGATCGTCGACACGTGGTGGCAGACGGAGACCGGCGCGATCATGATCACCCCCTTGCCCGGCGTCACGGCGACCAAGCCGGGAAGCGCAACGGTTCCCTTTCCCGGCATCGCCGCCGACCTCCTCGACTCGTCAGGCAAGTCGATTCGCGTGGGGGGCGGATTGCTCGCGATCACCAAACCGTGGCCGTCGATGCTGCGCACGATCTGGGGCGACGACGAGCGCTATGTGAACACGTACTTCACGAAGTGGGCGGGCCGCCCCGATCTCTACTTCCCCGGCGACGGCGCCAAGCGCGACGACGACGGCTACTTCTGGATCCTCGGCCGCGTCGACGACGTGCTCAACGTGGCGGGACACCGCATCGGCACGATGGAGGTGGAGTCGGCACTCGTCGACCACCGTGCAGTCGCGGAGGCAGCCGTCGTCGGAAAGACGCATGAGCTCAAGGGCCAGGCCATCGCCGCGTTCGTGACGCTGCGCGAGGGCCATACCGCGTCGTCGGAGCTTCGTGATGAGCTCCGCGAGCATGTCGTGCAGAAGATCGGCGCGCTCGCTCGCCCGGACGACATTCTCTTCTCCGCCGATCTCCCGAAAACGCGCTCCGGCAAGATCATGCGACGGCTGCTGCGGGACATCGCCGAGGGGAGAACGTTAGGCGATACGACGACGTTGGCGGATCCGAACGTCGTGGCGAAGTTGAAGGAGCAGTACGAGGAGAAGGAATAGGAGTCAGGAGCCAGGGGTCAGGGATCAGGGATGGAAAGGGGCCGCGGCGCTTCGCGCCTGCGGCCCTCATCAGATAAGCGCGGCAGCTTCGCGGCCGCGCCTTTCCATCCCTGACTCCTGACTCCTGACTCCTGACCCCTACTTCAAGCTCGCCTCACCGCCCGAAACCTCGCCTCACTCGCGTCATTGAGCCGAAGCGGCGGCCGGCCTGGTGTCTCGTCGGGGCGCGGGGCTTCCTGCGCGCGGCGACGGTATGGGACGAGATCCTCACCTAACACCACCAGCGTGCGCGTCGCGACGACGCTCGCCATCGGCTCGGGTAGCCCCATCACACGGACGTAGCTGTCGATGGCGCGGTCGAACGACAGATCTTCGGCAAGCATGTCGACGAACATGAGCGCGTTGTCGACGTGAGCGCGAATGATCGCTTCCTCCGCGCGCGCCTGCGCGAGACGCAGCCGCTTTTCAGCGGATGGCGTCAGCTTGCGGGGAAAGAGCGTCTCAGGAAAAAGGCGGCCAAGCATGTATGGTTCGTCCCGGGTCGGTGGAATATTCGGGTTGTGCCCTGCATCACACAAGAGAGCACGGTCCGTACCAGCAACCGAGTCCATTCCTACAACGCTAAACCGGTGGTGGAAGGTTCAACTCCGCGTATGACCGGTCATTATGAGGCAAGGACGCGACGCGGGAGGCGAGGGTCACTCGAAAGGCGCTAGAGGCGCTTGAGCGCTAGAGGCGCTGAACTGAGGCCTCCTCAGCGCCCTTAGCGCCTCTAGCGCCTTTAGCGCCTCTCAGATCAACCACACTCACCACGAGTATCACGACCAGAATTGCAGCAGACGTCACGCACCAGATGCAGATCGCGTGGATCACGAACAGCTCGAGGTACGTCAGCCACGCGGAAAACAGCACGCTCCACGCGGCGATCGCGACGAGCAGCAGGGAGATCGTCTGTGACCCGGCGTAGCGGTCCGCGGTACCGGCCATCGAGAGCGCGAAGAGCGCGATGTACGCGCCAAGCCCCCATGCAGCGACGGGGAGGCCAAGGAACGTGGCCCACTTGCTGGTGTTCACCGTCTCGCATGAGCCAAGCGTGCAGCTCAGGTCGCCGATGAGGCCGATCTTGTAGAGCGTGAGATACAGGGCGATCAGGATGCCGACCAGCGAGAGCACCGCGATCGTCATGCGCGCGGTCACCTCGGGCCCGCGCTCCCAGCCGTCGTATCCCGGCGCGCGAGGGCGGTGTCGACGAGCCGCTTGAGCGCGTCGTACGACAGAGCGCCCGGAATCATCTCGGTTGCCCACGATGAACGTCGGTGTCGAGCGCACCTGGCGCTGAATGCCTAACTGGCGGTTGGCGCCGATGCGGCCCAGATGCCGCTGCTCCTCGACACAGGTCGACCACGCGCCTTCATCGAGCCCGATCGCTCTCGCGTACTCGGCGAAGAGCCGGCTCCCGCGACGGTTGGCCGACGCATCGGACTCGCCTGGACGTGTCGCCCACGCATCCTGCCCCGCGAAGATGCGGTCGTGCATCTCCCAGAACTTGTTCTGGTCGGCGGCGCACGCCGCCGACAGCGATGCGAGGACCGAGTTCCGATGCTGATCGAGCGGGAAGTCGTAGAAGCGAAAGCTCACCTGCCCGGCATCGGCAAGACGCTTCCGAACATCCGGCTCGGTGAGCGTCGCGAACTGCGCGCAGGCGGGGCATTCGAAGTCGGCAAACTCCGAGATGGTGACCGGCGCATCGGGCCTCCCGTAGACGTACGGCTGCGCCTGTCCGGCATTCCCGGGCGGGAGCTCGGCCACCAGCTGTGGTGACGGTCCGGAGCCTCGCGTCTGCATCGCGATCAGCACGGCGCCGATGACCGCGACTGCCGCCAATATGAGGAAAAAGGGCTTCTTCGAGTCGCGTCGCTGCGGTGGGGCCTTCACCATTTCGGGTCGTCTCCGTCGTCCGGTTTCCAATCAGTGGGCTCCCATGCGGGATCCGCCTGCTTCTTCGCCTCATCGACAATGCGCCGGTTTTCGGCGACTTCGGGAGTGTCGTACGTCGCACGCACTTCGTAATGGAACAGCTCGCTGCGAACGTCTCCGATGAGGCGCGTCAGCTCACCGGCGTGCTCGAGGAGCTTCCCGTCGCCATCCAGCTCGAGGATGCGTTTGGCGAGCGCGCGAAGCAGCGCCTCGAGGTTTCGGGCGCGACCGTCGTCGTAGGTCTGGTCCGACATGCGATGAAAGCTAGAGAGCGGACAAGAGAGGGTCGAGGGGTGTGACCTGCGATGCTTGACCCTCGGCCCTCTATTGACGAGCATCTCCGCGCGGAATTGCAGCGTCTCCACCAACCAGGGCATTTCCATCGAAGCTGACATACTTCGGGTTCCCGCCGGACCCGGCGCGCTGCACGTCGAGCGCTATGGGCACGGCGGAGAGCAGATCGTGCTCATCCATGGCTTCGGCACCTCGAGCTTCCTGTGGCGCTCCGTCGCCCCAGTGCTCGCGACCGAAGGGCACACCGCCTACGCGGTCGATATGCTCGGGTACGGGGAATCCGATCGCCCCTTCGACGCCGACTACACCCTCGGCGCCCAGGCCGAGTGCCTCGATCGTGCCCTGTCGTCGCTGCGTCTTTCGCGGGTGTCGCTGGTGGGCATCGACATTGGCGCCGCTGTCGCCATGCAGCTGCTGGTCACGCGTCCCGCCCGCGTTGCGCGCCTCACGCTCGTCAATCCCGTCGCGCTCGATGAGCTGCCTGGCGGTGATGTGCGCGCAATTCAGCGTGGGACGGCCAAGTTCGCGCTGCGCGTAGGACGCGGCATCCTCGGCGCCGCGGCTTTGCTCACGCCGGTGCTCGAAAAGTCAGTCGCCGACCCCAGATCAATGCCTCCGCGGCTCGTAGCGCGGTACCTGGCACCCTTTGTCGGCAGTGAAGGTGTCTCACATCTGCTGACGCTCGCCCGGTCGGTGCGGCGAGAGGACCTCGAGGGGCTCGATCCGGGTAAGATCCACGTGCCCACGCTGATCGTGTGGGCGGAAGAGGATCGGTGGGTGGATTCCGGGCTTGGCGAGCGTCTTCAGGCGATGATTGCAGGTAGTACACTCGTTCGTCTTCCCGGCGTGGGAAGGCTCGTCCCGGAAGAAGCGAGCGATTCGCTCTCGAGGCTGCTGCTGGAATTCATTGTGCAACATGCGGCTCCCACCACGGCGCCAACCGGATGAGGAAAGTCGACGAAACATGTGCAGTTTCGTGGTTGGTTCGCTGGTGTGGCACGGTTAGATTGGTGGATACTTTCAATCCTTTTCGAATACATGGCTAGAAACAGAAACCGGAAGCGTGACGTCGCGTCGCCCTCCCCGTTCGAGCAGGCGCGAGACGAGATGTTCCAGCAGATTATCCGCTGCGGGGTGTTGCAGGCCTCGCCGGAGCACCAGAAGGAGTGGTTCGATCAGACGATCGATTATCTGGCGGACCGGTACCACGAGCTCGGCGAGACGGAAGTGGCTGAGCTGCGCACTCTAGGTGAGCGGTTCTGTCAGCCGCCGAAGGCCAAACAGGGCGTCGAGGCGGAGAGCGAGGCGGACGCTGCGTAAGGGCTAGAGCTGCGAACTAAAGGCTGAGTTGAGGGCTCCGGGGTTACTCGGGGCCCTTTGTATGTTCAGAGCTTCGCAGCTCGCAGTTAGAGCTTCACACCGAGCCCGAGCCTGACGCCTCCCCCCAGGCCCGCCTCGAAGAATCCGTCTCCCTTGCGCGCCCCAAGCAACACCACCAGAACCGCGCGCCCTTTCGCGTCGCGCTCGACGAGCGCGCCGACCCCAGCGCTCGCGTATGCACCCCAGCTGCTGGCACTCATCGGAGCGGGGGCGAAGCGCGCGAGGAGATCGGCGCGCGCGGAGGCGCGGGGGTCATCGTCGTCCCGTACGGTGGCACCCGCGCCAGCGATGAGATGCACCTCGACGTTGCGCGACATTGGCCGCGTCACGCCGACGCCGATATGCGTCATCGTGGCGCGCCGGGCGAGAATGCCGTCCATCCGCAGCTCGAACGCGGAGGCCCGCGCTCGCCCCTGCGCGGCGGCGGCGGGGGCGAGGAGAAGCGCGATTGTGGCGATCGCGCGGCGCACCTACTGGGTTCGCACCGTGATGGCGTTGAAGAACGCGGTGGTGCCGGTGAACGAATACGCGGGCTCGCCTGGGGGCGGATTGGTGACCCTGCGCAGCCACTGCCCCGAATTCAGATCGATGACGAGCGTCCGCGATCCGGCGCGCAGATCGAGGCTGATCGGTCGCTGCAGCGTCGGCGCGCTGCCCCCGAGCATGTCGCGCGAGGGAACGCGATCGCCCGGAATCGCGAGCTGTGCGCTCACGAGCCGCAGCAGCAGGCGATCGAAGCGCGCGGCAGGAACGTCATCCACGAACAGTGTCGATGTCGTTTGCGTCGAATCGATCGGGACGCTCATGTGGATCTGGCCGACGCCGGTGAAGCGGAAGATCGTGGCGCCTTCGCCGGTCGCCTCGAAAACGAGCGACACCGACGGCCGCGACGAGCCGCTCGTTACGTCGATGGCTCCCGAGGGATCATCGACGACGCGAAGGGTGAGCGCGGACTGATTCGATCCGGACGTACCGGTGGTGTTGAACCCGGGGCGGCTTCGATCGGTGCCGCAGCTCACCACCGCGACAACGACGAATGCAACGACGATCGTGCGCATAGCTCCCTCCTCATCGCTGGCGTGTGCGGTGCAACACCAGCGTGTAGTCGATGATCGAGGCCACGGACGCTGCACCGATGAGAGGTACCATCCAGCGCATCGCTTGTGGCGCCACCGTGAGCGCGAGGATCGCCGCGAGCTGCAGGACCGTCACGATCTTGCCCGACATGCGCGCCTTGAAATCGCGCGGATCGAGCCCTGGCAGCCGCCACGCCACGAGAAATCCGATCGCGGTCGCGAAATCGCGGGCGAGGATCATGAAGTACGCGCCCGTGGAGAGGGCTTCTGTTCGCACGAACGCGGTGAGTGCCGCGAGCACGAACGTCTTGTCGGCGATCGGGTCCAGCAGCGCGCCGCTTCGTGTCATTCGACGGGAGCGGCGTGCGAGCCATCCATCGATGAAGTCACTCGCAGATGCCATGCCGAGGATTACCAGGCGCTCGGCGGTCGTATCCGCCACCAGGAAGAGCACCGCCAGCGGCAGGCGTGCGAGCGTAATGACGTTCGGGAGGGTGAGGAGCGCGGGGAGACGCACGGGGGCGAAGCTAACCCGATGGTCGCACGGAGGGCAGATACTCGTCGGTTGCTTGCCCGAACCCGCCGCGCCCGTCTAGCTTGCCCACACGCCCCTTCCCCTGCCGCCCGTCGCACACTCCCGCATGAACTGGTTCCGCCTCACGAGCGCCTTCGCCTCGCTCGCCGCGCTCGCGTGCGGCGGTGGCGGTGGCGAGCCGGGGCCGGAGCCGATCGCGTCCTGCGCGACCGCGCCACTCACCCTTTCGCTGGCCCTCGCCGATGCGCGCGCCGACGCCGCGCCCGGCACGGTGACGGCGGCGATCACCGGCGAGTTTCCGCGCACCATCACTGGGCGCGCGAGCGCGTTCTCTCGTACACGCTTTCCCGCCTTCCTCGTCGTCGATGCGTTCATGGTCGACGGCGCGGGCCGTCCGAGTGGCGAGCTGTTCATCTTCGCCCCTGGGACGCCGACCGTCGCTACCCGAGCGCTCGTGCCCGTCACCCTCCAGCAGGTGCGTGATCCGGGCTTCATCCCGACGGGACCGCTCGCGGTGTGGGCGGAAGCGTTCGATCCGAGCGTCGGGGATTACACGCGCTGGCTGGTCGCAGACGCCGGCACGTTAGGCATCACCAGCCTTCGCGACGCAGAGGTGGGCCGCGTCGGGCTCACCATTTCGCTCAGCGGGACATGGCATAGTGCGACCGGGACGCGACTCGGCTGCGGCAGAATCACCAACGCGACGATCGACGCCCCGATCGTCCGGGGGCTGAGCCCGACCAGTGCGCTCATCGACACGCTGGAGGCATCGACGACGGGAAGTCGCGTCGAAACCCTCGCCTCGCAGACCATCGACGGATTCCAGACGCTTCGCGCGAACGATACCCGACTCTTGTTGGTCGCCACCATTCCCGGAGATTCCACGCGCGAGCTGTGGCTGTCGCTGAACGGAGCGAGAATGACCGCGGACAGCGTACCGTTGAGCGAGCTTTCGCTCGCGGGGGCTCGTGCGGGTCGCGACACGGGATCGTTCGCGATGCTCCGCGTCATAACGGTATCCGGCACCACACCAACGGTGGCGCAGGTCTGGCGCTCGACGTCGGGATGGGTCAAGCTCACCAATCTCGTGCCGGGCGCGCCATTGGTTCTGTGTGGTTGGGGTACGGCACGTTTTTCGTTTACGGCGATAGGACACACCAACGCGACTGGCGCCGCGCTCGGAACGCTCCAGGCGAGCGGAGCCCTCGAGGCACGGTACACCGTGCTCTCACCCGCAGACTCGCTGGTCGATCTCGCGGCTTCGGGAGCGGGTCACATTCGGGCTCAATGCGCCGGAGTCGGCGCGCAACAGGAGATGTTTTCTGTGAGTGTGGACGGATGAGCGCAGAGCCGGCATTTCGCCACGTGGCGGCTGATTTCGTCGGGGTGCCGTACTCGCAGCTGACGGACGCATCCCTTCTGAGCGGACTGCTGATCGCGTCGGCGGGCGCTGCCGGGTTCACGGCTATCGGGGCTCCCGTCGTTCACATCCTGCCAAACGATGGAATCGCGGCGGTGCTGTTGCTCGACGGCTGCCACGTCACCGTGCACACCTTTCCCGAGCGTGAGCTGCTGCTGCTCGACATTCTCGCGCTGTCGACCCACGAGCCCCGCAAGGCGCTCGACGTGTTTGCACGCCGCGTCAGTGCGCGGGCAGTGCACAGCGAGGTGCGCGACCGCGGCGGAGCGCCGGCGCCGAAGCGATGACGCGCTTGTGGGCCGGCGAGCTCGTTCCGCTGCACATCGCGCTCTCCGCCATCGTACTTCTGTGGGATCTGTACGTGGCGCGCCGTATGACGCAGACGCGCGGCGTCCCGCCGGTGATTGGCGCGCTCACCGGTCTCGCGGCGTTGCTCATCGCGCCGGCGTTGATGGTGGCGCTCGTCTCGGCCTCGAGCCTGTCGGGCCGCGCGCTCTACACGATTTCATGGGTGTGGCCCCTCACGGCCGTGCTCGTGACCGTCCAGGCCGCCGCAGCGACGGCACGGGGACACATCGCGCGCACGGCGGGCATTCCGATCGTTCTCTACGATGCCGTGCTGGCAGCGGTATACGTGACGCGGTGGATGGTCGCCGAGGGCAATGCGCCACCCGACTCGCTCCTCGCCCTGTCGGCGGCGCAGACCGGCGCGCAGGCGATCGCGGCCTCACGGCTCGCGATTCTCTCGCCCTGGTTCCTCCACATCCCCATTCTCGCGCCGGCGACGCCATCGCGAAGGCGGTTCGGCACCACTGTCCGAGTGGGTCTCGCGACACTGGCGGTTGCGTGGACGGTGCTCATCGCGATTCAGATTCCGCGGTCCACGCGGGCGCTCGCGAGCTACAATCGGTATGCCGACGATCGTCTTCAGGAGCGACCGGAAGGCGATTTCATCATCGGCCTGAAGCTGTTCCCTCTGCTGCGAACGGGTCCGCCCCCGCTCGCGCTCCGCACCGATCTCGATCTCGCCGACACGCTGGCCGTCGGAGCGATTTCGGTCTACATCGCCCCGGAGGGAGCCACCGCACGCGCACTCGACTCACTCGCGCGCTCATTGGAGCGTCAGCGAAGCGCGGGACGGCGCCTCATCGCCATCCTCGGCTACCCCGCCGGTGCGCGCGACCGGTGGGCGACGTCGCCGCAGCAGTACACAGACGCACGCGCTCGTGAGGCCACGCGCATCGCGCAACGGCTTCGCCCGGATTACCTCGTTCCGGTCGTCGATCCCTTTGGCGGCGGCCGGCGACAGCTCGGCGCGCTCGACCCTCAGCAGTGGGTGCAGCTGTTCGACGCGATCGCGCGATCAGCCGCCGCGTCGGACCCTCGCATTCGGATCGTCGCGCACATCGGCGGCTTTACCCGGCGCGACCGCGTGCTCTTCGACTGGGCGATGGGCGCCGGATCTCCCGCCGATGTGGTCGCGATCTCGTTGATGCCGTGGTACGACGGCGCCGAATCGCTCGATCGCGACATGATCGCCGCCGACAAGTGGATTGCCGCCGCGGGCTCGGAGAAGGATGTCTGGGTGCTCGAGGCCCGTGGCTTTCCGTCAGTTCACGGCGAGCTCAACCAGGAGCGGGCGCTCTGGGGCGCTCTCGCCTGGGCGACGTCGCGTGCGGCGGTGAAGGGCTACGTGGTGTATCAGGCGAGCGACTACGAGTCGCAGACGGGATTGCGCGCGCCCGGTGGAAGGATACGGCGAGCGGCGGCGGCGTTACGGAGAGCGATACGGACGTTGCGCGAGCGCGAGGTGAGTTAAGACGCGAGGGCGCTGGAGAATGCGCTGAGAGCGCTGGAGTAGCGCTGAGAAACCCAGCGCTCGTCCAGACCTTTATCCAGCGGTGTTCCACCGCCCTTTGATTTAGCCAACCCCCCGAACAATACCTTCGACCAATCGACTCTCGTCGAAGTACCGCTCAGCCAGCTCCCGCATCTCCCGCGCGGTCACCCCCATGACCCGGTCCTCGAACTCATCCAGCTCCTCGAGTCCCGTCCCCACGAGCCATGCATCGATGAGCTCCGAGAGCACGGCACCGCCGCTCTGCTGACGAATGGCATGCGTCCCGATGGCGTACGATTTTGCCTGTCGCAGCTCGTCCTCGGTCACCTCCGCCTCGCGCAGCTTCGCGAATTCGCGAAGCAGACCCTCTCGGGCTTCCTGCTCCTTGGCAGGCGACGTGGCAATGTAGGCGATGAACATTCCGGCCAAACGACGCTCGGCCGAATGGGCATGTACGGTGTACGCAAGCGACCGGCGGTCGCGCAGCTCATCGAAGAAGCGGCCGCCGAGCCCGCTGGCGACGCCGCCAATGAGGCTCGCTGCATAACGAGCGTCGTCGCGCCGGGTGGGTGACGGAAAGGCCAGCGCCAGGGCGGTCTGCTTCTTCTGGCGCGATTCAGTCACGATCGTCGGACGATCGGGCCACGCGGGCGCCTCGAGCTCCGCCGGTTCGCGTGTCCGCAGCTCGGCGAACCGGTTGGCGGCCAGCGCGGCTGCCTCATCGGGATCGACATCTCCCACGATTCCGATGACCGCGGCGCCGTTCAGGACCTGCTGCGCGTGCCATGACCGCACGCGCTCCGCCTCGATGCGCGCGATCGTCTGCTCGACCCCGTTCGCCGGAACGCCATAGGGATGTCCGGCGAACGCGCCCTGCACCAGGAGCCGCATCGGATAGCGGTACATGTCGTCGCGCAGCAACGCGAGATCGGCGATGGCGATCGTCTTCTCTGTCGCGATCGCCTCGTCCCCGAACGACGCGTCCGTCACTACCTCGGCGAGGAGTGCCATGGCGGCATCAATGTGCTGCGCGGGCACCGAGAACGACCATCCGAAGCTTTCTGCGCCGGCCGACGGTGAGATGCTGCCTCCCAACGTCTCGGACTCCTCGGCGAGCTGCGCAGCGGTCCGGCGCGCGGTTCCCTTGATCGCGGTCCGGGCCATGATGCTCGTGAGGCCGGCATAGTCCACGGGCTCATCGCTCGCACCGCCCAAAATGTGTATGCCGAGATGGACGATGGCGCTCGCCTTGCGCCTGACGAGTATCGGGATGCCCGACGACGTGCGATACACCCGCACGCGCCCGACCTCACGCTCGAGGCGTGGCGTATGCGTTGTGGGGGGCGTCGCCGCTGCCTGGACTGGGGGTTGGGTTGGCAGCACCGCGGGCGGAGATGCGTCGAGCAGCTCTCGCATCGTCTCGGCGTCGCGCAGGGTCGGCGACGCGGTCTCGGGCCGATAGAGGAGTAGCGCACCGAGCTCGGGAACGAGATATCGCTGCACCGCGTCGGTGACCTGCTCCGGAGTCGCGGTGAGCAGGCGCTCCAGATACTGATCGCCGAGCGTCCAATCGCCGAGCGCTTCCCACTCGGCGAGATGATTCGCCTGCCCCTCCATCGTCTCGAGCCGGCGGATCCACTGCGATTCGAAGATCCGGCGCGCGCGCCAGAGCTCGTCGCGCCCGATACCCGCTTCGCGCATGTCGCGCACCTGGCTCCAGGTCGCCCGCGCGGCGTCGATCGCCGTGTTCGGGGGGCCCTCGGCGTGCACGACGAAGACGCCGAGATCCGTCGGTGTGTAGTTGTACGCCGAGATCGATGCCGCGAGCTGCTGCTCCCGCACCGCGCGGTAGAGACGTGATGCACGCCCAGTCCCCAGCACGGCGGCGGCCGCGTCGAGAAGGGCCGTGTCGGGATGCATGGTCGGAGCGGTTCGCCACCCGAGCGCAAGCTGGGTTTGTGTGATGTCTCCCGTGAGCTCGCGGAAGCGAAATCCCTTGTGCTCTCGTTCCTCGGGACCAGGGCTGCGGGCCATGTCGCCATCAGCCAGCGGTCCATAGAGGCGCTCGACGTGACGCACTGCGTCGTCGGTATCGACATCGCCGACGATGACGAGAATGGTATTGCTCGGTTTGTAGAAGTTGCGATAAAACCCGGCGACGTGTGCGCGTGTGAAGGTGCGAAGCACCGCCTCCCGGCCAATGCGCCACCGGCGCATACGGTGGGAATCGTGCAGCATCTCGTAGAGCGTCTCGACTGCGACCGCGCCCGGATTGTCAGCCTTTCGCTTTGCTTCCTGGATGATGACCTCGAGCTCCTTGCGCAGCTCGTCAGCGTCGATGACCGAGCTGGCGTAGGCATCGGCCTGAATCTCGAGTCCGGCTACGAATCCGCTCGAAGGAAGGACGGTGTAGTAGCTCGTGTAATCGTAGATCGTGCCGGCGTTCAGGTACCCGCCCGCCGATTTCGTCTCCTTGGAGATCTCGCCCACGCCACGAGTGGGCGTGCCCTTGAAGTACATGTGCTCGAGCACGTGCGCGATGCCCACGACGTCATCGGTCTCGTCGAAGTATCCGGCTTTCACGTGCGTGACGATCGCGACCACCGGCGCGGAGTCGTCCCGCCTCACGAGCACGGTGAGCCCGTTGGCGAGCCGCGTCCTGATCACGGTCTCGGGGGCGAGGAGCGGCAGCGACAGGACGGTCACGTTGCGAGCGGACGGCGCCGAAGAACGAGGAGGCCGAGTACGAGCCCGCTGATGCCCCATGCGAGCAGCCATAGCAGCGTCCTCGACTCCGCCGATTCCCCGCGCGCGAGCTGTAATCCAACGTCGCGCAATTGGTGAAACGGGGGGAGGACGACGTCGAGCACTCGTCCCGCGCGGCTTTCGTGTGCGGGGTACACCGCCCGCAGCACCTGCGCCAACCCCCAGGTGGCTCCCATGAGCACCCAGTCGAACCGCGCGAGCGTCGAGTAGAGGAACCCGAGGCCGCCAAGGGACAGGTAGACGAGCACGATCATGAGCAGCACACGCGCCGGGAACACCGGATAGCCAAGCGCGTAGATCGCACCAAGCAGCCCGAGCGCCGTCAACACGAGGCCGATGCCGTTGACGACGTAGGCCTGCGCGTAGTATCGCGGAATCGAGACCGGCTTCGCGAACAGGAAGCGGTAATATCCTTTGACGCGATCGCTGGAGACGACGCCGTTGATGCCGATGAGTACGCAGATCAGCGAGAACTCCGCGAACAGCTGCACGATGCCATACCGCGCGGAGATCGCGGCCTGCAGGGGGGTCGCGGCCTCGTCGAGGTTGCGGAGGGACATGATGATGGGGAAGGTCATCAGCGACGCGACGATGAGGAGCGGGGCGCCTCGCTCGACGACGAAGTCGCGCGCCTGCCAGGCGAGATAGCTCCACATCCGCGCGCGTCTCATGATTCGCCGCGGACAGAATCGGTTGACGAACGAACGGCCTCTCGGAACTGCGCCTCGAGACCGGAGTGTGCCGGAATCAGGGCGGTGATCTGACCACCGCGCGCGAGGAAGTCGGCAAGCCGCTGATTCAAGGCCTCGGCGTCGCCACCCTCGATCTCGAACTGCCCGTCCCCCAGCGAGCGCGCCGCCGGAAACACGGAGGGGACGAGCTCCGCTCCCAGTGCGGTCGTCAGGTGGTACGAGGCGGCGACATCTCGCGACGCGGCGCGCCGCGTCTCGACGACCCGCTGGAGCCGTCCGCGGTCGATGATCGCGACGCGGTCGCAGAGGCGCTCGAGCTCGTCGAGATTGTGGGACGCGATGAGCATCGTACGCTCGGGAGCGCGGAGCCGTTGAACGAGGTCCCGAAAGCGCTGCGTCCATACCGGGTCGAGTCCATGCGTGGGCTCGTCGAGGATCAGCACCTGCTCGTCGCGGAGCAATGCCTGCGCGAGTCCAAGGCGCTGGAGGTTTCCCTTCGACAGCGCCTTGAGCTTCTTGTGCCGGTGCTCGCCGATCCCCAGCTCGTCAATGACGGCCTCGACGCGCTCGCGTGCGACGCTGTCGGGAAGCCCGGCCAGCACGGCAAGACGCTCGAGAGTTCCCTCGAGGGTCCACTGCGGATTGAGGGTGACGAGCTCCGACAGATACCCTATGCCATGCCGCTCAATGTAGGGACGCGGGGCGCTGTCGGCGATGGTGACACGGCCCGCCGTGGGTGGCAGGTAGCCTAACAGCAGAGAGATGAGCGTGCTCTTGCCGGCCCCGTTAGGCCCCGCCAGCCCCATGATCTCGCCACGCCCAATGGTGAGCGTGAATTCCTCCACCGCGCGCACCGGCGGGCGAAAAAGCGAGGTATAGGTTTTTGAGACGGAATCGAACGCGATCACGCCGGCGGTCGCTGCATGCGGGTGCCCCCTGGGCGGGCGCCGGCGGCGCGCAGGCGATCCACGGGCCCTGGCCCGCGCGAGTGAGGAAACGCTGTCCCTCGTCGACACGATTGAGCCGAATGAGCGAGCAGCCGAGGTAACCCATCGACGTGCGGTCGCGCGGCTGGAGCTCGAGCGCGCGCACGAACGCGCGCCGCGCCGCGTCGTAATTCCGCAGCGTCAGGAAGTAGCTTCCCAGCTCGCGGTGCGCCTGGTAGTTGCCCTGCTCGAGCTGCACGGCCCGGGAGATTTCGCGGCCCGCGGTCGCCAGGTCGCCCTGATCGCGCGCGACCCGCCCGAGCCAAATGTGCGGCATGGCGTCTTCCGGTCGCGCATTCGCCGCATCCTGGAACTCGGTGCGCGCGAGCGCGAGGCGCCCGTCACGATACGCTTCCTGTCCGCGCCGCATGGCGGCGCTCGGTCCCCCTCGCTCGAAGAAGAACCAGGCGGCACCAGCGGCTGCGAGCACCAGCAGCAAGGCGCCAATGGGAAGCCATGGAATCCGTGAGCGACGCGCGGGCACAGGTGTGCCGAGGGCATCGGTCGTCACCACCGCAGCCGCCGGTATCGCGGCTGTGGCCGTCGCATTCGCTCCGGCGCTCGCCGCCTCCGTGCGGAGCCCCTGGTCAAGCTTGTTGTACGCCTCGCGCGCCGCCTCGATATCGGCGCTCGTCGGTCGATACTCGGTGCGCTTTACCCGGTCGCGGGCCGCGAGAAAATCGAGCAGGGCATGTGCCTGCTCGATGGAGATCATGTTCCGCTGCCGAAGCTCCTGGATGAGCGGCTGCCCGCCGAGCGCCGAGCCGCCGAGAAGGGCGCGCATGGCGACCTCCACGGCATTCCAAATGTCGAGGATGTCGGCGGCGATCTCTTCCGGGTTTTGCGTAATGTCCACCCGCGCCACGAGCGGGCGTGCGGGGGCGAGTGCCGCCATCGCGGCACGGTGGTGCGCCGTGATCACCGCACGATGCGAAGGAGTCCGGCGTCCGCGCTGCCGCGGATGAAGCTCTCGGCGTTGTGTGTCGGTATCATGATGCCCGTGAGTGAATAGCCTCGACGGGCCTCGTTATGCATGAACTCCTGCACGGTGCGGCCCGCCCACTGCTTGTTGGCGTCCCGCATCTCTCGCACGATCTGGTCCCAACTGCCAATGTACTCGCGACCCTCGCGCGTCATGATACGGTGCCGTGGCTCGATCGGGTCGCGCTGATCGGCGAGCTCGCTCAACAGGGCGCCGAATAGCTCCAGCTGTCCCTGCTGGCTGTCGCCCGTGCGCTGATCGTTGAAGCGCCCCTCGATCTCGGACAGCATCTCGTCCACGTCGTCGGGCTCGCCGGCCAGCTCGGCCAGCCGCTCGTCCCAGGGCCGCAGCTCAGGATCATCGTCCTGAAGTCGATAGATCGACTTCTTCAGCTCGACCAGACGCCAGATCCCCAGCTCATCCCAGTGATCTTCCGGAGTCGTGCGGTCGAGGTGATAGAGCGCGGCCTCATAGTCGCCGCGATCATAGAGGATGTTCGCGAGATAGATCCGCGCCTCGGCGTGATCGTCGTCGATCTGAAGGGCGCGGCGGAGCATCGACACCGCGGAATCCTCCTCCCCAAGACGGTGCTGCGTGTACCCCAGCAGCGCGACGCCTTCCGCCATCTCCAGGCGCCTGCTGCACCGAGATCTCGAAGAACTCCCGCGCCTCATCGAAGAGGCTCTCGCGGAAGAGAGCGCGCCCCACCTGGAGCATGAGATCGAGATCGTCGCGGTACCCGAGCTCGAGGATGCGGCGGAACGTCTTCACGCCCGCTTCCTGCTGCCCGAACTTCATCAGTGTCTCGCCCAGGCCGGCGAGGGCGTCCTCGTGCTCCGGATCGAGCACCAAAGCTTCCTCGAAGCTCCGTCGCGCCCACGCATATTCCTCACGCGCGAGACGGGCGTACCCCACCCCAATGTGGAGCTCTACCGAATGCGGGTAGAGCGCCAACCCTTCGCGAAGCACCTCGAGCGCCTCCTCGTACTGCCCCTCGTTATAGAGCTGATGGGCGCGCTCGTCGTACTCTTCGGAACTCAGGAACGGGGAAGGCATGTCCAGCGGCACCTCCAACCGGAAGGGTAGGCCTCACGCCTATACTACCACGACGAAACCGCGAAGTTCAAGCAATAGAAGCAAATAGCGACTTGGAGGCGGGTGCCTCGCTCTCCTTGAGGGCCAAGGGTCATGGGCCTGCGGCCAGTTCGCACGCTATCTCCGCCGCCAGCATGGCGTTGGCTTCGAGCAATGCCAGATTCGCGCCCAGTGACCGCCCACCTGTCTCACGCTCCACGGCCGCCAGTAGAAACGGTGTAAGAGCGCCACCATGAACACCTTCGGACTGCGCTGCCCGCATCGCGCTCTCCACCGCATCCTCGACGGCGCGCCGCGGCAACGCAACATCAGCCGGTGGCGGCTGCACCACGAGCATCGCCGTTCGCCGGCCCAGCTCGCGGTGGGCGCGCCAGATCGCCGCCACTTCCTTTACCGTTTCTGTCCGCGTTGAAAGCGGCAGACCCGTCTCGGCGGTGAAGAATCCGGGCATCTCGCCCGTGCGATATCCAATAAGGGGAACGCTCAGCGTCTCGAGGCGTTCCAGGGTCGCGGGCACGTCGAGGATGGACTTTGCCCCCGCACTCACGACGAGCACTGGCGTTCGCGCGAGCTCCACGAGGTCGGCGGATTCGTCGTACGTCACGCCGTCGGTGGCCCGGTGAACGCCACCGATTCCACCGGTGGCGAATGCCTCGATGCCCGCCAGCGCAGCAATCGCAATCGCTGCGGCGACGGTTGTCGCGCCGTCGGTGCCTCGAGCCATGGCCATCGGGAGATCGCGTGCGGACACCTTGCCTATGCCCTCGCGTCTGAGAAAACGCTCCAGCTCCGCATCCTCGAGCCCGGCCGTCACCACACCGCTCACGACGGCCGTGATCGCCGGGACCGCGCCGCGAGAAGACACGGCGCGCACCATCCGCTCGGCAGCGTCCCGGTTCGCAGGGGCGGGGAGCCCCTGCGCCAACACCGAGCTTTCCAATGCGACGACGGGACGCCCGTCGCGCAACGCGGCCGCGACCGCCGTCGGAACGCGGACCATCCCCACCGAACCGGCTAGAGCGAGGCGCGCAGCGATCGCTCCCGCACCTCGCGGAACTCCGCGTCCGGGTTCCAGATGGGAACGGTCGTCGAGTTCGCGACCGAGGTGCCGAAACGAAGCACGATGTCGGCAAGCTGCGCGGCACCCGTCAGGTCGAAGTCCGCTCGATAGGCGTCGGATGGCTGATGGTAGCGCTTGGCGGTGTAATCCTCGTTCTGCTCGACGCCCCATCCCTTCGGCCGTCCAATGAAATCGGTTCCGGGACCGATGGAGACAGACGGAATGCCGACCTTCGCGAACGAGAAGTGATCGGAGCGATAGAAGTATCCGCGCTCGGGATGCTCCTCGGGCGTGATGCGCATGCCTCGTGTGCCGAGCATGCGTGCAAGCGCGGGACCGAGCGAAGACTTGTTCGAGCCAAGCACCGTGAGATCGCGCACGCGGCCGAGGATGTTGCCGCCGTCCACGTTCGATGTTGGCCACGATCCTGTCGACGGGCGCGGCGGGGTTCTGTCCGAAGAATTCGGAGCCGAGCAGGCCCGACTCCTCCGCGGTGACGAACACGAAGAGCAGCGACCGGCGCGGCCTCGGCGACTGCTGCGCCACGCGCGCCACCGCCAGCAGGTCGGCGACGCCCAATGCGTTGTCGAGCGCACCATTGTAAATGGAGTCGCCCTCAACGGCCGGTCCGATCCCGAGATGATCCCAGTGCGAGCTGAAGGCGACGAACTGGTCGCGCAGCATCGGATCGCGCCCGCGGACGATGCCGACGACGTTCTCGGACTCGAGATGCTCGACGGTGTTCCGGAAAGCGATTTCCACAGTGATTCCGGTCGGCACGGGAGCAAAGTCGCGCGACTCAGCCTGCGTGCGAAGCTGCCCGAGGTTGAGCCCGGCCTGGGCGAGCAGGGTCGTTGCGGCACTGTCGGTGATCCACCCCCGCACCCCGAGTGGAGCGGGAAGCTCGGGATCTCGTGGCAACATGCGTTGCTCCTTTGCCCACGATCCAACCACCGTATGCCACGGGTAACCAGCACGCTCCGTCGTGTGCACGATGAGCGCGCCCGCTGCGCCACGACGTTCCGCTTCCTCGAACTTGTACGTCCAGCGTCCGTAGTACGTCATCGCCCGGCCGCCAAACAGATCCGGTTCATTCCGCGGAGCGGGAGGGTCGTTGACGAGGATGAGCAGAACCTTCCCCCGGACGTCGACGTCCTTGAAGTCGTTCCACTTGTACTCTGGCGCGGTCGATCCATAGCCCACGAACACGAGCTCGCCGCGCGCGACGCTCGAGTCCGCCGCAGACCCAGCCCACACGACGATGTCCTCTGGATATCGGAACGGTCCGCTTGCGCGCCCGCTCGCTGATGCACGGATTGTCGCGCGATTGGCGGCGACGATGTCGATGGGGACCTTCTGGAAGTACGAGCCGTTCACGCCCGGCTCGACGCCGAAGATCCGGAGCTGCGCCGCGATGTACTCCGCGGCGAGCCGGCCGCCCCGTGTCGCGGGAGCCCGCCCCTCGAGAAGGTCCGACGACAGGAACCGTAGATGCCCGTCGATCTCGTTGGGCGTAATCGGGGCCGGCGCGGCGGCGGACTGCGCCAACGCCGGCGTCGCCGCAAGGCAGAGCGAGAGCAGCGTCGTAATCCGTGTCATGGTGCGAATGGTGTGAGAGGTCTCATCGCCGTAGCTTGGCGAGTGGACGCGCCTTAAGGAAGGCGTGGCCATGCGTGGCGAAGAATTTGCCTTTGTAAGGCTCCGAACATTCACGAGTGGAGATAGCGTGTCAGAAACTGAAACCGTTCCGGCGACGCGCGGACGCACGGGCGTCGCGATCGGAGTTCTCATCGTCACCCTGCTGGCGCTGGCCTTCTACTTCTACTGGCGCACGACGGGCGCCCGCGACGACAGCGGACGGCGTCCGGCGCCGCCACGAGAGATCAGCGCCGCGCCGTCGAGGCTCGAGATGGCGGTCGTGGGGTAGCCGGGGACCGGACGCGGAATACGGAAAGCGGAATACGAATGCTGCGGTTCAGTTGTTCCGCATTCCGTTTTCCGCATTTGACGCGATCTGTCTCGCCTCGAGGATGAGCCGCTCCGGCGCCGTTCCCAGATAGCGCAATGGCCAGCACGTCGTGAGCGTGAGGACCGGCTCGTCGCTCGAGAAGAGCGCGGGCTTGCCCGCCCCGACCACGCGCCGCTTCGTCACGATCCAGCTCGCGCGTCCAGACGCTGTCTCGGTGAACACCGTATCGCCGATCTGAAGGTCGCCGAGCGTCGAGAAGTGGCGGTCGCGGTGGGCCGAGATTACCGCGTTGCCCTGGTCTCCCGGTGTCGCGGATCCTGGAAGGTGCCCGGGGCCCGCGTTCAGCTCGGCGTCGCCCACACCTTCGACGACGATCTCATCGAGGCCGATCGACGGGATGATGAGCCGAGCGATCGGAGCGCCGCGCGCGACCCTCGCGTCGCTCTCGCCGAAGTCGATCAGTCGCGACTCGCGAACGGCGCGCTGCGCTTCCGCGCGCTCCCACGCACTGCGCGCGTCACTGCGCGCGAGCGCGCCCCGGGCGTAGGTCGAGCCGGTATAGACGAGGAGCGCGCCACCGATCAGAAGACATAGCGCGCCAACGCGACGGCGCACGCTGCCTAACGCCGGCGGAGGGCCGCGCCGCCCGCGACCAGGCCCAGGCCGAGAAGGACAAGCGCGGGCAGCGGGGTGGCCGTATTGGGGGCCGGGGCGCCTTCCTGGAACGCCGTCACCTCTCGCGCCGCGGGCTCACCAGCCGGTGGCGTCTCGACGATCACTGGCGGCGTAACCGTGTCCTGTGGCGCCGTGGCCGCGACGGCGACTGCGGCGGAGTCTACCCACGCCTTCATGTCGGTCATGCGCGCGGCGGCGCTGCTATCGGTCGCTACCGCTCCGGCCTCGGCGATCATCTCGACCGGGGGTGCGGGCCGCGGCGGCGGCGTCACCAGCCCCGTGAACTGGGCCGAGGCGCTGGGAGCGACAAGGAGGGCGGCGACAATGAAGCTCAGGGTCGGAATGCGCACGACGATAACCTCGCGAGGGAGTTCAGCACCCCCGGAAAGGGCATTTCGCGTACCAACGGACAGAGGCGCTAGAGGCGCTAGAGGCGCTAAGGGGTAGCGCCTTTAGCGCCTCTAGCGCCTTTAGCGCCTTTGGAGTTCCGGCCATGCCTTTACAATCGCCTCCCCCATCCGCGCGATTGTGACCTGGGCCTCGTTGTCGATGCGCCAGCTGCGGTCTTCGTTGTCTTTCGTGAGCACGCAGGCGACGACGCGGGTCTGGCGGAAGAACAGTGCGCAGTCGGTCCGCACCTGATCGGTGCCTCCCCACTTGTGGGCCGAGCGCGTGCCGGCGGCATAGCGCAGCAGGAGCGCCGAGTTGTCGCCGTTCTCGAGCATCCGCAGCATCGTCGAGTCCGCGGCCGGGCTCACTGCCTTGCCACGCGCGATCAGCTCGAACAAGGTCGCCATCTCGTTCGGCGTCGTAACCCCGAAGCCGTACTTCACCGAGCTGTCCATCGCCACACTGGCGATGCGCAGGAAGCTTTTCGAGTGGACCTTCGTATGTGGCAGCCCGAGCGCTTCCATCTTCTCCCACACGCGCCGAATGATGATCCGATCGAGGATGAGATTTGTCGCGGTGTTGTCGCTCAGCGTCATCATGAGCCACGCCGCATCGCTCACCGTGAGGGTCGACCCGGGCTTGAAGAACTGGAGCACCCCTGAGCCGGGAACCTGATCGATCGCGAGCACCGTGAGCGGATCGTCGAGGGCGAGCTTCTTCTGCTCGATCAGGTCGAAGAGCGTGACCAGGATCGGGACCTTGATCAGGCTCGCGGTCGAGAACGTCTCATCGCCGCGTCGCTCGAGTCGCTCCCCGGTATCGACGTTGCGCACGGCATAGCCGACGACGCCGCGGTGCGAACCGGCTATCGAATCGAGGGTGCGGCGCAGCGCGGTGGTATCGGCGCGCTGCGGTGCGGCGACGGTCCCGACCTGTCCCTGCGCGCACGCCGGCAGGAGAAGAAGCAGCGCCAGCGGCGCGAAGCGGCGCCGCGTGGGGCCAGGACCGATCACGGGCCGATCGGCGTCAGCCCGGCTCGTCAGGCGTCGGGGAATTCGTCGGCCTTGCGGCTCTCGACGAGCTCCCGCTCACCCGAGGTCTTGTCGTATACCGCCAGCACCTTGATCGTCTCGCCGGCGTACGCGTCGAACGTCTTGCCGCCGCCTTTCTTGACGATGATCTCATGGCCGTCCTCGAACCGCAGAACGACGACCGGATGTTCGCTGTTGACGTACTGTTTGCGAAGCTTTTTGGGAGCGGAAGGCATGGGAGCTGGGTGAAGGTCGCACGAAGATATAAAGGGAATGCGCAATGCGGAATGTGGGATGCGGACAACGGCCGTCACCCACGCTTCGTGTTCCGCATTCCGGATTCCGTATTCTGTCCTATGTCACGACCGCCCTCTCCCCCGTAAACTTCTTCCACTCCTCGCGTTCCAGAATCTCGTCCATCGCCGCCACCGCGAGCTCCAGCTCCTCGTCGCTCGTGTAGAAGTGTGGAGCAATGCGGATTCCCGCCTCCGGCCGATAGTCCACGAGGATGTCGCGCTCGAGGAGCGCTTTCGATACCTCGTAGGCGTGTGGGACCCGAATCGCCACCGTCCCGCCTCGGCGCTCAGGGTCTCGCGAGGCGTGCACGCGAAAGCCGCGATCGTCGGCCAGCTGGATCAGCCGGGCGGTCTGGCGGAGGCTCTTCGCGCGGATGGCCGCGATCCCCGCACGCTTCACGATCCGCGGACCCTCGATCGCGGCATACAGCGCCGGGATCACCGGCGTCCCGTTCAGCCAGCGGAATGCGCCGCCGGCATAGTCCATCTCCGGCTCGAACGCAAATGGGCGCGCGTGCGCCTGCCATCCCGTCAGTGCGGGCTCCAGCGTATCGCGCACCGCCGGCGCGACGTAGAGAAAGCAGGCCCCCGGTCCGCCGCACAGCCACTTCAACACACCGCCGGTCACGAAGTCGGCACCGCTACGCCCGACGTCGACTGGAACGACGCCCACCGCATGAAACGCGTCGAGCGACACGAGCGCGCCGGCCTCGTGCGCAGCACGGCAGATCGCCTCGACCTCCATGACGTACGCCGAGCGAAAGAGCACGTGGGAGATCGACACCAGCCGCGTACGCTCATCGATCGCGTCGATGACGCGCTGCGTATCGACCGCAATGCCATCGTCGCTCTCGACGACCTTGATGCGCGCGCCGAATCGCGTTGCGAGTCGGTCGTAGACGTACCGGACGGAAGGGAAATCCAGCGCGGTCATCACGATGGTGTCGCGGGGCGGCGTGTAGTCGAGCGCCGAGAGGACCGCCGCCTGCGCGCTCGTCACGTTGGCAACCATGGCCACCTCCCCACTCCCGGCACCAAGCAGCGGCGCGACCTCATTCCCCACCGTCACCGGCATCTCCCACCATCCGCGCGCCCAGGCCCGCACACCCAGCTCCGCCCACTCGTCGACGTACTCGGCGAGTCGCTCGGGGACCGCGCGCGGCATGGCCCCGAGCGAGTTCGACACGAGGTACGTGGTGGTCGAGAGGATGGGAAACTCGGCGCGATAGGCGAGGAGCTTGTCGATCATGCGGCGCGCTCCCGCCGCGAGCGATGCGCGCCGGAGAGGACGTACAGCAATGACGCCGCGACGAGCACCGCACCTACAACGAGAAACTCGCGCCCAGTGGCGGCAGACAGCAGCCAGACGATCACCGCGACGGCCAGCACCGGCACGAGCGCGCCGCCCGGCATCCGGAACGGCGTCGCACCCTCGACGCGCACGTCGCGCCGGCGAAGGATCCACGCGGCGATACAGCAGACAAGATAGAGCACCAGCGTCGAGACCGTAGCGAGGACGGCGAGGCGTCCGAACGAGCTGGTGATCGCGAGGACCGCACACACCAGCGCCTGTGTGATAATCGCGACGTGCGGCGTGTGGAAGCGCGGATGCACCCGCGCGAACGCGGCCGGCAGCACGCCATCACGCCCGAACGCGAAGAGCACGCGTGGGGTCGCCAGCATCATTCCGCTCTGATGGCCGAAGGTCGAGATCGCGGCGCCCACGCCAAGCAACACCCCGAAGGGAATCGCGATGCGGCTCGCCGCCGCCGTGAGCGGCGCGGACTCGGTGGCGAGCGCGGGCCCCAGGATCCCTTGCGCCACCAGCTGGAGTGCGATGTAGAGCACCGTCACACCCACGAGCGCGATGAAGAGCGCCCTCGGCACCGTGCGCGCGGGATCCTTCACCTCGCCGCTGGGAACGAGGGCGCTCTCGATTCCCGCGAACGCGAAGAAGAGCACGATCGACGTCCGGCCAATGTCGGCCATCGCCGGCGTTCGCTGCCATTCGAGCTGTGCCGGGTCGATGTAAAACATGCCTACGAGAACCAGCGCGACGAGAGGAAACAGCTTCGCGATGGTGACGATCTCGATGAGCCTCGTACTCTGCCGCACGCCACGGACATTGATCACGCCGAGGACCGCGAACAGGGTCGCGAGGAGGAGACCTCGCCCCAACCCGTCACCCAGCGCCGGGAAAAACGCCGCGAGCGATGCGACGAACACGCTCGCCACCGCCGCCGTCGCAAACGATATGACCAGCCAGAGCAGCACACCGCTCAGAAACCCGACGAATCCGCCGAGCGCGACCTCCACGTACGCGTACGGCCCTCCGGAGAGAGACACGCGGCTTCCCGCCTCCGCGAAGCACAGAACGATGAGCCCCATCGCCACTGCGCAGACGACATATGCCACCGGTGCGGCCGCACCCAGACCCTGTGCGACTTCCGAGGGAAGTCCGAATATCCCCCCTCCGACGATGACGTTGAACGTCGTGGCAGCAAGCGCGCGGACGCCGAGTGCTCGAACGAGTTGGCGCTCGGCGGCGTGCATGGAGGGGGCGGTCATGGCGGGAATCTGCGGCCGACGGGGATCGTTGTCAGGTGGTGGCCCGGGGAGGAGGTCTCCAGGAACACCCGAAACGGGCATGCGCCGTGCACGTCCAGGCGCGCGCAGACGCGAGGGCAAACTTTCGCCCTGTCGTTCGAGACTGTTTCCTCCAACCCCAAGAATCGTGAACGTCCGACACCTGCTGACCGCCGCGGTCGTGCTGACCACTGTCGCCGCGGCACCATCGGCTCGCGCTCAAGCCGGCGACGCGCGGCCCCGCACTGGCCCCACGGTCCTTGCCGCAAGCGCCGCCGTGCGTCCTGACCTGCAAATCGGCGCAAGCGTCCCTCGTGCCCTGGACCTTCGCCAGCAGCTCCGGCGGAGTGAGACGCTCATGATCGTCGGGGGCGCGATCTTCCTCGCTGGCGCGATCATCGGGGACGATGCCGGGACGATCATCATGATCGGCGGCGCCGGCATCGGCATTTACGGGCTGTATTTGTACTTGCAGTAGAGGCGCTAGAGGCGCTAAAGGCGCTAGAGGCGCTAGAGGCGCTAGAGGCGCTAGAGGGCGGGGCTAGCGCCTCTAGCGCCTTTAGCGCCTCTAGCGCCATGAAACTTCACCCTCCCCTACTCGTGTACGAGAAGGGAGACAGGAGCCTCAAATCAAACGCATAGCACTCGTCCTCGGCGGCGGCGGCCTCAAGGGGTTCGCCCATATCGGCGTCATTCGGGCCCTGCAGGAGCGCGGCATTGAACCCGTGCTCTTCGCGGGGACGAGCATCGGCGCGCTGATCGCGGCCGCCCACGCCGGGGGGATGAGTGTGCTCGAGATGTCGGAGCGCGCGCGGACGCTGCGCCGCCGCGACCTGTTTCGGATCAATCATCTCGGGATGCTCATGGAGCGCATGCGGTCGCCGTCGCTGTACCTCGAAGAACCGTTGCGCGCACTGTGCGATGCGATCTGTCCGCGCGGGACGTTCGAGGAGCTCGGCACACCGCTGCTGGTCAACACCGTCGACATCGAGCGCGGTACGCAGGTGATGTGGGGATTGCCGGGACTCCGGCACGTCTCGATCGCCGACGCGGTGTATGCGTCGTGCGCATTGCCCGGATTCTTTCCGCCGGGTCGAGTCGATGGACGCACGTGCGTCGACGGGGGAACGATCGACAACATGCCCGTCGCGATCGCGGCCGTGGACATGGATGCGGTGATCGCCGTCGACGTCGGCAACTCCGACCTGTCCTCCTCGACGGATGTCAGCACGCAAGGATTCGCCGCGATCTACATGCGGGCCGCGAGCGTGATGATGCACGCGTTGCAGGAGGAGCCGCTGGCCCAGTGGCAGGGCCCGCCGATGCTGCTGATTCGCCCGCGCGTATCGCACCACGGGTGGTTCTCGTTCTCGAACGCCGCATCGCTCATCCAGACGGGATACGAGGCGGCGAATGGTGCGCTCGACCACGCCGAGCATACGCTGCAATCGGCGGGCGGCGTCCACCCACGGCGACGGATCAGGCTGAGCGTGGATCGCGACCGATGTATCGGGTGTCGCACGTGCGTGGGCCTTGCTCCGTCGCTGATGGCGATGGACGGACACGGCAAGGCGATCGCGCGCGAACGGATTCTGGAGTGGTCGCCGGCGGATGGAGAGTTCGTCCGGCACTGTCCCACGTCGGCGATCATCGCCGAGCCGGTCGGGAGCGAGGATGAGCAGGAACGTCCCCGGCGGGCGGCGTCGCCGGGCGAGTCGTTGGCGGCCGACTAACCGTCGCGCTCGCGCTCCATGAGCGAGCGCACCGCTTCGAGAACGGCTTTTGGGTCCGCCGGCTTCGCGAGGTACGCGTCGGCCCCCGCCTCCCGGATCTGCCGAACCTCGTCGGAAAGCGCGTGGGCGCTCAGTGCGAGAATCCTGATCCCGCGCAGCGTCCCATCGCCCCGGACGGCGCGCAACACCTGGATGCCGTCCATCCGCGGCATCTGGATGTCCAGCACGACCGCATCCGGGTGCGAGACTTTCATCGACGCGAGCGTTTGCTCACCGTCGTGCGCCTCCAGAACGTCATAACCCATCGCCTCGAAGTAGTGGCGAAGGATGACGCGGGTGTCCTCGTGGTCGTCGGCGACGAGGATCGTCTGCTTACGCTCGGTGATGTCGGGGGGCATGGGAGGGGACGCGCGCAACGGGTGTGCCATCCTCCGCGAGCCGCTCGAGCGCCGCCAGAACCAGGCGCTCATATGCATCGACCGCCGCGTGGAGCTCGTCGGTCTCGATGTGCTCATCATCACGGTGCGCGACGTTGATCGAGCCCGGTCCAAATAGATACGGTGTGCCCCACGCCGACAGCACGGGAACGTCCGTGGCGTAGGCCACGACCGACGTGGGAAATCCCGCCATCGGCGAGAGCTTCACTGCGGGGATGCGCAAGACTTCGCGTATCTCGACACGATCGCGCGCCGCCTCGCGCACACGGGCGAGCACGTCGTCCGCATTCGACACGAGGCGGATCATCACCCGCGCGTGTGCCTCCGGGGCGACGACGTTGTCCGCGACACCCCCGGCAATCACGCCAACGTTGAGCGTGGTGTCCCCGAGCACCGGATCGGTCGGGAAGCCGAGCGCGCGCACGTCGTGGAGCACGTCGAGCAGCGTGTCGATCGCGGATCGTCCCAGGTGCGGATAGGCGGAATGGGCGGCGACACCTTCAGCGCGAACCAGCAAGCGAAGCGCGCCTTTGGTCCCCACGGCGAGCGTGCTCTCCGTCGGCTCTCCATTGATTAGCGCGCGACTCGTCGTCGGCCAGGAATTGGCGGCGTGGGCGCCATCGTGAGTGGTCTCTTCGCCAACGACGAAGAGGAGCGCCACCGGCACGTCGTTCGCCACGAGTCGCTCGGCGGCGCAAATCATTGCGGCCGCGATCCCCTTCGCATCGCACGCGCCACGACCCCAAATACGGTCCCCCTCCAGACGAGGAGGGATAAAGGGCGGAACCGTGTCGAGGTGAGTAGAAAGGGTGACGAGTGGAGCGTCGCTCGCGACGGCGTAGATGTTGTCGCGACCCTGGCTGACGGGAATGCGATGCACCGTCCACCCGCGCGATTCGAGCGACGTCTGCGCGAAATGAATGACCTCACCCTCGCCACCGCTCGTCGACTCGATGCGCATGAGGGCGAGCGTCAGGTCTACCGGATCAAGGGGCGTGTGCACGGGTGGAGGAAGCGCAGTTCCGCATCGCTCCGCAAGGGCCGCGATATCGGCCCAGGGGTTTTCTTATGCGCCATCGGTCGCTATTCACGAGGTATGGACGCGCGCCTCATCATCGTCTCCAACCGGCTGCCCGTGACCGTCAAGGTCGAGGACGGGCATCCCATCGTGTCCAGAAGCGTGGGCGGGCTCACCACCGGCCTGCAGGCGCCGCACGACCGTTCGGGCGGTCTCTGGATCGGGTGGCCAGGAGACATCGAGGGCCTCACCCCTGAGATGCGTGCCGACGTGGACCGTCAGCTCGCGGCGGCGCGCGCGATACCGATCTGCCTCACCGACCGGGAAGTGAGACTGTTCTACGAGCAGATCTCGAACGAGGTGCTCTGGCCGATTTGCCACGATCGCATTGACCGGTTGCCGCTTCACGTCGAGGGCTGGGATGTGTACGAGGCCGTCAACGCGCGTTTCGCTGATGCTGTTGCCGAGCATTACCGGCCGGGCGATGTCGTGTGGGTTCACGACTATCAGCTGCTTCGGGTGCCCGCCCTGCTGCGCGAGAGAATTCCCGATGCGCGCATCGGATTCTTTCTGCACGTGCCGTTTCCGAATCCGGAAATCTTTTTCACGCTTCCCAACCGTCATTGGCTCGTCGAGGGCATGATGGGAGCCGATCTGGTGGGGTTTCATACGCGGCGGTACCACGGTCACTTCCGTGCCGCGCTCCGACGGCTCTTCTCCGTGGAGGCGGACAACGCCGGTATCGTCCGCTGGCATTCCCGTCGAGTGAAGCTCGGAGTCTTTCCCATCAGCATCGACGCAGCGGATTTCGCGAGCCGGGCCGCGGCGCGCGAGGTCGGCATCAAGACGAAGGAGTATCAGGGCTCCTCGCTACGCCTACTCGTCGGCATCGATCGGCTCGACTACAGCAAGGGCATACCGCGCCGGCTGATGGCGCTGAAGCGTCTCTTCATCCTGCACCCGGAGTGGCGCGAGCGCGTGCGACTCATTCAGGTCGCGGTGCCCACGCGCGACGGCGTGGATGCGTACCAGCGTTTTCGACGCGAGGTCAGCTCACTGGTGGGCCAGATCAACGGCGAGTTCGCGACGCCCACCTGGACTCCCATTCAGTACATCCACCGCAGCATTCCCGGCGACGTCCTGCTCGCCCTCTATCGTGCGGCCGACGTCATGCTGGTGACACCGCTGCGCGACGGGATGAATCTCGTGGCGAAGGAGTTTCCCGCCGCGCGAATCGATGACGACGGCGTGCTCATCCTGAGCGAGTTCGCCGGAGCCGCCGACGAGCTCACCGACGCGATCCTGGTGAATCCATACGATGTGGACGGGACCGCTGAAGCGATCCACCGGGCATTGACGATGGACGTCACCGAGCGACGGCACCGAATGCGCCGTCTGCGCCACGTCGTGCAGGAGTACGACGTGCATCGGTGGGCAGCGACGTTCCTCGAGGAGTTGGGCTCGATGGGAACGGACTGACGAATACGCATTCGCTATTGAACTCTCATCCTCCTCACCTGGATCTCGTGACTCAACCTCGTCGCCGCGATCCAGCGGCCATCGGGGGACACCTGGGGGTGAAGAAGGTGGGCCGTGCTGCTCGACAGGCGCCGCGGTACTCCACCGGCGGCCGGAATGGCGAAGAGCTGCATGCGATTCCCGCTCAACGCGCTGTAGATCAGCATCTTTCCGTCAGGCGTCCAGTCGACACCGCCATAGGTACGCATCGGGTAGTCGACGAGCTTGCGCGCCGCCGTTCCGTCGGATCGGATGACCCACAGGGCGTGACGCCCGCCCGGCATCGCTTCCTCGATCGCGATCTCCTCGCCGGCCGGGGACCACGCCGCCATCTCGGCGCCAGTCAGGGCCGGCGGTAGAGGTAGTCGAATGCTCGACGTCGCACGTCCCGCCGCGGTGTCGAGGGCAATCACGAATGGGAACGAGTGCCGAGTCCCCAGCGAGCGGTCGAACGACGTGAAGACGAGCCGAGTGCCGTCGGGCGCCCAGTCGGGCGAGCCGGCCTCGAGACCGAAATCGGTGAGCCGAACCTCGGCCGTGGATGGCGCGCCCGCCGCTCGGAGGTAGATGTCGTCCGTCGCGCCGGAATCCGAGTAGGATGCGACCGGCCGGCTCGAGCGATGCGAGTGATACGCGAACCAGCGCCCGTTAGGCGACCATACCGGAGGAAAGTCCTCGTGGTATCCGACAATGAGCGGGCCGGGCGGTGATGTCGCCAGAATGGCGCTGTCGACCTGCACCGCGCCTCCGTCCCAGTTCAGTGCCCAGTCGGCCGCGCGCCAGTCACCGTAGAAGTATCCGATCTGGCGGCCATTGGGATGCCACGTCGGTGCCTGTGCGTCCTCGATCACCGAGTGCGGCTCACCTCCATTGATCGGGACGGAGACTACCGAGAAGGTGACCCGCGTCGACGTCCAGTGGAGGTGGCCGCCCACGAGCAGCGGGTTCGCGTCATCCCCGGTCGTGGACGCGATCACCCTGCGAGCGCCGGTCGCGAGATCCAGCTCGTAGATGTCGAGATCGCGGTCGGCCCGCGGGTCGTGGCGCTCCTCGGGCATGGGCGTCCGCTCGCTGGCGAGCGCGACGTAGGCGCGGCGGCCATCGGCGGCGACGGCGATACTGGTGCCAGCGGGTTCGGCGTCCAGCTCGCTCGCGATGAGACGCATTTCCCCGGTTCGCGCATTCATGCGGTGAAGCGAGGCTAGCCCGGCGCTGTCCGGCATCATCACGAGCAATGCCGAGGCGTCGGGATACCATGCGAACGCCCGGGCCCTCGCCGTCATCGGAACCACCCTCCGACCGGAGCGCGCAACGAGGTGCAGCATCCATTGCGAGCCCAGCGCCTCCTGGTACGCCACCGACTCGCCGTCCTCCGACCACTGCGGAACGGCGGCTGCCGCGACATCGATGCTGCGCAGGGTCCCGGAACGATCGCGCTCGTACCAGCCGGCGGCATCACCGCGCCGGCCGCGCACCGCGATCTCCCCCGAGGGACGAATGACGACACCGGTGACTTCGTCGACGCCCGCCCACGCCTCCATCGGCAGGGCCCCGTGCTGCACGTCGATGAGGGCCACCCCTCCCCTGCTCGCGAACACGAGACGTCGTCCGTCAGGCGCGACAGACGTCGCGCGCGCGAAATACTCCTCGAACCAGGTGGTCGCGTCGTGCGAGTGAATGACCTGAGAGGTCGCGGGCGCGCTCGGAATGGGCGTTTGTACGCATCCAGCGACGGCGTACGTCACGACGACCACGCGCGTGAGCGCAGCAAGGCGGGCTTTATGCACGACGCGAGTCTGCTCGCGTCCCCTCGCAGCGTCAAGAACGGCTCTGCCGCTTCCGGCGTTCATCATCGGCTCTAGATTACGAGACATGGCCTCCCTCAACTCCTTCGATGCCCGCTCCACGCTTCGGGTGGACGGGGCGTCGTATACGATCTCACGATTGGGCGCGCTCGCCAAGCTGCCGAATGCGACCGTCGAGCGGCTTCCCGTCACGCTGCGCATCCTCCTCGAGAACCTCCTGCGCAACGAGGACGAGGCGTTCGTCAAGCGATCGGACATTGAAACGCTCGCTCGCTGGAACGTGCGGGGCCAGGCCGAGCAGGAAATCGCCTTCCGCACGAGCCGCGTCCTGCTTCAGGACTTCACGGGCGTCCCCGCGGTCGTCGATCTCGCCGCCATGCGCGACGCCATCGTCAGGCTCGGCGGCGCTCCCAAACGTATCAACCCGCTCCAGCCCGTCGATCTCGTGATCGATCACTCGGTTCAGGTCGATGAATATGGCTCCGATGCGGCGTTCCTGATCAACGCCGAGAAGGAGTTCGATCGCAATCGCGAGCGATACCAGTTCCTTCGCTGGGGACAGGAGGCGTTTCAAAACTTCCGCGTGGTTCCACCGGACACCGGCATTGTTCACCAGGTGAATCTCGAGTATCTGGCGAGCGTCGTCTTCACCGACGAGGTCGATGGCACTCGACGCGCGTACCCCGACTCGCTGGTCGGCACCGATTCACACACGACGATGATCAACGGGCTCGGCGTGCTCGGGTGGGGCGTCGGCGGGATCGAGGCGGAGGCGGCGATGCTCGGACAGCCACTGTCCATGCTCATCCCCGACGTCGTTGGGTTCAAGCTCTTCGGCAAGCTGCCGCCAGGGACGACGGCCACCGATCTCGTGCTGACGGTCACGCAGATGCTGCGGGCGAAAAAGGTCGTCGGAAAGTTCGTCGAATTCTACGGCGCCGGCCTCTCCACCCTCTCGCTCGCCGACCGCGCCACGATCGCGAACATGGCGCCCGAATACGGGGCGACCGTTGGTTTCTTCCCGGTCGACCAGGGGACGATCGATTACATGCGCTTTACCGGGCGCGATGAGCACCTCGTGAAGCTGTGCGAGGCGTACTACAAGGAGCAGGGTCTCTTCCGAAGAGACGACACCGCCGATCCGGAATTCTCGGATACGCTGCAGCTCGACCTTTCGACCGTGGAAGCGAGCCTCGCGGGACCGAAGCGCCCGCAGGACCGTATCCCGCTGAAGATGGCGAAGCAGAGCTATCGGGACGCGTTGCGTCTCGAGCTCGAGCGCGCGGGCACCCCCGCGGGCGTTGCTGCCGCGACCAAGAAGCTCGGCGTCTCCGCCGAGCCGGAGCTGGCAATGTCCGCGGTCGCGACATCGCCCGACGAGCAGATGCATGAGCATGGCGGCGCCAAGGTCGAGATGAAGGGGCAGACCTTCTCGCTCCGCAATGGATCCGTCGTCATCGCCGCCATCACCAGCTGCACGAACACGTCGAATCCCTCGGTCATGCTCGCCGCGGGCCTCCTGGCGCGGAACGCCGTTGCCAAGGGCCTGCGCACCAAACCGTGGGTAAAGACCAGTCTCGCACCGGGCTCGAAGGTCGTCACCGACTACTATCGGAAGGCGGGTGTGCAGGACGCGCTCGACACACTCGGCTTCAATCTCGTGGGATATGGATGCACCACCTGCATCGGCAACTCGGGGCCGCTCCCACAGCCGATTACCGAGGCGATCGAGCAGAACAAGCTCATCGTCGCCGCCGTGCTCTCCGGGAATCGGAACTTCGAGGGGCGGGTCAATCCCCTCACACGGTTCAACTATCTCGCGTCGCCGCCGCTGGTGGTGGCGTATGCGCTGGCGGGTCGAATGGACATCGACCTGAATACCGAGCCGTTAGGTGTCGGCTCCGCGGGACCGGTCTTTCTCAGAGACATTTGGCCAGCTCCCGCCGAAGTCGAGCAGGAAATCCTGCGCTCGGTGAAGAGCGACATGTTCCGCGCCCAGTACGCGAACGTGTTCGAGGGCGATGAGCGCTGGGCCGCGCTCGACGTGCCGTCGGGAGAGACCTACGCGTGGTCGGACGATTCCACCTACGTGAAGAACCCACCCTTCTTCGACGGGATTACGCTCGAGCCGCCGGGTGTACGGCCGGTTCGGGGCGCGCGCCTGCTGGCCATGCTCGGGGACTCGGTGACGACGGATCACATCTCGCCGGCGGGCAACATCCCCGCGGCAAGCCCGGCGGGTCGCTGGTTGATCGACCACGGCGTGAAGGTCGCCGACTTCAACTCATACGGCTCGCGCCGCGGCAATCACGAGGTGATGATGCGCGGCACGTTCGCCAACATCCGCCTGCGCAACGAGCTGGTTCCGGGCAAGGAGGGGGGCTGGACGACGTTCGAGCACGGGGGCGAGCCGACGTCGATCTACGAGGCCGCGATGGAGTTCCAGCGCCGAGGCACGCCACTGCTCGTCATCGCCGGCAAGGAATACGGTACGGGCTCCTCGCGTGACTGGGCGGCGAAGGGAACGCTGCTGTTAGGCGTTCGGGCCGTGATCGCCGAGTCGTTCGAGCGGATTCACCGATCGAACCTGGTGGGGATGGGCGTGATCCCGCTCGAGTTCAAGCAGGGCGAAACGCGCCAGTCCCTTGCCCTGACGGGCTTCGAGTCGTTCGACATCGACGGACTGGACGACACCATGCGACCACGGGCAGTCCTGACCGTACGCGCGAGTGCCGACGGCGCTCCGCCGAAGACGTTCCAGGCTGTCTCGAGGATCGATACCCCGGAGGAGCTGAGCTACTACCGGCACGGCGGGATCTTGAACTACGTCCTCAGGCAGCTGGTCAAAGCCCGCTGAGGACTGAGGAGTGCGATTGAGTTGCCTCCTCTCACAAGGCCACGCATAAGTCCCAATGGCCGCAATTTCACAGAAAGCATACGGCGCTACGCTTCGCGAGACCAACCGGGCGGTCATCGCCAGAATTCGGAGCTCCGTCTCCGGGATCGACGCCGCGGTCATGGTTCGTCGGCCACCAGCTGGAGGGTGGAGCGTCGCGGAAGTGCTCGAGCACCTCATCATCTCGGCCGACTCCTACCTCGGCGCCATCAAGGCGCTCGTTAAGCAGAACGCCGGCGTGACTGCGAACGGGGACGCTGCGTGGAAAGCGACGCTGGCCGGTGGGTTGCTCGTGTGGAGCTTCAGGAGCCCGCGCAAGCTGCCCGCGCCCAGGAGCTATAAACCCGGCCCCTCGCCCCGGCCGCGCGTGCTCGAGGAGTTTCTCCAGCGACAAGAGGAGGTCGGCCGGCTCATTACCGACAGCGCCGCGCTAGACTGGCGTCGGCTGCGAATGCGCTCGCCGGTCGCCCCGATCCTCCGCATGAACCTCGGCGACGCGCTGACGATTCTCGTCACCCACGCCGAGCGGCACGCCGGGCAGATCGAGCGAGCTCTAGCCGCGGTCAGAGGGCAGTGACGAGCGAGGAAGCGCGGGACGTTGTATCCCTGCCTCCTTCCTCATTTCCCGTTCTTTTTCAGCCTCGCCGCGATAAACCACGTCCGATACATCGCCGTCCCCAGGCTTCCGACGCCGATCACGGCCACGGCGAGACCCAGGATCGTTCCCGGTCGCCAGCCGGCGCGCGCGCTGAGTGGTGCATCCAGTAACGCCGCGAGCGCGAGGAGCACCAGGCGCTCGGCCCGCTGCATGATCCCGCCCTTGCAGCTGACGCCTAACGCCTCGCCTTTGGCGCGAGTGTAGCTCACCAGCATCGATCCGCCCAGCGCAAGCACGGTGGACAGCGCCATCCAGGGCGTATGCGCAAGGCGGAGGGCCAGCCCAGTGTAAGCGAAGGTCTCGGCGAACCGATCGAGCGTCGAGTCGAGGAACTCGCCGTACTCGTTGGCGAGGCCGCGGGCGCGGGCGATGCGACCGTCGAAGATGTCCGCTGCCCCGCCGAGCAGCACCAGCCAGCCGGCGACCGCGAAATCACCGGTCGCGAACGCAATGCCGGCCCCCAGCCCGAGGGCGGCCCCGAGGAAATTGAAAAAGTCCGGAGAAAGGCCGGCCCGGACGAACCCGCGCTCCATGGGCCCGATCACCCACATGAGCCAGTCGCGCACCCAATGGCCGAGCAGGATCGTCTTGGGCCGCCGAGCAACCTCCGGGTCGATGGGTCTGCCCCGCGACACGATTGCGTACACGGGCATCGTGAGCAGGAGCAGTCCCACGAGCGAAAGCGAAATAGTCTGAGTCATGACATGCTGGAGAAATCAACTCGTTGGGGGGCGATTCTCCCCCGATCCCTGACTCCTGATTCCTGGCCCCTGCACCTGGGGCCTCGTCCGCACATACTCGATCACCTTCGGCCAGAGAAAGATGAGCGGCCACCGGCGCTCTCGCTCCGTCAGCACTATGGTGCGGCCGCTGCGGCGCGCGATCTTCTGAACGATGTACTCGAGCCAGCCCTCGTAGAGCGCGACGTACTTGAGCCACCGGGCCGTCGCGCGCGCCTTGCTCCTGAGAAACCAGAGCCGGCTGGCCACCCGCCGGGAGACGTTCGCAGGCCGAGTCAAGCGGTAGACATTCCCCTCCTTGGCGGCTATGCTTGACGCGACAAGCCATTGCAGCAGGCTGTCATAGACGGGTAGGACCACATCTCGCTGTGCCGCGATTAACGCGGCGATACGCTCACCACCTTCCGGGCGAATTTCCGCGGCGAACGAAGTTTCCAGCAGTCGTCGGCAGTACGATTCCGCATTGAAAACCGAAGGGAGATAGGGGCGGCTCCAATCGAAGGTGCCAACCCGCGCGTCGAGAAGCGCATCCAGGGCTTCCTGTCGCGAACGCGCATCGCGCGTCCAAACGAGTTGGACGTGCTGGAAGAGGCGGCCGCGCGTAAAGTGGTCGGCCGCGCGCGGGGAGCAGAGGCGGCGGAGGTCGCGCACGGAGATCACGGCGCACTTGGCTCGCAGGGTCCGGTTGGGCTCTCTCAACGTCAACGAGATGACGTTGGGCGGGAGGACATGGGCGAGCGCAGTCGCCGTCCGAGCCGAGTAGCTCGGACGCACCGTCGAGCTCAGGGACCGATAGGCATCGGCGTAGCGATCCACGACGACGAAAAAGTCGTGAGCGCTATCGGGCCGGGCATCCGAGCTCTGGGCGTGGGAGCCGTAATGGATGATGGCCGCGGTTGTTGGGCCAAAGGACTGGGCAAGGAACGTCGCGAGGCGGCCGGTGTCCGCCGAGGGCTGGGTGTCGACGCCGCGAAGCAGGGCGGCGCGACGCACCGGGTCGTCAGGCGGCCGAAGCGGACGGGCCACCTATTCGGTGGCGGCGCGAGCCGTGCGCATGGCGTCGAGCTCGGCGACCATGCGGTCGCGAAGGCCGTCGATGAAGTCGTCGAGATTGCTCGATGGAGGCGTGAAGGGGCCGAGGATGTGAACGGAGCAGGTCGCACCGGCAAATCCAGTTGCGGCATCGAAGGTGGTTCGGGCGTGCCAGAGGCCGTCGGCGACGATGCAGTACACCGGACGCTTCGCGCGCTCCAGTACCAGTCGCAGTCCGGTGCGCATGAACGGGGCGATCTGGCCATCACGGGTGCGGTGGCCTTCGGCGAAGATGAGCATGGAGGTGTCGCCACGTGCGGTGGAGTCGGCCGCTTCGGCAATCGCGGGGAGCTCGAGGCGCAGATTTTCGCGCTTCTGCGACACGACGGGAAAGCGGAGAAGCCGGATGAGGCTGGGCATCCCTGGAACGCGAGCGTTCGCGTAGCGATCGCGGGTAGGGATGATGGGATAGGGTCCGGGAATGAGGAGAACCCCGACCGGGATGTCCATGACGGACTGGTGGTTCATGATGACCACCACGCTCTCTCGGGGAACGGCGCCTTGCACCTTGAGGCGCATGCCGCCGAAGGTGCGAGCAAGGCCTGTGGTGGCAATGGCGTGCAGGCGAAGCCAGACGCGCCGGATGCGCACGTTGTGACGAGGAAAGAGCTTGAGGAGCGGGGGAATCAGCAGTCGGTTTCCCCCCGCGATGACGACGAACAGGTAGACGGAGAAAGCGAGCAGGAACAAGAGGCTCCGCGCGGCACGGTAGGCTCGTGTCACTCGTGAGGCGGGCGCCGGCAAAGCGGGGGAGTCCGCCGGCGAGGCGCCGAGGGCGTCGGAGCTGATGGTATTCACAGGGAGATCACCAATGGCAACACGAGTCGAAGCGCCGGCGAGCATGAACGTCCTGGACTACGACTATAGTAGTTTTTTCTACTCGTCGAGCGACGACCCGTTCGCGATTCTCGAGCCGTACAATGAATGGTACAACCGGGCCGTGCCGCAGGGCTACTACCTGTTCGCGCAGCCCATGTCGACACCGCCAGCGGCGCGCATTTCGCTCGAAGAGCAGCTGAATTGCCGCACGGTACCGCTGCTCAATCTCTCGTCGTACAACTACCTCGGGATGTCGTATCGCCCCGAAGTGATCGAAGCGGCCAAGCGCGCGCTCGATCGCTACGGACTCGGCGCCGCGGGATCGCCCATCCTCTCGGGCACGATGGACATCCATGTGGAGCTCGAGGAGGCCATCGCGAAGTTCAAGGGGAAGGAAGCAGCGATGGTCTTCCCCACCGGCTACAGCACCAACGTTGGCATGATCTCGGGCCTCATGCGTCCGGGCGACTGGATCATCGCCGACCAGAACTCGCACGCCTCGATCGTGGACGGCGCCATTCTCTCGAAGGCGAACGTCCGCTTCTTCCGCCACAACAACCCCGCGGATCTCGAGAAGAAGCTGCGACAGACGGCCGGGAAGAAGCTCGTGGCCGTCGAGGGCATTTACTCCATGGACGGGGACGTCTGCCCGTTGCCCGACATCGTCGAGGTCTGCAAGAAGTACGGGGCGCGCATCCTGCTCGACGAGGCGCACTCCTGCTTCGTCTACGGGCCGAACGGGCGCGGAGTGGCCGAGCACTATGGGCTCGACGAGGAGATCGACATTCACGTCGGCACCTTCTCGAAGGCGCTCGGCGGGCAGGGCGGCTATGTCGCCGGCTCCCGCAACCTCTACAACTACCTCAAGGGCTTCGCTCGCTCACGCGTCTTTTCGTGCTCGCTCTCGCCGGTGGTGGCGTCGGGCGTGCTCGAATCGTTGAGCATCGCGCAGCGAGAGCCCCAGCTGCGCGACGCGCTCTGGACCAACGTCGCGCACATCCGAAAGCGGCTGGACGAGGAAGGGGTCGATGTCGGCGATTCGACGTCACAGATCTTCCCCGTCATGATCCGCAACGACCGGCGCGTGTTCGAGGTCGGGCACAAATTGCTGCGCGCCGGGTTGTACCTGCAGCCGATCATCTATCCCGCGGTCGCCAAGCACCGCTCGCGTTTCCGCGTGTCGGTCTCGGCCTCGCATACCTTCGAGCAGCTGGACGAGGGCGTGTCCATCCTCGCCCGGGTACTCCGTGAAGAGGGGATCATTCTATGAGCGACAATGGGTTCGTGCAGTATCACTATCGGGACGCCATCGGCGGCTTCTTCGAGTTCCCGACGGACAACGCGCGGGCGCTGCTCCCGCAGGATCTGCAGCCGATCGAGCCGCACCACGGGTCGAGCGTTCTGTCGGTGATGGCGTTCGATTTCCACGACAGCCCGGTGGGCTCGTACGGCGAGCTCATCCTGTCGATTCTCACCGCGCCGCGCGTCGAGCCGGGGCAGCCGTGGCCGAAGTCGGCGTTCTTTCCATTCCGCCTGGCGACGACGACCCGCGAGTCACGCGAGCACGCGATCGAGCGCTGGCACCTGCCGCATTACATGAAGGACATCGATCTGCGGTGGGATCGGGGCGATGGCCACGTGACGATTCACGCCACGGAGCGCGGGCAGCCGATCGTCGACATGACCGTCACCGAATTCGAGTGGTCGCGCGTCGAGCATCGCTATCAGGCCTTCATGCACGACGAGGAGGGCTTCTACTCGTCGACGATCGTGATGGCCGGCCAGTTCTCCGAGAACGAAGAGGAGAAGGGCGGGATCGTCATCCACACCCAGGCGATGACGGAGCTCCTCGAGGACTGGGAGCTGACCACGACGCCGTTCCGCGAGCTGTGGATGAAGAATGGGGTGCAGACGTTCCATCCACTGCAACAGCTGGCCTCTTACGCGCGACGCTAAGAAAAGGGGTCAGGAGTCAGGAGTCAGGATCAGGGGGTGTCGGGGAGGAGGTTGCAGGAGCTGCGCGGGCAGTCTCCTCGAACCTTCCCCCTGACACCCCCTGGTCCCTGACTCCTGACTCCTGACCCTGGTCATTCATGCCCAATAAGGTCTGCGTCATCGTCAATCCGGCCTCCGGCCGGGGCTCTGGCGCGCGCGCGCTTCCGGCGATCCGCGCGGCCTTCTCGGCCGTCGGCGTGTCCGAGGTCCGCCTCACGAGCGCGAAAGGTGGCGAGGGCGCGGACGCGCGTAAGGCGCTCGACGACGGCTTCGATACCATCGTCGCCTGTGGAGGCGACGGCACCTGGGGGAACGTCGCCAACGCGGTGATCGCTGCTGGCGCGGGTCGCCAGGCACGGCTCGCCCTCGTCGCCACCGGCACCGGCAACGACTTCGCGAAGACGGTCGGTGCGCCGGCGCGAGATTTCCCGGCCACGGCGCGTCTGGCGGTGAATGGCTCCGACATGATGGTCGACGTCGGCCGCATCGAGGGCCGTCATTTCCTGAACGTCTCCGGGTTCGGCTTCGACATCGCCGTCCTCGAGGACATCGAGCGGATCTCCTGGCTGAAGGGAGACATGCTCTATCTCTATTCCGCAATGCGGCAGCTCTTCAGCTACGGCGGTGTGGAGGTCGGCATCGCGACGCCTCGAAAGCGTCGGGATCCGCAACGGCATCTCATGTTGATCGTGGCGAACGCGCGGAACTTCGGGGGATCGTTCAAGATCGCGCCGGGGGCGTCGGTCACGGACGGAAAGCTCGACGCAATCTCCATTCACGACGCGGCACCGCTCGCGCGCATGCGCCTCTTCGCGGCGGCGACGAAGGGAACACACGTGATGGCGCCCGAGGTGCTGGTCGAGCAGTCTCCGAGCTTCACGCTGGAGTTCCCGGTGCCACCGGCATTCGAGACCGACGGTGAATACCAGCGTGCTTCCGGCACGCTGATACAGATTGATTGTGTACCGCAAGCACTTCGCGTCGTGATACCTTGAGAACGAATGCGGAATGCGGAATGCGGATAGAACATCAACGGCCCAGGCTGTTCATGGTTAATCCGCATTCCGTATTCCGCATTCGTTCTTCATGAAAGCAATCTCCTTTGCGGCGCCGATCCCGACCTATCTCGCGACGTTGCTGGCCGGGAAGGTCAACGATGCCCTCTACACCGGGCCGCACGCGTGCACACGACTCGGTGACGTCGAGACCCCCGCGCTGCCAACGGATCGATGGGTACGCGTGCGCACCCGGATGGGTGGGATCTGTGGGAGCGACCTCAACGTCATCACGCTCAAGGCCTCGCCGTCGACGTCGCCATTCTCCTCATTTCCGTTCGTGATCGGTCATGAGAACGTCGGCGAGATCGTCGAAGTCGGGCGCGGCGTTCGTGATGCTCGCGTCGGAGAGCGGGTCGTCGCCAATCCCCTGCTCTGCTGCGAGCCCCGCGGGCTCGAGCCCGCCTGCGACGCATGCGCGGCTGGCCATCACTCGAGGTGCGCGCGTTTCACCGACGGCGCTCTTGCGCCGGGGATGCTGATCGGCACGACGCGCGGACTTGGCGGCAGCTGGGGGGAAATGTTCGTCGCGCACGAGACGCAGCTCGTTCGCGTCGGCGACGCAGTGACCGACGAGGAAGCCGTTCTCGTCGAGCCCTTTGCCTGCTCCGTGCATGCCGTTCGCTCGGCGATGCCTGTCTCGGGCGAGCGCGTGCTGGTGATCGGTGCGGGCTCGATCGGGCTGCTCACCGTCGCGGCATTGAAGGCCCTCGCGCCGGCGTGTCATGTGACGGTACTGGCCAGGCACGCCTTTCAAGCCGAGCACGCGACGCGCCTCGGCGCGAACGGTGTCGTCTTCGCGCGCGGCGAATACCTGGGCGCACTCGCCGAGGCGGGTCAGACGCGCCTGTTGAAGCCGATCATTGGGAAGCCCGTCGGCGTGGGCGGCTTTCACAAAACGTTCATCTGCATTGGCGGGGCACGAGCGACGGACGACGCGATGCGCGTCACGCGCGCTGGAGGGACCCTCGTGCTGTTAGGCAACTCCGCGAAGATGGACGGCATTGACTGGACGCCCCTCTGGCTCAAGGAGCTGACCGTGCGCGGCTCGTTGTGCTACGGGGAGCACCGGCACGGGTCGCCCACCCGGGATGCGTTTCGCGAAGCCGCCGACCTCATCGCCGCGCGTCGCGTAGCGCTCGCGCCTCTCCTCACGCATGTGTATTCGCTCGCGGACTATCGGAACGCGCTTTCGACGGCGATGGACAAGAAGGGGTCGGGAAGCATCAAGGTGGCGTTCAGGTTCTAGGACCCTCAGGGCTCTCAGCGTCCGCAGTGTCAGCGCCCTTGGACATGTAGGTCCCAGTCGCGTTCTCGATCTGAGACGTGAGCTGACGCTCGATACCCTCGGCGTCGAGCGGCTTCATCATGTCGGCGAGCTCGGGATCCTCGGCCAGCTTGTGCCCCAGTCGCTGATACAGGCCGGCGACGAGCTGAAGGGTCTTGGTGACCTCCTCCTCGGCACGCATCAGCACCTGGAGGGTGATCTCCTCGCGCAGCTCGGCGACACTCGACTCCCGACGCTGCGCCATCAGCACGAAGATCGCGAGGAAAATCGCCTCGAGTGACACGATCATGGTGAGGAGCCCAAACGGAAACGGATCGATCGGGGTGAGACCGGGGATGTACCCCGTATTCCAGAGAATCCACGTCATGAACCAGAGGGCGTGGACGGCGAGGAAATAGCCGGAGCTCGCGATCCGCGTTAGGCGGTCGGCGGCGGTCTCGAGCGGGCTGCGTCGGGCGGCGTGCCGCGCCTTGACGGCGCGCACCGCCCGATTGGTGACCGCCGAGCGCTGTCGGCGCTCCGGAGACGGCTGGCGGGACGGGGAGGAGCGTCGGTCAGGCATTCAATGGCATGTCTGGTAAGTTCATGTACCACCGTCAATTGCCAACCACGTGCCAAACGGTCGCGCCTCCGACGGTCGGTCGGAACGGATTATGCGAAATACGCGGCGAGTGCGCCGAAAGATCGGCGCGACCCTCGGAGAATCGAACGTGATCAAGAGCAGTGAGTTCAGCACGATTGCCGTGCTCGTGGCCGCGACCGCGGCTGTCGTCGTGGTTCAGCAGCACCGCGAGCGCGAGCGGCGCTTGCCTGCGCCACCCGCCATCGAGGCGGCGCCTCTGGCCCCATCGACCGACGCCCGTCTCGCGTCGCCGACGGGCGTCGATCTCGCTGTGACGTCGCCGTCTGCATCGCAGCCGGCGGGCGGACCCTAGTTCTTCGGTAGCGGTCCTTCGAACTCAGCGCCGCCGCTTCCGGCTGACCCAAATTTTGGTGCGGTCACCTTGCCCGTCGTCGTGTGCGGCGGGTTTTTCTCATCCTGTCCGGTCGTCTTCGCGTCGCGATCACGCTTCTCGACCGTCTCGGGATGACCCGCGGCCTCGCGACGCGCGCGCTCGTGGTTCTCTTCCAGCTCGTCCAGCAGCTCTTCGCGCTCCGCGGCGCCGTCGAGGTTTCTGTCGTCAGTCATCGTGGCTCCTGAAAGGGTCTGGTTTCGAGGGCAGGGGCCGTGCCACGCAGCAGCCACCGGGTGTTGAATGCGTGGGCTCGTGAGGCGCACGGCGCGCATTGTGCCCCTAGAGGGGGTAACCGCGAACGCGATCGTCCTGATGTTTCCCTTGCCTCGGAGACTGCCGTGTCGGACGCACTCGTGCTGGCCCGCAATGTGACGCGCATCGCAACGCTGAACGATCTGCTGCAGCTCGATCACGACGCCGTCGGCGCCTACGGCATCGCCATTGACGCGTTGACGGATGAGTCCCATCGCCAGACGCTCCGTGAGTTTCGCGCCGATCACGAGAGGCACATCGAGGAGCTCACGCGATTGATTCAGGATCGCGGCGGAAAGCCGATTCAAGCGCCGCACCTACCGACGGGCATCTTCAAGCTGGCCGTTCAGAAAGCGGGCGCGCTCGGCGGGCAGACGGCGCTTCTTCTCGCCTTCAAGGCGAACGAGCGCCAGGGACGCGACAAGTATCGGCGCGTGGCGGAGAATTCGGACGATCTCGAGGTCGCCGACGTGCTCGCGCGCGCCGCCGACGATGAAGTGCGGCACTACGACTGGGCGGCGCGCACACTGATCGAGATGGGCGTCTCGCCGGATAGCACGACTGCGCGCGTCGAGCGCGTCATCGAGATCGGCAACGCCCGCGTTGCGGACGTCATGGAAGGACTCGAGACCGGCGCAATGGCGCTGTTCGAAGGAGCTCGACGCGGTACAAAGGCGAAGCCACTGCTCGTCGCCGTCGCGGCACTAGGGGCCGGACTGGTGGCGTCGACGTTCGGAAGACGACGGTAGAACAAGAATGCGGATGGCGGAATGCGGATGAAAAACAACCCCCGGAAGAAGACTCATTTCCGGGGGTTGTCTTATTCGCATTCCGCAATCCGCATTCTAGTGTTGTACGTCGATCGTGTGCCCCACCACGCCACCAAGCAAGCCACCCGCGGCCGCTCCGATCAACGCGCCCTTCACGTCCCGCGAGATCACGCTGCCGATCACCGCACCCGCCGTGGCGCCGATGAGCGCATCACGCTTCGTGTGGCGGACAGGCTCGCGGCGAGCCGCGGTCCCCGTCGACGCTCGCGCGGTCGTACGAGCAGGCGCCGGCGCACGGTAAATGGCCTGCTGCGCCACTGGCTGCGGCGCGTACACTGGCCGTCCGTACTGGTCGTACAGCTGCTGTTGCGGCTGTCCGTATGGCTGGGCGTAGCCCATCTCCATCGGCGTCATGAACTGCTGCTGCGGGTACTGCATCGACGCGGCCAGCGCCAGATCGCGCGTCAGCGCCTCGTCGAGCCGCTCCGAATCACTCTGACCGCCGCAGGCCGCCAGAACGGCGACCACCGGGACGATCATCCAACGAACGAATCTGGTCATGGCTCCTCCTCATGGATCCCTGCTACGACCGCCGCACTTTTGGCGGTCAACTGGCCCCTCTATAGGCACCGCCGGTGCCACCTATTAGGGGGCTCTGGAGGCCATGAACTGGGGGTGGCGTCCACCGGGGAGACATCTGTTGTCCCCCACCGAAGAATCGCAGAACCCCCCTGTGACCGGGGCCACAAACGGGTTGCCCGGGAGGCCTGCGCAGGGCCATCTTGCCGCCTGCACTCTCAAGGGGGCACATGAGTTTCCAGGACTTCGGCATTCGGCGCGGGATTGCGGTCGCGCTTCTTTCGACCGCAAGCGCCTCTGTCGCGCTCGCGCAGACGCCCGCCACACCCGTGGCCGCCGTGCCGACCGTTGGGTCGATCGCGCCCGATTTCACGCTCCCTGGCGCGACGCGCTACGGACTGCTCGCGTCGCCGGTGAAGCTCAGCGATTTCCGTGGCAAGACGGTCGTGATCGCTTTTTTTTACCAGGCGCGAACGAAGGGCTGAACTGTCCAAATGGAAGCGTACCGTGATCAGTACGCCACGCTCTTCAACGCCGGAAACGACGTAGTCGTCATCGGCATTAGCGCCGATGCCGATACCACGCTCGCCGCGTGGGCACGCGAATCGGACTTTCCAATGGTGTTCGCGAGCGACGTCGGCAACGAGGCCGGACGTCGCTATGGCTCGTTCGACGCTGCCCGCAAGCTCGACACGCGCAACCTGTTCGTGGTATCGCCCGAGGGACGGATCGCCCACGTCATGCTGTCGTTCAAAGTGTTGTCACCTGACGCCTACACGGAGCTCGGGACTGCGGTTGACAAAAGCGCTGGCGTTGACGACTCCGCGCACAAGTAGCCGTTCGGCACACAACGGTCTCGCACCATCCCAGTGACGGCTCCGTTCACCCTCGGCGTCATCCAGCAGCGGGTGGCCGTCGACGCCGAGGCGACCGTCGCGGAGGCGATCGAGGACATCCGCGAGGCGGCGCGGCGCGGCGCGCAGGTGATTCTGCCTCCAGGAGCTCTTCAACGCACCGTACTTCTGCAAAGTGACGGACGCGGAGCGCTTCGATCTCGCCGAGCCGATTCCCGGGCCCGACGGTGGAGCGGATGCAGGCGCTGGCGCGCGAGCTCGCCCTCGTGATCGTCGTCCCGATCTTCGAGAAGCGAGCGGCCGGCGTCTACCACAACTCGGCCGCCGTCATCGACGCCGACGGCTCGCTCATCGGCGTGTATCGCAAGATGCACATCCCCGACGATCCGCTCTACCACGAGAAGTACTACTTCACACCGGGAGAGATCTACCAGCACGGCGAAACCGCGACCGTGCAGACGGGCTTTCGCGTCTTCGACGACGCGTTATGCGACGCATCGGCGTGCTGATCTGCTGGGACCAGTGGTACCCGGAGGCCGCGCGCATCACCGCGCTCATGGGCGCGCAGGTCCTCCTCTATCCGACGGCGATCGGGTGGCATCCGAAGGAGAAGGACGAGTGGGGGACGGCGCAGGCCGACGCGTGGCGCACGATTCAGCGCGCGCACGCGATCGCGAACGGCGTGTACGTCGCCGCGGCCAACCGCGTGGGGCACGAGCCGGAGCCGGGCACCGACGGGATCGAGTTCTTCGGCCACTCGTTCGTCGCCGACCCGTTCGGCCGCATGATCGCGGAGGCAGGCACCGAGCCGGCCATCCTGATCGCGGAGTGCGACCCGAAGCTGATCGAGTACACGCGACGGAACTGGCCTTTTCTGCGAGACCGCCGGATCGACGCGTACGGTCCGATCCTGCAGCGGTACATCGGGTGAAAGATCAACGTCCGAAGACGTCAGGTGTCAGCGGTCAGGCGACGTCATCGCGCAGATGCCGTTGCCGTTTCTGATACCTGACACCTGACGTCTGACCCTGACGTCTTCGGAAGTTGCCCCTGCCATTGTCTACCAGATCTCAGAGAACGTGGCCCGCCGAGTGGGAACCCCACGCCGCGACGTGGCTCGGTTGGCCCCACCACGCGCCCGATTGGCCCGGCAAGTTCGAGCCGATCCGCTGGGTCTACGCCGAGATCGTGCGCGCACTTCACGGCTACGAGCCCGTCGAGATTCTCTGCCACTCGAGGAGATTCAGGAGCAGGCGCGGCGCCGCGCTGCGCTCCCACGGCGTTAGGCTCGACCGGTGCCGGCTGCATGTCGTTCCCAGCGATCGGGTTTGGCTTCGCGACTCGGGGCCGACCATGGTCTGGCGCGAGGACGGGAGCGTCGAAGCCGTGTGCTGGCGCTTCAACGCCTGGGCCAAGTACGACAACTACCGTGCGGACGCGCTGGTCGCGCCGGCGGTGGCGCGCCTCGCGCGAATTCCCGCCGCCGAAGCCGTTCGTCCCGACGACGGAAGCCGTCTCGTGCTCGAAGGCGGAGCGCATCGACACGAACGGCGCGGGCGTGCTGCTCGACGACGGAGGAGTGTCTCCTCTCGACGGTTCAGGAGCGTAACCCCGGACTCGATCGCGCTGGATACGAGCGCGCCTTCCGCGACTACCTGGGCATCCGACACGCACGATCTGGCTCGGCGAAGGGTGCGTCGGTGACGACACGCACGGGCACGTGGACGACATCGCGCGCTTCGTCGCGCCGAACACCGTCGTCCTCGCCTTCGAGGCCGATCCCGCCGACGCGAACCACGAGCGCTCCGTCGACAACCGCCGGCGACTCGAGCACGCCGCGCGACAGGTCGAGGGCGGCCTGCAGATCGTCGATCTTCCGTATCCCGCGTGCCGTCATCATGGACGGCGAGCGACTGCCGGCGAGCTACGCCAACTTCTACATCGCGAACGGCGTCGTGCTCGTCCCGACGTTCAACGACGTGAACGATCGCATCGCGCTCGGCATTCTCGCCGAGCTGCTTTCCCGATCGCGACGTGATCGGGATCCACGCCGTGGATCTCGTATGGGGACTCGGCACCCTGCACTGCCTGACCCAGCAGCAGCCGGCCGCTCAGGGCCCCTTTCAGCGAATCCCCGGCACCCCCTGATCCCTGACTCCCGACTCCTGACCCCTTCGCAGTAACTCCATCACTTCCTCGTCCGTCGTCTGCGCGAAGTCATGGTACCACGCCCCAACGCCGAAGAAGCGGTCGGGGATCGCGACGCAGACGACGTCGTCCGCCTGACGAGCGACCGCCTGCGCGCCCTCGGGCGAGCACACCGGGGCCGCCAGGACGAGGCGGCGCGGGCGCTGAAGACGCAGCGCCGTCAGTGAGGCCAGCGCAGTCACTCCCGTGGCCAGACCGTCATCCACCAGCACTACCGATCGTCCCTCGATGCGCGGGGGAGGACGATCTCCGCGAAAGCAGCGGAGCCGTCGCTCGAGCTCAGCCAGCTCCTTCCGCGTGACCTCCTCGATGTACGAGTCGCTCACGCCGAGCATCCGGATCGCCTCGGCATCGAGGAACCGGGTTCCGCCAGGCGCAACCGCACCGATCCCCAGCTCCTCATGTCCGGGCGCACCGAGCTTCCGCGCGATGAAGAGGTCGAGTGGTGCGTCGATGGATCGCGCGACCTCGTAGCCTACCGGAACGCCGCCGCGCGGGATCGCGAGCACAAGCGGATCTTCGTCCCGGATTTGGGGCAGCCGTCGCACCAGCTCCGAGCCCAGGCGCCTCCCCGCCTCCACACGATTCGGAAACAGCATCAGTCGCCTTTGCCCAGGTACTTCGCGAACCAGGAGGACGCCAATCGCGATACGACCTCGAGCGTCCCCGGCTCCTCGAAGAGATGCGAGGCACCGGGTACGATCTCGAGCTTCTTCGCGCACCGCAGCTGAGCGAGCGCATCCTCGTTGAGCGGGATGACCGGCACATCGCGGCTACCGACGATGAGAAGGGTCGGCGCCTTCACGTCGGCGAGATGCTCTCCCGCCAAATCAGGGCGGCCGCCACGCGAGACGACCGCGGCGACGTGGTCGGGCAGCTCCGCCGCCGCAACGAGCGCCGCAGCAGCGCCCGTGCTGGCGCCGAAGTATCCCACGTCGAGCGATCGCGTTTCCGCGGTCTCCGCGAGCCACGTTGTCGCTGTCTCGAGACGCTTCGCGAGAAAGGCGATGTCGAACCGTAGCTGTCCGGTCCCGGCATCAACACGTTCCTCCTCTTCGCTGAGGAGATCGATGAGAAGCGTCGCCAGCCCGGCATCCTGAAGCGACCGCGCGACGAAGTTGTTCCGCGAGCTGAGGCGCCCGCTACCACTCCCGTGCGCGAACAGCACCACGCCGCGCGCACCTTTCGGAACGCCGAGGAGGCCTCGTAACGTCACCGAGTCACTCGCAACCGTCACGTCACGCCCGCTCACCACTGCCGCCATGTCACCATCCTCAGGCCAGATGAGCTATGCGCCGCAAGGCGGGTGCCGTCATGGGCTGCGGCGCGCCTCCGCAGGGCTGCTCAGAATTGGCAGTCGCGCGAGCGCGGTATCGACCAGCGCACGGATGAGGACACTGTCCGTGGGCAGCAGGTGACCGGTGCGAAGCCAGATGAGCGTCTTGGGCTCGCGCGCTGCGTCGTAGAGTGATTCCACCGCATCCCGCGGCATTTGCGGGTCGTCGACGCCGTTGATCATCAGCACCGGTCTCGGCGCAATCAGCGCGACATGGCGCTCCGGCTCGAATTCGCGAAACGCTCGTGTCGCGAGCCATGCCGCCGGACGACGGAGAAATCGCGGCCGAAGCGTGACGTTGGCCGCCATGACCGTCGCGAAATCGCCCGCGCCGTAGATCAAGCCGACATCGCGGAACCGCGAATCCATGACCGCCGCGATCGTCGCGAACGGCACCGCGAACGACGTGGCAACGATCCCTACGCGAGCCGCGTCGACGTCCTCGCGCAGCGACAGCCACTCTCCGGCCAGCGAAAAGGACGCCGGGATGAGGCGCGCTGCCTTTCGAATCGTGCCGCCGTTGAACACCAGGTCCTTCACGCCAACGGTGTACGGAATCGCCTCCGGATAATCGACCGACAGCACGACGACATCGCCGAACTCGGGCGGCAGGTAATCGATGGCGCTCGAATTCAGCTCACGCCCGTCGTTGAGCAGAATCGCTGGGCCTCGCGTGGGCGACGCTGGTCGCAGCAAGCGGCCCGTCACCTCGAGGCCAGTCGAGCTGAGAAGGCGCACGCGCTCGAGCGCGTATCGCCCACGCGAGCCGGCGGATGTCGTCTCCGCCGCAACGAGCCGCCCTCGCAGGAGCATGTAGTCGTCGTACTGCCGCGCCGCATCGGCACGACCGCAGGCGAGGAGTGAAAGGAGCAACAACGCGCTCGTCGCCACGGACCTTCCGTTCACGGACACAACGATCATTCGTGTCTCTCCCGCCATCGGTCTGGGGCGTATTCTTTGCATACTCAGCGCCGCGGCCGCGAGGAGAACGTCGTGAAGATTCTGCTGTTGTCCGAGGAGCGCATTCGTCTCGAGGGAACCCCGGGTCCGTTGACCATCGAGGCCGACCGTCCCGACGCGCAGTACTCGCCCTTTCACATGCTCGCCAGCGCTCTGGCGATGTGCGTCCTCTCCGTGCTCGCCTCATGGGCGGAGCACGCCAAGCTCGACGCGTCAGGACTCACGCTCGAAGTCGACTGGCGCTTCGCCGAGAAACCGCACCGCGTCGGCGAAATGGATCTGAAGATCATCTGGCCGCAGCTACCTCCCGAACGGCGCGCCGCCGCGGAACGGGCCGCGCATCTCTGCGCGATTCATAACACGCTCGCGAACGCCCCGACGGTGTCGACGGAGATCGCCTCATGACGACGACCGCACGAACGTATCCAGTTGTCCGATTCGTTTTTGCCGGACAGTCGAGCGACTGCGGAGGCGAAGGCCGCCCGTGGACGCTGGTCTACGACGGCAACTGCAAAGTGTGCGGCCGGCTCGTGCGGCTGCTCGAGAAGTGGGACCGCCGCAAGAAAATCGAGATCGTTCCGTCGCAGAACACGTGCGTCCACGCGCGCTTTCCCTGGATTCCCGCCGAAGCGTACGCCGACGCAGTTCAGCTCGTCGGGCCCGGCGGCCGCACGTCGCAGGGCGCACAGGCCATCGAGGATCTCCTCGGCATCCTTCCCAGCGGCTGGCTCCTCGGCTGGGTGTTCAAGCTTCCGTTCGTCGGCAAGCTCGCCGACAGGTTTTATCGGTGGTTCGCTCGCAACCGTTATCGCTTCGGCTGCGGCGAGCACTGTCAGCTTCGCCCCGAGCAGCTCGACTACGGCGACGTCCGCTGAGCCTCCTCGGCGCGACGCTCGGCCATCACCAGCGCTTCCGCCCACTGCTCGACCAGCTCTGCCTCTTCGCCCTCGAGCACTTCGTCCGTATGCTGCACGCCGTCGAGGGCGCGTCCGTCGCTCTCATCGATCACGCGCTGCACGACCGCGCGCCACGTCGCATCCTTGAGCAGGTCCCCGATGATGGCGAGCATCACCGCGTCCAGGAGCGACCCGGCGCGGTCGAAGGTCTGCACCTCGAAGCGCACGATGTTCTCCTCGCGGTCCTCGGTGACGAAGCGGATCGCCGCGGCGAGTGGATGTCCCTCGACCGTCACCAGCGTCATCCATCGCTCATCGACCTCGAGCACGCGTACCTGAACGTTGCCGCGGAGCGGGAGTCCAAGCGTGAGCGTCTCTCCCTCGTCAGGCACGCACGGCGTGCCATGCTCCACACCGACTTCAATCGCCGCTTCCGGCATGAACGTCTTGAACTCGGTGCGAAAACGCTCGAACAGCGCGGTCGCGGTGAGCGAGCATTCGGCGATGTCTGCCCAGTAGCGGCGCCGGTGGAGTCGACCAGTGCCTTCGGCCGGCGTCTGCTCGGGAAGCTCATCGGCAAGGCGACGAAGCCCGTCGTCGAGCGGAGTCGGCGTGATCTTGAACGTGCGTCACCAGCGCGTTCGCCTGCCCGGGCGAGATGACGTTCTCCTCGACAAGCATTCTGCAGCTGATCGACGTTGACTGGTAGGTCGAGACCGAACGCGCCCGCGACGCGCGTGCCCGCCTCGGCGAGCCACGACGGGAGCGGAATGCGAAGCGGAGTCTTCTCGGTGATCCGGCCGAGGCGATCGAGGATATCGTTTATCGACGTACGCTCAGCGCCGGCCAACTCGAGCGTGGTTCGCGAGAGATCCGGGCGCGCCACAGCGGCCGCGATCGCTTCCCCGAGATCCTCGGCGAAAATCGGCTGGAAGGGCTGGTCGCCGCCACCGATCACCGGAATAGCCGGGAGCGTCCGAACCACCTTCAGCAGCAGCGAGATCACGTCGTCGCCAGGCCCGTAGACGTTGCCGGGGCGCAGTACGAGCCACCCACCGCGAAACTGCCTGACGAGATCCTCGGCGGCACGTTTGGAACGGTGATAGTTGGAGGACCCTCGATCGGCGCCGAGCGAGGATATGTAGATGAAGCGACCCACGCCCGCGCGCTCGGCCTCGCGCAGCACGTTCTGCGTTCCGTCGACGTTGACACGCTGGAAAGTGACCTCCGGCGGCTCTTCGTCGACGATACCGGCCACATGTACCACCGCGTCGCATCCGTCCGCCGAGCCGCGCAACGACGCAGCGTCATCGACGCTGCCGGCGCATGCCACCACCCCGCGCGGCCATCGCTCGACATCGCGTTCCGCATTGCGGCTGCAGAGGCGCACCTCGTGACCGCGGGTGACGAGAGAACGAACGGTCGCGGTTCCGACCACTCCTGTTCCACCGGTAACCAGTACTCGCATCCGTTCCATCTATGCCACCGCCGCTCGCTCAGTTGTCGCCCGCTCCCGCTCCCCTTCCCAACGCTCCATCGCATCGCACGAATCGCAGTTGCCGCATGCCCAGTCCGGCGCCACTTCTTCACCGAAGTACTCGAGGATATAGCGCGTTCGACATTCGGTGGTCTGACAGTAGCGAACGATCGCGCGAAGCTTTGCCTGATCCATGGCCCGCCGTTCCTCGTAATCGTGCAGGTCCTCGCTGAGGTTGACCGATGTGAGCTGACTGCCCAGCCGCTCCCAGCTGCCGCCGCGATGCTCCCGCACGAGCCCGTGACGCTTCAGCAGCGCGAGAACGATCCGCGCCTTGCGCGATGGGACATCGGCCTGATTCGCGAGATCGGTGAGCGGAACCGGCGTCAACAGCGGATGCTGCTCCAGACAGATCGCGACGCGCGCCGCCTCCTCGATCTCCGGGTATTTGCCGCCGAGGAAGTACGACTGGACGCGGCGATCTTCGACGCGGTAGAGGAGCGCGCACGTCGCCGGCTGTCCATCGCGTCCCGCGCGACCCGCTTCCTGATAGTACGCTTCGATCGAGCCCGGAAAGTGATAGTGGAGCACGAAGCGAATGTCCTGCTTGTCGATGCCGAGTCCGAAGGCGTTGGTCGCGATCATGACGCCGAGGTCGCCGCTCATGAACCGGTCCTGCGTTTCCTTGCGGTCGGTCGGCGCCATCTTGCCATGGTACAACCCGACGGGATGGTCGTGACGGAGTCGCTCGTACAGGCGCTCCGCTTCCCGAATCGTGGCGGTGTAGATGACGCCGTCGCCCTCGCGCTCGCGCAGGCTCCGCTCCACCTCCTCGTCCTTCACTACCGCGTTCACCGTGCGCCGGATCTCGAATCGGAGATTCGGGCGTGCAAAGCCGGTAATCGTCAGGTGCGGATCGTTCATCTCGAGCTGACGAGCGATATCGCGGCGGACCTCGGCCGTCGCCGTGGCCGTGAGCGCCAGCACGGGCGGCCGCCCCAGCCGACGCGCGACCGAGCCTAACGTGAGGTAGTCGGGCCGGAAATCGTGACCCCACTGGGAGACGCAGTGTGCTTCGTCGACGACGAACAGACTCACGCGACGCTCCAGGAGCCGCTCGAAGAATTCGCGGTCTTTGAAGCGCTCAGGGGTGAGATAGAGAATCGCGCCCTCACCGCTGCCCACGCGCTCGTGGATGTTCCGAGCCTGCGTATCGGTGAGGTGCGAGTGCATGGCGATGACGTCGACGCCGCATGCATTCAGCTTGTCCTGCTGGTCCTTCATCAGGGCGATGAGGGGAGTCACCACCACGGTGAGCCCCTCGAGCATCAACGCCGGGAGCTGATAAATGAGCGATTTCCCGCTGCCGGTGGGCATGACGACAATGGCGTCGCGCCCCGCGAGCAGGGCTCGCATCGGCTCCCACTGGCCTGGCTGGAAATCGGCGTGCCCAAATTGCTCGCGCATGAGGGACTGCGCGCGAGCTTCGAGTTGGCGGTGCGGCATGGGGGGACGCAGTGGCAGGAACGGGGCCAGATCCGCCAGGGGTCAGGAGTCAGGAGTCAGGGATCAGGGGGGATCAGGGCGAAGGTTCAAGGAGAACGGCTCGCACGCTCCTATAACCTCGTCCCCGACACCCCCTGATCCCTGACTCCTGACTCCTGACTCCCAGCCTCCTATCGTCCCTCGAGCTCATCGACCACCCACCCCGCCCCGTAGATCCTGCGCAGCGCCTCGGTGATTCCGCTCGAGTGCACGCTCACCGATCGCGCGATCTCGTCGGTGAACACGAATCGGTTTGGCAGCGCTTCGATGTTGCTGTCGAAGATCACCCCCACGACCTCGGCGTTGCGATTGATCACGGGGCTGCCGGAGTTGCCTCCGATGATGTCGTTGGTCGACACGAAGTTCAGTGGCGCCGAGAGATTGAGACTGTCGGCGCGCGCGAGCCACCGCGCCGGGAGATTGAACGGTGGCTTGCCCCGGCGAATTCGGCCGAGCGGCCGTACAGCCCGTAGAAGCTCGTGCGGTAGGGCGCGACCGTTCCGTTGTACGGGATACCCCTTCACCACCCCGTCGGAGATGCGGAGCGTGAACGTCGCATCGGGCGGGCAGCGACGTGCCGTACGCGGCGAAGATGGCCTGGCCGAGCTTCTCCGCCTCGCGAGAGATGAGCGCGTTCAAGCGCCGCGCGCGCGTGGCGAGAATTCGCTGCAGCGGGTCGATCTTGCGCGCGGCGACAAGGAGCGGATCGGTCGAGGCCGTGACGGCTGCTCGCGCCACCGTCGAGCAGCGCCTTACGAGCAGCGGGATCGTTGAGCGTCGGTGCCCGCCGATCAGCGCCCGCGCCGCTGCCTCCGGGGTGCGACCCGCCAGCACGGCCTGAAGAAATGGATCGTTCGCGGGGAGTGCACGTTTCGCCGCAGCGAGCTGCGCCGCCAGCAAGCGCGCGTCTCGACCTGCCGTATCGAACGGCGCGGCAGTCGAGGATCTGGCGTTTCAGCCGCTCGATCGCCTCGCCACGATACTCCGGCAGCCGCGCGGTGTCCGGGAGCGCAGACTGAGCGGGAATACGAACGATCTGTCCCGGCCATGGTCAGCAGCTGCGACCCGGCGAATGAGCGGTATCGCGCCGCCTTGTCGAACGAGGCGAGCTCACGCTGTGCGGCGGCGATCGCGTCCCACGCGCCCCCGTACTGTGCGCGAAGCTTGGGGTCCTTCGCGATCCGAGCGCGAAACTCGCGCTCGAAGGCGCGCTTCTTCGCCATCAGCTCCGTATCCACGAGGCCGGCGCGGTAGCCGGTGACGGCCTTCTCGGAATTCGAGAGCGAGAAGATGGTGTTGTCGTAGCGTCGTGCACGCTCGGGATCATTCTTCGTGACCTCCCGCAGGACCTCGAGCTGCCGTGCGTACGCCGCGAGATTCTCCGGGTAGACGACGTCACGGAGGTACTCCATCTGCGCCATGGTCAGCAGTCGTCCGGTGCTCCCCGGGTTGCCGGTGACGAACACGGGCTCCTCTTCCTGCGCGCCCTGCGCGCTCCATCGCAGAAAGTTGCGCGCGGCAAGAGGCTGTCCGTTCTCGTAGATGCGAAGGAGCGAGATGTCGAGACAGTAGCGCGGGAAGGTGAAGTTGTCCGGATCGCCGCCGAAGAACGCGACACCTTCCTCGGGGGCCATCACCAGGCGAATATCATCGTAGCGCTTGTAGCGGTACAGCGAATACATCCCGCCCTGGTAGAGCGTAACCACCTGACACTGGAACCCCGTGCCTTTCTGACAGGCGGTCTGGATCGAGTCGATCACGCGTCGCGCGCCGCTCCGCCTGGGCGGTGGCGGTCGCTGCGCGACTCGACGCTCGAATGCGCGCGGTCACATCTTCAATGGATTGCAGCTGATCGACGTAGAGTCCCTGACATTTGCGCTCATCCGCCATCGACGAGGCGACGAAGCCGATCTCGATATAGTTCGTGTCACGAGGCGAGGAGGAGGAGATGCAGGACCGGGCGCAGTGATGGTTGGTGAGCACCAGCCCCCGGGACGAGACGATCGATGACGAACAGTTCGGCAGCCGCACCGAGGCGAGCCGAACGTTGTCGAGCCAGGCCTGATCGGGAGCGAATCCATACGTCTCCTTCCAGTATTCGAGCGGCGGCGCATCGAAAGTCCACATGGTACCGAACTCCCTGCGGTACCCTGCGACCGTGGGAGCAACGACCTGTGCCGCCAGCGGCGTCGCCAGGAAGGCCGTGAGTGCGATTCGAAGGATCAGTGGTCTGAGCATGTATGAGCCGGGGAGAGCTGGAGTTCAGCGCGGGACTCCTCTGAATTCTGAATTCTGAACGCTGACGGCTGTGCCGTCTACCCTCATGCTGGCCCGGAGTGTGTAACAGAGCCTGTCAATGACAGACCCCATTCGGAGCCCCGAGCGGCGCGCAGACGTGCGCAGCCGGTTCGACCTCGTCCGCGACGTGCTGTACTCCACGTTGCGCGCCATTGCCCGGCACGCGAGCAGCTTCTACACCGCCCTCGGCATCTACCTCGTGGGCGGCGCCGCGATCGCCATCGCGTGCACCTGGCTGTTCGTGGAGCTCGCGTCGCACGTGCAGAGCGGCGCGACCCAGACGTTCGACGAAACCGTCATGCGGTGGATGGGAGCGCACCGCATCCCCTGGATCGAACGGTCACTGCTGGAGATCACGGCGCTGGGCACCGGCCTCGTGGTGATGATGATCGTCCTCATCTCCGTCCTGTTCCTCGTGGCCACGCAGCACCGTTTCTCCGCCTTTCTTCTGTCTCATCGCGTCGGCAGGCGGGATCGTGCTCAACGCGGTGTTGAAGTCGAGCTTCGACCGGCCGAGGCCGCAGCTCTTCGAGTGGCTCACCGTGCCCTCGAGCAGCTCGTTCCCGTCTGGTCACGCCATGAGCTCTGCGATCGTGTACTTCACGGTCGCGTATCTCATCGCGCGGCTCGAGAAACGTCGCTGGATGCGCGCGTTGACGATCCTCGCGTCGCTGCTGCTGGTGGCGTTGATCTCGGTGAGCCGCCTGTATCTCGGCGTGCACTATCCGTCCGACGTGCTGGCGGGGATGGTCATCGGGCTGGCCTGGGCCGGCTTCTGCCTCGCGGGTCTCGAAGCGGTCCGAGTCTTCGGGCTTCGCTTCCGGCCACGCGTGCTCGAGCAGGAGGAGGATCTCTCGAAGCTGGAGCGCGCGTCGAAGGGATTCGAACAGTGAGGGCGGCAGGGGCGCGCCGGCAGTGGTTTCGCCGACGCGGAGACGTGGCGTGGACGGGCAGCTGGATCGTGGGCGGCTACTTCGGCGCGTTGCTCGTCGGGATTCTCTTTGCGCAGCTCATGCGCCGCACCGGCAACTGGGATCAGGGACTCGCCTGGGAGCGGGCGTTGATGCTCCGCACGCACGTGAGATTTCCGGAGCCCCTCGATACCCTGATGCTCGTCCTTCCCTGGCTGGGGACCAACATCACCCTCCTCCCGCTCGTCGTCCTCGTATCCCTGTGGTTACTCGTCAGGCGGAAGCGTCCCGACCTCGCCGCGCATCTGGTGACAGTGCAGCTGGGCAGCCTCACGCTCAATGCGCTGCTGAAGGACATTTTCGATCGCCCGAGGCCTGAGCTGTTCGAGCAGCGCGGGCAGCACGCGTGGGCCGCGTTCCCGAGTGGCCACGCGATCGCGAGCGTGTCCGTCCTGTTGACCGTGGCGATCCTGCTGCGGCGAGAGCGGGGATGGAGGTGGCCGATGCGTGCCGCGGTCGTCCTCCTGCTCGATCAGCCTGTACTCGCGCCTGTACCTGGGCGTCCACTGGCCCACCGACATCGTCGGAGGTGTCCTCGTGGGGCTGTTGTGGCTTGCGGCAACCCATACGGCGTTTCGCGGCCCGGGCGTCCCGAAAAACGAATCGGGCGCTGGCAGCCTGCCAGCGCCCGATCCGTGATTGCTTGCGAAGGTGCTATTGACGGACGAGGTTGCCGCGAATCTCGCCGCCTGCGTTGACGCTGCTGTGCACGTTGAAGTACGTGCCTCCGGCGCGTATTGCCGTGAGCTGTGCATCAGTCGCGGCGACCGTGCCTGACCCCCCGGTGGTCGCAATCGACCCGCCTGGCCATCCCAGGAGCACTCCCGCCGCCGTGTCCGGTCTGATCGGGCGATTGTGAATATGCGCAGCGGAGACGGTGCGACCCGCCGGCCAGTTCGCGATCGTGATCACGTAGTTGATGTTGTTCCCAGTCACGGTGAACGTGCCGGTTCCGGTGGCGGTCGTCGTCACCGGTGGCGTCTCGTTGGCACCGGTCAGCGTCGCCGTGTAGACCTCCGCCTGAGGCTCGATCGGGTCATCGTCGTCGCACGCCGCGACCGTGAGACCGACGGCCAGCGACAAGAAGGCCAAGTGTCTAAGCATGCGCATGAAACCTCCCATACGAGTGAACACAACGGGCGTTCGCAACAACCGCGCCCAGCCGACACTGCATTGTGAAAGGGGAATTCGCGTGCGACAACTGGACACGACATCTTTTACCGCGCGTTTCTTGCTGTTCACCGCAGTGACCCGGTGGCCCCGTCGAAGCGTCGGCGCGGGCCACACCGTTCTTCTCTTTTCACCCGTGCACATGCCTTCGATTCGCTGGTTCGCTCTCTGTATCGCATTCGTCCTCCCATCGCCGCTGCTCGCGCAGGGAGCATCCCTTCCCGCGACGCGGACGATCGCCGAATACAACGTCGATGATGTCACGTTGCGCATCAGCGCCGACGCGCCGCGCGTCGAGGTCTTTCTCTGGCGCAAGCCGCAGGCGATCGTCGTCTACCTCGACTCGCGATCGATCGAGCGCTGGCTGGATTCGGCGTCCACGTTCATCGCCAGCGACGGGCGTGCGCCTAACGGCGCTCCGGTCGAACAGTCGACGCGCGTACTCCGCCACGCCGACTCGTCCTATCGCAGCGGACTCGAGCTCACGCGCCGGGCGACTGAGCGCGGCTCGCAGCTCTTCCTCACGGCCTGGGTGGGCGACCATAGCGCGGCGATGGTCCCGATGCGGAGGTCGCAGGCGCGCGGATTTCTGGCAGCGCTCCGGGAAGCCGCACACGTCGCCCGACGGCCGCGGTGATGGGTTGGGGAGCTGGCCCTCAACCCTATGCCGCTAGAGGTGTTGCCTTTGCTGACGGAGCCCCGTCCTCTAGAGGAAGCCCCGCGCGTCATGCGCAGCTCTGGAGGAGGCCATGCCCCGCTCGCTCGTTCGCACCGCTCTGCTCATCGCCTTCGTGTTCGGCGCTTCGGCGTCCGCGCAGTCGCTCGTGCCCGGACAAACGCGGATGCGCGTCGGCACGACGATGCTCACGATTGGCCCCCTTTCCAATGGCAAAGTGCTGGTGGAAGCCTGGCGAGGCATGGCTCGCATCACGGGCTACGTCGAGGCGGAGCGCCTCGCGCGGTGGACCGACAGCTCCTGGGCACTCGTGGATTCGCACCGGGGCGTCCCGCTGTCGGCCGTGACTTACGAGTACGCCGACGGATCGAAGAAGGTCGAGTACAAGTCGCCGTACCTCTTGCTCGGCCGGTCGATGTCCCTGATGATCGACCGCATTGATCAGGACAACGTCTCCCGGTACGCGTTCTACGCCGTCGATGGCACGCGCGAGCGGCGTGTCTACATCGTCATGACCCGCAGCGACGTGGCCACGCTGCTGGCGGCGATGCGGGAGGCGGCCACGGGACAGATAGCGGTGTCGGAGCCGAGGTAAGAAACCGAGGTGCACCTCGAGCACCTCGAGCACCTCTTCTTACCGCCTCCCGCTCCGCATCACCCTCCAGATTCGCCCGCCACGATCGTCGCTGATGTAGAGCGATCCGTCGGGCCCCACCGCGATTCCCACCGGACGGTGGCGAGCCCCCGCGGGCTGCACCGAGTCACCGGCGAACCCTGTCGCGAAGATCTCGTGCGGCCCCGCACGGCCCTTCTCGAAGGGAACGAACACGACGTTGTAGCCGCCCTGCGCGCGAGGGGCGCGGTTCCACGACCCGTGGAAGGCGATGAATGCGCCGCCCCGGTAGCGCGCCGGAAACTGCGTCCCATCGTAGAACGCGAGCCCGTTAGGCGCCCAGTGCGCCGGCATCGCCGCGACCGGTCCCTTCACGCTCGCGCAGCGCCCGACCTGCTGACCGTCGCCGCCGTACTCGGGCGCCAGGACTTTCCGCTTCGCCTGCCCGTCGTAGAAGCAGTACGGCCACCCGAAATCATCCCCGCGTCCCACGCGAAAGAGCTCCTCCGCGGGAAGCTCCGCGCTCTCGGTCGTGTCGAAATGCGCGGGCCAGTTCTGCACCAGATTGTCGCGGCCATGCTGCGCCACCCAGAGTGCACCATCGGACGGATGGATCGTGATCGCGACGGCGTTCCGGATACCGGTCGCCCAGCGCTCGCCATTGCCCTGGGTCTGCCCCTTGTTCGCTGCCTCGAAGCGCCAGATGCCCGCGCGCGTTTCAAGCTCCGGACAGGGCGCCTGCCCGGGGGATTGTGGCTGACGGTCCTGGAGCTGACAGGCGTTCGACGGCGAGCCGATGTTCACAAAGAGATCGTTGCCGCGTAACGCGATGGTCTTCGCGGTGTGACTCCGCCCGGTGGGAAGCGAACCCACCACCGTGTCCGGTGCACCCGTCGGGCGAAGCGCCCCGGGAGAAATCGTGTAGCGCAGCACCGCCTCGTCGGTCGCGAAGAAGAGATCGGTGCCTCGGAGCGCGATGCCCGAGCCGCCGTTGTCGCCGAATCGCTCGCGCACGTCCATGCGGCCATCACCGTTCGTGTCTCGCAACGCAATGGTTGCGCCCTTCACATCGCGCGTGTTCCGGATCGCCACGAACAGATCGCCATTCGGCGCAACGACGATGTGGCGCGCGGGGCCGAGGCTGTCCGCCACGACGAGCGCGCAGAATCCCTGCGGCAGTGTGATGCCGCCGTTGGTGGTATCGCACGCGACGCGCGACCGCTGCGCTGCAGCCGATGTGGTGATCGCGGCGGTACATGTGACGGCCGCGATGATGACGGATCGAATCATGGGTCGTTCCTCGAGTGAGTCCCGCGCGACGATATTCGCGGGCGCGCGTGTTGTCGAGAGCGGAGGCTCTGGAACTCGCCCCGGCGCACGCTGTATTGTAGATAGCCCGACTCTCTTCGTGGAGCTCCCAATGCTGATCAAGCGCGCCCCCGATCTCCGCGCCTCCGATATCACCGATGAGGCGACGTATCTCGATCGCCGGCGATTCATTGCGCAGGCCGGGCTCGGACTCGCCGCCGTCGGCGCCGGGGTCCCCTGGAGCGAGAGCGCGCTGAGCGGCCGGGAGGTGGAACGCCAAGGCGACGACAAGCTCACCCCGTACGAAGACGTCACGACGTACAACAACTTCTACGAGTTCGGCACCGACAAGGACGAGCCGGCAAAGAACGCCCACACGCTCCGGCCTCGCCCCTGGTCGATCGCGATCGAAGGGCACGTCAAGAAGCCCGCCGTTTACGCCATCGAAGACTTCCTCAAGCCGCACAAGCTCGAGGAGCGCGTGTACCGCATGCGCTGCGTCGAAGCCTGGTCGATGGTGATCCCCTGGCTCGGGTTCCCGTTGGCCGACCTGATCAAGCGGGTGGAGCCGACGTCCAGGGCCAAGTACATCGAGTTCACGACGCTGCTCGACCCCCGGCAAATGCCCGGACAGCGGCGGCAGGTGCTGGACTGGCCGTACACGGAGGGGTTGCGACTGGATGAGGCGATGCACCCGCTCGCTATCCTCGTCGCCGGACTCTATGGGAAGGTGCTGCCCAACCAGAATGGCGCACCACTGCGACTTGTCGTGCCGTGGAAGTACGGCTTCAAGGGCATCAAGTCGATCGTCAGGATGCGCTTCGTCGAGACCCAGCCGCGCACCGCGTGGAACGAGGCCGCGCCTGACGAGTACGGCTTCTTCGCCAACGTGAATCCCGAAGTCGACCACCCGCGATGGAGTCAGGCCAAGGAGCGGCGAATCGGCGAGTTCCGACGTCGCGCAACTCTCCCCTTCAACGGATACGCGGATCAGGTGGCGCGCCTTTACGCCGGGATGGATCTGAGGAAGTTCTACTGACGGCACCCGCGATCCCGCGCGAGGGCCAGCGGTCGCAGAGTCGGCGCTGGACGACGGTTTCACTGGTTCTCGTCTGTCTCCTCCCCGCCCTCTGGCTCGCGCGTCGCGCGTTCACCGATGAGCTCGGCGCGAACCCGATCGAGGCGCTCGAGATTCAAACCGGGCTCTGGACGCTTCGCTTCCTGATTCTCACCCTCGCGGTCACTCCCATTCGGCGCTTCACCGGGTGGAACTGGCTCGCCAAGCACCGCCGAACGATCGGTCTCGTCACCTTCGGCTACGCGTGCCTCCATCTGTCGATGTACATCGGCCTCGACATGTTCTTCGACGTCAGCGACATCATCGAAGACGTTGCTGAACATTTGTACATCACGGTTGGGATGACGGCGTTTCTGCTGATGATTCCGCTCGCCGTCACGTCGACGAAGGGCGCGATCCGGCGACTGGGGCGACGGTGGAAAAAGCTTCACCGCCTCGTGTGGGTGGTCGCAACGCTTGGAACCGTGCATTTCCTCTGGGCCGTCAAGAAGGACATCCAGGAGCCCCTGATCTACGCCGGAATTTTCGCCGCGCTCCTGCTCTTACGGTTGCCGCGGCGGGCAAAGGCCTAGCTCTCGCTGGCGTTCCCCTTGCATAGCTCGTCGGCGCTCACGCCATCCCGCGGCGAGGCCGGCGCGGGGTTCGGCCCATTCGAGGAGGAACGCCATGGCCGACGTACAAGTGAACCAGAGTCCTGGGGGCGGTACTGGTAGCTCCGGCTGGATCTGGGCAATCGTGGTACTGGTAGTGGTTGCGCTCATCGCGTGGTTCGTGTTCGCCGGGGGTCCGGGTGGCAATGAGACGCGGATAGAAGTGGAGACGCCCGCAGCTGGCAGCGGGAATCCGCCGCCCGCTACGCCTCAGCCGTAACAAAGGGGTCGGGAGTCAGGGACTTCTGACTCCTGACCCTAACGGCAAAGCAAAACCTCCGGCTGCTTATCGCAACCGGAGGCATCGCGTCAGGGAAGTCGGCCGGGCGCGCCCTTCACGGCATTCTGTGTCGCGGCTCCCAACTGGAACCGCCTGGCGGTGCGCGTCTTTCCGCCCTCGAGCCCCCCTGCAATAACCCCCTGCAAACGCCCGCAGCGCAGGTACCGCCGCAGCGTCTCCTCACACATCGGATACCCCGAGCTCACCCAGACTTCGTCGCGGTCGCCCGCGCCGACCACCGTCGCGCTCAGGTAGAGATACCGGCGTTCACTGCGAACGTACTCGGCGAGCGAGACCCGTAGCGCATCACCTTTGTACTCCCGCCCACAGAACATCGGATGCAGCACCGCCGCCGGCATGTACTCGAACACGAACTCCGAGTCCGCGATCGTCAGGTTCCGCTGATCGGTGATGTGCGCAACCGTCTGCTCATGGAGCCATACGCTGCGCGCGCTCGGCGGCAGCCCGAGCTGCCCAGCCACGTGCGCAGGGATGGCACCGATGACCTGCATGCCGCTGGCCCAGCGACTGGGCCGCAGCACCGCTTCGATGTCGAGCTTCTGATGAACCCGCGTGGTGCCCATTCAGTGCTCCGGGTGGGGCGAGCGTGATGGAGACGCACGACGAATTACCGAAGTAACGGGCGGGGTTCGGGGAGGGGTCGGCTTGCTTGGAGACACGAGCCGTTAGGGCAACGGCAAAGATGTCAGCTATCAGAATACAGAATTCAGAATCCAGAAACGGGCCGGGGAAGCCAGTCCTTGCTCTCGAGCCCGTTTCTGAATCCTGTATTCTGACGTCTGACTTCTGACATCTCTGGGGTTCCCTACGAGCTCACCACCGCGCCTTCCGGTCGAGCCGAAACGGGAGCCTCGACGAAGTACGCGTTATACGCGTACTGCATCACCATTCTCTGCGTGTTGAAGTACGACCCGTTCACCGCAATCGCGTTTCGCATTACCTCGGCGTACGCGTACGGCAGCCCGTAGAACATCGGGAGGATGATCCGCTCCAGCTTGTCGTAGAGATCGGTCGCGTCTCCGGAGGGATCGCGCGGACGCTCGCGAGTGCCGCCGATGCCCCACCCGGTCGTTCCCTCGTGGCAGCCTTCGATCCACCAGCCGTCGAGCACCGAGAAGCTCGGAACGCCGTTGAGTGCCGCCTTCATCCCGCTGGTGCCTGACGCTTCGAGCGGCGGAATCGGATTGTTGAGCCACACATCGCAGCCCGACGTGAGCACGCGGCCCAGGCTCATGTCGTAGTTCTCGAGGTACACCACGCGGACCGCGGCGCCGAGCTGATGCGACGCCTCGAAGATCCGCTTGATGATGTCCCGGCCGTTGCCATCGCGTGGATGTGCCTTGCCCCCGTAGACGATCTGAAGCGGCCCGGTGTGCTTCGCGATCGAGCGCAGCCGCTCGAGATCCGTGAACAGGAGATCGGCCCGCTTGTATGGGGTCGCGCGGCGCGCGAAGCCGATCGTGAACGCCTTGGCGTCGAGCTGAACGCCGGTGCGCTGCACCACCTCGTCGAGCAGCGCGCGCTTGGCGCGGGCGTGCGCCTCACGAATCTCGTCGAGCGGGATCGTGCAGGCGTGACGAAGGAAGAAGTTGTCGCGCCGCCACTCGGGAACGAATCGGTCGAAGAGCTCACGGATGGGATCCGATGTCCACGTGACGGCGTGCACGCCATTCGTCACCGCGCTCATCGGGAATCCCGGGAACATCTCCTGCGACACTTCCTTGTGCCGGTGTGCGACGGCGTTGATGAATCTCGAGCACCGGAGCGCGAGATACGTCATGTTGAGCTTGCCGTCGTGCCAGAGCTCGGCGGCATCGAGCAAACCCGCGATGCGTGCGCCGAGGATCGCGCGCGCCAGGTCAGCGGGGAACGCGTCGTGACCCGCGGGGACGGGCGTGTGTGTCGTGAAGATGCACTGCCGCGCCACCGCTTCGATGTCCCCGACCGTCGGTGCGCGCTCTCCGCCGAGGCGCCGCTCGAGAAGGCTGAGGATCAGGAGCGACGCGTGACCTTCGTTGATGTGGTGCTGAAGCGGCTTGCCCGGATACAGCTGGGCCAGCAGCGCCGCACCGCCCATGCCTAACACGACCTCCTGGCAGAGCCGGTAGCGCGGATCGCCGCCGTACAGCGTATCGGTCAGGCCACGATCCGCTTCCGAGTTTTCGGGAAGATTGGTGTCCAGCAGATACACCGGTACCTCGTGGTGCGACACACCGCGCACCGTGTACCGCCAGGCCCGAACCTGAACGGGGCGCCCCTCGATCTCGACCGTGACCCGGCCCGGAGCCTCGGGAAGCGTGTTCTCCGGAAACCACTCGGCGGGACTCTCGGACTGGTTTCCGTGCGTGTCGAGATGTTGGCGGAAGTATCCGCGGCGGTGCGCGAGGGTGACGCCGACGACGGGCAGCGCCAGATCGGCCGCCGACCGCAGCGTATCGCCGGCGAGAACGCCGAGACCGCCGCTATAGGTGGGTAGCGTCTGCTCGAGGGCGATTTCCATCGAGAAGTACGCGACGCGAGGTGGAGCAACGGACATGAACTCTCCGAGTTATTCGCCAATGAGCACGGCTACCGGAAGCGTGAGAAACACCTCACGCGCCAGCAGCGTGGCACCGCCTTCAGCATTTTGTGTTTCCACGGCGCGCCCGGTGAGCGCGCACCGCCAGCGACGGGGGACATCGCTTCGAGGAAACATGATCTCGGAGTCTCCCCACGCCAAGCCCGTCGGAATGCCTACGGTTCCAGACAATCGGACAGGCAGGCGCGTCACGGCGACGACGACCGTGGCTCCCTCGAAGGAGCGAGTGAAGGCGATGGCGTGGGCCGCGCGTTCGCCGCGGATGTCCAGGGAGACGTATCTGCCTCGCGTGAAGACCGGAGTCATCTCACGACGAAGATGGAGCGCGGTACGCGTCACGTGCATCTTGAGCCGGCTGTCGGCGACGGTGCGCAGCATCTCCGCGCATGCCGCCGCGACATCGCCGCCGTCGAGCGTGGCGTCGAGTCGATCGAGCGTGGCGCGACGTGCCTCGAAGTCTACCTCGCGACGGTTGTCCGGATCGACCAGCGCGAAGTTCCACATTTCATCCCCCTGGTAGATGTCGGGGGTGCCCGGCGCCGTGAGGTGCACCAACAGTCGCGACAGGGCGTTACAGTATCCGGCAGGTGCCACGCGGCTCGCGAAGGTGGCCAACTCCGTCGCGAAGGTTTCGTTCTGCAGTGCGGCGCCGATATACGCCCGCACGGCGTTCTCATAGGCTTCGTCCGGTGACGTCCAGCTGGTGCGGACTTTCGCCTCACGATTCGCCTTGACCATGTATTCGACGATGCGGTCCTTCACTGCGCCCGCGGCCGCCGGGGGGGCTTCCTCCGCGGGCCATATGCCGAGCATCGTCTGGTAGATGAGCCACTCCGTCGAGGCGTCCGGGGCTGCGCCGCCGCGACCTTTCGCTCGATGGGACGCCAGCAGACGTCGCCAGCGGCGCACCGAGCGCAGCCACTCGTCCGGCATCTCACTCAGGACGTCGATCCGCGAGCGGACATCGGCGCTCCGCTTCGTATCGTGCGTCGACGTGCAGAGGAGGGAGCGCGGCCATCGATTCTGGCGCTCGCGGTTCGCACGGTGCAGGTCGGCGACGGCGCGGGGCAGATCACGCGCGGGATCGCCGCCGACTTCGTTGAGCGACGCCAGCGGCACATAACGATAGAGCGCGGTGTCCTCGACGCCTTTTGCCGTCGCCGGCCCGCTTGTCTGCTGGAGCCTCCCGATGAACTCGCTTGCGTGCTCATCCGGGGATTCGAGCACCGCCGCGAGGCGATTGAGCTCGTGACTGCCTTTCCACCGCTCCCGAACGCGCGCGAGGGCGCGCTCGATGACCTCGCGATCATCACCGTGAACGGTGCCCCGTCCGTCAATGTAGGTTCGATACACCGGCAGCGTCGCAATGAAACGACGAATGGCCGCCGCGGCCCCGGCCGCCGCCGCTCCCCGTCGCATTCGCCGCGCACGACGGAACAGCTTCGTCAGGCGAGACACATCCGCGGCGAGCGCGGCGCGCAGCACGAGCTCCTTCCCGCGAACGGCCGCCTCTTCGATTCCCCCACGGCCGCGAGCGCCGACCAGGCGCCGATAGCCGTCGTCGAGACGCGACGCGCCCTCGGCCGCGATGAATGCAGCCTCCAGCTCATTGAGGAACTCGTAGCCCGTCGTTCCCTGCACGGGCCAGCTCTCGCGCAGCCGCTCTCCGGGGGAGAGAATCTTTTCGACGACGATCGGGACCGGATCGGCCGTGGATGGACGACGTCCCGCCACCTCGACACGCAGCGCGTCGAGGTAGGCCTGCGGATCGAGAAGCCCATCGATATGGTCGATGCGCAGTCCATCGATTACGTCATCCTCGACCCACTGAAGCACGAGCGCATGCGTCTCGCGGAACACCTCCGGGTCGTGCATGCGAAGCGCGATGAGGTCGTTGACGTCGAAGAACCGGCGATAGTTGATCGCGATCAATGCACGCTTCCAGAACGCGAGCCGGTACCACTGCGCGTCCACGAGCTCGCGCATCCGTGCCCGACCCTGCTTTCCTTCGTGCCACCGGGACAGGTCCGCACGCCCAAGCTCGCTCTCGGTTTCGCGCGCTACCGGAAAGGTTTTGTCGAAGTACTTGAGACGAATGCGGGCACCCTGTCGCTGGAGTGAGAGCTCGCCGCGATCCAGCACTGCTTCGAGGGTGTCGCCGAGAACGGGAACGAGAACGCGGCCCTGCAGAGATGATCGCTCCGACTCCCACTCGACATCGAACCAGCTCGCCCACCGGGAGCGCCGACCGTTGGCCAGCATGTCCTCCCAGTAGGGATTGTCGGCACCGGTACCCATGTGGTTAGGCACGATATCGAGCAGGATTCCCATCCCCCGACCGCGAAGCTCGGACGCGAGGCCGCGCAGCTCATCCTCCGACCCGAGCTCCGGGTTGAGGCGTGTCGGGTCGGCGACATCGTATCCGTGGAGACTTCCAGGCCGGGCCGCGAGCAGCGGAGACGCGTAGATGTGCGACACGCCGAGACGCTCGAGATACGGCACCAGCCCGCGCGCATCCTGGAGCCGAAAGCCCGCGTTGAACTGGAGGCGGTAGGTCGCCGTCAGCGCGAGGGAACCCATTGTCGCTCCACGCCCAGCGCGCGACGGACCTCGGCGCTCTCGCTCATTTCCTCGAGACTCATCGTCATTCGTCGCGTCCAGCTGGGCCACTGAGCGGCCGCTACGCCGGGAAGGTTTACCGGCTCGACTTCCCCAGTGAGGTCGTCGAGCGAAAGTCCCACCAGCCAGGACGGCGTGCGCCGCAGGAACGTGTGAACCGCTTCACGCAGCGCCAGGTCGGTGGTCGGCTCCTCGTTCGCCGGCCAAAGGCCCTCCTCAATGAGCGTCGTCGCGAGCGCCTCGCGCGCCTGGGCCCGCTCCTGTCGCGCCCCTGCCACCGCACGCTGCGTGGGAATCGCTCCCACCTTCGCGCGCAGATCAATGTCGCTCTCCCGCCAGAATGCCGCGATCGTCGGCATGTCGTGCGTATTGGCTGTCGTCAGCGCGAGCGCGGGATACGCGCGAGGGGGCTTGAACCGCCCACCCTTCGGCTCCGATTCGAAGTACATCACTTTCGAAGAGAGGACGCCCCACCGCTCGAGTGCCGGGGGAACCTCTGGTGGCACGGTGCCGAGATCCTCACCCACGATGAGAGCGTTGGCACGCACGCTCTCGAGCGCCGCGATGCCTAACAGGTCGTCGCCGGGAAAGCGCACGTAGGCGCCATCGCGGCCCTCCATGCGCGCGTGGAATCCAGAACTGCCGAAAGAGTCCGAGGACGTGGTCGATGCGCAGCGCGCCGGCGTGTCGAAGCGCCGCCCGCACCAGGCGCACCCAGTACGCGTACCCATCCTCGGCCAGCCGATGCGGGTTGATCGCCGGAAGCCCCCAATTCTGCCCCGCGGCCGCATAAGGGTCGGGCGGAGCGCCGATCGTCGGGCCATCGAGAAAGAGTCCCGGATGCATCCACGTGTCGCTGCCGTCTCGCGCTGCCCCAATCGCCAGGTCCTGATACAGACCGACGGGCAGCGACAGCTCGCGCGCGCGCGCCTGCGCGTCGCCGAGCTGGCGGTCGAGCTCGAACTGTGACCACTGATGAAAGCGGACGCGCTCGCGCTCTTTCTCACGAAACGCCTTCACCGCGCGTCCGCGCGGATCTCGCAGCTCATTCGGCCACTCCTGCCAGGGCATACCCTGCTGCCGCTCGTCGAGCGCGCACCAGGTGGCAAAGTCCTCGAGCTGCTCCCCCTGTGATTGGACGTACCGCGCGAACGCCCGACCACGTTCCGTCTTCTTTCCTTCGTGGTTCTCCATGAATGAGCGATGGAGGGCCTCGAGGACCGGGCGCTTCATCCTCATCACCGCCTCGTAGTCCACGTGCGATGCATCGCGCAGCTCGGCGATGCGCGGGAGGGCGCGAGCCGTCAGCGTTCGCGCATCCGCGCTGTCCGCCATCTCGGGCACCGCATCGACGTCAATGTAGAGAACATTCCCGAAGAGCCGGCTCACCGGGCCGTAGGGTGAGATGTCGTGACCCCGGTTGCGCAGCGCGTGCAGCGGATTCACGCCGACGAAAGCGGCGCCAACGTCGGCGGCCCACTCGGTGAGCCGAGTGAGATCGCCAGTGTCGCCAACACCCCAGTTCCGCGCGCTCCGCAACGTGTACACGTTGGCGGTGAGACCCACGACGCGCCGTCCGCCAAGCAGGTCTTCGGGCGCGGCGCATTTGCGAGGCACGACGATCAGCCGCTGTGTCCCCTCCACCGACTGACCACGCGCACGTGCCGTTAGGCGCACGGTGTGGTAGCCAGGGCCGGGTGCCGCATCCAGCGGGATGTGGATCTGCCCGCGCGCGCTTTTGGTCGTGCGGCCCGCGCGCCGGACGGTTCTCCCCTGCTCATCTTCGAGCTCCACCTCCCACTCGACGCGCGACGGCCAGCCGCGTGGAAGAGTAATCGCAATCGGCGCGGAGGCATCGGCGGTAACGCGAACCGGAGGCAGCAATTGCTCGTGCGCACGCTCGCGAAGCGCGACCAGCGCGTCGGCGGCAGCAGCGTCATCGGACACGTCGTAGCCCATGGAGCTGAGCAGCGCGGCGCGTGTACGATCGCTCGTGGCCCGCCGCTCCTTCCCAGTCTGGTCGACGTACTCGGCAATGATCCCCACCCGGTCGGCGAGCGCGCGCAACGCGCTGGCCCTGCGTCTTCCGGAGTGCTTACGAGGTGCCATTCCCACCATCGGCGGCGCGCGCGACCGCGGAGTCCTCCAGTGCGAGCACGAGCGCGCCCAGCGGTGGGACCTGCAGGGCTACCGACTGCGGGTAGCCATGAAACGGTGTCTCCTCAACGGCAATCGTTGGACGCATGCCGAGCCCGCTGCCCCCGTATCGGCTGTCGTCGGTCGACATCACGCAGGGTGTAGCGCCCCGTGCTCGGCACGCCGATCCGGTACTGCTCGCGCGGAATGGGAAGGAAGTTGAGGACGACAATGACGTGCTCGTGCCCATCGTGGCGCGCATATGAGATCACGGAGTTCTCCTCATCCGCCAGATCGATCCACGCAAACCCGGATGGGACGTGATCATTCCGCCACAGCGCGGATCGCTCACGGTACAGGCGTCCAAGGTCCTCGACGAATCGCGAGAAGCCTGCACGTTGTGGCTCACCCGCGAGGTGCCAGTCGAGGCTCGTGTCGTGATTCCATTCGGCCCAGGGCGCGAACTCGGTGCCCATGAACAGCAGCTTCTTGCCGGGCCGCGTGTACTGGTAGGTGAGCAGCAGGCGAAGGTTCGCGAGCTTCTGCCACAGGTCGCCCGGCATCTTCTCGAGCAAGCGAGCGCTTGAGGTGCACGACTTCATCGTGCGACAGCGGCATGATGAACCGCTCGTTGTATTCGTACACCATGGCGAAGGTGAGCTCGCCCTGGTGGAACCTTCGATACAGTGGATCACGCGCGAAGTAGCGCAGCGTGTCGTGCATCCACCCCATGTTCCATTTGAAGGTGAACCCCAGCCCGCCTTCGGACACGGGCTTCGTGACACCCGGCCAGGCGGTGGATTCCTCGGCAATGGTGATGCATCCCGGGTCCTCGGTGCGCACCGTCTCGTTGAGCTGCCGCAGGAAATCGATCGCCTCGAGGTTCTCGCGGCCGCCGTATCGGTTGCGTAGCCATTCTCCCGGTCTGCGCGAGTAGTCGAGGTACAGCATGGAGGCGACCGCGTCCACACGCAGCCCATCGACGTGGAACTCCTCGAGCCAGAAGAGCGCATTCGCGATGAGGAAGTTGCGCACCTCCGGCCGGCCGTAGTTGAAGATCAGCGTCCCCCAGTCCGGGTGCTCGCCGAGGCGCGGGTCTTCGTGCTCGTAGAGCGCGGTGCCGTCGAATCGCCGAAGCGCGAAATCGTCCTTGGGAAAGTGCGCCGGCACCCAGTCCAGCAGCACACCGATCCCCGCGCGGTGGCACGCGTCGACGAGATAGCGAAAATCGTCGGGGGTGCCATAGCGGGACGTCGGGGCGAAGTATCCGGACACCTGGTATCCCCACGAGCCGGTGAATGGATGCTCCGACACGGGAAGCAGCTCGATGTGGGTGAAGCCAAGGCGCCGCACGTGCTCGACCAGCCGCGGGGCGATCTCGCGGTACGTGAGCGGACGGTTGTTCTCTTCCGGTACGCGCGCCCAGGAGCCGAGATGGACCTCGTAGATGAGCATCGGCTCGCGGGGTGGATCACGGTGCGGGCGCTCGACCATCCACTCCCGATCTTCCCATGCATACCTCTGCTCGTCGACGACGATCGACGACGTTCCGGGCATCTGCTCCATCTTGAAGGCGAAGGGATCCGTCTTCAGCCGTGGAACGCCAGCGTGCGTGATGATCTCGTACTTGTAGAGCGCCCCGGCGCCGATCTCGGGGACGAACAGCTCCCAGACGCCGGACGATCCCATCGTACGCATGGGATACACGCGCCCATCCCATCCGCAAAAGTCGCCCACGACGCTCACCCGGCGGGCGTTAGGCGCCCAGACGGCGAAAGCGACGCCGCTGACGTTATCAATCGTGCGGACGTGCGCGCCGAGCTTCTCCCACAGACGACGATGCGTCCCCTCGGCGAAGAGATGCGCGTCGATCTCACCGATGGTCGGCAGGAAGCGATAGGGATCATCTCGCTCCCAGGCGACGCCCCCGGAATGGTGGAAGCGAAGCCGGTATCGCAGCGGGGCGCTCGCGTTCGGCAGAAACACCGAGAACAGCGGGCCGGCCTCGCGCTCCATCGGAACCGCCTCGCGACCTTCCGGAAGCACGTCGATCGCGCTGGCATCCGGGTGCATCGCGCGAACCACGACGCCGTTGACGCCCTGCACGGTCGTGGGGTGCGCTCCGAGAATCGAATGCGGATTGGTGTGATTTCCCGCAAGAAGATGTCGCACGGATTCCTGGTTAGCCGCTGGTGGCGAAAAGCGCTTCGGGGCGCTCCTCGTTGGAGGTTCGGCGGTGGCGGCTGGAGCCGCCTCCATCGCGCGACGCTCCTCGCCCTCTCCCCGCTTAGCGTCCATAGTCCAGCACCTCGGGAGCCGCGGCGACGATGTCGTCACCGGATCGTGCCTCGACCACCAGGCGACGATCGGGCCCGTATCGCAAGAGCATGAGCGAATGCGGCATGAGGCCGACCCAGCCCGCGTCGATCATCCGCAAGGACCCGGAGGCCGTGTCAACGAGCTGCGCCCATTGGCCCTCGTGACCGACCGCCGGCAGCGTGAATCGAACGTCGTCATCGCCCGCATTCGTGAGAAGCAGCATGGTGTCATCGCGAATGCGACGTCCCCGCTCATCGGTGTCGTCGGTGGCGTCGCCATTGACCAGAGCGCCGAGTGCCTTGTTGTGCGCGTTCTGCCAGTCCTGTTCCGTCATTTCTTGACCGTCGGGACGAATCCAAATCAGATCCTTGGGGGCCCCCTCGGTCACCGGAGCGCCGCGAAAGAAATGCCGGCGGCGGAAGACCGGGTGGGCGTGACGGATCGCCAACGCGGTTTTCGTGAACTCGAGGAGCGCCTTGCGTCGATCGTCGAGCTCCCAGTTCACCCACGAAATCTCGTTGTCCTGCGCATACGCGTTGTTGTTGCCACCCTGCGTCCGCGCGATCTCATCGCCGTGCGACAACATCGGAACGCCTTGCGAGAACGCGAGCGTCGCCAGGAAGTCGCGCATCAGCCGGAAGCGCAGGTCGAGGATGCGCTCGTCCGCGGTCTCGCCTTCCACCCCCCAATTACGACTCAGGTTGTCGTTATGCCCATCCTGGTTGTTCTCGCCATTCGCCTCGTTGTGCTTCTGCTCGTAGCTGACGAGATCGTACAGGGTGTAGCCGTCGTGCGCGGTGACGAAATTCACGCTCGCGTACACTGCGCGACCGGTTCCCTGATAGATGTCCGCCGACCCGGCCAATCGCGACGCCAGCTCGGGTGTGGTGCCATGCTCACCTCGCCAGTATTTCCGGATCGCGTCGCGGTACTTCCCGTTCCACTCGGCCCACCGAACCGGGAAGTTGCCCACCTGGTACCCCCCGGGCCCGATGTCCCATGGCTCGGCAATGAGTTTCACCGTCGACAAGACGGGGTCCTGCTGGATGATGTCGAAGAAGGTCCCGAGCTTGTTCACCTCCAGAAGCTCCCGCGCGAGGACGGGCGCCAGGTCGAATCGGAAGCCGTCGACGTGCATCTCCTTCGACCCAGTACCGCAGGCTGTCCATGATGAGCTGGATCGTGCGCGGATGCAGCATGTTGAGACTGTTGCCCGTGCCCGTGAAGTCCACGTAGTGTCGCGGGTTCTTCGGATCCAGGCGATAGTAGGCGCGGTTGTCGATGCCGCGCAATGAGAGCGTGGGGCCGAGATGGTTTCCTTCCCCCGTGTGGTTGTACACGACGTCGAGGATGACCTCGATGCCCGCCGAATGCAGCGTCTTCACCATCGACTTGAACTCGTACACCTGGTTGCCGAGTCCCTTCGTCGCATAGCGGACGTCCGGGGCGAAGAAGCCGATCGAGTTGTACCCCCAGTAGTTCGTCAGGCCTTTCTCGGCGAGCCCACGGTCGACGACGAACTGGTGGACCGGCAGCAGCTCGATCGCGGTAATGCCTAACGCGAGAAAGTAATCGATCATCGCATCGGAGCAGAGGCCGAGATAGGTACCGCGAAGGGGCTCGGGCACGTCCGGGTGCCGCACCGTCATCCCCTTCACGTGGCACTCGTAGATCACGGTGCGGTTCCACGGGATGCGGGGCCGCCGATCGGATCCCCACGTAAAGGCGCTATCGATGACGACGCACTTCGGCACGCCGCCGGCGCTGTTCTCGGTGGACATCTCGAGATCCTGTTTCTCGCCGCCGACCTTGTACGCGAACAGCGCGTTGCTCCACTGAATTCGCCCCGTGATCGCCTTCGCGTACGGGTCGATCAGGAGGGTGTGCTGATTGAAGCGATCCCCCTCCTCCGGCCGATAGGGGCCATGCACGCGATAGCCGTAATACTGACCGGGGCGAACGTCAGGCAGGTACGCGTGCCACACGTGATCGGTGAGCTCGGGCAGCACGATCTTGTGCGATTCCTTCGCATCCTCCGGGTTGTCGAACAAATGCAGCTCGACGCCCGTCGCGTGCTCGGAGAACAGGGCGAAGTTCACGCCTTCGCCATCCCACGTCGCGCCGAGTGGATACGGTTGTCCCGGCCACACCCTCATCGATCGGCCCTCGCGTATACACTCGCGCTCGCGGCGGGCACGCGCACCGTCGCCGTCGCGCCGCCGCTGTCCGGCAGACACGCCGGTGCACCACCTCGACCTCCGTACATCTCCCCCTCCGTAGAAAGCAAGAGTCGCCACGTTCCCGGCGCGCTCGTCGCCGCCGGAACCTGGCGCTCGGTTTCGCTCAGATTGAACACCGCCAGCAGCGGTGGGCCTTGCTCGGTCGTCAGCTCGAGCGTGATCCAGGAATCGCGCTCGTCGTGGGCGACACGGGCCTCAGCCTGCCCTGGTCGCAGCGCAGGCATCTGGCGGCGAAGTCGCAGCAGATCCCTGTAGAGGGCATACATCCCGGCATGCTCGCCGCTCTGACGGCGACGCCGATCCAGCCGTGATCGCTCGAACGTCTCCGTCGCTTGCGGGTCCGGAACGTCGTCGCCCCACCCGAATTGCTCGAACTCCTTGCGTCTCCCTTCGCGTACGGAGTCGATGAGCTTCGCGTCCCCGTGACTCACGAAGTACTGAAAGGGATTCGTCTCGCCGTACTCTTCGCCCATGAAGAGCAACGGCACATAGGGTGACAGGAGCAAGAGCGCGGCCGCGAGCCTGCTTTTCGACAACCCCACCAGTGAGGCGATGCGATCGCCGAATGCGCGGTTGCCCACCTGATCGTGATTCTGAATGCACACCACGAAACGGTCGGCCGGGACACCGGTCGCCGGTGCGCCGTGGCGTCGTTTGCGGTGCAGCGAGTACCGACCGTCGAACACGAACGGAGTGCGCAGCGCCGTCGCGACGGGTGTGACGCCGCCGAAGTCGGAATAGTAGCCGTTCTTCTCTCCGGTGAGCGCTGCGTGAATGCCGTGGTGGAGATCATCCGCCCATTGGCCGTCGAGCCCGTATCCGCAGGCATCGGAGGGGCGCACGACCCGCGGGTCATTGAGGTCACTCTCGCCGATGACGACCACCTGTCGACCGAGCAGAGACGCCTGATTGCGAACCGACTCGGCGAGGTCACGCAGGATGTGCCGCGGAGAAAAATCGAAGATCCCGTGGATGGCATCGAGCCGAAGTCCATCGACGTGAAACTCCGTCACCCAGTAGAGCGCGTTGTCGATGATGAATCGCCGAACCTCATCGGAGTGCGCATCATCGTAGTTGAGCGCCTGCCCCCACGGCGTCGTGTACCGGCCGGTGAAATACGGACCGAACGAGCCGAGGTAGTTTCCCTCGGGCCCGAGATGGTTGTAGACGACGTCGAGAACGACGGCGAGTCCCGCAGCGTGCGCAGCGTCGACCAGCGCACGGAGCTCCTCCGGGCCGCCATACGTGCTCTGCGGTGCATACAAATGCACGCCATCATATCCCCAATTGCGTGAACCGGGGAACTCGGCTACCGGCATGATCTCGATCGCGGTAATGCCGAGCTCGCGCAGCTCGCGAAGGTAAGGGATGACGCCGCGAAAGGTGCCCGCGTCGGAGAACGTGCCGACATGCAGCTCGTAGATGACAGCGTCGGCCATGGCAAGGCCGCGCCACCCGCCGTCCTTCCACTGGTACCGTGAAGGATCGACCACGCGCGATGGGCCGTGTACTCCGGCCGGCTGGTACCGGCTGACGGGGTCCGGAACCGCGGCACCGTCGAGCACATAACGATAATCCGCGCCGGCTCCCACCCCGCCGATGATCTCCTCGAAGACGCCGCCGCCCGATGGAGCGAGCGGATGCGTGGCGCCGCCCTCGATCTGCACCGAGACCCGCGTCGCATTCGGCGCCCACACGGAGAACCGCACCCCGTCGGCGACGACCGTGGCTCCGCGCGACAGCGACCAGGCGTGCAGCGTCACGAGCGCTTTCTCGCCGATGCGCGCGTGGGTGGGCGCGTCATTGCGATCAGCCCACGCAACGGAATCCACATCCACGTGGGGCGATTGTTCAGCTCATAGGCGAGCTCGTAGAGCACCTTCTCTGTCTCGAACAGCATGAGCAGGACGTCGAGCCGTGCGCGCGCCTGCGGCAGAAACGGCGGGTGCTCCCGCCCGTCCGGCAGATAGCCCCGCAGGAACGCTTCACGAAGCTCGCGCTCCCACCGGTGCGCTCGCGTTCTTGCGTCGGCCTCGCCAAGGTCGGCGCGCGCCCTTTCAGCGCACGTCGCCGCGGCATAGGCGAACGAGCGCATCATGCCGGCCACGTCGCGAAGCGCCGAGTGTTTCGTACGTCGCTCCTGAAGCGGTCGCGCAGGCTCACCTTCGAAGTCAATCACGAAGAAATCTCCATCTCCCGTCTGCAGCACCTGGCCCAGGTGGTAATCCCCGTGATGGCGAATGCGGCCGCCCGCGTCCTCACCGATCTCGGTGATCCACCCGTCAACGAGCCCCCTCACGACATCCCTCCGACCGAGCACGGCCTCGACATCTCGAGCGACTTCGCTCGACAAGGACCCGTTGGTCCCACTCCGCTCGAGCAAGTCGAACGTCTTCTCTGCCGCGAGGCGCACCGCGTTGGCCCACTCCGCGACGTCCTCCGCCGTCCCCTCCTGCGGCGCAAACGCTGGATCGTGTTCGTCGGACGCCAGCGCCAGATGCATTTCGCGCGTTACCGTCCCAAGCGTCTCTGCCTCGACGACAAACGGAATGCCCGTCGATGCGTCGACGCCAAACGCCTCGGCTCCGCGCTCGAGGGCGACCGTCCACGCATCGCGCGATCCGGGGAGGAAACGCTGGAGTATCGCCGCCACCTCGATGCCGCCCGGCGACTCGAAGCGCGCCGTCGCCAGGAGGTCCGGCGTATGCGAGAAATGCGCGCGCGTCGTGAGGAAGTGCCCGATCTCCGCATCGGGATGCTCACCTGGCTCGAGCCGCCGATAGAGCTTCATGATCGCCACGTCGCCGAAGACGAGTGACGTGTTGCTCTGCTCCGCGCCCGCCAGCCTCGGCACGGGCAGCTCGTCAGGCATCGGAGCCCCGCGGTCGATAGCCCAGCGTACGTCGATCCCCTTCAGCCCTGTTCCTCGGGTGACGGCTTCACCAAGCGCGCGACAGAACGCCGGGTCGTCGAGCCCCTCGGCAACGTCGTCCCCCCGACCCCTGACTCCTGACTCCTGACCCCTCAGCGTCACCTGATATCGCTCGACGCCGTCCTTCAGCGCCACGTCGACGCGCGCGATCCATCCGGCCGACCCCACCGGAACGGCATCGACGACGCGCGCGCTCTCCGGCTGGCGCCCTTTCGCGCCGAACCAGCGTCGTGTGGCGAGAAAGCGAAGGAGAGCCTCAGACGAGAGATCGCGCACGGGGTCGCTCACGCGATCGCGCTTCGGTTCGTTCCCGGAGCCGGACCGAGCCTCGAGGTCGCCGCGCATCACTTCGGCTTCTTGAACGACGCGACGTCGGCGGGGGCGACGAGCCGGAACCAGAGAAATCCGTGCGGCGCCATGGTGAAGAAGTACGGCAGAGCGCCGACGGCGGGAAATGCTTCACAGCTCCAGAGCTCGATCGGAACCAGCCCCGAGAACTCTCGCAGGTCGAGCTCTACCGGCTGCGCATATCGGGACAGATTGTTCACGCACAGCACCACCTCGTTCTCGTACCGGCGGAGGAAGACGAGCACCTTCTTGTTGGCCGGGTGCAGAAACTCCTGCGTGCCCCGCCCGAACGCCTTTTGCGCCTTCCGAACGCCGATGAGCCGGCGCATCCAACGGAGGAGCGACGTCGACGTCCGCTCCTGCGCCTCGACGTTGATGGTGTGGTAGCCGTACGGCGGATCGACGATGACCGGCGAGTACAGCGCCGCGCTATCGCCGTCGGAGAATCCGGCGTTCTTGTCATCGCTCCACTGCATCGGCGTGCGCACGCCGTTGCGGTCGCCGAGATAGATGTTGTCTCCCATGCCGATCTCGTCGCCGTAGTACACGACCGGCGTCCCCGGCATCGACATGAGGAGCGCGTTCATCAGCTCCATCTGCCGGCGCCCGTTATCCATCAGCGGGGCGAGTCGGCGGCGGATACCCAGGTTGATGCGCATCCGCTTGTCGCGCGCATACTCCCGGTACATGTAGTCGCGCTCCTCGTCCGTCACCATCTCGAGCGTCAGCTCATCGTGGTTGCGAAGGAAGATCGCCCACTGACAGTTGTCCGGGATCTTCGGGGTGCGCGCCATGATCTCGACGATCGGCGTGCGATCTTCCCGCCGGACGGCCATGAACATCCGCGGCATGAGGGGGAAGTGGAACGCCATGTGGCACTCGTCCCCATCGCCGAAGTACGGCCGCACATCGGCCGGCCACTGGTTCGCCTCGGCGAGGAAAATCCGGTTGGGAAACTCGGCGTCCATCGCGGCACGAAGCTGCTTGAGCACGACGTGCGTCTCCGGAATGTTCTCGCACGACGTGCCCTCGCGCTCGATGAGGTACGGAATCGCGTCCAGCCGCAGCCCGTCGACACCCATGCGCAGCCAGAAGCGCATGACGTTGATCACCGCCTCGATGACCTTGGGATTCTCGAAGTTCAGGTCAGGCTGATGGCTGAAGAACCGGTGCCAGTAGAACTGCTGCGCGATGCCGTCCCATGCCCAGTTCGACTTTTCGGTATCGGTGAAGATGATCCGCGCATCCTTGTACTTGTTGGGATCATCGCTCCACACATACCACTCGCGCTCCGCCGATCCTTTCGGGGCGGCGCGCGCTCGCTGGAACCACGGGTGCTGGTCGGAGGTGTGGTTGATCACCAGCTCGGTGATGACGCGTATTCCACGATCGTGCGCTTCCTTCAGGAACGCCTTGAAGTGCTCGACCAGGCCGTACGTTTCGTGAATCTCTTCGTACGACGCGATGTCGTAGCCATCGTCCTTGAGCGGCGACGGATAGAACGGGAGGATCCAGATGGCGTTGACGCCGAGGGTCTGTACGTAGTCGAGCTGCGACGTGAGGCCGGCAAAGTCACCATAGCCGTCGGCATTGCTGTCGAAGAACGCCTTCACGTGCACCTGATAAATGATCGCGTCCTTGTACCAGTTCGGGTCATCGGAAAGCGGCTCCGCTGGCATCTTCTCCCGCTTCATGCCGCTCCTCCGCGCTCCAGCCGAAGGATGTGCGCCGGCTCCTGCGACGGGTCGAGCCGCACGTAGTTGCGGGCGCCGCGCCAGCGGAACTGCGCTCCGGTCAGGAGATCCGTGACCGCGTACACGGCATCACTGGCAATCCCGAGTGCGTCGAGTGGCATGTGCACCATCGACTCGTGCGCGCGCAGCGGATCGAGGTTCACCACCACGAAGAGATCGTTCGACTGATCGGGCATGGACTTGTGATAGAACAGGATCTGGTCGTTCTCGCTGCGGAGGAACGTGAGATTGTCGGCGCGCTGGAGCGACGGATTCTCGCGGCGGATGCGGTTGATGCGACGAATCTCCGCATCGAGGTTGCCCGGCGTGGCGAAGTCGCGTGGGCGCAGCTCGTACTTCTCGGAGTTGAGATATTCCTCGCTGCCCACGCGCACCGGCACGTTCTCGTACAGCTCGTACCCGCTATAGATGCCGTAGAGCGGTGAGAGCGTCGCGGCGAGGATGAGTCGGATGCGAAATGCCGGGCGGCCGCCATGCTGCAGATACTCGTGCAGAATATCCGGTGTGTTGGCGAACAGGTTCCCGCGGTAATACTGGAGCACGTCGGGATCGCTGAACTCGCGCATCCACTCGCGAATCTCGTACGTGCTGTTCTTCCAGGTGAAGTACGTGTACGACTGACTGAAGCCGAGCTTCGCGAGGTAGAGCAGCTTCTTTGGACGCGTGAAGGCTTCCGAGAGGAAGACGATGTCAGGATCGGTTCGCTTGATGTCGGCAATGACCCATTCCCAGAACGCGAACGGCTTCGTGTGCGGATTATCGACGCGAAACGTTCGAACGCCGCGCGCCATCCAGAATCGGAAGACCTCCAGACACGCGTTCCAGAGCGCCTCGCGATCATCGGTCCAGAAGTTCAGCGGATAGATGTCCTGGTACTTCTTCGGCGGATTCTCCGCGTACTGGATGCTTCCGTCAGGGCGAATCTTGAACCAGTCGGGATGCTCGCGGACCCAGGGATGGTCGGGTGATGTTTGCAGGGCGTAGTCGAGCGCGACCTCGAGACCGAGGTCGCTCGCGCGCTTCACGAATCGCTCGAAGTCGGCGAGCGTCCCGAGCTGCGGGTGAACGGCGGTGTGCCCGCCCTCTTCGCTTCCGATTGCCCATGGGCTTCCGACGTCGCCCTTGAGCGGGTTGAGCGTGTTGTTCTTCCCCTTGCGGAAGTTCGTTCCAATCGGATGGATCGGCGGGAGGTACACGACGTCGAAGCCGAGCTGCGCGATGCGCGGCAGCTGTCGCTCGGCATCCGCGAACGTGCCGTGACGCTTGGGATCGCCCGACTGCGAGCGCGGAAACATCTCGTACCAGGCCGCGAACGCCGCCCGGACTCGATCGACCGTGATGAGGAGCTGGCGTGAGTACTCCGTCAGGTCGTCCCGGGCCGGATGCTGCGTAACCAGCGCGAGGAGCGCTGGGTCCAGTGCCGCCCGCGCACGATCGGCGGCACCCGTGTTCGTGTCGCGCAGTGCCTGGGCGGCTTGCGTCAGCGATGCCCGCGCTCCGCGATCCTTGCACGCCCGCGCCGCACGCTCCACGATCGCGCCGCCTTCGAGGAGCTCGACCGCGACATCCTGACCGGCGGCGACCTTCTTCTCGAGCCCCGAGCGCCACGTCGCGAATACATCGGTCCAGGCCTCGACGGTGAACCGCCACTCCCCAACGCGATCGAGCAGAAACGCGCCCGCCCAGCGATCGGTGTCGGCGTCGTACGGCATCGCGACATACGCCCATTCACCCTCCGTCGGACACCGATATCGCACGCGAGCAGCGAGCTGGTCGTGTCCATCCTTGAAGATGTCCGCCGACACGACGCAGGCTTCCCCCAGTACGCGCTTGGCGGGAAAGCGTCCGGCATCGATTTCGGGGCGTACGCGCTCGATCACGATCGGCGCCAGTCCTCTCGACCCGACAGATCGCGAGGCACGGCGCGGTGTTCGTGTGGGTGCCGACATGTCGTGCAGTGGTGGGAAAATGGGGGCGGCTACGCGCGTTCAACCCGCGGGGCCGCTAAAGCAAGTTCCAGTCCGATCGCGGGAACATGCACACACTGTTCTGCGGGCGGGAGAGCGGCGCGCCGGGCCTCGCCGGGAACGGCAAGGATAACAGAATTCAGAACGCAGAATTCAGAACGCAGAATTCAGAGCTTGCATCCAGGCATCCAGGTTCAAGGGCACGCGCGGAGTGCGCGGATGCAGCGGATCAGGCGGATGCTCTGCCGGCGTGATCTTTCCTCGACAGGAGAAAAAAACGGGTGCTTTGTTCCGCGTGATGAGAGTTGGCCGGCACCGGGAACGATCCGCCTGATCCGTTGCATCCGCCTAATCCGCGTCCCTCCTTGGAACCTGGATGCCAGTCGAGCAAGCACACCAGGTGAAACGAACCGGGGAGCCGTCTCCGGCTCCCCGTACCGTGTCCCGAATTCTGTATTCTGAATTCTGTCATCTTTGCCGTTGGCCTACGGCTTCGACACCGCCGGCGCATCCTCGAGGCCCGCCCCCTCGGCGTTCCGGTGAAGCCGCGTTCCGCAGTAGACGTCCAGCGCGGCAACGCCGAGCACGGCCGCGGTCGCCGCGACCACGCGACCCTTCTGAGCGTTGTCCGATCGGAGCGCCGAGCCCAGTAGCGCGAGATCCAGGGCGTCCCCCGCCACGCGACCCCACATCCAGCGTGTCGGCCTGCGCTGGGAAAGGATCCCGATGCCGCTCGCGATCTCCCGCACCCCCATCCCACGCACGACGCGACGATTCGCCTCGTCCTGCTCGAGGCCTGCCAGCCGCGCAACGCTGTGCGGCGCAACGATTTCGGCTATACCAACCCCAATGCTGAGCCAGCCGAGCGCGCGGGCGAGCCGTTCGCCCTGTCGATCGTCCCCCGGCTCCGAGGCATCTTCGGCGTGGTCGAAATTCGTCCGTCCGCGCCGCGCAGGACGCGTCTGCGCACGACGGCTGCTGCGTGCGGCAACCCTCGGGTTCGCGTCGTCGGTCGTTAGGTACGAATCCATCTGCCACCAACTCCTCAGGAGGGAGTTGCCGGGGAAAGCATTGGTCGTGCCCGCGGCCTGCACGGGGGGAGGATTCCTTCAATGTCGACGGACGCCTCAGGGAGCGGGCCATAGGTGCGGAAGGCGTAAGAAGATTGTTGCGGTGCGCATCCTCTCGCCCCTAATGTGAGAGCGACATAATACTGTATAGCTCAGCTAGATCGCCGAGGATCCTTTCCATGGGTCGCTCGCTCATGCATCAGCATCCCACCCCGCCGCACACGATTTGAGTACTGAGGCTGTCCTGGATCGGCTGCGCGCCTCGCTTGCGGGGCGCTACGAGGTACAACGCGAGCTGGGTCGCGGTGGCTTCGCGACCGTGTATCTGGCCGTCGACGTGCGCCATGGGCGCATGGTCGCGATCAAGGTGCTGCATCCCGAGCTGATGGGCACGCTCCAGTCGGAGCGATTCCTTCGCGAGATTCGCGTCGTCGCGCACCTCAACCATCCGCACATCCTGCCGATGCTGGATTCAGGCGAGGCGGATGGGCTGCTCTTCTTCGCGATGCCGTACGTCGAGGGAGAAACGCTGCGCGACTGTCTCGGCCGGGAGAAGCAGCTTTCCATTGGCGAGGCGCTCCGCATCACGGCCGAGATCGCCGACGGGCTTTCCTACGCACACTCGCGTGGTCTCGTCCACCGGGACATCAAGCCCGAGAACATCCTGCTTTCCAGCGGCCACGCCGTCGTGACCGATTTTGGTATCGGGCGCGCAATCGATCAGTCGGCCGGCGAACGTCTCACCTACACCGGCATGGCGACCGGGTCGCCGGCGTACATGAGTCCCGAGCAATGGACCTCGGACGATCGAGTCGATGGCCGCAGCGATGAGTACAGCCTCGCGTGCATGCTGTACGAGATGCTCGTGGGCGAGCCCCCCTTCTCCGGCGCCTCGCCGAACGCGCTCATGGCCAGGCACAACATGTCGCCGGTGCCTTCGGTCCGAACCGTTCGCCCGAACGTGCCCGAGGCGGTCGATGAGGCGATCGCGCGCGCGATGGAGAAGATCCCCGCCGACCGCTACCCGACGGTCACCGTGTTCGCCGAAGCGCTTGCCGCCGCGCCGGCACCGGTGCGTGCCACGGCCGAGGACCCCATTGCCGTTCTGTCGGACCGGCGGGCGTCGCGCAAGAGATTCCGCTTCACGCGAACGCAGTTAGGCATCGCCGCGGCGATCGTCCTCGTTGCGGTGCTCGGCTACTTCGCCTATCAACAGTTCGGAGCAGACACGAGCTACACGCGCCTCGTCGTCATTCCCTTCAGGAATCTGGGCGACGGTGACGACGCGTATCTCGTCGACGGCATCACCGGCGAGCTGACCAACAAGCTCTCTGGAATCGGAAGCCTCGGCGTCATCGCCCGCACCAGCGCGGTGCAATATCGAAACAGCGGCAAGACCGCGCGTGAGATCGGGCGCGAGCTCCAGGTACAGTATCTGATCGAAGGCGACGTTCGGCGTGAGCTCCCGAACGGGCACGAAGGAACCATTCACGTCAACGCGCGACTGGTTCGCACTCGCGACCAGACGCAGATCTGGACCCAGGACTACGATGTCGAAGCAGCCGACGTCACTGACGTCCAGTCCCAGATCGCTCAGCGGGTCGCGGACGAGCTTGACCTCGTGCTGCTCGGACCAGAGCGCCAACGGCTGGCTCGTCGCGCGACTGACGACGCACAAGCGTACGACTCCTACCTGCGCGGCAACGCGTACTACGAGCGCAGCTGGTCGAGGCCGGATGTCGAAGCGGCGGTCGAGATGTATCAGAAGGCAGTCGAAATCGATCCGGACTATGCGCTCGCCTACGCGAAACTGGCGCAGGCGCATGCCTGGATGCACCAGCTGCGCTACGACCTGAGCGAGGACCGGCTCGTCGCCGCCAAACGTGCCGCGGATCGCGCGGTCGCGCTCGATCGTGACGCCCCCGAGGTCCACGTCGCGCTCGGGCTGTACTACTACTGGGGGCGTACCGATTACGCGCGCGCGGTCGAGGAATTCACGATCGCCAAGGACCTGCAGCCCAGCAACGCGCTCGCGTTCCGCCAGATCGGCAACGTGCAGCGTCGTCAGGGGCGCTTCGCCGAAGCAATCGAGAGCTATCGCAGGGCCGCCGATCTCGACCCGAGATCCCACCAGGCGTGGTTCAATCTCGGCGAAACGCATCTCGTTCATGCGCAATTACGAGGAGACGGCTCGATATCTCGAGCGGGTAACGGCGCTGGCCCCCGAGTTCCTCGAGGGCTATGTGCAGCGTGCCCGTCTCTCAATAAGCGCGCGCGGCGATCTCGACGGTGCCCAGCGTATTCTGAGGCAGGCGGAGGAACGGATCGCGCCCACGGCGTGGCGCGCCCCGATGCTCGACTTTGCCCGCATCATCTATCATCCGCAGCTCGATGAGTTTCTCGCGCGCATGCGACCCGGGGCGTACGGGCTCGACAGCGCGTCGTATCACGTCATGAAGGGCACGATGTACCTTCAGCTCCAGCGAGCACCGCAAGCGACCGCGCAATTCGACTCCGGCCGCACTCACCTGGAAATCATGCGGAAGGATCAGCCCGACCAGGCCTGGATTCATGGATTGCTCGGCATCGCGTACGCCGGGCTCAAACGCGGGGACGAGGCCATCAGGTCCGCCGAGAGAGCCGAGCAGCTGCTTCCGGTCTCGAAGGACGCCCTGGATGGACCGGAATGGGTGATCAACCTGGGTCTGATTCACGCGATGCTCGGCAACGAAGCGAAGGCGATCGAGTATTACGGGAAAGCCTTATCGATCCCCTCATGGGTCTCGAGCAACTCGCTGCGTCGCGATCCGGTCCTTGCGACGCTCAACCGCAACCCCGACTTCCAGCGACTGCTCGCGTCCCGCCCGTGACGGTCAGGCTCGCGCGCCTTGCGACGGGGGGCGCAGCCGGGAGCCGCGACAGCAGCCACGCCCCAGTGCCGCGAGCATCCTCGCAATGAAGTTCACCGCGGCGGGCCGCGGCCGGGTGTAGGCAACGTAGTCCGCCCACGCAAACAGCTCGAGCCCCGATCGAGCGACGCCGCCGATCTTGCGCCGTTGCAGCGCGGCACGGCGCGCACGCCATGTGTTACGAGCGCCGATCGCCCGCTTGCGTGCATCATGACTCTGTGAATCGGGAAGGTCGCGATAGTAATACAGCACCGCGTCGACAAAAACCGGGCGCGTGATCTCCTCCAGCTTGTAGACGAGGTCGCGATCCTCGGCGTAGAGCATCGTCGCATCCAGACCAGCGGTCCGGGCGTATGCACCGCGACGAAAGCTGCGAATCGCTCCGACGACGCCTTCGAGAATCGCAGTTCCGCCGTCGGGGATGGCGCTGCCGTGGACCGCGCCTTGTCGTACGAGGGTCTCGTCATACACCGCATACCGCGAGTAGACGAACTCGACCGATTCGTCCGTTCCGTAGGCGGCCAGCAAACGCTCGGTCGCGTCGTCGGAGATCGCGTCATCGGCATCGAGGATCGCGACAATGTCCGTGGACGCTTCGGCGATGAGCCGCTTCAATGTGGCGATGTAGCCCACGTTGCGCGGGTTGACGACGAGCCTGATGCGCTCATCGACGAAAGGCGCGATCGCGCTCAGCGAGTCGTCCGTGCTGGCATCGTCAGCGATGATCGCGAGCCAGTTCGGGCTCGTCTGCCGGCGGATCGACTCCAGACAGGCAGCAACGAACGGACCGCGGTTGTGGTTCGCGATCAGATACGTGATGCGCTCGGCCGCTCCGCGCGCGTTAGGCACGCTCCCGCTCGTGCTCGATGACCATTGGGGCAGTGAGGAGCCGGCTCACGATCGCGCCCGCCTCCGCGATCGAGTCTGCGCGGTGCACGCCTTCGATCCCGGTCGTCCACGCGGCGATGAAGCTCGAGAGCTTTCCGTAGCTGTTGTCGAGCACCACGTGGGGCAGATCCAGTAATAAGGAAAGGATATGCCCGTGGAGCCGATCGGTCACCACGACGTGCCCGGCGGCCAGGGTGCGCAGCCCGCGCTCCAGGCGTTCGCGCGCAAGCGGTTCGTACACGCTCCTGAGGAGCGGCCTCGCCAGTTTTCCGAGCGCGGGACGCATGACGGCGCCGGTGAGCGCGTAGCTCAGCGACCTCAGCCGCGTCGGCGGCTCATCCAGCCAGTCGACTCGCACGCCGCTCGCGACCGGGCTGGTCGCTGAAGCGGATTCCTTGTCGCTGCGCAGCAACCACACCGCGGGATGCACTGGCCGCCTCGGCCGATCGAGCGGGCCGAGCGCGAAGGCCATGTCGGGACAGAGATGCGCGGGCACGCTGAACTGGTTCGTCGCGATCTCGAGGCTCCGGCGATCGCGCACGAACAGCGTGAGGTTGTCATGTGCATTCATCGCCGCACGCGCGCGTTGCAGCGCCTGGACGTTCTCGAAGTGGATGGTCTGCGGCAGCTGGACGATCGGATTGCGAGGAAAAGCGCGAACGATCTCCTCCCGAAGCTCCTGCGCCGTGGGCCACAGATCCCCGAAGCTCCCGCCCCCGGTGAGCAGGATCGTTCCTGTCTGCCCAATGCGCTTTGCAAGCTCCGCGCGATCGTACGTGCGGAAGTCGCAGATGAATCGCGGCCGCGGTGCCCCGAGTGCGCGAAGACACGCGAGTTGGCCCAGGTAGATCGCGCTGTCGCCGACGTTCGAGTAGTTGGGAAAGTCGATCATCGCAAATGCGTCGAGGCGTGCGATGAACGGGCGGAGTATCTCCAGCAGCTGCGTGCGCAGCGTTCGGACCGCCGCCACGCGGCTGATCACGAGGGCAGAACGCGCATACGCGGGGATGCGAAGACCATCCCCGAGGCCGACCCCTCCGGGCCCACGCCGATGAGCGTCGAAGGCCCCCTGGCGATCTCGCGCAAATCGCGCAGATCCCACGCGGCCGCCTGCGCTCGGTAGCTGCCCGGCCCGACATTCATCTGGAGCTCGATCTCGAGCTCGAACGGTCCCGCGTCGGGGAGCTGCACCCCACACCCGGCGGAGTGCGCGACGAAGAGGAGCTCCTCACGCGGTAACATGCGCACGCGAACGCCAACCGTCGGTCTCGCCCCGTTCGGAGCTCCGAGCACCTCGCCGCGTACGTGAAGGCGCACGCGATCTCCCGGACTCACCTGCGAGGGAAATGGTCCCGCAATCTCGCTCAGGCGAATCGGTGAATCGGCATGCTCGCTCGGCGGCGTGGCCTCCGACACATACCGGGCCACACATTCCGCGGCCGTGCCGGAGCACACGACCGTGCCATGGCTGAGCAGTACGGCCCGGTCGCATAGCTGCATGACCTGGTTGAGCTGGTGCGACACGACCACCGCCGGCACGCCGCGCCTGACGAGCTCCTCGATCCTGCCGAACGCGCGCTGCTGGAACGCGAGGTCACCGACCGCCAGCACTTCGTCGATGAGCAGGATGTCCGGCTCGAGGTGCGCGGCGATGGAGAATCCAAGGCGGGCGACCATGCCAGTCGAATAGTGCTTGACCGGCGAGTCGATGAATTCCGCGAGCTCCGCGAACGCGACGATCTCGTCGAACTTTCTCGTCACCTCCGCGCGTCGCATCCCGAGCAGCGCCCCCTGAAGGTAGATGTTGTCGCGCCCGGACAGCTCGTAGTGAAAGCCCGCCGAGAGCTCGATCAGTGCACCGATGCGTCCGCGACCTTGTCGCGGGGCGCGGACGATCACACGGCCGCCATCGGCGCGGAGTATTCCCGTGATCAGCTTCAGCGCCGTCGACTTTCCCGATCCGTTTGGCCCGATGATCCCGAGGGCATGGCCAGCATCGACGGAGAACGACACGTCGCGTAGCGCCCAGAATTCCTCGCGGCGATTCGGCGCCCTGCGCACGACCCTCCGGAGCGCGGCGGGAATGACCTCGCTCAACGACGAATGGCGCCTCCCGCGAAGGAACCGCTTCGAGACGCCCTCGAAGGCAACGAGCGCGCTCGCGGTCGAGGTCATCGACGTAGGCGCATCGCGCGAAGAACGCCGCCGAGCGGTCGACGAATCACGGCCATGCCGGCACGAACCCGGCTGCGGCGGCGCGTGCGAGCGAACGAGCGATCGATGGCGCGCGCGGCGTCGACACGCCCCTTCGCGAGCGCGAGCTTCCGTATGTCCTGAAGCTCGCGGTGGTCGAAAGGATGCGAGCAGTCGAACCGCGCCACCTGACGGAGGTCGATCGTCTTTCGCGGAAAGGCATCGCATCGGGCGAGCGCGCCGCAGATGTCGAGCGCCAGCATCGTCCTCAGACACTTGTTGCACGCACCGCAATTCTCGTCCGACTCCGATTCGTAGCAGACGTGCAATGCGCGGAGCGCCGGATCGCACCCGGCCAGACTCTCGATCTTCTCCGTGCGAAGATAGGCGATCGCATCGTAGACGATCGCGGTCCGGGACGTGGAGAAGAGTGGGTCGGTCGCGGGATGCGATCCCCAGGAGTGGAGATCCCGATACGCGACGCTACCCGCGATGTAGGCAGTGTGGAAGCGCTGCTCCAGGAAGAGCGCAATGCACGCGAGGCCCGCGCCATGCGCGAGGTACGACCACTGTGCTTCCCGCCATCGCGTCGAGCGGAGGTTCGTCGCCACGTCGATCAAGTGCTTGCCGAGCTCGTATGCCGCGACTCGGTGCCGGTCGCGCAATCGCGCGAACGCATCGGCACGCTCGAGCGGCACGTCGAACCCCCATACCGTGATCAGATCGTCGACCGGTGCCCGCTCGGCGGGCGCGGCCAGCGGACGAGACCGAACGGCGGTGAAGAACGAGTCCACTCCGCCGGAAAAGAACGCCGCCGCCTTCGCCGGTCGCATATCGGATGAGTCGGGGGTCGTCGGCGCCTCGATGGGTACGACCGAAACGCCGGGATACCACGCCGACCAAATGCGCATCAGCCGCTCGGCATTCGCCAGGAGCGGTGCGTCGACGGGAAGTGGAACGCGCAGCCTCTCGCCCGTATGCGCCGCCAGCGGGAGCAGGCACGCAAGCCAGGGATTGCCCGACGTCGAGAGATCGGCAGCGTGCTCCTTCGGAATGTCCAGCCAATACTCCTCGCCCGCGACCGATCCGGCGTCATATCGAACTTCGGCGCGGATTCTCGTGCGATCGGCGCCCCGTGGCGACGCAACCAGGTCGATGTCGCGGACTTCCATCGCTCAGATTTCCTCGGCGAAGCGGAATTCCGCGCGATGAAAGAGGATCCAGCTCGAGACAAACGTCAGGACGGCGATCACAGCCGCGGCGGCGAACGGTCCGGCCTCCGGAAGGGTGCCGCGAAGCAGCACGTCCCGATACGCATCGATGATTGGCGTCATCGGGTTCAGCTGGAGCACGCGACCGAGCGTGCCGCCAATGCGCTCGACCGGGTACAGGACTGCTGTCGCGAACATCCACACCGTGAGTACCAGCTCGAAGATGTGCTTCACGTCGGTGTAGAACAGATGAGCCATCGAGACCAGAAGAGCGAGTCCCGCCGTGAACGCGAGCTGTACGAGAACGATGACCGGGATGAATGTGATGCTCCAACCAACGTCGATGCCGTAGTACCACATCAGCAGAGCCAGCACGGTCGACGCGACGACGAAATCGAACAGAGAGACGAGAACGGCGGAGAACGGGAGGACCTCGCGCGGAAAATAGACCTTCGTGACGAGATTGGGATTCGCGGTGAGCGAGGTGCCGGCGAACCGCAGCGACGCCGCGAACAGATTCCACGACCAGAGCCCGACGTACGCGTACACCGGATACGGGCTGCCGGTGTCGAGCGGGACGACGCGCGTGAAGACGACCGAGAAGATGAGCATCTGGAGAAGCGGCGCGAATACCGCCCATCCAAATCCCATGACCGAGTTCTGGTAGCGGAGACTCAGATCGCGGCGCACGAGAGCATGGAGCAGCTCGACGTACTCGCGCTGCTCGCGAACCATCTCGGCGACTTCGGCCATGACGGACCAGGACGTCGCCGACCCACGCCTTTCCTCGCTACGGAGTAGCGACGTGTCGGGCCCGTCGGTCATCAGGGTGGGTTCCGGAAGGGTCGCGCGTTAGGCGGGGCGCGCGTCTGGAAAAGAAAAGTCGGGCAGCTCGCATGAATCACGATCCGCCCGACTTTATCGATCGATCCAACTTAAGAGAGAGTGCCGCCCGACATGTGAGCCTCCTGAGGACGTGGATTTGCCATTCTGTTCACGCCTCCCCTTGCTCGCTAAACTATGCGCCCCCGGCGATCCGTCAATGGTATCCCTCCGAGGCAATGGCGAATTTTCTGGTGATCGTCGACCCGGATACCGCCCGGCGACACGCGTTCATCCGGCGGGCAGAGTCGCGGCTGGCGCTGGTCGACGGGCTTTCGGTAGCCCGCCTCGATCACGGCGACTTCAGCGCCCTTTGGGCGGCCAGCCCGCGCGCGCCGACAAGCCAACATGCCGGTTCGGACTCCGCGGCGCTCGTGTGGGGGCACGCGCTCCAGCCGAATGGGCCGATCACCGCCGAGCAGGTGGCGAAGCAGTGGACCGGATCGGCCGCCGCTCCGCCGCCCGCATTCGATGGGTATTTCGCGGCCGCCGCCTTTTGCCGCGATGGCGGCCTCGTCGTGGGAGCGGACCTCCTCGGCCTCTTCCCCGTCTACTATGCCGCGATCGACGACGTGTGCATCGCGAGCGCGACGCCCGAGCCGTTTCGGTTCCACCCGTACTTTCCCACGGCGGTCGATCACGAAGGACTGGTGGGCCTGCTGATCGTGCGAGCCCCGCTTGGCGGCAGGACCCTCCTTCGAGGGGTCTCGCGATTGTCGGCCGCTCATGCGCTGGTGTGGAAGCGGGGAGCCCCGCCGAAGGAGGTTCGTCAGTATCGAATTCCCGTAACAGAACCCACTGATCGCGCCAACTTCTCCGACCACGTCGCGGCACTCGATGACGCGCTCGCGGGGGCTGTGAAGCGACACGCCGCCTCAGCGGCCGCGCGGGGGATTCTCCTTTCCGGCGGTCGGGATTCGCGCATGTGGGCCGGCTATCTCGCTGAGGAGAACTCTCCCCTCCACGCCCTTACGCTGGGCGAGCGCGGCGACTTCGAGGTCGAATGCGCTGCTCCGGTCGCGGCGGCGTTAGGTACGATGCACGACATTGCGTCAGTCGATGACGCCGCGTACCCGTGGGCTGCGAACATTCAGGCGAACCAGGAGCATCTCATTGGCGGCTTCGGCAACGTCTTCATGTGGGGGCTCATGGAGCCCCTTCGGCGGCTGCCGCCAACCGTTGTCACCGGCTATCTCACCGACTCCATCATCACCGGAAAGAGCATTACGCCCGGGCTCCAGGACTTCGATATCGTGTTGCCGAGGCTCGTACACCTGGCGCTCGCTCCCGAACAGCTCGCGCGCCTGTTGCGCCCCGACGTCTTCGGATCAGTGATCGAGGAGACTGTCGAGCGTCTTCGCGTGGCCTGGAACGACACCGCACCTCCGGAGCAGCAGCGCGCGTGGCGATTCCAGATCGCGCATTCGGAGCGGTGCCACGTCGGAGCGATCCCGTGGCGACTCTCCTTCGGCGCGTGGCCCATACTTCCCGTGCTCGACCGGCGCGTGCTCGACACCGTTGGCGCTCTTCCCGCACCGAGCCTCGCCAACCGAAGGGCGCAGGACGCGATCCTGCGGGCCCGTTTTCCGCGTTTGGCACGCCTTCCGCACGTGGCAGCGAACGGCGACGTCGTGGATCCGCTTCTCCCATCCTTCCGCGCGCGCGTCGCGCGCACCGTGAGTCGCCTAACGCGCGGACGGTGGCGGCCGAACAGGGCCCCGTCCGCTGGCGAGCGGGATCGGAGGTTCAACTACCGGATGTACGATTTCAACTCTCCCGGCTGGCGCGGCATCCGACAGCGGGCCGAGCCGGAACGCGAGCGCCTGGCGAGCCTGTTCAACATGGACGAGCTTCGAGCGTTCATTCCTCCTCCCGACGCGACGCTCGCCGTCAAGCATGGGATCTTCGACACCGTGGGCCGTAAGCTCCTTCTGGGCCTCATGCTGTGGGCGCGGGAGCATCTCCCCTGACTCACCCTCTCGCCACCCCCGCACTGCCGCACGTCCTTTTCCTGATCAACGATTTGCGCATGGGTGGCGCAGAACGGTCTCTCGTCAATTTCGTCAATCACGTCCACCGCATTCGGCCTTCGGTCGTGCTCATCGAGACCGCCGCCGATTTGCTCGCCGAGCTCCCCGGTGAGCTGAACGTCTACTCGCTCGAGACGCGTGAGCCGGTTCCGCTGTCCGGAGATGAGCTTCAGTCGGCCCGTATCGCGGCAGCAGCCGCGCGCGGAGGTCGCCCGCCTGGTCAGACGGCGCTCGAGCTGCCGGAGCTGCTTCGCAAGGCGGTATTGCTCGCGCGTCTCGCGCGCGCGACGAACGCGGCGGTGGTCTCGACATTTCTCAATCGGTCACATACGATCGCGATCCTCGCGAAAGCGCTGTTCGCGCCGCGACTCCGCATCGTGATCAACGTTCACGAGATGCTGTCGGATCATCTGAACCGTTTCTTTTCTCCAATGGAACGGCGATTCATGCGGGCCTTCATCCGGCATGGCTTTCCGCGCGCGGAGGCGATCGTCGCGGTCTCCGATGGGGTGAAGCAGGATCTGGTCAGGCACTTCTCCATAGCGCCCGATCGGATCACGGTGGTACCCAATCCCGTCAACATCGAGCGAATCCGACATCTCGGCGCCGACGCGCTCGACATCGAGCACGCCTCCGCGCTGGTTGTAGCCGTGGGACGACTGGTGCACCTCAAGGGCTTCGACCTCTTGATTCGTGCGTTCGCCAAGCTTCGGCTCTCGCCTCCCCCCAGGCTGATCATCATCGGCGAGGGCGACCAGCGCGCGACGCTCGAGACGCTGATCGCCGAGCTGCGCCTCGGCGATCGCGTCACCCTGCTCGGCAGGCAGGCGAATCCGTGGAGGGTCATGGCGCGAGCCGACGTCGTAGCGCTGGCATCGCGATCGGAGGCATTTCCGAACGTCATCGGCGAAGCGCTCGCGCTCGGTCGTCCGGTGATCGCCACCGAGTGCTCGCCCGGCATCGCTGAGTATCTGGATCATGGACGGTACGGCGTGCTCGTCCCCCCTGAGGATGTGGACGCGCTCGCGGCCGGCCTCGAGCGAATGCTCACCGACGAGGATCTACGGCGCGAGCTCACCACGCATGGGGTGAGGCGCGTCGAGGCGTTCGCCCTTCAGCCGGTCGTCGAGCGCTACGAAACCACCCTCCTCGCCGGCACGCGGGCGTGAGCCGCATCGTCACCGTGTACAGCGGTTCGCTGCGACCAGCGCGCCAGGTCGAAATGGGATTCATCCGGTGGTTCCGGGTGTCCGCCGCGCTCGCCGCGCTGGGACATAGCGTCGACATCGCGAGCGCCGAGCTTCGGCGTCGCTTGTTCCGAAGCGTCGAGACGATCGAGCCGAACCTGCGCATCGTGCCCATCTCCCGCGTGCGGTGGCGCGACTACGATGTCGTGAAGACGCTCTTTCACAGCGGGTTCGAGACACTCGAGCGATACGGAGGCGCAGACCATCCCTTCATCATCGCGAAGCTGGGCTCGGTCGTGGGCCCGACGGATATGGAAGGTGTCTTTTTCTATGGCAAGCAGCGAGAGGACATGTTCCGCATCCAGGAACGGATTGCCCGTGTCGCCCGCTACGTCACACTGCTGAGCGAGCCCGCCGTCGATCTGTGGCGCAGCGCCCACGGCCCGGGTACCCGGGTGCTCGTCGTTCCAGGCGCGGCCAGCGCGGTGATTCCGCCTCCGACGCGCAGCCCATATCCCCGCGACGGACGAGCCCCGGTGGTCTTTGCGGGCAACTTCTACAGCCAGCATCGCGGGAGCCAGCCCGAGGCACACCGGACGCTCGCGAGCAAGCTCAATCGGCTCGGTGCCTTGCTTCACGAGCGCGCGGCGCGTCTGTATGTGGTGGGCACCGGCGATCGGCACAGCCTCGATGCGCACCACGTCAGCTATTGCGGCGAGGTGCCTTACGACGACTCCTGGGACTACATGTACTTTGCCGCAGTGGGAATCGTCGTCACCGCCGGCGGTCGCATGCACAACAACGAGAGCACGAAGATCTACCACTATCTGCGCGCGGGGCTCCCCGTGGTCAGCGAGGCCGGTTTTCCGAACGATCACGTGGTCACCGAATCGGGTCTCGGGCACGTCGTCGAGAACGGCGACCTTGAAGCGATGGCGCACCGCATCGAGGAATCGCTGCACACCCGGTGGGACCGAGAGCGCGCCGTCCGCTACATCCTCGACCAGCACACCTGGGAGAAGAGAGCGGAGATTTACGACCACGTGCTTCGCGGCACTGAATGACTGCGCCGCAGCCGACAGCTACCGGCTACTTCCGCACGAGCGCCGGCCAGTGGACCATCGCGGCGGCTTTCCTGGTCGTGTTCGTCGCGCTCTCCTGGCTGCAGCGCGTTCCCTCGCTGACGACTGCCAACGACGACGCGACGTATGTCCTGCTTTCGCGATCCCTTCGCGATGGCGGGTACAACTCGATCCATCTCGTGGGCGCCCCTGTCCACACGAAGTATCCGCCGGTGTTTCCCGTGTTGCTCGCGGGTGTGTCCGCCGTTGCCGGGGAGTCGATCGACGCCTTCCTGGCGGTGAACATCGCTCTGTCGGTCGCGGCGCTGGCCCTCATCTTCGCAGTCACCAGGCGCCTTTTCCCGCCGGTCGTCGCGTTCGGCGCCCTCGCGATGGCCGCGTCCAACCCATCCCTCCACGGCACATCCGGCACGGTGATGAGCGAGCCCGCGTTCCTCGCTCTCATCGCGTTGACGGTCTGGATGCTCTCACGAGTGCCGCTGACGACGCGAAGCATCGCGCTGGCCTGTGCGTGCGCGACGCTCGCGGCGCTCGCTCGGACCGTCGGCGCGACCCTCGTTCTGGCGGTGCTCGCCTTCCTCCTGCTCGAGCGACGGTGGCGCTCGGCCGCCGTGTACGCAGGTGTCATTGCGCTGGCGGTGGTCGGTGCGTCGCTCTGGCTGCGGTCCCGCGCGATGCCGGAGCTCGCGGCCGATTACATCACTGACGCGCTCACGACAGGAACCCAGACATCACCGAATCCAGTCACGCTCCTCGCCGGGCGCGTTGTCGCGAACGCTCCGCAGTATGCCGCCACGCTCCTCTCGGTGTTCTCGTTTCCGACGATCGGTGGGACGATCATCGACAACCTGCTGTGGCTGGCGATCACGTGCGTGGGACTGGCAGCTGGTCTCCTTCTCCTCTGGCGACGCTGGAGAATCGTTCCCCTCTTCGCGCTCATCTATGGCGCGCTACTCCTTGCCTGGCCGTGGGTGATTGGGCGCTTCGTCGTGCCGTTGCTTCCACTCCTCGCTGTCGCGTTCGTCGCCGGAACCTACGCGCTGCTCGAGCGATGGGGCTCCCGGCCCGCGTTCGCGGTCGTGATGGCGCTCGTGGCGATCATTACGATCACGGGATTCACCCGAGCCGCGTTGCGGGTGGCGACGAGATCGCAATGCGAGCGCGAGCAGGCGATGCTCGCTCCCTCGTGCTTCAACGCCGATCAGCTGAGCTTCTTCGCCGCCGCGCGATACGTCGGGGACCACACACCATCCTCGGCCATCGTGATGAGCGCGTATGAGGGGACGTTCTTCTATCTCGCGAACCGCCGCCTGGTGCCGGTCGATTCGATCAACGCACTCCCACCGGAGGATGCCGCGGCATTTCTGCGGCGTGAGAACGTCTCTTACGCAGTGGTGAATCACGTGGCCTTCGCTGCCCTTCCCTTCTCGGAACGCTTGCTGAGCGCATGCAATTACCTGGAGCCGGTCGCCGAGTTTCCGCCACGAACGACGGTCTTCCGAGTGCTCCCGAGCGCAGCACGGGATGCAGCGGGCGTGCGGAATGCTTGAGGCATTCCGCCGCGGGGCCGGGGAGTTTCTGCCGCAGATTTTCTAGGAGTCCGCGCAAGTGCCGTAGTGCATCACCACAGAGGCACGGAGGACACGGAGACGGCCAACTGCAGGGCGTTTGCAGTTGACCGTCTCCGTGTCCTCCGTGCCTCTGTGGTGATGCGGTTGGCTAGTTGCGCGATGTGCCCGGCGGCGATCTGCCCTTGGACTGTTGCAGGCGAGCATCAGCGCGTGTTTCCGGCGCGACGTAGGGAGTCACAAAGCCAAAGGCGACCGCGGCATCGCCGGCTTGGATTCGAATACTTAACTCTCGCCCCACGAAGCTCTTAAGGCTCGCCTCGGCCACTCGAGCGGCCGCCCGCAATTTCCCTGGGCCCGGGCCGGGAAAATGCTCTCCCCGCAACGCCGCACGCACGGATCCCCGCCGCTGCCCCACCCGTATCGGAGTTTGCGTGAGACAGGGAACACGGCCGCTCCCCGAGGTGGCCGAGACGAGTGAAATCGACGCCGAACACTCGCCTTGCCGTAGAGTAGATCGCCTCCGCTCCGAGGATCACGTCGTCATCGCCGGAGCGGGGCCCGCCGGGCTGACCGCTGCGTATCTCCTGGCCAAGGAGGGAGCGCGCGTCACCGTGCTGGAAGCCGATGACGTCGTGGGTGGAATCGCGCGAACGGTCGAGTACCGGGGATACCGATTCGATATCGGCGGCCATCGCTTCTTCACCAAGATCGCGCCCGTCGAGGCCTTGTGGCGCGAGCTACTCGCCGACGACCTCATCAAGGTCCCGCGACTCTCTCGCATTCACTATGACGGGCGGTACTTCGACTATCCGCTCAAGGCGACCAACGCCCTTCGCGGGCTCGGCTTCTTCAACACGCTTCGGGTCCTGGCGAGCTACATCCGGGCGCACCTCTGGCCGAGCAAGGTCGAGGACACGTTCGAGCAGTGGGTGACCAACCGGTTCGGCCGTCGCCTCTACGAGATCTTCTTCAAGACGTACACCGAGAAGGTGTGGGGTATTCCCTGCTCCGAGATCCGGGCCGAGTGGGCCGCGCAGCGCATTCAGGGCCTGTCGCTATGGAAGGCGATGTGGTCGGCGACCGCCCTGCAGCGGCGGTCCGACAGCATCAAGACGCTCATTCATGAGTTCGACTACCCGCGCCTCGGTCCCGGACAGATGTGGGAGCGTGCGCGCGATCGCGTGATCGAGATGGGCGGGGACGTGCGCACGAACCATCGCGTGGTCAAGCTCGAGCGTCGCGATGGTCGCGTGATCGCGGTGCGAGCGCGCACACCGCACGGCGAAGTGCGAATTCCGACCGACCATTTCATCAGCACCATGCCGGTGGGAGAGCTCGTGCACGCGTGCACGCCGGAAGCGCCGCGGGCGGTACAGCGCGCAGGTGATGGATTGAATTACCGCGACCTGCTCGTCGTCGCGCTCATCGTGCGCCAGCCCGATCTGTTCCCGGACAACTGGATCTACATCCACACGCCGGGCGTACGCGTCGGTCGCATTCAGAATCTGAGTAACTGGAGCCGCGCGATGGTTCCCGACCCGGCGACGAGCTGCGTCGAGATGGAGTACTTCTGCTTCGAGGGCGACGAGCTGTGGACCCGTCGCGACGAAGACCTCATTGCGCTCGCGCAGCGTGAGCTCGCGCAACTTGGACTGGCGGACGCATCGCTCGTCGTTGACGGCACCGTGGTGCGCACGCCGAAAGCGTATCCCGTCTACGACTCGACGTACCGCTCACACCTCGATGTCGTGCGCCGCTGGCTGGATGGCATCCCGAACCTGCACACCATTGGGCGCAATGGGATGCACAAGTACAACAACCAGGACCACTCGATGCTCACGGCCATGCTCGCGCTCGACAACATGCATGGCGCCGCGCACGACCTGTGGGAAGTGAACACCGACTACGAGTATCACGAGCATCAGCGTGTGACCGAGCCCGTCATCCGCCCCGCTCGCCGCGGGGCGCGATCCCGATCGCTCGGGCGCCGGTGGCTCACGCCGCAACCGGAAGTCACGTGATCGCACGCCCACTCGCGCTGTCGGTCATCATTCCCGCCAGGAACGTGGCTGAGACGCTGACGACGTCTCTGTCCGCCCTCCTGCAGAGCGACCTGCCGCGAGACCAATGGGAGCTCATCGTCGTCGACGACGCGAGCACCGACGCGACGGTCCAGGTCGCGAGACGTTATGCAGACGCGGTGGTCGAGCTACCCGGCCCACGTCCCTTTGGCCCTGCATACGCACGGAACCGAGGCTGCGACATCGCGCGCGGCAGCGTCATCGTGTTCGTGGATGCGGACGTGTGCGTTCACTCCGACACCCTGCGGAAATTCGCCGAGCTGTTCGGCGCCGACGCGAGCATTGGCGCCGCGTTCGGATCGTACGATGCCAGCCCCGCTGCACCAGGGCTGGTCTCGCAATATCGCAATCTTCTCCATTACCACGTGCATCAGCGGAACGGCGGCGATGCCGAGACGTTTTGGGCGGGGTGTGGCGCGGTGCGACGGACCGTGTTCGTCGACGCAGACATGTTCGACGAGTGGCATTATCCCCGACCGCAGATCGAGGATGTCGAGCTGGGTGCGCGGATTCGCGCCCTCGGCCATCGCATCCTCCTTCGTCCCGACATTCAGGCGACGCATCTCAAACGGTGGACCTTCGCGGGCGTCCTCCGCGCTGACCTGCTGGACCGCGGCGTTCCCTGGACGCGGCTGCTCGTGCAGCAAGGAACGGCGACCCGTGTCGCCACGCTCAACCTCAAGCGCTGGGAGAAGGTAAAGACCGTGATGGTCGGGGTTGCCCTGGCGTGTGCCGCGTTGGCCTGGCCAACGAGCGACGCACGCTGGCTGGCCGCTGCCGGCACATCACTGCTACTCGTGATCGCCAGCAGTGCTGACCTGTACGCGTGCTTCGCGCGCGTGCGGGGGGTGCCGTTCGCGCTGGCGGCGATTCCCCTTCACCTGCTGTACTACCTCACCAACGGGCTGTCCGTGTTTCTCGGATGGCTCATGCATCACGCGGTTGGGGAGCCTCGGCCCGACCCGGTGGTCGAAGCCTACGCGGAGGTCGGAGTGAAGCGGGATCCACCGCTGCCCTCTCGCCGGCGCGGGGGACCCTGGGCGGAATCGGTCACCCGCTGAGGAAGAGCCCTGCACCGCTGAGCGATGCAGGGCTCCCTTGCGTTCGCGGCCCAGAGGTCACGCCATCGTGCGGAGGTACTCGGCGAGACGCTCGTAGCTGACGTCCATTCCCTCCTTCATTCCCGTCTTGAGCGCTGCATCCCGCGCTTCCTTCGAAGGATAGAGTATCGTCAGCGTGATCGTTGTCTTTCCGCCTTTTTCCGAGAACACGAGCGTGTTGATGGTCTCCGGCCACTCCGGTCCCCATCGCTCGGTATTGACGAGGCGTTCCGGGGGAACCACCTCCTTATAGATCCCGGTCATCCCCATCTCGGCGCCGTCGGACTTTCGCCAGACGAAGTGCCACTGGCCGCCCGGGCGCAAATCGATCTCGCACACCGGCAGCGTCCATCCCTCCCAGCCGGTCAACCAGTTCTTCACGTGATTGGGCTTCGTCCACGCATCCCACACGCGCTTGCGTGGCGCGTCGACGACGCGAGTGATCACGACCTCGCGATCCGATGGCGTCGTGAGCTTCGTGACACCCACCTTGTCCGTTGCATTCATGATTTCTTCCTCTCTTCCAGGTAGTCGAATGGTCAGCGGCCCGTTCGGTCGCGCGACGCTGTGACTGCGATGGTCACCGGTCTTCCTCCTCTGCTTTCATGTGTTGTAGGTAGCTGTCCAGGCGAGCGTAGCTCGCGTCCCAGAAGCGCCGGTACCTCTCCGCCCAGTCGGCGACCTCCTTGAGCGGAGCCGCGTCCAGTCGTCGGGGTCGCCACTGCGCCTCGCGACCGCGCGCGACGAGCCCGGCGCGCTCGAGGACCCGCAGGTGCTTGGAGACGGCGGGCCCGCTCATGTCGAAGGGCGCCGACAGCTCCTTGACCGTGGCCGCGCCCGAGGCGAGCCGGGCGAGGATCGCCCGGCGTGTCGGGTCGGCGAGGGCGGCGAAGGTGGCGCTAAGCCTGTCAGAGGGCATTGTATCTAACCGTTGGGTTAGCTAACTGATCGGTTATATACAACCCCCCTCGCGAGCCGTCAAGAGCAGACAGACGACCGAGGCATTGCGTCTTCGCGCTCCCGGCCATTCATTGCCCGACCTACCCGGTTCGGAGGACTACATGCGTGGCGCCTACATCCGCATCTGCGCGCTAGCCGCCGTCGTGCTCGCGGGCCAGACAGAGCTGGCTCAGGCTCAAGAAATGGAGACGTCTCGCGCCGCCAAGGACGGCGGCATCTCGGTCGCTGGCTGGTCGGGAAAGATCGACGCCAGGGAGGCGGCGGCTGGGCAAGTCCTCAACAATGCGAAGCTCGCCAAGCACGGCGACGACCTCCACGTCACGACCGGACCGGCCGTGACCTATTGGAATCCCGCCAACAAGGCGACCGGCGACTACACGGTGAAGGCGACGTTCACTGAGCCCAAGTACATGGCTCTGAACAACCACCCGCACCCCTACGGCATCGTGATTGCCGGGAATGACATGGGAACGGATCAGCAGAGCTATCTGTACTGCGCCGCGTATGGGAATGGGAACTTCATCGTCCGCGGCTTTGGTCCCGAGCCCTTCCAGGCGAACGGACGGCGCGGCGAGGCACACCCCGCGGTGAATAAGGCGGCCGGCCCCGGTGAACCTGTCACTCAGGTAATCGCCGTCTCGGTGAAGGGCGACAAGGTCGAGTGTGCGATCAACGGCACCGTCGTCGGCAGCTACGACAAGGCCGCGCTGGTGACCGCCGGCAAGCTCAAGTCCACCGACGGCGTCTACGGAATTCGCTTCGCGCACAATACGGAAGCCACCGTGTCCGGCCTCACGGTCACGAAGCCGTAACGCGCTCCTTCCGTCAACAACGCGTAACACGCAAGACCCCCGCGCCGGTAATGGCGCGGGGGTTTTGCGTGTGCGGGCTATCGACTTGTTAGGCTTTCACCCACAACGATCCGAAGCGATGCGGCGTGCGGCGATCTACCGCACCGCTGTCGGCTCTCCCTCGTATGCCCGCTTCAGCTCCGCGATGTCGAGCTTCTTCATGTGCAGCAACGCCTCGAAGGCGCGTTGCGACGCCTCCGACGTTTCGTCGGTGAGCATTTCCGTCAACTCCGTCGGCACGACCTGCCACGACAGGCCGAACTTGTCCTTCAGCCAGCCGCATTGCTGCGCGTTGGGATCGCCGCCCGCCGTCAGCTTCTCCCAGTAGTAGTCGATCTCCTCTTGCGTCTCGCAGTGGATCTCGAACGACACGGCTTCGTTGAACTTGAAGTTCGGGCCGCCATTCAGCGCAGTGAACTTCTGCCCGTCGAGCTCGAACTCCACCGTCAATACCGAGCCTTCCGGCTTGCCGTGGATCTCATGCCCGACCTTCGGATATCGAGTGGTCCTGGAGATGCGCGACTTCCTGAAGATGCCGACGTAATACTGCGCCGCCTCTTCGGCCTCGGTGTCGAACCAGAGACACGGCTGGATTCGCTGTGTGACGGTCATGACGTACCTCGATGGTAGTGGCGGAAGGGGCACCAGCCAATTCCATGCCCAGAAAGCGAGCGATTGCACTCCCATTGACATTCGATGGGACAGGCGACATCCTGCTCCCATCGACACTCGATGGGACTCATGGCCCGACCTTCGAACCTGGACCTGCTGCAGGGCACGCTCGACCTCCTCGTTCTGAAAACGCTGACGTGGGGGCCGGCGCACGGCTACACCGTCGCGTACTGGATTCAACAGCTCACCGACGACGTCCTTCAGGTCGGCGAAGGATCGCTCTATCCCGCCCTGCACCGGCTCGAGGAGCGTGGTTGGGTCGAAAGTGAGTGGCGCCGATCGGAGAACAACCGGAAGGCCAAGTTCTACCAATTGACCGCGGCGGGACGCGCGCAGTTGCGCGCCGAATCGCAAACCTGGACGAGGTTCGCGTCCGCAATCGGAAAAGTGCTCCAGGCGACGGAGCAGCCTGGATGAGCTGGACTCGTCTGCCGCGGATCTTCCGCCCCACGGAACGTGCCGAGGTCGCGGATGAGCTGCGCTTCCACGTCGAGGAACGCGCTCGCGAGCTGATCGAAAGGGGCATGGACCCCGAACGCGCACGCGAGCAAGCGGAACGGCGCTTCGGCCCCGTCCGCCCCATCGAGGACGAGCTCGTCGACAGCACGCGACGCCGGCGCCAGCGCGAAGATCGCGCAGAGAGGCTCATGAATCTGCGGAAGGATTTGCGGTATACCCTTCGCTCGCTGCGCAAGAATCCGGGATTCGCCGCGGCGGCCGTCGGGACGCTGGCGCTCGGCGTGGGTGCCGCGCTCGCCGTGTTCACCGTCGTGAACGGCGTGCTCCTGCGGCCGTTGCCGTACAAGGATCCCGAACGGATCACCATGATCTGGACGTGGATGCCGGAAGGCTACGGGCTGCCGCTGTCCAGCGGCACGTTCAATCTGCTGTCCGAACAGCAGACCCGTTTCGATGCCGTCGCGGCGTTTCGCGCCTGGCCATACGGATTCGCGACACCAGGCTCGACAGAGTCCGAGCGCATCGCTGGCGCCCGCGTGACACCGTCGCTGTTCGACGTGCTGGGCGTCCGACCGATCGCGGGGCGGGCGTTCACGAACGACGAGGCGGTTCCGGGCGGACCGAACGTCGTCGTCGTCAGCCATGATCTTTGGCAACGACGCTTCGGGGGCGATCGGTCAGCGATCGGCAGACAAATCGAGCTGAGCGGCCAATCGTTCACGCTTATCGGCGTGATGCCGCCCGGGTTTTCGTTCCCGCGCGGCGCCGAGCTCCCCGCGCCGTTGCAGTTCGCCCGCCGCACGGACCTGTGGACGCCGCTCGTGTTCGACTCCGCGGCCGTCACGGATTTCGGCACCGAGAATCTCTCCGCGATCGGACGCTTGAAGGAATCGGATCCCCGGCCGGCGCAAGCGGAAGCCAGCGTCATCATGCGTCGCTTCCTCGATGCGAACGCGCCCAGTCTCAAGACGGACTTCAAGCTCGTATCGCTTGCGGATCAGGCGGGAAAGACCATCAAGGGCGGGCTGCTCATTCTGCTCGGGGCCGTCGTCATCGTCCTGCTGATAGCAAGCGCCAACGTCGCGAGCCTCCTGGTTGCGCGCGTCTCGCATCGCCAGCGGGAGCTGGCCGTCCGCGCAGCGATGGGAGCGGGTTGGGGACGCATTGCTCGCCAGCTCGTCACCGAGAACCTGGTGTTATCCACGTTGGGGTGCGCCCTCGCCGTGCTCATCGCGTTCTGGATGACGAAGGGCATGCTGGCCCTCGTGCCAGGTTCCTTGCCACGAGCGGACGACATCGGACTCGATTGGCGCGTCTTGTCAGTCGCCGCGCTGGTGGCGATCGCCGCTGGCGTCGCATTCGGAGTCATCGTCGCCGGATCTGTCCGCTGGTCGCGTCTGGCGGAGACGTTGCACGCGGGTGACACGCGGTCCGCGGGGAGTGTCAGTCAGCGTTATGGACGACGCGTGCTCGTGGCAGCCGAGGTTGCGCTGTCGCTCGTGCTCCTGATCGGCGCGGCGCTGCTGACACGGAGCTTCATCGAGCTGCAGCGCGTTCGGGCGGGGTTCAACCCGAGCAACGTTCTCACGGCCGGCGTGTCGATTCCAATCGCGGGGCGTTTCGATCCGTCCCTCGGTCCGATCTGGGCACAGCGGCTCAACGACGCCAGCGCCCGCCTGAACGCGACGCCGGGCGTCGTCGCGGCGGGCGCCATCAGCTCCTTGCCGCTAACGGGCGGCGTGGAGTACGGCGGCGTCCTCATCGCGGGTGATCCCACACCGCAGCCGGGTGAGATGCCCACGGCACAGTACAACGTCGTTACGGGACGGTACTTCGAAACGATGAGGATCGCGGTGCTTCATGGTCGGGCCTTCGATTCCCGCGATGACGCGCCGGGCGTGCGCACGATCGTCGTGAATCGCACCTTCGCCCGTCAGCGATTCACGTCGGAGGATGCCGCGGTCGGTCGGGCAGTTCGCGCGACGTTCGAGTTCACCCAGAATCCGGCGCCGCGCATGATCGTCGGTGTGGTGGATGACGTGAAGCAGTTCGCTCTCGACGACGAACCGACACCGCAGGTCTACCTGCCGCAGTCGCAGCATGCGTATCCCCGTCTGGCGTTCGTCGTGCGGACCGATGGCTCGCGACTCACGACAGTCGGCGCCGTGAACATCGTGCGCCGAGCGGTTCACGACGCGGACCGGGGCGCGCTGATCGCTGACGTGCGGACGATGGACGAGGTCGTCTCCCAGTCGCTGGCGCGGCAGCGGTTCAGCATGACGCTGATCGGCACGTTCGCGTTGCTCGCCGTGATTCTCACGATCGTAGGAATGTACGGCGTACTCTCGCTCGCCGTCCGGCAGCGACAGCGCGAGATCGGCGTGCGTCTCGCCCTCGGCGCCCAACCGGGCAACGTCGTCGCCATGGTGGTCGCCGACGGGGCACGCGTCACAGCGGTGGGGATTCTCGTGGGCATTGCGGGCGCCATCGCCGCAACGCGTGTTCTCGCCTCGCTGCTCTACGGCGTCAGTACGACGGATGCCATGACGTTCGTCGGCGCGGCGGCAGTCGTGGCCACCGTTGCGTTGACGGCGACGTACGTGCCAGCTCGACGAGCCGCGGCGGTGGATCCCAGGGAGGCTCTCACGGCCGACTAAAAAGCGGGAGGCAATACCGTGACGATGAATAGACGCGATCTGCTCGTCGCAAGTGGGTTGTTCTTGCTTGCGGGCCCGCGCGCTATCGGTCAGGGCACTGCGCCTGCACGTGCCCAGCCCCAACCTCGCGGTCCGCAAGGAAGCCTTCTCGACGCTCTTCAAAGCAACAGGCGTGCTGCATGACCGGCGAGACTGGTTCGTGCTAGATGCCATCGAGCTGCTCGGCCGGGTGCGCCAGCGACAGCCTCGATGATCGAGACGACGGAGATCGTTAGGGACGTTTCTGCACCATATAGGTACGCCCGCTGGATCCGAACGTAAGGATCATTTGCGTCCTCGACGTGAACCTTCCATCGAGCACTCCTCCATCGTCGAACGCGATCCGAAGGGTCGTGCCGGTGATTGTCGCACGCCCCTGGCGCTCTACGCCTGACAAGCGAAGCCGCGCACGAAGCTCGGATGCGTCCGACGTGAATACGAGGTTGATGGGCGGAAGAGACTCTGTCGGCCGTTCCCACTCGCCCACGACCGTCTCCGGACTGGGCGTGTTGACTGGCTCGCAGGCAGGCATGGCGGCGATGAGTAGTGCAGTCACCGTGACAACCGCGCAGCGACGCATGCTCATGTTGTCGTTTCTCCTGTACCGCCCGTTGGCGGTGAGTCGACAGCGGGGTAGCCGCGCTCGGCGGCCCAGGACTCCTTACGGCCGCCGTAGCATCTTCTCCAACAGCTCCTGAGCCCGGGGATCGTCGCTCTCGCCGAGGCGCCGCAACGCCCGGATCCGCACCTCCCGATTGGGGTGCGAGCGCGCCGCCTCCATGAGCGCCGGGATGCCGGCGCCGTTGTCCAGCTCCTCCAACGACTGCAACACCTCATTGTAGACATCTTCCCCCACATCGCCGGCGAGGATCTCGGTCAGCAGCTTCACCGCGGCATTGGCGGGGGCGTTCTCGGCATACGTCTCGATCGCCTCGCGCTGCACGTCGGGATGCGCGTGACGCCGCGCGATGGCCGCAACCCGCTCGAGGCTACGCGCGTCGCCCATTTCGCCAAGCGTCTCGACCGCTTCCCGCGCCGCGTCCGGGTCGTCGCCGTCGCGCGTCAACTCGTCGAGGATGCCGATGACGCTGTCAGTCCCGCCACTTTCGCCCAGCGTTTCGATCGCTTCACGCCGCACGTCTCGGTCAGGGTGCGTCCTCGCAAACCTGGTGAGCACGGCCACCGCGCCCTCCGTCTTCACCTCACCGAGCGCCTCCACTGCCGCACGCTGCACATCGCTCTCCGCGTCGTTCGTCGCGATCGCTTCGAGCAGAGTGACCGCCTCCGCGGCGGGGAGATGCTCGCCGAGCGATTCCACTGCCTCGCGCCGGATGTCGGGATGACCGTGCGTGCGCGCGAGGTCTCGGACCGCGGGGAGACCGCGGCCGTTCGGCATTTCCCCGAGCGCTTCTACCGCCTCCCGCTGTACGTCGACGTTCCGGTCATCCCGCGCGATCGCGAGGAGCGCGGCCAGCGCCCGATCGTTGTCTTTCTGTCCCAATCCCTCGACCGCCTCGCGCCGCACCTCCACGTCGTTCGCCGTGCGCGCGATCGCGATTGCCGAGTCGGTCGACGCGGGTGCGGCGCTGTCGCCAAGCGCCTCCGCAGCTTCGCGCCGCACCTCCCTCTCCGCGTCGCTCCGCGCCGCCCGACTCAGCGCATTCACCGCCTCCGCGGTGGGATGGAACCCGAGCCACTCGGCCGCCTGCGCGCGAAAGTCGGCGCGCTCGCGGCCGGTGAGCCAGCCTATCAGAATCGGGACTGCGAGATCGCTCGAGCCGTGAATGGCCACGGCCCCGACCATGTCTTCGCGGAGACGGGGGTCCTGCGTGGCGGAGAGCAGTCCCGCGGCGAGCGGGACGCTCTCCGCGTCCGCGGCGTCCCCCAGCCAGAACAGGGTGCGATTGGCGAGGTCGACGGGGAGATGGAAGCTGGCGATGTGCACACGCACGAGACGCGAGCCGTCAAACCCGAATAGCATCGAGATGTCGTCGGAATCGCGGGTGCCGAGCAGCGGGGCCAGCCGCGAGCCGCGGAACTTTAGTCCCTCGAAGTCGCCGAACATGCGGCCGCTGAGCGTGACGTTCCGACCGGTCACGCCGATCTCGCGATCGATGTAGACCGAATGCTCGAGCCAGGCCGGCCGCGGGATCCGATAGCCGATCCAGTACATCCGGCGGTCGAGCCGGCGCGCCTGCGCGTGGGCCCACTCCCAGCGCTGCGTGAGCGGCCGGCTGGGATCGGGGTGCTGGATGACGGTGTCGACCGCGGTCTGCGTCGTATCCGCGCGCTGTCCTTCCACGAGCGTGATCGGGGAGTTCAGTGAGGGTGCGGACGCGGCGGCGCGCGCGCCCCCCGCGCCGAGCAGCGCAACCGTGACGGCGATGACGCCGGCGATCCAGGGCGCGGAGATCTCCCGCCGAGTCGAGCCGGGGAGCACGAGCCGCTGCACGCAATGCAGGAGCGAGCCTCCGCTGGCCGCGAGCGCAAGGTTCGGCGGCTCGCTACGCAGCCGCTCCATGCCGACCAGCGCCGTCGCGTAGACATGCGCATCGCCCGCGATCCGCACGACGAGATCGTCGCAGCAGTGCTCGCGCTCTTCGCGGATTCGCCGCGACACCCACCAGACGGCGGGATGGTAGAACAGGAGCGTCTCGACGACCGACTGCGCCACGTTCACGAGATAGTCGTAGCGGCGCACGTGGGCCAGCTCGTGCGCGATCAGCAGCTCGAGCTGTTGCGGCGAGAGTCCGGTCAGTGCGCTTGCCGGCACGAGAATCACGGGACGCAGCCAGCCGACGACGGCGGGCACCTGGATCAGGGCGGACTCGAGCAGCGCGACTGGCCGGCGCACACGCAGCCGGGCCGTTAGGCGCTCGAGCATCGCGACGAGCGCGGCGGGCGCCGGCGTCGTGCCGTGCGTGCGCAGCGTGCGCGCCGCGGTCCACCCGCGCGCCAATCGGATCGAGAAGACGACGACGCCGACGACCCAGACGAGCACCAGCCACGGAAGCGCCGGATCGAGCAGCCTCCGAATCCCGGACAGGCGGGTTGCGATCGTCGCCACCCGAGTCACGGGGGCTGGGGCGGTCGTGACGGCAGCGGCATTGTCGGCCCCACTCTCATCGTCGCGCGTGGTGACGGGCGCTACGCCGGCGTCGGCCGCCGCGATCGCGACGGCCGGAGGCTGCGCCCGCTGCAAGCGCGCGGCGGTGACGATGGGCAGGACCAGCATCGCGGCGAGCGTCGCGAGGGAGAGCGCATACCGGGTTCGTGCGGCGGTTTGCCGGGTGACCGCGAGCGCGGCGGCAAGGAGGACGGCCAGCGCCGCGCCTTGCCACAGGAAGTGCACCAGCGCCCAGCCGAGGGCCTGTGTTGCGTTCATCGCTTGTCTCCCTTGCGTTGATCGAGCAGTCGTCGGATCTGCTCGAGCTCGTCGCGGCTCGCGGGCGTGGTGGAGAGCGCCTGGAGGACCAGCGCCATGGACGATCCGCCGAAAGCACGGTCTACGAGATCCGACACGAGCTGTTCCTGGGTCATCGCTTCCGAGACGGCGGCCCGGTAGACGTGGGTGCGCGCGCGCTCGTCGCGCGTGACCAGGCCTTTGTCGGTCATGATCTGGAGCAGTTTGAGCACGGTGGTGTAGCCGACCGGCTCGCGCAGCGCTGCGTGCACGTCGCGCACGGTGCTGGGCCCGCGTCGCCACAGGATGCTGAGGATGGCGAGCTCGGCCTTGGTGGGACGCGGCGGCGCTTTGCGCTTGGGCATGGATGAGACGTTATACGAAGGTCTTCGTGGTGTCAATACGAACGCCTTCGTAATACGAACGCTCTGAATTCAGACGGGCGGAGGGCCCGGCAGACCGCCCCGGGCCCCAGCGACCGCTGCGACCGCGTCGCAGAGCGCACGCGCGACCTGCCACCGAGACTCGACCTTCAACCGGGCGAAGATCTGCTCGGCGTGATTGCGGGCGGTGAATCGGCTGATGCCGAGCCGCCCAGCGATCTCCGGATTCGAGCGCCCCTCGGCAATCAGGAGCGCGACCTCCGCCTGTCGCAGGGTCAGTCCGCAGGCGCTCATGACCTGCTGAGGAGTGAGCAGCGAGGCGTCCGGCTCCGCGGCCGGGACCGGCGCGGCCGGCGCTGGCTGGACCGACGCCGCGGCCCGCTCCCGAACGACGCGCCGCCCCATCGCGTCCACCCGCGCCATCAGCTCCAGCGTGCGAAACGGCTTCGTGACGTAGTCGTCCGCTCCGAGGCGGAACCCCTCGACCTTGTCCGAGTCGGAGTCGCGCGCGGACAGAATGAGGACGGGGCACCAGTGCCCCTCGGCACGCAGACGTGACAGGAGCGCGAGCCCGTCGAGTCCCGGGATGCCGAGGTCGAGCACGACGATGTCGGGCGGATCGGCGCGCACCATCGCGAGCGCCTGTCGCCCGTCACTCGCGACGCTCGCCTGGTATCCCTCGCTGCGGAGGTTCGCCCGGAGCGCGTCGGCGAGGTCGTCGTGGTCCTCGACGATCAGGATGCGCAGACTCAGGCTCACGTCGTGGACGGCGTTCGGGATGCTGGACAGGGCGGCGGCTGCGGCACGCGACGCAATCTGGCCGAGCCGCTCGACGCGGGCATAGGTCACTGACCCATCGAGTGGAGAGCGGGAGTGCGAGAGTGGGGAGTACGGACCTTGCCTCTCCACTCGCCACTCTCCATTGGGTACGTGACCCATAGGATACTCGCCCGTGCCGGTGCACCTTGAAGGGCGAGTGGGGCGTGGGAGTGGGAGTGCGGAGTCGACTACTACCTTCCACTGTCCACTCGTCTGCGCCTCCACTCTCAGCCCACTGCGACAGCTACACTCGCGAGTCCGCCACTCGTATGCGCCGCGGCAGGGAGACGGTCGCCTGGCTCGCCATCGGCGGAACGCTGGCGGCGATGTTCCTCACGGCGCATCAGGTGCGTCAGGGCTGGGCGCAGCGGCGCCTCGCCGCGGAGCGCGCCGTACGCGACCACCTGACGACCGCCGCGGTGCTCATCGGCACCGAGGCGGCGAAGATGAGTGCGCTCGAGCTGCGGGCGCTCCTCTGGCCGGCGCTCGGCACGAACGGATCGGCGAACCCGCGCCCGCTCACGCTCGACGGGTTCGCCCGCGCCGGCGCGGGACAGTTCGCCGCCATGAGCGACGATCGCGGCGCCGCGCTGCCCGGCTACTTCCGCCTCGCGCGGCGCGGCCGCGGAGAGTGGACGGCCGAGCTGCGCGGCGCGCTCGCCACCGACTCCGTGTACGCGCGCGCGGTGCTCGACGAGGTCCGTCGCTGGACCGATCGCGTCGACGTCGACAGGCCCGGAGCTGGCATCGCCATCATCCACCCGAACGTGCGGGGTGTGCCCTTCGTCGTCGGCATGGCGCCGGAGCGCGGGGCCGACGGGCGCGCCGTCGCCCTGTTCGGCGTCGCGTACGCGCGCACCGTGGCGCTCCGCACGCACGTCGGGCACGTGCTTCACGGGGTGTCGCTGCTGCCGGCGCCCGCGCGCGAACGGAGCGACAGCACGACGAGCGATGGCGCTAAGAGCGACGGCACCAAGGTGGACAACGCGGCCCTCGCCGTGCGTCTGCGGTACGCGACAGGGTTGCGAGACGCGGTCTCCCCCGCCGCGGCGGACGACGCGGTCTGGCACTCCGGGTTCGTCGCCACGCGCGCCATCGAGGGCCGGGACGGAGGGTTCACGGTGGAGGTGGCCGTGCCGGAGCAGCGTCGGCCGGCGCTACGTGGAGGCCGCAACGCCGTTAGCGCAGCGAGCGGCTGATGCTCGGCGGCGTGCTGCTCCTCGGCCTCGGGTTCGCCGCGGCCGCGGCGCTCGGGCTGCGGCGACAGTACAAGCTCGCCGAGGCGCGCAGGACGTTCGTTGCCGCCGTGTCGCACGAGCTCCGCACGCCGCTCGCTCACGTGAACGCGCTGAGCGAGACGCTGCTGCTCGGGCGCGCGGAGTCGCCGGAGCAGGCGCAGCGCTGGCTCCGCGCGATCCACCGCGAGGGCCGGCGCCTCAGCGTGCTCACGGAGAACGTCCTGCTGCACGCGCGCGGCGAGCGACGCGGCATCCGCGCGGCCCCACAGTGGACGGACGTCGGCGCGGTCGTCCACGACGCGGTCAGCCTCGTCGAGGCGCAGGCGCAGGCACGCTCGGCACGCATCGTCATCGCGCGGCACGGCGGTGGACGGCACGGTGGGCGGCGCCGGCGGCTGGGTCGACGCGGCCGCCGTGCGACAGATCGTCATCAACTTCATCGAGAACGCACTGAAGTTCGGCCCCGACGGCCAGACGGTGACGGTCACGCTCGACCTCGAGCGCCCGGCGTCCGGCGGCGCGGGGGGCCTGCTGCGTCTGAGCGTCGACGACGAAGGGCCAGGGGTCCCGCCCGCCGATCGCGACCGGATCTGGCAGCCGTTCGTGCGGCTCGCGGAGGGGGGAAGCGCGCCAGCAGGCACGGGCCTGGGCCTGAGCGTCGTGCGGCAGCTGGTCGCGGAGCTCGGCGGACGCTGGTCGGTGTGCGACGCGCCGGGGCGCGGCGCCCGATTCCGCGTCGAGCTGCCGCTCGCCGCGCCCGCGCCCCCGCCCCGTGTCGCGGAGCGCGTGGCGGAGCCTGCGACGTCGTCGCCAGCGCAGCGATAGAGCGTTTGCGCTCGACCGCGCGCTGAGCGCTCGGGGATGATGGGTCACTGCACCATGCCCGCGGTACCGCACGGGCGTAGGATGTGGCTCCCTCAACCCTGGTGCGTGCCATGCCGCAGTCCCGCCATCTTCCTCGCGCTCCTCACGTTAGTCACGTACGGCTCCGCCGAGGCGCAGGGCCGCAGCCGCGTCCGACACGCCGCTGCACCTGCCGGCGAGCCGCTTCGAGTTCGTCGCGTCGGGCGACGCGCAACCGCCCGCGAAGCCGCTCCGCGTGCATAACGGCGGCACCGCGCGGTTCACCGACGTGCGGCTGACGCGGCTCGCGTACGCGGACTCGGCGCGCGGCGCCGCGTGGCTCGTCGCGCTGCCGCGTCAGTCCGCCGTCGCGCCTGACGAGCTCGCGACGGTCGGCACGCTCTGCGTCGACGCGGCCGGGCTGCCGGCGGGGACCTACCGCGCGACGGCCGCCGTCGCCGCGCGCGAGGTCCCGGAGCCGGTCGCGATCACGATCACACTCGTCGTGACGGACGCCGGCGCTCGCGCGCGCCACGCGGCCGCACGCTGCGGAACGGCCGTCACGAAGTAGCCTGAGCACTGGTGACGGGAGGATCGGTGATGAATCGGACGCGTGCGCCGCCTCGGGAAGCCGAGGTCCATCGAGCACCTCTACACCACCGACGCCGGTCGGTATCGAGAACGACTTAGCGCACTGCGATCAACCACATGACACGGAGACTGATTATGTCGAAGGTATCTCGTTCGAGCCTCATGGTCCTCTGCGCCGCGCTGGCGGCGTGCGCCGACAGCGACACGAATCGCACGGTGACTGCCCCGGACGTGCGGACCAGCGTTCAGCGAAGCGCTGGCTGACTCTCAGCGTCGGATACACCGTGGACGGACCGTTCGAGCTCGCCTTCGGAACCGAGGCCGCATCTACGCAGATGGCCGCTGCTGCGCAGGCCGCGACCGGTGGTCGCGCATCCGGTCACGTCGGGCTCAACCTCCCCGCCTCCCCTGGGGTCGTGAGCGAGAAGTACTCCTTCGTGGCGCTGAGCGCGGACCCTTCCACGCCATTCGCGGCGAAGGGGCAGTACGAGATGGAGCTGACGACCGCGACGGGAAGAACGAACAAGAGTCCACGGCGACGTGATCTGCATGGGCATCACCGGTAACACGGCGAGGATCGGCGGGCAGATCACGAAGCTTTGGGTCAACAACGTTCAGGTTCCGATCGCTGGTCCCACGCACAACATCTGGGTCGTGGTGGACAACGGTGAGGGCCAGGGGACGCCGGATCAGGTGTCGCTGATGCAGTACACGATCGCGCCGGGCGCGCAGACCCATTGCGCCACGGGCTTACCGTCTGTCGTGTTCTCCAACCAGGAAGGCGACGTTCAGGTCAATCCCTGAGTGGCGAGTGGGGAGTGGGGAGTGGGGAGACTCACACCGGCCAGGCGCTTACCCGCTCCCTGCTCGCAGCCGCGCGATCCGCCGGCGCACCTCCGCGACCCGCGGCTGCAGCTCTGGATCGGCGTCCTTCCACAGCGCGGCGAAGCGCTCGTAGCGCTCGAGCGCCTTCGCCGTGTTCCCCTTCGCCTCGTACAGCGCGCCGAGCTTCTCGAGCGCAATGGGTAGATAAATGTCGTCCGCCTCAGTGAGGCGGTAGTCGTACCGCTCCGCGAGAAAGCGCTCGAAGCTGTCGATCGCCGCGTCGGTGTGCCCCGCGGCGGCGTGGATGAAGCCGCGGTTGAAGTTCGCCCCGACGCCCGTGACCAGGGGCCCGCCATCCACGTCTCGCGACGCGACCTCCGTCTCGCGCAGCGCGTCCTCCCAGCGCCGCTCGGCGGCGGCGACCCGCGCAAGCGCGGCCGCGCGTGCCGGGCCATCCTGCCGGCGGAGGCCAGCATCCGTCACCTCGGCGTCGTAGCGCGCGAGCCACCGCTTCGCTTCGGACACGTCCCCGGCCAGGGCGTACAGCCGCGCGAGCCGCAGGTACGGGCGGTCATCGAGTGACAGTCGTTCGACCGGCCACGACCGGAGCGCGGCTGCGAGCCGCCGCACGACACGCGTCGAGTCCTGCCGAACCCACAGGTCCTCAGTGGCCAGGTCGAGTGCGTGGAGGAGCGGTGCGCGCTCGTCGCCGGTGCGCGGCCGCACCGTGAGATCTTCCGTGGGGTTGCGTTGGTCGCGAGCGACGCGCTGGGCCGCCGCCAACCGACCGTGGAGGAGGTCGAGCGCGCGTAGGGAGCGCCGCCCGGTGAGAGCGATCTGGGGACGCGGGGACGACGCGGCCTCGCGCGCGAGCATCTCTGCGGAGTCGGTCCGCCCGCGCATGTACGCGGCCTGGATGCGGAGGGATGGGAGGAACGGGTAGTCGCCCATGCCCTTCGCGCGCATCGCCGTCAGCACCGAGTCCACGGCCAACCAGCGCTGCTGGTGCGCGAGGTTGCGGGCGAGCAAGGAGTTCACCATCGCCGCCCCCGGCTCCGCCGCGACCGCACGCCGGTACGCCGACTCGGCGCGTGTGAGATCTCCGCGACTCCGGTGCAGGTTGCCCAACTGCATCCAGAGGGCCGAGGACGGACTCATCGCCAGCAGCGACTCGACCGCCGCCTGCGACCGCGCGCGGTCGTAGCCGGGGCTCGCCGGAGCGCCGTGATACGCGGCGACGATCTCGAGCCGCTCGCGCTCGGGCACGCGGTCGCGGAGCGCGTAGGCGCGCGCGACCACGGCGGGCCCCCGCCGCGACTGGACGCCGGCGTAGGCGTACGTCTTCCACAGTCGCACGTACGCGCCTGCGAAGTTGCTGTCGAGCGCGATCGCCCGCTCGAGGTGCGCGGCGGCCGTCGTCCAGTCGCCTCGTTCGAAGGGTCCGTAGCTCGCCGTGTACTCGCGCAACGCGTCGAGTGACCCCGTCGTCATGCGGCTGAGCGGCTTTCCGGCGCGCACTGACTTTAGCGACTCACCCATCTTTCCGCGCAGCGCACGCGTGGCTCGGTCGATGGCCGGGATCAGATCGTCCGGCCCCTTTGCAGTCGCCTGCGCCGTCGCCAACTCGTCCTGCTTCGCCACATCCACCAGGCGCACGGTGAGGAAGTAAGCTCCGCCGAGCGTGGCGACATCTCCCATCACGACTGCCGCGACCCCCTCGCGCTGCGCGATCTCGCGCGCGACTTCACCGTCGACGCGTCCGCCGGCGGGACGGCGCATCCGCTGGAGCACGTCACTGACCGTGCCGGCGGAGAGCACGCGCACGGCTTTCGAGTCGCTGAGCCCCGCCCGCACCGCCTCGGCCACGACGCGGCCGAGCGCGGAGTCGGCACCCGGGACGGTGAAGTCTGCGACGAGGAGCTTCGCGCGCTCGTCGAGCTGTCCCGCGGCGACGAGCGACGCCGCCGGGCCAACGCCGAGCTGACGCAGCACCGTGACGCCGACGACGACGGCGACGACGACGGCGAACACGACGAGCGTGTTCCGGAGCGTCCGCGAGCGAGGGAGCAGACGCGGGGGCCCCTCTTCCAACGCTGGCGCATGGCGCGAAGTCCGCGCGGCGATAGCGCCAGTCGCAATGCTCCCCGCGCCGTCGCCAGCGGACGGCGTCGCCGGGGGAGCGCTCACAGTCGGCGCCGGAGGGACCGCGTGTCGCATCCTCGCCGCCTCCCCACGTCGCACGCGCTCCGCCAGCGCGACGGTCTCGCCCGACGGCTCCTCGTCCAGCTCGGCGGCCAACCGGCGCGCAACTTCCTCGTACGCGCGGACTGCGCCGAGCCGGTCGCCGGCGTCGTCGAGTAACGTCATCAGCCGGCGGAGCGCCGACTCGGTGCCGGGCTCGAGCTGCAGCACGGTGCGCAGCCGCTGCACGGCGAGCGCGTTGTGCCCCGCGCGCTCGGCCTCATCGGCCATGGAGGTCGCCGCGCGCACCGCCCGCGCCCGCAGGCGCGATCGCTCGCCCTCGAGCCACTGGTCGAACTCGGGGGCGACGCCAGCGGCGTGGAAGCCCTCCAGTAAGTGACCACGGTAGAGGTCGAGCGCTTCTTCGGGTCGGCCGACGTCGAGCGCACGGTCGAACTCACGCACGTCGCACCAGATGGCCGCGAAGTCCAGACCGACCTCATCGCCGCCGCGGATCGCCAGCAGGTCGCGGCCGAGCGTCTGTCGCAGGAAATGCAGCGCCTGGCGGAGCGACCGGCGCGCGTCCTCCTCGGTCGACTCCGGCCAGAAAAGCGCGAGTAGCGAGTCGCGACGATGGAGGCGCGGCGGGTTCGCGCAGATCAGGTAGGTGAAGAGCGCCAGCCGCTTGGGCTGCACGAGCAGCGCGCGCAGCTCATCGCCTCGCGCGTTGTGCAGGTCGAGCGACCCCAGAGCGCGGAAACGGATCACCGACCCGGCGACAGGCGGAGCGAGCGGGGTGTTATCTGACAATTAACGCTCCCTTGGCGCGGAGCTAACGCGGCGCGGCAGTTTCTCGCGGTGACTGGGACGTGTGGATGAAAAACGGAAGAATGGCAGACGATAGTGCCCGCGGGATGCCGAGGCAATCGCGCAGTCGGAGCGGGCTGGGCAGCTTCGTACCGAACAGGAGGTGGTCTGTGCGTTTCACTGTCGTGCGATCCCTTGGCCTTGTCGCCGTAGCCGGACTACTCAGCAGTTGCAATCCGGATCGGCCGTTCCCGACCGAAGGCGACCTCCCGGCATTGGCGTCGAGCAGCGCCGGCACTCCTGCGGCGCCATCCAGCCTCGCCGCGAGCGCCGTCTCGCCTGGCCAGATCGATCTCGCATGGCGTGATAACTCGGCCAATGAATCCGGGTTTGAGGTTCGAGGCTCCTCGGATGGACCTAACGGCTCGTTCACGCTCTGGTCGACAACACCTGCGAACACCACCGCCACGAGCTTCGCCGGCCTCGGGCCCTCGGAGACGTATTGCTTCAAGGTTCGCGCGTTCGTCACGAAGGGGAAGCAGCTCCATTACTCCGCGTTCTCCAACGCTTCGTGTGCGACGCTCTCGCCCGCGCCGAGCGCTCCGTCGGGAACCGGGGCCAAGGCCGTCAACAGCACGTCGGTCGGAATCACCTGGACCGACAACTCGAGCAACGAGGAAGGCTTCCGCGTGGAGCGTGCCGCCGGTGGCTGCGCCGCGACATGGGTGACTGCAGGGGCGACCGGCGCGAACGTCACGTCGTTCATCGACGGGGGACGGGTCCCGGATCAGGTCGTCTGCTACCGTGTGCGAGCCTTCCATGGTTCGAGCTCCTCCGCGCCATCGATCGAGGCCACGACCGTGCCGCCGACAGCGCCGACGAGTCTCACGGTCTCGCGAGCCAGTGCGATGCCTCACCGGGCGATCGACCTGAAGTGGCTCGATAACTCCAGCGCCGAGGACGTCTATCAGATCCAACGCGCCCCGTCGGCCGGCGGCCCGTACGAGGCAGTGAGGTATGTCGAGGTCAACTCGACGACCTATCGCGACACCGGCCTCGTCAGCAACACCACGTACTGGTATCGCGTGCGCGCCGGCCGAAATACGGGATTCTCAGACTTCTCGAACGAGGCGTCCGCGACCACGGATCCCGCGCCCGCTCCTGCAGTACCCGCGACGCCGGAAGCCGCCACGGCCGCACCGGCAGGCAGCGCAGTCGCGACCATCAGCTGGACCGACCCCTCCTGGGATGAGGACGGCTTCCGCGTCGAGCGCTCCCTCGACGGCGGCGCGAGTTGGAGCGTCGCCGGGTCGACCGCCATCGGCGTGACATCGCTGTATGACCATGGGCAACGGAGCGAGGTGGAGCTCTGTTATCGCGTGACCGCCTTCAACGCCCAGGGTGACTCGCCGCCATCGAACGTCGACTGCACGAGACTGCCCGCAGCGCCGAGTGATGCCAGGTTCACGACCGCCAACTCGTTCTTCTGGAAGGACAACTCCGGCACCGAAACCGGTTACCAGATCTGGTACTGCAACGAGGCGATTGGTTGCGATCACCTCGTAAGCCTGCCGGCGAACTCGCAGAGCTACGAGCCATCGTCGGTCATCCCGAGCGGGTTCTACTACCTTTTCGCCACGTATGACGGGGGCATGTCTGACGAGGTGCTCTTCGTCGAGACGTCGGGCGAAGGCATTGCCTGGTCAGCGAGCACACGGACGAATCCGCATCGCGCAACCGACATCGCGCCACGTGTGTGTGTACGTCAGTCTGGCCGGGACAATGTCATTGTCTCTCTTCGGCGCGGAGGTGTGTCATGCTGACGCTCGCAAGACCGGTCGCGGTAGTCGGGCTGGTTGCGCTCCAAGCGTGCTTCGATGCCTCGCGCGATCCGGTGGCCACCGAACCGCCGGCGTTAGGCGGGGTAGCGCCGGCGTTCGCGATCGAGAACGGAGACCCCGGGCGGCGGATCTTCCTGCGCGACCAGTGCGACCCGACGGACCCGACGTGGGCAGGTGGGTGCAGGCTGCCGAAGGGGAACGTCACTGTCGCCGAGTTCCAGGCGGCGTTCGCGGAGCACGGGGGGCATCCGCTGTGGCGGTTTTCTCCGATCGCGGCGGCCGTCGAGAGCGGGGAGACGCTCGAGATCGTGAACGTGGGCGGCAGGGTGCACACCTTCACCCGCGTCGCCGCATTCGGCGGAGGGGCGGTCCCTGGGCTGAACAACGGTCAGCCGACGATCCCGGAGTGCCGAACTCCACCCCCGCTCGTGCGCGTCCTGCCGCAGGGCACGTCGTCGATCACCTTCACCGGTAGTGGGGAGCAGCTCTTCATGTGCTGTTTTCATCCGTGGATGCGGTCGATCATTCACGTCAGGGAGCACCAAGGGAGCTGAAGCGGGCGTTCGAGTGGAGAGTGGAGAGTGGAGAGTGGAGAGTGGGGAGTGCACTCCCCACTCCCCACGCCCCACTCTCCACTACCTGGCCAGCGGATCCGGCCGGAGCTGGAACCGGTACGCCTTGGGGGTGGTCCCCTTCCCCCCTCCATATGGAAGGGCGCGCGCGTGCTGATGGTGGCCCAGAGACCCCGCCCCTTCCAGCCGGCGTCCGCATCGTCGATGCGGCCGTCGAGCCACTTGGTGTAGAACCCCATCGGATACGGCACACGAAGGACGACGAACTTGCCGTCCTTCAGGACGAGAAGCCCTTCGGACTGGTTCCCTGTGTTGATCGGCACGTTCTCGCCGAGGCCGAGCGTGTTGAACTGGTCCACCCAGGTGTAGTAGCTCCCTTCCCCACCACCCGGACTGGTGACGTTGCCGAGCTGCGGGAGAGGCTCGACGTAGAAGGTCCATCCCCTCCGGACAGTGCTGGCCCGTCGCGTTAGGCCCGTTGAGCGGTCCGCGGCACTTGCGCCGGTCGAAGCTGGCCATGTGTCCGCTCGCCAGCGCGGCCCAGTACACGCCGTTCCGATCTACGTCACCGCCGCGCGGAGAGAAGCCCGCGTTCGCGACGGCCGGGTTGTTCCACGGTACCTCGAAGACCTCGGTGAGCGCGGTCTCGGACGGATTCGCGCCGGGGGTCATCCGGAATACCGCGCCGGGGAACCCGAACATCGTTCCCCACACCGATCCGTCCGGCGCCGGCGCCAGCGCGTACGGACCGCCGCCGTACTGCCCCGGCTGAATGCGCTTGTCCTTGGTGGGATCGGCGGGCGCGTTAGGCTCGACGTACTCGTCGCGCCGACCGTTGCCGTTCATGTCCATGATCAGCGGGGTCCATCCCTGCGCCCTTTCCTCGTCGCCCGTCTCGTCCCACAGCCTGGTGTTCAACCACCCGATTACCTGCCCGCCACCGCTCGTCCACAGCGTTCGGTTGGCATCCTCGGCGAACATCAGGTGGTGCGTGCCGAAGCAGGTGCCGACGTGTTTCAGCTCCTTCGTCTTTGGATCGTACACGGCCAGGTGGCGGCCGGAGTTGTTGAGCGGGAAGACGCGAGCCGACGGATGGCTCGACCCCGCCTTGCAGAAGTCCGGGTTGTCGGGCGGACGAACCCTGGAGGTGATCCAGACGCGCCCCGTCTCGTCGAACATCGGGTTGTGCACGTTCGCCTTGCTGGTCCAAATCGCCTCGGTGGACCAGTAGGGCGAGGGGCCAGCCACCTGCGGCGGCGCGGCCCGCGGAGTGTTGGGATCGCGCACCGTAACCGGCACTCGCGTCACCGTATGGGTCGTCGGGTCGAGCACCGGCATGTAGTCGGCGCTCGCCTCGAGCACGCCGTACACCAGACCGTTCGCGTTGACGGTGGGATTGCGGCGGTCGGTCGAGACCAGGTCGTGCATGTACGCTTTCGGGTCGGCCCAGTCCCACATGGTGATGACGACGTTGCGCTCGATCCCCTGCGGGCGCGGCGGCGTGGGCGGGACCTCGCCCGACGCGATCCGGTCGGTCCAGTCGGCGAACATCCGCAGCGTGCGCGGGCCCATCTGCTGCACCGAGCCAAACATCGCCCCCCCTGCCTGGCCGGCCTTCAGCCGCTGCTCCCACGCCTTCACGGAGGACTCGAAGGTGCCGAGCGCGGGGTGCAGCTCGCGCGTCCCCTTGCTCCCCATCTGATGGCAGCCCAGGCAGGAGTTGTTCTTCACCAGCCGGACGAACTCTGCCTGGGTCCTGAAGTTCGGGTTGAGCCCATTCCCCTCGGGGCCGGTGCCGGGGAATTCGCTTTCAGCTGGGACTCGCATCAGCGAGTACCAGTACCCGGCCGGGTAAAACTCCGCCGCGGCGCGCGGATTCGGCGCCGCGGTCGCGCGCAGATTCAGCGTCGTCCCGCGCTCCACCCGCTGCTTCGGCGAGTCGACCAGCCCGTACCCGCGCACCCAGACGTCGTACCTCGCCTCCGGGAGGTCGGGAACGAGGTAGCGCCCGTGATCGTCGGTCACGACGATTTTGGCGAACTTCGTCGGGAGGTCGGAGGTCTCGGCGATCACCCACACCCCGGCCTCGGGGCCGCTTGCCCCCGTCACCACCCCAGCGATGTCGTCGCGATCGATCGGCGTCCCGCCGCGGGCGGTGCGCGCGCTGCAGGCCGCCCAGAGCAGTGCGCAGGTGGCCACCGTCGCAACCGCGAAGAGTGCCTTCGTCACCTTCATCTGCCAGCTCCGTTGATGGTTCCGCCGGTTACGCCCGATCAGTCTCGCTCCGGCGATGTCGTGCGAAGACGAGTTCAGTTGGGGTGAGGCTGCTGCGCATAATGCTTCCTCAGCAGATCGCCTCCGAAGTCGTTCTCCAGGTCGCGCCACACCGTGTGGATGTGGTTCGCGCTGCCCTGTGAGTTGTCGTACTCGACCAGTACGGTAGGCCCGTGGATGCGGTAGTAGTGCGGGGTGCCGGGCTGGTGCGAGCCAGCCCAGGCGAAGTGGAGGCGCTCGAACCCGGCATCGTCGATACGCTGCAGTTGCCTATGTGCCGACGAGTCAGCCATCCGTCCGGCGTACAATTCGAGCAGCCGGCGCAGCTGCCGCTGCTGGGCGGTCGTCATCTCGGCCGCGGGCAGGCCGGCGAAGGTCATAGGTGTCACCGTCGGATCGTGCCCGTGACAATGTCCCCGAATGTCTGCGCGGCGATGCTGGCGCGGGCGCGTTGCTGAGGATCGAGCATCTGTAGCAGCTCGAAGGCGAGGTCCTCTTCCCCAGCGAGCAGTCGATGCCCTTCCTTGGGGCCGCTGGGGACGCGCGCCGGGTTGGCACCCATGAAGAGCGGTGCGACGATCTGTCCGTGAGGGCCGAGCTCCGTGACGTTCACGGAGAGGTGATGGCCCTCGAAGCGCCAGCCCCAGGGCTGCGTAGCGCCCGGCCCGACGAAGAGTGCGAAGTAGTAGAGCTCCGGATCGCGCCGAAGCATTACGCGACTCAACAGTCCTTCGAGTTCGCCGAGCGTGCCTTCGAGCTCGATGATGCCGCGCGCGAGCCCGGTGCCACGCTTACTCAAACCGGTGCCAAGCAGTCCGAACGCTGCTGCACGTTGTTCGGCCTCCATCGCCTTCAGAGGAATGCCGGCGCGCTTCTGCGGCACGTACGCCCACTTGGTGCGCTCCGGATCGTCGAAGGGAAACGAGGCGGCGGCCCGCTTCGAAGCGTTCAGCGTCGACAGAAACGTTCGTGCGGTCACGGGCAATGCCGATGTGTCGAGGCCGCGTGCTCGGTCCGCGTTCCGGGGCGGTTGGGCACCGCAGCCAAGAAGCGCCACGGAGAGGATGGCGGGGAGCAAGCATGCCAATCTGAGTTGGATGCCCGTCACTCGCAGCTCACTGCCGGCTGGAAGACCTGGTTGAGCAAGCTGCCGTGGTTGCCGCCGATATGGATGCCGCCACCGGTGACCCAGATCAGGTCATTTACGAAGGCTGAGCCGTAGACGCCGTGAACGGGGATAGGCATGTCGCCCAGGCGTGACCATTGATCGGTCCGACGATCGTAGTAGTCATGGTCGGCGAACATGCCGGCCGGCCCCTCGCCGCCCCAGACGTGGAAGCAGCCCCGGGCCATGACCCCGTTCATGCCGCTGCGGGCGCGCAGCATGGGGGCTGCGGTGGTCCAGGTCCGCGTCTGTGGGTCGAAGACCTCATGCGCGGTCGTCATCTGGGGCGACAATCCATGGCCGAGACGCCCTCCGACGACGTGGATGCGGCCGTTGATAGCCGCGCCGGTAAGGTGGTTGCGCTGGGTGGGCAGGTTCGGCAGCACCTCCCAGGTATTGGTCGCAGGGTCGTAGACGGCGAAGTCGTTTCCGCGCGGCGGACGTCCACCGGCGACGTAGATTTTTCCGTCGAGCACGACGGCCACCCCGGCGCCGCGCGCCGTGGGCATCGGCGCCTTCGTGACCCATGCACCCGTGGCGGGATCCAGCTCGTAGACGGTGCTCTGGTAGCCCTGATCGGAGACATCCGAGGTCTGGCCGCCGATCAGGTAGATCTTTCCGTTGACGCTGGCCGCCATCCCGTGGTTGTTAGGCTGCGGGAGCGGCGGTCCGAGCTCCCAGCGGTCGCTCGCGATGTCGTAGATCTGGACCGTACGGGCGGTCTGCCGACTCGCAGGATAGCCGCCAAGGAGGTAGAGCTTGCCGTTCGACTCGGCGAGCGCCAGCTCGGAGTTCGGTTCGATCAATTCGCCCCGGAGCGCCCATTCGCCGCTCAGCGTCAGCTCGACGTCGTGGGTGTTGGTCCCCGCACTCAGACTGATGCTCTCCGACCGCGGAGCAAAGTCCGGAGCGCTGGTAAGTATCGTTGCGCTGCCGACCGGCAGATTCCGAAGCTCGAATCGTCCGTCAGCGCCGGTTGTCGCGGTTGCGCTTCCGATTTTCACCGATGCGCCTGCAATGACACCTCCCGTGTCGGCTCCGACGACGCCGGACACGATCGCAGTCGCGGCCGGGTCGCCAGGGTTACTCCCCCCGCACGCGGCCACAGCAATCGGTGCTGCTAAAGCTATCGTGAGCGCAGAAATCAATGTCGAGACTCGCACGAGGATCGTCGCTCCTGTCCATGCACTCATGTGTCGATGTCCACCCATCTGCAGTACATGCATAACGATTCCCTTCTACCGGGGGTCGAGACCGACCTGTTCGTGCAGCCAGTCATGCCTATCGAACAAGGCCTGTTGATTGAGTCCGTGTCCCGCGGCATACCAGCGGATCGTCGTTAGGTCCGGCGCGGCTGCGTGCAACGCCTGCGCATCGGCCTCGGGTACCAGGTTGTCCAACTGTCCGTTCTGCAGCAACAACGCAGTGGGCGACGCGTGGGGAATGAATCGAATCGGCTCTATCGGTGTCATGGCCCCGAGCCAGTCGACACGTGTCGCACAGGACAGACTGGCCATGAAGTTGGAATCTTCCGGGCCGGTGAAGTGCGAAACGAGGCCGCCGTCTCCTACCACGAGCACCGCGGCCTTGATGCGCCGTTCGACGCCGACGAACAGCGCACCCATCGCCCCACCGTAACTGATGCCAAGGTAGGCAAGGCGCTCATCGTCGACGTTGGCCTGTGCGCGCAACACATCGACGGCGCGTTGCAGATCCTTGATCAGCTGGATCTGCTCGGCCCGATCCTCAGTGCTGAACCGGACGGCCGGTCCGCTGCGGCGAGCAAACGGGGCATCGATCGCAATCACTACCGCGCCGAAATCCGCGAGCAGCTGGGCCTGAGTCGCCATGACGCGCGCGTTGCCGGGCATGCCGTGCATCAACACGATGCCGGGGCGCAGACTCGAGCGGGTGACCGGATCGAACAGCAGTCCGGTGACACGTCCGCCGTCGGGACTGTTGAAGGAGATGCCGCTGACCTCCACGCCATTGCTCGTGGATTCCACCGCCTTTTGCAGGTTCAGTGGCGCATTGACGTCATAGGCGAACAGGTCTCGCTCTGGCGCGGTCGCCACGCCGAACTCCGGGCGTGCGACCGCACAGGAATCGACGGCGGGCACCCCGGCCGTGGGCCCTGCGCAGGCGGACACGAACACGGCGGCAAGCGCTACTGTCGGCTTCATCGACGCTCTCCAGCGAAGTTCATCGATATGTCGTCGGCCCTCACGCTGTCGTATAACACCCGATGACACACAGATAGCGTCACGTGGACGAGTGGGGAGTGGAGAGTGGAGAGTGGGCGCTTCCCCACTCCCCACTCTCCACTCCCCACTCTCCACTCGCCGTTCAGTACTTGACTTCGCACCCATACGGCTGTGTTTGCGAGACCGCAATCGGCCGGCCTGCCAGTCCTGAGTCGAGCGCGGCGCGGACGTAGTTCGTGGCGCCCGCTATGTCCTTGGCGCTCGACGTCTGCCGGTTGTCGATCGCACCGCTGTAGCGAAGCACACCCTGGGGATCGATGATCGCGTATTGCGGCGTGTTGCGCGCTCCGTAAAGCCGTCCCAGCACGCCCGCTGTGTCGCGGATAATGGCAGTCGGCGCCGCGCCTTTCTTGCGAGCCATGTCGTCGGCCTTCTCCGCTGACGCGTACCCCTGTCTTCCCGGACCCGACGATACGACCGAGAGCCAGATTACCCCGCGCTTCGTGTACTCCTGCTGCATCGCCTGCGAGTTCCCGATTCCGTTCACAAGGGCGTAGTGCTTCTTGGTGTACGGGCATCCGTGGTTGAACCACTCGAGGACGACCCATTTGCCGGCGTAGTCGGCGAGCGAGTGCGATCTGCCGCGTGTATCGGCGGCCGTGAATGCCGGCGCGGGGCCGCCGACCGCCAAGAGCTCCGGCAGGCTCTCCGGGTCCGCGCTGGCGGCGATCCGGCGTGCGGCGACGGCGCCGACGAGCAACAGTGCAACGACGACAATGGCGAAGATGCGCAGCTTGCGGGATCGGGGTTTTGGGGGGGTCGTGTCAGTCATTGGGTTGTCTCTACGGAGGGTGACGATTCGATCCGGTCGCTCTTCGACGCGGCCAATGTTCGGACTCCGGACGGCAATGCCGCCGCGCGTTCGAGCGCGCCGATCACGATGCCGGAGGTAAGCAGTGTGGGCAGGATGATGGGCGCAGCATCTCGCGCTCGAGGGTAGATGACGACGAAGGGCACACTGGTGCGCCCGAATGCGGCGAGCGCGCGCGTGACGACGGAGTCGCGGGTGGTCCAGTCGGCGCGCAGCAGCGCGACGTCGTGATCACGAAGTGCCGTGCGAACTGCTTTCAATGCGAAGGCGACGCGCTCGTTGACTTTGCACGTTAGGCACCAGTCCGCCGTAAAGTCGAGCAGGACGATCCGATTAGTGTCGCGCTGTGCGGCCAGCAGCTCCGCGCTGTACGGCCTCCATCCCAGCGCATCCTCGCCCGTGCCTGGCGACGTCTCCCTCCCCAACTGCACGACCCCCTGGTCCGATGCACTGTGCGCGCTCGCATTCGAAACGAGCGCAAGCGCGCCGACGGCCGACGCGAGCGCGAACAGTCGTGCGAGCCGACGGCGCCCCGTCGGCTCCGCGATGGTGCCGAACCGGCCGAGCGCCCATAGCCCGAATGCGAGCAGGGTGCACGCGGCGAGCAGGGCGACCAGCGCGCTCACGCCGGCCTGCCGGCCGAGCACCCAGGCAAGCCACACGACGGTTGCGAAGAGCGGGAAGGCAAGCACCTGGCGGAGCGTGACCATCCAGGCGCCCGGCTTCGGCAACCATGCACGCAGGCGTGGGACTGCTGCGACCAGTGCAAGCGGCCAGATAAGGCCGAGCCCCAGCGCGGTGAACACGACGAACGACTCGACCGCTCCTGTCGTGACCGCGTATGCGACCGCCGCCGCGAGGAATGGGGCGGAGCATGGCGTCGCCAGTGCAGTGACGAGCACGCCGCCCATGAATGCATCGACGCTGCGCGGTGCACGGCTCGCCGCGGTAGAGAGACTCCCCCCGACAGGCACGAGGTCGAACACGCCAGCCATGTTGAGTCCCGCCGCGAAGATGAGCAGTGCGAGCGCGCCCACGACTGTGGGACTCTGCAGCTGGTAGCCCCATCCGACTTGGGTGCCCGCCGCGCGGAGGGCGAGCAGCACACTCACGAGCACCCACATCGACACGAGCACGCCGCTCGCGAACAACAGCACGTGCTGCCGCGCTGCCCGCTCGTCGTGTGCGGCCGCCTGCGCAATCCCGAACGTCTTGATCGAGAGCACCGGCAGCACGCATGGCATCAGGTTCAGAAGCGTCCCGCCGAGCAGGGCGAACAACGCAGCCGTCAGCAGCGCCCCCACGGAGATCGGGCTCGAGTCCACCGCGCTCAGACCAACCGCGCTGCGAGCGTCACCTAACGACGGTGCCACCGGTGCGACGATCTCGACTGCGCGATTCGCGCGAGCGCCGATGCTATCAGCGTTCCCGAAGACGACGACACCCGACACACGACCGGGTGCGCCGTTCGCGTACTCGGACCGCCGGATGCGCAGCTCGACGAGCGAGTCGACCCAGCGGGCGCGGACCGGCGCGCCGTGATCGATCACGCCAGCACTGTCCACGAAGAAGTCGATCGCCGCGGTCCGGCTCGGCCGTGCTTCGGACGGCGGGCGCGCGTACAGGATAACGTCCGACGAGTCGACTGCCGCGATCGTCGTCCAACCATCCTGGGGCCATGGCGTGCGCTGCCGTTCGGCAATGAGGGCGTTCATCACAGTCGAATCGACCGCCGCACGTACGGCCACCGGGCGGGCGATCGACAGATCGACGTCGTCCGCGATGCACTCCTCTGCGCAAACGACCCACGTGATTCGGCCCGCGATGCGAGCTGTCGACCCGACCCGCGCACTTCGCGGCACCTCGATGGGCGCGGCGAGAAAGAGCTCACGCTCGTACCCATAGCTCGCGAGCGGCGGGGAAGAAATCCGGTGCGGAGCGGGCCACCTGAACGACCCCGCCTTCCATCCCGACGGAAGGTCCCACACGACGCTCGGCGCGCTGCCGACATCACCCGCGTAGCGCCAATAGGTATGCCATCCGTGGTTAGGCTCGAGCCGCACGGCAACCCATGTCGTCTCGCCGGGAACGACAGCACGGGCGGCGCTGACGAGCTCCACTTCGATGGGCCGTGCCTCGGTGGCAGGTACCATCGATGGGGCCTGCGCGTGCGCGCTTGCCGCGAAGAGGACGAGGAAAGCAGCTCGTCCCGCAGGGGATCTCATGTATTTGACAGACAGAAGGCGCAGCTGTTCACGTGGGACTCAAGCCTAATGCCGAGAGCAGCAAACAGGCGACGACGGAGCCGGTAGGCGGCCTGATTTGGCGACGAGCGGATCGTTCTGGCGACGAGTGGCGAGTGGCGAGTGCCGAGTGGGGAGTGGGGAGTGGGGAGTGGGAGTGGGAGTGGGGAGTGATTCGGTACTGGTTGCAAGGCATTGACGGCAATGCGTGACGAGGGGCGGGCGACTCTACCGCATCAAATCCTTCTGCGGCTACAATGAGAGTCCGGAGCTACCAAGATCTCGTGGTTTGGCAAAGAGCCGTCGATTTTGTCGCCGAGATTTACCGCATCAGCGCCAGATTTCCGCGTGAAGAGCAGTTCGGACTCACCGCGCAGGTGCGCAGGGCCAGCGTGTCCGTCTCCGCCAACATTGCAGAAGGCTCCGGTCGGGCAACGAGCCGCGATCTCTTGAACTTCCTAAGCCACGCCCGAGGCTCCTTGAAAGAGGCGGAGTCGATGGTGTTCGTTGCCCAACGCCTTGGGTTTGTGAGCGCTGCAGATTGCACCGAAGCCTTGCGCCTCGCCGACGAAACGAGCCGCATGCTAGCTCGACTGCGAGTCGGTATTGCGAGGCGCACTCCCCACTCCCCACTCCGCACTCCCCACTGGTGACGAGTGGGAGTGGGGAGTCATCTTGGACAACCCACACACGGTCCTCCGCGCCTGGAGGCCGATCCTCCGAGGATGAGTAATGAAAGCGTGCATGATGGGCGGTTTCGCGATCCTTCTGCTCTGCGTCGGCGTCGGCCACGCTCAACAATCGTCTCAGCTACAGGTCGGAACGCCGGTACGCGCGACGCTGGCAGCGAACGACACGCTCCGATACGTGCTGAACTTGCCGAAGAAGCACTTCGTCGCCGGCCGAGTTGATCAGGACGGGGTGGACGCGACGGTGACGATCACGGGCCCGGCGGGCAGGCGGGTGCAGCGAGCGGCGCGCGTCGGGCGAGGCGGTCCGGAGACGTTTGCATTCGCGACGGACACGGCGGGGGGTGGCCGGTACGTGATCGAGGTGGCGCCAGCGACGACCGGGAAAGGGGGCGCCGTGCGCGTGCAGCTCACGCGTTCCGGGCCGGTCGCGACCACACCTGAAGGCAAGGTGGACCAGGCCGCCGCACAATTGTACAAAGACACTCCAGGAGCCGTGGTAGGAGTGATCAAGGGTGGCAAGCTGGCATTCGTGAAGGGATATGGCGCCGCGGATCTGACGTACGGGATGCCCTTCACGGCAGAGACGCCGACGAACATCGGTTCCTCGTCGAAGCAGTTCACCGGGTTCGCACTCGCCCTGCTGGCATCGCGAGGCAAACTCTCTCTGGACAATGACGTGCGGAAGCACATTCCCGAGCTCAAAGACTTCGGCAAGAAGATCACCGTGCGTCATCTTCTCTCGCACACCACCGGCTACCGCGAGTTCATCAACACGCTGATCATCGACGGACGTCAGGTGCTGGAGGGGGATTACATCGCTCCGGACGAAGCCATCAGGGTGATCAACCGGCAACCGACGCTGCAGAATGAGCCTGGCGCGGAGTTCAACTACAACAACTCGGCGTTCAGCCTGGCGACCATCGTGGTGGAGCGAGTCACCGGCCGCCCATTCGCGGAGTGGATGCGCGAAGAGGTCTTCCTGCCCCTGGGCATGACGAAGACGTGGGTGCGCGCGAATCCGGGGCAGATCATACCGAAGCGATCGATTGGCTACATCGCGGGCGACTTCGGTTTTCGCGAGGTGCGCGATCTCCACGGTTCCGCGGGCGCCGGCGGCATTTATACGACACCGGGCGACGTCGCAAAGTGGATGCACAATTTCAAGACCGGAGAGCTGGGGGGACCGGCGCTCATCAAGGAGATGACGACGTCGTTCGTGCTGAACGACGGGAAGCCATCGAACTACGGTTACGGTGTGTTTCTCGACTCGACCCGCGGTGTGCGGCGGTGGCAGCACGGCGGCAACGATATCGCGCACAGTTCCACGTTCGTGTACTACCCCGACCTCGACGCCGGTTACGTCGTGTTCAGCAACTACCAGGGCGTGCCCGGCGGAATCGCGGGTGTCGTGGCCGACGCCTTCTTTGGTCAGCATATGAGGGCACCCCAACTCGCGAGCGCGACCTCGGGGGGAAGCGTCGACGTGCCTGCTTCTACCCTACGGCGCTATGCCGGTAAATACGAGATGACGACACTCGGCGGCATGCTGCTCACTGTGGAACTGCAGGGCCGCGAGCTGCAGCTGCAGGTTCCGGGACAGCCGGCGCTCCCGCTGCGTCCGACGTCCATGACCTCGTTCGAAGTGGTCGGTGCGCCGGCGCGAATCACCTTCAACACGGCCGCGGACAGCGCAGTGGAGGGGATCACCTTCCAGCAAGGCGGGGAGCACCCCGGCCGACGCGTCGTAGAGAAACCGCCGGCGGACCTCAGCATCTTCGCTGGTCGCTATTTCAGCGAGGAGCTCGAGACGTACTATGACTTGAGCGTCGAGGACGGGAAACTCGTCATCCGGCACCGTCGTTTCGGGCCGGTAACGCTGACGCACACCAGTGGGGATTCCTTCTCCGGACCGTTGCCCGTGACGCAGGTCGCCTTCCGCCGCGATGCGGACGGCAATGTCACGGGATTTGACGCCGGCAACGGAAGGGCACGCGGGATCCTGTTCAAGAAAGTCAGCCGGTAGCGACAGAGAGTGAGGGTGAGCGGGGCGTCATCCAAACCTGTCCCTGAGCCGCGCCCCGAAACGACGGCTCATGGTCAGCGGCTCCGACAGGCCGCGTAGGTACACGTGCTGGCTGGCGTGCGACCACGGCTCCAGTCGCTCGACGTACTCGAGGTTCACGATGGTGGAGCGGTGGATGCGCACGAACTGCCGGTCGGGGAGGCGCTGCTCCCATTCCCGGAGCGACTTCGCCGACGGCTTGCGCGTTAGGTGCGGCGCCAGGAGCAGCTTGGAACCGTCGCCCTCCGCCTCGATCGCCGCGATGTCGCGCACCCGGACGAAGACACGCTCGTGGCCGAGGCGCAGGAGCAGGCGGTCGTCGTAGGTGAGCGACTCGAGGCGGGGCGCTGGCGGCTGCGCGGCCGCGAGTCGGCTCACCGTCACGGCGAGCCGCTCCGGCGCCACCGGCTTGAGCAGGTAATCGAGAGCGTTCACCTCGAAGGCGCGGAGGGTGTACTCGTCGTACGCGGTCACGAACACGACGTCCACATCCGCGCCCAGCAGCGGCAGCAGGTCCATCCCCGTCTCACCGGCGAGCTGGATGTCGAGGAACACCACGTCGGCATCCGTGGCGTGGACGAGCTCCGCTGCGCGGGCCACCGAGGCGGCCTCGCCCACGATGTGCACCTGCTCGGCGTGCGTCTCCTCGAGCAGCGTCCGCAGCTCGCGCCGGGCGAGCCGCTCATCGTCCACAAGGATAGCGTGACGCCGGCGTTGGCTCACGTCGAGGCCTCAGCGCGGAAGCGAGCCGGCAACTCCACCAGGAAGCGCACGCGCCCACATCCGTGCTCCATACCAACGCGATGGTCCCCGGGATGGAGCGCCCGTAGCCGCGCACGGACGTTGGCGAGCCCGACGCCGCCCGGCTGGCCATCGTCGCTCTCGCCCGCGGCAGGCGCGGTTTTCCCTCTGCCCTTCCACACACCAGTGTTCTCGACCATGAGCATGAGCCGATCCGGTTCCACCAGCCGCGCCGCGACCCGCACCACGAGTGGCGCCGTGGCGGTGCCGGCGGTGCCATGCTTCACCGCATTCTCCACGAGCGGGTTGAGAAGGAACGCCGGCACCTCGCAGCGCAGTGCCGCGGGGTCGACATCCACTCGCACGTCGAGACGTTCCTCGAAGCGCACCTTCTCGATCGCCAGGTAGCCGCGCACCGACTCCACCTCCTCCTCGAGGAGCGCCAGGTGCAGCGGGCGCTCCACCATCGCGTAGCGAAGGTAGCCGGAGAGCGCGGTCACCATCTCGCGTGCGCGCTGGCGGTCCTCGTTGATCAGCGCGCGGATAGAGTTGAGCGTGTTGAAGAGGAAGTGCGGGTTGAGCTGGTACGCCAGCATCCGGAGTTGCGCGTCGCGCGCGGCGGCAACGGCGCGCAATGCCTGCTCCCGCTGCTCACGCAGCGCGGTGCTGTATTGCAGCCCCAGGCGCGCGAGGCTCCAGCCGAGCAACGGGAGGCTGTTGTCCAGGGTGCCGTCGAGTATCCAGTCGGGCGGGAAGGAGAGCGATGACGGGGCACCGACGATGAGCGAGTGGATGATGCTGGCGCCGAATTGCCGGTAGTAGTAGAAGGCGGCAGTCCACGGCACTGCTGCCGCATACGACCCGGCGACGCTGATCGCGAGCGCGCGGCCGAAGGACGCTGGGCCCACGCCGAGCCGGTCGTACGCGAGGCCGAGGAGCAGCGAGAGCAGAAAGCCGATCAGGATGTACGCCGGCGTGATCGCGATGACGACTTCCCACGGGTACTGCTCCAGCCACCCGATCATCACCGCCGCGCCGAACACCAGCCAGCCGCCCACGTTGAGCAGCAGGTAGCCGCTGGGGCCGCGGCGCCGCGTACCGTCCGGTGCGACCTCCAGGGTGTCCGCCGCACCGGCGCGAGGGGTGGGCAACGGCGTCGCCACCTTAGCCCGCCGACGAGGACGCCGGCCGCCTCGCCAACAGGGCCTGGAACCGCGGATCCCCCCGGAGCGGCGCCCAGGTCGGATCCACTCGCAGGTAAGCGGGCGTGTAGATCGACGGTGTCGCCAGCAGCTCGCCGAGCCACGCCAGCGCCGCGTCGCGCTCGCCGGCCACGACCGCGGCCTCGGCCGCGAAGAACAGGATGTCCGGGAGGTTCCGTGAGACGCCGCCGCCGGCGAGCCGCCGCTCCGTCGCGATCGCGCGCCGCGCCAGGTCCAGGGCGGCCTTTCCGCGGCCGCGGAAGGCCTCGGCCGAGGCGAGGCCGCTCATCAGACGCGTGTCGTCCGGCACGTCCCGCAGCTCGAGTCGCCTCAGCCGCTGCGCAGAGTCCGCCCATTGGCGCATGCGCGCCGAGTCGCCCTCGAGGTAGTAGTGCCTTGCGCGCACGAGCGCCATCCCGCTCGCACCGTCCGGGAACGCCTCGGGTCCGAGCGCCAGCAGCCGACGTAGGTCGGCGGCGGCGAGCACCCAGCTGACCGCGTTGCTCCCGAGGTCTCCCAGCACCTGGTCGGCCGGCAGGTCGCGCATCGCCTGCTCGGCGACGCGCCGGGCGGCCGCGGTGTCGCCCGCGGCGAGCTCGAAGCCGACGCGCGGGGCGGCCGCGCGGACGGCCGGCGACATGGTCCATGCCTGGCTCGCCAGCTCTCTCGCCTCCGAGATCCGGCCGAGCGCGCCGAGCACGTCGGCCAGCGCGCGCGACGGGAGCCGGGGGTCGAGCCGCCTCGCCTTGTCGAAGTACGGCAGCGCCTCCTCCAGGCGCCCGACATCGAACAGCGCAACGGCGAAGCTGGCGTTGGTCAACGCGTCGTTCGGGTTCGCGACCACCGCCCGCCGCAGCTCGCCGAGCGCTCGCACCTTGTCGCGCTCCACGAGGCGCAGGTACAGACCGTTGGCCTCGGCGCCGGTCCCCCCAGCGGGATCGAGCGCGAGGGTCCGCAGCGCCGCCGTGCGCGCTCGCTCCGCCAGCACCCGCGTCGGGACACCGTTCGCGTACGCGAGCACAAGCGCGCTCGCGAGCCCGCCCCACGCTTCCACCATCGTGCTGTCGCGCGCGACGGCGGCCTCGTAGAGCGGGACGGCCGCAAGGTTGGAGGCGGCGTCGCTTCGCGCGCCCCAGTCCACCCGCGCCTGAGCCTTCAGGTACAGGTCATAGGCCGCCGGGTCGCGCACCGTGACCTCCGTCGCGCGCGACCGACTCTCCGCCGACGCCGGCAGCTCCATGGCGGAGACGACCCGACCTGCGATCTCTGACTGCATTCCGACGACGTCTCGGAACTCCGCCTCGAAGGGGGCCTGCCAGCGGCTCTGCGCGCGTCCATCGGCCCTCACCTCCACCAGCTCCGGGCGGACCACGACGCGCCGCTCGATGCCGCTCCCCAGCACGCGCACAGTGCCGGTGAGCAGATAGCGGACGCCCAGCTCCTCCGCGATCTCGGCCGGCGAGCTGCCGCCCCCCGCGTACCGGTTCGAGCTCGCGCGCGCGATTACCATCAGCTCGCGCACGCGTGTGAGCCGGCCCCGGATTTCGTCGGTGATCCCGTCCGTCACGTACGCGTCGGCGCTGTCGCCCTGGTGCTCGAACGGAAGCACGGCGAGCCCGGGCGTCGCGTCCGCAGCGGGGGCGGGTGCACGGTTGGCGAGGTAGCCACCGAGCCCTACCAGCCCGGCGAGCATGGCGACTGCCGCGCCCGCGAGCCGCCGGCGCGGCGCCGCGCGCCCGCCCGACGGAATGGCATCGAGCGCCGCGAGCACCGCCGACGCATCTGCGGGACGCTCCGACGGGTCCTTGGCAAGGCACGCCATCACGAGCGCGCCGAGGCCCGGCGGGAGCCCAGGCTTCCGCTCGTCCAGCGGCGCCGGCGTCTCCGCCACCTGGGCTGCGACGAGCTGGCGCTGGGTCTTCTTCTCGCCGAACGGATGCGCGCCGGCGAGCAGCTCGTACGCCACCATCCCCCAGGCGTACAGGTCGGCGCGGTGGTTAGTGTGGTCGCCGACTGCCTGCTCCGGAGCCATGTACGCGGGGGTGCCGAGCGACGTGCCGACCAACGTGAGCGCCGCCGTGCCCGCGTCGGCGCGGGCGACGCTCATAGCCTTGGCGATCCCGAAATCGGCGACCACGGCGATGCGCCCGGCGAGGAGCACATTCTCCGGCTTGATGTCGCGGTGAACGACTCCGTGTGCGTGTGCGTACTCGAGCGCCTCCGCTACGTCGCGCAGAACGCGCAGCGCCTCGTCCAGAGGGAGCCGGGCCCGCTCCATCCGAGCCCGCAACGACTCCCCCGTGACGAACGGCATGGTGTAGTACGGGAGCCCGTCGTCCGTCTGCGCCGCAGTGAGCACGGGGACGATGTGCGGGTGCTGCAGCGCGGCGGCCAGGCGGATCTCGCGCGTGAAGCGCTCGGCGCTCATCCCCTCGGCGGTCTCCGGGGAGAGCACCTTCACCACGACCTGGCGGCCGAGTGCCGGGTCGGTGGCGACGAACACGCGCGCCATGCCGCCGCCGCCTAGCTCGCGCTCGAGCGTGTAGGCGGCGCCCAGCGAGGACTGGAGCCGGTCGCGGAGCTGGTCGGGCACGGGATCCTGGCGCGAGGTGACGAGCCGCGAATAATTAGGCTTCGCACTACAATCCGCAAACGAATGGCCCCGCGTCACCGAAGTAACGCGGGGCCAAGCGCTTGAAAGTTGCCCCTCCTGGGCTCGAACCAGGACTCTCCTGATCCAGAGTCAGGCGTGTTGCCAGTTACACCAAGGGGCAGAAGCAGTTTTGTGCGGACCCTAAACGTATCCGCGGCAACCCCTTCGATCAACCCCGCCCGCCTTTCGCACCCCCGGTCCGCCGGAGACATTGCGGGGTGTTTTCGAGTCGCCCTGCGGCGTTGTCGCTGCTTCTTCTGCCCTTCGCGGTCGCGTGTCGTGAGGCTGTTCCTGCCCTGGGAACTACCCCAGATCGCGCGACTCGCCACGCCTCGATCATGCTCAACGCGCTCGCCGATCGCTTTGGTGTCGTCGAGCTCTCACCCGAAATCGCGACGACGCGCCCGCGGCTCGCCCGGTACAGCACCACTCCGTCGCGACTCGTCGACGACACGGAGTCTATGGACGAGTCGTGGCGAGGATGATCGCACGATCGAGATCGCCGGTGCGCGACGCGCCGGGCGTTACACCCTCTTTCATCATCCAGGCGCGCCCCCGCCTCGCGATCCAGGGGAGGCGCGACATGTCATGCGTCTCCAGATCCTCGGCGACGACGAGTTCCGGTGGACGTCCGTCGACGAGGTCGCACTCGGAGCGATCACCATCGCCGACCTCGACCGCGCACTGACCGCCGATTCTTCTCGTCGCCGAGCAAGGTGATCCAGCAGCCGCGCGCGTCGCGACACGCATCGCTTTTCCACGAGCATCGGCGTCGTTGTCGCGCATGTTCGTCATCGATTCCGTTCGCGCGTCGCGCAGCGCCGATGGTGCGACATCGGTGGTTCTCGGTCTCGGGCTGAGGCCAGGTCAGGCGGAGCGGCACTTCCAGTCGCTGGGTCCCTACGCGCGCAAGTATTGGGTGCCGATTCGTTGGCGCATGAGTGTCGAGGACTCACTCGGAACACGCTGGGGTGAGTTCACCAAGCGCGATTCCTCGATCGTTCTCCGGTTTCGAGTGCACGAGGGATCGCTGGCACCCTTTGGCGCGCCGCCGCGTCGCGTCGGGGCGCACCTGCGCCTAACTGCTGACGCGTCGGTGAAGGTGGGACCGTTCCGCGTGGGCGTACGCAATCTGGACGGGCGTGTGCTGCGGTTGGCCGACCGCGATCACCTCGCGATGGCTCTTCGCTTTTCCACCGAACCGGAATGGCAGCTGCCGCCACTAGTCGCACGACTGCTGCGCTCCCCGCTCCGCCGTCCCTTCGAGGGCGGGGGCGCCCTCATGCGCTATGGCGTGCGCACCGACGCGCAGCCGGACGATACGGTATCGACGGTATGGCGCGACATCAATGTCACCGTGCGCGAAAGCGGAATCCTCCGCTTTTTCGGTCGCCTCGGCGGTACCGCACTCGGCGATTTTCGACAAGGCGCCGAGAAGGAGGCGGAGCAGTTGTGGGAGGAGTCGCTGCGAGGCCTGGCGGCCGACGTGGCCGGTCGCGAATGCGGAATTCGGAATGCGGAATGTTGATTCAAACACTTCCGGATTCCGCATTCCGCCTTCGACATGAGACCCGAAAAAGAAAACGCCGCGGATGTTGATCCGCGGCGATTGCCTCATTCGATCGAGCGAGGGGTATGCCTCGCGCGCCGTCATTGGAACTCTGCGTCCTACCGAGCGGCGGCGGGCAACCCATTCAAAGTGGGTTGACCGAATCTCTTCATTGGAACTCTACGTCCTACCGAAAGAGACCGGCAACCGAGTCGAGTGTCGGCGCAACCACTAATTCAGGTTGCATGCCAGAAAATGGAGCTGAGGGGGCTCGAACCCCTGACCTCCTGGGTGCGATCCAGGCGCTCTCCCAGCTGAGCTACAGCCCCGCGCACGCGGGTACGGGAGAACCCACTAGATCCCTCGCACCCGGATCACCTGAAGACAACAGCCCCGCTACGTTCGCGGGGCCGCGTTCAAGCTGTTGGATGATAACAGCTTTCGCGGGTCGCGTCAAGCGAATGCCCTGCCTTCTCGATGGTCCGGGCCATCACCCATCACGCGTGATTGTACCAGCGATTCACGCGCGCTGTTCCGACGATTTTCAATACCTGCAAAGAAGAGCGATGGGGGGCGATCCCACGACTTTCGTCGTTTCCCAAACTGCCCACACTCCCCCCGGAGTTGTCCCCCCACCGCTTCACCTGCCGCGCGCATGCAACGCGCGCGTGGGCGGAAAAGGCCCTGCTACGCACTAGACCGATCAGCACCGTGTGGGGCAACATCTGGCGCGATCCAGATCACGATTCGGTGCTTGCGCGCACCGAACGGCGACCGTAGCGTCCGCGTCGTGTTCGCCGACGTGACCGCCGACGATGTGCGACGCGCAGCGGAGCGCCTTCGCGACGTGGTTCGGCGAACCGAGCTCCGTCGCGCCCTCCGCCTGTCCGATCGCGTTCAGCGCGAGGTGTGGCTCAAGCTCGAGAACGCGCAGCTCACCGGCTCCTTCAAGATGCGCGGCGCATACAACGCCATCGCCTCGCTTCCACAATCCGAGAGAGGACGCGGTGTGGTCACCGCGAGCGCGGGTAACCACGGCCGCGGCGTTGCGCTCGCCGCGCAACGATTCGGCATTCGCGCGTTGATCTTCGTGCCGCGAACGGCGCCGCGCGTGAAGATCGAAGGGATGCGAGAGTGCGGCGCGTCGATCGACGCGGACTCCGCGCATTACGATGAAGCGCACGCGCGCTCGGTGGCGTTCGCGAATGAGCACCACGCCGTCTACCTCGATCCATGCGTCGGCACCCCGCTCGTTGCCGGCCACGGTACGGTCGCTCTCGAGATCATCGATCAGCTGCCGAACGTCGGCTCGGTCATCCTCCCAGTGGGCGGCGGTGGCCTGCTCGGGGGAATGGGCGCATTTCTCCGGGCGACGAAGCCCGAGGTGCGCATCGTCGGTGCGCAGAGCGTGAACACGAGCGCGATGGCGCGCTCGCTCGAAGCAGGACATCTCGTCGATGTCCCGGTGATGCCAACCCTCGCCGATGGCCTCGCGGGCGCGATCGATGCGCACGGGCTCGACGTCGGCCGACACGCACTCGATAGAATGGTGGTGGTCGAGGAAGCAGACGTTGCCCGCGCGATCGCCTTTCTCGCCCGGGAAGAGGACGTCACGGCCGAGGGGTCCGGAGCGGTTGGAGTGGCTGCGCTACTTGCGGGGTTGGCGGACGACGTGGTCGATCCCGTCGTCGTGGTAATCAGCGGCGGGAACATCGACTCGGACGTCTTCGAGCGTGTCAAAGGGCAGCGGTAGCCGAGGTCGTCAAGGTCGTCGAGGAGATCAAGGTGACTTCGCCTCGATCACCTGGACCACTTCGACGACCTCGACTACCCCTGCATATTCCCTCCATGTCCCTGAGCCTCCGTTTCCTCGGTACCTCCGCCGCTCGCCCCACCGTCGAGCGGAACGTCAGCTCGCTCGCGCTCATTCGCGAGGGAGAGACGATGCTGTTCGACTGCGGCGAGGGAACGCAGCGGCAGATGATGCGCTACGGCATCTCGTTCGTGCTGGAGGACATTTTTTTCACCCACCTGCACGCCGATCACGTCATCGGCGTCATTGGCCTCATGCGGACGATGGCCTTGCAGGGACGCACGGAAGCGCTTCGGCTGTGGGGACCCCGCGGATCGAGCCGCCATTTGCGCCGCGCTTCGGAGTTCGGCGTCGAGCGCGTGGGCTTCCGCGTCGACGTGATGGAGGTGCAGGCCGAAGAGACCATCAAGCGAAACGGATACGTGATCGAGCCGTTCGCCGCCGAGCACGGCGGGGGACCGTCGTTAGGTTTCGCGCTGGTGGAGGAGGAGCGTCGCGGACGGTTCAATCCCGATCTCGCTCGCGAGCTCGGCGTTCCCGAGGGCCCGATGTGGGGCAAGCTGCATTGCGGGGAAGCGGTGACGCTCGCCGACGGGCGCATCGTGGATCCCGTAGTCCTCGTCGGTCCGCGGCGGTCGGGGCGGAAGGTCGTGATCTCGGGCGATACCCGTCCCGCGCAGACCGTGATCGACGCGTCGCGGGGGGCCGACGTGCTGGTGCACGAAGCCACGTTCGCCGATGAGGAGGCCGATCGCGCCCGGGAGACCGGCCATTCGACGGCGCGCGAGGCCGCGACCGTGGCGGCGCGGGCAGGGGTTCGCCAGCTCGTGCTAACCCACTTTTCCGCCCGCTACTCGCGCGACGCCTCGGATCTGCTGAAGGAGGCCCGCGAGGAATTCGCCTTTACAACTCTGGCTCGCGACGGGATGGAAGTCGAAGTCCCGTATGAGGATGAAGGAGCTGCCGGGGTGATCGACCAAGAGGATGTCGAGAGGGGGTGACAAATGTTTCCATCGCCACTATGATTGGGGGCGACAAACATTTGGTCTGAGACAGCCGTGAATCCGGGGCACCTTCCCGGTTCACGGCTTCGTATTGCCACCCCGGCTGTAGCACCCCACGCCCCCTCGGAGGACGTCCTTGATGCGCCGTTTCCTGCTCCTTTCAACCAGTTTTCTGGCTGTTGCGGGTTGTAGCGATTCTCTGCCTCTGGAGTCCGCAGCGCCCGCCCTCAACGTCGCATCCGCTCCCGCTTCATCCCGCTACGCCGTCCTTCTCAAGGGTGGCTCCGCCGCCGACTTCGCCCAACAGATCGCCGCGCTCGGTGGCACCGTCGAGCTCCTGCACGAGCGTGCTGGGGTCGCCGTTGTCGCCGGCCTTTCCGACGCCGCCGCTCTCTCGCTCGAGGGCAGTTCCAGCGTAGACCTCGTCATCGAGGACTTCGAGTATCAGGGCGCGTCGAACGTGATCGAGCCGATGGTCGAGATGGCGGCTGGCACCTCGGTCCTTGGCGACGCCCAGAGTCAGACCAATCCAGCCACGGCCGCGTTCTACGCCCGTCAGTGGCACCATTGAGTGATTGGCGCCAACGTCGCCTGGGCGAACGGTCGCCTCGGTTCCCCGAGCGTGGACGTCTTCATTCTCGACAGCGGCATCGACGAGACCTACATCGACCTCGCTGGCCTGGTCGATATGTCCCGTGCGGTTTCCTACGTTCCGTCGGACAACGCCCTGATCACCCGGTTCTTCCCGGGCCGCGTGCCGACGAGCGACCTGAACGGCCACGGCTCGCACGTCGCTTCGACCGTGAGCAGCCGCGCGCTGGCCAACGCCGGGGTTACGTCGCGCGTGACGCTCGTTCCCGTGAAGGTCCTCGGAGCCACTGGATCCGGCTCCTTCACCGGCATCCTCAATGGAATTCTGTACGCGGCCGACGAGCAGGCCAATGTCATCAACGCCAGCGTTGGTGCTCTATTCCCTCGCCGGGGTAACAAGGACTTCACCAAGCTCCTCGATCAAGTCACGCGGTACGCCCGCAATGCCGGCGTCACGATGGTGATCGCCGCAGGCAACGACGCCGCTCCAATCCACCCGAGCATGAACGCGCTGTACGGCGCCTTCTGCTCGACCAAGAACGTCATCTGCGTGTCCGCGACGGGCCCGAACGCGGGTCCGCTCAATGGCCCCTTCACAGGCATCGATCGGCCGGCGATCTACACGAACTACGGGCAGCAGCATGTCGATGTCGCCGCCCCCGGCGGCAACTGGGCGGAGAACGCCGCGGGCCAGATCGTCTCGGCGATCGGCGTGTGGGCGGCGTGCTCGAAGACGACGTTGGTGTTCGACAAGACGCTGACCCCGCCAGGAGAAGCGGTGAAGGATCCACCGGCGGGGGATTGGAAGCTGCACCAGTGCGCCGCGCAGCCGCAATTCACTTTCACGCTCGGGAACCTGGGCACGAGCATGGCGTCGCCGCACGTAGCCGGCCTGGCCGCGCTACTCGTCGAGCAGTACGGCCGGAATCCAGGTGCCATCGAGGCCGCCATTCAGAACAGCGCCGATGATATCCTCCAATATCGCGCGGATGGCACGCTCGAGTTCGGCAAGCCCGGCAAGGATGATTACTACGGGCACGGTCGGATCAACGTCGCTCGCGCGCTCGGCTTGTAAGGCAGGCGCAGTTCGATCGGTCATTTCGTCGGGGTGCGCAGTGATGCGCACCCCGACGCGCGTCTGTGGCACACGCGCCACTCTTGCGAGTAAACGCCCGACGCCGCACTGTTGGCGCCTCTCTCCTGCCCCGAGGATTGTGCCCATGCGTCGTATCCTCCCGGTTCTTGCTGTCGCTGCATTCGCGGGTTGCTCGGACTCGCTCGTCGAGGTGACCCGCGCGCCCGCGCCAAGCCTCAGTGTCAGCTCGTCGTTGGCACCATCGAAGTACGTCATATTGTTCAGAGGTGGCGCCCCATCGGATTTCGAGAGCAGCGTCGCTGCTCGCGGCGGCACCGTCGAGCTGATGCACCACCGCTCGGGTATCGCGATCGTCGATGGTCTTTCGCCAGAGGGTGCGCGCGAGATCGAGGCGAATGTGAGCGTCGAGGCGATCATCCAGGATTTCGAGTACCAGGGTGTGTCGCACCAGGTGGAACCGATGGTCGAGGCGGCCGACGCGGGTATGCTCGACGCGGGAATGCAGTCGCAGGCCAATCCGGCGACGGCCTTCTTCTACCCTCGTCAGTGGCATCACCGCGCAATCGGGGCGAACGTCGCCTGGGCGGCCGTTCCCCCTCGTCTGGGCTCGCCTAACGTCGACGTCGCGATTCTCGATAGCGGTGTCGATCACCTGTATCCGGATCTCGTCGGTCTCGTCGACCAGGACCGCGCTCGGTCATTCGTCCCCGTGGGAAGCCTGACGGAGATCCCGACGAATGCTGCGCAGCAGACGGACAACCAGCTGATTCACCTCTGGTTCCCCGGCTCGAACCGCCCAGTCTGGAGCGATCTCAACGGCCACGGATCGCACGTTGCGTCCACCGTCAGCAGCCTCGCGATCGTCAGTGCGGGCGTGACGTCGAGGGTTACGATCATTCCGGTCAAGGTCCTGGCGGCGCGTGGATCGGGCTCCTTCAGCGGCATTCTGAACGGCATTCTCTACGCGACGGATGCTGGCGCCGAAGTGATCAACATGAGTCTCGGCGCGCTCTATCCGCGTGACGGCAATCGGGGCTTCAACAGACTGCTCGATGAAGCCACGAAGTATGCGCGGAGCAATGGCGTAACGATCGTCGTCGCAGCCGGAAATGACGCGGTACGGCTACACCCGAGCAATGGAGGGTTGTACGGCGCCTTCTGCTCGACGAAGAACGTCATCTGCGTGTCCGCGACGGGTCCGAACGCAGGGCCGACCAACGGACCGTGGACGCCAAGCGTCGATTTCCCTGCGATCTATACCAACTACGGCATCCAGTTCATCGATGTCGCGGCTCCCGGCGGGAACTGGGCCGAGAATGCGCAGGGGCAGATCGTCTCGGCGATCGGCGTGTGGGCCGCGTGCTCCAAGACCACTCTGCAGTACGTGGTGCCGACGGTGCCTGCGGGCTCGCCGCCGGGGACGCTGCCGGCGCCGCCGTTCTATCGGAAGCAGACGTGCTCGTTGAATCCCAATTCGACGTTCGCGTCAGGATTCATCGGGACGAGCATGGCATCGCCGCACGTTGCCGGCCTCGCCGCGCTGCTGGTCGAGAACGTCGGCCGCAGCCCCGAGCTGATCAAGTCGATCCTTGCCGAGAATTCGGATGACATTCCGGTCTACGGGAAGCCTGGCAAGGATGACCTGTACGGGAACGGTCGGATCAACGTAGTGCGTGCCCTCACCGCCGCCGGCGGACTGTAATAACCAGGCGGTCGAGGTAGTCGAGGTCGTCCAGGTCAGCGAGGAAGTGCAGTTTCCTCGATCACCTGGACGACCTCGATCACATCGACTACCTATCCGCCATGCGTCATTGGCGTGCCTAACGGATTATCCGCGGCGGCAATGCGCATCGACCGGCGGAAATGGAGCGCCAGGTCGCTCTCGGTGAGCTTCTGAAGGATCGTGTCCGTGTCGAGACGGGCGGTCACGTTCCGCGCCTCCGGACCATCGATGTTGCGCCACGCATAGCGGTCGAGCCGTGATGTGCGTCCGTTCGGATGCCGAAAGACGATCATGGCGTGGCTGGCCCCCGGCAGCATGACCTCGACGCCCCATCGGACGCCGTCAGACGCCTGAAAGGTATTCATCGTTAGGTCGTCGCGCTCGGTACCAGCGGGCGTCGGCTGTCGAAGCCGGCATCACGCTCATGCCAGTGTGCGACCGACGGCTCACCGAGACGCCAACACAGGTAGGCGGGGTGCCCATCCACCTCGCCTGGAAAGTCCACCAGGCCAATGTCCGGTCCCTTCATCTCGACGCCGAGGTCGTTGAGCTCGCGCACGAAGCCATCGATGGTCCGTGCGGCCGACTGAATGTCCCGCTGAAGGCGATCGATCTTGACGCTGTCGGGCGCAGGGCTCGCGGCCAGCACGTCCAGCGACTTCACCAGCTCCTGCCAGCTCCCGTAGTGGTCCACGATGTCCTGGACGATGCGGCGCACGAGCGGGAGGGTGCTGTTCGCCTGCTCGATAGTGAAGGTTTTCATGTGATGCACAGGGTGTGCACGCCCCATGCCCGGGTCAAGTCCGCTCGGGGGTGTGCGGCGCTGCGCCGCACGACGATATTCTCTCCATGTCTCCCGCCGCCGATCGGATGACCGCCGAGGACCTGACACGCGCCCGCGCGGTGCTCGGGTTGTCTCCGGGCGAGCTCGCCGCCGAAATCGGATTGACGGAACCGGTGGTGCGGGCCTGGGAAGACGGGTCGCTGCGAATTCCACAGCAGTACGCCATCCAGATCGTTTGGCGTGCCGCCGTCGCCGAGCGGCAGGCGGCGCTCGCGTCGAGCGGGCTTCCCGAGTGCACCTGGGTAACCCGGTGGATGGATTCCGCACCGCCCCCGGGAGCCGGCGCCCAGCGCGAGCACCTCGACGCCTTGCGACGTCACGCCGCGGTATGCCCGCACTGCACGGCGCGCGCGCGCTTCGTCGAGCAGAACTTCCCGCCGATGCCCGACCTCCCGATTCCCCCGGCGGTTCGCGCGCTGCGCACAGCCGGGACCGCACTCAAGCGCCTACCGATCTGGCTCCGTGCAACAGTCGTGGGCGCGATCGCCGTGGGTGCGCTCACCGTCTTTCGAGTGGCAGGACTGGCGGTTGCTGGCGAAGGACCGTCCGCGTTGAACGCCCTTGGGCTCATCATCGGTTCGGTCATCCTCGGCGCCTATCAGGGGGCGGTCGCCGGGATCACCTACGCGATCGTGCGTGACCCTCTGCGGAGAATCGGGCGCCTTGGCGATTACATCGCCGGAGTGCTGTGCGTCTGGGCGTATCTGCTGGCGTCCGTGCTGCCCTTGCAGCTTCTGCCGGAACGTCCCGAGTTCGCGCATCCGGACCGAGCGCCCGCGCTTGCGCTGGGTGGCGCCATCGTTGGCGTGATCATCGGCCACGTCTGGTTCCGGCGTCGCGGAACGCGGCACGGAGCATGAATCAATGCACGAGTACCGATACGAGCCTTCGACCCGAGATGCACTCATGACGACGAGCCGTGAAACGAACTGGATGAATCACCCCGTGCTCCGGAAGCTGGTGGAGGACGCGAACAAGCTGACGCTGGCCGAGCGCATCACGCTGGTGAAGGGATTGATCCCTGCGATCGCGAATCAGCTCAGTCCGCGTGAGTACGAAGGCTTCGTCGCCGAGATCCAGCTCAAGGGAGAGCGGTTCCACGAGGCGCAATCTCAGAAGGGCGAGGGAAGAGCGGCGAGGCAGGTGCCCGGAGAGAGAGACCTGGAGGGGAGGTAGACCGCTCCCTTCAATTCTTGCGTTCGGCGGTCCTCTCCTCGAGCCTGCGCCGCCTTCGCTCCTGCGCTGCCTGGTAGCGCCGCTTCTCATCTTCCGTCTCCGGCACGATCGCCGGGATCTCCATGGGGCGATGGTTCTGGTCGATCGCCACGAAGGTGAGATAGCACGAGTTCGTGTGGCGTCGCGCGCCTGTCGAAAGAACTTCCGCTTCGACGCGAACGCCCACCTCCATTGAGGTGCGGCCCACGAAGTTCACCGACGACTTCAGAATGACGAGATCGCCGAGGTGGATCGGCTCGCGGAAGTCGACGCGATCGACCGAGACGGTGACGCAGTTCTGCCTCGAGTGACGGATGGCCGAGACGGCAGCCACGCGGTCGAGGAGCGAAAGAATGACGCCTCCAAAGACGTGTCCGAGATTGTTGGCGTGTTGCGGCATCATTATCTCGGAGCTTTCGTGACGCGATTCGCGCACGAATCGCGAGGGCCGCTTGGGTTGGGGACTCACAGGCGTGGAGTGCGAGGTGAGCGCGGCAGCGCCGCCGCGAAGTGCGGAGCGCGCCTCGCGGGAGAATGGAACGCCGTCCGCGACTGCTCTGAATAGAGGGCGGCCTCGTCGAACGCGCGTGTAAGCGCGCGTCGCGTGGCGGGATCGAGCGACGGCTCATTCAGCCAGAGGAGTGAATACGCCGGCGCCGATATTCGCGCGACGGGCCACTCGCGTCCGGCCGAATCGACCATCACCAGCGTCGCGCGATCCCCCGTCGCATCGTACCGCGCTATCACGGAGAGCCCGCGGCGCTCCCAGCGGTCGAGGCTCGAGTCGAAAGGCGCGACGGAAAGTGTTCCTCTCACCTCCGTCCACCAGGCGGCCGTCGAGTCGGCGGCAATCGGGGCAAGGCTGATCATCAGGCCTCCCGCGCGCGACCCGTGACCGGGAGCGAAGAACTGTACCGCCGGAACGCGCCCATTGCGCACGACGGCGAACGAGGACGGGTCGAAATCGAAGTCGGCAATCGCATCGGCAGCAGCGCGGGCACGCGCGTCGGGGGAGGCGAGCACGGAATCCAGCGCCAGCGAAAATCGGCGCCTGCCCTCGGCGACAATGCGCGTGGCGGCGGTGTCTCCGAACAGCGCTGCGATGCTCACCTGGTCGCCCTTTTCGAGATCGAGGACACCTCTCCGCGTCATATGCCATTCAGCGCCCCCCTGAATGAGCCCATCGGCGTGGTACTCGTATGACTGATAGGGTCCAAAGGCGTCGAGGAGCGCGATTTCGGCGGTCGCCTCGACGACCGGGTGCTCGCTCACGTCCTCTTCGGCGCCGACCCGAGGGTCAGTGGGATGCTCCTCGCGATACCACCGCTCGATCGATGCGGCGGTGGTGTCCTCGAAGATCGCGACCGAGTCCCCGGTCTTGAGGTCGCGCCGGAACACCCGCTGACCCACGATCAACGCCTCGTAGTGGGAGCGGTCGTCATCGGCGACGTATATCTCGTGAAAGCGGCCACGAAGACGAGCCAGCTGCAGCGGCGCCGCGCGAACCTTCAGACGTCCGTTCTGGCTTCGGACCCAGAAGGTCGAGTCGCCGGCGGCGATGAGGAACTCCGCGCTCGGGGGGGCCACGCGCTCCGTTCGGCAGGCCACGAGCCCGAGGAGGAGGAGCGGTACGAAGCGCAGCATGCTCCGCAAATATAGCGAACGGTGGTGCGGCTGGCCGAGCGATACGGATTGACCTGTCGATCGTTTACATTGCAACACTACCCCGTCGTCCCCGACTCCGCCCACATGCGCAGCATCCTCTTCGCCTCGCTCGCGGCACTCGCCTGCGAGCCAAACGCCAGCGCGCGCGCCTCGCAGCTCGCGACCGCCGGTTCCACCTCGCAGACCACCGCGCGGTCAGAGTCAGCCGCCCCGCAGAAACCGCAGATCCCGGATACCGCTCGGCGCGCAGATAGCGCAATCGTGCGCGGTCTCTACGTGCTGCGCTGGGCGGCACAGAGCCCGGCCCGCATGCAGAAGCTGATCGCCATCGCCGATTCCACGGAGATCAACGCGCTCGTCATCGACATCAAGGACGAGTTCGGTTTGAACTACCGGTCGTCGGACACGCTCGTCGCGCGCAACGCCGGCACGGCAGGGACGATTCCGAATCTTCGCGCGATGATCGATACGATGAAGGCGCACGGGATCACTCCGATCGCGCGCATTGTCGTCTTCAAGGATTCGGTCGCGGCGCGATTGAATCCGCAGCATACGATCCGCAAGGCGGACGGCGGCGTCTGGCGCGACAAGGAAGGTCTCGCCTGGGTGAGCGCCTACGATCCGAAGATATGGGAGTACAACATTCGCGTCGCCGAGGACATGGCGCGTGCCGGGTTCGGGGAGGTTCAGTTCGACTACATCCGCTTCCCCGAGCCGTATCCCAGTCTGCCGAAGCAGGTCTTCCCGACGGCGAATGGTCGCAGCAAGCAACAGGCCCTCGCGGAGTTCCTTCGCACCGCATGCCCACGCGTGCGCGCCCTCGGCGCCAAGTGCACCATCGACGTATTCGGGCTGACGACGACCGTCCCCGGCGCGCTCGAGATCGGCCAGCACTGGGAATCCTTATCGCCGCACGTCGACGTCATGCTTCCAATGACGTATCCATCGCACTATCCGCGTGGGGCCTTCGGCATCGCGCGGCCAAACGCCGAGCCCTACCGCGTGAACCACGTCGCGATCAAGCGCGCGCGTGAGCGTGACGAGAAGCTGGGCATCGACGATCCGGGTCACGTGCGTGCCTGGCTCCAGGCTTTCTCACTTCCGCGGATGGTGCCGAAGTATGGCGCGCGGGAGCTCGAGGAGCAGAAGCGCGCGATCTACGACGCGGGGTACGACTCGTGGATCCTGTGGAATCCGGGGTCACGCTACGAGTCGTTCATGCCCGCGTTCGAGAAGACGACGGAGTCGCGACGCAAACGTGCCGACGTGCCGGCCGCACCGACGCCGGTGGTTGCGCCGGCGGCCGAGCCGAAGGGCTCCTGACCGTCAGCGGGCTTTCGCGATGGCGCGGACGCCCTCTACCAATCGATCGACGTCGCTTTCGGTGGTGTAGCAGGCGCACCCCGCGCGCACGAGCCCGTCGCGCGCGTGGCCGAGCCGGGCCGCAACCGTGGATGCATAGAAGTCCCCGTGCGTCGCGAATACCGCGCGGTCCGCCAGCTGCCTGACGACAGCCTCCGCCTGAACGCCCTCGACGACAAAGCAGGCGGTCGGCGTCCTGGGCGTGTCCGGTTGTGGGCCGTACAGTCGCACACCGGCTATCGATGATAGACCCTTCCATGCGCGGCTGAGCAGTGCATTCCCGCGCGTGTGGAGAGCATCGAACGACGCCTGGAGCCGCTGCCGACGTGGACCCGTTGTGCGCGCGAGCGAGGCCAGGAACTCAACCGCCGCCGCCGCGCCGGCGATGCCCTCATGATTCTGGGTTCCTGTCTCGAAGCGTTCCGGCGCCGTGTTCGGCGCGGGCGGGAGCTTGGGAACGTCGAGCGATGAAAGCAGGTCATGGCGGCCCCACATGACTCCCACGTGCGGACCGTAGAACTTGTAGGCCGAGCAGGCGAGGAAATCGCATCCAAGCGTGCGAACGTCGATCAGCATGTGGGGGGCGTAGTGCACTGCATCGCAAAAGGTGATCGCTCCAACTGCTCGCGCGAGCGGCACGACGCGGGCGACGTCGGTGATGGTCCCCAGCGCGTTCGATGCTGCGCCGATTGCCACGACGCGCGTACGCGGTCCAATCAGCGCGGCAAGGGCATCGAGATCCAGCGTGCCGTCCTCGGTGCGCATCGGCGCGATCTTTACCGTCAGCGAGTTCTCTTTGGCGGCCTCCACCCACGGCGCCACGTTGGCCTGATGGTCGAGCTCGGTGACGATGAGCTCGTCGCCAGCGGTGAACGTTCGCGCCAGTGCGCGAGCGATGTGGAAGGTCAGCGTCGTCATGTTGGCGCCGAAGGCGATCTCCTCCGGCGCGCCACCGACGAAGTCGGCCAGCGTCGCTCGCGACGCCTCGAGCATTGCATCGGTCTCAGCGCTCGAGGGATAGTGCCAATACGTATTGGCGTTGTGCTCGAACAGATACTCGGTGATCGCATCGACCACCTCGAGCGGAACCTGGGTACCGCCGGGGCCGTCGAAATACGCCACACGCTCGCCGGAGTGTAGCCGCGAGAGCGCCGGAAATCGCGCGCGAATCTCCTCGACGCTCGCGACGCTCATGTGCCGATCTCGACGCCGGCGGTGCGCTCGATGACTCGCACGGCCTCGACGTGATCGGCCTCTTCGCCGAGCTCCGCGCGCGCGGCATGAAACAGCTCCGACGCGAGCTGCGTGAGCGGCGCCGGCAACGCCGGCCTCCCGGGCCATATCGGCGGCGATTCGAAGGTCCTTCTCGAGCAGCGCGAGACGGAAGGTGCGCGGAAACGCACGAGACAGCACACGCTCGGGGAACAGGTTCATGCTCGTGTTGGATCGTCCGCTCGAGGTGTTGATGACGTCGAGGGCGATGCGCGTATCGACCCCGGCCTTCGCCAGCGTCGCCAGCCCTTCGCCTGTTGCCCAGATGTGGATGGCGAGCAGCGCCTGATTGACCGCCTTCACCATGTCCCCTGCCCCGACGTCCCCGCAGTGCACGATGTTCTTTCCGAACGAAGCGAGGATGGGGCGAATACGCTCGACGACGGCGACATCGCCTCCGCACATGACGGTGAGCGTCCCCTCCTCCGCGCCGCGCTTTCCGCCACTCACCGGCGCATCGACGAACGCGACGCCGCGCTCGAGAAGGCGTGACGCAATGCGACGTGACGTCACGGGATCGCCGGAGGTGCAATCGACGAGCGTGGCGCCGCGGCGGAGTCCGGCGAGCAAGCCATCGTCACCATCGAGCAGGCCCTCGACCTCGCGCGACGTCGGCAGGCAGGTAATGACCACATCCGATTCACGCGCCGCGTCGGCAGGCGTCCGCGCGACGCGTGCGCGCACCGACTTCGCCAATCGATCGGCCCGCTCGCGCGTACGGTTCCAGACGACGAGATCGAAACCGTGGGCCGGCAGGTGCTGAGCCATGGGCGCGCCGATGGCGCCGAGGCCGAGAAAGGCGATGGTGGGCATGGGAGGCGGCAAGTTGGCGCATCGCGGGGTCGGGGGCCAGAGGCCGAATGCGGAAAGCGGAATGCGGAATGCGGAATGCGGATTGAAGGCGATCGCCCCTCAGGACAACTTGCGCTCATGCGGACGACGCTCCGTCTCGATCTTCCTTCCATCCACGCCGTGCGCGCGGTCTACACAGCGCTGCAAGGCATCGAGGGCATCGCGCGGGCCGACGTGTCACGGCGCGGGGCGACCATCGAGCATGATGGCGGAGCGACTGCGGAGCGGCTCCGCCATGCCGTCGCGCAACCGCTGGGTATGAGGTCCTCGAGATCCACGAGGAACGACGGCGACTGACCGTGAGAGACGACTAGATGCGAAAATGCGGATCGCCGTTGTCGGCAATCCGCATTCCGCATTCCGCATTCCGCATTCTCGCGATCTCTAAGTCGCAAACCGCGTCAGCCCCTTCTTGTAGCTCTCGACCACGAGGGGGAGATACTTCGAGACCGGCGTGTATTGCACTCCGAGCTCGTGCTGGGCGTGCGTCCCGTCGGCGCGGAAGCCGATCGAGGTGAAGCGCGCCTCATCGATCGACAAGACCGGACGCTTGCCTAACGCGAGCCCCAGGGCGGTCGCGATGTAGGCACTGGCCACGGCCAGCTTGCGCGGCAGCGGAAACGGCGGACGCTTTCCCGCCAGCCGCGCGACCTTCGCCAGGAACTGTCGGGGAGACATGGTCTCGCCGGAGAGGATGTAGCGCTCGCCGTCCTTCCCGCGCTCGAAGGCAAGGATGATCGCCTCGGCCGCATCGTAGGCCCAGATCCACCCGACCGGCGCATTGCCCGCGAATCGGCGCTGACCGGTGAGCGTCTCGCTGATCATGCGGCCGCACCAGCCCGGATCGGCAGGGCTGACGATGATCCCCGGATTGACGACGATGACCTCGATGCCCTTCGCCCGGAGCTTCAGCGCCGTCTTCTCGGCCGCGACCTTGGTGCGCTCGAAGTGCGAGAGCGTCCACCCGCGGTGGTGCGTCCACTCGTTGCCGAGCTGGCCGGGAAACTCGCCAATCGTCACGCACGACGAGACGTACACGGCGCGCGGGACCTTGGCGACGACGGCAGCCGCCAGCGTGTTCTTCGTACCGTCGACGTTCACGGTATCGAACACGCCAGGCTTGCGGGCCCAGAGATCGAAGAAGTTCGCGACATGAAACACCACGTCGCATCCCTTCATGGCTTTCACGAGGACGTCGGGATTGGTGAGGTCGCCCACGACAGGCTGCGCCTTGAGGTTCTCCATCAAGGTGACGCCATTGCGGCGCCGGACCAACCCAACCACCCGATGCCCGCGGCGAGTGAGCGCGCTCACCAAGGCGCGTCCCAAGGGGCTCGCCGCCCCGGTCACAAACGCTCGCATTGGCACCTCCAACCTATGGGAGGGACGCAGTAGAAACGCGCGCGTCACTCGTGGATCGACACCGTTGCACAATGCGCGAACGCTTGATTCGCGCATTGCCGCGCGGGTATCTTGACGCCCCCGAATCGCTCGCGCTTCCACATTCGGGCGCCCTCTGGGCAGGGTGCGCGCGCGAACCAGACCGAATCAGGCCGAAACGACGAGGTCCGTCGCGATGGCATCCCCGAAGGAAGAGCGACCGGTCGCGGCGCTGCTCGCCCCCGACATCCTGGCGCTGCTCGATGAATCGCCGGCCGATGTCGCGGCCGAGACCGAAGAGCTGCATCCCGCCAATCTCGCCGACATCGCCGAGGCGCTGCCTCGCGAGCGCCTCGCGCAGCTCATGCGCGCGCTTCCCGCGGCGCGGGCGGCCGATGTGCTCGAGTATCTCGACGAGGAGCTGCGATCGGAGCTGCTCGAGGAGCTGAGCGCGCGGCAGGCGGCCGAGCTGGTGTCGCAGATGACACCGGACGATCGTGCCGACGCACTCGAGGATCTCGAGGAGGGGCGCGCCGACGAGATCCTTTCGGAAATCGCCGGCGACGCGCGGGGGGAGACCGAGCGGCTGCTGGCGTACGAGCCGGACACTGCCGGTGGCCTGATGACGACGGAGGTCGTCGCGGTCCCGGACGCCGCCTCGGTCGACGCCGCGCTCGAGAGCGTTCGAGCCGCCGCCCGCGCGGGACGGAGGGAGGCGATGTACGCCATCTACGCACTCGATGCTACGGGTGTGCTCCGCGGTGTATTCTCGCTGCGCGAGCTGCTCGCCGCTCCACCGGGGTCGCGCGTGTCCGACATCTCGTGGCACGACGTCGTCAGCGTGCCCCCCAGCGCGGATCGCGAGGAGGTCGCGCGACTCACCTCGAAGTACGATCTCGTCGCCGTCCCTGTAGTCGACCCGAATGGTCGGTTGCTCGGCGCCGTTACCGTCGATGACGTCATCGACGCGATCGTCGAGGAGCAGACGGAGGATGTGCAGCGACTCGGCGCCGTCGAGCCGCTCGAGGCGCCCTACTTTCAGGCGAGCTTCTGGAGCATCGCGCGCAAGCGGGCGGGGTGGCTGGTGCTGCTGTTCTTCGCCGAGCTGTTGACGGCGACGGCGATGGCGCGATACGAGGCGACGCTTGCCGGCGCGCTCGCGCTGGTGTTCTTCGTCCCGCTCATCATCAGCTCGGGGGGAAACTCGGGCTCCCAATCAGCGACCCTCATCACGCGAGCCCTGGCCGTGGGTGATGTCGAGCTGCGCGACGCGTTGCGGGTCCTCACGCGCGAAGGCCTCCAGGGACTTGCGCTCGGCACGTTCCTCGGCGCGTTCGGATTCATCCGCGTCATCCTGGGCGGAGAGCCCATCGCGTTTGCGCTGGTCGTCAGCGTGACCCTGCTCGCCGTCGTCATCACCGGTACGCTCGTCGGCGCGACGCTGCCGCTCGTGTTCACGCGACTGGGCTTCGATCCCGCGATCGCGTCCTCTCCGTTCGTGGCATCGTTCGTCGATGTGGTGGGGATCCTGATCTATTTCTCGGTGGCGACGTGGCTGCTTGCTTGAGGTAGTCGAGGGTGTCGAGGAGGTCGAGGTAATCGAGGTGCAGGTGATCGAGGATGAAGTTTCCTCGATCACCTCGACATCCTCGACACCCTCGACTTCCACTCGTAGTATGGACGCTCACGCCAACGGAGGTCCGCCACATGACTACGGTTCAGCGCGTCGCCCAGATCTTCGGCATCGTGTTTCTCGTGGTGGCGCTGTATGGCTTCACGCAGACGGGCATGGGCAACATGGAGTCCGACCCCGCTCGCGCGCCCCAGCTCCTCGGGCTGTTCGCGGTGAACGTGCTCCACAATGTGGTGCACCTGTTGTTCGGCATTTGGGGGCTGGTCGCGTCGCGCACGTTCAGCGGCGCCAAGAGCTACGCCCAGATCGCGGGCGTGCTCTACCTGGTCCTGGCCGTCGCCGGCTTCATCGTGCCTAACGGGTTCGGCCTCGTCCCCCTGGGCGGCAACGATGTCTGGCTGCATCTCGTTCTCGGGCTCGTCCTCGCCGGCGTGGGGTTCACGGCGCGCGAGCTACGCCCGCCGGTGGTGGCGTCGCCGGTTTGAGCCCGAGGTAGTCGAGGTCGTCAAGGATGTCGAGGTGATCAAGGTGACGTCACCTCGATCACCTCGACACCCTCGACTACCTGTGCCTCAGTGCACGCCGTCAATGGTCGCCAGCGGAATGACTCCCCTGAAGGGGAGATAGAGCGCGTCGAATTCCTGACGTGTGATGCGATCGCGAACGAGCAACGCGAGTCCCGCAAGCGACGCCACGTAGTGCGCGGTGCTCTCGATCGCCTGCGTGGAGCTGTCCGCCGTGTCACCGCGGTCCCAGCGCGTTCTCCTGGTGATGTCTCCCAGCTCGCTGAGCAGCTCTTCTCGCGCCTGTCGCCGGTCGCTCTCGGTCACGGCCCCAGCCACCGCGGAACCCGCGTCGTGCCATGCGTCCGTCACCGTCGTCCGCCAGGCTTCGATCACCTCCTGCCACTGCTCAATGGTGAGTCGCTGCATGGCCTCGAGGAACCGACTCACTGCCAGTGTCCTCGGGCCGAACAGATTCTCGCCACTCACCGCACCTCTCCGCTTGGAAGTGACCGGGGCGCTTGCAGCAGGGGTCAGGCCGCTGTGGGAACGACCTGTCAGAGCCCTGACGTTCACTGCCGGGATCATCTGTTACCAGGTAGTTCGCGCATTTCTCTTGCGTTGCAGGTGCCGCGCACGAGGCTTTAGCCACGCAACATCTACGAGGACAGTCACGTGACCCGTCCATTTGGCGCGCTCGCGCGCCTCCGCGGCCACCTGGCGCTGGCGAGCGCGATCGCCGCTTTCGCGCCCGCCACGCTTTCGGCTCAGTACTTCGGACAGAACAAGGTCCAGTACGAGTCGTTCGATTTCCGTGTGCTCCAAACGGACCATTTCGACATTCACTGGTATCCGGCGGAATCGCTCGCCACGGCCGACGCCGCGCGAATGGCCGAACGCTGGTACGCGCGCCTCTCGCAGGGGCTCACCCACGCGTTCTCCAAGAAGCCGATCATCTTCTACGCGAACCACCCGGACTTTCAGCAAACGAATGTCGTGGGCGGCTTCATCGATCAGAGCACTGGCGGCGTCACCGAGGGACTGCGGACGCGTATCGTCATGCCCTTTACCGGCGTCTACGCCGAGAACGATCACGTGCTCGGCCACGAGATCGTGCACGGGTTTCAGTACGACATCGCGATGACGCATGCCGGCGGCCTGCAAGCCCTGGGGAGTCTTCCACTCTGGGTGATCGAGGGAATCGCGGAGTACTTCTCGGTCGGCCGGGAGGACTCACATACCGCAATGTGGCTCCGCGACGCCGCGCTGCGAAACGACATCCCCACCATCAACCAGCTCACCCGTAGCAACCGGTACTTCCCGTATCGTTACGGTCAGGCGTTGTGGGCGTACATTGGCGGCAAGTACGGCGACGAGGCCGTCTCGCGCATCTTCCGGGTGTCGCTGCGCGAGGGCTTCGAGGCCGCGTTCCGCCGCGTGCTCAGCGCCTCGACCGATTCCGTGTCCAAGGAATGGCATGCGGCGATTCGTGAGGCGTACCTGCCAGTCATTCAGGCCCGCACGACGCCGGAGCAGGCGGGGACGCGTGTGCTCGAGCGGTCGGGCGGGCGCCGGGGCGAAACGGACATTTCTCCGTCACTCTCGCCCGACGGGCGCCGTCTCGCCTTCTTCTCCGGTCGCGGCATTTTCGGCATCGACCTCTACATCGCGGACCCGGAGAGCGGCAGGATCATCAAGCGCCTGACGAGCCCGAACAACGACAATCACTTCGACGCCCTGAGCTTCCTCGCCTCGGCCGGCTCATGGTCTCCCGATGGGCAGCGGCTCGTCTTCGTGACGCAGGTCGAAGGCGACCACGAGATCTCGGTGTACGACATGGGGCAGAATCGGATCGTACAGACATTCCGTCCGCCCGAGGCTGAAGCGATCACCGATCCGTCGTGGGGTCCGGATGGACGGATCGCGTTCGTCGGCTACGGCGGCGGCATCAGCGATCTCTACATCCTCGATCCCACGAACGGTGAGGTGCAGCGGCTCACCGACGACCGGTATACCGAGCTGCACCCGGCGTGGTCCCCAGACGGGCGCACGATCGCATTCGCGACGGACCGCGATCCGGCGACCGACTTCGAGCAGCTCGCGTATGCCGAATTACGTCTCGCGCTCATCGATCCCGCGACGCGTGAGGTCCGTCTCGTTCCGCGTATCGCCGAGCGAGCGAAGCATACGAACCCGCAGTGGGCGCCCGACGGGCAATCGATCTTCTTCATCTCCGATCGCGGTGGGGTGAGCGACATCTATCGGTGGTCGCTCGATGGCACGGCCACTCAGGTCACGCGACTCGCGACCGGCGTCAGCGGGATCACGTCGTCCTCACCCGCGTTGACCGTCGCGCGCCAGAGCGGCCGGATGCTGATCTCCGTGTTCACGAACCAGGGGACGTCGCTGTTTCGTCTCGAGCCGCAGCAAACGGCGGGCAGTCCGTTGGTCGAAAGCGAGGGACAGCTGACCGCCGGAATCCTGCCTCCGGCGACACGAAGCAACATCGTCGCTGCCTATCTCGATTCCCCACTGCCGGGCCTTCCCCCACCGTCGACTCCGTTCACCGTGACGGAGTATCGGCCGCGGCTGCAGCTCGACTACATCGGTGCGCCAGCGTTAGGCGTCGCGACCAGCCCATTCGGAACCGGTCTCTCGGGGGCGATCGCGCTGTACTTCGGCGACATGCTCGGCGACCGCGTCGTGGGCGGCGCCGTCCAGGCGCAGGGCTCGTTCAAGGACATCGGTGGCGAGGTGTTCTATCTCAACCAGAAGGGCCGGTGGAACTGGCTCGTCAGCGGGTCGCACATTCCGTATCTGAGCGGCTTCGCGGTTGGGTACGACACGCTGATTGGCGGAAGCGTGTACGACGTCATCGAGCGACAGCTGCAGCGCGCGTTCTACGACGAGATCGGCGGCACGATCCAGTACCCCTTCTCGCAGACGCGCCGGTTCGAGCTCGGGGTGTCGGGGACGCACGTCTCGTACGACGTGGAGATCGAGCGGTACTTCTTCGATCCCTTCCAGCAGGTCGGTCAGGAACGAGTCGGTGGACAGGCGCCTCCGGGCGCGACGTACGGCCAGGCGTCGGCGGCGCTGGTGGGCGACTACTCCGTGTTTGGCCTGACGTCACCGGTGGCCGGTGGACGCTGGCGGTTCGAAGTCTCGCCGGTGTTCGGCGATCTCAACTTCCAGGGCTTTCTGGCCGATTGGCGGCGATATTTCTACGCGCGGCCGGTGACCTTGGCGTTCCGCGCGCTCCACTTCGGCCGATATGGAAGGGACGCGGAGAGCAATCGCATCTCTCCGCTGTTCATCGGATTCGAATCGCTCGTGCGCGGCTATGCCTCGGAGTCCTTCGACGGCAGCGAGTGCTCGCGCAGCTCGTCCGACTGTCCGGAGTTCGACCGCCTGATCGGGAGTCGTATCGGCGTCGCCAGTCTCGAGATGCGCATCCCGCTACTCGGCCCGGAGGGGTTCGGGTTGATTCCGTTCAACTTCCTTCCGCTCGAGATCGCGCCGTTCCTCGACGTCGGCGCCGCGTGGACCCAGGATCAGGGCGTACGCTTCGCCTTTGATCGCGAGACGCTCGACCGTGTTCCCGTGGCGAGCTATGGCGCGAGCGCGCGGGTGAACTTGTTAGGCTACGCCGTGCTGGAAGCGTACTACGCGTTCCCGACGCACCGAAGCAAGGGATGGCACTGGGGGTTCAATTTCTCCCCTGGTTGGTAAGCGACGAGGCCTCAGGGGGAGAAAGGCAACGGGGGTCGCGCGACGCGCGACCCCCGTTGTTTCATCAGAATGAGCGCAGCGGCCTTTTCGCTGCGCCTTTCCGCCCCTGATCCCTGACTCCTGACTCCTGACCCCTCGTCGGAAGCTTTCTCGCTCGCACCAACCATTCCGACAATTCCTTCCTCTAGCCACGCATGCTCTCCCTTCAGCACGCGCTGAGAGACCTTGTAGAGACGGTCGTCGTTGGGGCCAAAGAAGTCACGGAAATGTTGCGCAATGCGATGCCGCGCCTCGAGGCAGAACAGGTCGGCTAGCTCGACTGCTTCCTTGCGGCCCTGCTTCTTCGCCAGCATGTGCGCGCGCGAGCAGCTCGCGGACATCGCGAACAGCTCCGCTCCAATGTCGACGGCGCGGAAGAGAACCATCTGCTTGCGCTCGAGCTTCGGGCCGAACCGCACCATGGCGTGAAAGATCGCGCGCGACAACCTCCGTGACGTGCGCTCGGCGTAGCGCATGTGCGTCGCCAGACGTCCGAACTCGCCGAAGCGCGGCCAGCGGCCCCACCCGACCCACCGCGTCGGGTACCAGGTGGCGTAAAAGGCCCCTGCCTTGGCGAAGGCGGAGAGCTTCTTCGAGAGAGGGACATCCTTCTCGATGATGTCACCAGCCACCTTCAGGTGCGTGTCCACCGCCTCACGAGCGATGAAGAGGCGCATGATCTCCGACGATCCCTCGAAGATCAGGTTGATGCGGTAGTCTCGCATCGCCCGCTCGACCGGAATCGGCGCCTCGCCACGGCTCTCCAGCGACGCGGCGGTCTCGTACCCGCGCCCACCGCGGATCTGGAGCGTCTCATCGACGATCCGCCATCCGGCCTCGGTATTCCACATCTTGGCGATGGCCGCCTCGAGCCGAATGTCGTAGCCACCGCGATCGGCCATCGCGCTGCACAGCTCGGCCACCGCCTCCATGGCGAACGTATTGGCGGCCATTTTCGCCAGCTTCTGCGCAATCGCCTCGTGCTTGCCGATCGGCTGCCCCCACTGCACGCGCTCCGCCGCCCACGTCCGCGCCACTTGCAGCATCGCCTTGGCACCACCCGCGGCGCTCGCCGGCAGCGTCAGACGGCCGGTGTTGAGGGTGATGAGCGCAAGCTTGAGCCCCTTCCCTTCTCCCCAGAGAATGTTCTCCCGCGGGACTTTGACGTTCGTGAAGCGGATGACGCCGTTCTCGAGCGCCTTGAGGCCCATGAAGTGCAGCCGCTGTACGACCTCGACGCCAGGCGCCTTCGCTTCGACGATGAACGCGGTGATCTGCTTGCGCGGCTTTCCGTTGACGATCGCGTCGGGAGTGCGCGCCATGACGACGAGCAGCTCGGCGCGCGTGCCGTTCGTGCACCACAGCTTCTCACCGTTGAGGATGAAGTGCTTGCCATCCGCGGTCGGCGTCGCCGTCGTGCGCATGTTCGCCGGATCGCTGCCGGCGTCGACCTCGGTGAGGGCGAACGCCGAGATCGCTCCCTTGGCGAGACGCGGGAAGAACTTCTTCTTCTGCTCGTCGGTCCCGAACAGCTTGAGCGGGTTTGGGACGCCGATGGATTGATGCGCGGAAAGCAGGGCGGTGAGCGAGCCATCCTTCGACGTGACGATCTCCATCGCGCGGATGTAGCTCATCTGCGAAAGACCGAGCCCGCCATATTCGCGCGGAATCTTGATGCCGAAGGCACCCATGTCGCGCAGCTCCTGCACGAGCGGCTCGGGAATGTGGCCGGTCCGATCGATCTCGTCGGAATCGACACGCTCCATGAACGCGCGCAGCTTGTCCATGAACGGCTTCGCGCGCGCGACCTCGGCCGGATCGTCTTCCGGGTGCGGGTGAATCAGCTCGGGGCGATAGCTCCCGAGAAAGAGATCGCGCACGAAGCTCGGCTCGCGCCATTCGCTCTCGCGCGCCGCCTCGGCGACATCGCGGGCTTCCTTCTCGGTCGCGAGCGCCTGCGTCGAATCAGCCATGACCTGTCCTGTCGTCGGGTCCGCGTAGGGCGCGGACGTGAGCGCGCGGAGACCGCGCGGGCTTCTCTATAGTATTGGTAAGGGACCTGCTGCGATCAACGTGCAAGTACACTTGACGGCGAACCCTGCGCACGATCACGGTTCCTTCGGTGGCGACACCACTTTGGGCCCGGCGAGTCCGCGCCGCATCATGGCGGTGATCTCCTCGTTCCACCGGGCAACATTGCGGCCGGTCGCCCACTGAACCATGACGATTTCGCGCTGACCAAAGGGAATCGCTCCGATTCGCTTGCCGAGGCGTTCGCCGGCAACGAGGTGAACGCTGAGCGAGTCTGCTGACCGCACGATGCCCAGATCACCCCGCGGCGAGGTGAAGGCATCCTGCACCCCCTTCACCTGCTTCGTGAGCACGGTCCAGGCGGGTCTGAGAGAATCGTGGCCCGTGAGCGTACTCGCCAAGGGAACATCGATCACCGGCAGCAGCTGGCAGTCTCCCGTTCCGAGCTCTTCGATCAGAACCGCCCGCCACCTGCCGTCGACTCTCGACGGATACCATTGCGCGCCGATCTCGATCAGCTCGTCCGGATTGAAGCCCTCGACCACGTTGGTGCACAATTCGTCCTTCGCGAGGTCTTTCGCGGAGCGCGCCAACGCCAGCCGGGCGACTGAATCGATCTTGCTCGCGGAAAAACGTGACAGCGCGAGCGAGGAGTCGCCATTGAAACGCGAAACGTAGTACGACTGATACCACCGCCCGCCGCGCGGCTCGCAGTCCTCGGTTTGACCGCTCCGTTCACCGATCGCGAGGTACTCCGATGACACGAACTTGATGTCGATTTCGCTCCAGCTGCAGCGCACGAGCTCCTTGCTCAACGAGTCCCTGGCGGTGCTGTCCTCGGCGTATATCGGCTGAGGCAGCTCCCCGCGTGGAAGCTCGTGGCATATCTCGGCGATCACCGGCGCGGAGTCGGCCCGGACGCGCCAGAGGACATTCATCGTTTGATCGTCGGGCCCGCCCGTGGGACAGATCGGAGCGGTCCCTACTCGCCACCATCCGTCCGCGCGCGGAACGAGGAGGGCTGGAATCGTGGCGCGTAAAGGCCGGGAGGCGTCGCGAACGATCCAGAGTGTCTCATAACCGCCGGGCTTCGCGACGCCGACGAGCACACCTGATTGCCCGGCGGCACTGGCGGCGCTGACGGCGATTAGAGCGCTCGCGACGATAGGGCGTAGGGTCATTGGGTGCTCGACGGTGCGGGGGTCACTCGCGGTGTCCGTAGACCGCGCGTGAGCATCGCCGCGATCTCGCCGTCCCAGCGCGCGACATGAGCCCCGGTGGCCCATTGGATCATTAGCACGCTGCGCTCGCCAACATTCACGGCGCGAAGCTTCGCGCCGACCTTGCCATTCGACACGCCGTGCACGTGCAGGGAATCGCCTACCCGCACGAAGACCAGATCGCGGCTCGGTGAGGAAAATGCGTCCGTCGCCGAGGCATATGCTCGACGAATCTCAGCCCACGACGTACTGAGCGCATCAGGCCCCGTGACCGAGCGCAATACCGTCGCGTTTACTTCCTCCTCGACCTCGCACGACATCATCCAGCCGCGAAAGAACGCGACCGGGCGCCATCGCCCAGCGCGACGGGTGATGTAAAGCCCCGCTCCCGGTTCTGCGTCGCCCGGGGATTCGCAGCTTTTGCTTTCCTCGTTGGAGGCGACCGCCGACACCACAAGCCGGTAGCCGCCAGAACCAAGAAGCTCGGTCATGGACGCGCTGCTGTCCGAGCCGAGATGCGTGACATCGGCGTTACTCGTCGAGCGACCACCGCGGGGCTCGCATGTTTCCGTCTGCCCGCTGCGACTCCGCACGGCAATGTGGTTCGGCGCCACAAACGTGATCTCGTGTTGATCCACAACGCAGTCCCTGGAGCCATATGACCGGTAGACAACTTCCGATTCGACGGAGTCCGCTTGCGGCGCTTCTGTCGAGTCGGCGCAGTGTTCGGGCGCGAGGACGTCCGAGGTGTCGGAGACCGGTCTTGTCCAGAGAACCTCGGTGACCGACGACTCTTCGCCGCTTTGGCCGGAGCATCCGATGGCGACGCCGGCCCGCCACCAGCCCGAGCGCCGAGGGACGAGCAACTCCGGAATCGTGCGGGTGCGAATGCCGGCGCCGTCCATCGTGACCCACATCGTCTCGTATCCGGCGAACTGTGCCTCGGCGTCCGAAGACGTTCGACCCGGACTCAATCCAATGAGGACGCCAGACTGACCCAGCGCGGTGGAAGAGGGGACGACCGCAAGGGTGGCGAAAAGGAGTGCGAGGGTGCGGAGGGGCATGACCATCTCATCTAGGGGGCTTCCTGATGAGACGACTGAGCGCTATTCCCGTCGCCGCCGCTGGCGCCTCACGACCAAGGGCGTCCCAATGAGCGCGATCGCGGCAAACGAAAACCACTGAACGGCATAGTTGAGGTGCGGCCCCTCGTCGCCGAAAGCCGGGGCCTGGAGACGCGCCGGACGGTCGCCAGCCGCTGATGGAGCCGCCCCGGAATCCGGGAGGGCGACCACGTAGAGCGACCCTGCGACCGACTCCCGAAGAGACGACGGAAGCTCGTCGACGTAGCCGACGAACTGAGCCCGCTCCCCCTCATGCCATCGCGAAAGATCGATCGTCCGCGCATCGGGCGAATAAACCCAGCCGCGATTCACGAGGATTGGCCTCTCATCGCTCGCGATTACCGGAGTGATCACGTGCACCCCCGGTGAGCCGCTGCGCGTGCGGCCCCCGACGGTCGTCTCACGCGCATAGTCCCAACGACCGCTCACGGAGACTCGCCGGAATCGCGGCACCGAATCACGCGTCGCCCTCTCAGCCGAAATTGGCGGATCTTTAAAGGCTGCCGCGATGGTCGCGTTGTGCGCCTGCCGTTGGTCGAGCCGGTCGAGCTGCCAGAGCCCGAGGCGCACGCACACGGCGGCGACGAGAGCGGCGGCGACCAGCGGAATCCACGAGCGAGCGGGCATGCGTCGCGGGTGGGCGCAGATCAGAACAGGGAAAGCTGCTCGCCGAGCTCGGAGGGCTCGACGGGCCGCTGTCCGAGCAAACGTTGCAGCTCTCGCGCGGACTGCGGGCTGTGCCCCGCGAAATGATTGTTCACATAGCCGAACACTTCGGTCGCGCGCTGGGCGAGCTGCGAAATGATCGCGGCCCACTGCTCCAGCTCCCGCGAGCGATCCACCTGAATTCGCGAGTAATCGGCGATCTCGCGGCTGGGACCCATCCACCGCATATACGAGAACCGCGCGGTCGGTCGCTCGGCCAGCGAGAGCATGGTTCGACGCGGGATCCAGCGCGCATCCGTCAGCGTGAGCGCGACCTCGTGCTCGGCGAGCAGCGCGATGATTCCATCGTGGATCCACCCGCGGTCGCGGAACTCGATCGCGACGCGGATGTCTGCCGGGAGGGTGGGGAGGAATGCGGCCAGCGCAGGGAGCTCCGCCGGTCCGAAATCGGGTCCGAGTTGAACGAGGATAGGCCCGAGCTTGGGACCGAGCAACCGAGCGCGCTCGACGAATTGCGACAGGAGGTCCTTGCTGTCGCGAAGGCGACGCTCGTGCGTAATCTCCTGCGGCAGCTTGAGCGCGAAGACGAAATCGTCAGGCGTCCGCTCGACCCATCCCTGAACGACTTTCTCCGACGGGATCGCGTAGAAGGTCGAGTCGACCTCGACGGTGTTGAACGCCCGGGAATACAGCGACAGGAAATCCGCCGGGCGCGAGCCCTCAGGATAGAATGGGCCTACCCACGCGTCGTAGTTCCATCCTTGCGTTCCGATGCGCACGTTCGAGGGCATTGTGCAAAGGGGCGACGAGGACGCGAGCGTGTCAAGCCGATCAGCGAACCCAGATCTCGAGCCCGCCTTGGGCGTTGCCAAGCCGCGTGTCCAGCCGACCGAGCGGAGTGAGTACGGACTGGACCGTCCGCGCTGCGCGCAGCTCTCCACTGGCGTAGGTGATAGCGTTGCCGGGCCAGGTTTCGCCGCCCCACACGGGCCTCGGCAGCGTGCGTGCGCCAAGGCAATTCAGTTTGGCGATCGCATCGAGCCCCGCGTCGGGCTGCCGTGAATCGAAGTGCACGATGACGTCGCGACCGGAAAGGGCGCGAGCATGCGCGCTCTGCTCGGCGCACTGGGCGGACGGCACTAGGGCCCACTGAGCGCGGAGGCCTTCGAGGACGCGCTGGCGAATCGCGTGCACGTCGACGCCTCGCGCCTCGCCGTCGCCACCAACGCTCTCCACGTGCATGGCCACGACACCGGTGGCGGAGACGATCGGTGCGCCGGACACGCCCTCGGCCACCTCGAGGCCCTTGTATGACACCAGCTGCTTCGCCGCATCGAAAGCGCTTGCGTGGCCCGCCTCGTTAGGGATGTACCATTCACGCGATCGCCCGATGAACCACACCGGTTCCCCGACCCGCGGTCGCGCGGCCAGCGCATCGGGGCGCCACGCCAGGCCCTCCGGGTACGACGTGCGCACGATCGCGAGGTCGAGCGCCGGCTGTGAGCCAATAGCGTCGGCGACATAAACGATCGTGCCGAGTGCGCAGCTTTCTCCGCGGTGGGCAAAGCAGACGGTGACGGTATCGGTGGAGAGGTCGCGGAGGGTGTGCCAGGCGGTGGCGACGAGCAGGTGCCGATCGGCCAAGCCCACGATGAATCCGAACCCGGTGTTCGCGCCGGCGTCGATGCGCGCAACGTTGCTCTTGAAAGAGGCAGGATTAGTCTGGGAGAGCGCGGCGCCTGGGCCAATGAGCGCGAACGCAAGCGCGCTCGCCGCAGCTCTCATGGTTTGGCCTTGGGCAGAAAATGCACGAGGAGACCGACACCCGCGGCGATGAACGCAATCGCGAGCCGCCAATGCGTGTGCGTCAAATGCTCGAGCATGGGTGGGCGCAAGTCGCGGCGGGCGATGGATGGCCGGGATGCCTTCCCCTTGAACAGCGTTCGGATGGTGTCCCGTACGACCAGCTCTGCGATGCTCCCTTCGAGCTCCCCGAGCGTCACCGCATCACCGACGTGAGCAGTTGGCGCCGCCTCTCCCACCTCGCCCACGTCGGGGAGCTCCATGCGAGCACCGAGGATCGCGCTGCGAACGAGCCCGGTGTCACTGGTCTCGAAACGAATCGCCGAAACGGGAAGATTTCGAAAGTGCAGTGGATACGGCGGCTCGAATATGAGGGTCGCTGGCGCGCCCAGCTCGACGGGGCGCCGAACCTCCACCGGCAGGAAGTTGACAGAATCGGCCAACGTCAAATCAGCCGACATCCGACAGGGGGCGGTCGAGCCAGCTGGCCACTCGACATCGAGCCGGATCAGGCGATCGACATAGTGCTCGAGGCGCACCGCGCACCCGGGCGTCACCTCGAGGCGCTGGAGCGAGTGGAGGCTGTTCGGAGAGGCGACAATGGGTGCGCCGGTGAACGCGCGCAGCGATGCGTCGTTAGGCAGCGCGGGCGTGAATCGAATGCCGGTGAAGGGCGAGCCGCCCGGTTCCAGCCCATATCGCGGGGCTACCGCCGTCACGAGGTCCAACGTCCGCGACGGGACGAACACCACCGCGTGGCTTCTGGCCTCCAGCACGACGTTGGGTCGTGCCTTCTTGAAGATCAACCCTGCCGCAATCAAGCCCAGGATAATGGTAAGTCCGATGAGGACTCGCATTCGTCGAGGCTCTGTCCACCGCAACGGGGCCACGCGCGGCGGACGCAACTCCGTCACACCGGGATGGGCGATGCGCTCCGGCGGATCGCGCGGAGGTGCGGCGGATCCGCTCACCAGAAATAGATGCTCAGGTGTACCGGACGGCCGAACGCCTGTGCGCCGCGAGGCCTCCATCGGATCATCAGCTGATGCTCGCCCTCGGGCTGCGGCGGGATCATGATGCGGAAGTATCCGTCCGCGTTGCCTTCGATCGGCGACACGCGCTCACACGTCGGCGTGGTCGCGACTGTCTGCGCCGCACCCGGCTCCTCCGCCAACCAACACAGCTCGGCCGCCATGGGCACCCGCACGATCAACTCCACCGGCTCCGCCCCACCGCCCGCGCGCCCTCGAGTGATCTCGAGGGGGACGAAGATCGGACCTCCCAGGCCTCCGTCCGGACCGCGACGTCTCGCCAATCCGTACACGCCAATCTTGCCACTATCCAGGTCCATCGGCTTAACGACTGCTCCCAAATTCCATCGCATCTGACTATCGACACGGACGGAACCATCGAGCGCCCAGTGCAGATTCGCCTGGCGGGCGCGACCGATCACGCGCACGTCGGGGTCCAGCCGCACCGTGTTCGGTCGAGCCTTCACATACAGCACGCTGTCGGAGGGAGAGTCCTTCCCATAGCGGAGCGCGCCACGGACGAGCGAGACGACCTGCACGCCGACGGGGGCGCTCTGCAGCCCAATGTACATGCCTTCGCAGGCGTAGGGGCGCTTCTTGTACCCCACTTCGCCGGGCGCGGGCTTCACCAATGCATCACACTGCGCCTCCGCGAATCGCGGCGCGAGCGCAATGACCGCTATCGCAATACGGCCGCCCGCCGCACGCACCCCGCGCGGCGATCGGCGACTCACGGGGTCTCCGGCCCGCTCGTTATGCTGCGGCGGCCTGCCGGCGACGTCTTGCGGACGGGGAGCGACGTGGCAAGCTGCGCGGCGGCCGTCTCCAGCGCCGTCGCCTGGGCCTCGCCCAGCGCTCCTTCATGGCAGATCGTCGCCTTGTGCGTAGCGACCCAGGGCACATCTCCCGCGTCGACGTGCAGCCAGCGCGCGGACAAGTGCACGGTCGCCTGCACTCCCGCATTCGGTTGACCGTTCACGGCGCAGCGACCCGCGTCCACACGGCGCATGTCGACGACGACGACCGCGTCTATGCCCTTGATGAAGTCTCTCAACTGGGCAAGGTCCTGGTCGGTCCACGCATCACCGCGCGACATCTGCGTTCGCACCTGTTCGGCGTCAGCGCTCGCCGCGAGGAGATACCCGTTCTCCACCAGCCGGCTCTCGAAGGCGTCGCGTACCATGCCCTGCGTGCCCGCTTCGCGGAATCGGCCGGTGCCGTCGAACACGGTGACGGCGATGCTCTCGTAGCCGCCGGGCTCGAAGAGCTCGGACTGACGAACTGTCCCGCATACACCCTGGACGTCGCAACGAATCGATCGCGCATCCGAGACGGCGCTCTTCGTCTCGGAGACCTTCTTCTTCAGCCGATCCAGCAGCTGGGCGTCACCGCGCTCGACAGCAATACCCAGAGCGCTGACAGTCGTTGCGATGAGCAGAGTGCGTGAAGCGGTCATGCGCGTCTCCCGAGCAAAGCGTGGCAGGGCAACGCGGACCGGAGCGGACGAAGAGACCGTCCGCGGCTGGATGGATGGGCCGGACCGGATGAAGAGTGTATGGGTTACTGCCTGGCGCTGCAAGACACCTCTGTGATCGGTAGCGACCCCGCGCGACGCAGGCGATTTTGACCGATGACCCTAACGCCCAAACATGAGCTTCGACCTCGCGCCTTCCATTGAAGTCCTCCGCCGCACCCCGGCGACCCTTCGCGCCCTGCTCGGTGGGCTGGACGACCGCTGGATCCGTGGGACGGAAGGTCCGGACACGTTCAGTCCCTTCGACGTCGTCGGCCATCTGATCGATGGCGAGGAGACCGACTGGATGTCACGCGCGCGAATCATCCTCGCGCGCGGCCCCAACCTTACCTTCGAGCCGTACGACCGGTTTCGTCACTACGCCCGCAATCGGGGCCGCTCGCTGGCGTCGCTGCTCGACGAGCTCGCTGCCCTGCGCGTGGCAAACCTCGACGAGCTGACGTCATGGAAGCTCACCGCGGTCGAGCTCGCGCTGCCCGGAGAGCATCCCACCCTCGGTCGGGTGACACTGCAGCAGCTGCTCGCGACATGGGTGGTCCACGATCTGGGTCATATCGCCCAGATCGCGCGCGTCATGGCGAAACAGTATCGCGAGGAAGTCGGCCCGTGGGTGCCGTATCTACCCGTGCTCACCGACCACGAGCGGCCACGGTCGTAAGAACCCTACTGCTTCGCCATGTCGTCGACTTGCTGCTTGAGCGTCTCCATGACGCTTCCGAACTCGTCGACGCTTGCCGTGGGAAGCCAGTCGGGTCCGACGGGTTTCACGACCCCGGAGAACGACGGAATGTCGGTAAAGGAATCCTCTTCGGCGAGTGTCGCGAGACCGCCAATCAGGAGTGCGGTGCCAGCCACGACGAATCCCGTGCGCCATTGGCGCGTGCGCGAAAAGCTGGTGGCGAGCGCGAGATGCCCGGCGACAAGGGCCGCGAGCATGAAAAGTCCGATGGCGATCGAGAGGACGTCGGCAAGGCTCGCATCGGGGAAGAAGAACGACAGCCACTCCGCGGCCATCGTCCAGACGAGTCCTCCCAGTGTCACGAGCGACGCAACCGCCATGTGGCCCACGAAATGGAAACGCTGCACGCTCACTCGACTCGCCACGGCCCAGATCCCCGCCCATATGGAGATCAACGCGGCAAAGCCGAGCGCGGCGTAAAGCGCGTCGCTCGCGCTGGACCGCTCCGCGCTTCCGAGCCAGCTGTACACCGCAAACGCCGACGCCGCGATCCCTACGGTCAATAGCCGTCCCCATGTCGTTTGTGCGGTTCGCGCCATGGCGGCGGCAAGGGGCGCGCGCCGTGGCAGCACGACCTTGGGCTCGGCAACCGTCGTGACAGGCACGGGCCGGGCCAGGGAGACGTCGGCGATGGCGGGCGATACGGGCTCATCCGAATCGCGGAAGCGAAGCATCGTACGCCCGACGCGAATCTCTGCGCCCGGCCGCAATGGCACGCGTCCCGACAGCCTCGCATGGTCCGCGATGAGCCCGTTGACGCTTCCGAGATCCTCGATGAGCGGCGTACCCGACTCATCCAGCCCAATGCGCGCGTGGCGCGCGTCGACGTACGGATCGTCGAGAATGAGGTCGTTCGCGAAGCCGCGACCCACCGTCACAGGTGCGTCGCCGAGGCGGTGCCAGGTGCGCGCCCCGCCGGGGTGCACTACTTCCAGAATCATCGCCACGAAATCTGCTCCAGGTAGCGGCGGGCAAGTCGGTCAACGTTCTCGAAGGTGACCCCAGACATCGTGAGCGTCGAAACGAGGCCGGAGTCATCCCGCCCGAGAACCGCGACTTTCAGAACGCCGTCGTAGAGCTCGCCGAGCTTGCGATAGCGGCGCAGGCAGAGCACTGCACGCATCGGAAGCGAGGTATTCCGCACGTTGCGCGTTCCGCACGCCCAGCTCGTGACATGCTCCTCCTGACCGCTCGGCGTGTTGTCGTTGGCGAACACGCTGCTGTAGAGCGCGAAGAACTGCGAGGAGTTGAGCTTTTTCGTCGAGATCATCTCGTGCTCGACATCCACCACGCCGGTGCTCTGATCGCCGGCAATGAACAGGTAGTCGTCGGTCGAGCAGTGGTGCTGCACTTTCTCGTAAGGCAGCTCCTGGCGTCGCGTGGCGTCGGCCCAGCAGCGGAAGAACGGCGCCGGCTCGGTGACGAGCCGGTAGGGTCCGAGATCGACCATCTTTGTCTTGCCAGCGAACATGTCGCGCAGATACGCGTCCTGATGATCGCGCAGCTGGCGGCCGACCTGTTCGAGCGTGCGCGCCGGCGGCTGGTCGCCGGGAGCCAGGACCTGACCGAGCAACGCGGCGGCGCGGTCGACCGGAACGAGAAAGCTGAGCTGATTGCCGGCTGTCGCGACGTTGATTCCGATGACGCGCCCATCTTCGGCGATCGTGGGTCCCCCGCTCATTCCCGGGTTGAGCGACCCCGTGAAGTGGATGCGCGGATGCCGCGTGTGGGCGAGGAGCCCATTGTACGTCCCTTCCACGATGCTCAGCCCGAGGTCTTCCGGATGGCCGAGCGAGTAGAGTCGATTGCCCTGGGCGACGGCGACGCTGCCGAGTGAGAAATGGGCGCGCTCGCTCAGCTCGCTGCCCAGCACCGCGAGGTCGTGCACCACATCCACTCCGAGCACGCTCACCGGCTCGACCGCGCCCGCCACATCGATCAGCTCCGCCCGGTACCGGTCCGGGTCGTGGATGAGCTTGGAGATGACGTGGTAGTTCGTGACGGAATGGCCGCTGCCGGTCACGAAGAACCCGGAACCGATCGTGGCCTTCGCGGCCGAGCCGGTCTCGACGACCTGGATCTTGACGACGCGGTCGGCGAAGCGACTGAAGACGTCGGATGTAGCGACGCTCCGCGCCTGTGCGACGAGGTCACCGGCCCAGAGGAGGGACGCGGCCAGGAGAAGTGGACGGGCGAACGACATCAGGGGGCGGTCTGGGCTCGAAATCCGGGGGAGCCCATAGTGCGATTTTGCGCCTGACAATGCAAGGCCTAACGTGCTTCGTGAATCGCGTTTGCGAGCGGCATAACAATGACGGAGCCGAGCAACGCCCGAAGCAGCACCTGTGATCGTCCGCACAGGAAAACGCCCGTCCGACAGGTGACGGCGGCTCGCCCCATTAGTCGCCTAATGGATGAGGCGCGTGGCACTGGGCGACGCGTCTCCCCTATTCAACCCCACCAACAAATGTCGACCTATCCCACCCCCGCGGCGGTCCGCCCAACGGCAATGCCGCCGCTGAACCTGGCGAAGCTCACGGCGGTATTTCGCGGCCGCTCCATCGCCGCGGCCGTCGACGCCATCTGGGTGCCCGCGGTTGCGGCGACGCTCATTGTCGTCGCCGGCGCCGTCGGTCACTGGCTGAAACAGCCCTGGCTCTTCGCGGGTCTTGGCCCGACGGTCCTGATGCTCGCCAGCAATCCGGGTCATGAGACGACCCGCTTCCGCGCGGTGGTCACCGCCCACCTGGCGGCGATCGGCTGCGCCTACCTCGCGCTGCTGCTTCTGAACGCGAGTGGCGCGACGGCTGTCATTACGAGGGCGACCGTGCCGCTTCCGCGCGTGTGGGCCAGTGCCGCATCGCTGGCAATGCTCGCCATCCTGATGCCGCAGCTTCGCGCCTACCACCCGCCCGCTGCCGCCACGGCACTTCTCGTGACGCTCGGCGCGTACCGGATGACCGGCAAGACTCCGCTGGCGTTGATGGCGGGCGTCGTCGCGGTCGCGGTCATGGCGGAAGTGCTTCACCGAGTGAAGCCAAGGAAGTCGAGGTAATCGAGGGTGTCGAGGTGATCGAGGTAACGTCGTTGCCTCTCCTCGATCACCTCGACGACCTGGACAACCTCGATCACCTGAGGTCTTTCAACTTTCTGCGAAGCACCTTCCCCGCCCCGGACTTCGGCAACTCGCCCACGACTACGATCTGACCGGGCACCTTGTACGGCGCCAGGCGCTCGCGGCAGTAGGCCTTGAGCTCGTCAGGCAGCGCGGTCATGCCCGCACGCGCGACGACCCATGCTTTCGGAACCTCGCCCTTCGTCGGGTCGGGCACGGCGGCGACGCCCACTTCCGACACCGACGGGTGCGTCGAGAGCACCTCCTCGATCTCGCGCGGCCACACCTGGTAGCCACTCACCTTGATCAGGTCTTTCTTGCGATCGACGAGGAATACGTACCCATCCTCGTCGAGGTAGCCGAGGTCGCCGGTATACAACCAGGTCTCGCCGTCGGGACCCGGTCGCATCACGAGCCTGGTCTCGGCGTCGTTTCCCAAATATCCGCGCATGCGCTGCGGAGCGCGGATGATGATCTCTCCCACCTGCCCCTGCGGCATCTCGGTCGCGCCCTCCTCCGATTCGACGACGCGAATGTCCACGTCCGGCAGCGGCATGCCGATGGACCCGACCTTGTTGGGACCGCGCACCGGGTTCGCAATGGCGGCCATCTGCGCCTCGGTCAGCGAGTACCCCTCGATCAAGCGGCCGCCGGTGAGGTCCTGGTATCGGCGAATGGTCTCTCCCATGAGCGGTGCCCCGCCCGAGAAGCAGATCTTGAGCGACGAGAAGTTCGCCTTTCCGGACGTGACGGACTGGTGATTGAGGATCGCACTGAGGAGCGCGGGAACCGTGCAGAAAAAGCTCGGGCGCTCGTGCGCGATCGAGTGCAGGATTCCCTTGATGTCGCGTGGATTCGCCACCAGCAGCATCGGCATCCGTGCGACGATCGACAGGCTCTGCACACCGATCAAGCCATACACGTGAAACAGCGGGAGTGGCACCATGAGCACGTCGCGTCCGTCCTGGAGCGCGCTGTGCAGCCAGGCATGCAGCTGAAGTCCGGCGAGAACCATGTTACGATGCGACCCGATGACGCCCTTCGGAATTCCCGTGGTCCCGCCACTGGGAAGGATCGTCGCGTCGTCATCGGGTTCCGGCCGGCTTGCCGACTTCGGCGGGTCGTCTCGATGCAGAAGCTCTGCGAACGCGAGATCGCCATCGCGCAGCTCTACCCGATCGCCCTCGTCCTTCTCCTTGAAGGCCGTAAAGAGCAGTCGAGTGAGCGGCTTCAGGTACTCCTTGATGTTCGTCGCGATGACCGTCGTGACGGCCGTCCGCGCCTGGTATGACTTGAGTCGCTCGTAGTAGCGCGTCAGGACGACTACGACCTTCGCGCCTGACGAGGCGAGCAGCGTCGCCAGCTCCTGCTCGGTGTACACCGGGTTCAGCGGCGCCACAATGGCCCCGACCTTCCAGGTGCCGAACTCCGCAATGAGGAACTGCGGGCAGTTGGGCAGGATCAGCGCAACACGATCGCCGGCGACGACGCCAAGCTCTACCAGCGCCGCCGCGAAGGCATCGCTCAGCCGCTCGAGGTCGCCCCACGAGATGCGCTTCCCTTCGAACACGAGCCCCGGATCGTGGGCGTGCTCGCGCGCGTGGTCGGCGAGGTAGTCGAGCAGCGTGCGCTCGGGATACGGGGCGAGGGTTCGCGGGACGTCGCTGTCGTAGTGCGCGAGCCAGGGGCGCATGAACGGGGACGAAGGATGGAGGGGCGCTTTCCGGTCCTTCCTTTGCCGAAATCGGGGAACGTTCGCAACCCCCGGTGCGCTGGAGCGTTGTCGTCGACCGGCGCAGGCTCACATCGTTGGGGATGCATCTGTTTTTCGAGCGAGTCTACACGATCGACGAGTGGCAGGGGGGTCCGCGGTCAGGCGTGGCCAACTTCGCGGGCGCTCCACACTTTTTCCGCTCCGTGCATCCGGAAAATGCCGTGTGGAGCCCGGAGGAGGAGCGCTTCGAGCTCATTCCCCTGTCCTCCGACCTGCTCGAGCTGATCCTCGAAGCCCACGCACTCTTCCGCCGGTGGCATCCGGGGCCGCGAACGGGCGGCGAGACCCTCGCCGACGGCTCGGAGCCTGCCGAGGCGCGGGCTCGTTACGAGAATCTCGAGCGGGAGATTGCCGACGGGCTCGCCAAGCGTCATCCCATTGCGATCATGCGCGGTCATTTCGATTTCGACCCCGACCGCGTGCGGTGGACGCCGATCGACCGCGCCCGCCCGCATCGCAATGTGTCGCAGAACTAGGCCGAAGTCTCCGCATCGTTCCTACCTCCCGTCGTATGCGAACCATACTTCTCGTCACACTCGCTGCCGCGCTCAGCGGCGTCCTCGCCTGCGGATCCTCCGACGAAGGGGGGCCCGCCTACCTCCAGACGCGCGCGGCCGCCGGCAAGCCGCCGGTCCTCGACAGCGTCACACACATTCAGGTGATCCCGGCGCCGGTGAAGACAGACGCCGGCGTACGTGCCGATCCCCGCACCGTCACCGATCCCGATTCCATCGCCGCGATCGTGACCTTCGTGACTCGCCGCGCCACGGCGTGGAAGTCGAAGCGCGGGCTGCGTGAGACACCGCGCGGGTCCCTCATCCTCGATTTCTACACCGGCCCGGCGCTGGTCGCGACCGTCGTCGATCGCGGCAGAGACATCTCGCTGCAGGGCTACAAGGTGGGGCTGATTCAAAAGCTCCCCCGCCAGGAGAAAGCGACCCTGGCGGCGCTCGTGGGGATGCCGGGCGAGCAGTAGCGTACGGGGTGGGCGCGCGCCCCAAACCGGAGTCGCATCATGCGCCGTCTTCCCTCGGTCAATGTCGTGGTGGACACCGGCGCGCTGGTTCGGAATGAGTCGGGCACGATCGCCGGCCCCATCTGGCTGCGCGACGGCGATCCGGACGTTCAGGCGGACTTTCCCGAGGTCGGATGGGTCGACCTGCCGTTGGCGCTGCTCGCGTCGTGGGTCCAGGAGCTTCAGCGCCTGACGCGGACGTTGCCATCGTCAGGCGCCGAGGTGCCCTGCCGCTTTCTCGATGGACCGTACTACTTCACCGTTCGAGTCGAAAGCGCGGGCGGGTGGCTGGTGCGCTGCTTCGAGACCCGTGAGCACCCCGCCACCGACGATCTCGTCCAGGAGTGGAAGACGGGCAGCTCGGCCTTCCTCGCCAGTGCGGTCCGCGCCGGGCGTGCGGTGCTCGCGCAGTGCGACGCCCACGGATGGTGGAGCCGCGAGACCGAGACGCTGCGGCGGTGCCTGGAGTCGGGAAGCCAGTACCGAACGGGCTGAGCGCTGGACGCGCGGAGCTCGCGGCGCAATCTTCCGCTAGCGGTCACCTGCGAGACACCCTTGGTCGACTACCAGAAGGCATTCGACGAGTTCGACGCGGCGGGCGGACGACGAGCGCTCGAGCAGCATCTCGCCGAGCTCGATCGCGTTGCCCAGGCGTCGGTGCTCGACGGGATGGAGCCCGATTCGCGTCTCATGGCGCTTCGCGAAGGGCTGCACCGCCTGCTGGCCGCCCTGAACGATCTCGCTGACAGCGGGACCCCCGACCCAGCGGCCGACGCTGACGGCGTCGGGGGCCGGAACGCCGAGGGCACCTAACGAATGGGCCCGTCGACGGCCTGCCTCGGAGCCGTCAGCACGTGACGCACGACGTTCGCATTCGCTTCGCCACCGTCGATGATGTCTCGCTCATTCTCACGCTCATCCGCGGACTTGCCGAGTACGAGCGGCTGGCCAGCGAGGCAGTGGTGACGGCGGCAGACATTCGCGGATCGCTGTTCGGCGAGCGGCCGCAGGCGGAGGTCCTGATCGCGGAGGTCGGCGACGACGCGGCAGGGTTCGCGCTGTTCTTCCACAACTACTCGACCTTTCTCGGCAGACGCGGCCTCTACCTCGAGGATCTGTTCGTCTTCCCCACCCATCGCGGTCGCGGCATTGGCCGCGCACTCATGGCCCGCCTGGCGCAGTTGGCGATCGAGCGCAACTGCGGCCGCTTCGAATGGTGGGTTCTCGACTGGAACGAGTCCGCCATCCGCTTCTACGAGAGTCTGGGCGCCCGCGCGATGAGTGACTGGACAGTCTACCGCCTCACGGGCGAGCCGCTCGCGCGGCTGGCCCGTGAACGCTCCGAGTGAGCCATCCATGCAGATCACGACCGTCAGCGGATTTCTCGAATACTTCGAGAGCATTCGGGAACGCACTCGGCGGGTGGCACGCTGCATTCCTCCCGAGCGCATCGAGTGGACGCACGCCCCAGGGCGCTTCACGCTCGGAGACCTCGTACGGCATTTGGCGGCAACCGAGCAATGGATGTTCGCCGAGAACGTCGCCGGCCGCCCGAGCCGCTATCCGGGGCATGGTATGGAGCTCGCCACGGGATACGATGCCGTGATCGACTATCTCGACCGGATGCACGCGGAGTCGATCGAAATCTTCGCGTCGCTTTCCGACGACGCGTTGCGGCAGCGCTGCACGACGCCCTCCGGGATCGCGCTTGCCACGTGGAAGTGGCTCCGGGCGATGGTCGAGCACGAGGTGCATCATCGCGGACAGATCTATCTCATGCTCGGGATGATCGACGTTCCGACGCCGCCACTGTACGGGATGACGTCAGAGGAGGTCCGAAGCCGGTCCATTTCGTGACGGCCGATTCCATCGCGGTGGTCCGCCCGACATCTTCCATGGGTGAACATTCGCATCGTCAACCTGAGTGGCGGCCGCTTGTCTCGCGGTAAGACGATCGCGCTCGCGATCGCGGCGGTGGCGATCGGCGGCGTCTTCCTCGCATTTGGCATCGCGCTGCTCGCGACGCTTGCGCTCGTGGGGACGGTGGTCGCCGCGGGGGTGGCCATCGCGCGTCTCGTACGGGGGCGGCCGGCGCTTCCGACGCGCCAGCGACCGCTGGATCCGTCGATGGAGGTCTTTCCCCCTCGCACCGATGAGTCGCGGCGCGTCGAAGGCGGATCGCCGGAACGGTAAGGGCGGCGCCCTGTCGACGTACGCGCGTGTGTACGCCGTCGTGCGTCGCGTCCCCGCCGGACGAATAGCGACCTACGGACAGGTGGCGCGCGTCGCCGGCCTCGGTGACCACGCGCGCATGGTTGGCTATGCGCTGGCTGCGCTTCCCAATGGAACTACCGTTCCCTGGCACCGGGTCATCAATGCGCAAGGGACGGTGAGCCGGCGCCGCTCGGGAGACTCGTTGAGCCAGCGCATGCGTCTCGAGCGCGAAGGCGTCCGCTTCGACGCCCGCGGCCGGGTGTCGTTCGCGACGTTCGCCTGGCGGCCGCGCGGCCAACGTGGTCCGTCCTAACGAGCGCTTGGGACGGATAGCATTGGGTTGCCTGTCGCGGTGCCGCGCGCTATCCTAGCGGCCGACGCCTCATTCCTTTCGATGGAGCTCGCCATGCGCCCGTCCCCTCTCGTCGCCCTTACGCTCTTGCTGTTCGTCACGGCTGCGTGCGCTTCGTCCGGGCCAGGGACCCGAACTTCGGGCCGCCGCGACACCCGGGTGTTGAGCGCCGAAGAGATCAGGGCCGCCTCCGCATCGACCATGTACGACGTGATTCGCTCGCAACGCCCGGAATGGTTGATCAAGCGCGGGCAGACGAGCATCAACATGGAAGGCGACATCGTGGTCTACGTCGACAACGTGGCGCTCGGCGGCCCCGAGTCGCTGAAGAGCATCAATGTCCAGAGCGTGCAAAGCGCGCGATTTCTCAACGCGTCCGAGGCGCAGATGCGCTACGGCGTGGGGCACATGCACGGGGCGATCGTGGTGGTGACGCGAACCTCGTAGGTCGTCGAGGTTGTCGAGGTCGTCAAGGTGATCGAGGAGAAGCGATGCCGTTCCTCGATCACCTCGATGACCTGGACGCCCTCGACCACCTCGGGCTACTGCGGCGGTATGATCAGCTGCACCACATCGCCGTCTCTGACGAAGATCTCTTCGCTGACCGGCGCTCGGTTGCCGCCAATGGGGTCGGCCTGGAATCGCAGCACACCCGAGCCGTTGATGAGCACGCTGGGGATCGAGAGCATCTGGGTCGAGAGCGCGTTGACGAGACCGAGGCGACGACGCTCGGAGCCGCGCACGACGTAGACGGTCATGTCGAGCATGCTGCGGTTCTCGACGCGCACGAACGCCTCGGGGCGGTGGCTCGCTGGGGCGCCGGACGCACCGGTCGATTTACAGGCGGCAACGGCGAGCAGTGCGACGAGCCCGCCGGTAAGGGCGAGCGCAGTGCGGAATTGAGCGCGACGCACGTGTCACTCCTTGATGAAGGCGGTTCCTCGCGACAAGATGCTCAGGGACGCTCGCGGGCGCCATGCCGGGGGAGCCTAACGATCGTCGAGGTCATCGCAGGCACCCGGTCGTCGGGCGGGTCGCCAATGCAAGTGCGGTAACAGGTGTTGTGCGCCGCGCGCGCGCATCGCCGCCGGGGCGGCCTGGTCCACGGTCGCTCGCAGGCTCCATGCATTACGAGGCTGGCATGACGCGCCACGGGCGTGTACATTCTCCAATGTTCACTTGGGCAGTTAGGCACCCGTGACCGTCACGGGCAGCTATTGACCACCGGGCGCGGGCGAAGCGGTCAGCGCCGGAAGAGGTGATTTCATGGGAAAGAATGGACTGAGAAGCCCCGGCCCCGGCATCAGCCGGATCGATCAGGATTCGACGCGGACGCACGGGTACTTTGTACGGGTGGGCTATCGACTCACCGACAAGGGGTGGCGTCCCAAGTTCTCCGCGTTCTTCGGCGACGCGACCCACAAGGGAGCCGGAGGCGCCCTGCGCGCCGCGAAGGCGTGGCACAAGGAGATGTCTGGTTCTGCCGGAAAGTCCAAGCGCAATGGCAAGGCGAAACCCAAGGCGAAGGGCACGCGCAAGAAGACCACCGCGCGGCGTCGGACGGCACGCCGTTGATCAGGTGAGATCCCAGGGCTCCGCCTCGGCGGCGCCCCATCGTGCAGCGGCGTCCTCACGGGCGCCGCTTTCGTTTCTCCTCCGGAGGTTCCCATGACAATGACGTCCGTGGATCCGCGGTATCCGATCGGAAAATTCCAGTGGAGCGGCGGCGTGGCGACGCCGCAGGAGCGCGCCGAACGCATCGCTCGCATCGAGGCGTGCCCGTCCGAGATGCGCGCGGCGGTGCGCGGGCTCAATGACGCGCAGCTCGACACGCCGTATCGCAATGGCGGGTGGACGGTGCGACAGGTCGTGCACCACGTTCCCGACAGCCACGTCAACGCCTATGTCCGCTTCAAGCTCGGCCTCACCGAGGATGTGCCGACGATCAAGCCGTACGAGGAGAATAGCTGGGCGCAGCTTCCCGATTCGCGCACCGCGCCAATCGAGGTGTCGCTGGCGATCCTCGAGAGCGTGCACGTGCGCTGGGTCATGGTCCTGCGCGCGATGCGTGACGCCGACTTCGCACGCCAGATCAACCATCCGGAGACAGGGGTCCAGACGCTCGACCGCGTGCTCGCGCTGTATGCGTGGCATGGCAAGCATCACATTGCGCATGTGACATCGCTCCGCGAGCGGCGAGGGTGGTGAGCGCGCTGCACGGGCGTTAGGTTCGGCTCATGGACGACCGGTGCGCGTGGCGCGACGCCGGTGCCGGTCGTCTTTCTGACGTGCACCGCCCCACCGCCACCGGTCCCGTTGGCCGGCTGGACCCGCCGCTGTTTTCGCTGGAGTCGTCCCATGTCGCATCGTGATCTGGGTGCCGTCGCCCTCGCGCTCGGCATCGCCCTCTTCGCCCCTGCGTCCCTCGGCGCACAGAGCGCCGATTCTGCTCGCGCACCGCACATGATGGCCGCCGTTGTCGTCAACGGCTCGCGCGGGCGGCCCACCGCCGTTGAAAACGCACGACTGAAACGCGATCTCGCGAAATACGACGCGCGCATCGCCACGCTTCAACACCACCTCGATAGCCTCAGGACATACGCGGACTCGCTCGACCGCGACCGCGCGCACTTCGAGGCGGCCGCCGCACAAGCACGTGCGCGCCGAACGGCCATCGAGCAGCGTCTCCGTCAGTTGGAGACCCGTCCGGCATCGCCGGCGGACTCCCCGAACGCGACCCCCTGATCGGGCACTCCCGAAGAAAAGGCGCGGGGCAGCCGGCTGGCTGCCCCGCGCCTTTTTTGCGCCGGTCCTGGAATTGCGCGCCGATCGTGAAGTATGCACGTTGTCATGGACAACGGAGGGAGTCATGAGCCACCACGAGGAACGCGCGCCCGACGACGCGCTTCGGAACCATCCCCTGCGAGACACGCAGGAGTTCGCGAGCGATATCCGTATTCGTGAGGCATCGGTCGACGAGCCCCGCGTGGGCGCCGCCGGTGCCGTGGGCGGCGCGGGTGGAGCGCTCGCGGGCGCGGGGATCGGCACCATCGTCGGCGGCCCGGTGGGCGCCATCATCGGCGCGATCGCCGGCGCCGTTGGCGGTTGGTGGGCGGGCCAGGCGGCGGCCGATCCCGCGACGACCATCACGCCTGAGGACGAGGCCCGCTACCGCTCGCTGTACGAGCAGTCGCCGAATCGGCTCGCCGACCGTTCGTACGAGGATGTACGACCGTTTTACCACCTGGGCCACGTCGCCAGGAACAACCCCGACTACCAGAAGCGCGCCTTCGAGGAGATCGAGTCCGACCTGGAAAAGGGCTGGACGCCAGACCTCCGCGCGCGGTATGGCGAATGGGTCTACGCACGACAGTACGCGCGGGAGGCGTTTACGGGGAGAGAGCGGGCCGACGAGGATTAGCGGAATACGGAGTGCGGAATGCGGATTGATGTGGTGTCCAAATAGTTTCCGCATTCCGCATCCCGCATTCGTGCTACCGATAGGTTTCGAAAAACCCGACTCCCTCTCCATCCACCCGGCGGCCGGCGATCACACCACGCACGCGGGCGCGGCCCTTCATCTGGATGAAGTACGGAGTCGGCAGCGCGGCGGCCTGCGGGTCGCCGCGCTCGTCCATGGGAAGACGCGAGTCGGACCCGATCGCGTCATCGATCGTCAGCTCGACGATCACCGTATCGCCGCCCCGCGCATCGGCCATCGTCGCCCTCGACGGGACCCGGAGCCGGCGACCATTCACGACGATCGACCGGTCGTCCTCGTAGTCGATGCTGCGGGGCCGGTACAGTCCGGCGAACCCTAACGAGTCCACCACGTAGAGAAACAGGGGCGGACGCGAGGCGAGCGTGTCGGGAGAATGGACGCGGCCGTACAGAAACGTCAGCGGCCCGGCGCGCGCCGCGCCCCACTCCCAGGTGACGCCGCGCCACACCCCCCAGTTGTGGTCGTGATACGCCTGCGCGTCCGATACGACCTCGCACGAGCCTGCGATGCAGAGGCGGCCGCTGGCGGATGCGCGAAGCGCGGGCACCGTGTAGCCTGATGTGAATTCGCCACTCGCCAGCGTCGCGCCGGGGAAATACGCCCCGGGCGCCGGGACGATCACGAGATCAACCGTCGCGCGCTCGCCCCGGGGCCCCTCGCCACTGGCCACGACATGATAGCGTCCGCCGTCGAGCAGTCGCACGCGCGACTCGCCCATCGTGAGATCGGGACTCGAGAGCGAGAAGCTCACCCGTGAGGCATCGTGCGCGCGGGTAAAGCGAGTCATCGCTCCGTCCTGCTCGCGACGCGTCATGCTGACCAGACCACCCCAATCATCGCCGGTCACGTCGCCACCGACGATCAACGAGATGAACCACCACCGCCGTGCATTGGGAGACAGCACGTTGAAGTAGTGCCACTCTCCCCAGCTCTCCCGGTGGGCGACATCGGCTGGCGGCAAATGAAATCGATCGATGTCGGCGTACAATTGCATGACGCTCGGCGCCATCCAGCGCTGGTCCCCGGCATCATCCTCCCATACGCCGGCGCGAAGCGCAGGCATTGCTCCCACCAATGCCGTCCGCGACGGAATCTCTCCCGTCGCGCGCACTGGATACTCACGACCATCGGCGCGGAGATAGAGCAGCTTCCCCTCGATCTGCGGTGCCGCCGACGCGACCACGCTCGAGAACCGTGGCGCGGCCAGCAGCTGCCGATAGATGAAGCGCGCATGATCGATGGAGAAGAAAAGCCCGCCGACGCCACCGGTCTTCATCACCTCGAGATCGATTCCCTCCGGCAAGACCGTGACATTGCCGCCACCGACGAGCTTCTCATCGCGCGCCTGCACCAGCAGCGCCTCCCCGATCGCGAGCAGCACGATCATCACTCCCACGCCGAGTCCATACCCGGCGAGCAGAAAGCCGGAGCGAAGGGGACGATGCGTGAGGTTTCGCAGCGCGAGCAGCCCAATCATGACGGCGAGCTCCACGGTGGGCCCTCACCCGGGCGCGACATCTCGAATCGAATGACCCCGTCGGTCGCCGTCGCCTCCCACACGTCTGCCCACACGCCGTAATCGAACCAGCGATACGTCGCACGAGCTGCCGCGTCGCGCACGCGTGCGTCGTCAGTCCCGAGGGTCACGCTTCTCCCAGACGTCTCGAGCGTGGCCCGCGCACGAGCCGCATCGAGCGCACGTGACGGATTCGCCGCGGGGAATGTATGCTCGATCGCCGTCAGCTCCTCGGCCGACAACCGCACCGGGGTCCACGTCGCGCGCGTACCATCCCGTGTCGTCTCCCCACGCGCCAGGAGCGCGCGCACTTCGTCGCACTGGCGACCGACGAACAGCCACGCGATCAAGGTGCGGAGCGGCCAATCGACCGTGCGCTCACGTGCTCCTTCCTGCATCCGCACTGGTACGCGCACGGTCTCCTCCCGCACCCGATCGTCTATGATGACGCCGTCGCGCATGTGCACGACGCGTCGTGCCGCCGCGGCGAGCTCTTCGTCGTGCGTGACCACCACGACGGTCGTCCCCTCATGGTTCAGCCGCGACAACAGCGCGATGATCTCGGCACCGGTGCGCGCATCGAGCTCGCCGGTGGGCTCATCGGCGAGCAGTAACGCCGGCCCATTCGCGAGCGCCCGCGCGATCGCCACGCGCTGCTGCTCTCCGCCGGAGAGTTGTGCCGGCCGATGGCGCGCGCGCGCGCCCAATCCAACGTACGTCAGCAGCTCTGTGGCGCGCTTCCGTCGCTCGTGCTTTCCCGACGCCCGCCTCCGACAGCGGCAGCTCGATGTTCTCGCGCGCCGTGAGGGCGGGCACGAGATAGAACCGCTGAAAGACGAATCCGACCTCGAGCAGCCTGAACCGCGTCGCCTCGCGATCACCGAGTGAGGAGACGTCCCGTCCCTTCACGAACACGCGCCCCGTGGAGGGCGTGTCGATGGCGCCCAGCAGGTTGAGCAGCGTCGATTTGCCGCAGCCCGAAGGTCCGACGATCGCCACCCATTCGCCGGCGTCGATCGACAGGCTCACGCCGCGCACCGCATGCACCACGTCCTCACCCAACCGATAGTCCCGCCGCACCTCCTCGGCCCGCACGAGCTGGCTCACGCGACCGCCTCCTCACGTAGCGTTCGCGCGATGGGCAGCGACGCGGCACGCCACGAGGGGTAGACGCCAGCGAGGATTCCCGAGCCGACGAGGAGCGCGAGCGCCGTCCACGCCGCACGCGGCTGGAAGAGAAAGAAATCGATCGCCGTTGGCAGGCCCGGAAAGCTGGCGAGGATCGCGTTCAGCCATCGCGCCGTGACCAGTCCCAAGGCGAGCCCGAACGCGGCACCCAACGCGGAGATCAGGAGGCTCTCGACCACGATCTGCTGCACCACGTGCGCTCGCGAGATTCCGATCGCGCGCTGCACCGCGATCTCCCCGATCCGCTGATTGACGGACACGGTGACGAGCGTCGTCACCAGAAGAAACCCGACGAGCAGGCTGACGCCGCCGAGGATGAGCGCCATCTGCCGGAAGTAGGCGAGGCGCTCGTCGACGCGCGCGAGCGCCTCACGAGTGGAGATCGCATCGACGCGCGGGATCTCCCGCTCGATCCACCGCTGGACGCTGTCGGCAATCGCTCCGTCGCGCACACCGACCATGAACAGCGACGCCCGGTCGGTTCGCTCTGCGCCGCCCATCGCCTGAAGAGTCGCCAGCGGAACGGCGACCGCCGGCTGTCCGCGCGAGAGATAGAGAAATCGCGCAACGCCGGAAAGCACGAGCCGCCGCTCTCCGCTGTACGCCCGCAGCTGCGGACTGTACGCGGTGGCGAGCGTCAGCGTGTCGCCGAGCTGCGCACCCGTCGCCTGTAGAAAGTCCTCGTTCGCCACGAAGGCATCGACACCAAGGGCGTCGCCGCCCCGCTCCAGCTCGTAGTCCCCTTGCACCGAGGCGTTGACGCCGAGCGCGAACGCCGTGGACCGCTGGGCGCCGTCTACGACGTGCACGGTCGCCCCGAGCACAGGGCTGACGGCCGTGACGTCGGGATGACGCGAGAGTAACTCGACGATCCCGGAAGCCCCGGCGATCGTCGCCTCGGTGTCGAATGGCAGCGTTCCTCGCGGCGCAAGCCGAATCGAGAAGCCGCGGCTCTCGAGAAGGGTGCCGAACGACGCGCGCATTCCGCTCGAGAGCATCACCATGTCGAGCAGCATCGCCGCCGCCACAGCCACACCGAGAACCGCGAGACCGGTGCGGGCGCGATGCCGCGCGAGCGAGATGAGGGCGAGATGCAGAATGCACTGCTCTAGCGCCCCAACAGCGCGAGCGGGCGCGCGCGAACCAGTCTGAGCGCGGCCAACGCGCCCGCGACAATGCCCAGCGTGATGGAGAGCGCGGCGGCGAGCACCACGATGTCCGGCGTCACAATGGAGAAACGCAGTGGGGTGCGATAATGGGCCTGGTAGTACGCATTGACCGCCGCGGACGCGAGCGCACCGATGACCGTGCCCGCCAGGCTGCCGACGAAGGCGATGAACGCCGCCTCGAGCACTACCGCGCCGAGCACCGTTCGGCGGGAGATGCCGAGGAGACGAAGGGCAGCGACGTCCCGGCGGCGCTCATCCACCTTGAGCAGAAGAATGCAAAGCAGGAAGATGGCGCTCGCCACGATCGTGATGACGCCGATTGCCCGATGGAATCGGCTGACGACGCGAAATGTCTGGGACGTCTCGATCGCGACGTCGCGCGACCGGTGCGCGCGGAACCCGAACGCGACATCATTGATGGCATCGAGTGCGCGCTCGGTTGCGCTGGTGTCGGGTGTGGTGACGGCGAAGCGGTCGACTCGGTCGCCGTAGCCGATCAACTGCTGCAGATGATCGAGGTGCAGTCGAACACGATACTCATCGCGCGCGATCTCGCTTGGGTCGGCCGTGCGCGCGGTAACCGCACCAATGAGAACGGTGTCGCCGGCGGCGCCAGGTGCGCTCGCGACGACGACGCGGTCGCCGAGGCGCAGTCCGGCATCGGCGGCCAATCGTTCATCGATCGCAATGGTGCGCGTCGTGCCCTGAAGGGCGAGCGCGAGAGTCAGTAAGGGGATGAGGCCCATTGTCGAGGGAAATATGACCGCCAGCATCGAATGCCGTCAGCCGTTCTGATCGACACCGACCCCGGCATCAATGACGCCGTAGCGCTCGCACTCGCCGCGCGTCTCCCCGAGCTCGACCTCGTGGCCATCACGACATGTCATGGGAACACCAATGTGGCACGCGCCACGCGCAACGCGCGGGAGATCGCCGGACGCGTCGGGATCGATGCGCCCATCACCGCGGGAGCGGCGGCCCCGCTCCACCGCGCGGCGCATCCCGCACGCGAAACCCACGGCGACGAGGGACTCGGGCACTGGGTACCCGATCAGGCGGCGCACGCCGAGCCCGACCACGCCGCGCAAGCCATCGCCGAGGCGGCGGGCGCCCATCATCGCCTCGTGGTGATATGTCTTGGTCCCCTGACCAACCTGGCGCGTGCTGTTTCGTCCTTCGATCACGTCGCTCCAGCGCTCGGCCCCGTCTTCATCATGGGTGGCACGATTGGCGTGCGGGGCACGCAGACGCGGTGGAGCGAGTTCAACTGGTGGGGCGATCCGGAGGCGGTCGAGATCGTGCTGAACGCGGGGCTGGACATCCGCCTCGTCCCTCTCAATGTCACGCGACGAATCGTGGTGCCCGGAGACGCGGTCCGCGCACTGCGCGAGGCGGGGCAGATCGACGACGACGCACGGTTCTGGGCGGACGCGCTGGGGTTCTACATGGATTTCCACAGGGGTCACGAGGGACTCAATGGTTGCGTCGTCAACGACCCCCTGGCCGTCGCGCTGGCGGCGGACCAGTCCTTGGCGACGTGGCGTGACATGCGCATCGGGATCTCGGTGAGCGACGATGAACGACGCGGAGCGATCATGATCGATGCGGAGGGTGGCGCCGCGGCGCGCGTGGCCACGACTGTGCGTGCCAGTGACGTGCTGGGCCTTCTGACACGGCGTGTCTTCACCCCCTGGCTGACGGACGCGCTCGTCAGGCGCGGGGTCGAGCAAGCGGCGAAGTGGCTCGACGAGCATCCACAATGAAGCGCGCCGTGGTCATCGGCGCCGGCGAGATCGGTGCAGGCTGGGCCGCGCTGTTCGCGGCCCACGGCGTGGACGTGACGCTCGTGGACCCGGACGCGGACGCGCTGTCCCGCGCGCATGTGGCCCTCGAGGAGGCGCGGGCGTTAGGCGCCGGCCGCGGGAAGGCCGGCGTGTTCACGGCCATGCACGATGTCGAGCCAGCCATGGAGGAAGCCGACTGGATCCAGGAGGCAATACCCGAGGCGCTCGAGCTCAAGCAGTCACTTTTCGCGCGCGTCGAGAGTCTCGCGCCATCGAGCGCGATCATCGCATCGAGCACGTCTTCGCTCACCCGCGCACAGCTGTCCGAAGGGATGCGGGAGCCGGCGCGATTGCTGATCGTGCACCCGCTGCATCCAGTGTACGCCGTGCCCGTCGTCGAAGTGAACGTCGATGGGACGGTCCCCCCTGCGACGGTCGAGCGTGTTCTGGCGACGCTCCGCTCGCTCGGCCGAGAGCCGGTGGTCGTGAGCGGGGATCGCCCGGGGCTGGTCGCGAACCGCCTCACGGCTGCCGTCCTTCGTGAGGCGCTCGACCTCATCTCGACGGGGACGATCCGCGCCGCGGATCTCGATCGCCTCGTCGCGCGGGGGATCGCGCTGGGCTGGGCCGCGCGCGGCCCGCTGATGACGGAGATCATCGGCGCCCAGCTCGATGCTCCCGAGGGTCTGCCCGGTGCACTCGACGCGACGCTTGCACCGCTCTGGCGCACGCTCGCCTCGTGGGGCGCGCTCGATCCGACGGCACGCGCGACCGTGGAGCGCGACCTGCGGAGCTCGTTAGGGGAGATGCAAAAAGCCCACGCAGCTGGCGAGAGCACGTGGGCAAAAACACTGTCGCGCGTCGCCCGCGCCGCGGAAGCCGACTAGCTGGCCCGTTCCCTGGCGACCCAGGCCGCCGTTTCCCGGATTTCCTCCCGCGACTCGCCGAGTGTATACGAAGGCTCACCAAATCGGCGCACCCCGCGGAGGATGAGGAACACGCCCAGACCCACCTCGATGATTCCGGTGACGAGGGCGCCGACCCAATAGTTTCCATCCGCGAGGCGGCCGATGAGCGCCACGAACGCGATCGTCAGGGCGACCAGCGCGATCACCGCGATGCCGAACGCCATCGACAGCCACAGAACACCTCGTGCACCCGTTCGGATGCTTTCCTTCACTTCCAGCTTCCCGAGCAGCATCTCGTCGCGAACCAACCGCTTCGAGTCTGACGCGAGCTGGCCTACGAGTTCCGTGATTCCGGTGTCGGGGTCAATGTGGACCGCGTGCGCTGCCAAGTCTCCTCCCTCCGTGATTCGCATTCGTGTGCTCGCGGAGGTTTGAGGCAACAGGTGTGCCGGGAAGAGCTAAAGGCGCTAGAAGCGCTAGAAGCGCTAGGGGCGCTCGATGAATCCGTCCAGCGCCTTTAGCGCCTCTAGCGCTTCTAGCGCCTCAGCCCCTCTCCACCTGCACCACGCTCGCGAGCCCCGGCCCCACCTGGTGCTCGGCGGTTCCGACGCGGAGCGTGATCGGGCCGCCGAAGGGAGCCTGGGCGAGGACGCTGACGATCACGCCCGGGACGAGACCCAGCTCACCCAGGTAGCGCAGCCGCGGCGCGTCGTCGTCGCTCACCCGGACGACGCGGCCCGAGGCGCCTGCGGGGAGGTCGGCCAACGACATCAGCGAGCGCTCATCGATCTCGCCTTCCCGGGTGGGAATCGGCGCGCCATGCGGATCGACCGAAGGCTCGCCGATGGCGGCCGCCATGCGATCGATGAGCTCCTCCGACGCGGCGTGCTCGAGACGCTCGGCCTCGTCGTGCACTCGGTCCCAAGCGTACCCCAGCGCGCGGGTGAGATACGCTTCGATGATCCAATGCCGGCGCAGCATGCGCAGCGCGATCCGTCGGCCTTCGTCGGTGAGGCGCACGCCACGGTATCGCTCGTGCGCGAGCAACCCCTGCTCGGCCAGACGGCGCACCATCCCGCTCACCGACGCGGGGGCGATGGCGAGACGGTGCGCGATGTCGGTCGTCGCCGCTGCCCCCGACAGGCGCTCGATCTCGTAGATCACCTTCAGGTAATCCTCGACCGGCGCGGTGACGTCGTCGGGATTTCGCGTCGTCATCATCATCAAGGTCGCACCCACGCCGAAGCGATCTGCACGAGGAGCCACGCGGTGAGCGATGCGATGATCAGCGCCTGAGCCATCGCGGATTCACCAACTCCCCCATCTTAATCCGGTCGGAGGTGAAGCGCACCAGCGCAGTGGTGCGACGGCGCGCTAGGCGAGCGAGAGGAACTGCCGCAGGATGCGCTCGGTCAGCCCCCAGATGGTGTGAGCGCCATGCTGAAAGCTCATCACCGTGCGAGGCCCCGTGGCGAGCTCGAGCACGACCTCACGCGAAACGTCCGGATCGCGCAGCGCGGCCACGTCGACCCAGAACCACTCGGCGACCTCGGGGCTGGCGACAATGTCGACGTCGAATCTCACCAAAGCGACAAAGGGCGTGATGATGATCGGTGGCAGGACGGGAGTGCGCGGCGCCAGCTCGTCGAGGCATCCGAGCAGGCGGCCATCACGCTCGAGATCGATGGCCGTCTCCTCCCATGTCTCGCGCACGACGGTGCGCTCCAGCGTCGGGTCGCCGGGCTCGCTGCGCCCACCGGGGAGCGCGACGTGGCCGCTCCACGGGTCGCCCTCGAACGTCGCGCGCTTGATCATGAGGAGTTGCGGCGTCGGCGGCTCGCGGGTTTCATCGAGCCTGACGAGGAGCGCCACCGCGGCCCGTCGCGAGGCATCCCCAGGATCGACGAGCGCCGGCGCCCTTCCCGCCATCGCCCGCACGAGCGGCGCGATCTCCGGATGCTGGGCGATCCGGTCAAGCTCGGTTCTCGTTCTCGTTTCCGTGTGATGCGGCACGCTACCCCTCGATTTCTCCCCCCGCATCGACCCACGACTGAATGCCGCCGGTCATGGATGCGACATCGCCATATCCCATTTCACGCATGGTGTCGGCGGCGAGCGCCGAGCGATTCCCCCGGGCGCAGTAGAGCACGACTTTGCGCTCACGCGGAACCGCTCCTTCGATTTTCCCTTCGAGCGTCCCGCGCGCGACGTGCACCGCGCCCGGCAGATGCCCGAGATTCCACTCCCGATCCTCGCGCACGTCGATGATGGCAAAGTCCTCGCCGCGCTCGCGCATCTGGATGACGTCGCGGGCGGAGATTTCTTTGATGCGTGCTTTGGCGTCCTGGATGAGTTGGTGACCGGATTTCATGATGTGAGGTTGTCGAGGTCGTCGAGGTCGTCGAGGTCGTCGAGGGCGGCGCGCGGCGTTTTGATGCCGCGAACTCCGCTTATCTGCTCAATGCTAGCACATGAGTGCACCCGACCCTCCGAAACATGGGCACACGGCGACGCGAACCCACCGCGATCTCGTCGTGTGGAGGGAAAGCATGCGTCTTCTCATTGAGGTTTATCACCTCGCCAAGGATTTGCCAACAAGCGAACTCTATGGTCTATCGTCGCAATTGCGTCGTGCGGCACTATCTATCCCGACTAACATTTCGGAGGGGTTCGGCCGGCGCGCGCCAGGTGAGTTGCGGCGCTTTCTATCGATCGCCGAAGGCTCACTTCGCGAGCTCCAAACATTGCTCGAGGCGGTAGCTCTCCTTTCATTACCTGCCTGCGGAAAGGCTCGAGGTGTCCGTGGCCACCGCCAACCGCGTGGGATTCCTCATCTATCGATTCAGGCAGACAGTGAGGCCCAAGTGTGCGTCTCCCCGATCACCTTGACGACGTCGATCACCTCGATCACCTCGGCAGCACAGAAACGCTCCGCGCCCCAGCATCCAGCTCCCCCACCGCGCCCAGCGCCATCGTCCACTGCTCGCTCACGTGACCGACCGGCACCCCCGCGAGACACGGGACTCGCAACCAGTCGGCCAGCTCGAGCAAGACATCGTCGAGAGTTCGCGCGCCGTCGTCGGCCTCTTCGGGGCAATTGGTGCAGTCGCCAAAGATGATGGCGCGCACGCCGTGCAGCGCGCCGGAGAGACGCAGCTGCGCCAGCATGCGATCAATGCGATAGACCGCTTCGTTCACATCCTCGAGCACGAGCAACGCGCCGTCGAGGGGCGGGAGGTAGGGCGTTCCCACCAGCGCCGCGAATACGGCGAGATTACCTCCTTCTAATCGGCCGCGCGCCCGGCCCGGTCGGAGGACGCGCGCACGTTCCGCCACCCCGCAGGAGTCTTCCCCGCGCATCACGGCTCGCTCCAACGAGGCGCGCGAGAACGGCGAGAGCGGCGTGCGCGCCGTCGGGGCGTGGTACGACACGATCCCTGCCTGACGAGCGATCGCGCCGTGCAGCGCAGTCACATCGGAATAGCCAAGGATGGGCTTGGCATGTCCGCGCAGCGCGCTCCAGTCGATGCGATCGAGCACACGCATCGCGCCATAGCCACCGCGAAGGCACCACACGCCATCAACGCGCCGATCGCGTAGCGCATCGTTGAGATCGGCCGCGCGCATCTCGTCGTCACCGGCGAAGTAGCCGGTGCGCGCGAGTGCATGTGGTGACACGACCGGTTCCCATCCGAGCGCGCGCACGTTCGCGATCGCGCGCTCGACATCATCGGGTCCACGGAGTGGGCCGGCGGGTGCGACGAGTGCGACGCGCGCACCAGCTCCGAGTGGTGGCGGTGCACGGCGCGCACTGGATGCAACGGTCATGCGCGTCGTTCGTGGTGATCGCGATCGAGCGCGTAAGAAAAGCGTGCCATTGTCATTCGATGAATCGCGCAACGTAGATGCGCAAGCGGGGCCGGTCAACCACGCGTGCATCGCGCTTTACGCACCCATTGAAACGCATGGCACACGCGTTGCCCCTTTGCGCGTCCCCAAGGGCGGCGTACGCCGCCGTGACGAGAAAGTACCTGACTCAGTTCGGAGGACACGACCATGGCGGATCGCAACAAGGACCAGAATGAGGATCTCGGCTCGCAAGGCGGTCAGGGAGGAATGAGCGGATCCCCAGGAGGTTCGCAGAGTGGATCGCTCGGTGGATCGCGTGGTGGCGCTGGTGGGCAGCAGGGCAGCTCACGGACCGGAAGCTCGGGCGCCGACAGTGAAGGCTTCGGTGCGTCAGGTGCCGGATCGACTGGTGGCGCTGGCGGTTCGAGTGGACGCAGCGGCGGCGCCGGCGGTTATGGCGCGTCGGGCTCCGAGAGCGACATCGATGACGAGAGCATCGGTGATGAAAGCTCAGGATCGGGCGGCGGGCTGAGCGGCAAGGATAAGGATCGCGGCGGCCAGGGTGGCGGCGGCGGCGGCGGTGGCCAGCGCGGCGGTGGCGGCGGTGGTCAGGGTGGTGGCGGACAGGGTGGTGGCGGCGGCGGCGGACAGCGCGGCCCCGGTCAGGGCGGCGGCGGTCAGGGCGGCGGTCAGGGCGGCGGCCAGGGTGGTGGCGGTGGACAGCGCGGCGGCGGTGGCGGTGGCCAGGGTGGTGGTGGTGGCGGACAGGGCGGCGGCCAGGGTGGTGGCGGTGGACAGCGCGGCGGTGGCGGCGGCGGAATGGGCGGAGGCGGCGGCCAGGGCGGCAATCGCTAACGCATCAGCGTTTCCAAAAGGGCGCCCTTGGGGCGCCCTTTTTTTTTGCGCCCGGTTGCTCGCGCGCTCCCGCATGCGCTCGTAACTTCGCCGCATGTCGCTCACCGTGCGGGTACTGATCGGCCTCGTCGCCGGGCTCCTCGTCGGTTTCGGCGCGAATGCATTTCCCGGCCTGCGCGGCGTCATCCCATGGATCGAGCCCCTGGGATCGATCTTCATCAATGCCATTCGGATGACGGTCGTCCCGCTCGTGGTCGCGAGCCTCGTCGTGGGCGTCGCCGGCGCGCCGGACGCGCGCGCGATCGGACGCGTGGGATGGAGGGCACTCGCGCTATTCGTGCTTCTCGTCCTCGCCGGCGCGATCTTCGGCGCGATCGTCGCGCAGCCCATTCTCGTCCGCATGATCGATCCGGGCGCGGCGGGCGCGATCGCGTCAGGCACCGCCGGCCAGCTCGCCGGCGCGGCGCAGGAAGGCGCGCAACGCCTGCCGAGCTTCGCGCAATGGCTGATCGATCTCGTGCCCTCGAATCCCATTCGCGCTGCCGCCGACGGAGCAATGTTGCCGCTCATCGTCTTCTCTCTCCTCTTCGGTGTGGCATTGCTGCGGCTCGATGCCGCGCGTCGTCGCCCCATCATTGGTTTTTTCGAAGGCGTCGCTGACGCCATGCTCGTGCTCGTTCGATGGGTGCTGGTGCTCGCGCCGATCGGCGTGTTCGCGCTCGCCGTGCCGCTCGCGGCCCGGATGGGGCTGGCGGCCGCGGGGGCGCTCGCCGGCTTCGTCATCCTCGTCTCGGCGCTTTCGGTCGCCTTCATGGCGCTGGTGCTCTATCCAGCGGCCTCCGTCATTGGGCGCGTGCCGTTAGGCGCGTTTGCGCGGGCAATCGCGCCCTCGCAAGCGGTCGCCTTCAGCTCGCGCTCCTCGCTCGCCGCCTTGCCGGCGATGATCGAGGCGGCGGAGACGCGGCTCGGCTTCCCGCCGGAGATCTCGCGCTTCCTCCTCCCGTTGTCGGCATCGACCTTTCGCGCGGGATCCGGCGTCGGTCTCACCGTGAGTGTGCTGTTCGTCGCGCGACTGTACGGCGTCGATCTGAGCGTGGCGCAGATGGCAACCGTCATCGCCACCGTTCTGCTCACGAGCTTCAGCGTGCCCGGAATCCCGAACGGGTCGATCATCGCCATGGTGCCGATTCTCGTGGCCGCCGGCATCCCCGTCGAGGGAATCGGAATACTGCTGAGCATCGATACGATCCCCGACATGTTCCGCACGACGACGAACGTGACCGGCCACATGACCGCGGCGGCGATTCTTTCACGGTCCCGCTCGCGCGCGCTGGTCCCGATGGCCGAGGTACCGGCGGCCGCTCCACTCCCGGGAGCCACGAACCCATGAGTTGGGCGCCGCTCCTCGCAGCGGCGCCCTGGTTGGCGGCGGTCGCGATCGTTCTCTGGCGCGTCAGCCAATCGCGCCATCTCGACGAGTACGCCGCCGAGCCTCCGCCCGACGCGCCACGGCTGAGCGTGATCGTGCCGGCGCGCAACGAGTCGGCGAACATCACGCGATGCGTGGCGTCGCTGTGCGCGTCGTCGTACCCGTCGCTCGACATCATCGTGGTGGACGACCACTCCACCGACGACACGGCACGTCTCGCGCGTGACGCGGGCGCCGGCAGCCCGCGACTGCGTGTCGTGTCCGCACCTGAGCTCGGGTCGGACTGGCTCGGGAAACAGTGGGCCTGTGCGCATGGCGCATCGCTCGCGCGCGGCCAGGTGCTCTGCTTCACCGACGCCGACACCGTGCATGCGCCGGATCTCCACGTGCGCTCGGTGCGTGCGCTGCTCGATCGGGGCGCCGATCTGCTCTCGGTCGCCGGCACGCAGGAGCTGGGCACGTTCTGGGAGCGTCTCGTGCAGCCGCAAATCTTTGCGCTCCTGTTCGCTCGATACGGCGGGACCGAGATCGTCTCGCGCGCGAGGCGCCCTGAAGATGTCATCGCCAATGGGCAGTACATGCTCTTTCGGCGGGCATCGTACGACGCGTTAGGCGGCCACGCCAGCGTTCGCCGAAAGGTCGCTGAGGACCTCGCCCTCGCGATGCGCGCCAAACAGCACGGAATGCAGGTGCACATCATCCAGGGGCTCGGCCAGTTGTCGACGCGCATGTACGCGTCACTCAGTGCCCTGGTGCGCGGCTGGATGAAGAACGTGTACGCCGGTGGCATCGAGACACTTCCCGCGAGCCGGATCTGGCGCCTGCTGTATCCGGCGATGCTGTTGGCGCCGATCCTGTTCTGGCTCGCGCCGCCCGTCGTGCTTGGACTGTGGCTGGCAGACGTCGTTTCGGACAGCGCAGGAACCTGGGCACTCGCCGCCTGCGCCATCCTCCTTGTGTGGTGGCTGACCGTCTACACCGCCATGACCCGCCGCCCGTGGTACGCTCTCGCGGCCCCCATGGGAAATTTGCTTCTCGGTTACATCTTCCTGCGCGCGATTGCGCGGGGCACGCGGGTGGAGTGGAAGGGGCGGGAGTACGAGGTGAACTAGGGGTGAGCGAGGATGTCGAGGATGTCGAGGGTGTCGAGGAGAGCAACGACGTTCCCTCGATCACGTCGACGACCTCGACACCCTCGCCACCTTTACCAAGGAACCTTTCCCACCTCCGAGGTGTCGAAGTATTCGGAAGCACACCTGCTTCCACCTCCGAGTGGAACCTCCCCGGTCGCGCCTGCATGGGTGGCCGGGGAGTTCCATTTTCGAGCCCCCACGCATTGCCTCGATGAGAGCGTTGCGCCGCGGGCAGTCTACCGTGGCGCGTGCTTTCGCTGCGCGCAGCCGCCGACCTGCTCACCGCCGCCGCGACGCTCGAGCATCTGGCACCGCTCGCGCGCGCGGTCGGCGGCTTCGACGCACCGCTCCCGCTGGCCGATGATGCGCGAGCCGCCATGGGATTGGCGGACACCAGCGACGCCCGCATCGTCTCCGGCACCGGGTCGCTTCGAGTCCTCCTGCTGGAATGGCCGCGCGGCACCGCGCTACGTGAGCGCATCGCCGCCGCGGCCGCGCGCCTCAGCGCGCGCGCACCACATCTCCTCTGGCTCGTGATCGGCGTCGAGCGCGCGGGGAGCGCGCTCACCCTGGCGACCTGGACCGCCGACCGCGCACGGCCGCGCATTGCGGCTCTGACCGTCGATCGCCGGTACGTGATACCGAGCGATGCCGAAACGCTGTGTGCGCTCGCGATCGCGAGCGACGGCGACGACGTCATGACGCACACCCAATGGGTAGAGGTGCTGGGGCGTGATGCGCTGACGCGGCGGTTCTATCGCGCGCTCGAAGGCGTCGTCACCAACCTCGCCGAGCGCGCCGCGACACGCGCGGGCGCCGCGGATCGACGCGAGATCGCACTGCTCTGGCTCTCGCGATTGCTCTTTCTCTCCTTTCTCGAGACGAAAGGGTGGCTCGACGGCGACCGCCGGTTTCTCGCTCGCCGGTTCGAAGCGTGCGCGGGAAGCGCGGGAGGAGCGCACCGACGCTTGCTGCTGCCGTTGTTTTTCGGAACCCTGAACACCCCGGTGCACAAACGCGCGGCGGCGGCGCGCGACTTTGGAACTATTCCCTTCCTCAACGGCGGCCTCTTCGCCCGATCGCCGCTCGAGCGACGGCATCGTGGGTTGCACTTCCCGGACGATGCGCTCGGTCGCGTCTTCGACGATCTCCTCACTCGCTATCGCTTCACCGCACGTGAGGACGACGTGCAATGGTCCGAAGCAGCCGTCGACCCCGAAATGCTCGGCAAGGCATTCGAATCGCTCATGGCAACGCGCGCGCGACGCCAGAGCGGCGCGTACTACACTCCCCACACACTCGTATCACGCGTAACGCGAGCGGCCCTCCTCGAGGCGCTCGCGCTGCCAGGACTCCGTCGGGGTGACATCACCGCAGCGCTCGATGGAGCCCCCGTCGACCCGACGACAGCAGCGCTATTGCGGGAACGGGCGCTCGATCTGACGATCCTCGACCCTGCCTGTGGATCGGGTGCGTTCCTGGTGCACGGGCTCGAGGAGCTGACCGGTCTGCTCGTACGGTGCGGGGACCCGCGCGCCCCGGTCATGATCCGCCGTTCGCTGCTCACGCGATCCATCTTTGGCGTGGACATCAACCCCACCGCGGTGTGGCTGTGCGAGCTACGCCTCTGGCTCGCCGTCGTCATCGAGCATGACGAAGTGAACCCACTTCGCATCCCGCCGCTGCCGAATCTGGATCGCCATATTCGCGTGGGGGACGCGCTCGGTGGTGCCGCCTTCAACGACACCACGATCGTGCCCGGCGGCGCTCGTATCGCGCGCCTGCGCGGCCGGTATTCACGTGCGTCCGGGTCGCGAAAGCGAACGCTGGAGCGCGAGCTCGACCGGGCGGAACGTGCGCACGCCCGCGCAGTGCTCGATGCGAGCATCGCGCGATGCGCCGCGGCGCGCCGCGCTCTGCTCGCCGCCTGGCGCGGTCGCGATCTGTTTGGCGAGCGCTACGCGCCGACCTCCGCCGAGCGCACCGAGGCTCAGGTGCTCCGCATGCGGTCGCGTGACTCCCGTGCTGCATTACGCGCCCTCACGCACGGCGGCGCCCTCCCCTTCTCCTTCCCGACACACTTCGCCGACGCCGCGTCGCGTGGCGGGTTCAATGCGATCATTGGCAATCCGCCGTGGGTGCGGCTTCACCGTATTCCGGTCGAGGCGCGCCGTCGGCTGCGCGCTTCCTTCGCCGTGTTCACGCGGGCGTCGTGGGAGCACGGGGCCGAGGCGGCACATGCTGGCCACGGGTTCGCTGCCCAGGTGGACCTCTCCGCCCTCTTCGTCGAGCGGTCGCTCGAGCTGTTGCGCGATGGCGCTCCGCTCGCGCTGCTTCTTCCGGCCAAACTCTGGCGGGCCCTTGCCGGTGGTGGCGTTAGGCGCCTGCTCGCCGAGCACGCCACGGTGGTAGCGCTCGAGGATTGGTCCGAGTTTCCTGCCGCCTTCGACGCCGCCACCTACCCGTCGCTGCTGGTCGCGCGCCGCGGACGCGCATCCCCTCCGCGCGATGTCGCTCTGACGATCCGCCGGCGCGAGGGAGCCCTCGAATGGATGCTTCGTCGGGCGGCGTTAGGGTTCGACACGGATGAGGCCGCGCCGTGGCTCATGCTCCCGCCTCCCGCCCGTCAGACCTTCGATCGTCTTCGCGCCGCCGGCACGCCACTCCACCAGACGTCCCTCGGTCGTCCGCTGCTGGGCGTAAAGTGCGGGTGTAACGAAGCCTTCGTCGTCGGCATTGGCGACGCGGCCATCGAGGAGGCGATGCTCCGCCCGGTGATTCGCGGCGAGTCGCTGGCGCCGTGGCGCCTTGCCGACGCGGGCGAGCTGATCGTCTGGACGCACGGGTCGGATGGTCGTGTCCTTCCAGTCCTTCCGCCGCGCGCGCGCCGCTGGCTCGAGCGCTGGAGACCGCGCCTCGCCGCGCGGAGCGACGCACGAGGGTCATGCTGGTGGTCGCTGTTCCGCACGGCTGCCGCCGATTGTCGGCGGGCCCGCGTCGTGTGGGCCGACGTCGGCAAGGCGCCGCGCGCTATCGTTCTCGAAGCAGGCGATCCTGCCGTTCCGCTCAACAGCTGTTACGTGATCGCCTGCGATCGTGAGGAGGATGCGCACGCGATCGCCGTGCTGCTGAACTCCATGGTGGCTGCCGCGTGGCTCAACGCGCTCGCCGAGCCGGCTCGTGGCGGATATCGTCGCTACCTGGGCTGGACCGTCGCGCTGCTTCCTCTGCCTCACGATTGGGAGCGCGCACGAACGCTGCTCGCCCCGCTCGGCAGGCGCGCATCATCCTGCGGCGAGCTCGCCCCAGAATGAAGCGCTGCTCGCGGTCGCGCGAGCCTACCGGCTTCGCGCCGCCGACCTCGAGCCCCTGCTGGCATGGATGGGCCGCTGACGCGGGAGTCCGCCGCCAGCGTGCGGGCACTCATCGCGAACGCCTGGCTGGCGCCCGATGCGCCACAGACGTTAGGCAGCATCACGCTCCGTCCCCATCAGCGAGAGGCCGTGGCGCGGGCGCGTGTCGCGCTCGCGGCGCACGGTGGAGCGCTCATTGCCGACGACGTGGGCCTCGGAAAGACCTTCATCGCGCTCGCGCTCGCCGCGGAGGCGCAGCGCTCGCTCGTAGTCGGTCCGGCCGCGCTGCGCGCCATGTGGTCACACGCCTGTGCGCAAACCGGTGTGAACACGGAGTATCGCTCATATGAAGCACTCAGCCGGTCGCCGATGCCTGCGCAAGGCCACGACCTCGTCATCCTCGACGAGGCGCATCACGTGCGTACGCCGCGGACTGCTCGTTACCGGCATCTCGCGCAGGGATTGGTTGGCGCCCGAGTGCTTCTCCTCACCGCGACGCCGATCCACAACAGCATTCGCGACCTGCGTGCCGTGCTGGCGCTCTATCTGGGCGCGATCGCCTGGGCGATCAATGAGGGTGAGCTTGCAGCACACGTCATTCGACGAGAGCAGGAAGACGTGGGGTTCGACGCCCCGCTGCCCACGCTGGCGCCGCCTCGACCGATCACGCTCTCCAGCAATGACGACCTGCTCGACGAGATAATCTCCCTTCCGGCACCCGTTCCACCGCGCAATGGCGGCGACGGCGGCGCGTTGCTCTCGTTCACCCTCGCCAGATTGTGGGCGTCGAGTCACTTCGCGCTCCGTGCTGCCCTCCGCCGTCGCCTTCACAAAGCGCGGGCGCTCGAGGATGCGCTGGGCTGCGGACGTCATCCCACTCGTGGAGAGCTGCGCGCCTGGGCAATTGGCGACGACGCGACGCAGCTCGCCTTTCCCGAGCTTGTGGCGACGAGCGGAGAGGGCGACATCGGAGGTCTGTTAGGTGCGGTGGGTGCGCACGCTTCCGCCCTCGAGACACTCATCCGGGCGATGCCGGTTGATTCCCCGCACGATCGCGAACGCGCGGACCGCATACGCGACATCGCGCTGAGGCATTCGGGCGAGAAGATCATTGCATTCACCCAGTTCGCGGACACGGCCACGGCACTCTTTCGCCTGCTGCGGGACTCTGTCCAATGCTGCCAGCTCGACGGGGGCGGCGCACGGGTGGCGGGCGGCCGTCTGTCCCGGCGTGAGGCACTCGCGCGATTCGCGCCGCGGGCGAGCGGAGCGGCGGAGCCGGCGGCGTCCGATCGCATTGATCTGCTCATCACCACCGATCTCCTCAGCGAAGGAGTCAATCTTCAGGACGCCTCGGTGGTGGTGCACCTCGACCTGCCCTGGACCTCGGCCCGCATGGCACAGCGTGTTGGCCGCTCCCGCCGTCTTGGCGCCACCCATCCGTCGACCGTGGTTTATGCGATCGCTCCCCCGGCAGCTGCCGACGCGCTGTTGCGGCAGGAACAGCGGTTGCGCGAGAAGCTTCGCGCGGCAGCTCGTGTCACCGGCGCGTGCGGCGCGATCCTGCCCGTTAGGCTGGTGCTCGCGTCCGCGACCGCAATCGACGAAGAGAGCGCACCCACGCGCCACGCGCAGCTCCTTCGCGCGCTCCTCGCGCGCTGGCGTACCGGGCCCATCGCGAGTGCAGGGCCGCCAGGCGCGTACGTTCGCGCCAGTACGTCAGGCGCCCTGGCCCTCGTGAGGCAGGGATCCGAGCGTCTGCTCGTGGCGCTCGTGGATGGCCAGGTGAGTGGCCGCCCCGCCGACATTCTTGCCGCCGCGCGACTCGCCGATGGCGACGAGAATATCGAGGACGACGTCGATCGAGTCACGCCAGTTCTGACGAAGCTCGAGGCGTGGCTGTCGGCCCGCGCCGGCGCCAGCGTCGCCGGCGTCGGTCACACCATCGCCGGAGCGGCCCGGCGCGTGGCGATGCAGCGCATCGCGCACATCGCCGCCCGCACCCCGCACCATCACCGGGCGCAGGTCGCTCCCCTCGCAGCCGAGGCACGGCGGATTGTGACCGCTCCCTACGGGGTTGGCGCGGAGCGCATCCTCGCCGAGCTCGCTGGTTCTGCCCTGCCCGACGAGGCCTGGCTTCAGGCCGTCCGGGCATTCGGGGATGCGAACTGCAGAGGCGCTGCAGGCGCTAGAGGCGCTAGAGGCGCTGGGACGATTGAAGCAATCATCGTGTTCGAGCCGTAAGCGCCTCTAGCGCCTCTAGCGCCTCTAGCGCCTCTTCTCAGCCATGAGCTCGTCAGCCCCACCCACGTGGCCTCAACGCCCGGCATTCAAACCTTTCGGGCCATTCCGGTATCTGATCCCACGACTCGGAGACATGGTCAGCGGATGCTTGCTGCAGCACCCGAAGCGGTGACACAACTCGAGAAGGTACCTGCCGATAATGTGGCTCTCGCCGCCTCGGGGGACCGCCGGGCGTTCGAGCGGCTCTATCGCGCAAACGTCAACCGAGTTTTTGCAGTCTGTGTTCGCATGTCGGGAGATCGCACTCGCGCGGAAGAGCTGACGCAGGATGTGTTCGTTCGCGTGTGGGAGAAGCTGCCGCTGTTCCGAGCCGAGAGCGCGTTTTCGACGTGGGTACACCGGCTGGCCGTCAACGTCGTCCTGAACGCGCGAAAGGCAGAAGGACGTGAGCGTGCGCGGCGCGAGCCGGATGGGGAAGACGTGCTCGAGGCGCGAGGGTCGTCACCGCATCACGGCGACCGCATGGACCTGGAGAAAGCGATCGCGACGCTGCCCCCGGGTGCCCGAAGAGTGTTCGTTCTGCACGACGTCGAAGGCTATAAACACGAAGAGATCGCCGAGATGCTCGGCGTCACCGCCGGCGGAAGCAAGGCCCAATTGCACCGCGCGCGGATGCTCCTGAGGGAGGCGCTAAATACATGAGCGACCAGAGACTGATGACTTGCGAGCAGCTCGACGAGCGGCTCTCCGATTGGCTCGAGAACGAGCTGGATCCGGCGACACGCACGCTGCTGGAGCGGCACGTAGCTGCCTGTGCCCGCTGCACGGCGCTGGTGGCGGACCTCGCATTGATCCGCCGCGAGGCGGAGTCGCTCCCGGAGCTCGTCCCCTCGCGCGATCTGTGGGCCGGGATCGAGGCGCGCATCCAGGCGCCGGTGATCCCAATGGAGCAGCAGCGCGTCGTGCATGCGGCGTCAGGTCGCAGCAGGGCTCGTCAGGCCTGGTGGCTCGGAGCGGCGGCAGCCGCCCTGATCGCCGTGACCGCGGGCGTGACGCACTACATGACGATTCAGACGCGACCCAATGCAGCGGTGGTCGCAGCCGCACCAGTCGTCGAGCGGGCGCCGGATTCGACCGCGCCGGCAGAAGTCATCGAGCCCGCGGCGTCACTGGCCTCGACGGAGCCGAGCACCACGCAGCGTGACGAGCGTCCCCGCGCCAGCGCACCAACGCGTTCGCCCGTCGCGGAGCAGTCGGAGTACGCACGTGATGTCGCGCAGCTGCGCACCATCGTCAGTCAGCGACGGACGGAGCTCGATTCGACCACCATCGCGGTGCTGGAGAAGAACCTGGAGTTGATCGACCGCGCGATCGCTGAAAGCCGCGCGGCCCTCGAGCGCGACCCGGCCAGCGACTTCCTCGCTGATCAGCTCGCGCGCGCCATGACCAAAAAGGTCGCCATTCTGCGGACGGTGGCTCTGCTGCCGGCCCGCTCCTGATAGAGAGTATCGAGAATGTTTGCACGATATCTGTGGGCGGCCGTGCTGACCGCCGCTACCGCGCTGTCCGCCGGCGCGCAAGCGAAAGACAAGGATAGGGACCGGGATCGGGATCGCGACGACGAGCGCGAGTACACATCGCGCATCGACACGATCCTGCCACTCAGCCGCAATGGCGCCGTCGAGATCCGCCTGCACACGGGCGACATCATCGTGACCGGCTGGACGCGCAATGAGGTGAGGGTGCGCGGCGCGAGCGAGCGGGGACAGATCCGTGTCGATGCCACGGCGTCGCACATCGAGATCGGTACGCGGCCCGAGCACAGCCGGCACGGCGAAGCGCACGTGGAAGTCACCGTCCCGGAGGGCACGCGACTCACGGTGGCCGGCAGCTCCGCGGACGTCTCCGTGCGGGGCGTGAAGGGTGAGGTCGAGGTCACGACAATGAACGGCGACCTCGAGATCGACAACGCCTCATCGCGCGTGAGCTTCGAGAGCGTGTCGGGGGATGTGCAGATCTCGCGAGTGCAGGGCGATCTGCGCGGCGAGGCAATGAGCGGTGAGATCGACATCACCAATGTCGCCGGCGTGGTGGAAGTCGAGAGCGTCAGCGGTGATCTCACCCTGCACAACGTGCGGTCGAAGTCGGTGCGCGCCGAAACGGTGAGCGGGTCCATCGAGTTCGAGGGGCGCACCGAGACCGGCGGTCGCTACGACTTCGCGTCGCATTCGGGGGACGTGCGGCTCATGCTGCCATCGGCGTTAGGCGCGTTGATCTCGGTGGAGACCTTCAGCGGTACGATCGACAGCGACTTCCCGATCACGCTTCAGCCCGGACAGCGGCACGGCAAGGAGTTCGAGTTCCAGGTCGGTGATGGTGGCGCGCGCATCGGCGCGACCTCGTTCAGCGGTGGTATCTACATTCAACGCAGCGGCACCAGCCGCAACCCGGAGTGATCATGAACCGTTTCGTTTCCGCCTCGCTCATCCTCGCCTTCGCGGCTCCGGCGCTCGTCGCACAGGAACAGCAGGCCCGAGACTTTCGTTGGGAGGGCGCCGTCGCGTCCGGCAAGTGGGTCAAGCTTCAGAACATCAACGGCAATGTCGAGGTCGTGCCGGCGTCAGGCAGCCGTGTGGAGATCACCGCCATCAAGCGCAACCGGCGCGGTGACACGGACGACGTCCGCATCGAGGTGAAGCGCTACGGCACGAACGAGGAGAACGTGTTCGTCTGCGCGATCTGGGGCGAGGCGACCTGCGACGAGAATGGCTATCACTCGCCAAAGCGCCGCAATCGCGATCGCGATGACGACAACGATACCGAGGTCGAGTTCACCGTGCGCGTCCCGCGCGGGGTGAACGTGGATGTCGGCACCGTCAACGGCAGCGTCGACGTTCGTGGCGCCACCGGTGAAGTGCACGCCTCGTCGGTCAACGGCGGGGTCGAGGCGATCTCCGACGGCGGTCCGGTGCATGCCTCGACGGTGAACGGCAGCATTCGCGCGAGCATGCGCGACCTCGGCGACGGCGATCTCGAGTTCTCGACCGTGAACGGATCAATCACGGTGGAGCTGCCGGAGAACCTCAACGCCGACCTTCGGATGACCACGGTGAACGGCACGCTCCACTCGCGTGACTACCCGCTCACCGTCACCGGCCGCTTCAACCCGCAGAACATGCGCGCGACCATCGGCAAGGGCGGCACGCGCCTGTCGTTCTCGACGGTGAATGGGAACGTGGAGATTCGGAAGCGCGTCTAGGACTAGAGGCGCTGGACGCGCTAGAGGCGCTAGAGGCGCTGAAGGGGTTAGCCCCCTCAGCGCCTCTAGCGCCTCTAGCGCATCTAGCGCCTCAGATCTCCAGCGTCTCGCTCACCCTCACCGTCGCCACAACCTGCCCGGACGAGCTGCTCACCGGGCGAAAGTCGCGACGCGGCTCGAAACGCTCCGGAAGAAGCTCGAACGTCTCGATTCGAGCGACCTCGAAGCTCTTCCACCCGTGCTCCGAGTCGGTCTCGGTATACCCCCGAACCTGGTAGGCGTCGAGGATCTCCGTCCCATCCGGCTTCCGAACGATCGCGTGCGGCTGCACCGTGCGTGGTCCCCCGGACACGTAGGTCATCAACACCACCTGCCGTTCCTCCAACGCGCGCACAATGTCATTGCGATCCATGTCCCTCTCTTGGTGATGTGCGTCACAATCATACGCAATTCTCGTTCATTTTGTAGGAGACATTTCCCGAAGGCTCATCCCACCACGGCGACGGGAGCCCGATCGCCGCGTCGCGACCAGCTCGGCCACCACGCTGATGGCGATCTCCTCGGGGGTATCAGCCCCGATCGAGAGACCAACAGGGGCATGGATCTGGTCAAGCCGGGCACGCGATATCCCCTGCTCCTCCAACAGCTTCCAGGTCAACGCCACCTTCCGTCGGCTCCCGAGCATCCCGAGGTAACGGGTGTCGATCCGCGCCAGCTGCTCGACCACCACCGCGTCGTGCTGATGACCGCGAGTCGCCACCACGACGTAGGTGTCGGCACCGATCCCGAGCTCTGGCGGCAGATCGTGATAGACGCAGGCGACGGTCGCCTCCGCAGCCGGGTGTCGCGCCGGGTCGGCGAAGTCCGCCCGATCGTCTACGACCGTCACCCTCCACCCCGCGAACGCCGCCGCCTGGGCAACCTTGGCGCCGACATGCCCGCCCCCAAAGACCACGAGCCTGGGCTTGCCGACAACCGGCTCGGCGAGGACCTCCCCCGCGAGCGCCGGTAGCTCCGAGCGCCGATCGAAGGAGCCGGCCACGCCGTGCATCGCTGGGGACGCGCTGCCAATGACGAGGCCCCCATCGAATAGCGCCTTGTGTGGTCCCTTCTCCCAGTTCGCGTCGGTCAACAACACGGCGCGCTCATCCTTGGCGAGCGCCTCGATGCACGCGTAGTAGACGCCCGCGAGCCCCTCGTTGGGGTAGACCGGCTCGATGAACATCACCGCCGTACCGCCACAGCTGAGGCCGTAATCCCCCGCGAGCTCCGAGTTGAGCGTGTGCTCGCTGATCCTTGGCCGGCGCGTTGCCGCTACCTCGAGCGCGCGTTCGGTGATCTCTGCTTCCAGACATCCCCCACCCACCGTACCCAGTCGAACGCCTAGGGGAGTGACGAGCATCTTCGCCGTCGCACTCATGGGAAGGGAGCCATGGCGCCGCGCGACGGTGGCGAGCGCACCCTCGCCGCTGCCGGCGGAGAGACGTGCGCACTCGGCGAGGATGGATGGGTCGGCCATGCAAAGCAGGTTATGTGAGGAACACCGAGGGCGACAGGGGCGCTCTGGCGCCACGAAGCTGGGCTCCCGTATTATGTGACTCCCAGCTGCTCCCGGGGCGGGAAGCGTGCACGACGCGGTCACGCACTCTCACGCACCATTCGCCGGTCGATACGCGATCGAGCGAGAGCTCGGCCGCGGTGGTATGGCCACCGTGTACCGCGCCCGCGACATGCGCTACGACCGCGCGGTCGCCCTCAAGGTCCTTCATCAGGAGCTCGGCGCCTCGAAAGGGGGCGAACGGTTCGCGCGAGAGATTCGCGTCCTCGCCGGGTTGCATCACCCGCACATCCTGCCGCTCTTCGATTCCGGCGAGTACGAAGGCGCCATTTTTTACGTCGTCCCCTGCATCGAAGGCGAATCGCTGCGACGCCGCCTCGAGCGCGAGCGTCAGCTCCCGCTCGAGGAAGCGCTGCGTATTACGCGTGAGGTCGCTGATGCGCTCGACCATGCGCACCGCCACGGGGTCATCCACCGCGACATCAAGCCGGAGAACATCCTGCTCGAGGAAGACCACGCGATCGTGGCTGACTTCGGCGTTGCACGCGCGGTCACGCGAGCGGCAGGCGAGTCGCAGACGACCGCGGGAATGGTGGTGGGAACGCCCGCGTACATGTCGCCAGAGCAGGCGAGCGGCGACCACGATCTCGACGGGCGCAGCGATCAGTATTCACTGGCGTGCGTGCTGTACGAGATGCTCGCCGGCAGCCCTCCCTTCTCCGGCGCGACGCCGCGCGAGACGATCGCGCGACGGTTCACCGAGCCGCCGCCATCACTCCGCGGCGAGCGGGATGTTCCCGAGGCGCTCGATCGCGCGATCCGTCGTGCACTGTCGCCGGTACCGGCGGATCGCTTCCCCGAGGTGCATGCGTTCGCGAAAGCGCTGCAGGCGGCGGAATCCCCGGCGCGGCCGGCTCGGAGGGCCATGACGTTAGGCATTCCGGCCGTGGCCGCGATCGCGCTGGCACTGGTGATCTGGTGGCCCCGGGGCGGCGGCGCAGACACCGTCGACCCTGGGCTCCACGCCGTCATCCCATTCGATGTCGAAGGCACGGTGCCAGGCGGCCTCGACGGTGCAGCGGCGGCCCGTCATTTGGGGCGGGCCCTCGGATTCTGGCGAGACATGCGTCTCGTGGACGGTTTGCGCACGAGCGATGCCGTTGCACAGCATGGCGCAATACGCACCTTGAGCGATGCGCTGGCGGTCGCCCGTGCGCTGGGGGCGGGGCATCTCCTGTGGGGCGACATCTGGAACCGCGGAGACACCGTCGAGGTCCGCGCGACCGTATACGATGTTCGCACCGGACGCGAGCAACGCAGCGCCTCCGTCGCCATGGGCGCGGACGTTTCCGGCATCGCCGCCGCGTTCGAGGCGTTGAGCGATTCACTCGCCCTGGGAAAGCTGCGAGACCGCACCGCCGCTCCCGCGGCGCGAAGCACGCGATTGCGCGAGGCATTCGTGTACTACGAAGCCGGGCACGACGCGCTCGCAGAGTGGGATCTCGTTAGGGCGGAGCGCGAGTTTCGCCGCGCGTCGGAGCTCGATCCAGATTTCGCGCAGGCTGCGCTCTGGGCGGCGCAGTCGATGGCCCTCCGCGGCGCAGAACCGGGGGAGTGGCGAACCACGGCGGCACGCGCCGTTGCGCGACGGGCCGTGCTGGCGCCGCGCGAGGCGCTCCAGGCCGCCGGTCTGCTCGCGTTGGCCGAGCATCGCTTCCCGGCCGCCTGCGACCAATATCGATCGATGCTGGCGCGCGACTCACTGGACTTCACCGCCTGGCATGGTCTCGCCAACTGCCAGGCGCGCGATCCGGTGGTGGAGCGCGATGCGCAGTCGCCAAGCGGCTGGCGGTTTCGGAGCAGTCTGCATGCCGGACTGGAAGCGTATCTCCGTGCCATGGAGATTCTCCCCTCGTTTCACCGCGCCGCCACGCAGTTGTCTCCGCTGTCGACCGATCTCTTCCCGGTGGAGGAGACGAGCGTCCGCACCGGCCATGCAGTGACGCCGGACAGCCAGCGGTTCGCGTCGGGCGCCGGACTCGAAGGCGATACGCTCGCGTTCATCCCGTTTCCGATGGCCGATCTCCTCGCCGGTACGCATGATCCCTGGCCGGCGACCCACGCAGCCGCGGTGGCGTGGGCGCGGGACCGGCTGCGTCGCATCGCGGAAAGCTGGGTTCGCGCATTTCCAGGCAGCGGACCTGCGCGCGAGGTTCACGCAGCCGCCCTGGAGGTCGGTGGAGATCTCCAGCGAGCGCTGACCGAGGCACGCCAGGCGCGAGCGTTCACGTCCGACGTCATTGGGCGGACGCGCGTTGCGCATGTCGAAGTGCGGCTGCTCGTAAAGCGCGGCGAGTACGAGGCTGCTCGCCAGGTCGCCGACTCCGTGCTCTCTGCCCGATCCGACCCGAGGCAGGCCGAGGTGCACGCGCTGGCCGGCCTCGCTGCCTTGACCGGTCGCGTGCATCGCACGCGGGCGCTGCTCGAAGCCCACGCCGACGACACGACGTTTGCTTTCTGGTATGAGGGCGAGCGTGTAATCGCGCCCCGCCCTGTCGCGCGGGCCGCGCTCGCCTTGCTCGCGTACGCGTCCTTCCCCGAGCCGCGCGATAGCGCCATCGCGCTCGCTCGACGCGTGCGTCAGCTCATCGACATGTGGGTTCCCGCGGGGCGACGCGAGCGCGTGCGCGCCGCGACGATGCTGCATCCCGTGACATTCGGGCTGTGGCGCATCGAGCCCCGCTCTGTCCTGTCCATCAAGGCACCCGGTGAGCTGCACCGACTGCAACGCGCGCTCGCCGTGCGCGACACGGCCGCCGTTCGCGCGGCGGGACGGAGGCTTGCGGCAACCACGCCTGATGAGAGGCGTGGGGACGTGGATGTCGTGTACCAACAGGCGCTCGTCTTTCTGGCCGCCGGTGATACCACGACAGCAACCCTTCTCCTCGACAATGTGCTCCGAGATCTGCCGATGAGCCCGGGCTGGCTATTGGAGGATGTGCATCGCGCCGCGGCAATTCCGTCGGCGATGGTGACGCGAGCCCTGCTCGCGGCACGAGCAGGCGACACGACGACGGCTCGACCAGTGGCCCGCGCGGCGCTGGTGTTATGGAGGAATAGTGATCCGGAGCTGCGACCGGCCTTCCACGCTCTTCCAGCGATCGCAGCGCCGCAGTAGCGATTCGAAGGGACCTGTCCCACCTCACAACGGTCTTCGACGAGGAGGTTTTGTGCCCTGCATCGCCGCACCTGTCGCACTACGCCGGAGTCTTGCCAGCCTGATTGGGACTGTTCTCGCGATCGGGGTCCATGGGTGCGGAGGAGAGTCGGCTCTGATGATCGCTGCCAGCGCGTGCGCGCCGCCCGCCGGGATCGCGGCCAGCTCCCGGAGCAGTCTCGTGGACTGGGCAGACGGGATATCGTACGCGTCGGGCGATACGGCGCTCGCCTACGTGTACGGTTTCTCGGCGAGCGACTCGGTGATCATCCAGGCAGTCGATAGTGCGGACGCTGGTACACCGGCCGGATGCATCATGGCGCGACTGACGAGCGGGGTAGCGCGGCCGGCGTCGGGCATCGGCGCTGGAAGAACCTACGTCTGGATCGACAGCATAACGAGTGGATACCGAGCGGTGCTGATCCCCGAGGATAGCTCGGTCGCGATGACCGTCCACCCGCTCACCGTACACTCGCACCTTCCCGGAGACCCTCCGCCGCCCACCATCGGTACGTTGGGTTTTTGCGGATATTGCGATTACACCGCGAAGCGGTGGTGTCGCGGCGGTCTGGATAGCGTCTCGACGACGGAGCTGCGCTAGCTCGTTGAGGCCCTGGCAAGCGCGTTAAGCATGTCACTGAGGCTGCAAATTGGTGCGTCTTGCATCTTCGGTATATGTTCGGTATATAAGTTGCCCCGCTTCTTTCTCCCATGACTTTCGCCCAGACCCCTCTCTTCTCGGCCGCCTACGAGCGCTCCTCCCGCCAGCTCCCCGTCCTTGGCGAGCAGCGAGACATCGCCTACGTGGGCACGCGGGCGAAGAACGTCCTCAACGGTCCGGAAGTCACGAAGATGGGGTACTGGTCGATCAACCCCTACATCGGCTGCGCGTTCGGGTGCACCTACTGCTACGCCCGGTACGCGCACCGCTACGTGATGGAGCGCTCCGTCACCGCCAATGTGCTGACGGAGGACGTTAGGCAGTCCGCCGCCGCCATGCCCGCCGTGGCTCGCCTTCGAGCGGCGGATCTTCGTCAAGCAGAACGCCGCCGAGGTGCTCGCGCGTACGCTGCGGCACGGGAGCGACAAGCATCTGCGGCTGCATCCAGGGCGAGACGATCCTCATCGGCACTGCGACGGATCCGTATCAACCCGCCGAACGTCGCTATCGCGTGACGCGCGGTATCCTGGAGGTGCTCGCCGAGCATCCAGGGCTGGACATCGTCATCATCTCGAAGAGTCCGCTCGTCACTCGCGACGTCGACCTGCTGCGTCGCATCGCGCGTCACTCGTCGCTCTCGGTCCATCTCTCGCTGATCACGCTCGATCGCGCGCTCGCGCGCCGCATCGAGCCGCGGGCACCGACGCCCGAGGCGCGGCTGCGCGCGCTCGTGCGGCTTCGTGAGTCGGGCATCGACGCCGGGATCAACTGCATGCCAGTGCTCCCCGGCATCACCGACGATCCGCGTGGCCTCGAGGCGCTGGTGAAACGGGCAGCAGAGCTGGGCGCGACCTTCGTGAGCGTCTCGTCGCTCCGGCTTCGGAAGACGGCGCAGCAGCGCTACTTCCCATTCATTGAGCGGGAGTTTCCGCATCTGGCCGCGCACTATCGCAAGGCCTACGCGACGACCTGGCATCTGAGCGACCGCTATCGCGAGTCGTTAGGGAAATTCTTCGACAAGCTGTGCCGGAAGTACGGGGTTGAGGGTGGAATGGGGCGGAGCGATGCGGAGGAGGAGGGGGGAGCGGAGCGGACGGAGCTTCCGGCGCAGCTGGGGTTGTGGGAGGAGGGAGGCTGAAGTGATCCAGGTTGTCGAGGTCGTCGAGGTTATCGAGGAACAAACCATTCACCTCGACTACCTCGATTACTTCGACGACCTGGATCACCTGGGTGGGATGACCTTGGGGCGGAGGTGGGGAGATGCTGACGCTAGAGCAGAAGCTCGACATTCTGATGACGCTCGCGACCGACGATCAGGACGGTCCACCGGGATCACAGACACTGCCGCCGAGGCTGCGGCACACGAAAGAGGTCGGCGCACTGCGGCCGCTCAACATTCGCACCGTGCGTCCAGGGAACGGGATGCGAGTCCCGCTGCTGCGCATCCTCATGACCAACGCGTGCAGCTACAACTGTCACTACTGCCCCATGCGACGGGATCGAAAGCTCCCGCGCACGCTCCTCAAGCCCGAAGAGCTCGTTAGGATCTTCCTCGGCGCCCACCGCCGCGGGTGGTGTGAGGGGCTGTTCATCACCACCGGGATTCCCGGACGGCCGGTGAAGGTGATGGATGATCTCATCACGGTGCTCGAGCTTCTGCGCGAGCGGCACAGCTTCGCCGGCTACATCCACGTCAAGATGGTGCCGGGCGCCGAAGCCGCGCAGGTGGAACGGCTCACCTCGCTGGCGAGCCGCGTCTCGCTCAATCTCGAGGCGCCGTGCGGCGCGAGCCTGGCGCAGATCGCGCCCGACAAGAATTTCGACGTCACTGTCGCCGGCCTCGAGCAGGTGCGCGCGCTGGTGACGCTCGAGCGGGCAGCGCGGCAGGAGGGTAAGCCGCGCGATCCGATTCATCCCGGCGGCACGGCGGGAATGACGATGCAGTTCGTCGTCGGCGCGACGCCCGACTCCGATCGCAGCATACTCACCAAGGTCACCGAGCTGTATTCCGGTGGCGGCATTCACCACGCGCACTTCAGCGCGTTCCGCCCCATCAGCGAGACACCAATGGAGAACGTGCGCGGCACGCCAGCGCTGCGCGAGCACCGGCTCTATCAGGCCGACTGGCTGCTTCGGCGCTACGGCTTCGAGCGCGGTGAGGTGGTCTACGACGAGGGCGGCAATCTGCCGCTCGGCATCGATCCGAAGGCAGCGTGGGCGTTGCGCAACGTGGAGCGATTCCCCGTGGAGGTACGCACCGCGTCGTACGACACGCTCCTCCGCGTGCCGGGAATCGGGCCGGGGACGGCGCGCCGCATCGTGGCCGAGCGCGGCACGGCGGTGCTGCGCGGCCTCGCCGATCTCCGCAAGCTCGGTGTGCTCACCTCGCGCGCGGCGGGATTCATCACGTTAGGCGGACGCCGGCTGCAGGATGTGCGATGGAGCGAGCAGCTGGGATTCTGGCAGCCGGAAGAGGAAGCGGGCGCCTATCAGCTCGTCTATGACGTAAGTCCGGGCACGTTCAGGTAGGGTCCAGCCAGTCGCTTGACTGGCGGTAGCCGATTTGGTAGCATTCGGCTCCTATACTTCGGTCTTTGTTCGGTACCCTACTTCATGCCCTCTTCCGTCGCCGCCCTTCGCGCGCTCGTCGAGCAGCGCTTTCCCGATGCGCTTCCCATCACGCATCGGACGACGGCGGTCGCGACCGGCATGGCCGCTCTCGACCACATTCTACCGAGCGGCGGGCTTCCGCGGGGGCGGCTGTCGGCGTGGGACTCGCAGGGAGGCGCGACGGCCATCCTGCGGGCGGCATGCCTAACGACCGTGCAAGCGGGCGAGCGCGCCGCCTGGATCGATGGACGCGGCGCAGTGGGCGGTGTCGTGTGGGACGATGGACCCATCCTTCTCCGCCCCAGCAATCTTCCGCAGGCGCTTCGCTCCGCCGAGGAGCTGCTCCGGTCTGGGGGGTTCGGCCTCATCGTGCTCAGCGGCCTCGAGCCCGCCCGCACCGAGACGGTGCGTCTGACGCGCGCCGTTCGCGAGGGAGGCGCAGCCTTCGTCACGGTCGCGCGCGAATCCTCGATGGCAAGCCTGCGCCTGACGTCGCGCCTGCTTCCGAACGGCTATCGCTGGCGCCGCGATCCTTTCGGCGGTCCCGCCGAGGCGCAGGCCGCGGTCATTCGTGTGCACGCGCAGGCGCCGGGCTGGAACGCACACACCGATCTCTCGATCCCGATCATCCATCATGAGCTTCGTCTGTCTCTGGACGCCACGCTGGCAGACCGACGCGGCGTCCGCCGCTGAGCTCGCGCCAATCCTCCTGGCGTCGGTGCCGCGCGTCGCGACCGACGCGCGCGGTCGGCTGTGGGCGGATGCGCGTGGGATGAATGCGCGCGCCGTCGCCGGCGAGCTGCTCGAGTTGATGAGAGCTCGAGGGGTGATCGACGTGCGTGTGGGCGTGGCTTCGGCGCCGATCGTCGCGGAGCTGGCTGCAACGGCTGATTGCGCGCTGCCCGGAGGGCACCCGCTGATTGCTGATTGCGTATTCGTCGAGTCTGGTCGGGATGCCGAGTTTTTGGCGCCTCTGCCGATCAATGTGCTCTCGCCATCACCCAAGCTCCTTCCGTTGCTCGATGGGACCGGCATCGCCACCTGTGGTGATTTGGCGATTCTGGATCTCGAAGCAGTCGAAGTGCGTTTCGGCATCGAGGGCGTGCGGCTCTGGCAGCTCGCGCGGGCCGATGACCGGCGGCCGATCTTCACCGAGGTGCCCCGCGAGCTCCCGCACGCGTCGGTCGAGTGGGCCGACTACACGCTCACCGATCCCGAGCGGCTCGTCTTCATCATCAATGCGCTGGCCGAGCGAGTGATCACGTCGCTCGATGAGCGAGGGGAGAGCGCGCGGGAGCTGGCGCTCGTTCTGTCGCTCGCCAATCGCGAGCAGAATACCAGCCGGATGCGCTTCACGCGGCCGACCACGAATCGCAAGAGCTGGATGCGCCAGATCCGCGCCGTCCTCGAGCGGCTGACGTTAGGCGATGCGATCACCGGCGTGCTGCTCCGGGTCGACGCGCTCGCCGCCAAGCGAAGCCCGCAGGGCGACCTGTTCGACCGCGGCTTCGCCAGCGCCGGCGCGACAGAGCAGGCGCTGGCGCAGCTCATGGATGATCAGGGCGAGATCCTGTTCACACCGCAGCGTACCGGCCATGCGCTGCTCGATCGACGGACGCGGTGGATCGCCGAACAGCCGTCGACGCTCGTCGAGCGCAGCGGGAGCGAGGTCGGCGCCGCGCGCGCCCCTGCCCTGCCCAGCCTCACGCTGCAGCTCCTCCCCCAGCCGCAGCCCATCGCGGTCGTCACGAGCGAGCGCCGCGATCACTGCATCCCTCTGCGCTATCGGGACGACGTCGTCTGGCATGACCTCACCGATGTCGCGGGCCCGGATCGCACCTCGGGTGGCCACTGGGAGGGAGGCTACGCGCGCGAGTATTTCCGGGGAGTCAGGGAAGATGGGGTGCTGGTGTGGTTGTTTCGAGATGCGATTGAGGAGACGTGGTTTCTTCACGGATTGTGGGATTGAGTCGAGGCGGTCGAGGTCGTCCAGGTCGTCGAGGTGATCGAGGGAACGTCGCCTCGATTACCTCGACGACCTCGACGACCTCGAGCACCTCTTGCTACTCCGAGCTCCGCACCCACACCGGCTTCTCGTTCGGCGACGGCGCCACCACCCCCGAGCGGCTCGTTATGCGCGCCCGGCAGCTCGGCTACACCAGTCTCGGCATCACGGATACCACGGACCTCGGAGCGGTGCCTCGGTTCGTGACCGAGGCGCGGACGATCGCCAAGGATCCCGACTGTCGTCGCGCCGCGAGCCACGCCGACGAGCCCTGCCCCATCTGCGAGCGGCCGCTGCGGCCGATCGTTGGGGCGGAGCTCATCGTCGACGGCTATCCCGCCGCCTTTCTCGTTCGCGATGAGCGCGGCTGTCGCAATTTGGCCGCGCTGCTCACCTGTGCTCGCGTCGGCAGATGGGAGGAGTGGGAGAAAGCGGCGCAGGGAAAGCGGCGCGGGCATCCACAGGTAACGTGGGAGCAGCTCGCCGCTCGCAGCGACGGGCTGCACGCGCTCACCGGGCCGGCGTCTGGGGAGATCGCGTCACTCTTACGCGCCGGCGATGAAGCGGGAGCCGAGCGCGCGCTCGACAGATGGCGCGACGTCTTTGGCGCTCGGATCGCGATCGAAGCTCAACTCCATCACGTCGGCGGATCCGAAGCGATGCTCGCCGGGTCATTGATCGAGCTCGCCGAGCGTCGTGGAGTCCCGTGGGTCGTCGCGCACGATCCGCGCTACCTCGACGACACGGGACGGCTCGTTCACGACATGCTCACGGCGCTTCGTCACGAGATGGATCTGTCGACGGCCGCCGAGCGCGGCGTCTTGCGACCTAACGGGGAATGGCGATTGATCGCGCCCGCGCAGATGGCGCGCCGGTGGCGAGGCCGAGCGGAAGGGCTGCGCGAGAGCCAGCGGATCGCCGAGGAATGTGAATTCGATCTGCGATGGATGCGTCCGCCGCTTCCGCACTACCCCGTCCCGGAGCGTAACGACGACGACTCGTATCTCCGCGAGCAGACCTACGCCGGAGCACACGAGCGGTGGGGCACCACGCTTTCCGACGCACAGACGCATCAGCTCGAGCACGAGCTCGCCCTCATCAAGCAGCTCGGCTTCGCTGGATTCTTTCTCGTCATGTGGGACGCCATGCAGTTCGCCCGTGAACGCGGAATCCTCTCCCAGGGACGCGGCAGCGCCGCCAACTCGGCGGTCGCGTACTGCCTCGGCATCACCGCCGTCGACCCCGTCAAACATGGCCTGCTGTTCGAGCGCTTTCTCTCCGAGATCCGCGCGGAGGGGGGCGCTGAAGCGCCGGACATTGACGTGGACATTGAGCACGACCGGCGCGAGGAGGTGCTCGACTACGTCTATGCGCGCTACGACCGCGCGCACGCCGCCATCGCCTGCATCGTCCAGACGTACCGCGCGCCCAACGCCGCGCAGGACGCGATGCGGGCGTTAGGCTACCCGCCGGAGATGATGTTCGCGATCTCGAAGCGCGTGCACCATCACGAGCCGGCGGCCGGCGCCGAGTACATTCGCGAGAGCGCCGCGGCGCGCGCGGGAGTCGACATCACTGACCAGCGCGGCCGCACCCTGCTTGCGGCAATGGCCGGCTTCGAGGGACTTCCCCGGCTTCGAGCGACCCACGTCGGGGGCTTCGTCCTCTCCTCCGCCCCACTCGGCGACTACCTGCCGATCGAGCAGACGACGATGGGGCGGACGATCGTGCAGTTCGACAAGGATGATCTCGACGCGGTCGGCGCGCCGAAGTTCGACTTCCTGGGGCTGGGGGCGCTGTCGCAGGTGCGCCGCGCGTTCGACGTCATTGAGCGGCGGACCGGCACGCGTCCCGAGATGTATCGGCTGCCGCAGGATGATGCGAAGAGCTACGACCTGATCGCGCGCGGCGAGACGATCGGGATGTTCCAGATCGAGAGTCGCGCGCAGATCGCATCGATCCTGCACACGCGTCCGGCATACCTGTACGATCTCGTGGTGCAGGTCGCGCTCATTCGGCCCGGGCCGATCCAGGCGAAGTTCGTTCACCCCTACACACAGCGGCGCCTCGGTCTCGAGAAAGTCGTGTACGCGCACCCGGCGCTCGAGCCGATTCTCCGGCGCACCCAAGGCATTCCGATCTTCCAGGAGCAGGCGATGGCGATCGCCATGGCGCTCGGCGGCTACACGGGCTCCGAGGCGGACGAGCTGCGGCGCACGATGGGGAACCAGCGAAAGAAGGATCGTCTGCTTCGATCGCTGCAGCGGCTGGCGCATCGCCTCGTCGAGCACCAGATCGACGAGCGCATCGCATTGAAGATCTGCGAGGACCTGCAGAGCTTCGCGAATTACGGCTTTCCCGAATCACATGCCTGGAGCTTCGCGCTCATCGCGTACGCGACCGCCTGGCTCAAAGCGCACTATCCAGCGGAATTCTATGCCGGCTTGTTGAACTCGTGGCCGATGGGATTCTATCCCGTCTCGACGCTCATCCACGACGCGCGACGCCATGGAGTCGAGGTGCGGCCCGCCTGTCTTCGCGATGGCGATTGGGAATGCACGGTGGAAGAGACCGGCCAGCCCGACCGGCCGGCCATGCGCATCGGATGGCGGCACATCCGCAACGTGGGGACGAAGCTGCTCGATGCGCTACGCGCGAGTCGCAGCGATTCCCCCTGGACCTCGATCGCCGATGTCGTCAGGCGCACCCGACTCATTCGCAGTGATGCGCTGTCGCTGGCACGCGCGGGCGCATTCGGCGCCTGGGAGCCCGACCGGCGCCGCGCCGCCTGGCAGGCACTGCACGCCGTGGGAGACGTGCTTCCGCTCGCCCCAGCGCGGATGACATCACACGATCCGCCGCCCCTGGACCCGTTGCAGCTCATCTTTCTCGACTATACGACGACAGGGTCGAGCATCCATGGGCATCCCATGCAGGCGCTGCGCGACAAGCTACGCCGCTGGGGCGCGATCGACAGCAAGGGTCTCGAGAAAGCTCGAAGTGGTGAGCGCATCATCGTGGGCGGGCTGGTCACGGTGCGTCAGCGCCCGGAGACGGCGAACGGGACGATCTTCCTGCTCCTGGAAGACGAGCACGGCTTCATCAACGTGATCGTTCCGCATCAGCTCGTCGAGGCCAACGTCGAGGTAGTCAAGAACGCGACGTTCATTCTGGTGCTGGGCCGATTCGAGCGCGATGGCCAGGTGATGAACGTCGTGGGGCAGAAGTTCGCGACGCTGGAGGTAGCGGGAGAACTAGTTCATCGCTCACACGACTTCCATTGAAGGACCACGTTGATTCCCGGCCCCTCTGCGCCCATTGTGAAGCATGGCGACTCGTTCGCACGACATCTCCGCTTCCTCCACGCGCAGCGACGTTCCCGAGCCGCCGGCACCTGCGCTCGCGTCGCTGTGGGCGAATCATCCCGGGCTGCTGCTCACCGCCTCCTATCTGATCATCACCGTGATCGGCCTGGTGTACGACGCGCGCCTGTACGCCGAGTTCCGGATCAACATCGCCGAGTACGCGGAAACGAGCGATTTCCTGCTCGCGGCCGCGCGGGCGCCGCTCATCATCCTCCTGAGCCTGTTGCCGTTGCCGCTCTTGCTCGTGGTGGCGTGGATCGACCGATGGTCGAGGCGCCGATTCCCACGTTACGCGGCCCTTTCGCGCCGCTCCGAACAGGCGATGGGCGGCGAGCGACGAGCGCGATTCATGTCGCGGGCGGTCTTCGTCGCCACGTATGCGCTCCTCTTCATGATGATGTACGCCGAGCGCGTCGCGGACGACATCAAGGGTGGGAGCGGCCGGCGCGTGGAGGTCGAGCTCGTCGACGGCGAGCCCGGGCCAGGCGAGCTTCCCATTCTGCTCGGCACCACGGCCAAGTTCGTGTTCCTGTATTACCCGACCGCGCGGCGCACGCACGTCGTGCCGGCCGAGAACATTGCGAGGATCGTCGTGAATTCCACGCGCCGGGGTGACTCCGCGCGCGTGGAGTCCCCGCCGGAATGAAGGACGTCGCGTCGCCACCCATCCTTCGTTCGCTGCTGTGGACCCGGCGAGATCGACTCTCGGTGGGAACGAGTGACTTAGGAACTAGGGGTCAGGAGTCAGGGATCAGGGGGGTCAGGGAATGGGTGACAGGAGAACGGCTCGCGCGACCCCTGAACCCTCTTCCCTGACACCCCCTGATCCCCGACTCCTGACTCCTGACCCCTAGTCGTCCACGATCTCAAGATGATCACGTCCCCCAACATGGAGTCGTCATCGTTCGCCGAGTTCGCCGCGACGTGAAAGATCACCGTTCCCACATCCTCGCCCGGCGCCTGCCACCTCAGGCGCCACTGGAGCGAATCCGCGCTCCTCGCTCCGGCGTGGGACGCGTACTGCACGCCGGTCGCGGTGTCGGCGACGACATTGACGCGCGGACTCGTCGCGCACAGGGTGCCCGCCTGAGTACCAGCGTGCGCACCGGCGGCGACGCGCGCCGCGAGCTGAAACCCACCGGCGCGGGCCGTCGAATCGCGGATCGACACCTCGAGATCGTAGACGGCACCAGGCTGATACCGCTCGGGCACGCCACCTAACGACAGCATCTCGGGCGGCCGCGCCGGGCCGTCAAAATGACATTCCCGGCAGCTCGGCTCGCCGAACCCGCCGGTGTGAGCGAGCGGCGGGCGCGCGTCGTATGCCGCGCGCGCCGCCGTCACCAGCACCGCCGTCAGCAGAACGCTTATCGCGATCGCGACGCGGTGCCTCACGAGCCGAGTCGTGCCCGTCCGATCGTGCCCGCGTCGGTGCCGAACCAGATGGACTTCGTCGGCGCGTGATAGATCATGTGGCGCACGGTGTTGCGGCTGGCACCGTTGCTCGGGATCGCCGTCGTGCTCACGACCTTCTTCGTTTTGGCATCGAACGCAACGAGCTGGTTGGGCACCACGCCGGACTCGACGTACCAGATGCGATCGCGATCATCGATCGCCATCGCGTACGGCCGTGAGCTCGCGCCCGACGCCGCCACCCACTCCTCCGCCTTGCCGCTCGCAGGGTCGAGTCGCCCGACGAAGCCACGCGCATAGTCCACGTACCAGACGGCGCCGTCGGACGTCTGGCCGATCCGACGCCCCCGGGCTCCGGCGTTGGGGAGGTCGTACTCGCGCAACGTCATGGTCGCGGGGTCGACGGTGCCGATCTTGTTGGTGCCGAATTCGTTGAACCAGGGACGTCCCTGCCCATCGACTACGATGCCGTAGGGCCGCGCGCCCGACCCCGGGACCTTCACCAGCTTTACCGATTCATCGGCCATCGCGAGCTTGCCGACGTATCCGCCCCCCTGCACGGTGAACCAGATGTCGCCTTTGGGGTCGAACACCAGGGTGTGGGGATCGCGGGCGCCCGAGTCGGGCATCGCGATCTTTCGGATTGCCTTCGTCGACGGGTCGAGCCGACCGATATGGGAAGCCCGGTTGCCGGCGTACCAGACGATGCCGCTCTTGTCGACGATGAGATTGTGAGGGCCAGCGCCCTTGTCGAGGTCGTACTTCGTGAATTGGCCGGACTGCGGATCGAGCATCGCCACGTAGTCGCCGACCTGGCCGACGAACCAGACGCGGCCCTTCGCGTCAACGTAGGGATCGCGGGGTCGCGAATCGGCCCAGGGGACGTTCCATTCACGAATCTCCACGACCTGCTGTGCGACCGCGTCGGCCGCGGACGTCATCGAAAGAAGCACGGGTGTCACGAAGAGAATCGCCAAGGCACGCATGAAGTACCTCCAACGCGTGGGGGGAGTGAGGTTGGGGGAAGGTCGAGTTCGCAGTGTCTGTCGCCGATGTCCCAAACATTATTCTACGCACGAGGGGGCTGGCGCGCTGAAAGCGCGGAAGTCCCACCGGTTTCTTACAATACGTCCATGGATACCGGGTGCGTCACCTCGGTCCTCGGCGTAAGATTTCGAGAGCCTCTCCTGGGAGATCCGCACGATGATCGCTGTGGGGCGCACGCTGTCGCTAGTCGCCGGCGCGGCGGTGGCGTTTGCCGTCTCGTCGAACGCACAGACCATGTCGTTCGAGGAGTACGACCCGCCGTCCTCGCTGGTCGTTCCCGCGCATCGGGTAACGCGGGCGAAGTATCCATTCATCGACGTCCACAGCCACCAGTCGCTATCGGCTGACTATCAGCGCCTGTCGCGCGAGATGGACGCCATGAACATGCGTGCGATGGTCAACCTCAGCGGCCGCAGCGGCGAGGCGCTCGCCACGGCCGTACGCAGTGCCCAGAGCGCCGTGCCGGGACGATTCGTCTTCTTCGCCAACCTCCAGTTCTCCGGCATCGATGATCCGCAGTGGGGCGCGAACGCGGCGGCCCAGCTCGAGCGCGACGTCAAAGCCGGCGCTCGCGGGCTCAAGATCTTCAAGAATCTCGGCCTCGACCTGAAGGATCGCTCGGGCAAGCGCGTCCCGGTGGACGATCCACGTCTCGACCCCGTGTGGCGCAAGGCGGGCGAGCTTCGCATCCCCGTGCTCATCCACACCGCCGAGCCGCGCCAGTTCTTCGAGCCTCACGACAAGACCAACGAGCGCTGGCTCGAGCTCAAGGAGCGGCCCGAGCGCGCGCGTCCGCCAGGCGAGTACCCGTCCTGGGCGACGATCATCGCCGAGCAGCACCGCCTCTTCCGCAAGCATCCGCGCACCCTCTTCATCAACGCCCACCTCGGCTGGCTCGGCGGGGATCTCGCGCACCTCGGTGCGCTCATGGACTCCCTGCCCAACATGTACACGGAGATCGGCGCAGTGCTCGCCGAGCTCGGCCGTCAGCCCCGGTTCGCGAGGCAGTTCCTGACGAAGTACCAGGACCGCGTGCTCTTCGGAAAGGACAGCTACGAGCCCACCGAGTACCACACGTACTTCCGCGTGCTCGAGACGGCGGACGAATACTTCGATTATTACCGCCGGCGTCACGCGTTCTGGAAGATGTACGGGCTCGACCTGCCTGACGAGGTCCTCAAGAAGATCTACTACAAGAACGCGTTGCGAATCATCCCGGGGCTCGACGCCTCGGCGTTTCCGCCCTGAGGACGCACGCACCCGATGGACGCCTTCGTCCAGACCTTTTTCAAGTATCGCCCGGTAGTGTACGAGCGAGGGGATTTCGTGCTCGCCGCTCCATGGCCGATGCTGATCGTCGTCGCCGTCGCGGCGATCGGCCTCGTCCTCGCGTGGGCATATCGTCGCGCCCGCGGGAAGAGCACCCCTCGTGATCGCGCGGTGCTGACCGCTGTGCGCGTCGCGATCGTCGCCCTGGCTGGCTTTGCGCTGCTCCGCCCTGCGTTGCTGGTGTCGACTGCCGTTCCCCAGAAGAACGCGGTGGCCATCCTGATTGACGATTCGCGCAGCATGCGCATTCCCGATGCGGACGGTCACGCACGCGCCGACGTCGCCCAGCGCCTCTTCGGCACGCGCGACAGCGCGCTCGCCCGGGCGCTCGGAGACCGCTTTCAGCTTCGCTACTTCAGCTTTTCGTCAGCCGCCGAGCCGATTCCCGATGCGCGGGGGATGACCTTCGCGGGTGGGCGCACGCATCTCGGCGCCGCGCTCGACCGCGCGCGCCAGGAGCTCTCGACGGTTCCGCTCGCGGGGCTGGTCGTGATTACCGACGGTGCCGACAACTCCGCGAGCGCGCTTGCCGAGCCGCTTCTGGCGCTCAAGGCGCGCGGCCTTCCGGTGTACACGATCGGCGTTGGCTCTCCGCGCTTCGAGCGCGACATCGAGATCACGCGCGTCGAAGTGCCGCATACGGCGCTTCGCGGCACGGCGCTCGTCGCCAACGTCGTCGTGGCACAGCGCGGGTTTGCCGGGCGGAAAGTGAAGCTTCTTGCCGAGGACGCGGGCCGCATTGTCGCCTCGCAGGACGTGACGCTGCGCGGTGACGGCGAGGAATCGCCGGTCCGCATGCGCGTCGTGACGCAGGAAACGGGGCCGCGTCAGCTGCGATTCCGTATCGCGCGTGAGGACGGTGAGCTCATCGCCGAGAACAATGCGCGCGAGGCGCTGGTCACGGTGACCGATCGCGCCGAGAAGGTGTTGTACGTGGAGGGCGAGCCGCGCTTCGAGCTCAAGTTCATGCGCCGAGCCATTCGCGAGGACCAGAACCTTCGCCTCGTCGCGCTGCAGCGCACGGCCGAGAACAAGTTCCTTCGCCTCGGGGTGGCGGACAGCCTCGAGCTCGTGGCGGGTTTTCCCAAAACGCGCGAAGACCTGTTCACCTATCGCGCCGTCATCCTCGGCAGCGTCGAAGCGGCATTCTTCACCCTCGAGCAGATGCGAATGCTCGCTGACTTCGTCGGCGAGCGCGGCGGCGGCCTGCTCCTGCTCGGCGGTCGACGCGCCTTCGCGGAAGGTGGCTACGCCGACACGCCGCTCGCCGACGTGATGCCGGTGGAAGTCACGCGATCCGATGAAAATGGCGAGGAATACTTCGCCGAGCTCCAGATCTCGCCGACGCCTGCCGGTGCGATGCATCCGGCGACGCAGCTCGGCGCGAGCGAGCAGGCGTCGCTCGAGCGGTGGAAGACGATGCCCGCGTTGACGACGGTGAACCGCATCGGACGCGCGAAGCCCGGTGCCACGGCGCTTCTTCTCGGGCAGACGGTCTCGGGCGGTGGTGGAGAGCGACAGATCGTGCTGGCGCATCATCGCTATGGACGCGGGAAGGCCATCGCCTTCCCGGTGCAGGATTCGTGGGTATGGCAGATGCACGCGACCATGGCGGTCGACGACGCGACACACGAGACGTTCTGGCGGCAGATGCTGCGCTGGCTCGTGAGTGAGGTGCCGGAGCGCGTGACGATGACGGCGCCCGATCACGTCGCTCCGGGCGAGGTCGTCGCGGTACGCGCGCAAGTCAACAACGAGAGCTTTCTCGCCGTGAATGGCGCAGCGGTGAGCGCGAGCGTGCTCGGGCCGAACGGAGAGCCGCTCGAGGTCCCGTTCGAGTGGATGGTCGACAAGGACGGTGAATATCGCGGGAGCTTCACCGCGAGCGAGCCCGGCCTCTATCGCATGCGGGTCAGTGCTCGAGTCGGTGACAGCGTCATCACCGGCGGCGAGGAATACATCGTCGCGCACGACATTCAGCAGGAGATGTTCGGCGCCGCGCAGCGTCCCGCGTTGCTCGAGCGTATCGCGCGCGAGACCGGGGGTCGGTACTACACGCCCGAGACCGCCGACGCTCTCGCGCGAGACATGATGTATACCAGCAGCGGGACGACCGTCACCGAGCAGCTGGACCTGTGGGACACGCCGGCGATGTTCGTCGCGCTCCTCGGTCTCATCGCTGCGGAATGGTTGTTGAGGCGCAAGCGGGGGCTGGCGTGAGAATACGGAATGCGGGATGCGGATTGCTGCTGAGCGCTGCATCGCTCGGTGCGCAGACACAGGTCATCATCGTGACTGGCGCGAGTGGCGAGCCGGGATATGCGGCGTCGTTTCATGCCGCGGGGTCGGCGCTCGTTGACGCGCTCGTGAGCAAGCATGGCCTCACGGCTGACGACATCACCTACCTTGCCGAGGATCCTGCGAAAGACCCGCAGCGCATCGATGGGAAGTCGAGTAAGACGGAGCTGACGCAGACGATCGCGCGCGTGGCGGCGCGCGCGCGCGCGGGCGATCGCGTGCTGCTCATGCTCATTGGACATGGGAGCCATGCCGGAAGCGATTCCCGGTTCAATCTTCCCGGGCCCGATCTCACCGCGGCCGAGCTGGGCGTCATGCTGGAGCCGCTCAAGGCAATGCAGGTCGCCGTCGTCAACGCCGCCAGCGCGAGTGGCGACTTCGTTGCCGCCCTCTCGGGGAAGAATCGCGTCGTCATCACCGCCACCAAGTCATCGTACGAGCGGAACGAGACGCTCTTTCCGCGATTCTTCGTCGCCGCGTTTACCACGCCGGGGGCCGACACCGACAAGGACGAGCGCGTCTCGCTGCTCGAGGCCTTCGTGTACGCGAAGCGCGAGGTGACCCGCGCCTACGAGACGGACACGCGGCTTCCGACTGAGCACGCGATGCTCGACGACGATGGCGATCGCCGGGGATCGGCCGAGCCCGATCCCCGCGCGGGTGATGGCTCGCTCGCGCGACGCTTCGTCGTCGGCGGAACGGCGAAAGCGGCGTCAGTCGCCGCCAGCACGCCGGCTGGGAGCGAGCTCGCCGCGAAGAAAGCGCGGCTCGAGGAGCAGGTCGATTCGCTCCGGCGCCGCAAGGAGACGATGACGACCGACGCGTACGAGCGTGAGCTCGAGCGCCTGCTCGTAGAGTTGGCGCAGGTGAGTCAGGCAATTCGCGAGGGCAAGTCGCCATGATCCGCGCTCAGTGGAGCGGTCTTCTTTTCGTGGCACTCGTCGCGTGTGCTGCGGCGCCGCAGGATGACGCCTCGCGCCTTGCCCAGGCGCGCGCGCAGCTGCGTCGCGGCGCGTATGACAGCGCAGCGGCGACGTTCGGGGCGCTCGCGTCGTCTCGAGACAGTGCCATCGGCGCGGCGGCTCGCCGGCCCCATGTGCGAGCGCTGGCTGAACGTGGGCGGTACGACGACGCCGAAGCGGCAGCTCGCCGCTACGGAGCCCCCGCCCTTCTCGCACTCGGCGACCTGCTGCGTGCGCGCGGCCGGCTCGCCGAGGCCGAGAGCACGTACACCCGCGCGGTCACGGCGCGCACCCACGACAGCCTAACGGCTCACCTGCGACTCGGTGAGCTCCGGCTGGAGCGCGGCGATCGTCCCGGGGCGACCCGCATCTTCGATCGCTTCATCGACATCTACAACCAGCGGCAAGGTCGTCTCACCTCCGCCGAGCTGCTCGCCGTTGCGCGGGCCACGCGCCACCTGGGCGCCAACGATCCGCAGCTCTTCAAGGATGCGCTGCGCGCCTACGACGCCGCGATCGCCGCCGACTCTGGCAACGTCGATGCCCGCGTCGAGCTTGGCGAGATGTTTCTCGAGAAGTACAACGGCCCCGATGCGCGGCAGATGCTTGGCAGCGTGCTGCGGGAGAATCCATCGCAGCCGCGCGCGCTGCTTGGCATGGCGCGAGCGCTCGCGTTCGACGGGTCCCCAGGTGCCGACTCGCTCGTGAGGCGCGCCCTGGCAAGTCAACGAGCGGCTGGTGGACGCGCGTCTCATGCTCGCGCGCTTGCGTCTGGACAGCGAAGAGTACGATGACGCCGAGCGTGAGGCCACGCGCGCGCTCGACACCGATCCCGGAAGCCCCGTCGCGCACGCGCTCATCGCGGCGAGCCGCTACATGCGGGACGATCGCAAAGGATTCGAGGAAGCAAGCCGGCGCGCCCTCGAGCGGAATCCGCGATCGGTCGTGCTCCACACGACGCTGGCCGAGGTAGCGAGCCGCAACCGGCGATACCAGGAGGCGGTCGACTTCTCGCGTCAGGCGGTGATACTGGATACCGCGTCGTCGCTCGCGCAGGGGGCGCTGGGCATGAACGCTCTGCGCGTTGGGCAGTTCGACACGGCGCGCGTCCATCTCGACCGAGCGTTCGCCCGCGATCCGTACCACGTCTGGATCAAGAACACACTGGATCTGCTCGACACCTTCGGTGAGTATCGCGAGACGCGAACGAACCGCTTTCATCTGATCGTTCACGGTCGCGAGGCCGCACTGCTCTCACCGTACCTGATCGAGCTGCTCGACGAAGGGTATCAGAAGCTGGCCGCACGCTATGGCTACGAGCCACCGACGCCCATCCGCCTCGAGATCTACCGCAGTCACGGCGACTTTTCGGTGCGGACGGTCGGCTTACCGGGGCTGGGCGCCCTCGGCGTCAGCTTCGGCAGCGTGCTCGCGATGCATTCGCCGTCGGCGAGACAGATCGGCGAGTACAACTGGGGATCGACCGTCTGGCACGAGCTGGCGCACGCGTTCACGCTCGGCATGACCGATCACCGGATTCCGCGATGGCTCTCCGAAGGCATCTCCGTGCTCGAGGAGCGACGCGCGCGCCCAGGCTGGGGCGCCGATACCCCGCTGGGATTTCTCGTCGCGTACGCGCGCGGACAAATGCCGCCAGTGAGTCGCATGAACGACGCCTTCACGCGACCGGCCTTTCCGGAGCAGACGGCACTCGCCTACTACCAGGCATCGCTGGTGGTCGAGATGATCGAGGAGCTTTACGGGCCGCGCGCGATGACCGACATACTCAAGGAGTATCGGACCAACGGTGCGGGGCCAGTGATCCAGCGGATACTCAAGGCCTCTGCTGAACGGCTCGATAAGCAGCTCGACGCCTACGTGCGCGAGCGCTTCGCGCGTCAGCTCGCGGCCCTTGGAGCGGCCGCCGGTGATGCGGCCAATGCGCCCCCGGGTGGGCAGTTCGTGGCGCTCATCGCCGAGGGCCGTGCGCTGGTGGCGCGTGGGCAGAACGCCGAGGCGATCCCGCTCTTCGAGCGCGCGAAAGCACTGTTCCCCGAATACGCCGAGGACGAGAGTCCTTACCGGTATCTCGCGGCCGCTTACAAGGCGACCGGCGACCTCAGGCGCGCAGCGGCAGAGCTGCAGGCGCACACGCTGCTCAACGAGTCCGACTACACCTCCAACCTCGCGCTGGCAGAGATGCTCGAGCAGCTCGGTGATCGGGCCGGCGCCGCCGCTGCACTGGAGCGCGCGATCTGGATTTCACCGTACGACCCGGCCATCCATACGCGTCTCGCCGAGCACCTCACAGCGACAGGGAATCGCGCCAAGGCCGTGCGGGAGCGCAGGGCCGTCGTCGCGCTCGATCCGGTCGATCGCGCCGAGGCGCGCTACCAGCTGGCGCGCGCGCTCGCCGATGCGGGCGACCGTACGGCGGCGCGTCGCGAGGTGCTCATGGCCCTGGAGGAAGCGCCGAGCTTCGAACGGGCGCAAGCGCTGCTGCTCGAGCTCCAGCGCGAGCGAGGCGCACGACCATGAGTCGGTTGACGACGGTCGCCACGGTCGTCGCGCTGCTCTCTGCCGCGACGCTCGCTGCGCAGGAGATGCGCGGCGGTGGCCGCCGCGATCGCGAGGAAGCTCCGTTCGCCGGCAACACACCCTATAGCGGCCGCTTCACCTTCGCCCGCATCAAGTTCGAGCCACTGGGCGGTGAGGGCGGATGGAGGCGCGATCTCAAGTGGGATCACGACTTTCCGCGCGCCGAGCGGAACCTGATGAAGATCGTAAAAGAGCTGAGCTCCATCGAGCCATTCATGAACGGAGGCAACGTCTTTTCCGCCGACGATCCGGAGCTGCACCGGTTCCCGATCGCCTATCTATCGGAGCCTGGCTTCTGGACGCTGTCGGACGCCGAAGCGACCGGGCTGCGCACGTACCTCCAGAAGGGCGGCTTTCTCATCTTCGACGATTTCTTCGGTGAGCACTGGTTCAACTTCGAGTCGCAGATGCTCAAGGTGCTGCCGCAGGCGCGCATTGTTCGGCTCGACACGTCGCACCCGATCTTCGACTCGTTCTTTCACATCACGTCGCTCGACTATCGTCATCCCTACTTCGGTCATCCGTCGGAGTTCTACGGGATCTTCGAGGACAACGATCCGTCGAAGCGGCTGATGGTGATCGTGAACTACAACAACGACATTGGCGACTACTGGGAGTGGTCGGACGCGGGGTTCGTGCCGATCGAGCTGTCCAACGAGGCGTACAAGCTCGGGGTGAATTACCTCATGTACGCACTGACGCATTAGACGGACGAATACGGATTGCGGAATGCGGATCAACTGCGTGGTGCTAATAGCGGCGACCCTGTTCGGCGCTTCCGACGCTGAGGCGCAGCGCGGACGGTGGCGCAACGGAGGGTTCGGCGTCGCCGTCGAGCCGAACGTGCCGTACGACGGGCGATTCACCTTCGCCCGCATTCGGTACACGGTGTACGGGAGGAGTGGATGGGAATTCGACTACCCGCAGATGGAGCGCAACCTGCTCACGATGATGCGCGAGCTCACGACGCTGCGCGCCCACGTGGAGGGGAGCAACATCCACACGTTCGACGATCCGGAGCTGCTGCGCTATCCGGTGGCGTATCTGTCGGAGCCTGGGTACTGGCACCCCTCGGATGCGGAGGTCGAGGGATTACGGCGCTATCTAATGAAAGGCGGCTTTCTCATCGTCGACGACTTCATGCGCAGCGAGTGGCTGAACTTCGAGGCGCAGATCCGGCGCGTGCTCCCCGAAGCGCGCATCGACCGTCTCGACGTGTCGCACCCGATCTTCGACGTCTTTTTCCGGATCCCGTCGCTCGACATGAAGTACCCGCACAACGCGAACCTTACCGCCGAGTTCCTTGGGATCCACGAAGACAACGACCCGTCCAAGCCGCTGATGGTGGTGATCAACTACAACAACGACATCGGCGACTACATGGAGTGGTCGGGGCACGGGTGGTGGCCGGTGAACATCACGAATGACGCGTATAAGTTGGCAGTGAACTACATCATTTATGGGATGACGCGATGACCCCCTGAACCCTAGGGGTCAGGAGTCAGGAGTCAGGGATCAGGGGGTTTCAGGGCTCAGGTGCGAGGAGCCTGATTTGAACTCCTGTTCCCTACGACCTGACACCCCCTGACCCCTGACTCCTGACTCCTGACACCTTTTCAAATGACTTCGCTCCAATCGCCTGAGCTCAGCACGACTCCCGATATCGACCTCGCGACGCGCCTCAAGAGCGGTCGCGATCACATCATCACGGAGCTGCGCACGCGGATCATCGGCCAGGAAGCGGTGATCGAGCAGGTGCTCACCGCGCTGTTCGCCGGAGGCAACTGCCTCATCGTCGGCGTGCCGGGGCTCGCCAAGACGCTCCTCATCCACACCATCGCGCAGGCGCTGGATCTCAAGTTCTCGCGCATCCAGTTCACGCCCGACCTCATGCCGTCGGACATCACGGGAACGGATATCATTCAGGAGGACTCGGCGACCGGGCGGCGGCAGCTCGTCTTCATGCCCGGGCCGATCTTCGCCAACGTCGTCCTCGCCGACGAGATCAATCGCACGCCGCCCAAGACGCAGTCGGCGCTGCTCGAGGCGATGCAGGAGCATCGCGTCACCATCCAGGGACGTACCTATACGCTCGAGGAGCCCTTCTTCGTCTTCGCGACGCAGAATCCCATCGAGCTCGAGGGCACGTACCCGCTCCCCGAGGCACAGCTCGACCGCTTCATGTTCGAGATCGTGATCGACTATCTCGACGAAGACCAGGAGGTCGAGGTCGTGCAGACGACGACGTCGATCGCCGGCGCCGGTCCACGGCGTGCCGTGTCTGCCGCCGATCTGATCGCCTTCCAGCAGCTCGTTCGCAAAGTGCCCGTGTCCGACGCGGTGGCGCGATACGCGGTCACGCTCTCGCGCATGAGCCGGCCGACGTCGAAGGACGCACCCGACTTCATCAAGAAGTGGGTCGCGTACGGCACGTCGGTGCGTGCCGCGCAGTATCTCATTCTTGGCGGCAAGGCGCGCGCGCTCATGAACGGACGCTACCACGTCGGCTTCGAGGACATTCGCGCCCTCGCCGGCCCTGTCATGCGCCACCGCATCATTACCAACTTCAACGCGCAGTCGGAGCGGGTGACGACCGATCAGCTCATCGAGCAGCTGATTCGCGCCGTCCCCACGCCGCGCTCAGGGATGTAACGCGGGATGCACATCGGCCGGACGACGGGCGCCGCCGGGGGAACGAGCTTCATCGATCCCAAGGCGCTGGCGAAGATCGACAGCCTCGAGCTGCTGGCGAGGACCGTGGTGGAGGGCTTCATCAACGGTCTGCATCGCTCGCCCAACCTCGGCGCGTCGATGGACTTCGCGGAGCATCGCGCATACATGCCCGGCGATGACCTGCGGCGCATCGACTGGCGGCTGTTCGGTCGCAGCGACCGCTACTTCGTGAAAGAATTCGAAGCCGACACCAACACCAACCTTCTGCTGCTGCTCGACGTCTCGGCGTCGATGGGCTTCGCGAGCGCCGGCATCTCGAAGCTCCAGTACGCGAAGTACCTCGCGTCATGCCTCGGCTACTTCTCGAGCCGGCAGCGCGATCGTGTGGGGCTCGCCACGTTCGAGAATACCATCGTCGATTACGTGCCGCCCGCTGCCAAGCATCTGCCCATCGTCCTCCAGACGATCGCGCGCGCGAAGCCGGAGGGACAGAGCAACATCGATGCGGCGCTGCGTGCGATCGCCGAGCATGCGCGTCGCCGGCAGATCGTCGTGATCATTTCGGACCTGTACGATGAGCCGGAGCGCGTGGTGCGTGCCGTCGCACGTTTGCGCAACCGCGGGAACGACCTCATCGTGCTTCAGGTGCTGGATCCCGCCGAGCTCGACCTGCCGTTCGAAGATGCCGCGAACTTCGAGGACATGGAGACGGGCGAGGGGATTCCCGTCGTCCCCAGTCTGTTGCGGGACCAGTATCGCACGCTCATGCAGGAGCACACGGCAACCCTTCGCCAGCTCATGCGCGAGGAGCGCATCGACTACGGACTCTTCAACACCGCGCAGCCGCTCGATCACGCACTGTTCGCCTATCTGGCCGACCGCCAGCGCCTGAGTCGCACGCGATGATCACCTTCCTCGCTCCGCTCTTCCTGCTCGGCCTCCTCGCGGTGGCGGTGCCGATCATCGTGCACCTCGTGAATCGGGAGCGGCACAACGCCGTCGCGTTCCCGTCGCTGATGTTCCTGAGACGCGTGCCATTTCGCTCGGTACGCCGGCAGCGCATTCGCCATTGGGCGCTCTTCGCGCTGCGATGCCTGGCGCTGGCGCTCATCGCCCTGGCATTCGCGCGCCCCTTCTTCGATCGCGAGTCACAGAACGCGAACGCCGCCGGCTCCGGCCCGCGAGAGGTCGTCGTGCTGCTCGATCGCTCCTACAGCATGGCCTATGGCGATCGCTGGTCGCGCGCGACGGCAGCCGCCGAGCGTGCGATCGCCGGCCTCGGCGCGTCGGACCGGGCGACGCTCGTGCTTTTCGATCACGAGGCAACGGCCGCCGCCGGGCCGACCGGTGACGTCGCTCTCGTCCGTGCCGCGCTCAAGGACGCACGTCCCGGGGCAGGTGCTACCCGTTATGCGCCGGCGCTTTCCGTGGCGCAGCAGCTCATGGACCGGGCGGAGCGCCCGCGCCGCGAGGTCGTAGTAATCAGCGACTTCCAGCGAGCGGGCTGGGATGGGCAGGAGCTGCCGCGACTGGCCGCGCCGGCATCGCTGACGACGGTGGACGTCGGCGATTCGACGACCGCCAACACGCTCGTGACCGGCGTCGACGTCACCCGCGACGCGCGCGATGGCGTCGATCGCGCGATCGTCGCTGCCCGGCTGGCACGTAAGGGAGCGCGCGCCGTTCCCGACGCGCGCGTGACGCTCGAGCTCAACGGGCGCGAGGTCGAGGCGAAGCGGGCCGCGCTCCCGGCGAGCGGTGCCACGTCGGTCACGTTCGCCTCCGTCGCCGTCCCCGACGCGACGACCCGAGGTACCGTGCGCATCACCTCGAGCGACGATCGGCTCGCGGTCAATGACGTATTTCACTTCGTCATTGCGCGTGCGCAGGTGGTGAGCGTGCTCATTATCGAGAGCGCGAATGCTCCCGCATCACGCACAATGTTCCTGCCGCGCGCGCTCGGTATCGGCGATCGCCCCACGTTCCGCGTCGTGCAGCGGCGCTCCGACCGCGTGACGGCGGCCGATGTCGATGACGCACGCGTCGTCATCCTGCACGGCGTCGGCATGCCGGCGGGAGCGGTGGGCGATCGCATCCGCACACTGGTGCGTGGCGGCGGCGGGCTCATCGTGGCGTTGGGAGAGAACAGCGGCACGCGCGCCTGGAGCGGTACGTCGGAGCTCCTGCCCGGCGCCGTCGGCGAGATCGTGGACCGCTCGGCGGAGCGCGGGGGATCCCTGGGCTCGCTCGATCGCAGTCATCCCGCGCTCGAGAGCTTCCGGGGGACGCGCAGCGGCGACTTCACGAGCGCCCGCTACCTTCGCTATCGGTCGCTGACGCCGGCGGGGACGGATGCGGTGCTCGCACGCTTCGACGACGGAGGCGTCGCGCTCGCCGAGCGGCGCGTCGGCGAAGGGAGAGTGCTCGTGTTCGGCTCGACGTTCAATGGATACTGGAATGATCTGCCGGTACAGCCGGTGTTCCTGCCGCTGGTGCAGTCGCTCGTGAGGCATGCGGCAGGGTGGACGCCGCAGCGGCCCTGGGAGACGGTTGGTCAGGTGCTCGCGCTGTCGGAGGCTCGAAAGGGCGACGCGTTGGTCGCCGTCGCGCCGTCGGGTGAGCGCACGCGCTGGACGGAGGACGACACGCTCCGTTCGCTTCCACTACGCGAGCAGGGATTCTATGAGATCCGCGACGCCAATGCCGTCGCGCAAAGTCGGGTCGTGGCCGTGAATCCCGACCCGACCGAGTCGGAGCTGGGAGCCTTTGCGCCTGATGAGCTTTCGCGCGCGGTATCGCCGGCGGGCACCGTCAACGCCACGACCGCTGGCACGACGACGTTGAGCGTCACTGAGCGCGAGCGTCGTCAGACGTTGTGGTGGTACGTTTTGGTCGTTGCCTTACTCCTCCTCGCGGCGGAGTCTCTGCTTTCGAATCGCCTGTCACGCTCGGCGCGCCCCAATGTCGCGCTCGCCGAAGGGAGAATGGACCATGCATGACGAGCTTGGGTCGGTCATTCGCGACGTTCGCCGACGTTGGCGGCTGAGACTGGCACTTCGGGGCCTCACGTGGGTCGTCGGTGCGGCCGCGGTGACGCTTCTGATTGCCTCGTTCGGCATGGAGCGGCTCGGCTTCACGCCCCAGTCCATTCTGGTGGCGCGAGTGGTGGCATACCTCGCCATCCTTGGTATCGCGCTGGTGTTTCTGGTCCGGCCACTCGTCAGGCGCGTCCCCGATCAGCGCGTCGCGCTCTATCTCGAGGAGCATGAGCCCACCCTCGACGCCGCCGTCGTCAGCGCGGTGGAACAGCGGGAGATGCGGGCTGCACGCGTACCGCAGTCGGAAGCGCTGGCGAAGGGAGTTGCCGCCTCGGCGTTGGCGCGCCTTCGCGCGGTTGAGCGCGGCCGGCGTGTCGAGCGCCGCGAGCTTCAGCGCGGGTCGGCAGTGCTTGGCGCGGTGCTGCTTGCCGTCATCGTGCTGATTCTCGCTGGCCCGGCGTTTCTGCGACACGGCGCGCGTGCCCTGTTCGCTCCCTGGCGGTCCGCGGAAGCGGCAATGCCGTACACGGTACAGGTCGCACCAGGCGACACGACGATTCCGCGCGGCGGCGATCTCGAGGTGCACGCCCGCCTCGGCGGCTTCAATGCCGAAGAGGCGACGCTTGTTGCGACACGCGGCGCTGGCGAAGCCGAACGGATTGCCATGCCGCGCGGCGCCGACTCGGCGCAGTTCACCATTCGACTCTTCGATCTCGACCAGCAGACCGAGTACTACGTGGAGGCGGGCCCAGTGCGGTCGCCCGCCTTCCGCATTGCCGTTGCCGATCTGCCGTCGGTGAAGCAGATCGATTTGGAGTACCGCTATCCCGACTACACGCGCCTCGCCCCGCACCGGGTGGAGGATGGCGGTGACATCGCTGCGGTGCGTGCGACCAAGGTGACCGTCGAGATCACGTCGACGATTGCGACGACGGCGGGTCGCATCCTCCTCGATGGAAAGGACACGATTCCTCTGGCACCCGGCGACAGCGGACGGCTCGCGGGCGAGATCACGGTGTCGCGTAGCGGCTTCTACAAGGTAGAGCTCGCCGACGCCGCCGGCCGATACATTCCCGCCTCGCTCGACTACGCGATCGACATGCTGGATGACGGTGCGCCGTCGGTCTCGATCACGAAGCCAGGGCGCGACGCGAAGGTGTCGTCGCTCGAGGAAGTCTTCATCGAGGCGCGCGCCGAGGATGACTTCGGCGTGCAGCGACTCGAGCTCGTCTATTCGGTGAATGGAGGGGAGGAGAAGAAGGTACCACTGCATGGCGGCCGCGGGCTGAAGGAAGTCTCCGCCGGACACACGTTGTATCTCGAGGAGATGACCCTCGAGCCCGGTGACGTGATCTCCTACTTCGCGCGCGCCACGGATGCGGATCGGGCCGGGGCGAAGACGGCGACGACCGACATCTACTTTCTCGAGATTCGGCCCTTCAACCGCGAGTATCGTCAGGCCGAGCAGGCGGGCGGTGCGGGAACGTCGCGTGGTGACGCCGCGGCCGGTGCCTTGTCGCAGCGGCAGCGTGAGATCATCGCCGCGACCTTCAAGGTCGTCCGCGACCGGGCGGCGACGTCGGACAAGGAGACGCGCGAGAACATCTCGACGATCCTGCTGTCGCAGGGCCGCCTGCGCGAGCAGGTGGCGACGCTCGAGCAGCGGCTAAAGCAGCGCGGGGTGCTTGGAGCGGATTCGACGATGGAGAAGATCGCTGCCGAGCTGCCGCAGGCGATCGCGGCGATGAAGGAGGTCGAAGAGCGCCTGGCCCGGCGCGAGGCGAGCGATGCGCTGCCTCACGAGCAGAAGGCGCTGCAGCATCTACAGCGCGCAGAGGCGGCGTATCGCGAGGTGCAGGTGAGCTTCGAGGGGCAGCCTGGCGGCGGTGGTGGCGGCGAGCAGCCGAACGCCGAGGATCTGGCCGATCTCTTCGAGCTGGAGAACGACAAGCTGCGCAACCAGTACGAGCAGGTGGAGCGCGGCGAGCGCGAGCAGGCCGATCGCAGCGTCGATGAGACGCTCGAGCGTCTTCGCCAGCTTGCGGCCCGTCAGCAGCAGGAAGCGGAGCGCATGCGCGCGCGCGCCGAGCAGATGTCGCGCTCGGGGACCGGTGGTGGGTCGCAGCGTCAGCTGGCGGAGGAGACGGAGGAGCTGGCGCGTCAGCTCGAGCGTCTGGCGCGCGAGCAGTCGTCGCAGGAGCTGAGCGAAGCGGCGCGTCGGCTCAAGGACGCCGCGAACGCAATGCGCCGCTCGGCCACCGGGCAGGGCGATCAATCGACGGCCGAGGCCGCGGCTGCGCTAAGGCGTCTGGAGGAAGCGCGTCGTCGATTGGACGAAGGGAGGACGTCGCGGCTCGAGCGCGACGCGCGCGATCTCGTGCAGCGTGCGGAGCGTCTGGCGGAGGAGCAGCGCGACGTCGCGCGTGATGTAGAGGAGCTGCGCGCGGGTGACAATCGTGAGCTCGGAGCGTCGACGCGTCTCATGCAGCGCAAGGACGCGATGGCGAACGAGGTGGCGGACATCGAGTCGCGTCTGGATCGCATGTCGGCGGAAGCGCGGCGGGAGCAGCGCGAGGCATCGCGCAAGCTGCAAGAGGCGGCGAACGCGATTCGCGAGAGCCGTCTGCGCGAGCGGATTCTGTTCTCGAAGGGCGTGGTGCAGGGCGGATCGCCGGAGTACGCGCGCAGTATGGAGGAGCAGATCGGCAGCTCGGTGGAGGATGTGAAGAAGCGGATCGAGGAAGCCGCGGGCGCGGTGCGCGAGCCGAGTGATAGACGTGCGGGGCGTGCGCTGGACCGCGCGCGTGATATCGCGCGTGGGCTGGAGTCGTTGGAGGAGAGGGCGAGAGAGGGTGCTCAGGGTGCTCCGGGTGCTCAGGGCCGGGAGGGACAACAGGGCCGGGAGGGACAACAAGGCCAGCAGGGTCAAGAAGGCCAGCAGGGACAACAGGGACAGGAGGGGCAACAAGGACAGGGCCAAGGCGGTCGGGAGGGCAGCCCGACGGCCTCGTCAGGCGGCGGGCAGGGTGCGCGTGTCGGCGGCGGGCGCAATCTGACGCCGGAGCAGATCCGTCAGTTCTCGCGGGAGTATCGCGAGCGGCGTGCGGACGCGGAGGCGTTGCGCCGGGAGCTCTCGCGTGAGGGAGTGGACGTGTCGCAGCTCGACCGGATGATCGCGCAGCTGCGCGCGTTGGAGTCGGCGCGCGTGTACAGCGATGCGGAGGAGCTGCAGCGGTTGCAGAGCGCGGTGGTCGAGGGCTTCAAGGGGTTCGAGTTCGCGCTGCGGCGTGCAATGGAGGGTGACCTGACGGACCGTCCGCTGCTCGGCGGGACGTCGGACGTGCCGGCGGAGTATCGGAAGATGGTGGAGGAGTACTACAAGGCGTTGGCGCGGCGAGAGGCGGCGTCGCAGAAGCGGTAGGTTGTGTTTTCGGAGGAGAGGTTCGGTGTGGGGGGTCGGGGCGTGCGGGTGCGTTGGGGCGTTGTGCTGCCGCGTGCAATGGAAGGATACGTTTTCTGTTATTCCATCGCTGTGCGCGGCGTTTCGTGTGGGAATACTTTGGTACACCGGGGGTAGCCTGCGCTCCGGTCAGTACTTCGGCAATGGTGTCCGATAATGAACACAGCGGGCTACGCGGTGTTTGTCGCCGAAATTGCTGCAGAATATGCGTTATGCCGAGCACTGAGATCACGAAAGTGAGAGAGCCGCGATGCGTATTGCCTCTTGGCGCTGGTGGCAGCTCGGACTCTTCTGGTTTCTCGCGCTCGTACTGGCGTTCGCGCTTTTGCAGCTTGCGATCGCGAGAAGATACCCGCGCGGATTCTTCTGGCTCATTCCCTACCCGCACTGGCGCGCGCTGCCGGGACTCGCGGGATGGCTCCGCCAGGAACTCCCGCTGGCTTTCTACGGGTTCGCGCTGGTTGCGGTCACCGTGCTGAGCGTCACTCTCTACTGGGCTGCCACTCGCGGGAGATAGCGGCGACGCACCGCCGGCATAACTAGCTGTTGCAACTGGCAGGCGCGAGTGTTGATGAAGCCATCGTGACTGAACCCCTTAAAGTGCAACGGCAGCGGCGCGCTTTCGCGCGCCTTTGAGGAAGTCGCCTGCAGTTGAACGCTGGCGTTCTGCAGCGACAAAGTTCTCACGACGGCGAGATTATTGCGCCTTGAGAGCTGAGCGCCGCAGCTAAACTCCGGGCATTAGCCAGGGGATCGATATGGAACTGATGCGTCGCAGAGTTGAGGTAGCGTCAGAGCTCGACCGTCCTCCATGGGCGGAACGACAGTTCAGCTTTGTCCATCCGCCATGGATGCTCGCCGACTTCATTGAGCGACTTCGCGGCACGGTGCCTCGACTGGAAGCGCTTGTCTTGGACGTGAATGATGCTGACGCCCATCGGCAGGTTGAGGGAAAGTGGTCCATCGCTCAGAACATCGGGCACCTCTCGGACGTGGAGGAGTTGTGGCAGGAACGGCTGGATGACTTGAGGAAGGGCAAGAAGACCTACTCTCCGGCCGTGGGTGCACGCTTTCAGGAACTGGCGAAGAGGCACCAGGCGTCACCGATCAAGGAGATCATCAGAGAACTGAAGGATCGTCGCTCTCTCCTTGTTGATGCACTCGCGAAGGCGTCGCCAGAACTTCAGCAGGCGTCTGCTTTTCATGAACGCCTTCAAGTGCCGATGCGCCTCGTCGACTGCGCTCAGTTCTATTCAGAGCACGACGACCATCACCTTCTGCGCATCCGAAGACTGCGCTCCATGCTTGCTGGGGACGCTGGCTAACATGCCGTTGCACCTGACAGGGCGCACGCGATCCGACAGAGGACGATACGAAAGGTGGGCCGCCGACGCGGCACGTTCGTCGACCTGATGGCCCCCTGCGTGATGCACGCCGGACACAGGTCGTGAGCTCAACCCTCGTCCTTCAATGCCTCCGTCGGCTGAATGCGAAGCGCCCGTCGCGTCGGGACGATGCATGCGAGTGCACAGCACAGGATCGTCGACAGCACGAAGACCGCCGCGTTGCCCAAAACATCGAGATGCACCTCCGACAGGTCGTCGTTAGCGAGACCGAACCCCAGGATTGCACCTACGCCAATGCCCAGCGCCATCTGAACGAGTGGGCGCTTGAAGACGACAGTCAGCACGTCGAGCGGCTGCGCGCCGAGCGCGACGCGCACACCGATCTCCCGCGTCCGCCTGGCGACGGCGAAGGCGGTCACCGCATAGACACCGGCGAGCGACAACATCAGCGTCACTCCCGTCAGGCCGACCAGGAGCTCGAACCCGTACGCCAATGCCGCGGAATCGGGATCCACCAGAAGGGGCAGCGGTTTCGGATCGATCACGCGGAGCGCGGGATCGGTCGCCTGCGCGAGCTCGCGGAGACGCACCGCAAAACGCTGCGGATCGCCGCGAACGTGAATGGCGACTCGAAGCGGCCCGGTCTCACGCGGCAGCGTCGCCTGATAGATGCGGGTACGGTCGTAAGAGGTCCCGTCGCTGACGCTGAGATCGGGCACGACACCGACGATCTCATACCACGATTCGGCGGTGGGTTCGCCAGTTGATGAGAAGTGAAACCGGCGGCCAATGGGATTTCGGCCGCCCAGTATCTCATCGACGAAAGTCTCGTTCACGAGCACGGCACGCGTCCGCTGTTCCGCGTCGGCCGTCGTCAACGCCCGGCCGCGGATCACGGGCGCACCGACCACGTCGAAGAATCGCGGATCGACGGACACGAACCCGACGCAGTGGTAGCCCGCCGCACAGCGTTCACTCTGCTCAGCGGCCGGACCCGGGTCCATCTTGATGAAGTGCCGCCCTTCCGTCAGCTGCGGCATTTGATCGGCGTACGTGACGTCCAATACGCCTGGGTCCTGTCGGAGCCGGTCGGCGAGCGCGCGGTAGCGTGCTTCGAGCCGCGCCGCACGCACCGCCGGCACCGTGTCTCCACTCGCCGCGACGCCGTCGAAGCGATCCATTTCGAGCGTGGCCGTGAGAAATGCCTCGGCCGGGAATCCTGCGGGCGTGTCGTTCCCGATGGCCCCTCCCAGGCCGAGCAGCGGCCACGGAAGCAGCGTCGTGAACGCAATCTGCGCGACGATGACCGCGGTCCACACGCCGCCGAACTGCAACCCGCCGCCGCCGCTCGACGCAGCTCGGAGCCTGGCACCAGCACCACCCGACGTCACTTTGAAGGCGGGAACGAAGCCGGCGATCGCCGCCGCGAACAATGTCAGCAGAGCGGCATACAGAATCGCGGTCAACGAAACCGAAGTGTCGATATAGAACGGCAACGGACCCGTTTGCCCTTCGATCATCGTCCAGGTCCGCGCGAGCACGAAGCGCGCAACCATCAGACCAACCACCGCGCCAACGGCGCAGAGCACGAGCGCCTCGGCAAAGAGTTGCATGATGAGGCGCCCACGGCTGGCGCCGAGTGCGGCGCGAACCAGGAGCTCCCGCTCTCGACTGACGGCGCGGGCGAACAACAACATTGCGACGTTGCCGCACAACAGCGCGCCCAACAGCACGAGGAACACGTTGATCGACGCCAGCCCCAACGCCGCCGCTTCTGGCAAATCACTGACAGCGTCGGGCAGAGAGAGGACTTGCAGGCGCACATTCTTGCGCGTCTCCGGAAACATGGTCGCTGCTCGGGCGCCGATCACCGCCACCTGGGCGGTCGCTTCCTCGCGTCGATGGCCCGGCGCCAGCCGCCCAAAGACATACCTCAGGCTCGGCGATGCCTCGGGAATCCGATCGAGATGCAACGGTCGCCAGACGCCGTTCCGCTGTGGAAATCCGTAGCCGCGCGGCATCACGCCGACGATCGTGACAGGCGTGCCGCTGATGCGAATGACGCGGCCGACGGCGTCTGCCGCGCCGTCCAGCTTGTTTTTCCAGAAGTCGTATCCGACCACCACGACCTCTTCTGCGCCGCCCCGTTCATCGGCTTCCAGCAGCGTGCGTCCCATCAACGCCGGAACGCGCGTCAGCGCAAAGGTCGACGCGGTCACGTTGGCGACGGTCTCCGGCTGACCGGGGCCGGCGCCGACGGCGATGCTGCGTTCTTCCACCTCGACGGCGCTCAGATCGGTGATCGTGCTGAGACCGTCGCGCCACAGCTCGTAATCACGGCGCGATGCGGGGACCGACGCATTGTCGGCGACATTCCAGTTCCGCAATGCAACGATCGCGTTGCCGTCCGGAAGCGGAATCGTCGGCCAGAGCGCCTGTCGCGCGATCTCGAACCCGACGGTGCCGACGGCGATCGCGAACGCTACCGCAATCGTTGCGATCGCGGTGAGAGCCGGATGCTTGACCAGCATGCGTCCGCCGAGCTTGAGGTCGAGCACCGAGAACCGCAGACTATCGAAGGCGCGCAGACCGCGAGCCTCCCGTCCCACATCCTTATAGTGTTCCGCGCTGCCGAACTCGAGCCGCGCCTGACGCGCGGCCTCAGCCGACGACATGCCGGAACGCACGAGATCCGCGGCGCGCAGCTCCATGTGCAGCCGGAACTCCTCGTTCATCTCCGCGTTCACGGCCTCCGTCCGGCGGACACCTCGCCAGAGCGAACGCGCGCGCGCGATGATTTCTGAGAACATCAGCTACGCCTCTCTCCTAATCATCTAAAGGAGAACAACGGACGCGGGCGAAAAAGTGTCAGCGGGGATTCCTGTCCCATCCCAGGCGTCAGATCTCCTGGGGCGTTGCTGCTAGCGCCCGTGCGATGGCCTCAGCCAGACGATTCCAACTCGCCGTCTCCTCGCCGAGCCGCTTCCGCCCGGCGGTGGTGAGTCGGTAGTACTTGGCCTTGCGGTTGTTGTCCGAGGTGCCCCACTCGCCGGCGATCAGCCCCTGGTGCTCCAGGCGGTAGAGCGCGGGATACAGCGCGCCCTGCTGGATCTGGAGCGCGCCGCCGGAGATCTGCTCGATGCGCAAGAGCACGCCGTAACCGTGCAATCTGCCGAGCGAGACGGCTTTCAGGATGAGCACGTCGAGGGTGCCGGGGAGGAGCCCTGCCTGGTCAGCCACAGCCTTCTCCTATTGTGATTAGGAGAGAGATCATGTCCGGTCTCTCCTAAGCTGTCAAGGGGAGTGTTCGTTCCC
>CAWBOC010000008.1:0-150148 GCA_963790305.1 uncultured Gemmatimonadaceae bacterium
CCCAAGGCAGTGCGCCTTCGAATTGCGCGCCGATTTCTCGCCGCGTTCGGTCATCCCGAGACGCCGAAGCCCAGCGCAATGACCGGATTACTATTGACAACCGGGACGTGGCGTCTAATGCCTCTCTGTTTCGCGAGGAAACCATGACGCACGCACCTCATACGAGGATCGTCGGAGTAGCGGGCGCCTGCTGTGCCGTGCTCGCTGTTGTCGCGCCTGCGATCCATGGCCAGACGGCTGGGGACAGCCTCACCGGTATCTGGGTGAGCCACTCACGATTCCGGCCGGCGTCACCGGGCGAGCTGCTTGTCGAGCGCCGCGGAGACTCGTGGCAGGCTACACTGGCGGACGCAAGAGCGCGCCCGGTGGTTCGAGGCGACAGCGTCCACATCGACTTTGGCGCAGGCCGGTTTCGCGGAGCGCTGAGCAAGAACGGCGAGCTTTCCGGTTACTGGCTCCAACCATCCGGCGCGACCCCCGAGCGTCCCAGCCGAGTAGGCTACCGTCAACCGTTCGCGACGAAGCTGGTGCTACCCGCGGTCGCAGCGGGCAGATGGCGCGGCACGGTGCGACAGGTCCCCGAGAGCTTCACGCTGTACCTCAAGATCTATCGCGACACGGCCGGGCAGCTCGTTGGTGCGTTCCGCAATCACGATTTCAATTCGATCGGCGGCGCTTCGCTGTATCACGTCTCGCAGCGCGCCGATTCCGTGTTCCTCACCTTGAAGTTCGACGAGAATCAGCCGGAGATACGGCATGCGGCCGTGCGCCTCCGCTCCCCCGATGCGCTGCGCTTGTTCTGGGATGACGTGGGGACCGTGCTCACCTTGGAGCGCAAGTCGCCGGCCGAGGCGGCGAACTTCTTTCCCCGCCCGCCTGGACGTTCTCGGTATGTGTACCGCCAGCCTCCCAGGCTCGCCGACGGCTGGACGACGGCCCGCGCGCGCAATGTCGGCATCAATGAGGCTGCGCTTACGCGCATGGTCCAGCAGATCATCGACACCAACCCTGCTTTACGCGGCGCGCCCCTGATCCATTCCCTGCTCGTCGCGCACAAGGGCAAGCTGGTTCTGGAGGAGTACTTCTACGGGTACGACCGCGACACGCCACACGATCTGCGCTCCGCCGGAAAGACATTCGCGTCGGTCATGCTGGGCGGAGCGATGCGGAACGGCGCGCCGCTGTCTCCGCAAACGAAGGTGTACGAGTTGCTCGCCGGGCTGGGGCCCTTCGCCAATCCAGATCCGCGAAAGGCAGAGATTACGCTTGCGCATCTCGATGACGCACAGCTCGGGGCTGGCCTGCAATGACAACGACGAGAACTCACCCGGCAACGAGGACAAGCTCGACAATGTGAAGGGTGACTGGTGGAAGTACACGCTCGACCTGCCAATGGCGCATCCACCAGGTACGCGCTACGCCTACTGCTCGGCGACCATGAGCCTCATGGGGGCGGCACTCACGCATGGCACGCGCACCTGGCTTCCAGAGCTCTTCGACCGCACGGTTGCGCGACCGCTTCAATTCGGGCTGTACCACTGGAACCTGACGCCGACGGACGAGGGCCACCTTGCCGGCGGCTCGAGACTCCGTTCCCGGGATTTTCTCAAGGTCGGGCAGGCATACCTCGATGGCGGTGTCTGGAACGGGCGCCGCATCGTGGATTCGTCGTGGGTAATAGAATCCACGCGGCCACAGATTCAGATCTCCGAGAAGACCACCGGCCTCAGCGCCGAGGATTTTGGCAACAGCTACGGTGGTGGTGGCGCCGACGGTTACGCCTGGCATCTCGGCCGCAGCCAGTACTCAGCCGGCGGCAATGGCGGTCAGATCCTGATGGTGGCCCCCGAACACCAGCTCGTCGTGGTCTTCACAGGCGCCAATTTTCGGCAGGGCTGGATCTGGACACGCTGGGAAGACGCTTTCGTTGGACGTCAAATCATCCCGGCAATCGCTACCCCCCCGCGTTAGCCTTTGAATCGGCGTGCCAATTTCGAGAGACGGACGCGCGCGTCGCGTATCAGCGTTAGACGGCGTGCGACTGCGACTCATGAAGCGGTGGCTGTTCAACCTCGGGGCTGCGCTCTCGCTGCTGCTGTCGCTCGCGGCCGCTGCGGCATGGGCGATGAGCTACGCGCGGCCGCCCGAGTGGCGTCTGCTCGGGATCGCACACTCAGCGGACTTGACGCGGGTGAACCGGGAACGGCGCACGGTGCTTTTCACGACGGCGCCAAACTGGTCGAAAGCTCCACACTACGGGTTTTGGGACGCGTGGTGGGCGCTGAGCCAGTCCGGGCGACTCACCTTGCTCGCGCAGACCGTCGACTACGACGGCACATTGCGCCGTGTATACGCGTCGCCGCCGTCGTTGATCGTCGACCTGCCGGGCCAGGCGCGCCTGCAGGCCGTAGTCTTCGGGCGCATGTCCGACTCTCAGCCGTGGGCGAGTCGGCTGGGGTTCGCATTGCACTCAGACGCGCAGCTGGTCGACGACGGCGACGAGGTCGGCGGGCCCGTCAGCGCGCGCGGGCGGATGGTGACGTTGCCCTACTGGTTCATTGTCCTACTCGGCTTGCCGATGCCGCTGCTGTGGCTGCGAGTTACCCGGCGCCGCCGCTACACTTCCCTGCCGTAGCCCGGCGATTGGCGGCCGCCGGTTCTACTTCTTCCGTTGAGCCCGACGGGCGTGTTGACGGCGGGCGTTATGCCGACGACCTAGTTCATTGCAGAAGCTGGCAACATCACACCACCGCACGTCGCCGTGTTCTGCTCGCGCTCCGCGCGCCCCGAGTCTCCGTTGCCTGCGGTCTCCCTGGTGTTAGCCCAGTGTCGGCGACAAGGATCTCTCTGCCTTCATGAAGCGCTAATCACAGTGTAATCCGCACACCGTATCGGCCCGCGCTGGCGGCACAAATATTCGGCGCATGGAACGTCCCGCTCGCATCAGGCGGCCAGCGACCACGTCTCGCTTCGTCATGCCCCAAAGCGAGTCGCGCGTGGTCCTGTGGGTCACGCGCGTCCTGATCGCGCTCGCCTGCGTGCACGTTGTCCTGTCCTGTTGGAGCACCTACCGACGCATCTGGCAGATACAGCGTATCGAGCTGCGCGTGTCGTCGCCGGTGCTCACTCCCGGGGTTACGGTGTCCTATGACGTGATCACGTCGGGCGAGACGCGGAACCGCATTCTACTCGAGCTCGAGCAAGCGGGGCACTCGGAGACGTTGATGGAGCAGCGCGCGCGACAGAATGCGGTGAGCGCGTACGATCCGCGTCTTTTCCGCTACACGCCCACCGTCGTGATCACCCCGGAGCTGCTTGCGCCATTCGTCCCCGGACCCGCGACGCTCCGTCTCACCGCGTTCGGCGGTCAGAAGCTATTACGTACGCCGCCGCCTCGCGTGCGTGAGCTTCAGGTCACCGTGACACCCGGTAGTACGCACTGATCATGGGAGGTTCGCATAACGCGACCAACCCCCCCTTGCCGTGTACGGGCCGCGCGCGCCCTGCCGCGTCAATCACCATTCGGTTCCCTCGTCGAGCGGAGTGTCGGTGGCCTCGTCGCACTGTTCTAGCGTCGGCGCTGCGTCGCCCGCCAGGCCTGGAACTCGTCGACGGCATTCAGTTGCCGCAGAATCTTCGACGATGGATCGACCGTGACCCCCGCTCGCGCGCTCGCAGGCGTCTCGCCCATGCCATTCGTCATTGGCAGCGTGACGATCGTGCCATCGACACGCACGTCGAGCGGCATGGGGAAAGGCAGATTGCCAGGCACCTCCCAGCGGACCTTGAGCATTCCGTTCTCTCGCGTCGTGACCACCTTCGGCAGTGCGGCCTGGTAGAAATAGACATCGAAGAACCACTTGTAGTCCTTGCCGGTGACGCGATTCACGATCTGTAGGAAGCCCTGCGTGGTGCCGAACTGCGGCGTGAAGTTGCCTGGCCGCGGATCGGGCCGGCCGTAGACCAGCGTGCGGATCGACGTGAAGAACGCTTCGTCGCCAATCAGCCTGCGGAGCGTGTGCGCGACCCAGCTGCCCTTCGGGTAGATGTCGCCGCGCGGGCCGCCCGAGTCTGCGTACACCTCTTTCTCCGAACGCTCTCGCCCCGAAACAAGCGGCTGTTCGTTGCGAATGGTGTTTCGCTGCGACCGCAACTGCGCCATGTAGTCGAGCTCGCCACCCAGGTACTCCGCGATCAACGGCTGCGCGTACGTGCCGAGTCCTTCGTGCAGCCAGAGATCATCGTAGTTCGCGTTGGACAGCTGGTTGCCGAACCACTCGTGCGCGAACTCGTGATTGAGCAGCCAGTCCCATCCGAACTCGGTCTTGGTATACGCACCGCTGTGCCCGATCAGCGTCTGGTTCTCGAGTCCGGAGAATGGTACGCGAATCACCCCCATCTTCTGATCCGCCCACGGATAGGGTCCAATCACGTTCTCCCAGAATTCGAGCGTCTGCGGAAATTCGGCGAACAGGTCGGCCGCTTCCTTCTCCTCTCCGGGGATGTAGTACAGGCGCATGGGAATCATGTTGCCGAAGCGGCTCTTGTAGTCGCCTTCCAGCACCTTGTACGGCCCGACATTGAGCACCGACCCATAGGTATGGATGCTCCGTGCGTGCCAGTTCCACGTCGTCCAGCCATCCTTCTCGATCTTGTTGACGAGAGCGCCGTTGCCCGGCGCCATCAGGCCCGTCGGTACCGTGTAGTGAAGGTCTGTGGTCGCCGGCTTCAGCATCGGGTGATCGAGGCACGGGTACAGCAGGTCGCAGCCGCCGCCCCACAGCGATGTGTCGATCCACGGATACTTGCCATCGGGTGTGGTCGTCCACGTCGTTCCGCCTTCCCACGGCGGACGCTTTGCCAGCGGCGGCGTGCCCGAATAGACAACCTGCATCTTGAACTTCGCGCCGGCCGCGAACGGCGACGCCAGTGTGATGCGGAGCTGGCCTTCGGGGTTGGAATAACGGGATGGCGGGATCACTTTGCCATCGATGGAGATCGCGGCAATCGTGTACTTGGGATGGAGATCCAGGATCACCGTACGAATGGGCGCCTTCGTCGTGAGGCTCAGCGTCGTCACGCCCTCGATGCGCTTCTCGGCCGGGAACACCTTGAGCGCATGATCGAGATGATCGAAGACGAGCGCCATCTGCTCGGCCGGCATAGGGCCGCCCTGCTTGCGGGTGTGCTCGGTAATGAACTTCGGGTCATTGCGGTCGGTGATAGACGGGGTCCCCTGGCGCTGAGCGTGCAGCGTGGAAACCTGCGCCAGCAATGCCACACCGTACAGCATCGCCTTGCTGATCGCGCTTCGCATCTTGCATCTCCCAGTTCGATCATCAACGTGCGCTGGTCGACAGCATACCTGACCAGGCGGAAGCCTGTCAAACCGGCGCGTTCGGTCTCACGGAAGCCATCGCAACTCGGCGTATAGCGGACAACCAATCCTATGTTCTTCTGGCATATCGAGGCCCTTAAGGCTCAGCTTCGCGAAGGTCCGCTCGCCCAACCTTCCGCGTTCGCGTACCTCTTCGTCGCCTTCTTCCTGATGAGCGCCGTCATGGGCATCCCCGGCCTGTGGAACGCCGCGACCAGCCCTACCACCCCCTGGGCCTGGGTCACCTACGTGGTCACGGTCGCCCTCTTTACCGGAGGGACGTATGCCGCCTATCGCGCCAACGGAGGTCCTCAGGGAATCGACTTTGTCGCCCGCTATCTCGCCCTCGGGTGGGTCCTCACGATCCGTCTCTTTGTACTGGTCTTCCTCCCACTGCTCCTGCTTGTCCTGGTAGCGGTCGCCGTGGTAGCCGTGACGCAAGCGGACGCTGCGTCCCCCGCCGCCGCGTCCGAAGAGTTGCCACTCGACTGGCTCGTCGAGATCGCCATCATGGTGTTCGTCGCCATCTTCTATTGGCGTTTCGTACACCATTTTCGCGAGGTCGCGATGCGGCCAGCGACGACGGCAGGCATCCATTCGCCTGCCGCATAACTAGCTGTCGCACCTGACGAGCGCGAAGGTTATGGACTTGAGAGAAGGCTTTCAGCTCGAGCATCCCGATGTGTTCGTGCCGTGGACGGTGAGCGAGGCAGGGCTCCGAGCCCTCCTCCTCCCGCATGGCCTTCGTAAGGTCACTACGGGTTACTTCACCATCTCTTGCAGTTCGCTCAAGGGTCTCCAGCATGAGCTCGGATTCCACTTTGAGCCACGTGGTGGCGACCACCTCGATGAGCTGGAATTCTTTCGTCGCGCCTATCCCGACAATGCGGCCTCGTTCCGAAATTTCCAGGAGCACCTGGAGCGGAGTTTCGGGCCGCCGACACACTCTCGCGACGGGACAGCCGGCTTTGCGTCGTACGAGTGGCATGTCCCGGGGGCGGAGGTCATTCACTTCGTCCACGATCGCTTCGGTCTCGAGGAGCATGTGCGGATCAGGCGCCGGTCGCATGACGCATGACTAGCTGCTGCAACCGCCGGCGACGCGATCGCCGTTTGAGTTCGAACGTGAGCGAGAGCGATGAGTGATCGCGTTCCCGTCGTAGAAGACGAGATCCTGAATCGCGCAGCGTTCGACGCGGTTTTCGGAGGCTGGTCAAGCTTTCACGATGCGATGGTCGTCGCGGTCCGGCTTGGCGCGGACGGCCCGCATGCGCCCACTGTCGAGGCCGACTTCGACCTCCCGACGGAATTCGAGCAGCAAAGTGATGGCGCCATGCGTCCCGTCGGGCTTCAGCGCGTTACACTCCAGTTCCACCGAGTGGCGCAGGTGTCGCTCGACGAGTTTTTTCCCACCAACTGGGTCGGCCAGCTCCACCTCTCGCGCGTCGATCCCGCGCTCCACGAGGGACGCTCACTCCGAGTCACGGTGGAAGGGATTGCCGGGGTTGGCTGCAACCTTGATCTCGTCTGTCACGCTATCGCGGTGGCGGCGATTACCGATCCAGATTCCCCGGCGGCGGAATAACAAGCCGTTGCAACTGGCGGGCGCGTGTCTATACACACCCGCGGAACCTGAGTCCGCAGCACCGCTCGGCCTTAGCGCCCTTCACTCTGGCACGGCCCGCGCCGAGTGCGTAAGATCGCCTGGCCACTGACCGATACCATGAGCGCCCACGCCCTCGAGCGCCTGAGATCTGCCCTCGCCGACCGCTACGCCATCGAACGCGAGCTCGGAAGCGGCGCGATGGCGTGGCAACATAGCATGACGTGAGCATTGCGATGCTCCGCGTTTGACCGCACGTTGGGGCATGCTCCTCCGCAGCGTCGCCATCCTCTTCTGGCTCAGCGCCACGATTTCGCGAGCGGCATACGCTCAGAAGCTCGGCACGATCTCATTCCCAAACTCCGGTGCCGCCGCGGGCCAGGCGCCATTCAGTCGCGGCGTCCTGCTGCTTCACAGCTTTCAGTACGACGAAGCAGCCGTTGCATTTCGTGAGGCACAGAGCGCAGACCGCGATTTTGCCCTCGCGTACGCCGGGGAGGCGTTGACCTACACGCATCCCGTATGGAACGAACAGGACAGCTCCGCGGCGCGGGCAGTGCTCATGCGTCTCGCGCCGAGCGCGTCGGTGCGGCGCGAGAAAGCGAAAACGAGTCGCGAAAAGATGTACATGGACGCCGTCGAGGCATTGTACGGCTCGGGAACGAAGCCCAAACGGGATACGCTCTTTGCCGCCGCGATCGAGCGCATCGTGGCCGAGCATCCGGAGGATGACGAGGCGAAGGTGTTTCTCGCGCTCGCGCTCCTCGGGCTCAATCAAGGCGAGCGCGACGTGCCGACCTACATACGCGCTGGCGCGATCGCCGAGGAGGTTCTCCGTCGGAATCCGGAGCATCCGGGAGCTGCCCATTTCGTCATTCACGCGTTCGACGACCCCGTTCATGCACCGTTAGGCCTCTGGGCCGCCCGCGCGTACTCCAGGATCGCGCCAGGAGCACTGCACGCGCAGCACATGACGACGCACATCTTCCTCGCGATGGGCATGTGGGACGATGTCGTCGCGCAAAATGTCATCGCGTCGGGACCTCAGCATGAGCGCTGGCGGGCGGGGCACGCCACTTCATGGCTCGGCTACGGATATCTCCAGCAGGCTCGCTTCGATGAGGCGCGCAAGCATCTCCAGCACCTCCGGGCGAATGCCGGCGCCTCGATGCGCCCCGGGGAGAAGTTCCATCTTCCATGGATGCGAGCCGCCTACCTGATCGAAAGCGAACGCTGGACGGATTCGGTTGCAGGCTGGTCCTTTGCGCCGATCGAGGCCCCGGCGCTGCGCGCCGTCGATGCCTTTGCGACGGGCTTCGCCGCACTCAGAGCGGGTGACCGCGCGCGTGCCGAACGAGTGGCCGCCGAGCTGACGCGCGAACGCACGACCGAGTCCGGCGGCTTCGGGCTGAGCAATCCAGCCGTGATTCGCATCTTTGCCGCCGAGATGCGTGCGGCCTTGCTCGCCGCTGACGGACGCACCGACGATGCGATCGCCTCCATCCGTGCTGCGACGCATATGGAAGACTCGCTTCCGGTGGAGTTTGGACCGCCCGCGGTCGTGAAGCCAACGCACGAGCTTGCTGGCGAGATTCTCCTTGCGGCAGGTCGCTTTCCGGAAGCGCAGCGCGAGTTCACGCGGGCACTCGAGTTGGCACCAGGCCGGTCGAGGTCGCTACTTGGGCTTGCCCGAGCGGCGTCCCGCGCTGGGGATCAGGCGGTTGCCATGCGGGCCGCACGCGACCTGCTGCGCAACTGGCACTCCGCCGACAAGGGCCTGGTCGAGCGCGCCGATGTAGAGCGCCTCGTCGCCGAGCGCCAGTAAGCCAGCGCCGACATCGCGCGCCCCGCCTCGCCACCATGGAGAACAATCCGGGCGAAGCCTCGATCTACTGCTTCGGCGAGTACGAGCTCGACACGCGGCTGCACGAGCTTCGCCGCGCCCGCGAACGCCTGCACATCGAGCCTCAGGTATTCGACGTGCTGGCGTATCTGTTCGCGTGTCGTGACAGAGTGGTGACGAAAGAGGAGCTCCTCGACCGTGTTTGGGGCCATCGGTACGTGGCACCGACCACGTTGAACAGCCGCATCAAGCACGCGCGTCAGGCGGTCGGCGACGATGGCGCCACTCAGCGCGTGATCCGCACCATACACGGGCTCGGTTTCCGCGTCGTCGCGAGCGTCGAGGAGCGCACCGGCGCGCCGATCTCAGGAACACCCCCACTCCAGCAACGCATCCAGTTTTGCACCGCGGCCGACGGCGTGAACATCGCCTACGCGACGAGCGGCGCTGGCCCGCCGCTGGTCAAGCCAGCCAACTGGATGACGCATCTGGAGTACGACTGGGAGAGCCCGGTCTGGCGCCATTGGATGCGCGAGCTGTCGCGTGAGCGGACGCTGGTTCGCTATGACGAGAGGGGGTGCGGACTTTCCGACCGCGACGTCGATGACCTCTCCTTCGAGACGTGGGTGCGCGATCTCGAGTCCGTCGTCGACACAATGGGACTCGAACGGTTCCCACTCCTCGGGATCTCGCAGGGATGTGCGGTCGCGATCACCTATGCCGTGCGCCACCCCGAGCGGGTCACGCAGCTCGTGCTCTACGGTGGCTTCGCGGAGGGCATGATCACGCGGGCGCGGACCCCGCGGGAGCTCGAGGAGAACACGACCGTGATGCGCGCCATCCCGCTCGGCTGGGGACACGACAACCCCGCGTTCCGCATGTTCTTCGCGGCGAGATTCCTCCCCGAGGGCACACCCGAGCAGTTGCGCTGGTTCAGCGAGCTGCAGCGGGTCACCACGTCGCCGGAGACAGGCGCCCGACTGCTCTCGACCTCGTCGACGATCGACGTGACCACGATCGCGCCCCAGGTGCGAGCTCCGACGCTCGTGCTCCACGCGACGGGCGATGCCGTCGCGCCCTTCGATCAAGGGCGCAAGGTCGCGTCGCTCATACCCGGCGCGCGTTTTGTCCCGCTCGAGGGCAAGAACCACATTCTGCTCGAGTCCGAGCCGGCGTGGACGCGCTTCGTCGACGAGGTAGGCCGTTTCCTGCGCAGCGGCGCCGACGCTCCGCTCACACCAGGATCGACATCACCGCCACGACGATCAGCGCGACGGCCCAAAGGACGTTCACGTTGATCCACGCTCGGCGCAGGATGCGCAGTCCCACCTTCTCGTACACGACCACCGCGAGGGCAGCCGTCACCGCGAGGTAGCCGAGGGTGTGTATGAGCGCCGCCATCACACCGATCGGGTCCACGGCGTTGATTCCCGCCGTCACAGCTTGGTGGTGATGGAGCACGGCCGACGGCCGCGACGCGGCAGCGCCGAACATGAACGGAAGCACCATGAGGCCGGCGCCGTGGACGGACGCCATGAGAAAGGACCAGGTAGCGAGCTCGCGTGCATTCACCCGCATGCCGCCGAGCCTAACGTGGCGATGGCGGACGAGCCCATCGACGCCCACGGCAAGCAGAGCCGCGGCGACGATCCATCGCAGCCAGCGCATTCGGGAGCATTTGTCCCAGCGCCATCGCGAGGAACACGGCCACGGCGACCGCGACGGCGTGACCGAGCGCGAGCGGACCGAGCGCGCGCCATACCGCGCGCCGGTCCCGCTCCTGCAGCCCCCGGCCCACCGCGAACAGCCACCCCATCGCGGGATTGATTCCGTGTACGGCGCCGAGGGCAAGCAGCGAGAGCCAGGGCAGCGACGACCAGCCGGCGTCGGCCATCATTCCGCGTAGCAGAACGAATCAGAGGACGCGTCACCGCCCTGTAGCCGCACCTGGTGCGGCCGCAGCCCGTCCTCGAATTCGACGAAGAAGTCACGATCGAACGCGATTCCACCGGTGGGGTCCGCATCGATCTTCGTCATCCACCCGCGGATGCCGTCCGGATAGAACTGCGCGTCCCACGGGGAGTAGAGCGAATTCGTCAGGTAGACTCGCCGGCCGTCGCGGCTGATCTCGACCATCTGCGGTCCACCATTGAGCGCGCGCTTGGCGTCCTTCGGGTGTGGAGCACGGCGTACGATTCCGCCGATCGTGAGCGTGCCGGTGAGCTTCGGCTCAAACGGATCGGTCACGTCGTACTGACGGAACTCGCCGCTGCCGAAGCAGCTCACGTACAGGAAGCGGTCGTCGAGCGAGAGATTGATGTCCGTGACCAGCGGCGGAACGGCCTTGAACCCCTGGAGCAGCGGCGGGAGCTGTGAAGGATCGGCCGGCTCGGCGGGGATCTCGATGACCTTGCGCGTCTCCCAGCGGCCGCTCGCTTCGTCGTGATACCACATCCATATCGAGCTCGACAGGTCCTTGAGGCTGAGCACCACGCCCGCGAAACCGTAGCTCCGTCTCGGATCGTGTGCTGGTCGCAGCTCCAACACCATCTGCTGCTCGGCGCCGAGCTCGAGCTTCTGCACGTGTGTGCGGCGCCGGAGATCCCAGACGTGTAGCGCGTTGCCGTACTTGCCGGCGAGGAGCAGCTCCGGGTTGACGCCGCTCGTCACCATGTTCGGCGTCCCCCACTCGCTGGTGACCATGACATCGTGACCGAGATGCCACGCGAAGTCGTACGCGAGGTACTGTGGCCCGCGGTCGCGCTCCCAGCTGCCTCGGAGCTCGAACGTCTCGTGGTCGAGCATGAAGATGCCACCAGGTCCGTCCCCGTCCGCACGGCCAAGTGCGTTCATGTAGATGCCGTCGGGACCACAGTGCACGGTATGCGGTGCGGCATATCCCGTCTTCGCGATCACCTCTTCACCCTCAATGACCTTCACGAGGCGCGGCTTGCGCGGGTCGGGCGCCGTATCGACGACATGAATGCGCGAGCTGCCCGTTCCCGGCACGACGAGATATCGCCGTTCCATGTGCGGGTTGGGAGCGTATGCGCAGAGATGTGAGCTGCAGGCGTTCCAGCCGAAGTGGTGCAGCTCGTTGCCACCGTTCGGGAAGTCCAGCTTGCCCACGAGCCGCCCGTAGTCGGGCGATGTCGGGGTCGGTGTCAATGACACCGAGGGCGTCCTTCTTTCCGTTCTTCCCGCTCGCGAGCAGCGCGACGTACGCCAGAGTCTCGGTTGGCGCCTCGCTCGCCATTCTGGGCGATGGGTAGAACGTGGGATCGGGAAGCATGCGTGCCATCGGTCGCGTCCTTGTGCGAAGTCGTCGGGGTGGCCGGAGAGAAATCCCGCCGGAGTACGCGACTACGATGGCTCCGTACTAGTCCGCGATGCTTGGAGACGGGGTGGAGATCGTCTGGTGCTTTTGTGGAGATTGCTGGGCGTCTCTGCCTTGGGGGAGCTCGCCAGGGGCGATAGGCCGGCCGAACCATAGGGTTAGCGCGTCGACGAGCCCGACTTGGGTTCGGTCTCTCTCACCCAAGCCACATATGCGTCAGGGCGAATCAACACTGTGCTGGGGGCCGTGACCGCACCGATCGCCGGAAGCTCCCACGTACCAGTGTATCTGGTGTCTCCGGCCTGAACGCGCTCACGGCATGTCGCGATCGCGATGCCAGGAGTATTACAAGGCGCTGGCGCGACGGGAGGCGGCGGCGCAGAAGAAGTGAGATTCGGCACCGGGGGCCCGGTGCTCAACGGAAGGTTACGTTTTCTGTCATTCCATCGCTGTACGCAGGGTTTCGGTTGGGAATACTTTGATAGGTGAGGGTTACCGTGCGCCGCGGGCGAGATCGCGACCAGCGGCATAACTAGCTGCTGCAACTGTCAGGCACGATGTCTAAGGAAGTCACCACAGTTCGTGTGCTTGAAGTGCAACAGCAAAGCGCGCTGTCGCGCGCTTTCAAGAACACCGCGTCCAGTTGAACAGTAGGCGTTATGCCGACACCATGATTCGACGCGGACTGTGGATTCTTAGCGTACGCATCGCGTCGCTTGGACTAGTAGGCGCCTGCGCCTTCTTCGCGGGCCCATGGCTTGCTGCGGGCCGCCTCGAGCGGGTCGATCCCGAAGCCCAGGCCAATGCCGCGATCGCGCGGGGCGACCTCCGCATCGTCGCCATCGACGGTCAGCTCCTCTACACTCCGGGCGCGGAGAGCCTGCAAGACGACGCCGTCTCGGGATTTTGCACCATTCGCCTGGTAGGCCCGCGCGGTGATATCATGCTCACGCAGTCGATGTGGCGTTGGGGTGGCACCATCCATTCGTACGCTCGGGCGTACAACCGCCGCCTTCTTGTGCGAGTCCCCCAGGACAGGCTTTGCCGCCTGCCGCATAACTAGCTGTTGCAACTGTCACGCGCGATGCCCAAGGTATCCATCACGTGTGATCCCCTTTAAGATCAAAAGCAAAGGCGGGCCGTTGGGCCCGCCTTCTAAAGCCGCGTGCAGTTGGGCGCGGCGTTATGCCGGCAACACGCTTCTCGAGGTGTAGGCTATTTGTGCTATAGCGTCATTCGTCGCTGGAGACTGAGTATGTCGCTATCTCGTGCGCTGCCCCTCTTGATCCTCATCCTCGCGCTTGGCTCAGGCGCTGGGTGCCGCTTGACAACCGACAACGAGATTCGGCGCGAACGTCAATTGGGGCTCATTCAGTTCTTCCATGATCCGCTCGTCATTCAGAGCCCGGAAACCGTCGCTGTGGCCAGCCCCTTCGAGGTTACAGTGCGCACGTACGGGGGTGGATGCATCGACCAAGGCGACACCGAAGTCAGCCTGGCGGGCGCCGTTGCAACTGTTCGTCCATACGATGTCTTCGTCACGTATTTGCCGCCAAACTACGCGTGTACTGACGACCTTCGACTTTATACGCACCGTGCGCAGCTGCACTTTGATCAGACCGGGCCCGCAACCATTACGATCCAGGGTCGTGTTCGCCCGGGCGACAGCACGATTGTCGTACAGCGTGTGGTTCACGTCCGGTGACATACCCGTCCCCCTCAGGACAGAGCGCCCTTCGGCATAACTAGCTGGTACAACTGGCAGGCGCGATGTCTATGGTAGCCATCGCGACTGACCCTCGAGGTGCAACGGCGAAGGCGGGCTAACGCCCGCCTTCTGACAAGCCGCCTGCAGTTGAACGCGGCGTTAGGCAGGCAAGCGGAGGCAAGTCATCGGACCATGAAAGCGTTCTTCCTGGCACTGGGATATGCGGCGCTCATGACGCTTATCGCCTTCGGGCCGCTGGCGGTGACTGTTTGGTTTTTCTCCTGGCGTGCCTTCGCCGCTGGTACGCTCGCCATCCTCGCGATAGTCATCTTTCTCGCGGTCGCTCTGGTTGCCGGCGGATTGGCGTGGAATCCCGGCGGCAATGGAGGGGCGGTCTTCGCAATCGGGATTGTCATCATTGCCGTGGTCATCGGGGTCGCCTTCTGGGTCGCCGGCAAGCAAACCCGGTCCTCGTCGCGAGCCGCCGCGTTACTCTTGGGGTACGTCTCCCTTGTGTGGGCTATTTGGCGATACGACCGCACGCGAGCTTCGTGGCATCCCGTGAGTCACCCCGAGAACCTTGCGGCATACCTTGCCGCTACCAAGCGACTGGATGCTATCAGGCGCGACGCGCGCGAGACGAGCGGAGCGAGCGCGCCAACTGCCGTCCCACCGAAACCCGTCGAGACCGCGCAACCCGTTGCGGAATCGACCCCTCGCTCCGCACGGCCGCTGGTGCTACTCGACCGGGCCGGAAAAGAGCACGTGATCGATGTCAACAACTCTACCGATATCATGTCTCTCGGTGTCCGCAGTACATCCGATCCCGACTTCAGCAAGACGTTGAGTGTCGTCAACGATCCCGACGTTCTCCTTTACACGACGAACCGAAAACGGATTTATGTGCTCTACCCGGAGCACGAGGAGTTCGTCCGCGACCCCGGCGGGGACATCATGTTTCGGAACAACAGGATGTATCTGCCCGGCGCCACGGACGTGGCATTCTACAATCGAAGTAGTGGCCGTTTCGACGTGACACTGTATGCGTGGCTCGTAAACGTGCTGGGAATGGACCGCGAGAAGGCTCGCGCTATTTACACCAAGCACATGGGTGAGCCGGCGGCGGATCGCTAGCAATGCGACCGTGGCGGGATAGCCAAGAATTCGGAAGGGGGATGTCTTGTTGGCCAATGTGTTCTGGCATTGGAAGCAGGCGGAGATAGCAGCCACAGACTACGAAAGCCGTCAGCGCGCCTTCCATGCCGCGCTCGGAGCCGCGCCTCCGTCAGGTTTTCTGGGGTCATTCAGCGTGAGCCTCTCGCACGCCCCTACAGCGGGCGTGGCCTCAACTCGCTAACAAAGGCATGGAGCCGCGCGCTGAAGCGCGGCTCATGCCCAGCGTCATTCTGAACCCAGCTCTATGCGTACCCCATGCGCCTCCATCGACTAGCTGGATTCCTCGTGCTCGGCGCTCTCGGCTCCTGCGGCTTCGTCACCGATGGCTGCAGCCTGCACATGGCCGTTGCCCGCCGCCCGCGCGATCGGGACCGTAACGTTGTCCGGGGGCGGACCAGCGGCAGGGGCCACCGTGGTCGCGTCCACTTGGCGAGTACCATGTGACCCGGTGCCGAGCCCGCTGTCTTACCGGAGCGAGACGACCACAGACGCTCAAGGCGCGTATCGACTCGTGTTCGGCGCTGCCGCCGAGGGACCTCAATGCGCCCGCCTCACGGCGCGACTTGGTGTACCGAGGTAAGTCGCGTCGTGACCGTAGAAGCCCGGCTGAGAGGGAAGCGGCTCCCTAGACAGCGTGCGTGTTGACCTAACGCTCCCCTGAAGCCGATACCATCAGCCACCGTGGCGGCATAACTAAGCTGTTGCAACGGGCAGAGGCGATGTCCGTGGTATCCAACGCGATCGAAGCCATGGCAGTCTGAACCCGGCGTTATGCGACAACGGAGTTCATGCTGTACCTGAGGATGGCGGCTCTGCTTCTGGCCGGTCTCTTAACAGCGTGCGCGGGCCTTCGTGACATTGAAGGCGGCGTAGCGCGGCGGGCCGGCGCGCTGCATACTGAAGCTCCCGCGGGCCGGTCCAACCGGCGCTCCCGGCGCGCTCGCGGGCGCGGCGCATCCGCCGCCCCATGGCCGAGGCCGAGCAACCGGCTCTCGCGCCGGGGCACACCGCCCTGCTCACAGGCAGGGGGGAGGGGAGTATGCGGCACCGCATCGCATTCTCGTCCGTGCTCGTCTGTGCTCTCGCCGCGTGCGGCGATCCCCCGTCGCCCGTCGGGCCGGCCGCGAACGAGCCTTCGTTAAAACGCGGCGGGCCACCGACGCAAGTCGCGACCACCGCCCAGCTGCTGGTGACGGGACTGGAGGAGCTCCAGGGGAGTGCCGTCGGCCCCGGCGGGGCGTTGTTTGTCACCGCGCCCCTCACCGGCAGCATCTGGCGCGTTGACCCGAATACTGGTGCCGTGACGCTGTTCGCCAGCGGGCTGCCGGCCCGTAACCCGGACCCGTTCTTCATGGGCGCCGGCGTGGCCGATGTCGCTTTCATCGGCCGCACTGCGTACGCGCTTGTCACCGGCGTCGGCCCGGATGTGGGCGAGAACGACATCGTCGGCATTTACCGCGTGGACGGCCCGAACAGCTCCACCGTGGTCGCAGACATCGGCGCGTGGTCCATCGCCAATCCGCCGGTGCCAGACTTCTTCGTTCCCTCAGGTTTCCAGTACGCTATCGAACCCTTCCGCGGGGGCTTCGTCGTCACCGACGGACACCATAACCGGGTGCTGCGGGTCACCCTCGATGGCGAGATTACCGAGTTGATCGCGTTCGACAACATCGTTCCGACCGGGCTGGCCATCTCGGGCAACTCGATCTACGTCGCCCAGGCCGGACCCATCCCCCACGAGCCGGAGGACGGTAGAGTCGTCGTGTTCGGACCGAGGTCGACCGCGGAGACAGTGGTCGCTGCCGGCGCGCCGCTGCTCGTCGACGTGGAGTTCGGCATCGGCCGCACGCTCTTCGCCCTCTCGCAGGGCGACTGGGACGGCCCATTCGAGGGGGCTCCGGCGCTCCCGAACACCGGCGCCCTCGTGAGGGTCAATCGCAACGGAAGCTTCACGGTCCTTACCACCGGTCTGGACCGCCCGACCTCAGTGGAAATCATCAAAAACACCGCCTACGTCGTGACGCTCGACGGCGAGATCTGGACGATCGACAACATCGCCGGGCCGCCGTTCGGACACTGACACCGAAAGGGTGGAATGGGGCGCGAGCGCCGAGCTACCGCCGGCGTCTCGCGCCTCTCCAGCCGCGCGGTGCCTGACGAGCGCGATCGTCAGGGGAGCCATTCGCAGTTCGTGCTTCACGTGCAAGCAACCCGCCGCAACCTCGAGCCATGAGAGCAGCGCTGATCGCCGTCGCCTGTGTCGTGCCCATCGCGGCCCTTGCGCAACGGACCACCGCACCGGTCATCGACATGCACCTTCACGCCGGCCCCGCCAACGCGCAGGGCCCGCCGCCGCGGCGCATCTGCGCACCCTGGCACCGCATGGCCGTACGCGATCCTCGTACGTCCGCCGAGGAGTACGCGGCCATGCTTCGCGAGCAGCGCGGCTGCCCCGCCCCGCTCGTGTCCGCTGCCACTGATGACGAGCTGCTCCAGCAAACGCTGGCCGTGCTTCGGCGGCGAAACGTCTATGCGGTCGCCAGTGGACCGTGGGAATGGGTGCAGCGCTGGTACGCGGCAGCTCCGGACCGGATCATTCGTGGGTTGGGCTTTCACGTCCACAATGCTCCCCTCGACTCCGTCCGCCGACTCGTGGAAAGCGGGGAGCTCGAGGTCATGGGCGAAGTAGTGAATCAGTTCGTCGGCGTGGGACCGGCCGACTCGCTGTTCGAGCCGTACCTCGCCCTGGCCGAGGCTCACGACGTTCCGGTCGGCATCCACATCGGACCAGGCCCCCAGGGCGCGATTTACCTGGGAGCGAGAGGGTATCGTGCCGCCCTCGCCCATCCGCAGCTGCTCGAGGAAGCACTCGTGAGGCACCCGAGACTACGCGTCTACGTCATGCACGCGGGCTGGCCAATGCTCGATGAGATGCTCCTCATGCTCTACACGCATCCGCAGTTGTACGTCGACATCGGGCTGATCAGCTTCGCGCTCCCACGGCCCGAGTTCTACCTGTACCTGCGGCGACTCGTGGAGGCGGGCTTCGGCGAGCGCGTCATGTTCGGGTCCGATCAGAATGGTGTGGCCGCAGGCAATCGAGCGCGCCCTCGCCGCGGTCGAATCAGCGCCCTTCCTCACCGCGCAGCAGAAGCGGGACATTCTCTACAACAACGCCGCGCGCTTTCTCCGGTTGAGCAAGGAAGAGATCGCGAAACACCATGCCGCGGGAGCCCGCGCTGCGCCGTAGGCGCGGGGATTCGTTCAAGGCCCCTGGACGATCACGAACCGCTCCCCGTCGGGTGACACGTCGTACATGGTGTTGGGACCGACCTGATACGACGCCCGGAACAACACCGTTCGCTTCAAGACCGCGGGCGGTGCCGCGCGGCCGGCCTTCCCGAGCTGCACCGCCACCAACGCCCCCTCGCTCCAGTAGTACAGCTCTCGACCATCCCGTCGCCAGACGGGATGCACGCCGCCGCTCGACGAGATGGATATTCGCTGTCGAGGTCGCGGGTAGGAATCGAGGTAGACTTCCGCCCGCCCCGACTCGTCGGATGTGTACGCGACCCAGCGTCCGTCGGGCGAGACGCGCGCGGCCGTCTCGTCCGCCCGCGTCGCAGCGTACGGCCACGCCGTCGATCCGTTCGCCGGCTGGACAAGGATGTCGTGCCCGTTGTCCGCGGTTTGCTCGGTGACGAGCAGCGCGCTGTTGTCGCGCACCCAGTCGCTCGCGAACTGGGTTCCTTCGCGTGCCGCGAGCACGCTCGTCCCGCCGCCGGTGGCTTTCTGCATCAGCAGGTCCTTCCCACCCGGAGCGCTCGCCGAGTAGGCGACCGTTGCGCCGTCCGCGCTCCACTGGGGGTCGTTGCTGTCGTTCTCGTCATCGGTGAGGCGGCGGGTCGTGCCTCGGTCGAGGACCGTCACCCAGAGATCGCTCGTGTTCCGACCGGCACCGAACGCGCCATATGCCACCATGCGCCCGTCAGGCGAAAAACGCGGCGTCCATGGCCGGTTCGCCGCGATCGTGCGTTGCGTACGACCGTCGCGGTCTACCACCGAGAGCGACATGGACTCTGTTGTTGCAGGAGCCGCCTCGGCGCCGGCAGTCCACGTCGAGCTCACTGCGCCCGCCGCGGCGCCGGCGCTGGCCCAGCGCTCGAGAAATGATGAGCGAGCCAGCGCCCAGCCGCCGACGACGCCGATCGCTACCATCGCGGCGGCGGCGTACATGGCTGCGCGTGCGGAAACCATGCGCTTCGAACCGCCCGAGTCGGGTTTCGTGCCACCCCGCCGTGGCACCGCGAGCGCATCCGCGAATGCCGCCGCGCTGGGAAACCGGTCATCGGGGTGCTTCGCCAGTGCCCGCCACACGGCGGCATCGAGGAAGGAGGGGACGTCGGAGCGCCGTGTAGACAGCGCGACCGCCGGCTCGTGAATGACGCGCATCAGCACGGCCTGCTTCGACTCCGCCGCGAACGGCGCTTCGCCCGCGATCATCTCATACAGCACCGCTCCGAGCGCATAGACGTCGGTGCGCGCGTCGACCGCGTGCTCCCCAGCCGCCTGTTCTGGCGCCATGTATTGCGGAGTGCCGAGCGAGATGCCCGTGCGCGTTAGGCGCTCTCCGCCCGCACGCTCGAGCGCGAGGGCAATGCCGAAGTCGGCGACCAGCGCGTGTCCGCTCTGCAGCAGGACGTTCTCCGGCTTCACGTCACGATGCACGACGCCATGGTGGTGTGCGTAGTCGAGCGCATCCGCCATCTCGCAGAAGAATTGCAGAGCGGTGTCCACGGGCAGGCGTCCCTCGCGCGCGAGCCGCGAGCGCAGCGTCTCGCCCTCGACGAAAGGCATGACGTACCACAGCAGACCGTCTACGTTCCCCGAGTCGAACAGCGGGAGGATGTGCGGGTGCTGCAGCGACGCCGTGACACGGATCTCCTCGAGGAACCGCTCTGCGCCGACCGCGGCGGCGAGCTCCTCACGCAGCACCTTGATCGCAACGCGGCGGTCGTGCCGCACGTCTCGAGCGAGGTACACGGTGGCCATCCCGCCGTGGGCGAGCTCGCACTCGATCTCGTAACGGTCCGCGAGCGCATTCACGAGTCGCGCGACGAGTGGCGACGGCGCGCTCCGTCCCTGTAGTACCTCGGCGGCGGGGCGCTCGAGGAAGTCGTCGTCAGCGCGGTCATGCGCGTCGAGTAGTGACGCGACCTCACGCCGCAGCGCTTCGTCCTCGCCGCATGCGTGCGCGACGAACGCGGCCCGTCGCTCGGGCTCGCAGAACAGCGCGCCCCGGAGGACCGCGTCCACCTCGCGCCATCGTTCGGGCGTCATCGGCGAAGACTGACCGGTCGCCTCCGCCTGCTGCGCAGGGGTGGTCATCTCTCGAGCTCGCGGCGGAGCCACATGCGCGCGATGGCCCACTCGCGGCCGACGGTCGCCGTCGAGACGCCAAGTGCCGCCGCCGCTTCTGGGATGCTGAGCCCCGCGAAGTAGCGCAGCTCCACCAGCCTCGCCTTCTGCGGATCGAGTCGCGCGAGGCGCTCGAGCGCATCGTTGAGTGCGATCAGTTCCACTGCGTCGAGTGACGAGCCTTCGGCTGCCGGTGAGCCAGGGTCGGCCAACGCGCGATCCGCGCCGCCGAGCGAGACCTGCACCCCACCGCCGCCGCGCTTGAGCGCATGGCGCGTACGTGCGTGGTCCAGCAGCACGCGCCGCATCATCTGCGCGGCCAGGGCGAAGAACTGCGTGCGGCTTTCCCAGCGCGCATGGTGCTGGTCGCCGAGCCGCAGCCACGCCTCGTGCACGAGCGCTGTCGGCTGGAGGGTATGCCCCTCGTCCTCGCGGCGGAGCGCGAGCTGTGCCTGTCGCCGAAGCTCCGCATACACGAGCCTGACGAGCGACTCGGTCGCCTGAGCGTCGCCCCCACCCCACGCTCGTAAGAGCTCAGTGACCTCGTGCCGGTCGTGGCGCTTCGCCCCCATCGGCGCGGTCGCCGGGGAGGGGCTCAAGTCAGCGGGCGGGGTGTTGGGCATGGCTACTCCAGCTGCTCTGGTGGCTGCCCCGATTGGACAGCACGAGTCGGTGATTGGGTTTACCCCTGTTTTGCGCGCTATGGGAAGAGGCGCTCGGAGCGCCCCGTTCCCCTTCCTGGAGGCTGATAATGCCTACGTTGCGCAGACGCGCCTTCGTTTCAGTGATCGCCACGATGAGCCTATGGCTCACCGTCGCCGCCTGCTCTCAGGCCGCGGCGCGGGGTGGGCGGTCACCCGCGGATGATGTTTCGCTCGCGATCCGCTTCGACAACGGCGCGCGCGAGCACGTGCACGTCTACCTGATCGGCGAGAAGCGCGAGTGGGTACTCGGCCGCGTCGAGGCGGGCGCGATCGCCATGCTACGGATTCCCGAAGAGTCGCTCGCCGGGGACCAGACGTTCGTCCGGCTAGTGGTGATCCCGGGGGAGGGCCTCACACTTCAGGCGGCGCGTCATGCGGCCGCGACGCCGACGCTCGCACAGCCAGTGTCCGACATCTTGTCGCAGCGATGGAAGTTCTCGCAGGGCTCGCTCACGTCGCTGCGGCGCTAATCGTGTACGCGGGTATTGCCGGGACGGCGACGCCGCTCTCACTCGTAGAGCAGATAGGGAGCGCGTCGCCGTTCGAATGCCTCCACCTCCGCGCGCCACGAGGCGACGATCTCGTCGGGCCGCCTGCCAGCGAGAATCATCTGCTTGAGCCGCGGCGTCGCCGTTAGGCGGTCGAGCACCGCATCGTTCCACACGATGCGGTCGGGGTGCAGCTGGTTCACGGCCCAGAGCATCGCGATGCCTGCGCGGTAGGGCTGGAAGACGTTCCGGTCGGTCACACGCAGCTGAATGCCGCGCACGCCCTCGCCGGCGAGCTCCGGCGGACGCCCGTGATAGGGCTTCTGCTCAGGCGTGAACTCCACCGGCTCGAACACCACGCCCGGCATTCCAAGCGTGTTGAGCAGCGTGGTGGCGCGGCGGTGATCCAGCCACGGCGCGCCGACATACTCGAAGGGATGATCGGTACCACGTCCCTCGGAGAGATTCACCGCCTCGAACAGGCACGTGCCCGCGTACGCCAGGACCGAGCGAAGCGTGAGAAGATTCGGCGACGGCTGCCGCCATGTCAGGCCCGTCTCGTCGAACCACATGCTGCGCCTCCAACCCGTCATCGGCACGACATGAAGCCGCGCCGTCATTCCACCGCGCAACAGCTTCTCGCCGTTGTAGAATCGCGCCAGCTCGCCCATGGTCATGCCGTGCAGCACTGGCACTGGCGCATAGGATCCGAAGCGGAACCGCGCCGACGAGTCCGTCACGAATCCATCGGGCCGACGTCCCGTGATCGGATTCGGACGATCGAGCACTACCACCTCGATCCCCTGCTCCGCCGCCGCTTCCATCACGAAGCCGAGAATGTTGATGTGCTCGTAGAAGCGTGCGCCGACCTCCTGAATGTCGAAGACGATGACGTCGACACCCTCGAGCATCGGCGGCGCCGGTTTGTGCCGATCGCCGTAGAGACTGTGCTTCGGAAGCTGCGTGACGCGGTCGATGGTCGACTCCGGATCACGTGGCACGGAGTAGTCGTTCGAGCGGATGTCGTACTCCATGCCGAAGAGGACCGTCAGCTGCGCGTCACGATACCGATGGAGCGCGTCCGCCAGGTGAGTGCCATCGGCGAGGCGCCCACTGTGGTTCGAGACGAGCGCGATCTTCTTCCCGCGGATGAGGTGCGCGAACTCGCCGAAGAGGCGGTCGGCGCCGGCGACGACCGGTTGTGCCTCGCCGCGCACGGCAGCCAGCCAAAAGCACGCACCAAGAAGGAACGGTGTCACCAGTCTCATTGCGCTTCCCGTGGCGCTGTGACGTCCGATAGCTCGGTCAGGATATGGCTCCAGCCGCCGTGATGCTTGCCTCGAATCTCGGCGTCGGCCAGGCCCACGTGTTCGAGCGTCAGCATGGTCTGCCCACGTGGAGCTTCGGCGAAGCGTAACGTGACGCGGCTGCCTTCGCCTGCGAGGTGCGAGAGCCAGGTAAAGACGATGCGCGTGTACCGCTCGATCTCGAGGTATTCCCCGCGGTGCGGCAGGTCATGGCCTTCAACGTTCATCACGATCAGGAATTCGCCGCCGACGCGTGGATCGCATTCGGCGCGCGTCACCCGCACGCCCGGGCCGCCACACATGAAGCGCTGGAGCGCCTCGCGATCCAGCCACGCTTCGAACACCACCCGCGGCGGGGCTGGAATGAGACGCTCGATAACGACCGACCGCGCAGAGTCATTCATTGTCCATTCCCTTTTTTCGAGCGCCCCTTCGTTCGCGCGTAGTCCACCAACGCATCAAGGCGCGTGCTCCAGAAGTGGTGATGGGCGTGCAGAAACTCGTAGGCAACCTGCAACGCCTTCCAATCGACCGAGATCCAGTGCACCCGACCTTCGATGCGACGTCGCACGACGCCGGCGTGCTCGAGCACTTTGACGTGCTTCGACACGCCGTTGAGCGTCATCGAGAACGCTTCCGCGACTACGCCGACCGGCAGCTCGCCGGATTCGCGCAGCAGCGCGATGATCCGGCGTCGAGCTGGATCGGCCAGGGCATGAAAGACGCGGCTGAGCCGCTGCTCTTCGCCGGCCTTGCCGCGCCGCGGGCTCAAACGCGTTCCCGGGCATCGTCCCGCGGCGCGTGATGTCTAGTTCCAGTTGTCGATCTTGACATCATTTGGCGACGGCTTCCCTCGACCCGTTTCGACGAGCTCCTTGAGGCTCAACATGAACGACGCCCACTTCATGCTGCAATGGGCCATGAACTCGACGGGCTCGCGCCAGTTCCTGTGACCGAACAGCACGATGGTGTAATCGCCGTCCTGGGATAGATCGAAGATCGCGTCCGTTCCGATCCATTCCTCGGGCCCTGTTTTGAAGCGCCACTGCACCTTCTTGTCGGGCTCCAGCGCGAGCACGTCCATGGTCATGCCGCCGATCTCCTCGCCCGTTGGCCTGAGGAATCGGACGTCGATCGCTCCGCCCGGCTTCGAGACGCCCGTCGTTTCCTCCGTCCACCAGCCCGCAACGCCTTCGACCGTCGACACCGCCGCATACACCTTCGCAATGGGTGCCTTGATGCCGACTCGATGAATGATGTCCGCCATTGCCGCCTCCACCAGGGAATGATAATTCAACCATTTGGTTGATGAACTACTTGGTTGAACATTAGCGAGGAGCCCGGGCGTGTCAAGCCCAGGCCCGGACACGGATGTTCTGGCTCGAGCTGGGCGGGGGCTGCCGACCCGGAGAGCCGTGCCTTGACAACCCATAAGTATTGGCTTATTTGTTATCCATGCGGCGGAACGCGGTCGTAGCCGAAAACAAGATCTTTCAGGCGCTCGTGGATCCCAGCCGCCGAGCGATCTTCGTGTCGCTCACACGGGGCGAAGCGGCGGTGAAGGACCTCACGGCGCGGTTCGACATCTCGCAGCCGGCGGTCTCGCAGCACCTCGCCGCTTTGAAAGACGCGGGCCTGGTGAGCGGCCGGCGCGAGGGACGCTGTGTCTACTACCGGGTGGAACCGCGCGGGATGAAGCCGCTCATCGACTGGATCGCACACTACCGCGCCTTCTGGACGGAGCACGTCGATCGCCTTGAACAGCTACTGGAGAAAATGGATCAGTGACTCTTACCGACACGACCGCACGATCGCAAACTGAATCCATTGCGTTCGAGTTCGATCTGCATCACTCGCCCGAGAAGGTGTGGCGCGCGCTCACCGACCCCGTACTGCTCGCCGAGTGGCTCCTGCCCGTCGTCGATCTCGAGCTCGAGCCGGGGACCGCGTTCGCGTTCAAGACGCAGCCGTACCCCGGGTGGGACGGCATCGTGAATTGCCGGTTCCGCGAGATCGAAGCGCGAAGGAAGCTCAGCTATACGTGGGTCGTCGGCGACATGCTGGACACCGTCGTGACCTTCACGCTCACGCCCACGGCGTCGGGCACGCGCCTGTCCCTCGTGCAGTCGGGCTTCAAGCCGGAGCAGAAGCAGAACTTCGGCGGTGCGCGTTACGGCTGGAAGATGATGGGTGGGAAGCTCGTCGACCTGCTCGAGAGGATCTCATGAACCGGAACCAATGGATTCGGCAGATTCACCGATGGCTGTCCATTGCCTTTACGTTGACCGTCATCGCCAACTTCGTTGCCATGACGCAGGGGCAACCTCCGGCGTGGGTGACCTACTCGCCGCTGCTTCCGCTCGCTTTCCTCCTGCTCACCGGGCTGTACCTGTTCGTGCTGCCGTACGCCACCAGGTGGCGCGGCGGACGAAGCACGACGCCTCACAACACGCTTGGAGAATGAACCATGGCGGAAAAACCGAAGGGCACGTCGCGCGCAAGCAAGCCGCGCAAGTCGACCACCAAGGCCAAGTCCCCGAAGGGAGGCGCGACCGAGACACCCGCTTCCCCGCTCATTGACCAACGAATCCGTGACCTTGAGGGATGGCGTGGAGAGACCCTGGCCCGCATGCGGTCGCTCATTCTGGAAGCCGACCCCGAGATGACCGAGGAGTGGAAGTGGAATAATCCGGTCTGGTCGCACCACGGGATCGTCTGCACTGGGGAGGCGTACAAGCAGGTGGTGAAGCTCACGTTCGCCCAGGGGGCGACGATCCCGGACCCATCGCGCCTCTTCAATTCCAGCCTCGAAGGCAATACGCGTAGGGCAATCGATATCCCCGAAGGGACCCAGGTCGACGCGAGCGCGTTCAAGGCGCTCGTGAAGGCCGCGGTAACCCAGAACGGCCGGCTGGCGAAGAAAGGATAGATCCTGAGGAGCCTCATGAGATCTGCCAAGGCGAAGCCGAAGGCAAAGCGCCCGTCGCGCACAGGCAAGAAACGCAAGTCAGCCACCAAGTCCGCGAAGGCCAAGCCGGTCAAGGGGCGAAAGGGCGAGAAGGCCCCCGTCGTTCTCCTCTCGGGCGGCAACCCGCAGATCGCGAAGGCGGACGGCGACGCCCCGGTGCAGGCGTACATCGCGGCGATGCCGGGCTGGAAGCGCGACGTCGGGAAGCGCCTCGATGCGCTCATCGTGCGGAGCGTGCCTAACGTGCGCAAGGCCGTGAAGTGGAACTCGCCGCTGTATGGCATCGAAGGCCAGGGCTGGTTCCTCGGGTGGCACGTCTTCACCCACTACGTCAAGCTGACCTTCTTCCGCGGCACGTCACTGCAACCTCCCCCGCCCGGGCCCAGCAAGGACAAGAACACGCGCTACCTCGACATCCGCGAACGCGACGAACTCGACGAGGCCCAGCTGATGACGTGGGTGAAGCAGGCGGCAGCGATACCCGGCTGGATTCCTGGGCGACCGGAATAACACGTCGGAGATCCCATGCAGATTTCGAGCGTCGTCGCACAATTGCGGACCACCGACCTGGCAGCATCGATCCGATTCTACACGGCGCTACCTGGTTTCACGCTGGCCTTCCAGTACGAGGATTTCTATGCCGGCATTCGGGCTGGAGCTCAGCTGTTTCATTTGAAACTGGTCGATACGAAGGATCCATCGATCGATGTCGTGGCCCGCGACGACCACTTGCACCTGTACTTCGAAACCCCCGACATCATGGCGGCTGCCGACGCGGTCCGGCGAGCCGGGGTGCGGCTCGCGAAGGAGGTGCACCTGACGCCCTGGGGAACACGGGAGTTCGTGGTCCACGACGACCAAGGTCATACGTTGTATTTCGGCGGTCCGAAGTAAGTGGGCGCAGGCGAGAGAGGAGTACCAGGCGAGACATCGGCCCGGATCACTCGCCTCGCCACGTACGGGACGCTTTCCCCCGGTCGGGTCAACCACCATCAGCTCGCGGACCTCGAGGGCCAGTGGCGGCAGGGCACCGTGAGAGGCTGGCTCGGCGCTGCAGGGTGGGCGGCGCCACTCGGGTATCCAGGACTGGTCCTCGACTCCGCGGGACCGCTGGTCGACGTACATCTGTTCGAGTCGTCGGAATTGCCCGATCACTGGCGCCGCCTCGACGAGTTCGAGGGCGCCGAGTATCGGCGCGTCATCGCGCAGGTGTCCACGGCAGATGGTGAAGTGCCCGCGTGGATCTACGTGATTGCCGCGCCGGATTCGCCTTGAAGGCGCGGGAACGAGCCGCTGCACCTGTCGCGCGCGCCTGTTAAGGTTCCAGCTAGTGCAACCGAAGGCGCGCTCCGCGCACCTTTCAGTCCAACTGCCTCGAAGAATGGTGTCGCGACATGGTGCGCTATCCGCTCCTCACGTCCCTTTCCGGGGCAAGCCTAACGGTTCGCGCCGCGTTCTTCGTGGCGCTCGCCGTCCCTGCTTCGCCGATGGCCGCTCAACGGCAGGGCGCTGACTCGACGTACTCCTGTCGCACCGCAGTCTATTACCAGCGCCCCAGCCCGCTCGACAGCGTCGCCATCATTGATCGCGACGCTGCGTTGCGCTGCACGGGGCTCAAGTCCAGCGCCGATACGCTCACGATCCTCGCCGCCCTCGCCGAACGTGGCGGCGACCGGGATCTCATTGCGTACTACGCGCTCGTCATCGCCAACCGACACGTTCGGGCCTCGCGTGCCACACCCGAGCGTCCCGAGCTCGAGCGGGCGCTGCGCTCGCTGCGCGTGGCCCATCAGATCAAGCCGTCCCGGACCACGGCGTTTCTCCTCGGTTCCGCAGCCGGATCGCTCGCCTTTGCGCTGCAGGAGAGTGACCGCTGTACGGATGTCGCCCGCGCGCCGGCCCTCCTGGCCGAAGCCAGGACTGTCTTTCCCGTTGATTCAGTCGTCGTCGCACCCGACGCACCACCGGATTGGGATGCGTTCGAGCGGAAAGCGAAGGAGCATGTCGCCGTAGTCTGTGGTCGCCAGACCCCGCCGGCGTCGCCCGCGAAGCCGCCGCAGAACTAGCTGCCAAGCAGTCTCGCACTGGCGTTATGCGGCGCCAATCCGCTTGCCTTGGCCCGCCCTTGACTAGTCAGAGCTTCTCCCCTAGCGTCGGCCTCCCACGCTGTCTTGCGCGGTAGCCGCGCACCCCCCGCTCGGAGAGACTCATGTCGATGCAGCAGACGGTCCAGGTCACGGATTTCGAGCGCCGATGGGTCGAGGCACTCAATCGCGGCGATGTCTCCGCGGCCGACGAGACGTTTACGCCGGACTGCGTCATTCACATTACGGGAAGTCCCGAGCCCGACCTGTCCGTGGAAGGGTTCAAGCAAATGGTCGCTGGACTCCTGGCTGCCTTCCCCGATCTCCACTTCACGATCGAAGATCAGCTCGTCAGCGGCGACAAAGTCGCCACGCGCTGGATCGCGGAGGGAACGAATACCGCCCCGCTCGGTGAGGTACCACCGACCGGGCGGCGAATACACGTCGATGGGTTGATTCTCGACCGCGTCGAAAACGGCCGGGTCGTCGAGCGCTGGGAGCAATGGGATCAAATGGCCATGATGCGTCAGCTCGGGCTGCTTTAGCGCCATCGCGTTTGCCCACCGTCGCGCGCGCCCATGCGAATGACAAATCAAGGACTCGAGCCCTCACCACCCGAAGCTGCGCGCGCGCCGTGGAGGCATCGTCTCCACACAATAATCTTCGAGGCCGATACTCCCGCCGGACGCACGTTCGACATCGCGCTGATCTTCGCGATCGTATTGAGCATCGTCCTGGTCGTCGTCGAGACGGTGACGGACCGTCGGACGCCGCTCGGCCGGGCAATGTTCACGGCCGAGTGGATCCTGACCATTCTCTTCACCATCGAGTACGTCTCCCGCCTGATCGCCGTGCGTCGCCCTGCCGCATACGCGAAGAGCTTCTTCGGGATCGTCGATCTGCTCGCAATCCTTCCCGCGTACGTGAGCATCGTGTTCGCCGGCGGCCAGTACTTCCTCGTTCTCCGCGCGCTCCGGCTGCTGCGGGTCTTCCGCATCTTCAAGCTCGCGCACTTCCTGAGCGGGGCGCAGGTCCTCACCATCGCGATTCGAGCCGCACGCTACAAGATCGCGGTCTTCCTCTTCACGGTCGTGACGCTCGTCGTCATCGTCGGTGCCCTCATGTACGTGATCGAGGGCGGCACCAACGGCTTCACGAGCATTCCGGCTTCCATGTACTGGGCGGTCGTCACGCTGACGACGGTCGGCTACGGCGATGTGGCACCGGTGTCGACGCTCGGCCGTTTCGTGGCCAGTTTGGTGATGATCCTCGGCTATGGCATTATCGCGGTTCCAACAGGGATCGTGACGACGGAGCTGATCAACGCGGCGCGGCGTCCGGAGGAAATCTCGGGACAGGCATGCCCGAGCTGCTCCGCCGAGGGACACCCGGTGGGGGCGCGATACTGCTTCGGCTGCGGGAGTGCCCTGTAAGACCACTCGCTCACCGACTTCATGCTTGCCGACGCTTCTGCAACTCGAGGTCGCATGCGCAACGAGCCCATTATCCGCGCGGGTGGTCTCGCCCTCATCGGCGGCGCGCTTGCATTTCTCACAGTGTTCACTTTCCTCGCTGCCCGGTTCGACTATCCCGACATTCTCGACGGCCAGGCAGCCGAGGTCCTTCCACGACTCCTGGAGATGGGGGCCACCGGACGAGCGGCGTGGGCCCTGTATGGTCTCCTGCCGCTCATCTGGATTCCCGCCGGCGTCGGAGCGTTCCACGCGTTGCGCGATGTGCGCGAGGGCAGCATGCGCGTGGCGATGCTCTTCGCTACGGTTGCGGCCGTCAGCATGATGCTTGGGCTCATGCGCTGGCCCAGCATGCACTGGGAACTGGCGCAGGCGTATGTCGCAGCCGATCCGGACACGCGAGTCGCGTTGGCTGCGGTCTTTGACGGGCTGAATGCATTCCTCGGTAACTACGTCGGGGAGTTCCTCGGTGAGCTCAGCGTCAGTCTCTTCTTCCTCCTCTCGGCGTTCGCCGCGCTACAGCGAGGGACCGCCTTCCCACGCTGGATGGGAATTCTCGGCGTGGCGACGGCGCTGGCTGGGCTCGTCGGGATGTTTCGCAACGTGACGCCGCTGGTCGGCCCCGTCGCCGAGGTGAACAATTATCTCCTCCCGTTGTGGATGATCGTCTTCGGTGTCGGGTTGTTGCGGAGTAGATCGGTTCACTCCCACGTTCAGCCTTCCACATGACACGCTCTTCCCCGCCCGTCGTTCTCCTGCTTGGCTGCCTCGTTCTCACGAGCCCGCGCGTCTTGCAAGCACAGGCCGCCGCTCCGCCCGGCACGGCTACGGTCCGCATTTCGGTACAGCGGGACACGACGCTCACCGCCACCGATCTCGCTCGTCTCCCGCGATCTCAGATCCGGGTGGCCGCAGCCGATCACGCCGGCGGTAACGACCACGCCCAGGTCCTCTACGAGGGCGTCGCGGTGGCAGACCTCCTCGCGCTCGTCGGTGCGCCGCTCGGATCCTCGCTCCGGGGCCGCGCCGTCGCGTCGTATGTCCTCGTCGAGGCCGCTGACGGCTATCGCGTTGTGTTCTCTCTCGAGGAAGCGGACGCACGGGCCTCGGCGCCGCGGCTCCTGCTCGCCGACCGACGCAATGGCGCGCCGTTGTCGCCTGACGAGGGACCACTGCGCGTGATCGCACCGGACGCTCGCCACAGTCGGTGGATCCGCCAGGTCGTGCGGATCTCAGTCCGCGACGCTGCACCGTAGCTTCGTCTGCCCAATCCCCTACCGGAGACCATCACATGAACATCCTTCGGCTCGTTGCCACTGGGACGGTCTTGCTCATCGTCGCCGGCTGTGCGAATGCGGACGACACGCTCGGGCCGGCCGCTCCGGGGAATGTCGTTCATTCGTCTGAGCTCGCGGCGGCAGCAGCGCGCACGGTCCAGGCGTCGGGGCACTTCGATGCGCTCGTCGACTTCTCGACGCTCACGCTGACGCCAAGGGGAGGCAATTGCCTGCTCGAGGTCGAAGGTCAACTCGTCTTCACTGGAACGATCGAAGGAACCGGCATTGGGCAGACGAGTGCGTTGGTCTTCGCGCCATGCGCGGATGTGGTGGCGAGCCCTCCAGGCACCTATCCGGACGTCTTCAAATCAGAGCTCGCGTTCGAAGGGACGGTGGATGGCGAACCGGCGCGGGCCAACCTGCTCTATATGGGTCGAGTGCAGCCGGGAGGAGCGATCGAGGGGCGTCTCATTTTTTCCAATGGCGTTGAGGGAAGGCTGGACGTCGAGGCGCGGGTGGCGGTGGGCGGCGAGTATAACGGTTCCGTCGTCGTCCACTGAGTCGTCATCAGCGCTTGACTGCATTCCCAGCCGATTTCCTCTGGGGAGCTGCTTCGGCTGCCTACCAGGTGGAAGGCGCGTGGGACGCCGACGGAAAGGGGCTCTCCGTGTGGGATGTGTTTTCCAGGATCCCCGGCAAGACCTTCAAGGGGTCCAATGGCGATGTGGCTGTCGATCACTATCGCCGTTTCAAGGAAGACATTGCCCTGATGGCGGAGCTGGGATTGAAGGCCTATCGATTCTCGGTGAGCTGGCCTCGTGTCTATCCTCGAGGACGAGGAGAGATCAACGGCGCCGGCCTTCGATTCTACGGCGATCTCATCGATGAGCTTCGCTCCCATGATATCGAGCCAATCCTGACCCTCTACCACTGGGATGTCCCACAGGCCCTGATGGAGGAGTACGGCGCCTGGGAGTCGAGACGAATCATCGAAGACTTCAACGACTATTGCGTCACCCTCTACAGGCATTTCGGTGATCGGGTTCGATACTGGGTGTCCCTCAATGAGCAGAACTACAACTTGCACCATGGCTTCATAACGAGCATGCACCCGCCGGGTGTGAAGGACAGGAAGCGATTCTATGAGGCGAACCACATCGCGTTCCTGGCGAACGCGAGAGCGATCGAGTCCTTCCGGCAACACGTCCCTCATGGGAAGATCGGCCCGAGCTTCGCCTATTCGCCGGCGTACGCTCTGACCAGCGATCCAGCTGATGTTCTGGCGTTCGAGAATGCAGAGGCATTCACAAACGAGTGGTGGCTGGACGTGTATTGCCGAGGGAGATATCCCGAGGTCCCACTTCGCTATTTGTGCGAACGAGGCCTGGGTCCAACGATCCAGGAAGGTGATCTGGAATTACTCCAGAGAGGAACGCCCGACTTTCTCGGGGTGAACTACTATCAGACCCTGACCTATGAAGCCAATGCTCTGGATGGTGTTTCGGATGGAGCCATGAATACCACCGGGCAAAAGGGCACCGGCCAGGACACGGGAATTCCAGGGTTATACAAGACAGCGCGGAATCCACACCTCGAAACCACCAACTGGGACTGGGCGATCGATCCGGTCGGGTTACGCATCGGGCTTCGGCGTGTGGCCAGCCGCTATCAGTTGCCGGTACTGATCACGGAGAATGGCCTGGGTGCGTTCGATGCTCTGGAGTCGAATGAGACCGTGAACGACGAGTATCGAATTGCATATCTTCGCTCTCACATTGAGCAGTGTCAGCAAGCACTCACCGATGGCGTCGACCTCCTCGGCTACTGCGTATGGTCGTTTACAGACGTGTTGAGCTGGCTCAATGGCTACCAGAAGCGATATGGATTGGTGTATGTGAATCGCGACGAAACCGATCAGAGGGATTTGAGACGAGTTCGGAAGCGGAGCTTCCATTGGTATCGGGATGTCATCCGCACGAATGGGCAGAGTGTTGAGGCGGAATCTCGCTGAGACTCAGGACGAGCCGGGACGGTATGTCGGGAACAATGGATCTCGTACGGCGTCTCGAGGTCACCCGGGACGAAACGCTGAAGCTCTTCTCACTCGGCGACGACGACCTGGCGCGGACGTACGCGCCGGGGAAATGGCCGGTTCGGTTCATCCTGCTGCACCTCGCTGACGCCGAGACGGTTCTCTTCGATCGCATCCGTCGGGTTTTGAGCGAGCCGAGGCAGGTGTTGTGGGTGTTCGATCAGGATGCGTGGGCAAAAGGGCTCGACTACTCTCGCGTGCCGCTCGACATCTCCGTCCGGGTGTACGAGGCGGTTCGGAATGCGGTCATCTACTACGTCCGGCTGTATTACGAGGAGAAGGGGCACCTCGAGTTCGTCCACAGCGTCACCGGCGTGCGAACTCTGAAGGACGAGTTCGACAAAGTCGCATCCCACAACCAGCATCACCTCGATCAAATCCGCGCGGCGTTACGGGACTCCTCTTCAGTCAGTGATCGCCCTGACGCCCAGCACGATTGCCGCGAGACCGAGCACTTTCGCGACGCGCGCCATCCACGAAGTACGGACGGTCGGCGTCGCCGGCTTCGTCCAGATCACGATGCTCCCGCAGATCTGTCCCTCGAGGCCACGGCCTTCCATTCCCGTGGTGAACTGCGCCGGTACCCCGGGCCGGTGTAGATCTCGATGCCGGCGATCTCGTTAGGGTTCACCCAGCTGTCGATGGCATCGGTGTCGAGGTCCCGCATGTAGGCGCCATCAATGTAGACGCCGGGCGCGCAGCTTTCGTCCATGGCCCCGCGCATTTGGATCTCGGTGTCGCCGTACGGCGTGCGCTCCACACGAAGGCCCGGCACCATTCGAAACAAGTCGGAGGTGACCGTGGGCCTCTGCCGGGCGACGTCGGCGGGCGTGAGATAATGCCCAAGGCCGTTGCTCCGGCGCTCGTGAAAGTCCTTGAGATTCCGGTCCCGCACCGTCGAAGCGGTCACCGTGACAGTGTCGAGCACCGACTTCACGGTGTAGAGCGCGCTGCGCACAGGCGCCGCGCCTGCTATCACATCGACCGCTCGATGCTCGGGGAAGTAGCCCACTGCGCGAACCTCGAGCATCCTGGTGCCTAACGGCGCGTCGGTGAGCGTCCATTCGCCGCGCTCGTTGGCGCTGGTCTCCGGTCCGTCACGAATGCCTACCCGCGCACCGGCCACGGGCGCGCCTTCCACGGCCGTGACGACGACACCAGTGAGTCTCCCGTCTCCCGTGCGCCGATCGAGCGCGGGACCAATGTACAGATCACGCCTCGCGAATCGCTCCGCAAACACGTCCACCTCGACCAGATCCGTACTGTCTGCGCCGCGGCTGGCCATGAGCGCGATCGTCCCCTTGGTCGGCACGTTACAAATGGCGAACCAGCCATTCTCCGCCGTCGTGACCGCGAGTCGCGGGATGTGGCGGCTGATTTTCCCCGCCGTGAAAGAAAGCTCGACCCACATCCCGACCACCTCGACTGCAGCCGCCGGCACATGGCTCCGCGCGCCACGAACCACCCCGATGACGACGGCCGCCGTGTCCGCCGCCCGCACTCCGCAGATGGTGGCGCGCAGGCGTGACGGAGACGGGATGGCGAGGTCGGCACGCACGGGCTGCTTACCCTCTACGTTTACCTCACGCAGCAGGGGCTCGACGCCAAGCGAATCGAGCATTGGATGGAAGAAGCCGAGCATGTAGCGGCCGGCCGGTACATCCGCGAGCGCGAATCTGCCTAGCGAGTCGGCGGTCACGGTGCGACCCAGCCGTGCCAGACTGTCGGCGGCGACGAGCTGCACGATTGCGCCGGCGAGCGGTGCCCGAGCGATACTGTCGTGCACGACGCCGATGACGGTCGTGCGTAGGGCGTCACGGGTGGTATCGGGCGCCTGCGCGGCGGCCAGCCGGCCCAGCAAGACGACACCCAGCACGGGACAGAACCGCATGGGACGAATCGCCTGGCGGTTGGATAGGAACACCAACATACAGCCGGGGCAGCGAGGGCGAGAGGCTGGCAATGTGTTTCTTCCCCACCGCCTCCCTGATGGAGCTTTCCGTTCGCATATTGAGCCCCCACACATTTGGAGACCATCCCTCATGCGCAACCTCAGCAGCGCGGTGCCGCTGGTCGCAGTCGTCCTGGCCGGTTGCGCGGGAACGACTTCGGCACCCACACCATCCCCACAGGCGGCGTCCAACGCGCGAGGGAGACTGCCGGACGCATCCGCGGCGCCGAAGAACTATGTCTTCTTTTCTCGCGACCACGACCGCATTGCGGAGGCGAGCTTTCTCCAGCACGCACAGATCGCCGGGGCGCAGCTCACCTACACGTGGCGGGAGCTGGAACCGCAACGGGATCGCTATGACCTGCAACCGCTCCGCGATCGCCTCGCATTTCTCGAGCGCCACGGCAAGCGCCTCCGTGCAGCTGCCTCCGCCGGTTGTAAGGTCCCGTGACCGCCGTTGGCCTGGAGAGGTCTGCTCCGTGACGCCGCCGAGGGTTGTTATGCTCGCGAACCGTTGGATGCCCCGCGCACTTCTTCTCACGGTTGTTCTGTCCGGTTGCGTAGTCCCGATGCACACGGGCGGTTACCGAAGCCCGGAGCCAGCAAAGGTGCTGGGGCGAAAGCTCGTCATCAGCAAGGAAGCGCCCCTCGACCTGGTGGCGGAGGACGGAACACGCTGCCAGACGTCGAAGGACCGATTCGAGCGAACAAAGATCGGCTCGAAGGTCTGGTGTCTCTGGAGCGGAGATCCCATCCGCGACTCGTCCCGAGAACAGATCGTCTCTCGTGGCCGAACGTTCGCCACGGCACATTGACCGGACGGTCCGGGACGCGCCTCATCGCCGCGGCGGCGCTGATCGGGCCCGCCTCGCTCGCGGTCGCGCAGACGCCGACGCCGCCCCCGGCGGCGCAGAATCCGTCGCCCATGGTCGAGGCGACGCGCGCGCACGAACGCCTCACCCAGCAGGAGGTCGCGGGCGTTAGGCGACCATTCCCGGGTCCGAGTGGCAGGCCGGTCGAGCTCCTGGTGCCCGACGGCGCACGAAGGCGCGACGTCATGGACCTCGTCATTCACTTTCACGGCGCCGCATGGCTTCCGCAGCAGGCGGTCGCCACGGTCGAGGGGCAGCCGATCTTGGCGGTGGTGAATCTCGGCGCCGGCTCGAGCGCATACCATCGCGCGTTCGCGGATCCGACGGCGTTCGACTCCCTCCTGGCCGGTGTGACGCGCGAGGTGTCGCTGACAATCGGCACGGCGACACGCACCGGCCGCCTAACGCTGGTCGGATTCTCCGCCGGACACGGAGCCATCCGCGCCATCCTGCGCGAGCCTCGGCACTTCGCGGCCGTCAATGCCGTGCTGCTGCTCGACGGCATGCACACGTCCTACGTTCCCGAAGGCACGGTGCTCGCCGGCGGCGGCACCCTCGACACGACGAACCTCGTGGCGTTCGCCGACTTCGCCCGAGCGGCGATTCGGGGTGAGAAGCGATTCGTCATCACGCACTCGGAGATCTTTCCCGGCACCTTCGCCAGCACCACCGAAACGGCCGATTGGCTGCTGCGGGCGTTGAGTCTCCAGCGCACTCGCGTGCTGCGCTGGGGCCCGCGCGGCATGCAGCAGCTCAGCGAGGTCCGTGCAGGCAGGTTCGAGCTGCTCGGCTTCGCCGGCAATTCCGGACCGGACCACATCGACCATTTGCACGCGATGCCCGAGCTGCTCGCACACACGCTGAAGCAGTCGAGATAACGTGGACCCAGTCACGCACCAGCACGCTTCGCTCGCCCTCGACATCACACCGGAGTCCCTGACGAGCGACGTCGCCGCGACCCTCATCGCGGCGCTCAACGCGGAGCTTGCGGCCGGCTATCCGGAGCCCGGGGCTACCCACTTCCGTTTGGACCCCACCGACGTTGCTGCGGGCGCGGGCGTGTTCGTTGTCGCGCGATTGTCCGGCCGCCCGGTTGGGTGCGGCGCGCTCCGCTGTCTCCGCGAGCCCGCGCTCGTGCGCGAGCTGGGACCGGACGTCGGAGAGCTGAAGCGCATGTACGTCGCGCCCGAGGCGCGGGGTCATGGCATCGGGCGAGCACTGCTGGTCCGACTCGAAGACGAAGGACGCGCGCTCGGCCTCACCCGGCTGGTTCTCGAGACGGGAACCCGACAGGTGGAAGCGCTCGCCCTCTACCGAAATGCGGGCTTCACCGGGATTCCCCCGTACGGCGAGTACGTCGCCTCGCCGGGGACGAGCGTGTGCATGGCGAAGTCGTTGTAGGGAGTAGGCATCGCAGCGGCACTAACTCGCGAGCGAGATAGCCACCTGCTCCAGCAGGTCCATGCCCTCCTGCATTCCCCCCTCCATCCCCGAGCGGATGATCATGTCGCGCTCTTGCTGGCTCGAGCACAGCGCACGAAGCGTGAGGATCGTGCGTCCGTTGTTGCTCTCGGTGAACGTCACCACGTTCAGCACCCCTTCCCCGTCGGGCGCCTCCGCCGTCTCGTAGACCTCGGTCGTCACGATCCGCTCGTTAGGTACGATCTCGCGGTAGGTCCCATGGAAGGCGACCTCGAACGTCCCGTGTGCCAGCATCACGTAGCGCCACATGCCGCCGACCCGCAGGTCGATCTGCGCGCTCGTCACCGTGCCGCGCTGGCCGGCCCACCAGCGCTTCACCAGCTCGGGCGTCGTCCACGCCTTGTAGACCAGGTGCTTCGGAGCCGCGAACTCCCGGGTGATCAGGATCTCGGTATCCGTCGGGAGCGTAATGCGGGCTGCGCCGCTACTCGCCATGGCCACCATGTGCATCCTCCGTGTCGTTGAGCTCGCCCAGTACCTCGTCGATCGCGTCGAAGCGCTCGTTCCATGTCTCCTCGAAGCTCGCGACCCAGTCGCGAATCGGTTTGAGCGGCTGCCCATTGAGCCGATACATGCGCTGACGCCCCGCGTCGCGAACATCCACCAGGCCCACCTCTCGAAGAACGCGGAGGTGCTTCGAGACCTGCGGCTGCGCCACGTGGAGAAGCTCGACAAGGTCGTTCACGGGCCGCTCCCCGTCGGCGAGGATATTCAGGATCTGCCGCCGTCGAGGTTCTGCCACCGCGTTGAACGCGTCCGTGGTCGTCGCCGCTCTCGCCATGGGTGTAATATATACCCATATCGGTATATGTCAAGAGACTCCGCCGGGGCTGCTGGGCCACGCGCTCTCAGGTACCTTCGGGGTCCTCCAACTCCTGCGTGCGTATGCGCCTCGCCCTCCGCCGCATCGAGTACGAAAAATCGCAAGCCGGGAGCGGGCGCGCGTCGCAATGAGCCGCAACCTCCGTCTCGTTCCGTACGATCCGTCCTGGCCGGAACGCTTCCAGCGAGAAGCGGCGCGCTTGCATAAAGCCATCGGCCAGTGGGCGACGGCGATCGAGCACGTGGGGAGCACGGCGGTCCCCGGCCTCCTGGCGAAGCCCGTCATCGACATCGCGGTGGCAGTGGCGTCAGAGGCAGACGCCGATGCCTGCGTTGCGCCGGCCACCGCGTTAGGCTATGAATATCGCGGACTTCATGGGGATGATCCTCGCCGACGCTATTACGTATTGAACGAGGATGGCCGCCGTCTCGCGCACCTTCACCTCTACATCCTTCCGGCGCGCGCGTGGACGGAGCTTCTGGCGTTCCGCGACGCACTACGCACGACGCCGCAGCTCGCGGCTGCATACGCGCGAGAGAAGCGGCGGGTGGCGGATGAGGTCCAATGGGATAAGGCCGCGTATTCACTGGCGAAGGGACCGTTCATCTCGGCCGCGCTTGCGCGGCTTCGCGTAGAGACGCGGTGAGCTCCGTTCCCGCGCTTTGCGTCCTGACCGCGTTACTCGGCGTATTGGGGTGTGCGAAATCCGACGTGCCCCCTGGTGACTGGCGCGCCACCGGAAACGACGCCGGCAACACACGGTACTCGTCGCTCGATCAGATCAATCGCGACAACGTCGCGCAGCTGCGCGTGGCGTGGACGTATCGCTCTGGCGACCGGCCCAACGATGCTCGAACCGAGATTCAGGCGACGCCGATCGTCGTCGACGGCGTGCTGTACACGACGACGCCCGCACTCGCCGTCGTCGCCCTCCGCGCCGACAGCGGCACGCTGATCTGGCGCTTTGATCCCTTCGCGAACCGCGCTCGCGAGTCGCACGTCAACCGGGGCGTGGCGTGGTGGTCCGAAGGTGACGAGGCGCGAATCTTTTTTTCCGCCGGACGCCGCCTGTATGCGCTCGATGCACGCTCGGGACGTCCCATTCCAACGTTCGGTGACTCAGGGTTCGTGGACCTCGCCGTCGGTCTGGGCCGCGACGTCGACGACGCCTTTCTCGTCGCCACGAGCCCGGGTGTCGGTCTACAAGGATCTCCTCATTCAGGGGACTCGCGTCGGCGAGGGCGAAGGCTCGGCACCGGGACACGTTCGCGCCTATGACGTCCGCACCGGAGAGATTCGGTGGACCTTTCACACCATTCCCCGTCCCGGCGAAGTCGGTCACGACACCTGGCCCGCAGATGCGTGGCAGACCGCCGGAGGCGCGAACTCGTGGGCAGGAATGAGCGTGGACGTGGAACGAGGCATCGTCTACGTCCCTACCGGCTCGGCCACGCCCGACTTCTACGGTGGCGACCGCATCGGCGCGAATCTGTTCGCCAACACGCTGCTTGCCCTCGATGCGGAAACGGGAAGGCGCATCTGGCATTTCCAAACCGTTCATCACGACCTCTGGGATCGTGATCTCCCCGCCGCGCCTCAACTCCTTACGGTCACGCGAAACGGCTCTCGAGTGGACGCCGTCGCGCAGATCACGAAGAGCGGCTTTGTCTTTCTGTTCGATCGTGCATCGGGAGAGCCGCTCTTCCCGATCGAGGAGCGGCCGGTGCCTGCGTCGGAGCTGCCGGGGGAGCAGGCGTGGCCCACGCAGCCCGTTCCAGTTGCGCCGGCTCCCTTCGCACGGCAGGCAATGACCGAGACGGACCTCGCCGATCTCTCGCCTACCGCCCACGCGGCGGCGCAGAAACGCTTTCGCGGCCTGCGATCGCAGGGTCTGTTCACGCCGCCGAGTCGTGAGGGCAGCATCGTGCTGCCCGGCTTCGACGGAGGCGGCGAGTGGGGCGGAGCGGCCGTCGACCGCGAGACGGGCGTGCTCTTCGTCAACGCGAGCGACGTTCCATGGATCGCCGCAATGCGTGAGTCGGCGAAGCTTCCGCCTCCAGGTAGCCGGCCGCGATCCGGCGCCGCTGTGTACGCTGCCTCGTGCGCGAGCTGCCACGGCGTCAACCGACGCGGCAACGATCGAACGCCATCACTCATCGGAATCCGTGCACGCTCGTCAGCCGAGCAGATTCGGCAGGTGCTGGAGCGCGGGCAAGGCTTCATGCCATCGTTCGCGATGCTGTCCGAGGATGAGAAAGCCGGCGTGATCGCCTATGTGTTAGGCGAGCCCGCGCCGTCGCCGACGCCCGCCACGACGCCGGCGGCATCCCGGACGAGGCGCGCGACGGCCCCATTCGAGTTCGTGGGCTACGAGCGCTGGAGGGACTCGAGTGGGCTGCCGGCGATAAAGCCACCCTGGGGAACACTGACCGCGATCGATCTCAACACTGGTGAACAGCGCTGGAGAATCACGCTCGGTGAGCACCCAGCGCTCACTGCCTCGGCCAGCGGCACGGAGCAGTACGGCGGACCGATCGTGACGGCCGGCGGCCTGGTGTTCATCGCCGCTACGCAGGACGCGAAATTCCGCGCCTTCGATACGTCGACGGGAAAGCTATTGTGGGAGACAACGTTGCCGGCGGCTGGCTACGCGACTCCCAGTACCTTCAGCGTGCGCGGCAGACAGTACGTCGTGATCGCCGCCGGCGGGGGAAAGCTCGGAACGCGATCCGACGACGCCTACATCGCGTTCACGCTTCCCTGATCACGACCCTAACTAGAACCGCTCGCCCCGCGCCTCACGAGCCTGACTCCCTGCCCGCCGAGACGCCACACCAGCCACGGCAGGGCTGGGCCGCGCGTCGAGCGTACGCCAGAGGTTGTAGGCGAAAGTATAGGCCCCGGCCGCGGCGATCATACCACCGCCAGCGAGAACGGGGATCCCGCTGGCACCCCAGTGCACCCGCGCCACGAAGCCGATCGCGAGCGCCGTCAGGCCAACGTTGGCGAGCCACCAGTGAACCCCTGCCAGCCTGCGGCTATGCAGCGGATTGCCGGTGAAACGCGGTATGACGTGATACGCGACGCCGAAGATCATCATCGCCACGAACCCTAACAGCGCCATATGCAGGTGCGCAGGTCGGTAGACGAGCCATGCGGGCCGAAGCGCCATGCCGACGCCGAGTGAGACGGCGAGCACCAGCCACCCGAGGCTCGCCTTGATGAACGCCTTTACGAACCAGTCCATCACTCCACGCCTCCTGGCGCGTGCGACGGCGTCGGCCGCCGCCTGGCGAGGATCAATGACCTTCATCTCGCAACCGTCGCGCCGCTCGTTGCCGCTTCCAGCGCGCAGAGCAGCTCCTCGAGGTCCACGCCGTCGCGACGGGCCGCCTCGCCGAGCGCGGCAGCGCCGCCGCAGCAGGCATCGATTCCGAACGCATTGAGAACGAATACGGTCGCCGGATACAGGCGCAGCATCTCGTTGACGGTGATGCTGGCGTCGATTGGTCGATTGATCATCTCAGAGATCCATGTGGGCCAACGTGCAAGTCGCCGGGTCGTTCGTCAGCAATTTGCGTCGGAGCCGTGCACGTCTCGGTCAGGGATGAGTGGAAGGCTGGTGGGGGGAAAGAGCGTTCCCGGTCGGGGATTTCCCTACCGTGCCGGTATTACGGCGCCGTCAGGCCTCCGTACCGCCAGATCCAGCCTCGACGACGTGTTTGCGGCGTTCCCCACGCAGCTGCCGCTCTCGACGCAGTCGGTGCGCCTTTACGAGCATCGCGGTGCCGATCCAGGCGATGATGAGCCCGAGGGGAATCGTGACGAGCCGCGGCCAGAATAGCATGAGGAGGGCGATGGCCACGCAGATCCCGCCAAGCGCGGCGGCCGCGCGCGCTTCGGCGGCGCCGAGCACGCGGTGCTCGGTGAGCATCGCGCTGGCGGTGTTTCCGAGGCGCAGCGCTCCGGCGGCGATCCGTCCAGCGCTCCCGACTCGGCGCCGCGGCATCGAGGGCGCGCGCAGTATCCGGCGCCGATCGGTGACTCGCGCCTCACTCAGGACGATCTCGGTCGAGTTTTCGAGATCGTCGAGATACATCGCGGCCATCTTCTCAGCGAATCCCTTGTCGTTCACCGCGACGTCCAGCTCCCAGTTGCCGATCCAGCTCGCAATGTTGAGGTTGCTCGAGCCCACCCGCGCCCATTCGTCGTCGCCGACGGCGGTCTTCGCGTGCAGCATGGAGCCGCGCCATTCGAAGACGCGGATTCCCGCCTCGAGGAGCGGCCGATATCCGGACCGCGTGAAGGCCTGCATCACTGGAATGTCGCTGGTTCCCGGGACGAGAAGGCGCACGTCGACGTCGTCGAGCGCGGCAGCACGCAACGCCTGCACGTACTCCGGCGTGCCGGCGAAGTACGCGTCGGTGAGCCACCAGCGCTCGCGCGCCGCCGAGGCCATGAGGTGCGCGAGGCGCACCATGCGCGCGCTCCACGGCTCACTGGCGACGACACGCACCGCCATGTTGCCCGCGGGGGGCGTATCACGCACTGCCAGAAGGTCCTCGGAATCGCCCAGGCGCCCGGCGACTCTCCACGCCCGGGCGAAGGCCCGCTCGACGTCGTCCACCGCCGGCCCGTGAAGCTCGAGCCCCGTGTCACGCCAGGGCGCTATGCCTCGTTGGGGATCTCCCACCCACTGCTGGCCAACGCACAGGCCCGACACGAAGCCGACGAGTCCATCCACAATGAGAGACTTGCGGTGGTCGCGGTGTACCCAGCCTAACGGGCTCGAGACACGGAGCGGGTTGAAGACACGGACCTCCACGCCGGCACGACTCATCGCATCCCAGAATCGGCGGGACGTCTTGCCAACGCCGCCCAGCCAGTCGTAGAGCACCCTGACGCGCACGCCGTCACGAGCCTTGGCGCTCAGGGCATCGGCAAAGGCTGTCCCCGACGCGTCCTCCCAAATGATGTAGGTCTCGAAGTGGATCGTCCGCTCTGCGGCAGCGATGGCATCCAGCCAGGCGGGATAATTCTCCGCGGCATCCCGAAGCAGGCGAACGCTGTTGCCGGTGACGAGCGGGCCGCCCGCCGCCCGGGAGAATGCCTGCTCGAGCAAGCTCCGCTCGGATGCCACGCGCGAAGCGGCGTCGGCGACCGCGGCGCTGGTCATGCTTCGAGCTCCTCGAGCGTTCGCGGCCAATCCTGCTTGAGCAGCCGAGACATGGCGCGATCGGCGAGCAGGCGACCGTCCGTCTGACACCGCGCGCAATAGTTCGTCTCGTTGGCCGCGTATCGAATGCGCTGTACCGGTGTGCCGCAGACGGGACAGGGTTGCTTGAATCGTCCGTGCACCGCCATCCCCTCACGAAATGCGGTCACCTTTTCGGGGAACGCGTTCCGGGCTTCCGCGCCGAGGCGATCGATCCAGTCGCGGAGGTGTCGATCGAACGCTGGCGAAGAGACGGCTCACCCCTTCGTCGTCGAGCCGCCGCGTAAGCTGAAGCGGCGAAAGCCTTGCCCGATGAAGGATCTCGTCGGAATAGGCGTTACCGATTCCGTCGAAGAGTCGGGGATCGGTAAGGGCGCGCTTGAGCGTATGGCTCTCCGACCGCAGACGCTCCGCGAACTGATCCTCCGTGATCTCGAGGACGTTGAGCCCGCCGCGTCTGAATGGCTCGAGCGCCGATGCGCCGCGTACGAGATGCATGGAGGCGCGACGCTTCGTCCCCGCTTCAGTGAGCGCGAGCGTTCCAGCAGGAAAGTCGAAGGCGGCCAGCGTTATCCGTCCGAACAGCTTCCCGTCGCGCGCGCGCCAGCGGAGCCGCCCGGCGATCATGAGGTGAATCACGAGATACAGGTCGTCATCGAGCGCGAATAGAATTCGCTTCCCGAGGCGATCGAGCGAGCGCACGGACTTGCCTTCGATCTCCGCGAAGGGTGGATCGACCGTGCGCAGCACGAATGGGCTGAGCACTCGCGCGATGCTCGATAGACTGGCCCAGGACCCGTGGGCCGAGCGCTTCGAGATAGGCGAGGATGTCGGGCAGCTCTGGCATTGGGCAGGTAGATGGCTTGCTGCGAAACTGGCTATTCCACGCCGCCGTACGGTCGACCGCCTCCTACCCTCCCGAGGGACCCCGATGTCGTTCCGCTTCCTCGCAGTCGCCGCAACGCTCCTTCTGATGACCGCCACGGCGACGGCTCAATCCTCCCCGACAATGCCGCCCCCGCCGACGACCGATCTCGTCGTGGCCGGTCGCAAGCTCGCGAACTGGATTCTCTCCAATCAACTCGACAGCGTTGCCGCGAACCTCGCGCCGAACTCGAACGCCGACACGGTCAGGAAGGAGCTCTCGCGTCAGGTCGAGGAGATCGCCATCCACGGTGGAAACGAGCTCAAGGTGAACGAGGAGAAGGTGGTGCGCCGGAACGGCCGCTACCAGTACTGGCGGATCTCCGAGTTCGAGAATGCGCCCAGCACGGTGCTTCTGCGAATCGTGCTCACGCCGGACGGGAAATACGCGGGAATCGGGATCGGGTTGCTGAACAACGCGCCACCCACGGATCCGGACTAGAGGCCAGGGTGGTCCTCATTTCCAGCCAATCTTCCTCTCCGATCTCAAGGTAAAGCTCGAGTCTCCAACCGCGTCCATTGCGATCGTCGCCACATCCGCCACGTCCGCGCGCACGTCGGCGAGGATGGCCAGCGGAACTGGAGATTCGCTCGGCAGTACGTGATTCGTCAGCACGATCACGAAGAGCTCGCGCTCGGGATCGATCCACATTGACGTCCCGGTGAATCCGGTGTGGCCGAAGGCGCGCTCACCCATGCGTTGACCGCAGCTCGCGCCGCCCGCGCACGTATCCCACCCGAGCGCACGCCATCCGGCGCTGCGCCGCGTGAAGCGCTCGACCGCGCTGTCGCTGGCAATGCGGACCTGACCGGTGGTGCCACCGTTGAGCAGAGCGAGGGCAAGCCGCGCGAGATCGTCCGCGGTCGAGAAGAGTCCCGCATGTCCGGCCACGCCGCCGAGCCGCCGGGCGTTGCCGTCGTGCACGACGCCGGGCGAAAGTGTCAACGAGGTCGGCGCGATGTGCTCCTGGTGAGACGGGGACGGGCGAAAGCTCGTGTGCCGCATGCCGAGTGGGCGAAAGACGCGTCGCTCGACGAACCGGTCGATTGGCTCGCGCGCGATGGCTTCGACGACCAGCGCAAGGATGGCCGGTCCGGCATCCGAGTATGTGCCACGCGCGCCAGGCTCGCGGGTCACCGGCGTCGTAAGGATGGCGCGCCGCGCACTTGCCGGCGTTGCGGCGCCGCCGAACGCCGGGGCGGCAGGCAGCCCCGAGCGGTGGGTCAGTCAGATGCTCGACGGTCACGCGATCACGCCCCTCGCCGCGGAATTCCGGGAGGTAGCGGGACACCGGCGCGTCGAGCCGCAGGCGTCCTTCATCCCAGAGTATCATCGCCGCCATCGTGGTGGACGCGACCTTCGTGAGCGACGCCACGTCGTACATCGTTTCCATCGGCGTCACGGGCGGACTCAGCATCGACCACGAGAGACGTCCGAACCCGCGTCGCCACACCACGCCCTCTCGCCGGCCGACCACGGTGACGATGCCGGGGTAGCCGCCCGCCGCCAGCCCCTCGAGCAACGCTCGATCGATGCGACGGAGCTTCGCCGTCGACATCCCGACGCTCTCCGGGACGACGAGCGGCAGCGCGTCACGCGTCTGCTCCACCGGCGGTGCGAGGGCGAGCGTCATGGCGACCACGCCTGCCACGAGCCCCGCACGCCTCACGAGACTACGACCGGAAGATGAAATAGACGGCCCCGAGGATGCAGAGGCCCGCCCACAGATAATCGAGCTTCACGGGCTCGCGCATGTACAGCACGGCGAAGGGCACGAACACGGTAAGGGCAAGAACCTCCTGGAGAATCTTGAGCTGGGAGAGGTTCATCACCTGATACCCAATGCGATTCGCCGGCACCTGCAGCATGTACTCGAACAGCGCGATTCCCCAGCTCGCCAGCGCCGCGATCCACCACGGCTTCGCGCTCATGTTCCGGAGATGGGCGTACCACGCGAACGTCATGAAGACGTTCGAGCAGGCCAGCAGGAGGATCGTGCGAAGGATTATCAGCCCTTCTCCTTCGCGAGCTTGAGCGACGCCGAGTTGATGCAGTAGCGCATCCCGGTGGGGTTCGGGCCGTCGTCGAAGATGTGGCCGAGGTGGCCACCGCAATTGGCGCAATGCACCTCCACGCGCCGCATGCCGAAGGCGCGATCCTCCTCGGTCGCCACGTTGCCGTCCGCGATCGGAGCCCAGAAGCTCGGCCATCCGCTTCCCGAATCGTACTTCGTCTCCGACGAGAAGAGCTCGGTGCCGCAGCCCGCGCACAGATACTTGCCCGGCTCCTTCGTGTTGACATACGCGCCGGTGAAGGCGCGCTCAGTTCCCTTCTCTCGCAGCACGTGGTACTGCTCGGGCGTGAGCTCCTTCTTCCAGTCCTTCTCGACCTTGTTCGATGTATCTGTCATGGTTCCTCACCTGAGGTGCAGGTTGTCAAGGTAGTCGAGGTAGTCGATGTCGAGGTGATCGAGGTGACGTCGTTGCCTCTCCTCGATCACCTGGACGTCCTCGACAACCTCGCCCACCTCTGCTTCACGGCGCGGTCGGAGTCTCTTTCGCACGACGCACCATCTCGCGGACCTCGGCGAGCAGCTGCGGGGCGTCGAAGACGATGCCGTCCTTGATGGTCCAGCGCACGCCGCCGCGGCGCACCGCGCGACCGTTCTCGATTGTCTCGACGCCGGTGCCATATAGAACCTTGAGATTGTGCAGCGGGTTCCCGTCCACGATGGCGAGGTCCGCCTCGAATCCCTGCCGAATGACACCGGTGTTGGGGAGCCCGAGCGCCTTCGCGCCATTCGCGCTGGCGTGGCGAATCACCTCGAGGGGATGGAAGCCGGCTTCCTGGTGCAGCTCCATCTCACGAATGGTCGCGAACCCGTAGAGATGGTAGATGAAGCCCGCGTCCGACCCGACGGTCACGTTCCCGCCGCGCGCGGCGTACTCGCGAACCCACCGCATCCAGATGCGGTAGTTGTTCCGCCACATGATCTCGTCGGTCGTCGTCCAGTCGAAGTGATACGACCCATGACGATGGGGATCGGGCTCGAAGAACGCGAGCACGTTCGGCATCGCGTACTCCGGGAACCAGGGAAGCGTGCGCGCCCGAGCGAGATCGCGATTGGCCTCGTACACCGCGAACGTGGGATCCCACGTCACGTTGTGCGCGAGCATGGTGTCGAGCACCGCCGAGAGGCGGGCGGAATCCGCCTGCCGCCAGAGATCGCCCGCCCAGCGGAACCGATCGAGCTCGTCGTCGTAGCTGTAATCGACGGGGAAGTTCTGCGGGCCGGGAATCGCCGCATCGGGCACGCCGTACCAGTGCTCGAGAGAGCGAATGCCGAGGCGCGCGGCGCCCACCGCGTCGAGCTCCTGAATCTTGAGATCGGTCGCGATCGGCAGGCCCAGCGCTTTCGCTTCCTCGGCGATCGCGTCCCACACGTCCAGCCGGTTGATGAATACCTTGAGGCCGACGCCGCCCTTCGCTTTCGCCCGGCGCACCGCCTCGCGCGCGGCAGCCGGCGTCTCGCCCCCCACCGTCACGTAGGGGATGATCGTCGGCGCGGCAATGCGATTCTCCGAGGATAACCGCGCATGCGCGACGGTCGTGTCCGTGCCCTCGCCGGAGCCGGGCTCGCGAATGGTGGTGATGCCGTGGCCAAGCCAGAGCTTGTACACGTAGTCCTTCGGCATCGCCTGGCGGTTGCGCGAGAAGTGAATGTGCCCGTGCAGGTCGACGATGCCCGGCATTACGTACATGCCGGTGGCATCGATGACGCGGTCCGCGGTCGGAGCGCGCGCGCTGTCGCGCCGTCCAGTGCCGAACTCGTCAGGCGCGGTCGTCGGAGCGACGCGGACGATCGTCGACCCTTCGACCAGAATGTCCATGGGCCCGCGCGCGGGATTGCCGGTCCCGTCGATGACCATGGCGTTCCGGATGAGGAGACGATTGTAGCGCTGCCCGGTGGACGGCGACGGCGCTTGCGCGGAGAGAGTCGCGGCCGTGAGGAGCGCGACGACTGCGACGGCGGAGCGAATGGAGAGCACGAGCAATCCTCGGCGGAGTGTGTTCTCTCGCATGATGTCGCGGCGACGCTCGGGATTCAATACAGCAGAGGTGATCGAGGTCGTCGAGGTGATCGAGGAGAGGCAGCGACGTTCCCCTTGATCACCTGGACGACCTCGACAGCCTCGATCACCTGGGCTTTACGAAACCTCGAACTCCTCGTGCCCGACGGTCGCATCGTCGAGAAGGATCTCGACCCGATATTTGCCCTTTTGCCAACCCGCGGGCTGCACCAGGTGGAACTCTGCGATCGTCTCGCCAACGGGGGTGACCGTCCGCACCGTCTCGTCGATGACCTGGCCGGATTCCCCGGTCCACCGCGCCTTGAGTGTCGCGGCGTTCGCGCGCCCGATCATCACGACAGACGCGTAGATGGTATCGGTTATTCGGAACTCATCCGTCGGCTCGATCACGCGGTTGTCGGGGCCAATGGCTCGGCCCAGGTCGATCTCCACGATGCGCAGCGGATCGCTGACCCGCTCGATGACGACGTCTCCCCGGGATTCCTCACTTCCTTCGGCGCGGCAGCCGAGGATGACTCCCGAAACCGTCGTGAGTCCCACCACCGTTGCCCTGCGCAACCTGTTCCAACTGGCCGACATCAGTCCTCCTGGATGCCTGACGAGGCGGCAGAAAGCGTGCCGGTGAGGGTCGGGCGGTGTCGTCGTGATGCATATCACTATCGGAATGCGGAATTCGGAATGCGGAAGTTTGCGGGGAACGCCCCTGCAACGATCACTGATCCGCATTCCGTATTCCGCATTCTTACTCCGTGTTCCGCATTCTTCCTTACGGAACGGCCCCTCCCAGCAGATATCGCGCAAACCAGCCCTGCACCTCACTCCACCACAACCGCTGGTTCTGCGGCTTGAGGATCCAGTGGCCTTCGTCGGGGAACACCAGCAGGCGGCTGGGAACGCCGCGGCGCTGGAGAGCGGTGAAGAGCGACAGACCCTCCGTGTAGGGCACGCGGTAGTCGAGCTCGCCATGAATCACCAGCGTCGGCGTCTCGAAGTTCTGCGCGAAAAGGTGCGGGGAGTACCGTCGATACTGTGTCGCCATCGCCGTCGAGTCCCACCATGGGCCGCCGAATTCCCAGTCGGTGAACCAGAGCTCCTCGGTCGCGCCATACATCGCTTCGAGATTGAACACGCCGGCATGCGTCACGAGCGCGTCGAATCGATTGGTGTGCCCGGCGATCCAGTTGGTCATGTAGCCGCCGAACGACCCTCCCGTGGCGCCAAGCCGGGTGGAGTCCATCCACGTGTTGCGGGAGAGGGCAGTGTTGAGCGCCTGCATGAGGTCCGTGTACACCTCATCGCCCCAGTTTTTCGTGACGGAATCGAGAAAGGCCTGACCGTAGCCAGTCGATCCGCGCGGGTTCACGATCACGAGGCCGTAGCCTGGCGCCGCCAGCATCTGATAGTTCCAGCGCGAATGCCACGTGTCGAGCCAGGCGCCCTGGGGTCCGCCGTGAATCAGGAGCAAAACCGGAAATTTCTTCCCCGCCTCCCACTGCGGCGGGCGCAGCACGAAGCTGTGCACGCTGTCGCCGAGCGCTCCGCGCGACCACATCTCTTCGACAGGGTGCAGCTGGAGCTGCGCCACGAGAGAATCGTTGTGGTGCGTGAGCTGACGAACCCCAGTCACCCCCCGATCGGTGACACTCGCGACGAACACCTCATGCGGTCGGTTGGCGGCGTCGCGCACCCACGCGATCATATTTGCGTTTCTCGCGAGCGTGAACTGCGTGTTGTTCCCGTCCCCGATGAGCAGCTCCGGTTTCTGAGCGCCCATGCCGTCCATCCGGAAACGAAACAGCTTGTCACGCCCGTGGTCCTGGGTGACGACGAACAGCCACGGATTGCTGGCGGAGAAGAAGTACGTCTCCACGCTCCGGTCCCAGCTGAGAGGCGCCTCGAGAGTCTCACCGGTGGTGCGGCGCTGGAGCATGAGCCGCCAGCGATCGGACTCGAAGCCGGCACGCCCCTGGGAGACGTAGGCGATGAACGGCGCGTTCGGCGGATAGAGAGGATTTTGATCCGCGCCCTTGTTCGGCGTCGTGATCACCCGCGGAGCGCCACCCGCGATCGGCACGACGTAGATGTTCGCATCGGTATTCCACGCCTCGTCGCGCGTGGCGTTCTTTCGCGGTGTAGGCGATCTCCCGACCGTCGGGCGACCACGCGTACTGCTCGCTTCCGCCGAAGGGCGGCACCGGCACGTCGTAGCGCGCGCCGGCCGTAACGTCGCGAAGCCCCGTCCCGTCAACGTGGACGACGAACAGGTGTGAGCGCGTCCCGACGTCCCATGCGGTCCAATGCCGGTACAGGAGTCGATCCGCGGTGTACGCCTTGACCTTGCTTTCCTCCCGTGCCTTCTCGCGCGCGCGGTTGCAGGCATCGTCCGCGCACTCCGGAGTCACCGTCGACACGAACGCGATGTGCGTTCCCGTCGGCGCCCAGACGATGCCGCTCGCACCGCCGACGAGGTTCGTGATGCGCCACGCGTTCCCGCCGCGCACATCCGACACCCAGAGCTGTCCGCCGGTGATGTAGGCAATGCGCGATCCGTCAGGCGACCACCGCGCTTCGTTGGCTCGCGTGGTATCGTTCGGGAACCGCCGAGCGGCCCCGCCCGCCATTGACGGGCGCGAGCATGGTGTACGTGAGGCGTCGGTTCGCCTCTACGTCGGTGGTGCGGAGCGCGTACAGGAGCGAGCGGCCGTCGGGGGACAGCTGTGGGTCCGACACCAGCCGCACGGCCGCGAAATCATTGAACGTCAGCGCGCGCTTCGCCTGCTGAGCGTGGCTCGAAGACGCCAGCGCCGCTAGCGATGTAAGTATGATGTAAGAGGTCTTGGCTACACGGTGCATAGGCGTATCGTGAGAGGCCGATTGCGGATTGCTGATTGCGGATTGCCGACCTGCGATTCGGACCAGTGTCTCAATCCTCGGTCCTTGTCCCGCAATCCGCAATCCGCAATCCGCAATCTTCCTCTCCCTACCATCGGAGCTTCAATGGCATTCCACCGTCCCTTCGCGACGCTCGCGATCGCCGTCGGCGTCGCTGCCTGCGCCAGCGGCAGCACGAGCGCGCCGGCGACCGCACCCGCGCCTGCCGCGGCGCGGCAAACCACGCCTGCACGCTTCTCGATTCCGGTCGACTACGACACGCTGGCGAACGGCCTCAAGGTCGTCCTCTCGCGTGACACGACCGCGCCCGTCGCCGCCGTCGCCGTGTACTACAACATCGGCTTCCGCATCGAGCCGCGCGACCGCACCGGCTTCGCGCACCTCTTCGAGCACATGATGTTCCAGGGCTCGAACAACCTCGGAAAGATGGAGTTCATCAAGCTCGTGCAGTCGAACGGCGGCGTCCTCAACGGATCGACGCGGTTCGACTTCACGAACTACTTCGAGGTCGTCCCGTCCAACACGCTCGAGACCATGCTGTGGGCCGAGGCCGATCGCATGCGCGGCCTGGCGATCACGCAGGAAAACCTCACCAACCAGCAGGGCGTGGTGAAGAACGAGGTCCGCGTGAACGTGCTGAACCAGCCGTACGGCGGATTTCCCTGGCTCGACATGCCGCAGATCGCGAACACGAACTGGTACAACGCGCACAACTTCTACGGCGACCTCGAGGATCTCGACGCGGCCACGCTTGCCGACGTGCAGAGCTTCTTCAAGCAGTACTACGCCCCGAACAACGCCGTGCTCGTCGTGGTCGGCGATTACGATCCGGCGCGGACCAAGGCGTGGATCGACAAGTACTTTGCGCCCACTCCCGCGCGTGGCGCTCCCGCCGAAGCCGGACATTACGGAGCCGCGGCAGACCGCCGAAAAGCGGCAAAGCAAGGAAGACCGCCTCGCGCAGCGCCCTGCCCTCGGCGTTCGCGTACCATATGCCGCCGCGCAATTCGCCCGAGTACTGGGCGATGGGGCTCATCGAGCAGATTCTCGTGCAGGGACGTGACAGCCGCCTCTTCCAGGAGCTCGTGCAGCGCCGCGGCTACACCGGCGCCGTGAACGGCGGCATCAACTTCGGGCTCGGGAACATGCTGAACTACGACGGCCCGATGCTCATGATCGACCTCGCTCATCCACGATGCCGACAAGCCGGCCGATTCGATCATGGCCGCCATCGACGGCGTGATCGAGGATCTGCGCACGCGCCCGGTCGATGCGGCAACCCTCGAGCGCGCTCGCACGAAGGCTCGCTCGAGCTTCTACTCGTACCTCGAAGCATTGGGCGGCTTCGGGCGCGCCGACCTGCTCGCCGTCTTTGCCCTGTTCGACTCCGATCCGGCGCGCATCAACCGCCTGGAGGACGAGTTCGCGAAGGTCACACCCGAGCTGATCTTGCGGACCGCTCAGGAGTATCTGCGTCCGACGAATCGCACCATTCTCACCATTGAGCCAAGGAAGCCAACGCCATGAAGCGGCTCACGCCCTTTTTCGCCTTCGCGACGCTCGCGCTCGCCGCGCTCCCCGCGCGCGCGCAGGCGCCACGCGAAGCACCGCCCGCACCGGGCGCGCCGAAAGACTTCACCCTTGCCGCGCTCCGCACGTTCGCGCTGCCTAACGGGCTCGAAGTCACCATGGCGCCGTACGGCAACACGCCCAAAGTCGCCGTCCGCCTCGTGATCCAGACCGGGAACGTCGATGAGACCGCCCAGACCACCTGGCTGGCCGACCTCACGCGCGACCTGATGCTCGAGGGAACCACCACCCGCAGCTCGCAACAGATCGCCGAGGAAGCGGCGCAGTACGGGGGAGCCGTCGCGTTCAACGTCGGAATGAACGAAAGCTCTGTTGGCGCGGACGTGCTCTCGGAATTCGGCCCGAACATGGTGCGGCTCATTGCCGACATCGCACGGAACCCGAAATTCCCGGAGACCGAGCTCGCGCGCCTCAAGGCGAACCGCCTGCGTCAGATCACCGTGTCGAAGAGCCAGCAGCAGCAGCTCGCGAACGAGAAGTTCCTCGCCGTGCTCTACCCGAATCATCCCTACGGGCGCCTCTTCCCCACCGAGTCGCAGGTCCAGGGCTACACGATCGACCAGGTGAAGGCGTTCCACGCCGCGAACTACGGCGCGCGGCGCTCCCAATTCTACGTCGTCGGCCGCTTCGACCCCGCCGCCATGGAGGCGGCAATTCGCCAGAGCCTCGGAGACTGGCAGCCAGGCACGGCGCCGGTGTTCAACGCTCCCGCTCCGAAGACGGCGCGCGTCATCCACGTCGTCGATCGGCCAGGCGCGGTGCAGAGCACGATCTACCTCGGCCTGCCCGTGGTCGATCCGTCACACCCGGACTACGTCGCCCTCCGCGTCACCGACGCGATCCTCGGCGGCTCCTTCGGCTCGCGCATCACCAGCAACATTCGCGAGCAGAAGGGCTACACGTACTCGCCGTTCAGCACGATCAACCCGTTTCTCAAGAACGCCTATTGGGCCGAGATCGCCGACGTGACGACGAACGTGACGGGCCCATCGCTGAAGGAGATCTTCTTCGAGATCGATCGCCTGCAGTCCGAGGCCCCTTCGGCACAGGAGCTTCAGTCGATTCAGCGATATCTGGCGGGGATCTTCGTACTTCAGAACTCGTCGCGGAACGGCATCATCAACCAGCTCCAGTTCACCGAGCTGCACGGCCTCGGCGAGAACTACCTGCGCGACCTGGTGCGGAAGATCTACGCGATAACACCAGCCGACGTGCAGCGCATCGCGCGCGAGTACCTGAAGGACGACACGATGACGATCGTCATCGCCGGCGACCGTCGCGTTATCGAAGAGCAGTTGAAGCCCTTCGGGTCCATCCTGCAGTAAGGCGAATGCGGAAGGCGGAATGCGGATTCTTGTAAGACCGTAATTAAGGAGGGCTCCGAAAGACTATTCGGAGCCCTCCTTAGTTGCGGTCTTACAGGCAATCCGCATTCCGCATTCCGCATTCATACCCAGCCTTACTTCAATCTTTCTCCGCGATAAACCACTTCCCACTCGCGGACCTCTCCAGGCGCCACCCACTGCGCTCCGTTCCACCCGCCGAGTGCTTCACTGAGCGAGTCGGGAACGCCGATGCGCGGCGCGATCACCAGCGACGACGTGTTCGCTCCGCCGCCGAACGGGGCCCACCCGCGCCGCTCCACGCTCACCTCGACGTTGGCGATGCGGGACGCGTCGAACTCCACGTGCAGGCGATGCGCACCTTCCGTGACCGACGCGCGCCCGGCCGCGACGTCCACGAACAGCGTGCAGGAGAACTTCCGCGCGACGGCGTCGGGCTTGGAGAAGTCCACGATCGCCTTTGCGCTCCGGAGCTTGGGCCATCGGTGCTCCGCGCCGACGCCGAGGAGATCGATGCCCTGCTGCGCGCCGATGCGCGTGCGAGCGGTGTCGGGGAGCTCGACCGTCGTGGCCTCGCCGAGTGGTAGAGTGGCGCGCGCACCCCAGAGAAAGGGCAGCTTTTCCTTGCCTTCATTGCTCAGCGAATAGCGCATGATCACCGCGTCGGACGCCACGCGAAGCTCGCGGGCGTAACGCCACGGGGCGCGCTCACCCGTCCACTCGGTCACCGCCCGAAGCGCAGCGGCGCCTTCCTCGGGATCGTGCGTCTCCATCGTGAACGAGGGAGCGCGCGCGGCGATCTCTCCGCCGGCGGGGAGCGACTGTCCGCCGAGCGAAGGAATCCCCGACGAGAATGGTGCATGCGGCAACGGTGGGAAAGCACTCCGCGATTCCGCCCCGGTCACCGTCAGCCAGCCACTGCCGGCCACCGAGATCGAGGGCGATGATGCGCCCGCCCTGGGCGGGAACGAAGGCGACGCGCGCATTCTCGGCGCTCAGCTCGACGATGCCCGGCGGCGTTGCGACGTTTGCCCGGCTCATCGCTCCCACCTCACCTGATGTCCGCCCGACCGATGCCGCGCGTAGCAAGTACGCGGGAAACCGCGTCTCCGATCTTGTTGTTCGGTGTGCTCGCCCCGGCAGTGATGCCCACGCGCAGCGCGCCCGAGGGAGCGAGCCATTCGGAAGTCTCCGTTTCCGCCTTTTGGGTAGCATCCCAATGCCGAACCGTTCCCCGCTCGGGGTCGATGCACGTCGCATCCTCCACGTGGTACGTCGCTACCTTCGTCGCGCAGATCGCCGCGAGCGAGATCGTGTTGCTCGAGTTGTAGCCGCCAATGACGAGCATCGCGTCGAGTGGCTCGCGCAGCAGCTCGTCCACCGCATCCTGCCGATCCTGCGTCGCCGAGCAGATCGTGTCGAAGGACCGGAAATGGAAGGCGCGGTGGCTGTCGCCAAAGGCGCGCGCCATCGCGTCCCCCACGGCCTCCGCGATCGCCAGCGATTCACGCGCGAGCATGGTCGTCTGATTGGCGACGCCGATCCTCGCCAGGTGCTGCTCGGGATCGAATCCGGGGCCGGCACCCTTGCCGAGCTGCCCCATGAGACCCTCGCGATCCAGCGTTCCTTCAATGTACTGACAGACCAGCCGCGCTTCGGCCATGTCACGCACGATCAGATACTGTCCCCCGGAGAACTTGGTCACCTGCGATGCCGTCGCGCGCGTCTCCTCATGGTAGTACTTCCCATGAATGAGGGCGGTGAACCCGTCTTTCGCGTAGCTCTCGACGCGCTTCCAGACGTTGAGCACCGATCCGCAGGTCGTGTCGACGACGACGCAGCCGATCGCCCGAAGTAGCTCGAAGTCACGAATGGTGACGCCGAACGCGGGCAGGATGACGACGTCCTGTGGACCGACCGTCGAGTAGTCGAACGCACCCTGCTCCGGCTGCAGGATGGTGATTCCCATCGAGCGGAGCTTGGCGTTGACGTGCGGATTGTGGATGATCTCGCCGACGAGGAAGATGCGGCGATCGGGGAACTTGCTGCGGGTCTGGTACGCGTACTCGACGGCTCGCTCGACCCCGTAGCAGAACCCGAACTCCCTGGCGAGCCTGATGGTGACGTCTCCAATCGAGAGCGTTCCCTCTCGCTCGCGCAGGAGATCGACGAGCCCCCCGGAGTAGTCCGCGTCGAGCGTTCCCTGCACGGCCGACTTGAGGCCGAATCCTTTGCGGTAGTACGTCTCGGACGAGGACATGATCGGAATCTAGTCCTGAGGGGAGGCTTCCCACAGGGACGAGTGAGTCGGGCGAATGTGATGCGTGTCGCTCATCGCGCATCGAGCCGAACTGCATCACCACGGAGGCACAGAGGACACAGAGGACGCCCAATTCCAAAGGCCCATGGAGTTGGCCGTCCTCTGTGTCCTCTGTGCCTCTGTGGTGATGCAGTTTAGACTCGTGGTGCGACCGGCCATCGTTAGGCACCCCCCGACTCCCAGCGGAGGTTCCCACCGTACCATCTACGGCCGCTCCGATGGTTAAGCCTCTCAGGATGCCCAGAACACCCGTTCGACGGCCCCTCTTCGGGCATTTTGACATGCTCCCTCCGAGCCCCCCGGCCGGGTACATTCAAGGGCCTTGTCGCACCCGCCATCCCTCCCCATGACATCCGAAGTTTCCGAAGGCCTCCCGCCGCTCGTTCGTCCCCCCGCTCTCCAGAAGGGCGACGCGATCGGCGTCGTGGCGCCATCGTACTCACCGCGCGAAGGGTGGCTCATGCGCGGCGTGAAAGCGCTCGAGCGCGCGGGATATCCGGTGCTGCTCGATCCCGAGATCAACGAGATCCGACGCTTCCAGCGCCGCGAGGATGAGCGGCGCGCGGAGAACTTCACCGGGATGTGGCTGGATCCGCGGGTCAAGGCCGTCATCGGTGGAACCGGTGGCTATGGCGCCGTTCGCATGCTGCCGCATCTCGATCCGGAAGTGTTCCGCCGAAATCCGAAGGCCTTCGTCGGCTACTCGGACATCACCGCGCTGCACCTCTGGCTCATGCGGCGCGCGGGACTTCGCGTCTTCCACGGTCCCACCGTCGACGATCTCATCCCGAGCACGCGCGATCCCAGCATGGCCGGCCTCATTCAGGCGCTCACCAATCCGCGCCCCTCCTCGCGGATCGGCCGCGGCATGGCGCGCGCGATGCGGCCTGGACATGCGGTCGGGCGCCTCATCGGCGGAAACCTGTCGCTCGTCCAGCAAACCATCGGCACGCCGTATGAGGTCGACACGCGCGACGCAATCCTCTTTCTCGAGGAGACGCGCGACCCCATGTCGGTCACCGACGAGCGGCTCGTGCACCTGCGCGCCGCTGGGCTGCTGCGCCACGTCCGCGGTATCGTCTTCGGCCAGCTGTCGATCGACCGCTCCGAGGAAGACGAGTTCGAGGACTTCCTCCTCGACCTCGTCGCGGACTTGAATGTGCCCGTGTTGATGGACTTCCCCGCCGGCCACGAAGTCCCGAACCTCACCCTGCCGCTCGGGACCGACGTCGAGTTGGTCGTCGAGGACAACACGGGCTGGCTTTCCTATCGCGAAGACGCGCTCGAAGCGAGTGAGGAGACGTCGCCGCTCCTGGTTGGTGCGGCGCCGTGACTGATCGGCCCGCAATGCGCCGGCGCGATTTCCTCGCGGCGGCCGGGGCCGCATTGGCATCACTCGGCTGCGGGGGCCGCGTTGGGCTTCCCGGACGCTCGCGATGGGATCTCGTCGTTCGAAACGGCACCATCATCGACGGATCGGGCGGCGCACCCTTCGAAGGTGACGTCGCGATCGCCGACGGCCGCATCGCTGCCATCGGTCGATCGCTGAGTGGGAGCGCAGGGGAGGAGATCGATGCGCGCGGGCTCGCCGTCGCCCCAGGCTTCATCGACATTCACTCGCACGCCGATGGAACGCTGTTCGACGATCCGCGCGCCGAGTCGGTGATCCGCCAGGGCGTGACCACGGTGATCGTCGGGCAGGACGGAGGCTCCCGTGGCCCGTCCCGCGACGACCCCAGCGCTCGCACGCAGGTTCGGCGCTCGCTCCGCGCCCACGGTCCCTTTTCGTCGTTAGGCGATTTCCTCGCCGCGGTCGACGCGCTGCCCCCCGCCGTGAACGTCGCGTCGATGGTGGGACTGGGGACGGTGCGCGGGATCGTCGTCGGCAACGACGACCGGCCGGCGACTCCCGCCGAGCTCGCGCGGATGCGGTCGCTGGTGAGCGCGGCCATCGAGCATGGTGCATGCGGCGCCTCGTCGGGGCTCGAGTACGTGCCCGGCGCGTTCGCGTCGCAGCAAGAGCTCGCCGCGGTGTGCGGGCCGCTCGCCGCGGCGAGACTCCCGTACGCCACGCACATGCGCAACGAGGACGACCGCCTGCTCGACTCGCTGGACGAGTCCATTGCGGTTGCGCGGGCAGCCGGCTGTCCACTTCAGGTCTCGCACCTCAAGACGCAGGGACCGCGGAACTGGCCAAAGATCGACGCCGCCCTCGACCGCCTCGAGAAGGCGCGCGCCTCCGGACTCGATGTGGCGTTCGACCGGTATCCCTACGTCGCGTACCAGACAGGGCTCACCAATCTCTTTCCGGCATGGAGCCGCGATGGAGGGACGCAGCGTTTCCTCGCCCGGCTTCGTGACTCGGCGACCGCCACCCGCATCCGCGATGAAGCGCTGGCGAAGGTCGAGCTCATCGGCGGCTGGGACAACGTCCAGATCACGTCGGTGAGCAACGACGCCGATCGCGCGGCTGAAGGCCAGCGGCTCGGCGCCTGGGCCAAGGCGTTCTCGCGCCGATCCCTATCAAGCGGCGGTTGGATTGCTCGAGCGCAGTGGCGGAGACGTGGGCATGGTCGGGTTCGCGATGAGCGAGGACAACATCGCGCGCTTCCTCGCGCACCCGCTCGGGATGGTGTGCAGCGATGGCGGCGCATTCGCGACCGAGGGGCCGGCGCGTCGCGGCCATCCTCACCCGCGCTCACTCGGCTCCTTCCCGCGGGTGTTGGGACACTACGTCCGCGAGCGACGCGCGCTGCCTCTCGAGGACGCCGTGCGGAAGATGAGCGCCTTTCCGGCGTCGCGAGTGCGACTCACCGATCGCGGGCATGCTGCGACAGGGGCTTGCGGCGGACGTCGTCGTGTTCGACCCGGCGACAGTCACCGACCGCGCGACCTTCGCCGAGCCGTTTCGTTATGCGGAGGGAATCCGGGTCGTCATCGTCAACGGAGTGACCGCCCTGCGCGACGGCGAACGCGCCGAGCGACGGGCGGGCCGCGGCTCTACGGCCGGTACAGCAAGGGCGCTAAGGGCGTCGAGCGCCCCTAGCGCCCCTAGCGCCCCTAGCGCCTCTGCTCTTCGCTGTCCTTCATCTCGACATAGCCCGCGAAGCGAGCCGATACGGTGCTCCGCGCGACGCCGTTCAGGAGCTGGTAGTCGAAGTCGCCGGTGACGATCGACGCCTGACGAACCTGAATGAGATCGCCAGCACGCCAGGTGTCGGCCTGCGGCCGGTGCGGCAGGTAGATCTCCCACATCGTCCCGTCGGCCAGCATGATGAAGGTCGATCCATCCATCGACCGCAGCATCTGCGCGCCATTCGGCAGCTTGTGTGGAAGCCACGGCTTCCCCGTTAGGCTCGGCTGCTCGGCCTGGCGCATGGGCGCCTGACGAGATGGCTCCGCGCGCGGCGCGAGATCGGCGCGCGGGGAATCGGTCTCGCGGGCGGGCAAGCGGTCGATGCGACGTGCGACCGCGGCCACGGTTCCGGTGTAGCGGGCGAGCCAGCGCTCGAGACTCTGGCGCTGCGCGACGCTGAGGTTGGCGACCCCCGTCGCCATCTGATCCTGTGCCGACATGACCTCATCGAGCTTGACGTCAGATGCCTGCGCGAGCAGCGCGCATGGCATCGACACGAGAGCTACGAGGAGCGCCGACAGAATACGAGTGCGCATAACGTCCTCCTCTGGTTGCTGAGGAGAACATGGAGAAGTGTGCCATGGGAAAGCAATGAGGATTGCGGATTGCGGAATGCGGAACCTAAGTCCGAGCGCGTATCCGCTGCTCAGCAATTGGGCAGCGCATGACCTTGCTCGGACTTCTTGACGTGCATATCCGCGCTCCGCATTCCGCGATTCCGCATTCGCTAAGGCGCTTCCCACGTGATTGTTCCGCCGATCCATATCCGGAAACGCGAGCTCCGGATCGATCTCCACCGCGCGCACGGTGGCGGCGCTTGCGATGCGGGCCGTCTGCGTGCGGGCGCCGGCCAGCCAGGGGTCGACCGGAAGCTCCAGCCGTTCCGTGCGGCCGTCGGTGCGCGTGATGGCGAGCCGGACGGGCATTGGCGCGAGACCGCGGTCCTCGATCGTCACCAGCAGCGTGCCGCCCTCCTCGCGCGCGCCGCTCACCGCCTGGTCGAGCGTCCAGGTCTCGAACCACCACGTGGTCCAGAACCAGTCGAGGTCGCGGCCCGCGACGTCCTCGACCGTATTCCAGAAGTCGTACGGTGTCGGATGCTTGTTGATCCACCTCCGCCCGTACTCGCGGTAGGCGCGCAGGAAGAGGTCGTCGCCGAGGAGAGCCCGAAGAGAGCGAAGGTTGATCGCCATCTTGTCGTAGCTGGCGATGCCGAACGCCGGCGATCCAATGGGATACAGGTCGCCGTGTCGCATGAGCTCGACCTCGGTGCCGGCGCGCGCGAGGCTCAGGTAGTTATCCCGGGACAGCCGCTCGCGATCGTAGCCGGGGAAGAATTCCTGCATCCCCTGCGCCTGATTGAAGCGCGTGAGCCCTTCGTCCTGCCAGGAGTACCGCTTCTCGTCCGAGCCGACCTGCATCGGAAACCACATGTGCGCGATCTCGTGCACCGTCACCGAATACAGGGCGAGCGTGTCGCGCCGCCCGCCGATGCACGTCATCATCGGATACTCCATCCCGCTGCAGGAGACGACGCCATCGACCGCCGTCATGTGCGGGTACGGATAGGGCCACAGGTAGCGGGACAGAAACTCGATGGAGTGCTGCGCATAACGAGCCGACTGGTCCCATGCCCATGCTCGGCGCTGCGGACGCCAGAATGTATGAATGGCGGCGGTGTCCGGGCGCCCGTCACCGGTCGCGTCCCCCGCCACGGCGACGGTGGCGTCCCACAGGTACTTGTCCGAGGTGCCGAAGGCGAAATCGCGAACGTTGGTCGCGTGGAAGCGCCAGGTGAGCTTGCCATCCCGCCCGCGCGGCGTCGCCTTCCCCGCGCCACGATCCGCCTCGGCGACGACATGCGTGATGTCGCGTGATCGACGGGCCGAATCGAGCCGGGCGCGCGTCTGCGCGCTCAGTACCTCGGTGGCGTTGGTCAGCTCTCCGGTCGCGGCGACGAGCCATCCTTCAGGGACAGTGATCGAGACGTCGTAATCGCCGTATCCCATGTAGAACTCGGCGGTTCCCATGTACGGGTCGGTCTGCCAGCGGCGAGCGACATCGTCGTAGACGGCGAACTGCGGATACCAGTACGCGATGTACGCAATCTCTCCATCGTCGCCCCCACGCGGCGCGCCGTCCGGCGGCACGGTGTACTGCCATTCGACATCGAGCTGCACGGTGGCGCCTGGCAGAATGCGAGCCGGGGGCCGCACGCGAAGGATCGTCGAGGAAACCTCGTATCCCGTGGCGGTGTCGTTAGGTGCTTCCCCGACCGGCCGGCCGTCGATGGCAACGCGCCGCAGCTCGACGCCGCCAGTCACCGGCACCGCTTCGTTTCGAATCGCGTCGGGAGCGAAGAGATTCGCGTAGAGATGGAGAAAGACGTTTCGGAGCGTGTCCGGCGAGCGATTGGTGTATCGCATCGTGCCGCGACCGGTCAGACGCTTGGTCGCGGGGTCGTACGTCGCCTCGAGCCGATAGGTGGAATACTGCTGCCAGTAGTTCGGCCCCGGCCGCCCCGTTCGGGTTCGCGTTCCACGCTCGACCGCGCGGGCGAAGTCACTGGTCTCGAAAACCGGGTACGGACGCGGTCGCCCTGGCGCCGCGGCGGCCGCACCGCGGATGCGCTACCGGTGGTCGCTCGGCCGTCTGCGGCTTGGTGGCGCAACGCAGGCGAGCCAACAACGCCACGGCCATCCCGCAATCCGAAATCCGCATTCCGCAATCCTCGCGTGGACCTACGCCGCCTTCCGAGCCTCTTCCGGCGCCATCACGAACTGCTCCACGGCACGCGCGACCTCGGCGGGGAGTGGCTTCTTCTGGAACGTTGACCGCGATACGCAGACCAGCACCTGATGCGCCGTGGCATGGAGCACGCCCTCGGCGCTCATGACGTCGAAGTTGATGGTGAGCGACGTGGTGCCGATGCGGCTGAAGTAGGTGACGACCTTGAGCCGCTCGTCGAGCAGGGCCGGCGAGAAAAACTCGGTGTGCATGATCTTCCGCGGAAGCCACATGTCGTAGCGGTCGAACATTTCCTTGAAGGGGAGCCCCGCGGCGCGGAAGATCTCGGTCTCCGCCAGCTCGAAGAACCGAATGTACGCGCCGTAGCAGATGATGCCGGCGAGATCGATGTCGCCCCATCGGACGTACTCGGAGATGATGAAGGGCTTTTTCGGCGGCATGGCTACCTCGACTTCAGGTCGTCGAGGTCGTCAAGGGTGTCGAGGTGATCGAGGAGCAGGCGACGACGTTCCCTCGATCACCTCGACGACCTCGAGCACCCTCGACCACTCTTGCCTTCTTCCAGTACTCCGGAACGAGGAAGGGCGCCAACGCATACGTAATCAGCGCCTCGTACGCACGCTGCCGGTCGATGAGGCCGAGGGTGAGCAAACCGACGGCGCCCTGCGCCTGCTTCACGTTCTGCGTTCCGGCCACGCGATCCATCGCGTGGCCGAGCTCGAGGCCGCCGCGCACCAGCTCCGCGACGACCGGCGGGAGAGGCATGGCAAGCGAGCCTCCTCGTCCCTCGCGATCGCGGCCGTCGACGACGACGGCCCACGCGCAGGTGCGCAGGCCGTCGTCCTCTTCGACCACTCCGCCCTCGAGCCCGATCCCGAGGTCGGCGCCAAGCGATTCGCGAGCGGCGACCGCGCGAGAGCGGGCGCCGCGGATCGTCTCGTCATCACCCCACGGCTGGTCGCGCACCGTCGACGGTACCGCGATGCCTTCGACCCGCGCCGCAGGCGTCACCCGCCCGATCACGGCGCGCGCGGCGCCGATCTTCACCGGATTGGTCGATCCGACGGCGACGAGGTGGACGCCGGGGAGGAGGTCGGAGGTCATATGCCGCGGAATGTCGTCGATCGGTCGTCCGTCGTCCAGCGCACCGAGGGAATCGCGAAGCCTGGCGAGCCTCCGGGGTGCCTAACGACGGCTCCGGATCGCCGGGTGACGAGGGTCACGTCGCGCGCGTCGAGCCCGGATTTTGGCCGCTTGATTCGCTCGACCGACCGGGATATGCTTTGTCCCCCGCGCGAAATTACTTCATGTCGCTCCCACTCACAGCCATGCACGACGTCGTTCCGTTCGCCTTCCTGGGCGAGCGGCTCTGGCTGGACTTCGTCAATACCGACGACGCGCGCCGCGGGAGCCGCGTCGATCTCCTTCGAGATTTCGACGCGCTGGTGCGCTGGCTCGAAGGTGCCGCGGTACTGGACGGAGAGCGGGGTGGTGGTATTCGCCGGCGCGCACTTCAGCAGCCCGCGGGGGCGACCGCCGCGCTTGCGGACGCGCGGCGCATTCGAGCGGCGCTGCGATCGCTCGCCGAGCGCGGCATGCACGTGGTCGAGGTGCGCCTGAACGCGGTGAACGAGATCAACCGCGTCCTTGGCCGAAGCGCCGGCACGCGGCGCCTCGAGGCGCGCGGCGATGGGACGTTCCAGCGTTCCTTCGTTCCGGTGGGCGATGCCTTCGCCGGCCTGATGATCCCGATCGTCGAATCGGCGGCCGACGCGCTGGTCCTGGGCGAGCTCGTGCGCGTGCGCCGCTGCGCTGACGGGAGATGTCCCCGCGTGTTCTTTGATGGGACGAAGAACGGCAGGAGGCGGTGGTGCGACATGGCGACGTGCGGGAATAGAGCAAAGGCGGCGCGACACCGCCAAAAGGTGATGACGTCACGTTCTGAAGAACGGCAAATGCGCAGATGCGGAATGCAGGATCAGAACTCAGAAACCCCGGGCAGCAGTGGGCGCTTGCCGGGGTTTTCGACTTCTATCCGTATTCCGACGTCTCCGCATTCGCCTTTATCGCGCCTTCACGTATCCCATTTCAACGGCGTAGTCTACGAGTCTCTTCTGAAGAATCCGGCGGCCTCGAAAGAGCCGGGACTTCACCGTCCCCTCCGGGATGCCGAGAATCTCCGCGATTTCCGCGTAGCGCAGTCCCTGGATATCGCTCAGCACGACGGCCGTTCGGTAGTCCTCGGGCAGCTTGTCGATCTCGCCCGTCACTTCCTCGTCGATGAACGAGTCGTAGAACTTCCCCTCGGGGTCGGACTCGCCAACGGCCTCGTAGGCCGACCAGCCCTCCGGCTCCTCTGGCAGCTGGACCTCGCGCGCGTCGATGCGCCGCTTCCGGCTCACGAACGTGTGGTAGAGAATCGTGAACAGCCACGCACGGACGTTGGTCCCGAGCTGATACTGCTCCCAGCGGTCGAACGCGCGGAGCACCGTATCCGAGACGAGATCCTCGGCGTCATCACGAGCGCGCGTCAGCTTGAGCGCGAAGCTGTAGAGCGCGTCGAGATGGACGAGCGCCTCTCGCTCGAACTGAGCGCGACGATCGGCGCGACTGAGCGAGGCCGTCATGTCGGCGACAGGGGAAGCGCCCCCTTCAATAGACGACACGGGGCTCAGGGGCTCGAGTGCACGTGTCTTCGTCCGTTCCAACGTCATCATCTTCGTGTCTCCCGGATACCTCGCCCTCGCGAGGCGGACTCCTGCTTCAGGGAACAACGGACACCGCTGGTGTCTCTCGCCGCTGCGCGGCGATGAATCCTTTGAGGTCCCCAGCGATCGTTTCCATGTGCGTCACGTCACGCGTGACGCGGGACATCATCAACGCACCCTCCAGCGTCGCGATAATGAAGCGCGCCATCCGCGCCGTATCGACGTCATCGCGCAGCTGCGGACGCGCTTCCCACAACACTGATTGGAGCTGCCCGGACCACCGCTCGAACACCGTCGCCAGCCGCTGGCGGAACCCCTCGTGCGCGTCTGCCATCTCGGTGACGAGATTGCCGAACGGGCACCCTCCACGACAATCCTGCTCCGCCTGGTCCGCCACTTCGGCGTCGATGAACCGGTCGAGTCGATCGAGCGGGTCGACCATGGGATCACGCAGAATCGCCAAGCCCTCTTCCGCGAACTGCTCGAAGCGATGCTGGACGACCGCGTATCCCAGCTCCTCCTTCGACTTGAAGTAGTGATAGAAGTGAGCCTTTCCGCAGAGACCCGCCTCGCGTATCACATCGTCAACGGAGGTTTGCTGAAATCCGTTACGACAGATGAGGCCGGTGGCCGCTTCCAGGATTCGTGTGCGTCGATCGCTCATGATCAGCAACTATAGGACTGATCGGTCTTAACGTCAAGCCTTGTACGAATGTTTATGTAAGTGTCGTGCAAGGAATGAGTTACAGAACTGCTTCATTCTCCCTGCTCTGGCGTAACTCCCGATGTTACTACGCGTTATTGGACTGGCCGGTTTCGCCCCTCGGCGAACCGGCAACGCGTACCGGCTTCTGACATTGGCGTCCGATGTTTTCGCGGTTCATCGAGATGTGAGTAGAATCCCTCCGCACCAACATGCCCACGATCCCTGTCACGCGAACGTACCTCGAGATGAGCCGCCCCGACGCGCTCCGCTCGTATTACGCGGACGATGCCAACGTCCGCTTCGAGCACGTGCACGCCTGTCCCATCTCCTTCTTCCGCTACCTCTACCGCGAGGTGGGCCGCGCGCACCACTGGGTCGACCGGCTCGCGTGGAGCGACGAGCAGGTGACCGACCGGTTGGCCGACCCGAACGTCACGCTGTGGGTGATGTACGTCGATGGGGCGCCGGCGGGATACGCCGAGCTCGAGCGACACACAGATGGATCGATCGAGATCGCGTACTTCGGATTGCTTCCTGAATTCACCCGGCGCGGGCTGGGCAAGCTCATGCTCACCGCGGCGGTCGAGCGCGCGTGGGAGCAAGGCACATCGCGGGTCTGGCTGCACACCTGCACCCTCGACGATCCCGCGGCACTGCCTAACTACATCAAGCGGGGCTTCGCGCCGTTCAAGGAGGAAGTCTACAGCGTGGAGATCGACGAGACCGAGCTGGCGACGCTGCGATCAGCGACGCCGGCGGCGTGAGCGCCCGCCACCGCGCTCCTGTCGCGGCCGGCCGCGATCGGACGGGGAGCGTCCGCGTCGAGCGTGCCGCTCGCCCCCGCGATGGCCGCGCTGGCGCTCTGGCTCGTCCTCATCCGGTGACCACGGCCGATCGAGCAGATCCTGAAGCTCGTCCAGGGTCGAGGCGCGCACCGCACCTCGCTGGCCTCGCGTCACAATGAATCGGGCCGGACGGTCGAGCTGGGGCAGCTCCGCATCGACGAGCGTCCGCGCCATCTTCTCCGGCAATCGCAGTCGCGCGATACCACCGACCCCATCCTCCACGCCGTACTCGATAGGCACTTCGCGATCGCGGATCGTCACCGTATCGGGGAGCGCCATCCAGCGCGCACGCTCCGCTGGCGGCACCAGGGCATCGATGTCGACCGTCAGGGGAGCGGCCCGGAACTCCTCGTACGACCTGATGCGGCGCAGCTGCTCGGCGAACAACGCGCCGAGCTCCTTGGTGCCGAGCTTTGCCGTGCGTCCGCCGCTGCGGCGCCAGACCTCGCGCACCTCTTCGACACGCGGCCGCAGCTCCTTCAACGAGCGGTGGCGCGCCTCGAACCGCGCCGCGGCGTCGGCCAGCTTCGCCCTCGCGATGTCGGCCACGTCGTCTGGAAACACGTCATCGATCGGCTCGATGTCGCGCTCGAGAACGAACCCGTAGTACTCGACGGCACGGCGGACGACGAGTGGAGCTCGCTTCCGCTCGGGGTCGAATGCGATCTCCGCCTCACCTCGCGTGGAATACTTTCGGATGAGACCGAGTGGGATCTGCGTCCCTTCGATGGCCGCGCGCGGCGTGCCCGAGCGATCGGCGAAGTAGCGCAGCTCCCCCGCGATCGCGCCCCAGCTTCCGGCGACGCTCGTCTTGGAGACGCGCGCTTCCTGGCCATCGGCGGTCATCTCATCGATCACGAGATCGAAGGGCATGATCCGCGCGAGCAGCTCCTGGAACGAGCGCATCGTCGCGTCGGTGGCGAGCGGCATCTCGTGTGGCAGCGGCATCTCGAGATTGCGATAGACGCTCGCCATGCCAAGCGCGGCGTCCTCGATCGCCTTCACCAGCACGCCGCGACGCTCGGCCCACTCGTCGATGCCATCGTCGAACAGATGGCGCGGCAGGCCGTAGACGGCGCCGACTCGCCCGTATTTCCGGTATGCCTCGGCGTACACGTTGTAGGCCGTGAGGTGATCGCTGCCCGCGATCACCAGACCCTCGAGATAGCGATCCTCGCGCGTCATTCGGTGCAGCGATTCCACCGAGCTCATCACCGCGAGGTACGGGACCAGCGCATCGTCGGCATGCGCGATCAGCTCGCCCCACGGGCGATCGACCGGAAGCGCCTCGACGGTCTTGCCGTACTGCGACAGGCGGCCGCGCTCATCGATGATGCCGCGCGAGACCAGGCGCGCGAGCGCCTCACGATACGCCACCCGATCGAGGGGCACGGGCAGGTCGAGCTCATCGGCGCGGACGCCGAGGTCGGCGCAGGTGATCGCGACGCGCTCCGAATCTCCCGCCAGCTGGAACTCGGGCTCGGTCGGGCGCAGCTGGGCGAAGACGATGTCGCGATCGGACAGGATGAATACGCGCCCGCCCTCGACGCGGCCGTGAACGCGGCCGGCCATCTGAAGGATTTCGTTGGCGCCGAGGTGCGTGCGGGTGAGCACGTTCTTCCCGCCCTCGATGATGTTGGTGAACCGCGTGTCGTCGATGATGACGGTGTCCAGGCCCCGCACGTTGAGCGCGCTCTGTCCCGCGGCGGTCATCGAGAGGAGATATGGTTTGCGAACCTCTCCCTCGAGAAAGGGCCGAATCACGCGAATCGGCTCGCCGCCGTGGTAAAACGCCGTCTCGATGCGCGGCGAGCGCGCGGCGACATCCTCGGCGACTTCCTCGACGCCGGCGCGCGTCGGAAGGAAGACGCCCACGCCGCGCTTCTCCTTCTGGAGGCGCTGAAGAAAGCGATCGTCGAGAAACTGGACGGGCTGCTTGTTCACCACCGCGACCTTGGCCGCCCGCGCCGGATCGAACGCGTAGGACTCGATGACGGACGAGGAGTTCAGGTAGCGGGCGTAGAACGTCGGATCGACGGTGGCCGAGAGCCAGATGAACCGGTTCCCGACCCGCTTGCCTAACGCCAGGCAGAGCTCCAGCTCCGCCGATGTCTGGTGGATCTCATCGACGATGAGCGTGTCGTGCGGAAGGATGTCGCCGTCCTGGAACCACCGGCGCGCGATCCCCGTCGTTACGATCACGACGTTCCAGGAGGGCGTATCCGGCGTGGCTTCGCGCTCACGGTTGACGACGCCGACCTTCAGCTCGCTGGTACGGAGGATCGCCTCGGCGATGGGACGAATCGCGAGCGTCTTCCCGGTGCCGGTGCCGGCCACGATCCCGAATCCCTGCCCGCTGCGTGCGAGCTCGCGAACTTCCTCGCCATGCTCGCGCTCGAGGACGGTCTCGAGGTGAAGTCCGAGGGCGAGCTCGATCGTCTCGCACGCCGCACGCGTGGGGGCGATGACGATGACGCGGCCAGTCGGTGGCTCGGCCGCGACGAACGCGGCTCGGTCTGGCGGGAGATAATGATCCCGGACCTGTCTCATGCCGCCCCCGGTGTGCAAGGAAGGTTCCGGGATTTCACTCGGAGCAAGCCGACAGATCTCGCGATTGCAGAATCCAACGCTTGCATTCGAGCATCCAGGTTCAAAGGGGGGACGCGGATGCGGCGGATGCAGCGGATCAGGCGGATCGTTCCTGGCGCAGTGAACTCTCCTCGCGCAGGAGCAAAAAGCAACCGCTTTTTGCTCCTGTGAAGGAGAGATCGCGGTGCCAGGAGCGATCCGCCTGCATCCGCTGCATTCCGCCGAATCCGCGTCCCCCCTTTGAACCTGGATGCCAGTAGCGCCTGCCAGCCCGGTAAAAAAAAATTCAGGGAGCCAACTCATGGCTCCCCGAGGTCGTTCTGAATTCGTTGCCGTCCACCCGAATCTATTTCTCGTAGACGCGCATCAGCTTCCCATCGCGATACAGCCGGATCATATCCGCAATGCCATCGCGATCCGCATCGACCCACTCCTGCACCAGCTCTCCCCCGCGGTCGTACCAGCTTGCGCGCTCTGGGCGTCCATTGCGATCGCGATCCTCGTAGCGCACCGTCGCGGCCACGTTGCCGAGCCAGCGGCGCACGTCATCAGTGCGACTGCCGCGCGCGAGCGCGACGGCAGCAGCCATCTGCGGCCACGTGCCCGTTCTGCGAACGATCTCGTCGCAATCCTCGCCCGACTGGATGGTCGCACAACGGTCCTCGTCACGACGTCCGCGACGATCGTCGTCGGCGAATCCCTTCGCGACCTTCGGCTTCTTGCCACCACGATCATCGCCGCCCTTTTCGCGGTCGTCGTCATCAGACCGCCGGTCGCCGAAGATGACGCGCGCGCCGGCAGGCCGCTCGCGCACCGCGGTCGCGCAATCGGTCGGCTCGGGCTGCTGTCCCGGCGGCACTCCATCGATCCAGATCCGGCACATGCCCGGTGGTGGACGATGGCCGGGGGGCACCTGGTCGGGCCCACGATCGCGCGACTGCGCAGACGCGGGGACCGCGATGCCAATGGAAAGGAGCAGAATTGGGATGAATCGGGACATTTCTATAGACCTCACTCGTACGTAGTTCGCGACCTCCGACAGTCACCCTCGGTAAGGCACGAGGGGTGCCAACTTCGCCTCCTGGAAGGCGGTTTGCAACATATTGGGGTGCTTGGACATGCGTTCCCAGCCACGCGGGCTCTGGGCGGGCTGTCCCACGTGCAGGACGGCTCGCGGGGGACACCTGCGGATCTGGTCGTCGCCGAGGTCCTTCCTCGTTGCCCCCTCCTCCCGAGACGCGTCCTCTAATGAAATGATCTCCAAGCCCGGCGCCCCGCCCGCGTTCGCCCCGCCCGATGCTTCGGTGAGCCAACGCTACACGGCGCACCTCGCAGCCATTCGCCGACTCGCGTCGCAGCTCGCGCACTCCGGCGCGCCCGATGAGCTCGCGCGCGTTCTCGTCGAGGAGCTTCACCGCACGCTCGGTGCCTCGTGGGTTGCTCTCTATCGCGCTGATCCCGCCGGCTCTTTCTCGCGTCGCGCACTCGCCGGCGATCCAGGCGCTCGTCTTCCCGCCACCATCTCCGGCGGGGACGCCGTCGCGCTTCGCCGACCCACTACGCCGCTCGATGAGCGCGTCCTCTCGAGCGACGCGTTGACGGTGTTTGGCGGCGCCGCGACCGCCATGGCACTCGAGGACGCGGAGACCCGCCTCGGATGGCTCGTGAGCGGGAGCCGGCTCGATGGCGTTCCCTTCGACCGTCTGGACGCCGACCTGATCGCCGTCATGTGCGACATCGCCGCACCCCGCCTCGCGGCGGCGGAGTTCGATGCGCAGTTCGCGCGCAGCGCCCTCACCGATCAGCTGACGGGCCTCGGCAATCGCCGGGCTTTCAATGAGCGCCTCGAGGAAGAGATCGCACGCACCAACCGCAGCAACAGCGCGATCTCCCTGCTGCTCGTGGACATCGACAAATTCGCCGCGTTCAACTCTACCCATGGGCGCGACGCGGGCGATCGCGCGCTGGGCGCGGTAGCGGTCGCGGTACGGTCGGCGATTCGACTGTCGGATTCCGCGTTTCGATACGGCGGCGGACAGCTCGCATTGCTGCTGCCAGGCGCCGCGGCACTCGGGGCGTTCGTCGCGGCGGAACGCATTCGCAGCGCCGTCGCCGGACTCGACGCGGGGGAAGTGCCCGCACCCATTAGCGTGAGCATCGGCATCGGCTCGCTGCGCGAAGGGTCGCACGCCCCAATCTCCCTTGCCTCGCTCGCGCTCGTCCGCAAGGCGGACGAAGCGCTGTATCAGGCGAAGCAGAGCGGACGGAACAGAACCGTCATCGGGTAAGTCGGGCGCGGTCCGCCGCGCGACGTCAGTCCCCGAACGAAATGCCGACGGCGCGCGCCGTCAGCATGAGATCGTGCGAGAGATCGACGCGCTTGGTTTCCTTGAGCGCTTCGGTGATCGGGATCGTCACGATGTGCGGCGACTGCAGCGCCACCATCTTTCCCCATTCCTCATCGGCGATGGCGCGCACTGCGGCGCCGCCAAAGCGGGTCGCGAGCAGCCGGTCGTAGCCCGTTGGTGATCCGCCGCGCTGCAGGTGACCCAGGATCAGCGACCGCGTTTCCTTGCCGGTGAGGTCCTGAATCTCCGTGGCGATCTTCTCGGCCAGCCCGCCCAGACGCTTTGCCTGACCTGGCAGCGACGCGCCCAGCTGCGACTCGGCGCCGCCTAACGGCATCGCGCCTTCCGCCACCACGACGATCGAGAAGTGACGACCCGCCTTGTCGCGCGCCTGAATCTTCTCGGCGACGCGGCGAATGTCGTACGGAATCTCCGGGATGAGAATGACGTCAGCCGTCCCAGCCGCGCCCGCGTGCAACGCGATGAACCCGGCGTGCCGCCCCATCACCTCCATCACGATCACGCGATCATGACTCTCCGCCGTCGTGTGGAGCTTGTCGATGGCTTCCATCGCGGTGTTGACGGCGGTGTCGAAGCCGAACGTCGTGATAGTTCCGCTCACATCGTTGTCGATCGTCTTCGGCACGCAGACGATCCGCATACCTTTCTCGACCAGCTTTTGCGCGATGGCGAGGGAGCCGTCGCCACCGATCGAGATCATCGCGTCGATACCGAGCTGCCGGGCACGCTCGATGAGCTCGCCCGAGCGGTCGATCTCCTGGTACGTCCCATCCGGCTGCAGGATGGGATAATGAAAGGGATTCCCGCGATTCGTCGTTCGCAGGATGGTTCCGCCGAGGTGCGCGATTCCGCGAACCGACTCGCGGGTGAGCGGGACCACTTCGTCCTCGCCGAGTAGTCCGGCGTACCCGCGCTTGATGCCGAGGACGTCCCAGCCGCGGTTGATGGCGGAGAGGACGGCAGCTCGAATGACGGCGTTGAGTCCGGGCGCGTCCCCGCCCCCGGTGGAGATGGCAATGCGCATTTCGATGAAGGCTACACCGATTGCGATGTGAGCAGGTGGATGACCTCGCCCGGCTGAGCGTGGCGTCCGAGCTTCGATTTCTGGAAGACCGGCTTGCCGTCGCGCGCGACCTCGAATCGCCCGCCGCTCGACGGAATCATCTCGATCTCGGCGGTCGGGAACCGCTCACGAATCGCGGCCGCCAAACTGACGGCCCGGGGCTCGTAGTTTCATATCGTGCAGTATTCGATCGTTATCCGCATCGTCGCTCGGGTGAAAGGGTCGTGTGAGCCAAGGTAGTCGAGGTGGTCGAGGTCGTCGAGGTGATCGAGGAGGGCAACGACACTCCCTCGATCACCTCGACCACCTCGACCACCTCGACCACCTCGACTACCTCTGAGCCAATCCCGCCATTGCAGCAAGCCTCCGAACCATCGTGTCCTGACGAGCCATCTGCTCGCGCAGTGAATCCACCTGTGCCTGAAGCATGGCCGTCTCCTCGCGGACCGCCACGAGCGCATCGCTCATGTCGATCACCGTTTCCGCTAACGTCGTGTCACCAGTCGTCAGCGGCCCACTGCACGCGGCGACCGCGGCGAGCCCGGCCACAACGATGCCTCGCAACATGCGCATGCAAGCTCCTCCAAGAGTCAGCTGCCCAGGCGACGAATGGCCTGATCGAGTGCGTTACGCACGCGCGCTTCCTGCTCCGTCGCACGACGCGCTTGCAGTCTCGCGATCGTCGAAGCGTCGCCGAGACGTCCGAGCGCGCCGGCGGCCGCGGCTCTGACGAACGGATCCTCGTCATCCAGGAGGGGATCGAGCTCCCGCACACTGGCGGTGTCGCCTCGGCTCCCATGCGCCGCGAGTGCATTGATCGCTGCAACCCGCCCAGGCCGCGCTCCCTCGCCGAGGTGCGCGACGATCAGCGCACGCGACTCGGCGGAGCGAATGCGGGCCAGTCCTTCCAGGGCAGCCACCCGCGGAAGGTCTCGCCACTCCTCGCGACGAAGCATATCGCGCGCGATGTCGAGCGCCATCGCGGAATCGACGCCGACGATCGCTCGCATCGCCGCGGCGCGAACCCACCACGAGCGGTCTCCCGTCGCGAGGGCGCGCAGCCGGTTCGCCGCGTCCCCATCCCCGGTCGCCTGAGCGAGCGCGAGCGCCGCCGCCTCGCGAACGCGCGTATCAGAATCTCGAGTGGCGGCCACCACGGTGGTGCGAGCCGAGTCCTGCTTCACGATCGCGCCGAGCGCTCCGACGGCACGGGCGCGAACCATCCACAGGGAATCCTCGCTCGCCGCGAGCGCGACCGCATTTCGCGCCTCCGCTTCGCGCTCCAGTCGCGGCGCCAATCCGTCGATCGCCTCGATGCGGCCGGTTACATCCGCATCGTGCGCGAGCTGCCAGGCGAGCATGGACGTCGGCCGCGGAAAGTCGGCGAGATCGAGCAGCCAATCGCCGGCATCCCATCGAATCGACCGTGGCGGCGCCGGAACAGGAATGACGACCGCGGTCGTCTGGCCGCGCACGGCCGCGACCTGCCTCACGATCCCACTGTCAGTGAGCACCTCGACGTCGACATCGGCGTGAAAGAGTCCGGTGAGCGTGTCGCGCGGCTGCACCTGCACGGCGGTCAGCGCGACTTCGTTTCGCGCGCTGTCGAACGCCCACGAGACTCGGAACGCCGGAACTCCCGCTCCATAGACCCATTGCGCGAAGAAGCGCGAGAGGTCGAGGCCGGACGATTCCTCGAGGGCACGTCGCAGATCGGCGCTGGTCACGCTCTGATAGGGATGCGCCCGGAGATAGCGATGGATGCCAGCCCGCAACGTGGAGTCGCCAAGAACGCGACGCAGCATCTGTAACACCGAGGCGCCGCGCGGGTAAATGTGGCCGCTGAAATACACCTCCGCCGGATCCGCGACCCAGCGCCCGTAGACGAGCGGGCGGCGATTCCGACGATCGGCGGCGATCGTTGCTTCGTGCGCGTCGCGCCGCTCGATTGCGCCCGCTGCCGTCCCGTGCGCTCGCTCAGTGAACAGCGCCTCCATGAAGACAGCGAATCCTTCCGAGAGCCATGCGTCGTCCCAATGACGCATCGTCACGTAATCGCCGAACCACATGTGCGCGAGCTCGTGCGCGACGAGCCCGTCGGAATTGGACCGAGGCTCCGCCCACGCGGGATGCAGGATCGCATCATCCGACATCGTGACGGCGGTGACGTTCTCCATGCCACCAAACACGAAATCGGGCGCGACGGACTGGTCGTACTTGGACCACGGGTAATGCAGCCCGGTCCACTGGCTGAAGAACTCGAGCGCCCGCGGGGTTCGACCGAAGCCGCGCCACGTCGCCTCGATCGAGTCTCGATAGGTCCAGTAGCCGAGCGAGACGTCGCGCCACCGATCGCGAAGCACGACATAGTCGCCGGTGACGACCGACATGAGGTACGTCGACGCTGGCTGATCGAGCCGCCAGTGCCATTCCATATCCCCGCCGGGCAGGCGACGCGTCCCGACGAGTCTGCCGTTCGAAAGGGCGCGCTCCTTCGCCGGGACGCGCACGAAGAATTCCCAGGTGGTCTTGTCGTAGAGACGATCGACCGTGGGAATCCAGTAGCGGGTGTCTTCCGCGAACCCTTGCGCCCACACGACGTGCCGGCGGTCGATGAAGTAGGCGCCCCGGGCGGGACGCACCGTCTCATAATCGACGGTGACTTCGACGAGGGTGTCCGCGGCGAGGGGCTCGGTGAGCCGAATACGGAGCACGGAGCCCTGGTGCGTGAAGCCTAACGCGCGGTCTCGATGCGTCACGCGCTGAATTCGCAGGTCGACGGCGTCGAGTGTGATCTCGCTCAGCCGTCCCCGGCCGGGCGCCGCCGCGACCCGCAACGTCGTCGAGCCGACGACGGCACGACGCGTCCAGTCGAACTGCAAACGGACGATCTGATGCCGCAGATCCTGGGTGAGCTCGGGAACGACTGCCCGAAGCTCACCCGGCGGCGCTGCGCCCCATGTGATGAGCGGGAGCGGTTGAAAGGACGGCGGCTCGGGCGCCCGCGGCGCCACGGCAACGGTGTCGACGCGCGGCGACGGCGTGACGGGAACCGGAGCCGGCGACGGAGGTGGGCTCGCGCACGCCGTGACAACCACGGCCACGAATGGAACGGATCGACGCATGCTCAGCGGGTCGCGAAGAAACGCGCGCGAGCGCGCGCAATTGATGCGGCCCGCGGCGCGGGCTGGTGGTATATACCGCGCGACTCGGGCCAGGGGAATGATGCGACAGGGAATGACACTCGATCGAGACCGTGGTCGTGCTCTCGATCATCGCGATGGTGATGGCCACCGCGGTGCCGACACTCGCGCGAATGCGTGATGGCATCGCGGTGCGGAACGCGGCGGCCGAAGCGGTGTCGGCATTCGCCATCGCTCGCCGCTCCGCCATCCTCCGGGAAGCCACCGCCGCACTCGGCGTCGACCGACCGCCGGGATTCATTACGGTGACCGCGGCCGGCGAGCTGCTCCTGCAACGCAACCTGGAAGGAAGCTACGGCGTCACGCTCTCATCGACGCGCGACTCCACCGCCTACTCTCCGCTGGGTCACGGCTTCGGCGCAGCCAACCTGAGCCTCGTGATCGCGCGGGGCGCGGTGGCCGAGACGATCTTTGTGTCGCGGGAAGGGAGGGTGCGGAGGTAGCGGGCCGAACGGCAGAACCACGGAGGCACAGAGGGCACTGAGGAACGGCGAACTGCTGAGCGAGCAGTTCGCCGTTTCCTCAGTGCCCTCTGTGCCTCTGTGGTTCGCCGTTGTTTCCTGCGCTACTTAATCGGCCGCGACAGTCCCGAAATCGTACCCCGGCACCGAAATTCTCGGAATCGGCGTGCCGAGCACGCGCTCGATCGTTCGCACCATCCCGATCTCGTCGGGCGACATGAACGTGAACGCGTCGCCCGTCGCCGCGGCGCGGCCGGTGCGGCCGATGCGGTGCACGTAGTCCTCCGGACGCTGCGGCACGTCGTAGTTGATGACGTGTGAGATCCCGGCGATGTCGAGCCCGCGCTGCGCGATGTCGGTCGCGACGAGCACGCGGATCTTTCCTTCCCTGAAGCCCTCGAGCGCCTGCATGCGCTGCGACTGAGCTCTTGTCGGCGTGCATGGCCGATGCGTCGATTCCCGCGCGCTCGAGATGGCGCACCAGTCGGTCGGCGCCATGCTTCGTCCGCGTGAAGACGAGCACCGAGTCCATCTCCGGCCGCTTCAGCAGCTCGGCGAGGAGTGCGCTCTTCCGCTCGCGCGGCACGGGATAGACCGCGTGCGTCACCGTGTCGACCGCCTGCGTGCGGAGACCGACCTGAACGACGAGCGGCTTGCGAAGATATTTGCGGGCGAGCGCTTCGACTTCGGGAGGCATCGTCGCGCTGAAGAGCAGCGTCTGACGGTAGGGCGGAACGTCGCGCACGATCTGGTTGATCTGCGGCGCGAATCCCATGTCGAGCATCCGGTCGGCCTCGTCGAGGACCAGCACTTCGAGATCGTCGAACACCAGGTTCTGTCGCTCGAGGTGGTCGATCAGGCGGCCTGGCGTCGCGACTACGACGTCGACCCCGCGGCGAAGCGCCGTCTCCTGGGGTCCAAGCGCGACGCCACCGAAGATCTCCGCGACCCGGAGGCCGCTGTGGCGTCCATACTTCTCGAAGCTCTCGCGAACCTGGGCCGCGAGCTCGCGCGTTGGGGTGAGAATGAGGGCCCTAAGTCGCCGGGGGCCGCCAAGAAGGCGTTGGACGATCGGGAGCGTGAATGCGGCGGTCTTGCCGGTACCTGTCTGGGCCAGCCCGATCAGGTCTCGCCCCTTGAGGGCGAGGGGGATCGCCTGCGCCTGAATTGGCGTCGGGTCCCGGTACCCCGCGTCGCGAATGGCGTCGATCAGCTCTGGCGCGAGGCCGAGCAGCTCGAATGCGGGGAGCGTTTCAATTGTCGTTTGCATGTCACCTACTGCGCCGGGTCCGCTCGACTCCGGGGTGCGTGCCCCGGGACCGGCGCGCCTTCAGCCGCGCCATGCTGGCGCGCACCGGAGGTGGAAATTTTCGGAAGGGCAGCGAAATGTGCGGCTCTTCAGCGAGCCAATGTCCCGAGCGGCTGGAATCGGCTCCACGGCAACGCTCAGGGCGCCCCGTGCATCAAATGTAAGTACATCAATGATCTAGCGCCACCGACCCCGCGACTCTAATGTGAGCCTCTGGTCGAAACCTGCGGGGCGAGGTTACGGTAGTGCTACCGGAACCCAGCGTTTGTGTGGAGGACGACGTGCAATTCGAATACGTCATATTGATCGAGCAGCAGACCGCTGCCGAAGCGAGAGCGCAAGCACGCGCGGAGGCTCAGGAGGCCGCCGCGCAGGCGCGAGCCGAGGCACAGGCCGCCGCAGCGGAAGCGAGGGAGCAAGCGCGTATCGCCGTGGAGCAGGTGCAGCGGGATGTCCAGCGGCAGATCCAGGACCAGGTTCAGCAGCGGATCCACGTGGAGCAGGGGCAAGGTCCAGACATTGTCGTCGGGCGGGGCTTCCCACCACCCTGGGAGCGCAATGACATCCCGCCGCGCGTGGTCGACGTGATCACGCTGTTCGTCGTGGCGATGGTGATCTGCATCGTCGGTCTCCCCATCGCGCGTGCCGTGGGTCGCTGGATCGATCGACGCGGCTCGCCGCCCGCGGTGAGTGCGGAGCTCGCTGCCCAGATGACTCGCATCGAGCAGGCGGTCGATACGATGTCGGTGGAGGTGGAGCGGATCTCGGAGGCGCAGCGGTTCCAGGCGAAGCTGCTCTCGGATCGGGAGAAGGTGAGAGCCTAACGACGAAGCGCTAGAGGCGCTAGAGGCGCTAGAGGCGCTGATGAACAACAGGGCTGCCACCGATCGCAGCCAGCGCTTCTTTTTTCAGCGCCTCTAGCGCCTCCAGCGCCTCTAGCGCCTTTAGCGCCTCTACTTCCACGCCCCCGTTTCACGCAGCTGCGGAATCGACTGACGCGGAATCGAGACCATGCCGTCACACTCCATGCACACGTCGACCAGGACGTTCGGGACACGGAGCCGCGTGCCGGGCATGTGCACGGTGCGGACTTCATAGCGAGTGCGCACGATCTTGCGGCACGCGCGACACGAGCTGGACGACACGTCCCCAGCCTGGAACAGCGCTTTCACGGAGCACCTCTCTGTTAGTGAAGACGGAATGAACCGAACGACATCATTCTGCGTTTCCGTCTGTATGACACTACGAGAGACGCGCGGGGTTTGTGTCAGCAACGCGACTTCACCAAACCAATACAGTTGCGACTAAAACGCTGACGTATGGCGGCCTAACGAGGGGTCAGGAGTCAGGGGTCAGGAATCAGGGGGGCTCAGGGAAGAGGTGCCAGGGGAGCAACGCTGTTCATCTCCTACAACCCATTCCCCGACACCCCCTGATCCCTGATCCCTGACTCCTGATACCTCGTTCAAACGATATTGATCTGGCGCCCGGCAAAACGTCCAATGAGCCCAAGCCGGAACGTCACGTCGCTCCATCGCTCTTCGCCGGCGTGCTGCGATTCGAGCGGAAACGATGGCCACACGAGCGCATTGGTCGAGCGCGGCATCGCCAGGCCCTTGTGGGGATGCCAGACGCCGTGCTCATCGCGGTCGTCGAGGAACCGGTCGTAGAGCTTCGCCCACCCCTCGTGCCGTCGCAGATATCCCATGCGGCTCGCGATCTCGAGCCAGGTGAGCGCCCACGGGACATCGGCGTCCGCCGCGTTCCGGTGCGGGAGGGGATCGCCCATCAGCAGATGCGGCTGGGGGACGATCTTTTCGCCGAAGAGCCGAGCCGGCGTCTGGCGGGGCATCGGCTGGGAGAGGAACTGGAAGAGGCGCTCCATCACATCATAGTGCTCGCTCCGGAACAGCGGCATGAAGGCCAGCATGACCAGGGTGTGGAAGGACGGCGGCAAGGCCTCGGGGGCGAGCACCTGCTGGTTGCCCGCGCGCACCCATGGCTTCTGCGCGAATGGCGACCGGAGGTACAGGTAGAGGCGATCGACGATCCGCCGCGCGGCCCCGCGGAGCCGCGGGTCCGACTCGTACCCTGCCTGGGCGAGGGCGGAGGCGGCGGCTTCGCGGAGCGTCGTGCGCCCGGTGCGGATCACTTGGGGATCGGCCCGACCCTTCGCAGGCGCCAACTCGAACAAAAACGCCGGATCCTCGTCCTCGGCAAGCAGTCGAAACAGGATCCGGCGGGCGCGCATGAGCGGGGGGGATTCCTTCTCCCACCCGTACTCGAGCAACCTTCGCGTGGCGGTAATGGTGCCTACGCCCTCGAATCCATGGGCGCGCCCCGATGGGATCTCGAGCATGGACCCGCCCCACGTCCCGTCGAGCTGCTGAGCGAGCGCGAGCGAGAGCGCCGGGACGTAGGTATATGGAAGGGTTCCGATCCGGCGAATTTCCTGCGCAGGTAGCCGCGCTACGTCGATGGTGGCGCGATACTGTATTGGTGCACTCGCGTGATCGAGCAGCCAGCCGAGTGGGAAGTCGACCGCTGCTCCGATGGGGAGCAGCGATGGCGGCAACGGCGTCTGAGACGGGGGAGGAGCGGGCGGCGGTTCTGGCAGGCCAGGCGTGATCGGATCGGTCACGGGCGGCGCTCATCAATCAAGTCGTTGTCAGACAACGCGGTGGAACTCGGGCGGTAAGGATAGCACTTTTCCGGCCGCGCGCTAGGACATGCGCGCGGACGAGGGCCGCCAGACAAACCCGTTGACCCCCGCCAGAAGGGCCTGCCTGGCTTCTTAACGTTCGGGCGGGGTCGGCGTCTACCATTCGCAACGGGGCCTCGGAGGAAAGTCGGCCCACTCACCAATGGAGGAGTGAAGTCCATGATTCGAAAGCACATTGTCGTTCTCGGAGCCGCCATTGCAATGTTCGCGGCGAGTGAGGCGACTGCTCAGGCACCGGCGCAGACGGATTCGGCGCGCCGGCAGGGCGAGCTCCGCCGCGGCGACCGTGCCCGCGGAGACCGCGGCAAGATGCGCCAGGCGGGAGCGCGCGGGCTCTTCCGCGGCATCGACCTGACGCAGGCGCAGCGCGACCAGATCAAGACCGTCAACGAGAAGTATCACGCGCAGTTCCAGACGATTCGGGAGTCGCTGAAGCCCGATCTCAAGGCGGCGCAGGAAGCGCGTCAGCGTGGTGACACGGTGGCGGCGCGTGCGGCCTTCGAGCGCACCAAGCCTGCTCGCGACCGGATCGAGGCGCTGATGCAGCAGCAGCGCACGGAAGTGCGGGCGTTGCTCACGGCCGAGCAGCAGCAGACGTTCGACTCCAATGTTGCTCAGATGAAGGAGCGGATGGAGAAGCGCGGTGGCGATCGCCAGAAGGGCGAGGGCCGTAAAGGGCGTCGCGGCCGCTGAACTAGGGGTCAGGAGTCAGGAGTCAGGAATCAGGGGTGGAAGGGCAAACGGCCGCGCAGCGCGCGGCCGTTTGCTCATCTGATGAGGGCCGCACGCGCGAAGCGCGGCGGCCCCTTTCCTTCCCTGACCCCTGAGTCCTGACTCCTGACCCCTAGCAGGTGTTGCCCCTGCACCGCCGGCCCGGTCATCTTCCTGCGCAGAATGATTCAGAGTCTGCTTACCCGCCCCGTCTCGAAAGTCCCCGACCGCGTCCGGTTCGACGGGCGTGTGCTGTTCCTTACCGAAGACCCTGCCCTTCTCCGGCGGCAGCTCGCTGGCGAAGACCTCCCGTTCGACCCGACTGCACCGGTAGGCTCGCGGCCGCACCCCAAGCTGCGCGACAATATCTCGACCGACGAGATCACGCCGGCCTACATCTGCTACTACTTCGACGAGACCCTCGGCGACTTCCCGTACCTGGGGCTCAAGGCGGGCGAGGAGTTTCCGATCGTCCGCGGATCGGTCAAGTCGGGCGGATTCGTGTGCTCGGTGTCAGGGCAAGCGGCGCGGCAAAGGCTCGTCGCGTGAGCAGTCCCCGTACGCGGAGATGATGGCGGGAATCCGGCTGGTGATCGCCGAGAACATCGAGCGGATCTACCGGGAGAATTGCCAGAACCTCGGCGTCTTCACGTCGACCGATCTCTCGCTCATCGAGCGCGTCCGCCGCGGCGACGAGATCGCGCTCGAGGAGTTCACGCGCGGCGAAGGCGACATCTCGAGGGGCATCATCGAGTACGGCGGCCTGTTCAACTACAACGTCGCGCGGCTGCAGGGAAAGGCGACGGTGCCGACCGTCACGACGAAGCCGCGCCCGATGACGATCGCCGAGAAGATCTTCGCCCGGCACTGGGTGGTCGATGCGGCGAAGGGGAAGACGGGAGTGCCCGCGGTGCAGGCCGGCGACCAGGGGTTCGTGCGCACCGACATTCGCTTCTCGCACGAGTACGTGACGCCGATGGCGGCGATCTTCTTCGAGGAGCTGGTCGGGAAGGACGAGCCGGTGAACGATCCAGCATCGGTCTTTCTCTTCCGCGACCACCTCACGTTCCTCGACCAGGTGATGCGACCCGAGCACGTGGAGATGGGACTGCTCGACGTCGCCAATCAGCTCGAGAAGACGCAGCGGGAGTTCGCGGCGGCCAAGGGGATCAAGCTGTACGGGCAGCTCGATCAGCGCCTCAATCTGCATGGGGCGCTGTCCGCGGCGGGATCGGAGGCGATCTGCCACTCGAAGATTCTCGAGGCGCACGCGCTTCCCGGGCACATCATCATCGGCAGCGACTCCCACACTCCGCACGCGGGTGCGGTCGGCTGCGTCGCATTCGGCGTGGGCACGACGGCGATCTTCAACTCGTGGATCACGAAGGACGTGCGCGTGGAGGTACCGCGCTCGTTCAAGGTGATCGTCCGCGGCGAGAAGCCGGAGAACGTGACGGCGAAGGATTTCATGCTCGAGATCCTGCGCCACCCGTACATCAAGGATGGTCACGCGATCGGCCAGATCATCGAGTACGCCGGTGAGGCCGTCGAATCGCTCTCGGTCGACGAGCGCGCGACGATGACCAACATGGCGGCCGAAGTGGGCGCCTTCACCGGAATCATCGCGCCCGACGAGAAGACGGTCGAGTATCTGGTGGGACAACGCGGAATGCGGAGTGTGGAAGTCCGTGAATTGATGAAGGGCCTGACATCCGATCCGGGTGCCGATTACGTGAAGATCATCGAGATCGACGCCTCGTCGCTCAAGCCGATGATCGCGCTCCCCGGAGATCCCGGGAACGGGCTGTACGTCGAGGAGCTCGGGCGGGAGGTGCCGGTCGACATCGCGTATGCCGGCTCGTGCACCGCGGGCAAGAAGGAGGACATGGACATGTACGCTCGTGTCTTCCAGGAAGCGCTCGACCGCGGGGAGACGGTCAAGGTTCGCACGTACATTCAGTGCGGCTCGCGCGAGGTCTTCGAGTACTGCCAGGAGCGCGGCTACGACGAGGTGTTCGCCAACGTCGGCGCCATCTTCGTGGAGCCGTCGTGCGGCGCCTGCATCAACGCCGGCCCCGGCGTCTCGCGCACGCGCGACGAAGTCACCATCTCGGCGATCAACCGCAACTTTCCGGGACGGTCTGGTCCCGGCCAGCTGTACCTCGCGTCCCCGTTTACGGTGGCGGCGTCGGCCGTGGCTGGAAAGATCGTCGAGTGGCGGCCCGCAGTAATGGCTGGAAAGTAGGAATGCGGAATACGGAATGCGGATTCAGCTTTGCGCAGCATCCGCATTGCGCATTCCGCATTCTGACAATGGACCTCACCTCGTGAGAGGAGAGTTCCTCGATCTCTCCGGCGCCCGCCTCTACTACTACGCCGCGGGATCGCGCGGCGACGGGGATCCCGTTCTCTTCCTGCACGGGTTTCCCACGTCATCGCATCTCTGGCAGGACGTCGTCCCCCACGTGCCACCCGGGCACCGTGTCGTCGTCGTCGATCTTCTCGGCTTCGGGCGCAGTGATTTTCCGCGCAGCCGGGACGTCAGCATCCGCGGGCACGCGGAGCGAGTTCTGCAGATGCTCGACGCGCTGCGCATCGAGCGCGCGGCCATCGTCGGTCATGACGTGGGAGGTGGGATCGCACAGTATCTCGCGATCCGCCATCCGACGCGGGTCACCCGGCTCGCGCTCATCGATTCGGTGGCGTTCGATGATTGGCTCACGCGCGACGTGAAGTTGGCGAAGGCCTCCTTGCCGCTCACGCGTTATTTGCCGGCGACGTGGATTCTTTCCGTCGTTCAGCGGGATTTGCTGCGCGGCTACACCGAGCACGAGCGCGGCCACATGTCGGTCGAGAAGTATCTGCGCCCCTTCGCGACGCCCGATGGCCGTGACGCATTCGTGGAGCACCTGCTGGCGCTCGACGTCAGTGAGACTGCCGCGCTTGCTCCGCGGTTAAGCAGTGTGGTCGCACCGACCGCGATCATCTGGGGCGCGCACGATCCCTTCCTGCCCACCGAGCTCGGCCGGCGCCTACAGGCGGCGATACCGCACGCCACGCTGGATGTGCTGCCCGACGTCAGGCATTTCGCGCCGGAAGAAGCGCCGGAAACAGTCGGTCGTGTGCTCGCTGGCTGGCTTGCCCGATAAACGACCTCTCTCCTGACCATGCCTTCAAAACTCGAGACGTTTCGTGCCATGGTGGCGAAGGACCCTGCCAACGCCCTCGCGCACTTCGGGCTCGCCAACGAGGCGATGAAGGAGGGATTCTGGGAGGAGGCGCGAGAGCATTACGAGCGCTATCTCGCGGGCCACGACGACGAGGGCAACGCCTACGGTCGGCTTGCCGAGGCGTACGAGCGGCTCGGGCGGAACGACGAGGCGCGGGCAATGCTGTACAAGGGCATCGACGCGGCGAAGCGGTTCGGGCACCCGGGGATGGCGGAGGAGCTCGAGATGAGGTTGGACGAACTCGCTTAGGCACGAGCCGGAACTGCATCACCACAGAGACACAGAGAGGCACGGAGAAACAGCCAACTGCAAAGGCTTTTGCAGTTGGCTGTTCTCCGTGTCCTCTGTGCCTCTGTGGTGATGCAGTCGGGCTCGTTGGGACCATCAACGCCGCTCGAGCAGCGCCAACCGCACCCCCAGCCCAATGAACAAAACGCCAGTCACGCGCCTCAACAGGGGCGACTCGCCGAAGCGGCTCCGCGACCAGGCGCCGGCACGGCTCGCCAGTACCGCCACCAGAATGTTGACCAGCGTTCCCGACGTATTGAACAGCAGCCCTAACGAGAATGATCTGGAGCGCCACGGGACCGCGCTCGGGATCGACGAACTGCGGCAGGAACGCCAGGAAGAAGAGCGCGACCTTGGGATTGAGCACGTTCGTCAGCATTCCCTGGCCGAACACCGCGCGCATGGAGGCTGGCGTCACCGCCACCTGATCAGCCGGTCCCGCCCGACTTCGCAGCGCACGGATCCCAAGCCAGATGAGATAGGCGGCGCCGACCCACTTCACGATCTCGAAGGCGATCGGCACGGCGCGCAGCAGACCGGCGAGGCCAAGCGCAACCGCCAGCGTGTGCACGAGGCTGCCCGCGGCGATGCCGAGCGAGGAGATGACGCCGGCCGCACGCCCCTCGCCGACGCTGCGCGCGACGACGTAGAGCATGTCGGGACCGGGCGTGACGTTGAGGGCGAGCGCCGCCGTCATGAACAGCAGCAGGGTATTCGTGTCCGGAAGGCTCATGCGCCGCTCACTCCGAGATGACCTTCACGTCGCCGAGGTCGCTTTCGCGCACCGCCGAGTCGTGGCCGAGCACCGTGCGCACGAAGTCGTTCCACCACAACGCCTGCGGCTCGCGATCGCGATAGCGATCGAGCTCGGCCCAGGTGCGCTCGTGGATCGCCTTCGTCCGCTCGATCGCATCCGACGGCTCGATCCCTTCGCGCCGCACCCAGCGACGCCCGATGTGCGCGTGAAGCACCTCGTCAGCCCAATCGTAATCGTGAAAGTGCGCCGACAGCGCGTCGCCTGACGACTCCGCCGTCTCTTTCTCGAACCGCTTGCCCGTGTCGGCGGGCATGAGGCTCTGCTCGATACCGTAGAGCATCGTCTGTCGCTCGAGCGGCGTGGCGTGGAGGTTGAGCCGCAGCGCGAAGCTGACGTTGAGGGGGATGCGCGACCAGTCGATGCCGCGCGCCTCGAACGCGACCGTCCCCATCATCGCGTGACGCGCCTCGTCCCACAGCTGGCGTGAGTAGTCGACGTAGAACTCCCACGGCTGGTCGGCTCGCTCGACGACGAAGGACGCCATCATCTCCGGCACGTCCATCTCCGAGTGTCCGCTTGCAGAGGAGCGCGAGGTTGCGCTCATCGGCGGGCACGCCCGGCATGTTGTAGACGAGATGCGGTGGGAAGTTGAAGTTGTACTGCCCGCGGAAACGACCATCGCGCCGTGGATGCATGTCCGGTGTGAATGGCTCTCGACTACGCGCAGGGGGAAGCGAGGTGCTCGTCGCATCGGTCGCGTCGCCGGCGATGCCGCCAGCCGCATCGAGAAACGCGCGCAGGTGACTCATCCACGTCTCGGCACGACGACGGGCCTCGGCGTCGCGAGCGCACGCGTCGAGCGCGTGCGCGCCCCAGGCGATCATCTCACCCTCGTCGGACAGCGCCTGCTTCAGAAGACGAACCGTCGGATGATCGACCAGCGGATTGGTCCGGTCGATGTGCGTGCGGTAGGCAGTCGCCAACGCCGGGTGAGCGACGCCGTAGAGTCCCGCGAGCAGCTCGACCGTGTCGCGGGCACGGAGCAGCTCCTCGAGAAATGCATCGAGTGCCGCATCCGGTGCCGCATCCAGACGCGGTGCGGGATTGCGCATCTCGGTGATGCGCGCCCGAAAGGCGTTGGCATGGCCGACGTCGAGCCACTGATGGAGTGCGAGGCCGCACTTCACCTCCCACTCGGGCGCGGCGGGGAGGTGTGACACCGCGATCAGCATCAGACGTCGCTCGGCCCAGTGATAGCGAACGAGGCGCCTGACATTCTCCTCGACCGGAAAGCCGACGCGCGCCGCGCCAGCGTACGACGCGATGCCGGCCAGCGGGGGGATACCTAACGACGGGATGGCGCTCACGGGACCTCCGGACTCAGGGGTCGAACACCGACCCCACGATGCGAAATGCCGGGAGCACGACGGCGTCCCAGTCGATATCGAGGATCTGTGTCGAGCGCTCGACGGTGGCGTCGGCCAGTATCGCGCTGCGCCCGGTCGTGCAGGTGAAGTCATCGGTGTCGGCGACCCCGGGGCACGCACCGCCGAACGCGCTGCCGCTCACGCTGGCGGTCGCCGTCGTCGCCACGTACGGGTCCGGGACAGGCGCACCGGTCGAGAAGTCGATCCATCTGCCTTCGCTGGTACCGCTGGTGCCCGGAAGGTCTCCGTCCTCGACCCCTCCCGAGAAGAGCAACACGAGGACACGCTGAGCGCGGAGCTGGACGACATCGAGTCCTTCCCAGGCGAGCAGGAGATGGATGCGCGCCGGCCCTTCGTCCACTCGCAGGGTCATGCCGCGCATGTCGAGGTTGGCGACTGATCCGCCGCGAGGCTGTACGCGCACCGTCATGCGGCCCTGTTGGCCTTGGCGAGATACCAGCCCGCCGCCGATCCGAATCCAGTCGGCGAGGAGCTGGTCGGCGGGACGGCGTGTACTGTCGAGCGCTCGCGCCGCCTTCTCGAGCGCCGATCCGATTGCGACCTGCTCCTCCACCGTCATGCGCTCCCCGGCGGTGATGCCGGTAGGGTCATCCTCGCCGCAGGCGACCCCAAGGAGAAGGAGGGTGAGCGCGAAGAGCGATCGGACAGTCATGTGGCGTCCTGAGATGTGAAACGCATGGGCGGGCAGGAATATCCGCCCCCACGCCAGGCGGGACAACCTGGCCCGCCGGATGCATACTGGGTGGCCACCAGGTTTGCTGGCCAACGATCGGAGGATGACATGCGCGTGACCACCGTGCTGTGCGCGATGGGATTGATCGGTTGTGCCTCACTCGGCGGCGGTACCGGTCGGGAGTCGGTCTCCCAGACCGTGGACGTTCCGGTCGATACCGCCGTGCGGATCGCGAGAACCCAGTTGGAGCTGCACAACTACAAGGTGGGAGCGACGGGTGGCAGCACGCTCATCACCGAGCCCCGAGCGGTTCCGGGCGAGGTGCGCGACGCGGCTGCCCGCCGGGAGGCCGAATACTGGGTGGTGAGGGTCGAAGTCGGGAGCAAGACGCTTGGCGGAACCGAGATCAAGGTTCGCGGGTTCCGACTTCCAGATGGACGTCCGACGACGCCGGGGGCTCAGGTGACGATGGTTCCGGTGACGGACGACGACCAGCGACTCTTCAACGAGCTCCAGGCGATCGCGGGCTGGATTGGGGACGCTGCCCGGCGGAAGGCGGGGGGAGCTAGCCGCCTCGGCGGGACGAAGCGCGCCAAGCGTGTAGCGACTGCCCGGGTTCCACAGCATCCAGTCGTACACGCCATTGTCGTATCCGGCCTGCATTTGCGCGCGCACATGCTCGGCGCCGTATCGCGGGGCGCCGAGCGTGAAATCCTGGTACCACGGGATGATCCGGGCGGCGTTGGCGACGCCCGCGCTCCGTCGCTTCGCGTCACGCAGGGCGCGGTCGATGACCTTGTAGGGCGCGGCGTTCGGCCGCTGAAGTCCGTAGTTGCCGGGGGAGTAGTGTGACGGGTACGTCATCGGCAGCACGGCGTCCACGGCATCGATGAACTTCTCCCAGAGCTGACCAATGCCCATGTCCGTCGAGTCCGACGTGGTGAGACCGAACACGTCCGCGGTGACGGGAACGCCATACGGCCTCAGGGATCCGCGCAGGAACCGGAGCTGATCGCGAATGACCGACGCGCGGTCGCGACCGCGCGCGAGGGGAAAGGTCGCCTCGGCCACGAGGCGCTTCTCGTCGGGAAAGCGCACGTAGTCGTACTGCACTTCGCTGAAGCCCAGATCGATCGCTTCACAGGCGAGGTCGACCGCGTACTGCCACGGGCCCCGGTGGTGTGGATCGAGCCACGGATTTCTGTTCTTGTCGAGCCATGGCTCTCCGTCGGCGGCGCGCTTGATCGACCAGTCGGGCCGCTTGCGCGCAAGCACCGGATCCTTCACGACGACGATACGCGCAATGGGATAGATGCCGTGCGCGCGCATGGTGTCGAGCACGGCGCGCATGCGCTCGGCGCGCATCGGCGCGACGGTGTCGGCACCGATCTCTCGAGCGAGCGGTACACGCGATCGATAGAGCACGTAGCCGCGATCATCCTTGACATCAATGACGAGAGCGTTGACCTCGGTGCGCTTCGCCACGTCGATGAGCTCCCACATCCTCTGGCCGACCGCGGCCCATCGAAGCACGTAGAGTCCGCGCAACGGCGAAGGCGTAGGAACGAGTGGCGCTGGCGGGATGAGAATGGAGTCGGCTGTCAGGGCGGCCGACGGGCGTGCCGCGCACGCCGCGGGTGAGTAGTCAGGCTCAGGTGCGCGAGCAGTCGTCGCGCGCACGGTGTCCTGCGCGAGCAACGCGGGCTGGATTGCGGCGAGCGCGATCATCGCGACCAGAGATCTCGGCATGGCGCGCAATCTAAGCTGGGGATGGAAGACACAATCTCTCGACGATTCCTCCCAACCCTGATAACCCGGCGGGCCGCTACGGGACGTCCTCGTGAGATCGCACCGCGGCTGATGATCCCGGGAGAAGCAGGCTATCAACGGGCACGCTCGCGGAGCGTGCCCGAGCGCGTCGTATCAGGCGCGCGAGGAAAGGACGATCGACGCGCGTGGTGTCGTAGCCGGCACTACTGAGCACCATCAGAGCGCGCGCTGCGGTGGGTCGATCCCGGCGATAGAAATCGCAATGGACGTACAGCCGCGCGTCGTTGATCTCGACCGTGACATAGACGACCGCAATCGGCACGGGCTCGAGGAGCTGCACGGTGGTCGTCAGCGAGGAGTCCGCTTCGATGACGTCGAGCGTGTCCTCTGACAGCTCTCCGCCGGCGAGGCGATTCACCACTCGAGCAAGCGCAAGCGCGTCGGCGTCATGCATGCGCACACAGCCGTGCGAGGCGGCCTTGCCGATCGAGCTCTCGAGAGGTGTCCCGTGGAGAAAGTACAAGCTGCCGAACTGGAGCTTCACCGGCCCCATTGGATTGGCGGTTCCGGGTGGGTGAACCTTGTCCTTCCGCGCCCAGTCACTCGCCGGTGGATACCACCAGGGGTTCCAGGTGATGTGCGTGAGGGTGAACTCTCCCGCGGGCGTCGCATACCGCGGCTCGCCAACGGCGACCGGATACGAGGCGGTGACCACTTCCCGCCTGCAGGAGATCAAGCCGAAACGCGGGAATGTTGAGGCGCAGCGTGAGGTCGGCCTGACGAGCCGAACCGGCGATCAAGTCGCCGCCGCAGAGCGCGACGCCCGCGACGAGTAGCGAGAACATTTTCTTCCACCGCGTGCTCCGCACAACGCCTCCCTCGCCGATTCAGGGAAAGTGCCCGGGCGACGGCTGACTCGCAGTCAGCACTTCCGCGAGATCTGGTCGGTGAATCCCTGATGCGGTGTTTTCCCGACAGGGCATCGGGACGCCGCCGACAGACGCGCGAGCCCAGTGGCCGCACCATAAGGGTTTCTCGGGGAGTGTGGATGAGATATCGCGATCGCAGGGATGCCGGCAGACGCCTGGCGCTCGTTCTCGGCGCCTTCGAGGAACGTCTGGACGTCACGGTCCTCGGGTTGCCGCGCGGCGGAGTCCCGGTCGCCTACGAGGTAGCGCGCGCGCTGCACGTGGAGCTCGACATCGTCGCCGTTCGCAAGCTCGGGCTTCCGGGCCAGCCGGAATTCGCGATGGGCGCGATCGCGCTGGGTGGTATCGTGGTCCTCGACGAGGATCTCATCGCGATGATGGGCGTCCCGCCGGCTGCGCTCGAGCGAGTGATCACGGTAGAGCGGGCCGAGGTCGCGCGCCGCGAGCGCTTGTACCGCGGATCCCGTCCACCGCTCGACGTGCGGGGCCGCACTCTCATCCTCGTCGATGACGGTCTGGCGACAGGGGCGAGCGTGCAGGCTGCCGTCACCGCGCTCCGCCGTGGAAAGCCCGCGTCGATCGTGGTGGCCTCCCCCGTCGGCTCGAGGCAAGCCTGTCACGCGATCGCGGACTGTACCGACGGATGTCTGTGCCCCGAGATGCCGGAGCCGTTCTACAGCGTCGGGTTGTGGTACGAGGACTTCAGCGACACGAGCGATGCCGGCGTGAAGGAGCTCCTCGCGCAGGCATGGGCGAATGGGAAAAGGCCCCACGCGCGAGCGGGTCATACCTGACAGACGAGGGCGCGAGTCCATCGCAGGTTGCCGCGAGGTTCTGAACTACTGCTCGAGCCCTGACCATGGAGGAGGCATGCTCGCGTTCACGGAGCTGCATGAAGTCCAGCGCCGGTTGCAAAGCCGGAAGGTGCTCTCGGTGTTCGTCGACACCTCCGGCCCGGCGGACGGCCCGTCGTGGCGAGCAAAGCTCGACCGCGCCTTGGCCCGCCTGGACGGGAGCCCACCGCAGTTGCCGAGTGGAGAGCGCACCGCGCGCGAGCTGTGCGTGGCGCACCTTCGGACGGCCCTCGAAAATCTTCGGGGCACTCCCGGAGAGCCGGGATGGGTGGCCTACGTGACGACGGACGACGTCGTCGCTGCCTGGCCGCTCTACACTCCTGTCGAGACCGCCGTGTTCTGGCGGACCGGAATCGTGACGGCGCAGCCGCCGTCGCAGCGACGCTTCGCCCTGCAGCGGTCGACGGTGGCACGCCCGCTCATGCGGAATCACGCCTCGCCAGCCTGAGCACCTCCCATTGCGCTCTCGTTCGGGACCGAGGCGGTAGCTAGCTTCGGTAGCGGACCGAGGGCGCAACGGCATGCCGCTTCAGGGGGATCACCACATAGCGTGGCACTCGCGCATGGCCAGCGCGGTGCTCGCCGAGCTCGAGTCGAGCCGGGACGGCCTGTCGGCGCAGGAGGCCGCCGCCCGGCTTCAGCGGTATGGAGCCAACCGGCTCGAGGTCACGCCGCCGGCGTCCGCGTGGTCGATCCTCGTCGCCCAGTTCCGAAGCGTGGTCGTGCTGCTGCTCGTCGTCGCGGCCGGCCTCGCTCTGGCGTTAGGCGACCCCGCCAATGCCATGGCCATCGCCGCCGTGCTGTTGATCAACGCGGCGCTCGGCTTCATCACCGAATTCCGGGCGCGTCGCGCAATGGACGCGCTGCGAGGCCTCGAGGTGCCTCGCGCCATCGTCGTACGCGAAGGGACGACACTCGAGATCAGCGCGCGCGACCTCGTGCCCGGTGACATCATCTCGCTCGAGAGTGGCCAGTCTGTTCCCGCCGACGCACGGTTGATCGACGCGATCAATGTCCGCGTCACCGAGGCCCCACTCACCGGCGAATCGCTTCCGGTGGAGAAGCGCGCTGACGTCGCCCTCGCGGACGACACGGTACTCGCCGAGCGCATCAACATGGTCTACCAGGCGACGGCGCTGGTCTCGGGATCGGCGCACGCCGTCGTCGCTGCGACGGCCGGCAATACCGAGGTCGGCCGCATCGGCGGCCTCACGAGCTCGCTCAAAGATGAGCGGACGCCCCTGGAGCATCGGCTCGATGGGCTCGGTCGTCGACTCGTCGTGGTCGCCCTCGTCGTGGCGGCGATCGTCGCGTTGCTCGGTCTTTGGCGCGGCATACCGTGGGGCCTGGTGGTGCAAACGGCTGTCGCGCTCGCGATCGCGGCGGTGCCGGAAGGATTGCCCGCCGTCACCACGATCACGCTCGCGGTCGGGGTGTCGCGCATGGCGCGGCGACAGGCGCTCATCCGCCGGCTGCCGGCCGTGGAGACGCTCGGGTCCGCAACCGTCGTCTGCACCGACAAGACCGGGACGCTAACCGCGGGTGAGATGGCGGTGAGCGTCATCGTCGTGGATGGTCGCGAGATCGCGGTGACCGGTACGACCTACGAGCCAACGGGAGAGTTTCGTGACGGCGATCGAACGATCGGCGCGAGCGAGAACCCGGTTCTGCATGAAGCGCTTCGCATTGGTACGCTGGCGAATCGTGCCGAGCTCGTGCACGACGAGGATCAATGGTACCCCGTGGGTGACCCAACCGAGGTCGCGTTGCTCGTGGCAGCAAGAAAGGCGGGGCTCGATCGCGACCGATTGCTCGAAGAGCTTCCGGAGGTCGCGGCGGTGCCATTCTCGAGCGAGCGACAGTGGATGGCGACGTTCCATCGCGCACGGGATGGCGGGTCGATCGTCTGCGTGAAGGGCGCCCCCGGGCGCATCATCGAGCGCAGTACACGCGAGCTCACTGCGTCCGGCGAGCGTGCACTGGACGCAGCGGGCCGACAGCGGCTGCTCGATCGCAACCGGGCCTTGGCCGCGCGCGGCTTGCGCGTCCTCGCGACGGCGCGGGGCACCGCGCGTGACGCGAATGACGACGCAGTCCGTGAGCTCACGTTCGTCGGGCTGGCCGGCATCTCCGATCCACCGGCGGCGGGTGTGGCTGAAACGATCCAGTCGTTCCGCGAAGCGGGCGTGCGCACGGTGATGATCACCGGCGACCAGCGACTCACCGCCGTCGCCGTGGCGCAGCAGCTCGGGCTGGCCGAATCGGACGCAGGCGCGCTCGATGGCAAAGAGCTGGCGACCCTCGACAAGGCCACGCTCACGGCGAGACTGGAGCACACCGGAGTCTTCAATCGAGTGAGCCCGTCGGACAAGCTGCGCATCGTCGAGGCTCTCCAGGATCGCGGCGACATCGTGGCCATGCTCGGCGACGGTGTGAACGACGCCGCCGCGCTCAAGAAGGCGGACATCGGTGTCGCCATGGGACGCCGTGGGACCGACATCGCCAAGGAGGCGGCGGACGTCGTCCTGGCTGACGATCGCTTCTCGACGGTGGCCGCGGCAATCGAAGAAGGGCGGGTCATCTTCGACAACATCCGCAAGTTCGTCTTTTACCTGTTCTCCTGTAACCTCGCCGAAGTCATCGTTCTGCTCGCGGCAGGCCTAACGGGGCTTCCCCTCCCGCTCCTCCCCCTCCAGATCCTCTGGCTCAACATTGTGACCGACACCTTCCCCGCGCTGGCGCTGGCGATGGAGCCACGCGAAGGCGACGTCATGAGACGACCTCCCCGCGATCCCGATGAGGCGATTCTCTCGCGGCCGTTTCTTGGTCAGATCGGACTGTACGCCGCATTGATCGCGGCGGCGACGCTCGGAGCGTTCGTCATCGCGCTCGACCGTGGGCCGCAGGAGCGCGCGATAACCATCGCGTTCGTGACGCTCGCGCTCGCCCAGGGATTCCACCTTGGCACGGCGCGCAGCGATGGCCCGGTGCTGTCGTGGGACCGCATTCGCGGGAATCCGTGGGCGTTAGGCGCGCTGGGGCTGGTCATCGCGCTCCAGCTCGCCGCGGTGTACATCCCTGTCCTCGCGTCTGTGCTTCGCACAGTGCCGTTGACGAGGGCCGACTGGGCACTCGTGCTCCCGGCCGCGCTCATACCGGCGGTCGTCGGGCAGCTCTTGCGGCTACTTCGTACGAAGGCGCCGTCGCCGTTACTGACTACCGATACCTGAAGTCACAAACCTGACGTCTGCAGAAGTTGATCTCTTTACCCTACATTACCGGCACCACTTCTCTCCAAGCCCGTGCTCGTCCCCAAGCTCGTCACGACGCTCCGCGCGTACGACCGCACCCAGTTCTCTGCTGATCTGACCGCCGGCGTCATCGTCGGCATTGTCGCGCTCCCCCTCGCGATCGCGTTCGCCATCGCCAGCGGCGTCACGCCCGAGCGCGGACTGTATACCGCCATCGTCGCCGGCTTCATCATCTCGGCGTTAGGTGGCTCGCGCGTCCAGATCGGCGGGCCAACCGGTGCGTTCATCGTCATCGTCTACGGCATCGTTCAGCAGTACGGCTATGGCGGACTCGCCATCGCGACGATCATGGCCGGACTGATGTTGATCGTGCTGGGCGTGGCGCGGCTGGGAACGGCCATCAAGTTCATTCCCTACCCGGTCATCACCGGATTCACGAGCGCGATCGCGCTCATCATCTTCTCCAGCCAGGTGAAGGATTTTCTCGGGCTTCGTATGGGCGACGTGCCCGCGGAGTTCGTCGACAAGTGGCGCGCCTTCGCTGAGGCGATCGCAACGGTCAATCCGTGGGCGCTCGTGCTCAGCAGCTTGGCGCTCGCGATCATCCTCCTCTGGCCCAAGGTCACGCAGCGCATCCCGGGTGCGTTCGTCGCCCTGATCGTCACGACCGTGTTGGCGCATCTTTTCAACCTGCCGGTGGAGACGATCGGGAGCCGGTTCGGCCAGATCCCCTCGGGGCTGCCCGTGCCGTCGATCCCCGACATGAATCCGGCGCAGATTGCGAGCCTCGTGGGCCCGGCGTTCACGATCGCGCTGCTGGCCGCGATCGAGTCACTGCTGTCCGCGGTCGTCGCGGATGGCATGATCGGCGGCCGGCATCGCTCGAACATGGAGCTGGTGGCGCAGGGGGTCGCGAACATCGCGTCGCCGCTGTTCGGGGGAATTCCGGCGACGGGCGCCATCGCGCGCACCGCGACCAACGTCAAGAACGGCGGACGGACACCGGTCGCCGGGATCGTGCACGCGATCACGCTGCTGCTCATCACGCTTTTCTTCGCCCGGTGGGCCGCGCTCATTCCCATGGCGGCGCTCGCGGCGATTCTCGTCGTCGTGGCGTATCACATGAGCGAGTGGCGGACCTTCCGCGCCGAGCTCCGCTCGCCGAAGAGCGACGTGGCCGTTTTGCTCACGACGTTCTTCCTCACTGTGCTCGTCGACCTGACGGTGGCCATCGAGGTCGGCATCGTGCTCGCCGCCCTCCTGTTCATGCGCCGCATGGCCGAGGTGACGAACGTCAGCGTGATCACGCAAGAGCTCGACGACGAGGGAGATCTCTACTCGACCGATGCGAACGCGGTGCGCCGGCGCGCGATTCCGAAGGGGGTCGAGGTCTACGAGATCAACGGTCCCTTCTTCTTCGGTGCGGCCGAGCAGTTCAAGGACACGCTCGGGCGTGTCGCGCGGAAGCCGAAGGTGCTGATCATCCGCATGCGCAACGTGCCGGCGATCGACTCCACAGGCATTCGCGCGCTCGCCGACGTCACCCGACGCACGCGGAAGGAGGGCACCCTCGTGCTGCTCTCGGACGTCCACGCGCAGCCGCTCGTCGCACTCGGCCGCTCGGATCTGCTCGACGAGATCGGCGACGACAACATCTTCGGCAACCTGGATGACGCGCTCAATCGCGCGCGCGCGGAGGTGGGGGAGGCGCCGCTGCCGCCGCCGCCGGGCACGACACCGACGGTGAGGCGCGAGACACCGATCGGCGGGGTGCCTCAGGCGAACGAGTGAGCGTCGGCCAGCACCTGACACGCAGCCGGTCAGGGGTTTTCTACTCGCGAACCGGCATCGCGCCGACAGACTGTGGCGACCGTGCCGATGATCTTGCGAGCTGTCCGCGCGATAGTCGCGACGGCACCACGGAGGGCGTGATGACGACACTCCGAATTCGCCAAGGCCAGATCCTCCTGACGGCCGGTATTCTCTCTTCACTCCTGTACGCCGCCACCGATGTCCTCGGGGGAATGCGATACCCAGGGTACAGCTTCACCTCACAAGCGATCAGCGAGCTGATGGCCGTCGGCGCTCCCTCGGAAGGCTTCGTCGATCCCCTGTTCATCCTCTATGGTCTGCTCGTCCTGGCGTTCGGCGCAGGCGTCGTTAGGGAAGGGGCCGGCCGAAATCGACGGTTGCGAATCGCGGGAGGCCTGCTGATCGGATATGCGGCGCTCGGCTTCACCGGGCCTACGCTCTTCGAGATGCAGCAACGCGGTGCCGGCACGCCGAATGGCGACACCCCGCACATCGTTCTCACGGCGATCCTCGTACTCCTCCAGCTCCTCGCCATTGGCTTCGCTGCCTTCGCGCTCGGCAAGCGATTTCGCGTCTATTCGTTCGCGACCCTCCTCATGCTCGTCGCGTTGGGCGTGATGTCCGCCCCCTACGGCGCCCGACTCGCCGCCGGGCAGCCCACGCCAGGCTTCGGGATCGTCGAACGCATCCTTATTTACTCCTCGCTGCTGTGGGTGGCGGTGTTTGCGATCGCGCTGCTGCGGCGGCACACACGGCCTCCTATGCAGCAGGCGCGCTCAATTGACGTGGTGAGCCCTGTAGACGTAGCGCGGACCCTCGAGCATCCGCTGGGCGACCGCGCGCGCAATGTCCAGCGCGCTCACGATGCCGAGCAGACGGCCGCCGTCGATCACGAGGACGCGGTGGGCGTGCGCGCGCTGCATCGCGTCGGCCGCGGCGCGAGCATCGGCCGACGGCGGGAACGCCACCACGCCGCGGTTCATCGCATCGGCGACGGTGTGCACCGCCAGGAGATCCCACGCCGCGGTATTGACGTCGCTGAACCGCTCGGCGACGTCGGCGCCGGCGTCCGACCAGAAGTCGACGAAGTAGGCTGCTGACGTCTCCGCCGCACCGTCGAGCTCGCGGGGCTCCTCGTCTTCGCTGGTACCGGTGACGTCGGGGACGCCGGGTGTGGTCGCGAGGAACTCGATGATGTCCATCGCGGACAGCACTCCCACGACCTTGTCCGCCTCGACGACCGGTGCCCCGCTAATCTGCCGCGCGGTGAGAATCTCCAGCGCGTCGCGTAGCGACATCCGCGGATCGAGCGTCACGACCTCGCGCGTCATGATGTCTTGTAGCCTGAGCATGTGGATCTCCCGCTGTCGGTGAAGGAGCAGCTTCCACATCGCAAGCTAGACCCCGGGCGTCGTCCGTCTGTCGGCGAAAGGGCGCCGTGTCGTAGGGGAATGTCAGGCTCTACTCCGCGCGCGATGCCCGCATGTCAGCAGAACCCCGAGGCGTACTCCGGCAATCACTGATAACACCAGGCGATCAGCGAACGCATCGTGGCAGAGAATGGCGACTGATCCCCCACCGGAGGCTCGTATGAGAAGGATTTTCCTGTCACTCGCGGCGATGTCCACGCTGGCGTGCGTTACGCTCCCGCGTCCGATTTCCGTGGCGCACCGTCCGACCGACGTCCTCATGCTCGGGGGCGAATGGCGCGGTGACTTCACGAGCGAGGATGGGCAGCGGGGTGGCACCATTGCGTTCGTCCTCGAGGTGAACAACGACACCGCGCGTGGCCCGGCGGTTCTGAAGCCGGTGGCGTACCTGCCAGCACTGGCAGGGGCATCGGCTCCGATGCGCACGGAAGCGCGGACGATCGTCGAGAGCCCGATGCATTTCGTCAGTGTCACCGCCGGCGTCGTCGCCGGCGTCGTGCCCGCGTTCTTCGACGCCGATCGCCTCACGGTCGTGCAGATGACGTTCGTGGGACGGATGCGCAGCTGGGACATCCTGGAGGGAACGTACGTGACCCTGGGCACCAGCGCCCGCGTCGAGGAGCGCGGCACGTGGCGTGTCGTGCGGCAGTAATCGAGACCGAGGAGGAAACATGAACGGCGTTCACATACATCTGCTGCTGAATCACATTCCGGTGATCGGCATTCTCATTGGGTCGGTGGTGTTCGCGCTCGGTGTCTGGCGCCGGAATGATTCGTGGACACGGCTTGCGCTGGGCCTCTTCGTGGTCGTCGCTCTGGCGTCGTTGGCGACGATGCTGACCGGCGAAGGCGCGGAGGAAGCGGTGGAGCGGCTGCCGGGCGTGACGGATGCGATCATCGAGCCGCACGAGGACGCGGCGAAGCTGGCCGCGATCGCCGCGTACGTGTTAGGCGCGGTCTCGCTGGCGAGCCTGATCTGGGTGCGTGGGCGAGTGCTGCCGCGCGCGCTCGCGGTAACGGTGGTGCCACTCGTCCTGCTCGTCACCGGGCTCATGGCGTACACGGCGAATCTGGGCGGGCAGATCCGCCACACGGAGATTCGCGCCGGCGCGGTCGGCGACGCGGCTGACGACCGTGGCCGTCGCGAACGGGAGGACATCGAGCACTGACGCAGAGCATGGCCACTGCACGGAGTTCCGGGAGAGACCCGGGTGGCGGGGCCACGGACAGCCGAACTGCCGAATGACACGAATTGCACGAATAACACGAATACGGCAGCGCCTTTCAAAGGCGGTGCCGTATTCGTGTCATTCGTGTCATTCGGCATTTCAGCAGTCCGTGGCCCTGGCGGCTCGAAGCCGTGCGCCGTTCAAGTCACGTGGCGGTCGCGAGAAGTCGCTCCTCGCCTCGAGAACAGTATGATCGGCACCGCTATCATGGCGGCTGTGGTGAGGCCGAAATCCTGAGGCACTCCCAGCTGCACCGCGGCGACGGTGGCAATGGCCGACCAAAGCGCCGGGATAATCACAACGGCCCTTGGCAGAGGGGGCTCGGCCCAGAGCAGCAGACCAAGGGTAAAGATGGTCGTCGGGCATGGTACGCCGAACGTCGGCGCCGCGGGATACCGATGGCCGGTGAAAAGCCCAACGACAGGGTAGAGCACGAACGCATAGAGGATGAGCAACGCACCGGTAGCTCCCACACCGTCGTATCGGACGCGGATCGTGACGTGCTTTGCGCGAGTGCCCAACCAGACGAAGAGCGCTGCCTGCACGCCAGACACAAGGGCAAACAGTGAGGCGGCGGGGTTGATGAGACGGAAGAAGGCAAAGTGGTACACCACGCCCATCCATACCCAGAGCAGCGCCGTGACGAGCATTGCGATCCGACCGGCATTTGGATGCGACCGGATTGCGAGTACCACCACGACGAGGCCGGCAGCCACGAGTAGAAACTGAAGTGGCCACACGGCCTCGTTGTAGCGGCGGAATACGTCGAAGAACTCGGCCGCCGTGAATGGCATGGCCTACCCTCAGACGAATCCCAGCTGGCGTCCCACGAGCAGCGTGGCAATCAGTACCGCGTTGACGGCAACGCCGATCCGTGACTCGGGCCACCAGATCAGGCTGAGCACGAGCGAGGAGACGGCCGTGGGCATCGCCATCGACACCCACCACTGCGTGTTCATCAGGGCCCCGGCAGCAACCAGGCCGAACGCCAGCGCGGCGAGCAGCCACAACACCCCGCCGAGGCGGATCCCCACGAAGCCAAGATTCAGACGGCCGCTCAGCACCGTGGTCTTGAAGGGCACGCTTTCCGTCGCGGCCAGCTGCCACGATTCGGCGAAACCGACGAGATGGGCCGCACCGTGCAGCACCATCGCGAGAGCGATTGCGATTCTCATAGGCCCGCCTCCGCCATGGCAGTGTCGCGCGTGCCGCGCGCCCGTCGCTCGGCATCGGCCCTAACGAGCCGCATGCCCTCGAAGCGAATGAGACCGAACGCCGGGGGAGACGAAAGTCCAATACCGGCGGAAGCGTTCGCGCGCGTATCGGTCGGTCGTCACGACCCGCGTCTCCGTCCTCACCAGCGAGGTGCCGGCATCGATCGGGTCCGCCGCCAGGGTAAACGCGATCTTGACGTAGCCCGGGCGATCGAACGCCGCGAACTCGTCGGCCGCGAGTCCCTGGAACTTGACGTTGGCCACCCAGGGCTGCGTCACTGCACCGAGGACGATCTCTCGGCCCGGCTCCTCCGCGAGCACGCGCCAGCCAAGCGCCTGCGTCTCCTCGAGCAACGGGCGAGGAGGCGATGCCGAGTCCGTCTCCACCGAGCGCCAGCTGACGCGCGCGGAAAATCCCTTTGACGAGCGGCGAGCGGTTGATGTCCATGGCTCGTACGGCATCGTACGCGACGTCCAGCCGCGCCGCGACGCGAGTCTCGTTGTACTCACGCACCTCGTATGTCGGCATGAACCGATCGAGCAGCGCATCCGGTACGCCCTTCGTGGACACTTTCCCATAGCCGTACCAGTTCTTCGCCAGGTACCCGACTCCGAGCAGCACGAGGGCGCCGGCGCCACCAGCAAGGATCCTCGCCGCTCTGTGTTTCGACGTCCGCATGACGACCTCCTTTACTGTGGCTCGCCGTGGTACGGAGGAATCACGAGCACCGGACAGCGCGCCGCGCGCAACAGCTTCGTCGTCACGCTCCCGATCAGCATCCGTTCGACGAGTGTCCGACCGTGCGCACCAGTCACCAACAGATCCGCGCGGTGACTCGCGGCGAACGCGAGCAGCTCCTCGGCGGTCTTCCCCTCCAGAATGACCGGTCTCACTTCGAGCAGGTCCACCTTCTCGAGCCGCTCCTCGATCTTCTTGAACGCGGCAAGGAGGCCCTGCTTGTAGATCATCGTCGTGCCTTCGTACGCCTCGCTCGGGATCTCGAGCGGAGGCTTCACGTGCGCCAGCCAGACGTGACCGGGAGGCGTCGTCATGGTGACGGCGGCTCGAGCGGCCCGCACACTGGCGCGGGAGAAGTCCATCCCCACCACGGCGCGGCGCAGCGGGGCGGTTGCGTCAGACGGAACGGCCAGGATCGGGCACGTTGCGCGTCGCGCCACCTGGGCCGCGATCTCGTCGCCGAGCAGGCGATCGATCGGCCGGTGCTTTCCTAGACCGAGCACGATGAGTGATGCCTCGATCTCGGTCGCCACCTCCACGACCGACGCCGCGACCTGACCGACTTTCACCTGAACCTTCCAGGAGTCGGCAGTCCGAAGCGTCTTGCGGACGCGGTCGTGCACCTCCCTCCATCGCATCTCGGTCCGCGCTACGTCGCTGATCGTCGGCGGAAGGGTCACCATCAACCCGTCTACCGGTGCGTACATGCTTGCAAGCGGCTCGAGCACCGAGATGACGTGCATCGAGAGCCCATGATCCCTGGCGATCGCTTCGGCGACGCGCAACGGTGCGTTGCTCGTCTCCTGCCCGTCGGTCGCGACGAGAATCGGTCCGGTAAGAACCCAGGGATACACCCGCGTCGATGGCTCAGCAGTGACTTCCGATTGCACAAGCTCCGTCGTATTGGTCGTCATGGCACGCTCCGAAAAGGACCTGTGTTCACGGTATGGCCGTGGCGACCGCAGATCAGTCAGCCAATGTGCCGAGATCCGTAAGACAATCCCTGACGATTGACGCGCATCGCTTACCGCACATGTTTCTGGAATGCACACTCCAATTGGTGGCTTTCCCGACGGGCGGGACATCACCGAGCACCGCGCGGCGATGGAGGCGTTGCGCACCTCGGAGTTTCGCTTCGCGTCGATCGTCGACATTGCCGCCGACGCCATCGTCTCGGTGGACGATGAGCAGGTGATCACCCTCTTCAATCAGGGCGCGGAACGGATTTTCGGGTACACCGCGGCGGAGGTCATCGGGAAACCGCTCGACCTGCTGCTTCCGACCGACGTGCACGAGATCCATCGCGAGCACATCCGACAGTTCTCGCGAACGGGCGAATCGGCTCGCCGCATGGGTGAGCGGAGCGAAGTGCGCGGGCGCCGAAAGAACGGCGAGATCTTTCCCGCCGAAGCCTCGATCTCGAAGTTCGATCTCGGTGACCGGCGCGTGTTCACCGCGGTCTTGCGCGACATCACCGATCGCCGCGCGGCCGAGCAGGAACGCGCTCGCCTGCTCGACGCCGAGCGTTCAGCGCGGGCGGCCGCGGAGGTGGCGCTGCGTACCCGCGACGAGGTGCTGGCGGTGGTGTCGCACGACCTGCGCAACCCGCTCAGCGTGATCGACATGTGCGCGGCATCGTTGTCGGACAAGCTCCCGCCTGACGACGCCGCCGCGCACGGCCTCGTCAGGACGATCGAGAGCTCGACCGCCTGGATGAACCGTCTCATCGAGGACCTGCTGGATGTGGCGCGCGTGGAGGCGGGCCGGCTCGCGCTCGAGCGGAATCCCCAGGACCTGGTGCGGGTGATCAGTGAAGCGACGGTGATGCTCGAGCCACTCATCGCCGAAAAGTCGCTCACCCTGCGCGAACATCTGCCCGAGTATCTGCCTCGCGCGTACGTCGACGCACGCCGCATCGTCCAGGTCCTCGAGAACCTCGTGTCGAATGCGGTGAAGCACACCGCTGCCGGCGGTGAAATTCACATTCGCGCCGCGGCCGCTGATGGCGAGGTGCACATCACGGTGCGCGATACCGGGGCCGGCATTCCGGCGGAAAATCTCCCGCATCTGTTCGACCGATTCTGGCAAGCGCGCGGGGCTCGGCGTGGCGGCGCCGGACTGGGCCTCGCGATCGCGAAGGGAATCGTCGAAGCCCATGGTGGCCGCATCTGGGTCGAGAGCGAAGTCGGGCTGGGGAGCACGTTCGCCTTCTCCCTTCCGATCGAGAGACGCGGAGACGCATAGGCCACTGGGCGCACGTCCGGCTTTCGCCGACAAGAGCGCGGCGCCTCCCCGATATTCGGCCGTCTGCTGACGGGCTAGCCTGAGAGCCGAGAGCGGCGAAGTCCTCGTTTTACGCTGCTCGGTCCCTCGCAGGAGCACCCCAATGCGCGAAATCCTCGACTTGCCGACCGGCGCGTCACCACTAGATGAAAGAGCGTCCTTCACCGGCCGCGAACGCGCTGGTCTCCTCATCGCCACTGACGGCCGGCCAGCCGCCGATGGGGCGATCATTGTCGGCCGCTCGATCGCCAACCGCGACGGTGAGGTGCAGGAGCTCGTGGCGGTCGAGGCACTCGAGCGGCTTCGCGAAGTTGCCGGGCGAGACGATCGTCCAGACCGACCTCCCGCTGCGACTCGCACAGCAGCGAGCCCGCACGACCAACGTCGGGCGCGACAGCTGGCCGCTGTCGATCGCCTATGGATCACCGAGCAATACCATCGCGGAGCTGGCGGATCACACGCAGCGACGACTCATCGTCATGGGACTGCATGTTCATCCCCGACGCGATCGGTGGCTGGGACGCGAAACGGCTCTCCAGGTAATGCGGCGGGCCAACTGCCCGGTGCTCGCGGTGGACAGCAACCGTCGCACGATTCCCCGGCGCACGCTCCTCGCGATCGACTTCAGCCCGTCGAGCATCGCAGCGGCGGCCGAGGCGCTCCGTGTGATCGGCGATACCGGTCCGGTGTATTTCGCGCACGTCGTTCCGCGCACCGCCGTGCCGTTCGACGCTGGCCCGCAACCCATGTACGAGCCTGCTGTCCAACTGCGGCTCGCTTTCGTCGAACGCGGTCTCGAAATCCCGCCACACGTTGAAACGCGCATCGTGGTACTGCGCGGCGATCCCGCGACCGAGCTGCTGGCGTTCGCCGAGCAGGAGGGTATCGAGCTGATCGCGACTGGCAGTCATGGTGTGAGCGCGTTCCGCGGTTCGGTGATCGGGAGTGTGCCCACCGTGTTGGTGCGGGCGGCTCGGTGCTCGGTGCTGGTGGTGCCGACGTAGTCGAGGTGGTCGAGGTCATCGAGGTGATCGAGGTGATCGAGGTGATCGAGGAACGTCGGTTGCTCTCGATCACCTCGACGTCCTTGCCCACCTCGATCACCTCTCTTCCAGTCAGGGAAACCCTGAGCACAATCGAGGGTCAGTCCCGACTGCTACCGGATGCCGAGCCCACGATACTGCCGGCACTCCTTTGTCGACTCTCTCGTGAGGTATCCATGAACGCCAACGTCAGGACGGTCGTGCTCACCGCGGGGATCGCGGCGCTCGTGGCCGGATTCGCCTTTGCCTGCCGGCCGACCGGTCGCCAGGTGCTCTCTGCCGGCAATGCCGCAGGAAAGGTGTATGTCCCACCGGGGCAGTACGATGAGTACTACGCCTTTCTCTCCGGTGGGTTTACCGGACAGATCGGTGTCTACGGGATCCCCTCCGGGCGTTTGCTGAAGGTCATTCCCGTCTTTTCGCAGAACGCGGAGAACGGCTATGGCTACAACGACGAAACCAAGGCCGCTGCTCGAGACATCGTTCGGCGAGATCCCGTGGGACGACACGCACCATCCGTCTCTGTCACAAACGGGCGGCATGCACGACGGCCGGTGGCTCTTCATCAATGCCAACAACACGCCGCGGTTTGCGCGCATCGATCTGTCGAAGTTCGAGACAATCGAAACGCTCGAGGTGCCGAACACCGGCGGGAACCATGGCGTCGCCGTTCGTCACGGAGAACACGGAGATACGTGATCGGCGCCACGCGGTTCTGGGTCCCGATCCCGCAGGCCGACGTCGCGATCGAGACGATTTCGAGAAGGAGTTCAAGGGCACCATTTCGTTTGTGAAGGCCAACGAGGCCGGCAAGATGGACATCGCCTTCCAGCTTCTCGTGCCCGGCTTCAACTATGACCTCGGTCACGCCGGGCAAGGGCCCGTCCCATGGCTGGGTGTTCTTCACGTCGTATAACACCGAGCAGGCCTTCACTCGGCTCGAAGTCAACGCGTCGAAGAATGACAATGACTATCATCGCCGCGGTGAACTGGAAGCGGCTCGAGCGGTGCGTGGCGCGAGGGCAAGGCAAAATCGATGGCGCGCCAGACTACGCGCACAACTACGACGACGCCACGCATTCGCGCATGCGACGGAAATGAAGAAGACGAGCGTGAAGGTGCATGGAGCCTGAGCGACTGTGAAGGCGAGCATCTACTATCTCCCGACCCCCAAGTCTCCGCACGGCGTCGACATCGATCCCGACCGGCGAATACATCGTCGGGGGTGGCAAGCTCGCCACGGTCATCCCGGTGCACTCCTTCTCGAAGATGCGAAGGCGATCGAGAACAAGGCGTTCGAGGAGAAGATCGAAGGGATTCACGTGCTCAAGTACGACGCGATCGATGGCCGGCGAAGTGCAGAATCCCGGGCTCGGTCCGCTGCATAACGAGTTCGATGACAAGGGATGCGCCTACACATCGGTCTTCATTTCGCTCCGAGATCGTGAAATGGATGCTGGCACGTGGGATAGTCGTCGATCGCGTACCGACCTATTACTCGATCGGGCACCTGATGGTGCTGGGCGGCGACACGAAGAAGCCGTACGGCCGGTACATGCTGGCGCTGAACAAGATCACGAAGGATCGCTATCTGCCCACGGGTCCCGAGCTCGCGCAGTCGGCGCAGCTCTATCGACATCTCCGGTGCGAAGATGAAGTTGCTGCTCGACTTCCCGACGATCGGCGAGCCGCACTACGCACAGGCGCATTCATGCGACGCTGATCCGGGACAAGCAGGTGCGGTTCTACTCAAGCTCGCCGAGAACAGTCACCCGTACGTCGTCAAAGAGCGAGAAAGGAGACCGGTATCTAGCGCAGTCGGGAAGAACGTGCATGTCAGGATGACCGCCATTCGCTCGCACTTCGCGCCGGACAACATCGAGGGCGTGCAGGTCGGCGACACCGTGCTGTTTCATGTCACGAACCTCGAGCAGGACTGGGATATGCTCCACGGCTTCGCCGTCGATGGGAGTGGAACGACGCCGAACTGCTGATGCATGCCGGGCGAGACGCGCACGCTGAAGTGGGTGCCGAAGCTACCCCGGTGTCTATCCGTTCTACTGCACGGACTTCTGCAGCGCGCTGCACCAGGAGATGTCAGGGATATGTCCGCGTCTCACCGGCAGGCTCACGCGTTCCGCTGGTGGCGAACGTGAGTCCGCGCGCCGCGACGCAAGCGGCACGCGCTCGCGAGCTGCCCACGGCACGGCCGGTGGAGCGATAGGGCCGTGAAGCCTGCCACGAGCCTCTCGGATACTGGTCGCCGCGGCGGCGGTGCTCCTGCTCAGCGTCTTTGTCTTTCCGCTGTGGAGCATCTACCTCACCGCGCCCCAGTATCCCGAGGGGATCGGGATGTACATCCGGGTCAACACCATTGTCGGCTTGACGGAGTTCGACCTCACCAAGATCAACAACCTCAACCATTACATCGGGATGCGGGCGATCGAGCCCGACGCCATCCCCGAGCTGCGCTTCATGCCCTGGCTGGTCGGGGCACTCTCGGCGGCTGGGCTCGTCGTGGCGGCGCTCGGCCGGCGGCGTGGGCTGTACGCGTGGCTCGGCTCGTTCGCGCTGTTAGGCATCGCCGGGCTCGACCGATTTCTATCGGTGGGCGTACGACTACGGGCACAACCTCGATGTCGAGACGGCGATCATCACCATTCCGGGGATGAGCTACCAGCCACCGCTCATCGGCACCAAGCAGCTGCTCAACTTCACGGCCACGTCGTGGCCGGCGTTAGGTGGCTGGCTGGCCTTTGTGGCGCTCGGGCTGGGAGTTGTGGCGGCAGTAATCGCAGTCCGAGCCGGGCGGCGGCGCCGTGCGGCCCACCCTGTCACGGCGGCCGCGGCCGCCCTCGCCGTCGCCTGCGCCGGCCAGGGCACCGTTCCATCGGCGCATGATCAGCACGCGCATCGCCAGGCGCCCGCGGCGGTAGAGGCATCCCCGCCCACGCGCGTCTCCTCCTCAGGAAACAGAGAGGGCGTACAGCGCGTCACCGTCTCGCCAACGGGTGAAGTCCGCACCGTCGCGGCCGCGATCGCACGCGTGCGCCCGGGGGGCGAGATCACCGTCGAGCCCGGCGTCTATCGCGAGCCCACCATTGTCGTCGACAAGCCGGTGACGATCGTGGGCCTTGCTGGCGCCGTGCTCGATGGCGAACGCCAGCGCCCGATCATGACCATCACCGCCGATGACGTCACCGTGCGAGGGCTCGAGCTCCGCAACGTGGGCACGAGCTTTCTCGAGGATCACGCGGCCATTCGCGTCGCGAAGGCAAGCCGCTGCGTGATCGAGAACAATCGCATCGACGAAGCGTTCTTCGCCATCTACCTCGCCGGCGTGTCCGGCTGCCGCGTCGCCGGCAACATCATTCGCGCGACGCCACGCACCGAAGCCACATTGGGGAACGGCATTCACCTCTGGAGCACGAGCGACACCGAGATCTCGGGGAATCACATCAGCGGCCACCGCGATGGGATCTACTTCGAGTTCGTCCACAACACGACCGTGCGCCAGAACGTCAGCGAGCAGAACCTTCGCTACGGCCTCCACTTCATGTACTCCGACGACTGCGTCTACACGCAGAACAGGTTTCGGAAAAACATGGGCGGCGTTGCGGTCATGTACACGAAGCGCGTCACGATGACGGGCAACCGCTTCGAGGACAACTGGGGCAGCGCGTCGTATGGCCTTCTTCTCAAAGAGATCTACGACTCGGAGATCCACGGGAACCGCTTCGACCGCAACACCGTCGGCATCGTGGCCGACGGCGCCGTCCGCGCCGTCATCTCCGGAAACGACTTCGTGCGCAACGGGTGGGCGCTGCGGCTCCTCGGCAGCACCTACGACGGCCGCGTGGAGCAGAACAACTTCGTCGGCAACACGTTCGACCTGACGACCAATGGTGCCGGCGGAGCGGCGCTCGCCGGGAACTACTTCGACTCGTATCGCGGCTACGACCTCGATCGGGATGGGCTGGGCGATGTCCCGCACCACCCGGTCCGGCTGTTCTCGGTGATCGTCGAACACAACCCTCCAGCCATCGTCCTTCTTCGCGGGTTTTTCGTCGACGTGCTCGATGTCGCGGAGCGGGTGCTCCCTTCCCTCACGCCGGCAACACTCGTCGATGACCGGCCGGCCATGGGTCATCTGCCCCGGAGCGCGTCATGATCGGCATTCGCGACCTGGGCAAACGGTTCGGCCGATCCGAGGTGCTCCGCGCGATCGACCTCGAGGTTCGTCGTGGCCGAGTGACGGCGATCGTCGGGCCTAACGCGGCGGGGAAGACGACGCTGCTCAAGATGATCCTCGGCCTCACCCGCCCCGACCGTGGAGAGCTCATCTTCGACGGCGTGCGGGTGAACGGCGATCCCGCCTATCGAAGCCGCATTGGGTACATGCCACAGAGCCCGCGCTTTCCCGATCACCTCACCGGCAACGAGCTGATCGCGCTCATGACCGATCTGCGCGCTCCGGCGACTCGCCCGCTCGACCGCGAGCTCATCGATCTGTTCGGCTTGCGACCCGAGCTCGACAAGCCATTGCGCACGCTCTCCGGCGGCACCCGGCAAAAGGTCAACGCCGTTCTCGCCTTTCTCTTCGATCCGGAGCTGCTGATTCTCGACGAGCCCACGGCGGGTCTCGATCCCGTCGCCAGCGGCGTCCTCAAGAGCAAGATCGCGCGCAGCCGCACGGCCGGGAAAACGTTCATCCTCACGTCGCACATCATGAGCGAGCTCGAGGAGCTCGCCGATGACGTCGCGTTCCTGCTCGATGGACGGGTCCAGTTCGTCGGCGCCCTGCACGATCTCAAGCTGCACACTCGCGAATTCACGCTGGAGCGCGCCGTCGCCAGCATCATGACCTCCATGCAAGCGGCCTAGCCGCCCAACGCGATGACCGCACTCACGACCGCGATCAAAGTGGTGAAGTTCGAGCTGAGCGACCTGGCGCGAAGCCGCTGGCTGCTCGCCTACGTCATCAGTGTCGCGCTCGTCACCGACGCATTGCTCCGCTTCAACGGGGCCGACCAGCGCGCCGTCCTCGGTCTGGTCAACGTCGTGCTCCTGATCGTCCCGCTCGTCGCCGTGACGTTCGGGACCATGCACCTGTACGCGCGACGGGACTTCATCGAGCTCCTCCTCGCCCAACCGCTCCGCCGGCCACACATCTTCCTCGGCCTCTACCTCGGCCTAACGATTCCGGTGGGTCTGGGCATGGTCGTGGGCGTCGCGGTGCCCGCGGCGTGGCACGGGGCGTGGACGGCATTGCTCGCCGGAGCCCTCGTGACGCTCCTCGCGGTTGCGCTGGCGCTCACCGCGGTGTTCGTGGCGCTCGCGTTCTGCATTGCGGTCCGATGCGAGGACAAAGTGCGCGGGCTCGCCATTGCCATGGCGGTCTGGATGGCGTTCGCCGTGCTGTACGACGGAGCGGTGCTGCTGCTGGTGTCGATCTTCGCCGATGCGCCGCTCGAGCGTCCGGTCCTCGCCGCGATGCTCGCGAATCCGGTCGACCTCGCTCGCGTGCTGCTCCTGCTGCAACTCGACATCTCGGCGCTCATGGGCTACACCGGCGCCGTTCTCAAGAACGCGTTCGGAAGCGTGCAGGGCGTGGTCCTCGCGACCGCCGCCCTGTCGCTATGGGTCGCCGTGCCACTCTGGCTCGGCGGCAGATCGTTCGTCCGGAAGGACTTCTAACTCACGAAATGGAGACTGTGATCGTATGAAGAGGCAATGGTGGTACGCGCTCGCCGCGGCTGGAACGGTGATGGTGACGGCTTGCGGCGGGGACCGCGCTCCAGCCGATGAGCCGGCCACATCTCAACCGGCCGGGAGCGTGACGTCGGCCAGCGGCCCCGCGAGCCCCGATGCCGGTGGCAAGATCATCCTCGTCGAGATGGAGACCGACGCGGCCGGCGTGAACAAGTTCGAGCCGGCCAACTTCGAGGCCAAACGGGGCGACGTGATTCGGTTCACGCTGATCAGCGGCGTGCATAACGTGCATTTCCTGGCGGATTCCAATCCCGGAAAGGCGGGACTTCCCACCGCCGGCCCGTTGCTCCAGCTCCCGCACAGACGTACGACGTCAAGGTCACGATGGGAGCCCGGCTCGTACTACTACCAATGCGATCCGCACGCCCTGCTTGGCATGACGGGACGGGTAACGGTGATGTAGGGCAGAGGTCGTCGAGGGTGCTCAGGGTGCTCAGGGTGCTCAGGTCAAAGCGGTTTCCCCCTGAGCACCCTGAGCACCCTGAGCACCCTGAGCACCCTCGACGACCTCACTCCACCACCAGAAACCCGATCGCGCCTTTCTGTCCGTGCCCGAAGCCGTGATTGACGAACGGGAATTCTCCGGGGATGTCGCAGACGAGCTCGAACACCATCCCCTCCACCGGCGGGCACGGCAAAGGTCTGCGCACCTCGGATAGGCACCTCCGGCGGAGCACCCAGATACACCCGATCGAATTGCTCACCGACGACATGGAAGGCGCACTGATGCGTCGGCCCCGCGCTGATCACGTACATCCGCACGCGATCGCCCACCTTCACGCGGATCGGCTCGGCCACGTACTGTGACGGTCGACCATTGAACGCCACGTAGTCGGGCATCGTCGACTAGCATCTCTGACGTAGTCGAAAGCCTGAACTCCGCCGGCCGCGGGACTGAGGTAGTACTCCGACTGCACGAGCACGAATTCCTTCGCCGGCGAGAGAGGCGTCGGCGGATCGACGATGATCGCGCCATACATGCCGCTGCCGATGTGCATCAGCACGGGCGCCGAGCCGCAGTGATACTTGAATGCGCCCGCGTATTTCGGCCGAAAGGTGAATGAGACGGATTCTCCGGGAACGACTGACCGAAACGCGGTCTTGGGATCGAGCTGCGCCGCGTGAAAGTCCATCGAGTGCGGGAGCTTTCCGCGATTCGTCAACGTGAACTCGACGGTGTCGCCAACGCGGCATTGCACCGTCGGGCCAGGGATGTCACTCTCGAACGTCCATGCGGCGACAACGACCTCGGGCGTGATATGGATGGGAACCTCCGTCGCACTCCAGGCAAGGCGGTGCGTGCGGCTCGACGAGGGCGGAGGCAGCACGGGATCCCAGCGACGATATGCGATCGGTTGAACACCCGTGGCCGCGCCCTCGGCGGTGGACGTCGTGTGGCCGCGAACGTCGTGCGTATCGAGACGGCTGTTCGGGTTTTGCAGCGTGATGGTCGAGGGCTGTTGCGCGCCCGACGTGTCGGACCTCGTGCGATCCTCACCCTTATCACTGCACCCCGCGAGCGCCCCTGCGAGCCGGAATCACCAGCCCCAGCTTCGACGCGCGCGCCAGAAACGCCCGGCGATCGGTCGATTCGGAGACGACATCGGAGAGCAACGTCAGTGACTCGTTCGGCATGGGGCGCTCCTGAGTGGCGAGTGGCGGTGTGAGGGAAACCCCTACAGCGATGTCACGCATCTGCCGCGCGGACGGCCCCCGTTACCCGACAGATGTGCGCGGATGCTCTCCATAGGTTGGGGCAGCAGGAAAACGCCACCGACCTCGAGAGAACAGCACCATGTCGAATACAAAACCGACGATGACTTCCGACGCCGGCCGCACCCGCCGGGATTTTCTTCGCAAGAGCGTGATGACGGCCATCGCGGCGCCAGTGGCCGTGTCGGCACTGGCAAGCTGCAAAGACAGCGCCGCGCAACGCACCGCCACGGCGAGCGACAGCGACCATAGCGGTGGCGCCACGGCACCGCATCCGTCCACACCGGCCGCTGCGCCGGTCGATCCACGCGCGCGTGCCGATCAGATGGACGCAATGCACGAGAAGGGGATCAAGGCATTTCCCGCCAAGACCGAAGGCAAGGGGAATCAGCTTCTCACCCCCCGCGTCGTGAATGGCGTGAAGGTCTTCGACATCACCTGCAAGGTCGTGCAATGGGAAGTCGAGCCCGGAAAGAAGGTCGAGGCCTGGACATTCAACGGCGTCGTCCCAGGGCCACAGATTCGCGTCACCGAAGGCGACCGGATCCGGATGATCGTGAAGAACGAGCTGCCGGAGTCCACGGCCGTCCACTTTCACGGCGTGGAGATGCCTAACGCCATGGATGGCGTACCGTTCATCACCCAGCCGCCGATCAAGCCCGGTGAGACGTTCACCTACGAGTTCGTCGTTCCGAATGCCGGCTCGCACATGTACCACTCGCACCACAACGCCGCCAAACAGGTCGGCATGGGGATGCTCGGCGCCTTCATCGTCGCGCCGAAGCGGGCGCGCGCCATCGAAAAGGTGGACGTGGACTACGTGATGATTCTGAACGATGGCTTCCACGGATACACGCTCAACGGCAAAGGCTTTCCCGCCACGGAGCCGGTCGTGGCGAAGCTCGGCCAGAAGGTGCGTCTCCGCTTCATGAACGAGGGGATGATGATTCACCCCATGCACCTTCATGGGATGCACATGACCGTCATCGACAAGGACGGCTGGGCGCAGCCTGCGCCGTGGAAGTGCGACACGCTCAACATCGCGCCGGGCGAGCGGTGGGACGTCATCGTCCACTGCAACAATCCCGGCACCTGGGCCTTCCACTGCCACATCCTCCCGCACGCGGAGTCGGAGCATGGGATGTTCGGGATGGTGACGGCGCTCGTGGTCCAGCCGTGAAGGCGATGGGCATTCAGGGGATGACGCTGGTGCTGCCGGTGCGACGGACCACGAATGGGCGGCGCGCGGCGCACCTCCCACGGCCGGTCGTCGCGTTCCTGCGAGTTCCGCTCGTGCTCAAGCTGGTGGGAGCGAACCTCGTCATCGCGCTGGCGACGGTGGTCGCGGCAATGCTGGCGTACGGGACGACACTCGCCGACAGCCGGGTCGTAACGCTCCTCATCGGGGCTTTGATCATCGCCCAGGTGGTCAATGCCGCGCTCGTGATCATCGCGCTCCGCCCCCTGCATGCTCTCGAGGATGCGGCTGAGCGGATCGTGTCGGGCGATACCAGGGCCCGCGTTCCCTACTCGCCCCTCGCCGATCGCGACATCGTGCGAACGGGCCGAGCTTTGAACCAGCTGCTCGACGAGCTCATGCAGGAGCGCGATCGTATCCGCGGCATGGCCACGAAGGTCATCCGGGCGCAGGATGAGGAGCGCGCACGCATCGCTCGCGAGCTGCACGACGCGACCGCCCAGACGATGGCCGCCGTGGTGCTACAGCTCAGCGTCGCCGAGAGCGCGTGTGATGACGAGGAGCTGGCGACGAAGCTGCACGAGACCCGCGACACGGCCACTGAGGCGCTCGAGGAGATTCGGACGCTGTCGCACACGATTTATCCGCGCGTGCTCGAGGACCTCGGCTTGCGCGCCGCGCTCGATTGGCTGGCGCGACGGACGCGGGAGACGAGCAGCCTCGAGGTGGGCGTCACGCTGCGCGGCGCTGGCAGCGTTCCCGCCACCATCGCATCGGCGCTCTATCGGGTCGCGCAGGAAGCGCTGCTCAATGCGGTGCGACACGCGTCGGCGACGACGGTCGAGCTTCGGCTCGATGTGGAGCCGGAATACGTTTCGCTGGAGATCGAGGACAATGGCAACGGGTTCGTCGTGCGTGATGGAGAGGCCCGGCGACCCGGGATGGGTATATTTTCCATGCGGGAGCGCGTGGCACTGGTCGATGGCGTGCTGGACATTGATAGCGCGCCCGGGCGAGGCTGCTGCGTGCGCGCGCATATTCCCCTGGACGAACAGAGGCTCTGATGACTGGTGACCTGATTCGCGTCGTGCTCGCCGATGACCACACGATCGTCCGCGCCGGGCTCAAGGCAGTGCTCGGCAGCGCCAAGGACATCTCCGTCATCGGAGAGGCATCGAACGGCGTCGAGGCGATCGCGCTCGCCGAGCGATTTCATCCCGACGTCATCGTGATGGACCTGTCGATGGGCGAGATGGATGGGATCCAGGCAACCAAGGCGCTGGCGGCCAAGGGCCCGACCCCGCGCGTGCTCATCCTCACGATGCACGCCGAGGAGGAGTATCTCGTTCCGCTCCTCGAGGCCGGTGCCGCAGGCTATCTGGTGAAGAGCGCCGCCGATCGCGAGCTCGTGGATGCGGTGCGTGCCGTCGCGCGTGGCGATCTGTACGTGCGTCCCGCCGCCGCCCGCGTCCTCGCCAGGGGAATCAAGAAAAAGGACGAGCACGCCGATGAGCGCACGCGCTTCGAGAAGCTGACCGACCGCGAGCGTGACGTCCTGCGCCTGATCGCCGAAGGCTACACGGCGCCGGAAATCGGCGAGAAGCTCAACATCAGCCCGAAGACAGTCGACACCTACAAGCAGCGCATCAACGAGAAGCTGGGCCTGACGCACCGCGCCGACTACGTGAAGTTCGCGCTCAAGCTCGGCATTCTGCACAGCGACGACGCGCCGACGCGGCCGGCGGGGCCGAGCCACTGAGGACGGCGAGGTAATCGAGGTCGTCGAGGCTGTCGACATCGATTACCTCGACGTACTCATCATCTGCGGCAGCCGAAGCGTGAACACGGCGCTCGGTTCCTTTACCCACGCCCTCGACCGTGATCTCCCCGCCCATGAGCCGCGCCAGCTGCCGCGCCACGGCGAGCTCGAAGCCAAACCCTCGACCGCGCGCATGCACCCCGACCGCGATCGGCGGATCGAACAACGACTCGACATCCGAGGCCGCCACCGACGGCCCGGCGTCTCGCACGCGCAACTCGGCGGCGCCGTTAGGTGCGGACGTCAGCTCCGCGGACACTTGCGACCGCTCGGGGCTCATCGCGATCGCATGAGCCAGGAGGTTGAGCAGAAGCTGTCGCGTGCATGCGCCATCGAGCTCGACGAACAGCGGCCCCTCGGCGAGCACATCGAGCGAGACGCCGCGCGCCCCTGACTCGGTCTGAAGATCGAGGGCCGACTTCCGCACGAGGTCGGCGAGATCCACGCGCTCGGCGTGAAGGACGATGCCCCCTTCCTGGATGCGGGTGAGCGTGACGAGATCTTCCACCAGGCGCGCCGACTGCGCGGCGCTCCCGGCGATGTGCGTCACCCCCGCGATCCACTCCGCCTGCGACGAGGGGGGCGTGTGCAGCAGCGTCCCCGCCCAGAGCCGCACGCCCGCCAGCGCGTTTCCCAGCGCGTGGCTCGCGGCAGAGGTGAGACGCTCACTTCCCGCGCGCAATCGCGCCCGCTCGATGGCGACGGCTGCCTGCGTCGCCAGCACCTCCAGGAGCGCGAGGTCCTCCTCGCTGAACTCGTCGGCGCCGATCTTCTCGGTCACATAGAGATTTCCAAACACGCGCCCCTGCGCCATGACCGGAACGCCCATGAATGAGCGCATGCGCGGGTGATTGGGCGGCACGCCCGCGGACGCGGGATGCTGGCTGAGATCGCGAAGCCGCAGGGGACGCGCATCGGTGATGAGAAGCCCAAGAATCCCCTTTCCCTTCGGAAGAGCGCCGATCCGCGCATGCAGCTCTTTGGGCATCCCCGACGTCAGGAAGTCGGAGAGCCCCGTTCCTTCGGCATTGATGACGCCGAGCGCCGCATAACGGGCGCCCACGATCTCGCGGGTAACGTCGACGAGGATCTGAAGCACCTGTCCGAGCGACAGCGCCGAGCCGAGCGCGAGGCCGGCCTCGATGAGCGCGCTTCGGAGGCGTGTGGGATCCTGATCGGCGGAGGGCACGGCCGGGATTCTATGCGGTTGAGGACCGAACGGCGAGACGTCTAACGACTGGCACGCAGGGCATTGAGAATGACGGCGACGTCGATCGCCTCCTGCAACAGCGCACCGATGGTGGGAGTAATCATTCCCAGCGCGGCAAAGACCATCGCGACAGCGCTGGCGCCGAGTCCCGCGATGATGCTCTGCCGCGCGATGCGCATGGTGCGCTTGCTGATGCGGATCGCGCGGGCGACGTCGGCAATGTCGTCGCTGAGCAGCACGACATCGGCCGCTTCGGCTGTGACGCCCCCGTGGCGCGCCATGGCGATGCCGACGGTCGCGGCGGTGAGCGCGGGCGCGTCGTTCGTCCCATCACCGACCATCACGACCTGCGCCCCCGACTCCTCGAGCTCGGTGACGGCGGCGACCTTGCCCTCCGGCAGGAGATCGCCGCGCGCCTCGGTGATCCCCACCGCATCAGCGACGGTGCGCGTGGTGAGACTGTCGTCACCCGACAGGAGAATCACCCGCTGGATCCCGTCCCGCCGCAAATCAGCGATCGTCCTGGGAGCTCCGCTCCGAACGCGGTCGGCGAACTCGATGACCCCGGCGTGCACACCGTCGATCGCGACATGCGCGGAGAGCATCCCCGTCGCCGGGGTCTTCCATCCGCTGCGCAACGCAGCGTAGCGATCCTCCAGGTACGCCCGTGAGCCGACGGCGACTTCCCGGCCACCCACCGTCCCGACGACGCCACGGCCAGGCGTCTCGATGATTCCCTGGACGTCGGAGATGGGAAGCCCTCGCGCACGAGCCGCCGCGACGACGGAGCGGGCGAGGAGATGCCCCGACCGCTCTTCGACCGCCGCTGCCAGCGCGAGCAGTGAGCTCGGATCGGTTCCGTTGACGGGCACCACCTCACTCACTTCGGGACGCCCGATCGTCAGCGTTCCGGTTTTGTCGAAGACGGCGGCGGTCGCATCAGCCAGCTGCTCGAGCGCGCCACCGTGCCTGACGATGATGCCCGAGCGCGCCGCGCGATTGATGCCCCCGATGATCGCGACCGGTGTCGCAATGATGAGCGGACACGGGGTCGCCACGACGAGAACCGCGAGCACCCTCGTCGCATCCCGCGTCAGGAGGTACGTGACGATGCAGACGGCGATGGTAAGAGGCGTGAACCACACGGCGTAGCGATCGGCGAGCCGCTGGAGTGGCGCCTTGCTCGCCTGAGCGGTGCGTACCATCTCGACGATGCGGGCGTATTGGCTCTCTCCGGCACGCGCCGTCGCTCGGATGTGGATGGCCCCCTCCTGATTGAAGCTTCCGCTCAGGAGCTCGACCCCCGGGAGCGCGGACAGCGGCACCGGCTCGCCGGTGATCGTCGATGCATCTACGTGCGAGTGGCCATCGACCACGACGCCGTCGCACGGCACCGTTTCGCCCGGCCGCACGAGCAGCTCGTCGCCCACCGCGATCGCATCGACGGTCACGTCTTCGGTGTGGCCGTCGCGTACACGATGCGCGATGCGCGGCGCCGCATCCTCCAGCATCCGCAGCGCCCTTGATGCGCGTCCCTCGGCGTACCGCTCGAGTGCTTCCCCGCCCGTCTGCATGAGCACGACGACCAGTCCCGCGATCGGCTGCTGCAGCGCGACGGCGGTTGCGACGGCCAGGGCGGCGACGATGTCGGCCGCGAACCGCCCGCGCAGCGCACCCACCGCGGTGCGGACGATGAGCGGGACGCCGGTCACCACGAGTCCGGCGAACAGGATCCGGTGCGCCGTTGCCGGATCGCCGAACAGCGCGATCGCGCCGCCGACGGCCAGGACGAGCAGCGTCAGCGTCGGAATCACGAGCCAGAGTCGGCGTGGAGTGTCGGGCATGCAATAACATCCCACTCGTGGTGCGCGACGACCAGTCGGCGCGCCTACGCTATCATATCAGGGATTCCCTGACAAAAACTGCCGACCGTTCCGGTAGCACGGGCAAGGGCTCCGAGTACATGATGACAGCAGGCTCCTAACGCGATGAGGAGGACGTAATGATGAACCCGCCCGAGACCGCCCCTGGTTCGGAGATCGAGGTGCCGCTGAGCCCCACCAGATCCTCACGCGCGAGGCCGCCGCGCACGGTGGCGCTGTCGCGTGCACAGTGCATGAAGCTGCTGGCGCGAAATCATGTCGGACGGCTCGCGTACACCTTTCGGGATGCGGTCGACATCGTGCCGCTCCACTATGCCTACGAGGATGAGTGGATCTACGTCCGCACCTCGGGCCCGAAGCTCGCCAAGCTGCGGCATCACCGCTGGGTAGCATTCGAGGTGGACGAGATCTTCGCCATGTACGACTGGAGCAGCGTCGTAGTGCATGGGGCCGTATATCTGCTCGATCGTTCCAGCGTCGTCACCGAGACGTGGGAGACCGCGGTACGAGTTCTTCAACGCCACTTCCCCGACGCGTTCACCGATCGGGATCCGGTTCCGTTCCGGACGGCGGTCTTTCGCATTCACGTGGACTCGGTGAGTGGGCGGAGGACGACGCCGGTGCGGTAGGAGGTAGGGGTCAGGAGTCAGGAGTCAGGGGTCAGGGGTGGTAATGCAAACGGCAGCGCGTAAGCGCTGCCGTTTGCTCATCTGATGAGGGGCCGCTCGCGCGAAGCGCGGCGGCCCCCTTTCCATCCCTGACCCCTGACTCCTGACTCCTGACCCCAAGTTCAGAAGCTCACGACGCCCTCGACGACGAACCCGTCGAACTTCCCGCCATTCCGGATATCAGTCGCCGGGAAGTCATGGTACTTCTGCGCCACCCACTCGCCCTTGAGCATGATGCCCGGCGTCAGGAACCAGCCGGCACTGAGCTGCCCACGGTGCGTCGTGACATCGGTCGCGATCCCCTGCAGACGGCCCGAGACCTCGTTCCACCGCGCGCCGACGAAGAGCTTGTCGTCCGCCAGGAAGCGATACACCACCTCGGCCGCATACTGATCGACGGTCCGGAGGGCCGTCTCGTTCGACGCACGACCCTTCGCCTTCTCGACCACGCCGAACAGCTCGACGTCGCCGTACTTGACGAACGGGTTGATCATGTACGACTTGACCTTGTCGGAGAAATTCGGGTTGATCATGCCCGACCGGAACTGCGCCGACTCCGTCGCTGTGCTGTTCTCGAGAACGTAGTAGTAGCGCGAGCCGGCGCGGTCGCCTGCATACAACGTGTTGCTGATCGCGCTCTTCTGTTGGAAGGTGGAGCCGGTGAGGCGCAGGCGCAGCTTGTCGGACATCTGCCGATCAAAGCCGAGCTTGCCAAGGAACGCGAGCGAGCGATCCTTGGGCCGCAGCACGTTGCCGCGCACCTCCCCACCGGTGAGCCCGCCCATGGCCATCAGCGGCCCCATGCGGACGTACACCTCACCACCGATCTCCGTCGTGAACGCATCCATGATCAGGTTGCCGACGAAGGGATTGTACATCGCGTTTCCGTTGTCGGTGCGACGGAAGTGCGCATCCCCGTAGTTGACCTCGAAGTGACCGGCTTTGATGGTCACGAAGGCCATGAGGAGGTTGAGCAGGTCGTGGTCGATCGGCGACGCATCGATCAGGAGGTAGCCGTCCTTGACCCACGTCTCGTTATGGTGCCGCGACGAGAGATACGACGTGAGTGACACGCGGATCCCCTTCGCCAGCTGCGCGTCGAGATACAGGTTGGCGTTGGCATTGTTGAAGCCGCCGCCGATCTCGATCAGCTGATTCTGGTTCACGCCGCCGACGATGGTCGGCGTGGCCGTGTTCTCGTGATCCAGGCCCTGGTACTGCTGCGTGAACGACGCGCCCCACATCAGCGCGAAGCCCTTGTAGACGGTGCCGTCATCCTTCGGCGCCTCGAACATGTTGATCCCGCGCTGGTCGACGGGGCGGTAGTTCTGCACCTCGATCTTCTTCTGGGTGCTCAATACCGACTTGAGTGTAGTCTTCTCGACGGTATCGGTCGCCTGTGCCTCCGGCGCCCCCGTCGTGTTGGCGTCGCCGCCGCCTGACTGTGCCATCGTCGGCGCAGACATGATCGCGAGCCCGAGCAGGGCGGAAAGTGACCGGACGGTTCTCATCGTGATATCTCCCGAGGTAGGCCGGCCGCGCACGCGGCCGGGATTGCTGACGCCACGGAACTGCGAGGCGGAGTTCATTCTTTGAGGAGCAGGTCGAAGTGGACCTGCACGACGTCACTCACCTTGAGCGTTCCCATCATCAGCGTCGGCGCCTTCAGGCCGTACTCGCTGAGCGTGATGTCCTTCGTGCCGGTCACCTTCAGCGCGCCGTCTTCGGCGGACGTCGCTTTGGCGTTCATCGTGATCGCCTTCTTGACGCCGCCGAGGGTGAGATCACCACTGAGCTTCACATTCACGCTTGCGGCAGCGGTCGCCAGCTCGTACGACGTCAGGTCGAACGCGATCTCCGGAAACTCTGGCCCTTTCAGTGCCTTGAGCATGTGGGAGTTCATCTTGCCGTTCTTGCAGTCGAGCTGTGCCGCCGGAACGCGGACGTTGACGCCGGTGACACCCTTTTCCCCGGCGGCGACCAGCGCGACCGCGCCTGGAAGCGCGCTGACGTCGACGGTCAGTGACGTCGCGGTGCACTCGAAATCGCGAACGTTCGATGTCCCGCTGACCCACAGCTTGCTCTCCGGCTGCAGCGTCAGCGTTCCCGCGATGGTAGTCCAGGCGATCGTCGCGGGCGCGAGCACCAGCGCGGCGACGAGAGCGGTGTACGAGGTCCTGCGCATAGTCATTCTCCGGTGAGGTGCCAGCCGTCGCGTCTCTCGCGACGTTGACACACGATGCGTCGGGCGGTGCGTTCGATCAGTCGGAGGAGAGCCGAAGATTCGTGAGGAGGCCGGCCCGGTCTTGTGAGGGAAACGCTGACCGAGTAACGAGTGAGGAGTGGGGAGTGGGGAGTGGGGAGTGAGGAGCAATTCCTGCGGGTGGCTTTCAATTCCAACCGAAGTCCTCACCCCTCACTCCTCACTCCCCACTCCTCACTCCCACTCCCCACTCCTCACTCGTTATAGCACCGCCCACGATCGTGGCTGTGCGACTCGAGCGTCAGCACGGTCGTTCCGAAGACAGGCATCGTGCTCTCGATGCGCACCGGGAGCCTGCACCGGTCATCGGTGAAGTGGATGCGAACGACTCCTTCGCCCTTGTAGCGACGCGGATCTTTCACGCGCATCTCGACCACGATCGTGGCGAACTCGCCGGCGTGGGTGGCGAGCCGCTCGCGTCCGACCACGCGCACCGTGGTCGGATTGCGCTCGACGTCGAAGTGTCGGTTGAACTCGAGGGTCGTGTCGCGGTCGAGCGAGAGCGTACGGAGGAAGTAGAGAAACGAGAGCTCATCGAGCGGCGCGTCGGTCGCGCTCTCGCCCGATCCTGCGCGCCCGGCGTCCCACCGCCGCTCATCGGGAAAGAGCTCGACGACCTCGCGGTGGCTCGCCAAGGGGTGACGCTCCTGTTTCGCGTAGCGCAGAGACGTCAGGCGATCATGATCGAGCCATGAATCGGTGCGGTCCGTTCCCTGAATGGGCCCGAGGCCCGCTTTCATGACGGAGCGCAGCAGATAGGTCGGTGTGCCGCGAACTACCACCGGTCCTTCGATCCACATCGTGCCACGTCCGGATGCGCGCATCTGCGACATGCGAACCCGGTACGTGAGCCGCTCACCGACAGTGAATGGCAGGCCATCGTGGGACTGCGCCGCGGCCATCGGCGGACGGCCCAATGCGAGTGCCACCAATACGATTCCAGTCAACCCGTTCCGCATTCGCTACTCGGTATGAGGACGTGCGACTGCGATGAAGCTGATGAGCGCACGTGGCGACCGCGTGTCAGCGAGAGCCGGAATTTTCCAGGGGATTTCCGCGGGAGGCGTCGGGGGATGTCTGACAGCCACCGCGGTGTAAGGAGCCTGTACGGAACGCTTGCGATGCGCGGCCGCCGGTCCGCACGTTGTTGGACCGACTACGCCATTCGCCTACAACAGGGGGAGTTCATGCCTCGCTGGACGTTTCTCGTTCTTCTCGCATCACTCGCCTGCGCATCGGCGCCGCCTGAAACCGTTCCCCTCGTGGGCAGCGCGAGCGATGTCTCGTCGCTGGTCGGCGAGTGGAGCGGCGACTATGACGGTGGCGCGAGCGGACGATCGGGAAGCATCGTCTTCGTGCTGCGCAGCGCCGCGGATACCGCTCGCGGCGACGTGATGATGATTCCACGCGCACTGGGCGAGACGGCGACGGGCGACGCTCGCCGCGCGCCACTCGCGCTCCGCTCGAGTCAGGTGCTGCGCATCGCGTTCGTGCGCATCGCCGGCGGGGCAGTCGCCGGGACGCTCGACCCGTATACCGACCCCGACTGCCAGTGCACGGTGCAGACGACGTTCACCGGCACGCTTCGCGGCAACACGATCGAGGGGACGTTCGTGACGCGGGGGTCTCAGCTGCCGAGCGAGCAGACGGGACGGTGGAAGGTGCTGAGGCGCTAGAGGCGCTAGAGGCGCTAAAGGCGCTAGAGGCGCTAAAGGCGAGCCCCTTAGCGCCTTTAGCGCCTTTAGCGCCTCTAGCGCCTCAAGACCACCTGCCCCTTCCTCGCGTAATCGATCGCGTGCCCTAACAAGCGCGCCGCTTCCTGCGGGGCGTGGAAGCCCATCGAGTTCTCCGCTTCCACGAAATCTGTCAGAAACTGCGCCTTGCGCTGGAAGTTGCGCGCAGTGGCGAGGCGCGGGCTCGCGCTGTCCGCGCGCGCCGCGGCGGCGATGTCACGCGTGAGCTCGAGCACGGCGTCCAGCGCGAGGTTGCGGAGCTCGAACGTGCGATCCTGAATGCGCTCGACGCGCGCGCGCATCTCGTCCTCGCTGAAGCGATGACAGGTCTGACAGGCGCGGTTGATGTTGAGCATCGGGCTGCGCACGTGATGGTCGCTGACCTTCATCGCCCCGGTGCGCGTGTACGGCATGTGGCAGTCCGCGCAGGCGACCCCCGCACGCGCATGAATGCCCTGATTGTACGTCTCGAACTCGGGGTGCTGGGCCTTGAGCGTGGGCGCGCCGCTCGTCGCGTGCACCCAGTCGCGGTGCCCGTTCGCCTCGTAGTACGCGAGGATGCTGTCGCCGGTGAGCCCCTTCGCCCAGGGATAGACGAGACGTTTCTCCGGGCCCTGGAAGTAGTACTCGACGTGACACTGCCCACACACGAAGGTGCGCATCTCCTGGCGCGACGCATTCGTGTTGACATCGTAGTTGGGAATCCCCTCACTGGCGCGCAGGGCGCGGATTCCTTCCATGAACGCGGGACGTGTCACCCGCAGCTGCATGCTGCCGGGGTCATGACAATCGATACACGCGACGGGATGCTCGACCAGCTTTCGCGCTTCGGCGTACGGCATCGCGTTCACCCGCTGGAAACCCTGCACAATGTTGCCGCCACCCGTTCGCATGTACGCCGCGTACATCGACGCGTGACAGTTGAGACAGGTGCCCGGCTGCTTCGCGACGATCTGACGCTCGGTGTACGTCTGATCCTGGAGCATGTACGCGTGTCCGCGCTCTTCGCGGAAGTCGTGGGCGAACGCGTAGCCCGCCCAGAATTCACGCAGACGCGGATCTTCCTCGAGCCGCGACTGCGCCACCACCGTCCGCGGGTCCGCATCACTTGGCGTGCGCGGCAGGGCCTCGCTTCCCCCGTACCGCGTGCGCACCTGATCGACGGTGCGACGGTAGGCATCGTACTGGATGGGAAAGTTCTTTCCCCATTCCGCCGGATCGGTCGTGCTGTCGGTGAGCGCGACAACACGATAGAAGGGATCCCGCGCTTCCTGCTTCCGCTCGAAGATGTTCGTCAGCAGCGCCGCGAGCCCAATCGTCACCGCGGCGGCGCCGAGGATGAGCGCTGCCCAGGTGAGCAGCCGGCTCCGGTTCCGTGGCGGCTCGCTCGAAGGCTCTGTCATCGGGCAACCCTCCCTTCAGCGGAGATCATCGATCACCTCACCCAGTGCCCAACGGTGGCGTGACAGCGAACGCACGACAACCGCTCCCGATCCTCGTCCGCGCCCCCGTGGTCGATCGATGCGACGATGTCTTCATGGCAGTAGCGACACGCGCCCTCCGTCACTTCATGATTGCCGGGCGTGATGCGCAACGGATCGGGATAGCGTCCGGTCGTGAAATAGAAGGAGTGCCAGAATCCGTTGCGCGCCTTCGTCGCATACTTGCCGAAGAAGGTGTGTGGCGCATGACAGTCGTTGCACACCGCGGCCTGCCGGTGACTCGACTTCATCCATGCCGCGAAGTGCTCGCTCATGATGTGGCAATTCGCGCACGCGGCGGGATCGTTGGTGAGATACGACGCCCCCCGCGCGTAGCCAAACGTGAACAGCCCGAGGCCGAGCATGGCCCCGAAGAGAAGAGTGAACGCCGCTTTGGCGAGCATCGTCTTCGGGCGCGTGCGGATTTCGTGCCATTAGTCTGACGCGCCGATCTCGGCCGCAAATGACTGCAACTGCATTTTAGAACGCAGAGGGCGCAGAGGAACTACAACAGCAGGTGTTTTTTCAAGAGCCCATGCCGTTGCAGTCCTCCGCGCCCTCTGCGCCCTCTGCGTTCAAATGCAGTTCCAGTTGAAGTCGCTGTCATCGCGATGATCCGCTTCCCGCACCCGGCGCCGATGACGTAGATTCTTGCCGTGACCGCCACCCAAACCGCGACCTGCCCCGCCTGCGGCGCCTCCGCGAGCGGACGCTTCTGCTCCACGTGCGGCTACGCCCTCGAGGGCGCGCAATGCGCCGCGTGCAAGGGAGCGCTCGTCGCCGGTGCGCGGTTCTGCCATCGCTGCGGCTCCCCGACCGGCGCGGCGGTCGCTGGCGGGGTCGCGAGCGGTCGTCCATCGCAAGGCTCGCTCGTGCCGTGGGCCGTCGCCGGGTTTGCCTTCCTTGCATTGATTGCGCTGGTGCTCACGCGAAGCGCGCGCTCCGATGCGGGAACCAGCCAGGCAGTCGCGACCCCACTCGGCTCTCCAACCGGCGTGATGCGCGGGCCCGATCTCTCCACCATGTCGCCGCGCGAGCGCGCCGACCGTCTCTTCAACCGCGTGATGTCGTACCAGGAGCGCGGCGTCACCGACAGCGTCCAGTTCTTCGCCGACATGGGCATCCGCGCCTTTCAAATGCTTCCCTCGCTCGATCACGACGCCCGCTACGACATGGGCCGCATCGCCGAAGCCGCCGGCAGCGCCTCGCTCGCCAAGGCGCAAGCCGACACGATCCTCCGCGAATCGCCCACGCACCTTCTCGGCCTCGCGCTTGCCGCCCGCGCGGCGCGCCTAACGAACGATCAGGCCTCGGCACGTACCTTCGATCGCCGGCTCGTCGCCGCGGAGGCCGCCGAGCGTCGCAAGAGCCTGCCGGAGTACGAGCGTCACGCCACGGATATCGACGAGGCATTGCGCATCGCGCGGCGGCAGTCTCCGTAAACCCCTGAATCTCCCGGTGTCGTCCGCGTCCTCCGCCGTTGAGCTGACAGGCATCGCCCGGCGCTTCGGGAGCCGCTGGGTGCTCAGGGGTGCCGATCTGCTGGTTGGCCGGGGTGAAACGGTCGCCATCCTCGGGAGAAATGGAAGTGGCAAGACGACGTTGCTGCGCATCGTCGCCACGCTGCTGCCGCTCGAGTCGTGGGACGGGCACCGTCTTCGGCCACGATCTCTCACGCGACGCGGACTCGGTGCGGAGTCGCATCGGCCTGCTCGGTCACAGCAACGCCGTCTACCCTGACCTGACCGCGGCGGAGAATCTGGGATTCACCCTGCGAATGCTCGGACGCCCATTCGATCCGCGCTCGGTCGACGCCACCCTCGATGCCGTCGGGCTGGGGCCGCAGGCAAACACCCGTACTCGCGGCTTCTCCGCGGGCATGCAGCGTCGCCTCGCGCTCGCGCGGCTCAGAGTCATCGGGCCCTAGCTGTTGCTCCTCGACGAGCCCTACTCGAGTCTCGATCCGGAAGGCGTTGACCTGATCACCGCGCTGATCTCGGACACGAGGAGCGCGGGCGGAGCCGCGATCCTCATCACGCATGACATCTCGCGCGCCGCGAGCGATCGCGGACCGCGTGGTCGTGCTCGACGATGGACGAATCGCCCCCTGGATGCGACTGGCGACGGGGTGGCCGAGTGAGCATCCACCTCGCCTGTGCACTCTCGCGCGTGATGGCGGTCGCGTGGAAGGACCTAACGACCGAGCGTCGGAGCAAGGCCGGATTCAATGGCGTGGTCTTCATGGCGGCCATCACGCTTCTCATGTTCGGATTCGCGCTGGGGCCGGATCCCGCCGCGCTGCGGACGGCGGCGGCCGGTCTGCTGTGGCTCACCGTACTCTTGAGCGGCGTGCTGGCGTTCAACCGCTCGTACGAGCTCGAGATCGAAGCTGGCGCGCTCGACGCGCTGTTGCTGTATCCCGGCGGCCGCTGGCCCATCTTCGCCGGGAAGCTGCTGGCCAACCTCGCGTTCGTCCTCCTGGTCGAGGTGATCACCGTCCCGATCGCGGGCGTACTGTACGACCTGCCATTGCTGACGCCACTCCCGGGGCTCGCCGGGGTATTGTTCCTTGGGACGCTCGGCTTCGTCACGCTCGGGACGTACTATGCGGCAATGGCCAGCCGCGTCCGTGCACGCGAGGTGCTGCTTCCACTGCTGCTCTTTCCCATGCTCGTCCCGCTCCTGGTGGCCGCCGTCGGCGCGACAAAAGCGGTGCTGGCGGGCGACCCCATGGGGTACGGCGGGGCGTGGATCAGGCTGCTGGCGGCTTTCGATATTGTTTTCCTGGCCGCAACGTTCATGACCTTCGACTACGTGATCGGCGAATGACGCACACGATGGAGCCGGGTGAGCACGGCCGACTGCGCCACGAGCGAAGGCATCGACGGCGCTGATCGGCGCGCTCGTCGTGCTGGCAGCCGTCGCCGCGGCGCAGGCGTTCGGCGTCCTCACATCGCCGCCCGATCGCGACATGGGGCATCTGCAGAAGATCATGTACGTGCACGTGCCGGCGGCATGGAACGCCTTTCTCGCGTTCGTCGTCGTGCTCGTCGGGAGCGTGATGTATCTCTGGAAGCGCGAGGAGAAATGGGACCTGCTCGCCGCCTCCGCGGCCGAGGTGGCGGCCGTGCTCACCGCGCTGACGATCGCGCTCGGCTCGATCTGGGGACGCCCGACGTGGGGAGTGTGGTGGACGTGGGATCCGCGCCTGACGTCGACCGCCATTCTGCTCGTCATCATCGTCGGCTATCTCGCGTTGCGGAGCTTCGTCGATGAGCCGGAGCGCCGAGCGCGATGGAGCGCGGCGTTGGCATCCTCGGCGCGCTCAACGTTCCGATCGTGTACATGTCGGTGCGCTGGTGGCGAACGCTGCACCAGCCGCAGTCGTCGCCCGAGCACCGTCGATCCCGCCTATGCGTGGGGATTGCGACTCAATGCGATCGCGTTTCTCTTGGTGCATGATCTGGCTCGTGCGCACGCGGTACCGTGCCGCGCGCCTCGAGCGCGTTGCGGAGCTGGCCGCCGAGCGCGAGGCGCTCGGCGGGAGGAGTCATGCATGCGGCTGAGCGGTACATCTACGCCGCCTACGGTCTCACCTGGGTGGTGCTGATCGTGTTCACCGTGGCGACGGTGCGTCGCGTGCGCCGCGCGCAGCGGGCGGCGCGCGCGGTCGCGCTGAGGGAGACGAGCTATGAGCACGGCGCGGGCCGACGGGTCGGGCATGGCGATCGCGGCCGCGGCGATCCTCGGGAACGTTCGCCTATCTCGTGTACGGCGGGATCGGCGAGAACCTCGTGTATTTCCTCACCCCCGAGGAGCTCGTGGCGCGAGGCGACCGCGGCGTACGACGTCCCCGTGCGGCTCGGGGGACAGGTCGTCCCCGGGTCGGTGGTGTGGAATGCCGAGGCGGTGGACCTGCGATTCGCGATCAGCGACGGCGCGAAGACGGTGCCGGTGCACTCGAGCGGCGCGCCACCGCAGATGTTCCGCGACGGCATCGGCGTCGTCGTCGAAGGGCGCTACCACCGCGCCGGCGTCTTCGAGTCGACGAGCGTGATGGTGAAGCACTCGAACGAGTATCGCGCGCCGAAGCCGGGGAGAAGCCGGCCGAGATGTACAAGAGCCTGACGACCGGGAGCGAGGAGTGACGCGCATCCTCGGCGCAAGCGCGGTGATGGTCGCGTTCGGCGTCGCGCATCGCCGGGATGGTGATGGCGGTCGTCGGCACTCGCCTGCGGCGCGCCGGACATCGTGCGCGGGCGCGTACGCGGCCGCGTACGTCAACTTCGGCGCTGCTCGTGCTGGCCGCGCTGGCGATGGTGTGGGCGCTCGTCACGCACGACTTCAGCGTCTCGTACGTGGCGCAGGTCGGAAGCCGCTCGACGCCGCTCTTCTACACGATCATCTCGCTCTGGGGCGCGCTCGAGGGATCGATCCTTTTCTGGGGACTCGTGCTCGCCGGCTTCAGCGCCGCGGCGGTGTGGCGCGGAACGCGGGGCACGCACGGCGCGGCGAACGCCGACGTCGAGCGACTGATGCCGTACGCGACGGCGATTCTGCTCGGCATCGGCGCGTTCTTCTATCTGCTGCTCGTGATGCCGGCGAATCCGTTCCGCGCGGTGTGTCCCGGTGCCGGCCGACGGCCCGGGGCCGAATCCGCTGCTCCAGAATCACATTCTGATGGGCGTGCATCCGCCGCTCCTGTATCTCGGCTACGTGGGGATGTCGGTGCCGTTCGCGTTCGCGATGGGCGCGCTGATCGCCGGCGTGAAGGGCGGCGCGTGGATTCAGCTCACGCGGCGCTGGACGACGGTGGCGTGGATGTTCCTCACGCGCGGCGATCATCGCCGGCATGTGGTGGTCGTACGAAGTGCTCGGCTGGGGCGGGTACTGGGCGTGGGATCCGGTCGAGAACGCGTCCTTTCTTCCCTGGCTCACGGCGACGGCGTTCCTCCACTCGGCGATGGTCGAGGAGCGGCGCGGGATGCTGCGCGTGTGGAACCTCAGCCTGATCATGGCGACGTTCGCGCTCACCATCCTCGGCACGTTCCTCACGCGCAGCGGCATGCTGTCGTCGGTGCACGCGTTCGCCGAAGGCGAGATCGGGTACTGGTTCCTCGGCTTCATCGCGATCGTGCTCGTCTTCTCGCTCTCGCTGGTGGCGGGGCGGAGCGATCAGCTGCGCACCGAAGGGCGTCTGGATGCGGTGGCGTCGCGCGAGACGGCGTTTCTGCTCAACAACCTGTTGTTCACGGTGTTCACCTTCACCGTGCTGTTCGGCACGCTCTTCCCGCTCGTCGCCGAGGCGGTGCGCGGGGTGAAGGTCAGCGTCGGGGAGCCGTTCTTCAACAGCATGACGCTCCCGCTGTGCATGGCGCTTCTGTTTCTCATGGGCGTCGGGCCTGCCCTGCCCTGGCGCGTGGCGCCGACGCGATGTCGTCCGGCGCGAGCTCGCGGTGCCGGCGGCGCTGGCGGTGCTGGTCGCGCTCGCGGTCGGGTTGCTCGTCGGCGGCGGAATGGCTACGCGATCGTGACGTTCGCGTTCGGGACGTTCGCGCTCGCGGTGAACCTGCGGCAGTTCTCGATCGGTGCGCGCGCGCGAATGCGCGCGCATGGCGAAGCGGCGCCGGTGGCGCTCGCGCAGGCTCGTCGGCGGCAATCGGCGGCAGATATGGCGGATACCTCGCCCACATTGGGGCGATCATCGTCGCGGTCGCCGTCGGCGCGTCGTCGGCGTACAAGTCCGAGACCGAGGCGACGCTTCGCAAGGGCGAGACGATGTCGCTGCGCGGCCACACGATTCGGCTCGATGAGCTGTGGGGACGGCAGGAGCCGCAGCGATTCGTGCTCGGCGCCGACGTGTCGGTGCTTCGCGACGGCGAGCCCGCCGGGCGCATGGATCCGCGCCTCAACTTCTACCAGACGTCGGAGCAGCCGATCACCACGCCGGCCGTGCGCAGCCGAGCGTCGGGCGATCTCTACTTGAATCTGATGGCGTCGAGCGTGACGGATCGACGGCGACGATCCGCATGATCGTCGAGCCGCTGGTGCCGTGGATCTGGGCCGGAGGGCTGATCATCGTGCTCGGCGCGCTGATCACCGTCGCACCGTCACGCGCGCCGCGAGCGCAGGACGTGCTCCCGTCCCGGTGCCAGCGCGGCCGCCGCTCGCTCCCGCGCCGGCGCCCGCGCGACCGCTCGTCATCGCCGATCCCGACACGCGAGGCGCAGCGCCATGAACTGGCGTCGCGCCGCGATCGCGACCGCGTGCGCGGTCCCCCTCGTCGCCCTGTTCGGCTACGGGATGACGCGCAATCCGCGCGACATTCCGTCGCCGTTGCCGGGCAGGCCCGCGCCTGACTTCGCGCTCGAGGTCATTCGCGCCGGCGACGGATCGGCGGGCGGCGTGGTCGCAGCCAGGCGACACGCTCCGCTTCGCCGATCTCAAGGGCGAGGTCGTCGTCGTGAACTTCTGGGCATCGTGGTGCCTGGCGTGTCGCGACGAGCACGAGGTGCTGTCGTCGGTCGCGCAGCTCGTACGCCGGTCGAGGAGTGCGCTTCGTCGGCATCCTCTACAACGATCGCCCCGCGAACGGCGTCGCAGTGGATCAAGGACATGGGCGGCCAGAGCTATGCGTCGGTGAACGATCGCGGCGCGCGCACCGCGATCGATTTCGGCGTGTACGGCGTGCCGGAGACGTTCTTCATCGGCCCCGACGGCGTCGTCGCGTACAAGCACATCGGCCCGGTCACCGAGCGCGTGCTGCATCGAGCAGATCGAGCGAATCCGTCCGCCAACGCTCACGACGCAGTGAACTTCTGCGGTCTGGGCCATTCTTGCGCTCTTCGGATGGGGCCCGCGATCCACCGCTTGTAGGGGAATCCCCGGCTAGCGGCGCACTCCTGCTGCGCAAATTGGGCAAGCCTCGGACTCGGTCCTCGACGCACGCGTGCGCGAGGTCGCGTCGGAGCTGCGCTGTCCCGTGTGCCAGGGCGAGTCGATTCAGGATTCGCCGGCGGCGCTCGCGCAGGAAATGAAAGCGATCGTGCGCGAGCAGCTCGCCGCCGGACGGACGCCTGACGAGGTGAAGAGCTACTTCGTCGAGAAGTACGGCGAGTGGATTCTGCTGCGACCGAAGGCGCGCGGCTGGAACGTGATGGTGTACGTCGCTGCCGCTGCTCGCTCTCCTGGGCGGCGCAGTCGGTGATCGCTCGAGCGACACGACGCTGGTCGACGACGGGAGACACGACGGCGGCGGAGCAGGTGCAGCAGGAGACGGCGGACACGTAGAAGGCGAGGGATCCACGGGGGGGGCGCCGGTGATGAGACACGTGGCATCGCAATGGGTGGCATGTCTCGCCGGTGTGTTAGGCGGCCTCGGCGTTCGTCGCTTGCACCGACGTGACGTACCGTGACCGCCCCCTCTTCGAGACTCCTTCCACCGCCGCGGCGGGATTCCTCGGATTCCGCGACCGACTGCAAAACGAGACCGTCTGCGGCAACTGCCACGTCGGCCAGCAGGCCGAGTGGGAGGAGACCGCGCACGCCGACGCGTTCACGACGCTCGAGCAGAGCGGCTCCATGCAGGCGGCTCTGTCAGGGGTGTCACACGGTCAACCAGCGCGGCAACGCATCGCCGGATTCCACCGGCGGCTGGATCGGGACGCAGGATCCTCGCTACCACGACGTGCAGTGCGAGAACTGCCACGGTCCCGGGACTGACCCACGTGCAGAACCCCGACGCCACGCAGCCGCTCGCGCCGCTTTCGGTCGGGCTCGAACCTAACGGTTGGGTGCGGCGAATGTCACAACGGCGTGCATCACCCGTTCGTCGAGGAGTGGGAGCAGTCGGGGCACTCCAACGTGCAGGCGAGTCCCGCGGGACGCGCCGAGTGTCAGGGGTGCCACACGGGACAGGCGGCGCTCCGCGCGTGGGGCGTCACCGCCGACTACCTCGAGAAGAATTCGGCGACGCATCTTCCGATCGTCTGCGGTGTCTGCCACGATCCGCACAGCAACCGCGCCAGTCGCCGGCTGCCGGCGACGCAGGACGTCGACGATCCGATTCACAACCCCGAGTCCGGCGGCCAGCTTCGCTACTCGATCGACGTGCCGAACGAGGAAGAGAACCTGTGCATGAAGTGTCACCACAAGCGCGCACAGCCGGACATCGATCCGGCGACGCAGACGTCGCGCGGTCCGCATTCGCCGGAGGGGCCACTGCTCCTCGGCGAGAACGTGGGCTTCTGGTTCGGTGACTCGCTCGCCGACCTCGATCGCATCGTCGGCACGCACGGCACGGGGCGCAACCCGCGAGCTGTGCGCGGGCTGCCACATGCCGCGCTTCCAGGTGACCGATCCGCAGAGCGGCAACTTCGTATTCCAGGCGACCGGGCACCTGTTCCTGGCGATCCCCTGTCTGGTCAACGGCATTCCCGACCGCCGATACGACCGTGCGCGCTCACCGCCCGGACGTTCCGCAGCTGCACCGCCACGGGTTGCCACGGCGACGAGAACGCGGCCCGCTCCGTGTTCTCGACGACCCGCAACGAGGTCCTGGACGACGCCGCCGAGCTCAAGCGACTCGTGGATCAGGTGCGGGCGACGGCGATCAACGCCAACGACAAGAAGTGGACGACCGCCGAAGGCGCCGACTTCAACTACCAGCTCGCCGTCAAGAAGGGATCGTTCGTCCACAATCCCTACCTCATCAAGGAGCTGATACGCGTGAGCATCGCCGAGATGAAGGAGGAGTACGGCATACAATGACGACTTGACAACCGAGGATGGTCGGGCTCGCGCTCGCGATGCTCCAGGGCCGCGTGGGCGGCGCGCGGACACGTTCGCGGCGCCGCCACGCGGCCCGATGCGTCTCCGCTCGATTCGGTAACGCTCAACAACCCGCCGCTGCCGGGCGGCGTCGCCGCGATCGCCCGGTGGTTCTTCCACGTTCCGCAGTGGATTCAGATCGGCGGCGCCATCCTCGCCGCGATCGTCGCCGTCGCGGTGCTCGTCCTCGCCTGGAAGCGCCGCGACCGGATACGCGGCTGGCTCACCACCAGGTCGCGCGGCGCCAAGATCGCGCTCGGCACCGCCGCCGCCGTCGTGCTGCTCACCGCGGCGGGATTTGGCGCGGCGACCTGGAACTACATGATGCACGACAACGACTTCTGCAGCGGTTGTCACATCATGGCGCCGTCGTTCGGCCGCTTCCAGACGAGCGAGCACAAGAACCTGAACTGCCATGACTGTCACCAGCAGCCGCTCACCGCGAGCGCGCGGCAGCTCTACCTGTGGGTGCTCGACCGGCCGGAGGAGATCGGGCCACACGCCAAGGTACGCACGGAGGTCTGCGCCGAATGCCACATCCAGGAGCAGCCGGACAGCGTGTGGCAGCGCATCTCGGCGACGGCGGGCCATCGCCTCCACCTCGAGTCCGATTCGGCATCACTGCGCGACGTCCAGTGTGTGACCTGCCACGGTCTCACCGTGCACCAGTTCGTGCCCGCCGACTCCACCTGCGGGCAGTCGTCCTGCCATCAGGAGACGGAGATCCGGCTCGCCGGGATGCGCGACCAGACCGACTTGCACTGCACGCTCTGTCACCAGTTCACCGCCCCCGTCTCCGAGCAGACGGCTCTCGACACGTCGCGCGCGTTGCTCGTACCGCGAGAGCAGGAGTGTCTGGGGTGCCATGAGAATGCGCCAGCGACTGGCGGACTTCGATCCGGAGGCCGAGCCTCACGACGCGGTGTGCGGCACCTGTCACAATCCTCACGAGCAGGAGACGCCCGCTGCCGCGTTCGAGACGTGCGGCACATCGGGCTGCCATGCGCGGGCCGACACGATCACTCCCTTCCACCGTGGCCTGAGAGCGGGCGTGCTCCAGGACTGCGCCAGCTGCCACAAGGCGCACAGCTGGCATGTCGAGTCCGGGCAGTGTCTCACCTGCCATCAGGGGATTCTGGAAGACCGGCCGATGCCGCGGCCACGCGCGAGCGCGGATATCGAGCCACACGGAGTGGCGCCCATCGTCATGCGCCTGGCGCAGGCGACCCAGACACCCGCGCAGCAGCCCGTGGCGACACTCGACATCTCGCACCGCCGACATCGCAACGTGGTGTGCACCGCCTGCCATCGCAGCGGGGAGCGTCACGGCGAGATCACCGTGCGCACCGTTCGCGACTGTCAGAGCTGCCATCACGCCGCCGAGCAAAAGGCGTCCTGTGGCGCCTGCCATCAGGCAGCCGAGCTGCGCGAAGGGTTCGACATCGCGACACGATTCGCGGTGTCGGTGCGGCGCGACGCAGAGATGCGGCCGGTGCCCTTCCGTCACGCGTGGCATACCGAGGTGCAGTGCGCCACCTGCCACACGACGCCGGTCACGCTCGCGTCGACGGCCAACTGCGCTTCCTGCCACACGCAGCATCACGTGGCGACGGCGGAGTGCCGTTTCTGCCACGTGGGCACCAAGGCCGACCACACTCGTCAGGCGCATCTGGGGTGCGCCGGATCGGGATGCCACAGCATGCAGCAACCCGTGGCGCTTCAGGAGACGCGGAACGTCTGCCTGACCTGTCACGTGGACATGGTGAACCATCGCGCGGGCCGGGAATGCGCGGCCTGCCACGAGGTGCGATGGCTCGCGGAGCGGCGGCCGGGGCAATGAGGCCAACGCGCGCTGGCGCCGCGATCGTCATCGCGGTCGCGTTCGCGAGCCCAGGTGGTGCGCAGGGCGTGCGCATCACCGGCACCACGATCACTCGCTACGTCGAGATTCGTCCGCTGGTGCGGGACAGCGTGCCGCTCGATTCGACGCGTGGCACGGGGATCGTTCGCGAGGCGGTCACTCGGGGCGTCGCGGTGCAATGCGCGCCGGGAGACTTCCATTGTCGCTACCTGCGGTCGGCGGATGAGAGTGCCTCGACAATGTCGCTCATCCAGGATCTCGAGGCGAGCGCCTGGGGCTTTGGCGCCGGCATTCGCGCCTATGCGCATCTCCGCGGTCGTGCGTCGAACGACGCGGGCAGCGACCTCTGGCCGCAGGCCGACGATCCCATGGATGTCCTCGACGCGTATCTCGAGGTCGATCGCGGCCGACTGCGCGGGCGCGCCGGACGCCAGTGGCGAACATCCGGACTCGGCTACTACAACTTCGACGGCCTGTCGCTGCTCGTTAGGCCGATCGAGCGGCTCAGCGTGGATGCCTACGGAGGCTGGAGCCTCGTCCGCGGGCTGAACGAGTCGCACACGAGCGGAGCCATCGCCGCGGTGGAAGGCATTCCCCCCGATGATCGCGCGCTGCTCTTCGGCGTCGAGGTGCGAGGCCGGCCCACCCCGGCGCTGTCGCTCGCGGGCACCTACCAACGCGAGTTCCGCAGCGACCAGACCGCGTTCTACTCCGACCGGGTGAGCGCGGACGCGGACCTGCGCATCGGCCGCGCGGCATCGGTGAGCGCCTCACTCGAGGCGGACCTCGCGACGGCCGAGCTCAACGAGGCACTGCTGCGCGGCCGCGTGCCGCTCCCGCGACGGATCACCCTCATCGCCGAGGCGCGGCGTCACGTTCCCTTCTTCGAGCTCTGGACGATCTGGGGCGCATTCTCGCCGATTGGCTATACCGAAGCGAACGGGACGCTGTCGTGGAGCAATGCGCCCTCACGTCTCACCCTCCAGGCACGCGGGGGTTGGCGCCGGTACGACGAGACCGACGCCGGGCTCGCCTTTCTCCCTCTCGAGCGCACCGGGTGGCGCATGGGTGCCAATGGAACGTGGCGGGCGGCCGAGCAATGGACGGTGTTCGCCGCGACGCATGCGGAGCTTGGGTTTGGGGCCGCGCGCTCGGACGTCGATGCCGGTGTGCGGTGGGAGCCATCGCCGCGCGTGTTCGCGGGCGCCCGTGTCGCCGGCTTCCAGAGCGCCTACGAGCTGCGCGTTGGCGAAGGGCGCGTGTTCGCGTTCGGCCTCAATGGCGGGGTGCGCCTCGGCGCCGAGACGCGGATCGCCGGCGACGTCACCATGTATCGGCATGGGTACTCCGACGGCGCCCCCTCGACCGACTGGAGCCAGACGCGCGCGTCGCTGCGCATCGAGTGGACGATCGGGCGCGACCCGGGTGAGCCGGAGGACGACTCGTGAGGTGGCGTCTCGGGGCGACCGTCGTCCTCGCACTCGCGGGGGCCACGGCGGGACTCGCGTTCTCGCGCAGCGATGAGGCTCGCTTTCCGCACGCGAAACACAAGGGCCTCTTTCCGACGTGCATTGGCTGCCATGCGGGCGTGCTCGAGGAGCGTGCGGAAGAACGCTATCCGCGCCTCGAGCAATGCGCCGGCTGTCACGATGGGCGTGAGGTCGCGCGAGTCGAATGGGACGGCTCGCGGCGAGAGCCATCCAATCTTCGGTTCTCTCATGCCGAGCACAATCGGGAGGCCGACCTCGGCGTCAATGCGGCGCTCAACTGCCGGAGCTGTCACGCGCAGTCGGGTGACACGGCGTTCATGGCGGTGCAGCGGGAGCGCGCCACGTTATGCATCGCCTGTCACGAGCATCGCGCCACGGCGCACCTCGTCGATGCGCAGTGCCGCACCTGTCATGTGACGCTGGCGCAGGCGCGTGCCCTTCCCGATTCCACCATCGCGGCGTTTCGCAAACCTCCCTCGCACGAGCGACCCGATTTCCTCCAGGCGCACGGCGCGACGGCTGCCGAGTCGCAAGCGCGCTGCTCGGTATGCCACGCACGCGAGAGCTGCGCGCGGTGCCACGTGAACGCCGCCAACGTCCCCGCGATCGCCGCGCTCGAGAGCGATCCGCGCGTGGGGCGCCTCGTGGCGATGCGAGGCGCATCGTATCCCGTTCCGCCAAGCCACACGCATCCCGACTTCGTCTACGCGCACGGGAGCGAGGCGCGAGCGCGCGTCCAGAGCTGCGGAACCTGTCACACGCAGCCGAGCTGTCGCGCGTGTCATACCGGGCGCGGGGCGTCGGGCACGATCGCGAAGCTCCCACCGGCAGGGCCGGGCGCGCCGTTAGGCGTGCAGCTGCCGCGGCCGGGATCCCAACGATCGACCGGCACCGGTTCCCGCCGCGGACCGGGCAATGGGAGGAAATGGCGGTGGCGTCCATCCGGCGGGATTCCTGGCGACGCACGGCCCGTCGAGCAGCGAGCGGCCAGCTCACCTGCGAGGGATGCCACGCGCGAAAGTTCTGCAGCGATTGCCATGGCGGCGAAGGAGAGCGTCGATTCCATCCCGCCGAACTTCGTCGTCAGGCACGCGCCCGAGGGGTACTGGCGCCAGCGCGATTGCGCGAGCTGCCACAACACCGAGGTCTTTTGCAAGGACTGTCACCAGGCGAACGGCGCCGCCGCGACCGGCCGCCGCGACGTGGCCTTCCACAACGCCCAACCACTCTGGCTTCTTCAGCACGGACAGGCAGCGCGACAAGGACTCGAGAGCTGTGCCGGCTGCCACGCGCAGCGCGATTGCATGCAGTGCCACTCGACGCTGGGATGGGGGATCAGCCCGCACGGGCCCGGCTTCGACCCGAGCCGCATGTCGAGCAAGAACAACCAGACCTGCGGGTACTGCCACGTCGGTGGTGCGCCGCCGTCGTCGCGCGAGTGAACTGGCGTCAGGAGTCAGGAGGCAGGGATCAGGGGGTGTCAGGGTGAAGGTTGCCGGAGAACCGCGTACATTCTCCTGACACCCTCGACCCTGGAACCCCCTGATCCCTGACTCCTGACTCCTGACCCCTAGTCACTCCGGAGCTCACAATGCGCCTCAAAGCGCTCGCAGTCTCGCTCGTCTTCGCGTCGTCCGCGCTACCCGTCCTCGCGCAGCGCACTCCCCCAAGCCCGGAGCTCGAGGCGCTCCGCGCTCGACGCGATTCCCTCGAGCGTGAGCTCCAGTCGGTGGCGATCGTCGAGCGAAAGCTCATGATCCCAATGCGCGATGGCGTGCGCATGCAGTTCGACGTCTACCGTCCGAAGAACAGTGCCGCGCCGGTGCCCACGATCTTCGTGCGCACCCCGTACAACATGAATTTCTGGGACGTCACCAACGGGGCGCCCGCGGACATGACCGCGCAGCTCACGGCGGTGAAGCGCGGATACGCCTACGTGGGCGCCAACGAGCGCGGGCATTTCTTCTCCGAAGGGAGCTACGACATCCTCGGTCCGCCGATCACCGATGGCGTCGACGAGATCAACTGGATTGCGTCGCAGCCATGGTCCAACGGCAAGGTCGGCCTCATCGGCTGCTCCTCGACCGCGGAGTGGCAGATGGCCGTCGCTGCTCAGGCGCCGAAGGGATTGGGGACGATCATCCCGCAGGGGTTCGGCGCCGGCGTCGGACGAGTGAAGCCGTATTACGAGCAGGGCAACTGGTATCGCGGCGGCGCGGTGCAGATGCTCTTCATCGACTGGATCTTCGGTCAGCAGAACCAGGTGAGGCCGATGTTCCCCGCCGGTACATCACGCGAAGACCTGATCCGCGCCGCCAAGTCCTTCGATCTCGCGCAGCGCCTGCCGCCCGTCGATTGGGCGAAGGCGTTCTGGCACCTTCCGACGCAGGACCTGATCAAGGCACTCGATGGGCCGCGCGGCATCTTCGCCGACTCGATGCCCGGCATCGCCACCGGCGGCGCGATGATCAAGCGGACACCTAACGACTCGGCCTGGTATCGCGGCGGGCTCTTTCACGACGACATGAAGATCAACGTCCCCGGACTGTGGTTCATGTCGTGGTACGACGTGAGCGTGGGGCCGAATCTCGCGACCTTCAACCATGTGCGGCGCACCGCCGACCCGGCCGTCGCCGAGCAGCAGTACGCGTTCATCGCGCCAACGCTCCACTGCGCGTATCGTCGCGCGACGGAGAATACGGTCGTTGGCGAGCGGAGCATGGGCGACGCGCGCTACGACTACGACGCGCTCACCTACGGGTGGTTCGACCACTTCCTCAAGGGAGACGCGAACGGTCTGCTCGACACGATGCCGAAGGTCCGCTACTACACGATGGGCATCAACAAGTGGAACTCCAGCGACACGTGGCCGCCGCGCGGCGCCCAGCCGATGACGTTCTACCTGTCGAGCAACGGGCGCGCGAACAGCCGCAGCGGCGATGGCAAGCTCACGCTGCAGCCGCCATCCAGAAACCGCCCCGACAACTTCACCTATGATCCAATGCGGCCCGTGCCCTCACTCGGCGGCAACGTCTGCTGTCAGGCGAACGCACTCGTCGGCGGCTCGATGGATCAGCAGAAGCTCGAGGATCGCCCGGACATTCTCGTCTACTCGTCCGAGCCCCTCACCGAGGGGCTGGAGGTGAGCGGTCCAATCGAGGTCGTCGTGTACGTCTCCTCCGATCGCAAGGACACGGACATCACCGTCAAGCTCGTCGACGTCTACCCCGATGGTCGGGCCTACAATCTCGACGAGACGATTCAGCGGCTGCGCTACCGGGATGGTTACGACAAGCAGGTATTCATGGAGCCCGGGAAGACGTACAAGGTCACGCTGCAGCCGATGACGACGAGCAACTACTTCGACGTCGGCCATCGCATCCGCATCGAGATCTCGAGCTCGAACTTTCCCCGCTTCGACCGCAACCTGAACACCGGCGGAAAGAACTACGACGAGACGACGGGCCTGGTGGCCCACAATACGGTGCACCATTCGCGGCAGTACCCGTCGAGCGTCACGGTCTCGGTGGTGAGGAGGCCGCTGCCCTGAAGGGGTCAGGAGTCAGGAGTCAGGGGTCAGGGGGTGTCAGGGTAAAGAGGTGCAGGGATGCGCGTGCCGTTCTCTCCTGCAACCTTCTCCCTGACACCCCCTGATCCCTGATCCCTGACTCCTGACCCCTAGGTTCTCCGACAGACCTCCCCTCCGCACCGCATAGAATAGGAAGTGCGGGCTCAACAGGGGAATGGAAATGCGCACAGCAAGGTCACGCCGCGATCGCTTCGTGCCGCGGCACAAGCCCATCATCTACAAGGCGCCGCGGGTGGGCGGAGCGCTCATCAACGAGCAGCTCCCGCGCTACGACTTTCGCGATGCCTACCAGGTGGTCGTCCTCGCGCCGCCGGACGTCGTCTACCAGGCGGTCATGGACCGCGACTTCCTGCGCGTGCCGCTGGTCCGCGCGTTCTTCGCCATTCGCGAGCTGCCAGCGCGCGCATGGCATCGCCTTACCGGCGCGCCGCCACTGGCCGCGACGCCACGCGCGACGCTCGCGGACCTGACGCGCATCGGCGCCTTCACGCTGCTCGCCGAGCGTCCTGGTCGGGAGCTGGTGCTCGGCGCAGTCGGGCGCCCGTGGCGGCCGGACTACGCGTCCACCCGAATCTCCGCGACTGCCTTCGCCGAGTTCGAGGAGCCCGGCTACGCCAAGATCGCGTGGAGCTGGATCGTCAAACCGCTTGGCGCGGGCCAGACGCTGCTCGTCTGCGAATGGCGCACGCAGCTGACGGACGATGATGCGCGCGCCCACTTCGCGCGCTATTGGACCGTGGTCTCGAGAGGTGTGCGACTGCTGGCGCGGATCGGGCTGTCGCGGATCAAGGTCGACTGCGAGCTCGATGCGATGCGTCTCGAATAGGGGTCAGGAGTCAGGGGTCAGGGATCAGGGGGTGTCGGGGAATGGGTTTCAGGAGAGAACGGCAATGGCGCTCTCCTACAACCCAACCCCTGACACCCCCTGACCCCTGACTCCTGACTCCTGACCCCTATTTGTCCCACCACCGTCCCGGCTCTACAACCGGTGCAGCGACTCGATGACCGGCCCCCAGGCCGCGGCTTGCTTCTTCGCGGTCACGTCGACGAAGGTGACGACGGCGCCGTCCGGACCGTTCGCATCGCCCCGGATCGGCGTGGCGCTGACACTCAGCCAGCGACGTGTCCCATCCGACATGACGACGTCGATCTCCTCGTCCCGCACGACCTCCCCGAGCAGAAGCGCGCGCGCCATCGGCCACTCCGCCTTCGCCGGATCGCTCACCCGGATCCGCTGAGCGAGCTCGTTCTCGTAGAGGATCACGATGCGCCCCTTCCCATTCGCCACGACGACGCCGACCGGGAGCTGCTCCAGCAGTGCGTGGAGAACGGCCAATCCCAGGCGCGAGTCTTTCACCGGAGCCGACTTCACCGGGGCGGCCGAATAGGCCAGAGGGGACTTCGCCTTCCCGGAGTCGTTGACCGTGGCTTCCATGGATCCTCCCGCGGCGATGGAACGCGTTGAGTGACGCATCCAGGATGGAGACCGACAGTCTGCGCCGCGATCGGGGAATGCAGTGGACTGTGTCAGCACTTACCTGACATGGGGGCGAGACGCTTACGTCGCACGAGCCAGCGGCCGGTGGGCCGGCATCCAGGTTCAAAGTTGGGACGCGGATTACGCGGATGCAGCGGATCAGGCGGATCGCTCCCTGGCGCCAAAAACTCTCCACGCGAAACAACAAAAAAAAGTTGTTTAGTGAGGTGTAGAGGAGGGATCAATGCGCCCAGAAGCGATCCGGCCTGTTTCCGCTAAATCCGCGAAATCCGCGTCCCAACTTTGAACCTGGATGCCCGAATGCCGGGCTCGTTCGCAGTAGGGGGTGTCAGGGAGAAGGTGCCAGGAGAGCGCAGCCGTTCTCTCCTGAAACCCATTCCCCGACACCCCCTGACCCCTGACTCCTGACTCCTGACCCCTCTGTCAGATCCGACGAACCTCCTCCGCCGCCTCCAGCACGTGCCCGATCTCCCGCGACAGGGCCCGCGCTTCCTGCGTCGCGTTCTGCACGTCGTGAATCGCCGCCTGCACGCCTGACGAGCGCAGCTTCAGCAGATCGAGCCGCAGATTCTCGAGCGCCAGCCCCGCGCTCTCCAGCTGGCGCGCGACGCGTGCGCGCCGCTCGGCCAGATCCGCCAGCGTCGTGCGCTGGCGCTTGAGCAAGCCCAGGCGCCGCTCCTGATCGATCGCCGAGGGGCCTTCACGCTCGACCTCGGCCAGGCGCGTGTCGAGCCGCTCGAGCGTCCCCGCCGGCACATCCTGATCGAGCCGATGCAGCATCTGCGCGAGCGACGCGATACGCTCGGCCAGCGCGTCCACGGTTGGAAGCACGTCGGGGACGAGCTCGCGGTCCGCCTTGGCGAGATTCTTCACGATCATCTGGATGTGCGCGCGATCCTCGGAAGCGCGGCGAACGGCCGGTCCGTGCGGACCAGCGAGCACATCCTGCGGTGCGAGCGGCGCCGCATCGGGTAACTCCGCCCGTGGGCGCGCCGACCGGTTCGCACGGAAAATGTCCCGCAGCGGAACCCCGTCGCCCCAGAGCGATGCAATCTTTCCCACTGTCGATGCCCCCATGAAGAAGACCGGGAAAATCGTCCACCAGAGAAACGGCCACGTGAAAATGCTGACACCCACGTACGCCGTTATTCCACACGCCGCCATGAACCCTTCGCGACGCGCGATCCGAATACGCTGATCGATGGGGCGCGCGGCAAATGTCTCGAGCGAATCCTCGCCCTTTTTCTTCCGCTTCTTCTCCCGCGGAACTGGCTGCGGATTTCCGGCCGCGGGGATCGGCGCCGGCAGATTGACCGGTGGCGCCGCGAACACCGCGGTCGTCCCGCTGTCGATCGCGTCGCGTATCTCCCCCGCGTTTTGCCAGCGATCCTCGGGCCGCTTGGCGAGCGCGTGCTCCACCACTGCGACGAGCGCCGGCGAGACGTCGGTCCGCTGGCCACCCAGCGGCGTGGGCCGCTCACTCATGTGCTTGAGCATCATCGAGGCCGAGCTCGACGCCCGGAACGGCAGCTCGCCCGCGATCATGCGGTAGCCGACGACACCTAACGAATAGATGTCGCTCCGGCCGTCGAGCTCCCGCTCGCCCATGGCCTGCTCCGGCGACATGTACGCCGGCGTCCCCACGGCGACTCCGGTGACGGTGAGACGCGATTCCGCCTCCGCCGCGCGAGCGATCCCGAAGTCGGTGACGACGGGACGCGCGCCGTGGCGATCGAGCAGGATGTTGTCGGGCTTGATGTCGCGGTGGACGACGCCCCGGCGGTGCGCGTAATCGAGCGCGTCGGCGACGTCACGGAGCACACGCCGAACGAGGTCGACCGGCGACTTGGGCTCACGCTCCAGCCGCTCGCCGAGACTCTCCCCGTCGATGAACGCCATGACGAAGTGCACGATCCCGTCCTTCTCGTCGACGCTGAAGATCGGCACGATGTTCGGGTGCGACAGCTGCGCCGACATCTCCGCCTCGCGGAGGAAGCGCTCGCGCGTCTCCGGCCGAAAGGCGAGATCGGGCGGAAGGACCTTGATCGCGACCGTGCGGCGCAGCCGAAGGTCGGTCGCCCGATAGACGACACCCATCGAGCCGCGGCCGATCTCATCGCCTATGTCGTACTGGGTGCCGATCGCGACGATGACACGGTCCTTGAGCTGATCACTCATCGACCATCAGCCGCGCCGCGCGCTCGGGCGGACGGCGGAGCGAACCTCATCCGCTGCGCCCACGACCGCATCGATCTCCTGAGCAACCGCGCGCGCCCTCTCCGTCACCGAGGTCATGTGGTCGGCGGTGATGCCGCCGGCCCGCAGCCGAACGAGGTCGAAGCGCATGTTCTGGAGCGTGAGGGAGCAGCGCTCGAGCTTGGCCTGTGCCTCATCGCGCTTCTGCCCGACCGCCAGCAACGTACGCCGCTGGCGCTTCAGGAGCGCGAGACGTCGCACGCGCTCCTCGCTGCGCACGCGATCGAACGGGTTCGCCTCGTCCTCCAGCTGCTTGATCTGCGTGTCGACCTGCTTTGTCGCATCGGCCGTGTCCGCCTGACGATCGAGCTCCGCCGCCGTGATCGCGAGCGCCTGCACGCGGTCGAAGAGCGTGTCCGCCGATGGAAGCACGTCGGCAACGCTCTTGCGATCCGACGGCGCGAGCTCGGCGACGAGACGGCGAATGTCGGTCCGGTCCTGATCGGCCTGCCGCACCGTCGACGCGAATCGGCCGAGCGCGCGATCGGGCACGAGACCGGCCGAGCTGTTCGAGGACCCGGGCGGAAGCGCGCGAGGGCCAGCGCCGCCCGGAAGCAGGACCGGCGCCGTCCGTGTCGAGCGCCGCTTGAGGCGGTGCTCCTTGTCGAAGATTCCGCGCGCTTCGTCGACGGTTTCCGAGGCCACGTCGATCAGGGAGCGGCTGCGCGGCTGACGGAACACGTCGCGCCAGTCGTATCCCGATGTCCAGAGCCCGGCGTACTTGTACGCCATGTACATGCTCCAGAGCACGGTGATCGGCGTCAGGCCAATGTTGGTGACGATGGCGGCGATGAGGACGACGGAGTTGACGGCCGCGTAGAAGATGAACTTCTTGCGGAACTCCTCGACCGGTGGCGCGGTCCAGCGAGCAATGTCATCCGCGGAGGGAGTGTAGACGGCAGTCGCGAACTGCGAGCTGCGAGCTGCGGACTGCGTCAGGCGTCGAGCGGCTGGGTCACCGGGGCCGGCACGTTCGCATGCGCGGGTACTGGCGGACGCACTGGCGGCGTGTAGGGCGCCGTCGACGCCGTATCCAGCATCAGCACGAATGACGACGCGCTCGGGAAGCGGCGCTCGGGCTCCTTCTCGAGGAGCGTCATCACCGTGGCGGCGAAATCGGGCGGCACTTCCGGTCGCTTCTGATCCACCGGCACCGGCCGCTCGGTGAGATGCTTCATCAGCATCGACGCGGTGCTTCCGGCGGCGAACGGGAGGTCGCCCGTCAGCATCTGGTAGGCGACGACGCCGAGCGAGTAGAGATCGCTGCGTCCGTCGATCTCCCGGTCGCCGGCCGCCTGCTCGGGCGACATGAACGCCGGCGTGCCGATGGCGACGCCCGTCGCGGTGAGACGCGCCTCCTGGCCTTCCTGCACCGCGCGCGCGATGCCGAAGTCCGTCACCATCGCCCGCCCCGTCTCGCTGTCGAGGAGGATGTTGTCGGGCTTGATGTCGCGGTGGATGACGCCGCGCGCGTGGGCGTAGGCGAGCGCTTCGCCGACTTCCTTCAGGATTCGGCGCGCTTCGTTGATCGGGAGGCGTCCCTGATCGTGCAGCTTGCGGGCGACGTTCACCCCGTCGACACACGCCATGACGAAGTAGACGAGGCCGTTACTCTCATCGACGCTGTAGATCGGGACAATGTTCGGGTGCGACAGCTGCGCCGCCGTCTCCGCCTCGCGCAGGAATCGCATGCGGATCTCGCCGCGATACGAAAGCTCTGGCGGCAGCACCTTGATGGCGATGGTGCGCTTGAGCCGCCGATCTTTGGCCCGATACACGATCCCCATGCCACCGCGACCCAGCTCCGGTCCAATCTCGTAGCTGGATGACAGTGCCTTATCCACGAGGGCGCGCAGCTCGAGGTCCGGCGTCGAATTCGTGGAATCAGGCACAGAAAGGTTCCAACGGCAGAGAGGAGAGAGAGTTAGAGTGTAGCACCTTAGACGGTTTAAGAAAAGCCGATGAGGGGCTGAACGGCGCGCCCGCGTGGCAGGATGACTACGCCGATTCGGCCCGGAAAAGTTGCGAGTCCTGCCCGCATGGCGTAACTCATGGGCGTTGCGCGCGCCAAGGGAACCGCGGTACGCGTCGTAAGAGCTTGAGAGACGCATGGTGGGCGTGTGCCCACTCGGAACGAACCGTGCGGAATCCCGAGGAATCGCGATCCGCAGGGCAGCCCTCTCGCAGGATGGACAATGGCACAGCGTCAGACACTTCCGGTTCTCCCGCTTCGCGGAACGGTCATCTTTCCCGGTCTCACCGCGCCGATCGCGGCTGGCCGGCCCGGAACGTTGCGGGCGATCGAGTCCGCGCTCCGTGGTGATCGGCTTGTGTTCGCCGTCGCCCAGCGCGACAACACCGACGAGCCGTCGCCCGAGATCCTGTACTCGATGGGCGTCATCGCCAAGATCGGGCAGGTGCAGCGCGGACTCGGCGGCGTGCAGCTCTTGCTTCAGGGCGAGCAGCGCGCGACGGCCCTTCAGTACACGCAGACCGACAACTATTTGAGCGCGGTCATCATGCCCGTCGAGGAGATGTCGCCGATCGACGAGCACGACGCCGCCTTCGAGGCACAACGTTCGCCTCGACGGCCGCAAGTTCGACGAAATCCGGCCGATCTCGGATCGAGACCGGCGTTCTGCCCCGAACCCACGGCTCCGCCGTGTTCACCCGCGGCGAGACCCAGGCGCTCGTCACCTGCACGCTCGGCACCGCCGACGACGCCCAGAAGATTGAAAGCTTCGAAGGCGAAACCTGGAAGAGCTTCATGCTCCATTACAACTTTCCGCCGTTCTCGGTCGGCGAAGTCGCGTTCCTGCGCGGGCCTGGCCGGCGCGAGGTCGGTCACGGCGCCCTCGCCGAACAATCGCTGGCGCCGATGCTGCCGGTGAGGAGCGGATTCCCCTACACCGTCCGGGTCGTGTCGGACATTCTCGAGTCCAACGGATCGTCCTCGATGGCGAGCGTCTGCGGCGGCTCGCTGGCGATGATGGACGCCGGCGTGCCAATCAAGGCGCCGGTCGCCGGCATCGCGATGGGCCTGGTGATGGACGAGAAGACCGGCAAGTACGCGGTCCTCAGCGACATCGCCGGTGCGGAAGACCACTACGGCGACATGGACTTCAAGGTCGCCGGTATCCTGGAACGTCGATGGCGGGCGCGCGCGCGGTCCGACCCGGACGGCGCCACCTCGACAGCCGCCTACGTGCGCGAGCTCAACGAGGCGTACAACCACTTCTTCTTTCATTACACCGCCACACCCTTGCTGGTGGTCGAGACGTCGCAGCTCGACCTCGAGTGGGGCGATGAAGCGCTCGACGATCTGATCAAACAGCTCGCGGGGATGGGCCGCGGCACCCGCTACTACGTGCCCCGCACGAAATAACGATGCCGGTCTACCGTCGCTGCTTAGCTCACCTGTATGTAGGGGCACGCCGCCGGCGTGCCCCTACTGCTTTCATCCACGCCGCCGGCGTGCCCCTGCCGCTCTGATGCCCCGCGCCTGATAGTGCGATAATCACGCGATGAGTTGGTTCAAGAAGGACCGGAAGCCGATCGCTCCCGCAGGCGAGCGGTCCAGCCGCGTCCCTGAAGGTCTCTGGGTCAAGTGTCCCGGACTGCAGCAAGATCATCTACAACAAGGACCTCGCGGCAAACCTCAACGTCTGCCCGAAGTGCGCGCATCACTTCCGGCTTTCGGCCGCCGATCGCCTTCGCGCGCTGTTCGACGACGAGCGGTGGGAGGAGCACGATCGCGAGCTCGCCTCCACCGACCCGCTGAAGTTCACCGACACGCAAGCCGTACGCGGAGCGGCTCACGCGAGCCAGGCCGCGACCGGCCTCAAGGACGCCATGATCGTCGCCACCGGCCGGATCGAGGGCATCCGCGCCGTCGTGGCGGCGATGGAATACAGCTTCATCGGCGGCAGCATGGGCGTGGTCGTGGGCGAGAAGATCACGCGCGCCATCGAGCGCGCACTCGACCGAACGCCGGCCGCTGATCGTCGTGTCCTGCTCGGGCGGCGCGCGAATGATGGAAGGGGCGCTGTCGCTGATGCAGATGGCGAAGATCTGCGCGGCGCTGGCGCGGCTCGATCGGGCGCGGCTGCCGTACATCTCGGTGCTCACCGATCCGACCACGGGCGGCGTCACGGCGAGCTTTGCCATGCTCGGCGACCTGAACATCGCCGAGCCGAAGGCGCTGATCGGCTTCGCCGGGCCCGCGCGTCATCGAGCAGACGATCCGCCAGAAGCTCCCCGAAGGCTTCCAGCGCAGCGAGTTCCTGCTCGAGCACGGCATGCTCGACGTCGTGGTCGATCGCCGCGAGCTGAAGGCGACCATCGCGCGCGCGCTGCGGTTCATGGGCAGCCGCGTCGCAGGCGTCCGGGACGGCGGCGGAAGTCGTCGCATCCGGCGTCCGCCGACCGCGGCCTGACGGCGTGCGACGGCGAAGACCCCGGCCGCACGAATGCGATGCGCTCGACGGCTGCTCGCCCTCGAGACAGCTCGGCATCAAGTTCGGTCTCGACAACATCCGGCGCTCTGCGCGGCGCTCGGGCATCCTGAGCGCGCGTACCGCTCCGTCCTCATCGCCGGCACCAACGGCAAAGGCTCGGTCACGGCGATGGTCGAAGCGGCGCTGCGCGCCGCCGGTCATCGCACCGCCCGCTACACGTCCCCGCATCTGATCGACCTCGACGAGCGCTTCGCGTCGGCGGACGGCCCGTTGAGCGAGCGCGAGCTCGCGCGGTCGCCGTCCGAAGTGTTGCGACGTCGCGGCGAGCGCTGCACGCAGCAGACCGAGGGCCGCGTCACCCCGACGTTTTTCGAGGTCACGACGGCGCGTGGCGTTCGAGCTGTTTCGGCGCGCCGCGCGTGGAGGTGGCGGTGCTCGAGGTCGGCCTGGGCGGCCGCCTCGATGCGACGAACGTGGCGGCGCCGGTGGCGGCGCGATCACGTCGATCGCGCTTCGATCACGAGCAGCTATCTCGGGGACACGCTCGAAGCGATCGCCTTCGAGAAGGCGGGCATCATCAAGCCGGCATGCCGGTCGTGGTCGGAGACGCTCCCCGGCGACGCGCTGCGCGTGGTCGCGAGCAGGCTGCCGACCGCGGGCGCGTCGCGTCGTCGGTGGCCGAAGAGCGGCTTCGGCTGACGTCACGGTGGACGACGGCGAGACCATGCTGCGCTGGCGACGCCGCTGCGCACGTACGGCGCGTACGCTCGGCGCTGCGCGGACGGCACCAGGTTGGCAACGCGATCGTGGCGGCGCGGCTGCTCGAAACGCTCGATGCGTGCGGCATCGCGCGTGCCGACCGCGGCGATCGAGTGCGGGCCTGCGCGACGCTGCGTGGCCGCGGCCGGCTGGAGTGGGTCGCCGTCCGGACGGCAGCGGCTGCTGCTCGACGCGGCGCACAACCCCGCGGGCGCGCGCGCGCTGGCCGCGTACCTCGGCGAGGCATGCCGGCAGCGAGTGCCGCTCGTGTTCGGCGCCATGCGAGACAAGGACACGGCGGGCATGCTCGAAGCACTGCTGCCGCATGCCAGCCGGCTCGATCCTGACGCGGGCGGCGAACGCCCCGGGCGGAAGAGCCGGCGGCGCTCGCCGCGCTCGCCGCGGCGATGGCGCCGGGGCTGCCGCTGGACGTCGACGCCGACGTCGCCGTCGGCGCTCGCCGGCGCAGGCGCGCTCGGCCGACGGATCGTCGTGGGCCGGCTCGATTTTCCTGCTCGGTGAGGTGATCGCATCGTGAGCTCGAGCGGCGTCGCGTTGAAGGGCCTGCAGGCCGCGTGCTATTCTGCGAACGTCCTGCACCGATCGGCGTCGCTGTCCGTCCGCTCATCATGCTTCGATTTCCGCAGTCTGATTCTGATCTGCACTCGCGCTGCTGCGCGCGTCACCCGCCGCCGCGCAGCTCCCGGTCTCGAGCGGCCTCGCCAAGGCGTTCAGGCTGGAGCAGATCGACGACAACCACTACGCAGCTGACGGGGCCACGTCGAGGTCGATCTACGACGACCGTCGAGTTCTTCGCCGACCAGATCGAGTTCTTCACGGACAAGCACTGCTGTCGGCGCCGGCAACGTGGTCTTCACGTCCGGGCACGCAGCCGGATCGCCGCCGATCGCGTCGAGTTCGACACCGAGACGCAGGACCGGCACGTTCCACAACGCGTACGGCATCGCCGTCGCTCGGCGAGCGGGCTCGATCCGCAGCATGTTCGGCACCCAGGAGCCCGACGCCTATTTCTACGGCGAGACGATCGAGAAGCTCGGACCGAAGAGTACCGGATCACCCGCGGCGCTTCACCACCTGCGTGCAGCCGACGCCGCGCTGGGAGCTGTCGTCCAGCACCGTCACTCAACCTCGACGACTACGCGCTGCTGCGCAACACGGTGCTGCAGCGTCAAGGGCGTGCCGATCTTCTACCTGCCGATCATGTACTACCCGATCCAGGAGGACGATCGGGCGACCGGGTTCCTGATGCCGACCTACGGCACGTCGACGTTCGCGGCCAGAGCTTCAGCAACGCGTTCTTCTGGGCGATCAACCGCAGCCAGGACGCGACGCTGCTCCACGACTGGTTCTCGAAGACCGGGCAGGGGGTCGGCGGCGAGTACCGATACATCGCGGGCCCGGGTTCCGAGGGCAACACCAAGTTCTACTATCTGCGAGAGAACAGGCCCTCTTCAACGTCGGCGACACCTCCACGACGGCGCCTTCACGGCGCAGCTACCAGATCCAGTCAGGCATTGCGCAGGTGCTGCCGGGCCGGCTGCGCGCCCGCGGACGCATCGATTACTTCTCCGACGCCACGGTTCAGCAGGTCTACCAGCAGAACATCTACGATCAGTCACAGCGGTCACGTTCGTTCACGGCCAACGTGACCGGCGCCCGGGCGGGTATCAATTTCAGCGGCACCTACGATCGCCGGGAGATTTTCTTCGGGCCCAGCTATTACGGCCTGTACGGCGCGGCGCCCCGGGTCACCGTGTCGCGCGGCGCCCG
>CAWBOC010000009.1:0-1020910 GCA_963790305.1 uncultured Gemmatimonadaceae bacterium
TGTCGCGCTGCCGGACGCACTGGCGGCGTACCGCCGGCACGGGGTGACGGTCGCGGGCGGGTCCACCGCCTTCTACTCCATGTTCCTGGCCGAGCAGCGCAAACAGCCCGGCGAGAGGCTGATCCCCACGCTGCGGCTGCTGGCGGGCGGCGGCGCGCCCAAGCCACCGGAGCTGTACCACGCCGTCGTCCGGGAGATGGGCGTGCAGCTCACCCACGGCTACGGCATGACCGAGGTCCCGATGATCACGATGGGGTCGCCGGACGACACCCCCGAGAACCTGGCGACGACCGAGGGGCGGCCGCCCGCGGGGATGGAGATACGGATCGTCGGACGGGGAGGTGCGGCTGCGCGGCGAGGCCGTCTGCCAGGGCTATCTGGACGCGGCGCAGATCGGCGGAGGCCTTCGACGCCGACGGTTTCCTGCGCACCGGCGACCTCGGGCATCTGACCGAGAGCGGTCATCTGGTGCTGACCGGGCGGCTCAAGGACGTCATCATCCGCAAGGGCGAGAACATCTCCGCGAAGGAGATCGAGGAACTGCTGCACCGGCACCCGGCGGTCGGGGACGTGGCGGTGATCGGGCTGCCGGACGCCGGAGCGCGGGGAGCGGGTGTGCGCGGTGGTGGAACAGCCGGCGGGGGCCGAGCGCCGCTGACGCTGGAGGCGGTGACCGCGTATCTGCGGGCGGAGGGGCTGTCCGTGCACAAGCTGCCGGAGCAGCTGGAGGTGGTGGACGCCCTTCCGCGGAACGAGACCCTGCGGAAGGTGCTGAAGTACAAGCTGCGGGAGCGGTACTCGTGGGGCGACGCGTGCCCGAGCGGTGTCCGCGAGGGGCTCACTTCGGCCGGTCGCTCGGGACCGTGAAGTAGCGGGCGAAGCCGGTCACGACCTCGTCCTCGCCGACCTTGCCGTCGCCGTCCGCGTCGAGGGCGGCGGCGGCCTGTGCGCGGCGGCGTCCTCGCGCGCGCCGAGGGCACGTCAGCACGCGCGCCGCCGCCTGATGGTGGCCGCGCCGTCGCCGTCCTCGTCGGCGATGGCGAGCGCCGCGTGCAGGAAGGGGCGGGCGATCTCGGCGAACCGGTCGCGGGTTGTCGCGCAGCCGCTTCACCGCGCCCGTGACGAACTCCTGGCGGGTGACCCGCTGGTCGCCGTCCACGTCGGCGATGCCCGCCATGCCCTGCCAGAACGCCTCGGCGCCGCTGTAGAGGGCCTGGCCCTTGTCGGACCGGGCGGCGATGCCGAACTCCGCGAGCAGCGCCTGCGGCCGCCCCGCTGAAGTCCTCGCGGTCGATGTAGCCGTTGCCGTCCTGGTCGAAGGTGGCGAACCGGGCGGCGATCTTGCGCTCGTACTCGCTGCTGACCATGTCTCTTCGGGGCGCCTTACGTCACGTGGGTGCGTCCGCCGGAGCGTACGACGCGGGGCCCGTACGGGCGCGGCGAAAGCGGCACTTGTGCCACGACCGGGGAATTCCGGCGACAAGGGCGTGGTGACGACGTGCGGGACCTCCGACCGATGCGTCACGGCCGCTCACGCGGACAGCGGGCCGCCCTCGTCGCCCGGCCGACGCCGCGTCCGCGTACACCTCGAAGAGCCGGCGTACGCCCAGCGCGGCCAGCACCCGGTTGACGTGCGAGCCGTCCTCCGCGCCCTGGGCGGGCAGGATCAGGCGCAGCCGGCCCTGGCAGGAGCGCATGCAGCCGGCGGGTGGCGATCAGCACGCCGACGCCGCTGGAGTCGCAGAAGAACACCTCGGAGAGGTCGAGCACCAGATCGTGCCGCCCGTCGGCCACCGCGTCATGGACATGCTGGCGCACCACCGGGGACGTGACCAGATCCAGCTCGCCGCGACACGTGGAGCACGGCCCATGCGCCCTGCTCGCCGTCTCGGTCACATTGAACGTCACCACGCACGTCCCTTCGGTCGCCGAACGCGAACGGAAGTCCCTACGCTTCCTTGCAGCGCGGCTGCCCAGCGGCCGTTCCCTGAAACACGGCCGAAAAACGATACCCAGAGAGGCTTGTTTCAGTCGCTTCGATCCTGTTCGACTCGTCGTCTGATCGGCAAGTGGAAGGGTAGCGCGACGTCCACTACCACCGCGGCGCTCCGCAGGGGGCGCACATTGCCACAAAGGGGCGTGCGCTAGTCGGAGGCGCCGACTACATTCGAGTGAGACAGGCAGGCACGCGGCAGACAGGGACAGGCGCGGGACAGGGCAGGGCGTGAGGGGGCCGCATGGCGAAAAGGACGCACCGCCCCGCTGGGACCGCAGGATGCAGCAGCGGCTCGCGCGCGGCGAGGCCGCCGCGCTCGGTGAGCTGTACGACCGGTTCGCCTCGCTCGTGCACAGCCTCGCCCACCGCGTGCTCGGACGACGAGGACGCCGCCGACCGCGTCACCCGCGAGGTCTTCGCCTACGTCTGGGAGAACCCGGACGCCTACGACCCCAAGCAGGGCTCGCTGCGCTCCTGGGTCGCCACGCTCACCCACCGCCAGGCCGTGCAGCGGCTGCGCGCCACCGAGACCGCCGCGCTCGCCGAGGGCGGCGAGGGCACCGCGCGAGGAGCTGGAGCAGAAGGTGCGCCGCGCCTCCGTCGCCGCCCGCGCCGACTACATCGTCACCTCCATGCCGGCGCCGCTGCGCGCCGCCCTGGAGCTGGCGTACTTCCAGCGCCGCGACTACCGCCAGACCGCCGCCGACCTCGGCGTCACCGAGGACGAGGCCCGCCGCCGGCTGCGCCTGGGCCTCCAGCTGCTGTCCACCGCCCACGACCCGTCGCCGCACCCAGGCGCACCGCCCGGCTACGGACGGTGCGCTGTGAACGGCGCCGGCCGCGGACGACGGCGCACGACGCCCGGACGCCGACGGGGACGACGCCGCGGCCGGGACGGCCGGCGACGACGCGGACGGCGCGAACCCCGGCGCCCACGGCCGGCCGGCGCCGACCGACCCCGCGGCACGGCGACCCGCCTGACGCCCCGATGCCCCGCGGCCCCCGTCGAGGACAGCCGGGCTGCCCGCTGCCCGCGCCCGGAGGACCTCCGGTGACCCGGCACCGCCGTCCGCCGCCGGCCCCGTGCCGCACACCGTGTCCTGAAGTCGCTGCTCGGCGCCTGGGCGCTGGCCGCCTGCTCCGCCGAGGAGACCGCGGCCGTCGAGGAGCACCTCGGCGACTGCGCGCCCTGCGCGGACGAGGCGCTGCGGCTGCGCGAGGCGGTCGGGCTGCTGCACACCGACCGAGAGCCTCGACCTCGACCCGCTGCTGCGCTCCCGGGTCCTGGAGGGCTGCCTGGGCCGCCGCCCGCCGCGCATCCCGGTGCCCGGCTGGGCGACGCCGTACGACGCGGAGACCGCCCGGCTGGACGCCCTGCTGCGGGACATCGGCGACGCCGAGTGGCACGCGCCGGTGCGGCTGCGCTGGTTCGAGGGCGAGCGCGCCGACGAGCCGGCGTACCACCGTCGCCGGGGTCATCGCGCATCTGATGACGCGTCGACGGCTGGTCGCGCGCGCGCTCGGGCCTGGCCGACCCGCTGGGCGACGTGCACGCCCCGGCGCCCGACTCCGGCCGCGCGCACCGAGGCGTACTGGCGGGCGCTCGCACGTCCCGCCCACCCGGGCCGTGCGGGAGCCCTGGCGGGAGCAGAGCCACGCCCTGGTCCGCACGGTGTCCTTCGCCGGGCGCGCGGCGCCGGCGAGACTGGCCGTGTCCGTACGGCGACTTCGCCCTGCCGCTGCGCGACGCGATGCTGGACCGGGCCTTCGAGTGCTGGGTGCACGCGGAGGACATCGCGGAGGCGGTGGACTACCCGTACGAGCCGCCCTCGCCGCGCCACCTGCACCGCATGATCGACCTGGCGGCCCGGCATGCTGCCCGACGCGCTGGCCGCACGCCGCCGCGCCGGGCTCGCCGCACCCGCCCCGGCCGCCACCTGGTCGCGGCGGGCGCCCCGGGCCGCACCTGCACCTGGAGATCGAGGGCCGGGCGGCGGCGACTGGCTACATCCCCCTGGACTCCCCCGCCGCCGTGGGCTCCGCCGAACACGAGGTGGCCCAGTCGCCCTGGACGGCGTCGAGTTCTGCCGGCTGGCCGCCGGGCCATGTCCGCCGGAGGAGGCGGCGGCGGGCCAGGTGGGCGACCGGGAGGCGATCCGGGACGTCCTGTTCGCGGCGGCCTCGCTGAGCCGGATGTAGAGCCCCGCGGGCTCGCCCTGAGGGGCGCGGGCTGTGTCGATGCGCGGATCCGCCGCGTGGGCGCGAACGCCACAAACCGCCCGCACTCGCCACAAACGGGACGACCCGAGCTCCTAGGCGAAGACGACCGTCCGGCGGCCGTTCAGCAGAATCCGGCGCTCCGCGTGCCACTTCACCGCCCGGGCCAGCGCCTGGCACTCCACGTCGCGGCCGACCGCGACCAGCTGGTCCGGCGTCACCTCGTGGCCCACCCGCTCGACCTCCTGCTCGATGATCGGCCCCTCGTCGAGGTCGGCCGTCACGTAGTGCGCCGTCGCGCCGATCAGCTTCACACCGCGCGCATGCGCCTGGTGGTACGGCTTCGCGCCCTTGAAGCTCGGCAGGAAGGAGTGGTGGATGTTGATGATCCGGCCGCTCAGCTGCTTGCACAGGTCGTCCGAGAGCACCTGCATGTAGCGGGCGAGCACGACCAGCTCGACGTCCTCCTCGCGCACCAGCTCCAGCAGCTCGCGCCTCGGCCTCGCGCCTTGGTGTCCTTCGTCACCGGGATGTGGTGGAACGGGATGTCGTACGAGCCCACCAGCTCGGCGAAGTCCGTGTGGTTGGAGACCACCGCCGCGATCTCCACCGGCAGCGCGCCGATCCGCGACCGGAACAGCAGGTCGTTCAGGCAGTGCCCGAACTTGCTGACCATCAGGACGATCCGCATCTTCTCGTCGGCCCGGTGGATCTGCCAGTCCATCTGGAAGGAGTCGCCGATCGCCGCGAAGCTGGCCCGCAGCTTCTCCACGGTCACCGGCGGCGTCCGCCGAGAAGTGGACCCGCATGAAGAACAGCCCCGTGTCGTGGTCGCCGAACTGCTGGCTGTCCTCGATGTTGCAGCCGGTCATGAAGAGGTAGCTCGACACGGCGTGCACGATGCCCTGCTTGTCCGGGCAGGAAATCGTCTGGCGCGAGGCGGTGCGCTACCTTCTGAGCTTCAACGAGCCGGTGCCGGCGGTCCCGCGGCTCACGACGATCGCAACGGACCGGGCGGCCGACCCCGCGGCCCGGCTCACGGCGGCCTGCGTGCTCCGCTGGCTCGGGCGCTCGTCGGCCGACGTGACCGCGGCGGTCCGCGAGTTGGTGCTTCATTCGGACTTGTCGATCTCGTCGGGGGCCCGCACCGAGTTGAAGTTGTCCCGGGACGATCCGAACCCCGTTATCATCTCCCCTTGATGTCCACCGCCGCCGTCTTCCCGTTCGACCTGTTCGGCCACGCCGGGACCGGGGCCGGGGCCGCAGCTGCTCGGCGACGTCGTCCGCGAGGTCGTCGAGGACACGGCCGACGAGCCGCGGCCGACCCGGTCACATCTCTTCGCGCAGGAACTTGCGGTCGAGGAGTTCGCCTTCGAGAACGATGGAGCAGGCGGAGGCCGACGACCGGTTCGCCCACCAATGGCGATTGCCGCTCCAAGAGAGGAAACCGCGCAATGGTCGCGCTCTCGCGGGTTCCCGCCGTAGTCACGCGGCGAAACTCCGAGCATACTCGAGGAGACGCCGGACCGTTCCCACCAGGCGAGCGCGGCGGGATTCAGCGCCGACGTCGGATCGAACTCACCGAGCGCACCGCCAGTGGCGCGAGCGCGCGAGCTGATCTGGCCTGGGTGATAGCCGAAGCCTTGCGTGCTCAACGTGCCCTGCGCCGCCAGCGGCAACTCAATCACGAAGAGAGAGAGGAGCCAGTTGGGGCGTATCACGGCAGGGAGAAGTCGACGCGAGGAATGTAGCTGATCTCGACACGAGGACGCAGGCTCGCCGGCGCCTCGTTCGAGTAGAAATAGAACTCCGACGGGAACTCCCCCTCGCGCCCCGAGCGCAGCACGATCACACGCGGAAGATCGGCCTCGGGTGTCAGTCGCCAGAACGGGATGGTACCCGCGAGCTCGAAGCGAACCAGCCCGCTGTCACGAGGAGCGCGCGTCTGCTGGAATAGACCCGGGGTGGCACGAAGAGAAGAGCGGCGCGGCCGACATCGAGCAGATCGCGCGCGATGGAGACGTTGGCTTGACAGGCGTTCGCACCGTGTCATCCGTGCGGCCGCGCACCGGCGCTTGCGTGAGCACCAAGGTCGCCCGGACCACCGTCACCGAATCGACGAGGTTGCTCGGGAGCGATAGCCGGAGGTACGCGCGCTGGGCCGGGAGACCGCCGACCGCGAGCACCTGAGGCGGCGGCGCGGGGGTGCCTCGCAACACGATCAAATACCGATCGAGCGCCGGCAGGTCGCCACCCTCGCCCGTCGAGCTGGACGCTGGACCGACCGAGCGCGTGATCGTGTCTGCGCCGGCTCGCGCCCAGAACCTGAGGAAGTTGACCGCCGCGATCGGGACCTGCATCGAGGAGTCGGATCGTATGCGAAGCCCCACCCGCAAGCGGCCGCCCTGCACCCGCGCGCGAATGGCCGCAGTATCCAGGCGCACGAAGACGCTGTCGGGGAGGGAGTCGCGCCTAACGGTGTACGACCCGATCAGGGTGCTCGGCCGAAAGCGCGCCCGCACCGCCGCGGTATCGAAGTCCGACGCCGTGGTGTCGACGTCGGATACCTCGATCGTCACCGGAACGCGCTTGAGGGTATCGCGCCGGCTGAGACTGTCCAGCGCCCCGCTCACGATCGATAGACGCAGCTCGGCCGAGTCCACCTTGGCGACGAGAACCGAATCGGTGCCTACCGGAATGGTCCGGGGAACGAAGTCGAAGCGCGCGATGCCGGCGGTGATCGCGGGATCGCCGTTTCCGAAGCGCTGGAGCAGCGTGAGCTGATTCTCGCTGCCGGGCAGCGGGAAGCCGCGAACGCTGGAGTCCAGCACCACGACGGCCTCGAGCGTGTCGTTGACGATGTCGAACCCGCTTTCCGGACACAGCACCGGGCAGGCGGCTCCGCCAGTGAAGTCCTCCGAGCACGCGCCCACGGCCACCACGACCGAGACTGCGGCAATGAGCACGGCAAGACGATTAGGCAAGACGAGTACTCCGCGCTTCATTGATGGGTAAGCGATTGCGGCGTGAAGGGAGACGGGAGGAGCGCATCCAGGGTCCAGCGTGCTTCCTCGCCCGCGGCGGTCACGCTGACGACCTCGATGGCAGGCGCGAATTCCACCAGTACCTGCCGGCAGACCCCGCAGGGCGGCGTCGGCTCGGTGGCCTCGGTGGCGAGGACGATACGACTGAACGACCGGACCCCTGCCGCCACAGCCGCGGCGATCGCGCCACGCTCGGCGCAGATCGTACCCCGAACATGCGTTCTCGACGTTACATCCCACATAAACGTGCCCGTCCGAGTCCTCGAGCGCCGCGCCAACGCGAAAGCCCGAGTAGGGCGCGTACACGCGCATCATCGCGCCGAGGGCCGCGGCGCGCAGAAGCTCCATCGACGCGTTCGTCACGCCAGCAGCTCGGACAGGAATGACGTCCCACGGCCCCGAAATCCAACGCCCAGCCATTCACCGACCGTCGCGCCGAGATCGGCGAAGGTCGACCGCTCCCCCAGATCAGTGGGGCGCACGCGCGCACCCGCCACGAGGAGCGGTGCGATCTCCCTTGAATGGCTCGGTGGAAGGCGTCGTTGGATCATTGCGGGGATCGGCGGTGAGAAAGAGCAGGTCGTCCTCGCGCAGGGCGGAGAGAAGCGTGGGAAGGGTTCCGTCGACTCGAACGGAGCGCTCGACGAAACCCCGCTGCGTCGTTTCGGTGCCCCCAGAGCTGGTCGAAATCTACTAGGTTCGCGAAAAGGAACCCACTAGGCATTTCACGCAATGCACGGCCGATTGCTTCGAGGCCGGCTGCATTGTCGGGCGTATGCTCAGCCGCGATCGACCGGCCAGCGAAAAGGTCATCGACCTTTCCCACGCCGCGTCGGGCAATGCCCGCGCTCGCCAGCGCATCGAGCAGCGTTTCCGACGGAGGCGCGATCGAAAAATCGCGGCGATGCGGCGTGCGACTGAAGTGGCCATCGGCTCCCACGAAGGGACGTGCGATGACGCGCGACACGTCGTGCGGCGCGACCAGCATCTCACGGGCGAGCCTGCACGCGTCGTACAGCGCCTCGAGGGGAACGACCCCTTCGTGTGCCGCAACCTGAAAGACCGAATCGGCTGAGGTATACACAATGAGATTTCCACTGCGCACGTGCTCGGCGCCGAACCGCTCGATGACCTCGGTTCCGCTGGCGACGACGTTTCCGATCACTCCACGCCCCACGCGGCGCGAGAACTCGCCAATGACGTCCGGTGGGAAGCCGTTCGAGTACGTGGGAAACGGCTTGGCCAGGTGAATACCGCAGATCTCCCAGTGCCCGGTGGTACTGTCCTTCCCGGCCGATGCGGGACGCATGCGCCCCCACGCGCCGGCGGGATCGGAAATCGGCGCGACTCCCTCGAGCGCTCGGAGGCGCCCAAGCCCCAGTCGCTCCAGATTCGGCACGTCGAGGCCCCCGACGGCCAGAGCCAGGTTGCCGAGCGTGTCACTGCCGGCGTCGCCGTAGGATGCCGCGTCAGAAGCCGCTCCGGCGCCCACTCCGTCGAGCACGATCACAATGGCGCGACGCTTCACGGGCTGGTGCCAACGCCAAGATACGCACGCGGGAGGCGACCGCGCAGGCGTGTGAGAAGCTCGTACGGAGACATCTCGGCATCACGAGCGACGGTCGCGACGTTGAGCGCGGTGTCGCCCCCGATCACCGTGGCGACATCGCCTAACGCGCACGGGACGCCGGTGACGTCCACCATCGTCATGTCCATCGTGACCAGGCCCGCGACACAGACGCGCCGGTCGCCCAGGATGGCGCAGCCGCGGTTGGAGAGGGATCGCGGGTACCCATCGGCATAGCCGATCCCGAGTGTCGCGATCTGCCGGGCTCCCACGGCGCGATAGGTGGCGTCGTAGCTGACCGTCTCCCCCTCGCCGATGTGTCGCAGGTCGACGACGCGCGCCCGAAGGTGCACCACTGGCTCCGGCTCGACGAGGGCGCCCTCCCCGCTGCCGACGCCATAGAGAAAGATCCCGGGACGCACGCAGTCCCACTCGCTCCCGTTGCGTCTGGCCACCGCGGCGGAATTCTCGGCGTGCAAAATCCCTGGGCGCTCTGGCAGCGTCGCCACCGCTAGGCGAAACCGTTCCTCCTGCTCCTCGACCGATCCGTCGTTGCGCTCGGCGGAGTGGAAGTGCGTGTACGCACCTTCCGGAGGACAGCGGACAATTGCGTCGCGGAGCGCGCCTACTTCGTCCCAGCGCACGCCGGCGCGGCTCATCCCGGTGTCGATGGCGAGGTGCCACGCGCCGCCGCCGTCGATTCGCCACCGGTCGATGCTCTCAGGACGCGAGAGCGAGGGGATGATTCCCGCCGCGCGCGCGTCGAGAAGCTCGTCGTCGTCCAGCGGCGTGAAGATGACGAGGGGGCGCGTGATACCGGCGGTGCGAAGCTCGAGCCCTTCGCGCACGGTTGCGACGCCGTAGCCCCAGGGCTCGAGCGGCTCGAGCGCGCGCGCCACGGGAATGGCGCCCAAACCGTACGCATCGGCCTTGATCATTGGCAGGAGCGGCGCCCGCGCCCGTTGCGCGACCGCGGCTGCATTTCGCTGCAACGCGCCTAGATCGATTTCGACCCAGGCGCGCTTCTCGGATGCTCGCATTGACGCGTCTCGACTCGGGCGGGTAGTATAACCGGCTTCGGAGGAGCCATGCAAGACAAGACGACGCTTGAAGATGCGCTCGCGCTCATGCGCGATTTGCGAGCGCGGTGCGAGTGGGATGCCGCGCAGACGCACGCATCACTGCGTCCGTACCTGCTGGAGGAGGCACATGAGCTCGACGACGCGCTTCGCGCCGGCGCCGACGCGCAGATTCGCGAGGAGCTCGCGGACCTCCTGCTCCAAGTCCTCTTTCACTCGATCATCGCCGAGGAGCGTGGCGCCTTTACCGCGCACGGCGTTGCGGATGCTCTGGTGACGAAGATGCGAGCCCGGCATCCCCACCTGTACGGCGGGGGCGCGCGCGGCTCGTGGGAGCACATGAAGGCCGCTACGCGAGCGTCGATCGTCGATGGGCTTCCGGTCGGGTTGCCAGCGCTTCACCGCGCACATCGACTGCAGGATCGCGCGGCAGGGGTCGGCTTCGACTGGCCTGATGTCGAGGGGCCATCGCAAAAAGTCGATGAGGAGCTGGCCGAAGTTCGCGAGCAGCTTCGAGAAAATCCGGTGACACCTGGGACGGGCGGCGTGCCGGTGCTCGATGAACGCCATCTTGCGCTGGAAGAAGAACTTGGGGACCTTCTGTTCGCGTGCGTTAACATGTGCAGGAAGGCCGGCGTTCACGCGTCGCTCGCCCTCGATCGCGCCAACGAAAAGTTCGCGCGCCGATTTCAGACGATGGAGCGGATGGCGGAAGCGCGTGGACAGCGAATGTCCGAGCTCGGACTGGAGGGGCTGGACGCGATGTGGGACGAGGCGAAGCGGAATGAAGCCCCGCGACGCACGTAACGTCGAGCGCTACCCTACGGCCATAACCTGTTCATCAACCGAGGGAACGCGATGCACTCCCGAATGTGCGGCGTTCCGCAAATCCACGCGACGGTGCGCTCCAACCCCAGCCCAAACCCTGCGTGCGTGAACGTGCCGTACTTTCGAAGGTCGAGATACCAGCCGTACGCGTCCAACGGCAGCCCCTCGGCCTTGATGCGCGACACGAGCCTGTCGTAGTCGTCCTCGCGCTGGCTGCCGCCAATGATCTCCCCATAGCCTTCAGGCGCGAGACAGTCGTCGCATAGCACCGTGCGCGGATCTTCGGGGTTTTCCTTCATGTAGAAGGCTTTCGCCTCCTTGGGGTAGTTGAAGATGAAGATCGGGCGGTCATGATCCTCGACCAGGAGCGCCTCGTCCTCGGCCCCGAGGTCGTCGCCCCATTTGAGGGAGCTTCCCTTTCGCTGGAGAATCTCGACGGCCTCGGTATAGGCGATTCGCGGGAACGGCGGGACGACAGCGGCCAGCTTCGACGTGTCACGCTCCAGCTCTTTCAGATCGTCGGCGGAGCGCTCGAGCGCCCGCTTCACGAGATAGGAGACGAACTCCTCCTGCAGGCGCATGTTGTCGTTGGAGTCGTTCCAGGCGACCTCCGGCTCGATCATCCAGAACTCCGTGAGATGCCGGCGCGTCTTCGACTTCTCGGCGCGAAAGGTCGGCCCGAAGGTATAGATCTTCCCGAAGGCGGCGGCAGCGGCCTCGCCGTAGAGCTGACCAGTTTGCGCGAGGAAAGCAGTGCCTTCGTCGAAGTACTCCGTCTCGAACAGCCCGGATCGCTCGCCGATGGCGGCCGTCAGAATTGGCGTGTCGACCCGAAGAAAGCCGCGCTCGTAGAAGAAGTCATGGATCGCCTGCTCGATCTCGTTCCGGACGCGGGCAATGGCCCGCTGCCGCCGGCTGCGGAGCCAGAGAATGGCGGTGATCGAGCAGGAAGTCGACGCCATGTTCCTTCGGCTGGATGGGATAGTCGGAGGGGCTGGTGCCGATGATCTCGAGACTGGTTGCGCTCATCTCGACGCCCCCAGGGGATCGCGCATCCTCGCGCACTTCCCCAGTGACGGCGATGGAGGTCTCGACGGTCAACTGCTGAAATCGCTCCCAGACCTCTGGCGCGACGGCGTTCTTGACGATGACAGATTGAAGCACGCCGGTGCCGTCGCGCAGAACGACGAACGCGACTTTGCCCGACGAGCGAAGGTGCGTGACCCAGCCTCGAACCGAGACGACGCGACCGACGTGCTCACGCAGCACCTCGATACGAACGAATGAGGATGTCATTGATATTGCGGCGGTTACGGAAGTGGACGCGCAAGCTATTTTCCACCCTGGTTGGAGTCAACGTCGCCTGCGCCGGCGCATCGCGCGACGTCCCTCGCGACCTGCCGGTCGAAGCTCGTGAATATCTCCTCACGCCCACGCGCGCGCCCTCGGCGGGCGAGACGATCGACGGCGAGCCACAGCTGGTATGGCGAGCGACGGTGGGTCGTGGCGTGTCGAGCCTTCCCGCCGTGTCGTCGCGCGTCACGCTCGTTACGTCGACCGACCGATGGGTGTACGCCATCGACACACGCAGCGGTGCGACCTTCTGGCGTCGGCGCGGGGACGGCTCGTTCGCGACCGCCGCGGTTGCGGCGGGCGGTCGCGTGTTCGTTGCCTCCGAGGGCACCGGTGGACGCGTTACCGCGCTCCGGCTCACCGACGGGGGCCGCCTCTGGCAAACGACCGTCGGTGACGTCTCAACACCGCTCGCGCTGCGCGACTCGGTGCTGTACGGCGTCAACGACAAGGGAGAAGCGTTCGGGCTCGGCGCGTCGCGGGGCAATCTGGTGTGGAGGCGAGAAACAGGCCCGTCGCGAGGAGGACCGCTGGTCACCGCGGCTCGCGTCGCGGTCGCGACCCTGCGCGATTCACTCATCGTTCTCGATCGCCAGTCGGGCACGCTCCTCGGGGCATTCCGGCTCCCCGCTCCGACGGTTGCGCCGTTGGCGTTACTCGACGACAGCACGGCGGTGCTCTCGTCACCCGAAGGGTTCATCACCGCCCTTCACCTCCGCACAGGAACCGTGCGATGGACCGTGCAAACCGGAGAGCCGATTCCCGGATCACCGGTCGTGCACGGTGACACCGTCTTCGCGCTCGGCGGATCCTGCACGCTGATTCGTGTTCCACGTCACGCCCCCAATGTGCCTCGACGCGACGTGATGCCGAACTGCGTTACCGTCGCCACTCCGCTCATGCTGCGTAACGGCGTACTCGTTGCAACAGTCGCCGGTGACGTCATGTACATCTCACGGGCGACGGGCGGAGCAGTCTGGACGCGGAGGACGGGCGGCACGATCCGCCACCCTCCGGTCGTGCTCGATCGTCAGATCGTACTCGCAACGCTCGGCGGAGAGATCTTCGGCTTCCGATGACCCGAGTCCGCGCTCTGACTCCTCCCGGCCCTGGTGGCCGTCGCGCTCCCGCTCCGTGCGCAGGAATCGCACGCGGAGCGGGATTGGCGCTCGGTGGCCGGCGTGGCCAAGTGGGTGCTCGCGGGGGCGACCGTCGCGCTCGGGGTCTATGCCTACAGCGAGCATGACGCTGCCGAGCGCGTGCAGGCGCGCTTGCGAGACCGCTGTGATGGTGCGCCCGAGGTGTGCACCGTCGTCGACGGCCGCTACACCGACGTAGAGTCGGAGGCGCTGCACCAGGCCGCGGTCCGTCACGATCGCCGGGCTCGCACCGGGATCGTCGCCGGGCAAATCACCCTCCTGGGCGGTGTGGCGTTCTTTCTTTACGATTTGCGCGGGGATGGTCGTCCTGACAACATTCCCTATCCCTCGCCGCGACGTCCCTCGCACCATCGAAATTTCATGCTCGGCGCCCGAGTCCCGTTCTGATCGTGTCCATCCGCACCCGTCTCGCGCTCGGTCTCTTCGCGATCGCCGTCGTGCTCCTGCTGCCGCTGGGGTTGACGCTGCGGTCGCTCGATCGCGTGCACGACGAGACGGTGGCGCTCCGCGACCGGGACTTCGCCGCATCGCTTCTCCTGGGTCGCATGCGTGCAGCCACGGAGGACCTCCGCACCGCTGAGCTGTCGCTGCTGTTCTTTCCCGATGTCCCGGCGCGGGATGCGATGGCGCTGCAGATCTCGCGGCTCTCGAGCATGCTCGACACACTGCGGAGATATCAGCTTCGTGACGCGGCCGATCAAATTCGATCGGCGATCACAGCGGTCGTGCGATACGCGCCGCTCGAGTATCAAGCGGCGCTCGCCAGACGAACGCGCGCGGCCGACACGCTCTCGAACCGCCACGTCGTGCCGGCGATCAACAGCGTCGATCGTGCGATCGCCGCGGCGCAGCAATCGCTGCGCGAGCGCACGAGCGAGCGCGTTCAGGCCACCGCCGCGCTCACGGAGGAGGCTCAACGCCTCGCGGCGGGCGCGTTGGGTCTCGCGATTGGACTGGCGCTCCTCATCGCCTTCCTGCTGTGGCGCTCGATCAGCCGGCCGGTCCATGATCTCGCACAGGGAATGGCCGCCGTTGCCGACGGCAACTTTGGACACCGACTCTCGGTCTCCCCCGAGCGTCGCGACGAATTCGGTCGACTGTCGGGCAGCTTCCGCACGATGGCGGCGCAGCTCGCCCAACTCGATCGCCTCAAGGCGGAATTCATTTCCGTCGCATCGCACGAGATCAAGACGCCGCTGAACGTCATCCTCGGTTACCTGCAGCTGCTCGATGAGGGCGTGTATGGCCCGATCTCGGCGCGCCAGCGTGACATCATCAAGACACTCGACACCCAAACGCGATCGCTCGCCCGACTCGTTCACCAGTTGCTCGACGTGAGCCGCTTCGAGGCCGGCGGGGGAAAGATCTATCCACGGCCCACGGATCTGCGACGGTTCCTGCACGATCTCGAAGGCACCTTCAGAGTTCTCTCCATGCAGCGCGGGATTCATTTCGAAGTCGAGGAGGCCGACGACCTCCCCGGTGAGGTACACTGGGACGCCGACCGCATGAACGAGGTGCTGGGCAACCTGCTGTCGAATGCATTCAAGTTCACCGAACGGGAGGGCCGTATCACCCTTCGCGTCGAGGCCGTGGACGACCAGATTCAGCTGGCGGTGGGTGACACGGGAGCGGGTATTCCACCGTCCCAGCTCCCGCACATCTTCGAGAAATTCTTCCAGGCTGACAATCAGGGCCCGTCGTCGTTGGGAGGAACCGGGTTGGGGCTCGCGATCGCGAAGCAGATCGTCGTCGCGCACGGCGGATCGATCGTCGCCGACAGCACGCTCGCTGTTGGGACGACGTTCACGATCACGCTTCCCGCACAGGCCGGCCGCCCCTCTACCGCTCTCACACGAGAATTTGCGGTGGGCGAGCCCGCGTGAGACGACTTCTCGTTTTCGGCGTGGTTGCGCTGCTTTCAGGGTGCGTGGCCCGGAATCAGCAGCCGCTCGAGCCGACACCAGAGGAGCGGTTCGTCGAAGTGGCAACCCGTGCGCGCATGGCGGCGGCCGCCGGGGAGCGAGGAGAAGCTGACGTGATCCTGGCGCAGTTCGTCGAGACGCATCCCGACACCCCAGAGGCTCGCGAAGCCGCGTACTTGCGCGCCATTCTCCGCCTGGAATCGGCGACCTCGCAGGCCGACCGCGACGAAGCGAAGCGGAACCTCGACGCCTATCTCGCCGACACGACGGTGACGTCGCACATGTCGGAAGCGAGAATCCTCCGGCATCTCCTGACGGCCGTCGACTCCGCCTCACGGGCGACCGACAGTACGAGCGTTGCTGCTCGTCAGGCAGCGGCCGAGCGGGAGGAAGCGCTGCGCAAGGAGATTCAGACGCTCAAGGAAGAGCTCGCCAAGACGAACGAGGAGCTCACGCGCATCAAGCGCCGGCTTGGGTCGAGACCCTAGAAGCGCTAGAAGCGCTAGAAGCGCTAGAGGCGCTAGAGGCGCTAGAGGCGCTGAACAGCGAATTCCCCAGCGCCTCTAGCGCCTCTAGCGCCTTCACCCGACTCGAAACAGCTCGATCGCCCGGCCATAGCGCTCGCCGAGGACGCGGCGCATGCCAGAGTGCTCGGAGCGCGTGAGCTCGGGGTCGTGCGCGAGAATTTCTGAGGCCACTTCCTGGGCGAGGAGATTCAGCTCCTCGTCGCGCAGCGGATCGGCGACGCGAAAGGTCGGCACACCGCTCTGCCGCTGACCAAAGAGATCGCCCATCCCGCGCAGCGTGAGATCGGCGCGCGCGATCTCGAATCCATCTTCCGTCCCCGCGAAAATCTCGAGACGCTGCCGAGCCTCGTCGCCGACGTCGCCCAGCAGGATGCAATAGGCTTCGTCCGCGCCCCGTCCTACCCTGCCCCGCAGCTGGTGCAGCTGCGACAAGCCGAACCGCTCCGGATGCTCGATCAGCATGACCGTCGCGTTCGGAACATCGATGCCCACCTCGATGACCGTCGTCGCGACCAGGACATCGATCTCGCCATCGCGAAAACGGCGCATAGTCGAGTCGCGGTCCGCGGCGGGCACGCGGCCATGGAGCAGCGCGAGCCGCCGATGCGCGAAGGGGCCGGTGGCAGAGCATATCGAACATCGTCGTGGCGGCCTTGAGGTCGGTCTTCTCCGACTCATCGATCACCGGGTACACAATGTACGCCTGCCTTCCCTTCTCGAGCTCTCGATCCACAAACTCGAGGATGCGCGCACGAGCGGATTCGGGTCGGAGCGCCGTTCGGACAGGAAGGCGTCCTGGTGGGCGTTCGTCGAGCGTGCTGAGATCCAGATCGCCGTACAGCGTGAGAGCGAGCGAGCGTGGAATCGGCGTAGCACTCATGAGAAGCACATCGGGGCGTTCTCCCTTCTGTCCGAGCGCCGCTCGCTGCTCGACGCCGAACCGGTGCTGCTCGTCGATGACCGCCAGCCCCAGCTTACCGAAGTCGGTGCTCTGCTCGACCAGCGCATGTGTACCCACCGCAATGAGTGGTGCGCCTGACGACAGCCGCTCCGCTGCGCTGCGACGGTCGCGTATGCCCAAACTCCCGGTCACCAGAACCGGCCGAATGCCCAGCGGCTCGAGCATCCGCTCCAACGTCCGCGCGTGCTGCTCCGCCAACAGCTCAGTGGGCGCCATGATCGCGGCCTGAAAGCCGTTCTCCACCGCGAGGAGCGCCGCGAACAACGCGACGACGGTTTTGCCGCTCCCAACGTCTCCCTGCAGCAACCGGTGCATGCGCTGAGGCGAAGCCATGTCCTCCACGATCTCACGCGTGGCTCGGGCCTGCGCGCGGGTGAGCTCGAACGGCAGCGCCGCCTTGAGCGCGGAGGTCAGCTCCTTGCTTGTTCACGAAGGTGATGCCGGCGCGGCGCTCGCGGGCCAGCGCGCGCGCGCGCAGCTGCAGGATGTGCACGAACAGAAGCTCCTCGAACGCGAGGCGCATTCGTCCACGCATGGCGTCGGCGATCGAGGTGGGGCGATGCACCGCGCGCAGCGCGTCTCCGAGCGCCGGCGATCCAACGCGGGCCAGGATGGCGGGCGGGAGATACTCCGTGACCAACGGCAGAAGCGCATCGAGGTGCTGGTCGATCAGCGAGCGGATTTGCTTGAAGGACATCCCTTCCGTCGCGGGATAGACCGACAGCACGCGCCCTTCGTGCGTCCCTTCATCCTCCTCACCGAGATTGACGAATTCGCGAGGGTGGAGCTGGCGGCCGTGAAAGAAGCGGACGGGGCCGGTGAGCAGGAGCACGTCGTTCTTCCGTACCGCGCGGTCGAGAAATGGCTGGCCCGGCCACGACACCTCGATCATGCCGCTGTCATCTCGCACGACCGCCTGAAAGATTCGCAGTCCCTTGCGCGTTGGGATGACGCCCTTCGAGACGACGGTCCCGATGACCGTCGCATCCATTCCCGGCTCGAGCGACGCGATCGGCGCAACCGTGCTCGCGTCCTCGTAGCGATGCGGCAGGTGATACAGCAGATCCTCGGCGGTGAGGATGTTGAGACGCCGCAGCGCCTCGGCGCGGGCTGGTCCGACGCCTTTCAGGTACATCACCGGGGTGCTGAGCGATCTCACGGGCCGAGGGGATCCAGGATGCTGGACCGCGCGTTGACCGCCTCGGTCGCCTCGCTCGCCTCGGTCCCCTTGGGTCATTCCTCCAGCAGCTCCCGTGCGTATTCCTCCGCATCGAACTCGAGGAGATCCTCGGCTGTCTCGCCGACGCCGACGAATTTCACCGGTACGTCGATGGCTTCGTGGACCGCGATCACGATGCCGCCTCGCGCGGTGCCGTCGACCTTGGTGACAATCGCGCCGGTGAGCGGCATCGCCTGCGCGAACGAGCGCGCCTGGGCAACCGCGTTCTGTCCGATGGTGGCATCGAGAACGAGCAGGGTCTCGTGAGGCGCACCTGGGAGGCGCTTCGCGATCACGCGGCCGACCTTCTGGAGCTCGTTCATGAGGTTGTCCTGCGTATGGAGCCGGCCGGCCGTGTCGACGATGACGATGTCCGTGCCGCGCGCGACGGCCGCATCGAGAGCGTCGAACGCGACGGACGCCGGGTCGCTTCCTGGCTTTCCCGCCACGAACGCCGAACCGGTGCGGTTCGCCCAGATGCGTAGCTGGTCGATGGCGCCGGCACGGAAGGTGTCCCCCGCGGCGAGGAGCACCGATCGTCCTTGGCCGCGAAACCGGGCGGCGAGCTTCCCGATCGCCGTCGTCTTGCCGGCGCCATTGACGCCGACAATGAGGATGACCGCTGGGGTCTCGTCAGGCAGCCGCAGAGACGGGTCGCTGTTCCCGCTTCGCAGCGCTCGTTCGACACCTTTGCGCAGCACGCTGAGAAACTCCTCGTGTGTGCGGACCTCCCCGCGTGACGCCTTCCCCTCGACTTCCTCGACGAGCCTCAGGGTAACCGGCACGCCGAAATCGGCTTCCAGAAGGAGCTCCTCCAGCCGCTCCAGTGAGCCGGGCGCGACACCCCCACGGGCGAGCACGCCGACGTCCATGAGAGCGATGTCCTTGACGCGCTGCCACAGCGACTTTCGCGGAAGGTCATCGGCCTTGCGGAGTATGCGTGCCATCAAATGCTCGAGAATGAAATTGGTTATCGCAGTCCACTGCGGCGGCGAAGAAGCCATTCCGCACAGAGCGCAGAGCAATGCGAGGAGAATGGCCCAGCCCTTGTCGCGAAGACGCGGGCGCTCACCGGTGACTGCCCCTTCGCCCACATTTCCCGACTGCACCGTCGGTAGTCGGGGCAGCAGCTCTCGGGCGCCATTCACCACCAGAATCGCGGGTCCTCCCGCGACAACCACATCGTACACCCCTGCGCCGAGCGGAGCGCTCTCCGCGATGGTGCTGTTCGCGCCGAAGCGGAGCGTCACCGAATCGACGCTGGCCGGCTCGCCGCGCCTCCGAAGCTGCACGGTGACGGTCGAGTCCGCACTACTTCCACGGACCCACCGCACCTCATCCCCCTCGCGGACGATCGCGTCGGCGGGCACCGCTGCTCGCACATCGATCCGCTGTGCGGCCAGCCAATCGAATATACTACCCCACAGCGCGTCGTAGGCATCCGCGCTCCGTCCGCCGCGGAATCGCCAGCGCCAGAATCCGGCCGCCGCGACGGTGACCACACGTCGTGGTCGTTCGAGTCCACTGATGACCGAGCGGCGATCGAACTGACGCGCGCGTGCGACGACGAGCCCTTCCCAGTCGCCACGCGGCGCGCCGCTTCCGGCGACGAGCGGAGGCAGCGAGTCCCACGGGATTCCACTCAACGCGCTCGAGATCGGCGACGCGGGCGCCGCCACCGGATACCATTCACCGAGGGTATCGCGCACGTTAGGCACGAGCGCGAGCGCGCCGGTCGCGGCGGTGCGGGGCGGTCCGAAATGCGCGGTATCCCCGTGCAGGATCAGCAGCGGCGCATCGCGCACCGCGCGCCGCACCTCGCCTTCGCCAATCGGGGTGAGCGGTCCCTCCAGGCGCCATTCGCTGGGGGTGACACGGAAGTACGCGCGCGTGGGAAGCGAAATGGCCCCGCGAAGCACCGTCGTCATGAACCGCGCGTCGAGATCGGGACGAGTCGACACCAGAACCGCCCGAGCCGCCCGCGCAATGTCCACGACCGTGGCAAGCGTGTCGTTCGACGGCTCGGCATCCACTCCCGACAGTGCAGCAGCGAACACGTGCGGGCCGTCGGGCGATGCGAGCTGCACGCGCGCCGCGATGGTGCGCTCGCCGCGCGGGGGCAGTGGATCGATCGCCACCGTCGCCAGCGCACGTCCATTCAGCGCGAAGGTGAGCCGCGCGTCGGCCGGGACCTGCTCCGCGGCACGGACCGTGACGCGCACCTCGACCGTGTCGCCCCCGACCACGGCGCGCGGCACGTCCAGCGCGATCACCGCGAGGTCGGTCGACGCCGCCCGCGCGACCACCTCGATCCGCGAGCCGGCGGGGAGCGCGGGCAGCTCGGCGGGATCGTCGAGCTCGCCATCGGTGACGATCGTGAGCGGGCGACCCGCAGCGAGCGCGCGCTCGATGGCGGGCCGAGCGCGCGAGGCGCGATCGCCAGGCTGTGTGGGGACGTCTCCGATGCGAGCGCTGTCGCCGAACAGATACAGCGAGTCGTGGGGCGCCGCGCGCGCCTGACGCACCGCCGCGCGCCAGGCAGCGGTGTCGCTGCCGCGTCTCCAGCTCGCCGACACATCCAGGGCGACGAACGGCGCCACCGGACGTGCCACGCCCGCCGGTGCGTCGAGGAGCAACGCAATCACGAGCGCCAGCGCCAACGCGCGCAGCGCGATGAGCGGCGCGCGGCGCGCGAGCCCGCCGGGCTCGCGCCACCCATACAACACCAGTGCGAGCGCGAGCGCCGCGACCGCCGCCACCACCCATGAACTCATGGGCGTCAATTTACGCGAGCTATGCTGTCGAGGGGACTGTTTGCCCCGATGAGGAATGAGGAGGGAGGAGTAAGGAATTCATTTCCCGACCCCACGATCTGCATCGCGGTCATGAACCCACAGGACGGTGGCTCGTTGCACAAAAAAAAAGCGAGGAAAGACAATTTCCTCGCTCCCGCGTCCTCGCTCCGCCTTCCTCGGTCGCTCTAAGGCGCCTCCACCGACGCCACGTCGACCGGCGCCACCACTCCCTGATCGAGTGACGCCACGAGCACCGCGCGCTGACCATCGAACTCGGCGCGCTCGCGCTTCGGGATGGGATCGCCGCCCTTCTGATTGAGCGCCACGCGCGGGTTGCGGTGCACGCCGTTCACCAGCACCTCGAAGTGGAGGTGCGGCGCGGTCGACAACCCGGTCGAGCCGACGTACGCGACGGTCTGCGCGATCGTCACGCGCGAGCCGCGGTGGATACTCCGGGCAAAGCCGCGCAGATGTCCATAGCGCGACACGAAGCCGTTCCGATGGCGAATCTCGAGCACGTTGCCGTACCCGCCCTTGCGTCCGGCGAACAATACCACGCCATCACCGATCGCGCGGACGGGGGTGCCTGACGACGCGGCGTAATCGATGCCCTGATGGCGGCGCATCGTCCCGAGAATCGGATGGCGACGCATTCCGAAGCGGCTCGAGATACGACGGAAAGCGACCGGCGTCCGCAGAAACGCTGCGCGCAGGGATCGGCCCGTCTGATCGAAATAGTCGCCACCGACGGTCGCGCTCGCATAACGAATCGCCTCGACGGCTTCACCCGACAGCACGAAGCGCGCGGCGAGAACCTTTCCTACTCGAACGGCACCGCCCGGACCCACCGACCGCTCGAAGAGGACGCGGAGCTGATCGCCTTCCTGAAGCTCGCGGCTCATGTCGACGCGGTACTCGTAGATGTCCGCGATCGTCCACGCCAGCTCGGCGCGTGCCGCCGGTGTCAGCTTGTCACCGGCGCCCTTGTCGATCGCTTCGTACAGGTTGGATCGGATGGTGCCACTCACGACGACCGTATCGGTCGTCCACGGGAGACGGATTTCTTCGCTCGCCCATCCCTGCTCCGAGCGGCGCACGTGAAGCAGGCGATCGATCGCGAGCTGGAAGATGAGCTCCGAGGGCGCGGTGTCGGCAGCGAAGGTGCGCACAGTCACCGGCATCCCTGCACGAGCGCGCCTCGAGTCGAATCCGGCCGCAGCCTCGAGCGCCCCCACGATATCGGCTCCGGGAAGACCCGCGCGAGCGAGCAATCCGGACAGTGTCTCACCGCGCGCGAGCGTGTCCACCTGCTGCGTCCAGGCGGGCACGGTAATCGGAGGCGCGAGGGACAGGGCAACGCCGGGCGCCGGCACCGAAAGGTCGGGGAGTCCGTACGCGAGAATGCCGGCGGCAAGCGCGCCGGCAAGACAGAGCGTGCCGATTCGTGCGAGGAGTGGGTGCTTCAATCCATCTGTCTCCGAATGAAGGTCGGGATCTCCATGTCGCTGAGATCCTGTGCACCGCGACCTTCACCCGGCTGAGCGGGACGCCGCTGGCTGCCATCACTGACGACCGGACGCGGCGCCTGCAACGGCGCGCGCTGCGGGCGCTGCGCCGGGAACGGAATCACCGGCGCGCCCTTCGGGGTGACCGGCTCCGGCTGCTGCGCCTGGACGGCACGATCAAAACCCGTAGCGATGACAGTGACGCGCACCTCACCCTGCATCGCCGGCTCGTGCACGGCACCGAAGATGATCTCCGCGTCGTCGCCGACGGCGTCGTGAATGATCTCGTTGATCTGATGGACTTCGCCGAGGGTGAGATCCTGTCCGCCGGTGATATTGACGAGCACGCCCGTGGCGCCCGAGATGGAGACGTTGTCGAGCAAGCGGGCTCGAGATCGCCTGCTGGGCCGCTTCCATCGCGCGGTTCTCGCCACGCCCGATGCCAGTGCCCATCAGCGCCGCCCCACCCTGCTGCATCACCGTACGCACGTCGGCGAAATCGACGTTGACGAGACCGGTGACGTTGATGAGGGCCGAGATGCCCTGCGTCGCATGGAGCAATACCTCGTCCGCTTTCTTGAGCGCGTCCTGGAACGGGATGCCCTTCCCCACCACCGCGAGCAGGCGCTCGTTGGGCACGACGATGATGGTGTCGACATGCTTCCGCATCTCCGCGATGCCCATTTCGGCCTGCCGCATCCGCTTCCGGCCCTCGAACAGGAACGGCTTCGTCACGATGCCGACCGTCAGCGCCCCCGCATCGCGGGACATTTCGCAGATGATCGGCGCGGCACCGGTGCCCGTACCGCCACCCATGCCGCAGGTGACGAACACAAGGTCCGCATTCGTTAAGACACGCGCGACCTCGTCACGGTTTTCTTCGATCGCCTGACGACCGATTTCGGGTCGCGCGCCGGCGCCGAGCCCGCGCGTGAGCTTCTTGCCGATCTGAATCTTGACGTCGGACTTCGAATTCAGCAGCGCTTGCGCGTCGGTATTCACGGAGATGAACTCGACGCCTTCGAGGTGCTCTTCGATCATGCGGTTGACCGCATTCCCGCCGCCGCCACCGACGCCGACAACCTTCATCCGGGCGTTCTGGGAGGCGTTCTCTTCGAACTCGAAGATCATCTGGTGGAGAGCTCCACTAGGCGTGGGACGGGACGTGCTGGAGGCGGGACGTGCAGGGCCGTGATTCCTCGCGGACCCGCTGGCGCGTCCCGCGTACTACCGAATCAGGCTCGGCCAATATAATGCTTTCGGGCGATGGCCGCACCCTTTCGTAACCGGCAAACCGTTGGCAACTCAGAAGAAGTCCTGCAACCAGTTCCTGACGCGCTGAACCAACTTATCCACACCCGGACTGCTCATCCGCCGGCCCGAAGCCGACCCACTAGCGCCGATCGCCATTCGGTGCGCCCCGTAATGGGCGAGCCCAACCACCGTCGCGAAGCGTGGAGCTTCCACCGCGTCGACCAGCCCCTTCACCCGCTCGGCCGGCGACCCGACCCGCACCCCCGTCCCGAAGACGTCGGTCGCCAACTCGGCCGCGCCTTGAATCGCGGCCGCTCCGCCGGTCAACACCATGCCCGCGCTCAGACGGCCGGAGTACCCGGCCGTCTGGATGTCGCGCTGCACGAGATCGAAGACCTCGTCCATTCGCTGGTGGATGATGTGGCTGAGGAGCTCTCGCGGTACTTGCCGGTCTCCCTGCGCGACCGTGCTCGGAAGCACGATGGGCTCGTTCATCTGCCGGGCCATTGGCTCGTACGCGCATCCATAACGCTCCTTGAGACGCTCCGCATCCGCCTGCGTCACGCCAAGGCCGTGCACGATGTCGCTCGTCACCATGTTGCCGCCGAACGCGATCGTGCCCAGGTGCCGGATCTTCCCCTCGTGGAAGATCGCGAGGTCCGTCGTCCCCGCGCCCATCTCGACCAGCGCGACACCGAGCTCCTTCTCATCCTCGGTGAGCACGGAGAGCGCGCTGGCGAGCGGCTCGACCACGAGCTCACGCACGCCGTATCCCGCCTTCTCCACCGAGCGGCGGAGATTCTGCGCCGGCGACGCCCCAATCGTGACCAGGTACATCTCCGTCTCGAGACGCATCCCGATCATTCCGACCGGATCACGGATCCCCTTGTTCCGGTCGACGTGATACTCCTGGGGAATGGCATGCAGGAGCTCGCGGTCGGCCGGGATCGCGAGCGCGCGCGCGACTTCATTCGCGCGATCGACGTCAGCTCGCGTGATCTCATCCCCGTTCACGGCAACGACCCCAGTACTGGTCATCGCCTGCACGTGCTCGCCCGCGATGCCACCGTAGACCCACTCGACCTTCGCGCCCGCCATGCGCTCCGCGTCGTGCATCGCCTTGCGGATGCTTCGCGTCGTTTCCTCGATGTCGGACACGACCCCTTTGCGCATGCCCGCCGGTCTTCGCCTGCCCGACGCCGAGGATCTTGATCGTGGGGTGCTTGGGTAGGTCGCCTTCCACCTCGGCGATGAGCGCCGTGGTCTTGGCGGACCCGATGTCGAGGCCGGCGACGAGACGGTCCGGATTCATTGCACCCTGGCGATCACCTGATCGCGATAGCGAAGATCGAGCTCCACCGCCCGTGCCTGACGACGTGCGAGGTCGGCCTCGACCGGCAGGATGTCGGCCAGTCGGTCCACGCTGACATCGTCCAGAGCGCGCACGTTCACGGCGCCTAACTCGAGCACGATCTCCCGCCGGCCGGCGCGACGCGCGGCGCTCACGCGCTCGTACAGCTGTGGGGAACGCTCGCGAAGCTCGCCCAGCAAGCGCAGCACCGCCGTGTCCCGCCGTGCGAGCACGGGCAGGTCGACGTTGACACGACTGGGATCAATTGGGAGGGCTCGCCCTGCGGCATCCAGCGGTTCGAGACCGCGGGCCGTGGGCACGAAGGCGACCGGCACGCGCTCAGTGATCGTCACGACAAGCGTGCCCGGCACGCGTCGCGCGATCTCGACGTCGCTCACTTGCGGATGTCTGCGCACCCGCGCAACCAGCTCGTCGGTCTCGTCCCATATGGATCGTGTAGTATCGACTCCGAGCAGCGCCACGATGGAATCAGCGCGGACATAACGAGCGCCCACGACCTGCACGTGGCGCAGACGAAAGAACGACAGCTCCGCGAGCACTCGCGGCCCCCACCCCGACCCAGTCCCGAGAATCGTCAGGCCAGCGATCACGAGAACGAGACGTGACCAGCGCCGCGGCCGTCCTTCGCGCTCTTCGTCGCTCACGACTCGAGCCGCGCCAGCAGCTCCGGTCCCGTCTTCGTGATGTCCCCGGCACCGATCGTCAGCACCACGTCCCCCTTGTGCACCGCCCCGGCCAGCGCCTCGGCCAACGACGGGCGGTCTCCACGCCAGGCGAGCGTGCCCCCTGCCCCATGCAACGCGCGCTCGATGAGATCGGACGTCACTCCCTCGATCGGCTTCTCGCGCGCGGGGTAGATCTCGGTGAGAAACACCGCATCCGCCGCCGCAAGCGCCTGCCCAAACTCGCCCGCGAAGTCGCGCGTACGAGAATACAAGTGCGGTTGGAACGCCGCCAGCACCCGATGACCGGGAAATGCTGCGCGCGCCGCCGCGAGCGTCGCGCGAATCTCAGTGGGGTGATGCGCGTAGTCGTCGATCACCATCACCCCGCGTGCCGAGCCGAGTCGCTGGAAGCGCCGTTCGACGCCCGTGAACTCTCGAAGCGCGGCACCCATCGCATCCACCGAGGCCCCGAGTGCGATCCCGCTGCCGATCGCGGCCAGTGCATTGAGTACGTTGTGGCGCCCAGGAACGCCGAGCTCGACCTCGGCCAGCTCCTCCCCGTCGTAGACGATCTCGAACAGGGATCCCCCCGCCTCGCTGCGCACGTCAACGGCGCGCAACCGCGCATCGCGCGAAGCAAGACCATAGCGGATCACCTCGGTATCGCTCGGCGTCGCCAATGTGTTGGCGCCCGCGTCGTCGGCGCAGAGAACGATCGTGCGAGCCCCACGCACGAACCGCGCGAAGGTGGCGCGAATGTCCTCGAGATCCTTGTAGATGTCGAGGTGATCGGCTTCGACGTTGGTGACGACGGCGACGGTCGGTGACAGTGCGAGGAAGGATCGGTCGTACTCATCGGCCTCCACGACGTAGAGCGTCGTCGAGCCCGCGCGCAGGTTGCCGCCCCACGCGGCGACGCGGCCGCCGACCACGCCCGTGGGATCGACGCCCGCGCCTGTGAGCGCGAGCGTGGTCATGACGGTGGTCGTGGTTTTCCCATGCGTCCCGGCGATCGCGACCAGCTCGCCGCCGGACACCGCCTCGCCGAGCGCTTCCGCGCGCCTGATGACGGGGCGTCCCAGGGCGCGCGCACGCTCGAGCTCGGGATGGTCCTTTGGCATCGCGCTGGTCACGACGAGCGCTCTGGCGCCTTCGACGTGTGCCGGATCGTGCCCTTGTACGATCGAGATTCCGAACCGCTCGAGATCCGCCGTTCCCGCGACGTTGGCATCGCACCCCGTCACGCGCACGCCCCGGCGAACGAACAGCTCCGCAAGCCCGCTCATGCCCGCTCCGGCAATGCCTACGAAGTGAACGGGACGCGGGTCAGAGGTGTCGAGCAAGGATGGCATCTGCCTTACGAGTCGTGTTCGAGATTGGGGCGCCAGGGCCACCGATTGCTGAACTGCCGAATGACACGAAGCACACCAATGACTCGGGGTGTCCGTGGCGTTGGCGAGTTGTCCCTCGACCCCTCGGTTCGCGCGCCGCAAGATACCCGGGCATGCGCGCGCGACTCAAGCACGCGCGAGCGCGAGCACGCGCTTCGCGATCGTCTCCGCCGCCTCCGGCCGGCCCCGGGCGAGCGCGGCCCGCGCCATCGCATCGAGCCGCGCTGTGTCACCGACCAGCGATCGCACCTCGCGATCGAGGCGCTCGACGTTCAACTCGCGCTGGGGTAGCTCGCGCGCAGCGCCCGAGGCGACGAGTGCGCGCGCGTTGGCGGTTTGGTGATCGGCCGCGGCCGTGGGCAGGGGCACGAGGATGCTCGGGATACCCCACGCGCACAGCTCGGCGAGGGTGAGCGCGCCCGCGCGTGTAACCGCGACGTCAGCGGCCGCGTACGCATCGGCAATCGGCGACAAGTAGGGCCGAACGCGCACACGCGGTGATTCGAGCTTCGCGTAGTCACTGAAGGCCGCCTTGCCCGTGGCCCAAATGACGTGCAGGCCGTCGGGAAGGCTGGCGGGGACCCAGGCGCCCACCACTTCATTGAGCACGCGCGCGCCCTGACTTCCTCCGGTGATGAGTAACACTCGACCCGAGGCGGGAAAGCCCCAGGAATTGCGCGCGACGTCGCGCGCGGGGCGCGGTATTGGCGGCGGCTCAATCGGATTCCCGGTCTCTTCCATCCACGCGCCGCGCCGCGGGCGCAGCGATTGCGCCGCTTCGCCGTAGCCCAGGTAGATCTCGCGGGCGACGCGCGCGATGAAGCGCGCCGTGATGCCGGCAAAGGAATTCTGCTCCTGCAGTGCGACAGGCACGCCGTGCGCCGCACCCCAGGCGCAGGTAGCGGCCGCGGCGTACCCGCCCGTTCCCACGATCGCGGCCGGCCGCTCTTCCCGCGCCAGGGCGCCGATCTCGCGCCACGCGTTGGCGAATCCAACGATGGTACGCCAGTTCTGCCAGGGACGGCTGCGATAGAGCGGATGAAGGTCGAGCAGACGGTGCGGGAACCCGCTCGCGGGGAGCACCTCGCGCTCGATGCCACGACGCGCCCCCACGAAGTAGGGGCGCGCGCTAGGGTCGAGCCGTTGCACCGCGCGGGCAATGGCGAGGCCCGGGTAGAGGTGCCCACCGGTCCCGCCGCCAGCGAACAGAATCCTCATGCCCGCGCGTGCGCGAGCGTCACCGGATCGCTGGCCGTCGCGCCTACTACCCGCTCGTGACGGCTGGCGATGTTGACGAGAATCCCCGTGATGAGGAAGGAGAGGATGAGGTTCGACCGGCCATAGCTGAAGAACGGCAGCGTCAACCCGGTCGTCGGCAGGAGGCCAATGACCACACCGATGTGCAGGTAGGCGGTGATCACCGTCGTGGCGGTGAGGCCCAGCGCGAGCAGCTGCTGGAACTTGGTGCGAGCCATGTTCGCGATGCGGAACCCGAGCACACCGTAAAGTGTGAAGCCCGCCACGAGCAGGAGCAGTCCGACGAAGCCCCACTCCTCCCCGACGTTGCTGGCGATGAAATCATTGAACGGATACGGCAGGAAGCCGGTCTGCTGTCGGCCTTCACCGTAGCCGACGCCAAAGAGCCGGCCGGATCCGACCGCGATGAGCGACTGCCGTAGCTGATAGTGCGCCTCGGCGGGCGCCGCCCCTGGATCGAGGAAGCTCGTGAGGCGCAGCAACGCATACTGCACACGCTCCATCTCGCGCCAGAGGATCGGGATTGCCAGCACCCCGAGCACGACGAAATGGCCAATGCGTACGCCGCCCGCGAACAGGACCAGACCCATGAGCACGGTGAACATCATCGCCATCGACAGGTCGGGCTCGAGGATGACCAACAGATCGAGCACACCCACGACGATGAGAAACGGAAGCAGTCCCTTCGTGAGGCGGCGCATCTTGTCGCCCTTCTTCACCACCAGCATCGCCGTCCAGACGACGATGGCGAGCTTCGCGAGCTCGGACGGCTGCACGGTGAAGCCCACCGTCAGCCACCGGCGCGATCCATTGAGGCGTGGAGCGACGGCCCCGGTGAACGGAAGAATGAGCACGAGGAGCAGCAGAATGCTGAGCCCCATCAGCGGCCACGCCCACGTGCGCCACTTCTCCGCGTCGAGCTTGGCGGCGATCGCGAAGACGACGCACCCGGCGAGCACTCCGGCGAGCTGGCGCACCAGGTAGTGCGCGCTGGAGTGGCCCCCTTGAACCGCGAGCACCGCGCTCGAGCTGTAGAGCACGACGAGCCCGAACGACAGCAGAATTGCCGTGACGAGCACCAGAGCTCTCGCCTCGACGCTCATCCGCCAGCGCGTTCGCTCGTGCTCGATCGCAACCGCTCCCATTATTGTCGCCCTCCCACCGCAAGGCGCTTGAACGTGGCGCCTCGCTCCTCGTAGTTCTTGAACATGTCGTAGCTGGAGCAGGCTGGAGACAACAGCACGACGTCACCCGGCGTCGCGAGCGCGCGCGCGCGCGCGAGGACCTCCTCGAAGTCCGATCCCAGCCGCTCGAGCGGAACGACACCGCGCAGGTCCTGCTCGATGATGGGGGCCGCTTCACCGTACGCGAGCACCGCCTTCCCGTTCTGTCGCAGCGGCTCCGCAAGCGCGCGGTACGGCTCGCCCTTGTGGCGGCCCCCGAGGAGCAGAATCGTCGGTCGAGTCATCCCCTGGATCGCCACGAGCGTCGAGCTGACGTTGGTGGCCTTGGAGTCGTTGATCCACATGACGCCGTTCGATTCGCCGGCGATCTCGAGGCGATGCTTGAGCGCGTGGAACGTGCGCAGGCCATTACCAATGCGCGCACGGGCCTCGGGCGTCGCGTTCCCCTTGTCGGCAATCATCACCGCGAGCGATGCCGCCAAGGCATTGGCCACATTGTGATCGCCGAACAGGTTCAGCTCTCGACGCGGAAGCAGCGGTGACCCTCCCACCACGAGCGCATCGTTCACGCGATCGTAGGTGGCATCGGCATCCGTCTGCTTGAGCGAGAACCGCTTGTGCGTGCCGACCGCCTCCCGAGCGAGATCGATGGCTGCGCGATCGTCCCCGTTCACGACCCACCGGGAGATCGTTTTTGCGTTGCGAAAGAGGAGCTTCTTGTCAGCGTAATACTCCTCGACGGTGGCGTAGCGATCGAGATGGTCGGGGGCGAGGTTCGTCAGCACCCCAACGGTCGGCGCAATGCCCGGCGTGTCATGCAGCTGAAATGACGACAGCTCCAGGGCGATCCAGCGCGGCGGCTTGCGCTCCATGGCGACGGCGGCGAGCGGCGTGCCAATGTTGCCGGCATCGATGGCGTCGAGCCCGATCGCTCGCAGCAGGTGGCCGACGAGCGCCGTGGTCGTCGTCTTCCCGTTCGTACCGGTGACCGCGATGACCTTCGCCTCGGGGAGCGCGCGCAGCGCGATCTCGATCTCACTGACGACAGGCACCCGTGCTTCCCGGGCACGCTCGAGCGCGGTCGCGTCAGGCGGCACACCAGGGCTGGCGACGACGAGGCTCGAGCGCGAAATACGCTCGAGGTCGTGCGATCCAATGTCGGCGTCCGCACCCTCCACGCGCAGCTCTTTCGCGCCTTCGCGCACTCCGTCCGACGAGCCGGCATCGGATGCGTAGACGCGCAGCCCTTCGCGCCTCAACAGCCGCGCCGCGGCGACACCGCTCTTCCCGAGCCCAATGATCGCGATTTCTCCGCTTCGCCACTTCTCCGGCAGCGTGATCATCGCAGCTTCAGCGTGCTGAGGGCAATGAACGCGCAGAAGATGCCGAGGATCCAGAAGCGCACGACGACCTGCGTCTCCGGCCACCCGAGCATCTCGAAGTGGTGGTGCAAGGGCGCGCGCAGGAACACGCGATGTTGACGCGCGTACTCCACGCCATACCGCCGCTTCCGGTACTTGAACATCACGCGCTGCAGAATCACCGACATCGTCTCGGCCACGAACATGCCGCCGATGAGCAGCAGCAGGAACTCCGACTTGAGCAGGATGGCCACGGCGCCTAACGCGCCGCCCAGCGCGAGGGCCCCGGTGTCTCCCATGAAGACCTGCGCGGGCTTGGCATTATACCAGAGGAATCCGACGCAGGCACCGAAGATCGCGACGCAGAATACGGTGAGCTCGCCCGCTCCGCGCAGATAGTAGATGCCGAGGTACTGGCTGGCATCGATGCGGCCGATCAGGTACGCGAACAGCGCGAAGGTGCCGGCGGCGATGGCGACGAGCCCCGAGGCGAGCCCGTCGAGTCCATCGGTGAGATTCACCGCGTTGCTCGTCCCGGTGAGGATGAACGCCACGAACGGCACGTACATCCACGCGAACCATGGCACGATCAGGATGTACTTGTAGAACGGGAGGGTCGTCGACGCGCCGGGAAGCGTCGAGAGCGGGAACAGCCACAGATACACGCCGAGGATGGTGCCGAGCGACAGCTGGCCAATGAGCTTGTAGCGCTCGACGAGGCCTTCGTTCTTCTTCCCTTCCCGCTTCTGCTTGAGCTTGAGGTAGTCGTCGAGGAAGCCGATCCCGCCCATCCAGGCGGTGACGAACAGGGCCAGCCACACGTAGCGATTCGTCAGCCGCGCCCAGAGGAGTGTCGCGACGATCACCGACAGGAGGATGATCAGCCCGCCCATCGTGGGCGTGGTCTTCTTCTCCTGGTGCGAGTCGGGGGTGCCCTCGCGGATGACCTGGTGAATCTGCATTCCGCGCAGCCGGCGAATGATCGGCGGCCCGACGAGAAACGCCATCACGATCGCCGTGACCACCGCGCCAGCCGCGCGGAACGTGATGTAATTGAAGAGACGCAGCGCGCCCCAGTATTCCGTGAGCGGAGTGAGCAGGTGGTAGAGCACTAACCGTTGGCCCAGGCAGTGAGATGAGGGACGAGTCGTTCGAGCCGCACTCCCCGCGACGCCTTGAGGAGAATCACTGCATCGCGAGCGAGTCGTGGCGCGAGCGTCTGCCACAGCTCATCGATGTCCGGCGCGGCCACCACCCGCGCATCGTCCCGTCCCGCGCGACGCAACGCGTCGCCCATCTCCCCCACGCCGGCCACGACTTCGATGGACGACCGAAGGGCCCGATCGGCAATCTCCGCGTGCAGACGCTCGGCGTGGGCGCCCAGCTCGCGCATCCCGCCGAGGACGGCAACCCGTTGTCGCCCGCGGCCCACCGAATCGAGCAGCTCGAGGGCCGCGCGCATGGATCCAGGGTTGGCGTTGTAGGCGTCGTTGATCAGCGTCGCGGTGCCAACCTTCTCCCAGGCGAGTCGCATCGACGGCACCGGCATCGCAGCGATGCCCTCGGCGGCGAGCTCGAGCGACACCCCGCACTCCTGAGCGACAGCCAGCGCGAGCATCGTGTTGCGCAGATTGTGGAATCCCCGGAGGGGAGGTCGCACGGTCACGCCCCGAACGCTCAGGCGACCGAGGCCATCCTCCTCGACCGTCCACTCGTCGGCGTGAAGATCGCCAGACTCGAGACCAGCGACGACGAGGCGGCGCGCGCGCCCTTTCGCCGCTTCGGCGATCTCCGGCTGTGCGGCGGGGACGATTCCCACACCGACCCCATCGAAGATCGATACCTTCTCGCGCATCACCCCGTCGACGCTCCCCAGTCCCTCGAGGTGCCCTTCGGCCACCGAGGTCACGATGGCGATGTCCGGCTCGGCGATCGCGCGTAACGCCGCAATCTCACCGGGAATGCTCATTCCCATTTCGCATACCGCGATGTCCGCTTCATCGCGAAGCGCGAGCAAGGTGAGGGGCACTCCGATGCGGTTGTTCAGGTTCCCGGTCGTCGCGTGCACGTCCAGCGCGGCGCCCAGCGCGGCGCGGGTGAGATCCTTCGTGCTCGTCTTGCCGTTGGTGCCCGTGATCGCGACGACCGGCTTGCCCCACGCGCGCCGTCGAAAGCGTGCGAGGGCGCCGAGTGCCACCGTCGTGTCGGGTACGGCGAACACCGGTACGCCCAGGCCCCCGGTCCGCTCCGGCCTGGCGACGACCAGCGCCGATGCGCCTTTCGCGACCGCGTCGGGCAGAAAGTCGTGCGCGTCGAAGCGCTCACCAGCGAGCGCAACGAACAGGTCGCCTGCGGCGATGTTTCGCGTGTCGGTCGATACGCCCTGCAGCGTCGTCGCGCCACGAGGCCATTGTGTGCGAGCACGCTGGGCGGGAAAGGCGTCGCCCATGGCCGCGGCGACGTGATCGAGTGTCCAGAACGGAGTGCTCACGTCCGTGATCCCGCGAGCTCGCGCACGATCTCACGCTCGTCGAAGGGCAGGCGCGCCGTGCCACGAATCTGATAGGTCTCGTGCCCCTTCCCCGCCAGCAGGATCACGTCCTTCGGCGACGCACTCGCCAGCGCACGTGCGATCGCCTCGCGACGATCCTCGATCCGCTCGTGTTTCCGCTGCATTCCAGTCTCGATCTCGTCGAGAATGCTCTCGGGGTCCTCGGTTCGCGGATTGTCGCTGGTGAGGATCACGTGATCTGCAAGCCGCTCGGCGATGCCGCCCATGACCGGCCGCTTGCCACGATCGCGATCGCCGCCGCAGCCGAATACGACGGTGAGCCGACCTTCCACGAACGGGCGCACTGCATGCAGCGCGCGCTCGAGCGCGTCGGGGGTGTGTGCATAGTCGCGCAGAACCGTCGGACGCTCGTGCACGATCTCCAGGCGACCGGGAACCTGTGGAAGGGTCGCGAGGCGTCTCGCCACCTCATCGACCGACACGCCGGTTGCGATGGCCGCCGCCGCGGCGCCGAGCGCGTTCACGACGTTGAAGTCCCCGATGAGCGGCAGCGTGACGTCCGCGCGGTGGGCCTTGCGCCCGCTCACCTTCGAGGGCTCGACGACGAGCGTCCACGCACTGCCGCGCGGCGTGTATCGCACGTCATCGGCCCACACCTCGGCACCCTGACCGCGCGATCCGAATCGCAGCCGTCGCGGTCCCGGGGGTAACGCCGTCCACGCGACGTCGTCGGCATTCACCACCGCGACGCCATTCGTCGAGAGATGCGATACGAGACGCGCCTTGGCGTCGAAGTACAGCTCCATCGTCCCATGATAGTCGAGATGGTCGCGCGTCAGGTTGGTGAAGACGGCGGTCTCGAAGCGCATCCCTTCAATGCGACGCTGCGCGAGGGAGTGTGATGACACTTCCATCGCGACCGTGCGGACGCCGCGATCCCTGAGTGTCCGCAGGACGCGCTGCAGCTCGATCGGTCCGGGCGTCGTGAGCCCTGCCCCGCCCTCGAGGGGAGCGCCCGCACTCCCGATCAGCACGCCAATGGTTCCGATCGACGCGCTGGCCGCGGCGGGCTCGTCGAGCAGATGCCGGAGCATCCCGACCGTGGTCGTCTTCCCATTGGTGCCGGTGACGGCGATCGCACGAACGGCGCTCGAGGGATCGCCAAAGAAAGCGGCCGCGGCAATCGCGGCGGCGCGACGTCCGTCCCGCACGACGATCGCTGGCAGCGTCGCGCGAGCCGCATCCTCGACGATCGCGACGGTGGCTCCCCGCTGCTGCGCGTGAGCCAGGTAGTCGTGGCCATCACGCTCGGTGCCGCGCACCGCCACGAACAGCGCACCGGAACGAACGGTGCGCGAGTCGTCGACGATGTCTGTCACGGTCGTTGGGAGGATCCCTTCGACGGACAACAGGAGCTCGGCGCGGCGGAGCGCCTCGACGATTGGCGCGAGCGCCGTCGCCTCGACGACCTCCGCGCCGGCGACCGACATCACCGATCGCTCACGAGCCTGACGAGCGCCCCCTCACGAAGCATGGCGCCGGCGTTGGGCCACGTCGCGGATGCTGCTCCCGTCGCGGCACCCAGCTGAACGCGGAAGCCCGCGCGATGCAGCGTGCGAACCGCTTCCCGGAGCTGCATGCCGCGAACGTTAGGCACCGCTCGCGAAGCCTTCCCCCCTCCCGACAGGGCAGCCGCCCGAGCGTTGCCCGCCAGCGGCAGATCGACCACGTGCCTCGGGAGCTGCTCCTCGACGACCCGCTCGGCCTCGCCAAGGCCCTCCGCGTGCGGACCTGCCTTCGCGGCTGCCTCGAGCGACTCTCTCGATGCCAGCGCACGCCGATCGAGCGCAGCGTCGCGGGCCGCGATGGCCGCTTCGAGGACGGCGCGCGTCACCGGCGCAGCGGTCTGGCCGCCGTAATACGCGCCGGTGGGGCGGTCGATCTTCACCAACACGACGTATTGTGGTGCGTCGGCGGGAAAGAAGCCGACGAAGGACGCCGTATACTCGCTCGCGGCATAGCGCCCTCCGCGAGCCACACGGGCCGTGCCCGTCTTCCCTGCCACGGAGAAGCTGCCCAACCCGGCGCCGCCACCGGTGCCCTCCTCGACCGCTCCGACGAGCATGCCGCGAACGGTGGCCGCGATCTCTTCGCTCATGACACGACGGACGACGCGGCGCTCGTGACGGAACCGAACGGTCCCATCGGGATCCCGGATCTCGCGCACGATCGTCGGCTCGAGCAGCTCGCCTCCGTTGGCGATCGCGGCGTACGCGACAGCCAGCTGCACGGGCGTGACCGCGATCTCGTAGCCCATCGCGAGCGACGCGGGAGACATGCGCGTCCACTCGTCAGGGGTCATCAGCGTGCCGCCCGCCTCGGAGGGAAACGGGACGCCGGTGGGCGTACCGAACCCGAGATCGCGCAGCACTTCGTACTGCTCTCGCGGCGCGAGCCGGGAGCTGAACTTTGCGATGCCGATGTTGCTGGAGTGTCGGATGACATCGGTGAGCGTCATCGATGCTTCCGCGTGCACGTCGGTGATCGTGCGGCCCTCGAGCGTGTAGACCCCGTTCTCGGTGTCGATACGCTCGTCAGGCTTCGCGCGGCCGGTCGCGAGCAGGGCTCCGGCGAAGAATGGCTTGAGGGTGGAGCCGGGCTCGAAGGGAGCGCTCAGCGCCGGCACGCCGGAGAATGACCCATCGGTGCGATGACTGGCGAGCGCGCGCAGCTCCCCGGTATGCGGATCGAGAATGACGACGTCGCCCCCCGCCGCACCCATGCGCGCGACCGCATCGCGAAGCGCGCGCTCGGCGATGTCCTGGAGCTCCCGACTCAACGTCAACACGACTTGATGCCCTTGCACCGGCGCGCGGCCCGACTCGCCGGAGGAGCTCGCGCGGCGCCCACGCGCATCGCGCGCGACCAGCAACGTCCCTTCCTTGCCGCGCAGCAGCGAGTCGAGGGCAAGCTCGAGCCCGTCGATCGGCTGGTCGTCGGCGCCAACGCGTCCCACCACGCGGCGCATGGCCTCGCCATGGGCATAGACGCGGTCGATCGCGACCTCGGTGTACACCCCGCGCATCGCGGTCACGTTCGAGGCATCGACTGGAAGGTAGCGACCCGGGAGCACCACCCATTTGCGTTTCGCGTCCGTCGCGCGCGCGACCCACGCGGGTGGCACGCCGAGCTTTCGCAGCGATTTGCCGAGGAGGCGTCCGATCACGAACTTCCTGCGGTGCGATCGAGAGCTTCACCAGCTCGCGACTCTGCGCGAGGGGAACGCCGCGCGCATCGAGCAGCGCGCCGCGGGGCGCGGGAATCGCTTTCGCGCCGTAATGCTGTTTGTGCGCACGCGCGGCCCAGGCGCGACCTTCCCAGAGCTGGACCTGCGCGGCGCGGACGACGAGCAGCCCGGCGAACGCGCTGAGCGCGCCGTGTACGACCTGCGAGCGAGTGAGGCGGGGCATCTACGTGCCGGAGCGGGGGGAGCGCGGAAGGATCACGACCTGCGTATCACTCGGGACTCGCATCCCGAGCCGCCGCTCGGCGATAGGCGCGAGCGTCGAGCGGCTGGCGGCCTCGCGAATCTCGTTCTCCAGTCGTGCCTGCTGCGCCTCGAGCTGGACGACCTGCTGCTCGAGCGCGCGCAGGTCCGCCGCCTGCGAGATCCCCGCGGCCCTACGCCAGATGACGCCTGTGGCGATCAGAACGAAACCGAGGAGTCCGAGCGCGACGAGCGAGCGGCCTCGGAGCGCTATCCGGCGCTTCGCCATGCGCGCAGCCTCGCCGACCTCGCCCGCGGGTTTCTCCGCCACCTCGGCCGGGCTCGCCGTAGATGGGGCGCCGCGTGTACCAGCTCCCCCAGGGCGCGTCCGCGGCAGGTGCAGACGGGCTGGCGTCGGAGGGCACACGCACTCGCGTGCTCCAGTCGCGGAATGCGCCCTTCACAATGCGGTCCTCGCCCGAGTGGTACGCGATCACCGACAATTGATTCCGCCCGGCTCGAGGTGATCGCGGAGCGCCGGGAGCGCATGGGCGAACCCGCCCAGCTCGTCGTTGATCTCGATGCGGATGGCCTGAAAGAGACGGGCGAAGTCGGGCGGCCCCGAGCGCGGTCCGAGGGCGCCGCGAATGGCGCCCACGAGGTCATCGCTGATCGCGAAGGGACGATTGGCGCGGCGTCGGACGACCTCTCGCGCGAGGCGCGCGGCACGGCGCTCGTCTCCGTATTCGCGAAAGACGCGCAGCAGCTCCAGCTCCGCCGTTTCGTTGAGCCAATCGGCGGCGGTGAGCGGCGTGTCGTCGCCCATGCGCATGTCGAGGGGCGCGCCTTCCCGAAACGAGAAGCCGCGACGCGGATCATCCAGTTGATGCGAGGAGACGCCAAGGTCGAGCAGAATGCCGTCGAAGCGAGCGGGACCGAGCTCGGGGATGCGTCGAGGTCGGCGTAGTTGCCAAGGAGGGCGCGGAAGCGGGAGGACTGCTCGTACTGGTGCAAACGGGCACGCGCCGCGGCGATCGCCTCCGGATCCCGATCGAGCGCTGTGACTCGCGCGCCTTGCTCGAGCAGCAAGAGCGCGTGTCCACCTCCGCCCAGCGTTCCGTCGAGCACGTGCGCACTTCCACGCAGGAGGTCAGAGACCTCCTTGGCGAGAACCGGCGCGTGGTATGCGCTCGCCCACCGCGACTCGTTCGTTCGCAACGCGGTCATTCTAGCGGCGCATGGAGCGCAGGGTCAAGCTACGCAGATCACAATCGGCACCACGAAAAACGCCGCGGCTTGGTGCTTGCTTGCACTCGCGACCACGAATGCCCCGCACGGTCCGAAAAGAGCTCATGCTCATCATGCACGGCCAGCGCGCCGACGAACGACGCGCTGCGCCATCTGGTGTCGTGGGTGCGCGACAAAGGACATTCAGTCGATCCCCGCGTGACGTGGGAGAAGGGCGATGGCATTCGCTTCGCGCGCGAGGGCGCCACGCGTGGCGTCGACGCGGTCATCGCGGTGGGCGGCGATGGCACGATCAACGAGGTGGTGAATGGGCTCGATGGCAGCGACGTTCCGCTGGGCATCGTCCCGCTCGGGACCGCCAACGACTTCGCGCGGCAAGTCGGCATCCCGGATGATGTCGATCACGCGATGGATGTTGTGCTGCAGCACCGTCCCCGCACGATCGACACCGCGGAACTGAATGGGCGACGGTTTCTCAACGTCTCGAGTGGCGGCGTAGCGGCGGAGGCGACCGCGGAAACGCCCACCGAGGCCAAGGAGCAGCTCGGCCCTCTCGCCTATGCGATCACCGGCGTTCGGAAGCTGGCCGATCTCCAGCCGCGCCGGGCGCACATCACCGGTCCCGGCCTCGATCTCAACTGCGAGTTTCTCATCTTCGCCGTCGGAAATGCACGCAGCACCGGCGGTGGCGCGCGCATCACGCCGCGCGCCTTGGTGACCGATGGCTTGATCGACATTTGCATCGTCGAGGCGATGCCCCGCGCCGACTTCGCGAAGCTCCTCATGCGCATCAAGAAAGGCGAGCACCTCGGCGAGGCGCGCGTGCGATATCTCCAGCTTCCATCGGTCACGATCGCCGCGGACGGGCCGGTGACGGTGAACGTGGATGGCGAGTCCTCGGAGGCGACGACGCTCACCTATCGCGCCCGACCGAAGGACCTCCGGATTCATGTTCCGCATTTGCCGGAGGAGGCGCAGGAGTAATGACAAAGCGGCCCGACACCGGAGTGGTGGCGGGCCGTCTTCGAACCAACTGCCTTGCCCCCTATCCGCGGCTGCCCTTGCAGATAGTTCTTTTTCTGCCCTTCAACCGCTCGCGTGTACTGCGGAATCGCGTTGAGCAGCTGCGTCGAGGCTTCTTGCCTGCACCTGCGCGCCGCTGCGGCAGGTGAATCATCGCCGTCACGAACGAATCCTCGGCGAGCTGTGCCAGCTCGCAGCTCTTCGCCTTCTGGTTCTCACGTGCCGCCTGATCGCCGACGCTGAACGCCGAGGCGCCGAGCAGGAAGCTGATCGTGGGATTCGGGGCGATCGAGTCGGCCTGCGTCAGGAGACGCACCGCTTCCTGATAGTCCGCGCGCGTTTGCGACTGTCTCGCCGCGCGGAACTTCTTGTTCGACTCGACGAGCATCAACTGCCCAACGAGGTTCTTGTCCTCGCCGGCTGCGACGGCTCGCTTCGCCGACGCAAATGCGCTGTCGGTCTGGCCGAGGTCGACGAGCACCTGCGCTCGACCGAACCACCCGTGCTCGACGTTCGGATTGATGCTCAGTGGCGCGATCGATTGCGGTCAGCGACTGCTGAAGCTGGCCAGCGCTGCGAAGCATTCTGGCCGTACGTGGACCAGAGTGCGGCGTTGTTGGGAAACTTCGCCACGCCGCGCGCGAGCGTTTCGGCTGCCTTCTGTGGCTGACTATCGGAGTCGTATGCGACCGCGAGACGGAGGAAGAAGGCGGTGTCCGCCGACGCGGAAGTATCGACACGCGCGAGGTCTTCGCCGGTCTTCGTGGCGCCCTTCCAGTCCTTCGATGCGAGCTGGATGAGGAAGAGGAGGTTCGTCAGAGCGCGGATCGCCGGGGTTCTGCTCGACCGCCTGCTCGATAATCGGCTTGGCGATTTCCGGCCGGCCGCTGGCCGCGATCTCGTTCACGACTTCCGAGACGAGCTTCGCGTCGTTCGGGTAGAACCGAATGAGGCGACCCCACGTCTGCACTGACTTGTCGACCTGATTGGCCGCCTTGTAGGCGAGACCGAGCTGCTCCAGCGCCGGACGGCTCATCGAGTCGACGGCGAGCACGGCTTCGAGCACCGGAATGATCGAATCCGGCGGGCCTTTCTGCGTGGTCAGCGCGCGCGCAAGGCACACGCGCGCCATCGTCGCCTGCGGGTACTCGGTGAGCGCGGTGCGGGCGGCGGTGGCGGCGCCGGCGCGCGTTGCCGTCCCGGAGAGCGTTCTCGCAGCCGCGGACATCATCGAGCTGCTTGCGCGCTTCCTGGATCGACGCGACCACCGCTCGCGCGGCGTCCTCGACCTTGGCGGCCTCTGCAGATGGCAGCGGCTGTACCATCGCGTTGTCGCGCGTGAGCACCATGCGCGTATCGAGACGATAGCCGGCTGGCGTACGCGTCACGCTGCCCTCGAGGTACTCGTCGCCGCGAAGCTGCGCGGCGAGGAGACGCGCGGTAATCGGGTCGGGGGCCTCGTCAGGCGGAAACCCGGAGCCCTGAAGAATCGCCTCGACATCAGCTCGCGGGATGACGTACATGTCGCGAATGCGATATGCCGTCGACAACCGCGAGCGGATGGCGTCGGCCGCCTGGACGGCGACCTTCTTGTCCGCCGACTTGAGCGGCAGCACGGGAAAACGAGGGGCATCGGCGGGAGGCGCGACCGGACGGCGCTGCGCCTCGAGCGTCGACACCTCGGTCGCGCCCAGCGCGGCGACGATGCCGATCATGGTCGTCGCCCCACGAACCAATGGCTTCACTGTCATAACCTCCAAGACGTTAGCTCCTACTACCCGGTTTGCCGCACGGGGGTCCTCAAACGGGCCCGCGGGCATGGGCGAAGAGGGACTCGAACCCCCGACATCCTGCGTGTAAGGCAGGCGCTCTAACCAACTGAGCTATTCGCCCGAACGCGCGGATGCACGTGCCGCCGGGAGCCGCAAAAGCCCCGAAGCCGGACGCCGCGCGCGCCGTTATTTCAGAATCGCCAGGGGAACGAGTACGCAATACCCGAGCACAAGCATCACGGGTGCCAGGGTAATTCCTCCGCGGGCGAGATCCGCGTACCCGATGCCAAGCGCGAGAAGCGCGGCACCCCACCACAGTGCCGCGCGCCGCCGCGACCGCGTTTCCGAATTGGGCATAGGCGTTTAGTGTACCCGGGCTCACAAATGGTGTCAAGAAAACCCGAGGTGCTCGAGGCACGTCGAGGTGCGTCGAGGTGCTCAAGGTGCGGCTGCGGTTCTGGGCGCGAGGCTTGCCCTCGATCACCTCGAGCACCTGGAGCACCTTGGTCTCCAAGCAACGCCGCCAACGCACTCTCCCGCGCCGCACGCTCCGCGGCGGCATCGGCGGCCCGCATCGCCTCCAGGCGCCGACGGTCACGGCGCCGCCGCGCCACGTAGAGGGGCACCACGACGAGCATCAGCAGCGCCGCCGCCAGCGAGAGATCGGCCGCGATCGCGAGGGCGCCGTACTGCCGGCGGGTCCGCTGTCGCCATCGCTCCTCGAACTGCGCCTGGGTCACGCCGAAGGCGCGACGGATCGAGACCTCCAGCGATCGCGTTTCGCGCCAGTACTGGAAGAAGAGCGTGAGCCCGCGCTCCGGATCCAGCGCGGCGAGCTCCGCGACCGCCCGATGCGCGAGCGCGTACGCGGCGTCGGCGCGCGAGGCGCCGCCGGCGAACGTCGCATCGAGCGAATCGAGCGTCGGCATTCCGCGCACGAGCAGGGCGACGCTCGTCGCGAGCACCTCTTCTCGACCCCATTCCCCTGCCGCGACGCTGGCGTAGCCCTCGTGGAACCATCGCGGCGGGAGGTCGCCTAACGCCTCGTCGAGCGCGAGGTGCGCCAGCTCGTGCCGCAGGACGACCACGCGGGGATCGCCGGCATCGGAGCCGGCGGTGCGGCCCTGCATGATGATCGTGCGCTGCGCGGGAAACGCGATCGCGGCGCCCCACTCCGGGGCCGCGGGACCGATCCATTCACGAAATCGCCGCTCGTCGGGTGCCACCGCGATGACGACGCGGGCGCGCGGCCGCGGCAGCCAGGGGAAGCTGTCCCGCTCGGCCGCGGCGGTGAGCAGCGAGCGCATGAGCTGGTTGTCACTCGGATACCCGATGATCGTGAAACGATCCCGGACGAGGCGATGTGGCGCGCTCGGTTGTGCGAAGAGAGATGATGCGAGAACGACCGCCGCGATCAGGCCGTGGCGCGCGACCGCGAGAGCGAGCCTCCACCCTCGACGTGCTTCAGCATCTCTCCGCAGCGCTTTCCCCATGGATTGAACTTGTTCGTGCGATGTCCGTCGCGCCACGCATCCATGGCCGCGTCCTTCTGCTCATCGAACCAGAGCGCGCGGCCGAGCTCGAAGTACGCCTCGACGAGATTCGGGCCGATTTGCAGCGTCTTCTTGAAGAAGGTCTGCGCATCCTCGTACATCTCGCGCTCGAGATACACGAGACCGAGGTAGAAGTGCGCGTACAGCGTCGCCTTCCGGTCGTTGTCGAGACGGATGGCCTTCGACAGATGCTCGATCGCCTCACCGAAGATGCGCTTCTTGAGGCAAATGTAGCCGACGTTGATGCGCGCGAGCGCGTTGGCCGGCTCGCGCATCAGCACCTTCTGGAAGTTCAAGAGCGCGTCGTCGTACTTCTCCTGGAGCATCTGCGCCCATCCCAACAGGGACTCCGACTGCGGATCGTCGGGCGCGAGCTGCAGCGCACGCGTCAGTGCCTTCTCGGCGCCGTCGTACTCCCCGAGGGAGATGAGGCTCCATCCCTTCTCGATGAACGTCGAAGCGCCGAGGTGGTCCGCCATGGGCTTCGGACGCTCCGGAGCGAACTGTGGGGCGGCGCCGGGCGAGGTCGACGTCGCGCTCACCGGGGCCGCCGCCGCCTGCGAGGACTTCCACTTCTCGACGAGCCGCTTTACGTCGTCCTTGAGCGTCGAGAGCTCCGCGATCTGCGCTTCGACCTGCTTGAAGAGCGAGACAATGTCGCCCTTGAGCGCTTCGCGCTCAGCGGGCGTCGACGCCGCGTCGAGGCGCGCGTTGATGCGCCGCATAACGGGACCGCAAATCGCCAGCCCCGCCGTCAGGCATTGTGGGTCGCTCCATCCGCCGCACGCTCGAGCACGAGGCGCTCGTCGGTCGTCAGCAGCCTCGTCACCTCGAGGAAGACGATGAGGCGATCATTGCGACGCACCACACCGCGCAGGAACTCGGCGGAGAGGCCGCGAAAGAGCGGCGGTGGTGGCGCCAACTCGTCCGACGTCGGGCTGGCGACCTCGAGGACGGCGTCCACGATGGCGCCGATCCAGTCGTTCCCCACCGAGAAGACGAGAATGCGCGACTCCGGCCGTGGCTCGATGCTCTCGAGGCCAAAGCGCAGACGCAGATCGATCACCGGGATGATCCGGCCTCGATACTCGATGACTCCGTCCACCCATTCCGGCACGTTGGGAATGGGCGTCGGCGGCTGGTAGCGGAGCACGCGCTCCACCGAATAGATGTCGGCGGCGAACAAGTCATCGCCAAGCCGGAAGGTAACGAGCTGCTGTGCGACCGCGGTCATACCGCCTCCGTGAGCTGATCCGCCAAACACGCCAGCGCCAGCGACTCGGCGTCGATGAGCGCGAGAAGATCGGCCCCGCGACGGATGACCCCGAGAAGCACGTTGTCATCGTTGTCGGGGATCGGTGCCCGTCGAACCGCCGCGCCATCGATCGTGAGCACATCCTCGACGTCGTCGACCGCGAGGCCCAGCCGCTTCTCGCGCGATCGCAGAACGAGCACCGCCGCGGCATCGCGTCCAAGCGCAACGCGCAGCACGCGCTCGGGGGAGTAGATCGGAACGAGCCGCTCCCGGAGCTCGAACACACCCAGCAGGTGGTCGGGCATCTCCGGCAGATGATGGACCGAGGGCAGCTCGATGGCCTCCTCGACCGCCCCGAGATCGACGGCGAACCGCTCATCTCCGACCCGAAACACCAGCGTGTCGGACAGCCCTTCCCGCGCTGCGATGGCCTCCCGCAGTGGACGTCGGGTCGGCCCCGATGGCTCTTGATCTTCGAACCGGCGCAGGCGCCAGCGGCGCTGGAAGCGCTAGAGGCGCTAAAGGCGCTCGGACAGCGTCGGAGCCTCACTGGTGCGTCACTGCCGTCGCGCTCCGCTTGCGCAGGCGTGCGGCGTGAGCGCTTTCGGCTGTCCGGCTTCTTCTTCTTCGTCATAGCTCGGTACTCGTTGGAGCGCACTGGCTCCAGAGCGGTTAAGTCGAGCGCCTTCAGCGCCGCCTAGCGCCTCTAGCGCCTCTGACTGAACGGACAGTTCACGCGGAGGCGGCGTCACATCACCCCGCTACCCCTGAAGGTCAGCAAATCGGTGACGGCGCCGGCGATCGCCGGCAGCGGAAGCACCTGGTCGATTCCCCCCGCCTGCAGCGCCGCGTGCGGCATTCCGTAGATGATCGACGTCGCCTTGTCTTGAGCGACACCAAGCCCGCCGGCTTCGTGAATGGCCCGCATCCCTTCCGCCCCATCGCGTCCCATGCCTGTCAGCACCACGCCGATCGCCGCTGCGCCGAAGACCTCGGCGACGGACTTGAAGAGCGGGTCCGCCGACGGACGCACTCCCCACACCGGCGGTGAGCTGTCGAGCGAGATGACCGGAACTCCGCCCTGAACGCGCACGCGCATGTGCTGGCCGCCTGGAGCGAGATACACCCGATTGTGCACGACGCGCTCACCATCGCACGCCTCGGCCACGGTGAGTCGCGAGTGAAGGTCGAGGCGATCGGCCAGGCTCTTCGTAAAGCCTGCGGGCATGTGCTGCACTATGAGCACGGCGGCATCGAGGTCGGGCCGGAGCGCGGGAATGAGATCGGCCAGGGCCCGCGGTCCGCCGGTGGACGCGGCGATCGCCACGGCACGCGTGGCCCAGGAGCCACCGCCAGCGATGGCCCGTCCAGCCATCGGCGGGTCGGCGCGGCGAGAGAGCATGGGCATGCCGCGCAGATTCACTTCGCGCGACGCGCGGAGTGCGTCGAGCAGCCGATCGCGAACGCTATCGAGATCGAGTGAGATCGGCCCGCTCGGCTTCTTGACGAAATCGACCGCCCCGAGCTCGAGGGCCCGGATGGCCGGATCGCGTCCCGACTCGGCCGCCGCGCCGCTCAGCATCACCACCGGGCGCGGTGTCTCGCTCATGATGTAGCCCAGCGCACCGATGCCATCGAGCTCGGGCATCTCGATGTCCAGCGTGACGAGATCGGGATCGAGGGCGTGAATCTTCTTCAGCGCTTCGAGGCCGTTGCGCGCCGTCCCGACGACGCGGAACTCCGCCGAGCCATCGATCATCTCGGAGACGAGCTTGCGCATGAAGGCGCTGTCGTCGACGACGAGGACCGTCGGCAGCCTAGAGGATGACATGCCCGGCCCTCAGCGATTTCACCGTGAGGCGGCCATCGCGGACGTCGAAGTACACGCTGCGACCGTAATCCCCACCGACTTCCTGCGCGACGATCGGAATGCCCGCGTGCTCGAGTGCGGCCCGCGTCGCGACCACGTTCCTCTCCCCGATTTGAAGCCCCGTCGCCGACAGCAGCGAGGTGAACATGCTCGCGCCGCCGACGATCTTGGCCCGCATGCGCCCCGTGCGCGCGCCTAACGCCTGCATGCGCTCGCACAGGAGCGGCACCGCCGTCGACGGGAACTTCGCCCGGTTGGACCGGTCCTGCGACATGCCAGTGCTCGGCAGGAGCACGTGCGCCAGTCCGCCGATGCGCGCTTCCGGGTCGTGCAGCGCGATCGCCACGCAGGAGCCCAGCCCCACCGTGACGAGGAGTGTGCCGCCATTGGCGACGGCAAAGTCCGCCACCTTCACGCGGATCTCGGTCGGGGCGCTCACGGCTTCCGGAAGATGCGCTCGCGCGGATTCACCGGCACGAACAGGTTTCGCGTGGGACCGAGGAGCGTTTCCACTTTTCCGAGGACGAGAAACCCGCCCGGCACGAGCGCGTCGAAAAACCGCTGGAAGAGCAGCTCCTGGGAAACGCGGTCGAAGTAGATGATGACGTTGCGACAGGTGATGAGGTCGAGCCCCCCCGACGGTGTCGGCTCGTGAAGCAGGTCGCGTCGCTCGAACTGCACCATCGCCTTTACGCGTGGATCGAGCGAGTGGGGCGGCTTGGGCGTGAAGTACCGGCGTCGGATCGCCGGCGGCGTGTCGGCGAAGGCGTCCTCGCCGAAGGTGCCACGCTCCGCCGCCTTGAGACTCAGGCGATCAATGTCGGTCCCGAGGATCATGATGCGGGACAGCGCTTTCTCATCCTTGCGTTGCATCGCCTCGCGGTGCAGCAGGATCGCGAGCGAGTAGGGCTCCTCTCCCGACGCGCAGCCCGCGCTCCAGCACCGAATGTGCTCGTCGCTCGCTGGCCACAGGGCGGGAATCACATCCTCGGCGATGGCGGCGAACGTCTCCCAGTTTCGAAAAAGCTTGGTGACGTTGATGGTGAGCGCATCGAGCAGGAGCTCGTACTCGCGCGCGTCGCCATCGAGGATCGCGGCGTAGTCGCGATAGGTATGGACACCGCGGGCACGCATACGCACCGCGATGCGGCGACGAAGGCATTTTTCCTTGTAGCTGGCGCACCCGAAGCCGCGCTCACGCGAGATCTTCTCCGTGAGCGCGGCGAACTCCGCGTCGGCCGGCTGCTGCTGGACGCTCACATCACCGTCCGGACGAGGTCGAGATTGGTGCGAATGAGCGCGTTCTCGGGATCCAGCTCGAGCGCTTTCTCCCAGCACTCGAGCGCCGCCTCGCGCTCGTGCTTGCGATAGCGAATGTTGCCCATCTTGAACCACACGTCGTGCCCCTGCCCCGGCGCCAGCCGTGCGGCACGCTCGTACGATTCCAGTGCGCGATCGTACTGCCCAGCGCGATAGTGGCAGTCGCCGAGGTTCTTGTGCAGGTGCGGCAGCCCGCTGTCGTCGCCGAGGCCGGTTTCAGCCGCCTCCACTGCCTGACGATACTGCCCCGCGCGCTCGAGGAGCGTCGCCTTGAGATTGTGGAGCGCCGCCACGTGCGGATGCACGGTGAGCGCCTCGTCCACCAGCGCCGAGGCGCGCTCGAAGTCGCCGCCGAGCGCCGCGGCCAGGGCGGCGTAATGGAACCAGGGGGCCGTCGGTTTGCGCTTGCCGAACAGCGGCCGCGCCGCCGCGAGGAGCGCGTCACCCTCGTCGAGCTGCCCGCGCCTGAGGGCCACGATGCCAAGCGCGATCTGCACGCGAGGGTCCGCCCCGCCCCCGCGACTCACCGCTTCCTCGAGCGCGATCTGCGCGTCATCGAGCCGCCCGGTCCGCTCGAGCACGAAGGCGAGGTTGTGGAAGACCGCCGCCGGAGCGTTCGGTTGGCTTGCCGCCTCGCGCAACGACTCCTCGGCCTGCGGCAGGCGTTCGTTACGCAGGTGCACGAGCGCCATGTAGAAGAGCGCCTGCCCGTCGTTCGGCCGCAGCTCGGCGACACGTCGGAACTCGCGCGTGGCTTCCTCGTACATGCCGGTCTTGTAGAAGGCGATGCCGAGGTTGCGGTGCTCCTCGACGCGCGCCTCCCGGACGACGGCATCGGACGCTTTCGACTTGCCGATGCGGTGCAGAAAGCCGGCGGTCGCGAGACCGTAGAGCGCCTTGCCGACCTCGAACTCGCCGAGGCCCGACTCATCGACGAGTGCAGCGACATCGCGCCGCCCGTCGACCAGCGGGATGAGCTGCTCCTGCTCCATCGTGAGCTCGGCATCACTGGCGGCCAGCTTGGTGCGATCGAGCTCGAAGATGATGTCGAAGCTCGGGATCTTCTTCTCGATGAGGCTCCACTCGTCGACACGCCGTGCCCCCTCGAGCAGCAACGACTCCGGGTTGATCGACACCAGAAAGTCGCGCTCGTCAGGCAGCACGTCGGCCTCGAAGCTGAACGTGCCCTGCGTCCAGGTGAAGAGGAAATACACGGCCTCCTCGATCTGGAGACGGATGTACCGGTGCAGCTCCTCGCGCGTGAGGATCTTCTGCTCGATGAGGATCTCACCGAGCCGCTTGTCGCGCTGGCGACTCTGGGCCTGGATCGCGGAGTCGAGCTCCTGCTGCGTGATGAGCCCGTTCTTGACGAGAATGTCGCCGAGGCGATCGCGGCGGTTCACGATCGACGCGTACGAGATACGACCGCGCGAGAAGTACACCGTGCCGAAGCTGCTGCGGTCCGCCACGCTCAGACATCCCGTCTTCTGCCCCATGGCGAGCAGCTGGAGGACGTCCGGAAGGCTGGCTTCGCGAAGACTGCCTTTGATCGCCATCAGCGGAGATCCTCAATGATGCGCCCGGCAAGGTCGGGCCAATCCCACACGGTCTTTTCGCGGTCGCCGAAGTGCGTGTCGCCTGACGGCGTGGCGCGATGCACCGGCGTTGACCGGCGCACCGATGTCACCCGCGCGACATCAGCGCTCGTAAGGCGCCGGTTGTCATTGCCCGCCATCTCGGCCAGCCGTTCGCCCACGCGAAGCACGTCGCGGGCGGTTGGCATCTCCAGCGCAGCCGCCGCGTGCAGCACCTCGGGAGCGGGCTCCACCCCTGCGGCAGCGAGTGCGCGGGCGATGAGCTTTTCGCGCAGCAGTCGGTCCGGTGGCTGGATCTCGACGACGAGACCACCCTCGAACCGCGAGCGCAGCCGTTCGTCCATCTCGGTCAGCGTGCGCGGCGCGCGCGAGGAGGTGAGGACGACCTGCTTCCCCGCCTCCATGAGGGTGTTGAAGAGATGAAAAAACTCGTCCTGCGTTCGCTCCGTGCCAGCGAACATCTCGATCTGATCGATCAGCAACGCGTCCACACGGCGGTAGCGTCCACGCCAGGTCTCGATCGCGCTGTCCTGAAGCGCCGCGATCAGCTCGTTCACGAAGTCGCTGGCGTTCACGCAGGCGATCGTCATCGCGCCGCCACTCGCGCCGGCGAGCTCGTTCCCGATCGCATGCAGGAGATGCGTCTTCCCCACGCCGGGACTTCCGTGGATGACCAGCGGGTTGTACCGGCGGCCCGGCTCCTCGACGATCGCGTCCGCGGCATGTACCGCCAGCTGGTTGGAGGGACCGACCTCGAACTCGGCACGAAGGAGCGACCCGTCGGGCGGCGGGGGCGGGGCCGAGTCGGCGCGAAGTGTCTCCGCCAATCGCTCGAGATCCTCGATCGCGTCCGGGTCGCGAAACTGCACCGAGCCGCGCTGCGTGGGATCGAGCGCGACGATCTCCTGCTCCAGTGCGCGCAGCCGCGTGACCTTCTGCTCGAACTGCTGAAGAAGCGCGTCGGGATCCGCGGTATCGGGGCTCTGAAGCGCGCGCTCGAGCGCGGCTGTTCGGTACCCCTGCGTCCGCCATTCCGCTGTCAACTCGACGAGCCTCACTCGACGCGCATCGACATGCTGCGCGACGGCGACCGCCAGGCCCGAGAGGAAGCTTTCGTATTCTCCGCTCTTGGGGGCGAGACGCTGCGGTCCGCTGCCGTTGCCGCGATCGCCCAGCAGGCCCTGAATGCTCTCCACGGTCACATCGCCTTCGCCCAGTGTCTGAAACGCGATCAACCGGTTGATGGCGCCATGCATCTCGCGCACGTTGGCGAAGACGACGCGTGCAACCTCCTCGACGACGCCGGGTGGGAACGTCACGTCGCGCTCGTCGCACCGGCGCCGCAGGATCGCCACGCGCGTTTCGTAGTCGGGCGCGCCCATGTCGACGAGCAAGCCGCCGGAGAAGCGCGTCATCAGGCGGTCGTCGAGATCGGCGATCTCCGCCGGCGGCCGATCGCTGGTGAGCACGATCTGCTTGCCGCTCCTCTGCAACACGTTGAACAGCCGCAGCAGCTCGCTTTGCGTCTCCTGCCGTCCGGTGAGAAACTGCACATCGTCGAGGAGCAGGACATCGAGCGCCGCAAAACGCTGGCGGAACGCGTCCGTCTCCCCGCGCGTCACCGCCTGATGCAGAATGCTCGACGAGCTCATCGGTCGTGACGTACTCGGCCTGGAGATCGGGCTGCAGCTGCTTCGCGAGCTGTCCGATGGCGGACAGCAGGTGCGTCTTGCCGAGCCCCGATGCCGCGTAAATGAACAACGGGTTGTAGGCCGCTCCCGGCGACTGCGCGACTGCGCGCGCCGCCGAGACGGCGAGGCGGTTGGCCGCGCCGACGACGAAGGTGTCGAAGCGAGAGCGGACGTCGAGGGCCATGCGCTACCGGCTCCCGGCCTCGGCCGGCGACGCCAGCCGCTTGAGGACGAGCTCCGCGATGCCCCGCAGCGTCTCGAAGACCCCGATGCCGTGCAGCGCGTCGGCAGCGAAACGTGGCACGCCGCGGAAGTTCAGCGCCTCATCGAGCTCATCCACCGACATGATCATGTCTCGCGGCAGATCCTGCTTGTTGTATTGCAGAACGAGCGGGACCGTCCGAGGGTCCATGCCCTGGTTGCCAAGGTTGGCGTGCAGGTCCTGGAGACTCTCGATGTTTTCGTCCAGCTGTCGCGACTGACTGTCGGCGACGAAGACCACACCGTCCGCGCCCTGAAGGACGAGCTTGCGCGTCGCCTGGTAGTAGACCTGTCCCGGGACGGTGTAGAGCTGCAGCCGCGTCGTGAAGCCGGAGATCGTTCCGAGATCGAGCGGGAGGAAATCGAAGAAGAGCGTGCGATCGGTCTGCGTGGCGAGCGACACCATCTTGCCCTTCCGCTCGTCAGGCACCTGGCCGTAGACGTAATGCAGATTCGTCGTCTTCCCCGACCGCCCAGGGCCGTAGTAGACGATCTTGCACGTGATCTCGCGGGACGCGTAGTTGACGAGAGACACGATCGTCAGGACGAGGGGGTGATGTTGCGCCGTCCGGGCGCGCGCCCGAACAGCATCGCGAGGTTGCGATTCAGCTCGACCTCGAAGTTCTCGTCGAGCATGGGGGCGGCATCGGGGACCTGCACCTTCGACTGCAGGAGGGCCGTGCGCAGCTCCTCGAAGTATAGTTGCACGAGACCGAGCGAGCTCTGCTCATCGAACACGGTGAGGAGCAGACATGTCCCACGTGGCGTCGCCGCTTCCGCGAGGTAGAGTCGCCGCTTGGCACCCGCGTGAAAGACATCGCGAAAGCCTTTTCCGTCAAGTGTGCGACCGAGCTCGCGCACCGTCGCGTAAATGCCGGCCGCGAGCGCCGCCGCCGACATGACGTCGACCGCGCGCGAGAACCCGCTCTGTCCGAGCACCTGCCCGCTCGGAAAAATGAGCAGCGCGAACGTGACACGGGCATCGTCGACGAAACGCTTCAATGGCGCCTCGACCCAGGGCTCGGCGACGCTGATCATATGACGAGCCGCTCCAGCGCCTTGAGCATCTCCATCCGCATGAGGCCGATATTCGCGCGCGCGTCGGCGACGATCACGAGCACCATGTCGTTCTTCCCCGCGGCGCACACGTGCCCTTCCGTCGCGCGGAGGCGAAGGAACGTGACGCCTCCGAGTCCGGCGGCATCCGCCGACAGGCGCGCCTTGCGATAGAGGGACGCCGCGAGCGCCGCGAACGCCGGGCCCTTCATCCCCACGTGCAGCGTCGCGTCGATGATGACGCCGTCGGTCTCGTCGACGAGCAGGCTGCCACGCACGCCGCGTTGGCGCGTGAGGGCCGCGATGATGGGCGTCAGATTGGTCTTCATCCGCCCCCCTTCTTCAGCCAGGTGCCCGCGCGCTCGACGCACCGGTCGAGCACGCGATGCACGAGTCCGAGGGGCATGGCCTTCGACGCGGCGACCAACAGCAACGCATCATCGCGCATGGGGGCCATCGCTACGACGGCGGCGTCGGTCTCGACGGTGAGCGACGACCAGTCACCGAGTCCGAGGTGACGCATGGCCCGACGCGCCTCGTCACTGACCCCGCTGAGCTCGGCACCCACTTCCTGCGCGACGTCGCGGCCGTCCTGCGTCAGGTACGTGCCGGCCATGACGAGCCCGGTGGCGTCGAGGAGGAGCGCGGTGTGCTCGCCGCCTTCGGTGATCTCGTCGAAGAGGCTGAGGTGCTCAGGGTGCTCAGGGTGCTCAGGGGAACGGCGGTCCGCACCCTGAGCACCCTGAGCACCCTGAGCACCCTCTCGCAAATGCACCCGCACCATGGCGAGCGCCGTCGCCACCGTCTCGTCCTCGCCATCGAGCTCCGACGCTTCGCTCAAGTAGGTCTGCGCTTCGACGTACTTGCCTTGCTTGAACAGGACGTACCCCATTCCCTTGCGGGCGCCGAGGTGGGCCGGGGCGATGCGCCGGACCATGTCCCACTCGTCGAAGGCGCGCTCGAGCTCGCCGCGGTCGACGGCAATGCGCGCGAGCAAATCGTGCGACTCGGCGTCGTGCGGATGCCGCTCGAGGCCGCGGAGCGCGACCTTGAGCGCGAGATCGAGCTGCCCGCCCTTCCGCAGCGCTTCACCCAGCTGCAGGTAGACGGGGCTCGCGGGGTCGCGGGCCAACTCCTCGCTCAGGCGGCGAATGTCGTCAGCCATGGGCGCGCCCCGTCAACAATCCGTGGAGGGCGGACGCGCTCGCGAGCGCTTCACGCACACGAGCGGCATTCCCGCTGTTAGGCAGCATACGAAGGTAGCGCTCCCATGCCGCCATGGCTTCGCCAAGATCCCCTCGGGCCGCCGCGCAGTAGCCCGTCTCGAGATGGGTTTCGGCGTGCAGCGGGTCGAGCTGCAGCGCTCGCCGCAGCTCCTCGGCAGCGTCGTTGAGGCGACCCGCTTTGCTCAGCGCACGGGCCATGGCGACCCGGGCCTCCGCCATCTGCGGATCGGCCGAGATCGCCTGGCGCGATGCCGCGAGCGATCCTTCCACGTTGCCGGATTCCAGCAGCGAACGCGCACGCTCAATGTGGGGGCGCGCATCCTCCGGTGCGCCCACGTGCTGCGGCGTCACCAGACGCGGGTCGCGCAGCTCGATGACACCCGTCGTCACCATCCCGTAGACGACCTTCGCGATGTCGAAATCGCTTTGCCCCAGACGCAATGCGATCTCGCGCAGGTCCTTGGCCCCATCGATCTCGGCGAGCACTTCCCACTCGTTGGGCAGCAGGTCGAGCAGCGACGGGTGATCGGCCCGCAAGGGCGCGAGCACCGGCACCACTCCGACGTGTGGCACCTTGCCTTCTATGCGCGACCATTCGTCGATGCGGCGCGCGCCCTCCATGAGCAGCGACTCGGTCGAGATGCGCACCAATGCCTCGCTCGGCGCGTCCGAGATCGGGCGCTCCTCGAAGGAGAAGTATCCCTCTCGCCACGACATCAGCTCGAACACCACTTCCTCAATGTGGAGCCGCACGTGCCGCTCGAGCTCCTTCGGCGTCACCGCTCCCATCTCGAGGAGAATCTCGCCGAGTCGCCTCGCGTCTCCCTTCTGTTGCGTCGCTCGTGCCCGGTCCAGATCCGCTTCCGAGATCTTTCCCGCCCGCACCAGCATGTCGCCCAATCGATGCGGATTGCTGCGGATGGAGGCGAACACGACAGCGCCACCGTCGAAGAAGACGGTGCCCTGATTGTCGCGCAGCGCCGATACGACGCTCAGCGCGCCCGTCTTCCGGCTCAGGTCGAGCAGCTGGAAGACGTCGTGGATTCCAAGCTCGCGCAGCGGTCCTTCGATCGGCATCGCTAGGCGACCTCCTCGCGCGAGCGGAAGATGCGCTGCAGGTCGGCCGCGGTCCGCGCATCGCGTCGCGCGCGTCGTGCGAACTCGCTGGCGGGCTCCACATCGACCACACGCTGCCACTTCGCGATCGCGTCGCGATACCGATGCTGCTCGGCGAGCAGAACCCCCTGGTAGTAGAGCGCTCCGGCATGATCAGGATCGAATCGCACAATGCGCTCGAACCCCGTGCGAGCATCGTCTCGCCGCTCGAGCGCCAGCAGCGTCTCGCCGAGCGCCAGGAGCGCGTCGAGGTTATAGGGGTCGCGCTTCAACAGGTCGACGAGCGGGCCGAGCGCTTCCTTGGCGCGGCCGAAGTTGCGCCGGACCGCGGCAAGCTCGAGCGTCGCCTCGACGTACGTAGGAACGGCTTCGAGCGCGGCGAGCAGATGCTCCTCCGCTTCCTTGGCCTGACCGCGCTCGGCCACCAGGCGCGCAAGCTCGAACCGCACGACCGCGAAATCCCGGTCCAGGTCGATGGCATCGCGATAGGCGATGATCGCGCCCTCGACGTCCCCCACCGCGCGCGCGACGTCGCCGATCTTCTGGAGAACATCCGGGCGCGCGGGCGCGAGACGACGCGCCTTGTCGAGATGCTCCAGAGCGCCCGCCGGGTCACCCTCGTCCGCGCGCGCCGAGGCGGCGAGCAGGAGCCCCTCCACGCTCGTTCCATCGACAGCGAGGAGCTCCTCGGCGACGACACGGGCTTCGGTGGCACGGCCGAGCACGAGCAGCGCGCGTGTCTCGCCTAACAGGGCGCGTGTCGGGACGTGACCGTTCAGGCCGCGCGCCTCGCGATAGCGCTCCAGCGCCTCGCCGAACAAGCCCTGGCGCGTGAACACATCACCGAGCAGCGCGAGCCCTTCCCCGCGGTCCCCGCCGCGCGTCATCGCGCGGCTGATCTCGGCCGACGCCCGCTCGAGCAGCCCTTTGGTGAGGTAGTCCACCGCCATCGCGTAGGGGTTCGCTTCCCCCGGCGCTGCGGTGTCCGCCTTCGCCGGCTTGAGCGACGTGAACAGCGAGTCGAGGACGCGTGCGTCGAAGGCGAACTCTTCGACGCTCTCGTCCTGGCGCTTCTCACCGCCAAGGTCGGGGACGATCGAGAGGTCGGGATCCTCGTACTCGAGATCGATCGCCAGCTCGAACTTTTGCGCGACGTAGTACGGATCGATCTCGAGCGCGCGCTTCGTCTCACGCAGGGCGCCCTCGAAATCGCCGAGGTTGGAGAGCGCGAAGCTGAGATTGTAATGCGCTTCGGCGTACTCGGGACGTGCCTGAATGGCGCGGCCGAAGGCGTTGCGCGCATCCTCGTACTTCTTGAGCTCCGCCAGCACCAGACCGATCCCGTTCCACGCGACGGGCTGCTCGGGCTCAACGGAAAGCACCTGGCGATACGCCTCCAGCGAGAGCTGAAGGCGCTTCCCCTTGAACAGCAGCAGGGCGAGGTTGAGCCACGCCTTGGTGAACGCCGCTTCGATACCGAGCGCGGCACGGAAGGCGTCGATGGCCTCTTCCGTTTGGCCGCCATGGTACAACGCCACGCCGAGATTGTTGTGCCCGATCGCGTACCGCGGATCGGACTCGAGTGCGGTGCGATAGCTCTGCGCCGCGTCGGCGTACCGGCCTTCCTGATGGAGTGCGACGCCCCGCTCCGCCCAGAGCTTGGGGCTGCCAGGCTGCTCGGCGACGAGCTGCTCGTAGAGCTCGTAGGCGGCGCGCGTATCCTTCCGCAGCAGGTGCACCTCGGCCATGGCCTGCATAACGAGCAGGCGATCCTCACCCCGCTCCAGCGCAATGCGATACTCGCGTAGCGCCTCGGCGTAGTAGGCCTTCTGGCGAAACGCGAGCCCGAGATTGAAATGGGCGAGCGTCTTCTCTTCCGCGACCTCGAGCCGCTCGGCCGCGCGTCGACGCTGCTCGGGCAGGAGCGTCTCGTACCGAGCGTCCTTGTATCGCTCCAGGGAGAGGTTCGCCTGCGCGCGCGAGAGCGTCGGGTTGAGCGCGATCGCCCTCTTTTGCGCGGCACGTGCGTCCTCATGACGTCCCATGTCGCCGAGCACGAACCCCATGAGGTAGTGCGCGTCGGGATTGTCGGGGTTGAGCTCGAGCGCGCGCTTGAGCGCGGCCAGCGCCTCGTCGTTGAGGCCGCGGTTGTAGATGACCTCGCCGAGGTAGAAGTTCACCACCGAGCTGTTGGGCTCGAGCGCGAGCGCGCGCTCGAACCACTGCTGCGCCTTCTCGAGATCCCCGCTCGCCTTCTCGGCGAGCCCGAGCTGCACGATGGCACCGAGGTCTTCCGGGTGGTGCAGCAGGAGCGCGCTGAACTCGCGCACCGCTTCCGTCACGTTGCCGAGCGAGGCGTACGCGCGCCCGAGCTCCCAGCGGGCATCGCGGTCGTCGGGGCGTTGGCGGAGCCGCTCCGTCAGCTCGGAGACGCGACGGTCGTAGTAGCCGGTGTTGAAGTACGCGATCTCGAGGTTCCGCTGCGCGACCTGCATCTTCGAGTCGAGCTCGAGCGCGCGCGTGAATGCGGACACCGCTTCCTCGTAGAGTCCCTTGTTGAAGTAGAGAACCCCGAGGTTGTTATGCGCCCCCGCATCCGACGGATCGATCCGTCGAGCGAACGAGCGCAGGACCTCGCGGTCGCGCTCGGATGTGAGGACGGGGGTCATGCGTCAGGCCAGTCGTACCGCGCGAAGGATGGCTTGCAGCGACGCGAGGTCCGGCAGCAGGAGGAAGAAGCCGCGGAGATGCTCGTTCTGCTCCTGGAGGAAGAACTGGCTCTCGACGTAGAAGACGTGATCGCGATCGGTGCCGAACTGCAGGAAGGCTGTCGACAGGATCGCGGAGGACATGTCGATGGCGAGGCTCGGCGGCGACGGCAGGAGCATGAGGCCCATGAAATCGCTCAGCGCGTTCATGTACGCGCCGCTGAGAATGTTTCCAGCCTCCTTGATCGCCGACTGCTCGAGCGCACCCATCTCCTGCGAGGAGCCGGACGGGCGGCGCAGCATGAGCTCGGCGAGCCGCATGGCCGTCGGTCGCGGAAAGACGAGCAGCGTTCGGCCCGTGAGGTCGCCGAGCATGTGCATCAGCACGGCGGCAATCGGCTCTTCCGGCTCGCTGAGCTGCGTCGGCACGTCCTCGAGCGACGAGATGTTGATCGTCGGCACGCTGATCATGATCGTGCTGCCGGTCATCTGCGAAAGCGCCGTCGCCGCATGGCCCGCCCCGATGTTGGCCACTTCGCGCAGTGCATCGAGCTGGACGGCCTTCAATTCCTTGATGTCGTTCATTCTCTCCTCTACAGAAGGCTGCCCACGTCCACGATCAGCGCCGGGGCCCCGTCGCCCAGGATGGTCGCGCCGCTGAACAACGCGGCCGCGTTTCGAACGGCATCGAACTGCTTCACCACGATGTCCTGCTGCCCCGCGAGCTCGTCGACAACCAGTCCGGCGCGACGTTCCCCGACCTCCAGCACGATCACCTGGGGCATGCGCGCGCCGTCGGCGGCGAGGCCGAGCAACGACCGGAATCGCACGAGTGGCAGCACGTCGTCGCGAAGCATGAGCACCTCGTGGCCTTTCACCGATTTGAGGGCGGCGCCTTCCAGCTCGACGGTCTCGTTCACGTGCGTCATCGGGACGGCGAACGTGTCGCCATCCACGCGGACGAGCAGCGCGCGCAGAATCGCCAACGTGAGCGGCAGGCGCAGCGTCACCGTGGTGCCGCGCCCGGGAATGGAGCGAATCTCCACCGAGCCCCCGAGCGAGCGGATGCGAGCGTGCACGACGTCGATGCCCACGCCTCGGCCCGAGATGTCGGTGACGCGCTCGGCGGTCGAGAAACCCGGCCGTGAGATGAGGCGAATCAGATCATCGTCGTTGAGCTCGGTGCGTCCCGTATCGACGAGACCGAGATGCCGCGCCTTGGCGAGCACTCGATCGCGATCGATGCCTCGCCCGTCGTCGCTCACGCGAATGGTGATCGACGAGCGCTCGCGCGCCGCCGACAACACGAGCTTTCCTGCCGGAGGCTTCCCCGCCGCGACGCGCTCGGACGCCGACTCGAACCCGTGATCGATCGCGTTGCGCAGGAGGTGAACGACGGGATCGCCGATCTCGTCGAGCATGGACCGGTCGAGCTCGATCTCCTTCCCTTCGATGGTGAACTCGATCTGTTTGCCCAGCGACCGCGCTGCGTCCCGAACGAGCCGCGGGAAGCGGTCGAACACCTGCCACACCGGCACCATGCGGCTGGCCATGATCTGGTCCTGCAGATCGGAGACGAGCCGCGACGCTTCGGTGACGGCCTCGGTCAGCGCCGGATCATCGCGGGTGATCGCGAGCTGAACCAGCCGGCCGCGGGTGATCACGAGCTCCCCGATGAGGTTCATGAGCGCATCGAGGCGGCGGAGATCGATGCGCACGTTGCGCGAGGAGCGCGCGCGTCCCGATTCGGCGGCTTTGGCCGCGGCGCGGGCCTTGGGATCCTCAATGTCTACGCGATCGACGTCCCCGGCGGCGCGGAGCGCCGAGGCGATATCCGCCGGGGGCGCATCGGTCTCGAGACGGATGGCGAACTCGCGATCGAACTGCTCGGCCTGAAGCGCCTCCACCGGCGGGAGCACCTCGAGCACGCGGCCTAACGATTCTGCTCGCTTCACCACCACGAAGGCACGCACGCCCCGGAGCGGAGCGTTGGCGGCGAGGCGGATGCGGATCAGCAGTTGCGAAGGCGCGAGAGGCGCTGAGAGGCGCGAGGGGCGCTGGGGGCGCTGAGAGCGCTGGAGAAGCGCTGGTGATGGCCGGGAATTCGCCGCTCATGCGGCCCATCGCACGCAGCCGCTCGATCACCGGGCTCGCATCCGCCGTCGCATCCTGACCGCGCACCGCTTGCTCCACCGACGTCTCGAGCACATCGGCCGCCTCGAAAAGCGCGTCCATGACGGTCGGCGTGATCTTCCGCTCTCCGCGCCGCACGGCGTCGAGTACCGTCTCCAGCTCGTGCGTCAGCGTCGCGACCGCCTCGTACCCCATCGTCGCGCTCATCCCCTTCACCGTGTGCACCGCGCGAAAGATCGCGCTCAACGGCTCCGCAGCCGCTGGGTCGCGCTCCAGCTCCAGCAGCAGATGGTTGATCGCCGAAAGGTGCTCTCGGCTCTCCGTCAGGAAGAGGTCGGCGTAACGGGTGAGATCCATGGCCCTGGGGTCAGGAGTCAGGAGTCAGTGGTCAGGGGGTGTCGGGGTCTAGGTGTGAGGAGACCGGCTCGCGCATGCCCTGACTCCGACCACCTGACACCCCCTGATCCCTGACTCCTGACTCCTGACCCCTCGTTATCCAAGTACTCGCTGCACTGCTTCGAGAACTCTGCTCGGTTGGAAGGGCTTGACGACAAAGTCCTTCGCGCCTGCCTGAATCGCTTCGACCACGAGCGCCTGCTGCCCCATGGCGCTGCACATGAGGACCTTCGCGTTCGGGTCGAGCTTCGTGATCTCACGCACCGCATCGATCCCGCCCATGTCCGGCATCACGATGTCCATCGTTACGAGATCGGGTCGCAGCTGCTTGTACTTCTCGACGGCCTGGACGCCCGTCTCAGCCTCCCCGACGATCTCGAAGCCGGACTGCTGCAGGATGTCGCCGATCATCGTGCGCATGAAGATGGCGTCATCGCAGATCAGCACCGTGTGACTCACCGTTCCCTCCGCTAGAGCAGGACGTGCTTGATGATGGAGTGGATGTCGAGGATAATGACGACTTTGTCGTCCATTCGTCCCAAGCCGACGATCGATGCATCTTCGCCATCGCGCTCCGTCGCGTGCTCGATCGATTCGGCGGGAAGCATCATGACGTCGTTCACTTCCGCGACGGCGATTCCGACGAGCTTTTGACGGTGCTCCACGAGGATCACGGAGCCATCCGACGCGAGCGAGCTGTTCCCGTCCAGGCGTGAGCCGAGGTCGAGAACGGTGACGATCGTCCCGCGAACGTTGATCAGCCCGGCGACGTAGGCGGGCGCGCCGGGGACGCGCGTGGCGCGTCGCACGGGGAGGATCTCGCGCACCGCGTCGAGATCGATCCCGTAGAGCCGGTCGCCGAGGCGGAACAGCACCAGGCGGCGAACGGGGACATCAAAGGTTGGTGCGGTAGAAGCCAAAGTGGTCGAGCGGGTCGGGGGACTCCAGCGGCTCGCCAGCCACCGCGTCGAGCGCCTTGCGGAGGTCAGCGGGAAGCGGAGACCGCAACTCGACCGTCTCGCCCGTTTCCGGGTGAGGGAAGATCAACCACGCAGCGTGCAGGAAATGACGCTTCGGCGGGAGTGCAACCAACCGCCGACCGCCTCCTCCGCCGTACGTGTCATCCCCCAGCACGGGATGCCCGATCGACGCGAGATGCACGCGAATCTGATGGGTGCGCCCCGTGTGCAGGTGCGCCCGCAGCAGATCCGCCGAGTCGAATCGGGCCAGCCGGACGAAATCGGTCTTTGCGGCCTTCCCCGTATTGACGACCGCCATCCGCTTTCGGTCTCGCGGATCGCGGGCGACCGGTTTCTCGACAGTCACACGGTCGGAGGTGAGATGCCCCCATGAAACCGCGGCGTAGCGGCGCTTGATGCGGCGGCCCGCCAGCGCCGCCCCGAGCCACCGATGGGCCCGATCGGTCTTGGCCACGAGCAGCAGCCCTGACGTCTCCTTGTCGAGCCGGTGGAGGATCCCCTCGCGCCCGGTGCCTCCCTCCGCGGCCAGCGACTGCCCACGTCCCTTCAACGCGTTGACGAGGGTCCCCGTCCAGTTGCCCGGAGCTGGATGCACGACCATTCCAGCCGGCTTGTCGACGACGAGCGCGTGCTCGTCCTCCCACACCACGGTGAGTGGAATGTCCTCGGCGAGGACGGGACGATCGGGAGGTGGAGGGATGTCGACCGCGATGCGTTCCCCGGTCGCCGGCCGGTACGAGGCTTTCTCGCGGCGCCCGTCCACCGTCACGTTCCCGTTGGCGATGAGCGTCGCGGCGCCGGTGCGCGAGAGATCGAGTCGTGAGGCAACGAGCAAGTCGAGCCGCAGGCCCGGCGCGTCCTCGATGACGAACTGGTGTAGCCCCGGAGTGGGCGCGCTAGTCATGCATCCGATCGCCTAAGGTGCAGCGACGCCCGCTGTCTTCAGGCGCGTTCTACGGAGCTTGCGACACTCGAGGCCGCGGCGCGGGCGCGCGCGCGATCTTCCGCCCACAGGGACCAGGCCAGCATGAAGGCTCCGATGCTGACCGCCATGTCGGCCACGTTGAACGTCGGCCAGCGCTGCATGCCGACACCGATGTCGATGAAGTCGACGACGCCCATGGGATGCCGAATCCGGTCGATCACGTTGCCGATCGCGCCGGCGCACACGAGCCCGATCGACGCGATGCGGAACCGGTCGGGGTCAGGCGTCTGCCGATAGAGCCGCCCGAGAATGACCAGCGCAACGATCGCGAGGGCGAGAAAGAGCCAGCGTGAGTACGGACCTAACGATATACCGAACGCGGCGCCGGTGTTGTACACGAGCGTGAGACGGAGCCAGTCCCCGATGACTTCCCGCGGAATCCCGCGCGGCGCCAGCGAGGCTTCGGCCCAGGCCTTCGTCACCACATCGAGCACGATGATGGTCACGATGAGCCCCCAGAAGAGAACTCGCCGGCTGCGCGCGCTCATCGGGAAGCGCCCTGGGACTCGGTGACGACCGGCACGGCCGCGACCGAATGCTTCCGGTCTTCCTGCCAGAGAATCCAGGCGAGAAGCACCGCGCCGAAAGTGATCGCGACGTCGGCCACGTTGAACGTATAGAACCGCGCGCTACCGATGCCGAGGTCGATGAAATCCACGACGCCGCGCGAGGAGCGTACGCGATCCAGCATGTTGCCGAGCGCGCCCGCCGAGACGAGCGCCAGCGCCGCGGCGCGCGCGCGATCCCGCAGGTCGGTCGCGCGGTAGAGCTGACCGAGGATGACCAGGGCGACCGCGGCGAGCGCGATGAAGATCACCCGCGAGTACGGCCCGACCCCGATGCCGAACGACGCCCCGGGGTTGTACGCGAGCGTCAGCTGCACCCAATCGCCCACCACCTCGTGCGGAACGTATTCCGGGACGAGGTGCGTGACGGCGAGCGATTTGGTGGCGACATCGAGCGCGAGAACGACCAGGAGCAGTGGCCAGAACAGCGTGGCCTTAGGACTGCTTCTTCCCATCTTCCTCGCGCTGCTTGTCCTTGATGCACAGCCGCGCGTGGGGCAGCGCGTCGAGTCGGTCGAAGTCGATGTCTTCGCCGCACTGCTGGCACTTGCCGAATGTCTCGGGCGAGCGGTACAGGCGGCGCAGCGCCTCGTCGATGTGCCAGAGAAAGCGTCCCTCCTGGGATGCGAACAGGAAGGCCTTCTCGCGCTCCATCGCATCGGTGCCCTGGTCGGCCATGTGGAACGAGTACGAGCTCAGATCCCCATCGGCCGACTGTGGCGTCGCATTGAACGCCTCGCTGTAGTTGCCAAGCTCCTTGAGCACGCGCTTGCGCTCCTCGAGCAGTCGCTTCTCGAAGTGCGTCAGCAACTTCTTGCTCATCGGCTTGGACTTCTTCGCGCTCGCTGAAGACGCCATCTAGCTCACTCTTTTCAGGGCGACGCGCACATGGAGCCCATCGAGCTCCAGTGACTGCGTCACGTTGACGGTAGTCGGGAAGGTCTCGCCCACACTCAATTCGCGGGCCAGAACCTCGGCGGAAATATAGTCGGTGAACTCGCGCGCGGTGGCCTCGAGTTCCGGGTCGCCCGCGACGTAGACGACGATCCGGTCGCTCACCGCGAAACCTGCCTCCTTGCGCATTCGCTGGATCTTGCTCACCAGCTCCCGGGCGAACCCCTCGCGGCGGAGCGCCGGCGTCACGCTGGGGTCGATCGCGGCGAAGAAGCCGCCGGCCTCCTTCACGACGAGGGTTCCCGACGCTCGCCGCACGACCGTCAGATCTTCAGCGGTCAAATGGTGCGATTGGCCGTTCACCGAGATCGCGACGGGCTCACCGCGCTCGAACGCCGCCAGGGCATCGGGGGTCAGGGACGCGACCGCTTGCGCCGCCAGCGGCGTCGCCTTGCCGAATCGCTTGCCCAGGGACCGAAAGTTGGGCTTCGCCTCGAGTCGGACGAGCGCATCGCCGGTATCCGCGAACTCGACCCGCTTTACGTTGAGCTCCGCCGCCAGGAGCGGCACTAGCTCTGGCAGCGACTTCGACGCCCCCTGCGGAACCACGCACACCATCCGGCTGAGCGGCTGGCGTACCTTGACGTCAGCCTCCTCGCGGGCCGCGCGCGCGAGCGTCGCTAGCGTTCTCACCTGTGTCATCGCCCGCTCGAGGTCCGGCTCCGCATGCACGTTACGCGCGTCGCCGCCGTCGTCGTGCCGCGTGTACGGCGCGGTGTGCACCGTAGTCCCCGTGAGCTCGCGATGCATCCAGTCGGTCGCGAATGGCGCGAATGGCGCCAGGAGGCGGCAGGTCACGACGAGGATTTCGTGCAGCGTCGCGAACGCCGCTCGGCTGTCCGGCGTGTCCACGTCGTAGAAGCGGGACCGATTGAGCCGCACGTACCAGTTCGAGACGTCGTCGACCACAAAGTCCATGACCGTCCGCGCCGCGAGCGTCGCATCGTAGGCTTCGAGCTGCGCGTCGGCCCGGCGCTCGACGCTCGTAAGGCGCGACAGCACCCAGCGATCGATCAGCGGTCGCTCCGCGAGCGGCGGGTCCGACTCACCCGGTGACCACCCGAAGTTCGCGTACTGGGCGAAAATGCCGCTGGTACACGTTCTTGAGCGTGAGCAGAAACCGGCCGGCGAGCTCGCGAATGCCGGACTCATCGAACCTCCGCGGGAGCCAGACCTGGCTCGATGCCACGAGAAAAAGGCGCACGGCATCGGCGCCATGGCCTGGAATGACCTCCCAGGGATCGACGACGTTCCCGCGACTCTTGGACATCTTGAGCCCTTCCGCATCGAGCACGAGATCGTTGACGACCACGGCGCGATACGGGGCTGTATCGAACGGCGCTCGCCCCCCTGCCCCCTGACTCCTGACTCCTGACTCCTGGTTGTTCGGCAACGCATCGCCCAACCCGGTCGCGATTGCGAGCAGCGAGTAGAACCATCCTCGCGTCTGATCCACGCCCTCGGCGATGAAGTCCGCGGGGTACTGCGAGGGCAAAATGTCCTGGTTCTCGAAGGGGTAATGCCATTGAGCAAACGACATGGACCCCGAGTCGAACCACGTGTCGATGACCTGTGGCACGCGCCGCATCGACCCCTGGCACTTCTCGCATGGCCACTCATACCGGTCGATGAATGGCTTGTGCGGATCGAAGTCCGGTGGGAGCGGCCTGCCTAACCGCTCGGACAGCGCGCCATAGGAGCCGATTGCCACAGTGTGCTGCCCATTTCGATCGCATACCCAGATCGGCAGTGGCGTGCCCCAGTACCGGTCACGCGAGAGCGCCCAGTCGATGTTGTTCGTGAGCCACTCGCCGAAGCGCTTCTGTCCCATCTCCGGTGGGGTCCAGTTGACGCGGGCGTTGCGCGCCAGCATGCGATCTCGATACGCCGTGGTACGCACGAACCACGAGTCGCGCGCGTAATAGAGGAGAGGTGTTCCACAGCGCCAGCAATGTGGATACGGGTGTTCGATCGTCCCCGCCTTCCAGAGCGTGCCGCGATGGCGTAGCTCCTCAATGATCAGCGCGTCCGCATCCTTCACGAACTTTCCGCCGATGACGGGGAGATCCGCGGGGAACTCCCCGCGGCCGTCAACCGGCTGGAGGAAGGCGAGCCCGTGGCGACGCCCGGCGGCGTAGTCGTCGGCGCCGAACGCCGGCGCCATGTGCACGATCCCGCTGCCATCTCCGGCCGAGACGAACGACTCCGTCACGATGAGCTCGTGCTTCCCCTCGCCGTACGGCACCCAGTCGAGCGGACGCCGATAGCGAAGCCCTTCGAGCGCCGCACCGGGCATACGCTGCACGATGCTCCAGCGGTCGGTCCAGTCGTCGCCTAACACCGCCGCCGCGCGCGCCTCGGCGAGAATGATCGTTCCCTCATTCTCGCGATCGCGCCTCACGAGCTCGAGATAGGTGAGCTCGGGATGAACGGCCAGCGCGACGTTGGAGACGAGCGTCCAGGGAGTCGTAGTCCAAACCAAGACTCTACGAGAATGCGGAATGCGGGATGCGGAAGTGCTTTCACCGCTATTCCGCATTCCGGATTCCGCATTCAGCTCCAAGGCGATGTAAACACTGGGATCGCGCACGTCTTCGTATCCCTGCTTGACCTCGTGGTCCGACAGCGCCGTGCCGCACCGCGGGCAATACGGAAGGATCTTGTGCCCGCGGTAGAGCAGATCCTGACCGTGCAGCGTCGCCAGCGCCCACCACACGCTCTCGACGTAGTCGTTCGTGTAGGGTGACGTACGCGTCGTCGTAATCGAGCCAGTATCCGATGCGCGCGCTGAGGCGCTCCCAGTCGGCGCGATACCTCCACACGCTCTCGCGGCAGAGCTGGTTGAACCGCTCGACGCCAATCTCCTCGATCTGCTGCTTTCCGCTGATGCCGAGCTGCTTCTCGACCTCGATCTCCACCGGAAGCCCGTGCGTGTCCCACCCCGCCTTTCGCAGGACGCGGTAGCCCTTCATCACGCGGTACCGACAGAACAGATCCTTGATCGTGCGCGAGAAGACGTGGTGGATGCCGGGCTTTCCGTTCGCCGTCGGCGGGCCCTCGAAGAACACGAAGTTCTCTCGGCCCTCCCGCGCCTCGAGCGTACGCGCGAGAATGTTCTCCTCGGTCCACCGCGCGAGCATCTCCTCCTCGAGCACACTCGGAAGCTGCTCGGGCGGGAGTGCACGATAGTGCGTGACCGGCTGGTCGACGGCGGTCACAGGCGCTCCAGGACGCCGCGCACGAGCGTGGTGAGCTGCGGTTCGGCGCGTGCGGCGACGGCGATGATTTCGTCGACCTTCGCCGGCTCCAGCGCATCGGGCAGACAGCGGTCGGTGAAGATCGAGATGCCGAGCACGCGCATCCCGGCATGCACCGCCACGATCACCTCCGGCACCGTCGACATCCCCACGACGTCGGCGCCGGCGTTCCGGAGCATGCGATATTCCGCTCGCGTCTCGAGATTCGGGCCGGTGACCGCCGCGTAGACGCCCTCGCGGAGGACCATCTTCGCGTCGACCGCCACCTCGCGGGCGATCTCTCGCAATGCAGGATCGTACGGCTGGGACATGTCGGGGAACCGCGGGCCGAGCGTGTCGTCGTTAGGGCCGATGAGCGGGTTGTCGCCCAGCAGGTTGATGTGGTCGGCGATGAGCATCAGCTCACCCTTGTCCCACAGCGGATTCATGACTCCGCACGCGTTCGAGACGACGAGCGTTCTCGCGCCGAGCGCGTGCATCACACGCACCGGGAACGACACTTCCTGGAGCGAGTATCCCTCGTAGCGGTGGAACCGCCCCTGCATGGCGACGACCTGCTTGCCACCAAGCGTGCCGAATAGCAATCGGCCGGAGTGGGACTCTACCGTCGACAGCGGAAACCCTGGAATCGCCGCGTAATCGATCGACGCTTGCACGTCGATCTCCCGTCCCAGGGCGCCCAGTCCCGTACCGAGGATGATCGCGACGTCCGGCGAGCCCGTGTATCGAGACCGGATCGCGGAGACGGCGGCCATGATCCGCCCCAGCGCATGCAGGGCGGTCGGCGGCCGCGCCCTCCGGCGACGCGGCAGGATGCGGCGGCAAGGCGGGTGGCGCGACCGTCGCGCGCGACCCGCCCACAGGGTCCCGCGCTACGGTCATTCCTTGATCAGTGAATCGAGCCAGGCCGGCGTCTTCTTCTCTGCTCGGGGATCCTCGTAATTCTCGTTTCGCGTCGGCTCGGGCGGTCGCGCGGGCGCTGTATCGGTCGCGTCGAGCTCGGCGAGCTGTCGCTCGACGATCGCCCGAAGTTGGCCGAGATACGCGCGCCGGGATTTCTCGAGCTGCTTGAGCTCCACCTCGAGCTTCCGAATCTCACCGCGAGCCGCTTCCAGGAGGCGGTCACCTTCCGCGCGTGCCTCGCGCAGAATCAGCTGCGCCTCGCGCTCGGCCTGCTCGCGGATCTCGGCGCGCAGTTGCTGCGCGGAGATGAGGGCATCGTTCAGCGCCTTGTCGCGCTCGCGGAACGCGCGGAGCTGCTCGTGGAAGCCCTTCGCCTTCGCGTCGAGCTCCTGATTCGCTCTCGTGAGGCGCTCGAGCTCTTCCGCCACGCGGTCGCGGAATTCCTCGACGCTGCTCTTTTCATAGCCGCCCAGACGTGCCGGCCTGAAGTCGTGGTGCTTGACGTCGACGGACGTCAGCCGAAACGAGTCGTCGATCATCGTGGTCTCGCTCCAAACAGGACGGTACCCAGGCGAATCATGGTGGCGCCCTCTTCCACCGCGATCTCGTAGTCGTTCGACATCCCCATGGACAGCTCGAACGCAGGGTGTCCCGCGTTCTCCAACAGCTCACGCGCGTCGCGCGCTCCAGCGAACACCCGGCGCAGCACCGGCTCATCCGCGTCCAGCGGCGCCATCACCATCACGCCGCACACTCGCGCACCCGCCAATCCCGCCAGTCGCTCAGCCTCGGCCGGAAGGTCGCTCGGGGCGTACCCGCCCTTGGTCCCCTCACCGGCGACGTTCACCTGCACAAGCGCATCCACCGCGCGCCCGCGGGCCAACCCATGGTCGCACACGGCATTAGCGAGACGCGCGCTGTCCAGCGAATGCAACAGCGCAAACCGATCGACCGACTTGACCTTGTTGCGCTGAAGGTGCCCGATCAGGTGCCATGACACCGGAATGGCGACCTCGCCCATCTTCGCCAACGCTTCCTGCACCTTGTTCTCACCAATGTCCCGAAGCCCGGCGTCCCAGGCCGCGGTGACCGCGTCGGGACCGTGCGTCTTGGTCACCGCAACGATCGTAACCCGTTGCCCATGTCCCCCGCGGGCCGCGGCTGCGGCGATCCGGTCCCGCACCTCCGCCACGCGCGCCGGGAGGTGGTCAAAACTCATAACGCCGTAACCTATCGGAAGTTACACGTCGAATCAAGCGAACGTAGCGACGCGGTTCTCCCGCAAGGAGCCCGCAATCACCGAAGGACAACGCAGTGTGCGCGCCATGAATCGCGGCGCCCTGTCCGGTGTGTCCAAAGGCTCGCGCGCGAGCACCTTGGCGGGAATGAGCCGTGCCGCCCGCTCCGCCAGCTGGACGTCGCGCGTTATGCCCGGTGGGCCGGGGCGGGCGTGGAAGGTGATCCCGTCGAGGAGCCAGGCCCGGGAGAGCTGCGAGCGCCGGGCACTGTCCAGGAATACGGACGCGGCGAGCGGACGCCGCTCACGCGCTGCCACGCTCGCCAATGCGCGCAGCCGCTGGCCCTGGCTCATGCGCGACGTCACCGCCTCGAGGGGCAACAGTCCATGCCGCGTCGCGACTTCCGCGCGGTACCAATCGGCACCGAGCAGCGGCGCAGTGATGACCGCGACGTCGGGACGTACCCCTTCGACGAGTTGGAGATACCAGAGCGGAAAGGAGTCGTTGTCGCCGCCCGTGACCAGAATCGCGCCCGCGGGAAGCGGAGCCAGCCATGCCCGTGCCGCGACATGCGCCAACGAGGCCTCTGGCTCGCGACGGCGGTTGGTCACGCGCCAGTTCAGCACGACAGGGAGGCACGCCACCGCGACGCCTAACCATTGAAGGCGTCGGCTCGACAGGAGACGGACCGCACCGTAGCCGGCCCACGCCCCCCACACGAAAAAGCCGAGAGCAAAAAAATAGTCCCGCTCGCGCACTTCGTGGCGATCGCCTTCCGGGATGAACGTCCACGCGTAGGACGCCCCCGCCTTGAAGTTCATGTACGCCACGAGTCCTGCGGTCGCGGACGCAAAGACGGTCATCAGCGCAAGCCAGCTTCGGCGGTCATCCCGCGCGTGCCGCACGCAACCCGTTAGGCCGAGCGCGGCGTAGATCGCCGTCCATGGCGTCCGGAGCCACGAGGCGCCCACGGCGGCATCGAGGCCCATGGCGAACTGCCAGTCGAGATACTGAACAAGGTTGCCGAGCTGAATCCAGAGCGGCGCCTGACGAGGCCACAGTCCGCTCGGGGCATACTGGCGACGGGCGATCACATCGAGGAGCGCGGACCACGTCTCGGGATTTCCGGCATCGAGCGCGGGGTCGTGTGCCGAGCGCACGAGCAGAACGAGGACTGCCGACAGTCCGAGCAGGACGACTCCGACCATGCTCAGGGCGTCGACTCGCGCTCGCAGCCCTCCAACCGCCGCAATGATCACCCCGATCAGTATTACGGGCACCGACACCATTCCCCCGCCAGCCGCGATCACTGCTGCGCCAAGGAGCGTCATGGCCCGCGTCGCGCGCATGCTGCCGGTTTCGTCGAGAGACGCAAGCAGGATCGCCCCCGGCGCGCCAACGAGCGCGCTCATGTGAAGCGGAACGGCCAGCGCGAAGAGGTAGGCAAGGAGAACGCTCCACCTCGCGTTGCTCTCGCGTCCTGCGCGATCTCCCACCACGAGCATGGCGAGCGACAGCGCGAGTGAGGCGGCGTACACCTCCGTCTCGGTGGCGTTCGACCACACGGTCGCCGTCACGCCGGCGCAGACTCCGGCCGCAAGTGCGGCGATGGGCTGCCGTGTCGCGCGGGCCAGCATGGCGGCGAGCAGGGCCGCGGCGGCCGCAGTGGCCGCGGCGGAGAACAGGTTCGTCGCCAGGGCGCGGGGGAGGAGCCCGAGCGCATCGCTCCACACGCGGGCGATGAGGACGTACAGCGGGGTTCCCGGCGGATGCGGGATACCGACGGTCTCGATCGCGGCGATGAACTCGCCCGCATCCCAGAGCGTCACGGTGGGCGCGACGGTCGCCACGTACACGACGAACAGAAGCGCGCCGGCCAGGGCCGGCGCGAGCCGCTGCCGCGCGAGCACGCGTTAGGCGCGGAGCTCCAGCACCGGATGCTCCCCCGTCGGACGCGGGGCGCGTCCGGCGAGCACGTCACGCAGCTGCGGCGCCGTGAGGTTGCGAATCAGCCTGCCCTGCTCCGCCACCGAGATGATCGACGTCTCCTCCGACACGACGATGACCAGGGCATCCGTCTCCTCGGAAAGTCCAAGGGCGGCCCGGTGCCGCGTGCCGAGCGTGCGATCGGAAAGCGGTCGCTGAGAGAGCGGCAGGATGCACCCCGCCCCGATGATCATGTCGCCTCGAATGATCACCGCGCCGTCATGCAGCGGTGAGTACGGCGTGAAGATCGTCGCCAACAGATCGGCCGACACCTTCGCCTGCATTGCCGAGCCCGAGCCGACGTAATCCCCCAGTCCCATCTCGCGCTCGATCGCCAGAATCGCTCCGATTCCCGAGCGGCAGAGGCGCTCGACGGCATCCACGATCTCGTCCGCCACCTCGGCCGCTTCCATCCGCCGGAAGATGCGCGTGAAGCGCGAGTGACCGAGATGCGCAAGCGCGGCACGGAGCTCGGGCTGGAACACCACCACCGCGGCGAAGGCACCGTAGGTGAACACGAAGCCGAGCAGATACGTGATCATCGTGAGCTTGAGCACCCACGCCATCGCGTACACGAGCACGAGCACGATGATGCCGAGGAGCATTCGAAGCGCGCGCGTGCCATGAATGAGGAGCAGCAGCCGGAAGATGACGTACGCGACCACGATGATACCGATCGCGTCGCGCCACCCGAACTCGAGGAATCGGAACTGATCGAGAAAGCTCACCCGTTCTGCTCGTGCTGAAGAATCGCCCAGGCCACGTCGAGGGCCTGCCGGGCCGCCGCGACATCGTGAACGCGGAAGATACGCGCCCCGAACGCCAGCGCCATCACGTTGGCACCCGTTGTCCCGTGCACGCGGTCCGCCGGCTCGCGGACCCCGGTGATGTCCCCGAGGAATCGTTTGCGCGAGACGCCCACGAGCACGGGATAGTCGGTGTCGACGATCCGTGGCAGCTCGGCGAGCATCGCGAGCGAATGCTCGCTACGCTTCGAGAAGCCGATCCCCGGATCGAGCACGATCGCCTCGCGTCGAACCCCTGCGCGCTCCGCCGCCTGCGCTCGCGGCAGAAGCTCCCCGAGCACCTCACCGACGACATCATCTCCATACGTCGCGTGCTCGAACGTGGCCATGTCACTCACCCCACCGCGGGAATGCATGAGCACGACGCCGGCCCCCGCACGCGCGCATACCTCCGCCATCCGCGCGTCCAGCCGGAACGCTGACACGTCATTGACGATGGCCGCTCCTTCCCCGAGCGCTCGTTCGGCGACGTCAGCCTTCACCGTATCCACTGAGACGACCGTCTGGGCAAACCGCCGTTTGATGCCCGCGATGACGGGAAGCACGCGACGACCCTCTTCGGCCGCATCCACTGGCGTGGCGCCCTGCGGTCGCGTCGACTCTCCACCCACGTCGATGACGTCCGCGCCCTCGGCCACCAACGCCTCCGCGCGCGCGTGCGCCTCATCAGCGGAAAAAAAACGACCCCCGTCGCTGAACGAATCGGGGGTCACGTTGAGAATCCCCATCACCACTGGACGGTCGAGAGGGATGGAGCCGAGGGCGTGAACCCACGCCCTCACGCCGGCGCCGGCTCCGGACCTCCCAGTAGTCCTGGGGTCGCACGCCGCGGCTCGGTGACCGCCGCGGGGGCGGTTGGCCCGGTCGGAGGCAGCGAGCCCTCGGTCGGGCGCGGCGGCAGGTCCTCTCCGCGAGCGAGCGACAGCACCTCTTCGCCAGTGAGTGTCTCGCGCTCGAGCAACGCGCGGGCGACCCGGTGCAGCAGCTCCATGTGCTCGGTGAGCACCCCCTTCGCCCGGTCGTAGGCCTCGGTGATGATCCGCTTCACCTCACTGTCGACCAACTGCGCGGTCTTTTCCGACACCTCACGACGATGCTGAATCTCGCGGCCAAGGAAGAGCTCCTGCTCGTTGTCTCCCACGAGCACCGGACCGATCGCGTCGGACAGTCCCCATTGCGACACGTAGCGGCGCGCGATCGCGGTAGCCGTCTGAATGTCGCTCGAGGCCCCGGTCGTCACGCGCTCGCGGCCGAACACGAGCTCCTCGGCGACGCGCCCGCCGTACGCCTTCACGAGCATCGCCTCGAGCTCCTGTCGAGTGATCGAGACGCGATCATCCTCGGGAAGCGTGAACGCGAGACCTAACGCGCGGCCGCGCGGGACGATCGTCACCTTGTGCAGCGGATCGTTGCCCTTGACCTTGATGGTGCAGATTGCGTGTCCGCCCTCGTGGTACGCGGTGAGACGGCGCTCCTCCTCCTTCATTACGAGCGATTTCCGCTCGGCGCCCAGCATCACCTTGTCCTTCGCGTCCTCGAGATCCTGCATGTAGATCTTGTCGTGCCCACGCCGTGCCGCGAGCAGTGCGCCCTCGTTGACGAGGTTCGCCAGGTCGGCGCCTGCCATGCCCGGCGTTCCCCGGCCGAGCGCCGTGATGTCCACATCCTCGGCGATCGGCTTGTTGCGGAGATGCACCTTGAGGATGCCTTCGCGGCCACGAAGATCGGGTGCGTCGACCACGATCTGCCGGTCGAAGCGACCCGGGCGCAGCAGCGCCGGATCGAGAACGTCCGGCCGGTTCGTCGCGGCGATCAGAATCACGCCATCGTTCGACTCGAAGCCGTCCATCTCCACCAATAGCTGATTGAGCGTCTGCTCGCGCTCGTCGTGGCCGCCGCCGAGGCCGGCACCACGGTGCCGGCCAACGGCATCGATCTCGTCGATGAAGATGATGCAGGGCGCATGAGCCTTGCCCTGCTCGAACAGGTCGCGCACTCGTGAGGCGCCGACGCCGACGAACATCTCGACGAAATCGGAGCCCGACATCGAGAAGAAGGGACGGCCCGCCTCTCCCGCGACCGCGCGCGCGAGCAGCGTCTTGCCGGTTCCTGGCGGTCCGACGAGCAACGCTCCCTTCGGCAGCCGTCCACCGAGCTTGGTGAACTTCTGCGGGTCCTTCAGGAACTCGATGATCTCCTGGAGCTCGATCTTCGCCTCGTCCGCGCCGGCGACGTCCGCAAAAGTGACTTTGGGCGTGTCGCCAGTGAGCAGCTTCGCTTTCGACTTTCCGAACGAGAAGGCCTTGGAGCCGCCCGCCTGCATCTGCTTGAAGATGAACAGCCAGATGCCGATGAAGAGAATGTAGGGCAGGAAGTAGCCGAGCGTCCCGAGGATCGAGGGGCGTGCGTCCTGCGCCTCGATTTCGACGTTGGCCGCCCGAAGGCGATCCACTTCCTTCTCGGAGTCTGCGACGGGAAGGCGCACGTTGAAGCGAGCCACCGAGCGCTTGTTCACGACGACCTTGTCGCGGAACTCCCCGGTGATCTGCTTCCCGGCCTGGATGTTCACCTTCGTGATGTTGCCCCGCGCCAGCTGAGCGTCGTACTCCGAGTACGAGATCGTCGGAGCGGGCTCGGAGCGGGCGCCGGAGAACTTGATGAAGGCGAACGGGATGAGGATGATGAGGATCCAGAACGAGAGCGTCTTCGACACTCGCGCCCAGTTCATCTCACCCTTCGGCGGTGTATTGCGATCGGCCATTACTGCAAGCTCGCTATGTAAGGCAAATGACGGAAGTTCTCGGCGTGATCCAGTCCGTATCCCACCAGGAACTCGTTCGGAGCATCAAAACCAACCAGCTTCACCGGGTACCGGAGGTGCGTGTCGACGTGCTTGTGCAGGAGAGCGCAAATATCGAGCGAACGAGGACTTCGCACCCTCAGGAGGTCCATGAGGCGGCTCAACGTCCGCCCCGAGTCGACAATGTCCTCTACAAGAAGAATGTGCTTCCCCTCCAATTCGGTTTCCGGATCGTACACCAGCTTGACGTTTCCGCTCGATTCCATCTGGTCGCCGTAGCTCGCCGCGACGAGGAAGTCCACCTGTAGCGGACGAGTGACGCTTCGAACGAGATCGCTCAGGAAGATGAAGCTTCCCTTGAGCAGCCCAAGTACGAGGAGGTCGCCCTCCGGATACATGCGCGTGATCTCGCGGCCAAGCTCAGCGACCCGTTCGGCGATCTGCTCCGCGCTGTACACGATGCGACGAACCGGACGTCCATCCAGCCGTGGATCAACGGTAGATATGCTCACAGCGTAACGTGACGTTCGGTCGCCCGGACCGCGCGGGTGCCGCGAGAGCGCGGCGTACACCAGGAACCCACACTACCTCTCCTCCGGCGACGACCACCGGCCAGCCACGTCGACGCGTCGCGTCAACATTCGCATCGCGAAACAGCCCCTTGAGCCGGCGTGGTTCTGTCGAGCCTTCCGGAATCATCCGGTCGCCGGGGCGCCATGCACGAACATGAAGCGGTCGATCCGTGCTCAACGCGGCGGTCCACCGATCCGTCAGCTTCTCCGCCCGAACGAACCGCCAGTCCCCCCACGTTGTGCCAGGCGCGAGCGGTGTCAGGTCAGGCGAGTCAGCGTGAACGGGGACGCGTCGCACGAGAAACCGGTCACGCTGTCGTACCACCTCGGCGCTCCCGCTCAGCTGAATTCGACCGCCGGGTGACCCTTGAATAGTAAACGATACAAGGCGTTCCGTTCCACGGCGATCGAGCGTAACCCCTTGTCGTGCAGCGACTGCCGGCCAGAGGAAGGCGAGCGACTCAGCGTCCAGCCGAAGGAGCTTCTCCCGCCCAACCACGAGGGCGCCGTCCTGCGTCTCGATCGACAGGCAGTCGTCGATCCAGGAGTCCAGGTCGCTACGTAGCGCCGCGGCGCGACGAGACAGCTGGAGCAGCTCCCGAGGCAAAGCCGGACTCGCGCGAATGAGCGCTGGCAGCAGGTCCATCCGTACCCGGTTCCGCAGATGGCTGCGCGAACGGTTGCTCGGGTCTTCGACGAACGGCACCGACCACGTACGCCCGCACTCCGCGATCGTTTCCCGCGTCAGCGTGACGAAAGGACGGCCGATCGCCGACGGCGCGAGGAGTCCCGCGAGTCCGCGCGCGCCGGAGCCCCGCAGCGCACGCATCACGACGGTTTCGATGTGGTCGTCCAGAGTGTGTGCGGTCACTAACCTCGCGGTGAGGTCGGCCGCGACGTTGCCGAGAAATCCCATGCGCTGCCGCCGCCACTCCGCCTCGGTGCGCGCGGGACTGCGGCTCCGTCCACTGCGCACCGTCAGGCCGAGCACGCGAGCGCGTTCGCCCACGAGCGACGCAGCGGTCGTCGCCGCGACACCGGTCCCGTGATCGAACGTGGCGACAGCCGCGACGCTCCCGGGGGCGACGCGCGCGAGCGTCTCGAGGAGCACCATCGAGTCGCGCCCGCCGGACACCGCGACGACGAGTCGAGGTCCGCGCGCCACCTCGGCCCGCACGGCCTCGGTGGCGAGCGTGACCGGGCTCGCCCGCACCGGCCGCTGCGACGGTCGCGGGCGCCCCAGGCTCCCCCTTGCTACCATGTCTCGATACATTTCCGGCTCCCACTCTCGCGCAGAGGAAAGCTGTGGAGACGCAAGGACCGCTCGCAGTGATCTGGGTCGCCGCCGGGCTGATCGCGTTCTATATCGCGCTGATCTGGATCAACTCACTGCTCGGCCTGTTCCTGACGCCGCTGTTCATCATCCCGCTCACGTGGCTGCAGGACAAGATGAAGAAGCGGAAAGCGAGAAAGAGTCAGAAGCGCTGATCTCAGCGTATTCACGGATTGTCCCCGACAGGGCGGTCGCGCTCGGTCGGGCTTTTTTTGCGTTCAACCCCCGAAGACATCTGACCCCTGATGTCTTCGGGGGTTAGCCTGCCTCCCCTCATGACTCTTACGGCAGGTTGCTCGTCTTTTCACCAAGGTAAGCCCCCCGCACCAGGAGACCAACCATGGGACTGCTCGTCCTCTTGGTTCTCGCTGCCGGCGTCCTGTTCTGGATCGTCAGCGCGTACAACGGATTGATCAGCCTCAAGAATCAGGTCGTGAACGGCTGGAAGCAGATCGACGTCCAGCTGAAGCGCCGGCACGATCTCATCCCGAATCTCGTCGACACCGTCAAGGGTGCGATGCAGTTCGAGCGCGAGACCCTTCAGGCGGTCATCGAGGCACGCAACCAGGCGATCGCGATCGAGCGCGGCGGCGCGGGCGTCGCCGCGACGGCACAGGCCGAATCGCAGCTGTCCGCGGCGCTGGGTCGCCTGTTCGCGGTCGTCGAGGCGTACCCGCAGCTCAAGGCCACCGGCAATGTGAGCCAGCTGCAGGAAGAGCTGACATCGACCGAGAACCGCATCGCCTTTGCGCGTCAGCACTACAACGACGTCTCCACGCAGTACAACACGAAGCAGCAGCAGTTCCCGACGAACCTGGTTGCTGGTTTGGCGAAAGCAGCCCCGGCCGAGCTGTGGGAGATCACGGATGCCGCTGAGCGGGCGGTACCGAGGGTCGATTTGTCGCTGCGCCCGGGGGCGAGGACGGCATGAGGTCCTCGAGGACCTCGAGCACCTGAAGTCTCGTGACCGAGCCCACCGACCTCTTCTCCCAGCAGCAGTCCAACCGTAGCCGGTCGCACTGGCTCATCGTCGGCTTCGTACTCTTCTTCGCCTGGCTTGGCTTCGGTGGCGACCTCATTCTCCTCGAGATGAGTCGCGGCGAGCCGGCGGACGCCCAGTGGGACATCCCGCTCTTTGGTCTCACGCTCACGACCTACGCAATCATCACCACGCTCTGGGCGTGGCACGCCGGCTCGGAGGCGGTGCTCCGCGCCACCGGGGCGAACGAGATCGAGCGGGCCGTCACCGAGCAGGAGCGGCTTCTCGTCAACGTCGTCGAAGAGATGTGCGTGGCGGCGGGGATGACGCGGCCGTCGATCTGGATCATCGCCGACGGCGACCCCAACGCCTTCGCCACCGGTCGGGACGAGCGAACGGCAGCGATCGCTGTGACGCAAGGGCTGCTCGATACCTGCACTCGTGATGAGCTCCAGGCGGTCATCGCCCACGAGCTGGCGCACATCAGGAACTACGACGCCCGCCTCATGACGCTCCTGGCAGCGATGGTCGGCGCGATCACCATCGTCTCGGAGTACATGCACCGCATTCTCTTCCAGCGCGGGACGCAGCGCGCCCTCGGCGCGGTGGTGCCTCGCGGGAGAAAGAAGGGCGGCGGAGTCTTCGTCCTCCTGCTGCTCGCGCTGTGGCTGATCAGCTGGCTCCTCGCGCCCCTCATCTCGCGTCTCTTGGCGTTGGGTGTCAGCCGCAAGCGGGAATTCCTCGCCAATGCCATGAGCGCGCAATTCACCCGCAATCCGATGGCGCTCGCCAGCGCCCTCGAGAAGATCGAGCGGGCCGCGGCGCCTACCCGCTGCATCACGCGAGGCGCCGCGCACCTGTGCATCGCCGACCCGTTAGGCCGCCAGGTGAATCTCCGCGAAGGCTGGCTGGCCGACCTCTGGGGAACGCACCCACCGATGGCCCTGCGCGTCTCGCGGCTGCGCGGCATGGCGTTCCGCGACCAGAAGCGCGCGCGGCAGACCTCGGGCGAGGTCCCTCAGCTCGCGTAGCCTCACTCCCGAAGCAGGAACACGAACGGCTGTGAGACGAGCTGCGCAACCTTGCGGCCGCGGAACTCCGCCGGCGTGAATCGCGAGCGGCGCAGCGCATCAATGACCGCGTCGCTGAATGCGGGATGGGTCGAGGCGTCGACCGTCACGGTTTCCATCACTACGCGACCGGTCGTGTCGACCACGAAGCGCGCGCTGACCGTCCCTTCAATGTGCGCCGCACGAAGCTCCGCCGGGTATCGCGGTGTGGGATTCGCCGGATGCGGCACGACTTCGCGGTCGACGATCGCCCGGTCGACGCCAGGCTCGGCAGCTCCGCTATGCTGCGCCCGAGAACCGCGTCGCCATTCCTGGCCGGAGATCACGATCTCCTCGTCAGGCGGGTCGACGCTCTCCGGCACGTCAACGGTGAACTGCCCGATCGGCCTCGGAGGAAGCGTATGCGACGGGATTCTCCCCCGCCCCTGAGCGGCCGCCCGCGACGACGGACCGCAGTCGGCGCATTGTGGCGGGGGCGGCACTGGCGGATGCCAGGTGATGACTGTCGCCAGTTCATCGGGCTCTATCAGGGGATGCGCCGCCACCATAGCGCCGCTCAACGCGATGGCGTGCCCAACGATGCTTGCGATGGCGCTGTAGTGCGGCCGCGAACGCCTCGGTGAAGACTCGAGTAGCTGGGTGAGCATGGATACCTCCGAACGAGGGTTGTCATCGTTCGTCCATGCTAGAACACCCACATGATCGCGCCGTGTCGCGCGGATTAACTGTGGATGAACGCCCCGTTAGGATTCGTGCGCGCCCGTCGTCGCCGCCTCGGCGGACGGGGCAGCCCCCATGTGGCGCGGTATGCGCGCCGTGAACGTGCTGCCCTCCCCCGGGCGGCTCGTCACGGTGATGTCGCCACCCAGGAGCCGAGCGAGCCGCCGCGCCACGCTCAATCCGATTCCCGTTCCCGCAACGCGCCGTGAAGCCTTGTTCTCTACTTGCCAGAACGGATCGAATATCCGCTCGTGATGCTGCGGGAGAATGCCGACGCCGGTGTCCCGCACCTCGAACCGGACATCGCCATTGTCGATCCGCGCCGTCAACACGATCTCGCCGTGATCGGTGAATTTGACAGCGTTCGACAACAGGTTGAGCAGAATGTGCCGGACCTTTCCGACGTCGGTCTCCACCGTGACCGGCTCCGTCGGACCGTCCACGCGCAAATCGAGCCGCCGTTCCACCGCCAACGGCGCGATCACCGACGCTGCCTCGCTGATGACGGCGGTGAGTTGCGCCGACCCGGTGCGCAGCTCTTCGCGACCCGTCTCCAGGCGCGAAAAGGCGAGCACCTCGTCGATCAAGTGCAGAAGGTGATGCGATGCGTTGCGAACGCGCTCGACCTGCTGCCGGCCCGAATCCGGAATCGGTGCGGGCACTCCCATGAGGAGCAGCTCCGTGTAGCCAATGATGGCGTTCAGCGGCGTACGGAGCTCGTGCGACATCACGCCGAGGAAATCCGTCTTCGCGTGGTTGGCTACCTGCGCATCGTGGTAGAGACGCGCGTTGTCCACCGCAAGCCCGGCGCGGCGCGCGAACTCCTCGGCCAGCGCGAGGTCCTGGGTTCCGTAGCGTCGGTCCTCGCTCTCGACGATGAGCCCGATGGCCCCCCGGGTACGTCCACGCGCGAACAGCGGCACGACGATGAGCGACCTGGGGCGTATTCCGCCGAGGAAGTCGTAGGGATCGGCGCTCAGCTGCTCGCCCGATACGCGCGGAAAATCGGCCGACGTGCGCGGCACCATTCCGGGACGTGACGGTCGAACCGGTGGAGGGTATTCCGGGAAGAGATCCGACATTCCCGTACGCAGCGCGCGGACGAGAGGGTGATGGAGCGCGGTCGGATCGGGTGCGGCGTGCAGGGCCGCGTCGATCGCGTCCGAGCGTGATGCATCACAGTGCACCGCCGCTACGCGGCGGACGTCTCCATCCACGCCAATGACATCGATGACGCATGCCTCGGCCAGGAAGGGCACCGCAAGCTTGGCGATAATCGGAAGCGTGTCCTCGTAGTCCAGCGATGCAGCGAGGATACTGCTCGCCTCGGCGAGAAAGCGGAGCGACTCCTCCGAGCGGCGCTGCTCGGTGACGTCGTACACCGTGGCGACGGCGGCGATGATCTTCCCATCGCGATCGAGGATGGGTGTCGAGCTGACAGTCACGAACCCGCGGGTGCCGTCTCCACGCGTCACCCGGAACGGCTCGCCGACGACGCGCTCGCCATGGAGAATCGAGCGCGCCAGCGGAAACTCCTCGGGCAGCAATTTCACTCCGCTCGGGGACGCGAACTGCCAGTCGGCGTAAGCGGAAATATTGGGCGAGGCGACAAAGGGGCGTCGAAGGATCTGTTCGAGCTGCTCGTTGCCGCGTACGAGCTTTCCCGTGGGCGCTTCGGCGATGATCAGCCCCGCCGGCATCTGCTGCACGATGGTGTCGAGTCGAGCCCGCTCCTCGACGAGCTCATCGAACGCGCGCTGTGCCTCGCGCCGAGCGATCTGCGACTCGTCATACAGTCGCGCACGCTCCAGCGCGAGAGCGCACTTCGCAGCCAGCCCCTGAATGAATGCGCGCTCGTCGTTGCTGAACGCCTGCTCGGTTCGAAAGCTCAGCCCAATGGCGCCCAGTGGTCGACCGTCCACCATGAGCGGCACAGCAGCAAGGGCCTTCGTCCCGGTGATCTGCCGCTCGGTGACGAGCTGGGGATAGCGCGCGGTGAGCTCTCGATCGTTGCCGATCAGAATGGGGGTTCGCTCGCGCACTGCCTCGCTCAGCGGGAGCGGACCATCGATGGGGATGTGCTTCCACCGTTCGAGCATGTCTTCGGGATAGCCTACGGCACGCACGCGCTCCAAACGCGTCCCGTCGCTCGTGAGCATCGCCATCGCGCCTGCGTACGCCCCCAGCGCGCTGATGCCCTTGTCGACGATGATTGCCGCGACGTCGGCGGTCGTGAGGGCGCTCGAAAGCGCGGACGTCACTTCGTGCGACGCGTGCACGCGTGCAGCCGCGCGCTCGGCATGAGCCGCACGCTGTTCCAGGTCGCGCACCTCCGACGCGAGCCGTTCCGCGCGATGCTCCAGCTCCGCCACACGCGCCTCGGCTGACGCCGCCTGCATCGCGGTCGTCTCCACGCGTTGTTCCGCGTCGGTCACGCGCTCGCGTTCATGATCGATTGCGACAGCGGCCTGCTCGCGAATTCGAACGCTGGTGAGAATCCACGCCACCTGGCGGGCGTACAGAGCCGCGACGCGCTCCTGGCGAGCCGAGAGCTGCAGCGGTCTGCGAAACAGGGCGGCAAGCACACCGATCGATGACCCGTCCGGCGCCTGGATCGGCACGAGGTGCAATCCGCGAACGCCCGCGGCCCGTACGAGAGGTTGGGGGGTGAACGCCGCCTCGATCTCCGCGTCGCCGACCGCCACTGGCCCCCGCAGGGCATCGGCCCAAGGGTGCGCGCTGGCCGGCAAGCGCTCGAGCAGGCGGGCGTGCTCTGGGGCCAACCCGGCAGCGGCGATCAGCGTGAGTGTGTCCCCGGGATCCACGCGAAGCAGGAGCGCCTTATCAGCGTCCTCCAGAGCGGCCAATGCCGCCAGCAGCTCGCCCAGAAGGGGCTGTACCTCATCCGCGGAGCGAAGCTGGCGCAACAGCGATTCGAACGCCGTCTCCTGGGGAGACGTCGTCCGTCCGTTCTGTCGTCGCTGACTCGTGCCGTGCCTCTTCGGTCATGGCCGTCGGATGGGTGACGCGGCGGCTCGTCGATGCACGCCAAAACACGACGATACGCTGCTGTGCAGCGCAACCTCTCCGCGCGAATGGCGTCGCGCCCCACACCCAAAACGTACCGGACTGGCCCCGGCGCGTAAACGGCCCGGGGCCAGCCGCGGCGCAACGCTGCTGGGCCCCCAAATCGTCTTGCGGGAATGAAAGCATACCTCCCCACGCTCATATTCGCCCTGGTGTGCGCCGCATCACCAGCTGGCCGGCCAAGCCGCCACCGGCGAAGTGTATCGAGACATCGGCAATACGCTCATGCAGCGCGGCCGGCCCGCTGACGCCGCCAAGAGTTACGCGGAGGCGCTGCGGCTGCGTCCCGATCTGCACGACGCGCGACGTGGGCTCGGAATGGCATTCATGAAGATGAAGCGCCATGACGACGCCGAACGCGAATTCCGCGACCTCGTGGCCGCGCGACCGCGGGATGCGGGCGCGCACTACTATCTCGGACGTCGCGCTGTATGCGCGTGGCGCGCACGAAGAGGCCTTGGCCTCCTATCGTGAGGCGCTGCGCCTGCAGCCGGGCCACGCCGAGGCGCGGCTCGCGGTCGTCATGGTTCTGACGGATCTGGGACGCAGTGGGGAGGCCGTCGCCGCCCTGTCGGAGACGCCTCGCGCAGGCGAGCCGGGATGGGTCACACTGAGCAGGCGCGCCCGCGCCGCCCACGTCGCGGGACGCCATGCCGAGGCCGTCTTGTTCTGGTCGCAGACCCTCGAATCCGACCCAGGCGTATTTCGTCACTCGTGGCGCAGAGCGCCTGCTGTGGAACGAGAGCGTCGCGGCCGTCACCGCGCAAAAACCGGTCACGACCGTACCGGACCCCCTAACGATCGTATCGCTCGTCCTGCGATTGCTCGCGTGAGCGTCTCTTTCACGTCTGCGGCGTGCACCCGCCTTCCCGCGCGATCGGCGACCTCCGCGCTCACTGGCGCGAGGTCGGCCAGCGCTGGTCCATTGAGCACTCGCCCCTCCGGCGTCGAACCGCGATCCGTGGCAGGGACAATCCCAGCTCTTCTCGGCGGAATTCCAATCCACGATGCACCGCAGGTGCGTGCACGTCGCGTCGCGCAGATGCAGCAGACCCCTGTCGTCGCGATAGGCAGCGACCTTGTGCGTGCCCATGCGCACGAGGCGCCCCTCGCCGCGCGCGAATGTCCTCGAACGATGACTCGCCGGGCGTAATCCAGTCGGCGTACTGGACCGCGACGTTGAGGTTCTCGCGCAGCATGTCCTTGATCGCGCCGAGCGACTTCCGACTTTGGATCGTAGAGCTCCGCCCACGGATTCTCCTTTCCCTGGGCGAGATCGGCGAGCAGAATCCCGGCGATCGTTCCGTGAGTCATTCCCTGCCCGGAGTCGGCGGTCGCCAGATAGACGTTCTCGGCGCCATCCGGATTGGGCCCGATCATCGCGAAGCCGTCAGCCGGCTCCATCACCTGACCCGACCACCGATACTCGACCGCCTCGACCATCGGGTAGCGACGACGAGTCCATTCCTCGAGACGGCGGAAGCGATCGGGTGCGTCGTCCTTCTGTCCGGTCTTGTGATCCTCACCGCCCACGATCAGGACATCGTTCGCATCGTCGAGCGGAGTGCGGTGCGGACGTAGATGTACGGATCATCGGTATCCCAGACGAGCGCGCGCGGCACCGAGTCTTTCGGGATGCGCGCGCCGATGACGTACGTGCGATACGGCGCCATTTTCACGTGCGTCTCCACGTAGTCGCTGATCGGGGAGTTCGTCGCGACGATGAACCGAGCTCGCGGTGACGACGTTCTTGTTACGCGTCTTCACCTGCGGACGCCGCGGTTTGCCTTCGATGGAATCGACGTGAGTGCCGGTGAAGATCCGCCCCTTGCCTTTCACGATCGCGCGCGTGACGGCGGCGAGATACTCGAGGGGATGGAACTGCGCCTGCATGCGGGAACTCGAGGCAGGGACCGCTGTCCCACGACAGCCCCGGAACTCGTGCCAGCCTGCGCCCATCGGTGAGGCCCGCGCGCTTCGCCGCCTCGAGCTCGCGATCGAGGAACTCCGGAGACTCGCGCTTGCCGAGGAACAGATATCCCGGAACACGCTCGAAATCGCACGCAATGTTCTCTTCGCGCACGATCGACTCGATGCGATTGATCGCCGCCATGTGGCTCGCGGTGCCTTCGCGCACGCGCTTCTCGCCGTGTACGCGCTCCAGCCATTGGAATCGGTCGTCGAGCACGCAGCTCAAGTGCGCGGTCGTCCGCGACGTCTCGCCGCCGCATACCTGTCCGTCATCGAGGATGATGACGTCGACGCCCGCACGGACCAGGTGGTAGGCGGCTGTGAGACCAACGATGCCGGCACCGACGATGCACACGTCGCAGGAGAGGTCTTCCTCGAGGGCCGCGAAGGTCGGCATCTTGGTGGTGGTCATCCACACCGACACGGTGCTTCCCGAATCGCTCTGCATGGTCGCGTCCCCAGGTTGGATATCTCGAGCGCTGCGCGGCGGCGCTGTCTGCGCCCGCGAAATGGGCATGGCGTATGCCAGCCCGGGGGACCCAGTGATGACCGTATCGCACGATGCGGTGCACGACCCAGGGTCCCCTCGCGCGGCGCTGCGAATCCGCGACGTCGAGCCTCCACCGCGCGCCGAGATTCGCGCGCGCGACAGGCGCATCCGCGTAGGCATTGCGGCGTGGACGGAACCAACCTTGGTGAAACCTGGAGTTTTCTACCCCCAGGGCGTGACGAGCGCGGAGGACCGGCTCCGGCATTACGCCTCGCGATTCACGCTCACGGAAGTCGACTCGACCTACTACGCCATTCCTGCGCGTCAGATGGCCGAGCTGTGGGTGGAGCGTACACCGGACGACTTCGTGTTCGACGTGAAGGCCCACGCCCTCATGACCGATCACCCGACGGAGACCAAGCGTCTCCCGAAGGCGATTCGCGAGGCGCTCCCAGCTGAGCAGGCCGAGAAACCGCGCCTCTACGCGAAGGACCTCCCCGCGGACGTCCTGGACGAGGTCTGGCGCCTCTTTGGGGAGGCGCTCGAGCCGCTGCACACGAGCGGGAAGCTCGGCGTCGTGCTGCTCCAGTATCCGCCCTGGTTCCTGCCCTCGCGCGTCAACGCCGAGGCGTTGGTAGCGGCACGCGAGCGACTCGATGGATTGCCCGTCGCGGTCGAGTTTCGGCACCGCTCATGGCTGAGCGGGCGCATGGCGACGCGGACACCCGAGTTTCTCGCCGAGCATGACATCCCAATGGTGATCGTCGACGCCCCACCGGGGATGAAGAGCAGCCTTCCCGCCACCCCACTCGTCACGTCGAGCCGTCTCGCGATCGTGCGGTTACATGGACGGCGCGAGGAGACGTGGGAGCAGCGCAACGAGATCACCTCGGAACGGTACCGGTACCTCTACGACGAATCCGAGCTCAGCGAGTGGGTGCAGCCGGTGCTCGACGTCGCCGCGCAGGCACCGGAGACGCACGTCATCTTCAACAACTGTTATGGCAACTATGCCCCGACCAACGCCATCGAGTTCTCGGCACTCCTGCACGAGGCCCGTGCGCGCATGGGAGGCTGGACCGATGAGCGAAGTGCTCGAGACGCGCGTCGTCTCGCGCAAGACGGCGCGCGACGGCAAGCACGAGATTTCGGCCGACACCGCGGCGCGACTTCGCGCGCTTCCGTCCCCACTGAGCGTCGTCGTCGATGGCGTCGCCGACCGCGGCACGGTCGCGTCAATGCCGTGCACCTGCCGGCCCGAGGCGCACGAGCACTGGTTCGTGGAGTCGCACGCCCTGCGTTCGCTCGAGCAGGGCCGCGAAGCGACGACGTCGATCGCGGGTGACGGGCGGACGGTCACCATCCGCACGACCGCCGATCGTTAGGCGCCGAGCGAGGGGTGAATGTCGCTGCGCGGCGTGAAGGTGTGTGCGGGGGAGACGGGACGCGCACGCTCGCTCATGCCCGCCTCGACGGGCCAGCAGGGCCTCCGCCTCTCGCGGCGGCACCGGGCGCGCGCACGCGTAGCCCTGGAGCAGGTGGCATCCAATCTCGCGAAGGTGCATGCTCTGATCATCCGACTCCGCACCCTCGGCGATCGTGTCCATCCGGAGGCGCTTCGCGAGCTCGACGACCGACCGTACGATCTCCTCGCACTCCGGCGCGTCGAGGCGGCTGATGAAATAACGGTCGATCTTCACCGCCGAGATGGGAAATCGGTGCAGGTAGCTGAGCGATGAGTACCCGGTGCCGAAGTCATCGAGGTGGAGGCGAACACCGAGTGCCGCGAGCTCCCGCAGCGTCGCAAGGGTCGCGTCCCCGGTATCGACGAACAGGCTCTCGGTGATCTCCAGCGCCAGCGATTCCGGGGCTACGTTCGCCTCCCGCAGTGCTTCGGCGACGTTGGATGGGAGACGCGGCTGAAGCACTTCTCGGGGCGAGAGGTTGACGCTCACGCCGAGCGGCCGTTCCGAGGGGTAGTCGCGCTGCCAGTGGGCGAGCTGCGCGAGCGCTTCGCGAAGCACCCACCGGCCGAGCGCCGAAATCGTACCGCTCTCCTCGGCCAATGGGATGAACGATGCGGCGTTGAGCAGTCCCCGCTGCGGGTGGGCCCACCGCGCAAGCGCCTCGAAGGCAACGATTCGCCCGGTGTGGGCGTCGACGATCGGCTGATAGTGCACCCGCAGCTCTCCTCGCTCCAGTGCGCGTCGCAAGTCGTTCTCGAGCTCCATGCGAGCGCGCTCGGTCGCGCGGGAACCGGTGTCGAACACTTCGAACCGGGCCTTGCCGCTTGCCTTTGCCCGATACATCGCGAGGTCCGCATCGCGCAGCAGCTCCTGGTGACCTTCGAGGTCCGCGCCACCGAATGCGATCCCAATGCTGGCGGTGACCACGACCTCGATCTCCTCGTTGCGCAACGGCGTGTGCAGCGCCTCCTGCATGCGCTCGGCGATACGCGTGGCATCGGTGGCATCCTTGAGGTCGTCGAGCAGCACCGCGAACTCGTCTCCGCCGAGGCGTGCCAGCACGTCGCCGGGGCGGACGCAGCTCTGCAGCCGCCGCGCGATGCTCGTGAGAAGCCGGTCGCCGGCGAGATGGCCGAGGCTGTCGTTGATCTGCTTGAACCGATCGAGATCGAGGAAGAGGAGCGCGATGGTCTGGTCAGGCCGCCGCTGCACGCGCGCAACGGCGCGCTCCAGCGACTCGAGGAAGTAGGCGCGGTTGACGAGTCCGGTCAGCGCGTCGTGCATGGCGGCGCGGCGCAGATCCTCTTCGGCGCGCTTCCGGGCGCTGATGTCGGTCATCGACCCCGCGATGCGGACGGGACGGGCGTCGCGCTCTCGAAGCGCCAGCGCGCGCACGAGCATCCATCGCCAGTTCCCGTCGGCGTGACGCAGCCGGTGCTCGCTCTCCAGTCGCGGGGAGGTCCCGGCCAGGAGCGCGTCCATGTCGGCGCGCAGGTGCGGGGCGTCGTCGGGATGCACGCGATCGAGCCATTCGCGGGCGAGCGGCAGGAGCTCCGTATTCTCGAGGCCGAGCATCGTGCGCCACCGCGGCGAAAAGTCGCATCGGTCGCGGACGAGGTCCCAGTCCCACAGGCCGTCGTTGGCCGCGAGGGCCGCGAGCGCGTACCGCTCCTCGCTTTGCCGGAGGGCGCTGCGCGCACGCTGGAGCTTGTTGTCGAGCCGCGTCATTTCCAGCGCGCGTCGCGCGCTGGAGCGTCGCTGCCTGACGAGTGACCACAGAAGCGGTGCGCCGAGCACCGCGGCCAACGGGAGGAGTGCTACCCACATCGTCCCACCTCCCCGCGCGAAAGGGCCGGCCGCGGAGCGACCTCATCGTCGCGTCCCTCGCACGGGCCTCACTCGCTTCTAGTTAGCGAGAATCATACCCTCGCTAGGCAGTGTGGACTGCTCGCACGTCGTGTTCGTGACACGGGTCACGCGCGTTAGGTGGTTGTTCGGTACACAAACGGCGGAGACGTCAGATGGCAGAATCCGGAACTCAGAATTCAGCGGTTGGCAATCTGAAATCTGACATTCCGTATTCCGACGTCTGACGGCTTTGCCGTTATCCGATGAGATGCCGTACCACGGCCTCGATCGCCGACGCATCGTAGAGCACGCGGCGGTGCCCCATGCCTCGCACGGCGTGGAGCGTCGCCCCGCGCCATGCACTCGCCAGCGCCTCCGCCTGCGAGAACGGCACCTGGCGGTCGGCGGGATCGTGCAGTATCAGCGCGCGTGCCTCGAGCGATCGCACGGCGTCGGCGCCGTCGATATCCTGAATGCCAACCCCCGCGCGGCGCCCGATGGCGGCGGCGAGACCCTCGCACCGGGCATCAGCGAAGCCGAGCAGATCGGCAAGTCGCCGCACGAACAGCCACGGCTCGGCGACGGGCGCGAGCAGTGCCGCCGCCGACGCCGACAGGCCATCGCGAAGCGCGAGGACCGTCGCCGCTGCACCTAACGAATGCCCCACCACCGCGTCGGGCGTCCCGGTAGCGCGGGCGACCGCCGCCACGGCGTCGGCCATCTCGATCAGTGTCGTGGTTCGACCGGTCGACCGTCCGTGAGCCGGCATGTCGAAGACCGTCACGCTTCGACCCCGCTGCGCGACCGCGTCCGCCATCGGCACCATGTCCCGACCGGTGCCTTCCCACCCGTGCGAGAAGAGCACGCGAGGGCCCTCACCCCAGGTCCACGTCACGACGCGCCTCGACCCCGATGACACCAGCTGCTCGCGCGCGTGCGCAGGGACCGTTGGCACGTCGCGGTGCGTGAGCCGTCGCGGAAAGCAGAAGAGGAACGCGGCCTGGCGGTCGGCGGCGCGCGGCGCCACGCGCGCGAGGAGACCGAAGTAGGCGCGCATGAGGGAGATGTGAAGCGCGCCGATGCGAACGCTCGTGCTTTTTGTGCGGCGCGGTCCACGCGCGACGGCCGTCGACGTTTCCATTGGTTAGCGGGCTTTGCGCGGACGGGCGCTGATGATCAGCGCCTCGAAGGCGTCGCGTGCACGACGTCCAGCCTCGGGGTCGCGCAGCAGACGCCGCGCGTGATGGTAGCCGAGGAGGATCGAGTGAAGCTGGAACGCGAACAGGTAGGGGTCGACGTCGCCGCGAAAATGACGCTCCTCGATCGCGATGCGCACCGCGCGCGCGAGCGTGTCGGTCCACAGCCGTTGGGCATCGACCAGCGCATCACGGGCGGCACCAGGCTGGTCGTCCAGCTCCACCGCAGCCGCCGTGAGGAGGCACCCGCCGGGGGCGGACTGGTGATCGGCCCAATCGATCCAGTGCGTGAACAACGCACGAAGGCGGGGCTCGCCACGGTCGGCGCGAAGCGCCGGGGTGAAGACGCTCTCTCGAAATTTCGCCGTCGCGAGCTCGAGCACGTCGAGCTGCAACCCTTCCTTGGATCCGAAGTGCGCGAACAGCCCGCTCTTCGACATCCCGTTCCGATCGGCGAGCCGTCCGATCGACAGGCCCGTCAGCCCTTCGGTGCTCGCGAGCTCGAGCGCCGACTCCAGGATGCGTTCGCGCGTCGCTTCGCCTTTGCGCATGGCGAACGATGCGAACGATCGTGCTTTTCTGTCAAGGGCTCATGCGCCCCACTGCCGCCCGTTCCCCGCACCACCCGCGACTTCGAGAGCGTGCGAGCTGGGGGCCTTGGACTCGTGCATGCCGAACTGGCGACGGAAGCGCTGCTGCACGACTTCGTAGCACTCGCAGGCCGCCGCTTCAAGTCCCGGGCGATTCTGGATGACGACGCGGCCATACAGGTAGCGAATGAGCTTCGCCCGCTGCAGCTCCCCGGCGGCGACCGTCACGCTCGCCCGGCGGACGCCCAGCATCATGGCGAGGAACTGATGCGTGAGAGCAAACTCGTCGGCATGCGCGCGGTCGTGCGTCATGAGCAGCCATCGCGCGCAGCGCTGGACCGTGGTGTGCCGCCGGTTGCACGCCACCGACTGCGCGGTCTGCTCGAGCAGGGTGTGGGAGTAGCGCAGGGTCAGCAGGCGGAGCGCGGCGTCGTCCTCGACGATCTCGCTGAATATTCTCGCGCTGATGCGAAGCGCCTCCCCCGGAATCTGCGCCAGCACCAGCATGGGGCTTCGCTCGGCGCCGAGCACGGTGCTCATGCCGAGGAGCCCTTCGTTCCCGACCGTGGCGGCTTCCACCGGCGCGCGCTGCTTGAGAACGACGAGCAGCGAGAGCACACACCGTCGCGGAAAGTAGACGAAGTCGATGGGATCATCGACGTTCCACACGACGTGTTTCTTTGGGAGGTGAATGCTCTCGAGGTACGCCCGGATGCGGTAGTACGAGGACGCGGGCAGCATTCGGAGAAACCGATTCTCCTCGGTGTCCTGGTCGTACGCGAGAACGAGAGGAGCCGTGCGTGCGCCATTGGGCATAGGACTCAACTGCTCGATCTGGTGAACGAGATGCATCAGTGGCAGGGGCGCGCGGGCGTGCCGCCGAGTCCCAGCGACCGAGCGAACCGATATGGCTCCATGAGCCATTCGCCGCTATTTGCGGAAAGCGTACCACGGTCGCCGACAGGCGAACAATTGGTGGCACGAAGGGACGAACAAAAAAAAGGCGCACCCCGCAGGGTGCGCCCACCGTACACTCGGCTGCCTTACGCGCCGGGGCTCTTGTAGATCTCCTCGAGCACCGCTTCATCGCTGCGTGCCTCGGCCGACGGCAGCTCGATGTAGACGACGTTGCCCGACGGCGGGGTGCAGGCCAGCCGCATGCGGCCGCGCAGGTCCGGATAATTCGAACCCCCGCTTGGCCGCCAGGCGAGGAAGCCAACCTTCCAGTTTTGGCCCCGCTCGTCTCGCACGACTCGGTCAATTTCCTTCATGGCTTCCTCGCAAGCGCTCTAGTGGATGATGCCATTGCCCGCTTCTGCGGCATTCGTGCCTGGCGGAAGATAACCAAATCACCACCGCATCACCGGAGTTGTGTAGGGGCGGGGCGCTCGATAGGCAGCCACACCAAGCCCGCCCGAAAGCCCATTCGGAAAGACTCGAGCCAACCACCGAACAGTGATTGGCTCGTTCGAATAGCAGGGGCGGGACTCGAACCCGCGACCCCGGCATTATGAGTGCCGTGCTCTAACCAGCTGAGCTACCCTGCCAGAAACCTGAAACGGCCGGCCCTTTTAGGACCGGCCGTCTGCAATAGCGGGGGCGGGATTTGAACCCGCGACCTTCGGGTTATGAGCCCGACGAGCTACCAGGCTGCTCCACCCCGCGATAGTGACCGAAAAGTAGTCCGTGCAGGGGGCTTGGTCAAGGCGAATGCGAAAAGCGGAATGCGGAACCAGATGCAGTAAAAACCTTCCGCATTCCGCCTTCCGCATTCCGTCTCAAGGCTCCGTAAACCGATACAAAAGCTCCTTCTCCCCCTTCACCATCCCGAATTCCTCGCGCGCGATCCGCTCCTGCGTCGCCGCGTCGGTGCGAACCGCACGCTTGCGCCGCTCCAGCGAATCCACCAGCCGTGTCAACGAATCGATGCGCGATTGCAACCGCTCGCGACGCGTTCGCTGCCTCACGAGGTCGGACGTCCCGTATTCCCCGCCCTGCACCGCGAACACGACGATCCCCAGCACCACGGCGGCCAGCACGATGCGCTTCGCGCGAGTCTTCGCGACGCTCTTCACCATCACAGGCCGTAGATGGCGCCTCCGGGATACTCCGCCGCGTCGTCGAGCTGCTCCTCGATGCGAAGCAGCTGGTTGTACTTCGCCACTCTGTCGCTGCGCGACGCGGAGCCGGTCTTGATCTGGCCTGCCGACGTTCCCACCGCCAGATCGGCGATGAAGGTGTCCTCCGTCTCGCCCGATCGATGTGAAATGATCGAGAGATAGCCAGCCGAGCGCGCGAGCTCGATCGCTTCCAGCGTCTCGGTGAGCGTGCCGATCTGATTCACCTTGATGAGAATCGCGTTCGCGACGCCACCCTCGATGCCGCGCGCGAGGCGATCGGTGTTGGTCGCAAAGAGATCGTCGCCGACGAGCTGCACGCGGTCCCCGAGCGTTTTCGTCAGCGCCTCCCAACCCTTCCAGTCATCTTCGCCGAGCCCATCCTCGATCGAGACGATCGGATAGTCCTCCAGCCACTTCTGGTAGAGCTCGATCATTCCCTCGGCGCTCCGTGTCTTCGCACCGCTCTTCTTGAAAACGTAGTCGCCGCCCTGGTGCAGCTCCGAGGCAGCGACATCGAGCGCGAGCGCGATCTGCTTCCCGGGTGCGTAGTTCGCCTTCTCGATCGCTTCGATGATCACCTTCAGCGCTTCCTCGTCATCGGCGAGGTTCGGCGCGAAGCCGCCTTCATCTCCAACGCCGGTGGCCAGCTTCCGCTTCACCAGCACCTTCTTCAGTGAATGAAACACCTCTGCGCCCATGCGCAGCGCATCGGCGAACGTCGTCGCGCCGATGGGGACGATCATGAACTCCTGAAAGTCGACGGTGTTCGTCGCATGCGCGCCGCCGTTGAGGATGTTCATGAGCGGCACCGGCAACGTGCGCGAGAGCGGATGTCCGAGATACCGCCAGAGCGGGAGGCCCAGGTCGTCAGCGGCCGCGCGCGCGGTCGCCATCGACACCGCGAGAATGGCGTTGGCGCCGAGCTTGGCCTTGTTCGGCGTTCCGTCGAGATCGATCAAGGCACGGTCGATGGCGATCTGGTCGGAGGCGTCCATTCCCACCACGGCCGGCGCAATCATCTCCTCGATGTTGCGAACGGCCTTGAGAACGCCCTTGCCGCCATATCGCTCGGTGTCGCCATCGCGCAGCTCGATTGCCTCATGCTCCCCGGTGGATGCGCCGCTCGGCACCGCGGCTCGGCCGGTTGCGCCACTGGCGAGCGTGACATCGCACTCCACGGTCGGATTGCCGCGGGAGTCGAGAATTTCACGTGCTGCGAGATCGAGGATGGTCGTCATGCGATTGTGGATGAGCCGGCGTTGGAGAGGGCTTCTAGTTATTCACTTCGGCTTTCGGCGTCAATCTCTTCGACAGCGCTACCAACGCTGTGGATGCCGAACTCCTCCAGCGCAGCCGCCATCCGGTTCCAGACGGTCTGCATGAGGCTGTCGCGATCGGCATACGTGAGTCCAGCCGTCGGGATCGGATCGAGAAAGTAGATGTCGATCAGCCCCGGCCGGATGCGAAACGAGCCTTTCCGCTGAATCTCGATCGTGCCGTGGATGATCGTCGGCACGATGGGCACCTGTGCCGCGATCGCGAGAACGAACGGGCCCTTCTTGAACGGACGGAGCTGGTAGGTGTGGCCGCGCGTCCCTTCCGGATATACCACCACCGAAAGCCCCTCCTTCACATCGCGAGCTGCCGTCTCGTACGCCTGAAACGCTGCCTTGCGATTGCGGCGGTCGATCTCGATTCCCGCCGTCACACGAATGGCGGGCCCAAAAATCGGCAGCTTGAACAGCTCCTTCTTGGCAATGAAGCGATAGCGGGGAAGGTAGGACGCAAGAGCAAAGACGTCGAACCAGCTGACGTGATTCGCCACATAGATGCGCGCCTCATTACGCGGAACGTTCCCCGCACCATGGATCCTCAGGCGAACGCCGGCGGCGCGGAGGATGGCCTTGCACCACAGTGGCGGGATCCCCTCGTAGATCCACTTGGCGTTTCGAACGCGCAACGCCGATGCGATGATCACGGTCAGTCCCATCCAGACCGTGTTCACGAACATCACCCCGAGCACGAAGAGCGCGCGCATTATCGCGAAAAATGATCGTAGCCCGTGGGCGATGCAACGCGCTCGCCGCCGATCAACAGGTCGACGCCGGCGTCACCCTGCTCCACCGTACCAATGCGCGTCAGCGGAAGCGCGAACTCGCGTTGAAAAGCGCCCGCGTCCAGCGGCGAGCGCGTCGTCACGAGCAGCTCGTACTCTTCGCCGCTCCGTTGGGCGATCGAGACGTCGGCGCCGGAAACTCGGGGGAGCGCGTCCGAATCGATCGAGATGCGGACGCCGCTCGCAGCGGCGAGATGCGCCGCATCGCCACCGAGGCCGTCGGAGATGTCGATTCCCGCCGTCGCGCCGGCGGACGCCAGCCACTGCGCCTCACGGATCCGCGGCACCGGGCGAGCGAACCGCGCCCGCGCCTCCGGTGTCGGCTGGCGTCCCTCGCTCCAGGCGGCGATCGCGAGCGCAGGCCCGCCGAGCTGGCCGGTTATCCAGACAGAGTCTCCGGGCTGCGCACCGACGCGTCGCAGCGGCGTGGCAGCGCTCCCCACGACGGTCACGGTGATCGCGAGACGGTCGCCGCGCGTCAGGTCTCCACCCACGATCGGCGTACCCGCTGCCGACGCCGATTGGCCGATCCCCTCCGCCAACTCCCCCAGGTCGTCGAGCCAGCGATCGGACAGGGTGAGCGCGATGAGGATGCCTAACGGCCGGGCCGCCATCGCCGCGAGGTCGCTCAGCCCCGCCGCGGTGGCGCGCCACCCAATCTCCTCCGGCGAGAGCCATTCGCGGCGAAAGTGCACGTCCTCGAGCGAAGCGTCGGTGCTCAGCACCAGCTGCTCGCCGCTGGGTACGGCAAGCACTGTGGCGTCGTCGCCGATCCCGCGCGCGCGATCCCCCCACCGCGACATCATGACCCGAACGAGGTCGAACTCACGCCCGGGGCCGAGTGACGTCTCGTCGCTCATGGCGGCATCCCATCGGAGCGACGCCGGATGCGTACGAGCCCGTCGCGAGTACCGATCCAGGCCACGTCGCGCGCCAGCGCGACGCTCGTCGCAGCGGCCGGCAGGCCCATCCCGACCGAAAGCACCGTTGAACGCCCACTGGCGCGATGAATCGCGAGTGCCCCTCCCTCGCCCACGAGCCAGAGGGTCTGGCCATCCATCGCCAGGCGCGCAATCCGACGGATCGCCGCCACGTTTACCGCGCGCGGAGGGAGCACACGCCGCGTGCTGAGGTCGATCTCGATCAGCTCCGTGTCCGTCGCGACGGCGAGCACGGTATCGGTCCGGGCAAGCGCGACAATCCCGCGCGACAGGCGAGCGTCATCGATCGCCAGACGGCGCGGTGCGCTGTCGGGCGAGGCAAGCGCCAGGACCCCCGCGCCCGATGCGATCCAGAGGGTGTCGGTCCAGAGCGCGAGATCATTGACCGCTATTCGCGGCCCGATGCCGCGTGCCGAGCGCTCGACCAACGCGAGCCCGGCCGTTGTGCCAACCCAAGCGCCGCCGGTGTGAGGGGCGACGCTGGTGACGACGTCCGACGGGAGGCCATCGCCGAGGTCCCACCGGCTGACATCGTTGTCGTCCTCCAGGTTCATGCGCAGCAGCCCGCCTGTCGTCCCGATCCATGCACTTCGCTCGCGGATGGCAAGCGCGTTGACCCGAGCTCCCATGAGCGGCCGCGACGGAGGGCCGCTGAGCCAGCGCCACCGCTGGAGATCGTTGGACGCGAAGACGAGGCCCGCGCGTGTGACGGGCGAGCCGAGCCCGGCACACCAGACGCCGTCGGCGGCGAGCGCCACGGCTCCAACGCCGGGCTCCAACAGACCGAAGGGAAGATGCTCCGCCTGATTGAAGGTGGGATCGACACGAAACAGCCCATTCCCGCGCGTGCCTAACCAGACTTCACTGCGACCGGGCGCGAGGGTCGCGGCGCTGGCTTGCCACTGTTCAACATTGTCGTCGCGGGTGAGCAAGGGAAGGAACGTCTCGAGCGACGGATACTGGCGAAACACGTCCCGCCCAGTCGGCGAGTGGAGACGGTCCTCCGGCCCCGGCAAAGCGCCAACTGGTATCGCACCTCCAGTGCGCGAGATGCGGACGACCGAAGACGCCGGCGCGCACGTAGGCACCGGCGCTGAGATCGCGCCGATCGAAGAAGATCTCCTGCGGAGTTCCCGAGACCGTCGCCGTCACCGCATAGTCCAGTCGCGGGCGATAATAGATGACCCGCCCGGTCGCGCCCACCCATACGGCATCCTCGGTGGGATCGACGGCGAGCGCTGTAGGCGAGCGCCGAAAGGTGTCGTCCATCTCCATCGGCGGAAGCCAGGCGCGAAAGAGCGCGTCGTAAATGATGACCCCGCGCGTCGACGCCGCGAACACGAGGCGCTCGCTGGCGGTGACGTGCGTGATCTCGTTATGCGCGCCAATGGTGACCTGCTCTTCACGACGGGCCGTCGTGAGCGCGGAGCGTCCTTCGGTCGCCCGCACCGCCTGCGCATCCGGTCGAGCGCCACGAGACTCGCGAGAACCCAGGCCCTCATGATTCTGCGACCGCTGGAAGCTCCAGGATCGCTGGATAGGAGGGCGGTGGCGGCGAGAAGTTCCAGGCGAGCTCGAGGCCCTCGAGTACTCTCGACAACGGAACCCCTCGCGGTGCCCGCCCGCGCGTCGCAACCTCGCCCGCCCGGCCATGGACCCACGCGGCGCACGCACCGGCGGCGAGGGGATCTGGCATTCGCGAAAGCAGCGACGCGGTAATTCCCGCCAACAGGTCACCGCTACCCGCCGCCGCGAGCGCCGGCGTTCCCGTTGCGCTCACCATCGTTCGGCCACCGGGCGCGGTGATGATCGTCGGAACTCCCTTCAGCACAACGGTTGCGTGCGTCATGGCGGCGAGGCGCTCGGCTGCCTCGTACCGGTCGCGTGCGACCGTCGCGTTGTCCTGATCGAGCAGACGCGCAGCCTCGGCGAGATGCGGCGTCACCACTGCAGGACGGCCCTTGCACAGGCTGCCTAACGTCTTGCCCTCACCGGCGAAGACGTTCAGACCGTCAGCATCGACCACCACCGGTCCGCGCCATTCCCGCAGCAGGTCACGCGCAAGGGCGTGCGTTTCATCGGTGGCGCCGAGCCCTGGTCCGAGCAGCACGACGTGCGCCCAGGATGTGAGCGTCGCGTGAGTCGCGGCCCGTCCGTCATCGTCGACCGGCCACGCGTGGGCGAGCGCGTGCGGCTCGGCGCCCTGCACGATCGGAAGTGCCGCACGAGGCACGATGAGCCGAACGAGTCCGATACCGCTTCGCATGGCCGCACGTGCAGCAAGCACCGCGGCCCCCGTCATGCCTCCACCGCCGCCGACGATCGCGAGACGCCCGCGAACGCCCTTGTGCGCGTCGGCGGCGATCACGGGAACCGCGTCGCGCACCCAGTGCTCGCGGACCAGCTCCGGCAACCCCTCGGCGCCCTCGCCAAGCCCAATGTCGAGCACGACGATCGTCCCGGTGTGCGCGCGTGCGGCGAGGAGTCCTCGCTTGACGGCCGCGAGGGTCAGCGTGAGATCGGCGTGGACGGCGACAGTGGCTTCGCCGGTATCGGCATCGACTCCGCTGGGCACGTCGAGCGCGACGATGGTGGCGCCTCGTTCGCGACCACGGGCCAGCTCTTCGATGGCAGCCGCAACATCACCGCGGGGAGCACCGCGCGATCCTGTGCCGAGCAGGGCGTCGACGAGGATGCGTTCACGTCCCGTCGCCTCTTCCGCGACGATCCCGCCCGCGAGGGCGCGCTCGGCCTGGGCGTCTTCAGTTTTGGAGCGCGCCGCTTCGGTGATCGCGACGCGAATCCCTGCGGTCGCGAGAGCCCGCGCCAGCACCCATCCGTCGCCGCCGTTGTTCCCCGCCCCGGTGAAGATCTGCACACCTTCGCCGAGAAGGTGGGGGAGTCGCCGTACGATCTCCGTGGCCGCTGCGGCGCCGGCACGCTGCATCAACGCTCGCGATGGAATCCCCGAAGCCGCGGCATCACTGTCGAGCGCGGCAGCATCCGCGGCGCGGAGTACGCGGGCTGCCCGGAGGGCACCCCCGTGTGTCACGTCCCGATGAGCGCCGCCGCGTATCCGACGACGCGGTCGTGATTGCCGTTGATGAGACCGGAGTGCGAATACCCGACGACTTCAGCGCGCGTGTGACCCGCGCGTCGCGCGACTTCGAGGGCGCACGCGACCGGCACGCGGCCGCACATCGAGATGTGGCGAGCTCGCGTGACTTCGAGTAACCCCTCGCCATCGAGGGCGACGATCCGCTCGAGCGCTGCTGCATCCTTGTCGGTCGACGCAGCCGCCGGCTCGTAGTGATTCATGTCGCTGCTCGCGACGAGGAGCACATCGTCCCGCCCACTGATCAGGTCGTGGATCACGTGAGCGAGCCGGCGTGTTCGCTCCCAGTCGTCCCAGCCGAGCACGAGGGGCACGACGCGCACCGCTTGATTGCGCATCTGGAGAAACGGCAGCAACACCTCCACGCCATGCTCCTCGGCGTGCGCGAGCGGATCCTCGATCAGGAGCGGGTGAGCCCGCTTCTGAAGCTCGGCCCCCAGCTCGACATCGGGCTCGATGTTCCCGAGCGGCGTGCGATAGGCCGTGTCGATGAGCAGGCTTCCACCCTGCCGGGTGCGACCCCTGCCGGTATGGTTAGGCGCCAGGATGAGGCACGTCGCGGGCACTTCCACGGCGGCGAATGCCGCGCCGGCGGTCGCGCCCGAGTACATGTAGCCACCGTGAGGCACGAGAATCCCCAGCGCGCGTTTCGGCGGTGCCGTTCCCTGATCCAGAAAGCCCCGAATGTCGGCGCGAAGCCGACCGGGCAACGCCGGGTAAAACGTGCCGGACACGGCAGGCGTGCGCGACGGCAATACGATCATGCGGCGCGCCCGGGTGGAGATGAACGATGCGGCGACCCGGGAGGGTCGCCGCTCACATGCACACCCACCGCACCGTCACTTGTGTGAGTGGGCGATGACTCGGCCAAAGCTGATTTCACCGTTGTCGATCCGGAGATTGAACCCGCAGTCCGGGTTGCTGCACGCCCATGCCTTGTAGGTGATTGGCGCGCCGTCGCGACCGTAGTCGCTGAGTGGAAGCAAGGTGCCGTCGGTACACTTCCGGCATTTCGGCAGCTCCTTCACGTCCATGCTCCCCTCCTCACCCGTTGTCCGCTTACGTGATCACACCGCCGGGACGCTGCCCCATGGATGGTGCTGTTCGAACGCCTCGTCGAACTGAAAGACGCCGACGAAGTCATCGCGCGTATCGGTTGGTTGGCTGATCAGAAGGCCGAGGTCGACCAGCGTGAAGACAATGTCACCGAGGTCGGCCGTGGTGCGGACCGACCAGTGGTCCAGGACCACCGGCGCCATCACGCCGTACCGCTCCAGCGCGAGATCGCGGCATGCTTCGACGAGCTCGCGACCGGAGATGTGCCGGCGCTCGGGAAGCCGTAGCTGCGAATACTCGAGGGCCGCGAGCACGAACAGGTATGCGCGCTCGTGGAAGCGCGGATCCCGCGCGCGAATTCGGTCCATGATCCCCTCTCGAAAGGCCAACTCCGCCACGTCCTACTCCTCGCGTGAAACGAGCCTGCGGTCATCTCCGAGTTCCGGGCTAAGATGACGAGCGGCCCCGAATCGCACAAGGAAGGTCACAGGCGCAACACCCGGTCGGGCGGGGTTGCTGCCTTACGCAACGTGATGCGAAGCAGCCCGCGCTCGTACCGGGCGCGCGTCTCGTCGGCGACGACCGGGCCGGGGAGCGACACCGCCCGTTGAAACGGGCCGATACGGACCTCGCCCAGGTGATAGCGCCGCTTGCCTTGCGAGTGCTCGGGGCGCGAGCCGCTGATCGTGAGCGTCCTGCCTTCGACCGCGATGTCGAAGGCCCGATCGTCAGCGCCGGCCACATCCATGACGACGATGTACTCGTCGTGCGTCTCCATCACGTCGACGAGGGGAGAGAATGGCGCAGCGGGGAGAAACCCGATCTGCGCGTCGTTCGGCCGCGTGCCGCCGGAGGTCGGGGTCGTGCGGCGTCGTGGCGTCACCGGGCGGGCATCCCCGCGACAGCACGATACAACGGGAAGCCAGCGGCCAGCTCGCGCACACGCCGCTTCGCGCGCTCGGCGACGCTGGCATCGGTTGGTGCGCGCAGCACCTCGTCGATCAGCGTAGCAATCGTGCGCATTTCCCCCTCGCCCATTCCGCGCGTGGTGACCGCCGGAGTTCCGATGCGGATCCCGCTCGTAACGAATGGCGACTGCGTCTCCCCGGGGACCGTGTTCTTGTTCACGGTGATGTGCGCTTCGCCGAGCGCGCGCTCGGCGTCCTTCCCCGTCAACCCGCGGTTGCGCAGGTCCACCAGCATGAGAATGGTTGTCGGTCCCATCCGACACGAGCTTGAAGCCACGCTCCATCAGCGCTCCCGCGAGCGCTCGAGCATTCCCGACCACGCGACGCGCATACTCGGTGAAAGACGGCTCCATCGCCTCACGAAGCGCCACGGCTTTCGCCGCTATCACGTGCATCAGCGGGCCGCCCTGAATCCCGGGGAATATTTGCTTGTCGATCGCCTTCCCATGCTCCGCGCGGCACAGGATGAGGCCGCCGCGTGGACCGCGTAACGTCTTGTGCGTCGTCGTGGTCACGGCATCCGCGTGCGGCACCGGAGACGGGTGAAGGCCGGTCGCGACCAGACCGGCAATGTGGGCCATGTCGACCATGAGCTTGGCGCCGACGGTGCGGGCGATCTCGCCGAACGCCGCGAAGTCGATCGTGCGGGCGTATGCGCTCGCGCCGGCAACGATCATCGCGGGGCGATGCTGCCGCGCGAGGTCACGAAGCGCATCGTAATCGATATGGCCGGTATCTTCGCGCACGCCGTACGGCACGACGCGAAAGAATCGCCCGGAGAAGTTCACCGGAGACCCGTGCGTCAGGTGGCCGCCGTGCGAGAGGTTCATACCGAGGATGGTCGCGCCGGGATCGAGGAACGCGAAATAGACCGCCATGTTCGCCTGCGCACCGGAGTGCGCTTGCACGTTGGCGTGATCGGCCCCGAAGAGCTTCTTGGCGCGGTCGATCGCCAGCTGCTCGGCGACGTCGACGAATTCGCACCCGCCATAGTACCGCTTTCCCGGGTAGCCTTCGGCGTACTTGTTGGTCAACGGCGTGCCCATCGCCGCGAGCACGGCCGGGGAGACGAAGTTCTCACTGGCGATGAGCTCGATCCCCTCTTCCTGGCGGCGCGTCTCGGCGAGCACGGCCTCGGCGATCTCGGGATCGGCGGCGCGCAAGGCATCGAGATCGGCATCCCACGTCCAGTCCGTACCACTCATCGGGCGTCTCCGTGTACCTCGATCTTGTCGACACGTCGCGCGTGGCGGCCTCCTTCGAACGACGTGTCGAGAAACCGCTTCACGATGTCCATCGCCTGATCCTCGGTGAGGAACCGGGCGGGCAGCACCAGCATGTTCGCGTCGTTATGCTTGCGCGACAGCTCGGCGATCTCCGGTGACCATACCACCGGTGCTCGCACGTTCGGATACCGGTTCGCGACGTACGACATGCCGAGCCCCGTTCCGCAGAGAAGGATGCCCCGCTCCGGCTTCGCCGCGCGAGACGCGCTGCGCGAGCGGATGCGCCTAGTCGGGATAGTCGGTGGCGGCGGCGCTATCGGTGCCGAGATCCTCGACGTCATAGCCCGAGCGAGCGCAGACACCGGAACGAGGCGCTGCTTGAGCTCGTAGCCCGCGTGGTCACTGGCGATCGGAATCTTCTTAGGCGCCACGATGGTCCTCATGGTGACAGACTGCAGAGTCAGGTGATCGAGGTGGGCGAGGATGTCGAAGGTGATCGAGGCGCTGACGCTCACCTGGATCACCTCGATATCCTCGACTACCTCGACACCCTATTTGTTAGGCCACTGGGGCCATGTTTTCACTAGCGATCCGACCGCCTGAACACGCCGCTCAGCGAGTCGATCGGCAGCGTGGTACGACGGGATCGCGTCCTGCTTCGCGATCTCGAACACGGAAAGCACCGTCTCGTAGATCTCGTCGGCCTTGCGCAGCGAGCGCGCCGAGCTCCCACCCGGCAATCTCGCTGTACACGTTGATGACTCCACCCGCATTCGCCACGTAGTCGGGAGCGTAGAGGATTTCCGCGCTCCTCGAGCGCATCCCCGTGCCGGTCCTCGAGAAGCTGGTTGTTCGCGGCGCCGGCCACGATCTCCACCCGAAGCTGCGGCATCGTCTTGTCGTTGATGATGCCGCCCAACGCGCACGGGCGCAAAGATGTCGGCTTCGACGCAATAGATGTCGTCGGGCTTGACCGGCCGTCGCACCGAAGTCGGTAACGACGCGCTTGACCCGTTCGGCGTCGATGTCGGTGACGATGAGCTTCGCGCCGGCGGTGTTGCAGCTCCTGCGCAAGGTAGTAGCCGACGTGCCCACACCCTGAATCGCGACGGCGCGGTCGCTGAGGTCGTCGTCGTCCCAGCGCCATTTCGCGGACGCCTGAATCGCGCGGAACACGCCGCGCGCAGTCACGGGCGACGGATCGCCGGAGCGATCGGTGAGCCCGGTGACATAGTCGGTCTCCATGTGGACGAAGTCCATGTCGGCGGTGCTGGTGCCGACATCCTCGGCCGTGACGTACCGGCCGCCGAGACTCTCGACGAATCGGCCGTGCGCGCGAAAGAGCATCTCTCGGCCGAGCGTCTTGTTGTCGCCGATGATGACCGCTTTGCCGCCCGCCGAGGTTGAGTCCGGCGACGGCATTCTTGTAGGTCATTCCGCGCGACAGTCGCAGCGCATCGACGATGGCTTCCTCGTCGCTCGCGTACTTCCAGAAGCGCGTACCGCCGAGCGCGGGCCCGAGCGTGGTGCTGTGAATCGCGATCACTCCGCGGTAGCCGGCGGAATCATCATGGCAGAGCACGACCTGCTCGTGCCCCATGGAGGCGATCGTGTCGAAGAGCTTCACGTGCCGGAGTGGTTAGGTGAACGTCGAATGCGGAATTGCGGAATGCGGAGTTGAAACTCGCGCACAGAATCGTGTTTTCAGTCGTTCCGCATGCCGTATTCCGCATTCGGCCTTTATTTCGCATACAACTGTCTCGCAATGACAATCCGCTGGATCTCGGATGTCCCTTCATAGATCTCCGTCACCTTCGCATCGCGGAAGAGGCGCTCGACCGGATACTCCTTCATGTACCCGTAGCCGCCGAAGATCTGGATCGCTTCCGTCGTCACCCACATGGCGGTTTCGCTCGCGAACAGCTTGCTCATCGAGCTGAACTGGGTGATCGGCTCGCCACGGTCCTTCGCCGACGCGGCGGAGTAGAGCAACGCTCGGGCCGCGGTAATGCGCGTCGCCATGTTCGCGAGCTTGAACTGGATCGCCTCGAACTCCTTGATCGGATGTCCGAACTGGCGACGCTCCGCCGCGTAGCGCACCGAGTACTCGAGCGCCGCGCGCGCGATGCCGACTGCCTGCGCCGCCACTCCCAGTCGGCCGTTGTCCAGCGACTGCATCGCGTAGACGAACCCCTTCCCCTCGCTGGCCGAGCAGCTGGTCCGCCGGGACGCGCATGTCGATCGAAGCTGAGCTGGACCGTCGGCGACGCGCGCAGCCCGAGCTTGTCTCTCCTTCTTGCCGACGCGAAATCCCTCGAGGTCGGGGGTGACGATGAACGCGCTGATGCCGCGAGCGCCGCGGCGCTCTCCCGGGCCGGTCGGTTCGCGCCATGGCGAGGATGACGCCGGCCTGGTTGCCGCTCGTGACCCACGCCTTCGTCCCGTTGAGGATCCAGGCATCTCCGTCGCGGACCGCCTGCGTCGTCATCGCTGCCGCATCCGATCCCGCTTCCGGCTCCGAGAGAGCGAAGGCACCGAGCCACTCGCCACGCGCCATGGGCGGCAGAACCGCTGCGCGCTGCGCCTCGGAGCCGTAGCGCAGGATCATCTGCGTCGGCAGCGAGTTGTGGACACTCATCGCCACGGCGACCGAGGCATCCACGGCCGCGATCTCCTCGAGCGCTACCAGATACGTCACCGTGTCGAAGCCCCAAGCCCGTCGTACTGCTCCGGCACCATCATGCCGAGGAACCCGAGCTCGGCGAGCTTGCCGATGATGGCGGGATCCATCGCCGCCTCGCGATCCCACTTCGTCGGCGTGCGGCGCGATCTCCGAACGCGCGAAGTCCCGCGCGAGCTGCTGAATCTCCTTCTGCTGTTCAGTGAGAGGGATGAGCGCCCAGGACATCGCGGTGGCTCAGTAGGTGTAGAAACCGCGACCGGACTTCCGACCGAGCCAGCCGGCGGCGACGTACTTCTTCAGCAGCGGACAGGCCCTGTACTTGGGATCGCCCAGTCCGTCCTGCAAGACCTCGAGAATCGCGACGCAGGTATCGAGTCCGATCAGATCGGCGAGGGCGAGCGGCCCCATCGGATGGTTCATCCCGAGCGTCATCACCTTGTCGATCGCCTCGGGCGTTCCTACACCCTCCATCACGCAGTAGGCCGCCTCGTTGATCATCGGCATGAGGACGCGGTTCGAGACGAAGCCGGGCGAGTCGTTCACCTCCACCGCGATTTTCCCCAGCTGCTTGCGCGTACGCCATCACGGTCGCCGTCGTCTCGTCGCTGGTCGCCAGACCGCGAATGATCTCGACCAGCCGCATGACCGGCACGGGATTCATGAAGTGCATGCCGATCACGCGGTCCGGCCGCTTCGTGCGGCCGGCAATCTCGGTGATCGAGATCGAGCTGGTGTTCGTGGCGAGAATGGTCTCCGGGGGCGCGATCGCGTCGAGATCGGCGAACAGCTTGAACTTGAGCTCGGCATTCTCGCTCGCGGCCTCGACGACGAGCGTCGCTTCGCGTCGCGACACTGAGATCCTCGCCCACCGCAGAGGCGCTGCAGTGCCCCGTCCCGCTTCTCGGCGTCGAGCTGCCCCTTTTCCAGAAACCGCGCGAGGCTCTTCTCGATCGAGCCACGCGCCCGCGCCACAGCGTCGCCCGATACATCGACCATCGTCACTGGGATGCTCCGCCATGGCAAATACCTGAGCAATGCCGGCTTCCCATCTGCCCCGCCCCAATGACGACGACGCGTTCCTTCATGCGGCTTCTCCGTCGTCGCGGCGCCGGCGGCGGAGCAGAAGTACTGCCGCGACGAGCATCCCGGCAATTGCGCCGGCGCCTCCTTCCGGACCCCACGCGCCCCCCGTCGCCCAGTCGGGGCCGCCATCGATGACACGGTAGTCGCCCACCGGCATATCCTGCCCGCTCAACGCCGTATGCAGGAAGACCGCGAGCGTGAGGTTCCAGGCGAAGTGCGCCGCGGTCGCGGCCCACAGGCTCCGTATCCGGTACACGACGGCACCGAGGAAAATGCCGGCAATCGTCACCAGAACGATCGCGCTCAGCGCCGCGTTGGGATTGAACGCGTGCAGCAGTCCGAACACGACGCTGGTGAGGACGATCGCCCCCGGCCAGCCTAACGTCTCGCGAAGGACGGCCAGCGGGTAGCCACGAATCATGAGCTCCTCCGTCAGCGCCGCCGGCAGGAGCATCATCGTCGTCGCCAGCGCGCCGGTGTGCCAGACACCCGGTGCATCGGCCACGTCGAGCCACCCCACGGCCGATGAGAATGATCGACGGAACGCCAATGGCGAGCGCCCCAATCAGAAATCCCGCCGCCAGCAATCGCGGGCCCGCTGCGCGTCGGTCCAGCCAGACGAAGTCCCATCCTCGGTGCTCGATGAACCGCAGGACGAAGGCGTGCGCTCCTAGAAGAGCCAGCACACTTCCCCAGTAGGTGAGGATGACGTCCAGCCCAACGACATCCGCAGGGGAAAGAACCTCGGCGCGCTCTGACGATGGTACGAGAAGCCCGACGAGTCCGAAGGCAAGCACCGCGAGAACGACCGCGACGAGCCCGAACACGAGCAATCGCCACGGCGCGCGGAGTCTGCCGTCTGCCGAACGCAGCACCGCGCGCGCCGTCAAGCGGTCGCGCGCGGTGTCTTCGGTGAGAGCGCGGCGGCGGCGAGCACTTTCAGTAGATCGAGCGGGACGAACGGCGTTGCTCCCAGCGCAATCGCCCGTTCCGCGCTTCCGGTAAGCGCGAGCAGCTGGAGAAATCCGCCGACGTGAATCACCGCGATGCCCGCGGCGGCCGCGGCAACACGAAAGGCGAAATCACGACGCTTCGTGACGACGAGCCCGGCAACGAACGCGGCCACCGGGTACGCCCAGAGGTAGCCTCCGGTGGGACCGAGAAGGCGTGCGAAGCCGGGCGCCCCCATCGGCGCGAACACGGGGAGGCCCGCCATCCCTGCGGCGAGGTAGAGCGCCATGCTCGTGGCTCCAGCGATGGGCCCGAGCCACAACCCGGCGAGCACCACGACCAGCGGCTGCAGCGTCATCGGAACCGGTGTGCCCGGTATCGGGATCGCCACCTGCGACGCCGCCGCCAGGGCGACAGCGAACCCAGCCACGCCAAGGGCCGTCGTGCGCGTGTCGCGCAGGAGGAACGTCGTGCTCGTGCCCATTAGTTCATGCGCTCCACGCTGAGGGCGACCGCGTCTCCGCCACCGAGGCAGAGCGTGGCGAGCCCGGTTTCCTCGTCTCGATCACGCATCGCGTACAACAGCGTCGTGAGCACGCGCGCGCCGCTCGCTCCGATTGGATGGCCAAGCGCGATGGCACCGCCATGCACGTTGACACGGTCCCAATCCCATCCGAGCGCCGTCCCATCGGCGATCGCTTGTACGGCAAAGGCTTCGTTCGCCTCGATGAGATCGTAATCCCCGATCTTCGTTCCGGCGCGGCTCATGAGGCGCTTCACGGCCTCGATCGGCGCGAAGAAGAGATCGCGCGGCTCCACCGCACCGGTCGCATACGCGTTGATGCGTGCCAACATCGTGAGGCCATGCGCGCGCGCATACTCTTCCGATGTCACCACCAGCGCCGAGGCGCCGTCGTTCATCGGCAATGCATTGCCGGCGGTCACCGTGAGCTCCTCGGGACGCGCGCCGTTGCTCGCGAACGCCGGCCGCAGCTTGCCGAGCGAATCCAGGCTGGTGTCGCGCCGCGGACCTTCGTCGGTGTCCACGGCCGTGGGACCTTTCTTCCCGGGAATCTGCACCGGGACGATCTCTTCACGGAATTTTCCCGCGTCGATCGCCGCAACCGCCTTTTCGTGCGAGCGGACCGCAAACTCATCCTGCATCTGTCCGGGAGACGCTCGCCTTCTTTGCCGTATACTCGGCGTGCCCCCCCATGTGGACGTCGCAGAAGGAGCACCAGAGTCCGTCGCGAATGACGCCGTCGACCAGCGTTTGATCGCCGAATTTGACGCCCGAGCGCAACCCATAGAGGTAATGAGGCGCATTGGACATCGACTCCTGTCCGCCCGCCACGATCACCTGCGCGTCGCCCGCCTTGATCGCCTGCGCCGCCAGCATCACCGCCTTGAGCCCGGACCCGCACACCTTGTTGATCGTGAGCGCAGACACCGTGGCGGGAAGGCCGCTGCGAATCGCGGCCTGACGTGCAGGGGCCTGGCCCACACCACCCTGTACCACGTTCCCCATGATCACTTCCTGCACGTCCTCGGCCCCAATGCGCGCGCGCTTGACGGCCTCGCGTATGGCGGTGGCGCCGAGGTCGGGGGCGCTGACCGATGCCAGCGCGCCGAGGTAGCGGCCAATGGGCGTGCGGGTGGCAGAGATGATTACCGGAGTGCGGCTGGGATCAGGCATGGAAAAAAATCTAAACGGCTGCGAGTTCGAGATGTCAGGGCGACGGCAGGAGCACCTTCCGAAGACGTCAGAGGTCAGACATCAGATGTCAGTTGTCAGATAACCTACGGGGAGCCGGCTTGCGGCTCCCCGTAATGGTTTTCTGAACACTGAGACCTGACGTCTGGCCCCTGACGTCGTCGGAAGTTGCTCTTTCACTCCGGCATTGAGACAGCCGGTACTCCCGCCAATCCGAGTTGATCTATCATGAACGCGTACCTGAACGCGAGCTCTCTGAGGTTGTCGTAGCGGCCCGACGCGCCGCCGTGGCCGGCGCCCATGTTCGTCTTCAGCACGAGGAGGTTGCCGTCCGTCTTGTTGGCGCGGATCTTCGCGACCCATTTCGCCGGCTCCCAATACGCCACGCGCGGATCGTTGAGCCCCGTCGTCACCAGCATCGACGGATACGTCTTGCCGACGTTGTCGTATGGCGAGTACGACTTCATGTAGGTGTAGTGCTCCTTGACGTGCGGATCGCCCCACTGCTGCCACTCGCCGGCGGTGAGCGGGATCGACGCATCCATCATGGTGTTGATGACGTCGACGAACGGCACATCGGCAACGACGACCTTGAACAGGTCGGGACGCATCGTCACTACGGCACCCATCAACAGTCCGCCGGCGCTGCCGCCGCGAATCGCCAGCTTCTCCTTCGAGGTGTAGCCCTCACGAATCGAGATGCTCCGCCGACGCGATGAAGTCGGTGAAGGTGTTCCGCTTGTTGAGCATCTTGCCCTGGTCGTACCACCAGCGTCCCATCTCCTGCCCGCCGCGGATGTGCGCGATCGCATACACGAAGCCGCGATCGAGGAGCGACAGGTTGTTCGACGAGAACGTCGGATCGGTGCTCGAGCCGTACGAGCCGTACGAGTAGAGCAGCATCGGACGCGAGCCGTCCTTCACCAGCGGCTTGCGATACACCAGCGAGACCGGAACCATCACGCCGTCGGAGGCCTTCGCCCACGTCCGCTCGGTGGCATACTGGGATGGATCGTATCCACCCAGGACATCCTGCCGCTTCTTCAGCTCACGCTGCTTGGTCGCCATCTCGTAGTCGTAGACCGTCGACGGGGTGACGAGCGACGTGTACACGAATCGGAGCGTGCGCGTGTCGAACTCCGGGTTCCCGCCCCACCGCACGGTGTAGACCGGCTCATCCATCGCGATGTGGTGCTCCGCGCCACTGGCGAAGTCGCGGATGCGGAAGCGCGTAAGGGCCTTATCGCGTTCCATCAGGACGAGATGATTCCGGAACACGTCGAAGTCGGCGAGGAGCACCGAGTCGCGGTGTGCGACGACCGTCGTCCAGTTCTCAGGCTTCGGATCGCGGTCCGGCGCGCGCACCAGCTTGAAGTTCGTCGCGTTGTCGTTCGTGCGGATGTAGAAGTGCGTGCCGTGGTGCTCGACCGAGTACTCCACGTTCGGACGTCCCGCCGAGATGACCTTCGGAGCCTCCCCGGGACGGTACGCATCGATGTAATACCATGTCGACTGCGTGAAGCTCTCATCGCCGATGAGCAGGAAACGATCGTCCTTCGTCTTGGTGATGCCGAGCCCGAACAGCACGTCGGGCTGATGATGGATCATCACATCGCTCGACGTCGGCATGCCGAGCGTGTGGCGGAAGATGCGATCGGGGCGCTGGGCAGAATCGGTGCGCGTGTAGAACAGCGTGCGATTGTCGTTCGCCCACTGGATGCCGAAGTGCACATCATGAATCTGATCGGGGAGCATCGTGTTCCGCGCGATGTTCTTCACGACGAGGGTGAAGTGCTCCGAGCCGCTCGTGTCGACGAGGAAGGCGAACAGCCGGTGATCAGGGCTCACCTGCGTTCCACCGAGGCGGAAGTAGCCCTTCCCTGCCGCCATCACGTTCTCATCGAGCAGCACTTCCTCGGGAGCGTCGAGCGATCCCTTCTTGCGCGCGTAAATCTGATATTGCTTCCCCTCTTCGGTGCGCGTGTAATAGAAGAAGGAATCACGACGCACGGGCACGGTGAGATCGGTCTGCTTGATGCGCCCGAGCATCTCCTTGTAGAGCTGCTCCTGCAGCGGCGCGAGATGCTTCGTCATCTGATCCGTGTAGGCGTTCTCCGCCTCGAGATACTTGATGACGTCCGGATTCTTTCGATCGCGCAGCCAGAAGTAGTTGTCGACGAGGATGTCGCCATGAATCGTGTCCACCTTGGCGACCGGCTTCGCGAGAGGTGGCGCCGGCGTCTGCGCGACAGTGGTCGCGAGCGGCGACAGCAGCGCGAGCGTCCACACGAGCGTGCGCGCGCGGATCGAGAACGAGGACCTACTCATGAAACCTCCTGAAAGACTCTTGGACGTGCGAAAAACGAGGAACCGCAGATAGCCGCAGATAGCCGCAACAACAACTGCAACCGCAGTTGGCCACGGCTGAACGCGCATAACAGCCACGGATTGTTCCGAGTCCGGACTAGCCCTCCTCACGTGAAACATCCTGCTTTTCCGTGAAAACGGTGGCTGGCGTTTTACGCCGTTGCAGTTCTTGCGGCCTTCTGCGGCCATCTGCGGTTCCACGGACTCACGACCCCGAAGCAGCAGCGCGAAGCTCCAAAGCGCGTGTCGAAATCTCGTCGCGAACTCGGGCGATGAACTCGTCCACTGGCACGGGGACAGGATGCTGCTTCTCCCCGGCGCCGCGCACGCTCACCGCGATCGTCCCCTGCTCGGCCTCGCGCTTCCCAACCACGGCGAGATACGGAACCTTGAGCCGCATTCCTTCCGCGATCTTGTACTTCAGCGTCTCCGACCGGTCGTCGAGATGGACGCGGATCCCCGCCTCCGTCATCCGGCGAGCCGCCTCGGTTGCAGCATCGCGTTGCGCATCGGTGATCGAGATGACGCGCACCTGCTCCGGCGACAGCCAGGTGGGAAACGCGCCGGCGAGATGCTCGATCAGCGCGCCGATGAACCGCTCGAGCGTCCCGTAAATCGCCCGGTGGATCATCACCGGTCGATGCGGCTTGTTGTCCGCGCCCGCGTACTCCAGCTCGAATCGATCGGGAAGCTGGAAATCGAGCTGGATGGTGGGGCCCTGCCAGAGTCGCCCAATCGCGTCCCTGAACTTCACGTCAATCTTTGGCCCGTAGAAGGCACCACCGCCAGCGTCAATACGGTAAGGAATCTGTTTGCGCTCGAGCGCTCGCTTGAGCGTATCCTCGGCACGATCCCATGCGGCGTCGTCGCCCAGCTTTTCGGGCGGCCTCGTGGAGACCTCGAAGTCCAGGTCGAACCCGAATGTCTGCCTGATGAGCCGCTCGACCTGATCGAGACAAAGAAAAATCTCATCCTCTGCCTGATCGAGCGTGCAGAAGATGTGGGCATCGTCCATCGACAGCATGCGGACGCGCAGCAGGCCATGCAGGACCCCCGACTTCTCGTTGCGATAGACGTTCGCTACCTCCGAGAGCCGCAACGGCAGATCGCGGTAGCTCCGAGGCTGCGACTTGTAGATCAGAGCGTGCATCGGGCAGTTCATCGGCTTCACGCGATACCGCACGTTCTCCGATTCTCCCGCGCCAGCCGCCATCGGCGGATACTGGTTCGCCTCGTACAGCGGGAGATGTCCCGAGACGTGAAACAGCTCCTCGCGCGTGATGTTCGGCGTGTACACGAGCTCGTAGCCGTTGGCGACGTTGTCGTCCTCGACCGCTCGCGAGAGCAGCCACTTGATCTTCGCCCCTCGTGGGTGCCAGAAGACCAGGCCGGGACCAACGATGTCCTGGATCGAAAAAAGATCGAGCTGCTTGCCGATCACGCGGTGGTCGCGGCGCTTCGCCTCCTCGATGCGATGCAGGTGCGTCTCGAGCTCTTCCTTCTTGAAGAAGGCGGTGCCGTAGATGCGCTGCAGCGTCTGTCGCTTCTCGTCGCCACGCCAGTACGCTGCCGCGGTCGAGAGCAGCTTGAAGTGCTTGACGTACGATGTGTCGGGCACGTGCGGTCCCCGGCAGAGATCCACGAACGGCCCGTCCGTATAGACCGAGATGACTTCGTCAGCGCCAAGCTCCTCGAGTCGTTCGAGCTTGAGCGGGTCGTCGGCGAAGCGGCGCCGCGCAGCAGGCTTGTCCACTTCCTCCCGCACGAACGGCAGCTTCTCGGCCACGACCTTCCGCATCTCGTCCTCGAACACCGCGACATCATCGGGCGTGAAGGGTCGCGTCACCTCGAAGTCGTAGTAGAACCCGTCCTCGATTGCCGGTCCAAATCCGATCTTGGCGTCAGGGCGCAGGCGTCGCACCGCGGTCGCGAGGATGTGCGCGGCCGAGTGGCGGAGCACATCGAGCGACGTCGCGTCGCGTTCCGTGAGCACTTTGAACGAGCCGCTTTCACGGATGGGTGTGGCGAGGTCCTGGATATGGCCATTCACCTCGACGGCAATCGCCGCGCGAAGCAGCCCCGCCCCGATCGAGGCGACGACGTCGCGAGGGAGAGCGCCGTGCTCGACCTCGCGGGTCGAGCCGTCGGGCAACTTCAGCGTCAGCATGTCGGTGGCGCTTTCAATCACGAAGAAATCCCGTGGATGACCGAGGGCGTCTCCCGCGCGAAGCGGAAGTACAGGTACAGTCCGATGAGCAGCAGCACCGCCGCGATGAGCCAGATCACCGCGCGGCCGGCGTATCCTCGCTCCGGACGAGAGGGCTCAGGTGAGGTCATTGCGTGATTTCGAAGGGGCGAACGGGAGGCGGTAGGTGGCCTTCTTCTTGCCTCTACTCGCGCGTACTCACCCAGAAAGCTACCCTTACGATACAACCTCCGCCACAGGGGAAGCATGGCTCCATTTCGGTATCGGGACGAGGGCGAGTCTCTCGGCGGCGCTCTCGCGAAGATCGGGGTTGGTGCCGCCGCCGGTTTCGTCGTCGGCGTCATCATGGCGCAGAAGGTCGGCGGCATCTCGGGACTCTCGTCCAGGCTTCGTGACAAGATCGCAGGCCTCGGCGGCGACGACGTCGATCGCTACCGCGTATCGCGCGGCCTCACCGCTGACGACGGCCTCGACACCATGCTCGAGGAGCGCGTTCTCGAGGCCTTCCGCAATGATCCGATCCTGAGCGAGCGCGGCATCGATATCGGGTCGGTCGGCGAGGGAACGATCGAGCTGACGGGCTGGGTCGAGACACCGGACGAATCCGAGCGAGCGACGACGATCACGCGCGGAGTTCCCGGCATTGAGACCGTCGTGAATCGCATCATCGTTGGGGAGGAGGAAGACATGCTCGATGAGAATGCGCGGCGCCACGCCGAAGGAGACCCCGCACTGAACGAAGGGCGCTGGGAAGGTCAGCGGGTCGGAACGGGCCGCCGGCGCCAGGGGAATTCGGAGGAGCTCGACCGTCACGCGGATCCCAAGCCCGAGCTCGAGAACCGTTGGCTCGCCGAGCAGCACGCGCTCGAACAGGCGGCGGACGACACGCCGGATACGGGCGTGCGCCGCAGCACGACTCGCAAGGCGCGCCGCGGCGGCCGCGCTGACGGAAGCCCGGTCGCACCGACGGGCGTCCCGAAGGCCGACCACGTAGCGGATCCGCTCGGAGTCGAGGAGCCGCCGAGGGCGGACTAGGAGCTAGGGGTCAGGAGTCAGGAGTCAGGGATGGAAAGGCAAACGGCCGCGCAGCGCGCGGCCGTTTGCTCATCCGATGAGTGCCGCACGCGCGAAGCGCGGCGGCACCTTTCCTCCCCTGACCCCTGACTCCTGACCCCTGACCCCTTACTCCAGCCCGACGCTTAGACTTTTTTTCACTCATGCCGAGCTCCTCCCTCGATTCCCTCTCCGCCCAGTTCGACCCTGTCGCCATCGAGCGCCCGATCTACGAGCGCTGGCGCGCAGCAGGCGTGTTTACCGCCATTGCCGCGCGATCCAATCGAGTGGGCGGGGATCGCGAGCCGTTCACGATCGTGATCCCGCCGCCGAACGTCACGGCGGTGCTGCACATGGGGCATGGCCTCGACAACGTTGCGCAGGACGTGCTCATGCGGTGGCGCCGCATGGCCGGCGACGAGGCGCTGTGGGTGCCTGGGACCGATCACGCCGGCATCGCGACGCAGAACGTCGTCGAGAAGCTCATCTGGAACACGGAGCGGAAAACCCGGTTCGACGTTGGGCGGGAGGAGTTCGTCAAGCGCACCGAGGCGTTCGTGCGTGAAACCGGTGGAGCGATCCTGAAGCAGCTCGAGGCGATCGGAAGCTCGTGCGACTGGTCGCGCACTGCCTACACGCTCTCGCCCGAGCTGTCGCGCGCGGTGCGCGAAGCATTCGTCCGGCTGTACGAGAAGGGGCTCGTCTACCGCGGTCACCGGGTGATCCATTGGTGCCCGCGGTGCCTCACGTCGCTGTCCGACGAGGAGGCCGAGCCGCACGAGACCACCGGCAAGCTGTACCACATCGCGTATCCGCTTGCGGACGCGCCGGAGCGCTCGCTGGTCATCGCCACGACGCGGCCCGAGACGATGCTCGGTGACGTCGCGGTCGCCGTGAATCCGAATGACGAACGCTATCGCGACCTCATCGGTCGCCGCGTCGTGCTGCCGATCGTGAATCTCGAGATTCCGGTCATTGCCGACGACTACGCCGATCCGGCGTTCGGCACCGGGGTCGTGAAGATCACCCCCGCCCACGATGCGAACGACTTCGATGTCGGGATGCGGCACACCTTGCCGATGCCGGTGATCATCGATGAGCACGCCGTGGTGCGCGAGGTGAGTGATGCGCAGGGGCGCGTGCCTGACGAGCTCCACGGGCTCGATCGCTTCGAGGCGCGCGAGCGCATCGTCGAGCGGCTGCGCGCAAACGGCCAGCTCGTGAACGTCGAAACACATCACCATTCGGTTCGGCGATGCTATCGCTGCGACACCGTCGTCGAGCCGCGCCTGAGCGACCAGTGGTTCGTGCGCATGAAGCCGCTCGCCGAGCCGGCCCTCCAGGCGGTGCGCGACGGCACGATTCGCATCGTTCCGGATCGGTGGGAGGGCGTCTACGTCCACTGGATGGAGAACATCCGCGACTGGAATATCTCGCGGCAGCTCTGGTGGGGACACCGCATTCCGGTGTGGTACTGCGACGCCTGCGGGACGCAAACCGCCAGCCGAACGGACATCGATCGGTGTCCGAAGTGCGCGGGCGCGGTTCGTCAGGATGAAGACGTGCTCGACACCTGGTTCTCGTCCTGGCTGTGGCCGCTCTCGACGCTCGGCTGGCCCGACGCGAATGCACCTGACTATCGCGCCTTTTATCCCACGGATGTCCTCGTCACCGGGCCGGACATCCTGTTCTTCTGGGTCGCCCGCATGATCATGGCCGGCTACTTCCTCGACGGCCGGCACGCGTTCCATACCGTGTTTCTCCACGGCATCGTGCGCGACACGCAGCATCGCAAGATGTCCAAGTCGCTCGCGAACGGAATCGACCCCCTGGACGTGGTCAACCTGTACGGGGCCGATGCGCTGCGGTGGACAGTGGTCTCGGGGATGGGACTCGGCGTCGATCAGATTCTCGACCCGAACAACCTCGAGCAGTCGTTCTCGCCCGGCCGCAACTTCGCCACGAAGCTCTGGAACATCGGCCGGTTCCTGTTAGGCAACCTCGGCGGCGACGAGGTGCTGCCGCTGACCGAGATGGACACGGCCCGCCTCACGCGCGCTGATCGGTGGATTCTTTCGCGGCTCAACGACGCCATCACGAACATCGAGTCGGCGTTGGGAGCCGCGCGCCCACCGCGAGGAGTCGTCGGGCGGTGGCCCGAAGGCTCGGCGCGCCTCGGCATGCGCCTCGACGCCTATGCCGAGGTCGCGCGTCGCTTCGTCTGGGACGAGGTTGCCGACTGGTACGTCGAGGTGTCGAAGGGCCGGCTTGGCGAGAATAGCCCTGACCGCGACGTCGCACGCGCCGTGCTCGTGCATGTGTTCGATCGCGCACTGCGACTGCTGCACCCGATCGTCCCGTTCATTACCGAGGCGCTCTGGCAGCGTCTTCCCGGCCGGCGCGAGGATGAGCTTCTTGCCGCGGCCGCGTGGCCGGTCGTTGACGAGCGACTGGGCGCTGTGGAGCGCGAGTTCGAGGAGGTTCGCGCCGCGGTGACCGCCATTCGTCGGCTGCGGGCCGAATACGCGGTTCCGCCTGGAACGGTGGTGGATGTATCCCTGTCCCCGCCGGCAGAAGCGGCCGGTCTTGCCGCGGCCAACGGACGATGGGCGGAGATCGCACTCCGTGAGGAGGCAGCGCTCATTGGCCGCCTGACGAGGAGCCGCGTGGTGATTGCCGCGCAAGCACCCACCGGTGCCGCGGCGCACGCCGTCCTCCCGAGTCATTGGTCGATCATCGTCCCGCTGGAGGGCCTCATCGATGTGAGGCGCGAATGCGAACGCCAACGCGGCGAGCTAGCTAATCTCGAGAAGCAGCTGAGCGCGCTCGGCGCTCGCCTGGAGAACTCCAACTTTCTCTCGCGCGCAAAGCCCGAGATCGTCGAGGCGGAGCGGGCCAAGCACCGGGAGTGGTCGGCGCGGCGTCTCGTCCTCGCGGAGAAGGTGAAAGCGCTGTGCGGCGACTGATCGCCCTCGCCGCGCTGCTCGCGTGCGCGTCACAGGGTGATCCGCCAGGCGGCCCGCCCGACGCGGTGCCACCCGTGCTCGTCGCCATCGTCCCCGAAAGCGGCGCCGTCAACATGCGGCCGGAGCGGGTGGAGTTTCGCTTCGATGAGGTCGTGAGCGAACGCCCGGCCGGCGCAGCGTCCCTCGACCAGCTCGTCCTCATTTCGCCGAGCGACGGATTACCTCGCGTGGATTGGCGGCGCCGGTCGATCGCGGTTCGCCCCCGGCACGAGTGGAAGGCGAACGCGGTCTACACGGTGACACTCCTGCGCGGCATCACCGACTTGCGCGGGAACGTGATGAACGAGGGCGCCTCCGTGATCTTCGCGACCGGACCGACGATTCCCGATACCCGCATTGCCGGCCTGCTCTACGACTGGGTGGCGGGAGCGCCCGCTCGCGCGGGGGCGGTCGAGGCAATCGCGCTGCCTGACAGTGTCGTGTATGTCGCGCGAACCGACACTGCCGGTCGGTTCGCGCTCGCCCACCTGCCGCCAGGATCGTACGCGCTGCGTGCGTGGATCGACGCGAACAACAACCGTGATCTCGATCCGCGTGAGGCATACGACAGCGTGGCTGTCGCGCTGCGCGATACCGCCTCGGTGACGCTGCTCGCATTCGTCCACGATACACTCCCGCTACGCATCAACACCGTGGACGTCGTCGACTCCACGACCTTGCGCGTGGAGCTCAGCCAGCCGCTCGATCCCGAGCAGGCTCTGGACACGACACTGTTCCGTCTCACCGCGGCCGACTCGAGCGCCGTCGCACTGCGGACGGTTCTCGCCGCGGTCGCGTGGGACCGGGCGCAGGCCGACTCGATCGCGCGCGCCGACACGACGCGTCGCCCTCCGGCACGGCAGGTGCCCCCCGCCCCACGCGACTCGGTGGTGCTTCCCCGCCCGGTGCCGGTGTCGCGCTTTGTCGTGGTAACCGCCCTGCCGCTGCAACCCGAGACGTCGTACCGGCTCATCGCCGTGGAAGCGCGCAACCTGCTTGGCCGTGCCGGCACGAGCGCGCGCGTGTTCACGACGCCGCGTCGCGCGCCTGCTGACACGACGCGACAGGCTCCGCCGCCATGACCGACCCCCGGCGGGCATTGCCCAGCATCAGCGCTCTGCTCGAGAGCGACACCGTGCGCCCGCTCCTCGCCTCGGCGCCACGGGAGCTCGTGGTGAACGCCGTGCGCGATGCGGTCGCGGCCGCACGCGATGCGGTCGATGCTCCGCGTGATGCCGGCGAGTGGGGCGACGGCCATTCGTGACGCCCTCGCAATGCGGCAGCGGCGGTCGCTGCGGCCGGTCATCAATGCCACCGGCGTCATCCTTCACACGAACCTCGGCCGCGCTCCGCTCGCGACCGCGGCCGTGGAGGCGATTCGAGACGTCGCGGACGGCTATTCCAACCTCGAGTACGATCTCGACCGTGGCACGCGCGGGTCGCGCTACGCGCATTGCGTGGGGCTGCTGCGTGAGCTCACTGGCGCCGAGGATGCGCTCGTCGTCAACAACGGCGCCGCCGCGCTGGTCCTGGCGCTGAATACGCTTGCGGAGGGTCAGCTCGCGATCGTGTCGCGTGGCGAGCTGGTCGAGATCGGGGGCAGCTTCCGCATTCCCGACATCATGGCGAAGAGCGGAGCTCGGCTCGCTGAAGTGGGAACCACGAACCGTACGCATCTCGGCGGACTATGAGCGCGCGCTCGTGGGAGGCGGAGTCATCGTCAAGATCCACCGGAGCAATTTTGCGCTGCAGGGCTTCGTCGCCGACGTCTCGCTGGGCGAGCTCGCGAACCTCGCGGCGCCCCGTGAGGTGCCTGTCATCTACGACCTCGGCAGCGGTCTGCTGCTCTCACTCGAGCGCTTCGGCCTAACGGGTGAGCCCATCGCAGCCGACGTCATACGCGACGGGGCGACCGTCGTCACGATGAGCGGCGACAAGCTCCTCGGTGGACCGCAGGCGGGCATCCTGCTCGGGCGCCGCACCGCCATCGAGCGCATTCGGACGAACCCGCTCACGCGAGCACTTCGTGTCGACAAGCTCACGCTGGCCGCGCTCGAGGCGACGCTGACACTCTACCGCGAACCCGCGCGCGCATTCCGCGAGATCCCGACCCTCCGCATGATCTCACACGACGTCGGCGAGCTGCGCGCGCGGGCCCGGTCGATCGCGGAACGGCTGTCGTTGCGAGGCATCGCGTGCGAGGTCGTGGAAACCGACGCCAGCATCGGCGGCGGCTCGTTTCCAACGGCGCACATTGCATCCGCGGCCGTCGCCTTGTCTGGAAACCCCGAGTATCTCGACGTTCGCCTCCGCGCCGCGGACCCTCCCGTGGTCTCCCGCATTCTCGACGGGCGCCTTCTTCTCGATGTCCGCACCGTGCAGCCGGAGCTCGACGAGGAGCTCGCCGGCATTCTCGAGCGCGCGCTGGCGTGACGGTCTCGCGCCCCGCTGCGTTCCTCGACCGCGACGGGACGATCATCCACGACGTCGACTACATCTCGCGGCCCGACGATGTTCAGCTGCTTCCAGGCGCGGCGGAGGCGATACGGTCGCTGAACAATGCCGGCGTTCCCGTCATCGTCGTCTCGAACCAGTCAGGTCTCGGGCGCGGCTATTTCACCTACGATGATTACGAGCGCGTGCGTGCCCGGATCGAGGAGCTGCTGCATGCCGCTGGGGCGCATGTCGACGCGACATACATTTGTCCCCACCCACCTACGACGCCGGCCGCCTGTGCGTGTCGCAAACCGGGCGTCGGCCTCTTCGAGCAGGCAGCGAAGGAGCACGGGCTCGACCTCGCTGGCTCCTGGTACGCTGGCGACAAATGGCGCGACGTGCAGCCCGGGCTCACGCTGCACGGCCACGGCTTTCTGATACGCGCTCCCTCCACACCTCCCGAGGACCTCCAGCGCGCACAGAGAAGCGGCATTGTTCGCGACTCACTAACCGATGTCGCCCGGGAGATCATCGCCACCCTTACAGGCGGGCAGAGCACGCGATAACATCTGCGCAGATGACGGCGCGGATCGCAGTGTTCGCCTCCGGGCGCGGCTCCAACCTGCAGGCCCTGTACACGTATCTCGAGCGTGCTGGTGGCGCCGAGGTGGTGCTCGTCGCCTCCGATCGCGCCGCGAGCGGAGCGCTCACGTGGGCACGTGACCATGGAATCACCACGTCGACGCTCGGCTCCGGCGGCGATGACGCGAACGCGATCCTTCAGCTGCTGGCAGCATCACGGGTCGACTGCGTCGTACTGGCCGGCTACCTCCGACTGGTGCCCGCCGAAGTCGTACGGGTGTATCGAGGCCGGATCGTGAACGTGCATCCAGCCCTGCTGCCCGCGTTCGGTGGTTCGGGCATGTACGGCGCGCGTGTTCATCGCGCGGTCCTCGCATCGGGCGCCCGGGTGAGCGGGCCAACCGTGCATTTCGTCGACGAGGTATACGATCACGGCGCGATCATCGCCCAATGGCCAGTTCCGGTTTTCCCCGGTGACACGGAAGCGGCACTCGCCGCGCGCGTGCTGCGCGCCGAGCATTTGCTGCTGCCGCGCGTGGCACATCTCGTCGCGGTCGGTCGCGTCACCTTGAACGGCGGCTCGCGCGCAACCGCTGGTCAGTCCCCGCACGAGCGTACTGCCTTTCTCCTTGCCACACCGGAGGATGATGCTCTTGCCGAAAGCATGGCGAGCGCGGTCAACGGCTAGCGCCGTCGCGCTCCTCATAGTTGCGTCACCGGCGTCGAGTCAGCGCCGTGCGGTCGATGCCATCGCGACCTGGATTGCGCTCGACGCGCCGGTTGGACATGAGCAGCTCGCGACGGACATCATTCGTCGCGAGCTGCCAGGCTGGTCGCGCGACCGCACGGGCAATCTCCTCATGCGTCGCGGCACGGGAACGCCGCGCAGAGTCGTCGCCTGCGCGCTCGATCAGGGGGCGTACGTGGTTTCGGCGATTACTCCGAGCGGCTATTTGCGCCTGCACGGCTCGGGAAATCCTCGACGTCATCTGCTGTGGGATCAGTTCCACGAGGGCCAACGCGTGCGCGTGCTCACGCGCGCGGGCGCGGTGCAAGGTGTCATCGCGGTTCGCAGCACTCACCTCTGGCGTCGTCGTTCGGCGGACACACTCATCGCATCCGTCGACGACATGTGGGTCGACGTTGGCGCGCGCAGCCCCGCCGACGTTCGCGCGCGCGGCATCGAGATGCTCGATCCTGTCGTTCGCGAGTGGCCTTCGTGGCGCTACGGTGAGTTCGTTGCCGGTCCTGGCGCGGCAACGCGCGCCGCGTGCGCCGCGGTGGCGGCCGCTTCGCGGCAAACACCGGCTGGCGGCGAAACGGTGTACATCCTCGCCGCCCAGTCGGCGTTCAACCACGTGGGACTCGCCGCGGCGCTTGCCGAGCTCGGAAGCGCCGACACCGTGACTCTCGTCGATCCGTCGATAGGCGATACGACCGAGACTGTTCAGTCGCGACGCGCCGCCGCCCTTCCCTTCAACCTCCCCGCGGGAGTGCGCATTCAGGCAACGATGGTGCTCGGGGCACGCTCGGCATTCCGGGGAACGCTTGCCGAGAGCATCCAGGAAGGCGATGCGCGGGTCCTACTCGGCGAAGTGCTCGAGGCGGCGGGTGTGAGCGCTACCAATGTGACGTGGCCATTCCTTCGCGGCGCGACGCCGCTCGCGACGATCGCGCCTCGGCGCGATTCACTCACCCCGGTCGCCGACTTGTTGGGGTTGCTCGCCGATGAGTATGGGGTGTCCGGACACGAGGAGCCGGTGCGCAACGCCGTGCGCAACGCACTTCCTGCGTGGGCTCGCACGATCGCGCGCGTGGATACGGCCGGCAACCTGATCGTCGCGATAGGCCCGGAGCGTGACACGGTGGTATTCGTCGCGCACCTCGATGAGATCGGCTTCGAGGTCACGTCGATATCGGCCAATGGTCAGGTTTCGCTGCGCCAACGCGGCGGGTTCTACCCATCACTGTTCGAAGGACAGCCCGCGCTCCTGCATCTCCCACCGCGACCGCAGGACACCGCGAGCTTCATCCGCGGGGTGTTCGTGCCGCGCAGGACCGTGACGTCGAAGCAGCCGCAAAACCTCACCGCCTGGTTTGGTGTCGACTCGGCGGCACTCGTCGCCCGCGGCGTGGCCATCGGACGATCGCTGACGAGCTGGAAGCGGTCTGCGCGCCTGGGCGCCACGCAGGTTCACCGCACGGTCGATCGACGACCGCGCCGGCTCGGCGGCCCTCGTGTTAGCGCTCGCGCGTCTCGACCGCACGCGCCTTCCGCGGAAGGTGATCTTCGTGTGGTCCGTTCGCGAGGAAACGGCGTTGGCTGGTGCGGCCGCTGCAGCCGCGACGTTCGGTACGAGCGTGACGCGCGTGCACGCCGTCGACACCTTCGTGTCGGCTGACTCGCCACTCGAGAGCGGACGATTCGCAGTCGCGCCCATTGGGCGAGGTGCCGTCGTGCGCGCTCTCGACAATTCGAGTATCGCTCCGCGACAGGAGGTCGAGCGGGTGGTCCGCATCGCACAGGAACAACGCATCCCGCTGCAGGTGGGCACGACCAATGGCGGGAACGACGGGTCGGTGTTCACGCGCTATGGCGTCGTCGACGTCCCGATCTCGTGGCCGCTGCGCTACAGTCACTCTCCGGCGGAGCTCATCGACCTGGGCGACGTGCATGCGCTCGCCCGACTCGTCGCCGCACTCGCGCGCAACTAGTCGATCATGCCGCGCGCGCTCCTGTCGGTATCGGACAAGAACGGCTTGACCGAGTTCGCTCGCGGGCTCGTCGCTCTCGGGATGGGAGCTGATCTCGACCGGCGGAACCGCGCGGGCCCTCCGCGAGGCGGGCCTGTCGGCCACCGACGTCGCGAGCGTCACCGGGTTTCCCGGAGATGCTCGACGGTCGGGTCAAGACGCTTCATCCCAAGATTCACGGGGCGCTGCTCGCGCGCCGCGACTCGCCAGAGCACATGCGCGCGCTCGCCGAGCACGAGATTCAGCCGATCGATCTCGTGGCGGTGAATCTGTATCCATTTCGCGAGGCGGTGTCGCGTCCCGACATCGCGCCGGAAGACGCCATCGAGCAGATCGACATCGGCGGCCCTTCAATGCTCCGCTCGGCAGCGAAGAACTTTGCATCGGTGTACGCGATCGTGGATCCGAGCGACTATGCGCGCGTTCTGGCTGCGCTGGCGGCGGCGGATGATGACCTCGATCTGCGCCGCCTGCTCGCCGGGAAAGTGTTCGCGCACACTGCCACGTACGATGCGGCAATCTCGGCGTGGTTCGCGGCGCGGCGTGGCAATGTCTTCCCCGAGCACATGACGCTGGGGCTGCGAGCGCGCGCAGACCCTGCGGTACGGGGAGAATCCAGACCAGCGTGCGGCCTTTTACGTCGAGCGCTCAGGTGCTGGACTGGCGAGTCTCGAGCAACGCGGCGGCAAGGAGCTTTCGTTCAACAATCTCCTCGATCTCGAGGGCGCGTTGCTCGCGACCGATCCTTTTGGCGAGCAGGTCGCCTGCGCGATCGTGAAGCATACGACGCCATGCGGGCTGGCGGTGGGGCGCGACGCTCTCGATGCGTATCGTAAGGCGCTCGCGTGCGATCCCGTATCCGCATTCGGATCGGTGATCTCGCTGACGGTGCCCGTCGAGGAAGCCGCCGCGGAAGCGATCTCGAGCCTGTTCGTGGAATGCATCGTGGCTCCTGGCTTCTCGGAGGGCGCGGTGGAGATCCTCGGACGCAAGAAGAACCTTCGCGTGCTTCAGGGCACCGCGCCGTGGCCGCGTGCCTCGGCCGACCTGAAGCGAGTTCGTGGTGGCTTGCTGGTGCAGGAGCGCCCGGCGGCCATGGGCGCGTACGAGACGTGGCAGGTCGTCACGCGCCGCACTCCGACCGATGCCGAGCGTGACGACCTCCTGTTCGCCTGGCGCGCCGTCGCCACCGTCAAGTCCAACGCGATAGTGCTGGCGCGCGACGGCGCGACCATCGGGATCGGGGCGGGCCAAATGTCCCGCGTGGACGCGTCCTTTCTCGCGGTGCACAAGGCCCGAACCGCGAGCCACGCGACATCTGGCGCGGTGCTGGGTTCGGATGCGTTCTTTCCGTTCCGCGACGGCGTCGATCAGGCGGCCGAAGCGGGCATCACCGCCATCGTCCAACCCGGCGGCTCCGTTCGCGATGCCGAGGTGATCGCGGCGGCCGATGAGCACGGGATGGCGATGGTCTTCACCGGGCAGAGGCAGTTCAGACACTGAGCAGGTGCTCGAGGCACCTGTTCATCGGCATCGATCTCACCATGTACTCGAGCCTGGATGCTGACCGTCGTAGCAGTCGCGGCATGCACCGCCGCACCCCGAGAGTCTTCGACTGCTGACACGAGCGCGCGAGCGCAGGAGACAGCCATGACGACCTCGACGTCAGAGCAGGGCGCGGGGGGATGGCGCTCGCTGTTCGACGGCGCGACGACGACCGGCTGGCGCGGATACAAAAGCTCCGATGTTCCGGACGGCTGGCGCGTCGTCGACGGCGCGCTCACGCGCGTGGGGGCGGGCGGCGACATCATCACCACGGATCAGTTCGGCAATTTCGAGCTCTCGCTCGAGTGGAAGGTGCAGCCGCGCGGGAACAGTGGCGTGTTCTATCGCGTGACCGAGGAGGGCGACAACACGTACTTCACCGGCCCGGAAATGCAGGTGCTCGATGATGCCGGTCACGCCGATGGAAAATCCCGCCTAACGTCCGCCGGCGCCAACTATGGCCTGTACCCGGCTCCCACCGGTGTCGTGCGGCCCGCCGGGCAGTGGAACGAGGCGCGCATTCTGGCCAACGGAGCGCACGTCGAGCATTGGCTCAACGGCACCAGGATGGTCGAGTACGAGCTCTGGAGTCCGGACTGGGAGAAGCGCGTGCGTGAGAGCAAGTTCGCGGCGTGGCCAAAATATGGGCGGGCCACCCGCGGACATATCGGCTTGCAGGATCACGGGGATACGGTTGCCTTCCGCAACATCAAAATCCGGGTGCTGCCATGAAGAGTGTGAACGCGCGACTATCGGTCATGATGTTCCTGCAGTTCTTCATCTGGGGCGCCTGGTACACGACGATCGCCGTGTACATGACGAGCGAGGGGATGGGAACCCTCACCCATTGGCCGTACACCGTGAACCCGATCGCGGCGATCGCGGCGCCCTTCTTCGTCGGCCTGGTGGCGGACAGGTTCTTCGCGACCGAGCGCGTCTTCGGCATCCTGCACCTGCTGGGCGGAGTGGTGTTGCTCGCCGCGCCGCAAACCGTTGGCAACTCGACGCTTTTCATCGTCATGCTGCTGCTCTACAACCTCTGCTACATGCCGACGATCGCGCTGTCGAATTCCCTGGCGTTTCACAATATCGCCGACCAGGAAAAGCAGTTTCCGCGAATCCGGGTATGGGGAACGATCGGCTGGATCATCGCCGGATTGTTCATCAGCTTTGGGCTCGCGAAGTTCGTGAGCGGCATCAAGCCGGAGGAGACGGCCCTGCCGCTCTACACGGCCGGGGTGGCGAGCCTGCTGCTGGCGGCCTTCAGCTTCACGCTTCCGCATACTCCGCCGCCGGCTCGTGGACAGGCAGTGAGTGCGCGGAGCGTCATTGGACTGGACGCGTTCCAGCAGCTGGGGAGTCGCCCCTTCTACGTCTTCATCATCAGCGCGCTGCTGTTGTGCATCCCGCTCGCCGCGTACTACAACTTCACGCAGCTCTACCTCGCGACGGCGCGCGTCGAGAACATCGCGGCGACGCAAACGCTGGGGCAGGTGTCGGAGACGGTCTTCATGTTCCTGATGCCGTTCTTCTTCGTCCGCCTGGGCGTGAAGAAGATGTTGCTGGCCGGCATGGCCTCGTGGGTACTCCGCTACGTCCTGTTCTCCCTCGGAGCACCCAATGCGGTCTACTGGATGATCGTCGGCGGCATCCTCCTGCACGGGCTCTGCTACGACTTCTTCTTCGTCACCGGCATGATCTACGTCGACAAGAAATCGACGTCGGCGATTCGCGGGCAGGCACAGGGCTTCTTCGTCTTCGTCACCTACGGCGTTGGGCATGTTGATCGGGGCGCAGGTGGCGGGGAACGTGTACAACCGCTTCCTCGCCGGGGCACCTGGCGCTGACGCTCGACCAGTGGAAGAGCTTCTGGCTCCTCCCGGCAGGATTCGCGGCAGCGGTGCTGGTCTTCTTTGCGCTGGCGTTCCACGACCGTGAGGTAGAAGCGAGGCGTCGTGCAGGACTGGCGGCGACGTCGGCTGGTCCGTAAGTCGGGAACGGCAAAGAGAACAGCAATACAGAATACGGAAACGACCACGGGGAGCCATGACTGGCTCCCCGTCGGTTTTGTCTGAATTCTGAATTCTGCAGGCTGTCATCTTTGCCGTTCGCGTTACCCCTTCCATTCTCCTTTCGCGACCTTGGGCACGAACTTGTCGATATCCTTCGGCGGAAACTCCAGAGTCTTTCCGGCCTCCGCGCTCGCGTACGCCGTCATCAAGACTTTCACCACCTCGAGCCCGTCCTCGAACGTTAGGCGCGCCTTCTCTTTCCCGAGAAAGACGCGCACGAAGTGCCGGTCCTCGGCCTCGTAGCCATAGGCCGCTGCCTCGCTCGCCACCACCGGCATCAAGCCCATCTCCGCGTTCTGCTTCTCCACGAGGTCCTCACCCTCCTTCCCGCGCACCTCCCGGCTGAAGAAGAGCTTGAGTCCCGCATCGAGCGAGTTCCACTGCATCGAATACTCGGGGCCGAGCAGCTCCGCCGAGAGCCGAAGCCCCGCACCGACGAAGCTCCACGATGTCGTCGCTTCACCAAGCACGGTCAGCCCGTCGTCCGTCTCGAATTCAATGTGCACGGCGGCGAAATCTTCCGACGGCGCTGATGTGTAGTCGACCTCCTTCCCCATCCGCGTTTTCAGGAGCTTCGCGTACTCTGGGCGACTCCACTTCAGGCTCGCAATGTGGCCGGTCACCCGCACCGGCTTGACCGAGTTGCGCGGTGCCCCCGGCTTCGTGAGGAGATGCCGGACGACGAGCGCGGAGTGGCACATCATGTCGTTGAGCACACCGCCACCTTGCAGCGTGCCGCGCCAGAACCAGGGGGCATGCGGCCCACTGTGCTCCTCGGCGGCACGCGCGAGGTACGGACGTCCCGTCGTCGCGGCGCCGCGCGCCCAGATCAGCTGATGACCGGTCTCGACCTGCGGAGCGAAGAACTGGTTCTCGAGGTAGCCCGTGGGCACGCCGATGCGCTTGACCAGCTCCATGACCTTCTTCGCCTCGGCGACGTTCCGCGCCAGCGGCTTCTCGCACGCGATCCCCTTGAGCTTCCCTTTCCCTTTCTCGACCGCGGTGACGATCTCCTCGACGTTCTCGAGTCGCGCGTGGTTCGGCCCCGACAGCCAGATCGCGTCGATGGCGGGATCCACGACCATATCGGTGATGGTCTTGTAGGGCTTCGCGTCGCCGATGTCGAGCTCGCGCGCGAGCTTCGCGGCACCAGCGGCGTTCTTCGCGTTCGGGCTCCAGATGCCGCGAACATCCCCGTCGCGCACGGTGGTCCACCCGCGCAGGTGAAACTTGGTGTTGAAGCCGCTGCCGACGAACCCGACACCGAGACGCTCCCCACTCATTGTGTATCCGCCTTGTTCATAAGGTCGTAGCTCACGCCAAGCTTGCGAAGCGCTGGCTCCGGGCACCCTGCCCACGCCGGCAAGCCAGCATTCCCCTGATACTGGAGATCCTTGACCCCGATGGCGCTCGAGAAGAACCCGGCCGCCACCATGTCGCGGAAGCGCATGAAGAACGCGGATCCGGGGAGAAACTCGGGTCGCACCCGATCCGGGTACGCAATGTCATCGAGGATCTGGTGGCGCTGGGCCGCGGTCGCCGCGGCGTACGCGACGCCAAACCGACGCCGGCTCTCCGTGTCCATCCACCGCAGACCACCCCGCCACTGGATGCGGATCTCGACCGAGGTCTCGGGACTGGCGAGGTTGTGATTGAGAAACGCTACCACACCGGCCTCGGTAGCACTGCCGGAGCGCGCATCGCGTGGGATGACGTCATCGGCCAGCACGCGCACGGTGCGAGTCTCGCGCGCGGTAAAAAACGTATTCTGTCTCGGGGCCCGCGGCGGGCGCTTGGTGTCCGTCGCCGGCTGGTTAGGCGCTTCGTGCGTCTGACGCGGAGCCTGCTGCCCTTGCTGTTGCTGTTGCCACACGAGGGCCCCCGCGAGCGGGACCGCCCCGAGCACCTTCAGCGCCGCTCGCCTGCTCAGCTCTGGCGGCTGCGGGTTCGGCGCCTCCTCACCATCGCGCTCAGTCTCGTCGGTCATAGCGCCCCCTGCTTGCGCTGCTCGGTGATGTAGTCGCTGGTGCGCCAGGCCAGCGCCAGGATCGTCCAGGTGGGATTCTTGTCGCACTGGGAGACGAACGGCCCGCCGTCCGTCACGAAGAGATTCTTGCAATCGTGTGCCTGCGACCACGCGTTGAGCGCGGACGCCTTCGGATCCGACCCCATGCGCACGCACCCCAGCTCGTGGATGATGCGGCCGCCGGCAGCAATTCCGTAGCCTCGCTCGCGCGTCGGCATCGGCGAGAAGACCTGTCCGCCCATCTCGGCGATCAGCGCGCGGAAGGTCTCCTGCATGTGCTTCACCTGGTTGTACTCGTGGTCGGTCCACTTCCAGTGGAAGCGGAGCACGGGGATGCCCCACTGGTCCACGACCCTCGGATCGATGTCGCAGTAGCAGTCATCGTTCGGGATCTGCTCACCGCGCCCGGAGAATCCGATCGTCGCTCCATAGAAGCGGCGGTAGTCATCCTTGAGCTTCTTGCCGTATCCACCTGCGCCCGGATAGCGCTGGATCCCGCCCATGAATCCATAGGAAGGCTGGGAGAGCCCGCCCCACACCTCAATGTGATAGCCGCGGGGGAAGTCGAGCTTCTTGTTGTCGAGCCACCACGGCATGTACACGTGCCCGCCGCCGACACCGTCCTCGTTATGCGGCACGTGGTCCACCATCGCCGGGATGAACCCCGCGACGTCGGTGCCGGTCGTATCGGTGAGGTACTTGCCGACGACGCCGCTGGAGTTCGCGAGCCCCTGCGGGAAGCTGGAGGACCGCGAGTTCAACAGCAGGCGCGCACTCTCGCAGGCGCTCGCCGCGAGCACCACAATGCTCGCGCGCACGTGACGATCCTCACCGGTGGCCTTGTCGATATACGACACGCCCGTCGCCAACCCGTTGGCGCCGACGGTGACCTCGCGCGCCATGGCGTTCGTCAGCAGTCGCAGGCGTCCGGTCGCGAGCGCGGGACGCAGCAGTACCTCAGGACTCGAGAAGTTCGCGTTGACCGAGCAGCCGCGGTTGCACTGCCCGCAGTAGTGGCACGCCGGTCTGCCGCGGTGCGGCTTGGTGATGACCGACAGACGCGCGGGAATGCAGGTGACGCCGAGCTTGTCGCTCGCCTTCTTCACCAGCAGCTCGTAGCACCGCGGCTTCGGCGCCGGGTGGAAGTTTCCGTCGGGATGATTGCGCAGCCCTTCGACGCTCCCGAAGATGCCGACAAGGTCATCCACCCGATCGTAGTACGGCTTGACGTCGTCGTAGCCGATCGGCCAATCGTCCCCGAGCCCGTCGTTGGTTTTTCCCCTGAAGTCGTCGGGGCCGAAGCGCAACGAGATGCGCCCCCAGTGATTCGTGCGTCCGCCGAGCATCCGCGCGCGCCACCAGTCGAAGGTCGTCCCTTCCGCGCGGGTGTAGGGCTCGCCCTCGACCTCCCACCCACCATCACACGCGTCGAACTCACCAAACGGACGCAGTCGCGTTGCACCGCCACGTCTCGGCGACGCGTAGTTCGGGAGAAGCATCGTCGAGTTCTTCGTACTCCACCATTCGGGTCCGGCCTCGAGCATGACGACGCGAGCCCCGGCGCGCGTAAGCGCGTACGCCGTCATCCCGCCCCCGGCACCGGAGCCGATGATGCAGACGTCGAATGACTGTCGAGCTGCGGATTGAAGCACAGGATGCCTATGTGGTCGAGGTCGTCGAGGATGTCGAGGTCATCGAGGTGAAGTCGCCTCGATCACCTGGACGACCTCGACGACCTCGACCGCCTCTGCACTTCACCACCTCAGCTGCGCCAAATACTGATAGCTCGCCCGCACCATCTCGAGCGGATTCGCCGGCTCGTCCTGCTCCACGAACGCATGGCGGATTCCGGCCTGCTCGCGCCGCGAGAAGATCTTCGCGAAGTCGATCGTGCCCTTGCCGACGTCGACCTGGCGGTGCTCCGGGGCACCGGCGGAATCCTTCACGTGCACGAGATGGACGCGGCCGGGGTAGCGCGAGATGTACGTCAGCGGGTCGGCCCCTCCCTTCGTGACCCAGTAGAGATCGAGCTCGAAGATCACGAGGTTGGGGTCAGTACGATCGAAGAGCACGTCGAGGGGCACGCTTCCGCCCATCGCGCCGAGCTCGAAATCGTGGTTGTGGTAGCCGAGCCGCATCCCTGCCGCTCGCACCTTTTCACCGAAGCGGTTGAGCTCCTCGGCGAGACGCCGATAGTCGTCGATCGAGCGCCGCTCGGCCGGGGCGAGCCAGGGCACCACGAGATACTGATGGCCAACCGTTTTCGCCTCGGCGATGGCGCCGTCCGTGTCACGACGAAACGCCTCGATCGGCACGTGCGATGCGGGCGCGGCGAGACCCAGCCGCGTGAGTATCGCTCGCACGTCGGCCGGAGACCTCCCGTGGTATCCGGCGAACTCCACCTCGCGATACCCAATCTCGGCGATGCGAGAGAGCGTCCCCTCAAAATCGCGGGCGAGATCGTTTCGCACCGTGTACAGCTGAACGCCCACCCGCTCGAGTCGCTGGGTGGATTGGCTGTTGCCCACACGCGAGCACGCGGCCCCGAGCAGCGCGGCTCCAAGCGTGGAGACGAACGAGCGTCGGTCGGTCATGGCGGAGAAGGTGGACATAAGGCGCTAGAGGCGCTAGAGGCGCTAAAGGCGCCAAAGGCGCTGAACGCCGACCCAGCGCCTCTAGCGCCTCTAGCGCCCTTAGCGCCCTTCCCGCCCTTCACTATCTTTCCCCGACCCTCAACCCGACCCATGGCCTCGATCACGCGCGCCGAGCTCGACTATCGTCCGTCCTACCTCGCTGCCGCCGCAACGGCGAGCGCGGTGATGATTCTGTATCTCATCACGCTATCGCCCTCGACGGCCATGTGGGATGCCAGCGAGTACATCGCCGCGGCCTACGTGATGGGGCTGCCCCATCCGCCGGGCAATCCCCTGTTCGTGATCCTGGGACGCTTCTTCGCCATTCTCCCGATCGCCCCGACCGTCGCCCAGCGCATCAACATCCTGGCCGCCTTGACGAGCGCGATCTCGGCCGGAATGTGGTTCCTCATTACCGAGCGCGTCCTCGTGGGCTGGCTCGCCGATCGCTGGGAGCGCATTGCCGCTGGCGTCGCCGCAGCGGTCATCGGAGCGACGGCGTTTACGGTCTGGAACCAGTCGGTCGTGAACGAAAAGGTCTACACGATCTCGCTGCTCGGCCTCGCGGTGATTTCGTGGCTCACCGTCCGCTGGTCCGACGATCCCGACGCGCCGGGCGCCAACCGGCTCCTCATTCTCATCGCGTACATCCTCGGCCTGGGCTACGCGAACCACATGATGGGCTTTCTCGCCGCTCCGGCGGTGGCGATCGCGGTGATCATGCGCCGCCCGCAACTTCTGCTCGATTGGAAGCTGCTCGCGCTCTGCGCCGGTGCGCTGGTCCTCGGAATGACGCCGTTCCTCACGCAGCCCATTCGATCGGCATTCAATCCGCCCATCAACGAGGGAGAGCCGACCAGCTGGCAGGCGTTCTGGGACAACTTCAACCGGAAGCAGTACGGGAAGCCGAGCGTGGTCGAGCGCCAGGCGCCCATCACCGGGCAGGTCGGGATGTACTGGCTCTATTTCCGTTGGCAGTGGCTGCGCGATCTCAATGGGAACTGGCGCATCGCGCAGCAAGTCCTCGGTGTGCTGTTCATGGGACTCGGCCTCCTCGGAGCGTGGGTGCACTGGAAGCGCGATCGTCGCTCCTTCTGGTACTTCGGCACCTTCATGCTCACGCTCACGGTGCTGCTGATCTACTACTTGAACTTCAAGTTCGGCTTCTCGCAGAACCAGCCGACCGAGCTCAGCGAAGTGCGCGATCGAGATTACTTCTATCTCATCTCCTTCAGCGCCTGGGGCGTCTGGGCCGCACTCGGCCTCGTCTACATCTGGGAGGCGATCGCCCACCTGATCGGCTCGGAACGGCTCAAGGTGGGCCGTGACGTCGTGGAGCTGCCGCGTCGCCGCTCATGGTTGCTGGCGAGCCCGATACTCGCGCTCGCGCTCATTCCACTTTTCACCAACTGGACGGCGGCCTCGCGCGCCGGTCATACCGACACGGCCGATTTCGCGCACGACATGCTCAATTCCATTGAGCCGTATGGCGTGCTCGTGACCGTGGGCGACAACGACACCTTTCCGCTCTGGTACGCGCAGGAGGTCGAAGGCATCCGCAAGGACGTCGTCGTCGCCAACACCTCGCTGCTGAATACCGATTGGTACGTTCGCCAGATCATTCGTCGTCCCGTGTTCGAGTACGATATGGACAGCGGGCCGGCGATCTATCGCGGCAAGCAGTGGACGAAGCCGAACGGTCCGCCCGTCAGCCTGACGATCGAACAGGCGGACGCGCTGCCGCCATATGTGGAAATCCGCGAGCCGCAGATCTTCCGGAAAGGAACCCTCGTGGCGACGGTGCAGCCACAGGTGCTCGACAAGGCCAGCGTGCTCGTCTTGAAGATGATCGCCGACGCGTTCCCGGAGCGTCCCATCTACCTGGCGCGTACATCGGGCAGCTACGGGCGGTCGTTAGGCCTGGACCCGTATCTCATTCAGCAGGGGCTTGCCCGCAAGCTATTGCCGGCGATTCCAACCCCGGATCCCGATACCGTGATGCTCCAGGGCGAAGGCTGGTTCGACCTCCCGCGGTCCCGCGCACTCTGGACCGAAGTGTTCAAGGCTCCAAAGTCGATCATCAAGCGCGGGAACTGGGTCGACCGCGCCTCGGTGGGCATTCCCTATCTGTACATCTCCACGGCGGCCAATCTGTACGAGGCGGAGATGATGGCCGGCAATCGCGCCGGCGGCGAGCACGTGATGGTGACGGCGGAGGGGATCGCGCGGGCGACGGGATTGGGGGATCTCTTCGCGCAGCAGGCGCCCCCCGCACCGCCGCGTGGGGACACGGCTCCCGTGATACCGTTAGGCACCGATACGACGCGTCGGTGAGGCGTGGCGGGGCCTCCCGCGAGGTGCGAGGCGTCACTAGATTTCCAGGCGGAGGGCTAGACCTAATTGGTAAGGCACCGGTCTTGAAAACCGGCGGGCTTCACCGCCCTTGTGGGTTCGAGTCCCACGCCCTCCGTTGTGTCGTGACGTGGTCGTTGCTTGACTGGCCAACCTGACATCTCTACGTTGCATTCATGACCCGCGTCTCGACCCGCACCAATCCGCAGCCCATGATCCTCGTCCTGAAGTCCCTGGGGACGGGATCACGCACGCGCGGATAACGGGTCGACGTTGGTCGTTCGCAGGTCTCGCCCCCGCGCTCCTCACCGACGCGGGGGCGAGTCGTTGTTGGTGACTTACACCTTCGAGGTCCCATGGTCACGAGCAGATTGAGCGCGACGGACGGCCGTCCTCCACGACGACGATCGGTGCGAATGCACGAGGTGAAGCGCATCGCACTCATCGCCCACGACAACTGCAAGGACGACTTGCTCGACTGGGCGCGGTATAACCGCGGAACGCTCGCCGCGCATGAGCTATTCGCCACCGGGACCACCGGCGAAGTGCTCGGGTCGGAGCTCGATCTCAACATCACGCGATTCTTCAGCGGCCCGCTCGGCGGAGATCAGCAGGTGGGCGCCGGCATCGCCGAGGGACGGATTGACTTCGTGATCTTTTTCTGGGATCCTCTCGAGCCGCATCCGCACGACGTCAATGTCAAGGCGCTCCTGCGCATCGCCGTGGTCTACAACATCCCGATCGCGTGCACCCGCGCCTCGGCGGACTTCATGTTGTCCTCGCCGCTGATGCGGGAAGAGTACGAGCGGCTGATCACCGATCCCACTGAAAAGGTGAGGCGCCTTACGCCCTCAGGCCTTCCTTGATGCTCCTTCCCGTTCAGGCCGGCGCGCCGACCGAGATGAGCGCGCCGGACACGGTCTGGATGCTCGTCGCCACGGCGCTCGTGCTGCTCATGACGCCGGCCCTCGGCTTCTTCTACGGGGGGCTCGTACGGGCGAAGAATGCGCTCAACACGATGATGATGAGCATCGCGGCGTTAGGTGTGGCGGGGATCGTCTGGGCTCTGCTCGGCTACTCCCTCGCGTTCGCCGAGGGGAGTGGGTTCATCGGAGGTACGAGCTACGCGTTCCTGCGCGGCGTCGGGCTGGAGACGCGAGGGACGATTCCCCACCTGCTCTTCATGGCGTATCAGGGGACGTTCGCCATCATCACCGCCGCGCTCATCTCCGGCGCGATCGTCGAGCGGAAGCGATTCGGGCCCTATCTCATCTTCGTCGCGTTGTGGACCCTTGGCGTCTACGCGCCGGTAGCGCATTGGGTGTGGGGCGGCGGATGGCTCAGCCGTCTCGGGGTGCTCGACTACGCCGGTGGCACCGTGGTCCACGTCAACGCCGGCACGGCCGCTCTCGTGGCGGCAATCCTGCTTCGGCCGCGAAAGGACTATGCACGCCAGGCCCTTCTCCCGCACAACGTGCCGTACGTCATTCTCGGCGCTGCGTTGCTCTGGTTTGGCTGGTTCGGGTTCAACGGCGGAAGCGCGTTAGGCGTGAACAACGGGGCCGTGCTGGCGTTCGTCAATACGATGTTTGCTCCGGCCGCGACGCTGCTGGCCTGGATGCTGATCGATCTCGCGCGAACCAAGCGGACGACGGCGGTGGGCGCCGCGACGGGAATCGTCGTCGGCCTCGTTGCCATCACGCCGGCCGCGGGATTCGTGACACCGCGCGCCGCAATGGCGATCGGCGCGCTCGCCGCGCTTCCGTCCTACTTCGGCATCCTCTATCGCTCGAGGACGCGGCTCGACGATTCACTCGACGTCGTCGCCGCGCACGGGCTCGGCGGCGCAACGGGGGCGCTGCTCACTGGCGTATTCGCGACCGCGGCCGCCGGTGGAACCGATGGATTGCTCGCCGGGAATCCCCGACAGGTCCTCGTGCAAGCGCTCGGCATCGCCGCCGCCGTGCTCTACAGTGGCGTGGCAACCGTGGTGCTGCTCAAGGTGATCGGACTGGCAATGCCCCTTCGCAGCCACGGGCGCGATGAAGCAATCGGGATGGACATCACCCAACATGGCGAGGAGGCCTACACGCACGGCGAAGGCGCCGTTCTGCTCGTGCAAGGGGCCACGACACCGGAGAATCACCCATGAAGCTCATTATCGCGATCGTGCGCCCCGAGCAGGCGAACGAAGTGCTCGAAGCACTGTTCCGCGCCGAGGTCCGCGGGCTTACCGTCTCCCGCGTGCAGGGGCATGGCGGCGAGCTCGAGCGCGTGGAGACCTATCGGGGAACGACAGTGAAGATGGAGCTCCAGGACAAGGTGCGCTTCGAGATCGGCGTCTCGAACCACTTCGTCGAGCCAACGGTGCGCGCGATCATGAGCTCGGCGAGAACGGGAGAGGTTGGTGACGGCAAGATCTTCGTGCTGCCGGTCGAGCGGGTGCACCGCATCCGGACCGGGGAAGTGGATGAGGGAGCCGTTACACCGTTGGCGGAGACCGGCGAGTCCGCGGTTTAGGCGTCAGGCGCGACGTTCAATTGCATCACCACAGAGGCACAGAGGGCACAGAGAAACGGCGAACTGCCGACTGAGCAGTTCGCCGTTTCTCTGTGCCCTCTGTGCCTCTGTGGTGATGCCGTTAGGCCCACCGCGAGAATCCTATTCCTCGTCGGACTTCCTCGGCGCCTCTCCACTCCTCTTCCGGCTCAGGAACGGAATGCGAGAGTACTCGTAGGTGGCCCGCACCGACCAGAACGCACCGTTGAATCCATAGGGCGTGAGGCCGTTGTACAGGTAGATGCCACGAGTCTGGTTAGGCGTAATGTTCGTGTCCGGATAGACGTCGAAGATGTTCGTCCCGCTCAACGCCAGCGAGAACTGACTCGTCAGCTTGTACGACAGCGAGAGGTCGGTGATCCACTTGGGCTGGAAAACCTGGTCGTTCGCCGGGTTGGTTTGGCTCGGCCGGCTCACGACCTTTCCGTAACGGCTCGTGTGCAGCATGAGCCCGAAGCGGTTGAGATCGTACGTCGACGTCAGGGAGATCCGGTTGCGAGGCTGCCCCTCCTCGAGGCGGGAACGCTCGGTACGGTCGAACAAGGCGGCGCTGACCGCCGCGAGCTGCGGTGGTGTCGGATCGACCTGAAGAACCTTGGTTCGGTTCTCATTGAACCCGGCGGTGAGCCGCACCAGCCCCTTCGTGTTCAAATCGACCGCCAGGCTGGCCACAATGTCGAGCCCGTTCGTGCGCGTGTTGATGGCGTTCGTGAAGTAGCGCGCACCGCTCACGCCGACGATGCCGTTGTCCTCCAGCAGATTGGCCACCGTCGAGTCGATGAAGTTGCCGGAGAGCACGATACGATCATCGATGTTGACCCGGTACCAGTCTGCCGTCAGTGAGAAGAAGCGAACCGGATTGAACGTGATGCCGGCACTGACGCCCTCCGACTCCTCGGGCTTGAGCGGGACGGCACCCAGCAGCCGGCCGCCAGGGCTCCCGACGGCGAAGGTGCGGATCTCGAACGGTGTGCTCACCCCGCTCACGATGATGAAGTTGGTCGACACCGCCGAGAAGTACGACTGACCAAGGGATGGCGCTCGAAATCCGGTTTGCATCGCGCCGCGAACGGCCAGCCCGCGCAGGAGCTCGTACCGGAGGGCCGCCTTCACATCCGTCGTGCTTCCGAAATCGCTGTACCGCTCGGCGCGCCCGGCGACGCTGAGGAGCAGCTGGTCGGTGGGAGACAGCTCGAGATCGACGTAACCCGCGACGTTGTTGCGCGACGCGTCGGTCTCGTCTTCCGGCCGGAAGCCGGGGAAGACCTGCGCAAAGGGCGCCGCGGGGCGTCCGGCGTTAGGCCCATCCAGAATGTTGAAGGGCCCGACGCGGAAGGAGTTTTCATCGCCGCGCTCGAGCTTGAAGTTGTCACGGCGGAACTCGGCGCCGACCGCGACGTTCAGGAGACCGATTCCCGTACCGAACTGGCGCGTGATGTCCCCGTTGAACGTCATTCTGATTGAAGCGGAGCGCACCCGCGTAGAAGTCACGCGGGCTCGTGGTTCCCATCGACGTGTTGACGCTGTTGTGCACGCCGAATTCGAATCCGTTTTGGCCGTACACACCGCCGAGGTCCCAGCTCCATCCCGAGACGACTCCACGAACACCCGCGGCAAGCGACGCATCCGCGATGTCGCTGCTGATCAGCGGGAGAAAGCCGTTCGGATAATACTGGGCGTTACGGACGGTGCGATCGTCGAACGCCCGACGGAAGAAGCCGGCGGCGATGCCTTCACGCTGGGTGTAGCCGCCAAAGCCGTAGAACTCCATCCCGTTTCCGAATGGAAGCGACGTGTTCGCGAAGAGACCCCAATCGCGCGTTCCGGCGTCTCCCTGCCAGCTCTCCCGCGGACCCTCCACGCAACCCGGAACCGGTGACGTCCAGCCCGTCGAGGGAGAGGTGCACTGCGGCGTGACATCGGGCCGCGCGCGGTTCGTGCTATCGCGGTCGCGGAACTCCGCGCTGAAATGGAGCACGCCATTGTTGGCGAATCCCACGCCGTAGTTGCCCTGGGCCTGCATGACGCGACCGTCGCCTTCGGTGGTCTGACCGAGACTCGCCGAGAGCGAGCGATGGGCGTCGGAACGCAGCACGACGTTGATGACGCCCGCGATCGCGTCCGAACCGTACTGTGCCGCCGCGCCATCTCGAAGGATCTCAATGCGCTCGATGGCGCTTACCGGAATTGCGTTGAGGTCCACGCTCGTCGAGCCGCGACCAACCGAGCCGTTCACGTGCACCAGCGCCGTGGTGTGGCGACGCTTGCCGTTGACGAGCACCAGCACCTGATCGGGCCCCAGACCGCGAAGGGTCGCCGGGCGCACGTGATCGGTGCCGTCATTCACCGACGGTCGTGGAAAATTGAACGACGGCGCGAGCATTCGGATGACCTGGCTCGTCTCCGTCAATCCGGTGTTCTGCAAATCCTCGGCGGACAGCACGTCGATCGGAACCGGGGCCTCGACCGCCGTACGATCGGGGCGGCGCGAGCCCACGACGACAATTTGATCGAGCGACAGTCCCGTTTGATCGAGACGGAAATCCTTCGTCACCGTGACGGCGGCATTGACGATCACCGAGTCGCGCCCAGCGGCGTATCCGATGCGAGACACGCGAAGCTCGTAGCGCCCGGGGGCGATCACGAGACGATAGGTCCCATCGGTGCGCGTCATCACTCCAACCGTCGATCCGACCACGCGCACCTGCGCGTCGGCGATCGGGTTGCCTGACGAGACATCGGTGACGCGGCCCGTGACGGTTCCCATCGACTGGGCCGCCGCGGTCGCCGACGCCGCGAGAAGAAGCCCGATCGACGTCGCCAGACGACGCCCTACGGCGGGGATTGTGAACCTTCGCGAAACGACGTGTGCGGACATGCGCCTGCCTCCGAATGCGGGAGCGTGAGGAGTGCGGGGATGAACGTGCAACGCGCCATGACGGCGCGGCGGTTCCATGCGTCGCGGCGTCGGACCCGTGCGTGCCGCGGAGCGAGTAAGGCGGTGGGCTTTTCGCGCTGAATCATACTGCCACTCGCCGAACGGGGGGTCAAGCGGGGGCGGTCCGTGCGGAATGCGTACACGATGATGTCATCGCGTTGACTGCGCATCTCGACCGCCGTTAGATTTGGTGTCCGCCGCGGCGGACCTGGAGAGGTGGCCGAGAGGCTGAAGGCGGCGGTTTGCTAAACCGTTATAGGGTTGAAAAGCCCTATCGAGGGTTCGAATCCCTCCCTCTCCGTTGCGACGTGATCTCAGAGGGACGAGAGGAAGCACCTCTCGTCCCTCTTCCCTCATTTTCTCGTCTGAATGCCTGAGCCTCGATTGCGATTCGCGCCCTCTCCCACTGGATATCTGCACGTGGGCGGCGCGCGCACCGCCCTCTTCAACTGGCTCTTCGTGCGCAAGCATGGGGGCCAGTTTCTGCTCCGTATCGAGGACACCGACAAGGCACGCAGCACCGACGAGAGCACCCGGGCCATCTTCGAGGGGCTCGAGTGGCTGGGCCTGGATTGGGATGAGGAAGTCGTCCATCAGGGTGCGAACCTCGATCGCCATCAACAGGACGTCGAGCGTCTGCTGGCCGGCAATGCCGCCTATCGCTGCTTCTGCACGGCGGCCGAGCTGGACGAGCGGCGCAAGGCCGCCGAAGCGCGCAAGGAGAGCTTCAAGTACGATCGGCGGTGCGACCGGCTGGCACCTGGGGAGGTCTCCGGGCGCGTCGCGGCGGGCGAGCCGTTCGCCGTACGCTTCCGCGTTCCCGAGGGCGAGACTGCGTGGGACGACATCGTCCACGGCGTCATCGCATTTCCGAACAAGGATATCGAGGATTTCGTCATCCTGCGATCGGATGGGACGCCGATCTACAACATGGCCGTCGTATCCGACGACATCGCCATGCGCATCACGCTCGTTATGCGTGGTGATGACCATATCTCGAACACCCCCAAGCAGATTTTGCTCTACCGCGCGCTCGGCACCGAGGTGCCGCAATTCGCACACGTGCCAATGATTCATGGGCTCGATGGCAAAAAGCTCAGCAAGCGGCATGGAGCGACCGCCGTTGGCGACTATCGCCATCAGGGGATCTTGCCGAGCGCCATGGTCAACTTTCTGGCGCTGCTCGGATGGTCGCCGGGCGGCGATCGCGAGGTCATGTCGCTCCAGGAAATGGTCGAGCTGTTCTCGACCGAGGGGCTCCAGAAGAAGGCGGCCATTTTCGATCCGAAGAAGCTGGAATGGATGAATGGGCAGCACCTCAGCCGCACTCCGGCATTCGAGCTGGAGCCGCTCGTCACACCGCTCATGCTGGAGGCGAGGCTCGCCACAGCGGACGAGCTCGCGGCGCGTCGTGACTGGTACCGCGCGCTGATCGACCTCCTGAAGATCCGCGCCCGAGCCGTCGGCGACATCGTGAGGCAGGCTGCGCCATACTTCGCGGTGGACATTCCATACGAGGAGCAGGCTGCTCGACAGCACTGGAAGGATGCGGCTGCGACTGCGGAGCTCCTGCGCGCGACACGTCAGCGATTGGCTTCTGTCGAGCCGTGGACACCCGAGTCATTGGAGCAGGCGCTGCGCGAGCTCGCCGAGCAACGTGGGGTAGCGGCCGGAAAAATCTTCCAGCCGCTTCGCGTGGCGCTCACGGGAATGAGTGCGAGTCCGGGTATCTTCGAGGTGCTGGTCGCAATGGGGCGTGCGTTGGCGTTGCACCGGCTCGACAACGCGTTGCGATGGCTCGACGAGCGGCCCGAGGCCGCATGATATTCACGTCACAAACACGCCGCAGTGTTGACCGAGCATCCAGGCCATTATAGGTTCCCGGATGAACATCTCCGGGAGACGGTCTCGCCGCTTCTCCCCATTTCGCCCGAGGTCGTCATGCCCGACCCGCTAACCCCGATTGAGCAGCGGGTGTATCACTATCTGCTCGATTTTCTCTGCGACAACACGTATCAGCCGAGCGTGCGTGAGATTGGGAAGCAGTTCCAGATCAAGTCCACGAAGACCGTTTCCGAGCTGCTCCAGTCGCTGGCTGATAAGGGATACATTGAACGCGATCCGTCACGCTCGCGTGGCGTGAAGCTGCTTGGCCATGAAGCCAAGCGGCGCACGCAACCCGTGCCTTATTACGGCAAGATCGCCGCTGGCGAGCCCGCGCTGCTGCCCGAGAACAGAAAGGGGTTCATCACGCTGGACCGGCGCTTCCTGCCTGGCCCCGAAGTGTTCTTCCTGCGTGTCGAGGGCGAGAGCATGATCGGCCGCGGGATCCTCGACGGCGATTACGTGCTCATCCAGGAGAAGGACGCCAAGGACGGGGACATCGTCGCCGCACGTATCGGCGACGAGGCCACGATCAAGACACTGCGGCGTCGCGACGGCAAGATCGTCCTCGAGCCCGCGAATCCCGCGGAGAAGGAAATCGTCGTTCCCAAGGGAAGCGACTTCTCGGTACTGGGTGTGGCAGCGGGTGTGTTTCGCCCCTTCAGCGAGATGCAGATCGTCGACGAGGACACCAGCAACGGCAACGGGGCCAGCCACGCCTGACGAGGCGCGGCGCTACGGCGCCGCGCTTTTTTGTTCCTTCGCCTTCTTCTCGCTTTCCTCGCGCGCTTCGCGTCGCTCGCGCTCCTTCCGCTCGCGGATGCGTTTCACCGCCGTGCGGAATTCCTCGGCGTTCATGGCGCGGGGCGCGTTGTAGTTGATGTCCTGCGTCATCGCGCGAATCGTGCGCGCACGATCCCCAACCTGCGGGTTCGACGCGACCCCGTCGAGAATGCCCCCCTGCGCGAGCGCGGCGCCGAGGCCGAGGAGCTCGTTGGGAATCGTGACACCGCCGAGATGGATTCCCTCGGCGTCCCATCCGTACTTCTTCCCATCCTTGGTCCAGCTCCAGTCGCCCGGTTTGCGTTGACCGCTGGCCAGAGCGATGGAGTCGCGCACTCGCTGGGTCCCCGACACGAGCATGCTGTCGAGCTGTTCCGACAGGCTGCGAGGAAGCGCGAGCACCTGGGCGTTCGGGTCCGTCCACACGCGCGGATCGGAATACGACGGAACGATCCCGCGAACGGGACCGCCTCGACCCACCAACGGCCCACTCCCGCCGATCTCCTCGCGCGGGGGTGTAGCCGGCGCCGGCGGGATCGTCGAAGGTGTCTCGGAGGGTGCCACGAGCGGCTGGGCAGGCCTCGGTGGGCTGTTCGGCCGCTCAGGGAGGCCATCTCCTCCGCTGCGACCGGGCGTCGTCTCTCCCAGATTCGGAATCGAGATGAAGCTGATCTGCTCGGGTGCGACGCGCGGACGCGTCCGCTCGAGCAGCTCCCGCAGCGGGTACGGAATGGAGAACACCCACAGCAGAAACGCGCCGAAGGCGAGGTGGAGCGCGATCGAGACCGCGACCGAGCCGTCGACGCGATGCTTCATGAGACCGACGCCCCGAACGACGCCAGGACGCGCCCGGCGCGCGTGGCGGCTTCCGTCAGCCGCTCCGGTGGGACAATGAACGAGACGCGGAAGAATCCCTCACCCGCCGCGCCGAATGCCGCTCCCGGAAGCACGATTACACCCTCGTCGCTCATGAGACGCTCCGCGAAGGCCGCACTTGCAATGCCGTCCGGAAGTGTAACCCAAAGATACATGGTCGCGCGCGGCACCTCGCACGCAAATCCGTTCGCGCGGAACGCCGACACGGCCGCATCGCGACGGGCACGGAAAATCTCGAGATTGCCGGGAAGAAAGTCGCTCCAGCTCTCGAGTGCGGCAATTCCCGCGGCCTGGACGGCCATGAACGCTCCCGTGTCGATGAACGACTTCACCTTTGCGAGGACCCCGGCAAGCTCCGGGCGCGCCACAGCCCACCCGCAGCGCCAGCCGGTCATGTTGTACGTCTTCGAGAGCGAATGGAACTCGATGGCGACGTCTCGCGCGCCGTCCACCTCGAAGATACTCGCGGGGCGATACCCATCATACGCGAGCTCGGAGTAGGCGTTGTCATACACTAGCAGGGCGTCGAGTTCCCTGCACCGCCCGACGAGCCGCTCGAGGTAGTCGCGCGGGGCAGTCGCGGCGGTCGGGTTGTTGGGGTAATTGACGTACACCATGCGCGTTTTCGCCAGGATCTCGCGCGGGAGCTGGTCGAGCTCGAGCAGGAAGCCCTTCGCGCTGGCGGAGCGCCACCACGTGCGGGGTGGCGTCGGCGAGCATGGCGCCGCCCAGATAGGCGAGATACCCCGGTTCGGGAATGACACAAACGTCCCCAGGCTCGGCGAACCCAAAGGCCGTGTGGGCAATGCCTTCCTTGGACCCGATCAGCGGGACGATCTCCTTGAGAGGATCGAAGGTGAGACCGAAGCGACGGCTCATCCACCCCGAGATCGCCTCGCGAAAGGCAGGGAGTCCCAGGCCGAAGCCGTAGCGGCTCATTCGAGGGTCACGCGCCGCCCTGTCCAACGCGTCGACGACCGCTGGAGGAGGCGCGAGATCGGCATCGCCCGCGCCGAGGTCGATGACGTCGACCCCTTGCGCGAGCAAGTCCCGCTTCCGCTGCGGGATGGCAGCCAGGGGATACTCGGGGAGAAGGCGAACGCGAGCGGCGGGCGTGGGCACTATTGGTCGGCGCGGACAGGGTTGGTGACGCGACTGACACCGACGATCTCGACGTCGACGACGTCTCCGGGGACCAACGGACCGACTCCGGCTGGCGTTCCGGTTGCGATCACGTCGCCCGGAAGCAGCGTCATGATCCCTGAGATGTACGCGATGAGCCGGGAGGGACCGAACACCATGTCTCTCGCCGTCGCGCGCTGCCGCTCGACGCCGTTGACACGGGTGACCAGCTCGAGCTCGTCCAGCCTCTGTGGTGCGGCGCCCTCGGCGCCGAGCGGGCAAAACGTATCGAACCCTTTTGCTCGCGTCCATTGACCGTCGGTCTTCTGGAGATCGCGCGCCGTGACATCGTTGACGGCGACGACTCCTCGGATGCACTTCGCGGCGTCACGCTCGTCCACCCGATAGGCGCGCGTCGCGATCACGATTCCGATCTCGCCCTCGTACTCGACGCGCTGGGACGCGCGAGGAAGGACGATGGCTTCTCCATCCCCGATCACGCTCGACGGCGGCTTCATGAAGATCAGCGGCGCCTTGGGAACTTCGTTCCCGAGCTCCTTGGCGTGGTCGGCGTAGTTTCGGCCGACGCAAATGATCTTGGACGGGATGAGGCATTTGGGGTCAGGAGTCAGGGACCAGGGGTCAGGATTCGAGGTCTCAGGCGCGCGCGCGCAGGTCTGCCTACTCACTCCTGACCCTCAGAAAAAAAATCCCGTAGCTCGACGAGAATGCTCGTCCAGGCACCGACCACCCGTTTCGCCGGCGGCAGCCCCGCCAGCAACCCACGCCCGTACGACTTGGTGATCACCCGTGGATCGCAGAGCACCACCGCGCCCTGATCGGTCGCCGTTCGGATGAGGCGTCCAAATCCCTGCTTGAGCCGCAGCGCCGCGTTCGGAAGCATGTACTCCCGGAACGAGTCACCGCCGCGCTTCTCGATCTCTTCACAGTGCGCGGCCGTCAGCGGCTCCGTCGGAACGCGAAAGGGGAGCTTCGCGAGCACCAGCCCGCGCAGCGCGCGGCCTGGAACGTCAATGCCTTCCCAGAAGGATGCGGTGCCGAGGAGCACCGCGCTTCCGGATTCGCGGAAGCGACGCAGCAGCGCGTCCCTCCCATCATCGCCGTGCACGAGCAGCGGCCACCGCCGCTCGATCCCGCGCGCCCGCACTTCGGTGGCGGCGAGCCGCACATCGCGGTGACTCGTGAACAGCACGAAGATGCCGCCATCGCTCGCGTCGGCGACGTCCAGCGCGATGCGGACGACCGCCTGCAAATGCGCGTGCGCATCGGCATTCGGCGCGGGGATGTCCGTGGGAATCGCGAGGATCGCCTGACGAGGGTACTGGAACGGCGAGTCGAAGACGCCCGTCACCGGCGCGAGTGCGGGATCGTCGAGTCCAAGGCGCGTGGCGAGAAACCGGAAACCGTTGTCATCGGCGAGCGTCGCGCTGGTGAGCACCGCCGTGTCGACGCGGCGGAACAGATCCTCGCGCAGGATCGGAGCGAGATCGAGCGGGACCACCGTGGCCGCGACGTTGGCCTCGCGGCCCTTGAGCTCGACCCATCGCACCGACGGCTCCGCCTCTTTCGGCGGATCCAGCGTGCGACGAAGCCCGTCGCCTAACGCTTCCAGCCGGCGCGTCACGCCGCGCATTTCCGCGAGCAGCGACGCAACGGCATCACGGCGCGCCGAATCCGCCTCGAGGCGCTCGCGCACGAGGCGCAGCCCATCCTCGAGGAGCGCGATCTCCCCGAGAGCGTCGGCGAGCGCGGTCCGAAGCCCGGCCGCCCACACCGGGTGAGCGGCGAAGTCCTCGGTGAGCCGCATGACCGGTTGGCCGTGCTGCTTGAGCAGTATCTCGAGAATGTCGAAGACGCGACCGCCCTTCTCGCGCGCCCCATAGACCGCGGGCGCGAGCCGCGCGTTCACGAGGTCGAGGCTCGCGCGTGCTGAGCAGGTCGCGCTGAGACGACAGCCGCATCGTGAGCGCCGTCAGAAGGCCCTTTCCCCTTCGATCGAGCCGATTGAGCAGCCGGACCAGCCCTCGTCGCGTCACCGTCGTTCCGAGGTGCGACTGCGCCGCATCCTCCACGTGATGCGCTTCGTCGATCACCAGACGTCGATATGCCGGCAGGACGGCCGCGTCACTCCAGTTCTGCTGCGCCCGCCGCACCGCGAGGTCCGACATGAGGAGATGGTGGTTCACGACGATGACGTCTGCCTGTGCCGCCGCCCGGCGCGCGCGAAAGAGAAAGCATTTGTCGAAATGCTCGCACTTCAGTCGGCCGCAGAGGTCGGGCTCGGCCGCGACCTCGTCCCACACCTCTGGCCGCGGCGGGCGTGGCGAGATCGGCGAGCGATCCATCGGTCGTGCGCTCCGCCCATGCCCGCACCTCCTCCAGCTCGCGGGCGAGGGGTGCATCGAACAGCCCGCCGGCGGCGTTCGCGTTCTCGAGGCGCCACAGACAGAGATAGTTCCTCCACCCCTTGAGGAGGACGTAGCGCACGGGCTGGTCATCGAGTGCGCCCTCGAGGAATGGCAGATCCTTGCCGACCAGCTGCTCCTGGAGGTTGATCGTGTTCGTCGAAACGACGGTGCGCTCGCCATTGGCCGCCGCCCAGCGGAGCGCCGGGAGCAGGTAGCCTAACGACTTGCCGACGCCGGTGCCCGCCTCGAGCAATCCGACCCCCCCGTCGTTGTAGAGCGCGGTGACCGCGGCCGCCATGTCCCGCTGCGTCGGGCGGTCTTCATATTGGCTCAGCCGCTGCGCCACCGGCCCGCCGGGCCCGAGTGCCGCGGTCACGACGTCCGGATCGAGCCGCGTCGTATCCGCTGCACGCGGCACCTCCACCACGACGTACAGCGATCGCGCATCGTTGTCGATGATGCCGAAGCCAACGCCGCCGTCGTGCATCCGCGCCGCAACCTCGAGGTCGGCGTCCGATGGCTCGAGCTCCCCCGTCGGATGGTTATGCAGCAGCATCTCCCCCCGCTGCGCGACCCCCGGAAGCGCGATGACGCTGCGCACGTCTCCGCGCGACACGACCCGTGCCGCGCACACGCAGCCGTCATCGTCGAGCTGCGCGACGAAACACACTTCCCTCCCCCCTGCGAGTCGTATTGCGGCGCGCATCGCGGCGCCCGCCGCCTTCCCGATACGGGAAGGTGAATGCGGATTGCGGATTGCGGATTGCGGTCGCTCCGACACGACCGCGCGGCGTGCGAAGTCGTCGAGTTGTCACGCGCACGCCTCGAGCACCTCGACGACCTCGACGCACCTCGATCACCTCAGGTCTTCAACGGCTTCTTCTTCGCCGCCGGAAACAGCACGTTGTTGAGGATCAGCCGATAGCCCGGCGAATTCGGATGGAGCGAAAGATCCGTCGGGGGATTGCCGATGCCGTGCTGCGGGTCCTCCGGATCGTGGCCACCGAGGTAGGTCCAGCTGCCCTTCCCGTAGTTGCCGTGGAGGTACTTCGCCCACGGCGCACCCTCCTCCTCGGCGAGGACGCTCACGCCCGGCTTCAGCACGCGTCGCATGAAGCTCGTGGTCACTCCGTAGAAGTCCGGGATCACCGTGCGGTGGTTCTGCACGAGGATCGTCTCGACCGGATCGAATTTCGCGCTGAAGCTGAACAGCGTGAAGGTTCCGAGTGGCTGGCGGCGGCCGGGAACGTTCACCTGATGCCCGTCGATGTCGCTCTGCGCGTTGACGAATGGCGACTGCTCCAGATGGGCGTTCGCGAACGCGAACGACCGCGCCCAGCGCATCTCTGGCGTCGGCGTTTCCATCGACCGGCGTGCCGTCGGCGAAGTTGCCGGCGATGTCGACGTCGAAGCCGGCCATCGCGAGCTCGAGCGTCTCCGTAGCACCGCACATCGCGAACAGGAATCCCCCGTTCTCGACGTACTGTCGCAGTCGCTCGCCGACCGCCTTCTTGAGCGCCGGCGGATTCGGAAAGCCAAGCCGCTGCGCCAGGGCCTGCGCCGACTGCACCTGCTGGATGAACCAGGGCGCGCCCCGATAGGCAATGTGGAACTTGGAGAACTGCCCCGTGAAATCCTCGTGGTGCAGATGGAGCCAGTCGTACTTCGCGAGGTCCCCATGGACGACCTCTTCGTCGAACACCGTCGCGTACTCGATGCCGGCGTACCGAAGCGCGAGCGTCACGGCATCGTCCCAGGGCGGAGCATCGGGAGGCGTGTAGATCGCCACACGCGGTGCCTTCTCGAGCGGAATGGCATCCATGTTCCCGCCCGCGATCTCGGCGCGAATTGCCCCCAGTCGCGAGGCGGAGATCGGCTCCACGGTGACCCCGTCGAGGCCCGCGCGGCGACGCACGTCGGCGGCGTCGGGCAGCAGAAACGATCCGCCCCGGTAGTTGAGAAACCACTCGGCGCGCAGGCCATCCTTGATCGCGTTGTACGTGAGGCCGTACGCCTTGAGATGATTGCGCTGCTCATCGTCCATGGGGACGAGGAGGAATTGCGCCGCCGCGCGAGCGGGCACGAGCGCGAGCAGCAGAATCCAGACAGCAGCGAACAGCCGCAGACGCGGAGTGATCATGCTCAAAGATAACCTCACGACGCCCGGGGAATCGCGCCGCGGGCGAGATCGAGCTCGCGTCGGGCCTGCGGCACGAGCGCGCTATTGGGGTAGGTGAGGATGAGGTGTTCGAGCCGTTCGACGGCGTCGCCGTGCTTGCCCGCGCGCCGAAGTGCGCGAGCCCATTCGAGGTTCGCCTCCGGTGCTTCGGGCGCCTCGGCATCCTTGGTTGCCAGCTCACTCCAGAGCAGGATGGCCCGCGCGTCGTCGCGCGTCGCCGCGTGCAGGCGCGCCGCCACAGCGAGCAGAAGCGTCCGCGCGTCCTCGACTGAGACCGCTGCTTCCTCGAATGCAACCGCGGCGCGAAGCGTGTCGCCGCGCGCGAGCGTGAGGAATGCATTGCCCGTCGCGGCCGACGTGTCCGCTTTCGTCCGTGCGAGGAGCGCCATCGCCGTGACGAGCTCCGGTGTCGCGCGCCCGCGCACGCGCAGGGTGCGCCGTGCGGCGGCGAGGTCACCAGAGTAGAGCGACAACCACCCGCCGACCTCGCTGGCCTCCGCCGTTGCGTCATTGCCGAGCAGTGCGCGCGCCCGCGTGACGTCTCCCGCCCGTACCCACGCCCACGCGACGATCGCACGTTGGCGCCGCTGAAGCTCCGGACTCGCATGGGAGACATATGCATTGAGCGTGCGCTGCGCCTCGGCCGCGCGTCCCAGCGCCGCCAGCGCCTCGAGCCGCATGGGCAGGGTCACCACCGCCGCTTCTGCCGAGTCGAGCCCTCGCTCTGCCTGCCTGACGAGCTCGAGCGCGGCTTCCGGATCGTCGGCGTGGAGCGCGGCACGAGCGCCGCGCAAGGCGAGATCCGCCGTCGGCCGCTCGCGAAGCAGTGCCTCGAGCGCGGCGCGTACGACGGTCCATGCCTCCGCCTCCTCCGCACGGCGAGCGAACTCGCTCCATGCCGAGAAGGTCGCCGTATCGCGAGGGAGATCGCGGAGGACGCGCCAGGCATCCTGCGGCGATCCCCAGTGCAGCTCCAGCGCCGCGAGCACCCGCCGCGCGGCGACGTTGCGTCCGGCCGCCAACAGATCGCGTCGCACTGCCGGCCGCATCTCCTGCGGCGTCGCGACGAGAGAGAGAATCGCGGCCTGCTCGAGATAGGGCGCGCGCTCGAGCGCTTCGTACCAGGAGGTCGCGCTGAGCGCCCACTCACCCATCGCCGCGCGAAGTTGCGCTTGCTCGAGCTCGAGCCCGCGCCCGGTGCCAAGGCGCGTTCTCGCACGCTGAAGTACCGAGTCGGCTGTGCGCAGCTGACCATCCTGCAGCAGGAGACGGGCGTACTCCCGATATGGTCCCGGGTCGCCGGGCATGTCGCGTGTCCATCGCTCGAACGCCTGATGGACACGATCGATGAGGCCGAGGGAGCGGAGCGTGCGAATTTGCGCGGCGCGCAACGCCGGCTCGCGAGGCGCGGCCGCGATCGAGCGCTCGAGAACGGGCAACAGCGAGTCCGTCCAGCCGAGCTGGGCGTACACACGCTCGAGCCCGAGGAACGCCATGATCGAGCCCGGCGTCTGGCTCAGCGCCTCTCGATAGGCAGCAGCGGCCTCACGATACTTCTCATCCTGCTCGAGGAGCAGACCGCGCTGCTCCGCGCTACTGACTTGCTGCGCGGCGGCATGCGCAACGGCGAGGAGCAACAGCGAGCACGCGAGCGGGAGGCTACGGACGCTCCGACTCCGCATTGATCCGCTTGAAGTATTCGAGGACGGCACGCCGCTCCTCGGCGGTGAGGCCGCGGAGCTCGCTCCAGGTGGGCTCGCGATAACGGGCCGTCGGACGCGACCGAATATCGGCGGGAGGGGTGAACGTCCCCTCGGCGCCCGTCGCCGAGCGCGACTCGCGATCACCGCGGTCATCGCGCTCCTCCTTCTCCAGCGTCAGACCCGCGTCGAGCAACCGGCGGAAGAGTCGCTGTTGCCGCTCCACCAGCGTGGGGTCGACGCGACCCGCGTCGAGCGCTTCCGCGATCTGTCGCATTTCACGGGCGAGCTCGGACGCGCGGCCGGAGCTGCTGTTCTTGCCTGCGTCATCGAGGCGATCGGCAAGGTTGCGCTGCTGTTCGGCGATCCCGCGCGCCTGCGCCTGACCCTGCGCGTTCATTCTTTGTCCGGGAATGGGCAGCAGTCCCTGCGCCTGCGCGTTGAGCGAGCCCTGCTGCTTGGCCATCTCGCGCATGCGCTCGAGCATCTCGGCAAAGCCTGAAGCGCTCTGCGACTGACCCACCTGCTCGCGATCCTTCACCAGCGCCGCCGCTGCGCGATTGAGCGCCTGCGCCGCTTCCTGCATCGCCGGCGCGGCGTCGCTGCCGCCTCGCTGCGATTCCGCGGTACGCTCGGTCGCCTGCTGCACACGACGCCTCGCTTCGGCGAGAGCGCCCTGCGATTGCGGGGAGACGTGTGTCGATTTTTGCCCTGCCTTCTCGATCTTCTCGCCGACCCGCTCGACGCCTTGCTGCAGCGCACCCTGCTCGGCGCGCAGCGAGCCCTGCTCGGCACCCTCACGGGCCTTCTGGGCAAGAGCATCCTGCTCGCGCGCCATCTGAATCATTTCCTGAATCGCGCGATCGAGCTCGCCCGTCAGCTCGTTCTTCCATTCCTGGATCTGTCCCTCGCGCGCCTCCGAAAGCTGCTGCGCCGCCTGTTCCATGTGCTCAGCCGCCTCTCGTGCGCCCGCGGCGCCCTTTTGCGCGCCGTCCTGGCGCTGCTGCGATTGCTGGCCCTGCGCGCCAGCCTGCTGACGGGCGGCATCGCGCATTGCCTCCGCGGACTTGCGTGCCTCATCCGCGGCCTGCTCGAGCTTCGGCGGTCCCGCTTCGGCGCGCTCGTCCTCGAGCTTGCGCGCCAGCTGCTCCACCGCCTCGGCAAGCTTCTTCGACCGATCGCTGAGCTGCTTTCCTTGCTGCCCGGATTCCTTTCCGCGCGCCATCGAATCGGCGGTCGCCCGCTGCTGCTGCGCGAGGTCTCGCGCCTCGTCGCGAAGCGTCTGCATCGAGCCCTCGAGGGCAGCGCGCTTCAACATCTCGGCGCTCCGCTCGAGCTGCTTGCGGAGGCGCTCCTGCTGCTCCTTGAGATTCTCCAGCGCGCGACGCGTGTCGTCCGGCGAAAGCTTCTGCGCTGCGCGCGACAGCTCCTCGAGCTGGGCCGCGAGCTCGGGGGTGAGCGCGTCCTTCAGCAGCTCCTGCGCTTCGCGCAGCTGCCGGGTGAGCGACGTGTCGAGCGCTCCCGCCTCGCGCAGCTGCTTCTCCAGCGCCCGCGCGTCTTCACGGAGCTTCTCGACCTGCTCGGTGAGCTCTCGCTGCTCCTTCGCCAGCGCCTCCGCCTGCTCCGCAGCTTCGTACTCCATTCCCCGCTGCTGCTGCGAGTTGTCCCGGTCGCGCGAGCCGGCGGGACGCTGGTCGCGACGGCCCCGTGCGCGCGCCGCGTCCTCCGTACGCCGCTCGAGCTGACGCTGCGACTTGGCCGCGGCGGCAGCCCGCGACGCCGTGGAGTCGGCGAGCGCCCGCGCCATCTCTCGCCGCTCGGCAAGAGTCGGAACGCGCAGAACGAGCTCGCGGCTCTCGGCGCGCTGACGCCACGGCGAATCGTCGGTGGCCACCAGCACGACATGCAGCTCGTCGCCCGCCTCGAGCCCGCGTGGCGCGAGATCAAGGGGAACGGTGCCTAACCAGCGCGGCTCGGCGGGCGCCGTCATCGCCTGCGCTACCTCGGGCAGCGTCTGCCCCGATGCCTGTCGACGCCAGCTGCGCAGCACGATCGATCCAATGCCATGATCGTCGCTTGCCTCGGCCCGCAGCTCGATGCGATCGCCCGCGGCCACGATCGTGTCGGTGCGCGGAGCGAGGATCTCGACGCGCGGGCTCGAGTCGGCCAGCACCGTCAGCTCGAGCGCGGCGGGCACATCGGCGATCGCACCCTGCGCACCCGACGCCCGCCACGTCCAGCGCCCGCTCTCCTGCGCCGAGAATCTCCCCGCGAAGGCGTGGCCGTCGGGGGTGAGGTGAATAGTGTCACCCTCCCGCGCGAGCGATACGCTTCGCAGCGCCGTGGAGGCGCGGCCACGCACCTGCAACGACGTTCCGCGCGGAACACGGAGGGGCTCCCCCACGGCGAGGACCTCGGGCGCGCGACGCAGATAGGCCGGATAGGTGGCGTTGATTGCGACGTCGCCGACGAAGGGGCGATCGGTGACCTGGATGAGGACGGTGTCGCTCGTCGCTCGACCGTCGGTCGCGATGAGCTTGAGATCCGCGTCGACGGGACCCAGTACGACCGTTGCCGTGCCCTGCTCCACCGGCAAGCTCTGCTCGTTCCACGGGCGACCGGTCGCGCGCGTGTGCAGCTGCACGGTACGCCGCTCGGGCGCCGCAACGTTGAGCCGGACGTCCTCACCGCGGAGCACGTGCGTAGGCGGATCGAGGATCACGAGCGGAGGGAGCAGGTCGCCACTCCACGCCTTGACGGGGTGACGCATCGCACGCCAGCCATCGGGCGCGACGTCGCGGGCGACGGCAACCGTCGCGAGCGACCCGACGGCGACCAGCGCCGAGAGAACGCTCCAGCGCGTTGCGCGTCCCTGCATCGCGGGCGCCAGTGGCCGTCGTACCCGACCCAGCTCCGATGCCATGCGCTTCGCGGCGAGGTGTCCGAGGGGGCCTGACGAGTCGACCTCGAGCGCACCGCGCAGCGAGCCCGCCCGCATCGTGCGCTCCCGCTCGATTGCCGCGGCGATGGCCGACGCCGATGCGCGCCGGCGTCCTGCGCGCCACGACAGCACGATGAGGACGGCCAACACCACTCCCACCAGGGTCCATGCGCCCAGTGGCGCCGAGGGCCGGGTGATCCACCGCGCGCCGCCGAGGGCAAAGATGCTTGCCGCCAGCAGGGCGAGTCCGATCGCGAGCGCAATGGCGACGCCGCGCGTCACGAGCGCGATGCGCAAGCGTGAGCGCTCGCGGGCGATGATCTGGCCGACGGTCACGAGACCGGCCTGCTGGTGATCGCGTACACGAAGAGGTTCACCCCCATCCGCAGCGCGGCTTCGTGCAGCTCGGGTGGGTCCTTGTGCACGTCGGGATCCTCCCAGCCATCGCCAAGGTCCGCTTCGTAATCGTAGAACACGGCCAGGCGATCGCCGAGAAAGATACCAAGCCCTCGTGGAGGCTTCCCGTCATGCTCGTGAATCTTTGGTAAACCTTTCGGGAACTCGTACACGAGGTTGTAGATCGGATGCTTCAGCGGCACATCCACGAGCGGCCGCTCGGGGAAAACACGAGCGATCTCTCGCCGGAAGCTGGAGTCGAGTCCGTAGTTGTCGCTGACGTGCAGGAACCCGCCGCGCAGGAGGTACTCACGCAAGCGCTCCACCTCACCGTCGCTCAGCTTGATGTTCCCGTGTCCGGTGATGTGGAGGAACGGGTAGTCCCACAGCCGATCGTCGAGCAGGGTCACGCGCGCCTCGCGCTGTTCCACCGGCAACGTCGTCCGCTCGGCAATCGCCCGCAGCAGATTGGGGATGCTGGACGGATTGGCGTACCAGTCACCCCCGCCATCGTATTGCACGCGCGCGACGGTCAGTCGCGTGGGCGCCGCGCCGAAGGTGATCGTCGCGAGAGCAAGGACGGCGAGCGTGCGGGCGAAGGTCATTCGTGAGCGATACGGTAGGCGAGGTTGCGTGGAGCGTGATGGTCTTCAACCAGTAGACGAACGATGTCGCGAGTCGATGCGCCCCCGGCGCGAAGCCGCTGAGCCTGTTCGCGGAGGGCGCCCTCGTCGAGGGGGGCCGAGGCGACTCCACCCAGCACGATGACGACTTCGCCCTTGGGGGCGCTTTCCCCATAGTACTCGGCGAGCTCGTCAACCGTTCCGCGGCGGAACTCCTCGAATTGCTTGGTCATCTCCCGTGCCACCACGACCTCGCGACCGCCGCCACCGCGTGTGGCGATGTCCCGCAGCGTGTCCGCCACCCGATTAGCCGCCTCATAGAGCACCGCAGTGTGGGGAAGCCCCATGAGGGAACCCAGCGCCTCCACACGTTCCTTGCCCTTCCGGGGCAGGAAGCCGAAGAAGGTGAAGCGCTCGGCATCGAGCCCCGAGCCTGCCAGCGCCGCGAGCAGCGCCGACGCCCCCGGTATCGGGCTTACAGACACCCCGGCGTCGATGGCGGCGCGGACGAGGCGGGCGCCAGGGTCCGACAGGAGCGGAGTGCCGGCATCGCTGATCAGAGCGAACGACTGCCCCTCGAGCAGGCGCGCAACGATCCGCGGTGTCTGGCGCGCCTCGTTATGCTCGTGATAGGCCTCCACCGGCGTCGTGATGCCGTGATGCGTGAGGAGATGCCGCGAATGGCGGGTATCCTCGGCCAGAATGGTGCTCACCCCGCGCAGTGTCTCGATCGCGCGCAGGCTAATGTCGCCGAGGTTGCCGATGGGCGTGCTGACGAGATGGAGCCGCCCGGGCTGTGGGAAATTCACGGTCTCGAAAGTAAGGCGCTGAGAGCGCTAGGGGCGCCAAGGGCGCTAAGGGCATAGCGGTTCAGCGCCCCTAGCGCCCTTAGCGCCCCTAGCGCCCTGCCGCTTACGCGTGCTCGGCGAACTTCCGCTCGAGGTGCGACTTGGGTACCGCGCCGACGACCGTATCCACGTGCTTTCCGTCCTTGAAGAACAGGATGCTCGGGATCGACCGGACGTTGAAACGCATCGCGGTCTGCTGATTGGTGTCGACGTCGACCTTTGCGACCTTGGCCTTGCCATTGTATTCAGACGCAAGCTGATCGAGAATCGGCGCGATCATGCGACACGGGCCACACCACGTCGCCCAGAAATCCACGACCGCCAGTCCCTTGTGCTCCTCGATCTCGACTCCGAACGTCGCGTCCGTCACCGCCATTGAGTTCGACATCCCCTTCCTCCAAAAAAAAAGCGGGGTTCCACGGGGTGCCCCCGCTGGCCAGATTTGTTCGTCGTTCTCGCACCGGAGCGCGAGTCCCACATGAAAGATAATCACCGCCGCGGCGTCCGCATCGCGCACATTGGCATTGCCGTGCGCGCACTCGACGAATCCCTGCCGTTCTACCGCGACGTCCTGGGGCTGCCTGAGGTCCCTCTCGATGACTCCGACGGTGCCACGATTGTCGGTCTCGCGACCGGGGACTCGCTCGTCGAGCTGCTGGAAGCTACTTCCCCCGACTCACCGGTGGGACGTTTCGTCGACCGGCGCGGCCCGGGAATCCATCACATCTGCTTCGTGGTCGACGATCTGGATGCGACGCTCGAGCGTTGCCGTTCAGCCGGCATTCGTCTCATCGACGACGTGCCGCGGCCTGGCGCGGAGGGCAAGCGAATCGCGTTTCTTCACCCCTCGTCGACGAGCGGAGTGCTCGTCGAGCTCACCGAGGATTAACGCCCGGTGAACTACCGAGGGTTCCAGCGCGTTACCCCGTCGGCATGTTGCGACAGAGATCCTTCACCGGCTCGAGGTCGGCGCTCTCGACGTACCACCGCTCCGAGGGCCCTTGCGTTGCGGTGAAGTTGGTCGCGCGAGTGATGGGGCCGCGCGTAAGCTCTACTCGGAAGACCCGCTTCCCCGCCTGTCCGGGTCCTTCGTTGAGAATCCGGAAGCGCTCGTGAGCGAGCATGCACTGCATGACGAGCTCGCGCTTCTCGAGCTCCCGCCGTTCGATGAGATCGCGCGCCGGACCCTTCTCGGACCCCCAGATGACCGACATGGCCTGGAGATCCTGTGCACGGACCGCGGCGAGAAACTGCTCGACCGCGGTGCGAGGCGCGGGCGCGCCGGTGAGTGGCCCAGTGGTCTTTGGGCCGCACGCGGCGAGTACCAGAACGAACGCGATGATCGAGCGCTTCACAGGGCTGTCTCCGGCGTGCTTGTGAGCGAGAACCTACTGGGGGGCTGACATGCGAGCAACCCACCTACGACTGTACATCAACGTCGACCACGTCGCGACGCTGCGACAAGCGCGACGCACCGATGAGCCAGATCCCGTGATCGCGGCGGAGCTGTGCGAGCGCGCTGGCGCCGACGGCATCACCGCGCACCTGCGCGAGGATCGGCGACACATCCAGGATGACGACGTACGGCGGCTCGCCGCCACAGTCCGGACCGTGCTCAATCTCGAGATGGCGCTCACCGAGGAGATGCTCGGCATCGCGCTGTCGTTGCAACCCTACCAGGTGACGTTCGTTCCGGAGCGGCGCGAGGAGATCACGACCGAGGGCGGCCTCGACGTCGGTCGCGATCCGAGGGCGCTCCGGGATGGCATCACCCGCCTGAAACGTGCGGGCATCCGTAGCAGTCTGTTCATCGCCCCCGACCCCGAGGCGGTGGCTCGGTCACGCGAGCTCGGGGCAGATGCGATCGAGCTGCACACGGGTCGGTACGCGCACGCGTCGCATGAGACACGAACGATCGACGCGTTGCGGCAAGCTGCACAACTGGGAGCTGAAGCGGGCCTGGCCGTTCATGCGGGACACGGGCTGACTGTGCGGAACGTCGGCCTGGTGGCGGCGGTGCCGGAGATCGAAGAGCTGAACATCGGTCACTCGATCGTCAGCCGCGCAGTGTTCGTCGGCATCGAGAAAGCGGTGCAGGAAATGCGAGAAGTCATGCGCTCGGCAAGGCAGGCGTCAGATCGTTAGAACTCCAGCGCTCCGGCTCCGGATGGTCAGAAGTATGTTGAGATCTTCGAACCCATGAGAGGAACATGACGTCGCCTGTTGGCCTCCTCGATTTCTTCATTCTCGAGGCGAACGACTCGATCGATCGGCTCGACGGGGCCATCAGCGGGGCCGCCACCCGCCCCCCCGATGTCGACCTGTTACTGCGCCACGCGCGGACGCTGCGGGGCAGCTCCACCATGGCACGACAGAATGGGATCGCCGAAGTCGCGGGCGGGATCGAGCGCATTGCTCGTGCGCTGCGCGATGGTGAAGCGACATGGAGCCAGTCGCTGCACGCGGCGCTCGTGGCCGCCGTGGATGACTTGAAGCTGCTGCTCCGCTCGGTGCGAAACTGGAGCACAGCCGATGAACGCCGCGCCCAATCGCGCACCGCGGAGCTGGCGCGGCTCGCGCCCGAGGTGCAGCGTCGCACGCCGACGCCCAGCTCCACCGGCGGGAGCGCGTTCCTCGTCGCCGAAACCGGCGACATCGCCGATGCCCTCGAACAGGTGGTTCGCCGACCCGGCGATCGCGAGGCGCTGGACGCCGCGCTCCGTCATGTCCGTACGCTGCGCGGGGTCGCATCCGTCCGGGATGTCCCGCCACTGCCGGAGGTCGTCGACGCCATCGAGCGTGCCGCCAAGCCGCTCGAGATTGGGACGCTCACCTCCCCCACCGTCAGGCAGCTCGCGCTGCTCACGGCGGCTGCGATGCTATTGCGACGCATCTCGACGGAGCTGGGTGGAGGCCGCAGGCCCGATTCGAACTCGCCCGAGGTACGCCAGTTCGCCGCGGCGGCGTCCGCGCTGGCCGAGGAGGCGCCACAGGCCGACCACATCGTCCCGATCGCGGCACTCTTCCATGGCGACACTGGTCCACACCTGGTGTCGACATCGCCGAACCCACCGACGACACCTCCGGAGCGCTTCCGGATGGAGGTGGTCAGTCAGGCGGAGCACCTTCGCCGGTTGGTTGCCGATGCGCGCTCGTCGAATGACCCGGCATCCCGCGAGCGCCTTGGACGCGAGCTCCGGACCGCGCTGCGTGCGCTCGAGGCAGCCGCGGTGAGCTTCGACGAGCGGGGCGTGGCGGGAATCGCACGAGACGGGGCCGCCACCGCCGCATCGCTCGACCCGCGCGCGCTCGAATCCCTCGATCGCCTCGCGACGGTGCTCGCCGATCCTCGGCTTCAGTCGTCCGATCTCACGCGCGAAATCGAGGCACTCGGGCGGCCGGCAGCTCGCGCGCCGTCGGCTCCCGCCCCAGCCCGCGGTCGCACCATGACTCCGACCGGCCGGGAGCTGAAGGATTTTCTCGACCAGGGCATCGAAACGCTCGACCGACTGCAGGACAAGCCGCTCCGCGAGCCGACGCCGCTGCCTGACGAGAAGATCGTTCCCATTCAGGAGCTTCTCTACCGGGGGCGCGCGGCTGTCGAGCGGGCGCGAACGCTGCGCGATGAGCTGCGCAGGCACGGCAGCTCCCCACCGCAGGACGTCATCGACGAGTTGTACGATTTGCTGGATCTCGCGCTGGTCGAGTGAACCGCGCAGACTGATACGCAATGAAATTCGGATGGCGTAGCGCGCTCGGCATTCTGCTGAGCGTCCTCTTGCTCGCCTTCACGCTGCGCGGCGTCGATTTCGGCGATGTCGCGCAGGCGCTGCGCGCATTCGAGCCTCCCGCTCTTTTTGCTCGCCACGGCGGTCGGGACGATCATCTTCCCGCTACGCGCGCGGCGGTGGAAGACGATCCTTTCCCCGATCGACGATCAGATTCCGTTTGCACCGTTGTGGCGGTCCACCGCCATCGGCATGATGGTGAACAACGTGGTTCCGGCGCGCGCCGGTGAGCTGGCGCGGGCGTTCGCCCTCACGCGCGAGCGGCCAAGCATTCCCTTCTCCGCGTCCTTCGCATCGCTGGCGGTCGATCGCCTGTTCGACGCCTTCGTCGTCCTCTCGCTCATGCTGCTGGCGATGCTCGACCCGGCGTTCCCGCGAGGTGAGCGCGTGGCCGGGCAGCTCGTATCGCACTGGGTCGCGTGGGGCGCGATCGCGGCAGGACTGTTTCTGGTTGCGGTCTATCTGATCGTGTTCTTCCCGAGCCGCATCGTCACGCTGTATCAGGCTTTTGCTCGCCGGGTCGCCCCGCGGCTCGAGCAGCGAGGGACGGACGTGCTGCTCGCGTTCGCATCAGGGCTCAGCGTCTTGCGATCACCGGTCCGCTTTCTGGTGGTGCTGCTCTGGACCGTGGTGCATTGGATCGTGAACGCGCTCGCGTGGTGGATCGGGTGCAAGGCGGTGGGCATCGCCGTGCCGTTCAGCGCCATGTTCGTCCTTCAAGGTCTCATCGCCATCGGCGTTGCCGTGCCGTCGGCGCCCGGGTTCTTCGGTGTGTTCGAGGCGCTGGGACGCGAGGGACTCGGTTTGTATGGCATCGACCCGACGCTGGCAGTGACCTGGGCGATCGGTTATCACCTGTTGTCGTTCATCCCGATTACCCTCATCGGCGCATACTACTTCGTGCGGCTGGGACTCCACTTCCGCGACCTCGGCACGGCGACGGAGCGCACGACGTGAGCGTTCCGGCCGCGCGCTTGTCGGCGCAGGCCAAGGTCAACCTCGCGCTTCGAGTGGGCCCGCGGAGTCCGGACGGGTACCACGAGATCGCAACGCTCTTCGCCCGCATCGAGCTCGCTGACGACGTGGTCGTGCGCACGCTCCGGAGCGGGGTCACGATCACCGTGAGACGTTCGGGCCTGCCTGACGAGTCGGTGGGGCCGCCCGACAGGAATCTTGGCGTGCTCGCGGCGCGGGCGTACATGCGCGAAGCGAATTGGCCCACTGGCTGCGCCATCGATATCGAGAAGCGCATTCCGGTCGGCGCGGGACTGGGTGGCGGGAGCGCCGATGCGGGCGCCGTGTTGCGAGGGCTCGACTCGCTTTCACCGAGTCCACTCGGCATCGACCGGCTCTCCCGAATCGCGACATCGCTTGGCGCGGACGTCCCCTTCCTCACGCTCGACGCACCGCTCGCGTTGGGATGCGGACGCGGAGATGACGTGGAGGTGCTGGAGCCACTGCCGTCACGCTGGCTCGCCCTCGTGCATCCCCCATTCGCCGTGTCCACCGCGGACGCGTATGCATGGCTCGACGCCGACCGCGCGCACCGGCAAGCGGACGGGCTCGATTCGAAGGCACTGCGGGAGGCCGCACGGGATTGGGATACCGTGGTCGCGATCGCCGCCAACGACCTGCAGTCTCCGGTCGAAGCCCGCCATCCCGTCATCGCGATGCATTGCGATCAGTTGCGCCGCGCCGGGGCTCGCCTGGCGATGATGTCCGGCTCCGGGTCGGCGGTGTTCGGGCTATTCGACGAGGAACCTGATGTCGTCGCCCTCGAGCGCGCGAGCAATGCTACAGTGATCGCGACGCGGATCCCCGCGCGTGTTGTCGGTCATCTCTCGAACGAGTAGCTTTCAAGGCTGCTGCCCCCTCGTCCAATGGCAGGACATCGGACTTTGGATCCGAGAATGGTGGTTCGAATCCACCGGGGGCAATTGGGGGTCAGGAGTCAGGGGTCAGGGATCAGGGGGTGTCAGGGTGAAGGTTCGAGGAGAACGGCGCGTGCAATTCCTGAAACCTCTCCCCTGACACCCCTGACCCCTGACTCCTGACCCCCTTTATGATTGACCTCGAGATCGTAATCGCCTATGCTTCAAGGCTGTAGCCAATGGACGAGCTCCTAGTCCCGCGTCGCGGGTTCAAGCTCCTCGCGGGGACCGCCAACCGGGTGCTCGCCGAGGAAATTGGCCGGTGTCTCGGGGCCGAGCTGGCGAAGGTCACCGTCAGTCGGTTCGCCGACGGCGAGTGCTTCGTTCGCATCGACGAGAACGTCCGCGGCCACGATGTGTTCATCGTTCAGCCGACCAATCCACCGGCCGAGAACATGATGGAGCTGCTGCTCCTCATTGACGCGGCACGGCGGGCGTCGGCGGCGCGGATCACCTGCGTGATGCCGTACTATGGCTACTCACGGCAGGACCGGAAGGACCAGCCGCGCGTCGCGATCGGAGCCAAGCTCGTGGCGAACATGATCGTGACGGCTGGGGCAGACCGGGTGCTGGGGATCGATTTCCATCAGCATCAGCTGCAGGGATTCTTCGACATTCCCGTCGATCATCTCTACGCAGCTCCGGTGTTCGTGTCGCACTACCGCAGGAAGCAGCTGCGAGAGCTGGCGGTCGTCGCGCCGGACGTCGGCTCGGCGAAGATGGCGCGAGGGTTCGCGAAACGCTTGAACGGCACCTTCGCGATCATCGACAAGCGGCGTCCAGCGCCGAACGTGGCGGAGGTGCTGAACGTCGTCGGTGATGTCGAGGGACGGGACTGTCTCATCCCCGATGACATGATCGATACCGCGGGGACGGTGACCGAGGCAGCGCGAGTGCTGAAGGGGTTGGGTGCCGAAGATATCTACGTGTGCGCGACGCACGCGCTGTTGTCAGGACCGGCGGTGGAACGCATCCGCGACGCGCCGATCGCCGAGATCGCGGTGACCGACAGCGTCGCGATTCCCGACGATCGCCGGCAGCTGAAGCAGCTGAAGGTGCTGTCCGTCGGGGAGCTGCTGGCGAAGGCGATTCGGTACACGCACTTCGATCAGTCGGTTAGTTCACTCTTTGAATAGCCAACGGCACAGATGTCAGATGTCAGAATACAGAGCTCAGAAATCAGAATGCGGCGGGCGGGCGATGTCTGACATCTGATTCCTGTATTCTGACCTCTGACATCTTGAAGTTCACGAATACTTCCTTTGGAGATCCTGTAGCATGGCAACCGCAACCCTGAACGCCACCCCGCGAACCGACGTCGGCAAGGGCGCCGCCCGCAAGCTCCGCGCGAGCCTTCGCATCCCCGGCGTCGTTTACGGCCATCACCGCGAGGCCACCCCGCTCGCGATTGACGGGCGCGAGCTCGAGAAGCTGCTCGGCTCGATCGCTCCCGGCACGACCGTCGTCGAGCTCCACCTCGGCGGGCGCATGTCGAAGACGCTCATCCGCGAGATCCAGCGTCACCCGTACAAGCGTCAGGTGCTGCACATCGACTTCCAGGAGCTCGTTGCCGGTGAGAAGATCACCGTGAACGTTCCGATTCTGCTCGTTGGCACCGCCGCGGGCGTGAAGGACGGCGGCACGGTCGAGGAAGTCATGCGCGAGGTGTCGATCGAGGTCGATCCCGCCAACATTCCCAACCACTTCGAGATCGACATCTCGGCGCTCGGGATCAACGACTCGGTGCACGTGAGCGACATCAAGGTGCCCGAGGGCGTCGAGCTCCTCGAGGACCTGGAGGCGACGGTCGCCGTCGTCGCTCCGCCGCGGGTTGAGGAGGAGCCGCCCGCACCCGTCGAGGGCGCCGTGGAAGCGGCCCCCGAGCCGGAGCTCATCCGCAAGACGAAGGATGAGGAAGAAGGCGGCGAGGGCGAGTAGCGCTTCTTGTCAGGCGCTTGAAGGTGATCGTGGGCCTGGGCAATCCGGGCCGAGAGTACGAGCTCACGCGGCACAACGTCGGCTGGATGGTCGTCGACCATCTGGCCGACGTTTGGCATTTCGACGGCTGGCGACGTGACGGCGACTCGCTGGTCGCCGCCGGACGCGCGGTTGGCTGTGCCGTGCGACTCGTGAAGCCGCAGACCTTCATGAATCTGAGTGGAGGCGCACTGCGGCCGTATCTCCGCCGTCCCATGTTCGATCCCCCGAAGGACCTCCTCGTCATCGTCGACGACGTCGCGCTCCCCCTCGGCCGCCTGCGCCTGCGGCCCGAGGGAAGTGCGGGCGGGCACAACGGCCTCAAGAGCATCGAGGGGGCGCTATCATCACGCACGTACGCGAGAGCACGTGTCGGTGTGGCACCTCTCGATCCACGACGGCGCGGGCCGGACCTCGCCGACTTCGTGCTGTCCCCGTTCGCGAAGGATGAGCGCGTCGAGATGCTCGCCCAAATGTCGCGCTACACGAGCGCCGTAGAGACCTGGCTCACTGATGGTATCGAGCGCGCAATGAGCCTCTACAACCGGGAGCCACCCGAGTAATGCTGACCAACGTTGCGTTCTTCGCCTGGTGGGCCGGAGCGATCGGCATGGCGCTCGCGCTCGCGCTGTATCTGTGGATTCGTCGGCAGCCGCAGGGGAATGACGTGATGCGTGGCATTGCCGAGCAGATCCACACCGGGGCCATGGCGTTTCTGCGACGTGAGTACATGGTCGTCGTTCCCTTTCTGCTCGTGGTGGGCGCGCTGCTCTACCGCGCCGTGGGCGAGCGCACCGGCTACGCCTACGTCGCCGGGGGTCTGTGCTCGATCATCGCCGGCCTTGCCGGGATGAAGGCGGCCACGCGCGCCAACGTCCGTACCAGCGAGGCCGCGCGCGGGACCGGTCAGGCCCGCGCGCTCCGCATCGCGTTCGACGGTGGCGCGGTCATGGGCCTCAGCGTCGCCAGCCTCGGCTTGTTAGGCATTGGCGTCATCTTCAGCTGGCTCGTGCCCGGAATCGTCACCAACGATCAGTGGCGCGAATTCTCGGAGACGATCGCCGGGTTCGCGATGGGCGCGAGCTCGGTCGCGCTCTTTGCGCGCGTCGGGGGCGGGATTTACACGAAGGCGGCGGACGTCGGCGCGGATCTGGTGGGGAAGGTCGAGGAGGGCATCCCCGAGGACGACCCGCGCAATCCGGCGACGATCGCCGACAACGTCGGCGACAACGTCGGTGACGTCGCGGGCATGGGCGCCGACATCTTCGAGAGCTACGTGGGGGCGGTGATCGCGACGATCGCCATAGCCGCCACCATGCCGACGATCACGAACAACTTCAACGCGGTCTCGCTGCCAATCGCCTACTCGATGGCGGGGCTCGTGGCGTCGATTGCCGGCATCGGACTCATGCGCGTGCTCGCGCGCGGCAATCCGGCGAACGCGCTGCGAATGACCACCTTCGCGGCGGCGGGACTCTTTCTCGTGTTCGCGTTCGGCCTCACGCTGCTCCTGCCCATCGGACAGACGCGCGGTGACGGCTCCGCCTTCCCTGTCACCGGGCCATTCTGGGCCGTCGTCGCAGGGACGCTGGCCGGCATCCTGATCGGGCTCGTCACCGAGTTCTACACGGCCGGCCCCCCGGTCCGCCGCATCGCGGCATCCTCGACCACTGGTGCGGCGACGAACATCATCGCCGGCCTGGCGGTGGGAATGCAGAGCGCGGTCATCCCGATTCTCCTCATCGCTCTGGCGACGTACTCGTCGTTTGCCGCCGCGGGACTCTATGGCATTGCCATCGCCGCCGTCGGCATGCTGGCCACCGTGGGGGTGACGATGTCGGTCGATGCCTACGGCCCGATCGCCGACAACGCGGGTGGCATCACGCAGATGGCGCACCTCGGCCCCGACGTCCGCCGCATCACCGATGGACTCGACGCGTTAGGCAACACGACCGCCGCCATCGGCAAGGGCTTCGCGATCGGAAGCGCCGCCCTGACCGCGCTCGCGCTCTTCAGCGCCTATGCGACGGCCGTGGGACTGGGCGATCGCGGCCTCGACCTGCTCAATCCGATGGTCGTCATCGGTCTCTTCATGGGCGGCGTGATGCCGTTCTTCATCGGGGCGACGACGATGACGGCGGTCGGCCGCGCGGCGCAGGGAATGGTCGCGGAAGTTCGGCGTCAGTTCCGCGAGATCCCGGGCCTTCGCGAGGGAACCGCAAAGCCCGACTCGGCACGGTGCGTCGACATTTCGACGCGTGCGGCGCTTCGGGAGATGATCCTCCCCGGCATGAGCGCCGTGGTCGTTCCGGTGATCGTGGGTCGGTTCATCGGAATCGAGGCGCTCGGCGGCCTGCTCGCCGGCGCCACGGTAACCGGGGTGGTGCTCGCGCTGTTCATGGCGAATGCGGGCGGAGCGTGGGACAACGCGAAGAAGTACATCGAGGCGGGGGCGTACGGGGGCAAAGGCGGTGAGCCCCACAAGGCAGCGGTGGTCGGCGATACGGTCGGGGATCCGTTCAAGGATACGGCAGGGCCGAGTCTCAACATTCTCATCAAGTTGATGAGCGTGGTGAGTTTGGTGCTGGCCCCGTGGTTCATTTCGTGAGACAGAAGATGTCAGAGGTCAGACGTCAGATTTCAGAATTCAGAGGGCGCCAGTGGAGACTTGCTGTCGTTTCTCGCGTGAATGGCTTTGAGCAGACCGGTCAGCATGCGTTTGACCTCGCGAGTGTTCCGATCGTAGGGTGGCGTAGCGGTCACCCGACAGGTAACCGAGATCGCGTGACAGCAATAGGTGATACTCGAGTTCAATCGCAGACCCGAGCGCTATCTTGATGAAGCGCGCTAGTTCAGCCTGCGATGCGCGTCCGCATCCCTCGACAATGTTCGCGCTGACGGACACGGCAGCGCGCCTTGCCTGCGTGGCAAGACCCTTATCGCGACGGAGCGCGCTCGACGACTCTCGGTAGACCTGAAGCGTGAGGGCGTGCGCCTTCCTCCACACGAGCAAGCGCTGAAAGTCGATCATGCTCGATGAGAGCAGTTGCGCTTCCATCGGACGACGCAGACATCCTGGTGCACTCTGAAATCTGACATTCTGTATTCTGACGTCTGACATCTTTGCCGTTCACAACGAACCCAAATGCTGAAGCTCGGAATCGTCGGCCTCCCCAACGTCGGAAAATCCACGCTGTTCAACGCTCTAACGGCGGCCGCCGCCCCCGCGGAGAACTACCCGTTCTGCACCGTCGACCCCAACGTCGGCATCGTCGAGGTCCCCGACCCCCGCCTCGGCAAGCTCGCCGAGATCGTCAAGCCGAACCGCACCGTCCCGGCCGTCGTGCAGTTCGTCGACATTGCAGGACTCGTAAAGGGCGCGGCGCAGGGGGAGGGGCTCGGCAACAAGTTCCTCGCGAACATCCGGGAGACGGACGCCATCGTGCACGTGGTGCGGTGCTTCGAGGACCCCGATGTGCTGCACGTCATGGGCTCCGTGGACCCGGTGCGCGACCGCGAAGTCATCGAGTTCGAGTTGGCGCTCGCCGACCTCGCATCGGTCGAGAAGCGGCTCGATCGCGTGCAGCGTGCGGCGCGGGCCGCGGAAAAGGAAGCCCTCACCGAGCTGCCGGTGATCGAGCGCGCCCACAAGCTCCTTTCCGAGGGGCGCGGGCTGTGGGAGGCGCGCCTGACGAGCGAGGAGCTTGCGCTGCTCGCGCCGCTAGGGCTGTTGACGGTGAAGCCGGTGCTGTACGCGGCCAACGTCGGCGATGCCGAGCTCGCCGGCGACGAAGGGCCGCACCTCCGCGCGCTGCGCGAGGCCGTGGCGCGCAGCGGGGAGCACGCCGAGGTCGTTCCCTTCTCCGCGAAGATCGAAGCCGAGCTGCGTCAGCTGCCGCCCGAGGACCGCGCCGACTTTCTCGCGTCGTTAGGGCTGGAGGAGGCCGGTCTCGACCGCGTCATCCACGCCGGCTACCACCTCCTCGGTCTGCAGACGTATTTCACCGCCGGCGAGCAGGAAGTGCGCGCGTGGACGATCCATCGCGGTGACACGGCGCCCCGCGCGGCCGGCGTGATCCATACCGATTTCGAGCGAGGGTTCATCCGCGCGGAGACGGCGGGCTACGACGACTTCGTGTCTACCGGAGGCTGGAAGGGGGCAAAGGAGCGCGGAATCGTGCGGTCCGAGGGAAAGGAGTACGTCGTCCGCGACGGCGACGTGATGCTCTTCCGCTTCAACGTCTAGCCAGTAGCCGGCGCCTCACGACCTCGCTACATTTCTCAGCTCACAACTGACACCCTCCTCCTGCTCCGGCAACCAGCGGGGGGCGGCCATTACGACCAAAGGGAGGCTTGCCACTGTGACCCGCCAGTACGAAGCGGTCTACATCTTCGACTCCACGCTCGAAGACACCGCAATCAACGACAAGATCTCACGCTTTCACGGTCTCCTCGCCGCGACCGGCGATGTCGCCGTCGACCATTGGGGACGCCGCCAGCTCGCGTATCCCATCGGGCAGAAGGAAAACGGCTACTACGCCATCGCGCGCTTCGAGGCGGAGCCCGCGAAGCTCCCCGAATACGAGCGCGCGCTCAAGCTCGATGACGGCGTCGTGCGCTATCTCATCACACTGCACGAGCACGAGGTCGGAGCGCCGGCGATCGAGCCGGGAAGCGAGATCGGCCTTCGTCGCCGCGATGACGACGAGGAGGACGAAGAATGATGCGCCGACCCCAGAAGGCCTGCCCGTTCTGCGAATCGCGCATTCGCTACGTGGACTACAAGGATGACCGCACGCTTGGCCGCTTCATCACCGACCACGGCAAGATTCTGCCGAGCCGGTTGAGCGGAATGTGCGCGCGCCATCAGCGGCAGCTGTCGACGGCAATCAAACGGGCACGCTATCTCGCTCTGATTCCGTACATCAAGGGCCACCACCAGACCTGAGCATGGCCGACGGCCTTGCGCCGGCGCCGCGCGAGCGAGGGTGGGCGCGTCTCGCCTTTGCTCTCGCGGCGTTCTTGTTGGTCCCACTCTTCCCGGCCGTGCGCGCGGTGCTCCCGGTGGAGCACACGCTCATACTGCTCGTTCCCACCATCGCCGTCTGCTTCCTCCTCGGCTGGTGGGCCGGCGGACGGTTGTCGCTGGCGCTGGTGTGGCTGGCGTTCGCAGCGTGGGTGCTCGCGCCAGGATCCCCCGACGGTCGGTGGCTCGTACTACGATCTGGCTCGGGCGTGGGGGCTGCTCCTCGCCGGGGCGTTCGGTGTGACGTGCATCCTCGGCAAACCAGGGCCCTTCTTCACGCGCGTGCTCTCGGCGATCGGCCTGGCGCTGCTCGTTGGGCTCGCTCATGGGTTGGCGGGGCGCACGTCGTTTCGTCGTGTCGAACGCGTGCTCGATGAGCAATACGAAGTACGCAATCGCCAATCGGTGGAGGCGCTCGGCATATCGCTGCGCAGCGTGGCCGACCGCGTGCCATCGATGCGTGACGTCATGACGAGCGAGACAGTGGATCAAACCGCCTTCGAGCTCAACCGCTTGTCGGAGGGCGCCTCGCCGTTGTTCCCTGCCCTGCTCGCGCTCGAGTCGCTCGTCGTGTGCGCGCTGGCGTGGACGTTGTATCACCGCCTCGTCGCGCGCCCGTATCGGCCCGCCGCTGGCGGCGCTGCGGGAGTTTCGCTTTCACGACCACCTGGCCTGGGGCCTGATCGTCGGGCTCACCCTCGTGCTGCTGCCGGCGTTCGGCTCACTCGCAAGGCTCGGACAGAACCTGGTATTGTTCTTTGGTATGTTGTACGCGTTGCGCGGTCTTGGCGTGCTCGACAGCTTCGTTCGACGCAGTGCCGCGCTCGTGGCGATCGCCGCGGTGATCGCGATCCTCAATCCTCGTCCCTACGCTGCCCTCGCTGGCGCTCGCCGTGATGCTGGCGCTGTTCGCCGTGCTGGGTGTGAGCGATGCGTGGGGAGACTGGCGGCGACGCCTGCGCGCCGCATCCTGACCTCGTTCCACTGCACTACCGGAGCCCTTCTCATGGAAATCATTCTTCGCCAATCGGTCGAGAACCTCGGCAAGCCCGGTGACATCGTGAAGGTGTCGCCCGGGTACGCCCGCAACTACCTCCTTCCCCGCGGTCTCGCGTACGAGGCGACGCCCGGCAACCGCAAGCGCATCGCGATGGAAAAGGCGCGGCTCGAGGCGGCCGAGGCGGAGCGCATCAAGGCGGCGCAGTCGCTCGCCGAGCGCCTGGAGAGCGTGCAGCTCACCTTCTCGGCCCGCGTCGGCGACGAGGAGAAGCTGTTCGGCTCGGTGACGACGGCCGACATCGCCCAGCAGCTCGAGGCACAGGGCTTCGACATCGAGAAGCGGCAGATCGACCTGCACGAGCCGATCAAGTCGCTCGGCGTCTACAAGATCCCGGTGCGCCTGCACGCCGAGGTGAAGCCCGAGATCAAGGTGTGGGTGATCAAGCAGTAGGTGCGTCGAGGTGCTCGAGGTAGGTCGAGGTGGCTCGAGGTGACGACCGGTCGTCACCTTCGAGCACCTCGAGCACCTCGAGCACCTCGAGCACCTCGGGCATTGGCATACCCAATGCCGCGTCCATACCGGAACAAAGACCTGTCGCCGACGGTACCACCGCCGACGCAGTGCGTTCATCAGATTCCTGAACGGTCTCCGAATGGCCCAGTCGACGACCACTCTCTTCGCTCGCCACCGCCCAACGCGCTGCTGCGCTCGCCCTCGACCTCAAGGCCACCGACGTCGTCCTCCTCGATCTCTCCGGCGTTTCCGACGCCACTGACTTCTTCGTCATCGCCAGCGGCACCTCCGATACCCATGTTCGGTCCACGGCCGAACACATCATGGAGGGGCTCAAGAAACGAGAAGGTGTCGCACCGCACCACATCGAGGGTCTACAGCAGGGACGGTGGGTGCTGCTCGATTACGTCGACGTGATCGTGCACGTCTTCCATCCGACACTGCGTGAGTTCTATCAGCTCGAACGTCTGTGGAGCGACGCCGAGCGCGTCCCGATGGACCGCGAGGGAGGACAACCGTGATCGAACGGAGATTGGTGCTGGGCGCGCTCGCCGCCGTGCTGGCGATCGCCCCGCGCGCGGAGGCCCAGTTCTACTTCGGGCAGAACCAGGTCCAGTACGACTCGTTCGACTGGAAGGTCATCGAGACCGATCACTTCCTCGTCCACTACTACCCGGGCGAGGAGACGGCGGCACGTGATGCGGCGCGAATGGCCGAGCGGGCGTACGGGCGGCTCTCGCGGATCCTGGGCCACGAGTTCCGCGAGAAGAAGCCGATCGTCCTCTTCGCGTCGCGCTCCGACTTCGGGCAGAACAACGTCACCGGCGACCTCGGCGAGTTCACCGGCGGGGTGACCGAGGCGCTGCGTCACCGGATCCTGATGCCGTTCACCGGCGACTACGGGTCGTTCGAGCAGGTGCTGACGCACGAGATGGTGCACGAGTTCCAGTACGACATCTACTCTCGCGGGAAGGCGGGCGCCGGGCTGCAAACGCTCCAGCAGCAGGCGATGCCCTATTGGTTCGCGGAGGGAATGGCGGAGTACCTGTCACTCGGGCCCGGAGATCCGTTCGCGAACACGGTGATGCGGGATGCCGCCCTCAATGGTCGGCTGCCGACGATCGAGCAGATCGACGATGCGTCCCGATCAGCACAATCCCTACGACATCGGCCAGGCGCTGTGGGAGTACGTGGGCGACCGGTGGGGCGACGAGGTGATCGGCGCGATCCTGCAGGCCGCGCCCAACGTCGGCGTCGAGCGCGCGTTCCGGCGCGAGCTCGGCAAGTCGCTCGAGGACCTCGGCGACGAGTGGAAGGAGGCGATGCAGGTGAAGCACCTGCCGCAGATCGCCGACCTGGAGCGCGCACGGAAGTACGCGCAGCCGCTTGCTCTCCGAACGTCGCAGCGGTGGCGCCATCTTCCTCGCGCCCGCCCTCTCGCCCAACGGGGAGCAGATCGTCTTCCTGTCCAACGGGAGCTTCCTGCGCGGGCAGATCTTCATCGACCTCTGGCTCGCCGACGCGCGCACGGGAAAGCGCCTCAAGCGTCTCGTGAAGAGCACGACGAACCCGGAATTCGAGGAGCTGCGTCTGCTCTATTCGCAGAGCTCGTTCTCCCCCGATGGCCGCACCCTCGCGTTCACCGCCCAGCGAAAGGGCAAGGACGTGCTGTACCTGCTCGATGTGCGGAAGCAGAAGGTCATTCGCCGGATCGACACGCAGCTCGAGGGTGTGACCGGCCCCTCGTGGTCACCCGACGGCAGCCGCCTCGTGTTCTCCGGCCACCTGGGCGGCATCAGCGATCTCTACATCGTCCAGTCCGACGGAAAGCAGCTCACGCAACTCACCAACGATCGGCACGGCGACCTGCAGCCCCAGTGGTCGCCCGACGGGAAGAAGATCGCGTTCGCCAGCGATCGCGGCGCGGAGACGGACTTCAACGTCCTTCGCTATAGCGCGTGGAAGATCAGCACCTACGACCTCGAGTCGGGACGCATCGACGTCCTTCCCGGACAGGACGCGCACAACATCAATCCGATGTGGTCGCCCGACAGCCGCTCGATCGCCTACGTCTCGACGCGCACGGGCATCCAGAACCTCTTCCTGTACGAGCTCGAGACGAGCGAGCACTTCCAGCTGACGAACGTCGTCGGCGGAATCACCGCGGCGACCAACTACAGCCCGGTGATCTCCTGGGCGCGTCAAGCCGACAAGCTCGCGATCACGTACTACGAGAACGGCGACTACACGATCTGGGCGATCGATAATCCTCGATCGCTGAAGCGCTCGCCGTACCGCACGCCGGATCCCCGCATGCCCCTGGTGGCGGGCGCCGTGAAGGCGGATACGATCCTCGTTTCGAGCGCCGATCGCGCCAACGGATACCGGGGTCGCGTATCCGCCGCCGCCGACACCACCAACGGCAGCAGTTCACTTCTCGTATTACCGCTCCCCAGCGGGTATTCGTCCGTCGCGGAACGCTCCGCCAGCCGCCGAGCTCGCCTCGCGCGGCGGCCCCATTAGCGTCGCCGCGCTGCTCGACAGCGCCGCCATGGCGCTGCCTGATGCGGGAGGGTTCAAGACGTACGACTACAAGGTTCGTTTCAGCCCTGACTACGTCGCGCGTCCCACCATTGGGTACGAGCAGTACAACTTCGGCCGAGGCTTCTTCGGCGGAACACAGATCGTCCTGAGCGACATGCTCGGCAACCATCGCCTCGCCTTCTCGGGCGAAGTGAATGGACGGTTGAGCGAGGCGCGCGTGTACAGCGCGTACACCAACCTGTCGCGGCGCATGCAGTACGCGGTGGGTGCCTACCAATCGCCATACTATTTCCCGGAGGTTGGTGCGCTGCAGCCGGTGGGCGATGGAGTTTGGGAAGAGATCTACCCGATCACGCGGCTCATCGAGCGACAGGTCTTCGGTATCGGCATCTACCCATTCGATCGATTCACGCGCACCGAGTTCGGGGCACGGCTGTCGAACGTCGACCGTTCTTCGCTGTTCATTGGGCGTCTGATCAACGAGTTCACCGGCGCATCGACACCGTTCCAGATTCTCGACGAAGTCCATCAGCCGAGCATCAACTACGTCCAGCCCTACGCGGCGTTCGTGTCGGACAACGTGCTTTGGGGCTACACGGGCCCGATCATGGGGCGGCGCTACCGCTTCCAGGTCGAGCCGATCATCGGCACGTACAAGTGGATGGACTACCTCGTCGACTACCGACGGTACGATCCCATTCTGTTCAATTTCCTCACGCTTTCGACGCGTCTCCTCGCCAGCGTGTCGGATGGACGAGACGCGGACACGCTTCGGAAGTACATCGGATACCCCGAGCTGCTGCGCGGGTACGATCGCGAGGAGTTTGCGCTCAACGAGATTCGGCAGTGCGCGTTCAACGACCCGTCGAGCGACGACCCACGGTATTATCGCTGCTCCCCGCTCGTCGGCAGCCGCATCGCCGTCGCGAACGTCGAAGTGCGGTTCCCGCTGCTGCGGCGGGTGGACATCGGTCTTCTCCCGATCTCGCTGCCGCCTATCGAGGGTCTGGTGTTCTACGACGTGGGCCTTACCTGGTTCGAGGGGCAGAATCTGCATTGGTCCCGGCCCGCCGGCTTCGACCCGGCGTTTCAGCGGCACGCGCTGCGGAGCTACGGCTTCGGCGTTCGGGTGAACCTCTTCAACTTCGCATTGCTGCGGTGGGACTACGCGATCCCGCTCGACGATCCGCGGCGGGACAAGTACTGGAGGTTCTCGCTGGGGCCGAGCTTCTGACCTAGGGGTCAGGAGTCAGGAGTCAGGGGTCAGGGGTGGAAAGGCGCGGCAGCTCCGCTGCCGCGCTCATTATGAAGGGGCCGCTCGCGCGTAGCGCGGCGGCCCCCTTTCCACCCCTGACCCCTGACTCCTGACTCCTGATCCCTTTGATGCCCACGGTACCATCGCTATTTTCCGCGCGTGCGCACCCTCCTCGCGCTGGCATTCGTGCTCGCGGCCTGCTCTGGCTCCGAGCGCGGCGATGATCCAACCGCCAGTGACTCACCTACGGTCATGTCCGCCGGCGGCGCCGACCGCCTTCTCCTGCGCTTCGCGCGGGCGGGTGGACCGGTGCGCGCGTTTGCGTATCCCAAGGTCGACTCCCTGGTATGGACCTCCCGCGCGGCGGTTCCCTCCGTGCAGCGCGTCCTGGGGTTCGACTCCGACGCCGGGAGCGTAGCGGCGCTCGACACGAAGGGCGTCCCCCTCCGCGTCGACCTTCGGACTGGTGACGTGGCTCGCGAGACAAAAGCCAAGTTGTCCTACGCGGCATCGCAGGACGGCAACGCGATCTACGGCGTCGCCGTCGATGGAACGATTCGGCGCCTGACGCCCGCGGGGGAGTGGCGCTTCAAGCCGCCGACGGCGCCCCGCGAGCTGTTCCCTCAGTCCGATGGCGGCCTGCTCGTCGTTGCTGACGCGCGCAGTGGCACGACCGTGTGGCGGATGCATCCACCGCAGGAATCGCTCGTGGACACCGCTCGGCTTCCTCTCGCGCAACAGGCGATTGGAACGCCGCTCGGCGACCGTCTGTATTTCACCGTCGACACGGGGCTGATCGGCGTGCGCGCGCGCGATCTCGTCCCGGTACCGAGTGTTCGCGTGCCGCAGCGCATTCGCTCCGCCGTTACGACGCCGAGCGGGGATCGCATCTATCTGCTGACGGCCGGCTCCGCCGATTTGATCGTCGTCGATCGTTATGCGGAAGAGATCGCCGCACGCATCACTCTTCCCGACACGTCCCGCGAGCTTCGCATGGATCCGACCGGGCGTTTCGTGCTCGCCCGGGCCGCGGCGAAGGACTCGGCGTGGGTCGTCGCCGTCGCTACCGATACGCTCGTCGGGCGCGTGGCGACCGCCTGGCGTGACGACCTCCCACTCGTCACGCCAGACGGCGCCCTGGCGCTGCTGCGCGGCAACGACGTGGTGCTCGTCGACAGCGACTCCCTCGAGGCCATACGACGCGTCGCCGGTGGTGGTCGCGATTTCTGGTATTTCATTGAGTGGAACGGATTCCGCCCGCGCAGCGCGTCGCTCGACGAGCCGGTGCAGTTCGAGGGAATGGACACGACCCCTCCCGATTCGGGCGACACGCTCGACCCATTCGCGGCCACCCCATCGCCCGACTCGCTCTCGCCTCCGGCGGACAGCGTCGCGGCTGCGCCTCGCGACACGACCCCCCCACCGCCGGCGCCGGCGACGAGCCCGGGGTTCACCGTGCAGTTCGCAGCGCTGCGATCGGAGGCTGCGGCAACTGCAGCGGCGAACGAGATTCAGTCCGAGGGGCAGCGAGCGCACGTGGTGCGCACGACGCAGGGAGGACTCGACATTTGGCGCGTCGTGCTCGGTCCGTATCCCACGCGGGAACGCGCCGAACAGGTCGCGCGGACCACGGGGCGATCGTACTGGATCTACGAGGGACGACCGTAGTGGTCGCGCACGCCTCTGCGCCCGCGACGCGGTGGGACGAGGCCACGCGCGACGTCGCGCCACTGCTGCAGGATCGGACGTGCATCGTCGTCGTCGGTGAGCAGGACGATGACGCCGCCAACGTCGCTCTCGCCCTCGCCCAGATCCACGTTCGGACGCGACGTGTCGCCATCGTGGATGCCGTGGGGGAGCTCGCGCCGCTCCAGAAGCTCCTGCCTCGCGACGCGCGATCCCATGGGGTGATCGATCATTTCGTGCATGGCGTGTCGCTGCGCAAGATCGCCCACTCCGTGAATCGTGAAGGGACGATGTTCGTCATCCCGAGCGGGGTCGGGCCGTTCGAATACGACACGCTCCTGCGCCGTGAGCGGTGGCGCCGCCTGACGATGGCGTTTCGTGGCGAGGGCGCCCTGCTCTGCATCGTTCTCCCTCCCAATGCCGAAGGGCTGGTGGGTTTCGTCGAGGATACCGACGGGATCGTCCTCGTGGGCGACGTCGCGTATTCCGAAACGAGGCACATCATCGCGAACGTGCCACGTGTGAGACGGAGCAGCTCCGACGCGAGCGTCGTTCCGTCCGGCTCGACGCCTCGACCGGGCCTTCTCGCGCGCGTCACTCGTCAGGCGCCTGCCAGGCGCGCCGCCCTCTTGGCCGCCGGTCTCGTGGCTCTCGTTGCCGGCGGCGCCCTGTTCGCGTGGGACCGCACGGATGATGTCGATGACGCTGCGGCGACGGGCGACATCGCTACGGCCGGCCCGGCCGCCGAGGCGCAGCGCGCCGGCACGGTCGGCCTCACCGAGAGCGATTCTGCTGCTGCCGCGATCTATTCCGTCGATGTGCTCATGCTCAACAGTCTCGCCGCCGCGAGCCGCCACCTTACCACTCGACTCGGTGCGATTCCCGCGGCGACGTTCTCCCCCGTGCAGCTCGGCACCGACAGCGCGCGCTGGTACCGCCTGCTCGTCGGTGCGTGGCGGGAGCAGCGGCAGGCGGACTCGGCGCTGATGGCGCTGCGCGCTGCAGGCGTCCTCGAGATGGGCATTGGCTCGGTGCGACGTACGCCCTTTGCGGTGCGGGTCGCCGAGGACCTCAGCCCGACCGCGGCGAAGACTCGTGCGGTGGAGCTGCGAGCGCAGGGATTCCCGACGTACGCGCTCGAACGTGACGAGGGTCACGCTGGCGTGTACGCTGGTGCATTCGAGACCCCCTCGCAGGCGATGGCGCTTCTCGACATGTTCATGCGTGCTGGAATCGACGCGAATGTTGCTTACCGGATAGGGAGAGGAATCTAGGTGCGACTGCGAAAGCTCGAGCTCCACGGATTCAAGTCCTTCGCCGACCACGTCGATCTCGACTTCGAGTCGGGCGTCACGGCGATCGTCGGCCCGAATGGGTGCGGCAAGTCGAACGTCTCGGACGCCGTTCGCTGGGTCCTCGGTGAGCAGCGCGCGCGCCTGCTGCGCGGCGCGAAGATGGAGGAAGTCATCTTCCAGGGCTCCTCGGCGCGGCGACCGGTGAACATCGCCGAGGTGTCGCTTCACTTCGAGAACGATGACGGCGCCCTGCCCGTCCCGTTCAAGGAAGTGGTGATCACTCGCCGCCTATCGCGCAGCGGCGAGAGCGACTATCTGCTCAACCGCGCTCCCTGCCGCCTGCGCGACATACAGGACCTCGTGCGCGGCACGGGACTCGGCGCCGATTCCGGCGTGGTCATCGAAGCGAGGATGATCGACGCGCTGCTCTCCGATCGGCCGGACGATCGGCGCGAGCTGTTCGAGGAGGCCGCCGGCGTGGGCCTCTATCGCGATCGCAAGCGCAGCACCGAGCGACGGCTCGAGGAGACGACGCTCGATCTGTCGCGCCTCGATGATCTCATCAACGAGGTCCAGAGCCAGGTGCGGTCGCTCGCGCGTCAGCGCAAGCGTGCCGAGCGACACACGGAGCTCACGGCGCGGCGTTTCGCGCTCGAGCTCACGCTCGTGTCTCGCGACATGGAGGCGTGGAGCGAGGAGCTGGTGCAGCTCGAGGAGCGCGTGGTCGCGCTTCGGGCCGAGGTTCCTCGATCCGATGAGCGGGTTCGCGTTGCTGAGCGGGCTCGTGAGGAAGCGCATCATGCGCGTGCGGCGGCCGAAGGTCAGCGCGCGGAGCTTGCCCGTCTCGTGAGCGCCCAGCAGGAGGATGTGCTGCGCCTCGAGAGCGAGATCGCCGTTGCCGAGGAGCGCCAGCGGAATGCGACGGCGCGACGGGAGCGCGCGGAAGAAGAGCGACGCGCGGGCGAGGAGCGCGGCTCGCGTCTCGCCGCGGATCGCGAAGGGGCTGGCGCGGAACGCGCGAGACTCGAGGCTGAGCTCGCCGCCGCGCAGGAGGCACTCACGGAGCGTGTGCAGGCGGAGGAGGGAGCCCGAACGCAAGTCGCCGAGGCGCGGCGGTCTACCGAGGATTCGGAGCGCGCCATGCGCGAGCTTCGCGACGAGCGGCGTCGCCTCGAGCTCGATCGGGAGGGCGCGACGCGGGAGATCGAGGAGCTTGGCCAGCGAATCGACGGACTCCACGAGGAGCGCGAGACTCTCGCCGAGGCGCTTTCGCTCGCCGCCGCCCGCCTCGATCTCGCCGAGCGGGATCTGGAGGAAGCAAAGACGGCGGCTGTCATGGCCGAAGAAGCGCTCGGCATCGCGAGAACGGCGGCAACGGATGCGAGAGCGCGCGAGAGCGCTGCGCGGGACGAGTTGTTCCGGGCGGAGGAGGCACATACGAGCCTGCTGGGACGCGTCAACGCGCTGGAGACGCTCGAGCGCGAGCGCGTGGGGCTCGCTCCGGCGGCTGCGAAGCTGCTGCAGGAGCGGGGTCGTTTCGGCGAGGGCGCCATTCTGGGGCCGCTGTCTGACTTCATCAGCGCCGAAGCCACGGGCGCGATGCTCGTGGAGCGGTTTCTTGGCCCGAGTGTGCATGCCGTGCTGGTGCGCGACGCGGAGGCGGCGGACAGCGTGCGCGCGTGGCATGCCACGACGAACCCCGGCCCGTTGCTCCTTCTGCCACTCGATGCCGCTGATCCCGACTGGGAGATCAGCGATGCACTCGCGGGGCTGCTCGAGGTTCAGGACCTCGCCCGGCCCTGGGTACGCTCGCTGCTGGGCCAGGTTCGCCCCATCGATGAGGGGGCGGCCTTTCTCGACAGCCGTGGCGCCGTGTGGCTGCCTGGGCGCACGGCCGGACCAGGTCCGCTGCGTCGTCGTGCCGAGCTGTTCGAGCTCCGCGCCGAGCTCGGCGCCAGCGACGCCGCTCGTCAGGCGGCGAATGCCGAGGCCGACGCCGCGCGCGCGGCCCTCGATGTCGCTGAGCGCGGAACGACGGAAGCGGGCGATCTGAGCCAGGGTGCGCATCAGCAGGTCCGTCGTGCTGAAGAGCGACGCGCCGAGGCGGAGCGGGACGTCAAGCGGGCGACTCGAGAGCTCGAGAGCCTCGATACACTCGTCGATCGCCTAACGACACGTCGTGCTGATCTCTCGATGCGCGCCGCCGAGCTCGATGAGCGTCTTCAGGAGCTGGCGAACGCCCTCGACATTGCATCCGGTTCGCTGTCCGAGTGGCGCACGCGGCTCGTCGCCCTGGAAGGCGAGCAGGACGACACGCGAGAAGCGCGCACGCGCGGTCAGGTGGAGGTGGCGCAGGCGCAGGCCCGCCTTCAGGTCGCGCGCGACCGCGAGCGGCATCTCGCCGATGAGGCGGACGTCGCAACGGCGCGTCTTCAGCAGTTGCTGGCGGAGCTCACCGACATCACCTCGACGGACAGCGTGCTCGCCGGCCGCATGGCAGAGTGGCAATCCGATCTCGAGACGCGACGGGCGACGTTCGCGGACGGACGCACCCGCCTCGCCCGTTCGGAGGATGGCGTGCGTCACGCCGACGCGTCTCTGGACGAGACAGAGCGAGCAGTCGACGAAGCGCGGCGACTTGCCACGTCGCTCGCGGAGGAGCTGCACCACGCGGAGCTTCGCTTGACGGAGCTCTCGGGACGGCGGACTGCCATTCGGGAGCGCCTGGAGGCGGAGTGGCGTCGTCCGCTGGAGGAGATGCTCGCTACACGTACGGAAGTCCAAGGGGAAGACCAGGCCCTGCGAGCGGAGCTCGAGGCGATTCGCGAGCAGCTCGAGGCGATGGGACCGGTGAACCCGCTGGCGATCGAGGAGCACGAGGAGGAAGTGAAGCGCCTCGACTTCCTCACCGCCCAGCGCGCCGATCTCGCGGCCGCACGGAGCTCGCTCCAGCAGGCGATTCGCGAGATCGACTCGACGGCCCGCGAGCTTTTCCTCGCCACCTTCACCCAGGTGCGCGAGAACTTCCGACAGATCTTCATGACGTTGTTCGGCGGCGGCGAATGCGACCTGCGGCTCGAGCATCCCGACGCGCCGCTCGAGTGCGACATCGAGATTCACGCGTCGCCACGCGGGAAGCGGACGCAGCGGATTCACCTGCTGTCGAGCGGAGAGCGTGCGCTGGTCGCGCTATCGCTGCTCTTCGGCATCTTCCTCACGAAGCCGAGTCCCTTCTGCCTGCTGGACGAGGTCGACGCGCCGCTCGACGACCAGAACATCGGCCGGTTCGTCCGAATGCTGAACCAGTTCAAGCAGAGCACGCAGTTCATCGTGATCACCCATAACCCGCGCACGACCACCGAAGCAGCCGATGCCGTGTACGGCGTGACAATGCAGGAGCCCGGGGTGTCGTCGCTCGTGAGCGTGCGACTGCGCGGTGGAGCGTCGGTGGACGAGGCGCTCGAGGGACGACTGGAAGCGGACGAGGCGGCCGTCGGCGCAGGAGCATGATCCGCGCGGCGGTCGCCTGCGCGCTGCTCCTCTGCTCTGGCGCCGCCGAAGCGCAGACGAGCGAGCCACCCCGCGCTACGCTGCTCTACCAGAACTTTCCGAATCCGTTTCCGTCCGACGGCATCCTGGCAACGTGCGTATGGTTCGATCTCGCGCGCGCCACCGATGTGCATCTCCAGGTTCTCGACATCCGCGGGAATGTCGTACGCACGCTCGTTCCCGCCGCGAGCACGCCAGCGCAGCTTTCCGCTGGTCGCTACGGTCGCGGGACCGGCGACATTCCGAACGGGTTCGGCTGCGACGGCCAGTTCATCTGGGACGGCACGGCCTCCGACGGCAGTCTCGTCCCCGCGGGTGTGTATCTCTTGCGCCTGCGTGCCGACGGCGCGGACATCGTCCGTCGGATGCTCTTTCTCGGTCGCTGATGCGCCTGACGACGGTCGGCACGGGAACCGTGACGCCATCCCCGTCGCGCGTTTGCGCTGGCCATCTCCTGACGACGGGCTCCGTGTCGATCCTCCTCGACTGCGGGAGCGGCGTCGTGCACCGGTTGGCGCGTGCCGGCGTCGACTGGATGGCGATCACGCACGTCGCGATCACGCACTTTCACGCCGACCACCTGAGCGATCTCGCCTTCCTGATATTCGCCTGGCGCCATGGCGCGGCGCAGCCACGAACGGCTCCGGTCGACATCATCGGTCCCCCCGGCACCGATGCGCTGCTGACACGATTTGCCGACGCGTTCGGCGGCTGGGTTCGAGAACCGGGGTATCCGGTGCGCGTGAGCGAGACTTCTCCTGGCAGTGTCGTCGATCTCAGCGGTGAGGTACGGCTGAGCGCGTTCAAGGTTCCGCACACGGAGGAAAGCGTGGCCTATGACCTCGTGCACGACGGGCGACGCGTGGTCTACACGGGCGACACGGGATTCGACGAGGGACTTGGACGGTGGGCGGCGGGATGCGATCTTCTCCTTGCGGAGTGCTCGCTGCCGGACGACCAGGAAATGGCGATTCACCTCACGCCGCGGCGCTGTGGCGAGCTCGCGGCGGTCGCGCGGCCCCGAACGCTGGTGCTCACGCACTTCTACCCGCCCGTGGAGCAGGTGGACATCCGCGGTATCGTGCATGAGCGGTTCGACGGAACGCTCGTGCTCGCGGAAGACGGGTGGTCCATGGAGATCGAGGAGCGGTAATGCTCGTTGTGATGGAGCACGGGGCCACGCCCGAGCAGGTCGCGGGCGTCGTCAGGCTGATCGAGGAGCTCGGCTACCAGGCTCGCCCGATGCCTGGCTCCCAGCGCACGGCCATCGGGCTCGTCGGCAACGATGGGCGCGTCGAGGGATCGCGGTTCGAGACGCTGCCCGGCGTCGCGCAGGTCATTCACGTCACCAAGCCGTACAAGCAGGCCTCTCGCGAATGGCGTCCCGAGAACACCATCGTCACCATCGCGCCGGGCGTGCACGTCGGCGGCGACGATATCACACTCATTGCTGGACCGTGCTCGGTGGAGTCGGAGGAGCAGATCGTCGCCGCGGCGCGCGCCGTACGCGCGGCGGGAGCGTCATGTCTCCGCGGCGGGGCCTTCAAGCCGCGCAGCTCCCCGTACTCGTTTCAGGGACTTGGGAAGCGCGGCCTCGAGATGCTCGCGCTCGCGAAACGCGAGACCGGTCTCGCGATCGTCACCGAAGCGATGGATGACGAAGGCGCCGAGCTCGTCGCCGAGTACGCCGACTGCATCCAGATCGGCGCGCGCAACATGCAGAACTACTCGCTGCTGCGTACCGTCGGACGGTTAGGCAGGCCGGTGCTGCTCAAGCGGGGGCTGGCAGCGACGATCACCGATCTCCTCCTGAGCGCCGAGTACATCCTCAGCCGAAGGAAACGAGCAGGTCATCCTCTGCGAGCGCGGCGTGCGCAGCTTCGATACCGCCGCGCGGAACATGCTCGACCTGACCGCGATTCCCATCGTGCACAAGCTGTCGCACCTGCCGATTCTCGCCGATCCCAGCCACGGAACGGGACTTCGGGACAAGGTCATTCCGATGGCGCGCGCCGCGGTCGCCGCGGGCGCGGATGGCATCCTCGTCGAGGTGCACCCGAACCCCGAGCGCGCGCTGTCCGACGGAGCGCAATCGCTCTTCCCGGAGCAGTTCGCGCAGCTGGTGGGGGAGCTTCGCGCGATCGCGACCGCCATTGGCCGCACCGTAACGCCAGTGCCCGGAACCTCTGCAGCCGGAGTGGCGTAGAACTACAACGAGGAATGAGGCAACGACGAAGTTGTGATGTGGGTCCACTTCCTCGCTCCTCATTCACGTTCCGGGAAACCTTCATACGATGACTGCATCAATTCGAGCTGTTCTGTTCGCCGCAGCCCTCGTGGGGGCGCCCGTCGCTTCGGCGGGTGCGCAGTCGCCGGGCGCGACACTCGATCGCGCGGTGCGCGCGTACAAGAATGTGAAGACGGTCCGCGCGTCATTCACGCAGACGATCACCAACCCGCTCCTCGGCGCAACGGTCCGCTCGGCGGGCGAGCTCCTGCAGCGGCGTCCCAATCACGTGTCAGTGCGCTTCACGGACCCGGCGGGAGACCGCATCGTCGCCGACGGCGCGTGGGTGTGGTTCTACCTTCCGAGCAGCGTACCCGGTCAGGTCATTCGGCAACGCATCGCCAGCGGGGGCAGCGGATCGCCGGACCTCACCGCGCAGTTCCTCGACACCCCCGCGTCGCGATTCAACGTGACCGATCTCGGACGCGAGAAGGTGAATGGAAGGACCGCTCGCGTGCTCTCGCTGGTGCCGAAGGCAGGCGTGGACGCGGCATTTACGAAGGCCGTCGTCTGGGTAGACAGCGCCGACGCGCTCATCCGGCAATTCGAGCTCACCGAGCCGAGCGAGATCGTCAGGCGCGTGACGATCACCAAACTGACGTTGAATCCCACGATCGCCGCCTCGACGTTTCGGTTTACGCCACCGTCGGGGACGAAGGTGATCGATCAGTAACGCGTAGCAGGCGCTCGATCTCTTCGAGCCGGCCATCGCTGGACGTTCCACCTTCCCGGACCCAACGCAACGCCGCCCGCGAGAGCGCTCGATAGGCATCGAGCGTGTCCGGATGCGCGCGCAGCGCATCCAGGTGCCGCCCAATCGTATCCGCGTCGCCGCGAACGATTGGCCCGGTGAGCGCGCCCGCTCCGGCGCCGCCGCGGAGATTCTCTACTGCCGAGGCGAAGAGGGGATGTAGCGCTCGCCGCGCGACGTCGGGTGCGATTCCCACGCCCCGTAGCAGCTCCTCCGCCAGGCACATGAGCACCGTTGGAAAGTTCGAGGCGAAGACGGCGGCCGCGTGGTAGCGAGCCTTCTCGCCGGGCGGGATGTACAGCACGTTCGCGGCGACCGCCGCGGCGAGCCGCTCCGAGAGCTTCCGTGCCTCCGCATCGCCGTCAATGCCGATCCAGGCGCCGCGGAGCGTCTGAGGGGCGTGCTCGGGATCGGAGAGCGCGACGAGCGGGTGGAAGGTGCCACACGGGTGACCAGCGCGGCGTAGCGCGCCGAGGCCGGAGGGATCGGCGCTTCCGCTCGCATGGAGCACGACCGCACCCGGCGCGATCGCGGCGGTGGTCAGCGTCTCGAGGGCACTCTCGAGCTGCGCGTCACGGACCGTCACCAGCACGCACGTAGCGGAGCCTAACGATTCCGGCGGTGTGCCGGCGGTGATCCCCTCAGCGGCGCTGGCGTGCCTGCCGTGGAGCCCGGCGACTTGCACCCCCCCGGCGCGAAGGGCGCGCGCGAGACTGCGGCCCGCCCGGCCGGCGCCGAGGATGAACACCCGGTCGCCGGTCATGACGCGCCGGGCAGATCCTCCTGCTTGGCCGCCCGCTTGGCCGCAGCGCGGTCGAGGACCGTGCGCTGCGTGACGTCACCGGCCAGGAGCTCGCGGGCCGTGATCACGACACGATCCTCCTCGAGCCGCCGCCTGAGCTCCGCCTGGACGCCGAAAACGTAGCGCGCGATCTCATAGGTGAGGAGTCGCGTGACGAAGGGGCCAGCCGCCTCCCAGTCCTCGCGCGCGATCGCGATGCCGCGACGTTCCAGCAGCTGCCTGAACGCTTCAAGAAACTCCGGCGTGACCCGGAAGTCTGGCGATGTCACCGTGCGCGACGTCTTGAGCGACAGAGCATACGCCGTGAGGGCGTCGCGGAATCGGCCGACTTGATCACCGAGGGCACGCTGTAGCGCGAGCTCATGGTCCGCGGGATCATCGGAAATGAACAGATCGGGGGTGATCCCGCCGCCTCCGTAAATGACCCGGCCACCGTCAGTCCGATAGGCCGCGCGCTCCGTCAGCGGTATTTCGCCCGCCACGGTGGGCGAGGCCGGCTCCTCCGGCCCTTCCTCGGCATCCTCCTCGTCGGAGGCGCGGGGCTTTTGGATGCTGCGGCCCACCGGGGTGAACCAGCGGGCCGTGGTGAGCTTCAGCGCGCCACCATCGGGCATGGCGAATACCGACTGGGCGCTGCCTTTGCCGAACGTGGTTTCGCCGAGGATGACCGCGCGATCGTGATCCTGGAGCGCACCGGCGACGATTTCCGAAGCGCTCGCGCTCCCCTCATCGACAAGGACAACGAGCGGGAGACTCGGCCAGGGCTGCTGCTCCTCGTCGGCAAAGTCGCGCGTCGCCCCGTATGCGCGCCCGCGCATCGAGACGATCTCCTGGCCCCGGTTCAAGAAGAGATCGGAGACCGCGACACCCTGCTCGAGCAACCCGCCGGGGTTCCGGCGCAAATCGAGAATGAGCGCGCGAAGTCCGCGCTTCCGCATGTTGTTGATCTCGCGCTCGAGCTCGCTGGCGGTCTGTTCGCTGAACACGTCAATGTCGAGATAGCCGACGTTGCCGGGCAGCAGATCGGTGCGGCGCACCGCGTGCACCTGGATGTCGGCTCTCGTGAGGCGGAACGGCAGCCGCGCCTCGAGACCGGGACGCTCGACCATGATGTTGACGCGCGAGCCCTTCGGCCCGCGAAGCTCGCGTGTCGCCTCGTCGACCGACCACCCTTCCGTCGACCGCCCCTCCATCTCGACAATGCGATCGCCCGTCTGAATGCCAGCACGCTCGGCGGGCGAATCCGGGAGCGGTGAGACGACCGTGATCCACCCGTCCCGCACGTCGATCTGAACGCCCAGGCCGGCGTATCGGCCGCTCGTGTTCTCGTTGAGCCGGGCGAGGCGGTCGCCGGAGAGGAACACCGTGTATGGGTCGTGCAACTCGCGCAGCATCCCTTGCAGCGCTTCGCGGTAAATGCTGTCCTGCGGAAGCGAATCGACGTACCGGTCGGTCACGTGCGAAACGACCTGATCGAAGAGGCGCGCCCCGTTGACGGTGCTCGCACTGCCACCGAGCCCGCGCTGAAGGAACCATCCGCCGGTGACGAGCGCACCCGCCATCGTGGCGAGCGCAACGAACGCACGATACCGCATGCGCACCTCTGAAGGGGTCATTGCATCACTGCTGGTGAAACCCTGACGAGACCGCGAAAGTTTCGGGCCACGCATTGCTGAGCGCGGCTACGACACGGCTCAACACCTCATCTTCAGTGCCAGCGCCGTCAATGCCAACGATCGGTCCCGCTTCGGGGTGGCTCGCCTGCCAGGCGGGATCGAGAAATCGTTCGAATGCCGCGTCGACGCGGTCGTGGAACTGGTCGCCGGCCCGCTCGATTTTGTCGTGGCCCCCACGGCGATCGAGCCGAGCGCGGCGCTCCGCCGCGGACAGCGTCAGCACGATCGTGAGATCAGGGACCAGCCCCTGCGTCGCGAGCGCGTTCGCTCGGGCCACGAGCTCCGCGTCCAACCCACGTCCAGCGACCTGGTACGCATACGTCGAAAGGAAAAAACGATCGAGAACCACCGCCCGTCCCTCGTGCAGCGCCGGCTTGATCACACGATCAACGAGCTCGGCCCGCGACGCCATGAACAGAAGTGCCTCTGCCGCCGCGGTGAGCTGATACGGAACATGCAGCACCATCTCCCGAATCTTCTCTCCGGCGTCGGTCCCGCCGGGCTCGCGGAGGAGCATCGCGTCGACACCGCGGTCGGCGAGCCACTGGAGGACGCGCGGAGCTTGCGTCGATTTCCCCGCGCTCTCCTGCCCTTCGAGCACGATCAACCGGCCGCGCGACGGGCTCATCCGAGGGTAATGATCGGACTCTGCGCGCCCTTTTTGATCCCGTCGAGTATCCATTCGTTCGCGCGCATCATGAGCTTGTCGAAGTTCTCCTGCGCGACGGCGACTCCCTGATACACCCGGTGGCTCTGCACCTTGCCCAGCAGCTCATCGAGCTTCCGTTCCATCTCCTCCGTGGGCTGCTCACCGCGCGCAATCATGGACTGTGCGTCCTCGCGGAGCTTCTCGAGCTCGCGCAAGAGCGCCACGGCCTCCCGGTCGGCGGAGAGCTCGTCGTTGGCGCGCTTTACCGCTTTGTATTCCGGGCTCTGCCCGATCAGGCGGCCGAGCTCTTTTGCTTTGTCTTCGAGCATCTAGGACCTCAAAGTGATAGACCTCATCGCCGGATTGCCAGCAAGACTCTCTCTCTTCCCGCCAAATCCCGTTCGACGCTCACGTCGCGGTATCGACCGTCACTCATCGCAATCTCCGCCGCCAGTGAGGCGCGGCGCGTGTCGATCTCCAGGGCGAGGAGACCATCGGGCTCGAGTACGTCCGCGCCTTCGCGAATGATGGTCGTGATCGCGGCCATGCCGTTCCGGGCCGCAAAGAGCGCGACCGGGGGCTCCCAATCACGAACGCTTGCCGGCAGCGCGGCCGCCTCATTGTATGTGATGTACGGCGGATTCGACGCGAGCACCGATGCGCGCTCACCCCGGACCGGAGCGAGCAGCGACCCCTGTCGCAGGTCCACCGTGGCGCGCAGCGACTGCGAGAGCCGCGCCACGTTCGCGCGCGCACACTCGAGCGCCTCGCGGGAGACATCGGTGGCGATCACGTGGCTGTACCGCCCCTCGGTGGCGAGCGCGAGTGCGATAGCGCCCGAGCCAGTGCCAACGTCGATCGCGACGCCGTCGGGGGCACGGGCGAGAATGCACTCCACGAGGATCTCGGTCTCCTGACGAGGAATCAGCACTCGCTCGTCCACGTCGAGGGTGAGATGCCGGAACGCGGCACGACCCACGGCATACGCGAACGGCGCACCGCTCGCCCGCCGCCGTGCCGCTTCCCAGGCGCGGGAGCACAGGTCGATGGTCAGCGTCTCATCGCGATGCATGGCCGGCCAGAACCGTGGCATGTCGACGATCGCCGCGACGATGTCACGCGCCTCCTGGGCCGCGTCCGGGATTCGGGCGCCCATTAGATGAGCGGACAGCGCGGCGACGATGTCCCCGACACGCGCAGGCGCAGCCGTGCCTAACGTCGGAAACACGAGGACGTCAGCCATTGAGCCGCTCCTCGATGTCCGCCTGACGCAGCGCCTCGATGAGCGGAGCGATCTCCCCCTCGAGGATCCGCGACAGCTCGTGCATCGTCAGGCCAATGCGATGGTCGGTCACGCGATTCTGGGGGAAATTGTACGTGCGAATCTTCGCCGAGCGATCACCGGTGCCGACCTGCGTCTTGCGCATGCGGGAGCGTTCGGCCTCCTGCTCCGCCACCTTGAGGTCCAGGAGGCGTGCTCGCAATACCTCCATGGCGCGAGCGCGGTTCTGAATTTGTGAGCGTTGGTCCTGCTGGCTCACGACGATGCCGGAGGGAAGGTGTGTGATGCGCACCGCCGAGTCGGTGGTGTTGACCCCCTGGCCGCCCGGCCCCGAGGCGCGAAACACGTCGACGCGAAGATCCTTCTCCTCGATCTTCACGTCGACCTCTTCCGCCTCAGGCAGCACCGCGACCGTCGCCGCCGAGGTGTGAATGCGCCCCTGGTTCTCGGTGGCAGGCACGCGCTGCACACGGTGCACTCCGGATTCCCACCGCATGGCTCCGAACGCATCGTCCCCGTGCACCTTGAAGATGACCTCTTTCAGGCCGCCCAAGGTACCTTCGGACATGGAGATCGTCTCCCACTTCCATCCCTGCCGCTCGATGAACCGCGTGTACATGCGGTGCAGGTCGAAGGCGAAGAGGGCGGCCTCGTCGCCGCCCGTGCCAGCGCGAATCTCGACGATGGCGTCGCGCTCGTCGAGGGGATCACGCGGGATGAGGAGCGGCGTGAGCGCGCTCTCGATGCGCGCGATCTCGGCGCGCAGTCGCTCCTCTTCGGCGCGCGCTTCCGCGGCCATTTCGGGATCATCAACGCCAACGAGCTCGCGCACCTGCGCGAGCTCGCTCTCGGACCGCTCGAGGCGGGAGGCCAATTCCTTGACCGGTGCGAGCCGGCTATGCTCCCGTCCCAACTCCGCGAGCCGGCGCGAATCTCGCGCGGTGGCGGGATCGGACAACTCGCGCTCGATCTCCGCCGCACGCGTGATCGCGTCGGCGAGACGATCGCGAATGCTCAGCGTTCTTTACCGTACTTCTGGCGGAAGCGCTCCACGCGGCCGGCCGTATCGACCAGCTTCTGCTTCCCGGTATAGAACGGGTGGCAGTTCGAGCAGATGTCGGTGTGGATCTCGTCCTGGGTCGATCGCGTGACGAACGTATTGCCGCAGGCGCACTTGACCGTGGCGGTCGCGTACGTGGGGTGGATTTCGGTCTTCACAAGTGCCTCTCGTGACAAAGATGGTAGCAGTGCAATATATCCTGGACGGCCCGTAAAAGACAAGGCGACAATGGCTTGTGCGTTTGACAGACGTTCGTGCGCGGGATAAGTTGCCGCGGCGGTCTCACCCTCGGAACGGCGTGTTCGCAATGGAAATCGTAGAGTTTCTCGCAACCGTCCCGCTTCTCTCCGGCATTGGCCGCGATGAGCTCGAGCGATTCGCGGAAGTCACTCGGGAGCGCGACTACCCGAAGGGCAGCGTCATCGTGTTCGAGGACGATCCGGGCGATTCGCTGTTCATCGTGCGGGACGGGCGCGTGAAGGTCGTACTGGTGGGTGAGGACGGACGCGAGGTCATCCTGAGCGTGCTCGGCGTGGGCGAGCACTTCGGCGAGCTGTCCCTCATCGACGGTCAGCCGCGCTCCGCTCACGTGATCGCGATGGATGACGCGAAGCTCCTCATTCTGCGACGCGACGACTTCCGGCGCCGGGTGGCGGAGTCTCCCGCCGTTGCGTGGGCGATGCTCGTCGAGTTGTCGCGACGCCTTCGTCGCGCCGACGAGCAGATCGGCAGCCTCGTGCTGCTCGACGTGCATGGCCGCATCGCGCGCCTCCTGCTCGACGCGGCCGATGAAGGCGCCAACCCAACGATCACGAAACCGCTCACACATCAGACGATCGCGCAAATGATTGGCGCCAGTCGCGAGACGGTATCGCGCGCCATGCGCGAGTTTCAGGATCGCGGGCTCATCAGCGTAGAGCGTCGCCAGATCACGATCGCGGATCGTGGCCAGCTCGAGCAGATGGCGCACGTGAGAGTCTGATTTCGGGGTCAGGAGTCAGGAGTCAGCGATCAGGGGTGTCAGGGTGAAGGTTCGAGGGACGGAAGGCGCGATTCCTGAAACCGATTCCTGACACCCCCTGATCCCAGACTCCTGACTCCTGACCCCACTTACTAGGCGCCGTGACGACTGTCACCGCCCGACCCTCGCGACGACCGCGATCTTTCCTTCACCAAAATGCTCCGCCTTCACTTCTGGGGTACGCGCGGGTCCATCCCTAGCCCGGGCTCACAGACCGTGCGCTATGGGGGGAACACGCCGTGCCTCGAGGTGCGCACGAGCGACGGGTGGCTGATCATCCTCGACGCTGGCACGGGGATTCGAGAGCTCGGCCGCTCCCTGATCGGACGGGCGAATGGGGCACCGATTCAGGGGGACATTTTCCTCTCGCACGGCCACTGGGATCACATTCAGGGCCTGCCCTTCTTCGCTCCCATCTTCCAGCGCGGCAACCACTTCACCATTTGGGGCGCTCAGACCACCGAGGCCCGGGTCGAGCGGATCGTGCGGGACCAGATGTCCCCGGTGGTCTTTCCCGTGTCGTTCGAGGAGATCGAGGCGAGTATCGACTTTCGTTCGGTATTGGGGGACAAGCTGGAAGGCCGCGGCTATACCGTGAGCGCGACGGAGGTGCGACACCCCGGCGGCGCCATGGGATATCGCTTCGCGGATGGAAACGGGCGTGGGCCTGCGCTCGTCTACATCTCGGACAACGAGCTGGGAGCGACGGAGAAGTACGATTCTCCGAACGATTGGCGTGACGATCTCGTGCGCTTCGTGCGCGACGCCGGCGTGCTCGTGCACGATGCGATGTACACACGCGAGGAGTACGACCATCATCGCGGCTGGGGCCACTCGACGTATCACGACGTGGTGGCGCTGGCCCTCGATGCGAACGTCGAGCGATTGGTGCTCTTTCACCATAAGCCTGAGCGCTCGGACGATGAGGTCGATCAACGCGTGGACGAGTGCAAGGCGCTGGTGCGCGAGCGAGGCGGCACGACCGATGTGATCGCGGCCTCGGAGGGAATGACGCTGACCGTCTGAGGGCCGGACGCATGACGAGACCAGAACCGCGGATCGCGATCTGAAGCCCCTGCTCATCGCGGCGCTCGGCCGAGCGATTCCGCATCTGCCCTCGGGACGTTCCGGGGACGACCTCGAGATTCGACGCGTTCCCTCCTTTCCCGCCGCGGCGGCACTGGATGCCTCGCGTCCCACCGTCGTCCTGGTCGACCGCGCGCTCCTCCACACGCTCGACGGCGACCTGAGACCGATGCGCGACCTCGCCGAACGTGCGGCGCTGGTTGGCGTGGGTGATCCGGGAGACGCCGAGCCTCCGGAGGACTTCCCGACCGAGCTGCTCTGCGGATTCGTCCCCGGCAATGCTGCCGCCGGGCTCGTCGCGGTGCAGCTCCGTGGCGCATTCCGTCACGCCGCCTCGCTCGTCGCCTATCGAGCGGTGCGCGCGCAGGAGCGCGACCGCCACCGGGAGCTCGCCGAGCTTACGCGCGTTGGCGTTGCGCTCACCACCGAGCGCGACTTGCTCTCGCTGCTCACCCTCATCCTCTCGCAGGCTCGTCGCATCACGACGAGCGATGCAGGATCGCTCTATCTCGTCGAGCGGGATGAGGCGGGCCATCCGGAAGCGCTGAGGTTCAAGCTCTCGCAGAACGAGACGCTGACCAGCGTGCCGCTCTCCGAGTTCACCGTGCCGATCGACAACTCGAGCCTCGCCGGGTACACCGCGGCGACGCACGAGCCGCTCGTCATCCCGGACGTGTATCTCCTGCCGGAGGACGTGAGCTATCGTCTCAATCGCAGCTTCGACGAAAAGTTCGGCTATCGGACGAAGTCGATGCTGGTGATTCCGATGACGACGCACCGCGACGAGGTTGTCGGCGTGCTGCAGCTCATCAATCGCAAACGGCTCATGGGCACGCGTCTGACGACCCCCGAGGCTGTCGATCGCGAGGTCCTGCCCTATGATGAGCGATCGGTGGAGCTCGTGTCGGCCCTCGCCGCGCAGGCGGCGGTGTCGATCGAGAACTCGCTGCTGTACGAGAACATCGAGCGGCTCTTCGAGGGGTTCGTGACCGCCGCCGTGTCAGCCATTGAAGCGCGCGACCCCGCCACGTTCGGTCACTCCGAGCGCGTCGCGACCATGACGGTCAGCCTCGCGCGCGCGATCGATCGCGGCGGCACGGGGCAGTATCGCGGGACACGATTCTCTCGCACCCAGCTACGTGAGCTCCGCTACGCCAGTCTGCTGCACGACTTCGGCAAGGTCGGTGTAAGCGAGCAGGTGCTCGTGAAGGAGAAAAAGCTCTACTCCAGCGACATCGAGGCGATCCGCGGCCGTTTCGCCTTTCTGAAGCGCACCGCGTCACTGGAGTACGAGCGGCGCCGGGCCGAGTGGCTGCTTCGGAATGGGCGAGAGGGATACGATGCGCTGGTAGCCGAGCTCGAGGGTCGTCTTCGGCAGCACGAAGAGGAGCTGGATCGGCTGCTCTTCGCCGTCATCGCCGCGAACGAGCCGACGATCCTCACCGAGGAAGCTGGCGCCGAGCTGGCGTGTCTGGCGAAGCGAACCTTCCGCGACATCGATGACGTGGAGCGCCCGCTGCTGACCGACGAAGAGGTGCGGTTCCTCACGATCACGCGCGGCAATCTCGACGAGCAGGAGCGCCGCGAGATCGAAGCGCACGTAACGCACACTTTCCGGTTCCTTCAGCAGATCCCGTGGACGCGGGAGCTGCGCGACATTCCGCGCATCGCGTACGCGCATCACGAGAAGCTGAACGGCGAGGGATATCCGCGCGGCATTCGCGCCGAGGACATTCCGGTGCAGACGCGCATCATGACGATCGCCGACATCTACGACGCGCTAACCGCCACCGACCGTCCCTATAAGCCCGCCGTCCCCTCCGAGCGCGCGCTGGACATCCTCCGAATGGAGGCGAAGGAGGGGATGCTCGACAAGGATCTGCTGACGACGTTCATTGAGTCGAGGGTGTATGCGCTCACAGATCCAAAGAGTTTTGGCGCGTACACGCTCGGAACTCCGCGTGAGGGCGTGCCGTCGATCGGCGACTGAGTCTTTCTCAGGAGATCAACTTCCGAAGACGTCATCTCAGCTTTCCGTACCCTCCGCCCCCCGGCGTCTCGATGGTGAGCACATCCCCCGGCGCCATCTCCACCCTGCACTTCGCCGGAAGCCACTTGCCGTTGAGCGAGTTCCGCCCGGCCGCACCGGCTGCGCCGCCGGCGGCTCCGCGCGGGGAACGGCGGCGGCGCTCGGTCAGGAGTGTCACCGTGCAGCGCTCGAGCACGCGATACCGCCTCACGACTCCATCGCCCCCGCGCGCCGCGCCCTCCCCGCCCGTCTTCCGGCGGATTGCGTATTCATCGATGCGGAGCGGGAGCGACCACTCGAGCGACTCGATCGGGGTGTTGCGAGTGTTGCTCATCCCGACATGCACCGCGCTTGGACCGGGACCGCGCGAGGAGGCGCCCTGGCCCCCACCCAGTGTCTCGTAGAAGGTCCAGCCGGCGCCGCCGAGGGTGACGTTGTTCATCGTCCCCTGCCCTTGCGCTGGCACATCGATGCCAGCGTCGGCGAGCGCCGCGAACAGCGTGTCGGTCATGCGCTGCGAGAGCTCGACATTTCCGGCGGCCACGGCGGCCGGCCACGTGGCGTTCATCACCGTCCCTCGTGGCGCGATCACCTCGACTGCGCGGGCGATTCCATCGTTCATCGGGACTTCGTCGTCGAGCATGGTGCGCAGCACGAATACCGCGGCCGCCCGCGCGACCGCCATTGGGGCGTTCACGTTCCCGCGCACCTGCGGCGACGACCCGGTGAAGTCGCAGACGAGGCGGCCCTCACGCTGACTGACCGCGGCGACCACGCGCACGTCATCTTCCGTCACCCCGTCGCCTTCGAGCGCATCCTCGGCGCGACCAACACGGTTGCCTAACGCTCGCACCGCCTCGCGAGCGCTCCGCTCCGCATAATCCATCAGCGCCTGGCCCGCCTGCTGCACGCGCGCAATCCCCTCTCGCGCGACGAGCGCTCGCCACCCCGCGCGGCCCGCGGCGCACGCCCCGAGCTGCGCACGCATGTCCCCGCGCCGCTCGTCAGGCGTCCGCACGTTGGCGAGGAGGATGGACATGACATCCTCGGCGATCCCACTTTGCGTCGCGAGGCGCACCGGTGGCAGAACCAGGCCCTCCTGGACGAGCTCGGTCGCCCCCTGAGGCATGCTTCCGGGGCTCATACCCCCCACGTCGGCATGATGCGCCCGAACCGCCGTGAACGCCGCGACGCGTCCCTCGTGTGCGACCGCCTCCACGAGCGTGAGATCCGGCAGGTGCGAGCCGCCGGCGAAAGGATCGTTGAGAATGAAGACATCGCCTGGCTGCGGCCGCCGCGCGATCACGGCGCGCACCGCCTCGGGCATTGCGCCGAGGTGAACGGGAATGTGAGCGGCCTGCGCCACCATGGCACCGCGAGCGTCGAACACCGCGCACGATGAGTCGCGTCGCTCGCGAATGTTCGGCGACAACGCGCCGCGGATGAGCACCGTGCCCATTTCTTCCGCGATGGCCGCGAACGCGTGTGCCATCACCTGAAGATCGAGAAGGTCGAACGTCTCCGCGCTCACGTCGCCCGCTCCATCATGTAGCCGCCTGTCGGCAGTGCTGCCGCGATCCACCCGGCATCAACGCGCATGGCCGCATCGGGCAATGGAATCACCGCCGGGCCTCGTACCGGGGTCGCGGGGACACCGCCCGCTCCGGTCGCGAGCCGCGCCTCACGAGCGGGCCCGAACGTGGCATGACGCAATGTCACGATCTCCACCGGTCGCTCGAGCGTGAAGCCTGCGCGCGCCGCGTGGAGCGTGGCGAACCGCCCCGCGATGGCGGCGCCGTCGTCGTCCGGCGTGACCGGGACATCGAGCTCGTGCCCCTGCCCTACGTAACGCGCATGTGCCCACCAGCGACGGTCCGCGCCTTCGCCGGTTCGCGCAGCGAGCTCCTCGCACATCGAGGCGACCGTCGCGTGATCCAGCTGGTCGGCGTGTTTCATGACGCTTCGCATGACATCCCGACGCTCGGACGCAATCGCCAGACCTAACGCGCTCAGCACACCAGCGTGGGGCGGCACAAGGATGCGAGTCATACCCAGCAGTGTCGCCAGTGCGCAGGCGTGAAGAGGCCCACCGCCGCCGAAGGCGACGAGGACGCATCGCCTTGGATCGATGCCGCGCTCCACGCTCACTCGACGCAGCGCGCGAGCCATCGCGGCGTCCACAGCGGCGATGATCGCGCTCGCAACGCGGTCCACCGGCGCGGAGAGTCTCTGCGCAACCGCTTCGAGCGCCCTCCCCGCTGCCGCCGGGTCGAGTGTCACTCCTCCACTCATCCGCGACGCATCGATACTCCCCAGTACAATGTGCGCGTCCGTCACCGTGGGATCGGTGCCGCCGCGGGCAAAGGCGGCGGGACCGGGGTTCGCGCCAGCAGAGCGTGGCCCTACGCGAAGTGCACCTCCCGGGTCGACCCAGGCAATGCTCCCGCCACCGGCGGACACTGTCTCGACGAGAACCCGCGGCAGCGCGATCGGCACACCGGCGATCGCGCCCCCAGGTTCAGATAACGGCTCGCCATCGAGGACCAACCCTGCATCGGCGCTCGTGCCACCAATGTCGATCGTGAGCGCGTCCTTGATTCCCGCCGCACGAGCCACGTATGCCGCGCCGAGAATACCGCCGGCCGGCCCGGAAAGCGCGAGCGAGGCCGCTGTCTGCGCCGCGTCGGCCGCGGTGCGCATTCCCCCGGCGGACGTCATCACCGCTGGCGCGGGATACCCCGCCTGCACCAGCTCGTCCGCCACCCGCCGCAGATACGTCCCGACGGACGGTCGCAGATACGCCTCGGCGACCGTCGTCGCCGTGCGCTCGTATTCGCGAATCTCCGGGAGCACCTCCGACGACAGCACGACGTCCACGCCGGTGATCAGTGATCTCAGTGCGGCACCTAACGCGCGCTCGTGACGACCGTCGTGAAAGGAATGCAGCAGGGCGACCGCCACGACCTCCGGGGTGCGATCGAGAGCCTGCTGCGCCACTTTCCGGACGGCGGCGGCATCGAGCGGCCGCACAATCCCTTGCGGCTCCACACGCTCTGGCACGCCGACGATCCGGTCATGGGGGACGAGCGGGTCCGGGTGATGCTTCGTGAGATCGTAGAGCGCGGCACGCTCCTGGCGCCGCAACTCGAGCACGTCGGTGGCACCTTCGGTCGCACAGAGGACGACGCGAGCGCCCGTCCGCTCGAGGAGCGTGTTCGTCGCGACGGTCGTCCCGTGCGCGAGGTGCTCGATGTCGTTGGGTGGAGCGCCGAGCGCACGCAATGCCTCCCGAACGCCCTGACTCTGGTCCGCCGGCGTCGACAGCACTTTCCGCCCCTCGACGCGACCATCGCCGGCGATTGCGATGAGGTCGGTAAACGTTCCGCCGACATCGATGCCGACGGAATATCCACTCATTGGCGCCGCCGGCGCAGCCAACCTGCCGTGACGAGCGCCGCAGTCGCGATCAGCGAGCTCATCCCGAGCCAGTCACCGAGGCGAACGAAGAGTGTGGTCACTGAGGCAGTCTGCACCTGATACGTGCGGGCCGCACTCGTCTCCAGCGCGGTCTCACCATGAAAGCGGCCGAGCGGGTCGATGTACGCCGAGATCCCCGTGTTCGCGGCCCGGACGATTCCAAGCCGATTCTCGATGGCCCGAAACGCGAGGTGCGCCTCGTGTTGATGCGGCGCGATGCTGCGTCCGAACCACGCATTGTTGGTGATGTTGACGAGAATCTCCGCGCCGCCGCGGCGATACTCCCGCGAGAGCTGCGGGAAGATCGACTCGTAGCAGATCAGAATGCCCGCGTCGCCGAATGCATAACGAAATGGCGCCTGGTCCTTGCCGCGACCAAATCCTCCGAAATACTTGAGGCCCTTGAACCAGTTCGGGTCGAGAAACGGCACGCGCTCGACGACCGGGACAAGGAACTCCTTGCGATACGGGCCTTGTCGCGCAATGCCGCCCGTGGTGTCCGTCGTCATCGCGGCGTTGAAAATGTCGTACTCCTGCGTCCCATCGGGCGCCCGGGTGGACAGGAACTCGACGTCGATCACGCCAAAAAGAATCGGAATACGCGTGGGCGCCGACAGAGCGCGGAGTGTGTCAGCCCACTCCGGATTCTGGACCAGATATCCCGGAAGCGCGACTTCCGGCCACACCACGAGTCGTGGCTCCCCCGATCGCGTTCCCTCTCGCGTGAGACCCGCCAGGATGGAAACGATGCGATTCAGGTTCTCCTTTTGCCACTTCTCCTCCTGTGGAATGTTCGGCTGAACTATCGCGATTGGCGCAACCGCCTGCATCGCGATCGAGCCGAGGCGCCAGCGTCCGTAAGCAACCACCGCCGCCGCCAGGACCACGACAATGCCGAGCCTGACGAGTGCGCGCCGGAGGTCCGCACGCAGGAGCCAGGCGTCCGTGAGTAGCCCTGCGGTCGTCGCGATCCAGAAGCTCACGCCGCGCACGCCAGAGAGGTCGGCAATCTGCGCCAGCGTCGGCAGTCGCGAGGTCGCCAGCCCCAGGGGCAACCAGGGAAATGCGAGGTCGCTCATGTAGTTGATCACAACCTCGGACGCCGTCCAGATGATCGGCAGCAGGATGGCGAATGGCCACCGCGTCGCGCGACGCGCCGCGTGCAAGGCGGCGATGGTCACGCCCACGACGGGAGCCATGACGAGCACCGCGCCGATGTATCCGAGGAACGAGAGCTTGGTGTAGATCGACAGGGCGATCGCGATCCAGTAAAGCGTTAGGCCATACGCCATCGCCCCGTACCAGAATCCGAACCGGAACGCCGCGCGCACTGGCTCGCCCGCGTCCACCTTTCGCGCGACGACGATCGCCACCGGAACCAGCGTGAGGAACGCTGGCAGCAGCAGGCGAAATGGCGGGAAGGCGATCAGGAAAAGCGCCGCCGACGCGAACGCCGGCAGCGCCTCCTCTCGCACCGGGAGCCAGCCGGGGCGCCTCACAATCGAATCTCTTTTCCCTCGTCCGCCGACTTGTAGATCGCTTCGGCGACCCGGTGGACCGTCACCTGCTCGGTCGGTACCTCGTACACCGCCTCCTCGCGCAGGACCGCGACGAAATGCGCGAGCTCGGCGCGATACGACTGGATGAACGCGCTCTCCCGTGCGGCGGCGCCACCGGGCGATACGTCCATCGGCTTGCCATTGATCTCCTTCACTACACGGAGGGGCGCGAGGCGCGCGTTCCCGCGAGATGCCAGCACCTCGAACCACCACCGGTCCTCGTCGCCGATGTAGGACCAGGTGACGTCGAACGCGAGGGACATGCCCTGGGCGCACTCGAGGTAGACGAACATCGAATCCTCGACCGCGCTCGCGCCGCGCGCACGTTCCATCTGTGCCGACACGCGCACCGGCTCGGGAAAGTCAGCGAGCCACAGGGCGAGATCGAGCAGCGGTAAACCGTACTCGAAGAAGGCGCCGCCCCCCGCCTCGGCACGCCGGTGCCGCCATCCCTCGAGACTCTTCTTGACCTGGTAATGTCCCGCCCGCACCCCGGTGAGGCGGCCCAGCTCTCCGCCGCGCAGAAAACGGTCGAGCGCCTGCACATCACTGCGAAATCGGTGGTTCAGTGCTGCGGCGACCTTTCGCTCCGCCCGCTGCGCCGCCCCGAGCAGACGCTCGACGCCGCGGGAGGTGAGTGCGAGCGGTCTCTCGCAGAGGACGTGAACCCCCGCCTGGAGCGCGCTCAACACGTGCGGCTCATGCAGGTGGCTCGGGGTCGAGATGATCACCGCGTCCAGCTCGTCGAACTCGAGCAGATCCTCGATATCGGTGAAGACATCGGGCACGCCGAAACGGTCGGCGAGCGACCGGGCCTTTGGACGGTCGTTGTCGCACAAAGCTACGAGCTGCGCGCCGCGCATTTTCGAGAGCACAGGTATGTGCGCGATCTGCGCGATGGCGCCGACGCCCACCACGCCGATTCGAATGGCCGGCTTCATGGTGAGGACGATGAGGGTTGGCTGCCGAAGAAGTAAGTAACGACTCCGCGGCCGGACCAATAGCGCAGATTGCTCAGCAGGTTCAGGCGCGCTTGCAGCCCGAAGCTGATGCGCCCGGCCGGCGCCGTATCCACCCCCCCGAACGCGGCGAATCCCGCCGAAATATTGTCGAGGGCGCTCTCGACGAACGTATCGTTGATGAACGGCGACTCGGCGTTGATGATGTGGGCGCCCAGGCCGGCGCCCGCGTACGGACGCAGGACCGCGTTCGGACGGGGCGTGTAGCGCATCTCGACTTCCAGGGCGATATCCGAGACGTTGATTTCGCCCAGGTCGAGCGTGTCATCGCCGGAGGGGTCGATCACCTGCTCGCGCAGTCGCTGCTCGAAGGTGTCGACGAACTCATCGCGAAATCGCGAGCCCCAGTAGTTGGCGGAGAATACCACGCGCCATGATCGCGCAATGTAGCCGTAATCGGCAAACACGCCGAACGACTGCGCATGCTCGGCGCGCGATGCGCGAACCGGTCCGGCGGTGACGCCGAGGGCAGTGAGGCGAAGTCGATCGAGGTTGAGCCGCTCGAAGAGTGACTGTGCGTGCGCAGAGGACGGCACGAGCGCCCCGAGCATCACCAGTGGAATGAATGCCCGGCGCATGTCACTCCACCGCGGCGAGCGAGGTTCCCGGATAGTACGTGCTCAAGATGCTGCGGAAATCGAGACCGGCCCGCGCTCGCCCGATAGCCCCCCACTGACACATGCCGATTCCGTGTCCATATCCTCCACCCTCGAAAGTGGCTCGCGCCAGGCGTCCGGCTGCGTCCCGTTCCGTGCGGACGGAAAAATACGTGCTGTTGAGAATCTCGCCATTGGGCACGCGCATGACGAAGCGGACGTCGTTCCCCCGAACGAGAAACCGTCCGCGATCGGTGCGTACCGCGAGAGCAGCCACCCGCCCGGAAGGCGTCTTGCCATCCACCTCGAGCCCGCTCGGCGTGCCCACGCGGCCCCCGGGCACGCTCACATATTGGGTCAGATAGCGCTCGAGGGCACTGGTGAGGACAGTGCGCTCGAGCGTCTTGGTCCAGCGGAAGCGAGGCGACGGGTCGCAGTAGAATCGGTCCGAGCCGCCAATGCGATCGCTCACGCGCCGCAGATACGGCTCATCGCGACTCCGGTACCACACCTCGGTTACTTCGGCCGTGGATCCGCCGCACGTCGAGTGATACGGAGCATTCACCGGACGCCCGCCGTACGTAATCACCAGACCGCGTGTCGCCCATACCGCGGCATCCGCGATCGGGACTTCCGCGTCAGCCCCGCCATACACCTGATCCTGCACCGTCGCGACGAGATCGTACGGTCGCGCCTCGCCACCTGTCATGCGCACATAGGCGTAACTGCGCGCGGCCACAGCCTGAGCGGCGACGGCGGCCTCTTCCCCTGACACGCGCCGTCCGATCTCGAGGGGCACGACACCGCGAAGATAGTCCTCCACGTGCAGTCGATTGGCGACGAGAAGTCCGTCGTCGCGAGCGATCAGTACGATCTCGCCACGGTACCGCTTTCCATTCACGATCATGAAGTCGTGCACTGCTTCCGGTCGGGCGATGAGCGGACCAGCACGCTCCGGCGTCACAACGCCACCGCGCACCGCGTGCACCGACCGACCGCGAGCCTCCAGCCTCCACACGTCGGTCGACGGAACCCGCAGGAGCACCCCGCCGCCACTCTGATCGATGAGGCGCCACTCCCCCGTCGCGCGAATCTCGACGGCTGGCACGCCGCTGGACAATGCGACGCGGATGAGCCGGCCCGAGGCCAAGGGGAGCGAATCGACCGGCGCCGGAATGCGCCACACGGTGTCTCGCAAGCCCGCCGTGTCGGCGGGCGGCACCAGCGTGTCGCGCCGCCACACCACGGGCGGATCAGACGGGATCGGCTGCAGCGAAGGGCCGCACGCTCCGAGCACGACACTCACGCCGGTGACGACAACGCGTCGCACCGCGTTAGGCACGGGCGTCCCCCATCGCACGCTCTACGCGCTCCAGGGTCGCGTCGATCTCGGCATCCCCATGCGCCGCCGAGACGAACCCTGCCTCGAACGGGGATGGCGCGAAGTAGACGCCACGTTCAAGCGCGGCGTGGAAGAAGCGACGAAACAACTGCACATCGCTCGCGCGGGCATCGGCGAACGATCGAACCGGCTCCGCACGAAAGAAGAAACCGAACATCGAGCCGGCGCTGTCAGCGGTAAACGGGACACCGAGGCGAGCAGCGACCTCGCGCAGACCGGAGACGAGACGAGTCGTCCGCGCCTCGATTTTCTGGTGCAGGGGCGGCGTCAGCAGGCGCAGGGTCGCGAGCCCCGCGGCCATCGCCAGGGGATTCCCGGAGAGCGTGCCGGCCTGATACACCGGCCCCGCGGGGGCGACCATCTCCATGAGGTCGCGACGGCCACCGTACGCGGCGGCCGGCAAGCCGCCGCCAAGGACCTTGCCGAGTGTCGTGAGATCGGCGCGCACGTGAAAGCGCTCGTGCGCACCGCCGGGAGCGATTCGAAAGCCCGTCATCACCTCGTCGAAGATCAACAGGGCGCCAGTGTCATCGGCGACGGCGCGCAACCCGCGAAGGAAGGCCGGGTCGGGTGCGATGAACCCCGCATTCCCCATGATGGGCTCGACAATGATGGCCGCGACCCGGGCTCCGTGGATCGCCACGGCCTCGTGAACGGCGCTCAGATCGTTGAAGGGCGTGGAGATCGTCAGGGCGGCGAGCGCATCCGGCACGCCGGGAGAATCGGGCAAGCCCAACGTCGCGACGCCCGATCCGGCGCGCACCAGAAAGGCGTCTCCATGCCCGTGATAGCATCCGTCGAACTTGAGGATGCATTCGCGGCGGGTGACCGCACGCGCGAGGCGAATCGCGCTCATCGTCGCCTCGGTGCCACTCGAGACGAACCGCAACATCTCGACGTGTGGCATGCGGTGCCTCACGAGCTCTCCGAGCTCCACCTCGAGCTCCGTCGGGGCGCCAAAGCTCGTTCCGCGTTGCATCGTCTCGGCAATGGCGTCGAGCACCGGTGGCGATGCGTGTCCGAGCGCGAGTGCCCCCCATGAGAGGACGTAGTCGATGTACTCGCGACCGTCCGCGTCGAAGAGACGCGGCCCTTCCCCGCGTTGGACGACGAACGGCTCCCCACCTACGCCGCGGAAGGCGCGTACTGGCGAGCTGACTCCTCCAGGGAACAGGTCGCGCGCACGCGCCATGATCGCGGCGCTGCGACCCGTCACCGCCCAAAGCTCCCGATGCTCGGGAGCGACACCACCGGCAACGACGCGCGCGAGCGCACGGGCACGCGCGGACTCGCGACGACGCCCTGCTGCGTCGCGAGGAAATCGACATCGTCCTGCACGGCGGTGATCGTCATGTCCACGATCGAGCCGGGCGCGGCATCGCCGGTGAGGAAGGTGATGCCATCGATGTCGTCCGCCTGCCAGATCGCACGCGCCTCCAGGCGATCACCGCGCCGGTCGACGATGCCTCGCACCTGCTTTCCGACGAACCGCTCATACCGCTCGGCCGTCACCGCTCGCTGCAGGTCGAGCAGGCGCTCCAGCCGCTCGCGCTTGACCTCGTCTGGCACATCGTCGGTCATCGCGTGCGCGCGTGTCCCTTCCTGTGCGCTGTACGTGAAGGCGCCGACGCGCTCGAACTGCGTCTCCTCGAGGAAATCGAGCAACCGCTGAAAATCCGCATCCGTCTCTCCCGGAAATCCGACGATGCAGGTCGTGCGAATGGCGACGTCGGGCACGGCCTCGCGCACGCGTCTCACCTTCTCGCGAATGGTGTGCTCGCGCTCGGGTCTCCGCATACGCTCGAGGACGGCGTCCGACGCATGTTGAATCGGCATATCGAGGTATGGCGCGATGCGCGATTCGCGTGAGACGACCTCGAGCAGGCGCGGCGTGAGTCCAGCGGAGTAGAGATAGAGGAGACGGAACCACGAAATCGAGGTCTCGCGCAGCAACGCTTCGAGCAGCTCGGGGAGTCGCACGCCCTCGCGCAGATCGCGTCCGTAATGCGCGAGATCCTGCGCGACGAGGTTCACCTCGACCGCACCCTGTCGCTCGAGCTCGCGGGCTTCGTGCATCAGCTCGTCGAGCGAGAACGACCGGTGCCGCCCTCGCATGAGCGGGATCGCGCAGAAGGCGCACCCGTGATCGCACCCCTCGCTCACCTTGAGATAGCGGACGTGGGGGAGATCACCGGTGTAGACGCGTACGCCGGGGTGCTCGACCGTCGGATCGCCAAGGACGCCGCGGCGCTCGAGCTCGGGGACGAGACGATCCATCTCGGAGGAGCCGAGGAAGAGATCGACTTCGGGAAGATGCTCGAGCAGCTCCTGCTTGTGGCGCTCGACCATGCATCCGACGGCGACGACCGCCTGGCAGGAGCCGTCCTCCTTGAGGCGGCCAGCCTCGATCAGCGCATCGATGGACTCTTTCTTCGCGGCGTCAATGAAGCCGCAGGTGTTGACGACGATGACCTCGGCCGTCGAGAGGTCGCTGACGGGCTCGGCGCCGCGGCCAACGAGGCGCGCGAGGTAGCGCTCGCTGTCGACGGTATTCTTGTCGCAGCCCAGAGTGATGAAGCCGATTCTCACTCTGAAAAGCTAGTCGGGCGGGCAGAGCCGCTCAACGACTGGGAAGGTGTTTCTATCGATAATTGCCGAACTTCAGCTCGACACCAAAGTCCTGTCCGCGCAGCAGGTTCATCACCGTCTGGAGCTCGTCCTTCGAGGCCGAGCTCACACGCACCTGCTCCCCCTGAATGGCGGCGGTGACCTTTTTCATCTTCGCTTCCTTGATGGCGGCCACGACTTTTTTCGACGTGTCGCCATCGAGCGACATCTTGAGCGCGATCTCACGACGCACGGTGTCGTTGCCGGCGGGTTTCACCTCTCCGATGTCGAGATTCTTCACCGGCACCCCGCGCTTGATGAGCTTCCCCTGCAGGATGTCCATGAGCGCGCGCATCTTGTAATCGTCGTCGGCGACGAGGACGAGCTTGCTCGCGGCGCGCTGAAAGTCGATGCTCGCCTTGGATCCCTTGAAGTCGTACCGCTGCGCGATCTCCTTCTGCGCCTGATTGATCGCGTTATCGACTTCCTGGAGGTCGACGCCTGTCGTTATGTCGAACGAGTTCGTTTGAGCCATGGTCTGTTGTCTTTTCTCGAGATCGGCGACTACAACAACATTACTGGCATCCAGGTTCAAAGTTGGGACGCGGATTACGCGCATGCAGCGGAAACGGCCGGATCGCTCCTGGCGCAGAGAACTCTCCTCGCGCAGGAAAAAAACACCTGCTATTTGCTCCTGTAGAGGAGAGATCGCGACACAAGGAGTGATCCGCCAAATCCGCTGCATCCGTCTAATCCGCGTCCCAACTTTGAACCTGGATGCCAGCCTCGCTAACGGAGGACTCCACGTATCAGGGCACCTGCGGCTGCACCACTTTCGCCACCCAGAAACCGGTGTTGATGTCGGACACCATGATGTGGCCGCGATGAGGAATCGCGCTCCACGCCAGCGCCTGATTCGGGCGATAGCCATCGAGCGCGCCCGTATATACCGAGCCGATCACCCGGCCCTGCTCTCGCAGCTCGCCGCGAAGATCGCCGCTGATATCCAGCACGCGCACCCCGCCGTCATAGGCGCCGATGTAGAGCAGGTTGTCCTCCACCCAGAGGTTGTGCGCGCCAAACTCGATCGGATCGTATTGCGCCACCTTGCGCAGGTTGCGGATGTCGCTCGCATCGACGACGTGCACGATTCCGCGCGTCGGAAGGCGCTCGCGGCTCGAGATATCGAATGCGCCGTAGAGCGACTCGTCGGCGATGAAGATGTACTTCCCGGCCGGATATACGGCGTGCGTTCCGGCGACGAAGTCGGGAGGATATAGCACGCTGTGATCGTAGACGAATCGCGACACCTCCTTTGGCGCCGTAATCGTTCCACCCGCCATGCCATTGCCGACGTCGAGGATGATCAGGCCGTCCCGCCAATAGGCGAGATACGCGAGGCCATCGCGAACGTAGACGTCGTGCAGCATTCGCGATCCGCGATTCGGCGTCTCCCATCGGGTTATCTGCTTCGGCTGCTTCGGGTCGCTGAAGTCGATGATGCGCAGGGAGCCAGTGGCGTCATCGGTCGCGAATACATACCGCTTCCAGATGAACGCGCTATGGACGCCGCCCGTCAGGGTCTCGGTGAACTCCGAGAGGATCTTCGGATGGCGAGGATCGGTGGCGTCGAAGAACACGAGGCCGTTGCGACGATTCGACGCCCCTTCGCGCGTCAGCACCCCCAGCCGGCCATCCTCGGTGAGGCTCACGTCATTGACGAGATGCGCGTCGACCACGAGCGAATCGGTGAGCTTCGGCGCGGATGGATCGGTGATGTCGAACACGTACACGCGGGAGCTGATCGTCGAGACGTAGGCCACGTCGCCGAACGGCCACACCTCGGCCCCCATCGTCCCGGCCGGGAGTGGCACGTGCGCGACAGACGTTAGGCGCCGCGGATCGGACCGCGGTACGACCTGCACCGACGTTGCGGCGGCCACGGACCCCGCGCTCGCGGTCACCGTGTACACGCCGGGATCCTCGGCGACGAAGTACCCCTCGTGGTCGACCTGTCCCCCAGGACCGCTCACGCTCCACCGCACCGGAACGGCGCTGACTGCTGCGCCGCGCGCGTCGGCCGTGACAGCCGTGAGCTTCACCACGTCGCCCGTGCGGGCCGGCCGCGTCACGGGCTCGAGGCGCACGGTACGCACGGGATTCGCGCGCACGGCGATCTCCGTGGTGGCGCTCAGCGCTCCCGACTCGGCGACGATGGTCGCGCGCCCGGGGGCCTTGGCGGTGACGAGGCCATTCGGGCTCACCTCCGCGATTGCTGGCGTGCGTGAGCGCCACCGCGCCGACGGAACCTGGACGGCGTCATTCGCGCTCGTCATTCCGCTGACCCCGAGCTGCAGCGTCCCGCCCACGACGGCGGAATTGCCTTCGGCACTCTCGATCAGGAGGCGCGCCGGCGGGCGCTGGGCGACGCGCACCGTCGCGCGCCCAGGCCGACCACCCACGATGGCAAAGACGTGAATCTCGCCCGGGTGGATGGCCGTGAGCGTGCCGGTGCTATCGATTTGCGCGATGTCGAACGGCGCCGCCGCCCACATGGGAGCCTGGGCTACGGCGCCGCCTTTGTCATCACGCGCTACGGCTCTGAGCTTGATCGAGGAGCCCACGACCATCGTCGTCTCGGCGGGCGAGACGTCGACGCGAGTAACCGTTTGGGCGGACAGTGCCAGCGGAACGAGCGTGGCCGCGGCGATGAGGACTCTCATTGCGACTCCTGTACGATGGTGGCTGACAGAAGCTTTTTCGCGGCCCTGCATGGGTCAAGGGGTCCAGCGATCGTTCGCTCGCATCAAGTCCGGGAAGAGCTTGTCCGGGTCGAGCTCGACACTCACGACGCGGGGGGACGCGGCGACCCGGGTCGTGTGACGCGTTGCGCCGGAGAGCCACACATCCGCCGGTACCGTCACCCGGTCTTCGCGACCGCCTTCACGCCTGACGAGCAGAATCGCCGGCATCGGCGCCCGCTGCCGTCGCTCGATGTCGATCTCCACCGAGTCGCCCACGACGCGCCCGCCGGCGATCGCCAGGTCCATGGTGGAGGTCTCGTAGAACCACGTGCGCCAGAACCAGTCGAGTTGCCGGTCGCTCGCGTTCTCGAAGGAATTCCAGAGGTCGTACGGCGTCGGATGCTTGTTTCGCCACCCACGGCCATGGTCTCTGAATGCGCGCACGAAGGCACTATCGCCGATGACGCCGCGCAGTGATCGGAAGATCGAGACCGGCTTTTCGTAGCTGGCGATGACGTACGCCGCGGCCGAAGGAAATCTGTCACTGTGAGTCATCAGCGGCGCTTCGACCTCGCCGCCCGCGGCGCGGAGATAGTTCACGAACCCCGTCACCGCGGGATCGCCCGCGGCAGGGCCGAACTGATCTCGCGCGGCGCGCGTCTCGAAGTAGCTCGCCAGCCCTTCGTCGTACCATGGGTAGCGTTTCTCGTCCGACCCGATCTGCATCGGGAACCACATGTGCGCGATCTCGTGGGCGATCACGGTGTACAGCTCCTGTGGGTCGGGCACGGCCGCGATCGCGGTCAACATCGGGTACTCCATTCCGTAGACCGTCGTCTCGACGGCGGTCATGTGCGGATATGGATATGGCCAGATATCGCGCGAGAAGAATTCGACCGAGTGCCTGGCGAAGCGGGCCGACAGCTCCCACGCGGCCGCGGTCGCCCGAAACATTGTGTGAATGGCGGTCGTGTCTGGGCGGCCGTCGCCGTTAGCGTCCCCAACGACGGCGCGTGTCGCGTCCCACAACCATCGATTCGAGGTCCCAAAGGCGAAGTCGCGTACGCCGCGCGCCACGTATCGCCACTCGAGAAGGCCATCCGCATCGGTCCGCGTACGCTCGGCGTCGCGCCGCCACACGATGTGCACGACGCTGGTGTCGGTGCGCGCGCGCTCGAGACGTGAGAGTGCGGAGTCGCTCAGGACCTCTCGAGGATTCTGAAGCTCGCCCGTCGCGGTGACGAGCCAGCCGGTGGGTATCGTCAGCCTGACGTCGTAGTCCGCGAAGCCGTAGTAGAACTCGCCGTTGCCGAGATACGGATCGGTCTGCCAGCCGTTCACGTCGTCGTAGACCGCCACCATGGGATACCACTGCGCGATGAAGAACACCTCCCCGTCCTGACCCATGCGGGGCGCGCTCGCGGGAGGAACGCGAAAGCCCCACGTGAATCCGAGCTCCACCGAGTCGCCGGGGGCGAGCGGCCGAGCGAGCGGGATCCACCCGATCGTCGCCTGCACGTCGTAGCCTCCATCCCCACCGCGCGCGAGCTCTCGGCCATCGACCGTCACGCGCTCCAGCCGCAAGCCGCCGGTGAGCGGGACGTTCTCGTTCTTCGGCGAATTCGACGCGAAAAGATTCTGGAGCAGGTGGACGGCGACACGTCGCAGCGTATCCGGTGAGCGATTGTGATAGCGAATCGTCTCTTCACCCGCGAGCTGCGCGGTCCGGGGGTCCAGTCGGGCCGAAATGCGGTAGGAAGCCCACTGCTGCCAATACCGAGGACCCGGAGGCCCCGTGTCGGTGCGCGTGCCTCGCGTGATCGCGCGCGTGAAGGCGGTGTCGGCAGGGATTCCGAGTATGGGCCCACTGACGACGGTCGGCGCGGTCACCGCGCGCGAGCATGCGACAGAGACCAGGAGAAGCAAGAGAGGGATCGTGCGCATCGGCTGGTGGGTGTGCGTTCGCTGCAAAGCTGCGTCCGGCACTCAGAGAAGCAAGAACGGGGCGAGCCTGACGGCCGCCCCGTTTACATTGCTGAGCAGTGCGTTCGGTCCGTTACCCGAGATAAGACTCCAGCGCTCGGGCGCGCGACACATGGCGCAAACGTGACAGCGCTTTCTCCTTGATCTGGCGCACGCGCTCACGCGTGATGCCGAGGAGCGAGCCGATCTGCTCGAGCGTCATCGGTTCCTCGCCGTCGAGACCGAAGTAGAGGCGCAGGATTTTCGCCTCACGCTCTTTCAATGACGCGAGCGCCTCCTCGATCGATTCCGTCAACGCCTTCTCGAACGTCTGTTCGTCGGGCGTGGGATTCAGATTGTCGGGGAGGTAGTCGAGCAGCTTGTTGTCTTCGCCGGGCGTGAGCGGCGCGTCGAGGGAGAGATGGGTCTGCGAGATCGAGATGGTCTTCGCGACCTCTTCCTCGGTGATGTCCATTCCGTCGGCGATCTCTTCGTGCGTCGGCTCGCGACCAAGCTCCTGAAGCAGCGCGTTCGCGCGCTTGCCGATGCGGTGCAGCGTGCCGGCGCGGTTCAGCGGTACGCGCACGATGCGCGATTGCTCCGCTAGCGCCTGGAGAATGGCCTGGCGAATCCACCACACCGCGTACGAGATGAACTTGATGCCCTTCGTCTCATCGAACTTGTGGGCCGCCCGGATGAGTCCGAGGTTCCCTTCGTTGATGAGATCGGAGAGCGAGACGCCCTGGTTCTGATATTTCTTCGCGACGGACACGACGAAGCGCAGATTGGAGCGCACGAGCTTGTCGAGCGCTTCCTGATCATTCACGCGGATGCGCTGGGCGAGCCGCACCTCTTCGTCGCGAGAGATCAGCGGGTAGATGCTGATGTCGCGGAGGTATTGGTCGAGCGACCCTTCCTCGTACGACGACTTCCTGTGTGTGGTCACTCCCATACGGGCACCGGCTCCTCGATGCGACCTCGCCGCGCGGGGAACGCGCGGTATTGCGGACGACGACTCCGGCCCCTCAGTGAACGCGTTCTCCAAGGCGCCGCCACCTGATGTTGGTGAGCCACGGAACTCAATGTGAGGGGTCACGCGCATAGCTGTAATACACGACGAAGGGCTGGCCCTTCACCAGGCTGTCCGGCACGAAGCCCCAGTAGCGGCTGTCGTACGAGTTGTCCCGGTTGTCGCCGAGCACGAAATAGCTCCTCTCAGGGACGACCAGCGGACCCCAGTTGTTACGCGATGGATGGTACGGCGCGCCACTCGCGGCAGCCTGTTTTACGAGGTGATTTCGCTGCCACTCGAAGTCTTCCCCCGAAGGGTCTTCACCGGGCGCGGTGTGATCCACGTACTGCTCATCGAGTGCGCGACCGTTGAGCCGCACGATGCCTTCGTGCATCTCGAGCGTGTCGCCAGGGAGGCCGATGAGACGCTTGACGAAGTTCTTGGTCGGATCCTTCGGCCACTCGAAGACGATGATGTCGCCACGCTGTGGACGCGCGATCGGCGGCAGATGGGCGCTCGTGAACGGAATCTCGGCGCCGTAGACGGCCTTGTTCACGAGGAGGAAATCGCCGACGAGCAGCGTGCGCTCCATGCTCCCGGTCGGGATCTTGAATGCCTCGACGAGGAAGGTGCGGATGAGAAGGAACAGGACGATGGCGACGACGAGCGACTTGGCCCAGTCGACGAACATCCGCAGGCGCGAGCGCGGCCGATTGAGCTCACGCAGGATTTGCCTGCGCTGCTCTTCGGTGATCTCGACGCGGTTGGGGGTCGTCTGGGGGCGTTCCGTCATCGCAGCCGGCCTCGGCTAGACAAATGAAATCGACACCTACAGCCGCGCAGCCAAATGCTCGAGCGCGGACTTCGCTCCGGAAGGGAGCCGAAGCGTCACGACGGTATGCCGTCCCGACGAGGCCTTGCCCATCTCGGAGATGACTACCCCTTCCGCCTGGAGGTCACGTCGCAGGCGCGACGTACTTCCTTCGGTCGCGGCACCATCACCGCGACCCTCCAGCGCGCCGCCAACCCGTTCGCTTGCCTCCACCACCGCCGCCCGAACGATGTCACCGCGACGCACGGTCGACATAGGCTGGAATAAACCAACGGTGTCGGAGCATTTCAATGGCAAGGGCAAAGGTTATCGAGGTGCTCGAGGTGCGGGGGCTTCCCCCTAGAGCACCTGGAGCACCTGGAGCACCTCGAGCACCTCGAGCACCTCGAGCTCCACGCTCAATCCGGCGTACCAAGGTAGTTATCAATCTGCGCTCGCTGGAGCGTCCCCGAGAAATCGACGTAACCCACCTTCGTTTCGGAGTAGAACTCGTAGACCTGCCATCCGCCTTCACGGTGGCCGTTCCCTGTCTGCTTTACCCCACCGAAGGGCAAATGTGCTTCCGCGCCGATGGTTGGAGCATTGATGTAGGTGATTCCGTTGTCGAGATCGCTCAGCCCCCGGAAGGCGACCGATACATCGCGGGTGTAGAGGGACGAGGAGAGGCCGTATTTCACCCCGTTGTTGATGCGGAAGGCCTCGTCAGGCGATTCCACGCGAAGCACCGAGAGCACAGGACCGAAAATCTCCTCCTGCTCGATGCGCATTCCCTGCTCCACTCGCGCGAAGATCGTTGGCTCGAAGAAATGTCCCTTCTCGAGGCCCTTCCCCGATGCTCGGCGGCCACCCATTAACAGGTCGGCTCCGCCGGCAACGCCAATGTCCACGTAGCGCTCTACCTTCTTCACCGCCGCCTCGTTCACGAGAGGGCCGACCTCCGTGCCCTCACGACGCCCGTCGCCCAGCTTGAGCGCCCGCGCGCGCTTCACCAGGCGACTCAGGAAATCATCATGGATACCCGACTGGAGAATGAGCCGGCTCGTCGCCGTGCACCGCTGGCCCGTTGTGCCGAACGCTCCCCAGAGCACCCCCTCGAGAGCCAGGTCAGGATCCGCGTCATCGAGTACGATCATCGCGTTCTTGCCGCCCATCTCGAGCGACAGCCGCTTGTGTAGTCGGCCGCACGTCTCGCCCACGAGGCGCCCCGTTTCCGTCGAGCCCGTGAACGACACGAGTGAGACCGCCGGATGCTCGACAATGGCGGCACCCACCGCCTCGCCGGTCCCGTGGACGAGCTGGATGACGTCAGGCGGCAGACCCGCCTCGAGAAGCACCTCAACGAACACCGTCCCCGTGTGCGGGACATCTTCGGCCGGCTTGAACACGACCGCGTTACCGCATAACAGCGCCGGAAAAATCTTCCAGGTTGGGATGGCCAGGGGAAAGTTGAATGGCGTGATGATGCCGGCCACGCCGATCGGGCGCCGGAAGCTCATCGCCCATTTCTCGCGGAGCTCGCTCGGGACGGTGTGACCGAACAGGCGCCGGCCCTCGGTCGCCGCGTAGTAGGCGGTGTCGATCCCCTCCTGCACATCCCCGCGCGTTTCGGTGAGCGGCTTGCCCATTCTCGCGCGTCATGAGGTCGGCGATCTCATCTTTCCGCCTCACGAGAATGTCCCCCGCGCGCCGGATCACGTCCCCACGCGCCGGCGCCGGCGTGCGACGCCACCGCTCGAAGCCGCGCTGCGCCGATGCCACCGCCTTGTCCACGTCCGTGCGCGACGACAGGGGAAAGCGTCCGATGAGGTCGCCCGTGTCGGCGGGATTGACGTTGTCGAAGTATTCGCCGGTCGAAGGCTCGACCCAGGAACCGGCAATGAAGTTCTTAAATAGTTTCATAAAATCGACGTGTTAGCCAATGCGGACTGCGGACTGCGGACTGCGAATGCCCGCACCATAATCCTCCGCATTCCGGATTCCGCATTCCCATCATTCGCACTGCCACACGCTCGGGTGATCGAGCGTCGGTTTCGCGTAACCTACTCGCGGCAGGATCTCCTGCGCACCCAGGATCGTGCCCCACAGCACGATCAGGAGTGAGAGCACATGGGCCTTCCCGGCACGGTGTCGCCAGGCCCACACCGCGCTCCACGAGCCGGCGCCGATCAGTACGCCGACAGCCAGCAGGTAGCCCAGAAGACCGAGCCCACAGCGCGCCTCATAGGGCCAGAAGATCATGCCTATGCCAAGCGCAACGCTCAGCAGCAGGCGCACCATGACCCCGAACGTCGACGTGCGCGACTGCTTCTCGGCGATGGCCTCGCGCTGAGGCGTCGTCTTCGCGGCGCTCTTGGGAAAGAGCTGCTCGTCGGACACCGATTCCAGCTGCTTGTCTATCTTGGCGAGCTCGCGATCCCAGTCCTTGTCCGCCATTCATCCCTCGGTTCGCGGGGCGACGATCACGCTTCTTCCCTCGCCAATCCATAACGTTCGATCTTCTTGTAGAGATTCGAACGCGGCATGTCGAGCAGACGCGCCGTCTCCGAGACGTTCCAGTTCGCCTCTCGAAGCTTGGCCAGCAGGAAAGCGCGCTCGGCGGCGTCCTTGAACTCCTCGAAGGTGCGGCATTCGACGAGGGAGCCAAGGCTCGTCTGCTCGGCGGCGCGCTTCCCGACCAGGCGCTCCACATCCGCAGCCGTGATCCGTGGTCCGGATGCCAGGATGAGCAATCGCTCCACCGTGTTGCGAAGCTCGCGCACGTTGCCCGGCCAGTCGTACTCGGTAAGGCGCTGCACCGCCTCATCCGCGAGGCCACGAGGCGGAACGCCTTCGCCCCTCGTGAGGCGGTCGGCGAAATGCGCCACGAGCTGGGGAATGTCTTCACGTCGATCGCGGAGGGGCGGGACGCTCACCGGCACCACGTTGAGCCGGTAGAAGAGGTCCTCGCGGAATTTCCCTTCCGCGATCTCGTGCTCGAGATCCTTGTTCGTCGCCGCGAGCACGCGCACGTCGACCGAGACGGGCTTGCTGCCCCCGATTCGGGTGACGACCCCGTCCTCGAGCACGCGCAGGACCTTCGCCTGCGCGGCGAGACTCATGTCACCGATCTCATCGAGAAACAGCGTGCCGTGGTTCGCGAGCTCGAACTTTCCGGCGCGATCCTGCACCGCACCCGTGAACGATCCCTTCATGTGGCCGAAGAGCTCGCTCTCGATGAGCTCGCTGGGGATCGCGGCGCAGTTGACCTCGATGAACGGTCCCTCGGCGCGCGCCGACAGCCGGTGGACAGCGCGCGCAACCAGCTCCTTCCCGGTTCCGTTTTCGCCGGTGACCAACACCCGCGCCGGAGAGGGCGCAACCTTCTCGATCTTGTCCAGCAGTGCCTTGATCGCGTAGGAGCGACCCACGATCTCGTAGCGCGACTCGATGGTTTGCTTGAGCCGCGTATTTTCCTCCGACAACGACAGATGCTCGAGCGCGTTGCGCAGCGTGACCAGAATGCGATCGGTGTCGAGCGGCTTCTCGAGGAAGTCATAGGCGCCGAGCTGCGTCGCCTCGACCGCCGTCTGAATGGTGCCATGACCACTGATCATGACCACGACCGCGTTGGCGTCAGTTTGCTTCAACCGCTTGAGCGCCTCCAGCCCATCGATCCCCGCCATCTTCACATCCATGAAGACCAGCTGCGGACGAAAGCGGTCGTACTCGGTGATCGCATCCACGGCGTTGCCGGCGGTCTTCACCTCGTACCCTTCGTATTCGAGGAGTTGGCCAAGTGCCTGACGAATCCCCTTCTCGTCGTCGACGACGAGGATGCGGCGGCTCATCGCTGCGTCGACTTGTAGAGGGTAACGTTGCCCTGCCCAATGCGGACGTCGGCAACGAACGTGGGCACCTCGAGTGGGAGACCGTCCTCCGCCAGTCCCGCGGGCCGCGTGCCGCGCGCGACGCGCTGCAACAGCCGCGGAATCATGCGCGACGGCACGGACAGCTCACGCAGCCGCAACACCTTCACGCGATACTGCGCAAGACCGGGACGCACCAGCTCGAGAGTCCCGCCGAACTCGACCGGCTCGCGATCGCCGAGCATGGCAGCAAGAGGCCCGAGCGAGCCCGCTCCGCCGAAGTCGCTGACCTTCACCAAGGCGCGCACGTGCAGGCGGTCATCGATGACGGCGGCCTCCAGCTCCTGCGCCGACGGCGGCAGCTGCTTCGACAGCTCGTCGAAGATATACGCGGCGAGATCGGCGCCGCCGATGTTGGTGAACACGGGACCTGAGGGGCGAGACAACAGCTGGACGGACGTGCGCGCGCGCTCCGCGCCCTCCGGCGTGAGCCGCTCCCACACCGGCGCCGTCGATGTGGCCTCGGCGGCGCCGCGCGGTCGCTCCAGATACAGCCAGAGGAAGACCGCGCCGCCGGCGAGAAACACCAGGACGAGAAAGCCGAGCCGTCGCATACACCCCATTTACGAGTGGCCGAGCGGAACTGCGGCGAGCACGGTGTAGCGGGGCCCTGCCGACGACAGCTCGCTTTGCATCACATCGATACTCCGCGCATCGATCGTACCCCGATACCGGACGTTTGTCGCAAGCCTCGCCATCGCTGCCACCTGCTCGGCACTGACGTCACGCTTCACGCGCCCGAGCGTGATGTGGGGCCGGAACGCGCGCGCCTCCACCTCGTGTCCGAGGGCCTCGCAAGCGACTTCGAGATCGTGATGGAGCAGCTCGAGCTTGGGATCAGCCCCGATCCCGATCCAGAAGATGCGTGGCGCGCGAAGATGCGGGAACGCTCCCACACCCCCCACGTCCAGACGCAGAGGTTGAAAGCGGCGCGCGACCCCGGCGAGCGCGTCACGGACTTTCGCCACATCCTCCGGCTGCTGCTCGCCGAGAAACTTCATCGTGAGGTGAATGCAGTCCGGAGCCACCCACGTGACGGAGCTCGCCGCGGCGCGAAGGGGCGCCGTCGACTCGTGGATTGCCAGTCGTTCCGATGCGGGAAGATTAATCGCGATGAAGAGCCGCACGGCCGGCGTCATCGACGACCTCGAGCGCAAGGTGCGTAAACCCGTTGCGCTCGGCAGCATCTACCGCGAGAAAGCGAAGCTCGTCGTCGCCCAGTCCAGCGTCCGTGTCCATTCTCAACACCGCCAGCGAACCGCGCACCTCGACGATTCCATGAAGGCCGATCTCCGCCAGCGCGCGTTCGAGATTTTCCACGTTCATGCGGCGGTCACCTCTTGGAGAATGTTGAGAGAGCCCGACCGGAAGCCGCGCAAGTCGATCGCGACGCGAGCGAATCCCGCGGCGCGAATCGCGGCGGTGATCATGCGCATGGGAATTGGACTCAGCCAGAGGGCGAGCATCTCGCGGGAGAGCTCGACGCGCGCGAGATCGCCATGGTGCCGCACGCGCAGATCTCCGCCGAGGCCGAGGTCACGAAGTGCACGCTCGGCGTGCTCGACCTGTCGCAAGCGCTCGGCCGTCACCGACAGGCCGTACTGAAGACGCGAGGAAAGACACGGCGACGACGGCTGCGACCAGGTGGGCAACCCACGAGCGCGCGACCGCTCGCGAATGTCGCGTTTGGTCATCCCTACTTCCACCAGCGGGGAGCGCACGCCGTGCTCACGGGCCGCCTGCATGCCGGGACGATGCCCGCCAATGTCGTCGGCGTTGGTCCCATCGATGATCACATCGAGTCCGCGCTCGCGTGCCACCGGCGCGAGCTTACCCCACAGCTCGGTCTTGCAGAAGTAGCAACGATTCGACGGATTGGCGACGTAGCGCGGATCGTCCATCTCGTCGGTGTCGACCTCCAGGACTGGCAAGCCGACGTGCGCCGCGACATCGCGCGCAACGCGCCATTGTTCTTCCGGGTACGACGCGGACCGCCCGATGACGGCAAGCACACGATTCGGTCCGAGCGCTTCGTGGGCGACGCTCGCGAGGTACGCGGAATCGACACCGCCGCTGAAGCCGAGGAGAACAGACCCGCAATCACGAAGCCACGCCACCAGCGCGCGCTCCTTTTCCTCGGCCAACGACGTCGCAGGGATCGCGCGGGGGTCGGTCATGCTTCAACGTAACCGAGCCCCCGCGGCCTGGGGAGGGCGCTGCCGGACCTCTACCGCAGTCGAGCGCGCGTTTCGTGATCGAGCAGCCAGCGCTTGCGATCGATGCCCCCGCCGAAGCCTGTCAGCGATCCGTCAGCGCCGATCACGCGATGGCACGGCACGATGATCATCAACGGGTTACGGCCGTTTGCGGCACCCACCGCGCGCACGGCCTTGGGCTGGTCGATGCGACGCGCGAGCTCGGCGTAGCTGATCGTCTCGCCAAAAGGGATCGTCTTCAACGATCCCCACACGCGCTGCTGGAAGTCCGTGCCGCGCGGCTCGAGCGGCAGATCGAAATCCGTGAGACGCATGTCGAAGTATGCGTCGAGCTGCTCGCGGGCCGCGGCGAGCACGGAATCGGCGTCCGCGGGGACGCTCTCGCCATTCATGTCACTCTCGCGGGCGATGAGCAGCTGCGTTAGCGCGCTTCCATTACTGGTGAGGGTGAGCATCCCGATGGGACTGGTGACGCGGGTGCTCAGAAGGGTCTCAGTCATCGTAGCGATCATGTCAGCGGTCTCCAGCGTGCCGCAAGAGCGCGGGTTGAGTGTGTCGAACGGGATGGAAGGTATCTCTCGGGTTCGGAGGGTGCTCGCCATTTTCGGACGTGGTCATGCCGGCACCAGACTGTGCGCATCGGGCCCGTACTCTGCGACGGGGCCGAGGCGAAACCTCAGTGCTTCGGCGACGTGCGGTGCCCGGATGCTCGGATCGGCGTCCAGGTCGGCGATCGTCCGCGCGACGCGCAGCGTGCGGTGGTATCCGCGCGCCGTCAGCGCACCGCGGTCGGCCGCTTTCACGAGAAGACGGTGTCCGTCGGCAGCGAGCCCTCCTCGTGCGTCGAGCCAGCGGCCGGGAGCCCGCGCGTTGCACTCGACGTGGGAGAGCGGCCTGTACCGCGTGCGCTGGACGAGCCGTGCCGCATCAACGCGGTGGCGCACATCGCGCGAGCGCTCCGAGCTGCGCGCAGCAGCGAGAGCTCCGACGGCGACGGCACGGACCTCCACCCGGATGTCGATCCGATCGATCAGCGGTCCGGAGAGACGCGCGCGATAGCGCGTGATGTCGCCTGCTGCGCACACGCACGCGCGATTCACGTCTCCGGCGTATCCACAGGGACAGGGATTCATCGCGCCCACGAGCAGAAATCGCGCTGGAAACGTCACGGAATGCGCAGCCCTCGCGATCACGACCCGTCCGTCCTCGAGTGGTTGGCGCAGGGCTTCGAGTACGTGACGCCGAAACTCGAGCACTTCATCGAGAAAGAGCACGCCGTGGTGGGCGAGACTCACCTCGCCAGGCCGCGGTGGATTTCCGCCGCCGATGAGGCCTGCATCGGAGATCGTATGGTGCGGCGCACGAAAGGGGCCGCGCCTGACGAGAGCACACCCCCCCGCCAGCATCCCGGCGACGGAGTGCACGGCTGTGACCTCGAGCGCCTCGCGTTCACTGAGCGCGGGCAGGATGCCGGGAAGGCGGCGGGCAAGCATGGTCTTGCCCGCTCCCGGCGGGCCGGTGAGCAGCGCGTTGTGTCCGCCAGCCGCGGCGACTTCGAGCGCGCGCTTCGCGGTGTCCTGTCCCGCGACATCGCTCAAGTCGTCCACGTCGTCAGGAATCGTCAGGCGCGCCGGTGGTGGCGTGTGGGGAAGCGCGCCTTCACGCAGCTGGCTGACGAGCTCATGGAGCGTGATCGGCGCCGAGAGGGAGACGCCGCCAACGAGGCCTGCCTCGGCGACGTTCGTCGGCGGTACGATCAGGACCTTCTGGCGGGTCCCCCTCGCGAGCATGGCGACGGGAAGCGCCCCCCGCACAGCGCGCAGCGTTCCATCGAGCCCGAGCTCACCGACCGCCATTACGCCGTCGAGGCAAGCGGCCGCCAACTGTCCGGTGGAGACGAGGATGCCTAACGCGATGGGAAGGTCGAAGCCCGTGCCATCTTTTTTCGTATCGGCCGGGGCAAGATTGACTGTAATGCGACGTGGGGGAAGCGCGAAGCCCGCATTGGCGAGCGCGGCTCCCACGCGTTCTCGGCTCTCCTTCACCGCACCCGCAGGCAGGCCAACGATCGCGAACTGAGGAAGTCCGGGAGCGGCGTCGACCTCGACGGTGACGGCGTAGGCCTCGATCCCTATCAGCGCGGCGGAGCGGACGGCGGCAAGCACGCTCCTACAGTGTCGCGCCCTCCCGTGACGGTCTTCATCGGATCGACGCCGGGAGTTGCAGCGCTCCGCAGGGGTGTGCCATCGTTGCGCCACCAGGTACCCGCTTACCCCATCCGTGCGAGACAGCCCCATGAAATGGCTGCTAGTGACGGTCGGCGCCCTCGTTGCGATCGTGGCAGTGGTAGCGATCGTTGGGCTCCTGCTGCCCCGCGATCACGTTGCGGCCACCACGGCGCACCTCAAGGCGCCGCCGGACAGCGTGTGGCAGGCGGTCACGGACGTGCGCGATTATCCGCGCTGGCGGATGGGCGTGCAGTCAGTCAATGTCCTCGCGGCAGAGGGCGCCTTGCGATGGCGCGAGCACGGCAGCGATGGGGCCATCACGTTCGAGCGCTCCGAAGAGCAGCGACCCCGCCGCCTCGTCACGAGGATCGTGGACGAAACCCTTCCCTTTGGGGGAACGTGGACGTATGAGCTCACTCCCGAACCGGACGGCACGGCCCTAACGATCACCGAGCGCGGGTACGTGACCAATCCCATTTTCCGCTTCATGTCGCGGTTCGTCTTTGGTCACCACCACAGCCAGGAGGAATTTCTGCGGGCTCTCGGGCGTCGCTTCGGGCAGGAGGTCACGACGACCCGAGCGTGACGCTCCGGAGGCTATCGCGGGCGCTCGGTCAGCCCGGATCCCGCCGGGTTGGCGCTCGTGACCGCGATCGGGATGGACACGTCGCGGTCGAGCGCCAGCGGGATGATCCAGCGAAGGTTGTCTATCACGTTAGGCGGGAGCACATCGACCCGTGCCAGGAACACGGGCTGATCCTCAGCGGTTCTCGCGCGGCGCGCCGCGTCATCGAATGCGCGAACGGCGCGGAGGCGATACTCGGGATCACGCCAGACGAGGAATTCCTCCCACGCCTCGACGTCCACGCCCGCTTCCTCGCGGACCTCGCGACGCGCGGCCTCCAGAAGATCTTCGCCGTCATGCACCTTGCCGCCGAGCGCGTTGACGCGTCCCGCCTGCCACGCCGGCCGCGTCTTTCGCACCAGGACGATTTCCCGCCCGTCAGCGGTGAAGAGCAACGCCAGCACGTAGTCGAGCGCGCGGCTCGCCACGCTAGAACCCGACGGTCGCCGTGAGGAAGATGGCGCGCGGCGCGGTCACGAAATAATACGGGGTCGTCCCGTCGGTATAGCCGGCCGCATAGAATCGCGCGCTGCCCACGTTCATCACGTACAGCGCGACCTCGTGACGCCCGCTCCGCCACGCGAGCCCAGCGTCCGCCAGGTACGCCAATGGCGTCATGAACGCGCGATCGCCCGTGTTCGCCAGGAAGCTCCGCCCGACGTAGCGACCGGTGACGGACATGGAAAGGACAGGCGTCATCTGCCAGTCGAGCGCGTGATTGAGCAGGACCGCCGGGGTGAGCAACGGCTCCACATCTCGATATGTGGTACCGGTCGCGTCGTCCCGGTACTCGGCGATGCGGTTGCGGCTGATCGTGGCATTCGCCGACGCGGCGAGCGCGGGCAACGGACGCCAGGTCACGTCTGCCTCGAGGCCGCGACGATACGACGAGCGGACGTTCTTGCGCAGGGGAAGTCCGATGTAGCTGAGCTCCCCCACTGGGGTGATCTCGTTGCGAAATCGCATGTCGAACACGTTCAGGTTCGCCAACAGCGACGTCGTTCGCCAGCGGACGCCAGCCTCGCTGTCGTAGACGCGCTCGGGGCGCACGCGCGACAGGGAACCAACGAAATCAATGTTGGTCGTGTCCACATCATCGAAGCCCGCGAACATGTCGTTGCGGGTGGGCTCACGGCCGTTCGACCCGTAGGACGCATAGAGCGTCGCTTGCCGCGAAAGCTCCCAGGTGATTCCTGCCTTGGGGTTCAGGAACGTCCAGGCAATGCTTCTGCCACCCACGCCGGACCCCGCGGAGGGCACGTACTCGAACTCCGGGTGCCGCAGCTGAACGTCGCCGTAGAGCGTCGCATCCCCGAGTGCGAGCACGGCTTTCGCGAACGCACTCTGCTCGCGCTTTCGGCCGGTGTTGTGATAGACGAGTGACTCCAGCGCGGGCCGGATGGCGAGAGAGTGGTCGCGATGGTACGCGCTCGCGTGGGCGCCAATGTCGAGATCGAACGCTCCTCTGCGCGCGCTCCAGGTGGCGAGCGCGCCAGTCACTCGCGAGGCGAGCTGGAAGTTGTAGAGGTCGGGCGCGATGCGGACGTCGTAGTCGCCGCCCGCCCAGATCGTGTACGCGGTGGCCTGCATCGCGGCCTGTTCGCCAAGCACGCGGGTCCAGGATGCACTGGCGAAATGCTGCTGGAAGTCGTCGCGCTCATCCTCGCCCAGCGGGTTGGCACGTGGGTCCTGTTCGAGATCCGCGAGCGGGACCGCCAGATACGCCAGCTCGTTCCGCGATCGGCCACCGAACGCGGTGATCTTCACGATGTCGCGGGCGCCGAAATAGGCACCGTTGGTGAAGTACGATTGGCCCGTGTTCCCCGAGTGATGACGATAGCCCTCCGTGCAATGTGCGGAGGCGCGCACGTACATCGCGAATCGGTCATTCACCCGTCCCGACATCCACTCCGCGCTTCCGCGCGTCGTGCCGAACGAGCCACGTCCGAGCTGAACCTCGCCGCCACGCTCGGCACTGGCGAGAGCCATCGACTGAAAGTTGATGGCCCCCGCGTACGCCGCGGTGCCGTAAGAGCTCGTACCGACTCCCCGCTGGATCTGCACCGATTCGAGACTGTTGCCGAAATCGGGAAAGTTCGAGAAGTACACGAACTGGTCCTCGGGATCGTTCAGCGGTACTCCGTCGAGCGTGATGTTCACCCGAGTGTGGTCTATTCCGCGGAGACGCAGATACGTGTAGTTGGAAAAGCCTCCGGCCTCCGCGTACGACGTCACCGATGGCTGACCGGTGAGTAGGAGCGGAACGTCCTGCCCCACGTAGCGTCGCTCGACCTCCTCCCGATCCATCGTCCGCTGCGGAATCGGCGCGGCAGCGTCGCCGCGCAGCGCGGTCACGGTCACGCGCTCGAGGGAGGGCGCCGCGGGCTCGAGCTGGACAATGAGCGTGGTGTCGCTCGCGATAACGTGCTCGACCGTCTGGTATCCGACTCGCGCGAAGCGAACGCGCGCAGGTCCGGAAAGCTCGAGGGTGAAGCGGCCCGCTTCGTCGGTCTCGGTGCCGCCCTGTGCAGCGGCCGACGCTACGACGACACCGGAGACTGGCTCTCCGGTAACGGCGTCGCGAACCTCGCCACGCACGGTGAGCAACGCGAGCAACAGTGCGAGAAGATACGACACTAGAGTCGGCGGTTGTCGGAAGTGCGGCTCATCACCGCAATGGGCACGCCACCGTGGTGCGAGAAAGATAATGCTTGCGCCGTTTTCCCGAAGAGAGTGTCACCGCTCTCAATGCGAGGCCGGAACAACGCGGGACTCGATCGCGGCGATCGCCGCTGCCTCTCGCTCCTCCCAGATCCCGCGCACGACGACGTATTGCGCACGGTATTGCTCGAGCCGCGCCGTGAACGCGCTCTGGATCTCACGCCGCGCGTGCGGGCGATCGCGCGCCGGATCAGCTACCCATGGCACGTCGATGTCGCACAACAGATACAGCTCGGCGAGGCGCTCGCGCGCTGCTTCTTCTATCCACGGCGGGCATCGACCGTAATAGTGCTCGGCATACACGACGGTGCTGACGAGATCGGTATCGAGAATCGCGAGCCCTTGTGCTCGGCGAAGGGCGTCGTCCTCGCCGCGCATCTGCCCGCGCGCGATTGCTTCGACGTCCGTCGCATCCAGCGGAGCCCCCTTCCGCAGCGCGTAATCGCGCGAGAACTCCGGCGACCACACCGTCGCGAAGTGGAGCGCGAGACGCTCGGCCAGCCACGTCTTGCCGGTCGACTCCGACCCGGTGACCGTCACCCGGCGTACGCGCTCTCGGCTCACGCGAAGGCTGTCTGCGGCGCGGGCTGCTCGCGCAGCAATGCGCGCCACTGTCGCCACCCCACCACGGCGAGGATGGTGAACAGGAGGTAGAGTACCGCTGTGGGCCAAAGCGATTTGTAGATGAACATCGCCACGTACGCCGCGTCGGCAACGATCCATACCAGCCAGCACTCGACGTACTTGCGCGTCATCATGTATTGCGCCACGAGGCTCGCGGCGGTGAGCGCAGAATCGGCGAGGGGAAGTGACGCGTCGGTCGCGCGGGCGAGCAGCGTCGCCAGCGCCGCGGTACCGCCCGCGAAGGCGAGACCCAACAGGACTATTTCACGCGTGGGTACTCGAGAGACGCGCAGGGTGCCGCGGTTCGCCCCCCCGTGAAGCCAATGCCACCATCCGTACGCCGCGAGCACGATGTACACGGCTTGAAGCCCCATGTCCGCATAGAGCTTCGCTTCGTAGAAGACGAAGATGTAGAGGGTGACATTGATGATGCCCAGCGGCCAGTTCCAGACGTTCTGGCGGGCACTGAGGTAGACCGACGCAACTCCGAACAGGGCCGCAGTGACTTCGATCGGATCCATCCCGGAATGATACGTCGAAGCACGCGCTTCGGAGCCGAACGACAGAAACGCCCGAGGTCAGAAATCAGATTTCAGACAAACGATCTGAAATCTGAGTTTCCGTGTGTTGACCTTCGACGGCTGTGACTTTTAGACGTTGCCGTGCGGGAGTCTCTTTCTGACGTCTCCAGCCCCGCGCGCCACTCCGAATCCAACCGCCAGCCCGAACAGCAGCGCCGAGCCCGCGCCTACGAAGGGAACGATCCAGACGATGGGCGCTGCGACCGCGAGGGCAATCCCGCCAGCAATGAACGGCGCCGCCGGCGAGTGGACCGCATCGACGAACTGAAGACGGCGCCGCACGTACAGGCGCGATTGAATGAACGCGAAGGCCGAAACGACGACCGCGCCGACGGTTGCGAGTAGCTCGATCACGGGGGGACTCCTTGAAAAACGTTGAACCTGCTGACCGTACGCTCGCCGGTGCCTTCTCGTTTCACTCGGGACGCCGGAGGCGGATTTGTACGACCGCGCCGCCTCGCGGGCCGTTCTCGATTCCAATCGTCCCGCCCCAGCCCTCGAGGAGCTGCCGGCTGATCGCGAGGCCGAGCCCGCTGCCACTCGTCCGCGTCGAGAAGTGCGGCTCGAAGATGCGGGGCAGCACCTCCGGCGCGATACCGTGGCCGTCGTCCTCGACGTCGAGGTGAACGTGGCTCGTGTCAATGCTCACGCGCATCTCGACACGGTGCGCGTTCGCGAGTCGAGCGTTCTCGAGCAGGTTGATCATCACCTCACGCAGCTCGTCCTCGCTCGCGAGGGCCAGCGCCGGTGAATCCGCGCCGGTCGCACGCCATTCGATCTCATCGCGGCCAAGACGCTCCAACTCGATGACATCGCGCACGACGGCCGCCACGTCCGTCGGCTGCGCCGGCAGGCGCTCTGCGGGGGCTGTCCCGTACCGGCTGAAGCTCCGCGCGATCTCATCCAGGCGATCGATCTCGGCGAGAATGCGCGCGACGTTACGATCGAGGATCGCGTCGAAGTCGGCGCGCGCGTCCGCGCGCGCGCGGCGGAGGTGCTGGACGCCCAGGCGAATCGGCGTGAGTGGATTCTTGATCTCGTGCGCGACCTGCCGAGCCATCTCACCCCAGGCGAGCACGCGTTGCGCGCGCGCGAGATCGGTGACGTCGTCCATGGTGATGACCGCACCGCCAACGCCGCGCGTGAGACGGGTGAGACGAACGTGCAGCTGACGCTCGCCGAGCGTTTCGTCGAATTCTTCTTCGTCCGCCTCGTGGCTGAGAAAAGCCTGAACGCGCGTTACCAGCGCCTGGGGAGCGACATCCTCCAAACGGGTCCCTGGTGGGATGCGTTCATTGAGCAGCGCATCCGCGGCGGGATTCGCGAGGGTCACCGTCATCGACCGGTCCGCGGCGATGACACCGCTCGCAACGTTGCGCAGGATCGCCGCGATGCGCCGCTGCGTTTCCTCCAGCGCGGCCCGACTCTCGCCCAGATCGGCGGCCATTCGTCGGAACGCGGTGAAGACTGGCGCGAACTCCTCTGGTGGCAGCCCGGTGAGCTGCGGCTCGCGGTCTCCGCCGGCAATCGCGAGCGCTGCGCTTTGGAGCGAACCGATGGGCTCGGCAAGCGATCTGGCCGCAACACCGCTCAACCAGAGTGCGGCCAGCGCTCCGAGCACGGTCGCGAACAGCACGAGAACGCCGAGATCGCGTCGTCGCCGCTCGAGCAGCGCCTCACCGCCGCGGGCGGGAGCAGCGAGCACATCGCGCTCCCCGGACGGCCCGGCGCTCAAGCGGTATCCCACGAGCGTGGACACTCCGCCGACTGAAAGGGTCTGACTCGCGTTCACCTCGCCGCCGAGAGTCAATGCCACATGCACATTGCGCGGGAGAAACCGACCGAACGCCGCGAGCGATTCGTGGAGTGCGGCGCTCGCACGCCGCAGCGCCCCGTCGCGATACAGAAAGAGCGGGGTCTGCAACCGATCCCCAATCTCGTCCAGCTTCTCGAGATCCTCGGCAGCGGCCCCCGCCCGGAGCGTCTCGCGCACCAGCAGCTCGCGCGATTGGCGTACCTCGTCCTGGAGCCGCCGGTAGCTCCAGAGGGCGAAGACGCCTGCCGGAATCACGAAGAAGAGGAACAGTGCGACGGTGAGGCGCGCGCGGTACGAGCGCGACCACCGTCGCCGCCGTGCGCGGAGCCATCGCCCGAAGGCGCCACCCGGGACGACGCTGACCATCCATAGACCGAGAAGCAGCACCAGGTCGAACAGCACGACCAGCGTCCCACGCTGCAGCAACACGTCGAGCGAGCGCAGATCGACCTCGATGTGCGCGCGAGCTGGCCCGTTAGGCGTCGCGATGGTCCGGTCGCCGTGCAGCTCGTTGGCGTCCCGCGACCAGTGCGTCTCTCCTGCCGGCGGCAGCGGAGCGCGCGCGTCGACGTCGGTGAGCGCGAGCGAGTACGGCGGCTCACCGCGCTCGCGTGGCTCGAGACCCAGCAGCACGGAAAAGGGATCGTCGGGGATGAGCCGCGTACGTGGCTGCACGACCACCGCCGTGACCGTGCCCCCCTCGTGCGGCACGGCGAGGATGGTGTTCGTACCGGGAATGGAGGGGACGAGTCGCACGACTCTCTCACCGCGGCGGCGCGCATTGGTGACGACGGGCCCCACCTCGCGTTGATCGACATCGGCCGGCGTGAGCGAGAGCATTGCGCCGGGGAATCCGTCGGGAAGCCAGCTCGACAGCGACGCCGGATACCCTGCACCCGCCAGGTCGGAGCGCACGAAACGCCGCAGCAGCTCGGCCTCGGTGAGCGGTGGAGGCCCGGCCTCAATCGAATCGGCGAGGCGCTCCAGCAGCGCGACGGGATATGGATCGGGCGCGGCGAGATCGCCGACATCGTCATTCGCGAGCGCGACCCGCCCCCGCACGCCTGCACCCCAGGCGAGCGTCGCCGCGCCGAACGCAGCGACGGTGGCTGCGGTCACGATGAAGGTGACATGCCGGCGCGTGAGGGCGAGTGCTCCGATCGCCGCGATCCAGAGGATCGGATACCACCCGGGCCAGCGACCCGGTGCGTCCCAGACAACCGGACCAATGAGCGCGGCTAGTGCGGCCAGTGACGGAGCGATTGCCGGATGAAGTCCCCGAGTGGCCCCAAGTACCGCGCCGCCCGCGGCTGCCGCTCCGAGCAGCAGGGCTGCGGCGGCGAGGAAGATCGCGACTTGCCACGAGAGCCACAGTCCGACCGTGATCCCGGACGCGGGCACCGTGACGCCCCGCGCCAGGTCGCGGAGGAGAAACGGACCGAGCGACATGACGACGATCACGATCGCGGCAGCCGCCGGCCTCCACGCGGTGCGTGTCCGTGTGCGGAGCACGGTCAGCAGCGCGAGCAGCAGCGTCGCGCTGGAAAGGGTCAGCGCCCCGACGCTGGCAGTGAAAGGGCCGCCAAGCGTCGCCGAGTAGACGGTGGGATCGAACAGCGAAGTGTCACTCGAAAACGTGCCTAACGGGACGAGCCCCACGCAGGCCAGGGCGACGGCCAGTGTCGCCAGCCGCCAGGTGAGCGATCGCAGGCGGGCCCACGACGCGGCGAGGAAGAGCACCAGCGCGACCGCCAGCAGGATCGCGCCTCGCTCGCGCGTGCGGTCCAGGGCGAGAAGCGCCGCCTCGCCCTGGGCGGGCACCAGCGGCCGAACGCGAAAGAGGGTGTCGCCGCCGCGCCCAACGTAGGGAGTGCTTTCGGCAAGCTCCCGCACGGTTGGAAGCGCGAACTGGAATCCATGTAGCCCCGAGCGCTCGGCGACCCGCTCATCGACCGCCTGGGCCAGGCGGTCAGCGGGAGGCTCCGCGTGAACGAGCGCTGCTGCCACGGCACGCCGGTCGCCGCGCTCCGCCGCCGCGTAGAGCGTGACGTAGAACGGCGTGAAGATCACGCCTCCGGCGCCGGCGACCGAGTCCGTGCGCACGCGTGGCCGCCCGGCCCAGGCCAGGGGCCGCCCCCCGTGGTATAGGGCAACGGTTTGTGCCCTATCTTCCTGGACCAGACCTCGGAGATGGCCGAACGCGCGCATCGTGTCGCCGGGAGATTCCAGCGCCGTGCGCGCGCGCTGCGCAAGCGCCGCCTCAATGCTGTCGAGCGTGACATCGAGGCGCTGCGCGCCACGCGCGATTCGCCCGCTGCGGTAGGTCGACCAATCCCGCGCGATGCGAGTCAGCTCGCGCTGCGCGATAGCGCCCATCGCGCAAAACGCGGCGAGCGCGAGCGCGGTTGCCGCGCCCCACGCCCGCAGCGTTCGGGGTACCCGCATCAGGAGGATCGCCCCCAGCACGGTAGCGACGGCCGCCGGCACGAGGTACCGTACGTCGGGCGTGCGGAGCCACAGCGCAGCAGTCAGGAGCGCGACGGCCACCATCACTGTCCAGGCGCGCGCCGCGGGAAGTCCCGTCAGGCGCGCGGGTCGTGCTGGTTGGACTTCCTCACCGATGGAAATGACTGTCCCCCTCCCCACCGCCGCGTCGTCGCCGCGCCGGCTCAAAGAGATGACTCCCGCTCAGGTCGCGGCGATTCTCGCCGAGGATCCGCGCCTCATCGTGCCGGTCGGGACGTGCGAGCAGCACGGCCCACATTTGCCCATCGGGACCGCTACCATTATCGCCGAGCGTCTCGCCGACGATCTATCCGCGGAGTACGGTGTGCTGCGTGCGCCAACGGTGGAATATGGCGTCAACGTCGTTACCGAACGCGCGTTCGCCGGCAACGCTTCCGTGCGCAAGAAGACTCTGCACCGCATGCTGAACGACCTGCTCGCGTCGTGGGAAGCGACCGGGTTTCGAGAGTTCATCCTCCTCACCGCCCATGAGCACGATCCCCATCAAGAAGCGCTGGCGACGGTCATCACGTCCGTGGCACGGGTGCGCGTGGTCGACATCTACGCCATCCCCATCGCCGACCTCCTCGAGGGCCAGACCGAGCACATGCACGGCGACGAGGTCGACACCTCCCTCTTGTTGTTTCTCGCGCCAGAGCTCGTACATCTCGATCTGGCACAGGATTATATGATGTCGCGCGAGTCGATGCGACGTTACCGGCGCGGTTCGCTGCGCGTCCCGAAAGGGAGTCCCGGTTCGATCGGGCGGCCGTCGCTCGCCTCCCAGGCGAAAGGACGTGCGCTGTACGAGCGCTTTCGCGAGCGTATCAGCGAGCGAATCTTCCTTGCGCCGGCCCCCGAAGCATGAACCGAGACCACCCCGTGGGGTATTACGAGATCATGCGCAAACTCATTGCGGGTATCGCGGTTGTGAGCCTCGCGCTCCCGGCCTCCGCGCAAGTCGCGGTCGTCGACGAGGGCAGCTTCACGATTTCCCATAACGGGACCCGGATCGGACGCGAGGAGTTCGCCATTCGGCGCACGCCGAATCCCGGCGGGGACGTGCTCGTCGCCAACGCGACGGTGGTCTATACCGATCGCCGCCTGTCGCCCGCCCTCCAGACGGACGCCGCCGGCGCGCCCCTGCGGTATCAGGTCGAGGTCAGTACGGGCGCCGACGTGCAGGAACGCCTCCAGGGACGGGTGGGACGGGGGCGCTTCAGCGCGCAGCTCCGCACACCCCGTGGCGAGTCCGCTCGTGAATACGTGGTGGCGGACGGCGCCCTGATCCTCGATGACGACGTCTTCCATCAGTACTACTTCCTGGCGCGCGCGGGGCGGACCGGGGCGGTGCCCGTTGTCGTGCCGCGGCGCAACGTTCAGGTCACGATGCGCGTAGACAACGAGGGCGACGATGTGGTCACCATCAGCGGGAATCGCATCGCCGCGACTCGTTATGTGATGACCGATCCTGACGGCGGGACGCGGCGGATCTGGGTCGACGCGCAGGGGCGCGTCCTCAGGGTCACGCTCGAGAGCCGCGGGATCACCGCGACCCGGGACGACCCTCCTCGCTGATCGATGGCTGGAGGCGAAAAGCCCCGCTCTCGCGGGGCTTTTTCGTGTTCGCTACTCTTGACGCGTCGCTGAAACCGGCTGTGCCGGGCCGCCGTACGCTCAGACGTCCTTCCTCCCGAGGCTCCCCCCGATGCGATTTACCGTGCTCGTCGCGCTCGCGCTCGCCAGCGCCCTGTGGCCTGTTTCCGCCATCGCGCAGGTGGCGGATACGGTGCGGGGCACCGTGCTCACGCTTGACGAGGCGATCGCGCTGGCCCAGCGCAACAACCCGCTCCACCTCCAGTTTGTCAACGATCGGCGCGCCGCCAGCGCGTCCGTTCGCGCGGCTTACGGCGCCTTGCTGCCGAGTGCCAGCCTTTCCTTCAGCAGCGAGTACCGGAAAGAGGGCTCACAGCCGTTTCAAGGGTTGAACTTCAGCACGAGCTCCGATGTGTACCAGTCGTCGTACTGGCTCGGGCTGCAATACGACATCAGCCCGGGGACGTTCATCACACCCAAGCTCGAATCGGCTCGCCGCGATGCGGTCGAGGCCGACATCGTCGGCTCGAGTCACTCGCTCCGGGCCCTCATCAAGCAGGATTACCTGCAGGCGCTCAAGTCCGAGGCGCAGGCGATTCTCCAGGACACGCTCACCGCAACGGCACAGGTGCAGCTGGAGCTTGCGCGTGCCCGCGCCGCCGTCGGCTCGGGGACGCAGCTCGACGTCACGCGGGCCGAGGTCGCCCTCGGAACGCAGCAGGTCGCGGCGCTCCGGGCCCGTAACACCGCCGAAGTCGACAAGCTTCGCCTCTTCGAGCGTATGGGCGTGGCGCAACCCGCCAACGTACGGCTGACGTCGCAGTTCGCCGTCACCGCGCCCTCGATCTCACTCGACGAGGTGATGGGCATCGCGCGTGAAGAGAATCCCACCGTGCGCGCCTTCCGGTCGCGCGAGCGCGTTGCCTCGCTCGACGTGCGTCGGGCGCAGTCGCAATACCTTCCGTCACTCAGCCTGAGCACCGGCTGGGGCGGTTACACCCAGCAGTACACCAACGACCGGTTCCTCGTCGAAGGGCAGCGCTCGCAGGTGCTCCAGAATCGGGCGCAGTGCTTCAGCACGGACTCGATCCGCCAGGGCGCTGGCCTCGCGCCGATCACAGCCTTCTGCAACAGCGAGTTCCAGTTCGGACCCGCCGACGAGGAATCGATCCGCCGCGAGAACGACCGCTTCCCGTTCGATTTCACGCGGCAGCCGTTCAGCCTGCAGGCGCGAGTCTCGTTGCCCCTGTTCGACGGTTTCGCACGCGAGCAGCGCGTGCAGGTTGCGCAAGCCTCACGGGATGATGCACGCTATCAGGTGCGCCAGCAGGAGCTCCGCCTGACGGCGGACGTCAGCGCGGCATACTTCACCCTCGTTACCGCCGTGCGGGCAAGCGAAGTTCAGGAGCAGAACGCCGCCAAGGCACGCGAGGAGCTGCGTCTCACCGAGGAGCGCTATCGCGTCGGCGCGGCGACGTTCGTGGAGCTGGCGGAATCACGCTCGAGCTTCGAGCGCGCCGAGCAGGATCGAATCGCAGCTATTTACGATTACCATCAGGCGTGGGCCGCGCTGGAAAACGCGGTCGGCCGCCCTCTTCGCTAATCGAGGATCACAATGAGCCGGAAGACCAAGTGGGGGATCGGGGTCGCAATAGCACTGGTGGTGGCGACGGCGGTAGGCGTGGGCGCAGCGAAGAGCGGCAATGACGGAACCGAGGTCCGCATGGAAGAAGTCGCGCGCCGCGATCTCGTCGCGTCGGTGACGGCCAGCGGACAGGTCGAGCCCCGGACGAAGGTCGATCTCACCGCCGACATCAGCGGCCGCATCGTGCGGCTCGCGGTGAAGGAAGGACAGATGGTCTCGCGCGGGCAATTCCTGCTCGAGATCGAACCCGTGCAGTACCAGGCAGGGGTTCAACGCGCAGAGGCCGGGCTCGCCGCCGCACGCGCCCAGGAAGCGCAGGCACGCGCGAATCTGGAGCAGGCGCGCAGCAACCTGGCCCGCTCCGAGGAGATCCGCAGAGCGAACCCGACACTCGTCTCCGCCGAGCAGCTCGAGCAGCTCAAGACGACGCTCGAGGTGAACGAGGCGCTGTACCAGTCGTCGCGGCACAATGTCGAGCAGTCAGCCGCAACGCTCCGTGATGCGCGGTCGAGCCTGTCCAAGACCGTCATCCTCGCGCCCATGGCCGGACGTGTTACTCGCCTCAACGTCGAGCTCGGTGAGACGGCGGTTCCCGGCACATTCAACATGGATGCCGCCACGCTGCTGACGATCGCGGACATGAGCGTGCTCGAGACCAAGATCAAGGTCGACGAGACCGACGTCGCGCGCATCTCGCTCGGCGACTCGGCGACCGTCGAGATCGACGCGTTCCCCGACACGACGTTCGTCGGACGGGTGGTCGAGATCTCGAACAGCTCGATCAAGCTGGCGGCCGGGGGCCCCAGGGCTCGGATCAGGCCGTGGATTACGAGGTGACCGTGCAGTTGCTCAACCCGCCCGACGGAAACGCGACCCGACTTCTCCGCCACCGCCAAGATCATCACCGACACCCGCAAGGACGTGATCGCGGTGCCGATCATCGCGCTCACCGTGCGCGAGCACGAGACGTCCCGAAGTCGGGCGACTCCGCCGCGATCGCGCTCGGCCGCGAGCCGACGAAGCAGATCGGCCAGCGCGATGTCGAGGGGGTGTTCATCGTCGGGGCCGACAACAAGGTGACCTTCCGGCCGGTTCGGGTGGGCATCGCCGGGGAGGAATACTTCGAGGTCGTCGACGGGCTTCGGCCAGGGGAGAAGATCGTGGCCGGTAGCTACCAGGCCATCCGCGAGCTGAAGGATGGCACGACCGTTCGCGAAGCGAAGGAAGAGGAAAAGCCCGCGGCGGGAGCGCAGACGTGAGCGCACATCTCGACACGCCGATCAGCAACACCGCCGAGCGCGAAGCGGTCATCCGGACCGCAGGACTGGCGCCTGACGAGGACTGGGTCATCGTCACGCGCGGCATCCAGCGGGACTACGACATGGGGGGCGAGGTGGTCCACGCCCTCCGTGGCGTGGACGTCGCGATCAGGCGCAACGAGTACGTTGCGATCATGGGGCCCTCGGGCTCCGGCAAGTCGACGCTCATGAATCTCATTGGGTGCCTCGACACGCCGACGGCGGGCGAGTACTGGTTGAACGGCATGCTGGTGTCGGACATGAGCGACGACGAGCTGGCGCGGGTGCGGAATCGCGAGATCGGCTTCGTCTTCCAGACGTTCAACCTTCTTCCGCGGGCGACGGCGCTTCACAACGTCGAGCTGCCGCTGGTGTATGCCGGTGTTCCGTCGCAGGAGCGCAAGCGTCAGGGCGACGCGAGGCGCTGGAGCGCGTGCAGCTCGGAGACCGTGCCACGCACCGACCCAACGAGCTATCGGGCGGTCAGCGGCAGCGCGTCGCGATTGCGCGCGCGCTGGTCAACGAGCCGGCGATTCTTCTGGCCGACGAGCCGACCGGTAACCTCGACTCGGGAACGTCAGCCGAGATCATGCGCGTCTTCGAGTCGCTTGGCGACGGAAGGCCAGACGGTGATCATGGTGACGCACGAAGCGGACATCGCGGCCCATGCGGGTCGAATCGTGGTGCTCCGCGACGGACGCATCTCCTCCGACGAGCGGCGCGACACCTTCGCGCAGCGCGTCGCCCTCGCCCAGGCGGCCCACTAACGTGCCATTCATCGAGGCCATCCGGCTCGCGCTCTCGCAGATTCGCGCGCAAAAGCTGAAGAGCTTCTTCACGCTCCTCGGCGTCACCATCGGCGTCATGTTCCTCATTGCGGTCGTCGCCGTCATCAACGGCATGGGCCGCTACATGGAGGAGGAGTTCGCCGGCAAGCTGATGGGCGTGAACACGTTCACGCTCGCGGCATCGGCCGTACTTCGAGATGCACACGACCGATGAGGAGTGGCGGTCGTTTGCCCGGCGTCCGCGCATCTACTTGCACGACGTCGAGCCGGTAGTGAAAGCGCTGCCCCCGGACGTCATGTGGGCCATCGAGAGCCGGGACCAGATTCCGGTGTCTACCAAGGACATGCGCCCGCGCGACGTCGAGGCCTTCGCCGTGGACGGATCCTTCTTCGAGATTCGCAACCTCAATGTCGCGAGCGGCCGACTGATCGCGCCTCACGAGTTCGCCAGTGGGGCAAAGGTCGTGGTCATCGGGCAGGATGTGAAGAAGCGGTTCTTCCCGACGACGAGTGCCCTGGGACGCGAGATGCGAATTGGAGGCGTTCCGTACCGCATCATCGGCGTCATGGAGGAGCAAGGGTCCGTGTTTGGTCTGTCGGTCGACAAGTTCGTCGTGGGCCCGATGAACTCGCCGCTGGCGCGATTGCTGAACCGTCGGTTCGGTGTGATCGACGGCGTCATCCTCAAGTCGAGCTCCATGCAGGGCATGCGGGACGGCATGGAGCGCGTGCGACAGGTCATGCGGGGCCGGCACAAGCTGCGTCCGGCCCAGCCGGATAATTTCTCGATCGAGACCACCGAGTCCGCGCTGACCTTCTGGGCGAAGATCGAGAACATCCTGGTGATGGCGGGCATCGTGCTTCCCGCGCTCGGCCTCGTCGTAGGCGCGATCGTGATCATGAACATCATGCTCGTGGCCGTTGCGCAGCGCACGCGCGAGATCGGCATCCGGAAATCGCTCGGCGCGCGGCGCCGAGACATTCTGTCGCAGTTCCTCGTCGAGGCCGCGACGCTCAGCACCATCGGCGCGACTTTCGGAATTCTGCTCGGCATCGGCCTCGCAGCGCTCGTCGCTCAGTTCAGCCCGATGCCGGCGAGCGTCGCCCCGTGGTCGGTCGTCACGGCGGTGATCCTCGGAGCAGGGGTCGGAATCATCTCCGGCATGTACCCGGCGGCGCGGGCAGCGCGGCTGGATCCGATCGTCGCGCTGCGGCAGGAGTAACGATGAGCCTCTCCACGCGCGTCTTCAGCTTGCTCGAAGGGTGTCGGCATCGCCTTCGACTCGATCCGGGCGAACAAGGTGCGCGCCGCGCTCACGATTCTCGGCGTCGCCATCGGGGTGTTCACCGTCGTCGCCATCTCGGCCGCGATCTACGGGATCAATCGCAGCGTCGCTCGCGACTTCGAGGCCGCAGGGCCGACGTCGTTCTTCATCTACAAGTTTCCGATCGAGTTCAACATCTGCGACGGCGGCGACGAAACCTGTCAGTGGATTCACTACCCGCCGCTGACGACCGATGAAGGGGAGGCGCTCGCGCGCCTGCCCACCATTCGGGGCGTCACGACGCACGTCGGATCGTCGGCAACGTTCAAGCGTAAGGACAGAACGCTCAAGAACGCGCTGCTCGACCTCTACACGCCGGGGTGGACGGACGTCGATGGCGGGGACATTTCGCCCGGCCGGAGCTTCACGTACGCCGAGAACGAAACGGGCGCGCGTGTGGTGCTGATCAACGACCTGATGGCGGAGAAGCTGTTCGGGGACTCCGATCCGATCGGGCGATTCATCGCGATCAATGGGCAGCAGTTCCGCGTGATCGGGCTCTACCACTACAAGGCGAGCTTCCTCGGGACGCCTGGTCGCGAAGGCGGCGACCGCCCTCGAGCGATCGTGCCCTTCGAATCCGGACGCCGGCACCTCGGCGTGTGGACGGAGTGGGCCGACATGACCGTGAAACCGGTCGATGGCGTGTCTCGCGACGCGGCCATGGACGACGTCATCGCCCGACTCCGGTCCATTCGCGGCCTGAAGCCGGCTACCGAGAATACGTTCTTCGTCACCCCTCAGGAGAAGCTGTTCGAGTTCTGGAACAAGCTCACCGGCGTGTTCTTCATCGTGATGTTCGTGCTGTCGGCAATCGGACTGATCGTGGGTGGCGTGGGCGTCATCGCGATCATGATGATCAGCGTGACGGAGCGCACGCGTGAGATCGGGGTCCGCAAGGCGCTCGGAGCGACCAGGCTGACGATCATGTGGCAGTTCCTCGTCGAGGCGGTAACGCTCACCGCGGTGGGGGCGGCGGTGGGGCTCGCCATGGGCGCGATCGTCACGTGGCTGGTACGGACCAATACCCCGATCGAAGCGGCGATGACGCCGCAGTGGATCGCGGTCGCGGTGGGCGGCAGCGCACTAACCGGCATCCTGTTCGGCATCCTTCCGGCCATGCGCGCGGCACGTTTGGACCCCGTGGAGGCCCTGCGTCACGAGTAACGAAGGCAGCCAACCGACAATGGAATAGACGTAATTCGAGGGGCACTTTAAGCGTTACGCGTAAATACTTACGTCGCTTGAAGTTCCCCTCGTTCGCATCGACCACCTCGACAACCTCGACAGCCTCGATTTTCGTGACCGGAGGGCCGCTCATTCAGTCCTCTCGGTATGAGCGAGATCGTCCCACGCAGTCGGCTTCCAGTCAACGGCCAGGTCGTCACCAAGGCCACATCGTCGTTCGCCAAAACGGTGTCGACGCTGGCGGCCCTCGTCTCCGTGTTGTCGTTCGCGCGCGCGTACGGCGTGATTGGAGATGACGCAGCCCACCTCACGGTGGGAGACATCGGTGCAGTATGGGTCGGCATCGCTCCGCTTGCCGACACGGCTGACGCGCTGAACGACACGCTGCAGCTCACGGCGACGATCAAGGACAAGAGCGGAAGCGCCCTCGTCGGCGCCTCCCTCAAGTGGATGAGCGACCACCCCGAGATTGCCTCGGTGACGCCGAGCGGCGGGGTCGTCGCGCATGCACCGGGAACGACCACCATCACGGCGACGGTCGGTGGACTGGTCGCACGGTCACGGATCGTCGTGCGCCCGCACGTCGCCAACGTCCGCGTCGCCGGCGACAGCGAAATCGTAATGCGCGATGGCGAGCAACGCGCGATCTCGGCGCGCGGCGTCGATCGCCGCGACTACGTGATTCCGGGCTTGTTCGCGAAATGGCGCACGACCGACAGCGCCATCGTCAGCGTCGATTCGAATGGTTTCGCGACGGCGATCCGCCCAGGGCGAGCGATCCTCGAGGCGACCATCAGCGGCGTGCGCACACAGGCCCCGGTAACGGTGCTTCCCACCGCCTTCGCGGTGCGGGTCGCCTCCGGTGACAGTCAGCGCGCCCCCGCGCGCGCCGCACTGCCGCTCCCAATCGTCATTCGTGTCGTGTCGCGGCACGGCCTCCCGATCCCACAGGCCAAGATTCGATTTCAGCCAGCGACTGGCGAGGGATCGACCGAACCCGACACGGCTACGACGGATGCCGATGGACGCGCCAAGACGGTGTGGAGGCTTGGTCCCATTCCGGGGTCACGGCGGCTGCTGGTCATGGCCGAGGGGATAGACAGCGCGCTCATCGTGACCGCGGATGCCGAGCCCGTCGCAGCCGAGACTCGCATCGTGGCGATAGACACGGCGCAGCTCGCGGACATCGGGGCGAAGCTTCCCCACCCTGTGGCGATTCGACTGACGGACACATTGGGACGCCCGTTGGCGGACATTCCCGTCACCTGGGTTCCGCTCGACGGGGGCTCACTTACGCCACTGGCGCCGCGAACCGACTCGCTAGGTGAAGCACGCGTCGAATGGACCCTCTCGAATCGCGCCGGCACACAACGCCTGCGAGCACAGGTCGGTACAACGCGGGCCGTCCCGCCCATCGTGCTCACCGCGACGGCAAAGGCCGGAGCTGCGTCGACCGCATGGGTCGTTGGCGGCAACACCCAGACCGGCACCGTCGGGGCGCCACTCTCCAAGAAGGTTGCAATCAAGGTGCTCGACCGCGCCGGCAATCCGGTGCCGAGTGCCGTGGTGTACTTTGCGCCCGTGCGAGGCTCCGTGGGCGACTCGGCGATCATGGCCGACACGAGTGGCATCGCGCGCGCGGTCTGGACGCTCGACCGCGAGCCAGGCCCGCACTCGATGTCCGTGCGCGTGGAAGGCGTTCCCCGCCCAGTCATCGTGAACGCGACGGCCCGGTCTGGGGCAGCATCAGCCATCGATCTCACGCCGAAGCAGGCGGTGGGAACGCCCGGCAAGCTCCTTGGCGACGGTGTCGAAGCCCGCGTCACCGACGAGTTCGGCAACCCGGTGAAGGGCGCCACCGTGACCTTCAAGGCGAGCGCCGGAGCGCTCTCGCCGGCGCGCGTCGTCACCGACGACAAGGGCCGCGCCCGCACACGATGGACGCTCGGCCGCGATGCCGTCGAGCAATCGCTGGTCGCGCGCGTGACCGGGAGCGGCGCCAGCGCGACGCTGGCCGCGCGCGTGTCGATTCCGTCGAAGGCCGGCACGTCATTGACCACAAAGAAGCCCGCGACCACCGGAAAGACTCCGGCCAAAACGCCGGTCCGCTCGAGCGCCAAGCCGACGAAGCGCTCGCGCTAGAGCGGCTCGCCAAGCTCCCCGGTCGTGCTCCGAACTCGGCCGTTACCGGTACGTCGGATCCAGCTCCGCAAGCTGCGCGCGGATCGACGACCACGCATTCTGGATCTGCGACGACGCCCGTGCCCGCTGAAGGGCACCATCCACCCGCTTGGCCGCGCCGACCAGCGCCTTACCTGCCAGTGCAGAGCCCTCGATGTTGCCGGAAACACGCACGAGTTGCTCATACAGCGAGGCATTGTCGGCGAACGCGGAGAGCGCGAACCACAGGTCGACATCGCCCTCCGCGTATGCCCGGCGCGCATCGAGGCGACCGCTCGCGGAGATCGCCAGGTCCTGACGGTGGCGGCCCACTAAACTCTGGGCACCACGCCGCAGAAGCGATGCCTCCTCCGGCGAGAGAGTCGCGGCATTCGCTGCATCCGCCGTCGCTGAGAGACCGAGCGCCTGCGCGGTCCGGCCGTCGAGATTACCGGTCGCAATGATGCCTTTGTCGATCTGGAACTCGAACAGCGCGCGCTGCGTGGCGTCGTCGAGCTGCCCGTTGATCGAACCGCGATAATAGTTCTGCTGCGCGAGTACCTGCTGAGCGGCGCGAATTCGGTCCGCAGCCGTGTAGATCGTGAACGCATCGGGCGCCCGTGCGGCCCCGCGGCGACTCAGGACCAGGCCCTGTTCGAGCTGAACCGCGAGCGGGGTGCCCGCCGGCACCCGAACGTCGCGTGCCTCCGACAGCAGATTGCCCAGTGCAGCCATGATTCCCGACGTGGGACTCCTCTCAGATCCGGCTCCCGCGATTGCCGCCCCCACCCCACCACGTCCCCCGACCAGCACGACGCGGGCGTTGGGATCCGATTCTATCTGGCGCCGCTCGGCGGCGTCGGTGCTCGTCAACTTTCCGCTCAAGTTGTACGCCTTGCCGTCGGGCAAGCTCAGCCGATCGAAATTGACCTCGATGACGCCCGACCGCTGCCGATCAGCTGCCTGGGCGAAAGTGACAACTCCCCGGATCCGGCTACCCGACGGAATGACGGTGTAGTTGTCCACACGTACGGTATCGGCCACGACCGTCTCGAAGGTCTGACCAACCTTCGCGGTCGCGGACTCGAGCGCGCTCGAGGTGCGAACGATAATGACGCTACCCTCTGGCAGTACGAGTCGCGTCTGCGCAGCGAGTCCCGACACGGAGAGGAGCGTGAAGCTGAGGGCCCACACGCCGCGTTCTGAGAACTTCGTTCGACGGGATCTCATGGTTGACACCCCTTCTAAATGAGCATGATAACGCCGGCCCGTTCACGACATCGGTTAGCACGGATCGTTCCGCCTCGCTCTCTGGCGGTTGGACTATCTCCGCTTCCGAGCGGTGACGGCGTGGCCCTGACACTCTGGATCGACGCCGACGCGGCCCCACGAGACGTGAAGGACATCTGCGTCCGAGCCTCTGGACGCCTCATGCTCGCGACGGTCCTTGTGGCCAATCAGCGTCTGCAACTCCCGCCAGGGTATCCACATCTGTCGGCCGTTCGGGTCGACGGCGGACCGGACGCGGCCGACCGCTACATCGCGGAGCACGCTGCCGCAGGTGATGTTGCCGTCACGGCGGACATCCCGCTGGCCGCAGTCCTGGTACCCAAAGGAGTCGTCGTCCTCGACCCGCGCGGTGAGGAGTACACGATGGAGAGCATTGGGGAGCGCCTGTCGGTTCGAAACTTCATGGACGGACTCCGAGGGGCCGGCGTCGAGACCGGGGGCCACGTCGCCTACGGCTCGCGCGAGAAGCAGGCGTTCGCGAATGCGCTCGACCGGGCGCTCACGCGCGCGATACAGCGGCGCTGACTTCCGTGCCCGCGAGCGCCGGCAGGCCCGCGCGCAAGACCTTGTGACACGATTCGTGGGCGCTGATCGTTGACGGACGATGCGCTACGCGGACGTCATCACGGTTGCGCTCAGCCAGCTGCGCGCGAATGCGCTGAGGTCGTTCTTCACGACCCTGGGCATCGTCGTCTCGGTCGCGTTTCTCGTGGCGGTGGTCGCGATCATTCAGGGGATGAACGCGTACGTGCGGGAGAACATCGCTGACGCGATCATTGGCGCCAATGCGTTTCAGGTCCGGCGCGTCCCCATTCGCGTCGGCTTCTTCGACGATGAGGAATGGAAGCGCATCCAGCGGCGGCCGCGTGTGACCGCCGACGACGCGCGCAACGTCGCGGCGGCGATTCCGAACGCCGTCGCCGTCGGGATGACCTCTGGGTGGCCGACACCGCAGGCGGATGTCGAGTGGCGCGACCGCACCGTCGGTGACGTGCTCGTCTTCGGGGTGACGCCGCCCTATCAGGTGGTGCAGGATTATCGCTTCGCGTCCGGCCGCCCGCTCACCGAGATCGACGTGCGTGAGCGCCGGCCAGTGGTCGTGCTCGGCTGGGACATCGCCGATCGCCTGTTCGAGGGCGCGGACCCGATCGGCCGCCACGTGCGCATCATCGGCCAACGGTTCGAGGTGATCGGGGTGGTCGAGAAAAAGGGACGCGTACTCGGCCAATCGTTCGACGGCTTCGTCATGCTTCCGCTGAGCGCGTTCGAAAGCCTGTACGGGCGCCGGCAGACGACCACGATCTCGGTGAAGATGGGCGAAGCCGCGGACGTCGCCGGCGGCATGCGACGCGCTGAAGAGGCAATGCGTATCGCGCACGGGCTGCGGCCCGGGGAGGACAACGACTTCTCCGTCGAGACGGCCGACGCGCTGGTCGACTTCTGGAAGCGCCTGACGCGGGTGTTGTTCAGCGCGATCCCGGCCGTCGTCGCGATCGGTATCGTCGTCGGTGGCATCGTCATCATGAACATCATGTTGATGGCGGTGAACGAGCGCACCCGCGAGATCGGCATTCGGAAATCGGTGGGCGCGCGTGCGCGCGATATTCGTCGCCAGTTTCTCGCTGAGGCCGTGGCGCTCGCCACGCTGGGAGGTATTGGCGGTGTCGGTGCGGGATGGGCATTCGCGCAGCTCGTCGCGGCCGTGTCGCCGCTTCCTGCTCGAGTGACGCTCTGGTCCGTGGTGCTCGCGCTGGCGCTCGGCGCAGGGGTCGGTGTGCTGTTCGGCGTCTACCCCGCCTCACGAGCAGCGCGACTCAACCCCATCGCCGCGCTGCGAGCGGAATGAGTCCTGTCCTCAAGGCCCTGCGCGCCGTTCGCGCGGACACGCTGGCCGAGAACATCGGCATCGCGCTCGACACTTTGCGCGCCAACAAGCTGCGATCGGGTCTCACGGTGCTGGGCGTTGTCATTGGCGTATCGACGGTGATGGCGATGGCGGCCATCGTGCAGGGCATCCGCGAGCAGATCGTGCACACGATCGAGATCGCCGGGCCGACGACGTTCTACGTGATCAAATACTTCTCGCAGACGCCGCTCAATCCGGACCAGTTGCCCAAGGAAGTTCGCGTTCGGCCCGATCTCAACGCGAGGGATGCCGAGCGAATCGCGCAGCTGCCGGAGGTGGATTACAGCGCGGTCTGGGCCCAGCTGTTCGGGCGCCTCGAGTATCGCGGTGCCCGCACGCAGATGATCACCTTCTTCGGCGCGGACGAGCGGTACCAGGAGGTCCAGGGCGGCGAGCTCGTCGACGGACGGTGGTTCACCTCGGCCGAGCTCGCCAGTGGCGCTGCCGTGGTCGTGCTCGACGAAGGGATGGCCCGCCGGATCTTCGGCTACGTGAACCCGTTAGGCGAGCGCGTGCAGGTCTCGGGACGGCCGGCTCGCGTGATCGGGCTCTACGTGCCTCCCGAGAATATCTTCGCGCCTCCCGGACAGGAGATCGGCGCGATCATCCCGTTTCGGATGGCGGACCAGCAGTACACGATCGACAAGACCAACGCCCTGTGGATCGTGGTGAAACCCCGCCCCGGAGTGACGGTCGCGGAAGCGCAGGACGCCGTCACGGTGGCGTTGCGCAACATGCGCAAGCTGCGGCCTGGCGATCCAAACACGTTCGACCTGATCACGCAGGACCAGATCCTCGATACGTTCAACAAGATCACCGGTGTGTTCTTTCTGGTGATGATCGTGCTCTCGAGCGTCGCCCTGCTGGTGGGCGGCATTGGCGTCATGGCGATCATGATGGTGTCGGTCACCGATCGCACGCGTGAGATCGGCGTTCGCAAGGCGTTGGGCGCCACGCGACGCGACATCCTCGTGCAATTCCTCATCGAGGCCGCGACGCTCACCGGCATTGGCGGCGCCATCGGCATCGCGTTCGGCCTGATGTTCGGTACCCTCATCACGCGCGTCATGGACATCCAGGCCGGCGTTCCGATGTGGTCCGCGGCGATCGCTGCCGCCGTGTCGATCGCGATCGGCATTGTCTTCGGCCTGCTTCCCGCCAACCGCGCGGCGCGTCTGGAGCCAGTGGAGGCGCTGAGGTACGAGTAAGGGCGACTACGGAATGCGGAATGCGGAAGTCCGTGATGGAGCGACCTTACGAACTTCCGCATTCCGCATTCCGTATTCGGCCCCTTATCTTCCCTCCCCATGTCGGTCGACATTCTCGCCATCGCCGCGCACCGGGATGACGTCGAGCTCACCTGTGGCGGGACGCTGCTGGCGGCGGCGGCGCGCGGGCGACGTACGGCGATCATCGATCTCACCGGGGGGGAAGCCGGCACGCGGGGCTCGGCGGAGCTGCGCGCGAAGGAGGCGGAGCGCGCAGCGCACGTACTCGGCGTCACCGCACGCGAGAACCTCGGATTCCCCGATGCCGCGTTGGTGAATACACCGGACTCGCGCGCGAAGGTTGCCGTCGCGATCCGGCGCTTTCGTCCGCGCGTCGTCATTGCGCCGGCCTCGTATGGGCGGCATCCCGATCATCGCATTGCCGCCGAGCTCGTGCGTGACGCGTGCTTCATCGCGGGATTGGCCAAGGTGGAGCCGGGCGTTCCCGCGCATCGACCGTTCAAGATCGTGCATTCCCTCACCTATCGTGAGGATCCGGTGAAGCCGACGTTCATCGTCGATATCAGCGAAGTCTTCGAGCGAAAGCTGGAGGCGATCCGATGCTACGCCTCGCAGTTCGACGGCGTCACGCAAGCGGGCGAAGTGTACCCCAACGGCGATCCCCTGCTCGACATCGTTCGGCATCAGGCGGCGCACTACGGATCGCAGATTCGCACCCGGTACGGAGAACCGTTCTTCACCCACGAAACGATGCGCGTCGACGACATCGCGGCGCTCGAGGTGTCGACATTTTGAGCGACCATTCCGCGCCCGCCGGCGGCGGGGAGATCACGTACCCCTCGTATCTCGCTCTCGACGAGCTCCTCACGCTGCAGCGTCCACGCTCGACCCCCGAGCACCCTGATGAGCTGCTCTTCATCGTCGTCCATCAGGCGAGCGAGCTCTGGTTCAAGGTATTGTTGCACGAGCTCGAAGCGCTGGTGACACAGCTTCAGCGCGGTGACGTTCTCGCCAGCGTGTTCGCCCTCAAGCGCATCAACGCGCTCATGAGCATCGTCACGGCGCAGCTTTCGGCCCTCGACACCCTGCCGCCGCATCGGTTCGCCGAGTTTCGTGGATACCTCGGCTCCTCCAGTGGATCGCAGAGCGCGCAGTTCCGCGCGCTCGAGGCCGCGTCGGGACTGCGGGAGCCGCACTTCCTCGCCGCACTCGAGGAGCATGGCGATCCGCCGGCGCTGGTGAAGGAATGGCTCGCGCGTCCGACGCTCCAGCAGCTGTTCGATGACTTGCTCGATCGACACCACGTGACGCTCGAAGCGGTGTATCAGGACCCTGCGCAGTCACCGCTGCTGATGCTGGCCGAGAGCCTGCTCGAGTACGAGCAGTCGTTCGCGCTGTGGCGGTATCTGCACGTTCAGCTGGTCGAGCGCATCATCGGTCCCCTCACCGGAGGCACGGGGGGCACGCTTGGCGCAAAGTACCTCCAGCGGACCGTGTCGCAGCGATTCTTCCCCAAGCTGTGGGAAGTGCGTGCACGATTCTTCGGATCGGATGCAGGGGCGTCGTCGCGGTGAAGGAGCTGGACATCTCGATTCCGATGGGCACGCGAACCCCCGAGTGGCCGGGGGACAAGCCGTTCTCGTGCGGGTGGACGATGACGCTCGCGAAAGGCGGCAGCGTGAATCTCTCCGCCATCACGACGAGCCCGCACGTCGGCACGCACGCCGACGCGCCGCTTCACGTGCACGACGGGTGGCCAGCCTCGCACGAGCTGCCCTTGAACGTGTTTGCGGGACCCGCGTTCGTGTGCTCCGTCGATCCATCGATCGACACCGTCGAGCCGGGTGATCTGACATCGCTGCCATCCCGGGGCGCGGTCGAGCGTCTGCTGCTGCGCACCCAGTGCGGCGTCGCCGGCGGAGCATTTCCGAGCCGATGGCCGGTGTTGTCGGTAGACACTGTGCGCATGCTGCTCGCGCGCGGCCTCGTACTGTTAGGCGTCGACACGCCGTCCCTCGATGGCCTCGACAGCAAGACGCTGGACGTGCACAAGGCGGTCTTCAGCGGCGGCGCGTTCAATCTGGAAAATCTCGATCTGCGATCCATCGAGGATGGGGAGTACGAGCTCGTCGCCTACCCACTGCTGCTGTCGGATCTGGACGCAGCGCCGGTGCGGGCGATTCTCAAGGAGAAGCGATGAGGAACGAGCAGTGAGGCGGTCCGCAGTCGTCGTGTTGATCGGGCTTTTCCCCGCTGTGCTCGCCGCCCAGGATGTCACCACCGGCGTCGTGGCTGGCCGTGTCACCGCGCGCACCGATACCGCCGCCGCCGCTCTCGCGGTTCATAACGCCACGGTCACGCTCGTCGGGAGTCCACGTGCCACGACCACGGGAGCCGACGGGCACTTCGCCCTCGACCGCGTCCCTCCCGGTCCGGCGACGCTGCGCATCCGCCTTCTCGGATACCGGCTGGCGGAGCGCAACCTTCTCGTGCGCGCGGGCGATACCGTTCGGGTCGACGTCATCCTCGAGCGCGAAGCACAGCTTCTCTCCCCCATCCGCGTCGACGCCCTGTCCAGCGATGCGGAAGCGTTCGTATCGAAGCCTAACGTCGCTACGGTGACCGTTGGCGCAGCCGCGATGAAGGGCGTCCCTGGCGTGGGTGAGCCGGACGTCGTTCGCGTCGTGCAGCTCCTTCCTGGCGTCGTCGCACGCAATGACTTCAACACCGGCCTCAACGTTCGTGGGGGCGAAGCCGATCAGAACCTGATTCTGCTCGACGGTCATCCGATCTACAATCCGTTTCACCTCGGGGGTCTGTTCAGCACGTTCATGGACGCGACGGTGGGTGGCATTCGAGCTCATGACCGGCGCCTTTCCCGCCCGCTTCGGCGGCCGGCTGTCGAGTGTGCTCGACGTCCGCTCCGCCGATGAAGCGCGCCCCGGGGTCCACGCGTCGGCAGACCTTTCCGTCATTGGCGCAACCGCGCGTCTTTCGGGCGCCTCAGGCAATGAACGCGGAACGTGGAGCATCGCTGGACGTCGCACGTACGCCAATGCCGTGACCTCACTGTTCAGCGACGACATTTTTCCCTACCACTTCCGCGACGTCCATGCGCGCGGAGCCTACGCGCTCTCCGGCAACGTGCGACTGGCGGTGACGGCATACCTCGGCAAGGACGTTCTGGACGCGAACCTCTCGGAGTTCGAGAGCGACTCGGCGCCATCGAGGGCGAGCGAGGGGCGGTGGGCGTTCAACTGGGGAAATCGCGTCATCGGCGCGACGATCTCCAAGGACCTCGACGCCACTGCGCGCATCCCGCTGCTCGGGTGGCGGCTTGGCGAGAGCTCGACCCTCGAGCAACGCGTCTCGGCATCGCAGTTCTCGACGCTCCTCGACCTGGGCGATGGGGCGTTCGCCCAGCGCAACGAGGTGAGCGATTTCAGGCTCACCGGCTCGCTCGTGGCACGCACGGCGGCGCACGATCGCTCCATCGGGTACGAGCTCGCCACGCATCGCATTCGCTACTCGTCAGGCTCGACGCAAACGGGGGCCACCGACTTCGACCTGCGACAACGCCCGACCTCGGCGGCGGCGTGGATCAACGACTTGTGGCGGCCGTCACCGAGATGGCTCCTCGAATGGGGACTGCGAGCGGAGGCTCTGTCGGAACGCGATTGGGCGGCGCTCTCGCCTCGCGTATCGGTGAAGTACTTCGCGACGCCCGAGCTAGCGCTCACCGCGGCCGCTGGTCGCGTCACGCAGTGGATGCACTCGATGGCTGGGGACGGCCCGCTGCGCTACTTCGAGGTGTGGCTCGCCAGCGACTCCATCACGCCGGTCGCGACCGCGTGGCACTGGGTGGCGGGCGCCGAGCGACGCGTGCGTGACGTGGGATCGGTTCGGCTCGAGGCGTTCGCCAAGCGCTATGACCGTGTGCTGGAAGCGAACTGGTCCGAGAATCCGCAGGTGCCGGGTGACGAGTTCTTCGTCGCCGAGGGCAGGTCGTATGGCGCTGACATTCTCGCGCGGTGGCAGCCGACGTCCAGGCTCGCCGGCTGGGTTTCGTACTCGTACGGCGTGAGCACACGCTCGCGTGACGGAATGCGCTGGGCGCCCGGCCACGACCGGCGGCATGACGTCGACGTGGTCGCGACCTGGCGGCTCACGAAATACCGCTTCGGCGCTCGCTTCGGCTTTGCGACGGGTACGCCATACACGCCGATCGTCGGCGAGATCGCGCGCCGTGTATACGACCCGTCACGGGACAGCTGGGGAACCGGGAATTCCCGTCTGTGGATCGAGGCCCTGGGCGGGGCACGGAACGGAGCCCGCTTCCCCGCGTCGCACCGGCTTGACCTGGATGCATCGCGTGAATTCCAGTTCCGCGGCGCGACGGTCTCGCCGTACGTGAGCGTCGTAAACGCCTACAATGCGCAGAATGTGTTCGTCTACCTCTACGATTACTCGACCAATGCTCCGACGCGTCGAGCGATCTCGCAGTTTCCGGTGCTCCCGAGCGTGGGGGTGCGCGTTGTTTTCTAGGCGCTTGCCCCAGCTCGCGCTCCTGCTCGTTCTCGTGGCATGCGAGATCGAGGAAGTCGGGATTCCCCGCACGGACGCGCAGGTCGCGCTGCACGCGGTGTTGAGCGCGAGCGCGCCGAACCAGGTCGTGCTCCTCGAGCGGACGAGAAATGGGACGGTCGCGATCACCGCGCCGGCCTTCGAGGTGCCTGACCCCGTGTTGAGCGATGAGGGCATCGCGGAGAGCGGGGCGATCATCACGCTGACGACTCCGAGCGGCCGGACGCTCGTGGCGCGTGAGGACATCACGGTCCGCGGCGACAATAAGGGGCGCGGCGTTTATCGATTCGCCCTTCCCGGCGATTCGCTCGAACGCGGCGGCACGTACCAGCTCAACGTGCGAACGGTGAGGAATGAGGTTCTCGCCGCGGAGACATCGGTGCCGGCGGGAAACCCCGCCGTGGCAGCCGTCCAGGACACGTTCGATCGCGTGCAGGATACGCTCCTGCTCGCGTGGCCGTCCGCTCCCGGAGCGCGCAGCTACCTGGTCCGCATCGAGACGCCCTTCGGTCCGCGGTCTTTCTTCACGGACGGCACGCAGGTCCGCCTGACTGGCGAGCTGCGCAACATCGACGTCGATGCGCTCCCCCGCGTTTTCATCCCGGGGTTTCCGCAGGCGGTGACGGTCTCGGCGGTCGACTCCAACTTTTTCGACTGGTTCCGAACGCACAGCAACGCCATTCTCGGGTACCGGGCTGATCAATCGTGTCAGCGGCGGGATCGGCGTATTCGGCTCGGTGGTGCGACTGCGCTTCGAGGACTACCACGTCGTATCGCCGCAGACGGAGCCGGAAGCAGGGACGTTTCGGTTCGTGGGCACGCCAGAGCAACAGATCTCGACGCCGGTGCTCGGCCTGGAGCTGTATGTCGAGTCGCGGGCTGCGCGGGCGGATCAGGCGCACGCCGTGAGCGGCCGCTATCACAAGCGCCCGGCGTTGGGTCAGGTCGGGTGCCTCACCTGCGGCCTACTCGGTACCGCGCGGGATGGTCGCGTCGAGCTGGCCTTACTGGGCGACTGGTACGCGCGAGACACGGCGGACCTGTTCGTGGGGCAGATACGCGGGGATACGATCGTCGGCACCTTCCGCGCGGCCGGCGGGCTCGTGCGGTTCGTTAGGCAGCCGTAGCGCCAAGGCTCACGGGCGCTCCGCTGGAGCCGGTGCGTCGCGATAGACGGTCTCTGGAGACGGGCGGAGGAGCTTGATCAGATCCTCTGGCGGTACGCCAGGCCCTGCGGAGCGCACGGGAATGCGACCGTTGGGCGGCAGGAGGGGAGCCGTCGACGGCCCCGGCAGGATATCGATCGTTTTGTCGCCGAGGAGTCCGAGTGTCCGCACGTCAGCGGAATCGCCTGTTCGGAGCGGGACCTCCTGATGAAAAGCGAGATCAACCGCCAGGCCATTGGTATCGAAAGCCATTCGCGACACGATGCCAACCACGACGCCGCGATAGGTGACCGTCGAGCCTTCGCGCAGTCCCTCGCTGTGGCTCATCACCGTGCGCGCCCGCTGCACCGTGCGCTCGCTGCGCCACACCCGTACCGAGAGCGCAGCGACGATCGCGACAGCGACGGCGAGCGTGGCAATGAGCCGAGCCGGCATGGGTTAATGCAGCCGCTTGCGAAAGTATTGCACGCAGAGCGTTGCCTCGAAGCCTAACGCGGCGTGGGCCTGAAGGCTGAGGGTGTTGTCGAGCTCGACGTCCGATCCAAGCTCGTCGTAGCCTTCCTCCCTGCACCAGCGCTCCACCGCCGCGACGAGCGCCCGACCAACGCCGGCGTGGCGAAGCTGCGGAGCGACCCACCATCCCTCAATGTACGGCACCGGGGTCGAGTCGCATCCCTCCGCCCACGGGCGAAGCGAGAAGGACACGAAGCCGCCGAGCCCCCCGTCGTCCCGTTCCCAGACGTACACCGTTTCGTCGGAGAAGTCGTAGCTGTCGCCCCCTGGCCAGAGCGTCCGCATCATCTCGGTCACGTCGGGCAGTTCCTCGGAACGCATGAGGCGGGCGGGCATTGTGATGCGACGACGCCTTACGCCACTGAGGCGGCTGCGTCGGCCGCCCACTGGAAGCACAGGGTAAAGCCGTCGGGATCCTTTACCCACAGCTGCTTCATGCCATAGGGCGCGACGGCCGGAGGCTGCACCGCCACGCCCTTCGATCGCAGGTGCTCGTACGCACCGTCGACGTCGGGGCACCCGAAAAAGAGACCGGTGTCATCGTGTGCAGCCACGCGGTCGGGATCAGGAGCCGGTGGACGCTCCGCGTCCGGATCGTACAGCGTGTTGAGCATCAGGTCCGCGCCGTCGCGGCGGATCCAGACCCATCCATAATCATCATCCTTCGTCTGACCGGGCGGCGGAGCCGCCTGTACGAGCTCGAAGCCGAGGACGTCACGATAGAACGCGAGCGACGTCGGCATGTCGAAGACCTGGATCAGCGGGCAGACGTGGCGAAGCTCGGGAGCCATGGGGACCTCACAGTGCAGCGCTCTCGTCAGGGTTACGACTCGTCAGGTAGCGGCGAGCATGCTACGATGGAAGCGATTGCCTCGAACGGCAAGTCGACGACGAACCTCGAGGACCTCGGGTAGTCAGGCCACCTGCACCACGTACGAGATCAATCGCTGGATCTTTGCGCGCTGCAGAACGAACACATCGCAGAACGCCAGGTTGAGAATACCCCCATCCTTCCTCTCGGTGCGGACCGTGCCCTCGGCGACGACGACGTCATTCTCTTCCGTCATCCTGGTGACGGTGATCGCGGGCCTGCCGACGAAGGCCGGATTCTCGATCTCATTGTCGAAGGCCGCCTTTCCCACGAGGTGAAAGGCGCCAGGCATTTCCCACACGACGTCATCGGTCAGACACGACAGGATCAGCCCGTGGTCGCCTCTGCGGAAGGCGTCCATGTACTGCTCGACCGTTCGTTTGTTCTCCGTCACGGTGTCCCCGCGCTACTTGGAGAGGTCAGGCGGCCGGTGCAGCCGCATCTCGCCGAGGGACACGAGCTACCCGCCAATCCGTTCGCGCGCGTCATTGTCGTCGCGACGCAGTGAAAGCGCGAGGTGTTCGACGGTGTCGCGGACATCACCCTGACGTAAGCCGTCGGGCTCGCGCCCAAACGTCGTGAAGCCCATCGCGCGGTACAGCTGACCCGCGGCGACCGCACGCTCGACGACTGTGAGTGTCAGTCTCTCGACGTCCGGCCACGTCCGAGCCTCGACGATTATCGCTTCGAGCAGGCGCTTTCCAAGCCCGTGACCGCGCTGCTCCGGTAACACGTACATGCCCCAAACGATCGCCGTGTGCCGCGCCTTCACCGTCGCCTGCTGGAGACATCCGGTCACGCCAACCAGACCGTCGCCGTCGAACGCTCCGAACACGGCACGGCCAACTGGTGTGCGTGCCGGTGTAAGACGCTCGGCAATCGTCTCCAGGGGGAGCGCCTGAGCCTCAGCGTACGTCGATCCGAACGCCTCTGGGCATTCGCGGAGCCCGTAGAGCCGGAGCGCCTGAAACACTGGTGCGTCGCCCGGGCCGAGTTGTCGAATATGGACGGCGCCGCCCGTCGGCAATTGGGCCTCTCCATGATGAAGCGCTCCGGCATCTCGACCCCTTGTAAAGGTGCCGTCCCGGGACTCGAACCCGGGGACGGGGTTCCGGCGCCCTTGGCGCTACGCGGGAGTCGAACCCGCTGCGCCGGCCTTCCCCTGGAAACCAGCTCCACGGCACCGCTACGAATCTAATACTGCGTGGTCATTGTCGCAGCGGCGTTAGGCTCTCGACAGCGCTCAGCGCCGCAAGAACGGCCGCGGCATCGCTCAAATCCGGCAGGATGGTCGTCGCTCCCGCGGTCCGCAAACGATCGGCACGAACCCCCGTTGCAATGCCGACGAACGGCAGCCCTAACGCCCGTGCGGTGCGGACGTCCCAGGGAGCATCCCCAACGCTCACCACGCGGCGAAAGGCGATCCCTGCCTGCACTTCGGCCTTTTGCCAGGCGAGCCGGACAATCTCCTCGCGCGACTCCGCATCATCAGCGCACGCCATGGGTAAATCACTTGCCACAAGTCCGGCGGCGCGGAGCTTCACCGTGGCGGAGGCAAGCCAGCCTCCCGTGGCGAGCGCGACGTGCCACCCAGCACGGCGGAGATGCGGAAAGAGTGCGGCAGCGCCTGCGATGGCGACGAACCGCTCCGGGGCACGTGTGAGCTCCGCGCGGAGAATCGCGAGAAAGCGCCGCTGGATCTCAGCGACGTCGTGCGCCTCATCGGCGTGGGTGCGATACCGGGCCCACAGATGGCGCGCGATGGCGCTGTCGGTCACGTGAGGCGTGTCGGACCAGTCGATGGCCTCGGCAGCGACGGCGAGGGTTTCCGCAACGGCGCGGGCGTAGCACTCATCGTCCACGGCATTGGTAGCCGTCAACGTGCCGTCGATGTCAAAGATCGCGAGCTGACTCGTATCAGCGCTCCATTGGTCGGCAGAACGCAGCGCGGCAGGGTGAACGGCGGTGGCCTCCGAATATCGCCGTCGCAAATTGCATCAGCCAGTCATGAGCCCACCGCGCAACGAGCGCCTTAAGCGTCGAGACACCTCCGCAATACGTGCGGGCTCGGCATAACCCCCTTATATTTCCCGAGTTATGCCCGCGCCGATCTACCTCGACCACGCCGCCACGACCCCCGTTCGACGGGAGGTCTTCGAAGCCATGGAACCCTTCTATGGCCCTCGCTTCGGCAATCCCTCCAGCACGCATCGCTGGGGGCGCGAGGCGCGCGCGGCACTCGATGAAGCACGCGAGCGCGTGGCCCGATGTCTCGGCGCCAACACTGACGAGATTTGCTTCACCTCCGGCGGCACGGAGGCCGACAATCTCGCCGTCCTCGGACCGTGGCGGGCGCGCGACCCCAAGCGCACGGCGGTCATCAGCACCGCCATCGAGCACAAGGCCGTGCTCGCCAGCATTCACCAGGCCGGGCGCGAGGGCGCCGAGGAGCGCATTGCTCCTGTCACGAGCGATGGCATCGTCGACGTCAACGCGTTCGCGAATCTCCTGGGCGACGACGTCGCGCTGTGCTCGATCATGTGGGTCAACAACGAGATCGGCACCATCCAGCCGATCCCCGAGCTGGCCCGGCGCGCCAAGGCGCACACCATCGTCTTCCACACCGACGCGGTGCAGGCCTTCGGGAAGATACCGATCGACGTGCGAGAGACGCCGGTCGATCTGCTCACCATCTCCGGCCACAAGATCGGAGCACCGAAGGGGAGTGGAGCGATCTTCATCCGGCGCGGTACCCAGCTCGAGTCGCTGCTGCACGGGGGATCCCAGGACCGTGGACGTCGCCCGGGGACGGAGAACGTTGCGGCCGCCGTCGGCCTCGCTCGCGCGGGGGAGCTTGCGCTGGAGGAGCGTGAGCGAGAGATGGCGCGGCTAGGTGTCCTCCGTGACCGTCTCGAAGCGGCGCTCGTTCAGCGCGTACCCGATGCGATCGTGCATGGTCGCGGCGCACCGCGCGCGCCTCACATCCTGAATCTCTCGGTCCCGGGCACCGACAGCGAGTCGCTCCTCATGGCCCTCGACCTCGCCGGCGTCGCCTGCTCGTCAGGCTCGGCGTGCCAGAGTGGGAGCGTGACGCCATCTCACGTCCTCGAGGCGCTTGGCGTCCCGCGCGATCTCGCGAGCGCCGCCGTGCGCATGAGCCTCGGCGCCATGACCACGGAGGAGTGCATCACGCGCGTCTCCGAGCTCTTCCCTGCTCTCATCACCAAGGCGCGCCGGCTTGCCGGCGCCGTGAGCTGACGATGGCCCCGCGAGTGCTCGTGGCGATGTCGGGCGGCGTGGATTCGTCCGTGGCCGCGGCGCTCCTCGTCGAGCGCGGCTACGATGTCATCGGCGCGACGATGAAGCTGTTCTGTTACGGGGAGGACGTTCCCGATCGTCCATGCTGCTCGCTCGACTCGATCGACGACGCGAGACGGGTATGCGAACGCCTGGGCGTTCCGCACTACGTGCTCAATCTGGAGAGCGCATTCGGGCACGACGTGATCGACAACTTCGTGAGCGAATATGCGCTTGGGCGCACGCCCATTCCCTGCGTGCGCTGCAACACCTTCACGAAGTTCCGCGATCTGCTGCACAAGGCGGACGCCGTCGACGCCGACTTCATCGCCACCGGACACTACGCGCGCGTCGCGGGTGGTGAGCTGATGCGTGGTCTGGATCCCAACAAGGATCAGACGTACTTCCTGTGGGGGATCGATCGAGCGGTCGTGCGACGGATGCTGCTGCCGGTCGGCGACCTCACCAAGGCTGAGACGCGCGCACGAGCGCATGCGCTTGGCCTCGAGGTCGTTGCCGAGAAGCCGGAGAGCCAGGATATCTGCTTCGTGCCCGATGGCGACCACGTTCGCGTTCTCGAGCGACACCTCGGCGCTGGAGCCCCATCGCTTTCGATGGGCCCGATCGTCACCACCGACGGTCGCATCGTCGGCCACCACCACGGCTTCGCACGCTACACGATCGGCCAGCGACGCGGGCTTCCGGGGGGCTCGCCGGTGCCGATGTACGTCGTCGCGATCAGACCGGCGGACCGCGCCGTCGTCATCGGGCCGCGTGAGGCGCTGCTTGGTCGTGGCGTCGTCGCCCGCGACGTGAACTGGCTCGTAGATGCGCCGCCGCAGGTCGGAGCGCACGTGAGTGTTCAGGTGCGTCACCGTGCGACTCCAGCTCCGGCTGAGCTCGTGCGACGGGACGATGGCGAGATCGAGCTGGCGCTGGACGAGCCGGTGGCCGCGATTACGCCCGGCCAGTCTCTCGTGATGTACGATGGTGCGCGAGTGCTCGGCGGGGGGTTCATCGAGCGCGCGCAGGGGATGCGTGCGGGGTTGCCGGTGCTCGCGGCCTGATCGCGTGGACGCTTAGTACTTCATCCCGCCCGCCTCCGCAAACTCCTTCATCAGGCGCTCCTGCTCCTCGGAGAGGTGGGGCGGGACGGTGACATCGACCTCGACGATGAGGTCACCGCGCTGGCCGTTGCGCTCGATGCCCTGTCCACGCACGCGGAACCGCTTTCCCGGCGGCGTGCCGGGCGGGATCTTGATCGTCACCTTCTTGCCATCGAGCGTGCGCACGGCGATCCGGGAGCCGAGCGTCGCCTGAGCGATGTTGAGGGGCACCTTCGCGACGAGGTCGTTCCCTTCCCGCTGAAAGAAGCGGTCCGGCTCGACCTGAAAGTTGATGATGAGATCACCGGGCGGTCCGCCGTTAGGCCCCTTTCCGCCCTGGCCACTCAGACGCAGGCGCGTATCCGTATCGACGCCGGGCGGGACGGTGATCATGACGGTCTTGCGAACACGCTTCTCTCCGGCACCGTTGCACTCGGGGCAGCGCTCGGTGGGCACCTGCTTGCGCCCAAGACACATCGGACACGGACGGCTGACGGCGAATCCACCCTGCCCGAATGTGACGTTGCCACGTCCGTTGCACTCGGGGCAGGTCTTCATCGTCGCACCCGGCGCGGCGCCGGAGCCGTGGCAGACCGGGCATTCCTCGTTCACTTCGAGCTGCACCGGCACCTTGCCGCCAAGCGCGGCGACGCGGAACGGAACGGCGAGCGTTGCCTCGATCGACTGTCCGCGCTCGGGACCAGCCGGTTTGCCGCGAGTATTCGCCGCCCCTCCGCCGAACATCGAGCTGAAGAGGTCGCCGAGTCCACCGAGACCGCCGATATCCACGTCCTCGAAACGGAACCCACCGCTCGCACCGGTTCCTCCTGGCGCGCCCGGACCCCCGGGCCCGCCGGGGCGTGCGCCTCCGAACCCACCGCCGCGACGCTGGGCGAAGTCGCCGAAGGCGCCCAGACGACGCATTTCGTCGTACTGTTTGCGCTTTTCGGCGTCGCCGAGGACGTTGTACGCTTCAGAGATTTCCTTGAAACGATCGGCGGCCTTGGGATCGTCGCGGTTGGCGTCGGGGTGCCACTTTTTCGCCAGGCGACGGTATTGCTTCTTGATCTCGTCCGGCGATGCGGACGCGGAGACGCCCAGGACCGCGTAATAGTCCTTCGTCTGGGCCATGAGTGCCTAACGCCGTCTCATTGCGACCACTGGCGGACGACGACGCGCGCCGGTCGCAGCAGCTGGCCGCCGAACCGGTAGCCTGGCTGGAAGACCTGAGACACGACGTGGTCGTCCTCGGGCGCCAACGCCGGCTCGGTCGCGACCGCTTCGTGCACCGACGGATCGAACGTCTGGTTGACCGGATCGATCAGCTCGAGACCGGCGGCCCCGAGCGACTTGAGCAGCTTCTTCGCCACGAGATCGACGCCCTCGATCACCGAGCGTGCGTCGGTGGACGCCGGATCGACCGCGGTGACGCGCCCCAGATCGTCGAGTGAATCGACGATGTGCTTGAGGAGCTCACCCTGCGCGCGCGCCCCGCTTTCTGCGCGCTCGCGTGTAGTCCGCTTGCGATAGTTGTCGAACTCGGCAGCGAGGCGCAGGTACTTGTCGCGAAGCTCGGCGACCGCGCGGTCGGACTCGCCGATGACGCGCGTGTCCGCCTCGCTATCCTCGTCTTCGGCGTCGGCGCTGGACTTGGATGCGTTCGGAGCATCCGCATCGTCAGGGACCCCGTCCCCCTGAGGAGCGGCGCTCGCCGCCACCTCATCATTGCGCTGCTTTTGCTCGCGCGCCGTCTTGTCGGCGCCCGATTTCACGTCATCTCGCACGGTAGACCTCGTTTCGTTGCCAAGCCCGCGTCGCCGGCCCGAGCACGACGCGTACCTCAATAACATCGCTTCCGAGACTGGGACGGGCAACTGCCGGGCCGGTCGCTCAAGCGTCGCCCAACATCCGCCGAACGAGGTCGAGCGCGCCCTGCGACGCACGCTGTCGAATTTCCTCTCGGTTCCCCGGGTACACGCGTTGGCTCGCGCGCACCCGGCCGTCGACGTCAGCCGCCACCCACACGAGCCCAACCGGCTTCTCCGGCGTTCCGCCGGAGGGGCCGGCGATGCCGGTAATCCCAATGCCGATCTGCGTCCCGATTCTGCCGCGGATGCCCGTCGCCATTTGGCGTGCCGACTGCTCACTCACCGCCCCGTGCGCGCGAATCGTCGCGGGATCTACGGCCAGCAGATTGACCTTCACCTCGTCGTCGTAGGCAATGACGCCGCCCGCAAACACGTCGCTCGATCCGGGCACCGCAGTGAGCCGCGCCCCGAGCATCCCCCCGGTGCAGCTCTCGGCGACCGCGATCCGAAGGTTGCGCACGCGCGCACGCTGGAGGACCACGTCGGCGAGATCGGTGTCCTCTTCGCCGTAGATGTGCTCACCGATGATCGGGCGGAGCTCCCCAATCGCAGCCTCGAGGAGCGCGGTCGCCTCTGTACTCGACATCCCTCGCGTCGTGAGGCGCAGATCGATACCGGCGATGCTCGGCAGATACGCGACGGGCAGCCCTCGCACCGCACGCGCGCGGTCGCCGAGCAGGTCGGCGAGGTGGGACTCGGATATACCCATGCACCGAATCGTTCGCGAGCGCACGACTTCGCGCACGCCACCCATGCGCGCCTCGAGCTCGGGAACGATGACGTCGAGCGTCATCCCTCGCATCTCGCGTGGAACGCCGGGGAGCATCGCGACCCAGCGCCTGCGATCGTCCTCGATCCAGATTCCGGGCGCCGAGCCGTGCCGGTTCTCGAGCACGCGCGCACCTTCGGGCACCAGCGCCTGCTGGCGGTTCGACACCGGCATTCGTCCCTTGAAGCCGTAGAGACGAAAGCGCTCCTCGATCATTGCGACGATTTCTTCGCGCATCTCGAGGCGACGACCGAACAGTGCGGCGATGGCGGGCTTCGTCAGGTCATCCGCGGTGGGACCGAGCCCGCCGGTGGTGATGACGGCGCCGGTGCGCTCGAGTGCGTCGCGAACGGCGGCGGCTATCGCGTCCGCGTCATCGCCAACGGTCGCCCGCCGCACCACCTCGACCCCAAGCGTCGCCAGCTCCCGTGCGAGATACACCGCGTTCGTGTCGGTGGTGAACCCGAGGAGGAGCTCGTCGCCGATGGTGATGATCTCGATCTTCACGGCGAGGGCGCTAAAGGCGCTAGGGGCGCTAAGGGCGCTGGAAGTGCCAAAGGCGCGTGCCGTTCAGCGCCCCTAGCGCCTCTCGCGCCTCTAGCGCTCCGTCTTACGAAACACCGAGCCATACCGCCGCAGATATAGCGCCATCGACCACACCGTGAGCCCGACCGCGACGGCCATCGTCAACACACCGGCGATTCCGTTGAACCACACGAAAATACGCCAGGCGAGGGACGTCCACTGCTCCTGCGCGGCGAGGGTCGCGGCGCCGAACCAGAAGAAGGCGATGCCCACCCACGTCCACTGGAAGCCCGTCTTCACCTTGGCGGGGCCGATCGCGCCAATCACGACACCGCGCTTCGCGGCCGCCTGGCGAAAGACCGTCATGAACAGCTCGCGGCCGAGGACGATGGCGAGAATCCACCATGGGAGGCCGACGGGGCCCCATGGAGTCAGAAACGGGAAGGCGGCGCCGTTGCCGTCCGCGCGCAGCATGGGGCCAAGCACTCCCTCCACAGCGGGCGTTCGATGCGGCGAGATGAGGGAGGGGTCGCCGCCATTCCCCGCCAGCAGGAACATGGGGACGAAGGTCGCGAGGAGGAGCAGCTTGTCGGCAAGCGGATCGAGCAGCGTGCCGAGCCGCGTGACGAGGTTGCGGCTGCGGGCGAGCTTGCCGTCCCAGTAGTCGGTGACGGCCACGACGATGAACAGCGCGAACGCGGCGAACCGGAGCGGCCACGACGGCGCGAACGGCAGCAGCGCCACGAGCGGCGAGATGACGATACGACCGACCGTGAGCGAGTTCGGGAGATTCAATGCCATTGGCGCGGAACGCGAAGGATCAGGCTCCTACGAACCTGCGCAAGCGGCGTGCGACTACGCCAGCGTCTTCAGTACCAGCTTGGATACCGCCTTCAGCGTCTCGAACACGCCCTCGCCGGTCACGGCGACCGCCTCGAAGTAGGGCGCGCGCTCCACCCATTCGCCGCTCTTGATCTGCTCGACCAGGTTCTCGCCGGCGTGATATGGGTCGGGGGTCACGCGCGCGCGCTGCGGATCGGAAACCTCCCAACCGGGATTGAGGGAGGACTGCAGCTCGCTGATGTTGGCCGCGTTCGGCAGATCGCGCTTGTTGTACTGCACGATGAACGGCATCCGCGTCAGGTCGTAGCCGTATTCCTGCATGTTGTCATACAGGTTCTGCATCGATTCCTGATTCGCTTCCATGCGCTCGATCTGCGAGTCCGCCACGAACACGATGCCGTCGACGCCCTTGAGAATCAGCTTGCGGCTCGCGTTGTAGTAGACCTGACCGGGCACCGTGTAGAGGTGAAAGCGCGTCTTGAAGCCCCGAATCGTGCCGAGGTCGACGGGGAGGAAATCGAAGAAGAGCGTGCGCTCGGTCTCTGTCGCCAGGGAGATCAGCTTCCCGCGCGTCGACGGATTCACCTTGCCATACACGTGCTCGAGGTTGGTGGTCTTCCCACCGAGCCCCGGGCCGTAATAAACGATTTTGCAGTTGATCTCGCGCGAGGCGTAATTGATCATCGACATGGCCGTTCCCTCTCCTTACTGGAACAGCTTGTCGATCTCATCCTCGGCGCCCGCCAGGATGTTCTTCTCGGACTTCTGCTCGCCGGATTGCGCGCGCTGGAACATCTGGGCGAAGAGCTTCGTCAGCTCCTCGACCGTCTGCTTCACCTTGAGCCTCACGAGTCCCAACGTCGTGCGATTGTCGAACAGGATCACGAGGATCACGCGGCGGGCAATGTCCGCGAGATACATCGACTCCTGCTCGCCCTGGTGAAAGAGCGAGTTGAACTCGGTCTCGCCAATGAGGCGGGCGAGCTGATCGTTGGCGCTGAAGTCGGCAGCGGTGAGCGTCGCGAAGGCCGTGGGGTCGAACCGCGGCTGCTCCCCCACCGTGGCGACCAGCTGGCCGGAGCGATCGACGAGCAACGCGCAGCGCGCGTTGCTGTCATTGAGGAACTTCTGGAGCGACTTCTGAATCGCGCCGAAATCGTCCTCCGTGAACGACCAGCTTGCTGCACCAACGGGCATTGTGTCTCAGCCTAGGCGAGGGACTCTTCCATTCGGCGCAGGATGCGCAAGCCGCGCCGTTTCAGCTTGGCGTGCTTCTCCCAATTCACGTAGTCACGCAGGAGGAGGACGTTCTCCGTTGTGTGGTGTCCGCGGAGATAGCCCAGGGCGGCGAGCCGGCGCAGCTTGCGATTGCTGAACAGATCGCGCCGGTACCTGCGTGTCTGCTGACTCCAGACGATTAAGCCCACCAGGAGGCCACCAGCGAAGCCTCCAGCGAGATAGAGCACGCCGTCCCGATTATTCACATGGCCCTCCGAGCACTCAACGCCTGGGCGATGGTGACGCCGTCGGCATACTCCAGGTCGCCCCCGATCGGGATCCCTCGAGCGATCCGCGTCACCGCTGCCCCCAATGGAGCGACCTGGCGCTGCACGAAGAGCGCGGTGGCCTCACCCTCGAGGCTCGGGTTGGTCGCGACGATGACTTCGCGGATGTCGCCGGACTCGATCCGGTCGGTCAACTGGCGGATGGTGAGATCGTCGGGGCCAATGCCATCGAGGGGAGACAGCCGCCCGCCAAGCACGTGGTAGACCCCTCGGAACTCACCCGCTCGCTCGATGGCCCCAATGTCCGACGCCTCCTCGACGACGCAGATGACGGTGCGATCGCGCCGTGCATCGCGGCAAATGCCACAGGGATCGGCCTCGGTGAGGTTGGAGCACACCGAGCACCGGTGCACCCGGTCGGACAGCTCCCCGAGCACCGTCGCCAGCCGCTTGCTCTGCTCGGGAGGCTGCTTGAGGAGGTGATATGTCAGGCGAAGTGCCGTCTTCCGACCGATGCCCGGAAGCTTCGCGAGCTCCGTGGCGAGGTCGTCGATCGCCGACATCCTAGAACGGCAGCTTGAAGGGGAGCGGGAGTCCGCCGGTGAGCTTGCGCATTTCCTCCTGCGCGAGGTCGGTCGCCTTCTTTTGTGCATCGGCGACCGCGACGGCGATGAGATCCTCCAGCATCTCGACGTCCGCGGGATTCACGACGCTCGGATCCAGCTTGACGGAGCGCACCTGCCCCTTGCCATCGGCCGTGACGGACACCATGCCGCCACCGCTGACACCGGTGACGCTCATGTTCCCCAGCTCATCCTGAATCTGCTGCAGCTTGCCCTGCATCTGCTGCGCCTGTTGCAGGATCTTGGTGAAGTCGGCCATGAGGAGGAAGCTATCGGGCGGGTTTGCGTAATACAATGCAGAATGCGGATTGCGGAATGCGGAAATGCGTTGGGGGACCATTCGAATCCGCATTCCGCATCCCGCATTCTCTCTCACTCGAGCAACTCGAGATCCAATTCCTCAATCGCTGCGTCTAACGCCGGATCTTTCTTCCGCAGCATCTGCGCGCGCTCCTGTCGGGCTTGATCCTCGGTGAGACGCTTCGGGGCATCGGCGACCGGCGTGCTGGGCTGCTCGACGCGCCGAACGACCACTTTCGTCGCACCATCGAAGGTGCCCGCGAGCGCGGCGATCACCTCTGCGGCGCCGCTTTCGATCGTCTTCTCGAAGATCTCGTTGGGTTTCTCGAGTTGAACGGTGATCGTACCATGCGCCGAGACGGCCACGGGAAGGGCGTGTTCGAGCGCTGACACGAGCATCGGGCGGCCCATCGATCGCACTCGGTCGACGACCTCTCCCCACCGCTCGCACAGAACGTTGAGGTCGAGCGCCGCACGCGGGGCGGGTTTGGGTGCCGGACTCGGGGCGTCGGCGCGTGGAGGGGGAACCGGCGATGGTTCCGCGCGGCGAGGCGACGGTCGCGGTGCATCCGGCACGCGGCGGCTCGTCGACGGCACGTTGTCTTGCGCGCCCGCTCCGCCACCGATGCCGCGCAGCAGATCCTCGAGCTCCACCGTGCGGTCGAGCAGCGCGAATCGCACCAGCAACGTCTCGAGCAGCAGCTGCTGTTGGGAGCTCTTGCGATAGAAGGGCTCGATCTCCGCGATCGCGCCGAGCATGCGGAGGAGATCAGGAGCCGTGAACCTGTCACGCCGGGCGCGCAGCGCCGCACGGGTTTGCTCCGACACTTCCGGTGCGTCGCCGCCGAGTGTGACGGCGAGCTGCGCGCGCAGGAGATCAGCGAGTCCGGCGAGAAAGACGGCGAAGTCGATGCCCGACTCGGCGAGGCGTCCAACCGCCGGAAAGACGTCGACCGCCCGCCGCTCGGCAATGAGCTCGAGGAGGCCGAGGTATTCGTCCTCGGGAACGAGGCCAAGTGCGCTCCGAACGGCGCTCGCCGTGAGGCGGCCCTCGCCCATCGACAGAACCTGATCGGTCAGTGAGAGCGCGTCGCGCATGGAGCCGTCGGCCGCGCGGGCGATCATCGCCAGCGCGTCGTCGTCAGCGCCCACCCCTTCGGCCGCCAGTACGGTCATGAGGCGCTCGCGCACTTCCGCGGGCGAGATGCGCTTGAAATCGAAGCGCTGGAGTCGGCTCATTACCGGCGCCGCGGCCTGCGTGATACGCTGCGGGTCCGTCGTCGCGAACACGAAGATCACTCGCGGCGGCGGCTCTTCGAGAATCTTGAGCAGCGCGTTCCATGCCTCACGAGTGAGCATGTGCGCTTCATCGACGATGTAGACCTTGAAGCGCCCTTCGGCCGTCGGGGCGTACATTGCGCGCTCGCGCAGCTCACGCGCGTCGTCCACGCCCCGATTGGAGGCGGCGTCGATCTCAATGACGTCGAGGCTCGCCGAGCCGCTCCAGATCCGGGTGCATGAGGCGCATTCCCCACAGGGCTCCCCCTCCGGAGCACCACGCTCGCAGTTCAGCGCCATCGCGAGAACGCGGGCGAGCGTCGTCTTCCCGACGCCGCGCGGCCCACACAGGAGATACCCATGCGCCACGCGCCCGCGCGCGATCGCTCCCTTCAGCGTGTTCGAGACGTGCGATTGCACCGCGACGTCGGCGAAGCGCTTGGGGCGATACTTCCGGGCGAGAGCGAGATACATGGGGGCGAAAAAACGGGGCGGGAGGAGGGGCCGCTGAGAAGATACGCCGCCGAAATGGAAACGCGCGAGCCCGGACGATAGTCCGGCGCCCGCGCGAGTGCCTCAGGTCTTACGGGGCAGCGTCCACCACACATACCGCTGCTACCTGCGGGGTCCTGACGGGATTAGTGAGCTCGCGCCCCCCGGGACCTGAGGCACTCTAAAGCTAGTCGGTCGCGCGCGGGGGTTCAACTCAGGGGTTGTCGAGGTCGTCGAGGTGATCGAGGAGAGGCAAGGACGTTCCTCGATCACCTCGACACCCTCGACCACCTCGATCACGTCATTTGCTCAAGCACCTCCGCAACGACCGTCGCAGCCTGCCGTACCGCGCTCTCGCCGACGTCCAGGTGGGTCACCGCGCGAATGCGCGACGACGACCAGGGCGTCAGGAGCACGTCGCGTCGCGCGGCCTCGGCCACTACCGCGAACGCGTCGATCGAGCGTGGCAGGTCGAGCATCACGATGTTGGTGTCGGGAGGAACGACGTGTGCGCCGGCGACGCCGTCGACGATCGACGCGTAGACCTTCGCCGTCGCGTGATCCTCGACGATGCGCGACAAGTGGGCCTCGAGCGCATGAAGCGCCGCCGCGGCGAGGATTCCCGACTGCCGCATGCCGCCGCCAAAGCGCTTGCGCACCGACCATCCCTCCGCGATCAGGTCGCGCGGTCCGGCAAGCGCGGCACCGACGGGGCAGCCGAGCCCCTTCGAGAACGACACCATGACGGTGTCGGCGATCGAGGCGAGGGTGGCCAGTGCTTCGCCGGTCGCCGCGGCCGCGTTCCAGAGGCGTGCACCATCGAGATGCACGGGGAGGGCATTCGCGCGCGCGACGGTCGCGATCTCGCGCATGGCGGCAAGCGACGTCACCCGCCCTCCAGCCCCGTTATGCGTGTTCTCGAGACATGCGAGTGACGCGCGCGGCACATGAGGCGACGTCGGTCGAATCGCGGCCGACAAGGCAGCCGCGTCCATGACGGGATTGCCAGCAACGGGCCGCACCTGCACACCGGCAAGCGCGGCGGCACCCGCCACCTCGTAATGCAGGATGTGCGCACCGGCATCGAGCAGTATTTCGGTCCCCGGCCGCGAGAGAAGCCACACCGCGGCCTGGTTCGCCATCGTGCCGCTGGGGAAGAAGAGCGCGGCATCCTTCCCGAGCAGATCGGCGACGCGTTGCTCCAGGCGCCGGGTAGTCGGATCGCCGTCCAGCACGTCGTCGCCCACCTCCGCCTCCGCCATGGCGCGACGCATGGCGGGCGTGGGCTTCGTCACCGTATCGCTTCGCATGTCGATGCGCATTGGCGGAAGATGCGCGCTTCGGTTGTGACGGGAAAGCGCCCAATGGAAAAGCGGCCCGCTCTGATCGAGCGGACCGCTGGTCTCATGCAATCTGCTGTGCTGTGGACGCTACGGCTTTACCTCGACGGTCGGCCGCTTGACGACCAGCGTGTCCGTCGTCGTTCCTACATCGACATCGGGGGTGCGAACGGTATCCGTGGTCGTCCCGACCGTCGGGCGCTCGACCTCGTACTCTCCCTCCCCCGTCTTCTTGCAGCCCGCCAGCGTTATCGCTGTCGCGGTGAGTGCTACCAATGCGATTGTGCGCACGAGGAATCCTCCATGAGGCGTGCCTCTTCCCAAAGGGCAACCTTCGCGCCACGGTCAGTCCTCGAAGGTTTCCCGCTGCAAACGCCTGACGCGGCGAAGCTCATATACCTGACCCACTTCGCCCCCCAGGATGAAGATCACCGCCGCATAGTAGACCCACGTCACCATGATGACGATGACGTAGAGCGTCCCCGTGTAGAGGCTACCCGGTTTGAAGGATTCGAGAAACGCCGTGAAGCCGTACTTCGCCAGCTCGAACATCGTGCTCGTGAACGCGGCGGCGATCAGCGCGGCCTGCCAGCGAACGCGACGCACAGGAAGAAACTTGTAGAGCGAGAAGAACATGAGGATGAGCACCGAGTACGCGAGCGCCCAGCCGACGTAGAATTCGAGCGTACCCATCACACCCTGCGCAATCCCGAAGCGCGAGAGCGCGCTGACGCCACGCGTGGTCGCCAGCGTCAGATACGCGCTGAGCACCGTGTTCGCGGCAAAGAGCAGCGACGCGAGCACGGTGATCTTGATGTCGAAGATCTTGCCCTGGATGATCCCCCGCTCCTGCTCAATGTCGAAGATCTCGGCCAGCACCGTCCGCAGGGATCCGAACAGACGCGTCGAAAACCACACGAACCCGATGGCACCGAAGAGGCCCACCTTGCCGCGGGCAGCGATGATCTCGTCGATCAGCTTGCGGAGCGGCGAATCGGCGCGCTCGGTGCCTGGCGGCAGCAGTCCGTTGATGAAGACCCAGATGCGCGACGAGGCGTCGGCCGCCGTCTGGTCGAGGATGTAGCCGAGCGCCGAGAAAAGCACGAGGACAAAGGGGACGGCGGCGAGGAGGAGGTTGAACGAGACACCTCCCGCCAGAAAAAAAATGCCATCCTCGCCCGCGTTGTCCCAGACGCGCTTGGCGTAGTCGCGAAGCGTCCACCCGATGCGCTTCGGGAGCGACCGGCGGGGCATGCGTTAGGCGCGACGGCGGCCGGGCGCCCGTTGGGCCGGCCGCCGCTCAGCCTTCGGCTTCGTCGAGATCCTCGTCGAGGTCCGCATCCACCGCCGCTTCGACGCGACCGCGGCGTCCGCGCGACTCCCGGGCGACGTCAGCGCCCGCCTGGTAGGCGGCCTTGCTCTCGGCGATGCGCCGCTCGAGGTCTTCGCGCGCCTGATGCGCCGCTTCGCGCCCCGCCTCGATGGCGCTCGCGGCCTGGCGGCGCTTGAGCTCGAGCGCCGAGCGGGCCGCCTCGAGCTTGTCCTCGACGGTGCGGCGCGCGTGCTCGTACCGGTCGGTGACGTTGTCGGCCAGCTCACCCGCTTTTTCGCGCGCCGCGCGTTTCACCTTGCGCGCCTCGCGCCGCAGCCGGCGGCGTGTCTCCAGCCCGGAATCGGGCGCGAGCAACAGAGCCACCCCCGCCCCTAGCGCGATCCCGACCAGGAATGAGCCGAAGCTCCCACTGGTCCGCTCAATGACTACGTAGGCTTCGTCGTCGTACTCGTGTCTCGACATGTGTGCGCTCTCCTAGCGCCGCTTTTTCGCCTTCGGTTCTTCCTTTTTCGCCTTCGTGGGCGGGGCGCTCACGGAACGCTTCTCGGGCCGCGCGGCCCCATCCGCACCGTTGGATCCCATCAGGCGCGACAGCTCGCCACGCAGCTCGCCCGTGGACGTTCCGAGCAGCTTTGCCGACCGCTCCATGTCCCCTCCGGTGGAAGCGAAGGTACGGAGGATCAGCTGCCTCTTCGCGTCAGCAAGGGACGAGCCGACAGGAACGCTCACCACCGCCGGCACCTCACCGCTCGCCCGCAGGTGCCGGGGCACGATGTCGGCGGCGCCAATCGTCGAGCTGCGCGACATAATGACCGCCCGCTCGACCGCATTCTTCAGCTCCCGCACGTTGCCCGGCCAATTGTACGACAGGATCCATTCCCAGGCGGCATCGTCGAAGCTGGTGACCTTCTTGTTGTTCTGGCGGGAGAATCGAATCAGGAACTCGTTCGCGAGGAGCTTGATGTCCCCCACGCGCTCACGCAGCGGCGGGAGATAGATGGGTACGACGGCCAGGCGGTAGTACAGGTCTTCCCGAAGCTCGCCGTCAGCCAGGGCCTTCTCGAGATCCTTGTTCGTCGCCGCCACCACGCGGATGTCGACGCTGATCTCCTTCTTGCCGCCAAGGCGTCGCACTTGCCGTGACTCCAGCGAGCGCAGGAGCTTCACCTGGATGTCGGTGGGCATCTCGGCGACTTCGTCGAGAAAGATCGTGCCGCCGTGCGCGAGCTCGAAGGCGCCCTGCTTCTCGTTCGTGCTTCCGGTGAAGGCACCCTTCTCGTGGCCGAACAGCTCGTTCTCGAGGATGTCCTTCGGCAGCGCGGCGCAGTTGAGCGCGAAGAATGGACCCTTCTCGCGGTCGCTCTTGTTGTGCAGCGCACGCGCAACGAGCTCCTTGCCCGTGCCCGACTCGCCGAGGATGATGACGCTGGCAGTCAATGGCGCCACCGCCTCGATGAGCTGGTACACCGAGCGCATCTGCTCCGACTGTCCAGTGAGCTCGCCGTAATGCGTGAGATTGGCGAGCTCGCTCGTCAACGCACGATTGGTCTGCTTCACCACGAACTTGTCGACCGCCTTCGGGATGAGAGCCTTCAGGCGGTTGAGCTTTTCGCTGTTCAGCGGCTTCTCAATGTAGTCGTAGGCGCCCTGCCGCATCGCCTGCACGGCGGAATCGACCGTCGCCTGGCCGGTGATGATGATGCACTCGGTGTGGATCTCACGCTGCTGCATCTCCTTGAGCAGCGCGAGTCCGTCGAGCTTCGGCATCTTGAGGTCGGCCAGGATGACGCCGTACGCGTCATTCGACAGACGCTCCAGCGCTTTCTGGCCATCGACGGCGACGTCGACGGCGTACCCCTCGTCGGAGAGGATCGCGCTCAACCCATCGGTGATCGCACGCTCATCGTCGGCGATCAGAATCTTCGCTGGCTGCTTCGTGGTCATTCTGTCTCGGCACTGCTGCGCGTTCGCGCAGGAAAGAGCAACGTCAGACCGGACGGCTCCGGCTGAAGCCGAACGTCGACGGGTAGTTTCGGGTTGACGCGTGGACCTGCGAACCGGGCGAGGACACGATCACCATTCCCGGAAATATGCACTCGAATCGCGACTCCCGGGCCCAGCATGTGGTCGAGTGTCGCCGCTAGCGCGGCTCTGGCGTCGTCCGCGGCCATGTCGATACCCGTGGACCCCTCGCTAAGGTCCAGAGAGACGCTGCCACCTTCCGCGCTGGCGAGCGCATCGTACAACGTGATCACAGGTCCTGCCAACACCGCCAGATCGCTCCGCGCCGGTCGGGCCAGGGCCAGCAGCGCGTCGATCAGCCTGGAGGCGCGTTCGAGCTCACCCGCCGCCGCCGTCGCGAACGGCAGAACGGCGGCCGGCTCGACCGTTTGCCGCGTGCACCGTGACCGGACCACCTCGAGGTTGACGGCAACGGCATTCAGGGGATTCCTGATCTCATGCGCGACTCGCCCCGACAAATGCTGCAGTGCCCTCAACCATTCGTTGGACGAAGTGCCGTCCTCCCTCATTCGCCGGCATCGGGGTCATCCGGAGCCGCGACCACCGCGGGCGTCAGGCCATCCGGCGCACGCCAATGTTGCTGCGCCGGCGACACCCACTTCTTCACCAGGTCAGCCGTGCCCACGACCGCCAGCTGCTCGAAGAGGAACGCGAACTTCTCGTCGTACACACGCCCGAGCGTCCCGCGAACGGAGTCCGGCAAGTCCCACAGCTCGCGCTTGAACGGCCCCAGCGCCTTCTTGCGGGTCTTGTAGTAGAACTGGTCGGCGGAATCCTTCGGCTTGCGCTCGTCCGCGGCATTTTCGTCGAGCCACTTGTAGATCTTCTCCCGCATGTTGGCCGGGATATGATCGTACATGAGGTTCTGGAAGTTGGTAGCGAGGTGAATCTCGCAGGCACCGACCCGTGGAAACGCATTGAAGGCATCGTCAGGCAGCGTGGATGCGCCATGCTGGACGGCGCCGGCGAGCCCGTATTCCTTCTCCGAGACTCGCGAAAGCTCCTCGAGCGCCTCGAGATCGAGCTTCACGTCGGCCATCTTGCCGTCAGGTAGCACGACGCCCCCATGCGACGTCCCCGTCTGCACGCTGATTTTGGAGAGGCCGACCGCTTTCTTTCCAAGGCGTTCCCGCAGGGTGCGGTTGTAGCCCTCCATGAACGCGCGCAGCTCATGCACGTTCGAGTTGTGGCCGCCGACCTCGCCGATCTCGCCGCCGACCGAGATCGTCACGTCGTCGGGCTCGATCTCGCGGATGTACGACGTGATCTCCACCGCCTGCTCGTAGTTGAGACGTTGCTGCTCGTCGAGGGACGGCTTCGAGATGTCGACCAGCGTCGACGTGTCGACGTCAATGTTGTAGAAGCCGGCCGTCACCGCCTCGAGAGCCAGCTGCTTCACCGCAGCGACCTCGCCGTCCGGGTCCACCACGAACTTCTTCGCGTTGACCTGGAAGTGGTCACCCTGAATGAACACGGGACCGCGGAACCCTTCGCGCAACGCCGCCCCCAGAATGACGGCAACGTACTCCGAGGGTCGCTGATCGGTGTAGGCGATCTCCGAGCGGGCGATCTCGAGAATGAACGCGCCGGCGTTGAGGCGAATCGCCGTGCGGAATATCGAGCGCGCGGTATCGTACGTCATGCCGCGCACGTTCATCGCCGGAACGGTCCAGCCGCCGGGCGCGTCCCCGCGCCCGCGGGCGAGGTAGAGGTCGTTGATCGACGCGGCCTGCACGCCGACTTCCTGTCCGATCTCCCAGATGAGCCACCGCGCGTGGTCGCGCGCCTGCCCGTGACCGAAGACCGCCTCTCGCACCAGCGCATCCATCGCCGGCGACGCGAGATCCGCTTCGCGCGTTACGACGACGTGACCATTATCGACGCGAACAGCTCCCCCCACCGTCTGGGAGGTCCGGGTCGCTTGACTATGCATCCATCCTCCGAAGAAGTGCCGTGCCTGACGTACTTTGGGTGGGTCGGGTGCGTTCGGCAAGGGCGATGCTCACACTACCGATCTTGGATCCGGCTTGGGCAGCGCGTCCCATTCCTTTCGCGCCTCGCGTGCGTCCGGGCGCCCGAGCATCCCGTAGGTGTAGCGCTTCCCGAGCTCGACTCCGGGCTGATCGAGCGGATTCACCTCATACAGCGCCCCGGCGATGACGGTGGCGATCGCGAGCATCATGAGCATCGACCCCACGTGCCAGGCGTCGAGCGTCTCACAGGTGATCGTCATGTTGGGACGCCCCCGCCGCGCCAGGGCCCCAGCGGTCGCCTGACGCTCGACATCGAGCAGCTCGCCCAGCGAGTGGCCGCCGAGATACGCGAGCTCGGGGATGTCGGGGTGCAGCTTCGGAATCGCAATGTCGGTCGCGCGCGAGCCGACGGCAATGAAAGTCACGGTCTTGTCGAGCGGACCTTCCATGAACAGCTGAACCTGGGAATGCTGATCGGTCGCGCCGAGCGCAGGAATCGGCGTCGGTCCAACACTGGTTCCGTCAGCTTTGGTCTTCCCCAGACTCTCCGCCCACAGCTGCACGAACCAGTCGCCCACGTCGCGCAGGTTGTCGCTGTATGGCATGATGACGTGCGTGCGCAAGCCGTGTTGTGTGTCGGCGAGCCACTGGAGCATGGCGTACGTCGCCGCCGGGTTCTTCCGCAGCTCGCGCGCGCCGCATCGCTCGGCCATGTCCCCGGCGCCGGCCATCAACGCCTGGATGTCGATGCCGATCAGTGCCGCCGGGAGCAGTCCCACCGCCGACAGTACACTGAATCGACCACCGACATTGGGGGGGATGTCGAGCGCGGGAATCGATTCTTCGCGCGCAATGCGACGGAGCGATCCCTTCTCGGGATCGGTGACGAACACGAGGTGGCGTTGGAACTTGTCACCCAGTGCTTCGATGAGCCGTCCGCGCACGACGAGATACTGCGCCATCGTCTCGGCGGTGCCACCCGACTTCGACACGACGAGAAACAGCGTTCGGCCGACCTCAATGCGGCCGAGCAACTCCGCCATGGTTACCGGGTCGACGTTCTCCAACACGTGGAGTCGCGGGAAGTAATCGCGCGCCTCGTCGCCAAGCTCGTTCCACCGGATGGATCGGAGCGCCGAGCGAAGCGCGATGGGCCCGAGCGCCGAGCCGCCGATCCCGAGCACGACAATGTCGCTGAACGCCTGCCCCGCGCCCTCCGCAAACTGGCGGATCTGGTCGGTGCTTTGGTGGGCAGCGGGGAGATCGAGAAACCCCAGCTCGCCGCGCCCCCGCCGCTCGTCGAATACCGCCATCGCGCGCGCGAACGCATCGCCCGCGCTCTCAATGGCGGCGAGGGGAATCCCGCCGGGCACGTTCTCGGCGAGCATGTTCGTATAGTCGAGCCGCAGCGCCATGTCAGTCGATCCGAATGGTGAGACCGTCGAACGCCGGCGCGATCCCGGCCGGCAGCTCCGCCTCGAGGTCGGCGTGCCGGTTGTCGTGCGTGAGATGCGTGAGGTACGTGCGCTCCGCGCCAAGCTCGCGCGCGACGCGCACCGCCTCGGGGATGCTCAAGTGCGTCGGATGCTCGGTGCGAAAGAGTGCGTTGATGACGAGCACCCGCGCGCCACGCATCTGCTTCATCGCAGGCTCCGGGACGCTCTTCGCGTCGGTGATATACGCAAGCGGGCCAATGCGATACCCGTAGACCGAGAACGGGCCGTGCGGCACCGCGACAGCCATCACGTGCACACCGCCCAGCTCCACCGACTCGCCATCCCCCAACGCTCTCGCGTGGCCCTCGGGCTTCGAGGTTCCCGGTAGCGGGCGAATGGTATCGTCGAAGATGTAGGGGAACCTCCGCGCGAGGCGATCGAGCGTGTCGCGGGCACCGTAGATCGGCAGCGCGGCGCCGCGGCGAACGGAGATGGCGCGAAGATCATCAATGCCATGGGTATGATCCGCGTGATCGTGCGTGTAGAACACGGCATCGACGCGATCAATGTCGGCGGCGATGAGCTGTACACGCAGCTCCGGTGGCGTATCGATGAGGATCTTCGTCCCGTCGTCCGTCTCGACCAGGGCGCCAACGCGGGTGCGTCGATCGCGAGGATCTGGAGAGCGGCATACCTCGCAGTGACATCCGAGCTGGGGCACGCCGAAGCTCGTGCCCGTGCCGAGGAAGGTCAGCTTCACACCACTTCGACCTTCATCATGTTCGTGCTGCCAGGCTGATCGAAGGGCACCCCCGCCGTGACGACGACTCGCTCGTTCGGCTTGGCCAGCCCGCGCGCACGCGCCGCGGTGAGCGCATGTCCCACCATCGCGGTGTAGTTCCCCGCGCTCGGCACGAGCTCGGGCTGCACGCCCCACACCAGGGCCAGCTGACGGTACGTGCGCTCGACGTCGGTCGCGGCCAGGATGGGAACCTCCGGACGGTGTGATGCAACCACACGCGCGCTGAATCCACTTTTGGTGAAGACGATGATGAGCGGCACCGCGAGCATGCGAACCGCCGCGACGGTCGCGGCGGCAATGGCGTCCTCGGTCTCCACGGGCCCGTCGGACCGGCGCAGCCGTGCGTGATCGGTCACGCGCTGTTTCGGCGCGGGATGACTCTCGATCTCGGTGATGATGCGGCTCATCGCGCGCACGGCGAGCTCGGGATACTGCCCGGTCGCTGTCTCCGCCGACAGCATCACGGCGTCCGTGCCGTCGAGGATCGCATTCGCGACGTCGCTCGCCTCGGCGCGCGTGGGCCGCGGATTCTCGATCATCGACTCGAGCATCTGCGTGGCGGTGATCACCGGTCGGCCGGCGGCGTTGGCCAGCGCGATGATGCGCTTCTGCGCAATGGGCACCTCCTCGAACGGCAGCTCCACGCCGAGATCGCCGCGCGCAACCATTACGGCGTCGGCGACACGCAGGATGCTGTCAATGTTCGCGAGCGCGGTGTCCTTCTCGATCTTCGCGACGACGAGCATGTGCGGCGGAACGAGCCGACGGAGCCCCTCAATGTCCTTCGCCCGTCGCACGAACGAGAGCGCGAGGTAATCGACTTCCTGGCCCACCGCGAACTCGATGTCGGCGCGATCCTTCTCCGTGATCGATGGCGCGGAGACGAGCACGCCGGGAAGGTTGATTCCCTTGTGGCTCGACATGGGCCCGCCGTGGACGACGCGAGCCACAACGCGCGGCGGATGCACCTCGAGCACGACGAGGTCGAGCAGGCCGTCGTTGATGAGGATGCGATCTCCGACCTTTACATCGCTCGCCAGCTCGCCGTACGTGACGGGAATGTCCTCCCCTTCCGCAACCGCGTCGGGGGCCAGCACGATGTCGTGCCCCTCGACCAGCATGACGGGCGCGGGAAGGTCTCCGATGCGTATGCGAGGTCCCTGGAGATCTCCCAGGATGGCGATGGGGCGGCCGATCTCCTTCGCGATCGCACGCACCGCGCTGATGACTTCCTCATGCTGCTCGTGCGTGCCATGCGAGAAGTTGATACGGGCGACGTTCATCCCGGCCGTGATGAGGGCGCGCAATACCGTGGGCGAGGACGACGCAGGCCCGATCGTGCAGACGATCTTTGTGCGGGCGGTATGACGAGAGGTTGTCGAGGTGGTCGAGGTCGTCGAGGGTGTCGAGGTCGCTACCGTGCTCATGCGATCCTCCCCTCGATCACCTCGACAGCCTCGACGACGTCGACACCCTCGAGCCTCACCTCCCCACCACCTTCTGCTCGAGTCGCTCCAGCAATCCCTCGAAGGACTTCTGGAAGGAGGCCAGACCATCGACCAGGAGCTTGTCGGTCACGGAGGCGAGTGAGATGCCCAATGACTCCAGGTCCGCGATTGCGCGCCGCTCGCGGTCGATGTCCGCGTCGACCGTGCGCAGGACGATGCCGTGGTCGCGGAATGCATCGATCGTTTGCGGTGGCATCGTATCGACGGTGTCGGGGCCGATGAGCGCTTCCACGTACATCACGTCCCGGTACGCTGGATTCTTGGTGCTGGTGCTCGCCCAGAGCGGGCGCTGCACCCGCGCACCCTTGGCGACCAGCGCGTCCCACCGCGCGCCCGAGAAGCGCTCCTGAAAGAGCGCGTAGGCGAGCTTCGCGTTGGCGATCGCAATGCGCCCGCGCAGCGCACGCAGGCGCTCAGCGTCGGCCGAGGACATGTTCGCCACCCGCGCATCGATACGCTTGTCGACTTCGGTATCGACGCGGCTCACGAAGAAGCTCGCGACCGATGCGATTCGATCGACCGGCTTGCCGGTGCGGACGCGGTCCTCGAGACCGCCCAGGTAGGCCTCGATGATGTCGGCGTACGCGTCGAGCGCGAAGAGCAGCGTGATGTTGACGTTGATGCCCTCGGCAATGAGGCGGCGTGCGGCGATCGCGCCGTCGCGCGTGCCTGGCACCTTGATCATCACATTCGGGCGGTCGACCAGAGTCCACAGCCGACGCGCCTCGGTGAGCGTCTCCTCGACGTCATGCGCCGCGCCCGGCGACACCTCGATCGACACGAAGCCATCCGCATGACCACTGGTTTCGTATACCTGCCGGAATACGTCGCAGGCATCGCGCACATCGTCGGTGGCGATCATCTCGAACAGCTCCCACGATGTGTGGGTGGCAGGCGCAGCCGCGAGCTGATCGTCGTACGCGTCGGAGTCGGTGAGCGCCTTCTCGAAGATCGTCGGATTTGACGTCATACCGGTCAACGCATCACGCTCGATGCGCTGGGAGAGCTCGCCGCCGCGGAGGAGGGACCGGTCGATGTAGTCGAGCCAGATCGATTGTCCGGCATCGTGAAGCGCGTGCAGCGGTGTCTTCGGCATGGATTGGTCAGCGGCGGTGACGTGTCGCGCCGGCATTGTCAGCGGCGTTCCTGTCGAAAGATATCATCTGCTGGGCCGGTCCGCTCGCTTCCCGCCATCCGGCGTGCCATGCATCTTCGGCGCGTGACATTTCACGCGTTTTCTCCCCAGCCCACCCCGTGAGCGACGCAGAGCGGTCGATTGCCGTCCGCGCTCGCGATCTCGCGAAGCAGCTCGACGGCACGCTCGTTCCGGCTGTCCCGGTGCCTCGATGGTCGAGTGGCGCGCTGCACGGGGACGCACAAACCGCATACGCCACGTGGATGGCGCGGCAACCGGTGAGCGGAGTGGCGGTGTGGGCACATACCGGGCGCGGCCTCCACCTCGACGCTTCGACTCGGGACCAGGTACTCCTGGCCTGGCGGACGGCAATGCCAGCGCCGGCGCTCATCATCGCCGGATGCGGGGTGCCCGCCGACGGCGGCCCGCTCCCTAGCGATCCCCCGACGCGCACCGATCACGTCATCCGCCGCACCGTCGCCGTGGCGGAAGCGGCACGGGCGGGCGGTGCGGACGCGTTGCTCGTCCACCCCCCTGGGCACCTCGCAGGCCTTCCGGATGCTTCCGGCCGCGTCCTCGCCCTGCACAACGCCCTGGCTGAGGTCGGACTCCCTCTCGTCGCCTTTCTGCTCTATCAGCGGGCCAGCGGGTTGGAGTACGACGACTCCCTTCTGGACGGGCTGCTCGCGCTCCCGCACGTGGCCGGCGTGAAACTCGCCACGCTCGATTCCGTCATGCGATTCCAGACGGTCGCAGCTCGCCTGGCCGCAAATCACCCGGACCGGCTTCTCATTACAGGTGAGGATCGCTTTCTGGGGTACTCGTTGATGATCGGAGCCCGATGCGCGTTGATCGGCATGGGCGCGGCGAGAACGAGCATGCAGCACGCGCTCGTACGGGCAGCTGTCACCAACGACGCTCCGGCGCTCGTACGCCTGACGAGCGCGTGCGACGCGTTCGCCGCCGCGACGTTCCTCGAGCCGATGGAGGGCTATATTCGGCGCATGCTGTGGGCGTTGGCGGAAGACGGGATAATTCCTGACGACGCGTGTCACGACCCGGCGGGCCCGGCGCTCGACCCGAATGAGCGGACGCGCCTCGTGGAGGCGATGCGCGCGCTGGAGGAAGTCGCGTGAGACGCGAGCTGCCGGCGCAGGCGCCCCTTCCCGAGCGCATCCGAAACCAGATCGCGGACGAGTTCGAAGCGCGCGCCGATAACCCGCTCACGGAGAACCTTCGCGAGTGGGCCCTCGAACGGTGGGGCGTCGACATCGCGGGACGGTATGCGGGGCGAAAGATCCGCGTGCCCTTTGGAAAGGCGTCGGGGCAGCTCTCGATGACTCCGCAGCAGGTCGAGACCGACGCACTCGCCGGCCTCGGCTTCGTCGTGCTCAAGACGGTCATCGCGCAAGACAACAGTGGCGAGCGCGGAATGTCGGCGTGGGCGATCCACGAGACGCACATGCACGTCGAGCGCATCGAGGACGAGGACGGTACGTCGGGTTGGACGGTGACGTGGCGCGGTCGCGGCTGGGACAAGCCGTTCTCGAGCTACCTTCGACTGCTGCGCGCCGCGGTCCCCATTGGCGCCGAGCACGACATGCCAGTGGCAGCGTCGGTGAAATACCATCTGCCGGCGAGCCCCGACGAGCCATTTCGCGAATCCGAATACCGCTACACCACCCAGGCGCTCGCGGCGGCATGGCGCGACGCGGCCGGCAGGGGTGCGCCGATCATCGAGAAGGACTTCAGTCCCACGCTCGCCGCCGATGAGCGGTCCGAGGAGCGCGCGAACGTGCTGCGGTGGCTGCGCGAGGTGCCGCATCTCGTCGCCAATGCCGGCGCCGGTCCGATCGACCTCGGCATTAAGGTCATGAACGCGCGCTTCGACGATGCATTTCAGACCGAGATGCTCGCCGCGCTCGAGGACACGGAGCGAGTACGCTTTCGCGTGGCCTTCAATCGTCTGTTCGACCAGGAGCGTGGTGTCGCCTACGGCGGCCCGGCGCTCGCACGCCGGAATCTCCAGGCACTCAATGCATTCATCGCGCAGCAGGGCGCTCCGCCCGCTGCGCTCTCCGGCACGGGCGACATCCACTCGGGACGTCGCATGATCGAGTACGCGCTGCGAGGAGCGGAGAGCGGCCAGATTCACACGTTCTTTCAGCTCCCGCGCGCGCTGTACCGCTCGGGGTGCGCATCGCGCACCGCGGCGGCACTCCATGACCTCGTGCTCCACCCGGACCACGGCCTCGTTGCATGGTTGATCGCCCTCGGTGAGATGGGATGGATCGAGCGGCGCGACGGCGTGCTGCACTTTCTCGACATCAGCTCGCAAGTTCCCAGTCAGCGTTGACGGCGGCGATCACGATCGAGCGCGCTCGTCTGTGGGTCATCGCGCTCCCCCTCACGGTGCCCTTCGCCATCAGCGGCGGCGTCATGCACGTTCGCCGATCCCTCATCGTCGAGCTCGGCACCAGCGATGGGGCGACAGGTTTCGGTGAGAGCGCTCCCTTCGAGCTTCCCTTCTATTCGTCGGAAACGCTCGAGAGCGCGCGCTGGCTCCTCACGAGCGTTCTGCTTCCGCGCCTGATCGGCCGCACCCTCGACAACCCGCTGGCTGCCGATGGGATCCTCCGTGCGGGAGTTCGGGGAAACCCCTTCGCGCGCGCTGGTGCGGAAACGGCGGTCTGGGATCTGTTCTGCCATCGACGAGGCGTGCGGATGCTGGATCTCCTGGTCAATGCCCTGCGCACCATGGGCGTCGACGAGCGGCATCTTGCGCCCCGTCCTCAGGTGACGTGCGGGGTCGCGCTCGGGATTCCTGAAGATGGGGCACCCGTTACGCTGGCTCGCTGGACTCGTGAGGCGCTGGCGCAGGGCTACCGGCGTGTCAAGATCAAGATCCGGCCGGGTTGGGACGTCGAGCCGATACGGGCCGTTCGCGAGGTGCTCAAGACGGCCGCGCGCCCCGTGCTACTTTGGGCCGACGCGAACGGATCGTACGACCTCGACGGCGACGCGGATGCGTTGCGTGTCATTGATGCGGAAGGACTCCGCTTCATCGAGCAGCCGCTGCAGCACGACGACCTCGTCGATCATGCCGCCCTGGCGAAGCGACTTCGGACTCCGGTCTGTCTCGATGAATCCTTGCGCGACGCGCGGTGGGCGCGTCATGCGCTCGAGCTCGGTGCCTCACGCATCTGGAACATCAAGGTGCAACGGTTAGGCGGCCTCGCCGAAGCCCTGCGGGTGTACGCTCTCGCTGCGGCGAACGACGTCGAGCTGTGGGGCGGCACCATGCCAGAAACGGGAATTGGCGCGCGCGCGATCCTCGCGCTGGGCGCGCTGCCGCGCTTCGTGTACCCGAGCAATGTCGAGCCGAGTGACCGGTGGTACGCATCAGGAACGGATCCCTTTCCGCTCGTCATGACTGCGGACGGGACGATGCCGGTGCCGAGTGAGAAGGGGATATCGACGTTAGGCGTGGGCGACCGTCTGCGCGAGCACGCAACGGTCGTATGGAGCTCGTGACCGGACGTTCGACCGCAGTGCCCCACCACCGAGATCTCTACTGACCTCGGAGCGCCTGCGCCGAGTAGAGCCGCCCGCCGATCGACACCCATCGCACCGCGGACGGCGACTCGGGGATGCCACGCAGCGTGCCCTGGACGATGACGAAATCGGCCGGATCTCCTTCGCGCAATACGCGCGCGACGACGGTGTCGCTGGATGAGAGCAGACGCGGCGCGAGACCGCCATCACGATCGAGGCCCGCTTGCACCTCTCGCGTCGTCGCGTCGTCCTGCACCGCCAGCCGCATCGCGACAATGCCCCGTGCGAGCGCGCCTGCGCCCCAGCCAAGATCGGACACACTCCATCCGTCGGCGCGAACACCGGGGATCACCGTGAGCCCGGTGCCCCGCACCACGGGAACGCCCTTCTCGACCTTCACTTGGGCACGGCTCCCGATGCGCGCGATGCGCCCATCCTCGACGAGGAGGACAGCGTTGCGCCGTGGCCCATCGGAAACGCCATCGAGCACGGTCGCTCCAACAATGGCAAAGCGATCGGACCGGGTCGGCTTCACATCGTCGGCCGCATCGCGCACCAGTCGCAGCGCATCGCGGCGCGCCAATGCGAGCAGGTAGGGCATCGCCGCCTCCCAACCTTCTCGCAACGCGAACGTTCCCGTCATTCCGCCCAATGAGGCGATGAGGCCCCCGGTCGTATCGGCCCAGAGCGTTCGGCGTCCCCATCCCGACCCACTCGCTCCAATGCGCTCGAGGATGATGCGCCGATCACCAATGAGTACCGAGTCGCGGCCGACCACCGTTAGGCTCACGGCCGAGTGTCCGGGGATGGCGAGGCTCGTTGGCCGACTCGACCGATTCCACCGGCGCAACAGTCCCCCCCACGGCGAAACGGCCGGCGATTCCGGGAGCACGAAGAACCCCGACGGTGTCTTCACGGTGCGCGCGGTCGAGCCCGTGCCAATGCGAGTGCGAGCGCCAAGCACCGTCACCGTCGCACCCTCGTCGCCTTCGACCTCGAGCCGTCGCGGGATGTAGCTCGAGTCGGTGCGCAGGGTGACGAGGAGCGGTTTCGCTGAGCTCGCTGCCGACTCCACCCGCGCAATGATGGCCAGCGAGTCCTTGCCACGCACGAGCTCCCACCATTCGCGCGCCACGCCCTTGCCGCCGACATAGTGCCGGAGCGTACCACGTTCCTCGACATGAATCGAAGCACTGAACGGCACGTTCCGGCGAAGAGAATCACCTGCCAGCACCGGGGCAGCGGCGTCGCATGCCACTCGCCACATCGTCACGTCGGCGGTCTGGACCTGCCGCTCGAAGTCCCACGTCGTTTCGGCGATACCGCGCAGCGTGTCGCCGCGGTGATCGAGTGACATGTTCACGCCGCTGAACCCCGTCGTCCACCGGAGCTGGATGCTGTCCGCCCGGCCCATGTTCCACCATGAATAGCGATGCACGCTGGGCGTCGCGCCGGGCGCCGGGCGCAGCAAGAGATTGCGTCGCTCGTATGGACGCGTTCCGATCGTCGAATCGATCAGGACGCGCGAGGGCGGCGTCACGATGCGCTCGTCGGGACCCAGCATCAGGGTCGGCGTCCAGGCGCCCATCCGGACCTCCCAGCATCCGACCACGTCCGGCCAACTGGCGAGAGGCGCTGGAGCCACCCGCGCTGGGGCGACCTCGATGGGCTCGCGGGGTCCGCAGGCAATCGACGCCGCTGCGGTGGTCAACGCGAGTAGATAGCGCGTGCGCGTCAACATGCTCGTCCTCGGAGCCACCTCGATCCTCCTGAATTCCGTTCTCGCCGAGCGCCCGCGGGCGCCTTTACGCCGGCACAATGCACAAACCTTGCTCGCGGGCCGTTCCGCCCTGAAACCGCAATGTGAGGTCCGCGTACGGCCTTGGGGTCGGCGCAGGCGGGGGCGTGCGCGGGCTAATGATCGGCGGCGTTGGCGTAGGCAGCGGCGGACGCCTCAGCGGAATCACCATCGCAGGCGTTGGCGCGGGGTCGGGCGGAGGGGTCGACGGCCTCACGATCGCCGGGCTTGGCGTTGGAAGCGGCGGCCAAGTCCGAGGGATCAGCATCGCGGGGCTTGGCGTCGGCGCGGGCGGGGGCGTCTCCGGCGTCAGCATCGCCGGGCTTGGAATCGGCTCGGGCGGAGAGATCCGCGGGCTGGCGATCGCTGGAGGCGGCGTGGGATCTCCGAAGATCTCCGGGATCGTGATCACCGGCATCGGGGCCGGCACGCTCGACTTCAACGGGGGCGTGATCGCGCCTTTCTACTTTCGTATCGAGAAAGAGGGGTCGATGCGAGGCGTATCGGTGAGCGGGTTCAATCGCCTGAGTGGCGTGCAGCACGGGCTCACGATCGGCGTGCTCAACATCGCCGAAGAGCTGCGTGGTGTGCAGATCGGCCTCATCAACATCGCGCGTCGCAACCCGAAAGGGCGGCGCGTGCTACCGGTCGCGAACTGGGGCTCGCGCGACTGACGCCTGCGTCGCGGCCGGTGAGCCCCGAATGAAGGCGATGAGATCGGTGGGTTGCGGCTCGGCGCCCGCACCGCGAACGAGCATCGAGACCTGCCCGCGGTGGTAGCTACCGTGCATGGCCACGTGTAGCAGGATGTCCTCGATCGCGTTGTCGAACTCGTCGCCGGCGCTGTTTCGATAGTGCACCACGCGCCGAACGTCGCCACTCGCCAGGCGGTCGAGATATGCCCGAAATGTGCGGCCATTCTCCGCCGCGACCTGCGCGCATTCATCGACCGTCAGTATTGGCCAGACCGGTATGGACGGCGGCCGCTGCTCGAGCCGCGCGACCCAGACATGCTCCGCGCCGAGCACGTGCGCGTAGAGATCGAGCGCGCGCTTCGGAACTCCTGATTGGCGGAGCGATTCGAGGATGCGCTCGTCCGCCCAGGCCATGTGATCAACCAACGTCCGGAGATGGTTCACGTACCGGGCCTCAGAGCCGCGCGGGCTCCTGGACGGTCCGCTCGTCGATGACGTTCCCGGTGTTGAGCGTACCCGCCGGCTCGAACAACACCACTTCGACCTCGTCCTCAGCGACCGGGCGATGCTCGACGCCTCGCGGCACCACGATCATTTCGCCAGGTCCGACATCCACCACGCGATCGCGAAACTCCATGCGAAAACGCCCGCGGTGGACGAGAAAGAGCTCGTCTTCGTGGTCATGGTGATGCCACACGAACTCCCCGCGAAACTTGACGAGCTTGACGTGCTGCCCGTTCAGCTCGGCCACTATTCTCGGACTCCAGTGCTCGTCGATCGCGGCGAACTTCTCCCGAAGATCGATGCCGACCATGTCAGTCTCCCGCGCGGGCCCGCGTCGACAGCGGCGGACACGCCGCGCCGATCGCTGCCACAATCTCTCCGCGTGAGCGTCCGGCTGTCCAGCCGTATGCGGTCTCGAGCTCGTCTGTGATCCGGGCCAGCACATTCTCGCGTGGATACCCGACGGCGAGGTCCCACTGCGCCTCGGCGCAAAATGCGTCGGCCTCGGAGCGCAGCTTTCCGTCGATGGTCAGCCGTGCGGCGTACGAGCGGACGGCCCCCATCTCCTCGCATTGAGCGGCGTGCGCGCGCTCATGAATCTCGGCCAGCGTACGTGAGCGCCCGCTCAGTGTCGAATCGATCCGCGTGATGGGGCCGACAATCGGAAGACAGATCGTCATCCCATCGAGTCCTTTGGGGAGCGGAGCGCGCGCGGCCGCGAGCGAAAGCGCGAGGAGCCCAGGCGCCAGCAGCCAGACTACGCGACGCATGGAGATGCGGCGATCGCGCGCCACGGTGTGGAGCCGATGCGTCACGAACAGGTGCGATCCGGGCATGGTCGCTTCCCCTCGACGCCCGTTTTCGGGCACTCGACGTGGAGGGCGCTACGAAACTCCGCCTATGCACCTCGTAGCAAGTCAAGAAGCGCGCCGAACACCACGATCGATCCCCACACCGCGAGTCCGATGAGCAGAAGGAGCGCAAGGAGGATTCCCGCGACCGTGAGCGCACTTGCTTTCTTCGTCGATGCCGGCTGCTCGCGCCACGACTCGAGGAGCCGCACGTTGCGAGTGTTGGCTCGCCAGGCGACGTCGAAGACATCGCCAATGAGCGGGATGGCGCCGAGGACCACGTCAATGGCGACGTTGGCGAGCATCCGGCCGAGTACCGGCGTGGGCGCTCCAGACCGCGCGGCCTGGAGGACGATGAGCCCGGAGAAGAGGCCGCCGGCAACGTCACCTCCGCCCGGAAGGAGGCCGAGGAGCGCATCCAGGCCAATGCGGATGTTCGTGCCCGGAATTCGAATTGCCTCGTCGAGGACACGCGCGAGGTCGCGCATGGGGCTGCGCTCAGTCGGCGAGGTCAGGGCGTCCCTCCAGGCGTATCATCGTCGCCGTCATGATCGCGACCTCGCGCTCCTCTGTCCCATTGATTGCCTTGACCGTTCCTTCACAGATGGTCAGGGTTCGTCCCGCGCGTCGTACCCGGCCGCTGGCCAGAAATCGTTCACCACGTCCGGGAGCGAGCAAATTGACCTTGAACTCCACGCTCATCACTCCCGAACCCGACGGCATGAGCGACAGCGCCGCATAGCCGCAGGCGCTGTCCGCGATCGAAGCGACGGCGCCGGCGTGAAGTACCCCGTGCTGCTGCGCCAGGTCATCGCGCCATGGAACCTCAATGACGACCGCCCCGGGAGCAACGGACACGATGCGTGCTCCGATCGTCCCCATGAATCTCTGCCGCGCGAAGGAGTCGCGAACGCGGCGTTCGTAATCGGGATCTGGCGCCGAGCGGGGCACTCGTCAGACGATGGTCAGCTTGAAGTACAGCTCGCCACCGGGATACTCCGGCGCGCGGTCCCATCGCCGCTGCGAGTCGGAGATCATGTCCCGCGCCGTCGTGATGGACGCGGGCGCGTCGAGGGGAAGCGCGAACGATCCCTGGTGCATGAGCGATTTCGTGCGCGTGCCATCGGCGAGGCGCACCCACCCTTCCCATGATTCGACGCGCATGCCCGCGCGACCGAGGTGATCGAGTGCGGTGAGCGCATCGTCGTGCCGCATTACCACGTCCTGCTTCGAGAGCGATCGTGCCGCCAGCTCCTCTGGCAGGACCGCAAGATTCGAGGATGACATACAGGCAATCTCGCGCGTCCGTGCCGTCACGCGCCAGTCAGTGGCCGCCTTTACGGCCCGCCGAGTGTGTAGCCGCGCGCGAGTGCAACGGCGACGAAGACGATCACCACGATCAGAAACGCCTCTATGGTGCTGATGCGGGCGATGCGGCGCGCCGCTCCGAACGCCGCGGTCTGGTTGCGTCCCATGGCACGGCGCCAGCGAATGAGCGTGATCATCGGCCAGATCTCGAGCGCGACGACGAGCAGGAACAATCCCATCTTCAGATGGAAGAGGGGATTCTGGAGATAGTACGACGTCGCCTTGTCCGTGCCCACGAGCACGCGCGCCAGCCCGGTGGAGAACCACAACACGGCCGCGACGGCCCACCAGCTATCTGCCGCGAACGCACGCCGTATCGCGGCCCCGTCTACGATCCCGCGGAGCGCACGGCTGCGCGCCCAGACCGCACCCAGGCCTATTCCCAGCGCGATCAAGTGTGTGGCGGCGAGCAGGAGGCGCAGCACGCGGTGAGTCCCGGGGGGGTAGAGTGGCCTTCGAGTCGCGCAACCATACACCGTCGAGGCAGGGGCTGCAATGTGGAATCCGCCCTGGTTGCGCATCGCGGGTCGCGTGGCCACGTTGAGAAGCAGGCATTCTTCTGCCCTATGTCAGGAGGTCGCTCATGCCCGGCACAATGCCCTCCATCGACCGCGATGCGCTCACGCGTTTGAAAGCAGGGGACGAGCAAGCGCTGCGACGCATCTTCGACGACCACTACTCCACGCTGACCCAGGAAGCGGCCACCGTGCTCGAAGATCCGGGCGGCGCGCCGCGGGTCGTCGAAAGCGTGTTCGTCCGCGTCTGGGACGAGCGAACGGAGTTCGAGTCGCCGGAAGCGCTGGAGTCGTTCCTTCACAAGGCGACCCGCGAAGCAGCCGCTCGCGCGCAGAGTCGTCGCGCCTCGCTGCATCGATTCGAGTCGCACGAAGGTGTGCACGCCCACGGCAACTCGCACCGCAAGGAGCCAACGACCGCGGGCGAAGCGTGGTCGCACGTGGAGCACACCATTTACGCGCGCTCGCATCGCGGCGAGACGCTGCATCAAATGGCCGATCACTCGCGCCACGCCACCGCCGAGCACGTCGGCGGAATGACGAAGCGGAAACCCTGGCTCTGGCCCGCCATCGGACTGGCGGCCGTCGCGCTCGTGATCCTCACGCCGATCGCGCTCATCGATCGGGCGAGCGAGGACCGCGCGGTGACCGCGGGAATTCGCTCGCGAGAAGCGCGCACGCTCGTCGCGCGCCAAGGCAGCCGTACCGCCATTCGTCTCGGCGACGGCACCGACGTCACGCTCGGCGGCGACTCGCGACTCACTGTACCGCCCGGATTCGGCGACCGGCTGCGCGGTGTTGGATTGGAAGGCACCGGGACGTTCGTCGTTGCACCGGAACAGCCGCTCGTGTTCCAGGTGCGCACGAAGGACGTGGCCATCAAGGCCCTCGGCACCACCTTCACTGTCCGCGCGTATCCCGATGAGAACTTCGTCGCCGTGCGCGTGAAGGAAGGACAGGTCACCGTGCAGGGGCAACAGGACCCGCGCACGCTGACCGCGGGTCAGGCCGTGATGGTCGACGCCCAGGGCGTCATCCGCGAGCCCACTCAGCAGGAGATCGACGAAGCGCTCGCCTGGTCCGACGGCCGCCTGGTGATGAACCAGAAACCAATGCGAGAAGCACTGCAGCATCTCCAGCGGTGGTACGCGCTTGGTCTCGTCGTCCGCGACTCCTCGATCCTGGACCGCCCCGTGTCCATGAACGTGTCGCTCGACTCCTCGCGCAACGCGATCGCGGCGCTGGAGCAGAGCGCGAACGTGAAATTCGGATACGAGGGTCGTGTTCGCGTGTTGAGGGATGGGGTGAAGAAATAAGGGTGCTCAGGGTGCTCAAGGTGCTCAGGGTGCTCAGGGTTCACCTCCCTGAGCACCCTGAGCACACTGAGCACCCCGAGCACCCTTCCTTATGAACGTCCTCGTCCTCAACGTCGGCTCCTCCTCACTCAAGTTCGAGCTCATCGGGACTGACGCCGAGCGCATCGAGGCGAACGCGGATACGCGACTCGCCGGCGGCGCGGTGGAGCGGATTGGCGGGGAGGCCGTGTTGTCGCTCGACGTGAAGGGACGTGGCGGGCAGCGGTCGGTCGCGCCGCTGCGGAACCTTGCCACCGCCGTCGAGCACGTGGCCGCGTGGCTGGTGAGCGAGGAGGCGGACGCGGGGATTGCCACGCTCGCTGAGATCGAAGCGGTGGGCCATCGTGTCGTGCATGGCGGCGAGGATTTCGCGCGATCGCAGCGCATCGACGAGGCCGTTCTCAAGGCGCTCGATGAGCTGGTCGAGCTCGCCCCGCTGCACAACCCGCATAACATTGCCGGCATCCGCGCCGCGACGCGCGTGTTCGGACCCGGGGTTCCACAGGTGGCGGTGTTCGACACCGCGTTCCATCACTCGCTCCCCGAGGTCGCGTACCTGTATGGCCTACCCTACCAGCTGTATCGCCGGTACAAGGTGCGGCGGTACGGATTCCACGGGACCTCGCATCGGTACGTCGCGCACCGCTACCGTCAGCTCACGGGTCGCTCGCGCGAGCGCACCCGACTCATCACACTCCACCTCGGCAACGGCGCGTCGGCGTGCGCGATTCTCGGTGGGGAATCGATCGACACGTCAATGGGATTTACACCGCTCGAGGGGCTCGTCATGGGCACGCGGTCGGGAGATCTGGATCCCGCGATTCTCGACTTCGTGGCCAGCAAGGAAGGGCTGACGCTCTCGGAGATGGAGACGCTGCTCAACAAGCAGTCGGGGCTGCTCGGTCTCTCGGGTCTCACGCCCGACATGCGCGAGCTGCTCAACGAGATCGAGGAGCACGACGACCGGCGCGCGCGGCTGGCGGTGGAGGTGTTCTGCTATCGCATCCGCAAATACATCGGCGCGTACCTGGCCGTGCTCGACGGTGCCGATGCGATCGTGTTCGCCGGTGGAATCGGGGAGAACGCCGCCGCGATCCGCGCGCGGGTCTGCAGCGGTCTCGAGTGGATGGGAATCAGCGTCGATCCCGACGCCAATGCCTCGCTCACGACGGGACGCGAGGGGCGATTCAGCAAATCGGACAGCCGGGTCGAGCTCTGGGTGATCCCGACGGACGAGGAGCTGCTGATTGCGCGCGATACGTGGAGGGTGGTCACGGGGGCGCCGTTGCGATATTGAAACGGCAAAGATGACAGAATTCAGAACCGCATTGAAGCATCCAGGTTCAAAGGGGGGACGCGGATTCTGCGGATGCAACGGATACTGCGGATTGCTCCATGCGCCGTGATCCTTCTTAGACAGGAGCCAAAGGGCGGTTGCCTTTTCCTGCGCGAGGAGAGTTCTCGGCGCCAGGAGCGATCCGCCTGATCCGCGAAATCCGCGAAATCCGCGTCCCCCCTTTGAACCTGGATGCCAGCGTCGCGCACGTCGTTCGCCACAAACGACCACGGGGAGCCGCCAACTGGCTCCCCGTAGGTTTTGTCGGAATTCCATTCTGAATTCTGTCATCGTTGCCGTTCTCTCACGACGAACGCGTACAACAACCCGATCAACCCAACCTGAATCATCGCCCCCGGCGCGAGCGCCGGCGTCGCACCCATCATCGCCTCGCGAAAGAGCAGCCACCGCGCCGCGTTCGGGTTCTGCTCGAGCTCGAACTCGACATTTCCCGCGTAGTGCATGTAGAAGCCGATGAATCCGGCGACGATGAAGAGCGTCATCAGGATTCCCCACGCACGAGCGCTCGCGCGGCTCGGGGCCAACGCGTGCCAGGCAAGTGCGGCCAGCCCCAGCCCAAGCAGAATCAGCGGGACGAGCTGCCATGTGTCCTCGAAGTGCTCGATGAGGAGCAGCTCCACGAGGAGGCCGGCCATGGCCAGCACGAGGATGACGACGAGAACGCGCCGGACGAGGGCGAGGACCGCCTCGCTCGAACGCTGGTCAGTGGTGAACATGGCGGCCTAACGCATCACGTCGATGGCTTGCGGCTGTCGTAACGCCTCGAGGTGATCACGAGTAACGCCGCCCCGATGAGGAGGACGAGCGCAGCCGGGAGCAGGAGCCAGGTGGTAATCGAATAGGGCATGCGCCGCGCAAGAACCACGAACAGGGCCGCGAAGAGCAGGCAGATGAACGCGGCAATGCGCAGCTGCCAGCCCGCGGTCGCGAAGGCTCGGTCGCTGCGAGCCAGCAGCGTCTGCACCGCCGCGACGTCCCCTTCGCAACGTCCTCGGCAGGCGGACATCTTGTTCACGTCGGCGGTGCAGCCCTCGCAAAGCCCGCGGCAGCAGTTGCGACAGGTGGCGACCGCGTCGACGTCGCGGTGGTAGTAGCAGCGCATCTCGAGGCGACGGGGCGAAAACGACGGCCTCAATGTCGTCGCATCGCGGCGCAGGCGCCAGCCTGGCGGGTGCTCTGGCGAGGGGCATCACATCGCCATCACATTCAACCACCGTCAACCGCCGAGCCTTTCCATGCGAGAGTCCTCCGTCTGCCGTTTTCTCATGCTGTGCACGCTCGCACTGTCAGCGTGCGCGAGCCGACCTCAGGATCCCGCGCCCACACCGGCGCCACAGCAACAGGGTCAGCCGCCGGAGGGGCAGACCGCGCAGCCACGCCGACGCGCACGTCCGTACGCGCAGGTCGTCACCGATCGGGCGGTCACCGACACCGGCGGCATCACGGTGCATCGCGTCGAGGACCGCTGGTTGTTCGAGGTTCCCGATTCGCTCATGGGAAGGGATTTCCTGCTCGTCAGTCGCATCGCGGGGGTGCCGCCGAACTTCGGCGGCTTTCTCTCGGCGGGAACGTCGATCGAGGAGCGCGTGATGCGATGGGAGCGACAGCGCGATCGCATCATCCTGCGCACGATCTCGTACGACGCCGTCGCCGATGACACGCTGCCGATCGCGATCTCGGTCGCGAGCAACAACGTTGGCGCCATCCTCGCGGCGTTCCCCATCGAGGCGTACGGCAAGGACAGCGCGTCATTCGTCATCGACGTCGGGAGCTTCTTCTCCGGCGACACCCCTGCCCTCTCCGGGCTGTCGCCGGCGCAGCGCCGCCAGTACCAGGTTCGGCGGCTCGATCCCGCACGCAGCTTCCTCACCTCGGTAAAATCGTTCCCGCAAAACGTCGAGGTGCGCCACACGCAAACGTACGACGCTACCGAGCCGCCGGCGGACCGGACCAGCGGAACGATTTCGCTGGACATGCGCCAGTCGATCGTGCTGCTCCCCAAGGTTCCCATGCGGCCACGCTACGCGGATGCGCGCGCCGGGTTCTTCGCGGTGACCCGGGTGAACTACGGCCTCGACGTGCAGAAGGCGGATTCGCAGAGCTTCATTCGTCGCTGGCGGCTCGAGCCCAAGGATCCCGCGGCGTACGCGCGCGGAGAGCTCGTGGAGCCGGTGAAGCCGATCGTGTACTACATCGACCCGGCGACGCCCACGCGGTGGCGCCCGTACGTGCGGATGGGAATCGAAGACTGGCAGAAACCGTTCGAGAAGGCCGGCTTCAAGAACGCGATCCTCGCCAAGGATCCGCCGAGCGCGGCTGACGATCCGGATTGGGATCCGGAAGACATTCGATATTCGGTGGTCCGGTGGGCGGCGAGTCTCGTGCGCAACGCCGTGGGTCCGAGCACGTCGGATCCGCGCACCGGCGAGATCATCGAGAGCGACATCACGTTCTATCACAACCATATGCGGTCGTACCGGAATCGTCTGCTCATCGAGACGGGCGCCGCCAACCCGGTGGCTCGCACGCTCGACATGCCTGAAGCGCTCATGGGCGAGACGATGCGGAAGGTCATCACCCACGAGGTCGGCCATGCGATCGGCCTGCCGCACAACATGATCGCGTCGAGCTCCATCCCAATCGACTCGCTGCGGAGCGCCTCCTTCGCCAGTCGGTACGGCGTGTCGCTGACGATCATGGACTATGCGCGGCAGAACTACATCGCGCAGCCCGGTGACAGCCTCACGCCGACGTCGTTCGTGCGGCGTCTTGGCCCCTTCGATGACTTCATCGTCAACTGGGGCTATCGGGTCATTCCGGAGGCGCGCACGCCGGAAGAGGAGCGTGCCCTGCTCGACCGATGGCTGCGCGAGCAGAGCGGACCCATGCGGTACCGCTATCTCCCGCAGTACCTCGCGGGCGTCGATCCTCGCTCGCAAACCGAGGACGTGGGCGACGATCCGGTGCGCGCCAGCACGTACGCCATCGAGAATCTCAAACGGGTGGTGCCGAATCTCGTCGGGTGGACCACCCGCAACGGTGACGACTACTCCGAGCTCAACGAGCTCTACGGCGAGGCGTTAGGCATGTGGGCGCGGTACATGGGCCACGTCGTCTCGGTGATCGGAGGGGTGCAGGTCGACCTCAAGACCGCCGACCAGGACGGGGTCGTTTTCAGCGCGGTCGACCGCGAGCGCCAGCAGGCCGCGCTCCGGTTCCTGGGCGAGCAGGCGTTCCGCACGCCATCCTGGCTGGCTCCCGACGAAATCCTTTCGCGCATCGGGCCACCCGCGGGGCAGACGTCGCTCGTCGATCGTCAGGCGGCCGTCGTCACCCAGCTGCTCGACGCTCGGCGACTTGCACGGCTCGCGCAGTCCGAGACAATGAATGAGCGCAATGCCTACGCGCCGGCGGTCTACCTCGCTGACCTGCGACGCGCAATGTGGGGAGCGCCAGGCTCGCTGACGACCCCCGATGCCAATCGTCGCACGCTCCACCGTGTCTACCTTGAGCGCCTGGCGGCGCTCGTCGAGCCGCCGCAGGCGCCACCGGCCGGCGGCGGTCAAGGGGGCGGAGCGGGCGGACCCCCGCAGGAGCCGCCATCGCCACTCCTTGTAGCGCCTAACGTGCCACGGACCGATCTTCCCGCGCTCGCGCGGAGTCAGCTCCGCGCCATTCAGGCCGACGCTCGCCGCGCCGCGGGTGTCGCACCATCGGCCGTCGTGCGCGCGCACTGGCAGGATGTGGCGGATCGCGTGGAGAAGGTGCTGAGGCCGGACTGAGGCCGAAAGCGCCTAGAGCTTCATCTTCTCGACGAGCGCCTGAAACCTCGGGGATTCTCGAAGCGGGTCGAATATCGGGTTGATTCGGAGATACGCCACCCAGCCGCGCCGCTCCTCGCGTGCGCGCTCGGTCCAGTCGAGCGCCTGCTCGACATCGCCGATTCCGAGGTACAGCGTTGCGAACGCCACCGAGGACACGTAGCCGCTCTCGGCACGCTTCTCGAGATCGTTGACGAGTGCGAGCGCCCCCTCTCGATCGCCTTTCCGGCCGAGGACGTAGCCCAGCGTTGCGATCGCGTACGGGCCCGCGCCGCGAAGCGTGATCGCCTCGCGGAGCACGCGCTCCCCTTCGACCAGGTCTCCGTCGATGGCGTGTGCGAGGCCAAGCACGCGGTACGTCTCCTCGGCCTCGGGATTCATCTCGATGGCGCGTGAGAGATGATACCGCGCCTGTTCGTACCGGCGCGCGTAGTAGTACAGCCAGCCTAACGTGCGACGAATGGACACCGAGGCCGGGTCGAGCTCTTGCGCGACATGACCCTCGAGTAGCGCCTCGTCGAGCCGCCCACGCGAGGCCAGCGAGAACGCATGCCACTGGTGCGCCGTCGCATATCGAGGGTCGAGCTCGATCGCGCGCCGGAATTCCTTGGTGGCACCCTCCCAGTCCCAGTCGTAGATGAACATGCTCCACGCCAGCGACGTGTGGGCCTCGGCCAGTGATTCATCGAGGGCGAGCGCTTTCCGCGCGTACTCTTTCGCGCGCTCGTGCCACTCCTGCACAGGAACGCTGCGGTAATCGAGCAGCAGGGCGAACGAGTCGGAGAGTCCCGTGTACGCGAGGGCATACTTCGGGTCCTCGCTGATCGCCTGCTCGAAGAAGTCGATTGCCTCGAACACCGCCTCCTGCGACCGCTTGTTCCACGCGTGGCGCCCGCGCAGATAGAGCGAGTGTGCCCGCACGTTCTCCGTTTGCCGTCGGGCGACCGGCGTCTCGAGTGACGCGAACGTGGTCGCGCGCAGCGTGCTCACGATCGTGTTCGCGATCTCGTCCTGAATGGCGAACACATCCTCGAGCGTCCGATCATACCGCTGCGACCAGAGCAGCTGTCCGTCATCGGTGGAGGAGAGCTGGGCAGTGATGCGAAGGCGCTCTCCAGCCTTTCGCACCGTCCCATCGAGGACGACGGATGCGCCGAGCAGGGCGCCAATCGCGCGGACATCCTGGGCCTTGCCTTTGAGCGCGAACACCGACGTCCGCGATGAGACGCGCAGCCCCTCGACCTTCGCCAGAGCGACAATCAGCTCATCGGTGATGCCATCGCTGAGGTACTCGTTTTCGGCATCGGAGCTGGCGTTGATGAACGGCAGCACGGCGATCGTGCGCGGCGCCGCGCGAGCCGTGGACAGCCGCGGGAGTGCGCTCGCGTCGAGTGCGGCGAGGAACTCGTTGACGCTCCCATAACGCGCCTCGGGCGCCTTCGCCAGCGCCTTGGTGAGGACCTGGTCGAGCGCGAGGGGCAGCTCCGGGCGCACGGCGCGCATCGAAGGCGGCGTTCGTGTCACATGCATCGCCATCGTCGCGCGGCTGTTCGGCCCGCGGAACGGTGGGTCGCCCGTCAGCATCTCGTAAATCACGCACGCGAGGCTGTAGAGATCGCTCGGCACTCCGAGATCGCGCTCCCCACTCGCCTGCTCGGGGCTCATGTATTCGGGCGTGCCGAGCGCGAGTCCCACCTCGGTGATCGCCTGAGTGCTCTCGGTGGAGCAGACGAAGGCGATGCCGAAATCGGCGAGCATCGCCTGCCCCTCGGAAAGGAGGATGTTCTCTGGCTTGACGTCGCGGTGCACGTACCCGCTGCGGTGCGCGCTCTGGAGCGCCGAGCCGACCTCGTGCGCTACGCGCAGCGCGTCGCCCAGGGCAAGGGTATGCTCGCGATTCAACCGGTCGCGCAGCGAACCGCCCGGGACGTAAACGCGAGACGTAGTACAACCGACCGTCGGCCTCGCCGGAGTCGATGAGGGGCACGATGTGGGGATGCGACAGACGCGCCGCAATGCGGATCTCGCGCTCGAACCGCTCCGCGCCTAACGCCCTCGTGAGATCGGGATGGAGCACCTTGATCGCGACCCGACGGGAGTGTTTCTGCTCCTCCGCCAGGTAGACCGTCGCCATTCCGCCATAGCCCAGCGGGCGCTCAATGACGTAGCGGCCGGCCAGTACATGGCCGGGCTCGAAAGCGGCTGGCGACGAGATGGGGGTGGTCACGAGGATACAACGCGCGGAAGGGACGGATCGTGCGAGGCTGTTGGAGCCTTATCATCCGCCCCCATCGGCGGCCCCGCAAGGCGGGCGGCCGGGCATTATCGTATCATACAGGAATGGCACAACTGACCGCTCCGCGCGACTGGGATTCACGCCTCCGCGGACTTCCCGAGCTGAGCAGCGCCGAGCTGCAGCGGTACGGGAGGCACCTCGTCCTGCCCAACGTGGGCCTGGACGGGCAGCGCCGGCTGAAGGCGGGTCGTGTTCTGCTGGTGGGCGCGGGCGGGCTCGGGTCCCCGGTGGCGTTGTACCTGGCAGCCGCCGGCGTCGGCACACTGGGCCTCATCGACTTCGACGTCGTGGACCTCTCCAACCTCCAGCGGCAGGTGCTCCACGGCACCAGCGACGTCGGCCGCTCCAAGCTGGATTCGGCACGGGACCGCATTCGGGACGTCAACCCGCACGTCGCGGTGGACACGTACGAGATGCGGCTGACGTCCGCCAATGCGATCGACATCCTGAGCGAGTACGATGTCGTGGTCGACGGCACCGATAACTTCGCGACCCGCTATCTCACCAACGACGCGTGCGTCCTCCTCGGCAAGCCTAACGTCTACGGATCGATCTTTCGATTCGAGGGTCAGGCCTCCGTGTTCGCGACCGAGACCGGACCCTGCTATCGGTGCCTGTATCCCGAGCCACCGCCGCCCGGCCTCGTGCCCAGCTGCGTGGAGGGTGGCGTGCTGGGGGTGTTGCCGGGGATCGTGGGCACGATCCAGGCGACGGAGGCGCTCAAGCTGCTGCTCGGTATCGGCGATCCGCTCGTCGGGCGACTCCTGTTGATCGACGCACTGGGCTCGCGCTTCCGCACGGTGCAGCTGGATCGCGACCCTGCCTGTCCCGCCTGCGGCACCCGGGAGATCCGGGAGCTCATCGATTACGACGCGTTCTGCGGGGCGGCGGCGCCAGGGAATGCAGGTGTCGCGTCTGACGTAACCCCGATCGAGCTTGCGCGACGTCTGGCGCGCGGCGAGGTGCCTGACATCATCGACGTGCGCGAGCCGTACGAGTGGCAGATCGCCCGGATTCCCGGCGCGCGGCTCATCCCGCTGGGCACGCTCAACCAGGCGCTGTCATCGCTTGACCCGAGCCGTGACATCCTGGTGTACTGTCACCACGGCATTCGCAGCGCACACGCCGCCGAACAGCTCCGCGCCGCGGGATTCACGCGGGTGTCGAATCTCGCCGGGGGTATCGAGCGCTGGAGTCAGGACGTAGACCCGAGTGTACCGAGGTATTAGGGCGAGCCTTGCTCTTTATCATAAAGTGCTTTATCATGCTGCAGCCCTTACCTCGCCACGGTGGGTGACGACATGACGCCATGGACGCTGTTGAAGCACCCGAGCGCATTCCTGCCAGTGGCCATGTCGCTCGGCGCACTGGCCACGATCGGGATTTTCATCGTCTTGCACGGGACGGCGCCGCAGGTCGATGAAGGGACGGCCGCTCATCTCTGGCAGATCCTGATGGCCGCGCAGGCACCGATCGTCTTGTACTTCGCGGTCACATGGGTGACGCGATCACCAAGACAGGCGCTCCCCGTTCTGGCCTTGCAGGTCGTCGCTGCGTTGGCGGCGATGGCGCCGGTCTTCCTGCTTCACTGGTAGCCCGCCGGAGCGTTCCGCTCTATTCGTCGGGGGATGCGCCCGGCTCCAGCACTCGCGCCTCGACTCCACCCATGAACGCGAAGCCAGTCAACCGGACGACCGGCGCGTTTGGATCCCCCGACGCCGGCTGCTTGAGCTGATCCTCGAAGCCGCCCATGAAGGCGAACCCGTCGGACTCGAGGCGGACGTTAGGCGGAACGGTCACGACGACGCCGCCCATGACCGCGAAGACGTCGATCTCGGTCACGCCCGGATCCAGCGCTGCCTCACGCAGATCCAGCTCGATCCCGCCCATGAAGGCGACGGCGTGAATGCGATTCGGCACGACCCAGGCACCGCGACGGACGACCCCGCTCATCACGGCGACGAAGTTGCGCGCACGCGACCGCTTCTCGGCGGGAACGCGCGGGCTCGGGGGCGGGACGATCGTCAGCGCAGGAAGCCCGACGAGCACGGAATCGAGCGCCTCCGGACTGCGCGCGGCGTACGCCTGCTCGAGCCTCGACTCGAGCTCCTCGAGCGTGAGCTGATCACGGGCGTAGTGAATGCTGAGACGCTCCACGGCGCGCTCTCGCGCGGCATCGAGACTTGCCGCGGGAACCGGACGGCCGGGGTTGGTCATGCCCGCGGCGTCAGAGCTTGCACAGACCGCCGTAGGTCTCGGGCCTGCGGTCCCTGAAGAACTGCCACACGTTGCGCACCTCGCGAATCTTGTCGAGGTCGAGCTCGGCCGTGATCAGCTCGTCCTTGTCGCGTGATCCCTGCGCGACGAACTGACCACGCGGATCGCAGAAGTAGCTCTGTCCGTAGAACTCGCCGATCTTCCACGGCGCCTCGACGCCAACCCGGTTGATCGCGCCGACGAAGAACGCGTTGGCGACGGCGTGCGCGGGCTGCTCGAGCTTCCACAGATACTCCGACAGCCCAGCCACGGTCGCCGACGGATTGAAAACGATCTCGGCGCCGTTCAGGCCGAGCTCGCGCGCACCCTCCGGGAAGTGGCGATCGTAACAGATGTACACGCCGACATCGGCATACTTGGTCTTGAAGACGGGATAGCCAAGGTTGCCCGGGCGAAAGTAGAACTTTTCCCAGAAGCCGGGCGCGCAGTGCGGAATGTGATTTTTTCGATATTTCCCGAGATATGTGCCGTCGGCATCGATGACCGCGGCCGTGTTGTAGTAGACGCCGGTGGTCTCTTCCTCGTACAGCGGCACGACGATCACCATCTGATGCTTCTTCGCCATCTCCTGCATGAGGCGAGTCGTCGGCCCGTCGGGAATCTGCTCCACGGCATCGTACCACCGCGTGCTTTGCTCGGCGCAGAAATACGGGCCGGTGAAGATCTCCTGCATGCAGAGGATCTGAACGCCCTCACGGCCTGCACGCTCGATGAGCTTCAGGTGCTTGTCGACGTTCGCTTCACGAATGGTCTCGATCGGCTCATCGGTGCTGCAGGCGTGAGACGCCTGGATGAGCCCGCATTTGACGAGGCGGGGCATGATCTCGAGGTAGTCAAGGTGATCGAGGTAGTCGAGGTGATCGAGGGAACATGCAGTCCGAGGTGTTACCCTCGACCACCTGGACTACCTCGATCACCTCGACCACCTCGGCTCAGAACCAGATAAAAGGCAAAGCTCAACCCAAACGTCACAAACCACGCATACGAGTATAGCTGATCGAACAGATTCGGGTCCGCGACGCGGCCGCCGGGGGTCAGCGCGGCACGAATGAAGCCCGGGACGACGGGAAGAACGGACAGGACAAGGGCCGCGACGGCCCGCCAGTTGTAGCCGTTGCGGTAGCTGTACGCGCCCTGCTCCCGGAAGAGATCGCCGACGAGAAGCTTCTGGCGGCGCAGCACCCAGTAGTCCGCGATCAGGATCCCGCCAAGAGCACCCATGAGGCTCGAGTAGCCGAGGAGCCAGGTGAAGATGTACGCCGCGGCGTCGGAGTAGAGCTTCCACGGCATCATCAGGACGCCGATCACCGCCGTGATCAGGCCGCCCCGCACGTAGCTGATGCGCTTCGGGCTCAGGTTCGAGAAGTCGTTCGACGGGGAGACGACATTCGCCGCCATGTTGGTGGTGATCTGCGCCGCCAGCACGATGAGCGCGGCGAAGATGATGAGCCCTGCCCCGCCGATGCGACTCACCAGCACGACGGGATCCCAGATCGCCTCACCGAAGATCACGATCGTCGCCGCGGTCACCGCGACACCGATGAACGCGAACAGCGTCATCGTCGTCGGCAGGCCTAACGCCTGGCCGAGCGCCTGCGATCGCTGGCTCTTGGCGTAGCGGGTGAAATCGGGGATGTTGAGGCTGAGCGTCGCCCAGTAGCCGACGTTCGCCGTCAGTGCGGCGGGAAAGAGCACCCAGAATGGCGTCCCGCCAGGTCCCTGCAGTCGTTGCGATTGCGCCAGGACGTTCGTTAGGCCCCCGCCGTTCCGGATGCCCCACCACAACAGCAGGAGTCCGCCACCGAGCAGAAGGGGGGCCGACCAGCTCTCGAGCACCTTGATGCCTTCCGTCCCCTTGAGAATGATGGCCACCTGGAGCAGCCAGAAAATCGCGAAGGCGATCCACGTCGCGCCGGGGATCGACGCCCATGTCGGCCAGGCGGCGCGGAAGAGCGCGTCGAGGGCGAGTGCGCCGATCCACGTCTGAATGCCGAACCAGCCGCAGGCCACGATTGCGCGGAGAATGGCGGGAATGTTGGCGCCGCGTACCCCGAAGCTGGCTCGACACAGCACCGGAAACGAGATCCCGTAGCGCGTGCCGGCGTGGGCGTTCAGGATCATCGGGATCAACACGATCGCGTTGCCGAGGAGGATGACGAGCAGGGCCTGCCACCAGTTCATGCCCTGCGACATGAGGCCGGAGGCGAGCGTGTAGGTCGTGATGACGACGCTCATCCCGATCCAGAGCGCCGCGATGTTGTACGTCGACCAGGTACGCCGCTCGGGCGGCGTCGGGGCAAGATCGGGATTCCACAGCGGGCTATCGGAGAGGTCCTCGTGCGTGACGACGACGTCCGGCGTGTATGCGTCCGAACGCGCCGGCGCGACGGGAGTGCTCACGACGCGCCTGCGATCTCGAGCTCCTCGGCGCGCAACGGCGACAGCGGTCCGCGCGACATGCGCATCGCGGGCGGCTCGCTGCCCATCCCCGCCAGGCCGGCGCTCGTGCGCGACAGCCATTGGCCTCGCCCTTCCCTCCCGACCACCTTGTAGTCGTCGACGATCACGTCCCCACGAGACAGCGTGGTGCGGGCGAAGCCGGCGAGCTGCCATCCCTCGAAGGGCGACCAGTCGGCGTTCGTCTCCATGCGCGAGGGGGTCACCGTCTCGCGGCGCTGGGGATGAATGATCGCCAGGTCGGCGTCGGCCCCGACCTGGATCGCACCCTTTCGCGGATACAGCCCCATGACGCGGGCGGGGTTCGTGCTCAGCTTGGCGCTCATCTCCTCGAGCGTGAGCCGTCCCTCGAGCACGCCGCGAGTGTACGTGAGCGGAAGAAGGGTCTCGAGTCCCGGCATTCCCATGGGGATCTTCGTCCAGTCACCGTTCCACATCGCCTTCTGCTCACGCGTGAACGTGCACGTGTCGGTCGAGATCACCGACACCTCACCGCTGCGAAGCCCCTTCCAGAGACGTTCGACATCGGCCGGCTTCTTCAGCTGCGGGCAGCAGGCGAACAAATGCCCGTCGTCGCGATCGAACACCGAGTCGTCGAGCACGAGATATTGTGCGCACGTCTCGGCGATCACCGGCACGCCGCGCGCCTGCGCGGCCCGGATGATGTCCGCGCCCTCGGCGGTCGACATGTGCACGATGTAGAGCTGACCCCCAGTCGCTTCGCTCCATTGCACGGCGCGCTGGATCGCTTCGGCCTCGATGAAGTTCGGCCGTGTCATCCGGTGCAGCCGGGCGCCGTACTTCTTCATCAGCTCGGGGGTGTGATACCGCGAGATCAGCTCGTCGAGCACGCGCGCCGACTCGGCGTGGACGAGAAGCATCGTCCCATACTCCTTCATCTTCTCCAGCGTGCCGAACATCGCGCGATCGTCCGACTGCCACCCCTCGGACTCGTAGATCATGAACTCCTTGAAGGTGGTGAACCCGCGGTCCACCATCTCCTTGATCTGGTTCTTGTGGTCGTTCCACCGCGTGACGCAGATGTGGAAGGTGTAGTCAATGAGCGATTTCCCTTCCGCCTTCTTGTGCCAGTTGTCGGCCGCCTGTCCTAACGATTCTCCAGCATAGGGAATCGCGAAGTCGATGACGGTGGTCACTCCTCCGCGCGCGCCCGCCCGTGTCCCCGTGCGGTAGTCGTCCGCGGACACGGTACCGCAGAAGGGCAATTCGAGGTGCACGTGGACGTCGAGAACGCCTGGAATGACGTGGTGTCCACGTGCATCGATCACCTGCGCGCCCTCGGCCTCGAGCGACGTGCCGAGCGCCGCGATCTTCTCGCCGGCAATGCCAATGTCCCCGACGAACGTGCCGGCTGGCGTGACGACGTTGCCGCCCTTGATCACTCTATCGAATCTCATGTGCTGCTCCTGTCTCTGCCTCCCTGTCTGGGTTCATCGCGCAACGAGTGTAAGGAACCGCAGATAGCCGCAGATAGCCGCAAAAACTGCAATGCCCGCGCGGGCCGCATCGTACGCTCCGAAAGTGTAGCCAGAGAACTTTTGGAACTTCCATGCCGCGTTTTGCTATCACGCGCCCGGAACAATTTTGCGGCCATCTGCGGCCATCTGCGGTTCCTTACACTCGTTGCGCGATGACCACTAACCTCGGCCGATCGAGCCAAGAGCCCGATCGAACACATCGAGCGCGAAGTCGACGTCGGCCCGGGTGATGCACATCGGCGGCTTGATGCGGAGCACGTTCCCCTCCAGGCCGCCCTTCCCGATCAGCACTCCCGCCTCACGAGCGGCCTCGAGCACGTCGAGCGTCTCACCCTTTGCGGGCTCTTTCGTGGTGCGGTTGCGCACGAGCTCGACGCCCAGCATGAGACCCATGCCGCGCACGTCGCCGATGAGCGTGTGCGAGCGCGTGAGACGCTCGAGCCCCGCCTTGAGCCGCCCGCCGGCAACGCGCGCGTTCTCCTGGAGGCCATCGGCGTCGATCACGTCCAGCACCGCCAGACCGGCCGCCGTCGACACCGGATTGCCGGCGTACGTGTTGAAGTGAATGCGCTGAGTGAGGGCCTTCGCGATCTCCATCCGCGTCGTCACCGCCGCGAGGGGTGCGCCATTGCCAATGCCCTTCGCCATCGTCACGAAGTCCGGCACGACGCCGTAATTCTGGAATCCCCAGTAGTTCTCGCCCGTCCTCCCGAAGCCCGTCTGCACTTCGTCGGCAATGCAAAGCCCGCCGTGGGCGCGCACAATGCCGTAGGTCTCCGACAGGTAGTTTCGCGCGCCAGCGGTCACACCGCCGACACCCTGAATGGGCTCGCAGATGAACGCGGCCACTTTGCCCGGTGTGGAATAGCGAATCAGGTCACGCACGTCTTCCGCGCTCTTCGTCGCGATTTCTTCCGGGGTGCCGCCGAAGGGGCTTCGATACGGATCGGGGTTTACCGCGTGATGCACACGGCCGTCCCCACCGGTCGGGTATTTCCAGGTGTGGTGCGAGGTGAGCCCCATCGCGGTCGGGCTGCCGCCATGGTAGGCGTTGCGCAGCGCGATCACATCGGTGTTGCCGGTGGCGAGGCGCGCCATCTGGATGGCGAGATCGTTCGCTTCGCTCCCGCTGTTCGTGAAATACGTGACGTCCAGGCCCGGCGGCATCTTCGACGCCAGCTTCTTCGCCAGCTGAGCGACGTTGGGATGCAGGTAGATCGTCGTCCCGTGCGGGAGCGTCGCCAGCTGTTCCTGCATGCGCTTCACGATCGTGGGATGCGCGTGACCGCATGACACCGTCGCGATCCCGGCGAACAGATCGAGATACCGGCGGCCCGTCTCATCCCACACGTACTGCATGTGCCCTTCGACGATCATCAGCGGATCGCGATAGATCGTGAAAATCGCAGGGTTCATGTACTGCCGGCGCATCGCGAGCACTTCTTCGCGGGGCGGACCGCTGTACGGGCGCGGCTGGTGCTCGGTGGGCGGCATCTCGAGTCGTGGAGCCGCCGTCTGCGGCGCGATCGTCGTCATCGCACGCTCGCCGCGCTTGGATCGGGCGACGCGTAGCCTTCGACCGGCTCGTATCCGCCCTGATACGTCGACGCGTCGGGACGGCGAATCTGCGATTGCAGCACGACGCGGTCGCGGCGGATGCCGCGGAAGTCCTCGATGGACGTCCAGCCCTTGTCGGCGTGCTTCTCGAGGAACGCGTCGAGACCGGCGTTCAGGCGCTTGATGACGCTCGGGCCCACGGCCTGATCGAGCATGGCGGCGGTGCACACCTGCACGGTGCCAGCGCCGAGGAGAAAATACGACAGCGCCTGCGCAAAGTCGGAGATCCCCCCGATGCCAGAGAATGCGCCCTTGGGGAATGCCTGCGTCATGCGCGCCATGTTCGCCAGCGACATTGGGAGGATGGCCGGTCCGCCCAGTCCGCCGCTCGAGACGAGGCCGTCGACGTTCATCTCGAACTCGAGCGTCTCGGGATCGATGACCGGCAATGACGGGAACGTGTTCGACGACACGATCGCGTCGGCGCCACCCCGGAAGCACGCCGCCGCCTCGACGACAATGTCGTGGGTGGCCGGCGTCAACTTGGTCCACACCGGCACCTTGGCGACCTCCTTCACCGCCTCGGTGACCACCGAGCACAGCCCTTCATCCTTGCCAATGTTGGACCCCATGTCCTTCCGGTCCATGTGGGGACAGGAAAAGTTGAGCTCGAGGCCGTCAGCGCCGTTGTCCTGCGACGCCTGCGCCAGCGTCTGCCAGTTCCGAAGCTCCTTGTCGCTCCCCGAGCCGGCCATGATCGACGCGATGAGCACGCGATCGGGAAACTCCGACTTGATGCGGCGAATGCGCGGCACCCACCAGTCGAGCGCCTTGTCGGAGATGAGCTCCCAGTTCCACGATGAGTGCAGCGCCGCGCCGGGGCGTTTCTTCATCGAGACGTAGGCGTCGTCAGGCGACGTGCGCATGAACTTCGCCTTCGCGCCGACGACGTTGACGACGGGGTGCAGCCCGATCGTCTTGGTGACGACCCCACCCCACCCCGCCTCGAAGGCGCGCAGGATGTTGTTCTCCGACTCCGTGGGGGGCGCGGAGGAGAGCAGGAAGGGATTCTCGAACCGAATCCCGGTGAAGGTCACCGATCGTGTGGCCATAACGACTCCCCGGAAGGATTCAGAATGAGGGCGGTTCAGCTTCCGATTTCCGCATTCCGCATTCGCCTATGACATCCAGTTCACACCAGCCTCGCGATTCCACTTCGTCGTCATCTTCTTCGCCTGCGTCCAGAACTCGATCGATCCGCGCCCGGTGATGTCCCCGACGCCGAACTTCGAATCGTTCCAGCCGCCGAAGGAGAACGGCTCACGCGGCACCGGAACGCCCACGTTGACGCCGACCATTCCCGCGCTCGCGCGCTCCATGACATAGCGCGCCATCCCCCCGCTCTCGGTGAACACGGAGGCCGCATTCCCGTACGGCGACGCGTTCTCGATCGCGATCGCCCTGTCGACATCGGGCGCACGCACGATCACGAGCACGGGGCCGAACACTTCTTCCTGCGCGATGCGCATCTCGGGCGTCACGTAGTCGATGATCGTCGGTCCCAGATAGTAGCCACCTTCCCGGCCGGCCACCGTGGTCTTTCGGCCGTCGACGATCACCTTCGCACCCGCCGCCTCGGCCTCAGCGATATACGACTCGATGCGCTTCTTCGCCTCGGCGGAGATCACGGGCCCCAGATCCTTGCCCGCCACCATGCGGCTGGCCACCGCCTTCATGCGGTCGATGATGTGATCACTGGTCGAGACGGCGACCATGACCGACGCGGCCATGCACCGCTGCCCCGCACACCCCGACATGGAGGCGACGATGTTCGTCGATGCCATCTCCGGATCGGCATCGGGAAGGACGATGAGGTGGTTCTTGGCGCCGCCTAACGCCAGGCAGCGCTTGAGCGCCGCGGTCGAGCGGCGATAGACGATCTTCGCCGTCTTGGTCGAGCCGACGAAGCTCACCGCCGCGATACCCGGGTGGTCGCAGATCGCCTCGACGGCGTCCTTGCCGCCGTGCACCACCTGAAAAACCCCTTCGGGAAGTCCCGCTTCCGCCAGGAGCTCGGCAATGCGCCCCGCGCTCAACGGCACGAGCTCCGAGGGCTTGAGGATCAGGCAGTTGCCGAGCGCGATCGCGTTGGGGATCGACCAGTTCGGCACCATGTTCGGGAAGTTGAACGGCGTGATCGCGGCGACGACACCCACCGGAAAGCGCTCAATGCGGCACTCGACACCCCTGCTGACTTCGAGCACCTCTCCCGGAGCGATCTGCGGAAGCGAACACGCAAACTCGGTGAGCTCGGCGGACTTGAGGACCTCGGCCCGCGCTTCGCTGACGATTTTTCCATTCTCCTCGGTGACCAGCGCCGCGAGGTCATCAATGTCGCGCTCGAGCAGCGTCTTGTACCGGTAGAAGATCTGGACGCGCTCCTTGATCGGCGTCGCTGCCCAGGCGGGAAACGCCGCCTTCGCGGAGCGAACGGCGGCGTCGACGTCGTCAGCGGCCGAGAGCGGGACCCGCGAAATGACTGCGCCGCTGCTCGGGTCGTACACGTCCAGCAGCGGGCGATCCGCGGTCACGAAGGAGCCGCCGACGTAGTTCCGGACTTCGGGATACTTCATTGGTCAACAATGCGATGTGCACCGCCGACAGGCAAGGAACCAGGGCGGTTTCGGGGGGCGTGGCACGTCACACGGGACGTTACTCCCCAATGTCCTCGTTCCAGAGGGCGGGATGCGCAGCAATGAAGTCTCGCATCAACCGCACACAGTCCTGGTCGTCAACGACCTCGAGCACGACGCCGCGCTGTCTGAGATAATCCTCGGGGCCGCGGAAGGTGCGGTTCTCTCCAATCACGATCCGCGGAATGCCGTACAACAGCAATGCGCCGCTGCACATGTCGCAGGGCGACAGCGTCGAGTAGAGCGTGGCGCGGCGGTAATCGGCGGCTCGCAGTCGCCCCGCGTTCTCGAGACAGTCCATCTCCGCGTGCAGGGTCGCGCTTCCCTTCTGGACTCGACGGTTGTGGCCGCGCCCGACGATTCGCCCGTCGATGACGAGCACGGAGCCGATCGGAATCCCGCCTTCGGAGAGTCCCGCGCGCGCCTCGGCAATCGCGGCGTCCAGAAAGGGATCACTCGTTGGGCTGGACATCACTGAACGCGGTGCCGCACGATGCCGAAGGACAATGACTGTGCGGGCACCGCCCGCCCGGACGGATCGCGCCCCTGCACGACCGCCCGGTACACTCCGCTGGCGATCGGCGCTCCAGCCTCGTTGACCAGATTCCAGGTCAGCGATGGCTGGTCCCCAGCAGGCAGAGCGCGGACGAGCGTGCCATCCGGCTCGAGTATTTGCACGAGCCCTCCGGGCGGCAGGTTGGCGAAGACGAGACCGGGAGTCTCGGTGGGCCCGGTGATGCTCAGCCGTACCGCCCGAGGACCGCGACTCCGCACCGGCAATGACGTGATCGGAGAGCCAAGGCTACTGACGCCGATCACGACAGTGCCTCGCGTCCGGACCTCATGCAACGGAGACAGGGCCTCGGCGAGCGCCGGATCCAGGTGCACCGCCTGCTGAAATGCGCTCGACGCTTCCCGAAGACGCCCCTGATCCGCGAGCAGCGTTCCGAGGGTGAAGTGCGCCAGAGGCAGGCTTGGCTGCTCGGCAAGCGCGCGACGATACTCCTGCTCGGCGTCGTCGCGCCGACCCTGGGCTTGCAGGAAGTCGGCGTAGTCGGCGCGAATCCACGCCAGCGCCGGCTGCAGGGCAAGGGCGCGGCGATAAAGCGAGTCAATGACCGCGGGAGCCCGCCCGGCGCGCTCGTACGACTGCGCCAGGGCGCGCAGCCGATCGGGCCGATTCGAGTCGGCCCGCACCGCCTGCTCGAGTGCGCGAATGGCCTCATCGTTTCTGCCGAGCTGCTGATAGGCTACGCCGAGCAGAAAGTGTGCTTCCCCTCGCGTCGTGTCGGTTCCGAGGGCGCGGTGGAGTGCAGCGGCGCCGCCGGCAAGCGCACTGGCATCGGTGGCACGGGCTGCATAGACGATCTGCCCCATGCCGCCGTACACCGCGGCGTCGGGCCCGTTCTTGTCCCGCTCGAAATACGCCTCGATGAGTTGGTCCGTCGACTGCCTAACGGGCGCCGCTGCCGACCCTGGCGCCACGACTCGAATCCAGTGGTCGGTGAACGTTCCGTGGGGGACGGCGCGTTCCTTCACACGGGGCATATGGCAGCTTGCGCAGTCCGCCCCGGCGCTGTGGTCGGCGCGCGCCGGTGAACGCTCGAATCGCTCGGCCAGGGCCGCCGCCGCATGGCAGCCAAGACAGGGTTGGTTACGCGCCGCGGAGTCCGGCGGTGGACGGTGCGGGTTGTGGCAGATTGCGCACTCGAGCGGGCGCGAGGTGGCGCGCGTCGCGAGGAAGCAGGCGCTTTGCCGCAGGCGATCGGCGTGGGATACGATGTCGATGCTCCCCGCCACCTTGAAGAACGCCCACTGCTCGCGCAGCGGCTGCGAGGGAAGGTAACTGAAGGCGTCCTTTCCCTCACGCAGGACCGTCACTGGCGTGTGCACGTGACATTGCTCGCACACGTCCAGCCGGCGCGCGAGAGGAAGTCGCGCCGGATTTACGATCGTATTGTCGAACGTGGTGTCGCCGTCCACCGTCGCGCGTCGCTGACCGACGTGAAGCGCCCCGGGCCCATGGCATCGCTCGCATCCGATCCCGGGGCGGAGCTCGGCGTACTTGCCCTCGAGAAATGGAAATGGCCGCGGATAGCTCGAGTGACAGGCGATGCATCGATCGGGCATGACACGATCGAAGCGCGCGTTGTTCAGCTCGTACCCGGGACTGAAATCCCATCCATGCTGTCGATACCAGGTGAGCGGCAACTGGAACAGCCGTCCGTTCTCCTCGGTAAAGTAGGTGCGTGCGACCACCCCGCTCCCCATCACGTAGTCCATGCGCCGGCGCTGCTCATGGATGCGCTTCCCGCCGGCGCCGAGAATGAGCTCGACCTGGTACAGCTGACCGCCGTCATCGACGACGGAGTAGTGGAATCCCGTTGGGCGGTGCACGAGCGCCGTGTCGAGCGTGGTCTCGATACGATCCGCCGGCGTCCAGCGATGAAACGACCGCGACATCGCATGTTGGTCGTACGCCGCTGCTTCGGCGCTGTGACAGCTCTCGCAGGCCGCGTCACCGACATAGTCGGTGGGGGCACTGACGTTTCGAAAGACCGGCGATGGCTCGTCAGGCAGGTCCGGCGGCACGTCCGTCCGCGACGAGCGGTCGCATGCGGTGATTGCCGCTGCGGCAAGGCACAGTGAAACGAGGAGCGCCTTGACTCTCGGGCGGCGGAACGTCACTGGAGTGACAACTGGGCCATTCGTGCGCGGGTCTGGCGGAAATCGATGGCGAACAGTGGTCGGAGTCGCGCGCGAGCGTCAAGGACTGGACGGGAACTTTCGCGGCGTCGTCGACCCGTCCGTTCTTGATGTCAGCGCGCTGAGCAGTTGTATTCCGGCAATGCATCCAGACCGCATCGCGTGACGGAGCTCGCCCGCCGCCTCGGCGTCTTCGATGCCACCATGATCGTGATGGGCGGCATCATTGGCGCCGGCATCTTCATCAGCCCGTACGTCGTCGCGCGACACGTCAACACAACGCCGCTCATCCTCGGGGCATGGGTCGCGGGCGGTGCCATCGCGCTCGCCGGTGCCTTCGTGTATGCCGAGCTCGCGGCCCTGCGACCGGAAGCGGGCGGCGTGTACGCGTATCTCCGGGATGCCTTTCATCCCATCGTCGCATTCCTGTTCGGCTGGACGCTCCTCCTCGTAGTGCAGGCGGGAGGAATGGCGGCGGTCGCGGTGACCTTCGGTCTGTACGTGAGGGATCTCACCGGCATCGCGCTTTCGCCGACCACGCTCGCCGTGGGGGCACTGGTCGCCCTCACGATCATCAACTGCTTTGGGGTTCGCACCGGCGCGAACGTGCAGAACACGTTCATGGTGCTGAAGATCGTCGCCATCGGGGCATTGGTGACGATCGGATGGCTCGCGGTGGGAACGGCGCCGCCCACGCCCGAGGTCGCGCGAGCGACCGGCTTCGGCGCGGCGATGGTTCCCGTACTCTTCGCCTACGGCGGATGGCAGACCGCCAGCTTCGTCTCCGAGGAAATGCGGGATACCCAACGCGACCTGCCCCGGGCCATGCTCTGGGGGATCATCGGTGTCGTCGTCCTGTACCTGGCAGCGAACCTCGTGTACGCGTTGGTGCTGAGCCCGGCCGGGCTCGCCGCAACGACCACGCCCGCCTCGGAGGTCATGCGCCGCGCCATCGGCGAGCGAGGCGCCCGCTTCATCGCGTTAGGCATCGCCATCTCGACGATCGGCTACCTCAGCCAGGGCATGTTGACCGCGCCGCGCGTCTACTTCGCCATGGCGCGCGACGGCGTCTTTTTCTCGAAGGTGGGCTGGCTTCATCCGCGAACACGCGCGCCGGTCTACGCCATCGCTCTTCAGGGCGTCTGGGCGGTCGCGGTCGCGTTGTCAGGCCGGTACGAGCAGATCCTGAACTATGTCGTGGCGATCGACGCGATCTTCTTCGGGCTCACGGGCGTGGCGCTCATCGTCTTCCGACGACGTGAGTCTCGCGAGGCAGGCTCGAGACGATTCCGTACCCCCGGTCACCCCTGGACGACGATCCTCTTCGTCGCCGCCTTCTGGATTGTCGCCTTCAACACCGTGCTGCAGTTTCCGACGTCGGCTGGCATCGGTGTCCTGGTGCTTTTGGCCGGGGTTCCGGTCTACCTGTGGTGGTCCAGGCAGCGCGTCAGGCTGGCGGCTCGATCCTCAGCGGCACCACCGTCGTCCCCCAGTGCATAACCAGCTCGCCAGTCAGTCCGTCCACGTCCGGGAAGTAGAACGTCAACAGCTCCACCGGAGGCCCTTCGCGCACGGTAGTCTCGACGCGCAGAACGTCACTGCCGCTGGGATACGGCAGATGCCACACCGGATGCGCGCTGCTGAAGATGACGGTCCAGCGGGTTTGGTCGGGAATCATCGAGATGCTGTACGTGCCGGCGGCTAGCGCCTGGCCGTTGACGCGCACCGCGCTGCTGAACGTGATGCTCGTGGCCGTGTCGGCGCCAGGAGTCCACGGTCGCCCCCAGGGCACGAGGGCGCCAAACAGCTCGCGTCCGCGTGCGCCTGGCCGGCTGTACTTCACTTCGATCCGCGTCGGGCCTAACGCCTGCGTCACCGAAGCTTGCTGACTCCGTCGCGGGCGGCGTGTCTCCTGAGCGCATAGCGACGACGTCAGCATGAGCCCGGCGAACGGGGCCAGAACACCAATCGTCCGAATGCCGACGGCCGGCATCAGTTGGCAAACTCCTCGTCGACGGCGAGCCGAATCTCGGCGAGGGTCTTCCCGTCGCGCGCGAGCCGGGCGACCAGCTCAGCCTCCTCGCGACACGCCATGCAGCCAATGGCCTGACGACTCTCGAAGCAGCTCAGCAGCGAACGGTGGCCCATGCTCTTGTCGCACTCGCACGCACAGTAAACGCCGTCGAAGACTTCGGGATGCGTGCGCGCCGCCGCGTACGCTTCCCGGGCACGGCGGCGTTCACCGACCTCCGATTCCGGCAGCACGTTCTCGCCGGTAATTCCGGGGCGCGGATCGGGATGCGGGAAACCAGCCCGAGGCTTCGCTACGTGATGCGCAACTCCGTCTCGCCAGATCGCGGGGGGTGCGAGGAGCGCGGAAAGCGCCAACAGAAATCGCCGGCGGGTTGTCATGCACCGAAATTAAGCGCGGAGGTGCCAGTTCAAAACAGTCAGCGCGTCAGGAATCCGTTAGTGTCCCATCCCGGGCCTCAGGGCTCGAAAAGCTCATTTCAAGCATGCCCCGACCGACCGGCATCCCATCTCCGATGATCACTTTCACGCTCTTCGCCCTCGCGCTGGTGATGTCTCCCGCGCTCTTGGCACAGCATGCCTTCGGCCACCACACCGAGGCGCTCGAGATCCGATTTGCACGAACGGACCCGGTAATCGCCTACGTCCTGCGTCTCGATTCCGCCGACCTTTCCGGATTCGATGTCGAGATGCGGATTCGAAGCGCACCCGACACCTTTCGCGTCGCCATGGCGGCGCACCCGGAGTACGACGACCGCTTCTCGCGGTTCGTCGAGGGAATGCGCGTCGAGACGCCGCGCGGCGCCGGCGAGATCGTCCGCCTCGACACCGCGCTATGGCGCATCCGTGCACCCGGAGGCGAAGCCACCCTTCGATATCGCATTCGACTTCCCGCTCCCGAAGGTGGTCAGCGCGCTTCGTGGCGACCGTTCATGTCGCTCAGCGGTGCCTTGAGTGGTGGACCACATGCCTTCATGTACCTCGTGAGTGCTCCCCTCGCGCCGGCACACGTGAAGGTCGACGTGCCGCCCAGCTGGGAGATAGCGACCGGGCTCGTCCCCACCTCCGATCCGCACACGTTCTTCGCACCGACTGCCGAATTCCTCATCGACTCCCCAATCCTCGCCGGCCGGTTTCGCAACTGGCGCTTCGACGTCGATGGGACGCCGCACCGCGTGGTCTATTGGCCTCTGCCCGACGCCACCCCGTTCGACACGACCGCCTTCGTCTCCTCGCTGGAGCGCCTGAGCCGTCAGGCGGTCGCGCTCTTCGGGCGCGCCCCATATCGCGAGTTCACGTTTCTCTTTCAGGACGGCGCGTTCGGCGGCCTCGAGCACGCCAATTCGGCGACGTTAGGCGCCCCGAGTGCCGAGCTCGCCCGCGGCCAGGCGGAGCTGCTGGGTGAGGCTGCGCACGAGTACCTCCACGCGTGGAACCTCGTCCGCATCCGGCCAGCGGAGCGCGGGCCAATCAGCTACCGGCAGACCGGGCAGACACGAGGTCTGTGGTGGAGCGAAGGCCTTACCATGTTCTACGCGGACCTGCTCGCTCGGCGCGCCGGGATCCCCACCGTCGATTCGACACGCATCGCGCACGTCGAGCGGCTCATCGCCCGCTATCGCTTCAGTCCCGGCAACGCCCGAATCTCTGCCGAGCGGGCGGGCCTCGCCGAGTACGGCGCGCCACCCGGATCGCTTGGTGACTACGATCCGAGTCCGCACACCCAGGGAGAGCTCCTCGGGACAATCCTCGACCTGGTGATTCGAGAGGCGACGCACGATCGTCGCTCCATCGACGACGTCATGCGGCTCATGATGCAACGGTACTCCGGGAGAACGGGATTCACCGGCCGTGACATCGAGCGCGCTGTCACGGAAGTCTGTGGCTGCAGCGTTCGCCCGATATTCGACGCGCATGTCCGCGGTGCCGCGCCGATCGACGTGAACCGATATCTCGGCGCCGTCGGGCTGCGAGCCGACGTCACCGACGAACCGGTGCGGAACGCGGAGGGTGAGGCCACCCCCGACCTGCGAGTGTTCGGCTGGCAGCCGGAGGAGGGACGGGTCGCGCTGCTCATCAACAATCCCGAGAGCGCCTGGGGTCGCGCCGGCCTTCACACCGGCGATCGTCTCATATCGATCGACAATCAGCCAGTCGCCACATTACGAGAGCTTCGGGCCGCGGTCCTGCGCGCACGCATTGGCGATACCGTGATCGTCCGGGTGCAGCGGCCTAACGGTCCCTTCCGCGCGTCGGTGATGGTCACGGGGTACAGCTACCCGCGGGTGCGACTCGAGGAGAAGCCCAATGCCACCCCGCTCCAACGACAGCGGCGCGAGCGCTGGATCAACGCGTCACCGTGACCGGGTGGACTGGCTTTTGCGCCGCGCGGCGTGCGACCCTTTTCAGGAGCGACCAATGCCTCGGGGCGACAAGTCGAAGTACACGCACAAGCAGGAGCGCATGGCCGAGCATATCGAGGAAGGCTACGAGAAGCAGGGCGTGAGCGAGAAAGAAGCCGAGCGCCGCGCCTGGGCGACGGTCAACAAGCAGACGGGCGGCGGCAACAAACCCGGCGGCTCTGGCCGCGGGAAGCCGGACACCAGCCGAGGGAGCATGACGCGCGCGGAGCGCAGCCGTGCGGCCAAGAAGGGGGCGGCCACTCGGAAGCGGAACTCGAGCTCCGGGTAGTCGAGGTCATCAAGGGTGTCGAGGTGATCGAGGGACCGTCGTTGCCTTCCTCGCTTACCTCGACGACCTCGACACCCTCGACTACCCCTACTTCATATGCTTCCAGTTCCGTGGCTTCCCGTCCGCGAGCCACTCCACTGCCGTCGCCAACCGGCGCGCGCGCGTCTCTTCCTGCTTGGCCGTCGTCACCCACTCCAGGTACTCGCGCCGGTGGCTCGGCGTAAAGTTCTCGAACGTCGTTAGGGCCTTCTTGTTTTGCTTGAGGGCCGCCATGAAATAGGGCGGCGTCTTGATCGGTTGCTTGGGGTGTTTTGGAGGACGCGCCGCTTTCACGCCCTGCTCGTTCAGCGCCATCGCCTTCTTGATGTAGCCGATGAGGGTTTTCTTCGACGGAAGATCCGAGAGAGAGCGGATACGTCCGAAGTGCCCCGCCGCTTCCTGCGCCTTGGGATTCCTGTCGTCGAGCACGAGCGCGCCCTTCCAGAACCCGAACGCGCAGTGCTCCTTGAACGCAGCCATGCTGCACAACGTCCCGTGATAGTCGAAGAAGGGTGAGCTCCACTTCGTCGTCTCCTCTACCTCGGGGCACGCCTCGTGAACCACCGAGCGAAGGTAGGTGAGGATCGGACGCGCAAAAGGCGCCGACTTCTCAATGTAGGCGTCAATGCGTGGATCGCGGGTGCCCATTGGTGCTCCTCGAGTCAGGGTAAGGGCCGCGGCTCGTTTACACGTCGGGGATGGATATCGATTTCGCCTGCACGATCTCACAGCGCGGCGGCAGCACAATCGTGTCCTTCGAGGTCGCAAAGAACGCGAGTCCCCGGTATGACGTGAGATATTGATTGTGCTTCTTGAACATGCCGCCAACGCCGATCACGACCAGTGGTCGGTCCGTTCGCTCGAGGATCTTCAGCCAGTCCGCGATCTCGAGGCGCACGACTACTCCCACCGCCTTGAGTGCGTTGACGCGTGCCGCGTGAGCGGCGGCTGCGCTTGCATCCATTCGGCTCTCGTTGCTTATGAAAGTCAGGAGATGGCGGGCGCACGGGCTTAGCGACCCCAAGCTACTATCGCGTCGACGCAGTCACTAGGATACGCCGAGGCAACTCTTTCATACCGGGACGGCTCCTAGAAAAGGGGCTTCTCCCCGCGCCGCCCGACCGTCGGTCCCCTAGCCACATTCCGAGGAATCATGCGAAACGCCTTGTGTCACCTCTCGCTTGCTGCGGCCGTGCTTATCGCGGCCGAGGGACTCCCACGCACCGCGAACGCCCAGGCAGCGCCTGCCGCTTCCGAGCGCGCGTTGCGCGACCTCGTTCGGGTCATGAATCTCGGCCACCGTGACTCCCTCGAGCGCTTTGTGCGTGAACGGTTCGTCGTCGCAGGTCCGGGAAGCGTTCCGGCGGCTGATCGCGTGGAGCGCCTCTCCCGTCTGCGCTCCATCTTCGGCGAGCTCACGCTTCGCGCGATCGACTCCGTCGCGCCCGCACGTGCGTCAGGCGTTGCCCAGTCGGCTCGCACGGAAGCGTGGCGCCGACTCGGGGTGATCATGGATACGACACCACCGGGTCGCATTGTCCGCGTTTCGATCGCACCGGCCACCGCACCGGACGCACCGACACGTCGCCTTACCGATGCTCAGGTCGTCGAGCAGCTCAGTGCGTACATGGACCGGTTGGCTCGCCGCGATGTGTTCTCGGGCAGTGTACTGCTCGCCAAGGCAGGCAAGCCGCTCTTCAACGCCGCCTATGGCGAAGCGAACAAGGACTTCGGCGTCAAGAATACTGTCGACACCAAGTTCAACCTCGGCTCCATGAACAAGATGTTCACGTCGGTCGCCATCATGCAGCTCGTCGAGGCGGGCAAGCTCTCGCTCGACGACACCCTGGGGAAGTTTCTCCCCGCGGGATCGATGCGCGCCGACGTGCTGGCGAAGGTGCGCGTGAAGCACCTCCTGACGCACACGTCGGGGCTCGGCAGCTACTTCTCGCCGCGCTGGGACAGTCTTTCGCGCTCGATGTTCCGAAGCGTCGACGACTGGATGCCTCTGGTGAAGGATGAGACGCTCGCTTTCGAGCCCGGCACGCGATGGTCGTACAGCAACACCGGAATGCTGGTGCTCGGGAAGGTGATCGAGTCCGTCAGCGGGAAGGACTATTTCCAGTACGTGCGCGAGCGGATCTTTACGCCGGCGGGGATGACGTCGACCGACTCGTATGAGCTCGACCTGGTGACGAAGAATCTTGCCGTCGGGTACGAACGCGAGGAAACCGCCGCCGGCCCGCGGTATCGCAACAACATCTTCCAGCACGTGATTCGCGGCGGTCCGGCGGGCGGCGGGTATTCGACCGTCGGCGATCTCACGCGATTCGCGGCGGCGCTTGCAAAGTGGGAAGCTCGTGAGCCGCGATGGTATGAGGATGCTCACGACGCCGAAGCCGGAGCTCGGCTCGCCCGATTATGGCTTTGGGTTTGGCGTGATTGATGGGGGGCGGATCGTGGGCCACAGCGGCGGGTTCGAGGGGATCAGCGCCCAACTCGACATCTATCTCGTGGACGGCTACACGATGGCCGTCATGGCGAATTACGGAGGCGCGGCGCAGCCAGTCATCGAAAAGGTGCGTACGCTTCTCTTCGCGGGACGTAAGGAGACGGCGTCACGTTAGGCGCACAGTTCCACCGAGACATGGCCGAGCGGCGGCGTGGGTCCCATCACCACGCCGCCGTTCGCCGTTCTCGTCAAAATGCAAACATAACGCCGACTTCGGGTGCGAAATCAGTCGCGTTCCGTGTGATCCCCCACCCGTTGTTTAGCTTGATGAACGCTCGTGGCAGCAGGTGCCACTGCACCTCGGTGATGAGCGCAACCTCATCGAGCTGGTTGCCTTCGATGACGGAGGCGACGCGCCATTTCGGCGACAGCCGCCGCAGGTACTCGATGGCGTACTCCCCGGCCTCGAGCTTGCGCTCCTCGCCGCTGTACTCGCCTGCGGCACGCAGCGTCATCGTGCCCCACCGGTAGCCGCGCGTCATCCCGAAGCCCAGCTTGTATTCCCACGCGGATGTCCCAATGAGCTTCCGGTGTTTCTGGAGCGGAAAGACCGTTTCGAAATAGGTGAATAGCTCGGGCCGCGTTTCAGTCTCGCGACGGAAGCGCCATCGTATCTGCGCCTCCACGTCGCCGAGCCCGTGCTCCTCGATCTCGGAAGGCATGGCCGAAGGGTCATTGGGCGACTTCTCAAGCTCGGCGCTGATCACCGCACCTTCGAGCTCGAGCGCGACGTCTTCGGTCAAACCATAGCCAAGGAAGAGGAGTGCTTCCGAGGCGCTGTAGCGCCCGCGGAAATCTTCGGCGATCCCGTAGCCCAGCTCGCTCGGCTTGTACTCGAGATCCTTGTCTGCGTACCACTCGGCGAATGGGTAGAAGAGCAGCTCACCTTTCCGCACGTAGGTCCCGAACATCAATGTGGCGACGCCGGTGCCTCGGTCGCGGAGATGCTGCGGGAGCTGCTGAGCGACGAGTCGCTCGGGGAAGGTGACGGGGGCGAGTGCAATGGCGAGCGTCAGCGTGTGTACTACCCGGTTCATGCGACACATAGCGATGCCTCCTTCGGGATGAGGAGACCAGCCCAGCTGCGTCCCTGTACAGAAAACACTCCCTGTCTGACCTCTCCGTCACCTCGCCGTCCGAAGGCGGTCGCCGATGACGGCGAGCAGCGTTCCATCGTCGCCTCCGATCTCCCAGATCATGATGCCGCCGAGCCCGTGCGCCCGTACGTACTCGGCCTTGTGGCCGATGGACTCGGCGTCATCGTAGGTGATGAACACGCCGAGCGAGTCGTTATGCAGCCAGGGCACCAGTGCCTCGGGGTGCCAGAAGCGAGTGAATCCCTGTGCGGTGAGGTTTCTCGACGCGATCTGTCGGTAATCGAGGCCGGTTGCCCACTCGCGCGGCGCCGGCGACGCGGCCTGGAACAACCCACCGTTGGCGCCGTGAACGCCCCCGTACGCGCGCCCATAGAACGGCGCTCCGATGACAATCTTCCCCGACGGGACGCCGCCCCGACGGTAGACCGCGACCGTGGAATCGATGTTGTAGTACGGCGTCGGATCGTTCGTCGCCGCGTGGAGGGGTGCGTTGAAGTGCGCGATCGCCGAGCCGGAGTGGTAGTCGTACGTCATCACGTTGAACCAATCCAGCAACGGGGCGATGCGATCGAGCTCCAGGCTCCCGAATGAGCCGCGCGCCAGCGGCCGTGGCGGCCGTAAGGAGATAGCGGCGCCCGTCGCGCGCGCCCTCAGCGTCGAGCTGCCGGCGCAGCTCGGCGAGCAGAAGCGTGAAGTTCTGCCGGTCCTCCGGCCGAGTGACATTCTCCCTGGCTCCCCCGAACACCGGATACTCCCAGTCAATGTCGAATCCGTCGAACAGTCCGGGCCATCCGCGCAGGAACAGCTCGATGCCGGATGCGGCGAAGCGCTGTCGGGCTTCCGGGGTCAGGGCCGCATCGGAGAAATTCACCGAGCGCGTCCATCCGCCGATGGCGACGAGGAACTTCAGATGCGGGTACCGCTCCTTGAGTGCGCGCAGCTGGCCGAAGTTTCCGCCCCTCGCCGCGGCACTCCCGCTTCCGCATCGCCCGGCATCGAGGCACGGATCCTCGAGCGCTATGGTGCCGTCGGGTCCTACGTTGGCGAAGGCGTAGATGACGTGCGTTAGGCGGTCGCCAGGCAGCTCGGCGATCCTCGTCCCCTTGGAACGAACGCCCCACGACGCCAGATAGGCGACGACCCTTGGACTCTCGGTCCGAGGTGTGGATGGGGGAGCCGGCGACCTCGCCGTCGCGCACGCCATGAGGGCGAGCGCGAGCACGGAGAAGGAGTACCGCATTACCTGCGCGCCGGGCTGTCGGCCGCGCGCGAGACGCTCGACAGGAATTCGAGCAGTGCGGCGTTGAAACGTTCCGGCTGGGCGAAGTGCACCCCGTGGCCTCCGTCGGCAATCACGACCTGGCGCGCGTTTGGTATTCGTCGCGCGAGCGTATCAGCGACCAGGCGAAACAACGGAATTTCATGGTCCCCGACGATCATCAGCGTCGGCACGCGGATCTTCGCCAGATCGTCCATCCGTGCCGGGGAGACGCGTCCCGACGGCGGACGGGGGTTGAGCAAATCGCGGCCGTCGTATCTCGCCCACATTCGATCTATCCGCTTGCGATAGCCCGGATTGTTGGGAGGCTCCCAGTCGAGTCCGGTCGATTCCACGAACTTTCGCAGGGAATCGAGGCCGTGAGTTCTCGCGATCTCCCCGAATCTCGCACCGGGCAGCGGACCGGATGGCATCGGCTGAAACCCGCCGGGTGGGCCCGAGCCGTACAGAACGAGCGCGGTGAGACGTTCGGGGAACGCAACGGCAAAATTGAGAGCGGTTCGGGCTCCGGCTGAAAGACCGAGGACGACCGCCGAGGGAATCTTCAGGCTGTCGAGCAGGATGCGCAGGTCGTCCGGATCGGCGGTCGGATCGGCGTGTCCTGTCGAGCTCCCGTACCCGCGTCGGTCGTAGCGCAGCACGCGATACGTTGGCGACAACGCCGCGACCTGATCGTCCCAGATGGTCAGGTCCTGCGCCGCCCCGTGGATGAGCACGACCGTCGTTCCCTTGCCGGTGAGCTCGTAGTTGATCGATGCATCACCCACGTTCACTTTGCCGGTCTGTGCGGAAAGCGCGAGCGGTGCTGCGCACACGACCGTCGTTGTCATCATGAGTCGGCGTATCATCGAAGCCTCCCGCCGGTGGGCGAGGTGAAGATCCGATCGTCGAGGCCCACGCGCCTCACGACGGCCGCGAAGCGCGCGTTCCCTCGCACCTGGTCGAAGAAGGGCTCACTCAGCGGAAGGTATACGGGCCAGAAATCGCCGGCGTCGGTGAGACGTTCCATCTCGTCGATGGCTCGGGCCGTATCACCGAGCGCCAAAAAGAGCGAAAAAACAACCCGGGGACGGCCGCTCACGTCTCCCGCCGTGCCGCCGGTCGCCCGCGTCAGCCGCAGTGCGGGCTCTCGATTCCCGAGAAGCGCGTGGAGATGAGCAGCCGGCACTTGCCACGACGGCACGTGCACCGTGAGGCGATCGGCGAACGTCCTCGCCGTCGCCGTGTCGCCCTCCTCGAGGTACGCCTGCGTTGCCATGAAGAGGACGGGGGGATTGATAGAGTCGATCTCCAGCGCTCGGGTGATTTCGGCGATCCCTTCCCGGTTGCGCCCGGTGAGTGAGAGCAGCCGCCCATGCCAACCCGAGGCCACGGCGGAATACGGATCGAGCAGACGCGCGCGCTCGAACTGCCCCCGTGCATCGAGGAGACGTCCCGTATAGAGGAGCAAGCGCCCGTACTGTATTCGCGCCGATGCGTCGTTCGCATCGAGCTCGATTGCGCGGCGGTGTGCTTCCTCCGCGCGGCGCCACTCGTATGCATGAAGATGCGCGAGCCCGAGCGCGGTATACGCTTCCGAGAGCGTGCCGTCGAGAGCCAGGGCGCGGCGTGCCGAGGCAATGGCGCGCTCGCGAACGTCCTGCGCGCGTACGCCTGAAAAGTACGGCAGCAGCTCGAGCGCTACCGCGAGCCCGGCGTGGGCCCGCGCGAAACTGCTGTCTCGCGCGATCGCCTCCTCGAAACGATCGATCGACTGACGCACTCCGTCCGATCGCCTCGCGAGCGCGAAACGACCGCGCAGGTACAGATCATAGGCTTGGGCATCCTGCGTTCCGGAGCTGGCCGTCACCGCTACGCTGGTGCCGCGAGCGCCAGGATCGAGCCTCGCGCGCAGCGCTGCCGCAATCGCGCGCGTAATCTCGGTCTGCATCTCGAAGACGTTGGTCGAATCGCGTCGATAGCTCTCCGACCAATACTCGCGATTGTCCTCGGCAGCTCGTCAGCTGAGCGGACACCCGGAGCTGCTCTCCCACTCGGCGCACGTTGCCGTAGAGCACGTAATCCGCCGACAGCGTCCGTCCGACTTCGCCCGCGTCGACGTCGCGTCCAGTGTAGCGGTAGCTGAGCGTGCGGGAGACGACGCGTATTCCCTGCAGCTTTCCCAGCGATGTGGCCAGCTCGTCGGCGAGTCCGTCGGCGACGTACTGCGCCGAGTCGGTGCCCAGCGTCGCGAACGGAAGCACGGCGACGGCGAGCTCCCGTGCTGCCCCGTCGCGCGCTGCGATCACGGCGATGGCGATCACAGCCGCAACGATTGCCGACCAGCCCCGCCGCCCTCGAGCCGCGTGAGATGACGAAGGATCGGCGCGAAGCCCGAGCTCGTCTCTCCATCGAGCGCGCGCAGAGACGTCGCGCGCCGACTGCGGGCGGGCAGCCGGATCCTTCTCGAGGCATCGCATGACGAGCTGCGCCAACGGCAGAGGGCAATCGGCACGCTTTTCACGGAGCGGAGCCGGACGCTCGCTGATGTGGGCGAGCATCTGGTGGCCTGGCCGCGACGCGAAGGGCGTCTCCCCGGCCAGCAGCTCGTAGGCGACACAGCCAAACGAGTAGAGATCGGCGCGATGATCGATGCCAGGATCGGCGGCGATCTGCTCCGGTGCCATGTATGCCGGTGTGCCGATCACCGTTCCCGCCTGCGTCACGGTGGTCGTGTGCTCCGTCGCCTCCTCCGAGCTACGTGCGTCGCTGATCGCTTTGGCGATCCCGAAGTCGGCGACGACGGCGGCGTCCCCCGAGAGCAACACGTTCTCGGGCTTGATGTCGCGATGCACGACCCCGCGCTCGTGCGCGTACGCGAGCGCGCGCGCGACGTCGCGCAGAATTCCGACCGCTTCAGCGATGGGCAGCGCGCCACTCGCACTGAGCCTGTCGCGCAGCGCGAGGCCCTCGACGAAGGGCATCGTGTAATACGGCAGCCCCCCGATCTCGCCGCTCGCCAACACCGGAACAATGTTCGCCTGCTGGAGCGATGCGACGAGGCGGATCTCGCGCGCGAACCGTCGGCTCGATACACCGGCGGCAAGCTCCGGCGACAGCACCTTGATGACGACCGTTCGCCCCAGCGAGGTCTCGACCGCGGTGAACACCCGCGCCATTCCCCCTCCGCCGAGCTCACGCCCGATCGAGTATCCGGAGAGGCTGGACTGGAGGTGAGACCGGAGGTCCGCGGTCACGAACGCCTCGGAAAGGGTGTTCGAATGTAGAGGTCGGCCTCAGCAGCCGAAAGAACAGCGGCCATCGCCCCTCTTCACGCGGACCAGTGCACCGACGTATGATGTTCCACTCGTCGATCGATCACTTCTGGAGGCCATTCATGCGTTCCGTGCTGCGTACTGCCCTTCCCGCCCTCGCGATGCTCGCCGCGCTCGCCGCTGCCGCCGAGGCGCAACATCACGCCTCGACCGTCGCCGCGGATCTGCGCGCAGATATCGAGCAGGTCGAAAAGAAGATGCTCGACCTCGCACGCGCGATTCCCGAGGACAAATACGGCTGGCGTCCCGGCGCTGGCGTTCGCTCCATCGGCGAAGTCGTGATGCATGTCGCCGCGGACAACTATCTGATTCCGGCGGCGATTGGATTTCCGGCCGACCCCGCCACCGGCATCAAGGGCAACGACTACAACACCGCCGTCGCGTTCGAGAAGCGCACCGCCAACAAGGCGGCGGCGATCGCCGAGCTCGAGAAGTCGTTCGCGTTCGTGAAGAAGTCGCTCGACGCCTCGGGCGACAAGCTTGCTCAGCCGGTGTCGATGTTCGGGATGAACCTCACGTCGCAGAAGGCGTGGATCATGGCGACGACGCACCTGCACGAGCATCTGGGCCAGCTCATCGCGTACGCGCGGAGCAACGGCATCGCCCCACCCTGGAGCTGACCGCTCGAGGTCAGGCGTTAGGCTCCCGGTCGGCTTTCACGGCGGCCGGGAGCGGCTCCAGACGCTCGGTGATCCCGCCTGGGTCGATCGCGCGCGTTGCGCTGGCGGCTGGGCTCCTCGCGGCACCCTGCACCGCTCAGAGCATCGAGGCCGCCCGCATCCTCGGCACACCGCCACGCCTCGATGGGCGTCTCACGGAGGACCTCTGGTCCACGGCGCAGCCGCTGGCGGGGTTCCTCCAGCGCGACCCGGACCAGGGCGCACCCGCGACCGAACGTACCGAGGTGCGCTTCGCCTACGACGACGACGCGCTCTACATCGGGGCGCGTATGTTCAGCACATCACCCAACGCCATTCGCGCGTTGGTCACACGCCACGATCGTGAAGGAAGCTCCGAGCAGCTGCTCGTCTCCCTCGATACACACCTTGATCGCCGCACCGCCTATACCTTCGCCGTCACGCCCGCCTCCGTCCGCATCGACTACTACCACTCATCGGATGAGGAGGATAGCCGTGACAACGGCTTCAACCCGGTGTGGCAGGCGCAGGCCCGCATCGATTCCCTCGGATGGACGGCGGAGATGCGCATTCCATTTTCGCAGCTGCGCTTTACCGCGGCAGAGGTGCAGGTGTGGGGAGTGAACGTCGTCCGTAGTGTGCCGGCGAAGAACGAACGCAGCTATTGGGCGCTGATCCGCCGTGATGAGCCAGGGTGGGCGTCGCGCATGGGAGCGCTGGTGGGGATTCGCGACGTTCGCCCCTCGCGGCGCATCGAGATCTCCCCCTACCTCGCCGTGGATTCGCGGTTGGACAGCGACATCGACCGGGCAGATCCCTTCGCGAGGGAGCACGAGACGAACGCGCGCGTGGGAGCGGATCTCAAGCTTGGGCTGGGCCCGAGCTTCACGCTCGACGTCACCCTCAATCCCGATTTCGGCCAGGTCGAGGCAGATCCCGCCGAGGTCAACTTGAGCGCCTTCGAAACGTTCTTCGACGAGCAACGGCCGTTCTTTGCCGAGGGTGCGGAGCTGCTCGAAGGGCGCGGCCTCTTTTACTCGCGACGCATTGGCGCGCCGCCCCCTGGGGATCCCGACGCCGACTACGCCGAGCCTCTCCAGCACACGTCCATCCTCGGCGCCGCCAAGCTCACCGGCCGTACGCAGTCGAAGCTCGCTGTCTCCGCGCTGGCCGCGGTGACGCAGCGAGAGCGGATTCGCACCTTCAATGCGACCACGCGAACGTTCGGCGACGCCGTTGTGGCGCCGCTCGCCGCCTACGCCGCGGTCGGGGCGCAGGCAGCAGTTTGGCGCAAGCGGGTCGACGTTAGGCGGAGTGCTGACGGCCGTGCACCGCGACGTCGATGAAGGATCCCCACTGGCTGGCGCGGTGTCACGCGATGCATTCTCCGGCATCGTCGAGGGACGCGTGCGCTGGGCGGGAGGCAGGTATGACGCGAGCGCGCACGTGGGCTTTACCCACGTTCGCGGCGACTCCGGCGCCATCCTCGAGCTGCAGCGTTCGTCCCGACGGTACTGGCAGCGCCCCGACGCGTCACACGTCGAGATCGACCCGCGACGCTTGACGCTATCCGGCACGATGCTCGGCATCAATCACAGCAAGCTCGCCGGCGCGCACTGGCTGTGGGACATCGACTACTGGCAGGAGGCGCCGGGCCTCGAGCCGAACGACATCGGGGCCTTCGGCAGCGTCGACGATCGCGGCGTTGCCTGGGACCTGATCTATCGGGAGACGCGGCCGAAGGGGTGGTACCGATCGTACTCGATGGCGATCGGGTCGAGCGTGGAGTGGAACTTCGACGGCGTGCGCCGCGGGTCCGAGGCATTTCTGGAATTCAACACCACGTTCGCGAACTACCTTCGCTTCGGCAGCGACTTCTGGCATAACCCGCGGGGATACTCCGATGACCTCACGCGCGGCGGCCCGCTCATGGGGACGGGACGCGCGTGGGGGATGGCATTCGAGCTGGAGGGTCGAGAGGGTGCGCGCACGGCGTGGAGCGTGGAGCTCGACGGTGAGCGCGAGGAATTCGAATGGATGGTCGGGAGAGCTGCAGGGAGACTTCAGCTTCCATCCGGGGACACAGTGGGAGATCAGCGTCAGCCCCAGCTGGGAGCTGGGCGAGGACCCGCGGCAATACGTGACGACGCTGGATGACGGGCGGCCAGAAACGTTCGGGCAGCGTTATGTGTTCGCGCGCGTGGAGCGCAGCGAGATCGCAACGCGTGTGCGCGTGAACTACACATTCACGCCGAACCTCACTCTGGAGACGTACGCCGAGCCGTTCGCGTCGAGCGGCACTTTCTCCCGCTTTGGGGAGCTGCTCGCACCGCGATCGCGCGAGCTGCTCGAGTACGGGACATCCGGAACGACGATCGCGCGAAACCCGGACGGATCGCACATCGTGACGGTGGGCTCGGACACCCTCGCCATCGCGAACGAAGACTTCAACGTCCGTTCGCTGCGGAGCAACGTCGTGCTGCGGTGGGAATGGCGGCCGGGGAGCGCGCTCTTTCTCGTCTGGCAGCAGAATCAGGAAGCGGACCGCCCGTTCGGGAGAGTGCGTCCGCGCGACCTGTGGGATGCGCTGAGCACGAGCGGCGACAGCTTCTTTGCGGTGAAGATCAGCTACTGGCTGCCGGTGCGTTGACTGACACGTAGATTCCTGCAGTCGCCTGCACGAGGGGTCATGGCCACACGATCGCGCGAGCTGCTCGATCTCGAAACGGTCCTCAGCAAGCAGTACACGCTCGAGCGCGAGCTCGGGCGTGGTGGCATGGGAGTGGTCTTCCTTGCCCGCGATCTGAGGCTCGACCGCCTGGTGGCGATCAAGGCGCTTCCGCTGCATCTCGCTGACGACGAGCGCGTACGCGAGCGCTTCCTGCGCGAAGCGCGGACCGCCGCACGCCTCTCGCATCCGAACATCGTCCCCATCCATCGCGCCAATGAGATCGATGGCCGCGTGTTCTTCGTCATGGGGTACGTCGACGGAGAGTCGCTCGCACAACGCGTGACCGGCCGCGGTGCGCTCCCGGCAGGAGAAGTCGTCGCCCTCCTGCGAGACGTGGCCGCCGCGCTGCACGAGGCTCATCGCCTCGGCATTGTCCATCGCGACGTCAAGGCGGAGAACATCCTCTTCGACCAGCGGACCGGGCGCGCCATGGTGACCGACTTCGGAATCGCCCGCGTCGCCGAGGCCGCGCCGTTGACCGCGACGGGCCTCCTGCTCGGCACGGTGCAGTACATGAGTCCGGAACAGGTCGTGGGCGAAACCGTCGACGCGCGAAGCGACGTGTACTCGCTAGGCGTCGTCGCCTTCCATGCCTTGACGACACGCTTCCCCTTTCAGAGCGAATCGGCATCAGCGGTGCTCGTCGCACACGTGACGAAGACGCCGCCCAAAATCCTCGACGTCGACCCATCGATTCCGCTGGCGCTCGCCGAGATCGTCGATCGGTGTCTCGCGAAGGAGCCGGCGCAACGCTTCCAGTCAGCGGGAGAGCTGGGCGATGCACTGAGCGCGCTGTCACCGTCGATCCTCCCGGCTCCCCGGCGTGAGGACTCCACCCCCGTGGCGAAAGCGAGCGATGTTCTCCTCTCGGATCGCGAGGCACGTGCTGTCTGGGATCGTGCGGCAAACCTTCAGGCGCAGGCGACCGGCACCGTCACGCCGATCCCGCCGCCTCCGCGGGAGGCCGAGCGTCAACCGGTGTCGCCATCATCCGCCTATCGACTCAATGTCGTCCGCGACTCGGCGCGGGAGGCGGGAATAGGCACCGAGTACGTAGATCGCGCATTGGCGGAACGCGGCCTTGGTGAGAAGGGCGCCGCGCGTCCGGCGCCGGTAGTGCCAGCGTCGACACCCGCGGCGGCAATGGAGATTCGCGACATGCGCGTCAAGCCCTTCTCGCGCTGGGTCGGTGCGCCGTCGTTGATCGAGTACGAGGTCGTCGTCGACGGCGAGGTCTCGGAGCGCGATTTCGAGCGGCTGGTCGAGCCAATCCGTAGCACGCTGTCCGACGTCGGGACCGTCGGAGCGATGGGGCGCTCGTTCACATGGAGCGCGACCGATCCAAAGCGACGCGTGCACGTTGCGGTGCAGGTGCGGAGCGGACGCACGACGATTCGCGTCGCGGAGCCCCTCCGGGCGCTCAGGGGAAACGTCTTCGGCGGCGGTCTCGGAGGATTCGGGGGCGGGTTTGCCGGCCCGCTGTTTCTGATGGTCAGCTCTGCGACGGGTGCGGTCGAAGCGGGCGTCGCCGCTGGCCTGACAGCGGCCGCAACCGCGTACTTTGGGACGCGGACCGTGTACAAGGGACTCGTGAAATCTCGGCAGACGGAGCTGCGCGCTCTGATCGCCCGGCTCGCGGAGGAGGCGCGGCGGTCGATCGACGAGCCCTCGGAGGAGCGGAAGCGTCCGGTCCTGCCAAGACGCTAAGCGCTCAGCCGCACTCCGAGAAGCCGCAGACGTGACACTTCACGCACCCTTCGGCAAACTCGAGCTGCGATCCGCAATCGGGGCACGTCCCCATGAAGGACTGGGTGTACCCACTCATGTCGAACCCGAGCTGCTCAGGCTCCGGCGCGCCGGCTCCTCCGCCAGATCCCTCGGATACCGGGTTGGCGATCTGCTCCAGCGCCGGGATGCCTGCCTGACGGGTGTCGGGCGGCAAGAGCTCCGCCTGCACGCCCTGGTGCTTGTCGCGCCACCAATCCTCGAGCGCGATGCCGATGGCGTCCGGCACCGAGAGTACCTTGTTCGGGCCGAGGCCGACCGCACGATCCGACGAGATCCCACGCAGCTGACGGTGGATCGACGGCAGCGGAATGCCGGACCGCAGCGCCAGCGAGATCAGGCGTCCCATCGCCTCGGCATCCGCCATCGCCGCGCCGCCAGCCTTGCCTAACGTGATGAACACCTCGAACGGCTGCCCGCGGTCGTCCTCGGTGATGTTCACGAACATGGTGCCGAGCGGGGTCTCCTTGCGGATGGTGGTCCCGCGCAGCTTGTCGGGACGTGCCCGCTTCGCGCGGCGCTGGAGGTTTTCGGCCTCCACCTCGAAGAGCTGCTTGCGCAGCCGCTCGATCTCATGGTGCAGTTCCGCCGTGGTGCCCTCGAGCTCCCCAATGCGACGCTTGTCCGACGTCGCCTGCTCGCGAGTCTGCTTCGCCTGCTCGGTGGCGCCTGTCGAGAGCACCTGATTGTCACGCGACCCGTCACGGTACACGGTGACGCCCTTGCACCGCAGCTCGAAGGCGAGCTCGTAGATGGTGCGAACGTCCTCGACCGCCGCGGTGTGCGCGAAGTTCGTCGTCTTCGAGATCGCCGAGTCGCAGTGGCGCTGGAAGGCGGCCTGCATGCGGATGTGCCATTCCGGGGCGATCTCGTTCGCGGTCGTGAAGACGCGCTGCCACTTCACGGGGACCTCGGGGAACTTGATCGTCCCCTGCTTCGCGATGCGCTCCATCAGCTCATCGGAGTACCATCCCTCGCGCTTGGCGATCGCCACGAAATCCTCGTTGACGTCGGGCATGAGGACGCCAGCCTGGTTCCGCATGAACGCCACGGCAAAGAGCGGCTCGAGACCCGAGGAGCAGCCCGCGATGATCGAGATCGTCCCCGTCGGCGCAACCGTGGTGACGTTGCAGTTGCGGATCATCTTCATCGGACGGATGCGCTGCCCACGCGCATCCTTCGCCGCCGTCTCCTCCGGCCCCCAAATGGACCGGGCCCAGTCGGAGAACGGGCCGCGCTCCACCGCCAGCCGCTCGCTTTCGCGCTTCGCCTCGACGTCGACGAACTCCATCACCGTCCGGCCGAACTCGACGCCCTCTTCGCTGTCGTAGGGGATGCCGAGCCGCACGAGCGCATCGGCGAAGCCCATCACGCCCAGTCCGATGCGACGGATGCGCTTGGCGAGCGTGTCGATCTCGACCAGCGGGTACTTGTTGACGTCGATGATGTTGTCGAGGAAGTGCGTGCTGAGGTGGATGTCGCGCTTGAACGCGTCCCAGTCCATCTGCCCGTCGCGCACGTAGTAGCCGACGTTGATGGAGCCGAGGTTGCAGACATCGTAGGCGAGCAGCGGCTGCTCCCCGCAGGGATTGGTCGCCTCGTACGAGCCTAACGTCGGCACCGGGTTGTGCCGGTTGGCTTCATCGATGAAGAACACACCCGGCTCGCCGGTGCGCCACGCGCCCTCGATCATCTTGTCCCAGACCATGTTCGCGTCGAGTCGCCCCGCTTCCTTGCCGCTGTGCGGATCGATCAGCGAATACTCGGTGCGCTCCTTGACCGCCCGCATGAACGCGTCGGTGATCGCGACCGAGATGTTGAAGTTCGTGATCTGGGTGAGGTCTTCCTTGCAGGTGATGAACTCGAGGATGTCGGGATGATCGACCCGGAGAATGCCCATGTTCGCGCCGCGGCGCGTGCCCCCCTGCTTCACCGCCTCGGTGGAGGCGTCATACAGCTTCATGAACGACACGGGGCCGCTGGCGACACCAGTCGTCGAGCGCACCATGCTTCCCTTGGGGCGCAGTCGCGAGAACGAGAATCCGGTACCCCCGCCCGACTGGTGGATGAGCGCCATCGCCTTCAACGTGTCGTAGATGCCGTCATGCCCGTTCGAGAGAGAATCGTTGACGGGCAGCACGAAGCACGCGGAAAGCTGGCCTAACGGGCGGCCCGCGTTCATGAGCGTCGGCGAGTTGGGCTCGAACCGGCGCTCCGTCATCAGCCGATAGAACTCCTCGGCCACCGTCTCGACCGCGCCATCACTTGCGCCGTATCGTCTATCCGCCTCCGCCACGACCGTTGCCACGCGCCAGAAGAGCTCCTCCGGCGATTCGGTCGGCTTTCCGCGCTCATCCTTGACCAGGTAGCGCTTCTGAAGGACGGTGCGCGCGTTCTGGCTGAGCGCACCGGCGGGGATGGGCGGCTTGGACGACAGGGACATTGACTGCGCTCCCAGGTGAGTGTCCTACAAGCTACGCGGACGTGGGGATCTTGGAAGACCAGCGATCCCGCGCGGGAACTGCGTGGGCGCGGAGGATACCCGGGTTCGTGTTTCCGCGCAAGCGTTTTGTAAACGACGTACACGTAATGAGTTGAACTATCAACATCACGAATCGGTTCCTGGTAGTGCCTTTTCCACGCGCAAGACCGACGACGTAACCGGCGTCATATGTGACCTGCGTCCACATTGCCGTGGTCCCGCCAGGCGCGAGCCGCCGGTCTGCGATCCTGATCTCGCCCAAGAGCTTGCACTTCCCCGATCGCGCCGCGAGCTCGCCGGCGCCACCGTTTGTCTCGAGGCCGAAGCGCCTCGCGACGTCGTCGCCAGCGCGTGCGCCTTGCCTCGAAACACGTGCATGCGACGGACCATTGGGGCCCATAAGCGGCGGCGACGTCGAGCATGGTGCAACCGAGCAACTTGCGCTGGATCCGGAAATACGTTAGTACTTACGTAACTGCTAACGGAGTTTCCTGTGGATTACGTTCGTGAGCTCGGCGTCCTCGTCCTCGATCACCGGTTCCGCCGCATGACGGAGACCCTCCTCCGCACGGCAGACGAGCTCTATGAGGCTCGCGGGCTCCCATTCCGCGCGCGCTGGACCTCGACCTACCAGCTCCTCTTCTCCCATGGGCCCCTCGGAATCACCGATCTCGCCGAGCGGCTGCGACTCACGCACCCGGCGATCATCGGCATCACCAATGCCATGCGCGAGGAAGGGCTCGTGAGCGACGCGCGCGACCGGCATGACGCACGGCGGCGCATGATCGCCTTGACCGCACGCGCGCGGGAGCTGGACCCCGAGCTGCGAGCACTCTGGAAAGCGCTTGCCGACGTACAGCACGAACGCTTCGCGGCCGCCGGCGTCGAGATCGTCGCGGTACTCGACGCGGTCGAGGACGACATGACGAAGCGACCGCTGACCACGGAGGTCCTCGACCGTCTGGGTCCCGTTGCGACGCCAGCCTCGCGCGCGCGAGGGCGCCGCGGAGCCGTTGCCACGGTCCTCGCGTTATGCATCGCCGGAGCGAGCGCGTATGCCCAGGCACCCTCGCCTTCTCCGCGTGTTGTCGTGCAGGCGATCGCCGACTCCCTCGTTGGTGGCTACATCTACGAAGCCACCGGGCGCGTATTCGCCGACAGCCTGCGCGCGCGCTTAGCCAGAGGGCACTTCGACACGTTGCGTGGTACCTCGTTGGCGAACGAGGTGACGAGCGTCCTGCAACGCGTCAGCCCCGATCGCCACCTCGGTATCCGCTTCGACGCGGCACCTGTCGCTCCGACCGGCGGCCCGGTGCGGGTGCGGCGCCGTCCAACCAATGCCCCCGGCGGCGTGGCCTCCAACGATCCGGCACGCTTCGGCTTCGCCCGCGTCGAGCGGCTTCCCGGGAACGTTGGGTATCTCGACGTACGGGGCTTCTCCAACGACCCCGAGGCGCTGCGGTTCGCGGATTCCGCAATGGCCAGCTTCGCCGGCGTGAGCGCCCTGATCATCGACGTCGGGCAGAATCGCGGGGGTGGGCCGGAGATGGTGCGATTGCTCTCCACCTACCTCTTCGATGGGCCTACACACCTCGTGTCGTCGTTCAGGCGCGGAATGTCCGAGCCATCGGAGCGGTGGACGCTCGAAGAGGTGCGCGGTCCGCGGCTCGCGTCGGTGCCGGTCTTCGTCCTCACCAGCAATCTCACGATTTCCGCCGCGGAATCGTTCACCTTCGGCCTCGAGGCGCACGACCGCATAACGATCGTCGGTGAGCCGACGGCCGGTGGTGGGCACTTCGGCGACGTGATCCCCCTTCCCGGCGGCTTCTCAATGTTTCTCCCGCGCGGGCGCACGTACGATCCGCGCACCAACAAGGGCTGGGAAGCGACGGGCATCCAGCCCGATGTCCGGGTGCCCTACGAGCGTGCGCTCGAGACGGCGCTCGGGATGGCCGGAAAGAAGCAAAGGCGCTAAAGGCGCTAAAGGCGCTAAGGGCGCGGAACCGCTCGCCTCTAGCGCGTCTAGCGCCTCTAGCGCCTCTAGCGCCTCTAGCGCCTCTAGGGTTCCGGCTCCGCGCGCTCCGCGACCGTCGACGGCGCCTGCGCACGGGTCCGTGCCAGATACGCCGCGCTCAGATTCGCGTACGCCCTCGGCACATCGGGATACTCCATCAGCGCCAGCTCGAGGATCGCGATCGCGCGGTCATACTCGCGGCGCTCGAGAAAGTGCATCGCCGCCGAGTCGAGGGAGAGGCGCGCATCGGCATAAGCGTGGGTGGAGTCTTCGCGGAAGGCGGCGAGTCGCTCGCGCGCGGCCGACGTGTCGCCCGCGCTGATCGCCTGACGAATCTCATCCGAGAGACGCGGGCGGGCAACGAATCCGAGCGCGGTCGTCAGGATGGGATCCTCGTTGCGCACGTAGTCGCTGAAGGAGAGGGCCGCCGCGACATCGGGCGCTGTCCACTGGCGCTGGTCGCTGGGAAGCCACGCCTGCCAGTAGATCGTGGCGGCGCGCACGGTGATTCCGCTGTTCGGCAGCGAGATGCGCCGTGAATCGCCGTAGTGGTTCCCCTTCGAGGCGGACGGCTCGCCGACGAAGGTGACGTCGGCGTACTTCTGCAGGTCGTCGACGAGGAACTGGGCCGCCGACCACGTGCTCCGTCCCGTCAGCACGAGCAGCTTGCCACGCTCGTTGACGTTAGGCCGTTTGAGAATACCACTCACCAGCGGGCGCAGGAGCACACCGTTGCCGCCGCGATTGAGGCGCAGGTCGAGCACGAGGCGGTCGGCGTGCACACTGTCGATCGCCGATAGCAGCCGCTGCGTGAACTCGGCGAAACTCTCCGACGGTCCATTCCGCACCTGGTTGATCTGCGCGTACACCGTCTTCGATTCGGGGAGCACCGTAAACCACCAGAGCACCTTTTCCGGATCGCGGCTGATCCAGAGGGGCTCGGGCGCCGATGCACGGTCACGCGCATCGACCCAACCCGGCTTGCGACGCCAGCTCACGTCCGCGTCGGCCGGCATCAGATCGACGGGGCCGACGGGACGCAACCAGACCGAGCGCGTGCTGCCGCCAACCTCGAGCTCGAACAGAACGCTATCGGGGCTCGGTGCCAGCCCGGCGGCGTGCAGGACCTCGGGGATGGCGAGCAGATGTGGCGCAAAGAATCTCACGCCCATCTCGTTGTCGCGTCCGATGTATGGACGAACGCGACCATAGGCCTCGTCGACGGTCGCATCGCCAATGCGAAGCACGCGCGCTCCGGCGAGGTCGGCGTGGATGCGGTGCGCCGCACGCACGTAGAGTCCGTCGCGAAACAGGTACAGCGCGACAGGGAGCGCGCGAAAGCCGATCGCGCCGTCTCGGGTCGGGTAGATGTTGGTGTGACCGTCGCCGCCGAGGGCGACAATGCGCGCCATCTCGAGGATGATCTCGTGGCGCGCGAGCGTCGGGATGCGCGCGTGCAGCGCTTTCGCGGCGCTGTCGAACGTCTCCGCGCTCGTGGTGTGATAGAGATTTCGGTGTTGTCGTGGCAGCTCGTCCATCATCATCCGGAGATCTTCTCGCCATTGCTCTGGAGTGAGCGTGTAGCGGGGAGCGACTGTCTGCGAGAAGACCGGGGGCGCCAGGAGGAGCGCGCTGATGATGGCGACGATGCAGTACCCTGCCCGTAGGGCACTGCCGCCAGCACGACGAGTCATGCAAGCCTCACATCAGAAGAAGTGATGCTGATCACTTCAACTGCGACACCTCAATCCGATGAGAGGTTTACGCACGTCGAACGTTGACGTTTTCATTACTTCGCGCTCTTCCGGTATTCCTCCTGAAGGTCGAGGTAGCTCTCCACCGTCTTCCGAATGCGCCCGCGCTCGGCCTCGGTCGTCTGGCGAACGACGCGCGCCGGCACGCCCAGCACGAGCGAGTTGGGCGGGATCCGCATCCCCTCCGGGCACACCGCGCCCGCACCGATGATCGACCCAGTCCCGACCTCGACGCCGTTAAGCAGCACTGCGCCCATCGCAATGAGCACGTCATCCTCGATCGTCGCGCCGTGCACGATCGCCCGGTGCCCGATCCCGACCCGCGCCCCGATGATCGTGGGCACGCCGTGATCCACGTGGATGATCGTTCCGTCCTGCACGTTGGTGTCGGCGCCGATGACGATCCGATCCGTGTCGCCGCGAATGACCGCCGTCGGCCACACCGACACGTGTGCGCCGAGCGTGACGTCACCCGTGACGACGGCCGCCGGGTGGATGTAGGCGGTGGGGTGGATGGTCGGTGGCATCTCAATCCGCAGGTTGGAGGCTTGGTGCGCGGTGAGCCTAACTGCATCACCACGGAGGCACAGAGGGCACAGAGGACGGCCACCTGCAACGGCCGTTGCAGGTGGCCGTCCTCTGTGCCCTCTGTGCCTCCGTGGTGATGCAGTTGGCTCCTGTCGACACGAACCTAGAATGAAGTCCCAAGCAGCACATACACGCTCCCGTCTCCCCGCCTCGAGCCAGCCACGGGCCGAGCGGCTCCGACCCGCAAGCGGTACGCGTCGTCGTAGAGCCACGCAATGTCGAGTGCGAGCTCGGCGCCCGCGGAGGCAATCCACTCCACGGGTCGCGGATCCCAGCCCGCGCCGGCATCGGCGAAGATCGAGCCCGACAGACGGTCGAAGAAGAGCGGACCGGCACCACGAGTGGCGAGGGTCAGCGGGAATCGCCACTCCGCCGACGTAGCGAGCGCGCGCGTCCCCTCGCGTGAGTCAGTCGGCCAGCCACGCACGCCGAAGGTGCGGCGGGTGCCGGTGCGCACGCCGGGGAGCACCTCCACTGACGAGCCGCTCTCGCCGCCTACGGAGAAGATCTCGGGCGCGATGCCATCGGACCACCCAGCCGCCACGCGCGCCGCCAATACGTGGTGCGCGTAGCCCGGCAGGTCGAGCGACTTGTACATCGACAGCACGCCAAGAGCCTCCTTCGACCATGGCCGCGACTCACCGGCGATCCATCGCTGACGTCCGAACGCGCCGAGCTGGACGCCATCCTCGAGAGAGATCGCGAGCGGCGGTCGTCGCGCGTTCGCCCATCCCGCCGAGACGTACGCGCCGCGAAATGACGGTGTACGCCCACGAGAGAAGGTGAGACGGTCGATCACCGGAACCGGATCGGACGTGTAGCGAAGCCATTCGTACTCGCCACCAACGGTGATCGACGAATAGGTCCGCACGCGCGGGCGCTCCAGCGACAGCCCCAGCGAGACCTCGCGCGATCGCTCGAGCAGCGCGCCAATGGGGTTGTCATCGGTGTCGACGATGGTGAACGCGTCCCATGATTGCGCGGCAACGATATCGACGACCGGAAGTCCGAGCCCGCGCCACACCCACTCCACGTCGCCAGCGAGCTCATCGTCCTCAGGCGACCACACGACTTCCGCCCCCCAAGAGTGTCGGCCGACGATGTCGGATGCGCTCGTGAATCCGCCGAGCGAGGTCGCACCACGAGAGCTCTCGCCAATGGTGGGAAGCCAGTAGCGAGGCAAAAGCATCTGCAGCGATGAGTATCGTCGCGTGTGGTGCTTGCGAAGGCTCAGGGTGCCGCGCGGCGCTGGCCGAGAACCGTTCCAGAGGGGTGGGCCGATCCACACCGATGGTATCGAGGGGAGCCACGCCGACGTGGAATCCATCGTTGCGGTAATGGACGGCCGCGAGTCGATCGCCCTCGGGCGACGGCTCGGGCTCGAACATGCCGGTGGCCGCCGAGCTGAGCCGCCTGACGAGCGCGCCATTGATGGCATCGTCACTGCCGAGCGAGTCCACCGGCACCGCGTAGAGCTGGGTCGCTCCGGTGCGATCCGATGAAAAGAAGAGCCAGCGGCCATCACGACTCCACGACGGTGACGCGTCGACCGCGCGGTCGGCGGTGACGCGCGCGATCACCACCCCTGTCGTGTCGAGCAGCACGACGTCGCCGAAACCGCCGTGTGTCCAGCGCACGGCGGCAATGCGATCTCCGCGCGGTGACCACCTCGGCTCGGCCCACTGTGTATCGGGATGAACGCGCGTGAGCGGAGTGACGACGCCATCCATCGTAACGCGGACGAGTCGGTTGGTGGCCGGCGCTCCCTGGACCGCCACGATCGCGCCGTCATCGCGCGCATCGGGCTCGCCGAGGCGGGCGTCGCTCGTAAGGCGGCGGGCGTTGCCAGGATGGCCGATCCACAGGTCGCTGCGAATGTGCCAGGGACTGGTGAACTCGAGCTGCGCGAACAGCAGCCGCCCGTCACGCAGCGGGACGTTGACGTCGGTCCCGTTCCGCCGCGCCAGTCGATCCACGCGCCCGCCCATGTCGACCTCATAGACGCCAGGCACTTCCTCGCCGGGTATCGCGGCAAAGATGAGGGAGCTGTCGGTCGACCACCGTGGCGTCATGGCGACGCGTCCCTCCCGCGTGAGATCGCGCCACCCGGGGATCGGCGTCTCCGGTGCCCCCACGACGCCCCTCGCAAGCGTGTCGCGCCACTCGCGGAACGCATCGCCGAACGAGACACCGAATGCGCCTCGTGAGGCACGTCCGAGAAAGAACGGGATCGGGAACCTCGACATCCGCTCGATGAACTCCGGCACCTTCTCGGCGCCGCGCGTGCGGGCGAGGTAGTCGAAGAAGAGCGAGCCGAATGCGTACGGAATCTCACCCCACGGGTAGCGCGCCGTTGCCGCGCTCCATTCGGCCGGTGGCGGAACGTCGTTCGCCAGCGCGCTCGCGCGCGCGATCATCTCCTGGTGCGTGCCACGGACCCGGCCGGCGCTGGTGAGGCGCGACTCGTAATACGTCGCGAGCCCCTCGATGACCCACGCCGGGGTGTACAAATTCGGCATGAGCACCGGCGCGCGGCCAAACAGCTTGCGTGCCGCGCCCCACCACCCCGCTGAGCGATCGAGATGAAAAATGTGAAAGAGCTCGTGCGTTATGACGAGCTCGGTCCAGTCATCGTAGAACCGAAGCGACCGCGACGCCGTCGGCGGGTTCGCGTAGATGACGATGCGGTTGGTCGGAAAGGGCGTGGCGTAGCCGTTCGTGAAGTCGACGTTGTCGGCAATGACGAGATCGATCACTCCGCGCGGAGGGCGCAGCTCTCCCGCCAGCTGCGTCCAGGCGACCTCTGCCTGCGAGGCGGCGCGCCTCGCGGCGGCTTCGAGGGGCGGCGTGAAGTGCACGCGAAAATGGGGCGTTGCGAGGGTGCGCCACGAATCGTGCGGAACCAGCTGCGCCGAAGCTGGAAGCACTCCGACGAAAACGGTGACGAGCGCCGCCAACACACCTCGTGCGAACGGCCTCATCGTACCATCCCTCGGAAGAAATCCTCGAGGCCTTCCACGAGCGCCCGCGCGTAAGCCTCCTGGTACCCAGGCGTTCGCAGCGCCGCCTCGTGCTCCGGCATCATGATGTAGGCACCCTCGGCGAGGATCGACGGCATCCACGTCGGCCGAGCGAGCGCGAGCGTGCGCGAATAAATGCCATTGTCGCGCAGTCCCATGCGGGCGACCATGCGGCGCTGCGCCGCACGAGCGAGAGGCTCTGCCTGCGGATGGAGGAAATACGTCTCGGTGCCGTGGGCGGTGAATGGATTCACCCCATCCGGCAGTGCGTTCAAGTGAATCGAGACGAGTGCGTGCGCGTTGGCGCGACGCGCGATGATCGGACGGTCCGCGAGCGCCACCGGCTCCGGAGTGGTACGCGTCATCACGACCGTTGCTCCACGCTCCACGAGCAGCGCGCGCATGCGCTCGCCAACCGCGAGGACCGCATCTCCCTCGTACAGACCCGTCGGCCCCGTCGCGCCGATGGGTGGGTGACCTGGATCGACCGTGATGGTCAGACCACGGAGCGGCGACCCCGAACCGCGGATCTGCGGCGGGCGACGAACTCGAAGCACGAACGCGCCACGAGCGGCGTCCCAGAACGCGAGGTATCCAAACGGCCGTTCCGGCGAGATGCAGGGTAAAGCGGAGCCGATCGCTCGCCTGCTGGTCCCAGGTCACCATCCGGATGAGCGAGTCGTTCGAGACGAAGCGGGTGACGTCGCTGCTGCTCGCGGTGCCGTAGAGCGTCAGGGAGATGCTCTGGTCGCTCTGGGTGACCAGGTACGCGGGTCGCTCCGTCATCGGCACGACGAAGTCGGACCACTCATCACCGGGCACCACGCGTGCGTTGCGCGCGACGCGTCGCGGGATGGACACCCCGGCCTCGAGAAAGCGCGCGTCCGCCGCAGGTACCCACGCCTCCAGAGTCGCGTCGAGGCGCACACGCACGAATCCGCCGCTCCCCCCGGTAAGCTCGAGGCGTGTACCGGGGAGAAGAAACCACTTGTACGTATCGTCCGGCTGCGGCCGCCCGAAGATCACGCGATCGGTGTCGCTCATCGGCGCGGGGTCAGCGCCCAGGATGACGAAGCGCGGCGCCGTGTCGGTGAGCGCAACGGCCGGCAGCGTGAGTCGCACCGTGTCGAGACCCCGCGCGACGACGATTCGCTTTGGCGAGGCGAGCATCGCGGCGGCGATCTCGATCGCCCAGGAGTCAGCTGCGCCAAGAAACCTCGCCACCGAGTCGCGCGGGAGCACCGTCGTATCGCGGCCGGTGGCGCGGAGCCCCGGCACTGCCGCTCCGTTCAGAAGCATCCGGCGTCCGGCGACCGTAGTGTCGATCTCCACCCACACCAGCGCATTCGCGGGCGCACGCAGGCTCACGCGAACGCGTTCCTCGGGACGCAGCATGAGTCCCGCAGGTGGAGTAACGCTCGCCGAGTCCACCACGAGCGGACCGTCGGGCGTGAGCGCCGCGCGCACCGCCGGTAGACGTACCGGGTGCGACACTCGTACGGTGTCGGCGCCGAGGGCCGCCACGAGGTCGAAGCGCGCGGAATCGGGGCGCGGGAGGGGCAAAAATGCGAGATAGCTTCCGTTGGGAAGCACGGGAACCCGATTACCGTTTATCGTCAATGTCGCACGGCCGTTGCCCACGTGCCCGAAGATGAAGCTCGAATCGCGGGCTTCGACCAGGGCATTCGCCAATGGATACTGCACGTGAATGCGGAGAGGGCCTTCGATGAGCGGCACCGGCGGCAGCGCCGGGGAGCGGGATGGCGCGGGCGGCGGTGCGCTGGCGGGCGCCGCCGAGGCGCATGCGCTTACCGCCACGAGAAGCGCGACACCGGCGGGGCGTCGCGCGATCGAATGACGCAACATGAGGTCAAGCTAACCGCGCCCCCTGAGGTGGGCGAGGTTGTCATGGTTTGCCGCGCTTCACCGGCATTTCTATATTGCCGCGGCACCCGAACGGGAGGTGGCGCACCGCCGGGCGGCATCGTGACAACTCAACCGCCGGAGACGTCTATTCTGTACGCCCATCCCGGCTCGACCCGCTTCCCCACTTCGTGACGACGCCCAACCCCTCCGCGAGCGCCACTCCGCGCGGCGATATCACCGCCCACGTCCTCGGCCGCACCGATGTCGGGCGTACGCGCGAGCACAACGAGGACGCGTTCCTCGTCGCCGATCTCAGCGCCGGCACCGTCAGCGATCAGGCCGAAGCGGTGACGTACACGCTTGGCCCGCGCGGGGCACTCTTCATGGTCGCCGATGGGCTAGGAGGCGCCGCAGCAGGCGAGATCGCGAGTGGAATGGCGGTCGATATCGTCCTTCAGGAGCTGCGCCGCACCTGGGTGAACGTGCCGGCAACCGACCCGGACGCCTTCGCTCACGCATTGAAGAAGGCCTGCGAGCTCGCCAACACCCGTATTTACGAGTACGCGATGAAGAACCCGGATCATCGCGGACTCGGCACCACGGCGACCATTGCCGGCCTGCTCGGCAACACCCTCTATCTCGTGCAGGTGGGGGACTCGCGCGCGTACATCGTGCGCGGCGGTGTGGCGCAGCAGATCACGAAGGACCAATCGCTGATGCAGCGTCTCATCGAGGCCGGGGAGCTGACGGCCGAGGAGGCCGAGCAGAGCGAGCGACGCAACATCATTCTTCAGGCCCTCGGTCCCGAGCCGGTCGTGAAGATCGATCTCACGCACCAGCCGGTGCGCCGCGGCGATCTGCTCGTGCTGTGCACCGATGGCCTCTCCGGCCAGGTCCGCAAGGAGGAGATCGCGCGCATCGTTGTGGAGGAGCGCGACCTCACCACGGCAGGGCAGACTCTGATCGACCGCGCGAACGAGAATGGCGGTCCCGACAACATCACCGTTGTGATCGCGCACCTGGAGGGCGAGGGACTCGCGCCGCCCACGGAAAGCGACGTGGTTGGCCATTCCGTCTTCGAGCTGCAGAATGCGACGCCGTCGACGCCGCTCGCCCCGTTGCGACGCATCACCGGCAAGATGCGCAGTGTCATCACGCCTACGGAGGCGGCGAGCACCGAGGACGCGTCGCCGTTGAAGACCGCGCAGGCGTCGCGATGGAATCAAGTCCTGTTGGTGGCCCTCGCGGCGGCGCTGGTGATCGCGCTGGTTGCCTTCCTGTACGTCCACGTGCGCGGCGCCGTTGGCGGCGATAGCGCCGCACCCGCGGTCGATTCGGCCGCGGGAGCGGCCAGTCCGCAATAGCGGACACCGCGCGATGCGTTTTCCCGCAGATGGGCTTCGCGGCGTCGCCCGTCGGGTGACGGCCGCGCCCGACAACGCGTTGGCGGATGCTTCCGCTCACGGTGCAGCTCATGCTGCTCGGGGCGGCAATGGTGGTGGCCTGGGTCCTGACGACGCGGGCTTACGACCGCATCGCAGGGCCGAAGCAGGTGGAGTCGCGCGTGCGGCATTGGCAGCTCGCCGAGGTCATCGCCGGGCGAGTCGCTGCCGCCGCGTACGAGATGCAGGGCGCCTCGCGGGCATACGCGCTCACCGGGGACAGCGCCCGCCGGCGCGAAGCCGATCACGCCGCACGGACGCCATGCAGCCCTCCTCGACTCGCTGCACACGCTCGCGGCCGTGGATCGAGACATCCTGACGCATGTGGTCGCCTATCGGGAGCTCGCATCCCGCTGGCGCGACGCACTGCAGGCGAGTGTCGCGGCACGCGACGCTCGACGCGATTCGCGCCCTTACATCGCGCGTGAGCGCCCGCTCTCCGACAGCGCCCGCGCTTTGGCGAGATCCCTTCTCGAGGAAATGCGCGGCCGCGAGCATCTCGGCACAGATGGAGACAGAGGCGCGGATTGCCTCACGAGAGTCGTTCCTGTTGCGCGTCGGCCCGATCGTCACCGTGCTCCTGCTTCTCGGGATCGCGGGGCTCCTGTTGCGGCGTACGCTGCTCGCCGTGTCCCAGGCTGCCCGCGCGCTCGCGGAAGGGCGGTACTCCGATGTGCGCCTTCCCGCCGAGCTCGGCGCCAATCGTGAGATGCGAAAGATCGCGGACACGTTCGAGGAGCTGGCGCTCGCCATCGAGGAGCGCGAGCAGATTCTGCAAAGCGACATTCTGCAGCTGCGGGAATACGAGCAGCTCAAGAGCGACTTCGTCTCGACAGTGAGCCACGAGCTCCGAACGCCCCTGACCTCCATGCGCGGGGCATTGGGACTCGTGCTGAGCGGCGCCGCCGGTCCCTTGTCGCCCCAGGGAGACGAGCTGCTTCGGATCGCGAATCAGAATACCGAGCGGCTCATCCGACTCATCAACGACATCCTGGACGTCGAGAAGATCGAATCGGGGACGATCACGGTGCGCCGCGATCGATGCGACCTCCGCACCGTTGTCGAGACCACGATCGCGGGAGTGCATGGCTACGCCATGGAGCACCGTGTACGCATCACGGTGCGCGCACCGGATACGGCGGAGGTCATCGGCGATCAGGATCGCCTGATTCAGGTGTTCACCAACCTGGTCTCCAACGCGATCAAGTTTTCACCGGCGGATGGCGAGGTCCTGGTCACGATCGAGGTGGAACGCGAGACCGCGCGAGTGAGCGTGCGAGATCAGGGACCGGGCATTCCCACCGAGTTTCAGCCGCGCGTCTTCGGCAAGTTTCAGCAGGCGGAGAGCTCCTCGTCCAGACGCCATGGCGGCACCGGTCTCGGCTTGGCGATCGCGCGCGCGATCGTCGAGCGACATGAGGGGCACATTCACTTCCGGACCGCTCTGGGGGCGGGCACGACGTTCACCGTCGAGCTTCCGTGCTCCGCCGGTCACGCCGCGGAGCTGAAGATCCCTGACTCCACCCTTCCGCGTGTGCTGGTCGTGGACGCCGATCGCGACATCGTGCAGATCCTCCAGAGCCTCGCCTCCTCACTCGCACTGCTCGTTCCCGCCCGGTCGCGGGAGGACGCGCTCCGCATCGCTCGCGGGACCACGGTCGATGCCGTCATCGTGGAGCCCGAGATCCCCGGTGGAAATGGCTTCGCGGTCGTGCACGAGCTGCGATCGCTCCGCGGCTATTCAGACCTTCCGGTGATCGTCTTCTCCTCGCGCGAGTTCACCGCGACCGAGCTGCACGGTGTGACCCTGACTCCCGCGCACGCCTACGTGAAGGCGCGCGACACGGCGAAGGACGTGGTCATGCGATTGAGGGCGGTGCTTGCCGCTCGGGCAGGAGTGAGGAGTGAGGAGTGAGGAGCTAGTTCGTGAGAAAGCCCTCCGGCCCCCTCGCCTCCTCGACGGCCGCGTCCCACTCCGGCGCTTCGCCTGGCTTGTTGAGTCGGAGTGAGTCCAGCAGCCGCCGAGCCAGTGCAGAGGGCGCATCGAGGATCAGGAGCAGCGCGAGATCATCGCGGTAGGCGGCGAAGCGCGCCGTCGCACCGATGGCTCGGACCAGACGCCGCGACTCGCGCAGCCACGCGACGACACGCGGAGCGTCACTCGCCGATATGCGCGGACTCAACAGGACCGACGTCACGCGTCGCCCCGCCGCGGCAAGCACGCGATGCTGCTCGATGCTCTCCGCGACCCGCGGGGGCAAGGCGATCGCCGTCATCGCGTGCACTCCCTTGGTTAGGCGATCCACCCGCAGGCGCTCGAGGCGGCTCGCGACCCGGGCGCGAAGCTCCAGGGGAATGAGCGGCTTGGCCAGCGTCTCATCGACCCCGGCGTCGTAGGCCGCCAGCGACGTAGCGCTGTCGAGGTTCTCCCCGAGCAACAGCACCGGAAGATCCCGATAGGCGGGCATGCCACGCAGGAGCCGAGTGAAGGCGATCGCGTCGAAGGACGGGAGTCGCGCCTCGAACAGCAGGACGACCGGCTGCTCGCGCTCGAGCGTCTCGAAGAGCTGAAGGGGTGACTCGATCGTGACGACGCGAAGCTCCTGACCGAGCGCATAACGCGCGATCTCGAGAATCGAAGGATCGTCGTCGAGGAGCAGGATCGTCGGACGGAGCCAGGTGGTGGCAAGGAGAAGCCGGTCCGCGCGATCGAACAGTGCGTCCACATCGCCCGGGCCATCGGGGCCTTCATCGACGGCGAGCGTGGGGAGCCAGCGCTCCGGCCCCGACCGCGCGACCCGAAGCGCACGTTCTCGCGACATCACCACGAGGTGCGGGATCCGGTCGCGGGTGGGCGGGCTCGTCGCTTCGCCATCCATGGTCTCGAGGACGTAGCCCCGCCTCGACGCTTCCGCCGCCAATGCGCTCTGCGTGCGTTCCCCCAGAGAGACCAACAGCATTCGACGCCGAGGCGCTGCGGTCAGCGCGGGCAATCGGTCTGCCTCGACGGGATTCTGGAACGCGAGACGAAGCGCGCTTCCGAAATGACTGATGATCGTCGCGCGACTATCGAGCTCGAGCTTGGGATCCACGATCCAGCCCGCCACCCGCTCCTCGAGTTTCGTCGCGAGCGTGCTCGCATCGAGGAATCCGTAGCTTCCCGCCGTTCCCTTGACTCGATGGAGCTCGCGCCTGAGCGCCTCGAGCGCGCGCGGCGCGGCGGGCGACGCCGTCAGCTGGGTCGCGAGCCGCTCGAACGCCGCGACGATCGGCCCGGAGGACGCGCGAAAGTGCTCGCGCAGTGCCGCGAGCGCGTGACCCACATCCGAGGTCGTTCCGCCGTTGGTGCCGATGCTTGTACTCGTCATGTCGACGCGAAGCGTGACGCAACCCGCGCGGTGCTCGTCGCTCGGGAATTCGCGTAACATACAGGGCCTTCTCGCGCTTCGCGCCCCCGTCATGCCGATCCGTCTGCTGTGCGCCGACGATGAAGACGACATTCGAACGATCCTTCGATTGGCGCTTGCGCTCGATCGGGAGCTCGACGTCCACTTCGTCGCTTCGGGGGCGGAGGCGCTGGCGCAGGCGAAGGCAGGCCGCTTCGACGCCATCGTGCTCGATGGGATGATGCCGGGCCTCGACGGCTACGAGACGTGCCGCCGGCTCAAGGCCGATCCGGCAACCGCGGAGATCCCGGTCGTCTTTCTCACCGCGAAATCGCAGCGCGACGAGACGCATCGCGCGCTCGCGCTTGGCGCGATCGCCTGTCTCACCAAGCCCTTTGACCCAATGACCATCGCCGGCGACCTCCGTCGCGCACTCGGCCGCTAGCAGCTCGATCGCGGGGCTGGTGAAGGCGGGCGCCGCTCGTCCATATTCGCGGCGCCCATGACGACGCCCGAATCTCCGCGCGCGGCTGCGCCGGTCTCCCTGCGCACGAAGCTGCTGTGGGTCGCCGCCTTTTACTTCGCATCGGGCTTCCCCTTCGGCATCACGACGGAGCTGCTGCCGGTCTATTACCGCCAGCGCGGCGTCAGTCTCACCGACATTGGGCTGCTGAGCGTCATCGCACTCCCGTGGACGTTCAAGTTCCTCTGGGCCCCGCTCGTCGATCGCATCGGGACATACAAGCGGTGGCTGCTTGGCGTGCAGATCGGGCTCGCGGGAACAATGCTCGCGCTCCTGCTGGCCGATCCGGCGCGCGCGATGCCGCTGTTGTGGGTCGTGCTGATGGCCATGGCAACGCTCTCGGCCACGCAGGACATCGTCGTCGACGCATACACGATCCGCCTGCTCGACACGCGGGAGTACGGGGCGGCGAACGGGGTGCGCGTCACCTCCTATCGAGTGGCGATGCTGGTCGCTGCCGGGGTGTTGCTCACCGCCGCGGGCCGCATGGGATGGCCGACGATCTTCATGCTCGCGGCGGGGATCATGCTGATCCTGACCGCGATCTCCTTCACGATTCCGAGCAGCAATGTGCCGCGAGCTGCTGCGCACGGGGGTCTCCGCGATCTCGTCGAGCCATTCCGCGAGCTGCTGACCCTCCCTGCCGCGATCGCCGTCCTCATCTTCGTGCTGACGTTCAAGCTGGGCGACATATCGCTCATCCCGATGACGAAGCCGTTCTGGGTCGATCGTGGCTTTTCGACCGAGAGCATCGGGGCCGCGAGCACACTCGGGATCATCGCGGCGATCGCGGGAGCGCTCCTAGGGGGCGCGCTGACGACACGGTGGGGAATCTTCACCGCACTCTGGAGCCTCGGCCTCGTGCAGGCCCTCTCCAACCTCGGCTACTGGGCGGCGTCGCAGCTGCCCGCCGAGCAGAGCGTCCTCTACGGGACGATCCTGCTGGAGCAGGTCACGTACGGGATGGGCACCGCCGCTTTCCTTTCCTTCCTCATGTCGCTGTGCTCGAAGCGATACGCGGCGACGCAATACGCGCTGCTGTCGGCGCTCTTTCGTGTTGGCGGGCTCATCGCCGGAGCGATCTCCGGCGCGATCACCGAGGACGTGGGCTACGGGACGTACTTTTTCATCACGTTCCTGCTCGCGTTGCCGGCGTTCTCGCTGCTTCCCTGGGTGCGTCGGACGGTCGCTCGTTAGGCTTTCCAGTCGAGCGCGCCCGTGTACAGCGGAACTCGGTCAACGCGCCTTGAGAAGCCACCGCGCCGCCGCCTGCTGCATGACCGTCTCCCCGCCCCACGCACTCGCGACGTGCTTGGGCTTCTTGAGCTCGGTCGCCAGCCGCGGATGCGAGAACTGCATGACGACTGCCTCGGGCGCCTTGTCGATGACCTTGTCGACGGCTTTCCGCGCTTCGGGCGAGTAGCCTGGGCGTCCCTTCCAGCTGCGAACGTCGCCGAAGAGCGCGATGACGACGGACGCACGCCCGTCGCCACTCACCTTGTCGACGCGCTTCACCTCGGCCCCCGCCAGCGACAACGTCTGAAAGAATGGATCTCGCGACGGCGCGGGGTATGGGCCGCCAAGGTCATCGTCGACGACGACCACCTCGACCGGCGACGTCACCCGCGGCGGGGCGCCGCGTACCACGTGCATCACGCGGTCAGCGAGCGTCGAGCCCCAGGCGACATCGGCCGCTGACGCGCGGCGGTACTCGTTGGGCGGGGACGCCCACTGCGCCCACTTCTGACGCCGCCGCAACGAGTGCTGTACGCGCTCGCGATCGAGCGTGCCGTTCTCCACCGCCTTCTCGATGGCGTGCGCCACCGCCGCGAGATCCTTGGGGTACAGCAGCACATCGCAGCCGGCATCGATCGCCCGGATGGCGGCTTCGCCCTCGGTGCGCCCCTCGAGGACGCCGTCCATGATGAACGCATCCGTGACAATGAGTCCTTCGAACTTCATCTGCTGGCGCAGCAGCCAGCGCAGGATCTCTCGGGACAGCGTCGCGGGCATCCCGCTCGGATCGAGTGCGGGAAAGGCGACGTGCGCGGTCATCACCGACGCGACCCCGGCTTCGATCGCCGCGCGGAAGGGCAAGAGATCGTTGTCGAGCAGATCCTGCCTCGACGCGTTCACGACCGGCATCGTCATGTGCGAGTCGACCGTGGTTCGCCCATGCCCCGGGAAATGCTTCGCGCACGCGAGCACTCCCTCCGCCTGGCAGGCGTCGATCCACTCGCTCGCGAGCTTCGCCACGAGCCGGGGGTTGCTCCCTAACGAGCGCGTGCCAATGATCGGATTGGTCGGCTCAATGTCGAGGTCGCACACCGGTGCGTAGTCCCAGTTCACGCCCATCGTACGAGCCTCACGGGCGGTCAGCCGTGCGGCGCGACGGACCGCGTCGGTGTCCCCGAGCGACGCGATGGCCGCGAGCGGCGGCAACCCCGTGGCGCCGGAGATCTGCTGCCCGGCACCGCGCTCGAGGTCTGCCCCGATGAGCAAGGGCACTCGGGAGCGCTGGCGGAGCTCCTTCGTCAGGGAGCGCACCGCATCTTCGACCCCGCCGAACAGAATGAATCCGCCGACGCCGAGCTGCAGCCCCTTCTCGATGAGCGGCCGCTCCTTCTCCCATCCAACGGCCGTGTCCCAGCGAAGCGCGGGGAGGAGCAGCTGCGCGACGCCGTTCACGCGGGACTCCATTTGCCGAGGAGGCGTCGACCGCGCGCGCCGGTCGCTCCCGGCATGTTACCCGATCGCCCTTCGACGAAGAGATATCCCATCAATGCGAATGCCACCGCTTCCTTGGCTTCCCCGTCGAAGAAGAGATCATCGAAGCGCGTGACGGCCACGGGCGCGAGTCGGGTTGTGATCGCATCGACGAGCGCCGGGTTGCGTGCGCCGCCCCCCGACACGACCACCTCCGCCACCGGTTCGGGAATGAAGCGTCGGAACGCGTCGGCGATGCTTGCCGCGGTGAGCGCGACCGCCGTCGCGACGATATCCTCGGTGGTGGCTGTGCACTGCTCGCGACAGATCGCGATGAGCCGCTCCATGTACGCGCGAGTGAAGAGCTCACGGCCCGTGCTCTTCGGAGGCGGTGCCGCAAAGTAGGGCTCGGCAAGCAGCTCGCGGACGACGGCTTCACACTCACGTCCCCGCCTCGCGAGCGCCCCATCAATGTCGTAAGGCAATTCGGGAACGAGCATTCGCGTCACGCCGTCCATGACACCCACGCCTGGACCCGTGTCGAACGCGCGCACACCTTCGAGCCCGCCGCCGGGCGGCACCACGGTGATGTTCCCAATGCCACCGAGGTTCTGGAGTGCGCGCCATCGCTGCACGTCATGAAAGAGCAGCGCGTCGGCGATCGGAACCAGCGGTGCGCCCTGCCCTCCCGCAGCGACATCGCGAACCCGGAAGTCGCTCACGACACCGATGCCGGTTCGCTCGGCGATCACAGCCGGCTCGCCGAACTGCCAGGTCGAATGACCCGGCTCATGCCACACGGTTTGACCGTGCGAGGCGATCGCGCGCACGTCTTCGCGCGAAACCCCGGCGTCAGCCAGCACGGCCACCGCCGCGTCGGCGAGCCAGGCGCCCAGCTCGAAGTTGAGGCGGCAGTACTCGGTGGGCGACGTTCCCTCGAGTGCGCGCAGCAGACGGTCACGCTGTTCACGCGTGTAGGAGAACGAACGATACGCGAGCAGCTCCGCCGAGATATGGTCGACACCCGGGACGAATCGCGTCACGGCAGCGGAGATTCCGTCGAGCGACGTGCCCGACATGAGCCCCACGACCACGGCCGGGGTCAGCGGCCGCTCTTCCGTGAGTTGGGAGGCGCGCGCGGAACCAGTGCGAGGCGCGGCGGTCACGTCGACGGCGGCGGAGGCGCTCCCGGAACGACGCGACGCACCACGCCGCGGGACGAGGCGAGCAGTCGCTCCGCCTCCTCGCGCGTCGTCGAGAGCTTCTGCATAACGATCGCCGTTTTCACGCTCCCGTGCGCGGCGTGGATCAGGCGACGTGCCGCCTCGCGCTCGACCCCGCAGACCTCCATCAGAATGCGCTCGCCGCGGTCGACGAGCTTCTGACTCATCGCGCGAAGGTCCACCATGAGGTTGCCGTAGGTCTTCCCGAGGCGAATCATGGCCCCGGTCGTAATCATGTTCAGGACGAGCTTGGTCGCGGTGCCGGCCTTGAGCCGCGTGGATCCGGTGACGACCTCGGGCCCGGTGAGGGGAACGATCGCGACATCCACCCGCTCCACGAGGTCCGCGGGCGGGGGCGAGCAGGCGAGAATCGCCGTGCGAGACCCGCGCTCGATCGCGCGCTCGAGTGCGCCACGCACGTAGGGCGTCGTGCCTGACGCGGCGATCCCGACCACGAAATCGTTGGACCCGACCTCGCGCTCATCCATGGCGGCAGCGCCGTCGGTGGCGACGTCCTCGGCCCCCTCCTGCGACTTCGTAAGCGCGGGGAAGCCGCCGGCAATGATCCCCTGCACCATCTCCGGATCGGTGCCGAAGGTCGGCGGGCATTCACTGGCATCGAGCACGCCGAGCCGACCCGACGTGCCGGCGCCAATGTAAAAGAGCCGGCCCCCCGCGCGAAAGGCCTCCTCGGCAAGCTCGATTGCGCGCGTGATTCCATCGCGCTGCGTCGCCACCGCCTCGGGCACGCTTCGATCTTCGGCATTCATGAGATCGACTATCTCGGCCGGAGACGCGAGGTCGATGCTGGCGGTACGCGGATTCCGCCGCTCGGTCAGGCGCGGATCGATGAAAGACAGCGTCAATCGCGAAGCAGTTCGAGGGATTCTGACGGGGATAACGTTTGGCCGGCGCATGCCAGGGTCGCGGGCGCAGTGCGCCCCGCATTCCGGAATTCGCGCCCCTTCCCCTATCTTACCCATCACCCATCCCCTCGACCAGTGCAATTTACTCTCGCTCGTGTTCTCACGGTCGCGCTCGGCGTGACGATTTTCACCGCTGACGCCGCCGCACAGATTCTGCAGCTGCCGACCAAGCGGCGCGATGTCGTGTGGGCGACGGCGTGGGCGGGGTATTACGATCCTGGTTCCTTCGCCGATGGCCGCACGAACACCGACTGGCTTTTCTCGGATGGGCTCGGGTGGCGCGCGTCGCTCGAGTACGGGATCGGCGGTGGATCGGCGATCGGCATCCTGGGAACGTTCGCGCGAATGCCGCTCGAAGTCCGCAGCCGAACCGGAGCGCTTTCGCGCGACGCCAATGGGGACATTCTCTCGCTGCAGGCGCTCTTTCACGGAGGCGGTGGTGCGGGCCTCCACCAGGTGATCGAAGTCTCCGCGGGCGTGATCGAGTTTCGGAACTTTCGCGCGAAGGACAACGGCGAAAACATTGGTCCGCCGGATGGCGATCGCGATCTTACCTTCGCGCTGGGATACGGATTCGGCTTTGGAATCTCCAATCGGGCACAGATCGCGCTCGTGCAGGACTTCGGGTACACGTTTCACCAGCGAGAATGGCCTTCCCGCAAGCTCGTCCCGCACGACAATGAATCGGTCAACGCGCATCGGGCTCCGCGTAGGCTTTGGCGGGTAGCATGCGCTTCTTCGGATTCCTGGAGCATCGAATGACTGCTGGACGGCGGGTTGGTCTTGCCCTCTTGCTCATCACGGTGGCCACATGCAGGCCGCCCTGGAGCCGTTCGAGCGGCCTCTTTCCCGCGGAATGGCGTTTCAGCTCGGGGCGCACCGCCGCGTATGCGCCGAGCGCGATGGTCTCCAGCAACGACTCGCTGGCGAGCCTGGCCGGGGTGGAGATTCTGCGCCGGGGCGGCAACGCGGTAGACGCCGCGGTCGCGGTCGGATTCGCGCTGGCGGTGACGTATCCCGAGGCCGGCAACCTCGGCGGCGGTGGATATATGGTCATCCGAATGGCCGACGGCCGCACCGCCGCGCTCGACTATCGCGAGCGTGCGCCGCGGGGCGCCACGCGCGACATGTATTCGCAGACCTACGCCAGCGTTCCCAACGCGAGCCTGGTCGGTCATCTCGCGTCCGGCGTTCCTGGCGCGGTGGCGGGAATGGTCGAGGCGCACGCGAAATACGGCATCCTCCCGCTCGTCGATGTGCTTGCTCCGGCGATTCGCCTTGCCGACTCCGGGTTCACGGTCGACTCGGCGCTGGCGCGGTCGCTGGAGAATGCACGTGAGCTCATTGCGGCCTACGCGGGCGGTGCGCTCTTCATGCCTAACGGCGTTCCGCTGCCGCGAGGAACCCGCCTGGCGCAACCAGACCTCGCCAACACGCTTCGGCGCATCGCCGAGCGCGGGGCGCCAGGCTTCTACGAGGGGGAGACGGCGCGCCTGCTGGCCGAGGAGATGCGTCGCGGCGGTGGTCTGATCACCGAAGAAGATCTGCGCGACTATCGCCCGGCATGGAGGGCCGCCCTCGAAGGCACATATCGGGGATACCGGCTCATCGGAATGCCGCCGTCCTCGTCGGGCGGCGTGACGATGATGGAGACGCTCAACATTCTCGAGACATTCCCCGACCTGCCCCCGTTCGGAAGCGCCGCGTACACGCACGTGCTCACCGAGGCGTTTCGTCGAGCCTTCATCGACCGCAACACAAAGCTCGGCGATCCCGATTTCGTCAGCGTTCCCGTCGTGCGCCTGACGAGCGACTCGTACGCCCGTGAGCTCGCCGCCACGATCGATCCGGCCCGCGCATCCGTCACGGTGGCGTTCGACAGCGCGGCCCGGGAGAGCGACCACACCACGCACTACTCGGTGGTGGACGCGGCCGGCAACGCGGTCGCAACGACGACGACGATCAACGAGCTGTACGGCTCCGGGGTGTACATTCCCGGTGCGGGCTTCTTCATGAACAACGAGATGGATGACTTCGCCACGCGCCCTGGCGAGCCCAATCTCTTTGGCCTGGTGCAGGGGGAGACGAACGCCATCGCGCCAGGCAAGCGCATGCTGAGCGCAATGTCTCCGACGATCGTCCTCGACACGGCGGGGGCGGTAGTTCTCGTCCTGGGCGGACGCGGTGGTCCGCGCATCATCTCCAGCACGCTGCAGGTGGTCGTAAACGTGATCGATCACGGGATGAGCCTCGCCGACGCCCTGGCGGCGCCGCGCATCCACCATCAGGCGTGGCCGGATACGCTACGGTACGAGCAGGAGGGCCTCACGGCGGCAGTCGTCGATTCGCTCCGCGCAATGGGCCACGGGGTGTCCGCTGGACGTGCGAGCGGATTGGTGAAGGCGATCATGCGTGCGCCAGGCGGAGGATGGCACGGAGCGTACGATCCTCGGTCGTCTGGGGGCGCGGTCGGATACTGACGCTCAATGGGAACGGCCGAGACGTCAGAGGTCAGAATACGGATTTCAGAATTCAGAAACGACTACGGGGAGCCACCAGCTGGCTCCCCGTAGGTTCTTTCCGAATTCTGAATTCTGTTTTGCTGTTCAAGCAACCCGCCTGCACGCGCGCGATGCTTATTCGGCCTGGATCTGCGCTGCCGAGTTGAGCTTCACCGTAATGTTGCCGCCGTTCGGGATGCAGCCAGCGTAGTCGCCCGTGCCCATCGCGACCGCCGTACCCGCGGCAGCGCCCGTCGCCGCGCCAATCACGGTCGACTTGGTGTCCTTGCCGAGGATCTGGCCGATGACCGCGCCGGCGATGGCGCCGCCGATCACCTTCTTCGCATCGTCGCCCTTCGTCGATTCACGCTGGGTCTCGGTCGCAACGGCGGTGATCGACGCGTCGATCGGATAGGTCTTGCCGTTGAAGCGTACCGACTGCACGACGAGGCCGAGGCGCGCCGGGTCGTTCGCATTCTCGGAGCGTTCCACCGAGGTCACTTGGACGACGGCGGTGGCACCGGCGGGAATCACCGCGCCGTTGGAGCCCTGCACTGCATTCGTCACCGTGGCGGTAAACCTGTCGCCCGGCTTGTGCGTGTTGGTGCAGACGCGTGCGCCCGAGGTCAGCGCGATCGTCGTGCCCGCGCCGATGCTCGCAACGCGGCCTTCACTACCGCTCGGCGACGTCGAGACACGGTTGCCGCTCGGCGTCGTGCTCGGCGTGCTTGGCCGAGGTGCCGGCGTGGCGGGTCTCGACGTGCTTGGACGTGACGTGCTCGGCCGGCTCACATTGCCGCCGCTCGATGAAGTCGCGGGGACGTCGCTCAGCTGCGGCTGCAATGTGTCGCTGTTCGCGAGCTCGAGATCGCGGTTCAGCGCCGCGGTGTCGCCCGCCAGGTCATCGCCATCGTCTCGACAGGCGCCAACCGAAAGAACCGCCGCAAGTGCGAGCGGGGTGACAGCCCACCGGATATATTTCGACATATTGCCTCCCTCTAGGGTCGTACTGCGTTCTGTAAACGCTTGCAATCTGCATCGTTACGTGCGGCCGGCGCTTCGTGACATGCCGCGCACATCAATGATATCCGGGCAAGGGGTGTGCCAGTCATGAGGGCTCTCTGGCAACTCCTTCCCTACTATCGGCCCTACCGTAGGCGGTTCGTCGCCGGCCTGGCCCTCGTGATTGTCTCGTCCGGGTTGGCTGGGATCATCCCCTGGCTGCTCCGCCGAGCCATCGATGACATGCGTGCCGGCACGTCCGCCGGGCGCATTGTGCTCATCGCCGCCAGTATGGTGGCCATCGCACTCCTCAGCGGTGCCGCGCGCTACGGGATGCGCGACCTCATGAACGGCGTGTCGCGATCGATCGAGTACGATCTGCGCAATGGCCTGTTCCGCCACCTCGCCTCGCTCAATGCGTCGTTCTTCGCCTCGATGCGCACCGGCGACATCATGGCCCGCCTAACGAACGATCTCAGCGCGGTCCGGATGGCGGTGGGTCCGGCGATCATGTATCTCGTCAACACGATCGCGGGTGGCGCCTTCGCGCTCGTCTTCATGCTGAGCATCGATCCGCGGTTCACGCTCGTCGCCCTGCTGCCCGTCGTGCTGTTGCCGATCATCATGGCGAAGGGCGGCACGGCCATTCACCATCGCTTCGAGGCGGTGCAGGAGCACTTCTCGACGATGACCACCCGTGCCCAGGAGAACATCTCCGGAGCGCGGATCGTCAAGGCCTATCGGCAGGAGAGACCCGAAATCGATCGCTGGCGTGACATGAACGAGGAGTACGTCCGCCGGAACATGCGCCTCGTGCGGCTGTGGGGCCTGTTGAACCCGGGATTCTCGCTGCTGGCGGGGTTGGGAGGCGTCATCGTGCTCGGGTACGGCGGGCGCCTCGTACTCGCGGGAGAGATTTCGGTCGGCTCGCTGGTCGCGTTCGGCTTTTATCTGGGGATGCTCACCTGGCCCCTCATAGCGCTCGGCTGGGTGACGAACCTCTTTCAGCGCGGGGCGGCGTCCCTGGCACGGCTCAACCAGATCGTTCACGCGCGCTCGGCGATCCGCGAGCGCGCGGATCCTCGCCCGCTTCCACCGGCCCGAGCGGGACGCTCGATCGAATTCCGCAACGTCGGGTTCCACTACCCCGTAAGACAGGGGGAGACGCCACGGTGGGTGCTGCGAGAGATCTCGTTCTCGCTTCCCCCAGGTGGGACGCTGGGCGTGGTGGGAGCGACCGGCAGCGGCAAGAGCGCGCTCATCGACCTCGTTCCGCGCATTCACGACCCCCAGGAAGGGGAGATTCTCATCGACGGCCTGTCGATTCGCGACCTTTCTCTCGCCGCTCTGCGAGCCGAGATCGGGTACGTGCCACAGGAGACCTTCCTGTTCAGTGATACCGTCCGAGCCAACCTGCTGTACGGCGCGGAGGACCTGTCATCGACCGAGTGGGCGGCGGGCGTCGCCCAGCTGGACGAGACCATCGCAGAATTTCCTGGCGGATATGAAACACTTCTGGGCGAACGCGGTATCAATCTCTCCGGCGGGCAAAAACAACGCGCAGCACTGGCGCGAGCGCTCGCCCGGCGGCCCGGAATCGTCCTGCTGGACGACGCGCTCTCAGCCGTCGACTCTCACACCGAAGCAGAGATTCTCCACGGCCTTCGCGACGCGCTGGGCGGTCGGACGGCGATCATCGCCTCGCACCGAATCAGCGCTATCCGCGAAGCCAGCTGGATCATTGTGCTCGACGACGGACGGATCGTCGAAGAAGGACGTCACGCGGAGCTGCTCGCCGCTGGCGGTCGGTATTGGTCGCTGCTGAACCGCCAACTGCTCGAGGACTCGATCGAGCACGAACGCGACGTCATGGCACCGAGTGCCATTTCTCAATAACATTTGGACGTCATGAAAACTACGCTGTCCGATCAGATCAAGCTCGAGGCGCGCTCAATCGAAGAGCGTTTGGCGCTGTTCGAGGAGCAGCACCTTCAGCTCACCCGCCAGATCTCCGAGCTGCGCAACGAGGACGCGATGAAGACGCAGTTCCTCGCGAACATCTCGCATGATTTGCGTACGCCCCTGACCGCCATCATCACCCACGCCGAAATTCTGCGCGATGGCATCCTGGGCGAGCTCAATCCGCGACAGCGCGAAAGCGTCGTCGGCATGATCAACGGCGGTCGCCAGCTGCTCGACATGGTCAGCGACATCCTGACCTACGCGCGCAGCGCGGCCAATCAGCTCACCACGTCGCACACCGAGTTCGGCATTGAGGCGTTGATCCACCAGGTCACCACGCTCAATGGGCCGCTCATCGCCAAGCGGACGCTGACGCTGACCGTCGACGTCGCGCCGAATCTCCCCCACGTGCGCGCCGATCGCGACAAGATTCACCACGTCCTCAGCAACCTGCTCGGGAACGCCATCGACTTCACATCGTCGGGCGGCCGCGTCTGGATCCGCGCCGCTGTGGCCTCCGAGGAGCCACGGCCGACGATCTTCGTGGAGGTCGGCGACACCGGGATCGGTATCGCGCCGGAGCATCACGAGCTCGTCTTCCGCGAGTTCGCCCAGGTCGACGCCTCCCCCTCGCGGGCGCACCACGGCACGGGCCTGGGTCTGGCCATCGCGCGGAAGTTCGTCGAGCTCCACGACGGAAAGATCTGGGTCGAAAGCGCCCTCGGTCAGGGAAGCCGCTTCTGCTTTACCCTGCCGTGCCGACCAAGGACGGAGTGACGCCGGACACGGCCCACGTACTCGTCGTTGAAGACAACGCGCTCGTGACCAGTGCGATGCGCATTCTGCTCGAGGATGCCGCGTTTCGAGTGAGCACGGCCGCCAGCCTGGCTGAGGCGCACGCGCTCTGCCTGAAGGATCCGCCGGCCGCGATACTCCTCGATCTCCGTCTCCCGGACGGCGACGGGCTGTCTCTGCTCAAGCGACTCCGGGCAGACGGAATCGTCCCGGGCGTCGTCGTGGCGCTCACCGGGCGAGACGAGCCCGACATTCGCGCACGCTGCCTCCGGGCGGGGTGCCTCGACGTATTGCTGAAGCCGGTGGACGTCCGCTCGCTCGCGCCGCGGCTCAGGTCGTGGTTGGCAGCGAGCGCGGGCGCGTCCTAACGAGCGCTGCGATAGAACTCCTCGACGCACATCGTCACGACCGAGTCGAAGAGGGGACCGGTCTCCTCACGCGACATCCTGTGAAGCTCGGGGCGGCCCTGCCAGGTTCGCTTGAAGAGGACGATCAGCTCCTCGGCGCGCATGCCCTGTCGGCGCGCCTCCTCGCACACGGCTCGCATGGCACGCTGAACATCGAGTTCACGGGCGCCGCCATCGGACTGAAGGGCAAGCTCCAGGGTTCGATCGGTCACCGTCATGAGGTAAGACGAGGAGGATTCGCCCGCAATCGGAGCCTGTTCGAACTCCATGCAAGCCTCCTTGTTCCGTTCGCGGAGTGAGCAGCGTCGCTCACACGCCCGCACCCATAATACGAAATGCGACCTAGCCTGTCAAGCTACTGTCGTATAAGGAGTTATGGCACATCGATGAGCGGCGCGAACCCTTCAGTGCCCTGTCGTTCAACGCGCTGTTGCGAACGTTAGGCAACGTCAAATGCGGTTTCGTATCGCGTCGGGCGTCAGTCGCTGCAGGTACCCCGCGAGAACGGTGAAATAGTCCGTAAGGAGCAGCACGCCGACCAGAATCAGCAACACGCCACCCGCTCTGCTGACCCACATCATGTGGCGTCGCACGCGCGTGAAGAACGAGATGAAGTGATTGATGGCCAGCGACGCGGCGAGAAACGGGACGGCCAGGCCCATCGAGTACGCGGTCAGCAGGCCGAGACCGCGCCCGAGATCAGCGGAGCTCGACGTGTAGATGAGAATGGAGCCGAGAATCGGGCCTATGCACGGCGTCCATCCCGCGCCGAAGGCGATCCCGACGAGCACCGTGCCCAAGTACCCAATCGGCTTGTCCGCCAGGTGCACCCGGCGCTCACGCGCCAGCACCGCCATATTGAACGCGCCGAGCAGATACAGGCCGAAGACGATGACGAGGACGCCCCCCACGCGGCTGATCCACTCCCGATACACGAGCAGTGCACGCCCCAACACCGTCGCGGTCGCCCCAAGCGCCAGGAAGATGAGCGTGAAGCCGAGGATGAACAGCAGCGAGTGGATGAGCGCGAGACGGCGCGTCTTCTGCACTTCCTCCAGGCTCAGTCCGGTGATAAACGTGACGTAGCTCGGAATGAGTGGCAGAACGCACGGCGACAAAAAGCTCAGCAACCCGGCGGTAAACGCGATGACGATGCCCAACGAGGCTGTTTCTTCCATGCAGGCTCCGAGGGTGGAGCGCCGGCGCCGCAAGCGCATGGGCCGGGTGCTCCGCTGGTACTACTCGCTCAAATACGGCGCCTTTCGACGTGAGAGACGACCTCGCGATGAACGGCGCGGGCTCGTCGCGCTCCAGATCGATGCGCTCGCCTACTCCGACCTGCGCCGCGCCCTCGACCTTGGCTACTGCCCGACAATCGCGCGGCTCCTGGATGACGAAGGCTTTCACTTGCGCCGATGGTTCTCCGGCCTTCCCTCGGCGACGCCGTACTGCCAGGCGGGAATCTTCCACGGCGAGAATGACCTCATCCCCGCCTTTCGCTTTTACGACCGCAAGGCGCGCCGCATCATCACATGCAACGCCCTCGACGGCGTGCAATATATCCGCGATCGCATCCATTCGCCCGGGGCGCTTGCGGGTGGGTCGAGCTACGTGAACCTGCTCGATGGCGACGCGGAGACGGTCGCGTTCACGATCGCCACGCGGGAGCGATCGTCGATCTTCCGCCGCCTCGGCGGCCTCCGCATGGCACTGCTGATCCTCGTGCACCCGATTCGCGTCGCACGCATGGGTCTCCAGTCGGTGGCCGAGTGGCTGCGCGAGGAGTTCGAGCGGCTGCGACACGAGCTGGCCGGCAAGGCGACGCATGCCGAGGGCATTTTTCCGTTCCTTCGCGTCTTCACCAACGTCGTCGTCCGCGAGCTGCAGACGATGGCGATCATGCTCGACATCTACCTCGGCGTGCCGGTCATCTATAGCACCTTCATGCAATACGACGAGCTCGGTCACCACTTCGGCCCGTCGAGCCGCGTGTCGCTCGCCGATCTGCGACGGACCGATGCCCGCATCAAGGAGATCTATCGCATGATCGGCGCGGTCAGCTCGCGGCCGTACGACCTCGTGATCCTGTCCGACCACGGCATGACACCCGCCTCGAGCTATCGCGTGCGTTTTGGCGAGTCCCTCGGCACCACTGTGCAGCGGATGCTCGAGGAAGAGGCGAAGGAGGTTGGCATCACCCCGCTGTCCAATCTCATGACTGTCGCGCCGCCTGACGAGTACGTGGACATCGGCGCCCAGATCGTCGATGAGGTTGCCGCGGCGGCTGACGAGAAGCACGTGCGCACCGGTCGCGTCCTTCGAGGATTCCGTGACTGGTTGCGCAGCCGCTACGGTGTGCGAGAGCTGCTATGGCCTCAGAAATACTGGGTGAGCCAACGCCACGAGGTCGTCGTGACCTTCAGCTCATCACTCGCGCACGTCTACTTCGCGGATTCCGAAACACCGCTTACCCTCCCTGATATCGCCCGCGATCGGGGACGGGCGCATCTCTACGCATCCTTGCTCGCGCATCCCGGCATTGGCGTCCTGTTTGCGCGCCTGAAGGAGGGCGTGCACGTCCAGACGCCCAGCGGCCGGGCGATCATCGTGGGGGAGCAGCTCGAGGTGCTCGAAGGCAGCAATCCCATGGATCGGTACGGGATGGAGCCGTGCGTCCTTCGCGCGGTGGCGTCACTCGTCAGGCAGGGCAACGCCGGTGACATCGTGATCTTCGGCGCGTACGATGGCTACGACATCATCTCGTTCGACGACCAGGTCGGCGCACACGGCTCCGCCGGCGGCGACCAGGTGTGGCCCTTCCTCGTGACGCCGGCAAGCGTCGACGTCTCCGCTGAGCGCATCGAGGACGCGAGGGACATCCATCGCGTCATCATGCTGAAATGGGCGAAACCAGAAAGCGGAATGCGGAATGCGGATCGTGACGGTAGCGAGAAGGCACTGGTGGCGACGGAAGCAGCTCCGAATCGCTGAATTCCGCATTCCGCATTCCGTCTTTACCTCGCCCTGCAGACCCCGCAAATCCCCTCGATCACGAGCTTGTGCCGAGTCCGCGCAAAGTCGTGCTGCTCCGCGATCAGCATCGTCATGCGGTCCAGACGCTCCTCGCGAAACTCGACCACGCGCCCGCACACGGTACAGATCACATGCTCGTGGTTCGGCTCGTCGCGTGCCGGCTCGAAACGACGGAAGCCCTCGCCGAAGTCGCGCTCGACCACCAGACCTGATCGCACCATGACGTCGAGCGTGCGATAGATCGTCGCGGTGCCGACGGCCGCGCCGCGGGCCCACAGCTCTTGCTCGATCTCGTCGGCCGAGACGTGGCGGTCGCTGCACAACACGACTTCCGCAATGGCTTGCCGCTGCGCGGTGACGGGCAGGTTGTGATCGCGCAGATACGCGAGAAACCCCTCTATGGCCGAGGCGCAGTCCACGGCTCTACGACCAGCGCCTGCCGAAACGATTCGCCGGTGAGGCGCTCTGGCTCGTCGTCTTCGCCCGCACGGCGAAGGACCCCGCGCACGACGGCTTCCACCGCCACGAGCGGCGCATCAGCCTCTGCCGTCACCGTGGTCTCCCAGCGGCCGCGATCAGGGCCTTTGAGAACCAGGCGATACCGCGCCGAATACACGATGTGACGCGTCATGGAAGGCGACTCAGCGCCCTCCGCCTGCGCCTCTGGCTCCACCGCGACGACGGCGACCCCCGTCTCCTGCCCACTCTGACGGATGGGCCGGAAGACGCGCACTTCCTCGACGCGCTCGGGCGCGACCTGATCCGCGATCGCGAGCAGGAACCGGCGGCGCGTATCGTCCGTCATCGAGACGCCGCGGCGGGCGCTTCCGTCTTGATGACGGCCCGCGCCGCGATCTCTCTCTCGACGTACAGTCTGAGAATGTGCATGAAATCCTGCGCATTGGTGACGACGCCGAACGCCTGGTGCGTCCCGCGATCCTTGAGCTTGCTCACGACGAACTCCGAGGAATCGACGCAGATCGTCGGCAGCTCGCGCAACGAGCCGTCCTGCTCCGTCACGAAGGCGGGAAGCATGTTGCCGGTGGCGATCGCGTGCAGGGCGGTTGCGATCAGAATGGCCATCGTGGCGCGGATCGCGTGCGCGCGCATGGCGTCCTGCGCATCGAGGTTGTCCGTGATCACACCGGGCAAGGGACCGTCATCGCGTATCGAACCGGTGAGCACGAACGGAACGCTGTGAACCACGCACGCGTGCATGATCCCATCGGTAATGATCCCCTGCTTGACCGCTTCGGCAATCGAGCCCGCCGCGCGCACCTTGTTGATCGCACGCATGTGCAGGCCGTGCCCGCCTATCGTGGCCTCTCCGCTCCCCGTCATCCCGAGCGTGGTTCCGAAGATCGACGCCTCAATGTCGTGGACCGCGACCGCATTCCCCGCGAGCAGCGCTCCGACGAAGCCGTTGGCGATGAACCAGACCATGTCGGTGCGCGCGCGGGAGTGCACCAGCGCGGGGCCAGTGACCCATACCGGATATCCACCGCGATCACGCTCCTCGACGAGAATCCTCGCCATGAGCCCGTAATCGATCGGCTTCTCGCGCGACACCTCGCTGGTCATGAACTTGAACTCGCCACCGACGGCGTCGCCGAGGAAGGCGCCCACGTGCACGTAAATGCCTTCGCTCCCGTCTTCCTTCACGCCCACGGCCACGACCTCGCCCTTCTTCACGCGCCTTCCCTCGCGCACCCACACCTCGCCGGCCTTGTCGCGAACGAGCGCTGCGTCCATCCGCGGTTCGCGCGGCATCCGCCATTTCCCATCGACCCGCACGTACGTCGGGAGATTCGTCGTCGAGAAAAACCCCTCGGGCAGCACGCCGTCGGCGGGCGCGGGCACGAAGCGGGCATCGGACGCCTGCGCAAACCGCGCGGCGGTGAAATCAGGATGCGAGAACGATGGCACAGAAAGGCGGTGACAGATGGCGATTCGAACGGCAGGCCGCAGCGGCAATGAAAGATGGCCTGACGCCGCGCGCGGATTCAACCATCACTCGTACAGATCTTTCGGGTCCACGCTCGCCAGCTCGACGAGGAAGCTCGCAACGCGCGCCACGACCGCCTCCGTATATCGGGCCCCCTTCTCCGCGGTCGCCCGCGAGGGATCACCGATGCCCGTGTCCGCGGTCACCTTCGTCCAGGCGCGGGGCGCCCACGCCCACCCCTCGCGCATTCCCGCAGGGCGCGCGCGCTTGGCGGCTCCCGGGCCCGCTTCGCCCAGCGGACGAACGAGCTCGGGAGCGACGTGCATCATCACGCTCGTCTCGAGCTCGCCGGCGTGGTCCCCGGATTTCTCGAAGAACCCTGCCGGATCGACGATCTTCCACCACTCAATGGCGGAGAGGAACACCGGAGTCCGTGGCGCGAGCTCGCGGATCATCTGCCGGAAATCGTTGCCGCCGTGCCCGTTCAATAGCACCAGCTTGGGGATTCCCTGGCCGGCGAGCGCGTCGACGACGTCACGCAGAACCGCCATCTGCGTCGACGGATTCATGTTGATGGTGAGCGGAATGTCGAGCTGACCGGTGTTCACCCCAAAGGGAACGGTGGGCAGCACGATCACTTTCGTCCCGCGTTCCCACGCAATGCGAGCCGCTTCGGCCGCGAGCCGATCGCATTGCACGTTGTCCGTCCCGTACGGCAGATGATAGTTGTGCGCCTCGGTCGCGCCCCACGGGAGGATCGCGATCTCGTATCGCGTCGAGGACACCGTGCGGTACGTCGACTCGGAAAGAATGTAGGGGCGGGACATGAGGAGACCGGATTGCGGATCCGAGTGCGGAAATCGGAATGCGGAATGGGACGAAACCTACGCCAAAAAGCCCTCCTGCGCCCGTTCCGCATTCCGCTTTCCGCATTCGGAGGAGCTAGAGCAGCGAGACCGGATCCCGGTCAATCACCACCCTCATGTCGTATGCGTTCGGGATCTCGAAGCGCTCGAGAAAGTAACGCAGGACCCGGGTGAGTGAGCCGGGGTGGTCCGACTTCAGCAGGAAGTGCCAGCGCCAACGGCGCTTGATCCGATCGATGGCACAGGGCGCGGCGCCAACCACCGTCACCGGGAGGTCGGGCGCACTCACGATCAGCTGCCTTAGCCAGTCTGCGCCCGCGATCGCGACGTTCGCCGCCGGCTCCTCCGCCAGCCCGCTGACGATGACGTTCACCAGCCGCGTGTGCGGCGGGTATGGTGGATTGCGCCGCGCAGGGAGCTCCTCGGCCACGAATGAGCCATAGTCATGGGTGATGGCGCATCGGACGGCGTGGTGCGTTGGAATCCGTGTTTGAATGATCACCGATCCGCCCTTCGGTCCGCGTCCCGCGCGACCGGCGACCTGACTGAGCAGCTGGAAGCTTCGCTCAGAGGCGCGGAAGTCGGGCAGGTTGATTCCGACGTCCGCATCGACCACCCCGACCAGCGTGACGTTCGGGAAGTCGAGCCCCTTCGCGATCATCTGCGTGCCGAGCAGGATGTCGACCTCTCCGCGTCCGACGCGGTCGAGGATTTCCGCGTGAGCCCACTTTCCGCTCGTGGTGTCCACGTCCATGCGGGCGATCCGCGCCGCGGGCCAGCGCTCGCCGAGCAGCCGCTCGACCTGTTGTGTGCCCAGGCCGCGCTGACGGACGGTGCTTCCGCCGCATCGCACACATTGCGTCACCAGCGGCGCCTGGTACAGGCAGTAGTGACAGATCAGCCGCTCGGGCGCGCGATGGTAGGTGAGCGTGATGCTGCAGTTGGGGCACGAGACCACATATCCGCAGTCCGCGCATTGGACGAAGGAGGCATATCCCCGACGGTTCAACAGCAGAATGCTCTGCTCTTCTCGCTCGAGGCACTGCTGCAGCGCGCGCTCCAGACTCTCACTCACCACGCTGGAGAATTCGGTAGCCGCCTCCGGTTTCTTCCGGCGGAGGTCGACCACGCTGACGTTAGGCATCCGACCCGCGCCAACGCGCTCGGGGAGCGTCAGCAGCCGATATTTTCCACCGTCCGCGTTGTGCCAGCTCTCGAGGCTCGGCGTCGCGCTCCCCAGGACCACGATCGCGCCCTCGTCGCGCGCACGGACCACCGAGACTTCTCGCGCGTGATATCTGGGGGTTTCGCCATTCTTGTAGCTCCCCTCGTGCTCCTCGTCGACGATCACCGCGCCGAGGTTATCGAGCGGGGCGAAGATCGCGGAGCGCGCCCCCACGGCAATCCGCTTCTCGCCCCGTTTGAGCGCGAGCCACGCGTCATAGCGTTCTCCATCGCTCAGCGCGGAGTGAAGCACCGCAATGCGATCGCCGAACACCGCGCGGAAGCGGTCGACGGTCTGCGGCGTCAGCGCGATCTCGGGCACCAGCACGATCGCCGTCTGGTTTCGGCGATCCACGATCTCGCGAAGCAGCTCAATGTAGACCAGCGTTTTGCCACTTCCGGTGACGCCGTGAAGAAGAAAGACCTCGCCCGCCTTTGCAGACACCAATGCGTCGATGGCGGCACGCTGCGGAGGGGAGGGCACGTGTCGCTCGGGCGCGAGCGGGCGCCGGAGCGCGAAGGGGTCGCGCTGCACGACCGATTCCTGCAGGGCGAGCAACTCCTTCTCGACGAGCGAATCGAGCACGCTGCGCGAAACACCCAGATGCTCCATGAGGTGCGTGGCCGGACTGCGGCCGCCCAGTGACTCGAGGAGCTCGTACAGCGCTCGCTGCTTGAGGGCGCGACCAAAGGTCTTGTCGCGCAGCTCGAGCGACGGGAGCCGGCGCGTCAGCACCGCAATGCGCTCCGTTCGCTGTTCAGGCGTCGGCCGCGCCGCACCCGCCAGCGCCAATGGCATCGCCGAGCGCAGCACGAGGCCGAGCGGAACGACGTAGTACTCCGCGATCCATCGGCAGAGCGAGAGCATGCGTTCGGCGAAGACGGGCTCCGCGTCCGGGACCTCGAGAATGGGACGTGGACCCTTTACTGCCGTCTCATCAGAGGTGCCGAGGCAAATGCCGACGGCGCGACGCTTTCGCACCGGGACAATGACGCGCGTACCGGGGACCAGTGGATGGGCCGGCTCGCGATCGACCGAATACGTGAATGTCTGAAAGACGGGGAGCGGGAGCGCGACCTCGACGAAGCGAGGTGCGGTCATGCTTTCGTGACGCCCAACCCTGGCGCGTCGCGGAGCGCGATGCGCCCCCCCGCGATCGAAGCGCCAATGAACGGATCGTTGGCGACAAGGGCAGCCCCGTCCAGATCCGCGTAGTCGAGCAGCGGTGCCGAATGCGCCGCCGCGGTGATACCCAGACTCGTCTCGATCATGCACCCGCACATGACCAGCATCCCATGCGAGCGCGCGGTGGCGATCATGCGGAGCGCCTCTCGCAATCCACCGCACTTGGCAAGCTTGATGTTGATCCCGTCCACCGCGCCGACGAGTCGCGGAATGTCCGCGCTGGTCACGCACGATTCATCGGCGATGATCGGCAGCGGCGCCCGCTCGCGCACGAAACGGAGCCCGTCAATGTCGTGCGCTGGAAGGGGCTGCTCGACGAACTCTACGCCATGCTCTACCAACACTCCCATCATCCGGAGCGCGTGCTTGGGCGTCCACGCAGCGTTCGCGTCGACGCGCAGCAGCTTGTCCGGCGCGGCCTCCCGCACGGCGCGCAGAATCTCCTCATCGTGGTCCGATCCCAGCTTCACCTTGAGAATCGGATACTCGGCCGCTTCCGCAACCTTGCGCTTGATGTCGGCGGCGTCGCCAATCCCGATCGTGAAGCTCGAGCGTGGCGCACGGGCGGGATCCAGCCCCCACATCTTCCAGAGCGGAACGTTCAGACGCTTGGCGGCGAGGTCATGCAGCGCGGTGCTGATCGCGCTCTTCGCCGCACCGTTGAAGCGAATCGCGAGATCGAGCTGCCGCTCAATGTCCTCCAGCGACCAGGGATTGATGCCATCGATGGCGGCAGCGAGCCGTGGCAGGACCGCGACGACCGTCTCCGCCGTTTCCCCATAGTACTTGCTTGGCGACGCTTCGCCCCACCCATCGTTCCCGTCCGAATCGGTCACGCGCACCCACACGACGGGAAACTCCGTCGCACCACCGCGCGCGATGGTGAAGGGGTGCGTCGTGCGAAGGGTCAGGATCTCGTGCGACAGCTTCATGAGCGCACGTTCGAGGGCGTCGCGCCAGTGCGACGCGGAACCCACGCCGCGCGCTGCTCATCCGTCGCGCCGGCGGCGCCGAGGAATGCGATGAGCGCGTCGGCCAGATCATTGCCCCGCTGGTAGCGCTCCGCCGCGGTCTTCGCCAGGCAGCGCATGACGATCTGGGCCATGGCCGCTGGAACGCGCGAGTCGACGATGTCGAGCGATGCCGGCTGCTCGTGGACGTGCTTGTATCCGATGGAGTACGAGTCGGCCCCATCGAAGGGCGGGAATCCAACCAGCATCTCGTACAGCATCACGCCCACCGCGTAGAGGTCGCTGCGACCGTCGACCATCCGGCCCATCGCCTGCTCGGGCGACATGTAGTGGGGCGTTCCCATCGCGCGACCGGTGCCGGTGAGGCGGGCGTGAAAGCGAGCAGTCGCGATGCCGAAGTCGGTGATCAGCGCGTTGCCATCTTCATCGAACAGGATGTTGTCAGGCTTGATGTCGCAATGCACAATGCCGTGGCGATGGGCGTAGTCGAGCGCAACTGCGACCTGCGCGCACACGGCGGCGGAGCGCGGCACAGGCACAGTTCCGTCGCGAACGACCACGTCGGCCAGCGACCCGTTCGCCAGGTACGGCATCACGAGATAGACGACGTTGTCCACCTCGCCGTAGTCCATGATCGAGCAGATGTGCGGGTGCGACAGCTGGGACGACGCCTCCGCCTCGCGCTTGAATCGCTCGCGCATCTCGGCATCGCGCGCGAGGTGGGGGAGCAGCGCCTTGATCACCAGCGGCCGCTCCAGCACGGCGTGCTGCGCGTAGTACACGTTCGCCATTCCCCCGGTGCCAAGGCGACGGTACACGCGATACCGTCCTCCGGTGGCGCGACGGATCGTGTCGAGCTCGTCGTCGGGCTTCGCGCCGGGCGCCTCGGGAATGTCGGGAAGATCCGCCTGGCACCGCGTGCACTTCGCGATCGAGGCCCGATTCCACGTGCCGCACTCGGGACAGAACATCTACGCTCCGAAGTCCATCCGCACGAAATCGTACGGAGGCCAGGGCCCGGTGATCTGAAAGCGAAGTCCGGCGGCGCGACGCGCCTGCTCCTTCACCCGATCCTCGAAATCGGCGTACTCCGCCCGGTCCACGAGATAGGCTCCGCTCAGGAGCCGCCCTTCCTCGGGGCGGATGGGCAGCGCCGCCACGGCGAACTTTCGCAGCGCGCGAAAGCAATCGGTGGCGAGGGCCATGTGGTCGTGATCGCTGGCGTCGACATCGTCGCCGGGAAGATCCGAGACGTGGACACGCCCCTCGCACCGTCCGTCGACGAAGTGAATGCCCTCGACCAGTGAGACGTAGTTGAGCTCCAGCCAGCGGCGGACATGATCCTCGGACTTGAAGACCGTTCCGCAGGGGGCCGGCAGAATCGTCTGCGCACGAAAGACCGCCTCCACGACTCGCTGGCAGTCGAGCATCTCGTTGTCGTCGAGCGGCGGAATCGTGTACGACGACGGGCGCACGATGGCGCCGATGTCGCGAAGCGCCACCACCGAGGTGCTATCGACGAGCGGGCGATCGTCCGCATGAGCGAGCGTCGCGACGCCGTACAGCCGAAGACCATTTACAGCCATTTCCGCCACAGGAGCAGGAAGAGCAGCGCACCGCCGATGGCGAGCTGCAGCCCGAGCATCAACCAGAAGCCTAACGGGTTGTCGGACAATGGAATGTGCCGAAAGTTCATTCCCCACATGCCGCTGACCACGACGAACGGGACGCTGAGGGTCGCGATCACCGAAAGGCCCTTGGTCACCACGCCCAGGCGATTGGAGACCTGGGTGAGGTACGCCTCCATCGTACCGCCGAGGAGGTCCCGCTGCGTCTCGAGCCCATCGTTGATGCGGAGCACGTGATCGTACACGTCGCGGAAGTAGATCTGCGTCTCGTGCGACAGCAGGGCGTTGGGTCGGTTCGTGAGCAGGTTGAATACCTCGCGCTGCGGAAAGAGGTGTCGTCGCAATGAGAGAATCAGTCGCTTCACCTGGAGGATGTCCTGCAGCGTGTCCCGCTGGAAGCTGACGAACACACGATCCTCGAATTGCTCGACCATTCCGTCGATGCGCTCGAGGAGCGGGAAGTACTCGTCGACGGCGGTATCCATGATCAGGTGCAAGAGCCGCTGCGCCCCGCGACCGAGCACGTCGGGGCTCCGCTCGAGCACATCCGCGACGATCATGATGCTCCGCGCGCGCTCGCCGTGGACGGTGACGAGGTAGTTGGGCCCGAGGAAGAAATACAGGTTGAACGTCTCGAGATCGTACGGGTCGGGGGTGTCGTCCTCGAAGCAGACGCCACGCACGATCATGAAGAGGTATCCGTCGTACTCCTCGAGCTTGACGCGCGATTCCGGGTTGAGCGTGTCTTCGATCGAGAGAGGGTGGAATCCGAAGACCTTCTCGAGAATGGCCAGCTGGTGGCGGTTCCTCGAGTCGACGTCCACCCACAGCTGTCCCGCGCCCGAGCGCACGACCTCGGCGAGCTCGCGCGGGCCCAGATCGCGGCGCATCGTGCCGTCGGCATCGCGCAGCCAGCTGCGCGGGACCTTCCCCTCGACTGCCGTCAGCGGCGCGACGCTCGCCACCGTCATGCCGACCTCGCGTGTGGCCATTTCACACCCTTGATCAACTGAAATCCAATCGCGCGCTCGCGCGACAGCTCGCGGAGCAGCGTCGTTTCGCGCTCGACCGCACTGCGTGCCTCACGCCAGCCCCACACGCGCCAGGCGCGCCCGAGAATCTGCATCTTTTGCCGCCAATTGAGCACTGGGGCCTGCGTCGCGCTCGCTCCAGTCCAGCGCGCGCCCGAGGCGGAGCCGGTCGTCCAGTCCTGAACCTGCACGTCGACGACACCCGCGTCGCGTAGCATCTGCTTCCACTCCACGAGAAGAAAGGGGCGCAGACCGAGCCGCTCGATCAGCAGCTCCCGCGCGCCGACGGAAATGTCGGAGCTCCATGTCGGCTGGAGAAGGACGACGGGCCCCATCGGCTTGGTCACGCGCACCAGCTCGGCGACCGCGCGCGCTGGGTCGCCTGAGGACGAGAGCGCGGGCTCACCGATCGCGATGTCGAACACCGCCGTCTCATAGGGGAGATCATCGAGTGGGGCGCCCTGGTAATGCAGCTGGGGCGCGGTCTGCAGCGCTCGCGCGCGCGTTTCTGCCCCCTCGATCGCGTCCAGGTCGGGGTCGACACCGGTGACCGATGCCGCCGTCCGAAGTGCCAGCCACTCCGCGGTGACCCCGTCGCCGCATCCGGAGACGACGATCTCCTTCTTCGGCGCGGCCTCCGTGACCCTCGCAACCTCTCGATAGAGGTCTTCGCCGGTCGCGCGCCAGCGGCCAAGCACCGCCATCTGGACGAGGCGGAGGACCGCCGGCACCGGCGGGACGCGCGGAGTTGCGCTCATGTGGGGCGAAATCTACCCCGGGCGCGCGGAGACGGGGAGTCAGGGGTCAGGAGTCAGGGGTCAGGGGTGGAAAGGCGCGGCAGCGAAGCTGCCGCGCTCATCTGATGAGGGCCGCACGCGCGAAGCGCGGCGGCCCCTTTCCACCCCTGACCCCTGACTCCTGACTCCTGACCCCTACCTCAAAGCATTGCTCGCATGTGCTCGACACACGCTTCGGCGAGCCGATCCGGAGCATAGCCGCCTTCGAGAGCGCTCACCACGCGTCCGCCGCACCACGTGTTCGCCCGCTCGACCAGAAGCCGCGTGAGCGCCGCGACGTGCTCGATCTCGAGAGTAAACCCGCCCAGCGGATCGTCGCGGAGAGAGTCGAATCCCGCCGAGATCAGGACGATGTCGGGCGTGAACGCTGTCGTGGCGTCGTCGATCGCCCGCGTGATCGCGTCCACGTACCGCTCGGGCGCAAGCCCGGCCGCCATCGGCACGTTCCACACGTTCCGATGAGGACCCCGATCATCGGCGGCGCCGGTTCCCGGATACCAGGGCCATTGATGCATGGACACGAAATGGATGTTCGCGTCGCTCTCCACGAGTGCCTGGGTACCGTTGCCGTGGTGAACATCCCAGTCGACGATCAGCACGCGGCTCAGCTGGTGACGCCGCTGGGCGTACCGGGCCGCGATGGCGACGTTGCCGAACAGGCAAAAGCCCATCGCGCGGTCGGCGAGGGCATGGTGGCCAGGGGGACGCACCGCGCAGAATGCACGCTTTCCCGCGTCCGCCATCGCGAAGTCCACACCATTGAGCACGGCTCCCGCGCCCGCTCGTGCCGCGTCCCACGAGCCCTCGCTTGCGACGGTATCGGCGTCCAGGTGGCCTCCACCGGTGCGCGCCACCTCGCGGACCTGCTCGATGTAGGCGCGAGCATGCATGAGCGCGATCTCGTCCTCCGTCGCGTGGCGCGCCTCGATGTGCTCGAGGGCGGTGAGCACGTCCGGATGGTCGCGGAGTGCCTTCGTGATTGCTCGGATGCGACCCACGTGCTCGGGATGGCCCCAACCTGTGTCGTGGCGTCCGCAGTCCGAGTGCGAGATGAAGGCGACGCTCATGGCGCGCCCCGCAGTCGCCGGGATGCCAGCTCCGCGAGCAGAAGCAGGCTGAGCAGCGTGAACAGCAACAGTGGCGACGGCAGCCCGCGCGCCCGCGCGCTCGCCTCGGCTGTGGTCGAGCTCGAGGGACCGAGCGCCTCGACGAGACGCGCGAGCGGGGCGTCGTCGTCAGCCGCATCCCGCCGGATCGGGACGGCTGCACGATAGGCAACGCTCGAGACCAGCGCGCTCCACCAGCTCCGATGGGCGTCGAGTGCCTGCGCTCCTCCGGCGAGTCGCCAGCGCCAGGTCTCATCGTACCCAAGCTGGACGACGCGTCCGGCGTCCACGCGTCGAGCCGCCGCGGCCACCCGCCCGTCGCGCTCCTCGAGCGGAACCGCATCATCCCGGGTGGCGATGGCGAGAAAGCCGAGCGCACGGCGAGGCCTGTCGTCTGCGAACGCCATGGACGCCGCACGGATTCGTGCTCCCGCCCGGCCGACCGAAATCTCGGTCAGGGACGAGGCGTTCGCGGTTGTGCCGGAGAGAACGGCTCCACCACCAGACCGCACATAACGAGCGACTGCGGCCGCGGTGCTGGCCGACGGGACATCGAGCACCACGACTGCCGCATGCCGCGCCGTGTCCGGGGAACGCGCCACGCCCTGCGTAACCTCGATGCCCGGGGCGACGGAGAGGCGCGCGTCCACCGGCCACCCCGCTTCCTCGAGCGCCGCAATGACGAATTTTGCCTCCCAGGTCGCGCGGCCCAGCACCAGGACGCGCCGGGCCATTACGCTGTCGTGCGAGCTCGCAGTCGCGAGGTGCTCGCCAACCCCTGCGGTGAGCGCCCCCGTGGTGATGGGTGCTATTACCCTTGCTCCGCCGGCGGCGGCGACCACGGTGTCGATGGGAGCCAGGGCGTCTCCGACGGCGATTCGCGAGCCCGGTGGCGCGGCAATCCAGAGCACCGTTCCGCCCCGCGGATTGGCGACGGAGGCAGCCTCGAGCGCCACGGGAGGAATGTCATCCCCTCTCCACGTCAGTGGCGTCCCAGCACGCCGGATCGCGCGAAGCCAATCGCGCGCCACGGGTGAGGGCGCACCATCGAGCGTGAGGTGAGCGCGTGGAGGCCCGGTGGCCGTCCAGCGAGCGAGCGCTTCTGTCAGATGCGCAGTGTCGGAGGTCTCCGATGCGCGCTCGGCCGGTGGACGCATGGCGATCCACAGCGCCACGGCCAGCGAGAGCAGCGAGAGCGCGCGGAGCCCGCGCTCGATCGCTATGCGGGCTTGCTTACCGCGTGAGGGCATACACCACCACGTTCACGGCGAACTTCGTGTTGTCCACCGCGAGAAAGCGCTTGTTGTCAGGATGGTATCCCCACTCCGAGGAATAGTCCTTGTTGCTGTAGAGGACGGCGAGGCGCCCATCGCGGATGACTCCCTGAAGGTGCTTGTGCACCAGGTTGTCTCCCCACCCGTTGAGCTCGTGGGCAGTGGTCGGTGGGCCGTCCGCGAAGTGAAAGAACGCACGATAGAGTGGATGATCGTTGGGAAGCTCCACGAGCGGCGCCACGGAGCGCGCGATCTCCTCGGTCGCCGTCTTGTGAAACGCGCCGTCGATATCGTGGTTGTGATCGTCGATGAAGAGGAATCCGCCACGTCGAATGAACTCGGAGACGTTGGCGCGCTCCGCGGCGGTAAACCGCACCGGCAGGTGGCCGGTCAGATACATCATCGGGTGCCGGAAGATATCGCGCGACGACAGGGCGACGATGGCACCGGTAGGCGCGACATCGATCGACGTGTAGCGTGCGATCGAGTCGATGACATTGGCCGGCACCAGCGGGGCGCTGTCCCAGTCACCCGACTCGTACTGCGCCGTGGCGAAGACGAACTCGCTCACCAGGGGCCTCCCCACGACCGCATCGTGGTGTCGCTCCGCGGCGCCCCGGCGAGAACGGTACGCGCATTCGCGAGCGGCCGAGCAAGGTCGGTTCCCGCGCGCAGGGCCGCAATGACCTCGCCTAACGCCGCGGCACCGCCAGGCGATGCGACCAGCACATCAATGCGCAGGAGCATGAGGGAGTCGATCGCAGCCTGCCGGTCTTGAGCGATGAGCACAGCCGATTGCGCGAGCCGCTGAGCGGGGGGCATCCCTTCCTGCCGGGCAAGCGGTGCACGCGTCGCCGGAGGAAGCGAGTCCCGTTTGCCGGCCAGTCGGGCACGATTGACGTCCACCACCACTGCCGCCGGTCGCCCCCGCAGATACACCCGCTCGGCCTGGCGAGCCCGCTCGATCGCGGCGAGCGCGGCGTACATGTGCGGCAGCGCGCGGCGCGGCGCTCCCACATTGAGCTCCGATCCGGCGGACCACATTGCGTTGTACGCCTCGAGCAACGGCCGATTGATCGCCACGACCGGGCTTTCCCCCTCGGCGAAGTCCAGGACCTCCCCCGCCCCGTGCTCGGTTGCCTCCTCGGCGGCGCGCAAGAGCTCCTCCGCGGTCATTTGCCCTCGGCGCTCCTCCTCTTCGTGCGAATGCTCCGCCCCTTCCTCCCCCGTTAGGCGACTGAAGATGATCTCCCCGACCCGGCGGCGAAGCCGTGCCTGGTCGTCCCCAATCGCGCGTGATTCACGAACGAGCGTGTCTCGCGGCAACCGCGGCTCGCGTTGGACCAACGCCTCGGTGAGGAGAATGAGCATTCGCTGGCTGATCGCCGCCGTGTCCCCTTCGGGTGGCGGGGCGCCTTCGACGGCGACCGAGTCGTACTCGCCGAGACGCGCGATGCGTATGACGCGCGTTTCCGATGCGCCGGTGCCGGCGTCACGCGCAGGGTTGCGATCGCGCGCGACCAACCGCATGTGAACGACATCGCCGGGCACGAGGCGAAGCGAGTCGATGACGACCGCCGTCTCGATCGTGGTCTGTCGGGCACCGTCGTGCGCGCGTCGCGCGAGTACGCCCGAGCGGAAGCGAAAGCTCTCGCCCTGTCCGCTGCTGACGATGTACTCGAGCCAGCTGGAGGCCAGCCCGAGCCCGTCACGCGCCTCGCCGCGGACGGCGATGCGGCCCGTTGGCGTGCGTAGAATGGTGTCGCGCGCGGGCGTCACCATCGCGACGACCGGCGCGGAGTCGGGCCGCGCGTCGAGAACGATCAGGCGATCGAACTCGCGGTCGCGCAATCGGAGCGCGCTCGATGTCGCCGGCATGGTGAGAACGAGCTGCCACCTCGCCCCACGCGCGGTCGCGGAGAGCTCGGCGTTCCCGAGCGCGGCAACAATGCCGTCGCCGTCGCCCCGACCCTCCAGCTCAATGCGACTCCCGACAAGCGCTTCAATGGTGTGCGGCTCGTCGACGCTCGTCGTTCCGAGACTCGTATACGCGGGAGGGGATGACGCGCGCGGCAAGGGGCGTCAGACGATTCGCCTGGCGCGCGAGCCCGATCGCCGGGCGATCGACGGCGTCTCCCGCCCGCGGATCTCGAACACGCGCAATGACCCCGCGCGGCAGCGCGAGAAGCATCCCCGCTGCCAGGGCAAATGCGACCAGCGGCGGAATCGCGGCCCGTGACACCGCCCGCGGCAAGATCGCCGACTCCCACCGGTGACGGTCGATCTCGCGCTCGAGGAGCGGGGAGGCGCGCGCCGCCTCCGCCTCCAGCGACGTGACCAGGGCGTACTGAAGCGACGGCACTCGCTCCTCGATCCAGAGCGCGGTGGCCGCGAGTGAACGGACTCGTCGCGCTCGCCAGAGAAGCGCGAGCCCGATGACTGCTGCCGTTGTCACGGCGATTGGAATCGCCAGCTGTCGAAGCTCACGGGGCAGTCCTATGACCAGATCGAGCAACGCGACGACGCCGATGACCGCCACGCCGGCAGCCGCTGCCCATAGGACGGCGCGGACGAGGACCGCCGCCATGAGGACGAAGCGGGTACGGCGCACACGCTGATGCGGCGTCACGTTGCTACCGCGCGCCGCCGCACGCCGAGCTCGAGGATGAGTAGCAACGCCCCCGCAGCGAGGAGCCACGGTGTCGCCTGGCTGCGCGCCAGTCCAGGCCGCGCAACTGCGGATGTAGCGAGCAAGGCTCCAGCACCACGCAGCGAATTCAGTTGCATCGCGTCGAGCTCGGTGCGTGCCTCCCCTTTTTCGCACGCCGTCGCGACGAACGCCAGCAACCTGCGCGCGCTTTCGCGCAAGGGGGCGTCACCCGCTGAGGGAAAATCGAACGCGACGTCGCGGATGCATCCCTGGCGATGCTCGCGCTCGATGATGGCAGGTGCCCCGTCGGCGAAACGCGCGACGACCCGACCGGCGCTGGCATCGACCGCGCGCCTGACGAGAGCCGCCGCCAGGACGACCTCGTGCGCGACGACGCCCTCCGCGGTCAGCGAATCCGAGTCGGTCGCTCGCGGCCAGTGGACCAGCACGCGCCCGGCGCCGCTGCCCCACGCAGAATCCGCAGCGGACGCTCCGCTTCGAACGATTCGAGTGAGAGCTGTACTCCCACTCAGGAAGGGGGCGGCAGCGGCGCTCACCGGATCCGACCGGGGGGCCCGCACGTCGATCGTGCGTGCCGCGGAGTCACCACGGGCCAACGGAAGGATGACCAGGCGCGCGCGTCCACCCCACCGCGCGCGCAGCACGAGGGTCGCTTCGTCCCACGCGTTGCCCGCGAATGGTGAGACAATGATGAGCTCAATGGAATCCGCACGATCTTGCAGCGCCGCTGCGGCCCGTTCCGCGGCGATCAACGCCGGGCTGAGCGACGCTGGCGCGCCCAATGCTGCAAGTGCCGCAGCCGTGTCGCGCACGTTGGTCGTGATCACGCGAACCAACGTATCGAACGCGACGAGGATGTCGCCGTCGCGCACAACGGCGAGCACCGAGTCGCGCATCGCACGCTCATCGGCGACCGCGCGGGACCGGTCTACCAGCACGATTCGGCTCGTGATTGCTCGATCAGGCTCGCGCACGGGACCCGCGAACGCCGCCGCGACGGCGACGATCGCCATCACACGCAGCGCGAGCAGCAGCCAGTCGGTCGGCCTCGGCGCTGGCGATGGCCAGCGCGCTGGGCGATCGGGAACGAACCGTGCCGTCGGCAGCACCGCGGGGCGCGGCCGTCGCCGCGCGAGGAAGTGAAGCAGCACGATGGCACCGGCGACCGCGGCGCCGGCGGCGAGGAAAATCGGGGCGAGGAATGTCACGCCTCGCTCTCCCCTTCCCGCTCTCCGCGGGCAATGCGACGAACGACTCGATCGACGGGTTCATCCGTCACCGTCATTTCGTACTGCGCACCCGCCGCGCGCCACTCGCGCGCAAGCCACTCTCGCCAGTCCGCGAACTCGCGCATGTATGCACCGGCGGTCTCTGGCGTCAATGCGCGTTTGATCTCGACCGCCTCGGGATCGGTCGCGAGAATGGCGTCCGTCGATGGGGACAGCTCCTCCCGTGCCACGATGTGAATCGCGACCACCTCGCCGCCCTCACCGAGAAGCGCACGGGCAGGTCGGAGCAATGACGAGAGGTCACCAAGGAAGTCCGAGATCACCACCAGCCGACGCGCCGAGTGCGCTTCGTGCATGGCGGCTCCAAGATCGACGTGTCCCTGAGGGGTCGCCGCATCGAGCACGCGCGCGCAGTCAGTCACCACACCCCGCCGCGTGCGAGGCGCCGTCCTGATCGTTCCGTGCGCCGTCACCACCGCGACCGCCACCGGGTCACCGCTGGCGTGCGCGATGCTCGTGAGCCCGATCGCCAGCCGTCGCGCGTGGCTCCACTTGCCTAACGACCGCTCCGGGAACGCCATCGACGCGGATGCGTCGACGAGGAGCAGCGTCGAAAGCGTCGCCCGATCGCTGGTGATGCGGAGGTAGGCGCGGTTCGTCCGGGCGAGCAAGCGCCAGTCGAGCCGGCGCGGATCGTCGCCCTGCCGATACGGGCGATACTCCGTGAACTCGGGCGAGACGCCGCGCAGCCGCGACCGATGCGTCCCACTGGTGCTGCTCCGCGCGACACGCCGTGCGGGCCATGTCACCCCACGCAGGGCATCGAGCAGCTCACCGTAGCCCGCCGCCCCGCTCATGTCAGAGCGGAACCTGGCTCCGCGGCGGCGAGACGCGGGCGAGCACCTCATCGATCACCCGCTCGGCGGTGATCCCTTCCGCCTCGCCCGCGAACGACGGCAGCACGCGGTGGCGTAATACCGGACGAGCGACGCGGCGAATGTCGTCAGGCGAAACCGCCGCGCGGCCGGCGAGGAGCGCGTGCGCTTTCGCACCGAGGATGAGAGCCTGTCCCGCCCGCGGGCCGGCGCCCCAGCGCACCGCGCGCTTCACCAGGTCGGGAGCCGTCGGATCGTCCGGTCGCGTCGCGCGCGCAAGCGCGGCGGCGTATCGCAGCGCCGGGTCCGAAGCGGGGACCTCGCGCACCAAACGCTGCACCGCGATCGTTCCCTCGCCGTCGAGCACGGCCGACAGCGGCGGTGGCGCGCTCCCGGTGGTGGCGCGAAGAATGGACACCTCGTCTTCTTCCGCTGGATATCCGATGCGGATGTCGAAGAGAAAGCGATCGAGCTGCGCCTCGGGAAGTGGGTACGTGCCTTCCTGCTCGATCGGGTTCTGCGTCGCGAGCACGAAGAACGGCTCCGGCAGCCGCATCGTCTCCCCCGCCGCCGTGACGCTGTGCTCCTGCATCGCCTCCAGCAGCGCGGCCTGCGTGCGCGGCGGGGTGCGATTGATCTCGTCGGCAAGCACGATGTTGGCGAAGATCGGTCCGTGGACGAAGCGAAACGAGCGAGCGCCCGTCGCGCTGTCCTCTTCCATGATCTCCGTCCCGGTGATGTCGCTCGGAACCAGGTCCGGCGTGAACTGAATGCGATGAAAATCGAGTCGCATTGCTTCGGCGATCGACCGGATCATGAGCGTCTTCGCGAGGCCCGGAACGCCCACGAGCAGCGCGTGCCCACCGGCCATGATCGCCATGAGGATCTCGTCCAGCACCGCGTGCTGGCCGACGATACGCCGAGCGACTTCCTCGCGGAGGCGCGCGACCGAAGCGACGACCGCCTCACGATCAGCGGCGTCCGCGGGCCGATCCCGACGCTGCACGACGGTGCTCACCGCACGGGGCGTCGGCGCCGGTGGGTCAGGAGGAAGATCGAGCCATCGATCGCTCCCGCGTGCTCGACCGAGGCACGCTCATCAAGAACCTCGAATCCCCGGAGCTTGATGACGTATGCATCCGGATTCGCGCGCGCGTTGAGCGCGTGCAGGGCGGCCTTCTTCACCTCGTCGACAGTGGCGTCAGGCGCGGCTACGACGCGAACGACATCCCACAACTCCGGAATCTCGACGCGAAGCGTGAGAGCCCTGCCGTCCTTCCGTCCGACGTGTACGGCGTCACGACGCGTGCGCAGCCCGGTGACAAACGGCGCCGTCACGCGACTGCCGCCTTGGGTGCCGGCAGTGGAGGCAACATTGCGAAAAACCGCTGCGCCTGCATGTCGAACAGGTACGTCGACGCGCGCACCGCGGTGCCCCCTTCGACGGGCGCCACCCCGATCACGAGCTCCTCGCCTCCCTGTCCGCGAAAGGTGGCGAACGTGTCGCCCTCTTTCTCGAGAAAGGCCGCGTAGATCGGATTGCGGCGGGCGAAGAAGGACTTGGCCTTCGCCAGGACATCCGCGGGAGAGAGGCCAGTCTGGTATTCGAGGACCATCGCTCTGTTGTTGAGATGAAAATGGAGCCCCGAGCTCACGACAACGCCAGCGCTTCTCGCGATGCATCGGGAACGTATTCTAGAGGCAGCTCGACCACGAACGTCGACCCTTCCTGTGGCGCCGAACGCAGCGTGATGTCCCCGCCGAGGAGGCGCGCGAGCCGGCGTGACAGGGCGAGGCCGAGTCCCGATCCTCCGTAGCGGCGCGTCACCGAGCCATCCACCTGACGGAACTCATCGAAGATCACATCCTGTGCCTCGGGCGCGATTCCGATGCCGGTGTCGTGCACCGTGAAGCGCACCACGCCATCGTGCACCGCCGCCGACGCTCGAATCTCCCCGCGCGGCGTGAACTTGAAAGCATTGCTCAGCAGATTTGCCAGAATTCTTACGACCTTTCGCCGGTCGCTCTGCATCTGCAGCGGAGGGTTGGAAGCGGGATCGATGTGCAGCTCGACATCCTTCTGGCGTCCGCGCGCCGACGCCACGGCTTCGTGAAGGGCGGTCACCGGATCGAAGCTCTCGATGTGCAGCGTCACCTCTCCGCGCTTCAGCGTCGTGAGATCGAGCAGGTCGTCGATCAGCGTCAGCAAGCGTTCGCTGGATGACGTCACCTGCCCCAGTGTGGTGCGCTGCTCGTCGGTGAGCGGGCCGGCAAGCCCTTCCTGGATGAGGTAGGTATAACCGAGGACGGCCGTGAGCGGCGTGCGCAGCTCGTGCGACATGTTCGCGAGGAACTCATCCTTGAGGCGTCGCGCCTCGAGCGCCGCGACGTACTGCCGCTCCAACTCGGCGTTCGACTCCACGAGGGCTGCATTCGCGCGGCGCAGCTCTTCTATGAGTGACGCCTTCTCCGCGGTCGCGGCCATCTGATCGGAGACGATCCGGAGAAGTCCACGCTCGACGCGATCGAACCCCTCCGTCTCTGCGAAGTAGAAGGCGACCGCGCCGAGCACCCCCGTTCGGGTTTGGAGCGGGAGCGCGATGATCGCCCGGAACCCCATCTCCGTCGCGGCTTCCTGCCAGTCGGTGAGTGATCTGTCGGCGAACACGTCGGGCACTTGCACGACTCGCCGCTCGCTGGCCGCCTCGCCGCTCGGACCGCGCCCGAGGCGCACCCGCATCTGGCCGAGGAAAGGTCGAAAGCGCTCGGGCCAATTGTACGCCGCGGCGAGACGCATGACCTCCTCGCCACGCTCCACGAGATAGACCGACGCGAACGAGGCACCGACCAGTGGGCTCACCCGCTCGAGCGCGAACTGAAACACCTCCTCCGGCCGATCGGCGGTGAGGAAGGCGTGGACGATCTCGCGCACCGCGACCAGCTCGCGGATGGCGGTGTCTTCAGTGTCGACGGGGATGCGGACGCGGGTGGCGTTCACGCCCGAAATCTACCGGCGGCGCCGCACTGGCGGCTAGGGCAGCGTTCTCGAGTGGGCCACCTGCGGGTCCAAGACGGTCAGGAGTCGCGAGCGTGCGCTGCGATGCGCTCCATCATTGCCGGCAGCTGCCCGACGAAGGCCGAGCGCGCCATCACCTGCACGCCGTCAGCGCGGGCGGCGTGGATGACCTCCACGTTCGTATGGCCGGCGAAGCCGATCACAGGCACCTTCGCCGCCGCGGGATTCGCGCGTAACCGCGACAGCATCGCCGGCGTGTCGAGTCCCTCCATCTCGAGATCCATCAGCACGACGGCGGGCGTGGCGTTCCCGAGGTGGCGATCCAGCTGCTCGGGACTCTTCGCCACGCGAAGCGGGACGCCCGCGCGACGGGCGGCCTCGTCGATCTTGGAGCGGAAGATCAGATCCGAAATGACGACGAGAACTGGTTGTGGCTGTTCTGTCATCTTTGCGTCACCCCGCGACGTTGATCGTTGCCAGGTAGATGACTTTCGTCCCGAAGAGCAGGCTCTCCACCGGCACCCGCTCGTCATTGCCGTGCATCCGCTCCTCGTCGTCCTGCGCGAGCGGGAACGGGAGCACGCCGTACGTCTGTACACCCCACGCCCGCAATCGCGCGCTGTCGGTCGCACCCGTGCTCATGTAGGGGACCACCGCAACGCTGGAATCAACGGACCGTACGGCCTCGGCGATCGCACTGAACATCGCCGACCGGAATGAGGACGCCGGCGCATCGATCGTGTCCCGGCTCACCTCGAAGGTGACCTGCTTGTCGCCAACGACGCGCCGAAGGCGTACGACCACGGAATCAATCGACTGACCGGGGAGCGTGCGGATGTTGAGATTCGCCGTCGCTTCAGTGGGAATTACGTTGGTGCGAATGCCCCCGTCGATGAGGGTCGCCGAGATCCCGTTGCGCAGCACGGCGTTGTAGATCGGGATCGCCGAGAGTACGCGGGCGCCACGCGCGATCCGCCGCTCGTCGCGGGACGCGACATCGGCCATCGCCCGACGCTCGGCGGCATTGGGCCACACCGCGCTCAGCTCGGAGAAGAACACGCGGGTCGTGGGGTTGATGCGCACCGGCTCCTCGTACGCCGCGATCTTCGCCATGGCCCTCGCCAAACGGCTGATCGCGTTGCCGGGCAATGGAACCGATGCGTGTCCGCCTGGTCCCTTCGCGATCACGCGAACGTTGTGCGCGACTTTCTCGGTGTTCTGGACGGCTACATACAGCGGCCGCCCATTCACCACGCGCGTGCGCCCACCCTCGTTGAGCGCGAACTCGGCACGAATGAGATCGGGCTTGTTGGCGATCAGCCAACCCATCCCCCACTCCCCACCCGCTTCCTCATCGGAGTTGGCGACGAGAACGACATCGCGCTGCAGCGAGCCACCGGCATCGATCACGTTGCGCTTCAGCAGCAGCATCGTGACCAGGTTCGCGGCCAGCATTCCCTTGTCGTCGATTGCGCCCCGGCCGTACACGTAGCCATCCTTTTCCACGCCCGCGAACGGGTCGACCGTCCACTGGTCCGCCTCGACGCCCACGACATCCATATGCGCCATCAACAGCACCGGCGGCTTCGAGCCATTCCCCTTGAGTCGCGCCACGAACGCGGCGCGGCCCGGCGACGGTTCGAACAGGTGCGTCTCGATTCCGGCCGAGCGCAGTGTGCTGTCGAGGTATCGGGCGACAGTGATCTCGTTGCCAGGCGGGTTGACGGTGTTCAGCTGAATCAAACGCCGCAGGTGCCGCACCGTCTCGTCGCGCACCGCGCTCCACTCTGGCTGGCGCGCCACGGCAGCCCGCGCGTCAGGGTTTTGCGCGCGTGCCATGGCGAACGGAGTGGCGAGCGCGATCAAGGCGCCCGTCAGAAGTGTCCGGGGGAACTGTCGGCGCATAATGGTCACTCACGACGTGACGAGCAGATCCTCGATGGCGCGTACCAACGGCGCGAACGACAGCGTTCGGCCGGTGGCCCTTTCTGCGAGCTCGCCCGCCAGCTCGCGTTGTCCTTCGCCAAATAGCGCGCCGATCACCCACGGTCCCGCGCGCGGATTGCGCCACCAGTCCTCGTTGAAGCGCTCGACGAGCGTCTCCGTCAGCAGTGCCTGAAGCTGCCACGCGCGCAGATACCGTGCGGCGTAGAATCGCGGGTCGACGTCCACGAATGCATCCGCCGGGTCATACCGGAAGCTCGTCGCACTCGTCAGGCGGTCGACGTATAGATCCGGCAGCGCGTCCCAGCGGACCTCACCGCCGTAGAGTGCCGTCTCGTAGATGAGCTTCGCGCAGTAGCGCCGCAGGAAATGAAGCTCTTCGAATCCCACCGTGCGGAGAAAGGTCGGTGCGTGACGCCGCCCGAGCTCCGTATACCGAGCCAGCCACCCCGGATCGTGCATGAGGTGGTCGAGGAGCATCGCATACCCTTCGGTGACCGAGTTGTCACCCAGCCAGCGCCACTCGAACGGGTAGTCAGAGCGCGTGTAGGCGAAGTGCAACGCATGGCCGAGCTCGTGAAGCAGCGTGCGATAATCCGCCTGACCGCCGTGTGGACGCAGCACGAGATAGACCTCATCGGGCACGCGCACCGGCGCGCAAAAGGCGCGAGCCCGCTTTCCTTCCCGCTCGCCGGTGTCGTAGATGATCCGCCCGCCAGCATTGGGATCGATGCCCATCTCGGAGGTCTGTCGTCTCACGGACGCTTCCATCGACGCGCTGGGAAAGTGAGCGTCGAACTCCTGGGCACGCAGGAGGTGAAGTGCATCCGCGCGCGTCGCGTCCGCCGGGTCCATGCGGAGCTTGCCGCGCACCGTCTCCGCGTACACGTCGTCCCACATCGCCTGCGTGTCGCGGAGGAACTGCTCGCACTCGGCAACGAGGCCGCCAAGGTCGACGCCACTCAACGCCTCGAATGTCGCGTTGAAGGTTGGCGCGATCTCCATCCCCTCGATGATCTCCTTCTCGCGCTGAAACCGCTCCCGCCGAAGCGGGGCAAGCTCCGCCTCGACGACGAGTGCGCGCCCGCGCTCGATCAGCATGCGCTCGTCCCGGTTCGAGGCGTTGCCGATGTCGATCGACGCGCGCTGATACGGGATCTCGCGGCCGTCCTCGAGGCGAACGATCGCGCTTCCCTCCCACTCGATCTCACGCTCGTCGAGCGCAGCAAGGGCCCGACCCGCGACGGAGTCGGTGAGCCACTCGAGCATCAGCCGAGCCGAGCGATGCGCATCGGATCCGGGGGCGGCTCCACGAAACTCCTCTCGCACGAGAGCCAGGGCGTCCTCGCCAAGAATCGCGGCGTGGCGCTCGTAGATCGCCTGGAGGTCCGCGGTCGGTTTGAGCCCTGCGTGCGCGAGGTAGTACTCGCGGGACACCTCTTCCATGAAGAGCTGCCCGTCCCGACGCAGCCGATCGAGGGTGAGCGATTTCATGCAGCGAGCCGCTCCCGCACGACGTCCACCACTCGCGTCGCGTCGACCCGCTCCTGCTGGAGTGTATCGCGATCGCGGATGGTCACCGTCTGGTCCGTAGTGGACTGGCCGTCGATCGTGATCCCGAAGGGCGTTCCCACTTCGTCCTGTCGCCGATACCGCCGACCGATCGCTCCCGATTCGTCGTAAAACACGGGGAAGTGCCGTCGCAACTCGTTGGCCAGTCGCGTCGCCATTTCCGGCATTCCGTCTTTCTTGACCAGGGGAAAGACGCCCGCCTTCACCGGCGCCAGCGAGGGGTGGAGCGCGAGCACGGTGCGCCCCTCTTCCTCGCCCGCCACCTGCTCCTCGCGGTACGCGTTGACGAGGAGCGCGAGCAGCGTCCGATCGGCGCCGACCGAGGTTTCGATCACGAAGGGCACGAACCGTCGGTTATTCGGTTGATCGAAGTACTCGAGCTTTTTCCCGGAGTATTCCTGGTGACGTCCGAGATCGAAGTCGCCGCGATGGTGAACGCCCTCGATCTCCTGGAAGCCGAGCGTGCCCCCGAAATCGAACTGAATGTCGAACGCGGCGCGCGCGTAATGCGCGAGCTCCTGCGCGTCGTGCTGATGAAACTGAAGTCGCTCCTCACGCAGGCCAAGCAATCGGTGCCATTCCATACGCTGCGCCTTCCAGTACTCGAACCATTCCATGTGGTTCGCGGCCGGATCGACGAAGAACTGCATCTCCATCTGCTCGAACTCGCGCGTGCGGAAGATGAAGTTGCCCGGCGTAATCTCGTTCCGGAACGCCTTCCCGATCTGCGCGATCCCGAACGGCACCTTCTGCCGCGTGGACTGCTGCACGTTGAGGAAGTTGACGTAGATGCCTTGCGCGGTCTCTGGCCGGAGATACACGACGGACGCGGTGTCTTCCACCGGACCCATGAACGTCTTGAACATCAAGTTGAAGAGGCGCGCCTCGGAGAGCGTGCCCTTCATGCCACAGGCAGGACACTGCGCGTCCGGCGTCCCCGGGGTTCCCTTGATCTTCGGATCGTCGGCCCGGAACCGGCGCTTGCAGTTGCGGCAATCGACCAGGGGATCGGTGAAGCCGGCGACGTGGCCGCTCGCCTCCCAGACTCGCGGGTGCATGAGGATCGCCGCGTCCAGGCCCTCGATGTCGTCGCGCATACGGACCATGGCGTTCCACCACCGGTCCTTGAGGTTCCTCTTCAGCTCGACGCCGAGGGGGCCGTAATCCCACACCGAGCCGGTGCCGCCGTAGATCTCGGAGGATTGAAAGATGAACCCGCGTCGCTTCGCGAGCGACACGAGCTTTTCCATTACATCGGGGAAGGTGCTGATCGAGGACATTTTCGAAAGATGACGAGGCCCGCTCGCAGGGGCTAGCCGCCGGCGTGCGCCTCGTGCGACGCTGCCGGATCGCTCCACATGGTGGTGAGCCGACGCGCGATGAGGTCCCCGTGCCCGCGCCCGTTTTCGATGAACACCTTGTTGGCATCGTTGCCGGCGCTGATCACTCCCGCGATGAACACGCCCGGCACGTCCGTCTCCATCGTGGCTGGATCGTGTACCGGAATACCGGTGTCGGCGTCCACCGTTGCGCCAATGGCACGCAGCAGCTCGTGCTCGGGCGTATAGCCCGTCAGCAGATACACGTGGTCGGCCGCCAGGCGCTCGGTGCCGTGCGGCGTGTCGAGCACCACCGCGGAGGGTTCAATCGCTACGATTCGGGAGCGCCACCGAGTGGCGATGTGCCCCTCGGTGATTCGATTCTGAAGGTCGGGAGCCACCCACGGCTTCACGCTCGGCGACAATCCTTCGCCGTGGTACACCATTGTCACGCGTGCACCGCTCCGGTAGAGGTCGAGCGCCGCTTCGGCAGCGGAGTTCTTTCCCCCACCACGATCGCGTCGCGCATGAACGCCTCGTGGCCTTCGCGATAGCGGTGCGTGACGTGCGGGAGATGTTCGCCCGGAACTCCGAGGAAATTCGGAGAATCGAAGTACCCGGTTGCCACGACGACGGCCCGCGCGGTAGTTGTTCGCACGTCCTGGCCGCGTGGCCGCGAGTGAACGACGAAACTCTCCCGTCCTGCTTCAAGGTGCTCGACCCGCTCGTACTGCCGCACGATCAGCCCCTGGCGCTCCACCACCTCGCGGTAATACGCCAGCGCATCGCGGCGCGTCGGCTTTTCCGTCGCCACGACGAATGGCATTCCGCCGATCTCAATGCGCTCCGCAGTCGAAAAGAACGTCAGGTACGTTGGATAGCCGGCGATCGATGAGACGACGCAGGACGCTTCGACAATGAGCGCGCGCCACCCGGCGCGCTCGATGGCGATGGCGGCGGCGAGGCCGCACGGGCCCGCGCCGACGACGACGACGTCCGTATCAAAGTCCAATGATTTGATCTCGCCGCGTTCCCACACTGACGTAGGCGATTCTCGTCTCGGCGAGCTCCTGAATGCGATCGAGGTACCGGCGTGCCTGGGACGGCAGATCCTCCATGCGACGCGCCTCCGTCGTCGGGCGGCGCCAGCCCTCCATCCACTCGTAACGCGGCTGCACGGCGTCGAGCGTCACCAGGTCGCCCGGGAATTCCGTAAAGGTCTCGCCGTTGAGCTCGTATCCGGTGCAGAGTCCCAGGCGGTCGAGCGTGTCAAGCACATCCAGCTTGGTCACGGCGAGACCGGTGAGTCCATTGATGCGTGAGGCGTATCGCACCACGACCGCGTCAAACCAACCGCAGCGCCGAGGTCGGCCTGTCGTCGCCCCGTATTCGTTGCCGAGTTTGCGAACCTGGCTGGCGAGGGGCTCATCGAGCTCGGTCGGCAGGGGCCCGTTCCCAACACGGGTCGTGTAGGCCTTCACGACTCCGAGCACGGCATCGATCGACGTCGGCGCGAGTCCCGCGCCGGTAACGGCGCCGCCGGACGTCGTGTTGCTCGATGTCACGAAGGGGTAGGTGCCATGATCGACATCGAGGAGCGAGCCTTGTGCGCCCTCGAGCAGTACCGCGGCGCCCGACTTTCGCGCCCGCGAAACGACAAGCCCAATGTCGTCGGCGAGCTCCAGGAGCCGAGGCGCAAGGCGTTCCAGCAGCTCGACCGTCGAGTCGACGTCGGCGCGGTGTGAGGAACCGAACGCGGCGAGCTGGGTGTTGGCATGCGCGATTCCGCTTTCGACGAGCGATCGGAGCCGTTCCGGGTGTCGCAGGTCGAGGACGCGAACGCCGCGGCGTGCAACCTTGTCCTCGTAGGCAGGACCGATCCCCCGCCCCGTCGTGCCGATCTGCTTGCTCGCAGCGCTCTCCCCGTCGAGAAGCTTGTGATACGGCATGACGAGATGTGCGCGATCGCTGACGTAGAGTCGGCCGGATACGTCCACGCCATCCGCGATCAGCTCCTCGATCTCCTCGAACAGCGTGTCGGGATCGAGCACCACGCCGTTGCCGATCGCGCACCGCACGCCCGGGTGCAGGATTCCGCTCGGAATCTGATGGAGGACGAAGGAGCGCCCACCGATCGCCACGGTGTGGCCCGCGTTCGCGCCGCCCTGGTATCGGACGACCCAGTCGGCGCCCTCGGCGATCACATCGACGAGCTTCCCCTTGCCTTCGTCGCCCCATTGGGCGCCGACGACCACGAGGGTACGGATGTGCTGGTCAAACATGAAGAGAAAGTTAGTCAATACGGAGAGTGGAGCGCAAAACGACGAAGGCGCTGGAGAAGCGCTAAGGGCGCTGGATAAGCGCTGAGAACGAACAGCGCTATTCCAGCGCTCCCAGCGCTTTTCCAGCCCCCCCGCTCCTCACGTCCGCGGCGGCGGCGCCATCGCCACCCGCGCAACCTGCTCATCGCTCGTCAGCGTTTCGCTCGTGAGCGGCAGCGTCACGGTGAAAGTGCTGCCGCGACCGTATTGGCTGGCCACGCCAATGTCGCCACCAAGGAGCGCGATGAGCTTGCGCGTGATGCTCAGACCCAGCCCGGTGCCGCCATACTCGCGCGTCCGCGACTGGTCGACCTGGCGGAACTCCTCGAAGATGACCTCGAGGTCCTGCGGGCGAATGCCAATACCCGTGTCGCTCACCGCGATGCGCACGTGTTGGCCATCCGAGCGCGTGGAGATGGACACCGACCCGCGCGGGGTGAACTTCACCGCGTTCGAGACGAGGTTGAGCACGATCTGTCGAACCTTCGTGCGATCGGTCTCCATGGAGATGGGCTCAGCCGGAAGCTGCACGTTGAACTCGAGGCCCTTGCGTCGGACCATTGGCTCCATCTGTGCCGCGACGTCGTGCAGCACGTCGTTCAGCGACAGCTTCTCGAGATGCACCGGCATCTTCCCGGCTTCGATCTTGGCCAGATCGAGAATGTCGTTGATGAGCGCCAGCAAATGCTGCGACGACACCTGAATGCGGTGGAGCCCCTCCTCCTGCTTCGCGGTCAGATCACCGTAAATGCGATCGAGCATGAGTGCCGTATAGCCGATCAGCGCATTGATCGGCGTCCGCAGCTCGTGCGACATGTTGGCGAGGAACTCGCTCTTGAGCCGATACGCTTTCTCGAGCTCCTGTGACTGCCACTGGAGCCGAAGGTTCCGCTCTTCGAGATCGCGCGTGGCGTCCCGCACCCGATCTTCCAGCTCGGCGCTGAACCGCTTCAGCTCCTCGTAGAGCCGCTCGTTCTCCACCTCCTTGGTCCGGTCGTGGAGCACCGAGACGATCGCCATCGGCTCCCCGCGCTCGTCGAAGATTTTCCCGGACACCATCTCCATCGGCAGCGCCGCGCCAGTCGACGGCCGCACGAGGGACACCTGCGCGCGACGGGCACGGTCGTTCGTGAGCGCGAAGTCGGAGATGAACGACGTGACCTTCGTATCGTTGTTGCGCACCCGTTGAATCATGGTCTGGTCACGACGCGTCGCGTCGGTCAGCTCGAAGAGCTCTTCCGCCTGACGATTCATCAGGATGATGTTCGATTTCCCATCGGTGACGAGAATCGGGTCGGCGACGTTCTGCAGAATGAGCCCCAGGCGGTCGCGCTCGCGAGACGCCTGCTGCTCGGCCAGCCGCTCGCGATGAAACTGGCGCTGGAGCTGATGAGCGGCCTGCTTGAGGTCGGTCACATCCCGCAGCACCGACAGGTACGAGCCGCGGCGCGCCATTTCCACCGGAAGCGGATGCGCCAGCACCTCGAACAGCAGGTCGGTCCCTTCGGTGGGATCGACGAGGTTGAGCTCTCGCGGTCCGCCTCCGAAGCCGCCCGGCGCGATCGCCTTGGAGAGAAAGGAGCTATACAGGAGGGTGTTGATCTCGACCGCGCGACGCCGGCCCTCCGAGTCGTCGGAGCGCATGCCGAGGAGCTGCTCCGCCCGCTTGTTCAGGACAACGATCGTGTTCGATGTATCGGTAATCACGATCGGATCGGGAAGCGCGTTGATGATCGCCGTCAGGAGATTCGTTTGGCGATCGAGCTGCTCGGCGTAGCGTCGCTGTTCCTCCACGGTGTAGATGTGCGAGACGATCGGGCCGGCGACGCTGGCCATCTCGGCCAGCGTCTCGACCATCGCTGGCTCGATCGTCGATTCGAGCACCGCCACCGCGAAGGGCGACAGGCCAACGCGCCGGCGTCGCTCCGTCCCAACCGGCATCAGGCCGCAATCGCGGAACCGGCCGCTGAACGTGAGCCCGGACTCGCGCGCACGAGGAAGCGAGTCGCGATGCAGCGGCTGGGGGATCGGAATGGCGGCCCACGGGGCGAAGGGAATGCCGTCGCGGTCGAGCACGGCGTCGCGACACGCCACCGCCTCGAGCGACATCGCCGAGACCACCAGTGGATGATCGTTCTCGTCGAGGTGCACCGCGACGTCCGCGCCGAGCGTTTCGGGGACACCCACGACGTGGGTCACCTTCAGCCGATGCGCGGCGCCATCGATCATCAACAGGAGCGCACGTTTCGCCCCCGCTGTGTGGGCAAGTTGACGGAGAAGCAGCTGCGCGGCCTCCGTCCACGACCGCGCATGCGCCAGCGACGTCAGCAGCCCATCAAGGTCATTGCCGGTGTGCCGCGCCGGCGGTTCGGCGGCATCCCGTCGAACCGTCACGACACGTTAGGTGCGATCGCGACGACTGATCTCTTCGAGTCGGCGCTTGAGGTCTGCGTTCTCGCGCATCACGCGATCGAGGTCGGCCTCCGTCCCCGCCGACAGCTCCCGAGGCCGCGCCGACGGCGCGGTGATGCCCACCGCCTCGGAAAAGCGCAGGTACGTATCGATCGAGGCCACCACGATGCGTGCCTCGACGGTTACGAGGTCGATGCCGACCAGCGACACTCGAACCCATGCGTCGATCACGATGCCTTTGTCGAGGACGCGATCGAGTACGTCAATGAGAGAACTGCCACCGGGGGCACGTTCGACTGCCATTCGCCGTTACTCCGTTGAAGTGGACGGTCGGCGCTTGGCGCCGCTCCGCTCGGTGAGCTGCCGCAGCTGCTGCTCGATGCGCTCCAGCCGCTTCTCGACTTCCCCCGAACCCAGCGCGCCAGCGTCGGCGGCCCGCGTCGTAAGGCGAGGGTCGTGCTGCCACCAGTTCATCCCGATCGACGCTGCCTTGTCGATCGAGCAGACGAGGAGCCGCACCTGGATGGTGAGGAGCTCCACGTTGGCGAGATTGATCTTGATGTCACCCGCAATCACGAGTCCCTTGTCGAGCACCCGGTCGAGAATGTCGACCAGGCCGTGACTGCGCGTGGGTGCAATGTAATCAGGCAAAGGCGTTCTGCTCCGGTCGGCGGGTCTCCCCGCGGTTAGCGCAGCCGTCCAAGCGGCCCGAGGTCGATCTCCAGGTCCTCATCGTCGAGGTTGAAAAGCCGCTTCAGCTCGTTCATGCGCTCACTCAGCCGCAGCAGCGCCAAACCGAGACGCTCGACCTCCTCGTCGGTCAGCGACCCTCCGTCCATTCGTCGGACGGCCTGGTGTTCGAGGACTTTGCGCAACACTTCGATCAACGTCAATACGAGCTTCGCCAATCCCTGCTCGACGTGCTCCGGATCGGCGTCGATCCGCTCCGGGAGCGAGCGTGCGATCTCGTGCAGCTCACGCTCGAACTCGGCTGCCGCACCCGGCGTCACCTCCGTCACGCGCTCGTCGCTCACGTGCCGATGCCCTCAGTGAAGCTATAGGGTGCCCACGGCCCTGACACCATGATCGCGAGCGCAGGGTCTTCCTCCCGGAGTGTCTGGAGCGCACCCCGGTATGCATCGATTCTTTCTCGCGGGACCAGGTGCGACAGCGTGGCCAGCGTCGATCCCGCCACCGCACCAGCGAACGCGTGGGCGCGAACGAGGTCTCCCACCGCGGCGTTCACACGATCGCGAATTAGCCCAGCTTTCGCCAGTACGTTTCGTTCCTCGCGTTGCAGGGCAGCAACCCGCTCGAGATACCGACGCCCCCGCTCGGCGCCTTGCCCAACCCGCGCCTTCCCAGTGGGCCCGGGTGCAGGCACGAGCATCCGCACGGTCATCTCCACGGCCCCCTCGACCCTCTCCAGCGCCGCCTCCAACAGCGCGCGGCGCTCCGACAACGCCGCGCGGAGCTCGTTCTCGCCCGCCACGATCTGGCCGAACCGCGCCGGGAGCGGCGTCTCGCTCTCGAGCGCGGCCCGGACAACGCGATCGTGGTCGCGCGCGCGCCCCGGCGAGGGCACGACTGTCGTCGCCGCGGACTCGCTCACCCACGCGCCGAGCCCACTCAGGTCGATTGCACGCACCGGCGCACCATCGATCCCCGGCAGGTTGGGGGGCGGCTCACGTGTCGCGCGGAGGATGCAGTAGAGGTAGATCGCCAAGCGGATGCGAGAGCCGTCCGCTGACGCCGACGGTCCTCCTCTCCAGAGTCTCGAGTGCGCTGATGATCACCGACAGACTCACCGAGATGAGATCAATTCCGGCGATCGAGATGATCACGTCTCCGGTGATCACAACCCCTTTGTCGAGCACGTGACTGAGCAGATCGCTCAGCACGAGCGCGTCATCGTCGGCCGGCTCCAGTGGTGCGTCCGTCACGGCGTACCCGCATCCGCGGGCGCTCGCACGAAGTGATACGGCGGCCACGGCCCGGTAAAATCGAACCGGAAGCCCCGGGGCTCGTGCTCGCGAACGATCGCGGTCAGCGACTCCTGAAAGGGCGCCAGTGCACCGCGTCTCACCAGAAAGAATGCGTTGAGGATCGCGACACCCGGCGTGTCATCGCGCCCCTTTGCCGGGAGTGGCTCGCGCACCGCTTCGAGCGCCAGCGGCGCGAGCGCCTGAAACGCTTCGCGAGCGACGTCGGCGGCAACCCGCTTGAGCTCGGTGCGGCGCTCCGCCTCCAGCTTGCGCTGCAGCAGATAACGCTGGCCCGGACTCGCCTCCCGCGCCTGTCGCTCGAGTCCTTCGACGGTGGAACTCAGAGCGGCCATGTGCTGGCTGAGCACCTCATCGAGCCGAAAGACGCGAAGACCGTATTCCTCGCCAACGCCGACTCGCTCGAAAGTCGCGCGCAGCTCTGCCGCTCGCTCGCGGAGCATGTCCCGCACGCGCGACTCATCATGAAAAAGGGTGAAAATGGGAAGCGGGATGACCGGCCCCCGATCACCCGCCCACGTCACGACCGCATCGTGTGCTGAGGCGCGAGGAGCCACCCACCCCACCTCTTCCGTGAGGACCTCCACACGCTCGGGCGCATATGCGTTCGTATCGACACTCGAGACGAGCGCCGCCATGTCGCCCTCGATCACCACGCGCACTGCCGTGTCATCGATGCCCGCCGGTGCCCCCGATGCCTTGAGGGACGCTGGGGCCACGGCGTAGGCGTACAGAACGCGATCAGGCAACGGTGTCCTCGTCGATCGGTCGCCAGGCGGCACACCAGCTTCGAAGCGCAGGGGCGCCCTGCGGCGCCGGCAATGCCATGGGAGCTTCAAACTGACGCGGGGTGCCCTCCCCGGAAAGGGGAGAGAACGGGAAGGTGACGCGGTTCCAGATCAGCCCGCCGACGAACATCCCTCGCGCGCGACAGGCTTCGATCAGCCGGCGACTCTCATCTCGAACCACGGGCTCATCGTTTCCGACGACGAGAATCACCGCGCGCTCGGGGTTGCCCATGAGCTCCCGGAGCGCCCGCGTGCGCTTGGCGAAGTCGAGCATCTCCTTCGCCGCTTCTCCGAGGCCGGCCACCTCCTTGTATTCGAGCATGAGACGCATGAGACGGTGCGTCCACGAGAGCGCCAGCGCGGGCATCTCGAGCAGGCGGAGCAGGTGCCCGGTCGGCGCGGGATCGACGATCACGTATGCGTACCGGCCGTCAGCGAGAAGCTCGCCTAACGTGACCAGCGCGTACAGCTCATCGATTCCCGGTGGCGTCAGCGCGAGAAGATCGCGCGCAACGGCCCGGTCGTGCGACAGATCGAGCGCGCCCGTCATCAAGCGGTCGAATATGGCATCGACACGCTCGGCGTAGTTGGCGCGAAACCGCTCGAACGCCAGCGTGGCGTCCATCTGCCGCGCCCGACAGCCCGGGGCGCCCTCGACGTCAATGTCGGCATCGGGCACGGGCTGCCCCAGTGCATCCGCGACCGATGGGGCCGGGTCAGACGACACGACGAGTATCGGCTCCTCGGGCCGAGCCAGCGACACACCGAGCGCGCAGGCGGCTGTCGTCTTTCCGACGCCGCCTTTCCCGGCGACGATCGTCAGCGGTCGCAGCAGGCTCGCGACCGCCGGATGCACCGGCGATCGCGGCCGGTCGATGATCCGCCCGGTGATCGTGACGGGCTCAGGTGCCCGGCTCGCGCCACCCACGAACAACGCCTCGATCTCCGCCAGCCCTTTCGGGGATCGTGCGCGGCGAGGGATGCGCACCCGCGGCGCGTCCGGGGCGATCGCAGAGAGTTGCTTCAAGAGCTCGCGATGCCCGATTTCGGCGGCCGCCGGCATCGCATTGACAATGACCGCCCCCACGCGAATCGCCATCGTCTGGAGCGACTGCGCATACCGCACGGTCTCCGCCACGACCATGGGCTCGAGCCGTGTGACGAGGGCCACGGCGGTCCGTTCACCATCGGCGAGCGTTGCTCGCAAGCGCATCCACGCGCTCCTGCATGGCGGCGAGGAACGCATCGGCGGCGTCGGTGCGGTAGCGGCGTGCCAGCATCTGTACCATGAAGCGGTGCTTCTGCTGCATCACATCGAGCAGCGCGATCACGGCACGAAAGGTCTCTGGAAGCGCGAGAAGGCGCAGCGTGTGACCGGTGGGGGCCGTGTCGACGACGATGCGACGCCATCGCGAATCGCGCTCCAGCTCGAGCAACGCGAGCACGGCCATCGCTTCGTCCGCCCCCGGCAGCGCATCGTCGACGAACCCGGCCAGCTCATCGGGGCTGAGGTAGGTGCCGCGGTCGAGGATCGCGATCACCACCGAGCGCCATTGCTGCAGGAAGGCGTCGCGCTCATGCTGCGCGTCGAGCTGCATGGCGAACAGCCGCTCACGTCCGGCGACGGGTCCCGGCGTCACCCCGACGACCGCGCCTAACGCGGCACCCAGGGAGCGCGCCGGATCAGTCGAGAGCAGCAGGGTCGTGTCGCCGGCCGCGGCGCTCCGCGCCGCAAGCGCGGCCGAGCACGTCGTCTTCCCGACTCCCCCCTTGCCCGCTACCAGAATCCATCTCGGGAGGGACTGCAGTAGCGGGTCGAGAAGGCTCACTCCTCGGGGGGAGCTTCCCGCGCGACACGGACCGGACCGCCCGGCGCCGACATCCCGAAGTGCTCACGCCAGGCACGCACCTCCCGCAGCTGCTGCATCAGGCGCGCCTCACGCTGGGCGTACTCCTCATCATCAATGTCGCCAAGCTCGAGGAGCATCTGCAGCTCCATGAGCTCCTGCTTGATCGGGGAGTCGTCGGTCAGCTCGGTCTCCACGACCTTCTGCACCTGATCGAGCGACCACCGGATGCCCGCGACTGGGCCGGTGACTGGAAAGAAGAGGAGCTTGGAGAGGATGCCCATGACTGGGGGTCAGAGTCAGGAGTCAGGGGTCAGTGGTGGAAGGCGCTGTGAGCGCTGGAGAAGGGCTGGAGTAGCGCTCGGATTCTTAGCGCTTGTCCAGCGCCCTCCGCGCTTTTCCAGCGCCTGTCCATCCCTGACTCCTGACCCCTTTTCGCTATTCAGCCTTCTCCAGCTTGAGCTTGATGTTCACGAAGTTGTACGGTGGCCATGGACCCGTGTACTTGAAGGTCAGAAGGTCCTCGTACTTTCGCGATACCTCGCGAACTTTCTCATCGAAATCCTTCTCGCGGTGCCGCTCCACGAGAAAGGCCGCGTTCATGATCATGCGATCGCCGATCGGCTTGTTGCTGCGACTGGCGACGGCGACCTCCTTCAACGTCTCATGAATATCGGAGACGAACGAGTTCCCGGTGTCTTCGAGCGCGCCCTCGACCAGTCTGCCGAGCTGCATGCGCGCGAAGTAGGTCGAGCTCTGCGTGTTGCGCGTGATCTCGTCCTTGAGACGCCGGATCTCATCGTTCGAGCGCTCGAGGTCGGCGATGACCTTGTCGCGATCCCAGAGCACCTTGAGCCCGAATTCGATCTTGTCCTGCATCTTGTCGAGCACGTCACTGAACGCCTGATACGTCGATCGCAGCAGCTCGCCGACGTCGTCCTCGGAACGAAACACCGTTCCGAACGACATCGGGATCACCGTGTGCTCACGCATCACCGTCTCGTTCACGAACTCATGCGCCAGCACGTTCTCGCGCGTGGGATCGTAGATCACGATCGGCGTGTCGCTGACCACCGCGCTGAGATCCTTGTAGTGCACCGTATACACGCGGTTCGCGCCATCCCCAATGCCAATCGGTCCGAAGTCGCGCGCGCTGTCGAGGCGGATGATGCAGTAGACGTACTTTCCTCCCTCGCCACGCCCGTCGGCGCCCTTGGCGACCGAGTCGTCGCCGCGACGCGATTCTGCTTCCACGGTACGACCGTCTCCCGAGACCATCCCGTCCATGCGCGCTCCTGATTCCACTCGATCCGCTATATCCACAACGCGAGGAGTATCCACACCGCGAGCACGAGCCCGATCCCAACCTTCATCGCAACCGCGACAATGCGTCCGATGAGGGCCCCCGTTGCGACGCGCGTCGCGCCGCCAACCTCAGTGCCTTTTCGGGTCATTTCCGCGACCCACGCACCGACAAAAGCGCCCGCGAACGCGCCAATCATTGGGCCGATCACGGGCAGGGGGGTCCAGACGAAAGCACCGACCACCCCGCCTATAATAGCGCCCCATCCCGCACGTCGCGACCCACCATACTTGCGCGTATACCGTGCCGAAAGGGCGAACTCGATGAGCTCGGCGATCAGGGCCAGGACGGTAAGCGCCCCGATCGTCCAGACCGAGATGGTCGGCTTCACGTAGCTATACAGCAGGGCGGCACCGACCATGAGCCACAGCCCTGGCAAGCCCAGCGGGATCAGCAGCAGTCCCGCTACCAACGCGATCGCGAGCAGCAGCTCTTCCATTCAACCCCCAGCGTCTCGTCAGGCGCTCGTCGCGATGGCGGCGAGAATGATCGACGCCGTGACGGCTACTCCTTCCCCGCGCACATGCTCGAGCGAATCGCGAGGCGTGTGAATGCGGGCAACCGTGCCGAGCGTTCCTCGGCTCACCGTTACCACCTGCCATCCCGCATCGGCCAGCGCCACGCCGTCGAGTAACGCACCGGGAATCAAGCGCCCTGTACGGACCGGTATCCCTGCCTCTGTAGCGCGCAGCGTCAGCAGGTCGAGAAGGGCCGTTGGACGGCGCCTCGTCCACGTCAAACGCAGCGCACCCGCGTCATCGACACCGTCGACATTGATCGCGTGAACGGCACCCCGTCCGCGGACCCACGCGCGCGCACCCGCCAGGCCCAGCTCCTCCGCACTCGTCAGCACCACGCCAAGCGCGAGCTGTTGTGGCAACGACTGCGCCACCATGAGGGCAGTGCTCACGCCCGACGCATCGTCGAGCGCGCCCGGCGAGCGCGATTGCACGACGCTCGCGGCAACCGGAAGTGATGAAAGCACCCCCCATCCAGTGATCCAGGGCCACATCCACCGCACATCGGTGCCGGAGACGTGCAGCGCGGCAATGATCACCGCGCCCGCGGCGCCTACGAGCAATCCGATTACCCCCAGCGCGCGCACGACGATCGCCACCGGCTGCGACTTCGAATCGAGATGCGCGACGAGCCAAACCGAGGGGTTTCCTCGGCTCGCGACGAGGTTGCTGGATTCTGCCCGCAGCCAGCGCAGACCAAGCACCCCAACGCGCGTGACCCACCATGCTGACGCCCCGATGAACACTGCGCCGCCGAGGAGCAGCGCGAGCGCGAGCGCTGGGTCATTCCGCCACCCGAGAATGGCCGACCGCCGCGAACAGGGCACCGGAGATGATGCCGAGGACGGGCGTCGCCACCTTGCCGGGTAGCTGCGAATACGAGAATGGCTCCTCGGCGACACCGAAACCGGCGGCGGTAAGCACACCGGCGCAGTACGCGCGCGCGCGGGCTTCCTCCGTTCCGCCGGCGGGGCGCGGCGCGCTCGCCAGCGCCTCGAGATGCCGTCGCGCAGCCGCCCTGTCGGCAGGGCGCGCGTCCACTCGTCAGGCGGCCCGGGAGAGTCCCGCCGTGCGGAGGAGCTCTTCCACCCGCTCCCGGGCCGGTCCGCGCAGCGGCAACAACGGCGCTCGCACTCGTCCACCCGTTAGGCCGACGAGATCGAGCGCCGCCTTCACCCCGGCCACGCCGAGCTCGCCGACAATGGTTCGGGCGAGCGGCACCAGCCGCTCCTGGGCGCGACCAGCCGCCGCCGTGTCGCCACTCGTGAACGATCGGCAGAGCGACACGGAGAGGGGCGCAGCGAACAGTCCCACGGCGAGAACTCCGCCGCGTGCGCCCATCTCGAGAGCTGAATAGAGTCCGGCCCCGCTGCCGGTGAGCACCGTGAATCGCTCGGACTGCGCATCGAGATAGCCACCCAGCTGGGTCAGATCGCCCGAGCTGTCCTTGATCCCCACGACGTTCCCGTGCGAGGCGAGCTCGCGCACCAGACCCGGCGCGAGGGGAAAATGCGTGTACTTGGGAATGTTGTAGAGGATGAGCGGCAAGGGACTGTCGTCCGCCACCTGCCGGAAATGAGCGGCCAGCGCCTCGGGCGTCATCTGCGCACCGTAGTAATGCGGCGCGACCACGAGAATGGCGTCGGCACCACGCTCGGCCGCTTCGCGCGCGCGTCGAATCGTCAGGCGCGTGGATTCCGCGCCAACGCCCGCGATGAGCCACCGATCGTCAGGCACGATCGCACGCGCCCATTCGAGAAGCCGGTGCCGCTCATGCTCCTCGAGCAACGCTGCCTCGCCCGTTGAGCCGGCGACGACGATGCCCGCGAGTCCCGCGTCCAGATGCGCGCGCACGTTCGCGCGATACGGAATGGCCGCGAGATCGCCAGTGCCATCGTCGAACGTCGTGACGACCGGCCCGAGGACGCCGCCGAGCACTTTCGTCATCGTGTTTCGCTGAACGTGCGCACCGTGAGGGCGAAATCGCTTGGCCTCGAGGCCGCGGCGTGCGCCACCTCGTATGTCACCGCGCCCTGCCCCACGAGATCGGCCAGATGCTGGTCGAACGTCTGCATCCCGTATTGGTCGCGTCCCTCGGCAATGACGTCGCGAATCTCTCCCGTGCGCTGCTCATCCATGATGAGATCGCGCACCAGCGGCGTCACGACCATGATCTCGGCCGCCACGATCCGTCCCTTGCCGTCCGCGCGCGGCAGCAGCCGCTGCGAGACGACCGCATGCAGCGATTCCGCGAGACGGACGCGGGTGATTCCCTGCTCCTCAGGCGGAAACATGGCCAGGATACGGGTGATGGTCGTGTGCGCATCCGGCGTGTGCAGCGTACTCAGGACCAGGTGGCCGGTCTCCGCCGCTTTCATCGCCGTGTCGATCGTCTCCGCGTCGCGCATCTCTCCGACCATGACCACGTCGGGATCCTGACGCAGCGCGGCACGGAGGCCCGTGCGGAAGCTTTCCGTGTCGACCCCGATCTCGCGCTGGCTCACCGAGCATTGAATGTCGCGGTGGAGAAACTCGATCGGGTTCTCCAGCGTGACAATGTGCTTGCTCATGTTCGAGTTCATGTAATTCACGAGCGCAGCCATCGTACTCGACTTTCCGGACCCTGTCACCCCTGTGACCAGCACCAGCCCCCGCTCGGCCTGTGCAACGCGCGCCAGCACCGGCGGGAGCGAGAGCCCATCGAACGTCGGCACCTCGAACGGGATTACTCGCATCACGATCATGAAGCTCGAGCGCTGGCGCAGAATGTTGACGCGAAAGCGCCCGACACCGGCCATTCCCCACGAGCAATCGTAGTCGGTGATCCGATCGATCTTCTTCCGATCGTCCTCGTTGGGAATCAGCCGGAGCGCGATGGCTTTCGTCTGATCGGGCGTGAGTGCCTGCTTGGTGAGCGGGACCAATCGCCCGTCGATGCGCGCACGAAAGACGTCCCCTGCCTTGATGTGCAGGTCCGACGCCCCGCGTTCCACCGCCGCCTTTATGATCTTCTCCATGCCCTCGCCATTCGGTCAGTAGCCAGCCGATTTGTCCACGACGTTCCTCAGCGGACGTCCGGCCGCGAAGCGCGCCCAGTTGTCGGTGAAGAGCTCCAGTTCGCGCCGCCAATACCCGCGAGGCGACGTAGCCGACACGTGCGGAGTGAGCAACAGCCGAGGGACGTTCCACAAATTACTGTCCGGCGGCAGCGGCTCCCGCTCGAACACGTCGAGCACCGCTCCGGCGACGCGCCCATCCCGCAGGCGTTCCGCCAGGGCCCGCTCGTCGAGCAGTGTGCCGCGCGCGACGTTGACGACGATTGCGCCCTGAGGAAGATGGTCGAGCCGCTCCGCGGTCACCAGACCGCGTGTTGCGACCGTCGCGGGCGCCGCAATGATGAGAATGTCCGCGCTGGGCAGGAGCGAGTCGAGCGCTTCAAGGCCGAACACCTTCCCGAACCCCTCCGGGATGCCCCGTTCAGGACGGCGTCGAATCCCGGTACAGCGCGCGCCGAGCGCGGAGAGCCGACGAGCGATCTCGGTGCCGATTCCGCCGGCGCCAATGATCAAGGCGCGACATTCCCCGAGCTCGCGGATGCGGCTGTCGTCACCGACGAACGGGTCGCGATTCCACACCCGATCACGTTGTTGTGCGACCGCAACGTCGAACTGTCGAAGCAGAAAGAGAATCCCGCCTAACACGTGCTCGGCCATAGGCACGGCATGAACGCCAGCGGAGTTGGTCAGGAGCACAGTGCTCGCCGCCAGCTCGGGATAGAGCAGACTTCCCACCCCCGCCGCTGCCGAGTGGATCCACCGCAAGCGCGGCGCGGCGACGAAGAGTGCGCGTGGCATCCCGAACCCGACGTACGCATCGGCGTCGGCGATCTCCCGCATCACTTCCGCGCTGGGCGACGCATTTCCGTCACCATCCGAGATCGTCGGCGAGCCGACAATGTAGGTCGTCCAGCCTGGTGGGGCTGACGAGCGGATACGCGAGGCGGCTTCATCGGTCAGCGACCATGTACGCGACGTCGCGCGCAGATCGACGACCAGGCGTCCGTGCGCCTGCGGCGTCCGCTCCGTGTCGGCCACCGATCAGTCGAACTCGACGCTGATCACTTCCGGGCGATGCATGAGCTCTTCAGCCAGCCGATCGTACTGGCGAGAGGGACCGACCAGCTGGAGTCGATAGACGAGACCTTCTTCCTCTTCCGTCACCTTCTTCGCCTGGATGGCGATGCGCGACCCACGAAAGATCGGCGAGACGTCCTCGAAGCGGGCGTCTCGACGCATGTGAATCGTGCCGTTGACGACGCGGCGGAACGACAGCATCCACCGCTCCAGCCAGCCGAGGGCGGTCAGGACGAGGGTCACGAGAAGTGCCGCCGCGACCGCTTCGGCGCGGTGTCCGGCGCCGACTGCCAGCCCGATCGCCGCGACCACCCAGATGGTTGCAGCCGTCGTGAGACCGACGACCTCGCCGCGCGCTTGCATGATCGTGCCGGCACCCAGAAAGCCGACGCCAGTCACGACCTGCGCCGCGATGCGTGCCGGATCCCCGACGCGCACATCACCATCCGTCATTCCGATGGTGATAGAGAGGTCCATGAGAAGGGCGGAGCCGAGGCAGATGAGGATGTTGGTGCGGAGCCCGGCGGGCTTGCCCGAGAGTTCGCGTTCGACACCGACGATCCCGCCGAGGAGAACGGCGAGAGCGAGTCGGCCTAACAGGTCGAACGGAAGCGGCTCCAGGAATTGCAGAGCCGCCAGCGAGCTCATCGGTGACAGGACCGTGTACGTGTCGATGCGAGCCACCTCCACGCGATGACTACGGGTTGTTCAGCTCAGTGATGTCGTCGGCCGTGGTATCGGGAGAGACATCGTCGAGGGCGATGTGTCGGCGAGTTTCCTCGAGCTGTTCGATGGTCGCCTCATCCGCCTCGGTGGGAGAAAAGAAGTTTCGGAACACGGTATTCCCGCACTTCTCGCACTTCACCCGATTGGGGGGCGTGTCGTCGTAATACTTGCGATTGCCGCAGGTGAGGCAGAGGAGCGTGAGCACGCCGCGCGGGCCATTGGGATCCATGGGCATCGGGAACCTCGAAGAATGCGGAATGCGGAATACGGATGAAACGTTGAGGGGTCAGGCTGTCAACCGCAATCCGCATTCCGCATTCGGTTAGACCAGCCCCATCCTCTCCTTGACGTAACCCATCGTTTCTCGTGCGAGCGCGCGACACCGATCCGCACCAGCGGCAAGCACGTCGCGGACTCGCTGCGGGTTCGATCGAAGCTCACGCGCGCGCTCGTGGATAGGTGTGAGCTCTCGCTGGATTCCCTCGAGCAGAACCTTCTTGCAGTCGATGCATCCCCAGCCCGCGGTCGAGCACATCTCCGCGACGTGCTCCACCGTCTCCGGCGGATTGAACGCCTTGTGCAGGTGAAAGATGTTGCACACCTCCGGCGTGCCCGGATCGGTCCGTCGCACGCGCTTGGGGTCGGTGACCGCGGGGCGGAGCTTCTCCCACACGGCGTCGAACGGTTCCAGAAGTCCGACGGTATTCCCCATGGACTTCGACATCTTCGCTTGCCCGTCGAGACCCATGATGCGCCGTGTGGCGGTCAAGAGAGCCTTGGGCTCAGGGAAGAAGTCTTCGCCCTTGGCGAACCGCGCATTCCATTTTCGCGCGATTTCGCGCGAAAGCTCGAGATGCTGCACCTGATCCTCGCCCACCGGAACGCCGTCGGCGCGGTAGAGGAGGATGTCAGCCGCCTGTAGCACCGGATAGTTCAGGAGCCCCGCGACGACGCTCTCCTGTCGCTGCGCCTTCTCCTTGAACTGCGTCTGTCGCTCCAGCTCCCCGATTGGTGTCACCGTGTTGAAGATCCAGGCGAGCTCCGTGTGCTCGGGCACGTGGGACTGGACGAACACGGTACATTTCTCCGGATCGAGCCCGGAGGCGAGCAGCGACACGGCCATGTCCGTCGTCCGTCGTCGCAGGTCGTCGGGGTCGTACGGTACGGTGATCGCGTGATAGTCGACGATGCAGAAGATGCATTCGTAGCTGTGCTGAAGCTGGACCCAATTCTTGACCGCTCCCAGGTAGTTGCCAATATGCAACTCGCCGGAGGGTTGAATTCCGCTGAAGATCCGAGGCATCACGGCAAGCTATGAGTGCCCCTAATGCGCTGCAAGCGACGGCGCGCGACCTCGAGATGCTCCGTGACGTCGCCGTTGCGGCGGCCAATGGTGCCGCGACCATCGTGCGTTCGCATCGCGGCGCCGGGGCCACCGTCGAGTGGCAGCCCAAGGGACGATCCGACTTCGTCAGCATCGTGGATACCGCCGCGGAAGAGCGCATTCGAGAAATCGTAGTGCGCGCGCTGCCCGACGCTCGCGTCATCGGCGAAGAGCTTACGCCCGAGGGTGCCGCCGGCTCCGGGATCACGTTCCTCGTCGACCCGCTCGACGGGACGACGAATTTCCTCCATGACTATCCGGAGTACGCCGTCTCGATCGCAGTCCTGGTCGATCGCGAAACGCTCGTCGGCACTGTCGTGAATGTGCCGAATCACTCCAGCTGGGTCGCCGTCGCGGGACAGGGCGCGACCGTCGACGGTCGCCCGATTCGCGTGAGCGACATTCGCGAGCCCGCGCGCGCCCTGATCGGCACCGGCTTCCCCTTCAAGTACCCGGAGCAGATCGAACGATACGTGCGCGAGCTGCCGGTGATCATGCGGTCGACGGCGGGGATTCGCCGCGCCGGTGCAGCCGCGCTCGATCTCTGCGCCGTCGCCACCGGCCGCTTCAATGCGTTCTGGGAGCACAGCCTCGAGGCGTGGGATTTCGCCGCCGGCGCGCTGCTCATTCGCGAGGCGGGCGGCGTCATCACTGACCTTCAGGGCGCGCCGCTCCCGCTTTCCCGATCAGGAGCCCTGGCCGGGAATCCGTGGATGCACGAATGGATGCTCAAAGTTTTGAGTGATGTGTAGCTGAGGCGATCGAGGTGGTCGAGGTGCGTCGAAGTAATCCAGGTGACTTCGCCTCGTTCACCTCGAGCATCCTCGACGACCTCGACGACCTTTGGAGAATTCATGACCCGACTCATCGAGTGCGTCCCGAATTTCAGCGAAGGTCGGCGCCCAGAGGTGATCGCCGCCATCCGCGATGCGATCGCGGCCGTTGATCGTACGGCAATTCTCGACGTCTCCTCGGACGGGTCGCACAACCGCACCGTGATCACGTTCGTCGCCTCGGCGGACACAGCGGTCGACGCCGCGTTCGCGGCTATTGCCAAAGCGCGGGATCTCATCGATCTGACGAGGCACACCGGCGAGCATCCGCGGATGGGAGCCGCCGACGTCGTTCCGTTCGTGCCGCTCGAGGGAACGACGATGGACGAGTGCATCGCGCTGGCACGGGCGCTCGGTGAGCGGGTCGGTCGCGAGCTGGACATTCCCGTCTATCTCTACGAGCGCGCCGCTACGCGCCGAGAGCGCGAGAACCTCGCCGACGTTCGCCGCGGGGAATTCGAGGGTCTACGCGACGCCATCCCGGGCGATCCGGCACGCATGCCCGACTTCGGGCCCGCGCGCGTGCACCCCACCGCCGGAGCCGTCGCGATCGGCGCACGTCCCTTCCTCGTGGCGTACAACGTCTACCTTGGCGACAAGGAGAATCTCGCGGTGGCAAAGAAAGTCGCGAAGGCGGTGCGCGGCTCGTCAGGCGGGCTCAAGTACGTAAAGGGACTCGGGCTCGAGGTGGATGGGCAGGCGCAGGTGTCGATGAATCTCGTCGACGTCGACCAGACGCCGATGCACCGCGCGTTCGAGGCGGTGAAGATGGAAGCCGCGGCGAACGGTGTTCCGACTACCTGGAGCGAGATCGTCGGGTTGGTGCCGGAACGTGCGCTGTTCGATGCCGCAGTCCGCCACCTCCAGCTCGACCGGTTCACCCCGGACCAGGTGCTGGAGCGAAAGGTTCGCGCGGCGACGGCGCAGTGGGGTGGTGATGCTGGAGGCGAGAGCGTGTCGGGCTTCGTGGCGTCGGTCGCATCCTCCAATCCGACCCCCGGAGGCGGGTCCGTCGTCGCCCACGTCGGCGCACTCGCCGCCGCGCTCGCTCAAATGGTCGCCGGGCTCACCGCTGGCCGAAAGAAGTACGCTGCCGTCGACGCCGAGATGCGCGACGTCGGCGCCCGCGCCGCGGCGTTAGGCTCGCGCCTGGCTGCGCTCGTACAGGCGGACGCCCGCGCGTACGGCGCGGTATCGGAGGCGTACAAGATGCCGAAGGAGCCCATGACCGCGGCGACGGCCCGGCACCAGGCGATCGAGAAGGCACTCATCGGAGCAGCGGAGATCCCGCTGCAGACGGCGCAGTTGTGCGGCGAAGTCACCGAGATCGCGGCGGTCGTCGCGGCGCGCGGCAACACGAACGCCGTATCCGACGCCGGTGTCGCCGCCCTGCTCGCCGATGCCGCCTGCCGCGGCGCGGCCTACAATGTCCGCATCAACGTGGCGGCGTTACCTGATCGCTCGGTCGGTGCGTCGCTGGCCGCCGAGGCGCAGCGCATCGCGGCCGACACGTCGGCGCGCGCCGCGAGCGTGGTGGAGCTGGTGGAGCGGGAGATTGCCAAGTAGAGGTGCTCGAGCACCTCTACTTATACCGATACGTAATCCGCCCTCGCGACAAATCGTACGGGCTCAGCTCCACGGCGACTTTGTCGCCTGGCAGGATCTTGATGAAGTTCGTGCGAATCTTCCCCGAGATGTAGGCGAGCACCTCGTGCCCGTTCTCCAGCTCCACCCGGAACATCGCGTTCGGAAGCGGCTCGATGATCGTGCCCGTGACCTGAATGACCCCATCTTTGGCCAAACGCAGTCTCCTCTCCCTGAGCTAGGCGAGCCGCGTCAGCACGCGCGGCCCATGTTCGGTGATCGCCACCGTGTGCTCGAAGTGCGCCGATCGTGAGCCGTCAATCGTCTTGATGGTCCACCGGTCCGGCATGGTTCGCGTCTTCGCGGAACCCGCGTTCACCATCGGCTCAATGGCGATCGTCAGCCCGGGCGCGAGCCGCTCGCGACGCTTGGGCTTGCCGTAATTCGGAACCTGCGGCTCCTCGTGAAACGCGACCCCAATGCCGTGCCCAACGAGGTCCCGCACCACGCTGAATCCCGCGTCCTCGACTACGCTTTGCACCGCTGCTCCAATGTCGCCAATGTGATTCCCCGGCTGCGCCGCGGCGATCCCCGCTTCGAGTGCTCGCTGTGTGACGTCGAGCAGCCGCTGCGATGTCTCGTCGACCTCACCGACGGCCACGGTCGTCGCGGAATCGGTGTAGTACCCCTTGTACCGCACACCCACATCGATCGACACGAGGTCACCCTCGACGAGCTGCCGTGTTCGTGAAGGGATCCCGTGCACGATCTCATCGTTGATCGACGTGCACACGCTCGCCGGGAAATCGTACAGCCCCTTGAACGCCGGCACGGCGCCCTCGTGCGAGCGAATGAAGTCCTCGGCGAGACGATCGAGGTCGGCCGTGGTCATGCCCGGCTTCACCGCCTCGGCGAGCATCGCAACCGTCTCCGCGAGAATCCGCCCGCCCTCGGCCATCACGTCGATCTCGCGCGGCGATTTCAACTGAATCATTTCGGGAGTGCGCGCACGACGCGTTCGGTCACGTCGGCCGGCGATCCCACGGCGTCCACGACGACGAGTGGGGTCTCGTTCGTGCGGTACCAGTCGATGACGGGGGCGGTCTGGTCACGGTATACGCGGAGGCGGCGACGAACGGCGTCGGGGTCGTCGTCCGTCCGCCTCACGAGCGTGCCGCCGCACTTGGGGCATGACGTGCCCGGCTCGCGCCCCGTGTAGGGCGTCTGGCAGCGATCGCAAATGGTGCGGCCCGACAGTCGGCGAACGAGCTCGTCGTCAGGTACCTCGAACAGGAGGACTGCATCGACCTGGCGGCCCAGCTCGCCGAGCACACGCTCGAGCCCCTCCGCCTGCGGCACGGTGCGAACGACACCATCGAGAATGACGCCGCGCGCCATCTCCGGACGCTTGAACGTCTCCTTCATGATGCCGAGGATCACCTCGTCGGGAACGAGCTCGCCACGGTCCATGTAGCCCTGAGCGGCCTTTCCCATCGCCGTGCCTTCGCGCACCGCCCCGCGCAGCACGTCCCCGGTTGCAATCTTCGGAATCCCGAGGCGCTGCGCAACGGGCTCGGCCTGAGTTCCTTTGCCTGCGCCGGGCGGCCCAAGGAGGACGATGATCATGGGGCGACGAATGCGGAATGCGGAATGCGGAAAAAAACATGAGTCCGCATTCCGCATTCCGTATTCGAAACAAGGCCCAAATGCGAGTTAGGCAAGGAGGGTCGCAGTCGTCCCAGCGAGCGCCGCGATGATCGCAATCCCCATAGCCGGTGCCCCGCGACCCCGGAACCGCACGCGCCCGCCCTTCTTCATGAAGCTGTCGTACTTCCGGAGAAGGAGCGCCTCCTGGAACTTCTGCACCGTATCGAGGCCCACGCCGACGACGATCAGCAGCGAGGTTCCGCCGAACTGGAAAGGCACGTTGAAGAGTCCGGCGATCCAGATCGGCAGGAGTGCGACGAGCGTCAGGAAGACCGCGCCCGGCAGCGTGATGCGACTCACGACGTGGTCGATGTATTCGGCCGTCTTTGCGCCCGGCTTCACGCCCGGTATGAACCCGCCCTGCTTCTTCAGGTTCTCCGCAATGTCGATCGGGTTGAAGATGATCGACGTGTAGAAGTACGTGAAGAAGAGGATCAGGACCGCCGATAGCAGGAAGTACAGCGGCGTACCGGGATTGAAGTACTCCGCCATGGTCTGGAGCCGGGGGTTGCCGCTGAACTGCGCGATAGTCCCCGGCACGACGATCAGTGATTGCGCGAAGATGATGGGCATGACGTTCGCCGCATTCATCCGCAGGGGGATGAAGTTCCGCGCCGCTTCCCGCATCCGCCCGCGGCCCATCGCCCGCTGCGGGATCTGTATCTGGACCCGCCGCGCCGCCACCGTGATCGCGACCGTTGCCGCGACGACGAGAATCATCATGACGATAAGCACCACCAGCTTGAGCGGCGCCAGCGCTCCCGTCGTGACGAAGTTCAACGTCTGGAAGATGCCGGGCCAAATGCGCTCGACGATCGAGAAGAAGATCAGGAGGCTCGCGCCATTCCCAATGCCGCGCTCCGTGATCTGCTCGCCGAGCCACATGACGAAGATCGCGCCCGTCGTCAGGAAGAGCGTCATCTGGACCTGATGGCCGAAGCCCGGGAACCGCACGGCCCCCTGCAGCGACTCGGTGAACAGGGCGAAGCCATACCCCTGGATCATCGCGATGACGACCGTTCCATAACGAGTCCACTGCGTGATCTTCTTTCGGCCCTCCTCGTCCTTCTGCATCTTCTCCACGGTGGGGATGACCGCCCCCGCCAACTGGAAGAGGATGCTCGACGAGATGTACGGCATGATGCCGAGCGCGAAGAGCGTGGCGCGCGACAGACCGCCCCCGACGAACAGATCGTAGAGGCCGAGCAGTCCGCCCTGGCCCTGCGCCGCGAAGAAATCGCGGAGGGCGACGACGTCAATGCCCGGCGCCGTGACGTGCGCGCCGACGCGATAGATGAGCAGACACAGAAGCGTGAAGAGGATCTTCTGCTTCAGCTCCGGCGTGCGGAACAGATTGCCGACGGCCGCGGCGGGATTCGTCTGCGCCATGTTACGCCTCGACGCGGCCTCCCGCCGCGAGAATCTGCTCCCGAGCCGCCGCGCTCATCTCTGATGCCGCGCACCGTCACGGGACGCGTGAGCTTGCCGTTGGCGAGCACCTTGGCCGGACCCTTCCGGCTATGCACCCAGCCCTTCTCGGCAAGCGCTTCCTGCGTCACCTCGGTCCCCTCGGGCCAATGGTTCAGTGCATCCAGGGTAACGACCTGGTGCTCCACGCGAAACTCATTGGTGAATCCGCGCTTCGGCAGCCGCCGCGTGAGCGGCATCTGACCGCCCTCGAAGTGGGGCTTGCCGCCACCCGGTCCGCCATGGCCCGCGCGCGCCTTGCTCCCCTTGTGACCCTTGCCGGACGTCTTGCCCGTACCGGAGCCCGGCCCGCGCCCAACGCGCTTGCGGTTCCAATGCGAGCCCCGCGCGGGACTCAGGTTGTCCAGTCCAACTCTGGTCGGCTTCCTCACGATGTCACTCCTTCACCGGCGTCACCTTCACCAGGTGACGCACTTGCTTGATCATGCCGCGAAGCGACGCAGAGTCCTGCTTCACGACGACGTCCTGATGGTGTCGCAGCCCGAGCGCATCGAGCGTGGCGCGCAGCTTCTTCGGATGTCCGATGCCGCTCCGCACCTGCTCGATCAACAGGCGACCCTTGGTCGGCGCACCCACGGGCTCCGTCTTCTTCGGGCCACGCGTGCGGTGCCAGACGAACGTTCTAGCCATGCACGACCTCCTTCCCCTTCGCGCGCGAACGATAATGGATGCTCGACATCTCGACTCCCCGTTCGCGAGCAATCTGTTCGATCGTCGTGAGCTGCTGCAGTCCATCGAGCGCGGCGCGGACCATGTTGTGCGGGTTCGTCGAGCCCAGGCTCTTGGTGAGAATGTCCTGGACGCCCGCGCACTCGAGCACCGCGCGCACCGCACCGCCGGCAATGACACCGGCACCCGGGGCCGCCGGCTTCATCAATACCCGGCCCGCGCCATGTTGGCCCACGACCTCATGAGGAATCGTCCCTCCGGTCAGCGGCACACGGACGCGGTGACGACGCGCCGCGTCGACCGCCTTGCGAACGGCCTCCGACACCTCGTTGGCCTTCCCGGTGGCGACACCAACCTCCCCCTGCCCGTTGCCGACGGCCACGAGCGCATTGAAGGAGAACCGCCGGCCACCCTTCACGACCTTGGCGACGCGATTGATCGCGATGACGTTCTCAATGAGGTCGCTGCCTTCGCGCTCCCCGCCTGGCCCGCCACGACCGTCGCCGCGACCGCGGCCGCCGTCACGCCCTCCGCGACCATCGCCGCCGCCGCGTCCACCACGGCCGCCACCCGGTCCGCCTGGGCCGCCAGGCCCGCCACCACGACCGCCCCCGCCACCGCCGCGCCCACCGCCGCGTCCGCCGCCGGGGCCGCCGCGTCCACGAGGTCCGCCGCGCGTACCGCCGCCGCCGCCACCACCGCGCTGGGGCTGTGACGTCTGCCCGCCGCCTTCGCCGCCGCCTTGCTGATTCTCAGCCATGTCAGAACTCCAGTCCGCCCTCTCGGGCGCCATCGGCCACTGCCTTCACGCGGCCGTGATATCGGTATCCAGCGCGGTCGAAGACGACCTTCGTGATCCCCGCGTCCTTGGCCCTTGCCGCCAGGCGCTTGCCGACCTCGGCGGACCGCTCCGTCTTCTTCCCCTCGGCGACGCCGGAATCCGAGACGGTCAAGATCGTCCGCTGTGCACCGTCGTCAACGAGCTGCGCGTAAATGTGCTTGATCGAGCGGTAGACGACGAGACGCGGACGTTCCGCGGTGCCCGTCACCTTCTTGCGCACGCGCAAATGCCGCTGGTGGCGCTTCTCGGCCCGTGTCTTCGGCTTGTGAATTGGTCTCATTACTTGGCTCCCGCCTTGCCCGCCTTACGACGGACCTGCTCGCCCTGATACTTGATGCCCTTCCCCTTGTATGGCTCCGGCGGACGCAGGCTGCGCAACTCCGCCGCCACCTGCCCGACGAGCTCCTTGTCCGCGCCTTCGATGATAATCTGCGTCGGCTGCGGTGCCGTCAGCTTGATTCCCTTCGGGGCGCGGTACTCCACCGGATGCGAGAACCCGAGGGCCAGCTGCAGCCCGTACGGCCGAGCTTCCGCCTTGTAGCCGACGCCGATGATCTCGAGCTGCTTCGAGTACCCCTTGGTGACGCCGTCCACCATGTTGGCGACGAGCGTCCGGGTAAGGCCGTGCAGCGCGCGGTGGCCCGGCTCATCCGAGGGGCGGGCGACAGTGATGTTCCCATCGTCCATCGCGATCGCCATGGACGGATGCAAGCGCCGCTCGAGCTCGCCCTTGGGACCCTTCACCTTTACCGTCTGCCCATCGATCGTCGCCGTCACGTTCTTCGGCACGGGAATGGGCTTCTTTCCAATTCGCGACATCGTTCCTCTCCTACCAGACCACGGCGAGCAGCTCGCCGCCGGTGCGCGCCTGACGAGCCTGGCGATCGGTCATCAGCCCCTGTGAGGTGCTGAGGATCGCCATCCCGAGGCCGTTGCGGATTCGCGGGATCTCGCTCACGCCGACGTAGCGACGGAGTCCCGGCGTCGAGACACGCTTCAGCTCGCGGATGACCGGCTGCTCCCCCGCGGCGTACTTGAGGTACACGCGCAGGAGCTTCCGGCCTTCCTCGGTGTCGAGGACCTTGAAGTCCTTGATGTAGGCGTTGTCGAGGAGGATCTTCGCGATCTCCACCTTCATCTTCGACGCCGGCATGTCCACGCGGCGATGCTTCGAGCCGCACGCATTGCGGATGCGCGTGAGCATGTCGGCGATCGGATCAGTCATTGACATTCTGTCGTGTCCCTCGTCCCGTCGTATCTCTCCTTCGCTGGAGAGACGTGCGGAAATTCAATGTGAGTCCCTCAGACTGCGGAAATCGGAATGCGGAAGTTGTTGCAAGGTTCCGCATTCCGTATTCCGCATTCGTGTCACCAGCTGGCCTTCCGCACTCCGGGAATCATCCCGGAGAGCGCCAGATCGCGGAAGCAGATGCGGCAAATGCCGAACTTCCGCAGATACGCGCGCGAGCGCCCGCAGCGCTGACAGCGGTTGTGCTGCCGCACGCCGAACTTCGGCTTGCGCTTCGACTTTTCGACCATGGCCTTACGAGCCATTCGCCTTCCTCTCTCTGTTCAGCTTCGTGAACTTCTGCAGACGTCAGGATGCAGACGTCAGGGTTCAGGTTTCAGGTTCCGCGCTTCTGACAACTGACGTCTGACGTCTGATCCCTGACGTCTTCGGAAGTTGCCCCTGCCGTTCTCACGTCGAGACCACGATTGGCTTGTCGTCACCGCGGAATGGCATGCCCAACTCTCTCAAGAGTGCAAACGCCTGATCGTCGCGGGGCGTGCTGGTCACGAACGTGATGTCCATGCCGTGCACCTGCTCGACCTGGTCGTAGTTGATCTCCGGGAAGATCACCTGCTCCTTGAGGCCGAGCGAGAAGTTGCCGCGACCGTCGAACGAGCGCGTGTTCACGCCGCGGAAATCGCGGATGCGTGGCATCGCCACGTTCAAGAGGCGATCGAGGAACTCCCACATCCGCGCGCCGCGCAGCGTCACGCTGGCACCGATCTCCTGGCCTTCCCGCAGCCCGAAGTTCGAGATCGACTTCTTCGCCCGCGTGCGCACGGCCCGCTGGCCGGTGATCAGGCCCAGCTCGTTGACCACACTGTCCAGCATCTTGGGCTGCTTCACTGCCTCGCCGAGCCCCACGTTGACCACGATCTTCTCGAGCTTCGGGATCTCGTGCGTGTTCGTGTAGCCGAACTGCTGCATGAGCCGCTGCCGCAACGTCGTCTCGTAGTACTCCTTGAGCCGCGGCTTCGGCGCCGGCGTGTCCACGCCGCGATGCGGCTTCTCGACGGCCTGCGCGTCGGCCTTCTTCTGCTTCTTTTCCTTGGTTGCCATCGCTTCCTCTCTGCTCAGCGCTTGCGGGGAATCGCATCCCCGCTCTTCACGCTGATGCGCTCCTTCGTTCCGTCGTCATCGAGGCGCGCACGCACCCGCGTCGGCGCTCCGGACTTCGGATCGATCAGCATGACATTGGACGCGTGCACCGGCGCGGGGAAATCGATAATGCCGCTCTGCTCGTTCTCGCGCCGTGCCTTGCGGTGCTTCTTGACAATGTTCACGCCCTCGATCGTGACGCGCCCCGTCTTGGGATAGACGCGCAGGACCTTTCCTTCTTTGCCCTTGTCATCGCCGCGCATCACCCGGACGGTGTCCCCCCGCGTGACGTGCAGCTTCATCCGCTCGGCGTTCAGCTCGTGGCGGCGGCGGTTCTTCAGCCGATCCGCCTTGCGGTACGTCAGGATCCGCATACTAGAGCACCTCCGGCGCGAGCGAGACGATCTTCATGAACTTCTTCTCGCGCAGCTCGCGTGCGACCGGACCGAAGATACGCGTCGCGCGCGGCTCGCCGGCCTCGTTGATGATGACCACCGCGTTCTCGTCGAACCGGATGTAGCTGCCATCCTTGCGGCGCGTCTCCTTCGCCGTGCGCACGACCACCGCGCGCGCGACATCGGACTTCTTCACCGTACCGTTGGGGAGCGCATCCTTGACCGCGACGATCACCTGATCGCCGAGCCCGGCGTAACGCCGTCGTGTTCCCCCCAGCACGCGGATCACGAGCGCGCGCTTGGCGCCCGAGTTGTCCGCCACCTTGACTACCGATTCCTGCTGAATCATGGCTCGTCTCCCTTACCGCGCGCGCTCGATGATCTCGACGACACGCCACCGCTTGTCCTTCGACAGCGGCCGGGTCTCCATGATGCGCACGCGGTCGCCGGTCTTGGCGGCGTTCTCCTCGTCATGCGCCTTCAGCCGCTTCGTCCGGGTGACCATCTTCCCGTACAGCGGGTGCGGAAACCGACGCTCGATCGCGACGACCACCGTCTTCTGCATCTTGTCGCTCACCACGACGCCCACACGGGATTTCCGCGTGCCGCGCGTCGAGGTGCTCTCGTTCTTCATCATCTCGGCCATGTCCCTGATCGCTCCTGACTAGCGGCCACGGCGGGCAGTCGCCCGCTTCGTCTTCGTCGTCTTGGTTGCACGCTTCGTCTTCGGAGCCTTGGTTTCCCTCGACCCCCCCAATGGTGCTGGTGCGGTGATGCCCTTCTGTCGTTCCGTCAATACCGTCATCATGCGCGCGATGTCCTTCCGGAGATCACGCAGCCGGTGCGGCTGCTCCAGCGGTTGCGTTGCCGCCCGCAGGCGCAGTCGGAAGCGCTCTTCCCGAAGCTCGGCGATCCGGTCCTGCAGCTCCTGATCGTTGAGCTCGCGTATCTCAGTGGCCTGCATCGGTGTGCGCCTCCTCGCGAACGACAAACTTGGACTTCACTCCCAGCTTCGCGGCCGCGAGCGCCATCGCGATCTCGGCCGTCTTGCGGTCCACGCCCTCGAGCTCGAACATGACGCGTCCGGGCTTCACGACCGCGACCCACCCTTCCGGCGATCCCTTTCCCTTGCCCATGCGGGTCTCGGCCGGCTTCTTCGTGATCGGCTTGTCGGGGAAGATGCGGATCCACACCTTGCCACCGCGCTTGATGTGTCTCGTTAGGGCCACGCGCGCCGCCTCGATCTGCCGGTTGGAGACCCAACCCGGCTCGACGGCCTGCAGCCCATAGTGCCCGAACGAGATTTCGGCGCCGCGGGTCGCCATCCCCTTCGTGCGGCCCTTGAACATTTTGCGAAACTTGACGCGCTTCGGACTCAGCATCGGTCGATCCTCAGAGGCCCGTCGAGTACGTGTTGCCGCGGCGATCCTCCACGACCTCACCCTTGAAGATCCAGACCTTCACACCGATGGTGCCGAAGGTGGTTTTCGCGGTGGACGTGGCGTAATCGATGTCCGCGCGGAGCGTATGCAGCGGAACCCGACCCTCGTGATAGCCCTCGACGCGCGCGATCTCGGCGCCGCCGAGGCGGCCACCGGTCTTGATCTTGATCCCCTGCGCGCCCATGCGCATCGCGCTCTGCACCGCGCGCTTCATCGCGCGACGGAACGAGATGCGCTGCGCGAGCTGCGCGGCAACCTGGTCGGCCACCAGCTGCGCATCGAGCTCGGGACGCTTGATCTCCTCGACGTTGATGCCGACTTCCTTGCCGCTGAGCTTCGCCAGCTCGTCGCGCAGCTTGTCGACCTCGGCGCCCTTCTTCCCGATCACGACGCCAGGCCGGCCGGTGTGGATGGTCACCACCACCTTGCCGGGCTTGCGCTCGATCTGAATGTCCGCGATCGCCGCATGACCAAGGCGTGCCTTGAGATACTTGCGCAGCAGCTCGTCTTCCTTGAGCAGCGCCGGGAAGTCACGGTTCGCGTACCAGCGCGACTTGTGAAGCTTCGTGATTCCCAGCCGGAACCCAATCGGATGCGTCTTCTGACCCATTAGCGTTCGCCTCGCTCGGCGACCACGATTTCGACGTGGCTCGTCCGCTTTTGAATGGGGGTCGCGCGGCCCATCGCCGCCGGCATGAAGCGCTTGAGCTTCGGCCCCTCGTTGACTATCGCGTGCTTGACGTACAGGCGATCGGTATCGAGCGCCTCGCCCGACTCGCGCGCCTTGAATTCCGCGTTCGCCACGGCGGACTTGAGCGTCTTCTCGATCTGCTTGGCGGCGTGCTTCTTCGAGAACGCCAGCAGCGCCAGCGCCTCGTTCACATCCTTGCCGCGGATCTGATCGATGACCAGCCGCATCTTGTAGGGCGACTGTCGAGTCGTCCGCTGAAAGGCTCTGACGTCGGTCATGCGGGCTTGCCTCCCTTGGCCGCCGGCGCCGGCACGGCGGGTGTCGCCGATGGCGTCGCCTTCTTGTCGACCTTGTTGGCGCCGGTGTGCCCACGGAACAGACGCGTCGGCGCGAACTCGCCGAGCCGGTGACCCACCATGTTCTCGGTCACATACACCGGGATGAACTTGTTCCCGTTATGCACCGCGAAGGTGTGCCCGACGAACTCCGGCGTGATCGTGCTCGCGCGCGACCACGTCTTCATGACGCGCTTCTCGCTCCGGTCGTTCATCGAGCGCACGCGCTTCATGAGCGACTCTTGAATGAACGGGCCCTTCTTTACGCTGCGTCCCATGAGCAAAGATCTCGACGATGAAGGATCAGTGTATGCTGCAAACCGCGTTTAGCTGGTCGTCGCCTTCCCCCGCTTGCGGCCGCGTACGATCAGCCGCTGCGAGGACTTCTTCTTGTTCCGGGTCTTCACCCCTTCCTTCTTGCCCCACGGACTGACGACGTTGCGTCCACCGCGCGTGCGGCCGCCGTGCGGATGATCGACCGGGTTCATGACCTCACCGCGGACCTTCGGGCGCCGTCCGAGCCAGCGCGTCTTGCCCGCCTTGCCGTGCGACTGCAGCTCGTGCTCGGCATTGCCCACCTCGCCAATCGTGGCGAGACAGTTTCCGTGCACCAGGCGCACTTCGGTCGACGGCATCTTCAGCGTGACGTACTCGCCTTCCTTCGCGACGACCTGGAGGCTCGTACCGGCCGAGCGCGCCAGCTGTCCGCCGCGGCCAATGCGCAGCTCGACGTTATGCACCGAGGTGCCGAGCGGAATCTCGCGAAGCGGCAGCGCGTTCCCGGTCCGGATATCCGCCCCCGGACCCGACGACACCGAATCGCCGACTCCCAGCCCCTTCGGGTGCAGGATGTAGCGCTTCTCGCCGTCGGTATACTCGACGAGCGCGATACGCGCCGAGCGGTTGGGATCGTACTCGATCTCGCGCACCACGGCGGCGATGCCGTGCTTGTTGCGCTTGAAGTCGATCACGCGATACTTGCGCTTGTGCCCGCCACCGCGCCGCCGCATCGAGATGTGGCCGTGATTGTCGCGGCCTCCCGACTTCTTGAGCGGCTCGGTCAGCGACTTCTCCGGCGTGGAGCGCGTGATCTCCGCGAAATCGGAGACCGAACGAAAGCGCGTCGCGGCCGTGACCGGCTTGAATTGACGAATCGGCATGCCTCAGCCCTCGAAGATTTCCTCGATCGTTTCCCCTTCGCGGAGACGCACGATCGCTTTTTTCCAGTTGTTGCGCGTGCCGACGCTCTTGCCCACCCGCCGCGTCTTGCCACGCCGGTTCGACGTCCACACACCCTCGACGTGCACACCGAACAGCTCCTCGATCGCCTGCTTGATCGCCGGCTTCGTCGCCTTCGGATGCACCTCGAACGTGTACTCCTGCCGCTCGTGGAACGCCGCCGAGCTCTTTTCCGTGATCACCGGACGGACCACGATCTCATGAACGGTCGGCATCGGTTACTTCCCCTTCTTCTTGTCGCCACCCTTCTTCCGGGGCGCGGACTTTTTCCGGGCCGCCGTCGTGCCGCCTGCCTTACGAGCGGACTTCTTCGCCGCGGCCTTGCGAGCGGCCGGCTTGGCGGCCTTGCGTGCACCCTTCTTCTTCGGCGCGGCCTTCGCTTCGCCCGCCGTCTTCGCCGCGCGAGACTTCTTCGCGGCGCGCCGCGGACGCTTCGTCGGCTCCGTCTCCTCGACCGGCTCGAGCTCCTGACCCAGCGCGCCCGCCTCGACGAGCACGACATCAGACCAGAGCAGGTGGTAGGCGGACACATCGCCGTACGGCATCACCTGAACGTCCTGGAGGTTGCGCGCGCTCAGGTAGACGTTCTGGTTGATGCCGCTCGTCAGGATCAGGACCTTCCGTCCCACCAGATCGAGTCGGTCGAGCAGCGCCACGATGCGTTTGGTCTTCGGCGCGTCGAAGGCGAAGCGGTCCACGACGAACAGCGATTCTTCGCGCGCACGCGCGTTGAACGCGCTCTTGCGCGCGAGGGCCTTCACCTGGCGCGGCACATCCTGCCGATAGCTGCGTGGCTGTGGGCCGAACACGGTACCACCGCCCACCCAGTGCGGCGCGCGGATCGAGCCCTGACGCGCACGCCCGGTGCCCTTCTGCTTCCACGGCTTCTGGTTGCCACCCACCACGTACTTGCGAATCTTCGTCGCCGCGGTTCCCTGGCGCTGGTTGGCGAGGAACGCCTTCACCGCCTGGTGCAGCACGGGCATGTTCACCGTCCCGTCGAACATCTCCTCGGGCAGCGCCACGCGCTCCCGCTCCGTGCCTAGCGCCGTGTATGCGGCGGCGTTCAGTGTCTCGGTTTCAGCCATGCGGTCAGCCCTGCTTGCGGACGAGGAGGATCCCGTTCGTGGGACCAGCCACCGCGCCGCGGATGTAGATGAGGTTCCGTTCCACGTCGATCTTCTCGACGCGAAGGTTCGTTTCCGTGTGCCGCGCCGCGCCGTAATGTCCGGGCATCTTCTTGCCCTTGATCACGCGCGACGGATCGGTGCCCGGACCGATCGAGCCCGGACGACGATGCTTGGTATTGCCGTGCGTGTTCGGCCCGCCGCCGATGCCATACCGCTTGACGACACCCTGAAAGCCCCGGCCCTTCGACGTGCCGGTGACCTTCACTTTCTCCCCGGGCGCGAAGATGTCGACCTTCACCACGTCGCCGATCTTGTAGACGGGGATCTCCGGGTTTTTCCCCGGCGCGTCGTCGATGCGGAAGCTGCGAAGCACGGCGGGCGGCGCCTCGAGCCCCGCCTTCGCGGCATGCCCAACCTCGGCCTTCGACGCGCGACGTCCGCGTGGCGTCCGCTCGCCCGACTTCGACGCGCGACGCGTGCGCTGCTGCCCGTACCCGAGCTGAACGGACGCGTACCCCATCCGCTCCTTCTCGTTCACGAACACCACCGGATTCGGCGGCGCCTCGACGACCGTCACGGGGATCTGCTGCCCCGCCTCGTTGAAGATCTGGGTCATCCCCAGCTTCTTGCCAATGATTCCGATCATGAGCTCACTCGACCTTGATCTCGACGTCCACGCCAGCGGGCAGATCGAGCTTCGTCAACGCGTCCACCGTCTGGGCACGCGAATCGAGAATGTCGATGACGCGCTTGTGCGTCTTGAGCTCGAACTGCTCGCGCGACTTCTTGTCCACGTGCGGCGACCGCAACACCGTCCAGCGCTGCGTCTTCGTCGGCAGCGGAATCGGCCCCGACACCTGCGCGCCCGTCTTCTCCGCCGTGCGCACGATGTCCGCCGATGCCTGATCGATGACGGCGTGGTCGAACGCCTTGAGACGAATTCGGATTCTGCCTGCCATGAGAGTTCCTTGTCAGAATGCGGAAGGCGGAATGCGGATACTATTCCGCATTCCGAATTCCGTATTGGCCTATTTGATGATCTTCGTCACGACGCCGGCGCCGACGGTCCGTCCGCCTTCGCGAATGGCAAACCGGAGCCCCTCGTCCATGGCGATCGGCGTGATCAGCTCGATCTCCATCTGCACGTTGTCCCCCGGCATCACCATCTCCGTCCCCTCCGGCAGCTGCACCGTCCCCGTCACGTCCGTCGTCCGGAAGTAAAACTGCGGCCGGTACCCCTTGAAGAACGGCGTGTGCCGCCCCCCCTCCTCCTTCGTCAGCACGTACACCTCGGCCATGAAGTGCGTGTGCGGCGTGATCGACCCCGGCTTCGCCAACACCATCCCGCGCTCGATCTCCTCCTTCCCGATCCCGCGCAGCAGCAAGCCGACGTTGTCCCCCGCCTCCCCCTGATCGAGGAGCTTCCGGAACATCTCCACCCCCGTCACCACGCTCTTCTTGTCACTCCCAAACCCCACCAGCGCGATCTCCTCCCCCACCTTGATGATCCCGCGCTCGATCCGCCCCGTCGCCACCGTCCCCCGCCCCGTGATCGAGAACACGTCCTCGACCGGCATCAGGAACGGCTTGTCCACCTCCCGCTTCGGCTGCGGAATGTACGAATCGAGGGCCGCCAACAGCTCCCCGATCTTCTGCCCGTGCTCGCTCTTCGGATCCCCCGACTCCAACGCCTTGAGCGCCGACCCCTTGATGATCGGAATCTCGTCCCCGGGGAACTCGTACTGGCTCAACAGCTCGCGCACTTCCAGCTCCACCAGATCCAACAGCTCCGGATCGTCCACCATGTCGACCTTGTTCATAAAGACCACGATGTAGGGCACGTTCACCTGGCGCGCCAAGAGAATGTGCTCCCGCGTCTGCGGCATCGGCCCGTCGGCGGCACTCACCACCAGGATCGCCCCGTCCATCTGCGCCGCCCCGGTGATCATGTTCTTCACGTAGTCGGCATGCCCCGGACAGTCCACGTGCGCGTAATGCCGCTTGTCGCTCTCGTACTCGACATGCGCCGTCGCAATCGTGATCCCGCGCTCCCGCTCCTCCGGCGCCTTGTCGATCTGATCGTAGGCCGTGAACTGCGCCAACCCCTTCTTCGCCTGGATCGCCGTGATCGCCGCCGTCAACGTCGTCTTCCCATGATCGACGTGCCCGATCGTCCCCACGTTCACGTGCGGCTTCGTCCGCTCGAACTTTGCTTTAGCCATGGTGTGTGTCGGATCCCGTGTCAGAATGCGGAAGTCGGAATGCGGAAGGTGTTATCCGCATTCCGCAATCCGCATTCGGCATCATGCCTTGACTTTGTTGATGATCTCTTCCGCCTTGCTCTTCGGCACTTCCTCGTAGTGGCTGAACTCCATCGAGTACACCGCACGCCCTTGCGACTGCGAGCGGAGCTTGGTGGAGTAGCCGAACATCTCGGCCAGCGGCACACTGGCGCCGATCACCTGCGCCTCGCCGCGCTGCGTCATCCCGCCGATCTTGCCGCGGCGCGCCGAGAGGTCGCCGAGGATGTCGCCCATGTAATCCGCGGGACATACCACTTCGACGTTCATGATCGGCTCGAGCAGCACCGGGCCGGCGCGACGCGCCGCCTCCTTGAAGGCCATCGAGCCCGCGATCTTGAACGCCATTTCGCTCGAGTCGACATCGTGGTACGACCCGTACACGAGCTCGACTTTCACGTCGACGACCGGATATCCGGCGAGCACGCCCGTCTCGAGCGCTTCCTTGATGCCCTGCTCCACCGGGCCGATGTATTCACGGGGAATCACACCCCCGACGATCTTGTCCTCGAACACGAAGCCGGCACCCTGCTCGGCGGGCTCCATGTTGATCACAACGTGACCGTATTGGCCCTTGCCGCCTGACTGACGGATGAACTTGCCCTCGACCTTCTCGACGCGCCGGCGAATCGTCTCTCGATAGGCAACCTGCGGTCGGCCGATGTTCGCGTCGACCTTGAACTCGCGCTGCATGCGGTCGACAATGATCTCGAGGTGCAGCTCGCCCATGCCGGAGATGATCGTCTGCGACGTCTCCTGATCGCTGTGCACCCGGAAGGTCGGATCTTCCTCCGCCAGCTTCTGGAGCGCGATCGCGAGCTTGTCCTGGTCCGCCTTGGTCTTCGGCTCGATCGCGACGTCGATCACCGGCGCCGGGAACTTCATCGCCTCGAGGATGATCGGGGCGTCCTCATCGGAGAGCGTGTCGCCCGTCCGCGTATCCCGGAGCCCGATGCACGCCGCGATGTCGCCCGCACGCACTTCCTGAATCTCCTCGCGCTTGTTGGCGTGCATTTGCAGCAGACGACCGACGCGCTCGCGCTTGTCCTTCGTCGAGTTGTAGGCGTACGATCCCGCCTCGAGCACACCCGAGTACACCCGGATGTAGGTCAGCTTCCCGACGAACGGGTCGGTCGCGATCTTGAAGGCGAGCGCGGAGAACGGCGTCTCGTCCGCGGGCGGCCGCTCCTCGAACGTCTCGTCGTGGTGCGGCAGGTGTCCCTTCATCGGCTTGACGTCGACTGGCGCGGGCAGATAGTCGATCACGGCATCGAGCAGCGCCTGTACGCCCTTGTTCTTGAACGACGCGCCGCAGAGGATCGGCACGATGAAGCCGCCGACGACCGACTTGCGAATCGCGCGCTGAATCTCCTCCACGGAGAGCTCTGCCCCGCCGAGATACTTCTCGAGCAGCGCTTCGTCGTGCTCGACCGAGGCCTCGATCACCTCGTGGCGTGCCGCCTCGACGGCATCCGCGTACGACGGTGGCACCGGGCCCTCGGAAAACGTCTTGCCTAACGTATCCTCATCGAAGACCACCGCCACGCGACGGAGCACGTCAATGTGGCCCGTGAACAGCTCGCCCGAGCCCATCGGAAGCTGAATCGGATAGGCCTTGGACGTGAGACGATCGCGAATCATCCGGACGCAGCGATCGAAGTCGGCGCCCACGCGGTCCATCTTATTGGCGAAAATGAGCCGCGGCACGCCGTAGCGGTCCGCCTGGCGCCACACCGTTTCCGTCTGCGGCTCCACGCCGGCGACGGAGTCGAGCAGCGTCACCGCGCCATCCAGAACACGGAGCGAGCGCTCCACCTCGACGGTGAAGTCGACGTGGCCAGGCGTATCGATGATGTTGATGCGATACTCGACGTCGTGCCGCTCCCAGAAGCAGGTGGTCGCGGCCAATGTGATCGTGATCCCGCGCTCCTGCTCCTGCTCCATCCAGTCCATCGTGGCGGCGCCATCGTGGACCTCGCCAATCTTGTGGCTCTTCCCCGTGTAGTAGAGGATGCGCTCGGTCGTAGTCGTCTTCCCGGCATCGATGTGAGCCATGATGCCGATGTTGCGATAGCGATCGAGCGGAGTGTGACGTGGCATATCTATCGAAATCTCGCCGTAGCGGCTGTAGTCGCGTCCAGAAAATTCATCCAGCAAAAATGCGGGTGGACCGTGACGCCCCTTGAGACAGGAGCCGGTATCCATCCGCTGCCGCCGGGTGCACTCGCCACTGTCGCGCGAATGGGGACCCAAGGGCGCGCCGAGCAAATGCTCGGCGATCAATTGTCCTGCGTCGCTTTTCGGGAGCGTCAGCGTCCTATGCGCCTTCGCCGGTTCGTCGAGTTGACGACGCCCCGATCGTTCCGAGGCTCCCCCGCGCCGTTCGCGGGCCCATAATTGCCGGCTCGCAGTTAGCCAGGCTAGTCACGAGCACCGCGACTGCCGGTGCACCGTAGCCTGTGAAATGTATTGAAGTTGCGAGCGGTGTCAACGGGACGAGTCACCGTTGATTCAGCGCTCACACGCGCACGAATGCGCGTGCGAAGCCCACCGATTCCGCCAGCCGGCGAGCGGCTGAGCGCGGGGCTGTCAGTCCGTCAGTCAGCCAGATCGACATCTCGGGATTCTGCCAGGGCCGAGCGTTTCCGTGGCCACTCCAGCGGGGGCGGAGCGCGGCCGACCAGATGAGCTCGCCAAGCCTTACCGAGGGACACGCCCGCCCTTCAGCGATCTGCCATGTGAAATAGCGCTCGAGGCGATCGAGCACGAAGCCCGGCGTCGGGGGCTCCATCGCCCGAAGCGCCGCCGCCGGGACGTCGACCCCGGCCAGGCGATGCGCGAGGCGGAGCGTCCAATAGACACACGTGGTCGCCCGGGCCGCTCGTGCCCGGCTCTCGCAGAGGGCCCAGTCCACTCCGCCTCGCTCCGTCAGCGCGGCGACGTCGCGCAACGCGCGCCACGCTCCGCCGTTCATCATGTGAGACCACACCCAGTGCCCGCACAGATACACGAGATGGTCTTCAACTGAAGGGATGAGGATCCCTCGTCGGGCCCCGCGCACCGCGGTGCCGCGACTGGCCACCGCCTCGGCGTCGAGCACAAACGGATGCCTCGCGGGAAACAGACCGGTGTGAAGCTCGAGCAGGGCCCGCGTGCCGCGGGCGTCCCGCAGCGGCGGCAGGTGGTGGTGGGTCGAGAAGAATGGCGCGTATCGCACGTCGTGCTTCCACACCCAGCCTGATGACGCCGCCGCGACGCGTGCAGCGTCGGTCTCCGCAGCGGGCACGAGGACATCGAGATCCAGCATCGGCCGGTCGACGATGGATTCGTAAACACTCCGCGCGAGGGCCGCACCCTTGAGCAAGACCGTGCGAATACCGGCCGCCTCGAACGCGGCAATGGTCTCGTCGAGACGCTCGTCCATGCGCTGCAGCTCGAACTCCTCGACCATCGCCAGGCGTCCCATGTCGCCCGCTGCCGATGGCAGGCGTCCGCCTAACGCGTCACGGACGCGGCGCGCCACAACGGGAACGGCGCGCGCTGCGACAGCCATACGCGTCACAAGACCCCACCGGACTGCACCGACGGCAATCCGGGCTATCTCGGCGTCGTTGCTGCGCGGACCGGCGCAGAGAAACACCAGCCGTGCTTCAGCGCCGATCGACGGCTCACGCATCAGCATGTCAGTAGTGCGCCAGGGTCCCGGCACGCCGGGCGTATCGCATGCCAATCACGAATGCTCCCGTTCCAATGGCCAACAGCACGACGGCCATCGCCGCGAGGGTCAGCACGTCCGGAAGCACTTCGCGGAAGGCGACGCCATCGAGCCACACCCGCCGAAGAGCACGCAACCCATAAGTCAGAGGGATGACCCCGGATAGCGACTGAATCCACGAGGGGATGACCGAGGTCGGATAGTAGACGCCTCCGAGCAGACCGGAGAGAAGCAACACGGCCTGCGGCAAGGGTCCCGTCGTCCGAAACGCGAGCACCATCGCCGCCGCCATCAAGCCAATGGCGAAGTACGCCGCGGTGATCAGCGCCAGAATCAGGAGCGCGAAGCCGCTATGACCCGCGCTCAGCCGAACGCCAAGGATCACGGCCATCACAATGGTGAGCGCGCCCCGCACCGCCGTCCAAGTGAACGCGTATCCAACGAGCCCGGCGATCAACAATGCGAGGCGCGCGCGCGTGGAGAGCATTGCCTCGAGCGTGCCGGTCGCGATTCCCGACGCGACTGCTCCGGATACGGCGTTCACCGCCGTCGAGAGAAACGAGAACGCCAGCACCCCCACGACGAGAAAGCCAAAGTAATGTCCGCCTTCGTTGCTGATCCGCTCGGCAATCACTGGCTGAAGCGCACCGGCGACGAAGTACATCGGGAGGATCGTGACGATCAGGCCACCAATCGACATCAGCATGCCGAGACGATAGCTCGTCGCGGTAAGCCAGCTGGCGCGCATGAGCGCGAGGGCTTCACGCATCCGAACCCTCCTTGCGACGCGCGACGATGCGGTCGAGAAGCTCGGCCAGCGTGAGTGGCGCGCGCTCGAAGCGCGCGACCCGTACACCCGCGCACGTCAACAGATCGAGCACGCGTGCGGCATCATCGAGGCCGCCTGGAACGTCAACGTCAATGCGGGTCCATCCGTCTTCCTGCACGCCACCGCTGACGTGCGCGATCACGCCCCGCTCACCGAGGGCGTGCCAGGCGGGGTGCTGAGCGTCTCGCGTCCACGCCCGGTACCGGGCATCCCCGACTTCGCGCGCGAGCTGCTCAACCGGCCCGGTCGCGAGCAGGCGACCGCGGTCCAGCACCGCCACCCGATCGCAAAGGCCGAACGCCTCCTCCGCACTGTGCGTCGCGAGCAGAACCGTGCATCCCTGACGTCCGACGAGCTCGTCGCGCAGAAAGACGCGCAACGCACGCGCCGAAATCGGGTCGAGACTTCGCGTGGGCTCATCGAGCAGAAGAACGCGCGGGCGCGCGAGCAAGGCGCGCGCAATGAGCAGCCGCTGCTTCATCCCTGACGAAAACGTGCCCACCAGCTGAGTCGTCGTGGCATCCAATCCCACCAGACCGAGGAGCTCGCGCACCCGGACTGCGACCTCGGCACGAGGAACGCCGTGCAGCGCGGAGAACAGCCGGAGGTTCTCCGTCGCGGTCAAGCGCCAGTGGAGCGACCGCTCGTCGGCGATGACCGGCGCCAGCACACGCCGCGTGGTGGCCGGGCTGCGCACGACGTCATGTCCGAGGACAGTCGCTCGCCCGGTATCCGGCAGGATGAGCGTCGACAGCACCTTGAAGAGCGTGGTCTTCCCAGCGCCGTTCGGCCCGAGCAGCCCGACGAACTCTCCTTCGTTGACCTCGAGATCGACGTTCGCGAGGGCGAGCCGGGTTTCGCGCGTCAGCGGAGCGCGCATCGCGACGCTCAACGGGCGGCGAACCGCGAATCGCTTGCTCAACCCGACGATCGAGATCGCACTCGCCGTCCGCGTGGCGCAGAGAACCGTGGGCGCGGCCACCAGGGTCATACCGAGCCCGCTCCTACGCCGTCGGCATGCCACGCGAGCACATCGGCGACGACCTCATCCAGTCGCGTGAAATCACGAGAGACCTCGAGCAGTCGCACCGGGACGCGCCGCGCCAGCGCGACGACTCGGTCGAGCAGCGCCACCGCTTCGCAACCGGTGAGAAGAGGTGCGATCTTCGCGTGGCGAACGAGCGAGAGCGCCGAGGGCACCGGTGGCAAGGCGCTTACGCGAGCCGCTGCGCCGCCGGGAAGCGCGGTCACCGGTGACAGCAAGTACAGCGCGGCGATCGGCACCGCCTCAGCCTGGAGCCGGTCGATCTCGAGCGCGTCAACGACCATCCGGTCGCCCGACGGGCGCGCCTCACGAGGGGCGGGCGGCAGCCGCGTCGCCGCATCGGAGCGAAGCCGAAGCTCGTGGACGCCCGGGAATGCGAGAGGCCCGCCGTCGAGCTGAACGCGGAGCGTGTCGTCGGTGAGAAGTCGCGCGCCGGCTCGCACGAGGGCCCACGCGAGCGTGGATTTTCCGAAGCCCTTCGAGCCGAGAAACGCGATCGCCTCGCGTTCGATCGCGACGGCACTGGCGTGAAAGCAGACGTCGCCAGCAGCGTGCATTGCCGTCGCGAGGACTCGGCCCATGATGTCGACGCGCGCGGCGTCTTCGGACACGGTCGCCGGGGCGCGCCAGATGATGGCGCCGCCCGAGGCATCGATGTCGAAGCGCCCCGTGTCGTCATACATGAGATGCCAACCGCGACTCGATCGATAGAGACGCGCACTGGCGCTCGCGTCGACCTGGTCGCTGCCGAGCGCCTCGGCATCCCGGGGCATGGGCTCCGGTGCGTGGCGGTGCAGCGTCCAGGTGGGGCGTGCGGCCGTCAGCGCCCGCAGCGATGGACACTCGAGCGCGGTGCGGAGCACCCCTCCGAAAATCGCGTAGTCGGTCACTGCGGCTGGTGTGGCTGGGAGGTCGACCAGACCCTCCCGAGCCACGGGAGCATTACGAGCGTGATCCGCAGGAACCACTGGAAGGGTACCAGTTGTTCCCATCGGACGTTACGCCGGTATCCGTGCTCGTGACGGTGAAGCCATCACAAGACCCGGTCACCCCGGCCTGGGTCAGCTCCCGGAACGTCCCGAAGCGCTGAACCTTGGGTTTCTCGTACACAGCATCTCCCTGCATAAAAGGTGAGCCTCCTTCCTACGGGAACGACACACACACCTGCACGAGCCTAACGAACTGAGACAGCGAGCCCTGTCCTCACTGTCCCAGGGACCACTACGAACGCCCGCTGTTGATGTCACCATCCCACGGGCATTCAGGGCGATTCGGCGCCCCACAGATGTTGTCGCCGCCAATTCCGAAGACGACGAGACCATCGTTGTCGCGGTCCCAGCCCGCCCGGGTGAGCTCGCGGAACGTACCGAAGCGTTCCACCCTGGGCTTTTCGTACATGAGCCCTCCTTGATGCACGGTCGCCGGGTTCGCCCCCCGGCCGGGAGCGGGCCACACCGGCCCGCGTGTCCGATCGTCGAAATCGACTGTCACGAAAGAGCACCGGCGAATGCCTGCGAGGCGCGCATCGGGCCGCCGTTCGGCGATCCCCGCGACGCGTCGTGCGCCCGCGTCCAGAACTCCGTCTGCAGCGTGAGAAAGAGCGTCACGCCAAGGTTGCCGTCGCCGCTCGCCTTCCACTCCTCCCAACCGCGACGCAGCGCCGCCGGGTCGATGATCCCAAGCTCCGCGAGCCGGCTGTCGCGCACCGCCCTGTCGACGAGACCGGCGCCCGCGTCGCGGAATGCCCGGCTGAACAGCCGGCCGGTCGTTCCAGTCCGAGTGCGGCGGGGAGCGAGGACGTCGTCGGGTATGATGCCCCGCATCGCCGCTCGAAGGACCCGCTTCGTTTCCCGCTGTGACGCGCGCTCCTCCCGCGGACGCTCGGCCGCGAACGCGATCACGCGAGGATCCATCAGCGGTGATCGCACTTCGACCCCTTCCTCGCGCGCGAGGGCGCTCACGCACGCGTAGACGCGCGGGAAATACGGCGCGGTCATGTAATACCGGCTCTCGACGGCCGCGAAGCTCTCGCCCCGCCGCCGACGTGGCGTGGTCCGGGCACGCTCCGCAAAAGCATTCCGGCGCGCGAACTCGGGGTTGATCCAGGCGGGAACGTCGCGCTCGAGATATGCGCGGAGTGCGCGGCCGCGTCGAAGGGTCGCCGCCGCGTTGAGCGCGAACGCGGGCAGCAGCGGCTGAATCGCCCAGCGGAACAGTGTGCGCGCATCGCGAACACCACGCGCGCGGCATTCCTGTGCCGCCGCGAAGAGCCGACCGCTGCGCACCAGATCGGCGAGGTAGACCAGCGAGACCTGGAAGAGCTGATCGCCACCATTGCCATGCAGTGCGACGTGGGAATCCACGGCGCGACTTCCTCTGGCGAGAGCACGGTTCCAATGCTCGAACACATGGGCAAAGGGCTCATCCCGGCTGGCCGCGCCCTCGCAGAGTTGATCGAGCAAGGAGATCTCTGCACTGTCGATCCAGTGCGGCGTCGCCCCCCAACGCCCCGCGACGGATGTGATGAGCTCATCTTCGCGCCCCGGATCACCCACCGGGTACGTGATCGAGACTGCGCGAACCCGATCGACGTCGCCGCGCGTGGCCGACATGGCGGCGCCGAAGACCGCCGGTGAATCCCACCCGCCGCTGAGCCACACACTCGTTGCGCCGCGCGGCGTCGAGCCGTTCCTGAACGGCGCGCGCGAGGAGGTCGCGCAGCGCCACTGCGCCATCCTCGAGGGTCAGCCGGCGGCCGCTCTCGAACGTCGGCGCTTCCCAGTGCCGGGCCAGCACCGGGCGTGCGTCACCGATGCAGGAGAGCGTATGGGCGGCGGGAATTCGTTCGATCGATGCCAGGCAGGTGCTCGTCTCGTCGAGGGCGAGTCCCGCAGCCACTTCGCCAAGGTGAGGGAGATTGAGGGCAGGCTCCGCGCCAGCGGCGACGAGCCCGGAAACCCCCGAGGCCAACAACAGGCCATCGCGCGTCTCGGTGTAGAAAAGCGGCCGCGTGGCGCCGAGGTCGCGCGCCGCGACCATCCGCCGCGCAACGGAGTCCCAGATGATGAACGCGAAGTCGCCCTCGAGACGACGGCCGCACTGATCGCCCCACGCGCGATACGCCGCAAGAATCACGTGCGCGGTGGTCGGCCCCGACGGACGCGCGTCCCTCTGTCGCAGCGCACGAAGGAGATCGGTTCGATAGTACAATGCGGCATCGGCGACGACGACGATCCCGGCTTCGCTCGCGATCGCCAGCGTGCTCTCACGGCCAGGCATCGCCTCCCACGTGTCGGATGCGATCGCAAGCGTGGCGTCGCCACACGACACGACCCGCGAGAGCTCGGCGCCGCGCCGCGCCATCGCGCTGAGTGCACGACTGGCGAGCTCCTCGCAATGCGTGCTGCGAGCGCGGGTGATGACGGCGACGATGGCGCTCATCGAGCTCCCACGAGGCGCACGTCGGCGAGAGGCTCGAATGAGGCAACATGCTCTGAGGAATCGGCGAGCACCTCCGCCCCGAGCTCGACCCATGCGTGCGCCTCGAATCGACCGGTTCGCTCCCGCACACCAATGCGAACGTGCCACCCGGGCACCTGCGCGCGCTCCAGCATCCGCGACAGCGCCAGCGAGCGAACGAGACAGTTGGGACGAAACACGCCGCGGCGCGAGACGAGCGACACGGCGTTGGCCAGTTTTCGCGCCGTCACGCGTGCGAGCTCGTCAGGCGCGGCCGATGCCTCACGCTCCCGTCGCACGAGGCGACCCTGGGGACGGGTCCACACCGCGAGCTGCGCTCGCAGCAAGGCGAGCTGCGCGCGCAGGAGCTCGCGGCGCTCGGCCTCGCTAAGCGAGACGAGTTTCGACAGTCGCGACGCGAGGCGGCGCATGCCGGGCGGGCTCCGGAGCGGGGACGAGCAGACCGAACGATTGCAGCGAGCTCAGCAGCTCGATGACATCGGCGCGGAGATCAGCCGGCGAAACCTCGGGGTGCCGTGCCGCGAGCGCGGCGCAGAGCGAGTCGAATGACATGTGCGCGGGAGGCAACATCTCCCAGACTTCCGCCGCAACGGCGTTGAGGCCGAAATACACCTCGTCCGTGAGCGAGAAGAGGACGGCGCCTTCCGACAACGTCCGATAGATGACTGCCTGGTTCCGAGTGGGCAGCATGCAGCAGCTCTCGTCGACACGATTGCTCGTGCCGTGGCCATTGGGCTCGCAGACGCGAGACAGGGATCGCGTTACGACATGTCCCGGTTAGCATCCGGGGCTGCAAGCAATGGCAGAGGCGATGCCATCCTCAAGGGATGGTCCCGGGACGTGCCCTCGTGGGCAACGTATTACGCCACAACGGCTTCCGATCTGAGGGCTCGAATGTGGATAACGTTCGCCGTGCGCGCGTTCCGCATCGTTTGTTGCGGTACTGCGACAGGTGGGCCGTTCCGCAAATGCGAAATGATTTTTGCACGTCACCCTCATTAGCGTGCCCTAACGAAATAAAACGGCGCCTCAGAGAGGCGCCGTTTCATAACGATTCGCTCGAAAGGGCTTACCAGCGATAGTGCGCGAACGCCTTGTTCGCTTCCGCCATGCGGTGCGTGTCTTCCTTCTTCTTCACCGCGTTGCCTTCACCCTTCGACGCCGCGATGATCTCGGCCGCGAGCTTCTCCGGCATCGACTTCTCACCGCGATCGCGCGAGTACGAGATGAGCCAGCGCATGGCGAGCGCCGTACGCCGCTCGGGCCGCACTTCGACCGGAACCTGGTAGGTCGCGCCACCAACACGGCGGCTCTTCACTTCCACGACCGGCTTGAGGTTGGTCAGAGCCTGCTTGAAGACGTTGACGCCCGGTTGCCCAGTGCGGGATTCCACGAGGTCCATCGCGCCGTAGAAGATGCGCTCGCCGGTGGACTTCTTCCCCTGGTACATCAGGACGTTGATGAACTTCGAGACCGTCTGGCTGTCATAGCGCGCGTCGGCAAGGACGGGGCGCTTGATGGACTTTTGTCGGCGGCTCACTTCTTCGCTCCTGCCTTGGGCTTCTTGGCGCCGTACTTCGAACGGCTCTGCATGCGACCGTTCACCCCCGACGCGTCGAGGGTGCCGCGCACGATGTGGTAGCGAACGCCCGGAAGATCCTTCACACGGCCGCCGCGGATGAGCACGATCGAGTGTTCCTGAAGATTGTGTCCCTCACCTGGGATGTACGCCGTCACTTCGAGCTGATTCGTGAGGCGGACACGCGCAACCTTGCGCAGCGCCGAGTTGGGCTTCTTGGGCGTCGTCGTGTACACACGCGTGCACACGCCGCGCTTCTGCGGATTCGCTTTCAGCGCAGGCGCCTTTTCCTTCTTCTCGACGTCGCGGCGACTGCGCCGGACGAGCTGATTGATAGTCGGCATAACCTCAGGTAAGCAGCACAGAACAATAAAGTTAACGGCTCCGGTCGAGCGGTGTCAATTGACGAGGATGGCGAAGTCGTCCAGGTCGTCGAGGTGATCGAGGCGACATCACCTCGAGCACCTCGACATCCTCGACAACCTCGATTACCTCGCTTCTATAGCTCCTCGTCGATCACGTGCGTCGCCGTTCCGAAGCCAGCGTCCGATAAACCAGGGACTGGAAGCGGGGCGAAGGGCTCCAGCGGTGCTGCCGGCACGAAGCCCTCCGGCGGCTCCGGCGCCTGGAGATCGATGTCGATCTCCGAATACCGATACTGACCGGTACCCGCCGGGATGAGGTGGCCGATGATGATGTTCTCCTTGAGCCCAAGGAGATCGTCCTTGGCCCCGCGGATCGCCGCATCGGTGAGCACGCGAGTGGTCTCCTGGAACGACGCCGCCGAAATGAACGACTGCGTCGTGAGGCTCGCCTTGGTGATACCCAGGAGCAACGGCTCCGAGGTGCCGGGCTTGAGCCCCTTCTTCTGGGCGCGGTCGTTGATCTCGCGGAACGAGCCCTTGTCCACATGCTCGGCCTCGAGGAACTCCGTCTCCCCGGGATCCATGATGCGCACCTTCTGAAGCATCTGCCTGACGATCACGCCAATGTGCTTGTCGTTGATCTTCACGCCCTGCAGGCGATACACCTCCTGCACCTCGTTCAGCAGATACTCCTGCACCGCACGGGGTCCCTTGATCCGCAAAATGTCGTGCGGATTCACGGGTCCCTCCGACAGGCGGTCACCGGCGCGCACGCGATCGCCCTCGTGCACGCGAAGGTGCTTGCCTGCCGGAACCTCGTACAGCTGCGCTTCCTGCGACTCGTCCGCGACCTGATAGCCATCTGGGCCGTCACGCGTCGGCTGGACGAAGACCTCGCGCTTGCCACGCTTGATCTCCCCGAACCGCACCGTGCCGTCGACTTCCGAGATCGTCGCCGGATCCTTCGGCCGGCGCGCCTCGAACAGTTCTGCGACGCGCGGCAGACCACCGGTGATGTCACGCGTCTTGTACGCCTCGCGGCCGATCTTGGCGAGAATGGTTCCCGCCCCGATCTTCTCACCATCGTCCACCGTCAGCTGCGCGCCGACCGGGATGACGAAGTCACGCAGACGCTTCTCCTTTCCACCCTTCTCCTGCACGATCTCGATGTGAGGGTGCAGCCGCTTCTCGCGATCTTCGATGATCACCCGCTGCCGCAGGCCGGTGAGCTCGTCGAGCTCCTCGGTCACCGACTCATCCTCGACGATATCGACGAAGCGGACCGTGCCTTCGACGTCGGCGATGATGGGATTCGTGTACGGATCCCAGGTGAAGATCACCGTGTCCTTCTTCACGTCCTCGCCATCGGCGACCATCAGGAGTGCACCCAGCGGTACCGCGAAGCGCGACGCCACCGGCGCGTTCTTCTCCGCTGAGCCACGGATGATGATCTCACCCTCGTACGACGTCACGATCCGCTGCCCGTCGGAATTCTCGACGTGCACCAGCCGCTCCCCGTACTCGACGACCCCTGCCACCTTCGACTTGCGCGCCGTTTGCTCGGCGATACGCGCCGCCGTTCCACCGATGTGGAAGGTTCGGAGCGTGAGCTGCGTCCCTGGCTCGCCGATCGACTGCGCGGCGAGAATACCGACCGCCTCGCCGAGATCCACCATGAACATCGTGGCCAGGTTTCGCCCGTAGCACATTCTGGCAGAGCCCGCGCTTGGCCTCGCAGGTGAGCACCGAGCGGATCTTCACCGTCTCGAGCCCCGAGTCCTCGATCGCGCGCGCCGTTTCCTCATCGATGAGCAGTCCCGCCTCCACGAGCAGCTTGGGGCGACCCGACTCATCGCGCTCATGCGGATCCTCGACATCCTCGGCCGCCACGTTGCCGACGATACGCTCGGCGAGCGGCTCGATGATGTCTTCGCCTTCCTTCAGCGCGCCGACCTCCAGTCCGAGGATCGTGCCGCAATCCTCTTCGGTGATCGTCACGTCCTGCGCGACGTCGACGAGACGACGCGTGAGGTAGCCGGCATCCGCGGTCTTGAGTGCGGTGTCGGCCAGACCCTTACGAGCGCCGTGCGTCGAGATGAAGTACTCGAGCACCGAGAGTCCTTCCCGGAAATTCGACTTGATCGGGCTCTCGATGATCTCGCCAATGCCGCCGGTGAGCTTCTTCTGCGGCTTCGCCATGAGACCGCGCATACCCGCCAGCTGACGGATCTGATCGCGGCTGCCGCGCGAGCCGGAATCGAACATCATGAACACCGGGTTGAGCCCGCTCTTCGACTTCGACATCGCCTTCACCATGGCGTCGGCAATGTCGTTGTTCGCGTGCGTCCAGGTGTCGATCACCTTGTTGTAGCGCTCGCCGTTCGTGATGTTGCCCGTCTGATACGCGCGCTGGAAGCGCTCGACGCGCGCCTCCGCCTCCTCGAGCAGCGTCTCCTTCTCGCCGGGAATCTCGAGGTCTTCAACGCCGATGGAGACACCACCCATCGTCGCGTAGCGGAACCCGAACTCCTTGAGGCGATCGAGGAACGCGACCGTTCCCGAGAGCCCCGAGCGCCGATAGGCCTCGAACACGAGCTCCGAGAGTGCCTTTTTCTTCATCTCGCGGTTCTGGAACGGCATGACGTCGGGGATGATGCTGTTGAACAGCACGCGTCCCGCCGTCGTACGCTCCCACCGCGCGGGGCCACCCGGTTCACGAACCAGAAACTGGACTGGCGTGTGATAGGTGAGCCGGCCCACCGCGAGTGCCGCCTCGATCTCCGCGAGCTCCGTGTAGCGTGGCGCATCGGTGACCTTCGTCGGATCGACCGGAGCGCGCGTGAGGAAGTAGCAGCCGAGGACAATGTCCTGGCTGGGCTCCGCCACCGGACGTCCATCCGACGGCTTGAGGATGTTGTTCGACGACAGCATCAGCAGGCGCGACTCGAGCTGCGCCTCGAACGACAGCGGCACGTGCACCGCCATCTGGTCGCCGTCGAAGTCCGCGTTGAACGCCGCGCAGACGAGCGGGTGGATGCGGATGGCCTTCCCCTCGACGAGCACAGGCTCGAACGCCTGGATGCCTAACCGGTGCAGCGTCGGCGCGCGATTCAACAGAACGGGATGATCCTTGATGATCTCTTCGAGGATCTCGTACACCTCCGGGCTCTCGCGCTCGACGATCTTCTTCGCGCGCTTGACCGTTTCGGCGATCCCCTTCTCCACCAGCTTGTGGATGATGAACGGCTTGAACAGCTCGAGCGCCATCGCCTTCGGAAGTCCGCACTGGTGCAGGCGGAGCTCCGGGCCCACGACGATGACCGAACGTCCCGAGTAGTCCACGCGCTTGCCGAGCAGGTTCTGACGGAACCGGCCCTGCTTGCCCTTGAGCATGTCGCTGAGCGACTTGAGCGGCCGCTTGCCGCGACCGCGAATCGCCTTGGAGCGACGGCCGTTGTCGAACAGCGCGTCGACGGCCTCCTGCAGCATGCGCTTCTCGTTCCGGAGAATGACTTCCGGCGCGCGATGCATGATCAGCTTCTGCAGTCGGTTGTTGCGGTTGATGACACGGCGGTACAGGTCGTTCAGGTCCGACGTCGCGAAGCGGCCGCCATCGAGCGGCACGAGCGGACGCAGGTCGGGCGGAATCACTGGAATGACGTCCAGGATCATCCACTCCGGCTTGTTGCGCGTGTCGCCCGACTCACCCGAGTTGCGGAACGCGTCGACGATCTTGAGCCGCTTGAGCATCTGCTTCTTCCGATGCTGCGACGTCTCCGTCTGCACGTCCTCGCGGAGCTGGTCGGAGACCTTGTCCACGTCGAGGCGGCGAAGCAGCTCGCGCACCGCCGGCGCTCCAATGTCCGCCTTGAAGGCGTCGTCGTTCGCCTCACGCGCCTTGGCGCGGAGGTCGAGGTACTCGTCCTCGTCGAGCAGCTGCAGCGGACGCACTTCCTGCTCGCCCGGCTCGATGACGACGTAGTTCGAGTAGTAGATGACCTTCTCGAGATCACGGAGGGTGAGATCGAGGAGGTTGCCCATCGGGCTGGGCAGGGTCTTGAAGAACCAGATGTGCGCCACGGGCACCGCGAGCTCGATGTGACCCATGCGCTCGCGACGCACCTTGGACAGCGTCACCTCGACACCGCAGCGGTCGCAAATCACCCCGCGGTAGCGGATGCGCTTGTACTTCCCGCAATGGCACTCCCAGTCCTTGACCGGACCGAAGATGCGCTCGCAGAAGAGGCCGTCCTTTTCGGGCTTGAACGAGCGGTAGTTGATGGTCTCGGGCTTGGTGACCTCGCCCCACGACCACCAGTTCCGCCCGCCGCCCATTTCGATCCGCTCACGCTCCTTGGGATCCTTGGGACCACGGATCTCCTCGGGCGACGCAATGCGAATCTGGATGAAATCGAAGTTCGAGCTGCGCGGCTCGCGCGCGCTACGGAAGTCAATCATTTACTCCTCCCCCCGACCGTTGCCATCGCCGAAGGCACCGCCATCACCATCGGTAGAGCCTAACGTCACCTTGATGCCGAGCGCCTGAAGCTCCTTCACCAGCACGTTGAAGGACTCGGGAATGCCCGGATCCGGCAGATTCTGTCCCTTCACGATCGCTTCATACACGCGACTGCGACCGTTCACGTCGTCGGACTTGACGGTGAGAATCTCCTGAAGCGTGTGCGCCGCGCCGTACGCCTCGAGCGCCCACACCTCCATTTCACCGAACCGCTGCCCGCCGAACTGCGCCTTCCCGGCGAGCGGCTGCTGCGTGACGAGCGAGTACGGTCCGATGCTCCGCGCGTGGATCTTGTCGTCCACCAGGTGCGACAGCTTCAGCATGTAGATCTCCCCGACCGTCACCGGGCTCGCGAAGCGTTCCCCGCTCCGGCCGTCGCGCAGCCACACCTTCCCCCAGGGCGTGAGCCCCGCGAGACGCATGAGCTCGCTCACGGCGGCATCGACGTCGGCTTCCGACTTCGGGCCGAGCATCCGAGCCAGCGCCGGCAGCTCGTCCATCTTCAACGTCTCGGCCGGATCGCGCTCCTGCATTTTCTCCAGCTGCTTGAGCGCGGTCTTCACTTCCCCGCGCCGTGCCTTCGGGATCGAGTCATCATCCCCGACGGTGCCATGGTATTGCACCTGGTACTCGATCTCCTGCCGCTCACGCTCGGCCATCTCGCGCGCCGCGGCGGCGACGAAATCGCGCAACCGGTGGAAGAGGTCGCGGGTCTCCTGGGAGACGACGCGCGCGCCCAGCTCGTTCAGCGACGCCTCTTCGAGCTTCTTGAAGTCTTCCTTCTCGCCCATCGCCGGCTTCACGTCGGTGAGCAGACGCCGCACCTCGGGGTCGCCGATTGCCGGCCGCGGAGCCGCGAGACGCAGCGCGTCGGCTGCCCAGTGCACTCCGGCAAGCTTGAGCAGCAGGCCGATCTCACGCTCGTTGGCGCCCTGGAAGACAGGGGTCTTGGCATAGAAGCCGAGGATGCGCGCCGCCCAGCCCAGATGCGTCTCCAGGATCTGACCGACGTTCATACGGCTCGGCACACCTAACGGGTTGAGCACAATGTCCACGGGGCGGCCATCGGGAAGGAACGGCATGTCCTCCTCCGGCACGACGCGCGCGACGATACCCTTGTTCCCGTGACGACCGGCCATCTTGTCGCCGACGGAGACCTTGCGCTTCTCCGCCAGATAGACCTTCACCAGCTGAATGACGCCCGGCGGCAGCTCGTCCGGCTGGAGGATCTTGTCGATCCGCTCCTCCGCCTTCTCCTCGATGCGCGCCTTCTCGGTGTTCGCCGCGTCGATGATCTCGCGAACGCGGTCGTTCACCTTCTTGTTCTCGACTCGGAACGTCTTGAGGTCCAGTGTCGCGATCTTGAGCTCACGCAGATCGTCCGCGCTCAGCTTCGTGCCGGCGGAAATCGCTTCCTCGACCGTGCCGGCCTTGAGCGCCAGCGTGACGGTCTGCCCCTCGAGCATCTCACCCAGCTCGGAGTCGCGCACTTCGTTGACGCGGATCTTCTCTTCCGCCTCGAGACGCCGCACCTCACCAATGCGCTCGCCGCGATCCTTCTCGATCACCTGATCGTCGATCCGCGAGAAGATCTTGACGTCGATGACGACGCCTTCCATTCCCGGCGGCACCTTCAGCGACGAATCCTTCACGTCCTTCGCCTTCTCGCCGAAGATCGCCGTCAGCAGCTTTTCTTCCGGCGACAGCTCGGTCTCGCCCTTCGGCGTGATCTTGCCGACGAGGATGTCGCCCGGCTTCACGTGCGCGCCAATGCGCACGATGCCGCGCTCGTCGAGGTCCACGAGGGACTCCTCGGCGACGTTCGGAATCTCGCGCGTGATCTCTTCCTGACCACGCTTCGTATCGCGGACGTGCAGCTCGAGCTCCTGGATGTGGATCGACGAATAGACGTCATCCTTGACCAGTCGCTCGGACAGCACGATGGCATCTTCGAAGTTGTGCCCATACCACGGCATGAACGCCACCGTGACGTTCGCGCCCAGCGCCAGCTGCCCCTTCTCGGTGGCGGCGCCGTCGGCGAGCACGTCACCGGCCTTGATCCGCTGACCGAGCTTCACCAGCGGGCGCTGGTTGATCGCCGTGTCCTGGTTGGTGCGCCAGTACTTCTTCAGCCGGTACCGGTCGTGCTGCGTGAGTCGCGCGAGCGGACGATCCGACCCGCGACGCTCGTCGGTGCGGCCACGATCGGCTGGACCGGAGTCGACGATGATCTCGTCGGCCGTTACGCGCGTCACGACACCCGCTCGCTTCGCGATCACGACCGCGCCAGAATCGCGTGCCACCTTCTCCTCGAGGCCCGTGCCCACGACGGGCGTGCGCGGGTTGAGGAGCGGGACCGCCTGCCGCTGCATGTTCGAGCCCATGAGAGCGCGGTTCGCGTCGTCATGCTCGAGGAATGGAATGAGCGCCGCCGCGATCGAGACGAGCTGTTCGGGCGACACATCCATGTAGTCAATGCGATCGGGCGGCACGAGCGGCACGTCGCCACGCTGCCGGCAGAGCACCAGCTCGTCGGAGAACGTGCCGTCCTCACGGATCTGCGCGTTCGCCTGCGCGATGACGACTTCCTCTTCGCGGTTGGCGTCGAGCCACTCGATCTCGCCGGTCACCTTGCCGTTCTTCACGACCCGATAAGGCGTCTCGACGAAGCCGAGATCGTTCACGCGGGCGTAGCAGGCGAGCGACGTGATGAGCCCAATGTTCGGACCTTCCGGCGTCTCGATCGGGCACATGCGCCCGTACTGCGAGTAGTGCACGTCGCGGACCTCGAAGCCCGCACGCTCGCGCGTCAAGCCACCGGGGCCTAACGCCGAGAGGCGGCGCTTGTGGGTCAGCTCCGCCAGCGGGTTCGTCTGGTCCATGAACTGGCTGAGCTGCGACGAGCCGAAGAACGCCTGGATCACCGCCGAGACCGTTCGCGCGTTGACCAGATCGTCGAGCGTGATCTTCTCCGGATCGGTGTTGATCGACATGCGCTCCTTCACCAGGCGCGCCATGCGCGACAAGCCGACGGAGAACTGGTTCGCGATCAGCTCACCCACCGACCGAATGCGCCGGTTGCCGAGGTGATCGATGTCGTCCGTGTACCCGCGCCCTTCGTGGAGCTCCACGAGGTAGCGGATGATCGCAATGAAGTCTTCCTTGGTGAGCACGGTGTGGCTCGCGGGAAGGTTCAGCGCCAGACGCTGGTTGATCTTGTACCGGCCGACGCGCCCGAGGTCGTAGCGCTTGGGCGAGAAGAACAGGCGCTCCAGTGCGAGGCGCGCCGTCTCGATGTTCGGCGCGTCGCCCGGACGCAGCAGCGAGTAGATCTGCTGCAAGGCATCCTTTTCCGCCTTGGTGGGATCCTTCGCCAGCGTGTTCTTGATCAGCGTCGACTCGGCGCGGCCGGAGGCGACGAACACGTTGACCTTGTTGATCTCCGCCTTGCGCAGCTTCCGAATGAGCGTGTCGGTGAGCTGCTGCCCCGTCTCGGCGATCACCTCGCCGGTGTCGGCCTCGACGACGTCGGTTGCCAGGACGCGACGCTGGGGGCGCTCCCCGCGCTCGATCGCGTCGACCTCATCGCGCAGGTCGATCAGCGTATACGAGGCGAAGACCTTTACCGCATCGATATTCAGCCTCCGCAGGCGGTTATATACCTCGGGGGTGAGCTCGTCGCCTTCCTTGACGAGCATCTCCGCCTCGGCCCGCTCCCGCTCCGCGCGTGCCTTCTTCGTCTTGAGCTTGGGCGCCTCGGGATCGTGCGCCTCGCCGGCGAGCGTGATGTCCTCGGCGATGATCGCGCCGAGCACTTCGCGCTGGTCGCCACGACTCTCGAGCTTCTTGGTGAGATCGAGCTCACGCACCGCGAAGAAGAGTCGGAGGATGTCCGAGTTGGTCCCGTAGCCTAACGCGCGCAGCAGCGCCGTGGCCGGGAACTTCTTCTTCTTGTCGATGTGGACGAAGATCACGTCGTGAATGTCGACGGTGAACTCCACCCACGACCCGCGGAAGGGGATGATGCGCGCCGAGATCAGCCGCTGGCCGTTCGGGTGCGTGGACTCCTCGAACACCACGCCCGGCGACCGGTGCAGCTGGCTGACGATGACCCGCTCCGCCCCGTTGATGACGAAGGTGCCCAGCCCGGTGAGCAAGGGCAGCTCGCCGAGGTAGACCTCCTTCTCGATGATGTTGCGCGGGCGCTTTGCGCCGTTGACCTCCTCGTTCACCACGAGCTGCAGCGTCGCCTTCAGCGGCGCCGAGTAGGTCATGTCGCGCTCGATGCACTCCTCGACGGAGTACTTCGGCTCGCCCAGCGAGTACCGCACGAACTCCAGCGAGTAGTTCTCGTGGACGTCCGTGATCGGGAAGAGGTCCTTGAACACGCGCTCGAGACCCACGTCCTCGCGATCGTGCGAGGCGGCATCCAGCTGGAGCAGCGCCTCGAAGGCGCGCGTCTGGATATCGAGGAGATGTGGCATCTCCATTCCGTGCTCGAGCTTGGCGAACGAAATCTGCTTCAGCATATCAGGCATGGCTCACCCGCGCAGACGAAAAGAAGCCCCGCCCCGTTTCCCATTGTGAAAAACGTGGCCAGAGCAAAAGCTGCTTCAGTTGTAAAGCGACGATGACAGTCAGCATCGCGTGGGTAGTGAAAGTGGCCGGGAGGAGGGCTCGAGGGACGCGAGAGTCGTGACCCTCGATCCGTCGAGCCCTGACACCCGACTACTTCACTTCCACGCTCGCTCCCTGCTCCTCGAGCTTGGCCTTGATCTGGGCGGCTTCGTCCTTCGAGACGCCGGACTTCACGACGTTCGGGGAACCGTCGACCAGATCCTTTGCTTCCTTGAGACCGAGGCCGGTGATCTCACGAACCACCTTGATGACCTGGATCTTCTTCGCACCCGCTTCCTTGAGGGTGACGTTGAACTCGGTCTGCTCTTCTACTGGAGCGGCGGCTGCGCCGCCTCCCCCGCCACCCGGGGCGCCACCACCAACCGGTGCCGCCGCGATCGTGACGTTGAACTTCGACTTGAAGGCTTCGATCAGCTCGGCGAGCTCGAAGACCGACATGTTGCCGATCGCATCGAGAATCTCGTCCTTGCTCATGGTCGCGTTAGCCATTGTATCCTCTGCTTCGTGATGAATAGTACCCGTGGTCGTCGCTACCGGTCCGTGATCCGACCGGCCGTGGGCTGTCGTTGAGCGCGTCGCGGCCCGCTAGGCGCTCGCACCTTCTTTTTGCGTCCGGAGCGCCTCGAGCGCGCCCGCGAACATGTACAGCAAGCCGTTCAGCGCGCCCACGAAGGCGGCCATCGGCGACATCAACCCGGCGCCCAGATCGGCGAGCATCTGCTCGCGCGAGGGCAGCGCAGCCAACTGCTTCACCTGCGCCACGTTGATTTGCTTCCCTTCGAGCAGCCCGCCTTTCACCTCGGGCTTGGAGTCGAACTCCTTCGCGAAGTCGGTGAGGACCTTGGCGGCCGCGATCGGATCCTTCCCGATCACGACACCGGTGGGCCCACGAAGGCGCTGCCCCGCGAGGCCGCTTTCGTTGACCGCGCGCAGCGCGAGGGTGTTCTTGATGACCACGTACTCCACCCCCGCCTTGCGCAGGCGGCGGCGCAGCTCGGTCATCCGCTTCACGTTGAGGCCCGTGAAGTCGGTGTAGTAGAGCGCCTTCGCGCCCTCCATCTTCTCACGCAGCTCGGTGACGAGCTGTTCCTTTTCGGATCGCTTCATCGCTCGTTACCGGTACGGGGTGGTATCGATCGTAACGCCCGGTCCCATGGTGCTCGAGATCGCGACGTTTCTGATGTAGACGCCCTTCGACGCGGATGGCTTGGACCGAACGATCTGGTCCATGAACGCGCCAAAGTTCTGCTCCAGCTGGTCGTGCGTGAACGAAACCTTGCCGATGGGCGCGTGGACGTTCCCAGCCTTGTCGACGCGGAACTCGATCTTGCCCGCTTTCACCTCACGCACGGCGCGGCCGACGTCGAAGGTGACGGTGCCCGCCTTGGGGTTCGGCATGAGACCGCGGGGTCCGAGAATGCGGCCCAGCTGTCCGATCTGTCCCATCTGATCGGGCGTCGCGACCATGACGTCGAAATCGAGCCAGCCTTCCTTGATCTTCGCAATGTGCTCGACCCCGACGAAGTCGGCGCCCGCCGCCTCCGCCTCACGCGCTTTCTCGCCGACTGCGATGACCAGCACGCGCACCGACTTTCCGCTGCCCGCGGGCAGCACGACCGTGCCGCGCACGACCTGATCCGCGTGGCGCGGATCGACGCCTAACCGGACAGCGACCTCGACCGTCTCATCGAACTTCGCGAACGCGCCGTTCTTCACCAGCTCGATGGCCTGCTTGGCCGGATAGTGCGTTCCGATGTCGCGTCCCTTGGCGGCTTCCTTGTACTTCTTTCCGTGGCGCCGCATCAGCTCTCGACCTCCACGCCCATCGAGCGAGCGGCGCCGGCGACCATTGCCATGGCGGAGTCGATCGTGTCGCAGTTGAGGTCAGGGAGCTTGAGCTCCGCGATCTTGCGAACTTGCGCCTTGGACAGCTTACCCACCTTGGTGCGATTCGGGACGCCCGACCCCTTGTCGAGGCCCAGCTCCTTCTTGATCAGAATCGCCGCGGGGGGTGTCTTGGTGATGAAGGTGAAGGACTTGTCCGAGAAGATCGTGATCTCCACGGGCGTGATGGTCCCGTCCTGCGCCTGCGTTCTGGCGTTGAACTCCTTGCAGAACGCCATGATGTTGATGCCGTGCGGCCCGAGCGCCGTGCCGACGGGCGGCGCGGGATTCGCGCGACCGGCCGGCACCTGCAGCTTCACAAAGCCAATTGCTTTCTTAGCCATACATTCCTCTAGCGCTTGACGCTCCCACTGGCGGTTTAACGTCGAAGTGGTGGTCGACGGACTTCAACTTCCGCAGACGTCAGGGATCAGACGTCAGGTGTCAGGTCTCAGGACCTTCCAACTTCACGATGTCGTGGCCGTTTTCTGACCACTGACAGCTGACGTCTGACACCCGACGTCTGCGGAAGTTGATCTCGAGCTCAGTGAGCTCGAAGCTGCAAATAATCCAGCTCTACACTCGTTGGCCGGCCGAAGAGAGAGACAGACACTCTCACTTTGCCCTTGTCGGGGTACACCTCTTCCACCGTCCCGTTGAAATCGCTGAACGGCCCCTCGGTGATCGCCACCGCCTGACCGACGAGAAACGGGATCTCTTCTTTCGGCTCCTGCTCCTCGAGCTCATCGGCGATGCCGAGGAGTCGGTTCACTTCTTCCGGGCGCAGCGGCTGCGGCAGGCGGTCGTGCCCGACGAACTTGATCACACCCTGGATGCTGTTAATGACGTGGAGCGTCTCCTGGTTCATGATCATCTCCACGAGCACGTAGCCGGGATAGATCTTCCGCTCCACCGTCACCTTCTTGCCGTTCTTGATCTCGATCTGGTCCTGCGTCGGCACGAGCGCCTGACGAATCGGACGCTCCTCCGCCGCCTTGGGATCAGCGTCGATCTTTCGCTGAACCAGCGACCGAACCTTGTTCTCGTGCCCCGCGGTGGTCTGAATGGCGTACCAGCGATGGGTCATCGCTTACTGCACTCCGAAGAGCGACGGAATGCCGCGCACGAGGATCGCCTGGAGCGCGAGATCCATGAGCGCGATCACCGCTCCGATGAGCAGCACGAACACGATGATGGCGATGGTCGCCTGCCGAAGCTGCGTACGATCCGGCCAGGTGACCTTCCGCATCTCCTGACGCACCTCGCCGAGGAACGTCGGGATCTCACGGAGGCCATCCATGAACCGGGCAAATCCACCGCGACGCGGGGCAACGCTCGTCGACATGCTACTTCGTTTCCTTGTGCAACGTGTGCTTGTTGCAGCGGGGGCAATACTTCTTCCACTCGACGCGCTCGGGATGCAGACGCTTGTTCTTGTCGGTGAAGTAGTTGCGGTTTTTGCAGTCGTTACAGGCGAGAATGATTTTCTCTCTAGGCATAGCTTTCTATTTCAACTGGAATGCGGAAGGCGGAATGCGGATACTACTTCCGCATTCCGAATTCCGTATTGGCCTATTTGATGATCTTCGTCACGACGCCGGCGCCGACGGTCCGTCCGCCTTCGCGAATGGCAAACCGGAGCCCCTCGTCCATGGCGATCGGCGTGATCAGCTCGATCTCCATCTGCACGTTGTCCCCCGGCATCACCATCTCCGTCCCCTCCGGCAGCTGCACCGTCCCCGTCACGTCCGTCGTCCGGAAGTAAAACTGCGGCCGGTACCCCTTGAAGAACGGCGTGTGCCGCCCCCCCTCCTCCTTCGTCAGCACGTACACCTCGGCCATGAAGTGCGTGTGCGGCGTGATCGACCCCGGCTTCGCCAACACCATCCCGCGCTCGATCTCCTCCTTCCCGATCCCGCGCAGCAGCAAGCCGACGTTGTCCCCCGCCTCCCCCTGATCGAGGAGCTTCCGGAACATCTCCACCCCCGTCACCACGCTCTTCTTGTCACTCCCAAACCCCACCAGCGCGATCTCCTCCCCCACCTTGATGATCCCGCGCTCGATCCGCCCCGTCGCCACCGTCCCCCGCCCCGTGATCGAGAACACGTCCTCGACCGGCATCAGGAACGGCTTGTCCACCTCCCGCTTCGGCTGCGGAATGTACGAATCGAGGGCCGCCAACAGCTCCCCGATCTTCTGCCCGTGCTCGCTCTTCGGATCCCCCGACTCCAACGCCTTGAGCGCCGACCCCTTGATGATCGGAATCTCGTCCCCGGGGAACTCGTACTGGCTCAACAGCTCGCGCACTTCCAGCTCCACCAGATCCAACAGCTCCGGATCGTCCACCATGTCGACCTTGTTCATAAAGACCACGATGTAGGGCACGTTCACCTGGCGCGCCAAGAGAATGTGCTCCCGCGTCTGCGGCATCGGCCCGTCGGCGGCACTCACCACCAGGATCGCCCCGTCCATCTGCGCCGCCCCGGTGATCATGTTCTTCACGTAGTCGGCATGCCCCGGACAGTCCACGTGCGCGTAATGCCGCTTGTCGCTCTCGTACTCGACATGCGCCGTCGCAATCGTGATCCCGCGCTCCCGCTCCTCCGGCGCCTTGTCGATCTGATCGTAGGCCGTGAACTGCGCCAACCCCTTCTTCGCCTGGATCGCCGTGATCGCCGCCGTCAACGTCGTCTTCCCATGATCGACGTGCCCGATCGTCCCCACGTTCACGTGCGGCTTCGTCCGCTCGAACTTTGCCTTGGCCATGGTCGTCTGTTCCTAACTAATGAGAGTGCTTCTTCAGAAGGCGGAATGCGGAATGCGGATTCTTTTTTTCCGCATTCCGAATTCCGCATTCGCCTTCCAGAGCTCGCGATCGGGATTGAACCAATGACCTCACCCTTACCAAGGGTGTGCTCTACCAACTGAGCTACGCGAGCGGCGCTACTGTCCGAGGCATTTGTTCACGCCGAAAGCCGCCGTGCCCGCGGCGGCCTCCGCGATCGATCATCGATCTCTTCCTGCGCGCGGCATCGACACCGCATCCCATCCTACCTAACGACGACACCCAAGCGGGAGACGGGGCTCGAACCCGCGACATCAAGCTTGGAAGGCTTGCGCTCTACCAGCTGAGCTACTCCCGCGACACTGTGCGACAGTGGTGGGGGAAGGATTCGAACCTTCGAAGGCCGGAGCCGACAGATTTACAGTCTGTTCCCTTTGACCGCTTGGGTACCCCACCGATCGGATCACGCCGACCGCCCCGCGTCGAGTACCCTGGCGACTCGCTCAGAGCTGACGGCGAGAATCGAACTCGCAACCTGCCGCTTACAAGGCGGCTGCTCTGCCATTTGAGCTACGTCAGCGCACGGCAGTTTTTTGCGAGACTCTTAGGATAACCAGGGCGGAAAAGCGTGTCAATACACGGTCAGACAGCGACTTAGCCGCCGCGCACCACCCGCCACTCGGTTCCACCGGGCCCATCCTTCACTTCGATCCCTCGCTGCTCGATCTCGTGGCGGATCGCATCGGCGAGCACGAAGTTGCGCGCCGCGCGGGCTTCCCGACGCGCCGCGAGCCTCTCCTCCACCCATTGCGCCAGTTGCTCACGCTCCAGTCGGGCGTTGTCGTCGCCGTCTGCGTCCTGCGCGCGCGGGGTGAGGTCGAGCACACCGTCAATGGTCGCGAACGCGGCACGCGCGCGGTCCAGGCCGTCGCGGTCCGCACCGTTCTTGTTGAGCTCGGCGTTCGCGCTTCGAATGAACGTGAAGAGCGCGGCAAGCGCTTCCGGCGCGTTGAGATCGTCGAAGAGCGCCGCCCGCACCTCCCGCTCGGCGTCTTCCGCTGCCCGCGCGAGCTTCGGCGTCCCGCCTCGGGCCTTCGCCAGCCGGTCGGCAAACTCCCCAATGCGTCGCACCGCCTGGACCGAACCCTCGAGCGCATCGTCCTTGAGGTTCAGCTGTTGGCGATAATGGACGCCGAACATCAGGTGGCGCGCCGCGACCCCCGGGATGCGCTGCTCACGCAACGTTTCGACGGTCACGACGTTCCCCACCCGCTTCGCCATCTTCGAGCCCTCGACCAGAAGAAACTCGCCGTGACACCAGAGGCGAGCGAACGGAACGCCCGTGGCCCCTTCGGACTGGGCGATCTCATCCTCGTGATGCGGGAAGATGAGATCGACCCCGCCGCAGTGAAGGTCCAGGGTCTGGCCGAGATACTTCATCGCCATCGCCGAGCACTCGAGATGCCAGCCGGGACGGCCGCGTCCCCATGGTGCGTCCCATGCGGCACCAGTGCGCTCGTCCTCCGGCTTCGCCGCTTTCCAGAGCGCGAAATCGCGCACGTCCTCCTTGTTGTAATCATCGGCGGCGACGCGCGCGCCCGGCTTGATGGTGCGCGTGTCGAGGCGAGAGAGCCGTCCGTATCCCTCGAACTTCGAGATCGCGTAATAGATCGACCCGTCCTCGGCACGGTAGGCGAGTCCGCGTTTCATGAGTCGACCAATCAGGTCGATCATCTCCGGAATGTGCTCGGTCGCCTTCGGGTACACCTCCGCATCCTCGATGCGCATGTACCGGCGATCGCGATGAAAGAGCGCCGTGATCGGCTCGGTGATCTCGCGAATGGAGAGGCCGTCTTCGTGCGCCTTCGTGATGATCTTGTCGTCGACGTCGGTGAGGTTCATGACCTGCACCACACCCCACCCATTCAGCCGAAGCGTCCGCCGAAGGAGGTCCTCGAAGAGGAACGTTCGATAGTTTCCAATGTGCGCAGGCTTGTACACGGTGGGCCCGCACGTGTACAACCGAACGGTCTTGCCGTCCGCCGGGGCGAACGGCTCGACACGCCGCGACATCGTGTTGTAGAGGGCGAACTCCGACATTTCGCGGAAGCTAGAGAGCGCCCGATGGACGGTCAACGGATGGGCGCGCGCTCCTCCGCGACGCGAGCGCGCGACAGGCTTCCGACCATTACGATCCGCGAGCCATGGACGGCAATGCCAAGGCGGCGGCACTCGGCCAACACGTCCTCGGCGGATGCGCCGCCAAGCGCGACGCGCACGGTGCGTGGGCCGGCGGAGCGGGCGGGCCGAGTGCGGCCGAGCCGCGATGCGACGCGTGATGCGTGATCGACGGTGAGCTCGAGGGCGCGCGGGAGCGGCGCCGAGAGCGCGCGCAGGCGTCCCTCCTCGAGCGCCAACACGCGCAATGCGACCGCGGCCAGCGTGCGTGCGCTCACGGCGGAGGCGACCACGGTCACGCCTCGCGTCGCGAGCCAGGCGATAGTGTCGGGAATTTCCCGTCCGCCTTGCAGGTCCGGCTCGTCCGCAATGTCATCGAGCAGCGCGATGCGCGGAGGTGAAAGCACCAGCTCGGCCAGCGCGAGGCGGCGCAGCTCACCGGCGCTGAGCCGCGAAAGGCGCACCGATGCGCTCGCACCCATCGCAACACGCTCGAGAGCGATGCGGAGATCGCTCGCCTTGGGCGTGATGTCCCGCCGAAGCATCGCGTGCGTGAGCGACTCGGCGACCGTCATGCACCCGTAGTGCGACGGCACCGAGCGATAGATCACTCCCGCCGGCCGGCCAGCAGGGGATGTCGTTTCGCCGAACCACTGGACGCGGCCGCGGTCGGGGCGAAGCAGACCGGCCGCACACATGAGAAGTGTGCTCTTCCCTGACCCAGGCCGCCCGGTAATGATGACGACCTCGTGCGGACGCACGTGCAGCGTGACGCCACGAAGCGCCTGAACGGTGGCTCGGCAGGTGCCGAGGCCGACCCGATATCGTTTGTGAACGCCGAACAGGCGGAGTGCGTGTGACATGGGGCGGACGAAGGGTGCCCCAATGTGATCAGCGCGCGCCGAACCTCCGCATCACCGGCGCGCGGCGCGGCGCGAACTCGCGCGCTTCCGCTTGCGGTGGAATCGATCGATCGCCTCGACCACCGGCGCGGGGTCGAACCGAACCGGGTCCGTTGTCGGAAGCCCCGTCTCGCGCTCAATGGCCTTGATGGCGGCCTTTGCCTTGCGCTCGGAGAGGTCGTACGTGTTCAGCGATACGGCGATGACAGGGGCCGGCCGGAGATGCCTCACGAGTGCCTCGTGAAGCTCGATGAGATCGCTCAGCGGCGGAAGCTTGACCCACGGATTGTTGGTCACGTGCGCACGTGACGGTTGATGGCACATGACCATCGCGTGCGGGAGAGAGCCGTGGATGAGGCCTAGCGTCACCCCCGAGTATCCCGGGTGTATGACCGACCCCTGGCCTTCGACGAGTACGATGTCGGCGTCCTTCGACGCCTCGAGCACGAGCCGCTCCGCCGCACCGGCGATGAAATCGGCGATGACCGCATCGACGGCGATGCCGCCGCCATCGATCAGAATGCCGGTCTGCCCGGTCCCCGCGAAAGCGACGCGGTTTCCGCGCTCGGTCAGCCCGTCACGCATCTGCAGGGCGGCCGTCATCTTCCCAATGTTGCAGTCCGCGCCCACCGTCAGCACGACGGTCGCGTCGACCGTTCGAACGCGTCCGCCCGCGACGGGAAGATCCTTGGGCGGACGGCGCAGGTCATGAATCGACACCCCGCGCTGCTCGGCGAGATCGCGGAGCTCCACATCGTCACCGACGAAGGTGTGCAAGCCGCTCCAGACATCCATGCCGTGCTCGATCGCACGGCGGATCGTCGTGCGCCATTCTTCGGGCAAGCGACCACCCTGTGGGGCGATGCCGATGAGCAGCGCTGTCGGTCCGAGCGAGAGCCCGTCCTCGATGCCAGCGAGAACCGGAATGTCGCCACCGAATCCAAGGATGTCGTTGGCGGTTTTCCCGGCGCGACGGGAATCGATCACGCCTACGACGCGCTCCGGTGTGTACCGGATGCAGGAGTTCGCGGTTTTCGACGTCAGCGGTCCGAACTGACCCTCGGCCAGGATCAGAAAGACAGGGGCCGCGGGATCGCGCGGTCGCGCGATGGTGCGCGTCCCCGGCGATGGCACCGCAGTGGTCTTTGGTTCCCTGTCCCTGGACATCTCGACCCCCGACGCCCTCATGCCACCCGCTCTCGCCTCACTTCCGCGAGCGTCAACGGGTCCACGCCCGGAGGTGGCGGAACGAGCACCCCGCCCTTCGCCGCGGGTACACGGATCACCAGCACGCTATCGCGAGTCGTGCGACGGAACCCCTGCCCCTCGTAGATACGGCTAATGAGAATGCGGCGCACGACCACCATGATCACCGCGAGGGTGGGAACCGCCACGACGAGTCCGATTGGGCCGAGCAGCTTGCCCATGATCAACACCGCCATGATGGTGAGCACGGGCGGCAGATCGATTTGCTTTTGCATGATGCGCGGCAGGACGACGTTCGCCTCGATCACATGGATGACGACGCCCAGCGCCGCGACGAACAAGGCGTGCGTGAAGCCGCTGAGACCCCAGATGCCGTTGCCGGCGATGACGAAGAGCGCGGGAAGCACGGTCGACACCAGCGACCCGAAGAACGGTACCACGGCGACGACGCCGGTGAACACGCCGAACGTCAGCCAGTACGGAACCTCGAGGAAATACAACCCGGCTGCGGTGAACACGCCGAGGATCGTCATCGCCAACAGCTGCCCGACGATCCAGGAGCGGAGGGTGTTCGCAAGATCGCCCAGGACGTCGCGCACGAGATCGCGATGGACCGGCGGGAACATCGCGATCATCCATTCGCGATACAGCCCGGGGTGAAGCGCGAGGTACAGCGACATGATCGCCACGGCGAACACGTTGATCGCGCCGTGAAGCACCCCATACACCTTCGGCACGACATCGCCAAACGCTCCCGTAATGCGGTCGTACACGGCGCGCAGCAGCGTTCCTTCGCCGACGGCATCCTGAAGCGCGGGAAAGCGCGACGCGAGCCGCTCCAGTCCACGCTCCCAGTTCTGGATGTACTCCGGAAGGACGCGGATGAGCGCCTGGGTCTGGTCGATCACCGGCGGGACGAGCACCCAGAACAGGGCGACGATACCAGCCAGTGTCGAGACGACGGCGATCGCGAGCGCGACGCCGCGCGACACCCGGATGCGATCCCGAAGCCAGTCGGCCACGGCGCCGAGGTACAGCGAGATCAGGATCGCAATGAACAGCAGGATGAACAGTTCGGCCGCGTGGCCGAACAGCATGATCAGCAGAACCGTGATGACGACTGCCGTGAGAATGGGCGCGAAACGAAAGCGCCCCACCGTCAGGGCGCTCACTTCTCCGGCTTCTCCTTCCTCGGCAGGTCGTCGATTTCGGCGTGTACTGTTTCCTCATGCCGCGCGCTGCCGGCGTCCGCCGCGCCCTTTCCAAGCTGACGCGACTGCGGGGCGGCGCCGCCGGGGAGTATCCCCATCTTTTGCTTGAGCTCGAGGAGTCGAGCATCGACGTTCGCGGTCGCGCTTCCCTTCTCGAGACGCTTGAATTCGTTCTGCAGCTTGTCGCCGGTGAATTCTTCCTCGATTTCCGCGCTCGCCACCAAGCGCCGTTCGTTCTGCTCAATGCGCTCTTCCATCCGGGAGAATGCCTCGAAGGCGGACGTCTCGCTCATCGAGGACATCGTCTCCTGAATGCGCTGCTGCGCCTGCGCCCGCTTCTGCCGCGCGATCAGCAGATTCTTCTTGCGCTTGGCCTCTTCGATCTTGTCGTTCAGATCGCGGAGCGAGTTTTTCAGCTTCTCCGTTTCGGCGCGGTGCGTCTCCCACGTGGTCTCGAGCTGCTGCGCGTACGTGAAGTGCTCGTTGTAGCGCATGAGCGCCTGCTTCGCGAGGTCGTCGCGCCCTTCCTGCACGGCGAGCATCGCGCGACGCTCCCAGTCCTGCGCGTTCCTGAACTCACCGTCGGCCTGGTCACGCAGTCGTTTCTCATCGGCGATCGCGCCGGCGACCTGCTGCTTCGCCTTCGCGAGCTGACCCCGCATGTCGATGATGATCTGATTCAGCATCTTCTCGGGGTTTTCCGCCGAGGAGATGAGATCGTTGATATTGGACCGGATCAGCGACGAGAGACGATCGATGAGGCCCATGCTCAGCGTGCCTCGCGGTAGGGCGCCAGCTCGCGAAGATGCGACGCGAGCGCCAACGTGATGCCTTCGTAGCTGGCGAGAAACTCCTCGTAGTCGAGGTGCGCCAGCTCGAGCGCCTCGGTCAGCACGATCGCGTCGTCGGATTGAATGCCGTACGAGCCGTGCACGAGATCGGACGCGTTGAGCTCCAACAGGCGTCGCGAAAGACCAGCGGCTTGGCGCTCGTCCTTTGGCAGATCCATCACCTTCACCCGCAGCAACACCACCGGCGGCGAGTAATTGACCACGACATCGGCGTCGAGCATGCCACCGGGCTTCACGATCCAGAGCCCTGGCTCGACTTCGGTGTAGCTCGCGCCTTCACTGGCGAGACGGTCCAGAAAGCTTTCGATATCTTCTCGGGTGACCATGAAGCACCTGGGGTGTGCGGGCGGCATCGTCGCGGGGACGCGCTGACTTCACTACGGACGACGCGGTCCTGCTGTTTCCGCGATCCTCGCGCAGGTTGGCGGGAAGATAGTCCTGAAGGCTAGACCGGTCGAGGGATTCGCTAAGTCTTCTTCAGCTGGACCAGACGCTCCCGCGTCAACCGCCGACCAGTGGGGGTGGCAGCGAGCCCGCCGCCGGCGGTCTCTCGGTAACGGACATCCATGCTCCGCCCAATCTCTCCCATCGTGTCGATGACCTCGTCGACGGGAATGCGGAATTCGATGCCGGCGATCGCCATCTCGACGGCCGCCATCGCGATCGCCGCGCCGGTCGCGTTTCGAAAGACGCAGGGAATCTCGACCAGGCCGCCGAGTGGATCGCAGACGAGCCCTAGCGTGCCCTGCATAGCGAGAGCGATGGCGTGTCCGGCCTGCGTGGGCGTGCCGCCGCACATTTCGGTTGCCGCACCGGCTGCCATTGCTGCAGCGGCTCCCGTCTCGGCCTGGCAACCGCCTTCCGCACCCGATAGTGACGCTCGCTCGGCGATCACCGCCCCAATGAGCCCCGCGGTCGCGAGGGCGTCGACGAGCTGCTCATCGTCCACGCGGCCTGCCGCGGCAAGTCCCGTGAGCACGGCCGGCAGCACCCCCGCTCCGCCCGCTGTCGGCGCGGCGACGATGACTCCCATCGCGGCGTTGACCTCCTGCACGGCCAGCGCGCGCGCGAGGACATCCCGAAAGAGTGTCCCGGCCAGCGGACCCGGCGGGCCGTCGCGCAACTTTGCGGCATCACCACCGACGAGTCCGGAGGCAGACCGGAGATCTCCGCGCATCCCGCGCTCGACCGCCCCCCGCATGATGTCGAGCGCCCGACGAAGGGCCGAGCGAATGTCGTCGATGGACCGTCCCTGATCGCGCGATTCCGCCTCCAGGGCAACACGCGCGAGCGAAACGCTCTGGGCTTCGGCGGCGGCGATGGCCGTGTGGAGCGAAGAAAACACGCTTACCCGGCGACCTTGTCCAGCGCGCGCGTCATGCGCACCCATTCGAGCTTGCCGATCTGCGCGAGTGCTCGAGCGCTCGGCGGATCGTCGAGCTCGAGGACCATGAACGCGTCGCCGCCGCGCTCCTTTCGGGTCACGCGCATCGTGGCGAGGTTGACGCCTTCATCGGCGAGGATGCCGCAGATGCGCGCGATGGATCCGGGCTGATCGCGGGCGACCAGCACGATCGTCCACAGCGCCCCGGTCACCTCCACCGGAAAGCCGTCGATGCGTGTAAGCCGCACGCGGCCGGCGCCGAGGGATTCTCCGACGACCTCGACGACGGCGCCATCGCGCTCCACCGTTAGGCGCACGGTGTTGGGGTGCGCGTCCTCCGCGATCGTCGTCTTCTCCACGCGATAGGCGAGACCTTCGCGCTCGGCGATGTCGAGCGCCTCGCGCAGTCGCTCGTCGTCAGGCCGGAAGCCAAGCAGGCCGCCGACGAGCGCCTTGTCGGTGCCGTGCCCCTCGCCGGTCCGCGCGAACGATCCATGGAGCTCGAGCTTCGCGCGCTGCGGCGTTCCACCAACGAGTGACCGGGCCAGCAGCCCAATGCGGCACGCCCCCGCCGTGTGCGAGGAGGACGGCCCCACCATGACCGGGCCAATGATGTCGAGGAGCGAGACCATGGCGCGACCGTCGCGCTAGGCGGCGGGGGTGCGCGCGTCGCGCAAACGCTGCCCGCGCGCGCGCGAGCGCTGTCCCACGACCGGCTTCAGATATCGACCCGTATGCGAGGCCTCGACGTCCGCCACATCCTCGGGCGAGCCGGCCGCGACGACGGTTCCGCCACGCGTTCCGCCCTCGGGGCCAAGATCGATCACCCAGTCCGCGGTCTTGATGACGTCGAGATTATGCTCGATCACGAGAACGGTGTTGCCCTTGTCCACGAGGCGATGCAGGACCTGCAGCAAGAGCCGCACGTCCTCGAAGTGCAGACCGGTCGTCGGCTCATCCAGAATGTAAAGCGTGCGTCCCGTGTCGCGCTTCGAAAGCTCGGACGCGAGCTTCACCCGCTGGGCTTCGCCGCCGGACAGTGTCGTCGCGCTCTGGCCAAGGTGGATGTAGCCGAGGCCGACATCGACCAGCGTTTCCAGCTTCTGTCGAATGCGCGGCTGGTTCTCGAAAAACTCGAGCGCGTCCTCGACCGTCATCTCGAGCACATCGGAGATGCTCTTTCCGCGGAAGCGTACCTCGAGCGTCTCCCGGTTGTACCGTTTGCCTTTGCACACCTCGCATGGCACGTACACGTCGGGGAGGAAGTGCATCTCGATCTTCACCAGGCCGTCGCCCTGACAGGCTTCGCACCGGCCGCCCTTCACGTTGAACGAGAAACGGCCGGGCCCGTATCCGCGAATCTTCGCTTCCGGCAGCTCGGCGAACAGCTCGCGAATGGGCGTGAAGAGCCCGGTGTAGGTCGCCGGATTCGAGCGCGGCGTCCGACCGATCGGGCTTTGGTCAATGTCGATGACCTTGTCGATGTGCTCGAGTCCGCTGATGCGGCGATGCGCTCCCGGAATCACGCGTGCCCGATAAAAGTGCCGTGCGAGCGCGCGATGCAGAATGTCCTCGATGAGCGTCGATTTGCCGGATCCGGAAACGCCGGTGACGGCGACGAAAAGCCCGAGGGGGATGTCGACATCGAGGTTCTGAAGATTGTGCGCCGTTGCGCCCTCGATGCGGATGGACTGTCGCGGGCGCGGCGACCGCCGCTGCTCCGGAACGGCGATCTGCATCTCTCCGGTCAAATAGCGCGCGGTGATGGACTCGGTATGCGCCTCGACTTCGGCGACCGTCCCCGCGGCCACCACGCGACCACCATGTCGACCCGCTCCCGGACCGAGATCGATGAGATAGTCGGCCTCGCGCATCGTCTCCTCGTCGTGCTCGACGACGATGACCGTGTTCCCGAGGTCCCGCAGCTGTTTGAGCGTCGCGAGGAGACGGGCGTTGTCCCGCTGATGCAACCCGATCGATGGCTCGTCGAGGATGTACAGTACGCCAACCAGTCGCGAGCCGATCTGCGTCGCGAGACGAATGCGCTGCGCCTCGCCACCGGACAGTGACTCCGCCGACCGGCTCAGGGTGAGGTAGTCCAAGCCAACGTCGACGAGAAAGCGAAGCCGCTCGCGAACCTCTTTAAGGATGGGGCCCGCGATATCGGGATCGAGACCGTTGCGACCCGGAGCGCGCAGCGGGACCGACTCGAAGAATTCGAGCGTCTCGGTAACGGGAAGCTCGGTCACCTCGCCGATGTTGCGTCCGGCGATGGTCACGGCCAGGGACTCTCGTTTGAGACGTCGTCCCTGACAGTGGGTGCATGGCGCTTCGACCATGTACTCCTCGAGCTCCTCCCGCACCGAGTCGGACGTCGTCTCCTCGTACCGGCGCTGGACGTTGGTGAGCACTCCCTCCCAGGCGGTGCTGTACTCTCCACGGAAGCTCGGCGACTCGTAGCGAATCGTCGACTGTCGCCCACTCGCGCCGTAGAGGATCATCTCGCGAACGCGCTGCGGAAGCTTGCCCCAGGGCGCGTTGAGCTCGAAGTCGAACTGTTTCGCCAACGCGGGGAGAATGCCCTTGCGGAGGTGACCGCTTGGCTCGCCCCACGGCAGAATGACGCCCTCGAGAATGGAGATACTTGGATCGCCGAGGATGAGCTGCTCGCTCACCTCTCGGCGCGTGCCCAGTCCTCCGCAAGGAGTGCACGCTCCGTACGGCGAGTTGAACGAGAACTGCCGCGGCTCGAGCTCAGGCAGCGAGATGCCGCAGGTCGGGCATCCGTAGCGTTCGGAGAACAGGGAGGAGCGAGGAACGAGATCCGACGCATCCGTGACGTGGGCGATGACCTCGATCAGCCCATTGGCCAGCTTCAGGGCGGTTTCGATGGAGTCCGTGAGGCGGCCGCGGTCCTCGGGTCGCACGACGAGGCGATCGACGACGACCGAGATCGAGTGGTTCTGGCGACGATTGAGCTTCGGCGGATTTGCAAGCTCCACCGTCGCGCCATTGACGATCGCGCGGATGAAGCCCTGCTTCCGCACCATCTCGAACAGATCGCGGAACTCACCTTTGCGGCCGCGCACGAGCGGCGCCAGGACCTCGACGCGGGTGCCTTCCGGCCACGCCAGGATGCTTTGGGCGATCTGGACCGCGCTCTGCCGCTGGACGGGACGCCCGCACTGCGGACAGTGCGGAGTTCCGGCGCGCGCGTAGAGCAGGCGGAGGTAGTCGTAGATCTCGGTGACGGTTCCAACGGTCGAGCGTGGGTTGTGACCCGCCGTCTTCTGCTCAATGGAGATCGCCGGCGACAGCCCTTCGATGGCGTCGACGTCCGGCTTTTCCATGAGGCCGAGGAACTGGCGTGCGTAGGCGGACAGCGACTCGACGTACCGGCGCTGTCCTTCGGCGTAGATGGTATCGAAAGCGAGCGAGGACTTGCCCGAGCCGGACAGGCCCGTGATGACGGTCAGGCGATCGCGCGGGATCGTGACGTCGACGTTCTGGAGGTTGTGCTCGCGGGCACCCCGAACGATGAGTGCTTCTTCGGCCATAGCCGGTGAAAGGTCACAGGCGGGCGGGCGGGATTCAAGAGTCGAGGCGCTAGGAGCGCTAAGGGCGCTAAGGGCGCTAAGGGCGCTTGAACGGCTGGGCCATTGAGAGCTTCGACATGCGCGCGCATCTTGATGGCGAAATTCCAGCGCCCTTAGCGCCCTTAGCGCCCTCGAGCGCCTCTCGCCATGCCCCCCAACGCCATCGTCGTCCTCACCACCGTCGCCTCGGCCGATGAGGCGGTGGCCCTTATTCGCGCGCTCCTCGACCGCCGGCTGATCGCATGCGGCAACATCCTCCCAGGGGTGCGGTCGCTCTATCGCTGGGAAGGCAAGGTTGCCGATGAGCGGGAGGTAATCGTCCTGCTCAAGACGAGGCCGTCGCGCGTCGAAGCCCTCGAAATGGCGTTCGGGGAGCTGCACCCGTACAAGGTGCCGGAGCTGTTGGCACTTCCGGTATCGGCCGGGTTACACAAGTACCTGGAGTGGATCGACGACGAGACCTCGCTCGCATTGAGCTGAGAGCGCCGCCGGGTCCGCTCCATCGAGCGTGGAGCGGATTCGCAATGTCGATCGTGTCGTCACACCGTGAGCTCGCCAGGTGATCCGTCGCGGAAGTGTGGCGGCGGTGATCCTCATCGCCTGGCTGGCCGGCCTCGCGGTCCTGGTCCGTCGCGAGCTCTTTCGCACGGAGACCGACCGCATGCGCGACGCTGGCGCCCGCGTCGACCCGGGCACGGCGTACTATCGCGTGATGCAGGCGGGGACGCAGATCGGCTTCGCGTCCTCTCGCATCGATACGACGGCGACCGAGATCACGATGAGCGATCAGCTGCTCTTCGATGTCGAGGCCGGGCGTCGCACGCATCGCGGCTCAGCGCGCCTCTCGTCACGGCTGACCCGCGCGCTGGAGCTTCGGTCGTTCTTGCTCGAGCTCAGTCCCGAAATCGGCCCCCTGCGGGCGAGCGGAGAAGTGAGCGGCGACAGTCTGCTGACGCTCTCGATTCGCATGGGCGATGAGCCGGCGGAGGTCCGCCGCATCCCGCTCACCAAGCCGCTGCTGCTGCCGACGCTGGTGCCCATGACCTTTGCGCTGATGGAGCGGCCGGCGTTAGGCGCGAGGCGCACGTTCTCGGTGTTCGACCCGTTGTCGATGGCACCGGGCGAAGTCACCGTCGCCGTGCGGGCCGAGTCGCTGTTCGTCGTGAACGACAGCGCAACGTTCGACTGGGACCGCAAACGGTGGATGCCCGCGCGCAGCGACACCATCCGCGCCTGGCTGGTCGAGCAGGAAGGCGGGGTGATCTCCGGGTGGGTGGATGCGAACGGCCGCATGGTCGAGGCGATGCATCCCGGCAACCTGTATCTCGAGCGCGAGGCCTACGAGGTGGCGTTCGAGAACTGGCAAAACTGGAACGCGCGCGCGGTGGAAGCCTCGGCCGATCGGGATATTCAGGAGGCGACGGCAATCGCTTCGTCGGCGCCAATTCGGAATCACCGCACGCTCTCGCAGCTCGCGGTGCGGCTCGAGGGCGCCTCACTCGAAGGGTGGGCCCTGACGGGCGGCAGACAGACGCTGAGCGGTGACACGCTGAGCATTCAGCGAGAGAAGGCGACGAGCCTGTTGCCGGCGTACCCACTGCCCATGGCGCGTGGCGGCCGGCTCGACGAGGCGCTTCGCCCCGAGCGGCTTCTGCAGTCGGAAGATTCCGTGATCGTGGCGCTTGCCGAGCGAATCCGCGGCGACACGCGCAATCCGCGGGTGGCGGCGGAGCGACTCGCGCGATGGGTTCACGATTCTCTTGAAAAGCGAATCAGCTTCTCGATTCCGAGCGCGACGCAGGTGCTTCGCGCCAGAGCGGGCGATTGTAACGAGCACACGCAGCTGTACGTCGCGCTGGCGCGCGCCATCGGCCTTCCGGCCCGTGCCGCCGCGGGTCTCGCCTACGTGGGAGGCAAGTTTTACTACCACGCCTGGCCGGAAGTCTTTCTGGGGGACTGGGTCGCGGTCGACCCGACCTTCGGGCAGTTCCCCGCCGACGCGGCGCACCTGCGTTTTGTCATCGGTGGATTCTCGAAGCAAGCGGAGCTGCTCCGCCTCATCGGCCGACTGCGCATCGACGTCGTCTCCACCGACTGACACCATGATCGAGCTCAAGGCGCTGACCAAGCGCTACGGCGGATTCACCGCTGTGGACGCCATCGACCTCACTGTGCCAAAGGGAGAGCTGTTCGGCTTTCTGGGGCCTAACGGCGCCGGCAAGACGACGACGCTCCGCATGATCGCCGGCATCCTCCAGCCTTCCGGTGGCACTGTCCGAATCGCGGGGATCGACATCGCTGCCGATCCGATCGCCGCCAAGGCGAAGCTGGGGTTCATTCCCGATCGCCCTTTCATCTACGAGAAGCTTACCGGCGCCGAATTTCTGCGATTCGTGGCCGGCCTCTACGATCAGAGCGGGGAGCCGGTCGAGCGGCGCATGACGGAGCTGCTAGCGCTGTTCGATCTGCTGAACTGGAAAGACGAGCTGGTCGAGAGCTACAGCCATGGGATGCGGCAGAAGCTCATCATCTCGAGCGCCTTCTTGCACCGCCCCGAGGTCATCGTCGTCGATGAGCCAATGGTCGGCCTCGATCCGAAGGCGGCAAAAGTGCTGAAGGATCTCTTTCGCGAGTACACCCGGCGGGGCCACACGATCATGATGTCGACGCACACCCTCGAGGTGGCGCAGAGCTTGTGCGACCGCGTCGCGATCATTCAAGGCGGAAAGATTCGGGCATCCGGAACGATGGCCGAGCTGCGTGCGCACGCGGCGGCCGGAGAGGAAGGCCTGGAGGACATCTTCCTGCGTCTCACCGGCGACAACGCGGCGCGGGCGGTCGTCGAGGTGCTCAATGCCTGAGGCAGCTCGCCTCCAGAATGCAGCGAGCGATGACGATTCCTCGCGCGACCCACTCGCGCTGGTCACGGCACTCCCGCGCGTTCCACTGCTGCACCTCCTTCGCCCGAAATGGCTGACCGCGCGCGTGCGCGCGCGCGGCAAGGAGCGTGGGCGCGGGGCGCGCATCGCCCTTCTCGGCATAACCGGCGCGCTCTTCTGGGCCTTCGTGCTGGTCGTCGTTTTCCGACTGCTGCTCTACTTCCGTCGCGTGCCGGACATCGGACCTCTGCTCGCGGGAAAGCTCCTCGGAATCATCTTCGTCAGCTTTTTCTCGATTCTCCTGCTATCCAACATCATCACCGCGCTGTCGAGCTTTTTCGTGGCGCGGGATCTCGATCTGCTCGTATCGGCTCCGGTAGACTGGCTGCGGCTGTATGGCGCGAAGCTGCTCGAAACGGCGGTGCATTCGAGCTGGATGGTCGTGTTGATGGCGGTGCCGATCTTCGTGGCGTACGGAGTGGCCTACGATGGCGGCATTCTGGTTCCCTCTCGTCGCGCTGGCCACCTTCATTCCCTTCCTGCTGATTCCCGCCGTAGTCGGGAGCGCGATCACGCTTCTGCTGGTGCGCGTCTTCCCCGCCCGGCGTACGCGCGACATTCTGAGCGTGATCGCCGTCCTCGCGGCCGGCGGGCTCGTTCTGCTGTTCCGCATGGTCCGCCCCGAGCAGCTGGCGCGGCCGGAGGGGTTTCGCTCACTCGTCGATTTCATCGCCGTCCTCAAGACGCCGACCTCCCCGCTCCTCCCGAGCGAGTGGGTGCAGCGCGCGGTCATGTCATCGCTGATGGGAATTCCCGATGTGCTGCCCTACTACCTGCTGTGGTCGACGGCGGCGGCATTCGTGGTGTTCGGGGCCTTGCTGCATCGCTCGCTGTATGCGAAGGGCTTCACCAAGGCGCAGGAGAGCAGCGAGCGATGGGTGCGAGGAACACGCCTCAAGCGCATTGGGGCGGCGATGCTCGCTCCATTCGGCACAGTGCGACGTGAGCTGCTGATGAAGGAGACCCGCGTGTTTTTCCGCGACACGACGCAGTGGTCGCAGCTGATCCTCCTCGGCGTCCTCGTCATCGTGTACGTGTTCAACATCAAGTTTCTCCCCTTGCGGGGCGAGGGGGTGACGTTCTTTCTCGTCAACGTGATTCCCTTCCTGAATCTCGTGCTCGCCGGATTCGTGCTCGCTTCGATTGCGGCGCGCTTCATCTTCCCTGGCGTAAGCCTGGAAGGCCGCACGATGTGGCTCCTCAAGTCGAGTCCACTGCGGATGCGCGAGCTCCTCTGGGCGAAGTTCTGGATCGGGACGCTGCCCCTGCTGCTCCTCGCCCTGGGCATCGTCTTCATCACGAACGTGCTGCTGCAAGTGACGCCTTTCATGATGTACGTGTCGCTGTTCACCATCACGCTGATGACCTTTGCGCTCGCCGGCCTCGCCCTGGCGCTCGGAACGCTGTTCCCGCAGTTCGAGACGGAGAATGCGGCGCAGATTCCCACATCGTTCGGCGGCCTGGTCTACATGATGGGAGCCGTCGCGCTCATCGGTGCGGTGGTGGTGCTGGAAGCACGACCGGTGTATGGGTACGTGAGCGCGCGGGCGTTCGGAGGCTCGGCGGACCCGCTGGAGATGATTGTCGGCTTCGGACTGGCCGCGGCGCTGTGCATTGCGACGCTCGTCGTGTCCGTCACCATTGCGATTCGCCGACTTCACGCGGTCGAGCTCTGACATGTGGCTGGCGCCCTTTCTCTCGTACGTCGCGAACGCTGCGCTGCGCGTGTACTACCGGTTGCAGCGCGCCGGCGGCACCGTGCCGCAAAATGGCCCGGTGCTGCTCGTGGCGAATCACCCCAATTCGCTGCTGGACCCGGCAATGGTCGCGCTGGCCGCGCGTCGCCCGGTGCGATTCCTGGCGAAGGCGCCACTCTTCAAGGATCCACTGGTTGGCTTCCTCGTTCGCGGCGCGGGATCGATTCCCGTGTACCGCAAGTCCGACGATCCCTCGCAGGTTGGACGTAACGAGGAGATGTTCCGCGCCGTACACGAGGCCCTGGCAGCTGGGGCGGCCGTCGGAATCTTTCCAGAAGGGTTGAGCCACAGCGATCCGTCACTGGCCCCGCTCAAGACCGGCGCCGCGCGCATCGCGCTCGGAACGCTCGCCTCGCACGGTCGTCGCGTGCCCATCGTCCCCATTGGCTCCGTCTTCCGAAGCAAGAACATCTTCCGATCGGAAGCGCTCGTGACGGTTGGCCGGCCGGTCGCCTGGGACGATCTCTCCCCGGATGCCGGGAGTGAGGGTGAGGCGGTTCGCGAGCTGACGCAGCGCATCGACAAGGCGCTCCGCGACGTGACGGTGAATCTCGAGCGCTGGGAAGACGCGGCCCTCGTGGAATTGGCCGAGGCGATCTATGCCGCACAGTTCGGCAAGGCGACCGATGCCGCCGACTGGGTTTCGCGTCTTCGCACCACGACGGAAACGCTGACGCACCTTCGACAGGCCGGAGACGGATCCGTCCCCCTCGCCAGAGACATTCTCAGGACATGGGCGAATGCTTCAACGCCTCGGCCTTCGTCCGCAGGACCTGGTCGATGACCCCAAGCGCCCAGGCGCGTTCTGGTGGCTGCTCCGTCGCCTCCCGCTCGGTGGTGTCATCCCCCTGGTGGTCCTGGCGGTGGGAACCCTCGTGTTCTTCGTGCCCTATCGCCTAACGGGCATTGTAGAGAAGCGTGCACGCCCGCGCGATGATGTGCGCGCCACGCACAAGCTGCTCGCCGGGGCGATCGTCTTTCCGCTCTGGATCGTTACGGCGTCACTGGTGGTCGGGGCGGCGGCGGGACCGCTCGCTGGCCTTCTGACGCTCGCCGCGCTTCCCGCCCTTGGCCTGTTCACTCTCGGGCTGCACGAGCAATGGCGAGAGGCGGGCGTGGAAGCGGCGCGATACCTCACCCTGAAGCGCCGGCGCGAGATGATCGAGCCGCTCCGGGAGCAGCAGCGGGAGCTCGCGGCACGACTCAAGGCGGTTCTGGAGCAGCAACCTGGGCGCACGTCAGGGACGCGCCCGATGGCTCACGCCAGCGGTCTCCCACAGCGCGAGCAGTAGCGCGCGGCGGGCTCCGGCCGCGGACCGCACACCGGGCACACTCGCAGCTGTGTGCGCGCCCGGCGGATCTCCGCCTCTACAACATCATCGGCCATGGTCTCGTGTGGTGCGGCGACGCGCGGATTGGGCGCGACGTCGTGACTCACCGATCGATCCCGCGTGCGCGACGAGGGCGTAGCCCGCCCTTCCCCGGCGGTGATGAGCGGCCACAACACGTACGTGAGCGCCGCGAGCGCCAGCACCGTGCCCACGATGAGCGCCGCCACTACGGACGGCTCCCAAGGATCGACGGTGCCGGCCACATGACCGTCGTGCCTCCAATCGCGATCGCGATACCTCCAATCCACGCCCACACCATGAGCGGATGGAACGCGATGCGCAGGCTTAGTCGATCAGCGGTGATGCTGGTGAGCATCACGTAGATGTCCTGCAGTGGTGAATGGTCGATCCCGGCGTCGATGAAAGGCGCGAACGTCGGGATGCCGCGGCTGTCAACGTACTGACGCCGTTCGGTCACGATGAGCCCTACCGGAGTGCCATTGCGCGTGACTCGGAGCGGCACAGCTTCGACGGCGCGGTTGAGCTCCGGAAAGTCGGATACGCCCTGACTCGTGAACGTCCACTCGCGCCGATAGGGATCGACGAGCGAGACGGCCTCGCCCGGACCGAGGGAGGCGTTGCGCTCTTTGGTGAACGCGAATCCGACGCTCGCGATGAGCGAGAGAGCGACGCCTGCGTACAAAGCGTAACGGCCCGCGCGCGTGGTGCCGCGCTTCGCCTGACGCGTCGCGCGGGAGAGGAACGCCGTCGCGACGAGCCACGTCGCAAGCGACAACCCGGTCAGGGGCCAATCCCAGGATCGGCGGGGTCCGACGTACGCCCACCACATGCCGGAGATGATCCCGATCGTCATGAAAAACCACGATACCGCGCCCCAGCGCCGCACCGCCAATATCCAGCTCTCATCGATCTGTCGCGCGAGGAGAGCCGCGATCGCGAACGCAAAGGGAATTGTCGTCGCGGCGAGACCGAGGGTGAGAGTAGGTGGGTGGAGCGCCATCGCCGGATGCTGGAGTTCCGGATTCATGCCGCGCCCTTCGACTGGAATGGGGACCACTCGCTCGTACGGATTCGCCTCGAAGCACACGGCCAGAAGCAGGAACAGCAGAACAATCGATAGCGTCCCCGCAACGTAGGGCGTGACCTCGCGATGCCGCGCGTGGCTCGCGACAGCAGCGATGACGGCGTACATCGACACGATGAGCGACCAGGACAGGAGCGCACCGGCCTGACCCGCCCACAGTGCCGTGACCTTGTAGCCGATGGGCAGATTCGCGCTCGTCACCGCGGCGACGTACTGAAAGGAAAAGTCGGACGTGACGAGCGCGACGAGAAGTCCCGCGGTCGCCATCACGAGGCACGCGAAGGTCGCATAGAGTGCCCGTTCTCCACTGGCGACGAGCTCGGGGCGTCCCGCACTTCCACCGGCGAATGAGACGATGGCGCCCCAGGCCGCCATGAGGAGTGCGACCCAGAGCGCCAGCTCGCCAACGAGGGTCACGGGTTCGCGCCCGCGAGCGCTCGCGCGATTACTGCGGCTTGTGTCCCCGAGACGCTTCGTCCCGCACGCGGGCCATGATCATTCTCGAGCTGCTGTTCGGCCTTCGCGCGTTCGTCGGGATCCCACGACGCTGCGTGGCGGTTCAGCTCGCGAACCTGTTGCAGCATTTCATTGATGAGCGCACGCAACCCGAGCTGCGAGCGGCGGTCGTCCACCGATTGCTGGGTCTTCTGGTCGTCGCTCACGCGCGGGCTCCGCAGAGGAAAGGCGGTCTCAGCATCACGGGAGGAATATAGGGGTGACTCAAACGGGCGTGTAGAGCAATGCGCATCGTCTCAGCGGTGAGACTGCTCGAGCACCGCCGCGGCCGCCGCCGCTCCGAGCAGATCCCAAACGAGATCACGACCGTCGAATCGGCCCCCCGAGCGCGCGTCATGGACCTCTTTGGCGACCCCGACCGCCACGGTGGCGGCGCCGGCGGTCACGAGGGCCCCATCATGCTCGACACCGCTGAGGCGCAGCGCCGAGTACGAGGCGCTCTGAATGAACGCCGAGAGGAAGAAATGCTTCACCTTGTCCGGGGCGACGCTCCACCGCGGCGGGGCATGCAATGACAGGGCGAACGCAAGCACCACTCCCATAGTGCGCCTCCAGCCGTATCGTTAGGCGGTTTGCCGGGTCGCGGCGCCTGCTCGGCCGACGCCGAGCCTGGAAAACGCGACGCGAAGGTGCTCCAGCGAACGGTCGAGGAGCGCGCGGTTCGCGGGCAGGTTGACCCAGCTGCTCGCGCCTGAGGGGTGCGGCAGCGGAATCAGCTCGACCTGGCGTCCCCGCACGCGCGCCGTGTGCACGCGCCCTACCACCCGGTCCAGTGGCTCGTTTTCGAGAAACCGATCGATGGCGAGCCGGCCTACTGGAATGATCAGCGCCGGGCGGATGAGGTCGAGCTCCGCCTCGAGCCAGGGCGCGCAGTGGGCTTGCTCCTCGGGCGACGGAACGCGGTCCCCTCGGCCTGACGGGCTGGGACCGGGATAGCACCTCGTGATCGCCGCGATGTAGACGTCGCGCCGAAACGAAGGCTCATCGAGGCCCGCGCGCTCCAGCCACCGGAAGAGCGTTCGCCCTGCCCGACCGGCGAACGCGCGCCGATCCTCGATCTCGCTTTTTCCGGGGGCCTGCCCAACGAGCATCACACGCGGCCGCCGCGCCTCCGAAATGATCGGGAGCACGCGATCATCGCTGTGCGCGCAACGCCGACAGGCTCCTAACGACTGTCGATGCGCGTCGAGCAGCGTCGGTAGCGTGCGGGCGGTCATGATCCGTCGCGCGCCCAGGAGAGCGCCGCGCGAACCGCGCGCGCCCAGCCCGCGGCTCCCGCGCGTGCGGCCTCGCGCCCAGCGCCCGGCTCGAATCGCGTGAACTGCCTGGTCGCCTGGAACGCGTCCACGTTCGGCCAGATCCCGGCGGCGAGTCCGGCGAGTCCGGCGGCGCCAAGTGCCGTCGTTTCGATCTGCGCAGGACGCTCCACCGGTACCCCCAACACGTCTGACTGAAATTGCATGAGCCAATCGTTCTCGGTCGCGCCGCCATCGACACGAAGCGGGGCATCCTGCCCAGCCGCGAATCCTCCGGCTCCACGTCCGGCGCGTGCACGCATGACCTCGAGGACTTCGGCAGTGGAGTAGGCCATGGCCTCGAGCGCTGCGCGAACGAGATGTGCGCTGGTGGATCCACGCGTCAGACCGACAATCGTTCCACGCGCGCGCGGCTCCCAGTGGGGCGCTCCCATCCCCACCAGCGCCGGAACGAAGTACACGCCATCCGTGGACGAGATCCCGCGCGCAAGGTCCTCACTCTCGGCCGCCGTGGTCAGAAGACCCAGGCCGTCCCGCAGCCATTGGATCGCGGCGCCGGCAATGAAAATGGCTGCCTCGAGCGCGTATGCGGGCCGTCCCATCGCATCGCACGCAATCGTCGTGAGCAGGCCGCCACCGCCCTCGGCGCGCTGTGCGCCTGTGTTGAGCAGGAGAAATGCGCCCGTTCCATAGGTGTTCTTGCTCGTTCCCGGAGAGTGACATCCCTGTCCGAAGAGCGCGGCCTGCTGATCGCCGGCGACACCCATGATCGGAATCGGCTTGCCGAGAAAGGCGGCGTCCGCGATGCCGAACTCTCCGCTGGAGGATCGGACTCCCGGAAGCAGCGCCCTTGGAACGTGCAGGAGCTCGCAGAGCTCATCGCTCCAGCCGCGGGTATTGATGTCATAGAGCATCGTGCGCGACGCGTTGGTCGGGTCCGTTGCATGCACCGCGCCGCGCGTGAGCGACCAGATCAGCCAGCTGTCGACCGTCCCCGCAGCAAGCTCGCCACGCATGGCGCGACGACGCACCGACTCATCGCGCAGCATCCACTCGAGCTTGGTTCCGGAGAAATAGGGATCGGTGACGAGTCCGGTGAGCCGCGCGATCCGATCGGCTTCTGGTGCGAGCTCGAGGCAGCGTTCCGCGGTGCGGCGGTCCTGCCAGACGATCGCGCGACCGACCGGCTCGCCGGTCTTTCGCTCCCAGAGCACGATGGTTTCGCGCTGATTCGTGATCCCGATGGCGTCCGGTGTCGTGCGCGCCTGCGCGATCGCCTCACGAGCGGCCTCGATGGTGCGATCGAGCAGATCGCGCGGGTCATGTTCCACCCATCCCGGCTGCGGGTAATGCTGCGGGATCTCCCGGTAGCCGCGACCCATGATACGCCCATCCTCGGAGACGACGAGGCAGGTCGAGCCGGTGGTGCCCTGGTCGATGGCGAGGATGGACGACATCAGGCGCTAGGTTATCGAGGTCGTCGAGGTCGTCGAGGTAATCGAAGTGCCTTCACCTTGATCACCTCGATGACCTCGATGACCTCGACCACCTTTGAAATCGAAGGGCCGCCGAAAGACGCCCGCATCCGTGACAATTGCCGTCACCATCTCCGCTGGCGTCACATCGAACGCGGGGTTGTCGATGTCCGCGTCCGGCGGCGTCAGGCGCGCCTCCCCGAGATAGGCGAGCTCGTCGCGAGCACGACGCTCGATGGGAATGGCATCCCCATGCGGCAGCAGGGGGTCGAGCGTCGACGTCGGCGCGGCGACGTAAAAGGGGAGCCCGTGGTGCTGCGCCGCCAGCGCGGCGGCGTACGTGCCGATCTTGTTCGCGACATCACCGTTGGCGGCGATACGATCCGCACCGACAATGCAGAGGTCGATCGCGCCAGCCCGCATGAGGCTCGCCGCGGCGCCGTCGGCGATGACCGTGACCGGAATTCCTGCGCGCGAAAGCTCCCACGCGGTCAGACGGCTGCCCTGCAACAACGGGCGCGTCTCATCGACGAACACCCGGACCCGACGTCCGGCCTCGTGCGCGAGGTAGATGGGCGCGAGCGCGGTTCCAATGCCCCCAGTCGCGAGCGCGCCGGCATTGCAGTGCGTGAGAATGGCTGCTCCCTCGGTGATCAGTGGAAGGGCGTTCTCCCCGATTCGCCGGCACATCGCACGATCTTCCTCGAGCAGATCGGTCGCTTCGGCACGCAGGGCGTCGAGCAAATCCGACGCGTCACCGAGCTCCTGCTCCGCGCGCGCGAGCATGCGATCGAGGGCGCTCGGAAGATTGACGGCCGTAGGGCGTGTCGCCCGAATCCGCGTGGCGTGCGCGAGCAGACGCGCGTCGAACGTCTCACGTGGCTCACGTACGAATGTGGTGAGCGATGCAGCAAGGCCCATCGCTCCCGCGATACCGATCGCCGGCGCGCCGCGGACCGCCAGCCGGGCGATGGCGTCGCACACCTCATCGATCGAGCGGAGATCGCGCTCGACGAGCCGTGCGGGAAGTTGTGTCTGGTCGATGATTCGCACTGCGTCGCCGTCGGGCGACCAGCGGACAGACTTGATAATGCTCATGGCCAGGGAACGTAGCACGCTCCCTGCCGCAGAGGCTACGCCGCCACCGCGGTCTCCACCGGCTTCGGGCGCGTCTTGCGACGCCGCTCCGGGAAGTGCCGGTCGAGGAAGTGCAGCAATGCGCGCTCCTCCGGGTGATGCCGCGCAACGCCCTGCTGCGGGGCGACGCGCGCGAGTCCGCGCGCGATGGTATCCCCGGCATCGAGGTAGCGCGCGATCACGATGGGGTGTACGTACGACTTGCGACACACGGCCGGTGTATTGCCAAGCTCGGCGGCCACCATCCGCACCGCCATGACGACGTTGCGCTTCGCTTCGCGCTCGCTGTCCGCCGGGCCGAGCTCGGCCAATACCGTCGCGAGCCGCAGCGTACCACCCCAGGTGCGAAAATCCTTCGCCGTGTACCGAACGCCGAGGTTTTTTCGCAGGTAATGGTTGACGTCGCGGGCGTCGAGGTCGTACCACGTCTCCCGGTCACGGTATCGGAAGAGGCGGCGTCCCGGCGCTTCCAGCAGGCGGGCGACGAACGCGGCGAGCTCGGCGTCGACGACGACCTGCCTGTGCTCGATCCCACGCTTGCCACGGTACTCGAAGATCAGGCAGGGACCATCGACACGCACGTGGGACTTGTGGAGCGTCGAGATCCCGAACGTCCGGTTTTCCTTGAGATAGCGCTCACTCCCAACGCGAAAGAACCCATCGCCGATGAGCCGCACGATTGCCGCGAGCACGTGCTCTCGGCAGAAGTCATCACGGCAGAAATCGCGATGGAGCGACTCCCGGATCCGCGGGAGATCGCGCGCGAGCGCGCGAACGCGGAAGAACTTGGCCGTCTCACTGCGCTTGATCGCGCGCTGATGGTAGCGGTATTGCTTGCGCCCTTTGGTGTCGATGCCCCAGGCCTGGATCGCCGCTCGCTCGCTGAGGGCGATGTGCACCGAGTTCCAGCCGGGCGGGATCCGGAGCGCGTCAATCCGCTCGAGCGCGCGTGCGTCCCGCACGGCCCGCCCGTTCGGATCCCGGTACTGAAAGGTCGTGCGCTTCGAGCCGTGTCTTGTGATCCATCGCGGCATTGGCACGTTCCGGCGGAAAGCAAAAAGGGGTCCGGCACATTAGATTCTGGACGACCCCACCGTCCCTACCCGAGACGACGAATGCCCTTCCAGAACATAACGTTAGACGTCAGCGACCGGGTGGCGACGCTGACCGTGAACCGGCCTGATAAACTCAACGCCCTCAACGATTTAACTGTCAGCGAGCTTGGGCAGGCAGTGGACGAGATCCGGTCCCGCGCCGACGTGGGCGGAGCCATCCTTACCGGGGCGGGAAACAAGGCCTTCGTCGCGGGCGCCGACATCGCGGAGCTGGCCAAACAGGGCCCCAGTGAGGGGCGGGAGCGGGCCCGTCGCGGCCAGGACGTTCTCCGGCGGTTCGAGACCTCACCCAAGCCCATCATCGCCGCGATCAACGGCTTCGCCCTGGGCGGGGGCTGTGAGCTCGCCATGGCGTGTCACGTTCGCATCGCCGCTGAGGGCGCCAGGTTTGGCCAGCCAGAGGTGAAGCTCGGCATAGGACCGGGCTACGGCGGCTCCCAACGGCTTCCCCGGCTCGTCGGACAGGGCCGCGCCCTGGAGCTCATCCTCACCGCCGAGATGATCAGCGCTCAGGAGGCGTACCGAATCGGCCTCGTAAACGCCGTCGTTCCCGCAGCGGACCTGATGGCGCACGCCCACGCCATGCTCAGGAAGATGCTCGCCAACGGCCCCGTCGCGATCGCCATGTCGATCGAAGCGGTGGTGCGCGGGATGGAGCTTCCACTCGACGACGCGTTGCGCCTCGAAGCCGATCAGTTCGGCCTGCTCGCCGCCACCGAGGACATGCGCGAAGGGATGCGCGCATTCCTCGAGAAACGTCCGCCCAACTTCATCGGACGGTGAGGCCGCTCCGGTCGGTGTGGCTGGCGCCAGCGCTCCTCGCGTCGTTAGGCGCCTGTTACGCCGAGCGGGAGCGCCTCGACACGCCCGTCGTCGAGCTCCTGCTCGACGCCCGTGAGGTCGCCGCCGGCGATTCGATTCGCGGCACGCTCGAGGCACGGGACGCGAGTGGCATCGTGGACTGGGTGATCATTGCCCGGAGCGCGTTCGACACCGTTCGAGTATTCGGCGACGCGCCGGAGCTCGGCCACATCGCGGCGGAATTCGGCCTGCCTGTCGTCGACACGATTCCTCCCGGGACGCGAGTGGTGGTGGAAGCGATCGTCGAGGACGATCAGAATTTCGCCATCGCGCGCGCCGACACGGTCACGGTCGTCCCGTGAGCGAATCGGCGACGGTCCTGACACCGCAGCGCACCTCGCGCGCACACCTGGACCGCATCACGCTGCGCGATTTTCGGAACCTGGCGCCGATGGACATCGCGCTTCCGGCGGATGGGCTCGCCCTCGTCGGGGAGAATGGCCACGGCAAGACGAACTTCCTCGAGGCGATCTATTATCTGCAGATTCTCCGCTCCTTTCGCGGCACGCGTGACGTGGACCTCGTCCGCTTTGGCGCCCCGGGCTTTCATGTCGCCGCCACGCTAGGTGAGGTAACCGCTCGGCAGATCGCCGTGGGCTTTCAGCGGCAGACGCGACGCAAGAAGGCCATGGTCGATGGCGGGGAGCCATTGAAGCTCGCCGACGCCATCGGCGCCTTCCCGGCGGTGATCTTCTCACCGGCGGACGCCGAGCTCGTGGCGGGCGCGCCGAGCGAGCGACGCCGGTTCCTCGACGTCATGCTATCGCTGACCTCACGCCCCTACCTGTCGGCGCTGCAGCGATACCGTGCGGCATTGGCCCGGCGCAATGCGGCGCTCCGGGACGTCGCCGGTGGACGGACCGACAGCGCCATTGAGGTGTGGGAGCCGGCGCTCGCGGATGCCGGCGCCGTGCTGTGGCGGAGCCGTCGCAGCTGGGTGCGCACGCACGCCGAGGAGTTCGCCGCGTTGTGCGCCGCCATCGGCGAGCCGGGGCAGAGCGCGTTGCGGTACGTGACTCCCCTCGACTGCAGCGATGAGGAGGTGGAGCAGGTCCTGGTGGAGGCGTTCGCGCGCCGGCGCACTGTCGATGTTCAGCGCGGGATGACGCACGCGGGACCGCATCGCGACGACCTCGAGCTCACACTGGATGACCGTGATCTTCGTACCTTCGGCTCGGCGGGGCAGCAACGCACCGCGGCGATCGCGCTGCGACTGCTGGAGGCTGCGACGCTGCGCGCGGCGGCCGGAGCCGAGCCCATTGTCCTGCTCGATGATCCGTTCGCGGAGCTCGACCAGCGCCGGACGGCGAACATTCTGCAATTGCTGCAGGGTGACGGGCGCGGTCAGACGATCCTCGCCGTCCCGCGGGCGACGGACATTCCGGTCGACCTCACGCGCCTCGATCGCTGGCGCGTGCAGGATGGTCAGCTCACGCCGGGCGCACGATGAAGGAACGCAAGGGCGTTCGAAAGAAAGATCGGCCTCGCCCGATCGGTGAGGCGATCACGAGCTTTCTCGAGCGCAGCGGAATTTCGCGTCGTGTCGAGCAGGCGTCGGTGATCCCGGAATGGCCGGAGCTGGTCGGACCGCAGATCGCGCAGGTCACGGAGCCGCTGTCGATTGCGCGCGATGGGACGCTGTTCGTTGCGGTGAAAACCAGCGCGTGGATGAACGAGCTGTCGCTGCTCGAACCCCAGCTTCTCGCGTCCATCAATGCGAAAGCCGACCGCGCGCGCGTGGCGCGGATCCGCTGGCAAATGATGCGCTAACTCCTTGAATGTTGGTACTTTAAGGTTTACATTTCCCTGTTCCCTCCTGCCCGCCGATTCGGTATATTTTCGGTATCCCATAGATGGACGTGCAAAGCGAGATGGCAAAGACAGCGACGAAGCCGGACGGCTACAACGCCGGCCAGATTCAGGTCCTCAAGGGGCTCGAGGCGGTACGCAAGCGCCCCGGCATGTACATCGGGTCGACCTCCGCTCGGGGCCTGCACCATCTCGTCTACGAGGTGGTCGACAACTCAATCGATGAGGCGCTCGCGGGCTACGCGAACCGCGTCTCCGTCACGCTGCACCGGGATGACTCGGTCACCGTCGAAGACAACGGCCGCGGCATCCCCGTCGATGTCCACCCGACCGAGAAGATGCCGGGCGTCGAGCTGGCGCTGACGGTGCTGCACGCCGGCGGCAAGTTCGACAGCAACACCTACAAGGTGTCGGGCGGACTGCATGGTGTTGGCGTGTCGGTCGTGAACGCGCTCTCCGAGACGCTCAAGGTCTGGGTGAGGCGCGATGGCCGAGAGCACTACATGGATTTCTCGCGCGGCAACACGACTACCAAGCTGAAGGTTCTCGGCAAGGTCGGGGCGAAGGAGACCGGCACGAAAGTCTGGTTCAAGCCCGACAACCAGATCTTCACCGAGGTCCTCTACGACTTCGAGACGCTCGCGACGCGGCTGCGCGAGCTCTCGTATCTCAACAAGGGCGTGACGATCAGCCTCACCGATGAGCGCGAGGGTCACGAGAAGACCGAGACGTTCCACGCGCGGGGCGGATTGAAGGAGTTCGTGCAGTTTCTCAACAGCACCAAGAAGACGCTGACGTCGGACGTGTTCTACGCCGAGACGGAGCGTGATGGGATCGGGATTGAGCTCGCGCTGCAGTACAACGACGGGTACAACGAGAACATCTTCTCCTTCGTCAACACCATCAACACGCACGAGGGCGGCACCCACCTCACCGGCTTCAAGGCCGCCCTCACACGCACGATCAACGCGTACGCGGCAAAGGGTAATTTCCTGAAGAAGGCCGACTTCACGCTGACGGGAGACGATGTTCGCGAGGGGCTGACGGCGGTGCTGTCGATCAAGATCCGCGAGCCGCAGTTCGAGGGACAGACGAAGACCAAGCTCGGCAACTCGGAAGCGGAAGGCGCAGTCAAGACCGTCGTGAACGAGCTGCTCGGCCAATACCTCGACGAGCATCCCCGCTTCTCGAACATCATCATCGAGAAGGCGGTCTCGGCGGCCCGCGCTCGCGAGGCTGCTCGCAAGGCGCGCGACCTCACGCGCAAGAAGTCGGCGCTCGACATCGGTAACCTGCCGGGGAAGCTCGCCGACTGCTCGCTGTCGGATCCGTCGCTGTGCGAGCTCTATCTGGTCGAGGGTGATTCGGCGGGCGGATCAGCCAAGCAGGGGCGCGACCGAATGTTCCAGGCGATCTTACCGCTTCGCGGTAAGATCATAAATGTCGAGAAAGCTCGCATCGACAAGGTGCTGTCGAACGAGGAGATCCGGACGATCATCACGGCGATCGGCACCGGCATCAAGGACGAGTTCCAGCTCGAGAACGCGCGCTATCACAAGATCATCCTGATGACGGATGCGGACGTCGACGGCGCGCACATTCGGACGCTCCTCCTGACGTTTTTCTTCCGTCAGATGCAGCAGCTCATCGACGCCGGCTACATGTACATCGCGCAGCCGCCGCTCTTCCGCGTATCGAAGGGGAAGGAAGAGTACTATGCCTATGACGACCAGCAGCGCGATGCGCTGATCGGCCGCCTCAGCAACGGCGATGGCCGAGGGAACGTAGTGGTGCAGCGCTACAAGGGCCTTGGCGAGATGAACAAAGAGCAGCTCTGGGAAACGACAATGAACCCCGAGAAGCGCACGCTGCTCAAGGTCGACATGGAAGATGCCGTCGAAGCCGACCGCATTTTCCAGATGCTCATGGGCGACGAGGTGGAACCTCGGCGGGACTTCATCGAGAAGAACGCGAGGTTCGTCAGTAACCTCGATATTTGAGCCGAACGCGGAATTCGGAATGCGGATCCTGATGATTCCGTATTCCGAATTTCGGGTCAGGTTTCGTAGGGCTCGACTCCCGCCATGGTGACGCGGTGAGAGACGAGCGGCAGCGGCGGCTCGGCCTCCTCGGCGATCGTGATCGCCTCACGCAGCGCCGCACGGCCCGTCTCGATCCCTGAGGGATCGCGCGCGAAGATCGTCGCGAGGGGCTCTCCTTGCTCCACCCAATCGCCGGGCTTGGCCGTTATCACGAAGCCGACCGCCGGATCGACCACATCGTCAATGCGTTGGCGTCCGCCGCCGAGCGCCACGATGCCGCGGCCGATCGCCCGTGGCTCGACGCGCGCCACGAAGCCGCGGCGGGGCGCGTCAAACAGCTCGCAGGCGCTCGCCTGCGGGAGTACCGAGGGATCATCGACGACGCTGCCGTTCCCCCCCTGCGCGTCGATGACCTCCCGCATCTTCTCGGCTGCGCGTCCGCTCGAGATGGCGACTTCCATGTCACGCCATGCGGCGTCGCGCGAGGCGGCGACGCCGGCGACTTGCAGCATTTCGGCGCCGAGCGCGTATGTCACCCGCATGAGATCCGGCGGCCCTTCTCCCCGCAGCGCGTGAATGGCCTCCTCGACCTCGAGGGCGTTTCCCGACGCGCGTCCCAACGGACGGTCCATGGCGGTGACGAGCGCGACCACTGGACAGCCGTGATCGGCCCCAAGCTCGATCATGGTGCGCGCGAGGTCGAGGGCCCGCTCGAGATCGGGCATGAATGAGCCTGAACCGCGCTTCACGTCGATCACGAGACCGGTGAGGTCTTCCGCGAGCTTCTTGCTCATGATGCTCGACGCGATGAGCGGGATCGATTCCACCGTCGACGTTGCGCTCCGCAACGCATAGAGCCTCTTGTCGGCGGGCGCGATCTCTTCCGTTTGCCCGATGAGGACGCATCCGATTCGCTCGAGCTGAACGACGGACTGGCGAATCGTGAGATCGGTGCGCATCCCCGGGATCGATTCGAGCTTGTCGAGCGTTCCCCCGGTATGACCGAGCCCGCGTCCGCTCATCATCGGCACCGCGACACCGAGCGAGGCGACCAGCGGCGCAAGCACGAGCGACACCTTGTCGCCCACGCCGCCGGTGGAGTGCTTGTCGACGCGCGGCGTCCGGAGATGCGAAAGGTCGAGGCGAAGGCCGCTCGCCATCATCGCCTCGGTGAGCGCGCCCGTCTCCGCCCGGTCGAGCCCGCGCAGGAACGCCGCCATCAGAAGGGCGGCCATCTGGTAGTCGGGCACGTGTCCCGCCGCATAGGCAAGCACGAGCGCGCGCCACTCGCCCGGCTCGAGGCGACCCCCGTCTCGCTTACGCTCGATCAGGCGCTGCGCGAGCATCCGGAAGCCTGTGGGGTATGACATTCAGCATTGTTCGCTCGTCGCATTGAGTGCTCCACCGCCGGTCGTCGTCGAATCGCCGCACCATCGTGGCGCGCCGATACGGCCTCCGCTAGTCTCCGCCATGCGCCAATTCATTCTCGTTGCATCGCTCCTTCTGCCGTGCGCGCCGCTCTCGGCGCAGTCCAGTGATCACCTCATCCGGGGCGACGAAGCGTACGCCGCGCTGCGGGCCGTAGAAGCTCTGGCGCATTACGAGGCTGCGGTGTCTCAGGACTCCGCCAGCTACGACGCGCTCTGGAAAGCTTCCCGCTCACTCGCCGATCTGGCCGAGTACGAGCCGGACAAGACGAAACGTGCCGACATGTACGTGCGAGCCGAGCGCCTCGCTCGCCTCGCCGTCACGGTGGATCCCGACGACGCCGAGGCGCACTTTCACCTCGCGCGCGCCGTCGGCCGAGTCGCGCTATCAAAAGGGCCGAAGGATCGCGTGAAATACGGGAAGATCGTGAGAGACGAGGCGCTCGAAACACTGCGCCTCGATCCAGATCATCCTGGGGGACTTCACGTCATGGGTATGTGGCACGCCGAGGTGCGCCGGCTCCCCGGTATCGCGCGTTTTTTCGCGAAGAGCTTTCTCGGGGGGCAGATTCTGGGATCGGCGAAGTGGGATGAGGCTGTCCGGCTGCTGTCGCGTGCGGTCGAGGTCGATCCGAACCGCCTGGCTCATCACCTCGATCTCGCGCGCATCTACCGCGACATCGATCAGCTCGAGCAGGCGCGAGCGCACTATCAGCACGTCATCGACGGGACGGCTACGGACTACAACGACGAGCACTACAAGGCCGAGGCGGAGGACGAGTTAACGAGGCTGAAGCGGTGATTGCGGATGCTGATTGCGGGTTGCGGGAGCCCCGGGGACCCGGAGGATAAACTCGAGCCACGGTCTTACCCGCAATCCGCAATCCGCAATCTCAGTCGAGAATATCCTCCACTTTCCAGCGTCCTCGGGTCGCGGCCCGGCGGGAGCGGCGCCGCAACCGACGCAACTCGTCGCGCAGATCATCCCAGCTGGCGTCGGCTTGGCTGCCCAGGCGACGCGCCCGATTGGCGATCCGCTCGCGCGTCTCCTCCCCGCTTTGCGGCGCGAGCAAGAGCGCCACTCCCGCTCCAACGAGGGCGCCGGCGATGACACCGAGGCTCAGGATGCCCGCCCCGCGCCAATCCCGTTTCTCCTCCCAGCTCCGCCCCACCGGCTCGGCCGCCAAGGCCACCTCGTAGCCATCCTCCTCTTCGGTCGCGTACTCGGTTCGCGATCGACCTTCGGTCGTGCTGGTACGAAGAAAATCAGCAGATCGTCCCATTTCGCGCACTCCTCCCTCTGGTAAGAATCTTGCTGGTTCTCGCGCCGATGCGCAGCGCGGGTCAGGACTTGGACACCCGAGCGATGCGGCAGCCGGTTTCCAGGCACGCCGTAGCGTATCGTGCTGGAGAACACGAGCTACCCCCAATCAACCTCGTCGTCGCCTCCCCCGCGGCTGGATCGAGGTCGCCACTACGGTCGATCTCGGTTTGAGGATTCGCATGACCGACAACTCCAAGACGGTGCTGCTGGTTGAAGACAACGAAGACAACCGCATCGTTTATTCCACCATCCTGCAACACTTCGGATATCGGGTCATGGAGGCGCTGAACGGTGAAGAGGGCATTGCGAAGGCACGCGCCGAGAAGCCCGATCTGATCCTGATGGACATTTCCATCCCGATCATCGATGGCTGGGAAGCGACCCAGGTCCTCAAGCGGGATCCGGACACCAAGCACATCCCGATCATCGCGCTTACCGCGCACGCGCTCGCGTCGGATCGCGAGAAGGCCATGGAGGTAGGGTGCGATAGCTACCTCGCCAAGCCGTGCGAGCCGAAGGCCGTGGTGAGCGAGGTGCAGAAGTTCCTCGGCAAACGCGATGGCCGCTGAGAAGGCTCCCGTCGCACGGATTCTCATCGTTGACGATCACGAAGACAACGTAGAGGTCATCCGGGCCCGGCTCGAGGCGAGCGGCTATCAGATCGAGAGTGCTGCGGACGGCGAGGAGGCCCTGGAGCGAGTTCGCAGCTCACCCCCGGATCTGATCCTGCTCGACGTCATGATGCCCCGCATCGACGGGATGGAGGTCGCGCGCCAGATCAAGGCCGATCCGGCGCTTCCGTTCATCCCGATCATCATGCAGACCGCCCTCGACACGGTGCAGCACAAGGTCGAGGGGTTGGGCGCGGGCGCGGATGACTACGTCACCAAGCCGATCAACTTCGCCGAGCTCGAGGCGCGCGTGAAGTCCATGCTGCGCATCAAGCTGCTTCAGGACGAGCTCACGAGCGCCAACGAGCGTCTGGCGCGGGTCAACGAGGAGCTCCAACGCGTGGCGGTGACCGACGGCCTCACCGGCCTGCACAACCGCCGCAGCGTCGAGACCCTGCTGCACGAGATGTTCGAGCATTCCGTGCGCCTGCACGAGCCGCTCGCGTGCGCGATGTTCGACCTCGATCACTTCAAGTCGGTCAACGACACGTACGGGCACCAGGCCGGCGACGTGGTACTCCAGCAGCTGGCGGAGATCCTCAAGACGTCGGCGCGCGAGATCGACAAGGTCGGCCGCTACGGCGGGGAGGAGTTCATCATCCTGCTCCCGGGAACGGTGCTCGATGCCGCGGTGACGTTCGCGGAACGGACTCGTCAGCAAGTGGAGTCACATACCTTCACCTTCGAGGGCGGTTCGCTCCGACGGACGATGAGCTGTGGCGTCGCAGCCTTCCCGCATCCCCGCATCGGCCATCGCGAGGCGCTGGTGAAGGCCGCCGACGATGCGCTCTACGTCGCGAAGGGGCTCGGGCGCAACCGTGTGGTGCGCTTCGACAGCCCTGAGTTCAATCAGCATAGCGACGTCGTCGATGACCAGTACGCCAACCAGCTCCCCTGACCTCAAGCTCGAGTCGCCAACCGAGCGCATCCGCCGCCTGGAGCAGCGGATCAAGGAGCTGGAGCACGAGCGGGATCATCTCGTCGCCGTCGTGCAAATTCTGCAGGAGATTTCGGCGTCCCTGCACTTCACCGACGTTCTGCAGGCGATCGCGCGGAAGCTGGGTGAGACGTTCGGGCTCGACCGCTGCTCGATCTATCTCACCGGCGACTCGCAGGACGTGCGCCTCGTGGCCAGCTACGAGGATCCGACGATCCGCAATCTCATCGTCGACCTCAACCGGTACCCGGAGCTCAAGCGCGCCTTCGAGTCCGGTGAAACGGTCTTCATCCCGGACGCCACGAACGATCCCATGATGCGCAGCGCCCGCGCGGCGCTGGAGCATCGCAACGTCCGCTCGATCATCGTGGTGCCAATCCAGTGGAGAAAGACCGTCATCGGGGCGATTTTCCTGCGCACCGAGCGCGAGGCGGCGCCCTTCTCCGACCGCGACGTCCGATTCTGCCAGGTGGTGGCATCGCTGACCGCCAAGGCGCTGCGCAACGCGCACCGCTTCGAGACGCTGCTCCGGTCCGAGCAGGAGAGCGCGGTCGAGGTCGAGCGCCGGCGGTCGGAGCTCCAGCGCATCGCGCTGGTGGCTTTCCTGCGCCGCCTTCTCGATCGGTACACGAACAGCGAGGATCACATGTGGGCGGAGACGCTCCTGCCGAAGGTGGCCGACGAGGAGCTGGAGCGGCTCGTCTCGGTGGCGATGGCTGTGATCAACGAGGAGTCCAAGGGGTAGAACGACGCGACTGGCGTATTTCGGGCGGCGCACCTAACGGGCGCCGCCTTTTGTTTGCCTGACGACGCCATCCGTTTGCGCTCGAGCGCCTGCCTGACGACTTGCCCTCCCGGACTCGCGGCGTCATGATGGGCTCGCACGGGCGACGGCGCCCGCCCTCCTTTCGTCAGGAGTGATCCATGACCTCCCTTCCCACTCGGCGCGCATCCCCGCTCCTCGCGTTGGGGCTCGCCACCCTTGTCGCCGGCTGCGCCGACGGCGGGACCACCATCACCGCTCCCGTCTCCGCGACCGCGGTGGAGAACCTCGCGGCGGCCGATGTCCGACTGGCGGTGAAGGCGCAGGATCGCCACGCCGCGGCGCTCATGCGCACACCGGGCGTCGTGGGCACCGCCGTGGGGCGACTGCCTAACGGCCGCGTCGGCATTCGCGTCTTCGTGGCATTGGCGGCGACGCGCGACATCCCCCCACGGTCGACGGCATACCCGTCGCCACCGAAGTGACGGGACTCTTCGTTGCCCTCAGCGATCCCACGACGAAGCAGCGCCCGGCGCCTCTGGGATTCTCGGTCGGTCATCCCTCGATCACCGCGGGAACGCTGGGAGCGCGCGTCATCAGCGGGACAGGAATCGTCCACATCCTCAGCAACAATCACGTCCTGGCGAACGGGAACAACGCGGCGGTAGGGGATGCCATCCTGCAGCCAGGGACGTTCGACGGTGGCACGACTGCCGACCAGATCGGCGCGCTCGCCGCGTTCAGGCCGATCGTGTTTTCGGGTACGGCGTCGAACACGATGGACGCCGCCATTGCCCAGGTAGATGGAAACGACGTCGGCTTCGGGACTCCGACGGACGATGGGTACGGAGCACCGGGAACGGCACTGTTCGGCGACGCCGACGCCGACGGTGTCTTCGATGACAAGAACGCTCTGCTCGGCCTGCCGGTGCAGAAGTACGGCCGGACGACGAAGCTGACAAAGGGACAGATAACGGGCATCAACGCGACGCTGTCCATCTGTTACGAGGTCGTGTTCATCTTCTGCACGAAGTCGGCGCGGTTCGTCGACCAGATCATCATTGAGCCGGCGGGATTCAGCGGCGGCGGGGACTCTGGCTCGCTGATCGTCACCGACGATGCGAACAAAAGTCCCGTCGCGCTGCTCTTCGCGGGAAGCTCGACGCAGACGATCGCGAACCGGCTCGACCTCGTGCTGGACTACTTCGACGTATCGATCGACGGAGGCAACGCTCCCCCGCCAACGCCGCTGACCGACGTCGCCGTCACGAGCGTCAGCGCACCCGCCTCGGTGACCATAGGGGCAACCGCCGCGATCGCGGTGTCAGTTCGAAATGTCGGCAACCAGCCGGTTGCCTCGAGCTTCGATGTCACGCTGGTGGACGCGACGGATGCAGCAACGATCGGAACACAGACCGTCGGCGGTCTCGGTGCTGGGGCGAGCGTGACACTCCAGTTCACGTGGAACACCACCGGTGCATCACTGGGATCGCACACGCTCACCGCGACGCAAGGCTTCTCGGATGAGAACGCCGCGAACGATCAGGCGTCGCGCACGGTGATCGTGAATTCTCCCAGCGTCGGCATGCACGTGGGCGATCTCGATGCCTTTCCCATGCGCGGCGCGACGAGCTGGTCGGCCACGGTCGAGATCGCCGTCCACGATGCGAGTCACAATCCGCTGAACGGCGCCACCGTCGTGGGGAATTGGAGCCGTACGGGACTGAACGCCAACACCTGCACCACTGGGAGCGGTGGCGGCAACGGGACGTGCATCGTGCTCTTCCCATCGATTCCGCTCAGCGCACCGCAGATCCGCTTTACCGTAACGCGAGTGACAAAATCGGGCTCGACCTACCAGTCCGGCGCGAACCACGACGCCGATGGCAACAGCAACGGAACCTTCATCATCGTGGCGCGGCCCTAGAGGCCGCGTACGGGTGATGCGAACGCCGATTCAGCTTGCTGCCGGTGTACTCGCCTGCGCAATCGCGGCGTGCACCGGCAGCGGGACGCGGCAGGAGACCAGAGTGCCATCGCGCAGTATCGAGCAGGTGCTGGCAACGCATACCGATTCCCTGATGTCGCTCCCGAGCGTCGTCGGAACGGCGATCGGCGTTTGTGATGGTGAGCCGTGTATACGGGTCTTCGTCACCAATTCGACGGTCGCGAGCCGGCGGATGATCCCGACTCGCCTGGATGGGTATCTCGTTCGCGTCGACGTCACCGGCCCTTTTCGACCGTTGGAGGACCCGTCACCGAGCCGCGCACCCTGAACGGTCACCGCCGGCGCCGGCGCGTGCCGCCGAGCAGGGCGCCCATGAGCCCACGGGTAACCACGCCGGCGACCGTTCGGGCAAGCGGCGAATTCAGAGCTTGCTCCAACGCGCTTCGCGGCTCCCGCGTTGAGCGCGAGCGCTCGGTTCTCGTCGTCGATGCGGGCTCTCGGCCCGGTACGTCGTGCGTCGAAGACTGAGCGGCGTCGGCTGCTCGCGCAGCCAGCATTTCTCGCGCGCTCTGGCGGTCGACGGAGGCGGCGTACTCTCTCACTTGCGCCGATGCGCCCAGGCGCTGGCTCATCTCCGGTTCGGTCAGCGGGCTCATGCGCGACCTCGGCGGAATCATTCGCACGGCAAAGGGTGGCGTGGGGACGCCCTTCGTGTTCAAAACCGTCACCAGCGCTTCACCAATGCCGAGCGTGGTCAATGTCTCCTCGATGTCGTAGAACGCCGTCTTCGGGAACGTGCGCGCCGCGGCCCGCAGGGCCTTTTCGTCATCGGGGGTGTAGGCACGCAGCGCGTGCTGCACCCGGTTGCCCAACTGTGCGAGGATGTCGGCCGGAACATCCTTGGGGCTCTGCGTGACAAAAAAAACACCGACGCCCTTCGAGCGAATGAGACGGGCCACCTGCTCGACCTGCTCCTTGAACGCGGTGCTCGCGCCTTCGAACAGCAGGTGGGCCTCATCGAAGAAGAAGACCAGCTTCGGCTTGTCGAGGTCGCCCGCTTCGGGGAGCGTGTGGTAGAGGCGGGCGAGCATCCACATCATGAACGTCGATGACAGCGCTGGCTTCTCCTGGACGTCCTGCAGCTCGAGCACGCTCATCACTCCGCGACCGTCCGGCGCGACCTGGAGGAGGTCATTGAGATCGAACTCGGGCTCTCCGAAAAACGCGCCCGCGCCCTGCTGCTCGAGCTCGACCATCTCGCGAAGCAGCACGCCGACCGTCTGCTTGGACATGCCGCCGTACTCGGCGAGCTCCCCGGCGCCGGCGCCAGTCAGATGCTGGAGGACCGCGCGCAGGTCGCTGAAGTCGAGGAGCAGCAGTCCGCGGTCGTCGGCGTACTTGAAGACCATTGCCAGAACCGACGCCTGCGTCTCGTTCAGACCCAGGACCTTGGCGAGGAGAAGCGGCCCAAATGAGGACACGGTCGCGCGCAGCTGGGCACCGCGGGCCCCGGTAAGGCTGAGGAATTCCACCGGGTAGCCGTTCGGCGTCCACGCGAACCCTGTCTCGGCCGCACGCTGCGTGACGCGCGGAGATGCCTCGCCCGGCGCCGCGACTCCGGACACATCGCCCTTCACATCGGCGAGAAAGACCGGAACCCCAGCGGCCGACAGCTGCTCCGCGATGAGCTGGAGGGTCTTGGTCTTTCCCGTTCCGGTAGCTCCGGCGATCAGCCCATGTCGATTCATCATGGGAAGCGGGAGTCGTACCGTCGGCTCGGGATGTGCGGCGCCACCGTGCACAATGGCTCCAAGCGTGAGGGCGGTCTGTTCCGCTGGGAACGCACCGCGCGCCGCATCAAGTACGTTCTGGTCCACGCTACTACTCCTGTTCACGCAACATTGGACCGGGAAATTATCGACGGCGACCCCGCTTGGCGAACCGGGCCTTGGCCGCTGACCCTGCTTCGCACCAGATTCCCCTCTCTCCCCTCGCCCTTGCCCTTATGCTGATCTCTGACGACGTCAACACCGCGCTCAACGAACAGATCGGTCACGAATTCGCCGCCTCCGTTCAGTATGTGGCAATCGCCGCTCACTTCGACTGCGAGGGGCTGCCGCAACTCGCCCGCCACTTCTACCGACAGGCCGTCGAAGAGCGCGACCATGCAATGCGCTTCGTAAAGTACATCGTCGACGCCGACGGTCGCGTCGAGATACCGGCGATCCCGGCGCCTCGCGCGCGCTTCGCCTCGGCGGAGGACGCGGTACAGCTCTCGCTCGAAAACGAGATGACGGTCACGAAGCAGATCAATGCGCTGATGGATCTTGCGATCAAGCGAAACGATCACATCACGCGCAATTTCCTCGAATGGTTCATCAACGAGCAGCTGGAGGAGGTGTCGAGCATGGACACGCTGCTCCGCATGATTCGCCGGGCCGGTGAGAAAGGATTGCTGTTCGTGGAGAGCTACCTCGCCCAGCATCGCAAGGTACACGACGACGCGCCACCGGTTGAGCAGGAGTCCTGAGCGAAGACCATGGCAGAGGGGCTGGCGGAGCAGTCGGCACGGGCAGCGGCGCTGCGTGAGGAGCTGGAGCGGGCGAGCCACGAGTACTACGTGCTGGATCGACCCGAGATCTCGGACGCGGAGTACGATCGCAAGTTCCGCGAGCTGGTCGAGCTCGAGCGCGCGCACCCGGAGCTTCGCACTCCCGACTCGCCGACGCAGCGCGTTGGCGCTCCCCCGCAGGGTGTGCTCGCCAAGCACACCCACCTCGTGTCGATGCTCTCGCTCGGCAACGCGTTCGATGACGACGAGCTGCGAGAGTGGACCGAGCGAATGGCACGAGTGGTCGGCGACGCGGCGCGGCGGGATTACACGGCCGAGCTCAAGATCGATGGCGCCGCGGTCAGCCTGACGTACGAGGACGGCGTGTTCGGCGTCGGGGCGACGCGGGGGAACGGAACCATCGGCGAAGTGGTCACGGCCAATCTCCGAACCATTCGCGACGTCCCACTCCGGCTGCGTACTAAACGGCCACCGCGACGCATCGAGATCCGGGGTGAGGTGTATTTCCCCTTCGACGCGTTCGAGCATCTCAACGAGCAGCGCGCGGCGGCCGGCGAAGAGCTGTACGCCAATCCACGCAACACGGCCGCTGGCTCGCTGCGCCAACTCGATCCTGCGATTACCGCCGCGCGCAAGCTCCGGTTCTACGGATTCGCCGCAGCCGTGCCGGATGGTGAGCGCATGCCCTTCGCGACACAGTGGGAGCTGCTCGAGGCCCTCGCCGAGTGGGGGGTTCCGGTCGACTCGAATCGCATCCACGCGAAGACGCTCGACGACGTCATCGCGTTCGTGCATCGCATCGAGTCCCAGGTGCGCCCGTCGCTCAACTTCGCGATCGACGGCGTGGTGGTGAAGGTCAATGCGTTCTCGCTGCAGGATGAGCTGGGGGTCGTGGGAGGCCGCGAGCCTCGATGGGCGATCGCTCGCAAGTTCGCGCCGGACATCGCGGTGACGAAGCTGGTCGACATCCGCGTCAACGTGGGCCGCACCGGGGCGTTGAACCCCTACGCGATGCTCGAGCCGGTCGAGATTGGCGGAGCGACGGTCAAGCTCGCCACGCTCCATAACGAGGAGCTCATCACGAGCAAGGACCTCCGCATCGGCGACTGGGTGCAGGTCAAGCGAGCTGGCGAGGTCATTCCGCAGATCATTGCGCCGGTCCCCGATCGCCGCGACGGGTCGGAGCGCAAATGGCGAATGCCGAAGAAATGTCCCGCGTGCAGTACGCCGGTGGAGCGCGATGAAGATGGCGTCGCCATCTACTGTCCGAACGTGGCCTGTCCAGGCCGGAGGCTCGAGGGTCTGGTGCATTTTGCGTCCCGAGGGGCGCTGGACATCCGCGGCCTCTCGTACGCGCGTATCGAGCAGCTCGTCGAGGCGGACCTCGTGACCGACGTCGCCGACATCTTCGCGCTCACCGTCGCCGATCTTGTCTCACTCGATCGATTCGCGGAGAAGAGCGCGGAGAACCTCATCGCGGCGATCGAGGAGGCGAAGACGCGCCCGTTCTCGCGTCTGCTGAACGGTCTTGGAATCCGGCACGTGGGTGCCGGGGCAGCGCAGCTGCTCGCGCGCCACTTTGGCTCGCTCGACGCACTGGCCAGCACGACCGAGGCGGACATCCTGGCGGTGCACGGCATCGGTGAGACGACGGCGCACGCGGTGGTGACCTATTTCCAGAACCCGACGACGAAACAGCTCGTGAAAAAGCTGCGCGCGCGGGGCGTGGAATTCGAGGAGCCGCGGCCGCGCGCCACCGGCGGTGCCCTCTCCGGGAAGACGGTCGTCATCACTGGAACACTGCCGTCGCTGTCGCGCCAGCAGGCGTCGGAGCTGGTGGAGGCGAACGGCGGCAGGATCGCAGGCTCGGTCTCGAAGAACACGGATTTCCTGGTGGCCGGTGACGCCGCCGGGAGCAAGCTTGACAAGGCGAAGTCGCTCGGCGTCGAGGTGATCGATGAAGCCGAGCTCTTGCGCCTCATTCGCGCCTCAGCGTAGGAATTTGCCATGCCTTCGTTCGATCTCACCGGACATCAGATGGTGGCGCTCAGCCGCCCCTCGCTCGCGGCGCTCCGCACGGCGCTCATTCGCGACGCCGGCCCCGCGGCCGCGGCGTATCTCCAGGAAGCCGGCTATGCGGGGGGCGAGACGCTATTCGCGTCGTTCCGCCACTGGCTCGGCACGCGCGGACTCCCGGAGCCCGAGGATCTCGGACTCGAAGAGTTCGAGCAGCAAGCGTCGGCGTACTTCCGCGACGCCGGATGGGGCTCGCTGCACATCGGCTCCTTGCGCGATGCGGTCGCGACGCTCGATTCCGCCGATTGGGGGGAGGCCGATCCGGACGCGGGGCTCGACCACCCGGGATGCCACCTCTCCACGGGCATGTTCGCCGATTTCTTCGGCCGCATCGCCGACGCGCAGATCGCGGTGCTGGAAGTGGAATGCCGCTCGATGGGCGATCGGCGCTGCCGCTTCCTCCTCGGCAATCACGCCGTGATGTCGCACGTCTACGAGCAGATGGGGAGCGGCGCGGGGTATGAGGAGGCGGTAGAGAATGTCTAGAAGAGCGAATGCGGAATGCGGAATGCGGAAGGTCGTAAGACCCTGGGCGAGTAAGGGCTCCGATTAGCTAGTCGGAGCCCTCCGTATTTCCAGGTCTTACAATCTTCCGCATTCCGCATTCTCATTTGTCCTTCAACGCGTCCGCATATTCGGGTCTGATGACCAACTCTCCATCCACGAGCACCTCCCGATCCCAGGGCAGGATGATGAGTGACTCCGTCTCCAGGGCGGCGAAATCGGGCGAGTAGCTCCCGGTGCGAAAACCCACGGCGGTTCGGACGTCCGCGGCGCCCGCATTCACGATCGCCGCCACCGCGAGGCGCAGCGTATCGCCTGAGTCACAGGTTTCGTCGACGACGAGCACATGCTGCCCGATCACGGCGGCGGGGGCGGCGCCGAGAATGGCCGGCGTGTCCCGTGGCTCGTCGGCGCCGAAGCGCCGGCTCACGATCATCGAGTGAAAGTCCACGTCGAGGATCGCTGCGATCACCGCGCCGGGAATGACCCCGGCATTGGCGATGCCCACAACCAGGTCAGGGTTGTAGGAGCGAGCGACCTTCAACGCGAGTGCGCGCGAGAGCTCGCCGAATAGAGGCCACTCGACCTCGAGGATGCCGCGAGCGGGGTCGGTGGTGGCGCGTCGAGGGGTCATGCGCTGGCCAGCTCCATGTGACGGTTAGGCAGCGGCGACGCGCGCCGGCGTGATGCCGGACACCATCGTGGCAGCTTGCGAACCGTAAGCTACGCAAGCGCTTCACGGGACGGGAGCGCGGTTGCCGGGCGCCACTCCCATCGGTACCTTTGCGGGGCAGCGGAGCGGGTCTGGGCGTCATACTTTTGCAAGTCCACTCGCGCGCCTGGGTATCCGCCGCGCACGTTCTCATCGCCCCGTATCACATGTCCTGGTGGCGCCGTGTCTTCGGCGGGAACTCCGAGCGTGTCAGGCCGAAGCGCATCGACTACCTCACCGAGGCGCTCGCGCTCGAGCGTCAGGGTGACTTCGATGCGGCGCTGACCTCGTACCGGCTCGCCCTGCGCGATCAACCAAACGATCCGCGCATTTTGCAGAACATGGCGATCGCCTTCTCCAAGACGGGCCAGCTGGATGACGCGGTGCGGTCGTATCGCCGCGCACTGGAGCTCGACCCGCAGCTCTCCGGTGCGCACTACGGCCTCGCCTACCTGCTGCTCAAGCGCGGAGATCTCGCGGGAGCGCAGCGCCACCTGCACGCCTTTCTCTCGAACCCACCGAAGAGCGCCGAGGCGGATCGATGGGTGCGGCATGCGCAGCAGACGCTCGATCAGTTGGCATCGAGTGAGGGCTCCGCCGACCCCGCGCGGGAGCTCGAGTAGGGCGTGGGTGAAGTTCTCGCGGTCGTCAGCCAGAAAGGCGGCGTCGGAAAAACGACCACGGCGGTGAATCTCGCCGCCGCATTCGCGCGCCGCGGACTGAAGACGCTGATCGTCGATGCCGACCCACAAGGCGCGGTGCGGTACGGCGTGGGGTTGCGACGCGGCCATGCCATTTATGGTCTCTCGGACTATCTCAACGGCGCCAAGTCGCTCCGCGAGATCGTGCTGCCCACCGCCCTCCCGTGGATGCGGGTGGTGCTCGCGGGAAGTGTGAGCCACGAGGTGGATCAGCGCATGTATCACGAGCTCCTCACCGAAACGGCCCTCCTGCCTCAGCTCTTCGAGGAAGCGCGCAAACGGTGCCATGTCGTCCTCGTCGACACACCGCCCGGCCTGGGCGACATTGTCCGCAAAGTGCTCGAGGGGAGCCAGCATGTGATCGTTCCGCTGCAGTGCGAGCCCCTTGCCCTGCAGACAACGCCACAGATTCTCCGCGGCATCCAGGACGTCATCGACCTCAACGAGGATCTCACGCTCGACGGTCTCGTTCTCACCATGTACGACGCGACCAACGCGGCGTGCGTGCGTGTCGCAGAGTACGTCAGGCAACACCTGCCGCGGAACATGGTGTTCGATGTCATGGTCCCACGCAGCGCCGCGGCAGCTGACGCGTTCGCCGCGGGACAGCCGGTGGTCCTTCGCGATCCGGCGGACGCCGCCTCGCAAGCCTACGTGAATCTGGCGACCATCATGGCGGAGCGTTTCTCGTGAGGCCGGCGCACCGTCTCCTCGGCGTCCTCGTCGGCATGGGCGCTGTGCACGCGTGCTCCGAGGTCGGCACGGATCCCAACGTGCCCGTCGCGATCGAGATCGATGCGCCCCTGCTTCCCGCGATCGCGGTCGGCGACAGCTTGCGTGACACGCTGGGCGCGATTGCGACGATCACGGCGCGCGCGCTCAACTCGCGGAACGAGGTCATCGCCGGCGCACCGATCAGGTTTTACGCTCTTCGGAACGACTCCGCCATCATCGCGGTCGATAGCGCGACCGGGCGCGTCGCCGGGCTTCGCGCGGGCGATGCCGACGTCGTCGCCCAGATAGCCGGACTGCAATCGGTGCGATTGCTGGTACGGGTGACGCCTAGTCCCGACACCGTGTACCCGGTGTCGCCCCTCGTCGACAGTGTTCTCTACGCTCTGGCCGATGACACCGCCCGGACGATGAGGGTCGAGGTCGCCCGCCGGGATACGACGCTGGACGGGGGAGACACGCTCCGCCTGGTGCCGCTCTGGCTGGTGCGCTACACCATCGTCGATCCCCCCGATCTCGCGACGAACACCGACACGACGCGGGTGTATATCGCGAATGAATCGAATCGCTTGTCACGCGTCGACACGACCGATGCCGCGAATGGCGCGAGCCGGCGAATCCGATTTCCCATCGGCGCTGTGAGTGACACGGCGCGTCGGACGTTCGTCACCGAGGTTGTGGTGATGCGCCCGGATGGAACACCCCTTCCCGGCTCACCGCTCCTGTTCATCACCGTGATCCGTCCCCGCTGACCCATGGCTACCGCCGTCGACTCCCGCCGCATCGTCAGCGGCGGCCCTCCCCCCACGCCGGGGACACTGGCCCAACTCTTCTTCGACGCCGTCGAGCGCTACGACAAGCCTGACGCGCTCCAGTCGAAGGTGAATGGCGTCTACCAGCCCCTCTCGCACCGGACTGTGGCCACGCGGGTGCAGCACATCGGGCTGGGGCTTCGCGCGCTGGGGGTGGAGCGCGGCGCCCGCGTCGGGATTCTTTCGGAGAACCGGCCCGAATGGGCAATCGCCGATTACGCGTGCCTGACGACGGGGCTGGTCGACGTGCCGGTCTATCCGACGCTGCCAGCCGAGCAAATCGCCTACATCCTCAAGGATGCGGGGGTGGTTGCGCTGTTCGTCTCGACCGACGTCCAGGCGGCGAAGGTGGCGGAGATCAGGCCGGGCCTTCCGGCGTTGCGCCAGGTCATCGGATTAGGCGAGAAGCTGTGGCCGGGCGTCGACATCACGTTCGCTGACCTCGAAGCAAGAGGAAAGAACGCGGCGGCGTCGGTGTCGGCGGAGCGTTACCGCCAGGACGCCCTTACCGCGAGGCCCGACGACCTCGCGACGCTCATCTACACGTCGGGAACGACGGGCGAGCCAAAGGGCGTCATGCTGACCCACGACAACTTCTACTCGAACGTCGCGGTGTGCGCCGATGTGCTGCCTTTCAGAAACGATGTCGCGCTGAGCTTTCTGCCGCTGTCGCACGTCTTCGAGCGGATGGGGGACTATCTCATGATGGCGTGCGGCGTCTCGATCGCCTATGCGGAATCGATCGATACCGTGCCGACCAACATGCAGGAGGTCCGTCCGACGGTGATGATGTCCGTGCCGCGCCTGTACGAAAAGATGTACGCGCGCGTCCTCGAGAACGCGCTCGCCGGCGGTCAGGTCAAGAAGCGCATTTTCTTCTGGGCACGCCGCGTCGCCGACAAGTGGGCGGACGAAACCCTCGCGGGTCGTACGCCCGGCGGGCTGCTCGCGCTCGCCTATCGAGTGGCGCAGAAGCTGGTCTTCTCGAAGTTGAAGGCGCGAACGGGCGGGCGCATGCGCTACTTCGTGTCGGGCGGCGCGCCGCTGGCGCCGGAGATCAACAAGTTCTTCTACGCCGCCGGGCTCACCATTCTCGAAGGGTATGGGCTCACGGAGACATCCCCCGTCATCGCCGTCAACACGCCGGCGCATTTCCGGATCGGGACTGTCGGCCGACCCATACCGGGCGTCGAGGTCACGATCGCGCCTGACGGGGAGATCCTCACGCGCGGCCCGCACGTCATGAAGGGGTATTTCAACAAGCCGGAGGCCACTCGTGAGGCGATCGACGGCGAGGGCTGGTTCCATACCGGCGACATCGGGGAGCTTCGGGATGGCTTTCTGGCGATCACCGATCGCAAGAAGGACATCATCGTGACGGCGGGCGGGAAGAACATCGCGCCGCAGCCGATCGAGAACATGATCAAGACGAACAAGTACGTCTCGCAGGCGGTCGTGCTGGGCGACAAGCGAAGATTTCCCGTGGTGCTCGTCGTTCCGAACTTCGAGCAGCTGGAGAAATGGGCCAAGATCAAGAATCTGCTCTGGACCGACCGCCGCCAGCTGATCAAGCTGCCGCTGGTGCAGGCGAAGATGGAGAAGGAGGTCTTGCGGAAGCTCTCCGGGCTCGCCTCATTCGAGACGCCGAAGAAGGTGGGGCTCCTGGAGACCGATTTCTCGATCGAGAGCGGCGAGATGACGCCCTCGCACAAGGTGAAGCGCCGCGTCATTGAGAAGCGCTATGCGGACCGCGTCGACCGTTTGTACGAGGAGGCGGACGCCACGGCAGCGTGAGTTAAACAGCCGGGGAAACGGGGGGCGAGCCACGGCATGGTTGGTGCACTTCCGGACGGCGACGTGACCATAACCGGAGCTTGATCATGCGCAGGACTGTGTTGGCACTGGCGCTGCTCGCGGCGGTTCCCGCGTGCAGCCTGTTTCGTAAGGCGAAGCTGACGGATTCGACGCCGGCGCACACCCCGGCGCAGAGCTCGACGCCGTTCGGCGAGTGGGTCCTGTTCACCGACCCTAACCAGACCGCCTTCGCCGGGGCCCGACGGGTCGAGCTCAGCCTCACGCCCTCGGACTTCAAGATGGTCGCGATCTACCCTGCGGGCGACCGTGTGGTCATCACGGGCCCCGCGTCGATTACGCCGAGCGGGTTGCTGACGCTCATGCCGCAAAACGCGACCGCGATGGTGTCAGGGGGGCGGCCCCCGATTCTCGCCGGCCAGACCATTCAGGTGTTGGCGAGTGCGGCCGACAACACAATGGTGTTCGCGTCGCCCGAAGGCATGAACCCGACGCCGAGCTCGGTGTGGCATCGGGTCGACAAGGCGCGCGAGGCCGGCCAGGTGCCGGTTCCGGCCAGAACGGCGGGGACGGACTCGCTGTAAGGGCTAGTCGGTCGAGGATGTCGAGGCGGTCAAGGTAGTCGAGGGTGTTCGCGCCTCGATCACCTTGACCGCCTCGCCATCCTGACCACCTCAGCCTCTGCGCAACGGGACTGCCTCCGTCGTCTCCAGCCGCTTCGTCGCAACCCAGTCTCGGCCGTCGCGGGCAAGCTCCTCGAGGTCCGCCGGCAACGCCGCCCCGACCGGCGCGACGAGGCGTCCATACTGCCGAAGCGCCCGGGCGGCCGCGCCGACGTGGACCGCATGGCGCTCATCGAGCGCGATCGCGCGCGCCGCGCCCGGCCGAATGGGAATGGAGCCGTCGGTTCGGGCCAGCGAAATGCCGTGCCCGCTCGTCAGCGCGACACTCGTATTGAGGACGAGCACCTCGACCCCCTCGACCACGCCGAGCAGCGCGGGGGCGGCGTGCCCCCAGTCGCCCGCCAGCACGATGAATCCTCCGGGGCTCGTTAGGTCGAACAGCGCGGCGACGCGCATGGCCATCTCCTCATCCCCGGTCGCCGACGCGAGCGGTGTGGAATCGGGAATCGGCGTCGTGCCGTCGCGTGTCTGGAAGTCCACCACACCGTCGCGAATGGGATAGCGCGCGCTGCAGGAAGGGCATCCGAGCAGCCCGCGCCGAATGTCGCGCCCCGCCATCTCGAGGGTCGAGGCGACGAGCCAGGTAAACTCGTGCGGGCGCGGACAGCGAAGCGACTCAACCAGCTCGATGAACATGGCGCCTCGTGAGGCAGAGCAGTCCCGCCGTCGCGGCGATCACCGCAGCGGCGTCGAGCTGCCGTGCGCGAGCTGAAGGAACTCGTCGCGCGTCCGTGCATCGGAGCGAAATGAGCCGCGCAGCGCGCTGGTGATCGTCTTCGAGTTCTGCTTCTCGACCCCGCGCATCATCATGCAGAGGTGGTACGCCTCGATCACGACGCCCACCCCGCGCGGCTCGAGCACATCCTGGATCGCCTGCGCGATCTGCTCGGTGAGCCGCTCCTGGACCTGCAGCCGTCGCGCGTACACTTCGACGATCCGGGGCAGCTTCGACAAGCCGACGATATGACCGTCGGGAATGTAGGCGATATGCGCCTTTCCGAAGAAGGGGAGCAAGTGGTGCTCGCACATCGAATACAGCTCGATGTCCCGCACCATGACCATGCTTTCGTGCGCCTCGGCGAACACGGCGTCGCCAACGACCTCGTCGACTCCGAGCGAGTAGCCTCGCGTGAGCCAGGAGAGCGCATTGGCGACGCGCGCGGGGGTGCGCAGCAGACCTTCGCGGGCTGGATCCTCTCCGATGAGCTCGAGGATGCGGCGGACGAGCGCCTCGAATTCAGCGTTGTGCTCGGGACCGGGATCAAGGTCGAGGCCGGCGTCGAACTTGGCGAGCTCGAGCGAGGCCTTGTCGACGCGCCGGTCGCCGGTCGTCGTGGGAGTGGGCTTCGCGCGTCGCGCGGTTGCGCGCGAACGCGAGTTTCGGCGTTGAGTCACGAAGAGTTCGGGCGTGGCGTGTGAATGGCAACGACGCGGCGTGCGGCGACGTGTGCACCGAGCGTGGCGCTTGAGTCGGTCGCGGTGCACCTCTAACTTGACGCACGTTTCGCGGCTGGCATCACCCCTATCTGGATGGCTCACATTTGAAAGTCAAGCTTCTGCTCGCGGCCATCCTGCAAGGCGGATCAGCCGCGTGGTCCGCCCTCTGGACCTTCCCCAGTATCCTGTTCAGCGCGTTCATGATCGCGTGGGGAGCGGAGGCGGCGCAGTTCATGATTTCGCAGGGGCTCGCGCTGGCGATTCTCGCGTGGCTTCAGACGCTTCCCGAGTTCGCGGTCGAAGCGGTGATCGCGTACGAAGCGGGCAGCGACCCCGTGCACTGTTTCGTCGCCAACCCGCCGCCGGGATGTCACTCCCACCTGGCGATCGCGAACTACACGGGAGCGATCCGCCTGCTCATCGGCCTGGGGTGGCCGATGATCTACTTCGTCGCCGCGTTCTACCGTCGCAAACAAGGCCGCGCACTTCGGGAGATCCGGCTGGAGGACGAGCACTCCGTCGAGGTGCTCGCCACCGTTCCACCCGTGCTCTACTTCTTCTGGGTGTGGTACAAGGGCTCGCTCGGGCTCGTCGACGCCGGGGTGCTGATCGCGATGTACGTGGGCTATCTCGCCATACTCTGGCGCTTCCCCCCCCAGGAGCAGGAGAATCTCTCCGAATGCGCCAGCGCCGGCGCGATGGGCCTACACACGCCCCGGTGCCTGGCGCCATGCGGCGATCATTGGCTTCTTCGCGGTTGGCGGGTTGCTGCTGTATTTCACCGCTCACCCGTTTCTGGATTCCATGCTCGCCCTGTCGCTGTCGATGGGCGTCAGCCAGTTCGTGTTCGTGCAGTGGGTCGCTCCCTTTCTCAGCGAGTTTCCGGAAAAGGTCTCGGCATTCGCGTGGGCACGACGGGTCACGCATGCTCCGATGGGCCTCATGAACATGCTGTCGAGCAACGTGAACCAGTGGACGGTGCTCGCGGCGATGATCCCCATCGTGTTTTCAGTCGCGCGTGGGGAGCCGTCGGCGCTGCCGTTCGACGGCGAGCAGCGGATGGAGATTCTGCTGACCATCATGCAGAGCGTCGTGGCGGTGCTCCTGCTGGCGAACATGCGCTTCGAGTGGTGGAACGCCACCCTGCTCTTCCTGCTCTGGCTCGTGCAGTTCTTGCGCGCCACCTGGCGGGAGGAGATTACGATCGTGTACGCGGCGTGGGCGGTGGGGCTGCTGATCTGGTTCGTGGTGCGACCACCGGAGGCGCCGAAGGTCTTCTTCCGGATGATGCGTACCCAACGCGCGAAGAAACCCGCCGTACCATAACGAACGAGCCCCGCCTTTCGGCGGGGCTCGCAGAGTGGGGAACGAAGAGGATTTTTGAAGCCCATCCGAATGTATGAGGCCCTCACCACACTTCCGCCTTCCCCGCACTGGGGCATGACGTCCGCATAGATATCGAACCCATCGAGTGGACTTGTTGGCTCAAAAATTAGAGCTCTCCGTCCCTTTCGAAACCATCGACGCCGCACCACGCGTTGTCGCAACAGTGCGCCACCGATAGTCAATTGCCAATCTAGAGACGACTCAGAGGCCAGTCAATCACATGGACGTCTGGATGATCGCCGCTATCGCGATGCTCGTCGTTTGGGGCATCGGCACGTTCGCGTTCGCGGGGCCGGGCTGGATTCATTTGCTGCTCACCGTTGGACTCTCGGTGCTCATCTGGCGCATCGTCGTCCGCGGGAAGCCTGACGAGCCGTCGCGGCGCGAGCGTCGGTGACAGGGCCGGCGAGCTCCGCGTCACGCCCCGGCGCAGCGGTCGCCGAGCAGCCGCAACCAGAGCGACGCCTGCACGGTCACTTCGTGCTCGTCACGGGCGCCGCCGGTTTTGTCGGAACCCACGTCTGTCGCCATCTCACGGCGCGCGGCGCGCGAGTGCGAGGTCTCGTGCGCTCACCGGCGAAAGCGGCGGAGCGTCTCGCGCCCATGCCGGTGGAGCTGCATGTCGGCGACCTGCGCGATGTGACGGTAATGCAGCGGGCCATGCAGGGGTGCGACACCGTGGTCCATCTCGCGGCCATCGCCATTGAGCGGAGCGGACAGACCTACGAGGATGTCAACGCGCGAGGGACCGAGCGTGTGCTCGAATGCAATGCAGGCGAGCGGCGTTCGGCGACTCATCCACATGTCGCAAAATGGAGCCGCGAGCTCACTGCCGTACCGCTTTCTGCGCAGCAAGGGACTCGCCGAAGACGCGGTCCGGGCGCGTGGAGGCGACTGGACGATCCTTCGTCCGTCGGTGATCTTCGGGCGCGAGGATGAGTTCGTGAACGTTCTCGCGCGCCTGGTGCGTCTCTCGCCCTTGGTCTACCCGCTCCCCGGAGGCGGTAGCGCCCGCTTTCAACCGATCGCCGTCGACGACGTGGCCCAGGTCGTGGCGGCGGCGCTCGCCGAAAGCAACACCATTCATCGGGCGTACGCGCTGGGTGGTCCCGCACAGCTCACGTTGCGCCAGATGGTCGAGCGAATTCTCGTCGCCATGGACGCCAAGCGGTTCCTGTTTCCGCTGCCGACCATCCTGCTGCGACCCTTGATCGCCCTGGTACAGCGAGTCCTCCCAAATCCACCCGTAACGACGGAGTTGCTCGATCTGCTCGCGATCGACAATGTCGTAGCGGGGAACGCGCTGCGCGACGCGTTCGGGATCGTGCCGACGCCATTTGCCCCCGAGGAGCTGGGGTACCTCGAGGAGATTACCGCCCGAGAGGCCCTCCGGTCGCTTCTTGGCCGCTGAGCGCAGGTGCGGGATGTGCCGTGTAGAGATGGAGCGATGCGCGAGCGATCTCTGACGACGAGAATCGCCCGCTCAATGCAGGCCCGGCTCACGGGACGGCCATGGCGGCTTCCACCCAGGAAGCGAATCTGGATCGGTTGTCGGCGCTCATCGACGCAGCGGCGTCGCGCGCGGACGATCGCATGGCGCTGTTCGATTTCGTGCTCGCCATCGGCGATCTCTGGGATCGCCTGGGACTTCGCGACCCCTTCGTGGACGCACAGTTGAGCGACGCCAACAGCCGCGCGCAGCTGGCCCGCGCGGCCCGCGACGGAGAGGGTGAGGCGAACCAGGAACAGGAGCGGCTCGCGTTCTACGCGTTGCGAACGCTGGCGGCTTTTCAGACGGTGGTCGAGGAGTGGCGACGCCGGCCTGCGCTCCGAGCGGCGTGGGTCGATCGTTAGGTGGAGGGAGGCGCCGCACCCGCATCGTACCGCGGTCCGGCGCCACTGTCCTCGAGTTGCTCAATGTTCGGAGGCTCGTGCGCCTGGCGCTCGCGCAGCGCGGCGGGCTCATCGACCATGACCTTCACTTCGACCGCGCCCTCGGGCGTTGACCGCGCATTCGTATCGTCGCGGAGACGCTCGACGCGATCGCGAATCGCATCGGCCTGGTCGGCATCACGTCCCACGAGCAGCAGCCGGTACTGACCGCGGCCCGAGGACGCGATGAGATCCGACTTCCGGAACTCGTGACACAACCCGAAGGTGAATCGCCGGCACGAGGTGTCCTCGCCCCCATGGACGAAAATCCGAATCGTGCGGACCCGGCCCCCATGACGCGCGGCCCTGCGCTCCTCCCAATCCCGCACGAGACGGAAGTACAGCACGCTCGGCAGCCCCGTGTCCGGGTCGGTCAGCGTACGGAGTAGCAGTCCGTTCTCGAGCTCATTTTCGACGGGCATCGGCCTCAGGGTTCGGAGACGCTTCGTGCTGGCGGAAATGCACGATGCCTGCCACGTGCCCCGACCGTTAGGTCATGATGTCGCACGTCACTCGCGAAGGATTTCCGGCACCCGGAAGCATTTGTGACCGACGTCACAGTTGGGCATTAACCCTGCAATGGGGCCACTGACTCTCCCCGAAAGCATGCGGGTTGAGTAACGCACGGCGGGGACCGGACGACGGAGGCCGGCAGTGGCGTATCGGGAGTTCGCGGACGACGTTGGTACGATATGGCGGGTCTGGGACACGCATCCAGTCGCCGCCAACACGCTGCGCACCGTGTCTCCCCGCTACGCAGGCGGGTGGCTCACGTTCGAGTCCGAGAGCGAGTTGCGCCGACTGGCGCCAATCCCGGCCGGGTGGGTGATCGCGACCCGGGATCTCATGATCCATTGGTGCGCCCGCGCGCTGGTTGCCCGCGCCCCCAACCCGGAGCGGCCTTCGGGAAGCACCGGGGGCTTCGGGGGCGCAACGGGCCCGGACGCTAGATCTCCCAGTTCGACCAGATAACGCCGCGCTGCGGCGGTCGCTCGGGCATGTCGGCGAGCGTCATCCTCAGGTCTGTCCAACGCACGCGGGCGCCGAGGTCGATCAGTCGTTGGTAGGCACCCAGGAAATCGGTTTGAACGCGCAGCGCCACCCGTCGCGTCCCGCTCCGGCGCGAGTAGTCGATCAGCACGTCCGCCAACCGTTTGAGATCCTCCTCGCGCTCGAGCGCGAGCTTGAGGACGCGCATCTCTTCGCGCACGCGACCCTCCACCAGCGGTGCCGTGTGGCAGAGCGCGAACCCGACCAGACGACCCCGGTCGCGCAGCAGCACGGTATCGCCTAACGCGAGCTGATCGGTGAGCACGATCTCGCGAGTGAAATCGAAGCCGGGCGCGAGGCGGTTGGTCAGCCCGCGGCACTCATCGATCGCCTCCTCCTTGTCGCGTGGGGACAGACGCCCGAGGAGGTGCGGACCGTTTCCGAGCAGACCCGCTTCGAGAGTAAGCGTGATCGTGAGACGGCCGGGAACGAAGCCAAGGGCCGAGTAGAAGCCAATGTTGTCCATGGTGCGCGGCATCGTCTCCAACCCGATCGTGGCCGCCCGGCCGTCGCGGAGCCAGTCAACGCCGCCCCGGACGATCTCCTTCCCCAGTCCGACGCCTTGCCAGTCCGGGCGAACGGCGAGTGGCCCCATCCATCCCTCGACACCGGACCGGTGCGCGATGTTGAACGCTACAATCTCCTCACGCTCGTCGCGCCAAACGAGCGCCCCACCGTCGGCATCCTCGATCGCGTAGCGCCAGATCGCCGGATTGAGGAAGGGCACGCGTACGCCCACCATGCCGTCGCGGCGATATCGCTCGCTGAAGGCATCGCTGAAGACCTGATTGAGCCCGCCAATGTCGTCCAGGCTCGCGGGCTGCGGCCCGTCGGCCTGCTCATGGGTTCGCCACGTGCGCGCGGTCGCCATCAGTCGCCGGCCTCCGCCTCCTCGTACACCTCGTCACCTACGACCGACGGTGTGAAGAGGTCGGGCAGCTCCGCGGTCTGCTGCTCGACCACCGAGCACCCCGTTTCCTCGTCGTAGCGAACGGAGATCACGCGATCAACACCCTCGCGCACCTGCTCGATGTGCGTGATGAGAATGACCTGCTCGAAACGGCCCTGGAGGCGTCGCAGCAGGTCGAGCACATTCGCGCGGCGGGCCTCGTCGAGTGATCCGAAGATCTCGTCGAGAATGAGCAGGGAGAAGGGCTGGCCCGCACGCTCGGCGATCATCTGCGAGATCGCGAGACGAAGCACGAGGTTCGCAAGGTCCTCTTCACCGCCCGAGATGACCGGCTTCGGCAGCCCGTCCTCGAGCACGACGATGTTGTAGCTATCGTCGAGCTCGAGCTCACCGTAGCGGCCGTCGGTGAGATCCCTCAGGAAGCCACTGGCGAGGTCGGACAGCTCCGGACGCAACTGGAAGTTGAGGTCGGTACGCAGATCGGTGAACGCGCGGTCGAGCTCGTCATGCAGCAGCTTTCGCTGTGTGAGCTCGCTGAGCATGCGCTGGCGCGACGCGAGCTCGGCCGCCACTCCGTGCGCACGCTCGAGGGCCGTATGCGCGCTCCCCTCCTCGCCTCGCGCCTGCACCATCGCGAGCTCCGCGGCGTGCGCCTCGCCGGTCGCCCGCTCGAACTCCGCGCGCAGCGTCTCATGTTCCGACTCACGGATCGTCGTCTCGTCGCGCCGCCCGTGCAGCAGTCGGAGCCGTTCACGAATCGCCGCGAGTCGCTCGGCCGCCCCGGCGAGCTCACGCTCGACCTGCGGCACGCGCTCCAGCTGCGCGCTCAGCCGGGCGGCGCGCGCATCGAGCGGGGTGAGACGCTCGATCTCGCTGCGCAGCAGCCCGTGGCGAGCTGCATCGTACCCCGGTGGAATCGCGGTGAGCTCCGCGTTCACCTGGGCCGCACGTTCGTTCTTGCCAGTCAGATCGGACTCGACGTGCGCGAGCTCCTGTACCGCGAGCTGTACCTTCGTCAGGCGGCGCTCGAGCGTGGAGACCTCGAGCGACATGGCACGCCGTTGCTCGTCGAGCGCCTGCACATCCTCGGGCATCTCCATGAGCTGCTCGAAGCGCGCCTTGTAGTAGTTGCCGTCGACGCGCACCGTCTCGATCTGCTCATCGAGAAGATCGAGCACCGCGCGATACGTATCGCCCAGCGGGCGAGCGCAGGTGGGACACGCGCCCTCGGCGCCGAGGCTGACGATGCGGTCGCGCTGCTCCTTGAGCTCCGTGTACTGTTCGCGCAGCGACTGCCGCTTCGTCTCTGCTTCCTGGCGGTCGCGCACCCACTCGGTGCGACGCGCCTCGAGAAGGCCGTCGGTGGCTTCGAACTCGGCGCGTTTCGCGACCAGGGCGGCATCGATCTCCGTCTCGAGGGTGGGCGCGTTCTCGAGCTTCGCGCGCCGATCACGCAGCCGAACGAGATCCTCGGCGAGAGCGCCTTGCGTCTCGAGTAGCGCGCGTCGGCGTCCTTCTTCCCGCGCGAGGACATCGAGCCGCTGAAATTCCGATGCGAGCAGTTGGAACGGCTCCAGCTCGAGGCGCAGCCGCTCCAATTCCGCGCGCGCACCCGCCGCGTCGGCGAGATCCCGCTCGAGACGCTGCACCTCGCGATGCTCAGCCGCCTCCTCCTGCTCCGCGACGCGCAGGTCGGCGAGCAGCGCCTGATGTGCCTCACGAGCGCGCTGCGCCGCCTCCCACCGCGGCCGCACCTCGTCGAGCGCCGCCTGAGTCGCCTCGCGCCGTCGCTGGGCGAAACGGGCACGATCGCGCGCCTGCTCCAGGCGCGTCTCCGTCTCCGCCACCTGGCGGGCGACGGTCTCGGGATCCCCCATGCCCTGCCGGAGCCCCGCCATCTCGGCGACGATGGCACGGCGCCGGTCGCGCGCGATCTCCTGCGCCGCGCGCAGCCGCTCGTAGCCCAGCACTCGCGAGAGAAACTGCGCGCGCTCGGTCGGGCTCATCGCGGCCATCACGCTGATCTCTTTCTGGCCGGTGAAATACGTGTTGAAGAATTCCTCGCGCGTCATGCCAAGACGGCGCGTGAGGACGTCCGTCACTCCGGTGATCGAGTCAGCGATCTTGTTCTGGGGGCCATCGAGGTACAGCTCCGCGTTCGTCAGGCCGCGAACGACGCGATAGTTGTGACCGCCGAGGTCGAAGTCGAGCTCGACGCGCACACCCGAGCGCGCGCCAGCCCGGTTGAAGCGAATGGAGTCACGGGTGCCCCGGGCCGCGGCGTTGCCGTAAATCGCCCACGCAATCGCTTCGAGGAGGGTCGTCTTCCCGGCTCCGTTGGGGCCGATGATGCCGGTAACCCCCGGACCGAACTCCACCCGGCTATCCGCGTGCTGGCGGAAGTTCTGGAGGACGACCCGGTTGAGCTGCACCTAGCCCCCGAGTGTCGGCGGGGAGCCGGCGGACGCCACGCTGGCGGCCGCGTCCGCCTCCTGCAGATAGAAAGTCCCGAGCTGAACGAGCGCGTCACGATCGACGCCCGGCGCGAGGGTGCGCTTGCCGATGTACGACTCCACCGTCTCCCGAAGCGTGGGACGACGGCCGGGCGCCCCGCTGGCGGCGAGCCGCATCATCTCCGGCCGCCGAGCGTCGAGGTGAAAGTGCAGCGCGCGTCGCTTGTACTCGCGTAACGCCTTTTGATCCAGCTCCCGAGCGACATGGCGCGGGATGTCGCGCACGACGAGTCGTACGACCTTCTCCTCAATGCCGTCCTCGCATTTCTCGACCGCGTCGCGGATGGCGGTATCGAGCTCCTGCGCGGTCAGGCCGCGCGCCGGAACGGCCGGCAGGTCCACGAGCCGACGCGCGGGATCGAGCGCATGGAACGTGTGGACCCCGCGCTCGAGATCGAACTCGATGAAGCCCTTTCCCGGGAGACCACCTATCCGCTCCTCGATCAGCTCGCCCCACGGATTCGTGCTCGTGTAGTCGACGGAGCCGGAGTAGTAGGCATTCGGCGCGATCTGCCGATGTACGTGGTAGTGTCCCAGCGCGACGTAGCTCCACCGGGACGCCCCGATGGCGTCCAGCGGGATCTCCATCGCCGCGCGATCGGCGCGCACGGCCTCGGCGGGAAGCATGCCCTGCACTTCCCCATGCAGCACGAGAACGTTGTGCCTAACGCCTGGCTCCGGGATCAGCGCCGGGTAGTCACCCAGGGAATCGGGAACGGCGAGAATCGCGAGATCCCGCTCGGGGAAGGCGAGGCGTCGCGGCTCGGAATCGACGACGTGCACTCCCAGCACCGTGAACAGGCGCAGAATGCACCCCGTCTCGGTCGCGCGCGGACGGTCGTGGTTGCCCGCCACCATGACGACGATCGCCCGCGGAACCGCGCGGGTCAGCCGCGCGAGCTGATTGAACGCGTGGATGATCGCCGGATTCATCGGGCGAACGGTGTGGAAAATATCCCCCGCGAACACGACGACGTCGGGCTCGAGGGCGATGATCCGGTCGATCGCGCTCCGAAAAGCGTTCGCGACGTCCGCTTCGCGCTGATTGATTCCCGATTGCGTCAGACGGTGGTACTGACGGAAACCGAGATGCAGGTCGGAGATGTGAACCAGCCGCACGCCATCCTCAGGGAAAATTCTGCTAACTGTAATACTCCTAAGAGGATAGCGAGTGCGCTCACCGCTTGTCCATAGTGCGCTGCCGCTGCAGCAGGCGCATCTGCATCTTCACCGGCTGGAGCCCACTTCCCGGGGGTTGCTCAATGTGCGAGCGCATTGACATCTCGGTCGAGGCGTCGGTCACCCAGCCGCGGCTCCGGTCCAGGACCATGTAGCCGGTTACTGTCCCCGTCATCGTCATGCGGGCCCCGCCCCGAATCGGCGCGGCGGTCGAATCGCGCGTGAGGGTGCCGCGCATCGAAATGTGGGCCAGCTTCCCGCGCCGAGTCAGCGAGTCGAGGCGGAAGGTGGCCTCGAGAGTGCCCGCGACCTGCCCCGGCCCCGCGTCAGGGATGGGGATGCGTTGCTTCCACGAGCTCCCGACGGCGACCTGGTGCCGGGGGAACGTGGCGGGGAGCTGCGAGAACACCGACTGGAGGTCGCGCGGGATGTCCGGGTCCGCCTCGACGACGGTGCCGGAACCTTCGCGCGAGAACCGTACACGAACCTCCTTTCCCTGCAGCGAACGACGAGCCTGATCGCTGAGCGTGGCAACGCGGGGGTCCATGGCGGCCATGTCCACGGCGACCGAGTCGGTGATCGACCGAACCGTGGTTCCCTCGTTGTCCGACTCGATGACGATGGACCGGGACAGCATGAGCATGGACGAGCGCATGGTCATCGTCGTGTCGGCATCGCGAACCTTGCCGACGCCCGAGATCTCCATTTCCTGCTCGATGCGCAGCCGGAGCGTATCGCCCACCTTCGGCTTGATCTGCAGCAGCACGCTCTGCGCCTGCGCCGAGGGAACGACCGACCCGATGAGTGCGACCGAGGCGGCGAAGCGCCTCACGAGAGTGATCATGCGCTACACGCCGTACGGATCATCGGCCGGCAGTCCGCGCAACGGAGTCGCCGCGACGGGCGTCGGAGCCGGCTGGGCCGGGATGATCGTGCGGAGTCTCGACGCGAAGAAGGCCTTCACGTCCTTCGGTCGCGACTGGAGCGTCGCGTTGCGCGCGCGAATGAGGTCCGGCTCATCGTAGAGCGCGACCATATCCTGCACCCACGTGAGCGGGATCCCCGGGTCGAGCTGCCGCAGCGTACGCAACAGCAATGTCTCGAGCGAGGCGTCGGTCGCCTGCGGAAAGCGCTCGACGCCATCCCGCCCCCGCAGCACGGCGGGCCTCGGGAACTTCAGGAAAATCGGTTGCGTGAAGTGCGGATGTCGCACCATCAAATCTCCCTTGGCGAGCGTAGCCAGCTTCGTTCGCGTTGCCGGGCTGAGTACGGCGTAGCCAGGCGTGGCCAGCTCGTCTCCATCCATGCGTCCGAACAATGACGTGCCGCTGTTACCGACGACGCGGCGATGGACCTGCGACCGGAACTGCTGCGCCCCGAACAGGACGAGCCCGAGATATCGGCCGCGCTCGGCGATATCGAGCAGCATCTTGCGCACGTAGGTGTCGGGGCCATCGGCCGGGGCGTATTTGTTCAGCTCGTCGACGAACACGACGACGTGGCTGACGCCGAGATCACGCCGCTCGAGGTGCTCACGGAGCTTGGACACGATGCGCGCGAAGATGAGATCCTGCGCGTCCTCCTCGGCGGCGGCGACGTCAATCACATACACCGTGCGATCGTCGAAGGTCCCCCATGGAAGGTCGCTCACCGAGCCATCGTCAGTGACCAGTCCAGCGCATCGCAGCGAAATATTGGAAAGCCGGTTGCGCACCTTCCGAATGGTCGCGATGTGATGCGTCTTGTAGCCCTCGCTTCCCTTCCCCTCCAGCATCAGGATGATGTCGCGAAACCACCGCTCGAGGTCGGCGAAGGACTGTACGCGGTAAACCTGCCCGGGCAGCATCTGGGGATCCTTGTACTCGCGATCGAGCAAGCGCTCCTTGATGAAATCGATGAGCGCGTCCGCCTTGGCATCGACGTCATCCCGATTCAGCATGACTTCGGCGAACTGCAGGACTTCGCGCAGCCCCCACGTCAGCGGGCTGACGTTATGCATCAACGCCTCGTTCGAGCGCAACGTGTTCAGCGACGTCAGGTTCGCCTTGTAGGGCGCGAAATAGTGCACGCGATCGAAGGGCCGTGCCGGGACGCGGAGGCGGTCGTACATCGCGAGATCGTTGGCGTCGAGGTCTCCCGGCTGGTCCAGATAGCAGAGATCCGGTCCCTTCACGTTGAAGCACACCGCGGCCACCGAGCCCTTGCTGGCGGGGAAGTGCGCGAACATCGATGCGAGAATGAACTCGACCGCGCTCGTCTTCGTCGCCAGGCCGGACACGCCGGTGATGTTGAGGTGCGCCGCCTCGGGTCCAACGAGAAAGTCGGCGTCGAGATAGATCGGCGAATCCATGCCGCCCGCGCGATAGAGCCCGATGGGAATCGCCGTTCGCGCGTCGGCGCGCGTATACGTGTCCATGCGCAAAGCCAGCGTCACGTCCTCATCGCTGGCCAGGAAAACCTCTCCCATCGGAACGGGCTGAAGCGGTTCCTCGGGTATCTGCCGCAGCACGGCGGCCGTGTAGAGGCGCACTTCCGGCCGCTCCGTCGGTGCGATCGCGGATGAGCGTGGATCACCGTCATGGCCGAGCACGTCGTGCAGCGGAGAGAGCAGGTCGGTGAAGCTGAAGCCTTCGACGACGACGCCGTACACGCGCGGAAGATGTCCCTCGACGGCGTGCGTTCCCTCGACGCGCACAATGGTCCCGATCCCGACCGGGGAGTCGACCGCGGTCCAGAAATGGAACTCGTGAGGCGTGTTTGGCTTGCGCTCGGTCGCGACGACGCGGCCGAGGGGTGACGTGTGCTCAGGCATTCAACTCTCGGTGTTCAACGCAGAATTGAGAACACAGAATAGAGAGTTCAGCAGTGTCGTTTCTGAGTTCTGTATTCCGAATTCCGTCATCGTTGCCGTTCTTCAGGAAATTGCACGCAGGAACTCCTCGCACTCTCGAACCGGGTACGCCATACGGTCCCACCGGGAATCGGGAAGCGCCAGTGGCGTACGCTCGGCGAGCACCCAGCGCGACACCTCATCGGCACGCGTGGACGGGTCGTCGGTCTCAGCCACCTCGACGCGCACGATACCCCACAGCGCGTCGTGCGCGTCGCCGTCACGAAGGCGCAGGTACCAGGAGTGCACCGGCGTCCGGTTGCGAGGGGCAATGCGAACGACGGGAGTTCGCTCTCCACAGGCCAAGCCGAGAATCACGTCGAGGAGTACCGCGGACGCATAGAGTTGACGGTGTGATTTCACTACGCCCACCGCACAGCTGTTGGTCGCGACGATATCGCTTGCGGAGATGCTGCCGTCCACGAGCAGCGGCGCTCGCATCGTCGCACACCATTGCTCGGCCAACGTGCGTTCGGCGCGCTCGCGATCGCGCTGCACGGCGTGCAGCGCTTGCTCCTTGACGTGGACTGGATGACGCGAGAGAGCTGCGTCCTCCTCGGCGCGAGAGGTGTCCACGACGGGTAGACCGGCAAGAGCGAGACGCGTAGCCGAATCCAGCGTCGAGAGCGGCGCATAGTACCGATACTCGTCGATAGGACGTTCCCAGGTGGTGAGCCGCCGCTTCGATCGCTGCCGTATCACGGCGGCGATGCGGCCGCAGACGATGGGAACTCCGCGCGCGACCAGAACGACTCGACTCTCCTGAACGCCGTCGAGAAATGCCTCGAACGCCGGGATCGGAGACCCCGGTACGCGGCGCGCCACGGTTGCATTTTCAACGACTTGCGCGTCTATGACCCGGGGTGCCTCATGAACACCCTCGAGCCGCTCGAGCGTGGGTGCCGTGCTAGTGACGGTGGCAACGCCGGGCACGCGATGCGCGAGGATGCGCACCGCGTCGTGGAAAGTTGCCACGGGTATGGCGGGGGGGTAGGTTGCTCGCTGCCTCTGCTCCACTGCCACGTCTCAGGTCCCGCCGATCGGCCGCCTTCGGCAGCCGTGCTCTCGTCTTACTTCCGCGAGTTGATGCGCGCGTTCGTCATCCAGCGAATCGCCACGCTGGTGACCATCGTAACGGTGGTTACCGGGTGTGACAAGGCGAAAGGATTCATTGGCGGAGATCGACCGGCGCCCCCGGAGATCGCGCCCGGTGAGGCCCTCAATCTCGCCGCGCGTCCCCACATCCTCTTCCAGATCTTCGGGGAGAAGGAAGATCCGCGGATGATCCCCATCGCCGCCATCGAGGACGGGCAGCTGAAGGCGATCGCCCTGTCGTCGACCGGCTGGCACCAGTTCGACGCCATGTACCTGCGGGGCGGCAAGACCTACAAGCTGTACCAGGACGGACGTACACGAGGCACGGTGACGGTCCGCCAGGGTATGTGGGAACGGCCTGAGAATCCGCTGTATACGCTTCCCGGCTGTCAGGCCCTCACGCCACTGGCCAGCGTCTCGGTCACCGGCTTGACGAAGTCCTCCTATACCGTCGAAGCGCTCGCGTCATCGTTCGATCGTTCGGCCCCGCGTGCACCCAAGCCCCTTCCCGACGCGGAGCTGGCGAGGACCGGCCGCAAAGTCGCCACGGAAGCAGGCGCTCCCGAGAGCGTGGACGGGAAGATGCTCGACGCTCTCGACTTCCGCGCCGTGGCCATCAACACCGGCGCCACCGATTCGCCAACGATCGTCGCATCGTACATCGATCCGACGGCCACCGACGCCGGCTCGGCGACGGCCAACACGGTGCACCTGTTCGTGATCGCCGACCGCGACGTCGACGGCTATACCCCGACGATGTCGCACGTGGTGAACGGTCCGATCGCCGGCGCGGTGTATCGTCGATTCTTCGACCACGTGGATCTCACCGGCGACGGCATCGATGAGATCGTGGCCGAGGAGTGGCGGATCGGGCAGGAGACGTCGTTGCTGGTATTCTCCTGGATGAACGGGAGATGGAGAGAGGTATTCCGGGGGCGGTCGAGTTGGTGCCTCGATGAAGTGAAACAATAGGACAGCGTCTAGAGAGCCGTTGCCCCTTTCAGTTCACCACACCCACCGCCAGTCCGTCTCCCACGGGGACGATCGTCCCCCGTACCCTCTCATCACTCGCCATCCGCCGATTGAACTCCCGCACGCCGCGCGTGCCCTCGTCGGCCGTGTCGGGGTCGAGTACTCGGCCGCCCCACAGCGCGTTGTCGGCGATGAGAAGGCCGCCCGGCCGAAGCAGCCGCACCGCCCAATCGAAGTACGTGGGGAGCGGCTCCTTGTCGGCGTCGAGGAAGATCGCGTCGAAGCGCTCGCCGTCGAACGCGGGGAGTACCTCGAGCGCACGACCGATTCGGAGATCGATGCGATCATCGAGGCCGGCCCGCGCGAAGTACTTCCGGGCGAACTCGGCATGCCGCTCGTCGGCTTCGATCGTGACCAGGCGTCCCGACGCGGGCAGCCCGCGCGCCATCCAGATGCCCGAGTAGCCGCCTAACGTCCCTACCTCGAGCACGCGTTCGGCACGCACCGCGTACAGGAGGATTTGCAGGAGGCGACCGGTGACGGCGCTGATGGAGATCGGCGGCAACCCCTCGCGATCGGCGGCCTCGCGAAGCGCCGCGAGAACGTCGTCGTCGCGCGCGAACAGCGATGCGATGTACTCGTCAACGCGATCGCTCACGGTATCGCGCTACTCCACACCAATGTCCCAGGCTTGCTCGAGGTCCTTCCGCGAATAGGCGCGGAACGCCGTGAGCGTTTGGGTGCGCTCGATGCCTGGCACCTTCACGAATTCCTCGGTGACCACCTGCGCAATGCGATCGTACTCGGGGACCTTCACGATGGCGACGAGGTCCCACTCGCCCGACACCGAGTACACGTCGGTGACCCCTTCAATGCCGGCAAGCCGCATCGCGACCTGAGGGATCAGCTTCGGGTCGGCGCGAATGAGCACGATCGTCGTGATCACTCGTCCTCCGGAAATGGCGGTACGTTGAGCAGCCACAGGCCGGCGATGCGATCACGCTCGTCGAGCTCCAGCAGGAGATCCCGCGCGAAGCGAATCGCTCGCGCTGGACGCTTCACGCCCAGCTTGAAATGAATGGTTCGTTCGGCCTGATCAGCTTCGGCCACCAGGGACGTGTCGACCTCGACGGCGGCGACGTCGGGCTGCGAATGCCGAGACGGGACAACCACGCTCGCGCTCTGCGCATCCGGGGGGGAGAGCGTCGCGACCTTGCGCACATCCGGCCACACCGCGACCTCGACGCCGTGGATTCGGCCGGCTTCGACATCCAGCACCACCCACGAGCCGTCGCTGCCGGTCAGCTCCACCGAGCCACTCATGCCCTTGCCAGTGGCACCGTTGCGCAGCGTCGCCGTGAGGATGTCGGTGTCGGGATCCCACCTGTAATCGACGTCCGACAGCGCGCCGGTCGGCTCGATCTGCACCGCGATGTTCACGTGAGCACTCCGTTAGGGGCCTTCAGTATCTCGAGCGCGTGTCCGGATGGCGAGGCCGAACGCGTGCCGCGCGGAGCCTGGCTTTGCACGTTGCCAGTGAAGCCCCGCCTTTGCGCGCCAAGATACCAGCGTCGACCGGAGTCGCCAGAGCACGGCATCATCGGTGGGTCTCGCGCCAGAGACTCACGAGACGGCGCGTCCCTTCGACGACAGCGTCGATTGGCGCGGCGTATGACATCCGCACCCATCCGGGGGTGAAAAAGGCCGACCCGGGGACGATCGCGACTTCGTGGGCTTCGAGCAGCCGCTGCGCGAATCGCGCTCCCTCGTCGCGGGCGGGGTCGTCCGACCCGACATGCGCGAACAGGTAGAACGCGCCTTCGGGATCGACGATCTCCATGCCGGGCTCGGCGCGCACCACCTCGACTACCGCATCCCGCCGCCGGCGAAACTCGGCCACCATCGTTCTCACGGACGCGTCTGCAGCCTCACGATTCGTGAGCGCGGCAAGCGCAGCGTGCTGAGACGGCGCCGCCGCGTTCGATGTCGTGTGCGATTGAAACGCGGTCATCGCCGCTGCCAGCTCCCGGGGGGCGATGGCCCACCCGATCCGCCATCCGGTCATCGCGTAGGCCTTCGCGACGCCGTCGATCAGCACCAGACGATCGAGCGATGGCGCAACCTCGAGCGCCAATGTCGCTGGCTCCGTGCCGTACGCGATCGCCCGGTAGATCTCGTCGCTGATCACCCACCACCCGTGCTCATGGGCGCACTCGAGCAGCGCTGCGAGCTCCTCGCGCGAATAGACCGCCCCGGTTGGATTGCACGGTGAGTTCAGCATCACGCCGCGCGTTCGTGGTGTCGATGCCGCTTCGAGCATCAATGGAGTGACCTTGAGCCCCGCGTTGGCATCGCCGTACACGGGGACCGCCGTCGCGCGCGCCAGCGCAACCATCTCCGTAATAGCTCGTCCAGCTGGGTGTGGGGATGAGCACCTCATCCCCTTCCCCGAAGAGACAGAAGCAGGCGTTGAACAGGGATTGCTTCGAGCCGGTCGACACGACGACCTGCCCCGCTCCGACTTCGGCGCCGACCTCGGCGGCGCGGCGTGCGATCGCATCACGAAGGGGCAGAATGCCTTCGGTGGCCGTGTAGCGCGTCGCCCCAGCGTCGATCGCACTCTGCGCCGCTCGGCGAATGAACTCAGGTGTATCGAAGTCCGGCTCGCCGGCGCCCAGGTCGATGACCGGACGTCCGGCGGCGCGAAGCGCTTTGGCTCGCGCCGAGACCGCGATCGTCGCGGACTCGCGAAGCTGGGCGACGTTCGCGGAGGGGTCGAAGGCGCGATTGCTGTGAGGTCGTGCGAGCAACGTCATGCGGGCGGTGGAGGAAGGTGAGGGGCGAGTATACTTTACATCCCAGGTCGCGGGCACGCCATTGACAACGGAGGCACCGGTGGAGCAGCACGGGCGAATTGCGGAGCATGAGGAGCGCGAGACGGCGAGCGTGGGACGCAGCCAGAACGTCGTGCACATCCTCCCGCACGATATGGCCTCTGCCGCAGGAGTGCTCACCACGGTGCTCGAGCGGCTCGACCGCGAGACGCCAGAGCTGCAGGTTCTTCTGCTGGCTCCGGATCCAGAAGCGGCCATATCTCTCGCACGGGCCGTCTCGTCCCTGCCGCAGGCCGCTGGCCTTCGCGTCATCCCCGCCTCGAGCGCACGCCGCGCAACGCGCCTCCTTCGCGCCCGACCGACACATGGGGTGATCGGCGCACCGACCGAGCTCCTGGAGCTGGTCAGGACATCGGTGCTCAAGCTCGAGCACGTCCGCGCATTGGTGCTCGCCTGGGTCGACGAGATCGTCGATGACGCCGCGTCCCGAGAGGCGCTGGAGGCAGTGCTCGCCGAAGTTCCGAAGGACGCTGCCCGAACGATCATCGCATCGCGCCAGACGCCGGAGGTGGAGCAGCTCATCGAACGGTATGCGCGTCGCGCGCGGCGCGCGGGCGACGCGAAGACCGACGCCGTGGCGACGCCTATCCGCTACGTCTCGAGCTCTGCCTGGGGACGGCTCCCCACACTGCAGCGAGTGCTGGACGAGCTCGATCCCGAAGTCGCCGCCGTCTTCACTCGCTCGGAATCGACGGAGCGCGAGCTGCGCCAGCTTCTGGAGTCACTGGGGCACGTGGGCGATGACGCCGGCGTACGCGTGACGCGTGGGGCTCCGGTGATCGAGGCGGACACGATCATACTTCTGGACATCCCGACTCGTGAAGAGTTGCGCGCAGTGATGGGCGGAGCGACCCCCGCCGTCGTCGCGATCGTGCAGCCCCGACAGCTCGATACAGTGCGGTCGCTTGCGGGTGGCGCGCCCGTGACGCCGCTCCGCGCCTCGGGGGCAGCGGGCCGCGCTCGGAAGCGCGTCGCCGCACTCCGCTCGGAGCTGCGTGATGTTCTCGCGAGCGGAATTCCAACGCACGAGCTTCTGGCGCTCGAGCCGCTTCTCGATGAGTACGACGGCGTCGAGGTGGCGGCGGCCGCCCTGCGTCTGTTGGAGCGCGCGCGGTCGACTGAGGTCGTCCGCGCGACGGCCCCCGCCCCGGCGGCGGTCACTGCAGCGCCCGCGGGCGGCTGGACGCGCATTTTCGTCGGTGCGGGCACGCGCGACCGAGTGGGGCCTGGCGACCTCGTCGGCGCCATCACCGGCGAGGCAGGAGTGACGCGTGAGAGCATCGGAAAGATCGAGCTGCGCGAGAATCATTCGCTGGTGGAGATCGCGACCGCGGATGCCGAGCGGGTGGCTGGTGCCCTGACTGGAACCATGCTTCGTGGACGACGGGTGATCGCACGATTGGACAAGGGCCGCGAGGCGAGAGGAGAGCGAGGTGATCGCGGAGGGCGACCGGGCGGCTCCCGATCCGAGCGTGGGGAGCGCGGGCCACGCGATCGCGGGGATCGCCCTGATCGCGGCCCTCGTCGCGTGCGCGGCGATGTGGAACGGCACCGCCCTCGGACCACCGACGCGGAGTAGCACGATCGAATGCTCTACGGCGCCCGTGGCGGGTGGATCGAGGTCATCGCGGGAGTGATGTTCAGCGGGAAGAGCGAGGAGCTCATCCGCCGCGTTCGTCGCGCGATGATCGCACGGAAAAAGGTCCAGGTTTTCAAGTCGCATCTGGACGAGCGCTACCAGGGACTCTACGCCGTGTCCAGCCACGACGGTCGTACGGTCGAGGCGATTCCCATCGACTCATCGATCCAGATCGCGCAGCAGCTCAACACGCTCGCCGACGTCATCGCGATTGATGAGGCGCAGTTTCTCGACGCGGGGATCGTTCCGCTCGTCCGCTCCTTTGCCACGCGCGGGTTGCGCGTGATCATTGCCGGCACGGACACCGATTTCCGTGGCGAGCCATTCGGCGCGATGCCGCAGCTCATGGCCGACGCGGAGCTCGTCGACAAGCTCCACGCGATCTGCGTGGTCTGTGGAGGGCCGGCGTGTCGCAACCAGCGTATCATCGACGGGCGCCCAGCCGGCTACGACTCGCCGACGATCATGGTGGGAGGGCGCGAGTCGTACGAGGCGCGTTGTCGCCACTGCCATCAGGTTCCACGAGTCGACGAAGACCAGGTGGCCCTTCTGTGACACCTACCGTTGACGGCTGCGTCCGGTTGCTCCTACCTTGCGCTCTCGTTCCCTGAACGCCCTGGAGACGCGAATGCTTCTGGTCGGGCTCACCGGCAATATCGCCAGCGGAAAATCGACCGTCGCGAAGCTGTTTGGCCAGTGGGGCGCAACGCTGATCGACGCGGACGTGCTCGCGCGTCAGGCGGTGGACGTCGGCATGCCCGCGTATCACGCGATCGTGGAGCGGTGGGGGGAGGGCGTGACCGCGCCTGACGGCCTCCTCGACCGTCGCGAGCTCCGCCAGCGGGTGTTCTCGGACAGCGAGCAGCTCGAGGCACTCAACGCCATCGTGCATCCGGAGGTGCAGCGTCTTCGGGATCAGCTCGTCGATGACGCCCGCCGCCGAGGCGACCGCGTCGTCGTCTGCGACATCCCGCTGCTCTTCGAGCGGCGTCTCGCCGAGCAGTTCGACCGGATCGTGCTGGTGGATGCGCCGCGTCCGGTGCGCATGGACCGCCTCGTCCGCGACCGCGGACTCGAGACGACCGAGGCAATGAAGATGATCGCCTCGCAGATGCCCGCCGAATTGAAGCGTGCGCGCGCGGACTATCTCATCGACAACACCGGGACGCAGCAGGAGCTCGAATTTCGAGCGCGCGAGGTCTGGGAAGCGTTGCAGCGAGATGCGGTGCCAGCGGCGTCATAGACTGAGGTGCTCGAGCACCTTGAGCACATTGAGCACGTCTCGTTCATTGCTTGACTCCACGACACGCTCTCTCTAGCTTGGCGCCGTTTCCCTTCCCCCCGGAGCGCGCGCGTGGCCGACCTGCCGAAGGATCTCCTCTACACCGAGGAGCACGAGTACGTAAAGGCCACCGACGACCCGAGCGTCGTGCAAATTGGAATCACCGACTACGCGCAAGGTGAGCTCGGCGACGTCGTGTACGTCGAGCTGCCAACGGTCGGCACCTCGTTCGGCCGCATGGATGTGTTCGGTACGATCGAAGCGGTGAAGGCGGTGTCGGAGCTCTTTTCTCCGCTGAGCGGCGAGGTCGTCGCCGTCAACACACGCCTCGACAAGGAACCGGCGCTCGTCAACACCGACCCGTATGGCGACGGGTGGATGATCCGCGTCCGCCTGAAAAACGAAGGGGAGCGGAAACAGCTCATGAACGCCGAGGCGTACGCGAAGCTGATCGGGCAGTAAGAAACCCCGGAAACGCGGAATGCGGACTCATGTTTGCGCATTCCGCGTTCCGCATTCTCGTCACTCACATCTCGGCAACGACATCGACGTAGGCGTCCGTCGGCGGGCAGGAGCACACGAGATTCCGGTCCCCGTATGCACTCTCGACGCGCGCGACTGACGGCCAGAACTTGAAATCGCGCGTCCACGGCGCGGGGAAGGCCGCGCGCTCACGCGAGTAGGGTCTGTCCCAATCACTTGCGATCACGCGGTGCATCGTGTGCGGCGCATTCTTCAGCGCGTTGTTCTGACGATCCATGATGCCGAGCTCGATCTCGCGAATCTCCTCGCGGATCGCGATCAGTGCGTCGCAGAACCGATCGAGCTCCTCCTTCGATTCACTCTCGGTCGGCTCGACCATGAGCGTCCCGGCCACCGGAAACGACACGGTGGGCGCGTGAAACCCATAGTCCATGAGCCGCTTCGCGATGTCCTCCACGTCCACGCCAGCTGACTGCTTGAGCGGCCTGGTGTCGAGGATGCACTCGTGCGCGACGGTGCCGTTTCTTCCCTTGTAGAGCACCGGGTAGTGACCCTCGAGGCGTTTCGCGATGTAGTTCGCGTTGAGGATGGCGACCTTCGTCGCCTTCGCGAGCCCCTCCGCACCCATCATGCGGATGTACAGATACGAGATCGGCAGGATGCTCGCGCTTCCCCACGGCGCCGCGCTCACGGCACCAGTTGCCTTCGCGCCCCCGACCGCGACGACCGGATGACCGGGAAGGAAAGGCGCGAGATGCTTCGCGACGCAGATCGGTCCCATGCCGGGTCCGCCGCCGCCGTGCGGGATGCAGAACGTCTTGTGCAGGTTGAGATGACACACGTCGGCTCCGATGTCGCCCGGCCGCGCGACACCGACCATCGCGTTCATGTTGGCGCCATCGAGATACACCTGGCCGCCATGCGCGTGGACGATCTCGCAGACCCGCCGAATCGATTCCTCGAACACGCCGTGGGTCGACGGATACGTCACCATGAGTGCCGCGAGTCGCGGCGCGTGCTCCTTCGCCTTCGCCTCGAGATCGCCGATGTCGATGTTTCCGTCCTCATCGGTCTTCACCACGACCACCCGCATGCCGGCCATCACCGCACTCGCCGGGTTCGTCCCGTGCGCCGACTGGGGGATCAGGCAGATATCGCAATGCGTATCTCCCCGCGACTCGTGGTACGCGTGTATCACGAGCAAGCCCGCGTACTCTCCTTGCGACCCCGCGTTGGGCTGCAGTGAGGTCGCCGCGAATCCGGTGATCTCGGCCAGGTCGCGCTCGAGCTGCGCGAACATCTCCGCATACCCCTGCGCCTGCGCGCGCGGCACGAAGGGATGCAGGCCGCCGAGCTCCGGCCAGGTGACCGGATACATCTCGGCGGCCGCGTTCAGCTTCATGGTGCACGAGCCGAGCGGGATCATCGAGTGCACCAGCGACAGGTCGCGCGACTCGAGCTTTCGCATGTAGCGGAGCAGCTCGGTCTCCGAGTGATGCGAGTTGAAGACCGGGTGCAGCAGATATGGCGTCGCGCGGGCATGCGGTGCGTCGAACTTCTCGTCGGGTTTACCGGCCAGCGAAGCGACGTCGACGTCCGCATCGCGACCGCCGTTGAAGACCGCGAGGAGATCGCGCACGTCCTGGACGGTGTGTGTCTCGCCGAACGCCACGGTGATCACGTCGTCGCCGAGCATCCGAACGTTCACGTCGCGCGAAGCGGCAAGCTCGGCGATGGCCTTTGCGCCGCGAGGCGCGCCCGCGCCGCACTCCACGCGAACGGTGTCGAAGAACGGCGCACCGCCCCCTCGGAAGCCAAGGCGCTGAACGCCCGCGGCGAACAGCGTCGCCAGGCGATGCACGTTCCGCGCGATGCGGCGCAGTCCCTCCGGGCCATGATAGACGGCGTACATCCCCGCGATCACCGCCAGCAGCACCTGCGCCGTGCACACGTTGCTCGTCGCCTTTTCTCGGCGGATGTGCTGCTCACGCGTCTGGAGCGCCATGCGGAGCGCGGGCCGTCCCTCCGCATCGCGTGAGACGCCGATGATGCGGCCGGGCAGCTGGCGCTTGAACTCATCCCGCGTCGACAGATAGGCAGCGTGAGGACCGCCGTAGCCAAGCGGAACGCCGAACCGCTGTGTATTGCCGACGGCGATGTCGGCGCCCCATTCCCCGGGGGGCGTGAGGAGCGTAAGTGCCAGCAGGTCCGCGGCGACGACGACGAGCGCCTCCGAGCCGTGGGCGCGCTTGACGAGGTCACGGTAGTCGTGGATGGCGCCGTCCGTCGCCGGGTACTGAACCAGCACGCCGAAGACGTCGCTTCCGAGCGTGGCCGACCGATGGTCGCCGACGACGACGTCCACGCCTCGCACATGGGCGCGTGTGCGCACGACGTCGATCGTTTGCGGATGGCAGAGCTCCGAGACGAAGAAGGTGTTCTTCCCCTCCTTTCCGCGCACCGCGTACGCGAGCGTCATCGCTTCCGCCGCCGCGGTGGCCTCGTCGAGCAACGACGCGTTCGCGATCTCCAGCCCGGTGAGGTCGATGACGACGGTTTGGAAATTCAGCAGCGCCTCGAGGCGCCCCTGCGCAATCTCCGCCTGATAGGGGGTGTACGCCGTGTACCAGCCGGGATTCTCGAGGATGTTTCGCTGAATTGGCGGTGGCGTGATCGTCTCGTAAAATCCCAGACCAAGGAACGACCGGGCCAGCTGGTTCTTCCGAGCGAGGGTGCGTAGCCCCGCCAACGCCTCGAACTCGGATTGGGCAGCCGGCAGCTCCAGGCCGCTACGCATTCGAATCGCGGCGGGGACGGTCGCACCGATGAGATCGTCGAGCGACGCATGACCGAGCGCCCCGAGCATTTCCTTCACTTCGTCGTCGGAGGGCCCGATATGGCGCGACGCGAAGGAGTCTGGCACCAGGAGGGGAGTCGTGGCGGTTGGCATGTGCATGAATTTACCTTGCCATCACTTCAATGGAATCCACGACCGGCTTCCTCGACTCGACCCGGGGCGATCGCGCGACTCCGAGGGGAGCGGCGCAGTTGCTGGTGTCCGCTCCGGCGGACGGGGCGACGAACATGGCCCTGGACGAGGTGCTCCTTCGTCGCGCGGCACGAACGGGAGAGCCCGTGTTTCGCGTGTATGGCTGGGTAGCGCCCACCGTCTCGCTCGGACGCAACCAGCCCGCCCGGGGCTGCTACGATCTCGAGCTGGCGAAGACCCGGGGAATCACGTTCGTTCGGCGCCTCACGGGAGGCCGTGCAATTCTCCACCACCGGGAGATCACGTACGCTGTCGCCGCACCGATCTCCGCGTATGGATCACTCTCCGAATCGTATCGCACGATCAATCGTCTGCTCCTGGAAGCACTCCGTACGCTGGGGGTCGAGGCACGAGAGGCCCAATCGTCGAGCCGAGCCCCCGCTCCTAGCATGGCGCCGTGCTTCGACGAGCCGGTGGCGGGGGAGCTGGTGGCGGAAGGAAGGAAGCTCGTCGGCAGCGCGCAGGTCCGGGACGGCGGTGCCTTCTTGCAACACGGGTCGATTCTCCTGGACGACGATCAGCATCTGCTCACCGAGCTGGCCGTCCGCCAGGAGTTGGCCTCGCCACCGGCGACGCTGCGCGGTCTTGTCGGTCGGTCGGTGACGGTGGAGGAATTTGCCAGCGCGTTGGGGACTGCGGTTGCTGCGCACGATGGGGTGCGCCTGAGTATGCTGGAGCTGGACGAGCAGTTGCTCGCCGATGTTCGTTCGCTTGTTCGCATTCGATACGGTCTTGCCGACTGGACGTGGCGCCGCTGATTTCTTGCTGTCCTGCCCTTCCTCGCCTTGACGCACCATCGCGGCGATACCCATTCTTGCCGCGCTTCCACCACCCCGACGACCATGCTTGCTCGCGTCCTTCCTGTCCTCGCCGTCCTTGGCCTCGTGGCGTGCGGCCGCGGTGACCGTAGCAGTGCCGACGCTGGAGGCACTCTGATCATCACGGTCGGCGCCGAGCCGGACGCGATCCTTCCGATCACCACCACTACTCTGGCCGGAAACCAGGTCGCCGACATCATCTTCGAGCGGCTCGCCGAGCCGGGCCAGGATCTGAACACGCGCGGAGACGCAGGGTTTGAACCGGAGCTCGCCGAAAGCTGGACATGGGCCCCCGACTCAATGTCGATCGCATTCAAGATGCATCCGAGTGCGAGGTGGCACGACGGAAGGCCGGTGACGGCGCGCGACGTCAGGTTCAGCTTCGATATCCACAAGGATCCGGAGGTCGGCTCCTCCGTAGCTCCGCTACTCACCCGCATCGACTCCGTCTCGGTGAGCGATTCGATGACGGCCGTCGTCTGGTACAAGCAGCGATATCCCGAACAGTTCCTCGATGCGGCGTACCAGATTCGCATCCACCCCGAGCACTGGCTCGGTCAGGTGAAGCGAGCGGAGTATACGACCTCTCCGGTCGTCCGATCCCCGATTGGCAGCGGCCGGTTCAAGTTCGCGCGGTGGGAGCCAGGGACGCTGCTCGAGGTCGTCGCCAACACCGAGCACTACCGCGGACGACCCAAGCTCGACCGCGTGCTGTGGACGATCGCGCCGGATTTTCCCACGTCCGCGGCGCGCTTCTTCAGTGGCGAGGCGGATTACCTCGAGTATCTGCGACCGGAGAACATGGAGGAGCTCAAGAAGCATCAGGAGCTCACCATGACATCATACGGGTCGCTCGACTACGGATTTGTCTGGTTCAACCTTCGCGATCCCCGCAACAACGCGCGCCCGCATCCGATCTTCGGCGATGTTGGTGTGCGTCGCGCGCTGTCCATGGCGGTCGATCGAGAGAAGGCCGTGCGAAACGTCCTGGGCGACCTCGGCATGGTGGCCCTTGGCCCGTTGCCGCGCGCACACCTCTACGGGGACACGACGCTGAAAACCCCCGGCTTTGATCCAGAGGGAGCGAAGCGACTCCTCGATTCGCTCGGGTGGCGCGATGCGAACGGCGATGGCATTCGGGAGAAGGGTGGCCGCCAGCTGCGGTTTTCACTCGCCGCCCCGACGTCGAGCCAAAACCGGATGCGCTTCAGCGTCGTGCTGCAAGCCATGCTTCGAGACGTGGGCGCTCGTGTCGAGCTCGACCATATGGAGGCGAGAGCGTTCGGGGAACTGCTCGCGCGCAAGCGGTTCGATGCCGCGATGCAGGCCTGGCACACCGACCCAACGCCGTCGAGCATCATCCAGACGTGGGGGAGAGCGGCCGTGAAGGATGGGGTGAATTTCGGTTCGTACGAGAACGCCCTCTTCGACGCGTATGTCGACAGCGCAGCGACGTCCATGGATCCACAGCGCGCGCAGGCGTACTACCGTCGCGCGTATGAGACGATGATCGCCGATGCCCCGGCAGTCTGGCTGTACGAGCCGATCAACGCTGCCGGGCACCACAGTCGAATCAAAGTCGCGCCAATGCGTGCCGACGCCTGGTGGACGCGCATCCACGATTGGTACATCCCGCGGAACGAGCGCATTCCGCGCGATAACATCGGGCTGCGCCCCGCGACGCCGTAGACCATGCGGGGCCTGGTCGCCCGGCGGCTACTCCAGGCTGTCGTCATCGTCGCGATCGCGGCGACGACGACCTTTCTCCTGGTGCAGCTGGCACCGGGCGACCCGTTTACCAATTTGGCGGAAAACCCTCGTGTGCCGCCCGAGGTGCGTGATCGCCTCCGAGCGCGTTGGGGGCTCGATCGTCCAATGCACGAGCAGTACGCGCTCTATCTGCGGAACCTGGCGAGCGGCGATCTGGGGTGGTCCTTCTCCCAGAGCCGTCCGGTCGCTGACGCCATTTTCAATGCGCTGCCGAACACTCTCCTGCTCATGAGCGTGGCGCTCATCGGCGCCTTCGCCTTCGGGGTCACGGCCGGCGTGATCCGCGCTGGGCGCCGCGGATCGTTGGCGGATCGTGCGCTCGGTGCGGGAACGCTCGTGTTCTATTCGATGCCCGATTTCTGGCTCGCGATCATGGCGATGCTGGTGTTCGCGTATTGGATCCCCGTCTTCCCGACATCAGGCATGACGACGGCCGTCACGTACGACTACCTGTCGCCCGCCGGGAAGCTGATTGACCGGCTGTGGCATCTGGTCCTCCCGGCGACCACGCTCGTGCTCCTCCTGGCGGCGATCATCGCGCGCTACCAGCGGGCTGCCTTTCTCGACGTCGCGACGCAGGACTTCGTGCGGACCGCGCGCGCCAAGGGATTGCCCGAGCGAGCGGTGCTGTGGCGGCACGTGCTGCGGAATGCCCTGCTTCCGGTGATCACGCTGCTCGGGCTCGCGTTGCCCATGCTGGTGGGCGGTGCCGTCTTCATCGAGCGGGTCTTCGCGTGGCCCGGCATGGGCCGCCTGGTGGTCGACGCCATCGCGGCACGAGATCACGCGCTGGTGATGGCAATCGTCGTGATGGGAAGCGTTCTCGTGACGTTAGGCAGCCTGCTCGCCGACCTCCTGTACGCGGTCGCCGACCCGCGTCTGAGACTGCACGCCCCGACGACCGCATGACCGTCGTCAAATGGCTGCTGGCGATCGCGCTCGCGGCCGCGGTCGCGGCGGCCATTGGACGGTTGTGGGCGCGCATGGGAGCGAGCGGCGGGCCATGGGGCACCGCGCTCAGCAGGCTGAGGCGCGACGCGGCCGGCATGCTGGCCTTGCGCTTTCTCGTCTTCGTGGCGGCGGTGGCGCTCTTCGCGCGCTGGCTCGCCCCCTTCGATCCGAATCATCAGATCGACATCATTGCGCTCGCCTCGCGCCCGCCGAGCCTCGCGCATCCGTTCGGCACCGACATCTACAGCCGTGACGTGCTGAGCCGTCTCGTGCATGGCGCACGGATCTCGCTCTCGATCGCGTTCCTGGCGGTCGTGCTGTCGATCACGGTCGGAACCGCCTACGGCGCCATCTCGGGCTATGTCGGCGGACGCACGGACTCGGTGATGATGCGGGTCATCGACGCCATGCTGTCCATCCCGAGGGTTCTCGTCCTCCTCGCCATCTTCGCGCTGTGGGGGCGTGTTTCCCTCGCCGCGCTCGTGCTCATCCTTGGGCTCACGGGCTGGTTCGCGACCAGTCGCCTCGTCCGCGCGCAGGTACTCCAGCTCAAGACCGAGGAGATGGTCGTCGCCGCCCGAGCGCTCGGTGCCCGCCACCGGCGCATCCTGTGGCGCCACATTCTTCCCGGCGTCACCTCGACCGTCGTCGTCGCCGCAACACTCGGCATCGGCAACGTCATCATCCTCGAGGCCGGCCTGTCGTTCCTCGGCGTTGGCGTTCAGCCGCCCACCGCGAGCTGGGGCAACATCATCTCCGACGGGTCGAGCAACGTCGCCGGCATGTGGTGGATCTCGCTCTTTCCTGGCCTGGCAATCGTGCTGACGGTCATGGCGTTCAACATCATCGGTGACGCCTTGCGGGACGCGCTCGACCCGAGGGAGATTCAGCCCGCATGACAACCCCAGGAACCGGGCCGCAGCCCCTGCTGACCGTTCGCGATCTCCGAACGTACTTCCGCACCGACGCCGGTGTCGCGCGCGCGGTAGACGGAGTCTCGTTCGAGGTGATGCCTCGCGAGACGATTGGAATCGTCGGCGAGTCGGGGTGCGGCAAGTCGGTGACGTCGCTGTCCATCATGCGCTTGATTCGGCCGCCCGGCGCGATCGAGGGGGGGAGCGTCGTGGAGTTCGAAGGGCGGAACATGCTCGATCTCCCCGAGCCTGAGATGCGAAAGATTCGCGGCAATCGCATCGCCATGATCTTCCAGGAGCCGATGACGTCGCTCAACCCCGTCTTCACCGTCGGCGAACAGATTGCCGAGGTCGCCCGCGTACACGCGAACGCGACCCGTCGCGACGCGTGGGATCGTGCGGTGGAGATGCTGCAACTCACCGGAATACCTGCTCCCGCTCAGCGCGCCAACGAATACCCGCATCAGCTCTCCGGCGGCATGCGACAGCGCGTGATGATTGCGATGGCGCTGGTGATGAACCCGGCGCTGCTCATCGCCGACGAGCCCACGACAGCCCTCGACGTCACGATCCAGGCGCAGATCCTGGAGCTGCTTCAGCAGCTTCAGGAGCGGTTCGCCATGTCGATCATCCTCATCACTCACGATCTCGGCGTGATCGCCGAGATGGCGCAGCGGGTCCTCGTGATGTACGCCGGGGAGATCGTCGAGCACGCGTCGGTGGGCGAGCTGTTCGCGCAGCCACACCATCCGTACACGGAAGGACTTCTCGCCGCGATGCCGACGCTGGGTGCGGCGCGCTCGCGCCTCGCCGTAATTCCCGGCACCGTGCCCGCGCCGACACACTGGCCGCCCGGATGTCGCTTTCACGACCGCTGTCGTTATGCGTGGGATCGGCCGGAGCGCGAGCATCCGCCGCTGTTCGAGGTGGGCGCTTCGCATTGGTCCCGATGCTTTCTCGCCGAGGAGCCGGAGCGTCGTCGACAAGTGACGAACGCGAAGGCGGCCGCTGGAGGAAGCGCGTGAGCGGCTCGCTCCTCTCGGTCCGCGATCTGGTCAAGCACTTCCCGATCACGCGCGGCGTGTTCGGACGTACTGTGGGCGCCGTACGGGCGGTGGACGGGATCTCCTTCGACGTGAAGCAGGGCGAAACGCTGGGCCTCGTCGGCGAATCGGGCTGCGGCAAGACGACCGCGGGGCGCGCCATTCTCCGCCTCATCGAGCCGACATCGGGCCAGGTGAGGTTCGACGATGTCGATGTGCTCGCCCTCGACCCGGAGCGCCTGCGCGCGCTGCGGCGCCGCATGCAGATCGTTTTCCAGGATCCCTTCTCATCGCTCAACCCGCGGATGACGGTGGGCGCGATCGTCCGCGAAGGGCTCATCATCCACCGGATCGCGGAGGGCGCGGCGGCGCAGGCGCGCGTGAAGCAGCTCCTCGAGGAAGTGGGGCTTCGTGCGGAATACGCGACTCGATACCCGCACGAGTTCTCTGGCGGCCAGCGGCAGCGGATCGGTATCGCACGGGCGCTCGCCGTCGAGCCGCGGTTCATTGTCTGTGACGAGCCGGTGTCGGCGCTCGACGTCTCGGTGCAGGCGCAAGTGATCAACCTGCTCCAGGATCTGCAGCGCGATCGCGGTCTCACCTACCTGTTCATCGCACACGACCTGTCGGTCGTGGAGCATGTGGCGACGCGCGTGGCCGTGATGTACCTCGGCCACATCGTCGAGCTCGCTGCGGCCGAGGACCTCTACGCCGAGCCGCTCATGCCCTATACGCAGGCACTCTTGTCGGCGGTTCCCATCCCCGACCCGCGCAAGCGGAAGCAGCGCATCGTACTCACGGGCGACGTTCCTTCGCCGGCGAATCCCCCCCCGGGATGTCCATTTCATCCGCGATGTCATCATCCGGCACGAGACACCGCGTGCACGCGAATCATTCCGCCGCTCGAGGCGAAGGCGGAGGGCCACCTCGTCGCTTGCATCAAGCAGCTTCCAACCCGCATCAGCTGGGAAGAACAGCAGGCCGCAGGCGCGACAAACCGGCCCGAGCGCTACGTTCCGCTCGCGCTGGCCCCGCGCAGCTGACCCTCACCCGAACCGCCGAGGACTTCTCGTGACGTCTCCCGTCAACGCCGGCGCGACTACGCTCGACCAGCCGCCGTCGCTCGATCGCCGGTTCTTCGGACACCCACGAGGGCTCGCCACACTCTTCTTCACGGAGATGTGGGAGCGGTTCTCGTTCTACGGCTTGCGTCCGCTGCTGGTGCTGTTCATGACGGCGGCGCTCGCCAGTGGCGGCTTTGGCTTCGACCGCACGGAGGCCTCGGCGATCGTCGGCATCTACGCCGCGAGCGTCTACCTCGCGTCGCTCCCCGGTGGGTGGGTGGCCGATCGCCTCCTTGGACTGCGGCGCGCCATTCAGGTTGGCGCGGTCTTCATCTCCGCAGGCCACCTGAGCATCGCGCTGTCCTCCTTCGCCGGGTCGAAGCTGCCGTTCTTCCTCGGCCTCATTCTGATCGTCATCGGCACCGGCCTGCTGAAGCCGAACATTTCGGCGATCGTTGGCGATCTGTATCCGGAGAGCGGAGCGCGGCGGGATGCGGGGTTCGCGATCTTTTACATGGGCATCAACATCGGTGCGACCGTCGGCCAGATCGTCACCGGCGTGTTAGGCGAGAAAGTCGGCTGGCACTGGGGCTTCGGCGCGGCCGGCGTCGGAATGCTGCTCGGTCTCATCGTGTACACGCTACGCGCACCGAAGACGCTCGGCTCCATCGGCGTGGAGCCGACACGCGACCCCGACGCCGCGCGACAGGCCCGGCAGGAGCGCAACGTCAAGCTCACGATCGCGGTCGGGCTCGGAGCTCTCGTTCTCGCGATCGTGCTGGTGGCCACCGGAACCGTGAGCGTGAGCGCCTCGGCGATCGCTCAGTCCATGACCTACGTGCTCGTGGGGACCGCGGTACTCTACTTCGCGTACATCTTTGCCGCGGGCGGCCTCAACAGCGACGAGAAGAAGCGCGTGGTGGTGATCTTCGTTCTCTTCCTGTTTGCGGCGGTATTCTGGGCGGCGTTCGAGCAGGCGCCGACGTCGCTCAACCTGTTCGCGAGAGACTTCACCGATCGCCAGATCGGTGGATTCGAGGTCCCGTCGACCTGGTTCCAGTCCGTAAACTCCGGGTTCATCATCCTGCTCTCCCCAGTGTTCGCGGCGTTGTGGATGACGCTGGCGCGGCGCGGCATCGATCTCTCCAGCCCGGCGAAGTTCGCCATGGGACTGTTGCTGGCGGGCATCGGCTTCTGGATGATGATCGGGGCCGCGAACATCATCCTCGAAGGCGGGCCGGGCACGCGAGTCTCTGCCTGGTGGCTCGTCGGCAGCTACTTCTTCCAGACCATGGGTGAGCTGTTTCTGAGCCCCGTGGGTCTCTCGTCCATGACCAAGCTCTCACCGCGGAAATACGTCGGCCAGATGATGGGCATTCTGGTTTCTCGCGACCGCAGTCGGCAACCTGATTGCCGGGCTCGCGGGCGGGCACATCGATCCGAACAAGCTCGAGCAGATGCCCAGGCTATTCACGATTACGACCGTCTTTCTCATGGTGGCCGCGGCCGTTCTCGCGCTGCTCATCGTGCCGATTCGCCGTATGATCGCAACCACGAGAAACGCGCCGGCATGAGACTGTGGCTCGCGTTGGCGTTTTCTCCTGTCCTCGCGGCGGCGTGTACGCCGGCGCCCCGTGGGATGCAGTCCATGGAGGTCGCCGCGGTAAAGGAGGGTGCGCCGCTTGGGCGGACTCGGCAGCAGGCGCGCGTCGTAATTACACGCGCATTGATCGAGATCGAGGTCGAGCAGGTCGCGCCGGCGATCGAGCACGCCACGCGCCTGGCGCAGGGCTTTGAAGGCTACGTCGAGAACGCAACGACGCGAGAGGACAAGCACGCGTACCTGCGGCTCCGCGTCCCATCATCGCGTCTCACCGAAGCGCTCGACTCGCTGGGTCGTCTCGGGAAGGTCACCGGCCGCAGCATGTCCCACGATGACGTCACCGCGCAATCGATCGACCTCGAAGCGCGCGTCGCGAGCTTTCGCGCCGCGCGTGACAAGCTGCGTGAGCTGCTGGATCGCGCCGTTTCCGTGGCGGACGCGGTTGCCGCCCAGGGCGAGCTCGCCCGCGTCCAGGCGGAGCTCGACAGCCTCGAGGCTCAGCTGAAGACGCTGCAGAGCTCGGTCGCGCTTTCCGAGCTCACCGTCACCTTGAACCGCCGCGTCGTTCTCGGCCCTCTCGGCCTCGTCGCGTCGGGCCTCGCCAAGGTGATCGGCAAGCTGTTCGTCTGGCGTTAGGCGAGCAGGCCTCAGGGCCAGTTGAACACGCTGGCCGGAACCGAGCGCTCACGGCTTCTGCTGACGTCACCCGGCTCGCGCCAATCACGGCCGGCCACCAGGTGCGTAAGGCGAGCCTCCCACTTCGAGTTCGGATCGCCGCGCATGGGCACCGCGATATCCAGGCGCCATGTCCGCTTCGACCGGGGTGGAACGGCGGCGAGGAGGCTGGCCCCCACGGCGTACCGCACCGGCGTATCTATCCCGTAGGGTGCGTCCCCCTTCCACACGCGTCCCGCGTCGGCAAACACGGCCACGCCAATATCCGCCTGGCGCAGCAGCTGGCCCACGTACCAGCGATCCTCGAGTCGAGCAACGGACCGTCGCGCACCAGCTTCCTCCGACCGTCGATACCCGCGGACGCCACCAGGGGCAGAGCCTAACGTCAGCTGAAATGGTATGCGCTGTCGCCATCCGGCCGACCAGTCGAGCGAGGCAGTCACGGTGTGCCGCGCCGACACGCGCCGAATTCCAGCGAGGCGAGCGCTGCCGAGCACTCCGTCCCATCGGTTCAAGTCGTAGTTCTGCCGTCCTTCGCCGCGCGCCGTGAGCATGAGGATGCCACTCTCGCCTCCGATCGCTCCATAGAGGTCGGCAGCGAGTAGGTAGTCGTCGTCGGTCGTATTGAGAATCGACAAGCTTCGGCCGATCAGTGTGCCGATCTGGAAGCCGAGCCGGATGTCCTGCGTTGCCGTCAGTCCATCGAACCGCTCGACGCGCCGGAATCGCACGTTGCGAAGCCCCCAGAGGGCATTCACCCGGGCGTTGCGTCGTCCGGCATGTCTCGCGAGCAGCGAGTCGTAGTCGAATCCCGCGATGGCCGTCGGCGGAAGAAAGGGCGTGTCCTCCTCCTGCGAGAAGGAGACACCGAACAGGCTCAGGCGCCCGGGCAGGCCAATGCGTACGACCGCGCCGAGGTCGAGAAACTTTCGCTCGAACGCGAACGGAATTCTCTCGGCGTCCGGACGGCGGAACTCGAAGAGCTCGCGAATGGCGCCGAACGAGGCTCGCCAGGCGAAGCGCTGCTGGTCGGTGAAAAAGGGGTGCGACAGGTCGGTGTTCCAATCCGCCATGTCATGATCGCGGCGGGCGATCAATGCAGCGAGCACGTAATGCCGCCCGAGAAACTGGTGATCGACACCCTGAATCGCGTACGTGTCGCGTGATGTGCCGTCGCGCCACTGTCCGGCGACGTAGGTGCCGCTGCCAAACAGGTTGCCCTCGCCGAGCTTGAGCCCCCTGATTCGCGCGCCCGACGTCGAAACTCCGACGACGGGCGTGAGCTCATCGCGCGTCTCGACCAGCAGCGAGACGGTCCCCGCCGTATCCGGGATGACGGCGATGCTGGCGTCGGCGAGGAATGGCTGGGCGCGGAGAATACGCTCCGACTCCGCACGCTCCAGCTCGATACAGGGTCTCCCCTCTTTGAGGATGAGAAACCGTCGAACGACTCCCGGCTGCGTCGTCGTGTGCAAATCGGTGGCGAAGCGGAGCGGAGCCTCCCACCAGCGGGTTCCCAGCGCCTCGAAGGGCCCGTGCGTGACAATGGATACGTCAGAGATGATCTCGCCCTGACACTGCGCTGTCTGCGCGCCGGCGTTCGCGGCAATGACGGGGACGACCGCGGACCACCACAACCGAGCAACCCGCACGTGCTACTTCCCCATCCGGCGCTTGAGCTCGTCGAGCTGACGCTGCGCGGTGGCGTCGCGAGCGGTGCGATCGATGTCGCGACGCAGGGCATCGCTCTCGGCGCGCGCTTCCTCCAAGGGATCGGCCATCGTCGGCGCCGGGGCGACGTCAGGAGGCACGACGCCGGCGTACGCCGCTCGCACCTGCGCTGTCATGTCTTCGATCTCGTGTTCGGCCAGGGCGAGCTCGTCCTGCTGCGCCACGAGCTTCTTTTCCAACACGGCGACCCGCTCGCTGTGTTTCCGCTCATACTGTTCCGCGATGCGCACCGTCTCGCGATCGTCGATGTCGGCGGCGAGCTTGCCGCGTCGCCGAACCGTGTCGAGCTCGGCTCGTTCTGCCTCGAGCCGCGCACGCGTGCGGTCGACGCCCTGGCGCAGGTCGGCAAGGCCGACCTTCGCCTGCACGAGCGCGTCGCGCATTTGTGCAAGAGCCGCGCGCCCCTGCGGAGAGGACGCGCGGCTCACGGCGTCGCGCAGCGTCTCCTTCAGGCGCTCGAACATCGCCGGGCGTGCGAGGAGGAGCGGACGATCACGACTTGCGAGGAGTTTTTGCGTAGAAGCTGGACATGACACGCTCCACTTCCTGCGACTTGCATTCTGGGCACGTCGCGGCGCCGGCGTTGTGATCGGCGATCTTCTCGCGAGTGGTGAACTGCTGGCCGCATTTCCGGCATCGATAATCGTAGCTTGGCATGACGCCCCTCGGGTCGAATGGTCCGCCCGTGTAGGATACTCGGAGAGCGTCCGCGCGCAAGCGTTTCGGGTGCGCGCGCCCCGCGCCTAACTCAGCCGCCAGCGCGCCTCGTCCCGGACCTGCCGCAGGAGGCGATCGGGCGTGTTCAGGTCGGGGAATAGCAACGTGTCGCTGACCTGGTTCAGGGCCACGCGAAGGCGCTCGAAACGCTCCGCCGCCACCAGGTATAGCTGGGACAGACCATATTGATGCGCCAGGCGGTGATCCGCGGCCATTCGGAACCCGCGTCGGCCCATCTCCGCGTAGTAATCGAGATCGGGGCCACCGCGCCGCCATTTCCGGTGCTCGATGTAATCGGGGAACAGGCCGCTCACCCACAACGCGTAGTTCCCGAGATGCGCCCGTACGAGGAACGCACGGCGCGGATCGGAGCGCTCGGCATCCTCGAGCAACGTCGCCAACGTGTCGTATTGCTCATCATCGCTCGAGCCCACGCGCGACGCACGATCCTTCAGACCGAAGTGCACCACGATCGCCGCGACATAGTCTGCCAGCGTCCGGTCGTCCTCGCCCACGCCGCGCAGCGCATGCCGCACGACGACGTAGCAGAACAGCGGCAGCGATGCGCGACCGCCGAGGGGCTGTTGCACGAGCGCGGCGAGCAGCCGGGGATCGTCGAGCACCGCATCGATCCCTTCTTCGCGCAGCATTGCTTCGGCATCGTCGGGGCGGCCGACGCCGGCGCGCGCGAGGAGATGCACGGCCAGCTGCGCATCATCACGCGTGAGAGATTCGCGAACGTTCGCGAGAATCATGAGTCCCCCACCCGAAACGGAGTCGTGCCTGTTCTCACCGTGGTACACCGTACGTGCCATGGAGTGCGCACGATAGGTCCTACCCGTGTGACGATCGCCCACACCCGGAGTAAAACCACGCGTTGGCAGTCTCACCTCGAGGCTGCTAACGAAAGACGCGCGGAACCACGTGGGTCCCGCGCGTCTCGATTTCGGTGCGCCTGCGGTCAGCGGCCAGGCCGCGGTCGCTCAGCGCGATTGGCGACCGCGAGCGCCGATCGCATGATCAGCTCCGACACTCGAGACAACTTGTTGAAATCGATCTTCGACACCTCGTCGCTGACCTTGTGATAATCCTCATGAAGCCCGGTGGTGTAGAACACGATCGGGATGCCGCGGTTGGCATAGCTGAAGTGGTCGCTGCGGTGATAGATGTCCTCGGGATGGTTGGGAGAATCCCAGTCCCTATTGATCGTGAATGGGCGGGCGAGCGCCGAGTTGACGGAGTCGACCAGTTGCCCCAGCAGGCGATTCTGCCCGTTAGGTTCGGCCCGCGGACCCACGAGCATGAGAGAGTCCGGCGCATTGCGGCCGATCATGTCGGCGTTGAGCTGCGCCACGATCGAATCGACTGGTACGGTCGGGTGGGTGACGAACCACTCCGATCCCAGCATTCCCGATTCCTCGCCGGTATGCCACACGAACAACACCGATCGCCGAGGTTTCGTCGGCGACGCCGCAAGAGCACGTGCGATCGCGACGAGTCCCATCGATCCCGACCCATCATCGTCGGCTCCATTGGCGATCGAGTCGCTCCCGCTCCGGGGCTGCACGCCGATGTGGTCGAGATGGGCGCCGAGGGCGACATAGCTTTGCGCGAGCGCGGGATCTGCGCCGCGTAACACCCCGACGACGTTGTAGCTTGCTGCCTGCGCCCGCCCGAGGTTGATCTTCGCGGTCAGGTGGCGGCCCAGAGCCTGCGGCTTGTCATCCGCCGGCCACCCCGATGGAAGCAAGGGCGAGCCCGCACGTGGCCGGGCGAACATCACCATTGGCACGACGCGCTCTGGCTCCCGCGCCCCGGCGCCCAGCTCGAGCGAGCCATTCGTCACTTCGCTCGCCACAGCGTCGAAATCGTCCTCGAGGTTGCCTGTTGCGACGATGACCACTCCAGCGGCACCGCGATTCAGGATCGCACCGAGTCGCTCGCCAAGCTGCTCGGGCATTTCCAGTCGGGCTCGCGTCGCCGAATCTGCGTTGGCCGGTGCGCCGCCCAGGAAGACCACGATCTTCCCTGTCACGTCCAGTCCAGCCAGGTCATTGCGGCCGAGTTGGGGCGCAGTGAGGGCATATCCGGCGAAAACCAGCTCGCCTTCCGCGGCTAGTTGAGTATGGTACTGCGCGACGCGGAGCACCGGGGCGATGTCCTTGCCGAGCTCGAGCTCGGTGGCACGTCCTCGCGAGGTGACGAGGAATTTCGTCGTAGCACCAAAGACCTGGCGCGACAGCGGCACGCGCTGAAAGAACCCGCTGTCTCCCGCCGGCTGGATTCCGATCGCCGTTAGGCGTTCGGCGATGAACTCGGCGGCCCGGCGTGCCGCTGGAGTCCCCGCCAGCCGTCCTTGAAAGCCATCCGACGCGAACACCGTGAGGTCTGCGCGCAGGGCAGACACGTCGATTGGGGGAACGACCGCGGGGGGCGCCGCCGTCGACGGCGCGTCGGTGGCGGGTGCACGTGCGGGCGTCGGATTACTGACCGGCGTCTGGGAGCACGCTCCCAGACAGACAAAGAGCAGCGTCGCGAGGCGGCGCATGTGGTCTCCGGAGAAGGTTCGGTGGGGGAACAGGTCGGAGGCTAACCGTCAGGCACGTGACGGGCAAGCGTGGAACGTTTGCCAAGTCGTTCGAAGGGCGTCAGGTTTGTTGACACCAACCACGACGACTTCACAGGAACGCAACGCTGCTCGACAGGTATCATCATACCGTATGCTCTACCTCTGCATTCCGACCTACGACGAGGCGCCTACCATCGGGTTGCTCCTGTGGCGCATCCGAAAGGTCTTCGAGAGTTTCCCGCGTGAGTACGAGATTCTCGTGCTCAACGACGGAAGCACCGACGGGACGGCTGAAACACTCGAGCCGTATCGTGAGGTGCTCCCGCTCACCGTGCTCCGGCACGACGAGCGGCGCGGGTACGCCGCAGCGATCGAGACCCTGTTGCGGGCGGTGGCGCAGCGCACGCGGTACCCACGGCGCAATGCGGCCATCCTCATGCAAGCGGACTTTACCGATCAGCCCGAGCACCTTCCGGAGCTGATCAAGCGGCATGAGGGCGGCGCCGACCTCGTTGTCGCCGAACAGGCGGTCGCGCCGGCGAGCGCGCCGGCGGCTGTGCGCCGGCTCCGTCGAGTCGGCCAATGGCTGCTGCGTCCCTTCGTGCGCGTGCCGGGCGTGAACGATCCACTCGGTTCATATCGTTTGATGCGTATCGCCGTGGTCCGTGATCTGCTCAAGGAGAACGGCGAGGCCCGTCTGCTCAAGGCAAATGGGTGGGCCGCGAACGTGGAGCTGCTGGCCAAGGCGGCGCGATTCGCGCGACGAATCGAAGTAGTTTCGCTCGAGCCGCGTTATGACCTCCGTCCGCGAGCGACGCGGGTTCGGCCTCTTGCCGGCGCAATGGATCTTTACCGTTTCGGTCGGGCCGCTGGGGCCCGCCGAGCCGCACCGACATCGACATGACAACAACTCTGGTGGCTGATCTGCTCGCGATCGTCGTGGCACTCACGACGGCCGTCGAGCCGGCACGACAGATTCCCGTCCCTTTCTCCATCGGCGAGCGCCTCGAGTACGATGTGAAGTTCGGCGTGCTGAAGGTGGGAAACGGCAAGATGGAAGTGCTGGGCATCGAGAACATCCGTGGCCGCGACGCCTGGCACACCGCGTTTACCGTCAAGGGCGGAACGTTCTTCTACAAAGTGAACGATCGACTCGAGAGCTGGATCGATACCGAGACGTTCGCATCGCTGCGCCACGTGCAGGACCTTCAGGAAGGCAAGCGCGATCGTGAGCGCCGCTTCGAGATTTATCCCGACCGCCTGGTGTATACGGAGAATGACAGCGAGGAGCGGCCCACCGCGCGCGACCCGCTCGATGATGGATCGTTCCTGTATTTCATTCGCACTGTGCCGCTTTCGGTGGGGCAGACGTACGACTTTCCGCGATACTTTCGACCGGATCGCAATCCCGTTCGGGTGCGCGTCCTCCGGAAGGAGTCAGTGAAGGTCCCTGCCGGACGATTCGATGCCATCGTTATCCAGCCGATCATCAAGTCGAAGGGCATCTTCTCCGAGAACGGTCAGGCCGAGATCTGGTTGTCGGATGACGACCGCCGTATCATGCTGCAGATGAAGTCGAACCTGTCGTTCGGCACCCTCAACCTGTACCTGAAATCGTACACCGCAGGGACGGCGACCGCGGCGAAGTGACGCCAGAGGCGGACCTGTCACGGGTCCGCACCGTTCCCATCGCGCACCGCCCGAACAAGGTACGCGCCGAAGAGTTCGCTGCGCCGCCCGGCGCCGATCGCTCTTTCGGCGCGTTCTTGCGCTCGCTTCCGGATGTGCTCGCCGCGCGCGACTTCCGGCGCATCGTGGAGGCCGTAGCCGACGCCGCCCGTCGGCGCGCCGTGGTCGCGATGGCTGGCGGGCACGTCGTGAAGACCGGAGTCGCTCCCGTGCTGCTCGAGCTGATGCGGGAACGCGTCATCACGCACCTCGCCTTGAATGGATCGGCGGCGATTCATGACTACGAGGTCGCGCGCTGGGGTGGTACCTCGGAGGACGTCGCCGCTGGTCTGCGCGACGGGACGTTTGGCATGGCCGAGGAGACCGGCCGCGAAATGAACGAGGCCATCATCAAAGGGCAGCGCTCCGGATGGGGGATGGGTGAGGCGCTCGCGCGGGCACTGGCATCACGCTCCGATCTTGCGCACGCGGAGCTGTCCCTGATGATCGGCGCGCACGAGCTCGGTATTCCCACGAGTGTTCACGCGGCGATCGGGGCGGAAATCATCCACCAGCACCCGGCGGCTGACGGAGCCGCGATCGGCGAGACGAGCCATCGCGACTTCCGCCGGCTCGCCGCGTCGCTCCCCGCGCTGCATGACGGCGGCGTCGTGCTCAACCTCGGAAGCGCCGTGATCCTGCCAGAGGTGTTTCTCAAGGCGCTGACGATCGCGCGCAACCTCGGGAATGGACGGCCGACGCACTTCACGACATGCGACTTCGACATGCTTCGTCACTACCGGCCGCGCGTGAACGTCGTGCAGCGTCCCACACTCGAGGGAGGCGCCGGCTACGAGATCACCGGGCACCACGAGATCATGGTGCCCCTCCTGGCCTGGTCAGTGATCGAGAGGCTCGAGTCGAACCAGCCGGCGAGCCGTCACGGGTAGCGGCGACGCTACAACTGCGCGATTCGTTCCTTGCCTAACGTGCGTCGCACGTATCCCATCTGGCCAATGTGGTAGCCTTCGTGAAACAGCGCAAACACGATGGCCCCACGCAACGTCCCGTCGGTGGAGGGGATCTTCACCTGGAGATCCCCCTGGAGGTCGCCGTCGCTCATCGCTCCAAGGCGCGTGCGCAGGGCCATCCCGGCGGTCTCCCAGGCGCGACGAATCTCGGCCAATGCGGGATACTGTTCGCTGCCCGGAGCAGGCACGTCCCGCTTGAACAGCGAAGGCCATGGGACCTCCTGCTCCGCCCCGAGCAATCGCGCGAGCCGGACACGACTCTGCGCCAGGTGGCCTGCCATCCACACCATCGGATTTGCGTTGGGGCAAGGCGCCCGGGTCAAATCTGCCGGATCGAGATCGTGCAACGCCTTCGCGTACAGGTTGTCCACGACGTCCATGAGGCCCAGCACGTGCGCGATGGCGTGATCCATGGCTGTTCCGGGTAGGGGTGCGCCTGAGCTAGTCTCAGATATAACGCACACGATGCGGGCGAAAGATCCGTGTCGGATCCTCCGCCCGCATCTATTCTCCCAGGAAACGCCGGCCGCTAGGCCGTCGGACCGCTCCAGCGCTCCCGCAGCCGTCGAGCCGTATCAGGGCTCACAATGCGGATGACGAGGTAGACGATCAACCCGACGATCGCGATCCGAATCGCGAGGCCAAGAAGAAAGAGCGCGAGACCAATGAGGCCCTTGAGAATGCCGAACACGAAGCTGAGGAGGAAAAGCCCCAGCACGGCCAGCGCGCCAATCGTGAAAATTGTACGAAGCATCTGTGTGAGCTCCAGGCGGTTGCTGTGAGTACTACGCGCGAGACGCGCGGGGTGTTTCAGCCCAATGTCGTCGTCGTAGGTGGCGGGCTCATCGGCCTCGCCTGCGCGGCCGCGGTAGCGCGAGAGGGTCTCCGTGTCCTGGTCGTTTCATCGAGCCACCCAGGCGCCGCATCCCCGGCCTCGGCCGGGATTCTCGCGCCAAGCGTGGCCAACATCGGCCACCAAGGACGCGCGCTTGGCATCGCGGCTCGCGATCTGTATCCCCGATACCTCGAGGCGCTCTCGGCCCGCACCGGACTCCAGGTCCCGCTCGATCGCTCTGGCGTCCTGGAGGTCGCGTTCAACGAGGCGGAAGCCGCTATCCTGCGCGCCAGCCTGCAGAGCGGGACAGAGTGGATCGACGCAACGCAGCTCGGGGAGATGGAGCCCTTGCTCGCACCCGCCGCCGGAGCGGCGCTGCACAACCACAATGGCGTCGTCGACGCGGCCGCCCTTCTGGCGGCGGCGAGGGCGGATTGCGAGCGAGATCCGCGCATCTCGCTGACCGATGGCCGCGTGATTCGAATCGACGCGGCGCAGCGGCCGATCGCGGTCCAGCTCGAAGATGGCGTCCGGCTCGAAGCCGACAATGTCGTCCTCGCCGCGGGAGCGTGGGTGGGATCGATTCGGGGGCTTCCCCTCCCGCTCCCCGTCACGCCCGTCCGCGGGCAGATACTGGAGCTCGAAGGTCCGCGACTGCGCCACGTGGTGATGGGGGCGGGCGGCTACGTGGCCCCGCGCGGGACGCGGTCCCTCGTCGGCAGCACTATGGAGCACGTTGGGTTCGACGCACGAGCCACCCCGGAGGCCGCGGTACTGATCCGTGAGATCGCGAGAGGGCTATCTCCATCGGTGGCGTCCGGCGCCGCAGTTGGCCACTGGGCGGGGCTCCGTCCGGTTACCCCGGACCTCCTTCCAATCCTAGGGGCAGATCCGGAAGTCCCAGGATTGTTCTACGCGTGCGGCCACTCGAAAAACGGCGTGCTCCTCGCACCGCTCACGGCGCACATCATCGGCCAGCTGGTGGCCCATGGGTCGACCTCCATCGAATGCGTCGCCGTACGCACCCGACCGGTTCGGCGAGGCGAATCGTTAGGCGCGACCCTTCTCGCGGCCAGCGGGTCGGACGGCACGACGAGTGCGGTTTCAGGAGCGATCGAAGAGGACCAGCCGGGCGGCATAACCGACGATTCAGCCGAAAAAGGGTTAGCAACTGCTACCGAAGCCAACCGCAACGGGATAGCTTACCGCTTCGTCGACGCGAACGCGGGTAACCGGCCACGACGACCCTGCGTTTCCACTTCCGGACCCTTCAAACCCGGGACGACATTGGCCGATACGCTCTACCAGATACTTGGCCGTCGGCGAGCGGACCCCCTCCCCGAGCGGAAGCCCTCGTGGCTCAAGGTGCGCGCGCCCGGCGGGCCGAACTACTCGCGACTCAAGCACCTCATGCGGGAGCTCGACCTCCACACGGTCTGCGAGGAGGCCCACTGCCCCAATGTCGGCGAATGCTGGGAGCATGGCACGGCCACGTTCATGGTCCTCGGCGACGTCTGCACCCGCAACTGCGCTTACTGCGCCGTCGCGCATGGGCGGCCGCCGAAGTACGACATTGAGGAGCCGGCGCGTGTCGCGCAGGCGATCGCCGAGATGCGCCTGCGCCATGCCGTGATTACGTCGGTCGACCGCGACGATCTCCCCGACTTTGGGGCGTATGTCTTCGCCGAAACCATCCGGCAAATTCATGAGCAGGTTCCGGGGTGCTCCGTCGAAGTGCTGGTGCCAGACTTCCAGGGAAACGAAGGCAGCATGCGCACCGTGCTCGACGCGCGACCGGAGATCTACAACCACAACACGGAAACGGTGCCTCGCCTGTACAAGCGCTGCCGTCCCGGCGGACGCTACGAGCGCGTCATGCGCATTTTCCGCTACGTGAAGTCGTATGCCCCCGACATTCCCACCAAGACGGGAATCATCCTCGGGATGGGCGAGACGATCGAAGAGGTGCTGGTCACGATGCGAGACCTCCGTGAGGTCGACGTCGATATCCTCACCCTGGGTCAGTACCTCCGCCCGTCGGCTGACCACATCCCTCTCGACCGCTACGTCACGCCGGACGAGTTCGCCCTCCTTCGCCAGGAAGGGCTGGCGATGGGCTTCAAGCACGTGGAGTCGGGACCCCTCGTTCGGTCCAGCTATCACGCCTGGGAGCAGGTGCAGGCCGCGAATCTGGTGACCCCATGAGAGACGTGAGCCGTTCACGCCGCCGTTCCCCTGCGCGCAGCGCGGGCGACGCTGGCGCATCGAATTCCACGACGACTGACATGCCACAGAAGAAAGGCAGCGAGCAGAACGGTGCGAGCGGGTCCATCGACGCCGCGGCGCGTGGTGACGCGGCGCTCCGCCGCGACCTGCTTCGGGAGATGCTGCTCATTCGGCGCTTCGAGGAGCGGTGCGCCGAGGCGTACGCGATCGGCAAGATCGGCGGCTTTTGCCACCTCTACATCGGCCAGGAGGGCGTTGGCGTCGGAGCTATCTCGACATTGCGTGACGATGACTACGTGATCGCGAGCTACCGCGAGCACGGTCAGGCGCTCGCGAAAGGGATTACCCCGCGCGCGATCATGGCGGAGCTCTTCGGCCGTGCCAATGGCTGCTCCAAGGGCAAGGGCGGGTCGATGCATCTCTTCGACCGCAACGTGAACTTCCTGGGCGGACATGGCATCGTCGGCGGGCATCTTCCCATCGCGACCGGCGTCGGCTTCGCGATCAAGTACCGGGGCGGCGACCAGGTGTGCGTGTGCTTCTTCGGAGAGGCGGCCGTCAACAACGGCGCATTCCACGAGGCGCTCAACATGGCGGCGCTCTGGAAGCTGCCGGTGATTTATCTCATCGAGAACAACCGGTACGGCATGGGCACCGCGCTCGAGCGTGCGTCGGCCATCAATGACATCGCCGAGCGTGCGTGCTCGTACGACATGCCGAGCGAGGTTGTGGACGGGCAGGATGTCCTGGCGGTGCGTGCGGCGACCATGCGCGCGCTTCAGCGCGCTCGAAGCGAATCGATCCCGACGTTGCTCGAGGTGCGCACGTACCGGTTCATGGGCCATTCAATGTCCGATGCGGTGAGCGGAACGTACCGCAGCAAGGAAGAGCTCGAAGAGCACATGAAGCGGGATCCGATCGTCGTCCTGCGCATGATCATGGAGCAGGAAGACGGCTGGACCGACGCCGACATGTCGAAGCTCGACGAGGAGCTCAAGGCGGTCGTTCAGGACGCCTGGGACTTTGCCGACGCGAGCCCGGAGCCTCCTCTCGAGGCGCTGTACGAGGACGTCTTCGTCGACACCACCTCCTGATCACCAAGACCATGCCGATCATCACGTATCGCGACGCCTTGAACCAGGCACTCCGCGAGGAGCTGCAGCGGGACGACCGCGTCTTCCTCATGGGTGAGGAAGTGGGCGTGTATCAGGGCGCCTACAAGGTCTCGAAGGGGATGCTCCAGGAGTTCGGTGAGATGCGCGTGGTCGACACGCCGATCACCGAGCTGGGATTCGCTGGCGTGGGGGTAGGCGCCGCAATGGTGGGTCTCCGGCCGATCATTGAGTTCATGACCTGGAATTTCGCGCTCCTCGCGCTCGATCAGGTCGTCAACTCCGCCGCGAAGATGCTGTCCATGTCGGGCGGACAGTATCCCATGGCAATGGTGTTCCGCGGGCCTAACGGGGCGGCGCTTCAGCTTTCGGCGCAGCACTCGCAAGCATGGGAGTCGTGGCTCGCGCACATTCCGGGGCTCAAGGTCGTTGCGCCCGGAACGCCTTACGACGCGAAGGGGTTGCTGAAGAGCGCGATTCGGGACGACAACCCGGTCATCGTGCTCGAGGGCGAGATGCTCTACAACACGAAGGGCGAGGTTCCCGACAACGAGGAAGTGATCGTGCCGCTCGGCCAGGCGGAGGTGAAACGCGAAGGGGCCGACGTCTCTTTCATCACGTGGGGAAAGATGGTGCTGGTCGCGCAGCAGGCCGCCGAGCAGCTCGCCAAGGAGAACATCGCGGCAGAGATCGTCGACCTTCGCACCCTGGCTCCGATGGACGCCGACGCGATCGCGACCTCGGTAAGCAAGACGAACCGCGCCGTCGTGCTGGAGGAGGGATGGTCGGTCGCCGGATTCGGGGCGCACGTGGCTGATTTCGTCCAGCGCGAGTGCTTCGATGATCTCGACGCGCCGGTCCTCCGCGTCCACCAGGAAGACGTGCCGATGCCATACGCCAAGAATCTCGAGCGGGCCGCGAAGCCGGACGCGAAGAAGGCGGTCGCGGCGGCGCGAAAGGTCCTGTACCTCGACTAGGAGAGACGAATACGGAATACGGAATGCGGTTACCGCGTTCCGCACTCCGCATTCCGCACTCAGATACCCATGGCTACCAAGGTCGTGATGGAGGCGCTCTCCCCCACCATGGAGGAGGGGCGCCTGGTGAAGTGGCTGAAGAACGAGGGCGACAAGATCGCGTCGGGCGAAACGCTCGCCGAAGTCGAGACCGACAAGGCGGTGATGGAGCTGGTCGCGCGCGGCGAAGGCGTGCTGCGCAAGCGACTGCTCGGTGAAGGGGCGACGGCGCCCGTGGGGCAGCTGGTGGCTGTCATCGCTGCGCCTGACGAGAACATCAATGCGCTGATCGGGGGGGCCGGCACTGCCGACGCCAAGCCCGCCGAGGAGGTCGTGGCGAAGACGGAGGAAACCGCGGGCGCATCGTCGGCGCCTCGGACGACCGAGCAGTCGCAGGGCGAGGCGTCGACGCCGCCGCAGCAGAAGGTGCCAGCCTTTCGAAAGGGTACGGCCGCGCCGAAGGGCCAGGTGCCGCCGAGCCCTGCGCCCGCGACCGAGCAACCGCGCGACGGCGGCAACGGCGAAGGCCGCGCACGCACGTCGCCGCTGGCACGGCGGCTGGCGAACGAGCGCGGTCTCGACCTTCAGAACGTCCGAGGGAGCGGGCCAGGCGGAAGGATCATCAAGCGCGACATCGAAGCCGCGGTCGCCGGCGGCGGCACCGCGCAGCCCGCGGCCGCGGCACCGGCTCCGACCCGCGAAGGGGACTTCAACGACGTCCCCCTCACGCAGATGCGGAAGACGATCGCGCGGCGGCTGTCCGAGTCGCTCGGCCCCATCCCGACGTTCTATCTCACCGCCGAGTTCGACATGGACCGCGTGTCCGAGATGCGCGCCGCGATGGTGGAGTTGGGAGACGAATTCAAGGTATCGGTGAACGACATCGTCATGAAAGCGGTCGCGACGGCTCTCGCGCTTCATCCGGAAGTCAACGCCCACTGGCTCGGTGATCGCATCCGCTACTTCAACCGCGTACACCTCGGGATGGCGGTGGCCGTGGAAGACGGACTGATCACCCCAGTCGTCTTCGACGCCGATCGCAAGCGCATGAGCGAGATTTCTCGTGAGGCACGCGAGTTGGCCAAGCGGGCGCGCGACCGCCGCCTCAAGCCGGATGAATACATGGGCGCCACGTTCTCCGTGTCGAACCTGGGCATGTTCGGCATCGAGCACTTCACTGCGATCATCAACCCGCCCGAAACGGCCATTCTCGCGATCGGCGCCGTCGAGCGCAGGCCCGTGTACATCAACGGCGAGCTGGTCGCGCGCCAGCGCATGAGCGTGACGATGAGCTGCGATCACCGCGTGATTGATGGCGCCACCGGCGCGCGCTTCCTCCAGACACTGCGTCGGATGCTCGAGAATCCGTTGATGCTGGTGTACTAAACGCGATTGCGGAATGCGGAACGCGGAATCTGTAATGACGTCCGCATTCCGCAATCCGCATTCGGCAACCAACAATCTCCGAAATAATCCATGGCCTCGTTTGACGTGATTTTCATCGGCGGCGGACCCGCGGGGTACGTCGGCGCCATTCGCTGTGCACAGCTCGGACTCTCCGTCGCCGTGTTCGAGAAGGAGAAGCTCGGTGGCACGTGTGTCGTCATTGGGTGCATTCCCGCCAAGGCGATGCTGGAGGCCGCCAACCTCGCCAACCACGTTCGACATGCCAAGGAGTTCGGCGTCAACGTGGGGGACGTCTCGTTCGATTACGGCGTGGCCATGAAACGATCTCGTGGCGTGAGCGATCAGAACGTGAAGGGCGTCGAATTCCTGTTCAAGAAAAACAAGGTGACGTGGACGAAGGGCACTGCACGTCTCGGTGGCGGGAACTCCGTCGTCGTAAAGACGGCCGATGGCAAGGAGGAGAAGCACGACGCGAAAAAGGGAATCGTCATCGCCACTGGCTCACGGGTAAAAGGGCTTCCGCAAGTTGGCCTGGAGCTCAACAAGAAGACCGTCATTTCCTCTGACGAGGCGCTCCTGCTCGAGAAGGCGCCGAAATCGATGGCGGTCATCGGCGCGGGAGCAGTGGGATGCGAGCTCGCGGACGTCTTCAACGCCTTCGGCACCGAGGTCACGCTCATTGAGGTGATGCCCAACATCCTTCCCCTCGAGGATGCCGAGGTGTCGACCACGCTCGCACGCGTGTTCAAGAAGCGCGGCATCACCGTCATCGCCGGCGCGAAGATCGGCAACGTGAAGGTTGGCAAGGACTCGGTGGCGATGTCGCTGGAGTCCGGCGGCGCGAAGAGTGATCTCAAGGTCAATGTGGTGCTTGTCGCTGCGGGGCGGGCACCGGTCGTCGAGGATATCGGGCTGAAGGAAGCCGGCGTGCAGCTGACCGAGCGCGGATTCATCAAGATCGACGACCAGTTCCGCACCGCGGCCAAGGGCGTTTTCGCGATTGGCGACGTCGCCGGTCCGCCGATGCTCGCCCATAAAGGGTCGCGCGAAGGGATCGCGCTCGCCGAACAGCTTGCTGGCAAGCACGCGCACCCGGTCAACTACGGGAACATTCCGAACGCGACCTACTGTCATCCCGAAGTCGCATCGATCGGCCTTACCGAGCAGCAGTGCAAGGACAAGAAGCTGGAATACAAGGTCGGGAAGTTCCCGTTCTCCGCGAATGGCCGCGCTCGCACCAGCGGCGAGACGGACGGCTTCGTGAAGATCATTCGCGATGCGAAGTACGGCGAGATTCTCGGCGCGCACATCATCGGCCCACACGCGACCGAGCTCATCCATGAGCTGGCGGTGGCGCGCGAGAACGAATTCACGGTCGAGGAGATCGATCTCGCCGTCCACGCCCATCCCACGCTGTCAGAGGCGGTGGCGGAGGCGGCGCTGGACTCGATGGGGAGGATGATCCACGCGTGATCGCGCCCACGGCGCTCTCCGAGCCGGAGCTATGCAGCTTCTGACCACGCAGCTCGGCACCGTCCCGTACGCGATCGCCCTGGAGCTCCAGCGCGATATCGCGCGGCGTCGCATCACGGGAGAGATCGACGAGGACGTGCTGCTCCTGCTCGAGCACCCGCCGGTAGTGACGCTCGGTCGTACCGCGAAGGAGGCACATATCATCTCCTCGCCCGAGCGTCTGCGTGCGCGCGGCGTCGAGGTGCACGAGGTCGAGCGCGGCGGCGACGTCACGTTCCACGGCCCTGGTCAGCTCGTGGGCTACCCTATCTTCGATCTCAAGCGACACCGGCAGGATCTTCACTGGTATCTGCGCCAGGTCGAGGAAGCGCTCATTGTCGCGCTTGGCGCAGTCGGGATCGACGCCGATCGTCACCCCGGCTACACCGGCGTGTGGACGCACGGACGGAAGATCGCTTCGATCGGAGTCCATGCTCGCGACTGGGTGACCTGGCACGGTTTCGCGCTCAACGTGACGACCGATCTGTCCTTTTTCGATCTGATCGTCCCCTGCGGTATTCCGCAGGTGCAAATGACCTCCGTGGCTCGCGAGCTCGCAGCCGACATGACGGTCGATCGTATGTCCGCCATCGTCGCGGACGCATTCGGCCAGGTCTTCAGCCTCGAACCGCGCGACGTCGGTCGAGAGATGCTCGAGCCCGTGCCGCGCTGACCGCGCGCCCCCTTCCCCTCGCCTCTGTTCGAACGCGCTTCCCCGCATGTCACTGGAACCTCGCGCCGCAGCATCCTAGCGTGATCGGTCCGGCGCCAGCATGACTCGCGCAGTCGCGCCGGTGATCCGAGCAAGGAGGGGCGATGCTCTCGTTTCGTGCGTTGCCGACCCTGCTGATCGGCCTCGCGCTCACGGGGTGTGGCTCGTCAGGCGGCACCGAGCCACCGCCTGCTCCGGGAGGCGGCCCCACCGGGGGAGGCAATACCGGTGTCACCGTGACCGTCAGCAACAATGACTACTCCCCGGGCCAGGTCTCGGTCGCGCCCGGCACGACGGTCACGTGGCGGTGGGACAGCTGCAGCGGCGACGGCTATGGCGGGCAGGTGTGCGTCGCTCACAGCGTCACGTTCGACGACGGTGGGCCGAGTTCGGCGGCCCGGAACGATGGGTCGTTCGCGCGGTCGTTCAGCAACGCCGGGACCTTCACGTATTACTGCACGTCGCACGGGCGGGCGGCGATGGCGGGGAGCGTCGTGGTCCAATAGCGCGGTAGAACGTTCCGATGCGGGATGAAGCGCGGAGCCTCCGTCACGGCTCCGCGCTTCGACGTATATTCACCCGCGATGGCCGAGCCACGCGTCTACGCGCCGCGCGCGAGTCAAACCCCAGGTGAGCCGCGGGACTTCGCGGCCGAGCTGAATCCCGAGCAGCTCGCCGCGGCCACGCATGGCGACGGACCGCTGCTCATCGTCGCCGGAGCCGGCACCGGAAAGACACGCACCCTCGTCTACCGCGTCGCGCATCTCATCGAGCGCGGCGTGCGCCCCGATCGCATTCTCCTCCTGACCTTCACACGGCGCGCCGCTCAGGAGATGCTGGCGCGTGCGGAGCGGCTCGCCGGAGCGCGCAGCGGACGGGTGCATGGCGGCACGTTCCACGCGACCGCGCACCGGCTTCTTCGCGTGTACGGCTCCGCGGCCGGGCTCGCCAAGGATTTCTCGATCATCGACCAGGGAGATGCCGAGGATCTCATGGGCCTCTCCCGCGCCGCCCTCGGCTACGCCCAGAAAAAGTCGCGCTTCCCCAAGAAGGAAACGCTGCACCACGTCTACTCGCGACACGTCAACACCGGCATCGCGATCGACGATATCGTCGCCGCCGAGTATCCGCAGTTCCTCGACTATCGCGAGGATCTCACGCGGATCTATGCCGACTACACCAGTCGTAAGGAGGAGCGCAACCTCGTCGACTACGACGACCTGCTTCTGTTCTGGGCGGGAATGCTGGAAGGCGACACCGAGCTCGGGAAGCGGGTGTCCGGCCTCTACGACCACGTGCTCGTCGACGAATACCAGGATACGAATCTGCTGCAGGCGCGCATTCTGCTTGGTATGGCGCGCGAGCACCGGAACATCACCGTTGTCGGGGACGACGCGCAGAGCATCTATGCGTTCCGCGGCGCGACGATTCGCAACATCCTCGACTTCCCCAGGCAGTTCACCGGCGCACGGGTCGTCACGCTCGAGCGCAACTACCGATCGACGCAGCCCATCCTCGACGTGACGAACACGCTCATCGCGCGCGCGCGTGAGCGCTACTCGAAGACGCTTCGCACCGAGCGAACTGGCGGGGAGCCGCCCTGGCTCGTCGCCGCCCGCGACGAGTCGGCCCAAACGCGCTTCGTCGTGGACCGCATCCTCGAGCTGCACGAGTCGGGGACCGCCCTGCGCGAGATCGCCGTGCTCTTTCGTGCCGGCTACATGTCGGCGGATCTGGAGATCGAGCTCACCAATCGCAAGATCCCCTTCGAGAAATGGGGCGGCCTCAAGTTTCTCGAAGCCGCTCACGTGAAGGACGTGCTCGCGTTCTTGCGAATCCTCGAGAATCCTCGCGATGAAGTGAGCTGGTATCGTGTACTGCTGCTGCTGCCCGGAATCGGCGACGCGACTGCGCGCGCCGCGGTCGAGGCAATGGCGCAGATGGCGTGGACATCGTCCGCCTTCGGACGCTTCACGCCCCCGGCACGTGCGCGCGCCGCGCACGGCGCCCTGGTGAAACTTCTCGACGATCTGCGCAGCGGCGCCGATCTGGAAGGCCGAACCCTCAGCGCCGAGATCGGTCACGTGCGCCGGCTCTACGACGATATTCTGCGCGAGCGGTACGATCGTCCCGAGCCCCGCCTTGCCGATCTCGATCAGCTGGAGGTGATCGCGGCCGGCTTCCCTTCGCGAGCGGTCTTTCTTTCCGCGCTGGCTCTCGAACCACCCTCGTCCACGCAGGATCTGGCCGGCCCGAGCGACCGGGAGCGGGACGTGCTGGTGCTCAGCACTGCCCACAGCGCCAAGGGACGCGAGTGGGACGGGGTGTTCCTGATCTGGGCGGTCGACGGATTCTTCCCGTCGTCACGCGCGCTCCGCAGCGAGGAGGAGACCGAGGAAGAGCGCCGGCTCATGTACGTCGCGCTCACACGCGCGCGGAACGACCTGGCAGTCGTCTACCCGCTCAACGCCTACCACTCGCGCCGCGGCGCGGACTACTCCATGGATCAGTTGTCGCGGTTTATCGACCGAGGAGTCCGCGAAAAAATGCAGCGCGTGGCCACCGGCGAGGAGCCGGCCGCGACGGTGACCGCCACGGGCGGGCGGCAGCTCATCGACCTTCGCGCCCTCATGCGGGGGAAGTTCAAGACGTCCTGAGTCCCTACGGCCGCAGCCGGTCCACCCAGGCGTGGAGCTCGGCGTACGGATCGTCGGGGCGGCGTTTCGCCAGCGCCATCACGCGGGCGATCGCTCGGCGAAGATCCCGCCCTTCCGCCTCGTACACGCGCTCGAAGGCGTCGAGGTCAGTGAGATAGATACGTCGTGCGAGGAGCGCCGCGTTGTCCAGCTGCACGCGCGAGAGTGCGCGGGGATCGACGCGGCGCAGCTGCGGCCCCACCGAGTCCACCAGCACGCGTCTCGCGCGCGCGTAGACCGTGTCGCGCGCGGCGAGCCGTGCCTCACGACTCTCCGGATTGGCGCGATACGCAGAATCGAGGTGGCGCCACAGCGCCGTCCAGAAGCGTCCCAGCGTCTTGTCGTCCTCCCAATCCACCGCGGCTATGCGCGCGCGGACGGAATCGCCTTCCGTGCGAAAAAACCACTCAGCCCCGTGGGCCCCGACGAACGTCGCGAACGACTCGTTGAACACCGCCTGCCCGGGGGCGTAGAACGTGTTGTGCGTGACCTCGTGAATCACGGTGTTCGCGAGGTCGAGAGAGTCGTAGCGAAGCGTCGTCGACAGCAAGGGATCGTTGAACCAGCCAAGCGTGCTGAACGCAGCCGACGGCCGGAGATAGGTGTCGAGCCCCTGAGCCTCGAGATCCCGCGCCGCCTCCTGCGCCGCGCCGAAATCGAAGAATCCCTTGTAGGGAACGCGCCCTACGATCGGGAACCACCAGGTGTGCGGCTCGAGCCGATCGCGATAGGCGGCCGACAGCACCAGCACCAAGGTGTCGCGCCGGAGACGGCTGTACGTGGTGAAGCTCTCGCCTACGTCGAGCCTGATGGAGTCACGCGCGAACGCGCGCGCCTCGAGGACGAGCTGAAGCTTGAGTCGCGTTGCCTGGTCAGTGCCGGGATCATCGACGAGGCGCGCGATCTCTTTCCGGCCCGCGAGAATCCGTGCTTCCTCCCATCCAGCGCGACTCAGATAGCAGCCGGTCGGGGTGAGCGCGAGGAAGAGCACCACGGCGATCGTGAGCGCCGCGACCACGCGCTTGACGACCCGCCGTACCCGGGCCACGAAAGGCGTCACCGCCTCCCGAAGAGCGTGCCGCCTAACGCCACCACCGGAGCCCGAACCAATGCGTCGTGAGCGCCAGCGCGTCGAAGGACTGGTATGCGTAGTCGAGCGCGAAGTGACGCGCACGCACGCCGCCACCGAAGGAGAGAGGCAATGTCGCCGCACCCTCGCTCTGGGCCAGGGCGCCGACGCGTGCACTGAACGCCAGCCCGTTCGCTGAAGTCCAGGTCACCTCGGCGCCGCCGAGCGGAAGGACATCGCCCTCGCGGTGCTGGGCGACTTCGACCGTGCCGAGTACATCGAAAGGCCCGATGCCGCGCCAGGGCAGCGATGCGCCGAGTCGGAGAAACCGCGGGAGGGGTGCGCTCGATCCGGCGGTCTTCAGGGTGGGGCCGATATTCTGGATGCTCACGCCGACGGTGGCGCCGCGCCACACGTCGATCGCGGCGCCGACGTCGATCGCCGGGGCACCGCCGCTGGCATCGGCGAGCGACTGCCGGACGTACTTGGCGGCGGCGCCGAGTCGCACCATGCGCCACGTCATGCCGTATCCCACCGAGGCGGCCACATCGTTCGCTGACACGGTTCGACCGGTGGCCTCGCCGCGGTCGCACCCCGTACTGTCATCGCACACGTATTCGTCGGCACTCCCGTAGCTCAGCACCTGGACACCGATGCCCACCGTCCCGGGGCCGAGCTGAAAGGCCGCCGAGAGCGCGCCGAGCGTGGATCCCTCAATGTAGGGCTGCACGGACATGCTGGCCGCCCGACCCTCCACCGTGGCGAGCTGCGACGCGTTGTAGAAGAGTGCCGCGTCATCCGCTGCGGCGGTGACGTAGGCACCGCCAAGGGCCAGTGCGCGTGCGCTCGCGGGGAGCTCGAGGATGATGGCGCCGGTGCGCCCGCCCTGCGCCAGCGCGATCGACGGCGCAGCGGCTGCCACGGCGACGAGGGCGAAATTCGTGAATCGCATCATGGTCACCGCACGATGAAGACTTTGCGCCGCATCATTCCCGACGGCATGTCGGCCACGAGCACGTACACCCCGTTGACGACGGCCCCGCCGCCCTCGGTCTGAAGATTCCAGCGCAGCGTGGTAGCGTCGTCGAAATCCGTGTCACGGAAGGAACGGACCCGTTTCCCGGCAAAGTCGTAGAGGTCAACGCGGCGTGGTGCCTCGGCAAAGCGGATCACCACCGGCGACGAGCGCACCGGGTTCTGCGAGATGTTGAACGATTCGCCCTGCGCGAGCATGAGCGCGCGCACATTCGCCACCGCGGCAGCGACATCCAGCTTTCCGAATCCCCACAATGCGTTAGGCGACGTGTTGGGTTCACCCGTGAACGTGCGATTCGTGAACCCGTCCCGCCGCGCACCACGCTGGAGGGCGTCAATGGCCTGCTCCGGGGTGAGATGCCGGTAGACCGAGAGCATGAGGGCGACGGTCCCGGTGACATGCGGCGCCGACATGCTCGTACCAACCTCGATGACGTGTGCGCTGTCCTGGCTCACCGCCCGCTGATCGCCGCCGAAGTTTGCGTCACGTGACAGTGACGACAGCGCGACTCCAGGAGCCGTGATTTCCGGCTTGAGTCGGCCGTCTCGGGTCGGGCCTGGAGAGCTGAAGTAAAGCAACTCGTTCGGTGGAACGAGCTGGGCGTCGAAAAGGTAGTCCTGCCCGTCGAAGCCGCGCCACGAGACGAAGGCGTGGTAGCCTCCGACGGCAATCACGCGCTCCGCATCTGCGGGAGACTGCACGAGCCGCCGGTTTGTCCCGCCAGTCGTAAAGTACGCCTCGGTGCTGATGAGCGAGAAGGGAATGTACGCGTCGACGAGCCCGGGTCCGGAGCCGGATGTCTTCCTGAAAATGAGGCGCCACGTTCCCACTGCCGGCGCGGTTCCGCCGTCGAGCCATTCCCCGATGAACGCCGTGAAATAGTTGGTGCTCGAGGTAGAAAACCCGGACGACGACTCGAAGTCGTCGAGAATGGAATCGCCGCGCGCGGTGCCGTTGTAGGCGAGTACACCGCCCCCGGCGCCCAGTGACGCGGTAGCCGCGTTGAACCCGACATCAATGCGACTGCCGTCTGGGCGCTGGAGCGTGACGGCGAAGGTGTCCTGCGGCGAATAGAACGCCTGAAGCAGCATCAGGTCGTCATCGCTCCCCGAGCCTCGGGTGTAGTTAGGCCTGACGAACTCGATCACCCCGCTGTCGCCACGCGCAACCGTTGTCTCACCGTGCAGCGAGCCGATGAGCGCGAAGTTCGACCCGTCGTTCCCGGCCGCCGCCACGATGATGCGGCCCGGTCCCGACAGCTCATCCATGATCACCGACAGGGCCTGCCGGCCATCGTGAGGGCCGAACTGCGTCCCGAGACTGAGATTCACCACTGCCGGCTTTCCGAGCTGCTCGGCCCTTGCGAAGATGTACGCGACGCCATCGACGACCGAGGTGCTGGAGAGGCTCGTTCGTACGACAATCAGGTCAGCCTCAGGCGCGACCCCGACGTAGTCGTAGCGCGGCTGCCCTCGGTTCGCGCCGGAGCCATCGCCGGCGGCGATGCCTGCCACGTGAGTGCCATGGCCGTCACGATCGCGCGACGGACAGGTCCCGTTTCTCCCGAGCTGCTCCTGCCGGCATTCGATGCCGTAGTTGAACGTCAGGCCAGACACGTTTCCCGGGGGCCCACCGGTGGCCGCGGGCGGCGGAGCGTGGTCCCAGAGATAGAGAATACGCGAGCGCCCGGTCACGTCGTCAATGAAATCACCGTGACGGAAATCGATTCCCGAATCGACGATGCCGACAATGGTGCCCTGCCCCGTCGCTCCCGAGAACTCATCCCGATCGACACGGCGTCGCACGCCGGAAGCGCGGATCTCGTCCATCGTGGATGTGCTGTAGCTCACTCGCGGCGCGAACTCCACGGCGCGAACGCCAGCGAGGGAGCGAACCTCGCGCAGCCGCTCCACCGGGACGCGCGCGGTGAGCCATTCACCGGCGCGGATGCCAACGCGCGCACCGAGCGCTGTGAGCGCGTCCTCGACACCGGGAGCACCCCGCACGAACACGTCGACGGTGATCGCACCGGACTCGTCACGAGACAGCGACACTCGAGCGCTTCGCGCAGAGAGACCGAGCTCATGGGCGCGTGCAATTTCATCGAGCGCCCGGCGCTCTCTCGATTGCGACGCGCGCTTCGCGGGGCGCTCAACGACCCCCTGCGCCGCGAGCGCCGGCGCGCAGAGGAGACCGAGGACAAGCAGTCGCAAATGCATTCGGTGCGTCCGAGTGGGGCGTCGGGACGAGGCGCGGCGGAGTCGCCGGCGCAGCAACATAGCGGCGGGACCGCTGGACGGCGAGGTAGTTGAGGTCAGCGACGTACTCGAGGGTGTCGAGGTGAAAACGGCTAGCTTCGACACCCTCGACAACCTCGACAACCTCGATTTACGGAAGTCTGAACAGCCCCAGCTGTGCCTTCAACGCCGCGGCGAACACCTCTCCCTCCGGCCTTGCGAACCGGAAACCGATCGCCGGGTCAGCGGGGGATACGGTCTGGAAGTACTCCATCGTTCCGGGATACATGGAGGCCTCCACGCTTGCCCCGGCCGCGAGCGCCCGAGGGACGAGCGGATACACTCTCGGAAACTGCGCCGGCGCGATCTCGTTCAGACGCGCAAAAATCCTACGCAGGTTGCGCGACTTGTATCGGTTCCGCTCGGGAACGCTCGTTCGCGGATGGCCCGGAATGCTGTCCGTCCAGAGCGCGAGGGCCCAGTCACCGAAGAGCACCGGGAACGACTCCGCCGCCACGTTTTCGACGTTGGCGATACTCGTAAGGTTCGTCTGCACCAGACGGCGGAAGATCGTGCTGTCTTTCTGATCGGCGAGCCACCGAAGAAAGAGCCACGCCGCACCGCGCTCCTCGAGCGTGCCCGTCGACGCGAACAGCGTCACCGATGTCGTCGCAGGCGACTCGAGGAAGTCGTACGAGTTCGAGAGATCGTTGTTGATGAAGATGTTGGCCGTGTCGCTGAAGAGCCGTCCGGGCGGCAGGATCGGATACTTGTTGTCGTAGTGCCGCGCGACCATTTCCTCGGCGATATGGCTCAGCCCTTCGTTCAGCCATGACTCCTCGTCCGGACCACTGCGGGCGAGCACGTGCTGATTGAACGAGATCATGTGCTGGAACTCGTGGATGAACGTCGGCGGCGTGCTGGCTTCGACGACGTTCACGGGTCGTGCACAGGAGAACTGCCCCTGTGGATCGGGGACGAGTGAATAAAAAACCTCGCCCTGATTCGAGTTGGTACCTGTCGTGAGGTCCAGTCCGAAGAAGAATCCGGAGATGACCACCTCGCAGTTGCTCCTCGGCGTGAGCCCGTTGACGATCGGCGTCATGAGCACGATGACGCGGTCGTTGGCGTCGATGTCGGACTCCGAGCCGAAGGTGCTCACTCCGATGGGGTACAGGTCCTGATCGAACCACGTGCCGAGCTTGGTGATCACGGAGTCGGAGAGACCATTCGGGCCCGACGGCGATTGATTGTCGATGTAGATCAGGATGTTCTGACCCGCGAAGCGGAGTGTCGCGGTAACGGTGACGAAGGTCGGCTGCTGCTGGCTATTCTCGGGGATGGACGACAGCACCCTGAACGTTCGGGAGGAGCCGACCTGCTGGAACGAGGGACCGCGGATCGCCTGGGACGACAGCGAGAGTGCGCGAAGCTCCCGCGCTTCGCGCGGCGCTGACGGCGCGAGGCGGCGCTCGATCTGCCGAAGGACGTTGTCGAGCCGAGCCGCCGGCGACACCGTGCGCGGGCCAACCGCGCTGGCCGCAGCGGCGAGGGACCCACCGTTGCCGAGGGCGTACCGGACGAGCGCGCGGGTGGCAGTCTCGGTTGGGAACTGGGGAACGACCAGGTATTTCGCCCCGTTGCCCGTCACCCAGGCGCACTCGTTGAGATCCGAGCTGCGGATGGTCCTGGCCTGAAATACCGCCATAGGCACCGTGCCGCTCGCGGCGTCGGCGGCCTCGCACGAGACGACGACTGACGGGTCCGGCCCGGGGGAATCTGAGCAGCCCGCGACAAGAACGACGCTCGGAACCAGTAAACGGGATAGGAACGGGCGCATTGAACCTCGATCGTTAAGAGGGCGCCCCACTCAATGGTGCGGCGCCCTGCTGTTATTCAGACGAGCGGATGAGCTCGCCCGTTCCGACGTTTAAACGGCAGCCATCTCCCCGGCAACCCGCTATTATTACAGATTGCCGGGTAAGGACATGCGAAGCCGCCTGTCCCCTTCATACACCCCGCTCAGGCAGAGGTTGTCACCCACCTGATGTCCTTCGTTCACCTGCATTGTCACTCCGAGTACTCCCTCCTCGATGGCGCCAACCGCATCAATGACCTGATCGCGCGCGCCAAGGAGCTCGAGCAGCCTGCCGTCGCCATTACCGACCATGGTAATCTGCACGCGGCGTGGGAGTTCCAGGAGAAGGCGAAGAAAGCCGGCCTCAAGCCGATCATCGGCATGGAGGCATATGTCGCGCCCGGGGACCGCCGGGAGAGGGGCCGAAACCGCATCGCCGGCGACCCGAATCGATCGTTCGCCAAGCCCTACTACCACCTCGTGATCCTCGCGCGTGACGCCGTCGGGTACCGAAACCTGGTCAAGCTGTCGTCGCTCGCGTACACCGAGGGGTTTTATGCCAAGCCGCGGGTAGATCGCGAGCTCCTGGCCCTGCACAACGAGGGACTGGTGGTCACCTCTGCCTGCATGGCGGGGGAGGTGGCGACCCATCTTCTGAACGACGACTACCAGCGGGCCGCGAGCGCTGCCAGCTGGTACGCCGAGGTGTTCAAGGACCGGTACTTCCTCGAGGTGCAGGGGCACGACTCCGAGGGACAGGCTCGGCTCAACAAGCTCGTGCTCGGCCTCGCCAGCGACCTCGGCTTGCCGGTAGTCGCGACGAACGACGCCCACTTTCTGCGGGCGACCGACCACGACGCGCACGACGTGCTCCTTTGCATCGGCCTTGGGAAGGATCGCGGGGATGCGGACCGGTTGCGTTATGACCGCGGCCTGTACTTCAAGAGCGCCCCCGAGAATGGCGCAGCGCTTTCCAGATCGAGGCGACCTGCTCGAGAACACGCTGCGGATTGCCGACGAGGTCGACGTTCCGTTCCAGAAGAAGTACTTCCTGCCGTCGTTTCCGCTCCCGGCTGGAACGGCGACGGAAAACGAGCTGCTCGTTCGTCTGGCCACCTCGGGCGCTGTGGCGCGGTACGGCGATCCACTGCCGGACAATGTGCGCGAGCGGCTGGAGTACGAGCTCGGCGTCATCACGACGACGGGGTACGCCGGCTACTTCCTCATCGTCTCGGACTTCATCGCCGCCGCGCGCGAGCGAGGCATCCCGGTCGGACCTGGGCGTGGGTCGGCGGCTGGATCGCTCGTCGCGTATTCGTTGCGCATCACCGACGTCTGCCCGCTTCGATTCGATCTGCTCTTCGAGCGCTTCCTCAATCCCGAGCGCGTCTCGATGCCCGACGTCGACGTCGACTTCTGTTTCGAGCGGCGAGGCGAGGTGATCGACTACGTTCGCCAGAAGTACGGACGCGAGTCGGTGTGCCAGATCGTGACGTTCGGGACGATGAAGTCTCGCGCCGCCATCAAGGATGTGGGACGCACGCTTGGCTTCACGCCGGCGGAGACGGACGCGTTGGCCAAGCTCATCCCGAACCAGCCGAACTTCTCGCTGACGGTGAAGCAGGCCGTCGAAGAGATCTCCGAGATCGCCAAGCTCTACCGGACGGACGAGCGCTACAAGCAGCTCCTCGACTACGCCATGGCGCTGGAGGGACTATCGCGCCATACAGGCGTACATGCCGCTGGCGTAGTGATCGCACCGGGACCGGTCGACGACTACGTGCCGGTGTGCACGCAGGCGACGAAGGGCTCGGGATCGAGCACCGAGGACGAAACGGTCGTCGTGAGCCAGTACGACATGAACTGCCTGGAGAAGGCAGGCATGTTGAAGATGGATTTCCTGGGCCTTACGACGCTCACGGTCATCCACGATACCGTTGCGTCGGTGCAGGCGCGCACCGGATCCAGCCTCGACCTCATGGCCCTTCCGCTCGACGATCCCGACACGTACCGCATGCTGCGGTCGGGACGAACGGCGGGGGTGTTCCAGTTCGAGTCCAATCTCGCTACGGACGTATTGCGACAAATGCGCTGCGACCGCTTCGATGACCTGGTCGCGTCGAACGCGCTCCTGCGTCCGGGCCCGCTCGATAGCGGGATGCATCTCGTGTACATCCGCCGCAAGCGGGGGGACGAGCCGGTGAGCTACGCGCTTCCCGAGCTCGAGCCGATTCTCAGCCCCACCTACGGTGTCATCACCTATCAAGAGCAGGTGATGCGCGTGGCGCAGAGCATCGCGGGCATCTCCCTCGCTGAAGCGGACGTCCTCCGCAAGGCGGTCGGCAAGAAGGACGCGGAGCTCATCAAGCTCGAGCTCGGCAAGTTCGTTCAGAAGTCGGTGGCGCGCGGGTACGACCGCCGGATCATCGATGACCTCGCGGCGCAGATCGAGACGTTCGGCCGCTATGGCTTTCCCAAGGCCCACTCGGTCGCGTACTCGATCATCTCGTATCAGACCGCGTGGCTCAAGACGCACTACCCCGCCGACTACATGGCGGCGCTGCTTTCCAGCTGCATCGGCGACACCGACAGCGTGGTGAAGTACATCGCCGAGGCGCGCGAGCTTGGCCTCGAGGTGCTGCCGCCCGATGTGAACGAGTCGGGCTACAAGTTCACCGTCGTCGGCGATCGCCGGATTCGCTTTGGCCTGGGCGCCATCCGAAACGTCGGTCGCACCGCGATCGATTCGATGCTCCAGGCGCGCGCCGAAAAGGCATTCACGGACATCTTCGATGTCTGTGAACGCGTCGATTTGAGAATCTGCAACAAGCGCGTGTTCGAAGCGCTCATTCATTCGGGCGCACTCAATGGGTTGGGCGGACATCGCGCCCAGTTCGCCGCAATCCTCGATTCCGCCATGCAGGAAGCGTCGCTCAAGCAGGACGAGCGGATCAGCGGACAGGTGTCGTTGTTCGGCGACGCATCGCAGGACGACTCCGGTCGGCATCACCTGCCGATGACGCTGCCGAACCTCTCCGCGATGACGGACGTCGAGCGGCTCGCCAAGGAGAAGGAGATTCTCGGGTTCTACATCTCGGGACACCCACTCGAACCGTTCCGCACCGAGTGCGAGCTCTTCGCGACGCACACCGTGGCGCAGCTCGGTGCCTGGTCCGACCAGCCGGTCGCGCTTGGCGTCGTGGTGACGGCGGTACGACGGCAGATCTCGAAGCGGTCGGGGGCCGAATTTGCCCGCTTGACGATCGAGGATTTTTCGGGATCTTCGGAAGTGCTCGTGTTCCCCGAGGCCTGGACGCTGCTCGCCGACCGGATCCGGACCGACGTGCCAGTCCTCATGCGCGGCGGATACTCGCGTCGTGATCAGGGTGCCGACACGCCGGCGTTCATCGTGGAGTCGGTGACGCCGTTCTCGGAGCTGCGGGCCACGGGCAACGTCGCGATCGCCCTCGAGCTGGGCGGCAACGGATCGGCGGTGCCGGCCGATGTGCTGCGCGATGTCCGGGCGATCGTCGAGTCACATGCAGGGTCTGCACCGGTCGAGGTCCGGTGGCGCGACCACAACGGCGCGAACGCCCGATTCCGGTCGCGCTCGCTCAGGATCGCCGTGACGAACGCCGCATTGAACGAACTACGCGCGTTGCTCGGCGATGAGCGCGTGAGACTCGTACGCGGGAGCTGAGGTGGCCACTGCGACCACGCTCGAGTTCGAGAAGCCGATCGTCGAATTGCAGAATCAGATCGACGAGCTGAAAAAGATGGCGGAGAAGCAGCAGCTGACGGTGGGCGACGAGATCGCGCCGTTGGAGAAGCGGCTCGCCGATTTACGCGTCGAGATCTATCGGAACCTGTCCCCGCTCCAGCGGGTGCTGGTCGCGCGGCACAAGGATCGACCCTTCACGCTCGACTACGTGCGGCTCGTGTTGACGGACTTCATCGAGCTCCACGGCGACCGCGCCTTTCGTGACGATGCGGCCATTGTCGGCGGGTGGGCGCGCCTGGACGGCGAGACGGTGATGATCATTGGGCAGCAGCGCGGCCGGGATACCAAGGAAAACCTCCGCCGGAACTTCGGCATGCCGCACCCCGAGGGTTACCGGAAAGCGCTGCGGCTCATGAAGCTCGCGGAGAAGTTCCAGGTCCCCGTGCTCACCTTCATCGACACTCCCGGCGCGTGGGCCGGACTCGGCGCCGAAGAGCGCGGCCAGTCGGAAGCGATCGCGCGCAATCTCCTCGAAATGAGCCAGCTCCAGGTGCCGATCATCGCGACCGTCATCGGCGAAGGAGGCTCGGGCGGCGCGCTGGCGTTGGGCGTCGCCGACCGCGTGCTCATGCTCGAGAACGCCGTGTATTCGGTGATCACGATCGAAGGGTGCGCCGCGATTCTGTGGAAGGATGGCAAGTCGCCCGCCATGAAGGAACGCGCGGCGAGCGCACTGCGCATCACGGCGCAGGATCTCTACGAGCTACGCGTCATCGATGAGATCGTCCCCGAACCGCCCGGAGGCGCGCACGCCAATCACGACGAGACCGCGCACGCGCTGCAGCAGACGCTGATGCGCAATCTCGAAGAGCTGCGGAAGTACAAACCCGACAAGCTCGTGCGCCGGCGGCGGGAAAAATACTTGCGCATGGGACAGTATGCTGAGTAGGGCGAATGCGGAATGCGGGATGCGGATTCCTGATTCGGCCATTGGCGCCTTGGTGGTAGGGTTCATCATCGACTTCCGCATTCCGCCTTCCGCTTTCCAATCATGCCCCACCTCATAGAAGTCTCGTTCAAAGGGAATCGCCGCGAGTTTTTCGTCTGGGACGGCGAGGAGCCGCCTCGGATGCACGCGCCGGTCATCGTCGAGGCGGACCGTGGCGAGGACCTGGGCCGTGTCAACGCCATCGGCGAGCTCGCCGAGCGTCGCTGCGGCGGGTGCGCGCATGGGTGTGGAACCGAGCAGCCGACGCGCAAGGCAATCCGCGCCGCGACCGCCGACGACGAGCGCCGTGCCGCCGAGCTTCGAGTCCAGGACGAGGAAGCGCGCCGCAAGGCGATGGAGAAGGTTCGCGCGCACGCGCTCGTCATGAAGGTCTCGGACGCGGAATGGCAGTGGGACCGGCGCAAGCTCACGTTCTATTTCACTGCCGAGAAGCGGGTGGATTTCCGCTCGCTCGTTCGGGATCTCGCGGCCGTGTTCCGCACCCGCATCGAGCTCAAGCAGATCGGGGTGCGCGATGAAGCCAAGCGATTGAGCGGCATTGGACGGTGCGGTCGAGAGTACTGCTCTGCCTCGTGGCTCCCCGATCTGCGTCCGGTGAACCTTCAGATCGCGAAGGATCAGCGGCTGTCACTCAACCCGTCGCAGATCTCGGGCGCCTGCGGTCGCCTGATGTGCTGCCTCCGGTACGAGCACGACTTCTACATCCAGGCCCGGAAGCGTTTTCCCAAGGAGGGCCGGATCCTCGTGACCGTTCACGGCGAGGAGAAGGTCATCGCCAACGACATCTTCCGCGAGCGAGTCACGCTGCGCTCGAGCGAAGGCGACATTCGCGTTGTCGCGGTCGCTGACCTCGGCCGCGAGCTGCGCCAGCCTGCACCTTTCGCCGTCGAAGCGGAAGAGGAATCCACCGTCGCGACCGCCCTCGACGTTCACGACGACGAGGTGCCTGACGAGACCGACGTCATCTCGCCGGTGCGGGCCCCAATCGCCGACGGGGCAGCAACGCGCGAGGGGGCGGCACGACCGAGCGCGCGCCGGCGGGGCCGTCGGGGCGGCCGGCGCGGCCGGCCGGGAGGCGACGCGCCCGGCTCTCCGCCCAAGGAATAGAGTGGGAAAGTTCTACATCACGACGGCGATCGACTACGCGAACGGCGATCCGCACATCGGGCACGCGTACGAGAAGATCGGCGCCGACGCCATCGCGCGATTCCACCGGTTGCGCGGCGACGAGGTCCACTTTCTCATCGGCATGGACGAGCACGGCCAGACCGTCGCTCAGAAAGCCGCCGAGCGCGGTCTCACGCCGCAGCAGCAGGTCGATGAGATCTCGCCGCGGTTTCGCGCGATGTGGACCAGGCTGGAGATCTCCGACGACCAATTCATCCGGACGACCGAGGACGCGCACAAGGCAGGTGTGCGCGCCCTCATCAAGCGCATCTTCGACAACAATCCCGACGACTTCTACGAGAGGTCGTATCGTGGGCTGTACTGCATCGGATGCGAGTCGTTCAAGCAGGCGTCGGAGGTCGTCGATGGGCGCTGTGTGCTGCACCCCACACGCGTGCTGGAGCAGGTCGAGGAACGGAACTGGTTCTTTCGGCTGAGCAAGTACGAGGGGTTTCTGCGACGGCTTTTTACCGAGCGACCGGAATTCCTGCAGCCGGATTCACGCCGCAACGAGATGCTCTCGCTGCTCGACCAGGGCCTCGAGGACATTAGCGCCAGTCGTGCGCGCTTCACATGGGGAGTGCCCTTCCCGGCCCCGCTCAGCGATGGGGAGCACCAAACCACGTACGTGTGGTTCGACGCGCTCCCCAACTATCTGACCGCGACCGGCTTTCCCGCGAAGGGTTACCGCGACCGCTGGCCCGCCGACGTGCACATCATCGGCAAGGACATCACGCGGTTTCACAGCATCATCTGGCCCGCGATGCTGCAAGCCGCCGAGCTCCCACTTCCTCGCCGCGTGTGGGTGCACGGCTTCGTTCTGTTCGGCGGTGAAAAATTCAGCAAGACGGCGGGCGTCCGGCTCGATCTCGAGGAAGCCATCGCGCGATTCGGTGTTGACCCGTTCCGGTATTTCTTGCTGCGTGAGGTGCCGTTCGATGGGGATGGCAGCTTCACGTGGGAGCGGTTCGAGGACCGCTACAACGCCGATCTGGCAAACGCGTTCGGCAATCTCGCGAGCCGCGTCGTGACAATGATCGAGAAGTACACCGGTGGGACGGTCCCTCCCGGCCAGTCGAACGAGATCGATCGGGCCGACGCATCCGATCTCGCCGAATACATCTCGGCCATGGATGGGAGTCGCGGCTATCTGCTGCACGAGGCGCTGCGCGTCGTGTGGAAGAGCGTTACGCGTGCGAACGAGTACGCCCAGCAGAAGCAGCCGTGGGCACTCTCCAAACAGCCTGACTGCCGCGCCGAGCTCGAGCAGGTGCTGGCTTCACTCGTGCGCCAGTTGGCGCGCCTCGCGGTGTTGGTGTCCCCGTTCATGCCGCTCAAGGCGCAGGAGCTCTGGGAGTCGCTGGGGGGCCCCGCACACCGTGTCCGAGCAGCGTCTGGATGCCCTCCAGCGGCTCGATCCTGCGGGGTGGCGAGTGACCAAGGGGCCGGCCCTGTTCCCTCGCGACCAGCACGCGACGCAGGCTTCCAGCCCGGTCTGACGCCGCCCTCGCGGCGCTTTGGGATGTGCTCGGGAATTCGCGCGGATTGGTGACGTGGCGCACGCGCGCAATGTGTCGGCAAACATTTGCCGCATAACAACTTAGCGACATCGTACAGTGCGCTCCGGCCCGTTTTTTGACTTAGGGTCGGACGCAGGGATTCGACGGATGATTCAACGTGACGGGCGCCTCTGGCAGACCGTCCTTGAAGTGTATCCCGCATGCTGTCACGAGGAGCCGCATGACCCAGCGAAGCTGGACGCTATTGGTCGTTCCCCATGGGAGCGACTCGCCCCGCACGTTCACGCTCACCGAGCGTGTGCTGCGCCTTGCCTCGGGCTTCGCCGCCCTGGTCGGTATCGTGGCGGCGATTGGTATCGGCGTCCTCGTCAGCACCGTCGGGATGCCCACGTCCCGCATTGCACAGCGCGAGAACCGCCTGCTGTCGCAAGAGCTGATCGATCTCAAGCTCCGGCTTCGCCACCTCGAGGATACCCTCGACGTGATCGGAAAGCACGACGAGCGCGTGCGACTCCTCGCGGGTCTGGCGCCGGTCGATTCGCAGGTGGCGCAGGTCGGCATCGGGGGTCCTGGCATGCCGCAGGTCACGGATGATCCACTCTTCCGGACCAACCCGACGCTCGGGCGAATGGCATTCGATACGCGCATCGATCTCGACAAGCTGTTGCGGCGCGCGAACCTGCTCGCGCAGAGCTTCGCCGACGTGTCCGACTCGCTCACCAAGCATCACGAGCGCTATCAGCGTATTCCCTCGATCATGCCGACGGCCGGATGGCTCTCGAGCACGTTCAAGCGAAGCCGATTCCATCCGATCCTGCACATCAGCCGCCCGCATGAAGGGATCGACGTCAGTGCGCCAATGGGCGCCCCGATCGTCGCGCCCGCTGCGGGTATCATCGTGCGCGTTGCTCGCGAAGCGGGGTACGGACTTGTCCTCGAGATCGACCACGGCAACGGCATCGAGACGAAGTTCGCCCACATGTCGCGGGTGATGGTGCGCAAGGGTCAACGGGTGAAGCGCGGTCAGGAGATCGCCGCCGTCGGCAATAGCGGACTCTCGACCGGCCCGCATCTGCACTACGAGATTCACATCAATGGGAAGGTCGTGGATCCGCTCACGTACGTGATGCCGGACGCGATTCCGGACTAAGGAAAATCCGGAGACGTCAGGGATCAGATCTCAGAAAACCTAACGGGGAGCCGATACTGTGGCTCCCCGTTGGTGTTTCTGACCATTGATCCCTGACGTCTGATCCCTGACGTCTCCGGAAGTTGCCCCTGCTGTTGCCTGCTACCTCGGCGGCCCCGAGCCGCTCGCGCCACCACCACTGGGATTACTCCCCGACGTCCCCGTCGGCGATCCGAAATCCACCCGCGGCGCTTGCCCCGCTTCTGCTGATGCCTCGAAATACTGCCGAGGCTTGGCGCCCGTCACCTTGGCGGTGAGGTTCTGCGGGAACTGGCGGATGTAGCTGTTGTAGTCGCGTGCCGCTTCGTTGTAGTCCTGTCGAGCGACGGCAATCCGGTTCTCCGTCCCCGCCAACTCGTCCTGCAAGCGAAGGAAAAGCTGATCGGCCTTCAGCTGGGGATAGTTCTCCGCCACCGCGATCAGCCTGCCTAACGCCCCGGTGAGCTGCGTGTTCGCCGCCTCCATCTGCGCCGGGTCGCCGGACCGCACGGCCTCGCCCACACGGGAGCGAGCCTCCGCTACCCCGGTGAACACCGCCTGCTCGTGCTCCGCATACCGCTTGACCGTGTTGACGAGATTCCCGATCAGGTCGGAGCGGCGCTGCAGCTGCACCTCGATCTGCTGCTTGGCCCCCGCGGCACGCTCGTCCATGCTCTGGATCGTGTTGTAACCGCAGCCGACCATCAGTGCGCCAGCGAGTGGCGCCAGCCAGCGAAGTCGCATGTCTCTCCTCCCAATGTGCGATATCATCCCGTGCCACCACCGGTAAACCGAAGATCGACCTGATAGGTACCCGCGGGCACCTCGCCCGGGGAAACCTTCCAGGCATTCGCCGCGCGCTCGTTCAGGCATTCGTTCACGGCCTTCCCCGAGCTCGACGACCATGAATCGGCGCCGACGCGGGCCGCGGAGACGCCGTTGCGACCCACCGTCACGATCATCGCGACGCCGCCTCGCAGCCGCGGATCGCTCTTCAGTCCGAATTCGCGGTAGCAGAAATTCGAGAACGCCTGCTCCCGCTCAACGGCATCCATCAAGGCTGCCGGCGCGACTGCATAACGCGTCGTCACCGTCCTCGGCGTCTCGAGCTTCGGTGGCGTGAACGTATCGGGTGCAGCTGGGGGCAGCGACGTCGTCACCGAATCGAGGTTCAACGGCGTCGTGTCTCGCGGAATCGTGTCCACGGGCACCTGCGCGGTATCGTCGTCCTTTGGACAGGCGAGCAGCGCGAGAACGAGTGGCGTGGCAAGCAGTAATCTCTTCATGCGTGTCCCATTCGGTCGATGTGTTCGACGAGCCGGTGCACGGTCTCGAGGTATCCCGAGAGAACGGCGGTCGTCTCCTGCTCGGTCAGCACTTGTGCTCCTCGCACGTGCCGGACCACTCGGGCGAACGGGGCCGCATCAAACGCGGCCAGCCGCCCGACCTTCGTGCTCAGCTCCTCGTAATCGCGAGGCGGCGTTTCGCCGTGCAGGCGCACCACTGCCCGAAAGATCACCATGAAGGTACTGAGCGAATCCCGCAACAGCTCCACGATGCGACGATGGTCGCCTCCCGTCCGCAGAATTCCCTGGCGGAACTGGATCAGCTTCCCCATGGCCTCGTGCTCGGTCTGAAGTCTGAGGTGCTCGCGGCTCGGCTTCACGCCATCGAACGGCGGCGTGCCATGCAGCACCCGATGCCCCTCGAGAATGTCGGCGTACTCCATGGGGAAGATGTCGGCCGAGGCGCGCCATTCGGCGTCGGTCATGGTGAGCGGCGGCGGGTTGCCCGCCTCCCCCCACGCTCGCGCGATCGCCGCCTCGCGGCGCAGACGGTCGACGTCGATGCGCTGCACGATCACCAGCACGTTGAGGTCGGATCGCTTCGCGAAGTGCTCCCCGGCCGCCGCCGATCCGTAGAGTACGACGCAGCGCAGCTCGTCGCCGTAGGCCGTGCGCAGTTGTGAAACGAGGTCGTCGAGTGTCATCGAAGCCATGGACTCACTCCTCACCAGCTCGAGCCGCCACCACCACCACTGAACCCACCCCCACCACCGAACCCACCGAAGCCACCGCCACCGAATCCACCACCGCCGAATCCGCCACCGCCCCAGCCGCGTCCTCGATGTCCTCCAGCAGGGAACGGAAGGAAAATCGGAAGGCAGCCTCCGCCACCACAGCCACCGCGGCGGCCGCGGCGCCCACGCCGAGCTATCGAGCTGATGAAGATGATCGCGACGAGGGCCAGCAGGAACAGGGTCTGCGGCGGGATTCCACCGGGAGTACGCACGCGAATGGGCGGCTCCTGCGCGCGCCCCAGCTCACGGCCCAGCTGAGGGCCGAAGAGGCTGTCCAGCGGTACGTTGAACTCGCGCGCGAACTCGCTCGCGACTCCGGCAGCAAGCTGGAGTGTCGCTTCACTGTAGTCCCGCCGCTGAAAAACCGGAATGACGGACCGGCAGAGCTCCCCCCCATCGCCATCGCTGATGAACCCTTCAGCGCCACGGCCCACCTCAATTCGGCAGCGCCCGCGCCCATCGGAGGCGGTCTCTTTCGGGACGATCAGAATCACGACACCCGCGTTGCGTACTCGGTCGCCCGGCTCGGCTTTCGCGCCCACGCCCCATTGACGCCCGATCTCGAGCGCGACGTCCGCGGCATCGCGCTGCCCAATATCGGGCAACGTCACGACCGCGAGCTCGCCGCCCGTGCGTTGCTTGAGCTGGAGTGCGATGCGGTTGATCGTTGCTTCCGCGTCCGGCGAGAGCACGTTCGCCTCGTCGACGACGACTTCAGCCGCCGTCGGAGAGAAGCCGCGCGGCGGCGACGGCACCTGGATCGCTTGCAGCGCCATCAGGGCGCCGATAGCTTGCAGCCCGCTATGCCACATCACGTCGGTGGGCGTTGGTCGGGGGCAGCGCGGTACGCCATGGCGATCGCGCTGCTCGTCGTACATGGGTGCACGTCCGACGACGCACGTGTCATCGTGCGCGTGACGAGCGGGTCGGGACGCGCGGTGATCGCGTCGCCAGTCGATCCGCGTGCGCTACGCGCGTGGGACTCCCCACGCAGCGCGACGGGAGCCGTCGCAAGATCCATTGCGCGCTACTACGCGGCCAGCGACAGCGCGGATTCACTCGACGCGGCTTTTCAGCAAGCACGCGACTCGCTTAACCGGGAGGCGCGAAGCCTCACCGGCGGCGATCGCCGCAGCATGGAGTACGGGAAGCGATACGACGCGTACATGGCGCGCGTCGCTGTGGCAACCCGTACTCGTGAGGCGCGCGATCGCGCTCGGCGCCACGCCGCCACGCTCCGCGCGCAGCTGGGCGCCGACGCGCCCGACCCGGCGCAACGACGAGCCGACCCGGGCGCGCGCCTTCGCACCGCCCTCGACAGCGCAGCGCGCGCCGCCGGAAAGCAGATCGTTCGCGGCTCGCTTCGCGATGGCCAGGCGGCGCTCGAGCTGACGCCGGGCGTCTGGTGGTTGGCGGTCGAGACTAGCGAAGGACTGCTCACGGGCGTGAGACGACACGAGATGCGCCCTGGAGCGCGAGACACGGTGCAAATCGGCGCCTGACAGCCCCGAACGAGAACGCGGGGCGGATTGCTCCGCCCCGCGCTGCGTGATCCCCGCGGGATCGGTCATCGCGTGAAGTTGAACGTGAAACCGTACGTCCCGCCACCACGATCGGACGCAGGGAACCGCCACCCGCGGATGCGCTGCCGAATGCAGTTCTCCGCCTCGGACGCACCCGCACCACCCCAGCTACGCCCTGTGACGTCCACGCCGGTGACGCTCCCGGCACCCGTCAAGGTAATCGCGACGTTCACCTTACCGGCGAGGCTCGGGTTGACTTTGAGCCCGTACTCCTGGTAGCAGAAGCGTAGCTGCGACTCGCGCGACCGCACGAAGTTGCCGAGGTCTCCGACGTCCCGTCCGGGACCGCCGAGCGCGTCCGGCGCCACCACGCGAGGCGGCTCGACACGAACGGCGGCACGCGTCATCCCACCACCGGCACCGACGCCGCCGATTCCGCCGCCGCCGCCACCACCGGTGCCAAGTCCACCGCCAATTCCGCCGCGACCGGGGGTGCGAGAGCCCTCGCCTCCCTGGCCATAGCCAATGACGGCCTTCCCGCCAACGCCGCCACCACCGGTGCCGGCTCGTCCACCACCGGTACCGCCGGTGCCTGACGATACGTCGACCCCGCGCAGGATATTCGAGACGTCACCGACGAGACCGCCGCTGCCCTGTCCCGCCCCTGTCCCGAACGCAGCACCGATCGCCCCGGCGCGGTTGGTCTCGGTCTGGGAGCCGGGTCGGTTGGGCCGCGGGCTGCCCGCCTCGGGGCCACGCTGGCCCGGCGGGCGCGTGGTCGGCCCTGGCGCGGGCTGCTGTTCCGCTTCGCCTGGCTGCGGGGCCGGCGGTTGCGTCTCCTCGAACTCCACCGTCAACGGCGCGCTCAGCTCCTCCTCCGGGATCAGCTGGATCGTCGGTTCGACTGCCGGAAGGAAGATCACCAGCGCAATCCACAACAAGCCAAGCGCGACCGCGACGACGTACGAGCCGACGATGGCACGGCCCTCCTCACCCATGATCTCATAGCGGAGATTCCGGGTGAAGGTCGTTTCGTCTCGTGACCGCTTGGGCGGTGCTGAACGTGTTTCTGCCATTCTACCTCGAGGCCTGCGTGGCCCCCGGAGCTTCCGTCTTGTGAACCTGCAGCGATATGGAGCGGAACCCGGCCAGCCTCGCTGTTTGCATCACGCGCGCAAGGAGGTCGTAGCGCATCGACTTGTCGCCCTGTACCGCCAGCGGCACGTCGATTGACTGATCCTGTCCCAGGTTCTTGTCTCGCCTGAGCGAGTCTGCCTTCTGCCGAAGCGTATTGTACAAACGGGGAATCAGCAGCGGCTGATTTGGATCGTTCGACACGGCCCGCGCCGCGTCGACCGTCTCCATGATAGCGTCCTCGCCCAGCGTGATTTGCCGTCCAATGCCGAGCGTGAGCTGCTTGTGCGCCACCGCGCCAACGCGCGACTCCGGCAGTGTCACACCCGATACGACCTCGGTGAGCTCGCTGACGGTCTGCGTCGTCAACGCGAAGAACACGATGGAGACAAATGTATCTACCAGCGGAATCAGATTGAGTTCCGTGATTCGGAACTTCGCGAACTGGGCCGCCCGACGCGCGGCTCGATTCTCACGGGCGCGACTCATGGACGAGCTCCGGCGGCGTTATTGGCTACCTGCCGCGCGCGGTTGCTCAACGACATCCCCGTGAATCCCGCGAGCTTCAGTCGCTCGAGCACCTGAACGACGCGCTCGTAACTGACGTCGTCGTTGGGCACCACGGTCACGTCCCTGTTCTGCGGAAAGTCGGTCCGTACCTGCTTCATGAGAGCCTCGAACCGGTCGAGCGCGGCCGCGTCCGTGCCGGCCACGGGCTGGTTGAGCCCCTCCGAATGTTCCACTTGCACCCTGTCGGTATAGATCCGCACGCCCACGAGGAGGTTGATGACTTCCTGCTCGGAGCGAATGCGCGCCGCCTCCTCTGGAGTCGTGATGACGACAGGAGGAAGCACGAGATCGAACGCCGTCAGCGCCGCCATTGCGGCGCCGGTGTACGTCAGCAGGCTGAAGAACACGATCGACGTCAGAATGTCCACGAGCGGGATGAGATTCAGGCTCCCGTGCGCGGTCATCGGCGCCCGCTCGGCGCGACGCTGTTTCGATCGATGAAAGAGACTAGCCATATCTGATCGATGAGGAGTGAGGCATGAGGAGTGAGGAAATCGATTCCCTCACTCCTCGGTCCTCGTTCCTCTCCTAACGGTGCCCCAGTCGCACGTCCGGCCGATCGATGAGCGCGTTGATCAACCGAACGGAGAACTCGTCGACTTGCTCGATGATCGTCTCCGCCTGGCTCACGAGATACGCGTGCGCCACGGACAGCGGCACAGCGACCAGCAGTCCGAAACCTGTCGCATTCAGCGCGATCGCGATACCCTGCGCCAGCGATGCGGAACGCTCAGCGGCGGAGGCGAGGCTCACGGAGCTGAACGCCTCGCGCAGGCCGAAGATCGTGCCGAGCAGTCCCAGCAGCGTGGCGACGTTCGCCAGCATCGGGAGATAGTGGAGCCGCCGCGTCAGCCGCGGGAGCACCGCGAGCGCCGCGGCATCGGCGACGTTCTGGAGGTCCGCCTCATCACGGCTGCGACTGCGCAGAATCAGCAGTCCCATGTCAGGCAGCACCGCGTGCGACTGGGTGCAGAGCTTGATGGCATCCTCGACCTTGCCGGACCGCACGAGCTGAATGACGCGCTCAATGAAGGCGCGCCCGTTGATCTTCGACCGGATGACGATGGTGTAGAATCGCTCGAGGAAGACGGCAAGTCCGATCACCGCAACGACGAGGATGAAGTGCATGATTGCACCGCCGCTCCGGTAGTACTCCAGCAGGTTGTTCAACATTTACGCGCGTCCTCCGAGGGAAGTTCTAGCTCTATCGTCGTTGTCTTACCGGCAAAAGCGCAGGAGCCGTGCCCGGCCCCTGTTCAGATGTCGCTACGGCCTGCGAGTGGTGTCACGCGGCGCCGCCGGAGCGCCCATGCTCTGCACACGACCCGCGATCGAGTCGAGGCGGGCCCGGCGAAGGGCAATCTCCTTCCGAATCGCCTCGATCTCCGCTCGCCGTGCCGCATCGCCTGAGGTATCTGCTGGAGCAGCCGGCGTCACACCCGCCACGGGAGCAGGAAGCGGAGCTGGCGTCGTAATGACGCCCACGGCGGGCGGCGTCATCTGCCGCTCGGCCAGGCGAACGGTGTCGGCCTGGCTCCCCGTAATCGTGCTTCGTGGCACGAGCTGGTATCCGACGGTCGCCAACCCCAGGAAGTCGGGGTTGTAGAAGTCCGGTACCAGCACGTTCCGATCGAACTGCGGCGCTTCGCGGGGGCGGACCGTCACCACCTGCGGTGTCGGAACCTGGCCACGAATCTCGATCGTGCGTGAGGTGCCGCGCCGCGTCGGCTGCTGCGCCTCGCCGATCGAGGCGCAGAGGGTCAGCGCGACTGCTACCCCCAATGAAGCCTGTATCCTGCGCATACTATAAGCCTCCAGCGAGCACGGCTGCCTCGCGTAAGATCATGGCCATCGGCGGGTCGGCCGGAACGTTTCCACGCAGGGCCTCGCGGGCCCGCTCCACCCAGTCTCGTGCTTCCGCGTCGGTCACACCAGGCGTCTGCTCCGCCTTCTCCACGAGCGACTGCCAGGTCTTCCGCGCCGCCTCGAAGAATTGCTCCGCCTGCTGCGCGGCCCCCTGCTCTCCCGCTTGCTGCTCTTCCGGCGTGAGCCCTGCAGGCAGCTGCACGTTGCGAAGGAACGTTCCGTAATCCCACTGAGCGAGTCCGAGGTGATACGTCGCGGCAGCGAGCCAGCGAGCATTCCCCGTCTTGATCGCGTTCGTAAAGTGGGTCGACATCTCGCGCAGCACCGCCTGCTTCTGTCGCTGCGCGCGTTGGACGCCCGCCGCCGTCAGCTGAGCCTTCGTCGAAATCACGAAGCGGAGTGTTCGATATCGAGGCCACAGCGCCGCGCCCCGACGGAAGTGTCCCTCTGCCACTCGCGCCGCGCACTGGCCTCGGATCTCCGGGGTCGGGCGCGCGCACAGGGCCGTGAGCTCGCGGCTCGCCGCTGCCGTGTCGCCAGCTGCCCGCAGGAACTCCAGTCGGGTCTGGCGAGCAGCTGCCGCACGCTGATCACTTGGGAACCGCGACGCGAACGATCCGTAGGCGCGTGCCGCCGCCGCCGTGTCGCCCGCTTGCGCGAACGTCACCGCCGCATTGATCTGCGCATCGGCAGCGCGTCGATCGCGTGGATACGTCCGTGAGAATTCCTCATAGGCCTGCGCCGCTTCCGCTTTCCTGTTCAGCGAGTCGAGCGCGACCGCGAGACGCACCATGGCGTCGGCGCGGCCCTCCCAACGAGGATTGTCGCGGATGAGCCCGCGAAGCGCTTCGACCGCTTCTTCGCGCCGGCCAACCTCGGCGAGCAGACGGCCCTGCAGTGCCTGGTACTGGAGACGATACCGGTAGCTCGGATACTGCGTGACCAGCCGCTGCGAAAGCTCGATCGCACGGTCGCGCGCCTGGCGCGATGCCGCGTCATCACCCCGCGCACGCGCCGCGCTGTCAGCCAGCAGATAAACCTCGATCGCATCACGCAGCGCTTCGGGGGCGCGCTCAGACGTCGGATTCCGTTCCGCGATCGCGACGTAGATCTCTTCCGCCGCGCGCCGGTATTCTCCCTGCTTCACGAGCGTGTCGGCGAACGTCGCCGCGGCACCGGTGCGAATGCGGCTGATGGAGTCGGCAAGCGCACGACGCCCGGTACTCGTGGCGACTGTCTGCGCCGCTTCCCACTGAATCTGTGCTTCCGCGTACTGTCCACCGCGGTACATCGCGTCACCGACGAGCTTCTGTGCCGTCGGCGTGTACGCATCGTTCGGGTACAGCTGCGCGTACCGCTGAAACGTCTGGGCCATCACGTCCCACCGCTGCGATTCGGACGCGCGTTTCCCCTTCTGGATCAACGCGCGCTTCGCGAGGTCGGTCTGCGGGAACGCGGCGACATATCGATCCACCACGGCGAACATCGAATCCTGCGCCGCACGGTCGTTCTTGTTGCGCACCAGCGCCGAATCAAACGCCACGATCGCATTCTGCCCCGCCCTCTGCGCGAGCGCGGTGTCACGCGGAGGATACGCGTAGGCGGCACGAGAGTACTGTACGCCGGCCTCCGCATAGTTCTGCTGTCCGAACAGCGCTTCGCCGTAGAGCAGCGCCACGCGTTGTGCGCTGTCGGCCTGTCCGAATTCCTGCATGTACCGCCCGTACAGCTGCGCCGCCTCCGCAAAGCGAGCGCGGTCGTTGCGCTGCTGCGCCTGCGAGAGGCGGAACTGCGCGCTCTGGCGCAGCGCCTCCTCGCGGGCCGTATTCGCTGCAGCGACCGCGCCCGGATTGGCCTGCGCCCAGCGGGAGCTTGGTCCGAAGTTCTCGACGAGGGCGAGTCGAGCCTCCTGCGCCTTTTCGGGGTCGAGGACGCGGTTCTGATAGATGTCGACGATCTCGCGCTGAATGCCGAGCGCTGCCGAGTCGGTCGGAGCTTCGGTGATGACGGCGCGGTAGGCCTCTACGGCGCCCGCGAAATCACCTTGATCGCGCAGGCTCTGCGCAACGCGACGCATGACTGGCAGGCGATAGCGCCCGGTGCCTTCGCGACCGCTGAAGTACTGGTCGGCCGCTTGGGCGCCACCGACCTGCGTGAACGCGATCGCCATGTATTCGATGGCTTCCGCCTGCAGACCGAGTCGAGCCTGCTGCTCCGACGACAGCTGATCGTAGGACGCGACCAGTCGGCCGAACACCTCCACCGCGCGTCGGTACTCTTCCTGATTCGCCGCCGTCGCCTGGTTGTAGTAGGCCCAGCCGAGCTTGTAGAGCGCGAGGAAGTAGATGTCGCCGTTAGGCGGCGCCGACTGGGTCGCGGCCTCGTAGGCGGCAGCCGCGCGGGCAAAGGTCTCACGCCGCGCCGCACCACGCTGCTGGGCCGCGAGCTCGAACATCGCGTCGCCAAGACGGAAGAACGCCTCGGGGCGGAATCGCGAGGAATCGTCCTTCGTGACCGCCTCGAACATCCGCGCGGCATCGGCATACCGCTGCGCGGAAAAATACATCGTCCCCAGGGTGTACGAGGCCGCGTCGAACTTCGAGAAGTTCGGATAGCGCCGTACCAGATCCTCGAGGCGTGCGATCGCCGGCTCGTAGTTCGGACGAATCGGGGTGTCCGCGCGAGCGGCACTGTCACCGCCGACGGCGCGCTGCGACTCGGCGAAATCCTCATCCGCCTTGCGAACGAGCAGCTCGCTCAGTTGAAAGAGGGCGTTGGGCCGCAGGTCGCTCGCGGGATACTTATTGAGAAATGCCTCCAGCTTCACGATCGCCTCGTCCCGCACGGTATCCGCGGATGAGGTCGCCATCGCGACGAGCCGAGTACTCCCCTGCTGCGCGGGCGCCTGGGAGGGTGCGGTTGCGAGGAGAGCGAGGAGTCCGAGTAAACGCTTCATATGCTATCGGGGTGTCGATGGCGTGACAGGAGCGGGAGTCGTCTGTTCTGCTCCCGCGACGGTGCCCGATCCAGTACCCCCCGCCCGACCCTGAGTGCCCGCTGCACGCGTGCCGGTTGGCTCGACCACCTGGAAGAACGACGCGCTCGCCGATCCGAAATCAGCAGCCTCAGCGTCCTTCCGCAGTTGCGCGATCATGCGCTCCGCACGCGACCGAAGCTCGGCGTCCACCACGGCAATCACCTGGGCTTCACCCTGCGCCAGGGCTGCCTGCGCACTGGCGAGCGCTGCCCGCGCGGCTTGCACCCGCTCCGTGTCCCCGCCCTGCATTGCGGCGAGCTCGGCAGCCACGATCTGCTGCGTCGCGTCGAGCTGCGTGCGAACGGAGTCTACCAGCGCGAACGCATGCGCCGACTTCTGCTGCAGCGAATCGCGCAAGGCTACCACGGGGTGGCGGCGCACGGCGCTCTCGATGTTCTGCTCGATCGCCGTGGCGAGCCGCAAATAGATTTCGGCGGTCGAGCGCTCGGACTGCAGGATGTTTGCTTCCGTTGAGCCCGAGCTCGCGCCCAATGCGGCTCGCGTGCTATCGACCTTCGTCAGATTCGCTTGTGCGAGCTCGCGTGTCTCGGCCGCGCTCGCCACGAGCATGTCGCGCACCATATTCGCGACCTCATCCACCACCGCGGAAACACGCTGCAGGGAATCGCGAGCGCCGGTCAGGCGAGCCGTCACTGTGTCGAGACTCGACCGCTCCTGGCCAATCACTTCCTGCAAACGCTGGAGTGTCGCCAGACGCAGCTGCTGCGCGTCGAGCTGCTCCTGAAGGCGGAGCTGCGCCATCGCCACCACCACGTCGCCGGCGGCCAGCCGCTCCGCGGCCTGCGCATAGCGGCCGAGGTTCTCGGCGGAGGCGGGCACGTACAGCACGCGTCTCGGGAACTCCGCGCCAAGCGCGTTGGCCACGGTATCGAGGCGAACCTCGACATCGGCCAGCGTCACGACGTCAGGCGCCGGCGGCTCCATCGAAACGCGCGCCAGGGTGCTGTCCGCGAACACCGCTGCCAGGACCGAGACGTCGGCGCCTGCGGCGTCAGGAAGCGCGAGCGTCTTTCCCGCCGCCGGATAGCTGAGGAACAGCAGCCCAGCGGCGCGAGTCGCCACGAGTGCCCGGGCGGCGTTGCCCATCTGGGCCGCGCGGCCCTGGACGACGTTCACCTCGGCCGCCAACGAATCGGAGATCGCCTCGAACAGGCGCTCAGCGTCCGCGGTCCGCCCCTGCTGCAGCTGAATCTGCGCCGCGAGGACGCGTGCTTCGTCGCGCTCGGGCAGCTTCGGGTAGCGAGTGGCGAATTCCGTAAACGACGCCGCCGACGCATCGAGCTGGTTGGCGCGGAACTGCGCCCACGCACGAATCAGCAGTGCCTGCGCCCCGAGTCCACGCGCCGCGTCAATCTGGCCGGCGAGCGAGATGGCGTCATCGTACCGACGGGCAGAATACGCGAGCTGCGCGGCCGTGAGGCGAACGTGGTCAGCGGCATCACCCGTCGCGGTGCCGGCGACCTGCCGGAGTGCGTCGATGGCGGCGCCGACCTGCGAGGTATCGGCTCGCACCATCGCGACGGCATCCATGTAGCGCGCGTACGTGTTGAATGGTCCTTCACTTTGCGCGGCAGCGCCGAACGACGTCCGGGCCTGCGCGATGTTCCCCTGATTGTACGCGACGAGACCGGACACCAATGCCGTTAGGCCGCGATCGGTCGCGACACCCGCGCCGGCGGCGAGGGCCGTTGCACGTCCATAATCGCCGCGGCGGTATGCGTCCACCATGAGCTGAAGGCGCAGGAGCCCCGCGTATCGGCCCGATGGCGACGCATTCAGAATATCCTGCGCGGCGCCGCGGAACCGCTCGCCGACGCCGAGGCGATAGTACGTCTGCGCCAGGAGGAAGAGCAGATCCTGCCGGCGGTTAACGCTGGCGCGCGAGACGCTGTCGCCGGTCAGCGCGATGGGCGAAGCGCGCAGGAACTCCAGCCGATTGAGCGCGACGAGCGCCCGATCGGTGGCGATATCGTAGAGCGCCGCGCGAAGCTCCGCATCGACGCCGCGCGCCTGATCCGGCCGCGGCGTGACGACAGTATCACGTCTCGCAGTCGTGTCGACCGGCGTCGGCCGCTGCGCCGTATCGGCGGGAACCTGCGCCGATGCGGCGGCGCCGGCGATGAAGAGCGCCGTCGCGGCGCCATGGATGCACGACCGCAAGAGGGAGGACACCGAGCCCACCCTTATCAGAAAGGAGTAGTGCCGCGACTCGTCCACGTCGTCGGGACGAGCTGTCCGTTGCGCACCGCGAACTGCAGGTACGTGACCGTTTCACCCGCTGTGTTGACGTCGATCGTTTGCACGAGCAGCTGTCCGTTCACGGTCGCCTGGAAGCGGATCGAGTGCCGCGTCGGCAAGACGTCGGAGCGATACAGCTGGTCGACGGCCCCGAGCTTGAGCGCCTCGTTCGCGGTGGCCGAGTACTCGCGGCTTCCGGCGACCGCGCCATCCACCTCGAGCCGGGCGTCGGTAATGGTCTGTCCTTGCGCCGCCGAGTCCGCACGCACCATCACGACCAGGACTGAACCGGTGCGCCGACGAACAGCGTCCCCCAGAGAGCGGAACCGCTCGCGCTGCGCGATCAGATTGTCCTGCGATGACGTCAGGATCGCATCGAGCTGCATCAGCGCGTCGCGCTCGTTGCTCATCATCAACTGCTGCGCGCGCCGCTCGAGCTCGGCGGCGAGCACGTTTTCAATGCGGGCCTGCAGCTGCACGCGCTGGCCGCGCAGCTCGCTGAGCCGCTGCTGCGTCGTCTCGAGCTCTTTCACCAGCTCGGCGCGGCGACGCTCGTAGGCCTCGTCGGCGGGCGAGCGCTGGGCGGCCGCCGCGACGGGAATGAGAAGGGCGAGGGCCGGGGCCCACCATCCACGAAGGTTCATGAGATCTCGTCGAATGTGCGCACTGGATCAGCGGCGACGCGGCGGTGGCGCACGTTCCTCGATGCGGCGGAGCCGCTCCTCGAGGCGCTGCAGTGCTTCACGCTCCGCCCGGAGCTCGGCTTCGGCGGCGGCGCGGCGCTGCTCGAGCTCGAGAAGGTTCTGCGCCTCGTACCGGTTGATCTCGAGCTCCAGCGCTGCGATGCGCTGCTGCCGGGTCTGAATCTCGGCCAATAGCGCCTCGCGCTGCCGTTCGAGCTGCGTCACGCGCGTCCGAAGGAAGTCTCCCTTCAACAGCGCGAAGATGTTGCTTTGCAGACCGATCGTGAACGCGAACTTGCTGTAGTTGTACAGCGCGCGCGCGGCAGTCTCGGTGGTGGTGTTGCTGGGCGACCGCGCTGCGCCGGCGCCAAGCTCGGTCCAGTAGAGGCCAGCCCGCATTCCGCGCCAATCGAGCGACGCGCCAACGTTGTAATCCCAGGCGTTGTTCTCTGCCATGAGCGACAACACGGTGTTCGGTGTCGGCGTGAAATCAACCTTGAGGCCCCCGAAGAGTCCGCCGGTCGAGTTCTTCGCGTACGCATCGCCGAGCTCGCCGTCGTCCGAGAAAAGTCCGTTCCCGTATCCGACCGAGACCGACAGGTTCACGTCCGGCCACCCCGACCGAATATCGGCGAGCGAGAAGGATTTCGTCCCGACACCGTACACCGTGGGGGTGACGTCGAACGACTCGTGGATGCTGTCCGCGACGTGGCGATAGTTTGGCGAGCCCGGGTTCGGCGGCAGAAGCGAATACCCGATACCAAAACGATCGATTTGATCGTACGGACCAATGCCGCGCACGCCGAAGGCGATACTCGGAATGAACCACCCGCCCGGACGCCCCCGGAACTGCTCCTCGTTGAGGACCAGCGCCTGCCCGAAGAATCCGTACTCCGGATTGCTCGAGTAAAAGGCAACGCCGGCCTCGACGCGACCAAACACCGACAGCGAGAACGTGAGCTGCGAGTTCAGCTGATCGTTGTAATTGATCTTCGTGACGGTCTGGTCGCCCTTTTCGAACGTCTTGACCGAGTAGTTGAGCGCGAAGTCACCGCTCAACGGCGCGACCCACGCAACGGGGATGTCGACGAGTCCCGCGCCCCAATAGAGCGTCTGCGGGTACGTCTGCTGTGCCGCGAGTGGACTCGCCAGGGCGCCGAGCCCAATGGTGGCTGCGGTCACGACGCGACGACGGATGCTCATCGTTCTTTCCTCTTAGCGGAACGCGGGCGGAGTAGCGCTCGACGACGGCGCGCTTGGCGGCGGCGAGCTGGACGGTGGCGGAGTCGTCGGCGGCGGCGGATTGCGCTCGAATGTTCTGGAGCCGCTCCTCGGCGCGCCGAATCGCATCGCGCTCTTCCTGGATCTGACGCTCGAGCTCCTCGCGGCGACGTGCAATGTCCGCGAGCTCGCCGGCCTGGGCGCGGCGCAACGCGACCTCCAGCGCCCGAATGCGGCGCTCACGGTTCGCGATCTCGGCGCGCAACCGGTACTGCTCGCGCGTCAGCTCCGTCACCCTCGTGCGGAGAATGACGCCGCGCGAGATATCGATCAGGTTTCCTGCATACCCGAGTGAAACGTTCCACTTGCGGTAGTTATACACGCGGCAGAGCCCGCACTTCAATGGGTCGCGCGACCCTTCCTCGAGCTCCGTCCCGTAGAGTCCCAGGGCGATACCACGCCAATCGAGAATGACGCCCGCGTTCCAGTCCCACGCGTCGTTTTCGGCGAGTACCGTCAGCGAGGTGTTCAGTGACGGGTGAAAGGACACGCGGCCCCCGAGAAACATTCCCTCGACGAGCGTGCCCTTCATGTTGTATTCGTCGCCGAGACCGCCGTCATCGTTGAAGATGCCGTTGCCCCAGCCGATTGAAAAACTGCCGCTGGTGGCGAGGGGGCTGCCAAACTCCTTGGTCGCGACGGCATACAGCGTCGGCGTTGACTTGAGATCGTCGAAGACCGACGCACGCGCCTCGCCATACTCGACGCCTTCGAGGACGATGTCGTGCGCGATCAGCAAGCGGTCGGAATGATCGTACGGGCCGATGTTGCGAACGCCGATCGCGACCGAGGGCACGACGCCTCCGAATTGCTCTTCCCGGAGCAGCATGACCTGGCCGAAGAATCCCCACTCGGGATTCTGGCTGTAGGCCGCCGCGCCGATGGAGAACCGCCCGAGCCAGTGCGTGTCGATAGCGATGTTCGTGTTCCACTTCGTCGCCCAGTTCATCGCATCGGCATCGATATAGTGCTCGATTGTCTTGCCCGACGTATTCAGCCACATGTCGGCGTTGCGTGGAGACACCCACGCCACCGGGATGTTGATGAGGCCCGTGCCGAACTGAAGCGTCGCCGGATACGGCGTGCGCTGCACGGTCGGGGCGTCCTGCGCCGCCACAGCGGACGCCAGGAGCAGCGAAGCTGCGAGGGCGCGCGGCATCAAGCCGACAGCCGACCGCATCGTGCGCATGAATCCTCCACTCACTCGGTGTTCATCGGTGATCATCGTAGCGCTGCGCCAACGACGCGTCTCGTTTTCGACGACGCCGCGACGGCGGGAAACTTGTACGACGCGTGCGCCAGAATCAAACCCCTACGGGGTGCAAGAGGTATGCCCCATGCCAGCGAGTCACGCGCCCGTCCGTCAGGTAGCGATCCTCGCGCACGATACGTATCTCTCGTCCGTGCACACCCGCCTGCTGATTCCAGCTTTGCTGCTCGTTGCCACTCCGCTCTCGCTCGTCGCGCAGAGCGATGCTTCTACCGCCGCGGCCGGTCGCATTCCACGCCGGACACTGCTCGCCGTAGTCGGTGCACTCGTCGGCGGAGCGGGTGGTGCGGTGCTTCATCACGACGAAAGCGGCACCGCGTGCCGCCCCTGTACCATCGGAGCTGGCGTACTCATCGGCGGCATCGCCGGGCTGTTCATCGGTCGCGAGGTCGATCAGACGTACGCGCTCCGGTACCGCGGAGCACCACGCCTGCGGATCCCGTTCGCGGAGCAACCACTCGACGGTGATTTGCTCGCCCTCACCGCACGAGATACGCTTCTCGCCGTCGCTACATCGACCGGCGTCACTGTCTTGTCCAGCACCAGCGCACTGCGCACGCGCGGGCGACGCGCCACCGGCATTCGCGGGATCTCCGCGCTCGACCTCACAAGTCGCACACACGCGCTGGCCGTTGCGACTCCCACCGGCCTTTACCTCTACCCACCCATCCAGGGCGCAGGCGTGCTTCTGCGGGAGGGCACGATTCAGGCCGCCAGCGCGTCGGACGACCACGTATTCTTCGCCCTCGGCTCGAGAATCGAGTGGGCCCCGCTAACCAGCGACTCCGCACGCGTTTGGCGGGGGCTGGAAGTTAACACGTCGGTGGTCGATCTCGAATGGCAAGGCCGCCGGCGGACGCTCTGGGCGCTGACCGATACCCTCATCATCGCTCTGGAGTGGAATGGCGACAGCCTGGCGACGTCGTCTCGAACGCGCGTCGACGCTGGCGGACGTTCGCTGACCATTCATGGAGACATGATGGCCGTGGCGCTGGGAAGCGCGGGCGTCGCGATCTTCGACGTGGCGGACCCGACGGCGCCGCGCGAGGCGGCGCGGTGGTCGGAAGCTCGCTTCGTATACGACGTCGCACTCGCGGCTGACCGCCTGTACGCCGGCGCCGGTCCGGAGGGCGTCTTCGTCATCGATGCCACCACGATACCACCACGCACCATAGGGCTCGCGTTCGATCTCGGGTTCGCGGCCACCCTCCTGTCCCGCAACGGATATACGTACATTCTCGACCGGCGCACGTCGTCCGTGCGCCGCATCTCCACTCCGACGACCCGGTGAGACATGACTCGGTCACTCGCGCATGGCGCGGTGTCGCTTTCGTTGCTGCTCGTCCTCGGCTGCGGCGAAAGGGCGGCCGAGGGCGAGACGGCGCAAGCCGCGGCCCCGCCCTCCGCCACTCCCGACTCCCTGACGGCGCGAGCCGACGCCGCGCGCATTCAGGGGAGCCCAAACGCGCCAATCTGGGTGATCGAGGTAAGCGACTTTCAGTGCCCCTTCTGCAAGACGTGGCACGACTCGACCTATCGCACGCTCCAGCGGGAGTTCGTGACGCCCGGCACAATCCGGCTGGCCTACATCAACTACCCGCTGCCGAATCACGAGAACGCCATGCCCGCGGCCGAAGTGGCGATGTGCGCGGGCACCCAGGGCAAGTTCTGGCAGACGCACGACCGCCTGTTCGATACCCAGGAGCGCTGGGCGCACCTGCCTAACGCGGCAGCCCTGTTCGATTCCGTTGCGCGGTCGGCCGGCGTGGACGTCACGGCTATGCGCCGGTGCATCGACCAGGGCACCATACGCGCGCTCATCCAGGCGGATGCGGACCGTGCGCAGGAGTCCGGCGTCCAGGCAACGCCCTCTTTCATTATTGGGGGCGATGTGCTCATCCGAGGCGCTCAGCCCATCGAGGCGTTCCGCAGAGCGATCGCGCAGAAGCTCGCGGCGCGCCCGGCCACAACCCCGTAGCCGCCGCTCGGTGCGCCCGCTGATCGCCGCCGCGTACGAGGCTGCGGCGCGACTCGCGCTGGCCGCTGCACAGGTGGTCCCGTTCGGCCAGTCGAAGCTGATTCGTACGCTGCGCGCACGTCGCGGTCTCGCGAACCGCTATCGAATCTGGGCGAGCCTGCATCGTGACCGCTCGCGTCCCCTCCTCTGGATGCACGCGCCATCGGTAGGTGAGGGTCTCCAGGCGCGCCCGGTGCTCGAGCGCCTCCGGGACACGAGGCCTGACCTGCAGCTCGCGTACACGCATTTTTCCCCGAGCGCCGAGGCGTTCGCAGCGCGCCTGAACGTGGACTTTCGCGACTATCTGCCGTTCGACGCCACGAACGCGACTCGCACCGCGCTGGACGCGCTCCAACCCACGGCGCTCATCTTCTCGAAGGGGGATGTCTGGCCCACGCTCACTCGTGAGGCCCGCGGGCGCAATGTCCGGCTGGGACTGATCAGCGCCACGCTTGCCGCGCGATCCTCGCGACGCGGCGGTATCGCCTCGGCGATGCTGCGTGAGGCATACGCGAGCCTCGACGCTGTCGGGGCCATCAATGCGGATGACGCGGAGCGGCTCGCGGAGCTCGGCGTACGGCGCCACGTCATCGAGGTCACCGGCGATACCCGGTACGATCAAGTGTGGGCTCGTGCGATGGCGGTCGATCGATCGAGCGCGCTCCTCGCTCCCCTGGAATCGACTCGGCCCACGCTGGTTGCCGGAAGCACCTGGCCCGCGGACGAGCGAGTGCTGCTCACCGCATGGAGTCGCGTTCGGCGCGAGATTCCCCGCGCAAGGCTGATCATCGCCCCCCATGAGCCAACGGCCGCGCATCTCCAGCCGATTGAGCGTTGGGCGAACGAGGGTCATCTCACGCACGCTCGCCTAACCACACCCATGGCAGGGACCGCCAATGTCGTCGTCGTCGACCGCGTCGGCGTGCTGGGAGATCTCTACGCACTGGCGACTGTGGCGTTCGTCGGCGGAGGGTTTCACGCCGCTGGCTTACACTCGGTGGTCGAGCCTGCAGCCTTCGGCGCGCCGGTCATGTTCGGCCCGCGCTGGCAAATGAGTCGCGATGCGGGGCTCCTTGTACAGGCAAAGGGGGCAGCGGCGGTGTCGAGCGCGGCGGAGCTCGCCGATCGGCTCGTCGAATGGATGGCCGCCTCGGACGCCAGACGGGCGGCCGGTGATCACGCACGCGAGGTCGTGCGCTCCGGGCTGGGGGCCGCCGATCGTACCGTCGCGCTCGTGGCGCGACTGCTCGAACGCCGCTAGCGCGGCGCTCTCGCCGCCGGCAAGCCGAAGGTGGGAACGAGGTCGGGGCGATGCAGGAAGAATCCCTGCACCAATGGGACGCCGAGCTGCTTGACCGTCTCGAGCTCCTCCGCCCGCTCCACTCCCTCCGCGATCACCATCGCGTCGTGCTCTTCGGCGAACTTCACCATCGTCTCGACGAGATTCTGCTTGATGAAGTTCGTGTCGATCGAGTTGATGAGAGAAATGTCGAGCTTGATGAAGTCGGGCTCCAGGTTCGCGATCGACCCGAGTCCGGCGTAGCCGCTCCCGGCGTCGTCGACGGCGAATCGGAAACCGCGGTCGCGGAATGCCTGGAGCCGTTCACGGAACTTGGGATAGTCCTTGATCGCGGTTCGCTCGGTGATCTCGATGACGACGCGTTCAGGATCCGTCGTCTCGAGCGCGTCGAAGGTGGGATCCGAAAAATCGTGAGGATCGACGTTCAGGAAGAGCAGCTGCTGGTCGGTCAGCCATGACGCCATCCCTTCGACTGCGCGGCTTCGGCACAACCGCGACAGCTCCCAGATGAGATCGGCCTCGGCAGCTACTTCGAACATTACTTCCGGGCTCCGCAGGCTCCGCATGACGCCGCGGGCCAAGGCTTCATACCCGAAAATCTCGCCGGTGTCCGTGGTGAGAATCGGGTGATAGTCGATGTAGACGCTGCGAGCGCGAAGCGTGGCCTTGAGATCGGACACCTTGCGGGCGCGCTCGCGCTCCTCCACGCTCTTCGCGGCGTTGGCCGCCTCGCGAATGCCGCGGTAGATGAGACGCTCGAGTCGGATCTTGGGATTGTAGTAGACGTGCGACGAGCCGATGTAGATGTCGAACAGCGCGGCGATCTCCTCACCGTGCGCCTCCTCGAGTCGCTGCGCCACGTGGCGCTCCAATCGGCTGGCGAGCTCGGTGATCATGCGCTCGCTCGCCGCGGGCACGCCCGGCGCGGGCACGTGGAAGAAGATGAAGTCGTCATCGTTGGTGAAGCCGACCATCATCCGCGAGGAGCGAAGCGCGCTGTCGTCGAGGAACTCGTGCACCGATCTGGCGGTGGTCTCGAGAACGGCATCGAGCTTCTCCCATCCGTAGATCTCCTCGATCTTCGAATATCGAACGAAGTTGAGGTACATCACGACGAGCTCGCCACGCTTGCGGATCCCGCCGCGCATGCGTTCGATCATGACGGGGAGGGTAGGCAGCCCCGTCAGGGCATCGTACAGCATCTCCTGGTGCTCGACGCGCTCCGCCCGCTCGGCGACCTCGGCCCCCGTTGGCGCGACGCGGCCTAACGCCGTATGGATGCGAGCCGCGATCTCCTCGGGGGATGCCGGCGAGCGATACCATTCCTCGACGCGGAAGTCGACCGCCCGGCGGCGCGCCGTCTCATCCTTGCAGCCCATGATGACCGCAATGCGTCGCTCATGGCTCTTCTCGACCGCGGCGCGGAGAATGGTCGGGTCATCCGTGGTCAGCAACACCGCACGGATATCCGACATCGCCTCCAGCGTCTCGACGAGCTCGTCGAGCGGACGCATCTCCAGGCGCCAGCCCGGTAGGGCGGCGACGGCCTCGCGAACTTCCTGGTCGTTGGTGTCGCTGAGCAGTACGGAAACGGTCACAGAGGAGAGTGCACGTCAGCGTCCGGCGCCAATGAGCGCGAGATTGCGTTCGACGCGTGCGTTCAAGTCGCTGAAGTCGATAGGCTTCGTGATGTAGTCATCCGCTCCCTGCTGGAGCGCCGACTGTTTGTCGTCCCAATCCTTCAGCGCGGTTACCATGATGATACGCACCGACTTTCCATGCTCCGAATGCTGCTTCATGATCCGGCACACGTCCCAGCCACTGCGGCCGGGCATCATGATGTCGAGCAGCACGAGCGCGGGTCGGGTCTGCTCGAACTGCGCGAGCGCCTCATCGCCGCCGTTCGCCACCACCACGTGATATCCCCGTGAGGTGAGAAAGTCTCGAAGAAGATCCGCGTTATCGACGTTGTCATCGACGACGAGCAGCGTTGCGGCGTTGTGCTCCATGGGCGTCGTCCTGCCTAGGCTAGTCTAGTGTGTGAATTGGGAAGATGAGGGGCAAGACTCGGGCCCTATTCCGGGGTGGCGGTGCATCTCGTTGTCGGACAAAGAGGTGCTCGAAGTGCTTGCCGTCCCTCGAGCACCTCGAGCACCTCCGACTACCTCGAGCAGCGCTTGCCAATCACCGCGGCGATAGCGCCGCCGGTCTCCACGCGATCGAGATGCCGAACCCGTCGTCTTCCCCGAAGAGGTCTCCGCCCGCAAACAGCGCCGCGAAGCGCAGCGACAGCTGACGGGAGAGCTCCAGATCGGCGCCCAGATCGAAGTTGATCGAGATGTCGTTGTCGTCCTCCCCGCCGCAGTCCGAGCAGAAATCTACGGACACGCGAGGGTGGACGTATGGCGTCACCGCCATCGCCCCCTCGAGGGGAAAGCGATGCCCTACCGACAGCCCCACTGGAACCCGGAAAAGGTTGAAATCGCCGAACGCGCCATAGAGCCCAGCGGTCAGCACGAGGTCGAGCGGCATGTCCGGCGTCGCCACGGCCAGCCGACGACCGAGCGCGCCGCCCAAAATGAAGTACCCATCACCGTTGTCCGGATCGGCAAACCCCGCATCCAGCTTCAGCTCGGTGCGAATGCCGAAGCCCTCGCGCCACTGAAACACCAACGCAGTCCCGTAATCGCCTCCGTCAGCGAGCGCGAAGTTGAATTCGCGACTCATGATTTGAGGGTGATTGAACGAGGGGTAGTTCCATCCCTGTGCCGCGGCGGGCGCGGCGGCGATCACCGTGCAGGCGAACGCGAGAGACCACCGGCGTGCGCGAGCGAGGCCGAGCGACATTCACTCTCCCGGGTAGTGGTAGAGCTCCGCGGCTCTACTGCCCACGCCGCAAAGCGTAAGAGACCCCAACTCCGAACGTCCCGCCGGTCGCGCCGGGCTCGCCTTCATCTGCCTTTTGCCCGAGCTCATATCCGACGGTGATGCCGAGCGCAGGAACGACAGCGACGTCCACACCGAATGACGCGCGGATGAGACCCTTGCTCTCGGACTCGTCGTCGAAGCTCACACGAGTCCAGCTATAAAATGGCGCGGCATAGATTGAAATGCCACGCCGCTCACCGAGTCGTGTCCGCCACGAGATACTCGCGCCGGCCGGCACGTGCAGCAACGACACCTCATCCTGCGACGATCCCCCCACGCCCGCGAACGCGCCAATGCCGAGTTTTCCAGCCATCATGGTCTGCGTGATTGGCACCGCTGCCCGCGCCCCCCATCCCCAGGCTCGATCGCCCTCATCGGGCTTGAAGGCGCCGAACCCTCCGGTCACCTGAAAGCGGGCACTGGCGGGTGACCACGCGAGCGCTCCGGCGTAACCCTTGGACTCGTCGGATTGCCCATAGTTCACCCCAATGGTAAGGCCCGGGTTGGCAAAAGCGTTCTGAAGCACGGGCACGCCTGGCAGCTGCGCGTTGACGCTGGTCAATCCCGCGAGTGAAAGCGCCGCCGTCATGATCTGGATGTGACGCCGCGACATGATCGCATTCATTGATGTCTCCGTCGGTGATTCGCGTCACCCGACCGCGCAATGATCGTGCTCCCGAGATGCGAGCAGGGGGGCGCCACGTGGCACCCCCCCGTTCGCATCCTGTTCAACCCACTACTACGCGCTGCGATTGAGACACCCTGTAAAGTTCGGATTGTTCGTTTCCGCGAACGGGACCGGAAGGTTCACGTCATCCCCGTACTCGCCACCCTTGTAGTGGGTGCCGCTCGGGAACGTGTTGTCCTCCGTTCGATTGTATTGTCTGATGAGGCGTCGCAGGTCGCCCAGCCGCTGGCCGCGACTGAACGTCCAGAATGCCTTTTCCCGGAAAAACACGTTGATTGCGTCCGCGAGCGTCGCAGGGACTGGCAGCGCCGCCATGACGGGCGCTTGTACCTCTCCCACCTTTGGCGGTGCCGCGCGGAGCCCGTTCAGAATCGTCATCATGCCGGCGAAATCCTGCGCACGCATCCGAGCTTCCGCGACGATGAGTCGAGCGTCCAGTCCGCTCACGACCGAGATCGCCGTCGTCCGGCCGTACAGCGTCGTCGTCCGCGAGTTCGTCTGTCCGTCCTGCGACTTCACGGTGTCGCGTCCATTGGCCGCGATCGTGTACACGACCGGCAGGCGCGGGTCGGCCGCGGTGAAGAATGGAATGGCGTTTCGAACGAGGAAATTCCGCCCGTTTCCTTCCAGCGAGTCGCCAACCGTGTAGCGCCGTGAGCTCGCAGGCTGCGCCCAAATGGTATTGTCGCCCGACGTGATGGCGAACGTGTGATTGTATGCGAAGGACAGCGGAATCGAATCGACGAGTGCCGCGGCTTGCGTCACATCGTTGAGTCCGACCAGCGCACGCCCTTTCGAGACCAGCGCCGCCCGCCGGATAGTGACCGTTGCCGAGTCCGTTGCCGTGGCGATCGCTATCGCGGAATCGAACGACGCGATCGCCGTTCGGAACACCGAGTCGATGGACAGCGGCATGCCCGGAATCACCTCGTCGCCCTCGAAGCGGCTCAGCGGGATGCCGTTGCAGAAATCCTGCGCCATTTGCATCTCGGCGTATCCTCGAGCGAAGAACACGTCCGCAATCGTTCGCGGCGGGTCGGGTCGATACTCTCTGAGTCCGCGAATCGCGAGATCGGATGCGAGGCGAACTCGCGACAGACCGCGAAACATTCCCGTGACCGTCGAATTGTTGGTCTGGACCTTCCGCTGATCGGTTTCGTCGTTCTGCACGAACGTCGAGCTCGTCGACCACTCGTCGGCCAGGAGACCGCCGAACAACCACGTACTTCCTTCTCCCCCGGTCCCACCCCCGCCGGTGATATCGCGGAAGAAGTCCAGCGCGCCGTTGGCGAGCGCCAACGCCCCTTCCGCATTCTGCACATCCTCCGGACTGATCAGGTCCGGATCCTTTGCCTCCAGGAGCGAGTCCGTGAGGTCGCACGCCGCAATCGCGAGCAGTCCCGCCGCCGCGAGCACGCGCACCCCCGCTCGGCTCCATGCGGTCATCTCTCGTCTCATGGGTCTGAGTTCTCCAGGGATGGTCGTTTAGAAGCCGAGGTTGACTCGGAAGATGAGCGTCGATGTCGGCCCGAACGTCTGGAACTCGTCAGGCGTATCACTCGATTCGCCGGCGAGCCGGTCCGTCTCCGGATCGACGCCACGATAGTCGGACCAGACGGCCAGATTGCGCGCCGTCAGGACGAACTGGGCGCTCGACGCTCGCATCATCGCCGCCCACCGCTCGGGGGCGCGCAGCGATAGCGACATTTCGCGGAACCGCAGGAAATCGCCCTTCTGGATGAACCCTGCCACCGTGCGTGTGGGATGGTCGCGCGTGGCGACGACCATGGCCTGCTCCTCGAACGAGGCGCTCGGGTTCATGAGCCCGTTGCAGTTTCCACGGCTCACGCACCGAATCCGCTCCGTGTTGTTGTACCAGTAATGCCCGCCACGCCAGTCGAACATCGCCTGGACGCGGAGCACGCGCTTGAAGAGATCGAGCCCGCCGGTGGTGGTGATGTTGTGGCGCGGCTGGGTGTAGCCGATGAAGCTCGCGACGCTATCGACGAACACCTCGTTCAGCGCCGCGCTCGAGTTGTACGTCAGAATGCCGTCGCCGTTCTTGTCGTCCCATCCCCGGATCTTCCGCTCCCAGAAACCGAACAGCGGATAGCCTTCCACGACACGAGTGGTGACGCCGATCTGCGGCGGCGTTCCACCCAGGCTGATGAGCTTGTTGGAGTTCGTGGAGCCACTCACCGTCAGATCGAAGCCGACCGATTCGCGCTGCAAGAGCTGGGTGTTCACGAGCAGCTCCCACCCGTGGTTCTGGACCGCGCCGAGGTTTCTCCGCACCGTCGTGGCGAGGGCGCCGTAGGAGGGAGGAATGACGGCACTGATGAGCGCGTCCTTCGTGCGCTTGCGGTAATGTGTGAGATCCAGCGTGGCGCGGTCATTGAGGAATCGCGCCTCGAACCCCATTTCGAGCTCGGTCGTGCGCTCCGGCCGCAACACTTCATTCCCGATCTCGTCGAATCGGACAGCCGGCACGTCGACGGCGCGGAGGTTCGTCGCCTCGCCGCCATACGTGCGCAGCGCATCATTCGACCCGGGCTGAACCCCGGACGCGCCGTACGCCGTGCGAAGTCGGAAGTAGCTCATCCATCCCAGCTCGGGGAAGAATGCCTCATCGGACAGAATCCACGAGACGCTGAACTTGGGATAGAACACGCGCTGGAACTCGGTGCCGAACGCGCTGTTCTGGTCGGTGCGTACCGCCGCCGTCAGGAAGAGCCGATCGTTGAGCGTGACGGACTCCTCGACGAACAGGCCGAGCGTCTTGGAATACGTCGACGACTCTCTCGAGCCGGGCTGGGCCGCGTTATTCGGGATCTGCTGTCCCGGTGGAAGGTCTTCACCCGACGCCTCACCGAACTGAAGCTTGTAGTCGACGTACTGTACGCCGACCGTCGTCCGCGACAGGATGTTCTCTCGGAATTGCCACGATGCGCTGCTCGCGAGATCGGCGCTCACGTTCCGAATGTCGGCGCGCGTGTTCGTCTTGAAGCCGAGGCGGTACGTGTTGTTGATCGGGCGGGCCACTCCCGCGCAGCAGCAGGTTATCGTCGACGCGATCCGTGAAGTCGTTGCCGAAGTTCATTCGCGTGTCGAGCCACGACGTCGGCCGCCAGTTCGCGCTGACGCTGCCAATGTAGCGATTGAGCTTCTGACCGAGCTTCTCCTCCCACGAATACCCCGGCGTCCACGCGCGGTAGCCATTGAGCGGAGTGCCAAGGCCGCCGCCCACGGTGCCGTTCTCGCGATAGCCGGGGCCACCGAACACCTGCGAGCCGATGCCCACCGTCGCGTTGGACTCGGGCGAGTAGCGCTGGTCGATGTTGATGAAGTTGAAAAACACCGAGATGTCCAGCGTCGAGCTCGCCGCGGCGCTCAGGTTCGCGCGGAAGCTGTTCCGCCCGAGCACGTTCGGGCGCTCGGTCCACTCTGGAATCGGTAGCCCTAACGAGTCGAACCGCCGCCGCTCGAACTGTGGCAGCTCGAACACGCCGGTCTCGCCCTCGCGCTCGGCGGACACGAAGTAGCGAACGATCTCGGTGCCGCCGGAGACCTGCGCGCCGAACTGGTAGCGGTTGCCCATCCCGATCGGCGTGAGGTCGTCGTCTTCCATGATGTCGAGCGTTCGCACGCTGTCGCGGATGCACGAACCCGCGGACACCTGTGGGAGCGTGCAAGAGCGTCCGGCCGTCAAGCCGGGGGAATGTCCCCAGATCGTGTAGTTCGTGGGATAGTCGTTCCGGTCTTTGAGGAGGCCGCCTTCGACGTAGGCCGTCCACTTCGCCGGGCCGGCGCGACCGCGCTTGGTCGTGATCACGACGACGCCGTTCGCGGCGTCGGTGCCGTACAGCGTAGCCGCCGACGGGCCCTTGACGATCTCAATGTTCTCGATCTCGTCGGGGTTGATGTCGCCCGCCCGGCTCGGCTGCGTGCCACCCGTGAAGAGCTCCGAGGAGTTGGAGTTCCTCGTCATGCGCACGCCGTCGATGATGTAGATCGGGTCGTTGGAGAGATTGAGGCTGCTCTGCCCGCGAATGCGGACGCGCGATCCCGACCCGGTTTGAGAGCTCGTAACGACGGTGACGCCAGGCGCACGCGAGTTGAGCACGTCGGCGATGGTCGATACCGGGGCGGTCTCGGTCACGTCAGCCACGTTGATCGTCGCGACGGCGTTTCCCAGCTCTTCTCGCGCCGTCTGGCCCGTCGCCGTCGTCACCACCGGTGCGATGCTCACTGCCACCTGCGCCAACGTGAACTCGACGGTGGCCGGCTGCCCGGCCGCGACTTGCACCGGCCTGCGCTGCTCGGCGTAGCCGACGCGAAGCGCACGCACCTGCACGGTCCCTTGCGGAACGTTGCGGAGGAGCAGCCGGCCCTCGGAGTTCGTCACGCCGCCGAGGTTCGTCCCGACTACGTTCACCTGCACCGCTTCGATTGGGCGGGCAGTCCCCTGCTCCGTCACCTGGACCTGGATACTTCCCTGCTGCGCGTGCGCAGCCGTCGCGCTGATGAGCAACGCGAGAGCCACGCCTGCACAGCGCATCGCGCTGACAACGTGGACGTGCATCCGACACCTCCGTGTCGCGGGAAAGCGCACGCCTCCCGGCGCGCGCAGATAACACGATCGGGAGCGCAACCTCAGGGGCCGCCACCATCACGCGGATACTCGGCATCGGCACGAGCATCCATGGGGCGCATCACGGTTCAGTCGGGAACGCCCAAAGGTTGCGGCCAAGTCACGGGGCTGTCAAGACAGCGTTGGCGAAGGGTCTGGGACAGGAGGTGGGACGACCCGCACGCGCGGTGAGGCAGTCAGCGAAACGTCACGATTCCGGGCGATTCCCCCCGAGAGTGTTCCTCCCGTGGCGGGATCGTGTAAGCCTTCGCCCCAGCCAGTGCCGTAAGCACTCGTTAGGGTGTCGCATGAAGGAACACGCGCATCGCTCGAATGCGCGGCCACTCCTTCAGGAGGCTTCGATGCTCGCCCGAATTCATCGCGTGCTCTGCGCCGGTGCTCTCATCGCCGTGGGCGTCCTCGCCTGCACGCCGGCTACCTCCAGCTCGCTGCGTCCGGCGCGGCACGTGGGTCCTGCGGCGCCACTGACCCCGACGAGTCGACTCATCGATGCCGACCGAATTCAGCGGTCGGGGTCGCAATCGGCGCTCAATGCGATCCGCGCGCTCGTGCCCGGATACCGTTCGCTCGAATCCCGGCCCATGGGAACGGACTGGATCGGTATCCCCGGCGCTTCCCGCAGCTCACTTCGAGTGCTCGTGGATGGCCACCCGGTTGGCGACCTGGAGTCGCTCCGCATGGTTCCGGCGCGGGATATCATCGCCATACACATCCTGAGCGCGCCTGACGCGATGATTCGGTTCGGACCGGGCTTCAACGGTGGCGTGATCGTCGTACAGACCTTGGGGTCGCTGCGCCCCCTCGACTGAGCACCCGTGCGGCATTTGACAATGAAGTGGCACCGGCATATCAATCGCGAGGGTACTTTACAACTTCCTCAACCCTCCGAGAATGCGTCATCGTCCACTCCTCTTCGTCAGCGCCGCTGGTCTGCTCGCATCGGCTTGTGCGTCGTCCTCGTCGACGCCCAGGGAAACAGCGGCCGCGGCACCCTCTCGCGGCGGTTGGACAGGGACGTTCCAGGCTACGCAGGAACGGACCGGCGTCCTCGCGCCAACCCGTCTCCAGCAGGCAAGCGGCACAGTCCGGTTGCGGGCATCAGAGCGCGATCCGCAGCGCACGTCGGTATCGCTGACTGTCTCAACCGCTGTGCGAGAGACGACATCCCTCCGGTGGGCCGTGCTGCCCGGCGGGTGCGGCGCCGGCTCCCTCCCCCTGCTCGGATTCGACCAGTTCGCACCACTCGACGTGACGTCGAGCGGCCGGGGCCAGTTGGAGGTCGAAATCCCGTTGCCCATACCAGAGTCAGGGACGTATCACGTCAACGTCTACTCCGGCGGAACGCAGTTGAACAACGTGGTGACCTGCGCGAATCTTCGCCGGTCGTAAGCCGGCGCAGGTTCGCCAAGATTCGCCGAAACACAATGGGGCGCGTACCGAAAGTACGCGCCCCATTGTGTTCCACCCTGCTCTTGCACCCTTCGTGAAGCCCTTACATGTCCGGTCGTCCGATCCCACCGAACGTGTAGATCGGCAGCTGCAGCGTTTCAAGTTCCTTTGCCGGAATGGGGAGGTGCCTCACCGTACCGGCCTGTAGCCCATCCACGTGCCGGCGACGGAAGAACGCCATTCCGCTCGAGTTCAGGAGTTCGATCTCGCGCTCGTAGTCAATGTACTCGAGAAGCTTGTCACTGCCCTCGGCGGCCGTGGCGGCGGGCAAGCCGCCTCGCCCCACGCGAGTGATGTTGATCAACGTAGCCGCCTGCGCGAGGCTGCCGCCCGTCTTGATGAGCGCCTCAGCGAGCACGAGATCACTCTCCGCCGCCAGCAGATACGGCACCGGGGTCGCTGCCGCGGTCGGCGAGAACCGCGCATGGTGGTCGTACCGGCTGTGGAACCAGGGCGTCTGCATGTAGATGCCGCGCCCCGGATCACCGATCACGTTGCCCGAGTGCGTGAAGTCGGTGTTGTACCGGTTATCCGGTGAAGAACCCTTCGGTACAATGGTCCCGTTGAACTTCGCCGGCTGCGACGGGTCCATGCGGTTGATGAGTCGCATGTCCACCCGTACCCAGCTCTGCTCGTTTCCGTAGAAGTTGATGTACGACCACCAGTTGGTGTTGTCTCCCCGAACGACGACGTCGAACGCTGTACCCGCCGTCCCTGTTCCTATCCCCTTTTCGGCGAGCGCCTTGACCTTGGCCCAATCCACCCCCGCCACGTCAGCGGCGCGGCGCGGCGTGTACGCCAGGAGCAGCGCGTGCATCGTGTTCGCGATGCGGTTGAGCCGCACCGAGTTGAGCGGCCCGGGCACGAGCGGCAGCGTAGCCGCTGTGTAGGTAAAGCCCGCACCGGCCGTCGCGGTGATCAGCTCATCCCACCATTTGCTGGCGGAGTCGGAGGCTGCCTCGAACGGGACCAGCTCCGGTTTCGGGTCGGTCTCCGGGTTGAACTCCTCATTCACCACAAATGCACGATCGAAGAGGAGGGCCAGATTGGTGAGTGAGGCCACCCGGCTGAACAGCGCCAGGTGCAAGAACGCGTCACTCGGCGTAGCATCGCCCAACGCTTCATTGCGGATGACACGAATGACATCATTGGCCGCGCCGATCGTCGAGTAGTTGTCCTCCCACGGCCGGTTGGTGACCTCGCGATCACCCCCCGCCGAGTTGTTCTCGTAGGGAATACGCGGCTCGAGGTTGTTGAACCGCATCCCGAAGTTGCCGAAGTTGCCGGTGAGAACGTCGGCGGTCACCCCCAACATCATGTACGGCTCGTAGTAGGTGCTTGCCATGTACCAGCTATTGACGGACGAGATGGCGATGTTCTGCACATCCTCGGCAGTCGCCAGCGCACGCTCCACGTCGGGATTGTTCGGGTTCGTGACATCCAGGTCCGTCTGGCAAGCAGCGCTTGCGAGGACCAGCATCACGCCCGCGGACAATCCGCCAAGTCTCTTTGAGATTCTCATGGTATTCAGATTTCTCCTAAGGGCGGTTGTCCGTTAGAACTGGATCTCCACCTGGCCCGTGAGGGTGCGGAAATTGGGATAGCGGAAGCCGTCGATGCGGAAGTTGAAATCGTTGCCTGACGTGACTTCCGGATCGAAACCGGTGTAATCGGTCCACGTGAACAGGTTGCGGCCGATGAGCGCGACCTTGATTCCGCTCGCGTAGCGGTCAATGCCAATGCGCGCGAGCATCGGGGTGGCGAAGGTATAGCTGGCCGACAGCTCGCGGAGCTTCACGTAGGACCCGTCCTCCACGAAGTAGTCGTTCGCGACCAGTCCGTTGTACAATCCCGCCGCGTAGAAATTGAGCGGCACCTTCGAGGCGGAGTCCTTACCGGCCTGGTCCTGGTCCCCGTGACGGTGGTCCTGGAACATCCACTGCTTGGTGAAGTTGTAAATGTCACCGCCGCGCTGGCCATCAAACAAGGCGTATAGACCGAAGCCCTTGTATCGGAAGTTGTTGGCGAACCCGAACGAGAAGTCGGGGTTCACATCGCCGATACGGTGTTGGGTTTCCCCGGCCGCATTCACGTACCTGATCGGGGCGTTGCGATTCGTCTTCAGGACGAGATACCCGAGAGGGTTGATCTCGTAGTTCGTTTCCACGGCGGCCGCATTCGCTGGGTTTTCCTTGAGCTCGGCGAACGACCGAATCCACTTGGCTCCGTAGATCATTCCGAGCGGCTCGCCAACCTTGTAATAGAAGACCTCCTGCCCCTGACCCTGAGCATTGCGGTCGTCCGTCGCGGCGAACGTCACGCGGAAAGGTGCCCGGTTCATCCGGGTGATTTCCTGGCGTGTCCGGTCTGCCGTGAGCGTAAACGAGTAGCTGAAATCCGTTCGATCGAGGACACGGGTGTTGAGCGCTAGCTCCCACGTGTTCGCATCGACATCGGCCGCGTTCTGAACCTGCTCAGTAAACCCACCGGTCTGCGCCGGTGACAGCGGCACGCGCAGGAACGCGCCCTCGGTAAACCGCTTGGCGTAGACGACCTCGACATCGAACCGGTCGAGGAAGGCCACGTTCAGCCCAAACTCGTCTTCGGTTTGAATTGCCGGCTTGAGTGCCTTGTTGCCGACCTGGTTCTTTGCAATCTGCCCAGCGTCTACGGTATAGGTCTCGTACTGGTCGGCGAATAGCGGACGAAGTCCAGCGGTCCCACGCGCTGCGCGGATCTTGAACTCCTGAACGCCGGGAATCGAGAAGTCCTCACTGATCCGATAGGCGCCGGATACGCGGTAGAAGTCCTGCCAGCGCTCGTCGGCCCCGAAAAGCGAGGAGCCATCACGGCGGTAGAGGAAGTCGAGCAGATACCGGTCGCGAATGTCCAGCGACTGCGAGGCCATGTAGTTGATGGTCCGCGCAAAGTTGCTTCTCGAGTTGACGTTGAGCTCTGCCGGCGCCAGCGCGGCGAGATCCGGCACCTCGGACAGCACCAGACGATTCCCTTCGGCCAGGAAGTAGTTGACCCGGTTGTTGTCCAATACGTATGCCAGGCGCGTCGTGGACCCAACCTGGTTGAAGAACGACTTCGTCGCCGTGGCGCTGATCTGCGTGTTGTCGCCGACGTTGTTCCAGGTCTCCCGGTCCAATTCACCTGGACCTGGGGTGCCGCCCTCGGTCTGATAGCCGCGGAACTCGTAATAGTTGTCGAGGCGATTCAGGCGGTCGGTCCCGTAGCTGGCTTCGAGGCGCAGCCACTCCCATGGGCGATAGCGGCCCGAGGCCGAACCGAGAATGCGCTCGCGCCGCTGCCGGAAGTCCGCATTGGCCAGGAAGTACAGAGGATTCGTCCGGGCGCTCGGCGAAGGAACCAGCCGGTGATACTGCGGCCCGGTGCGGCCAACTGGAAACTCGAGATTGACCTCGGGTGGCATCTGCATCAGCTCGAACCACGAAGCGCTTCCAATCGGGTCGTAATCATTTTTCTGAATGCCGTACGTAAATCCGAGTGAGAGATCGGCCTTCGAGGAGATGCCTTGGTCAATGTTCACCCTGACGTTCTGGCGATCGAGACCGTGAATGAGCGGCAAAACTCCCTCGTTCCGATCGACTGTGATCGACGAGTTGAAGTTCGTGGTCCCCCGCCGCATCCCCATCTGCACGTTCGTCGAGATGTACTGGCCGTTCTCCGTCCATTCCTTGAGCTGGTTCCGCCACCGGTTCGGCCCAGAGGATGGGAATGGATTGTCGGCGATACCGTTGGGATCGAGGATGCGTCCGCCCGTCGGCGTCAGCGCGAAGCTGCCATCCGGGTTGAGGACGTAGTGATGGCTGGCGTTGATCGGGACGTAGTTCTCGATACCCGACTGCCCGACCTCGGTCCGCAGCGTGACCTGGAGCTTGTCGTCCGAGAAGTTCCGCCCGCGTTTTGTCTTGATGTTGACGACGCCGTTCGCCGCGTCGGAACCATAGAAGGAGGCGGCGGCCGCACCCTTGAGCACTTCGATCGACTCGATGTCGTTCGCGTCGAGATCGGAAATGCTGTTACGCGTAATGACGCCGTCGACGATGATCAGCGGCTGGCTGGCCCCAGGCGTGAGGCTCGTCGATCCGCGAAGACGGATCGTCGGGGCCGCACCCGGGTTTCCTCGACCAGTTGCTACTCGCGCGCCGGAGACCTTACCCGCGAGCGCCGCGATCGGCGAGCTCGCCGGGACCTCCTTCAGCTGCTCCTCGGTCACCTGGCCAACGGAGATCGTGAGCTTTTCGCGCGACGTCGCCTCACTGACGCCCGTGACGACCACTTCCTGTAGCCGGAAGGGATCGGCCTCGAGCTGGAAGCTCTGCTCCTGGGTGCCCGCCGAGAGGGTGACCGTGCGGGTCTGTGGGCGGTGGCCGATGAGGCGAACCCCAAGGGCGACCGACTGGCCCGTCGCCTGCGCGCTCGGAACTGTGAGGCGATAGTTGCCATCGGTCCCCGTCGCCGTGCCCAGATTCATCGTCTGGATGAACACGTTGGCGCCCATGAGTGGGGCACCCTGGGCATTTGTCACGCGCCCGGTGATGATTGCTTCCTGCGCTGCAGCGCCGTTCGCGGACAACAGTGCGACGAGCAGCACTGCGATCCCGGCGGTGATACTTCTGACATGTATCGCTGGCATCATGCCGTTCCTCGTTGAGGAGTTTGCTTCGTGCAATGGCCTTCGAGTCAAAGGCGGTGGGCTTAACCGCGACCCACCGCAAATGCCACCTAACGGTGTCTTGGCACCTCCCTGTTTGGAAAAGGTGTGGATCGTGTCGGGGGGGTTAGGAAGGAGTAAGGAAAGCGCCCCATCATGCGGCCGTGTCACCAATGTGTCAACACCCAATTTCGACGTTCACCGCGGCGAATTGGCGTTGGCAGGCGGGATCGGCATCGCCTTCAGCGAATCGACCGGCTTCGTGGGGCCCCGGGGGGAGAGGAGTCAGGGGGTCCGGTCTCTGGGGAACCGTTGCTGCGGCTATCCTACCGAGGAACACTCCCCTCGCTCGGGGGGGTGAAGCGGAATGGGAGCGCCACGACCTGGCGAACCCGGCGGCCTTCCAGCACGGCGGGAGAGAACCGCGCTTCACTCAGGGCGACCCGGGCCGCCTGTGCGAACAGCTGATGGGTCGCATCCACCTCGAGAGTGGGCATCTCGACGAGGCCAGTCGTGTCGACGACGAATCGCACAGTCGCATTGCCCCCGACCTGAGCTCTGAGAAGCGAATCGGGGTAGACGGTCCTGATGCTCCCTGGAATGGGTGTCGCCAGGGAGTCTACCGCCTCTGGCGAGAACACCAGGTTCAGCTGAAGCAGGGTCGCGATGATCGACGCTCGCGCGGGCTCGTCGGGCGTCCGCTGGCGCGGGCGAAAGGGCCTCGACCAGAATGGCGATCACCCCGCAGCGGTCGGCGCGCACGTTGGAGAACTCTGGAGGCGCGCCAAACCCCCCGTAGACCTCGATACCCTCGACAGAGGCGAGGTCGATGAGGTCGAGATCCAGCGGTCCCGCGCTGGCGGGCGAGCCATCAATGAAGATCAGCGCCGGACAGCTCGCGTTTCTGATGTAGGCCATCGTGCCGAGCCCCCGGACCAACGCGACTCTCACCGTGGGGACCTGCCTCAGAAGGTCGCTCAGGCGCTTGGAGTTCGTGCGCTCGATCCGCTCGCGCGTGATAAAGTGGCCGTTCTTCCGAGTCGCGGCGCGAGACTCGAAGCCAGAGAGCCGAGCCTCGTAGACTTCGCGTCGACCCGCAACCACTACGGGCGCCAGGACTTCCGGCGCGGCCACCATCGTGATCATCACCTGCCGGGCGCCCGAAGCGCTCAACTGCAGATAGAGCGTCGTCGGAAGGAAGCCAAGGCGACGGACGTGAATCTGAAGCCGACCGGCCTCGACGTTGAGCAGACGAAAATGGCCCGCGCTGTCGGTTGTGGTCTGGTGAAACGTTCCTGCGATGTCGACCTGTGCACCGGCGATCGGTCCGCCCACGGAGTCCACGACCATCCCGACCACGGGGGCGCGCGCGGGCTGCGCCCGACCCTCGTGGGCGCTCAGCGCGATACCGAAGAACATTGCGATCACCGGGGCGACCCACGGGCGTGGACCGCCGAACGCTGCACCACCCCACCGACGGGAGCGCATACCGCCTCCTCGTGCCGTCACCTAATTCATCGTCGGCGCTCTCGCCCTGTCAAGTCGCCGGCGGCAAATCGTCACGGTGGCAACCCCAGCGACTGCAGCCACGGCGCCAAGCCGGGGAATCCCGGTGCCAGTTGGCGAAGGCGAAGCGCCTCCGCCCGCGCGTTCTGCACGTCGCCCGCCAGGCCATAGGCGAGCGACAGCTGATAGAGAACTTCCGGCTGGTTCGGTTGGGCCACCAAGGACTGCCGCAGCAGTGCAATCCCGCTCGCCAGATCTCGACGCCGAAGCGCGATCGCCGCGAGGGCGTTAGCCGAGTAGGGGGTCGGCTGTAGCGCCATGGCCCTCCGAAGGATGGGCTCCGCCTCGTTCTCTTTTCCGCTCGCGAGCAGCGCGCGCCCCAGCAAACGAAGTGGCTCTTCGAAAAATGGTGCGTCGCGAACAAGACCGCGGTACTCGGCGGCCGCGAGGTCGTGTTGCCCCAGGCGTTCGTACTCGGAAGCGAGCCGAACCTTGGCGACCTCCCAGGTGGCCCCGCCCGAGACGGCGAAGGCGAGGCTGTCGAACAGGTCGGTCGGCCGGTACGTGCGGCGATAGTCGTTGCGCCGCGTGGGGGGCACGAATGGCCATCGCGTGGTCAGCGTCTTGACCGTGTGCCTGACGATGCGCTCATCGAACGCGGTGAGCTCCATCGCGGCGAAGTACTCGTCCGGAGGGCGAAGGAGCTCGAGGCGTGCGCGACGACCGGCGAACCCGGCGTCGCGCATGCTCTCGAAGAAAACCCTCGCCATCGCCAGGTATCCACGCCGATTCGGGTGGACGTGCTCGAGGAAGAATTCATCGCCGGCCACACCTCCGGGCGCCTCGCGGGCCGCCGCCTCCGCAATGGGGACGTAACGCGCCCCCGTCCGCTTCGCGACGCGATCCACGACGAGGTTGAACTCCGTCGGGGCGCGAAATCGAACGACGTCGAGATCGCGGGCCCGCGTGAACAGCAATCGGGCGAGGCTCGCATCTCCCATCGCCAACGCTCGGCGCGCGGTGAGGTAGGTATCCTCCGCGCGCTCGGGTCCCCGGTTCGCGCGGGCCACCAGCGGAGGTTGATCGCGCAGGTTGCTCGCCAGGCTGCCGATGAAGACGGGCACGTCCTCGTCGCGAAAGACGCGGACGAGTCGGGTGAGATTGCCCTCGAACTGCCGAACGCCACGGCGGTAGAGCTCGCCGTCGATCGGGATGTCGCGATTGCCGGCCAGCGTCTCCATCAGGCTCGCGGGCTCGCGCTCGTTCCCGGGGGCCGGGGGGCGCTGCAACACACCGCGCAACGCGAGGACGAGCCGGGACCGCAGCATCCCGAGGTACGCTCGCTTCAGCGCCGGCGAGCCGGCAACGACGTTCTCGGTCGAGGCAGCCCCGAGCGCACCGTAGAACTCGTTATGGCCGGCGTAAATCAGCACCGCGTCGGGGGACTGCGCCATCACCTCTCCGGCGATGTCGGCGAGCGCATACGTATTCGTCGCCGCGATGCCGAGGTTGATCACTTCCACCGAGTCGTCAGGCAGGACATCGCGCAGCATGTCGCGGAGCGCTCGCGAGAACGTACCGTTTCGCGGGTACGGGAACCCGGCAGTGGACGATTCGCCCAGCACGAACACGCGGAACCCTCGGGCCGGCTTCTGCGTCGCAAAGGGCTCCAGCATCGGCGCCGGGGGCATGCGCTCGCGCGCGAACCATCGACGGCCGACGCCACGGTTCGCGACCACATAGTGTCCGTTGCCGAAAGGAGCGTTCACGAACATCGGCAGCGCGCCCTCCGGCCACGCGAGACGCGCGATCCCCTCCGCCACGCCGAAAAGCAGAACGGGCGTGAGAAGTGTTATGCCGAGGAAGACCCAATACCTGGGAGCGCGCACGTGACGAGATTCGGCTGCGGAGGGATGGGGCGGCGGGAACGGCGCAACATATCACGAGGGCGCCGGCCTCCATAGTCCTCCCATGTCCCGATGCACCACGGGCCCCGTCGAAAGACGGGGCCCGTGGTGGACTACCCGAACGGGTGGAGCGTTAGGCCTCCGTGGTGGAGCAGGCGGAGCGCTCGAAGTTCGGGTTGTTGTCTTCCGCCTGAGGAATCGGCGAGTTGACGTCGGTCCCGTACGTGCCCGGCTTGTGGTACGTGCCGGTCGGGAAGACCGTCTCCGCGCCGCGCCCGTACTCGCGCACGAGGCGACGCAGGTCACCGAGCCGGTGGCTCGTTAGGTAGAGCCAGTACGCCCGTTCCTTGAAGAGCTGATCCACCTGCGCGGCCGTCGTCGCCGCGGGCAGAAGCGCCGGCAGGACGCGGGGCTGTTGGTTGGCGTCCACATATCCGCGCAGGCGTGCCAACCCCGTGTTGGACCGGAGGGCGTTCATGATCGTCAACGCCGTCGTATAATCGCCACCGCGAAGCGCCACCTCGGCCTGAATCAAACGTGCCTCCACGCCATCGGCGATGATGGCGAGCGTATCACGCTTTCCGTGCTTGGACTGAATCCACTGCGCCGTGGCCCCGTCGAAACCTACCCCTGCCCCCGTCCGGCGGAGGCTGGCGACGCGAGGATCGTTGCTGGCATTGACCGCATCGCCTTCCGAGCGGAATGGCAACCCATTCGTGCCCTCGCGTTCTGGCACGCCGAAACGTCCCACGCTCGCCGTCGTCGCCCACGTGCCGTTGTTCTGGCGCGTGGTGACTTCGGAGTGCTTGAAGAAATACTGGAACGTCGTCGGAACGTCGGTTTCGCTCAGGTTCGCTCCCGCAGCCGGGATGCTGTCGAGGTTCAACAGCGCACGGGCACGAACGACGCGAGCGAGCTGCTGCTGCGCTGTCTTGGCCGCCGCGGTGCCAGCAGTGGTTGTCGCGCTTGCGTGCGCCAGCGCGGTGTCAGCCTTGGCCAGAGCGCGCAGGAAGAGCTCTCTGGTCTCCAGTGCCGATCCGTACTCGAACACGCCCGGCGAGAGCTCACGGCTGATGGGAACCGCACCGCAGTAGTTCTCCGCCATCAGGATCAGCGAGAGGGCGCCGAGGTTGAGCGCCTCCGCCCGACCGAGCGCCGTTGGTCCGAACTCCACGTACGCCTCACTTGCACGGTCGGCCGATGCACGGGCTTGCTGGATAGCGTAGTACGCATTGCGCAGCGATCCGTTGCTCTGGTACTGCTGCTGACGTTGGTCGACCTCGATGCGCGTGGGAAAGGTCTCGGTGTTGAGCAGCTCGTCCGAGATGAGTCCCGAGAGGGTGACCTGGTTCAGGTCGAGCGCGAGCCCGCTCGATTGCACGCCGCCGTTGTACGCGGTGCCAAAATCGCCGATGGCCCCGGCGAGCAGCGAGGGTAACGCCTCCGCGCCCTGTACGGACGGCGGGAGTGCGACGTCGATGTCCTCCACCTGCAGAATCCGGTCAGGGCTGCACGCCACCGCCACCAGGGCGATGAGCGCAGCCCGCATGTGCGCCGCACGGGACGTGCGCGCGAATCGTCTATGCGTCATATGAGATTGTCTCTCCGTGGGTTCAGGTCGCTGGCTGGTCATCAGAACTGCACCGTCAGTCGGGTCGAGAACGTCCGGAGCGGTGGAATCGTGAAGAAGTCCGAGTTGCTGAACAGATTCAGCGGCTGCGAGTTCACCTCGGGATCGAAGCCCGTGTAATCCGTCCAGGTGGCCAGATTGCGTCCGGCGATCGTCAGGCGAACGCCTTCGGCGCGGAAACGCGATGCGAGACTGCGCGGCGCGGTGAGTGTGACCGACACTTCACGCAGCTTGGTGAAGGTGGCGTCCTCGACGAAGCCGGCATCGGTCTGGAAGTACTGCTGGCCGAGGTGGCGCGCCTGGTCCGACAGGGGGGCCGTGCGATCGTAGGCCGCCTGGCAGTTTCCGAAGTTGCAACGGAAGCGTGCGGTGTTGTTGAACTGCTTGAAGCCGCCCTTGTGATCGAACAGGGCCGAGACCTCGAGCCAGTCGCTGAATCCGATTCGCGGCGAGATCGAGAACTCGCGAGTCGGAAGCGGGTTGCCGAGATACTCGAGACCCGCGGTGCGCGTAAACTCGCACGCGGGGCCTCCCGCAACCGTCGGTTGGCCGGGGCAGTTGACGCGGGTGATGACGCCGTCGTTGTTCAGATCCTGGAACGTGTAGCCCTCATCCCAGTAACTGCCGAGCGCGTAACCCGACACGTGGCGCTGCGGCCCAAAGACGATGGGCGGAATCGGATCGCCACTCGGGAGATTCCCGAGCGTGACGAGGCGGTTCTTGTTCGTCGACCCGATCGCGGTGATCTCGAAGCGTGCCTTACGGAATTCGAAGACGCGAGCGTTCACGCGACCCTCGAACCCCTTGTTGGTCGACGTGCCGAGATTCGCGAACTGTACCTGCGTGAGGCCCAGTGACGGCGGCAGCGGCCGCTGCACCAGGAGGTCCTTGGTCTTTTTGTCGTAGTACGTGAACTCCAGGCCGATCCGATCTCCGAAGAGCGCGGACTCGAAGCCGAGCTCGTACTCACGCGACAGCTCGGGGCGCAAATCGGGATTCCCCGTACCACCCACCGTGATGCCGGCGAAATCCGTCCCGCCCGTGGTGATGGTCTGCGTGTTGAAGAACGTGATCGCATCCCGGAAGTTCGGGCGCTGACCCGACTGCCCGTAGGCCGCCCGGAGCCGCAGCGAGCTCAGCGCCGAGGTTTCCGGGAAAAACGGCTCTTCACTGATGACGTATGAGAGACTGAAGGCCGGGTAGGCGATCCAGCCGAAGTTCTCCCCGAACGCGCTATTGTTGTCGGTGCGCACGGCCGCCGTTGCGAAAAGACGGTCGCGCCAGCCCACCTGCTGCTGCAGCAGGGCGCCTAACGTCTTGTTGTCGGTGTTGGCTTCACCCACACTGAAGCGCGCCGCGGTTCCCTGGAGCGAGCCCGTCCCGGCCAGCAGCTTGGCGCCGCCCGCGCGGTTGCCCTGAATGGTCTCCTGCGTGAACTGCACGCCGAGCGTCGTCGTCGAACGGACATCCTCGGTGAGGACGAAATTCGCCGTGGCGCTGCCATTGGCCGTGTAGTTCCACACATCGGTGATGTTCGCGTTGCGCGCGCCCTCGGGAAGGGCGCCGAAGAAGACGCGGTTCGGCGGGACCGTCTGCTTGTTACGGCGATTGAAATAGTCCACGCCGGTGGTGCCGACGACGGTCAGCCAGCTGATCGCCTGCCAGTTGGCGGCGACCGATCCCAAAAAGCGCTCCACATCTTCTCGCACATCGAGCGCGAACACCTCGGCCGGCGTCTGGCCGGACAGCCATCCGCGGTTGGTCGGGTTGTCGAACGCCGACCCGAGGAGCGCACCACCGAGGACGCCGAGAACGTTGTTGTCGTTCTGCGGGAACTCGAGGCGGCTCGAGACGTAATTCGTTGCCACCTGAATCCCCAGGTCGCTCCCGACCTGACCGTTCAGGTTGGCGCGCAGCCCAACGCGCTTGAACTTGTTCGGCTCGAGGACGCCCCAGTCGCGATCGAGGTCGCCCGACACGAAGTAGTTCGCTGCCTCACCACCTCCGGCAATGCTGAGCCCTACGCTCGTCCGCTTTCCGGTTACGAACGGGTCTGCTTGTTCGAGGGGGTTCCATCTCGCCAGCGAGTCGGGGACCGCCGTGCAGAGGTTGCGGACCTGGGCATCGATTGAGCACCCTGTGGTGCGAGTACCGTCCGAAACGAGCCGTCCGACCTGCGAGAAGTTGGCGGGGTAGGTCGTCTCGTCCTTCTGAGTGCCACCTTCGACATACGTCGTCCACCGCGAGCCACCCGGACGGCCGCGCTTCGTGCGCACCTGGATGACACCGCTTGCCGCCGCCGTTCCGTAGAGCGCGGCCGCGGCCGGTCCCTTGAGGATCTCGATCGACTCGATGTCGTCCGGGTTGATGTCGTTGAAGCGCGACGAACCCTGCCCACCGACGCCAATGCCGCCGCCGAGATTGTTCGACTGCGTGATCTCGTTGCTCACGCGAATGCCGTCGACGATGAGCAGCGGCTCGTTGGTGAGGGACAGCGAGTTCGCGCCACGGATGCGGATGCGGCTCGCGCTACCAGTCGTGCCGCCCGGGCTGTTGATGTAGACGCCCGGCGCCTGGGCCTCGAGCAGCTGCGCGACCGTCGTCGACGTCGCCAGCCGTTCGGGCGTTGGGAGCACCGTGTTTACCGTGTTTCCACTCTCGCGCCGCCGCTGCGACTCTCCGGTTGCCGTGACGATGACCTCATCGATAATGACGGCTGCCGGCGCGAGCTGGACGTCGAGACGGGCCGTCTGCCCGACCGCGATGCTCACCGGGCGCGAGACCGCGCCGTATCCCAGCCGCGTCACACGAACGGTGTACTCGCCGGAGCGGAGACTGCCGACGCGGTACTGGCCATCTTCCCCCGACCGCGCACCGCGATTCGTACCGACGACCGTGATGAGCGCATCCGGAACCGGCGTGCCCCCGGCCTCGGTGACGCGTCCTTCGAGAATTCCTGTGTCCTGTGCCAGCCCCGTGCGCGTGAGCGCGAGCAGAGCCAGCGCGACCATCCCAAGCCTACTGAACACTCGCATACTCCCTCCTCGTCCGTTAACCAACCGTGGAACATCGATGCAGCGCATCCGGTGTGTTCCTCCTCTGGCAGGGGATGACGTCAGCGGCAATTGACAGCGTCAGCGAGCTGCTGCGGCTCCGTACGCGTGAGCCAGGGCGCGGTTCGTCGCCCAGCGCGCGCGCAGCCCGTCGCGTGCACAGACCGCACACCTCTCAGGAGCCGCGATCCGGTCTGCAGCCGGTTCGAGGCAGGTCCGAAACGCGTTAGCGCCTATCACGTTAAGCTGACAGCCGTACGCGACCCATGCAAGCTCCTGGCGCGTTGCTTACAGTTGCGCGCGGTGACCGTCGTTACGGCCGCGGTGGCCGCGCCCCAACGGGCGGCGACCGTCAGCGCTGAATCCTCATCGGCACTCGTTAGGGGATCGAACAAACGCACTGCGCCGCCGAAGGTCCGGCGGCGCAGTGCTGGGCGCGAGCGGACGCCGCGTCAACTTCCTCCAGGGACGCGGTCCACGAAGTAGACCACACCAGCACGGTTGAACGTCACAGTGTCCTGCGGAGCGCTGGTTCCGGCCACCGACGCCGGAAAGCAGTACGCGCTCAGCACGGTACCAGCCGAGTTCACGCCAGCTGCCGGGCGGGCCCCCGCCGGCGTCGCCGGCGCCACCGGTCCAGCGGCCTGTGCCACTCGCGTGGGAGCGACGGTCGTCGTAAAGCGGCCGAGCAGCGAGCCGGCAGTGCGCGACTGATAGGCCGAGGCCGACCCCGGGGCGATGTTTGCCCCGAGAGACGCCAGGGCCGTGGAGTCGGCTCCGGCGAGGAAATCCACGTTAGGCGTTCCGGCGGGACCGCACGAGGCATTGACCGCGCGGATGGAGATGCTGCCGGCCGCCGGCGCCGCCGCGTCGTCGGTGACGACGATGAACCGGTCGGTGTTGTTCTTGGCGCTTCCCGCCAGCAGCAGGGTGTAGTTCTGATTCGCTGCAAAGGTGATGGTGGTGTCGAGCATGAAGTTCGACGTGACCACCGGGTTCCGGCTCGTCGGGAAGACGCGAATGTGCCGCGCCCGGGCTTCCGTCGGCTGATGCTCAGTCCCGGAGCGGAAGGCGAGCGACAGCGCCAGCGCCGACCAGGGCACCTGGTCGATCATTCGAATGTCCACCGCGCCGGTGTCGGCCATCGCATTGATGAACCGAACGCCAGCGAGCGGCGGGGGGGTCGTATTGGTGATCTCGTCATCGTTGCAGGCGCCCACGGCGGCAACGGCGATGCCAACGACGAGAATACGAAAAAATCGCATGGGACTGGCTCCTGAAGAGTTCATGAGGCCGTTGAATGTTGGATGTCTGCCCGGGCCTACTGCTCAGGCCCGGGGCCCCCATTGCCCGGGTCGCGCCCTCCGCCGCCGAGACCAAACAGGTCGCGTGACAGAATGAACGCGATGACGCTGCTCGAGATCGCACCGGCCACGACCGCCGTGCGTCCCTTGGAGATCAGACGCGCGTGCACATCGCGCACATGGTCCTCTCTCACCGACAGAGGTTCGCCCGTCCAGCGCTGCCGCTGTCCACTGAGATACTCGACGGCGCGCACGCGGATCACGAACGCGGAATCCCGGCGCGCCACGAGCACCCCTTCGATCTCCGACGCCGCCTCCCCAATGCTGTCGGCGAGCGCCACCCGGCCGCGATCGTTGAGCGCGAGCAGGATGTTGGTCCCCGGCTCGGGCGAGGCCGCGAGAGGCCGGTTCACGTAGCAACCGGACCCCGTTAGGCACGCGAGGACGAGCACCGCGAATCGCGCCCGCGACCCGACCACTACCAGCCGTACCCGCTGCGCGCCGCCACCCGCTCGTTGCGATAGGACGGGCGTCCGCGCGCGAACAATTCCTGATATGGCACCGGCCACTCGAGCGGCGTCCCCATCACGAGATCACCCCATCCCCGTGAATCGAGGTACCACTGGCCGTAGCCCGTGAATGCGGTTTCCATCCGTTTTTCCCACTTCATCGCTTCCCAGAGCGTGCCGCACACCGTCGAGGTGAAGTTGGGCCCGACCGGGACGCGCGGCACGCACGCGTTGCCCCCGGGGACCGGGTCGACTCCATTCGAGACGCCGGCGACCGACGCCAGCCCATTCTGCAACCGGTACTTGTCGATGAGCGCCGCCGCGGCCGCGAAGCTGCCGGCGCGGAGATGGGCTTCCGCCGCGAGCATGTCGATCTCGGCAACCGTCATGATCGGGAACGGCCCGCCACTCGCGTCACGGTTGCGAACCCGCCAGAACCGTACGAAGTCGTAGTGCGACGTTCCCCACGCTTCCGCGGGCGTGTCCTGGCCGGCAGGCCGGTTGCGAATGTAGAGAACGGTATCCGGCGCAATGACCGGGCTGGTCGTCGGCACCCTCGCCTGCTGTGCCGCGCGCGTCTCGCCCGCGGGGAAACGCCGGTCCGGCGTCCTGATCAGGAAAGGCGCACGGTTGTCGAGCGCCGTCGCGAGCCAGGTGTCGTAGGCGCGCGTCGTGTCCGCCATGCCGAATATGAAGGGCGTGATCTGATGCCATCCGGACGACACGGCGGCCTGCACGATCCACCCGTTCGTCCATCCCGCCGACACGCTGAGGTTCACATTCAGATCCGACGTGATTCCGTTGGTCGCGTCGGCGAGGATCGCGGTCCAATCCGCGGCCTGCCGATCTGTCGGGGTGCGTCCAACACCCGCGCGAAAGCGCGCCTTGTACGACCGGAGGACGCGTCGATATTGATCCTTCGACATGTCGGCCGACTGGGCCAGCCAGGCCGCGGGAATGAACGCGGCCGTCGCGGTATCCTGCGCCAGGAAGACGAGCGCCGAATCCAGCATGGCGAGCGCATCGGTCATCGCCTCGGCGGCGCCTGAGAATTCGCCCACCTCGGTACCGCTGAGCACACCGGGCCAGACGACGGAGACGGAGTCGTAGAACAGCGCCAGGAAGCCGTGCGCGTACCCCAGCGTGAAGTACGCGAACGATTTCGCGCGAAGGTCGCGCCGCTGTCCGAGCGATCTCCCTTCGTCCGCGAACACTTGCATGGCGTCGATGGAGTTGGCCGCCATCCGGGCGTTACGAGTCAGGTGATCGAAGTCGCGGAAATTCCCGACTTCTTCCCGGTTGCCGATCGTATTGTCGATGAGCCCGCGCGGGATGTCGCCGCGCGTGCCCATGCCGAAGTTCCCCAGCTGGGAGGAGCTCTCGAACGACATGGTCATCGACTGCGTCCAGAGATTGTCGCCACCGCCGTTCGGCAGCGGCAAATACTGCCCCTGGTGCATCTGCTGGAAGAGCTTGGAGACGATGGTCTCCACGCCGACGGGGGTCGCGAACGCGCGCTCGACGTCGGGGTTGTTCAGGTTCGTGATGTTCACCGCATCGTCGCAGCCCGTCACCGTCAGTGCCGTCGCGACGCCGATGGCCATCACCACCGTGCGATATCGTCCAGACATTCAGGACCTCTCTGCAATCGTAGGAAGATCGGGGCACGCGAACCGCCGTAAGGCGGCCCGCGTTCCCGTCACGTGAAGTCGGATCAGAACGACGTCGAGATGCGGAACGTGTACGTGCGGAGGTTCGGGAACCGATATCCCGCCACGGCGGACAACGCCGCCGAATTGAGCGGACCGGTCCGCCCCTGCGCATCGCCGACACCGACCTCGGGATCGAATCCGCGGAAGTCGGTCCATGTTTTCAGATTGCGCCCAATGACGCCGATCGTGAAATCCCCCACGCCGCCGACATCACCGAGGTGATAGTTCACGGTGACCTCGCGCAGCTTCATGTAGCTCCCGTCTTCCACCGAGAAGCTGTTGGGGTTCAGCGCGTCATAGAATCCGCCCACGCCTGACGAGCCGCCCACCGGGGCGGTGCCACGGCGCCACCAATACCCGATCGGCTTCGCCGTTTCCACTGACTGCCCGGCCTGATTCTGATCCGCCGTCATGAAGTCGCCCAATGACCAGTGGTAGCCAATGTTCCAGACTTCCTGGCCGAAGGCGCCATCGAGGAGCGCATACGCCGTGAACTTCTTGTAGCTGAAGTTCTGCGAGATGCCGATGTGGTAATCGGGCATTCCGTTGCCCAGCGGAACGGTCGCGATGTTGCCCGTGGAGTCCCGCAGGACGATGGGCATTCCCCAGTTCGACGCCGCGCCCCACGGCCCTGACGTGAGCTGCGTGCGCCAGAGATTCTTGGTGATGCCCTCGCTCATCTGGTTGCCCTGACCCACCCACACGATCCACCCCTGATCGTTCGGCCGGAACGAGCTCGTCGCCGTGCCGCAGTCAGTGCGGAACGGTGCCGGCAGCTGCGAGCAGCTGCGAACGAAGTCCTGCCCGTAGAACGTCCCCAGCATCTCCCCTTCGCGGAAATTGTAGATCGAGAAGGGATTCTGGCCGATCGCCGCGGGGTGATACACACCCGTAAAGGGCGGGGCATCGAGGCGGGTGATCTGCGACCGCGTGCGATCCCAGATGAGGCGGGTCGACCAGGTGAAGTCACGGCCGTTGAGAATCGGCACCGTCAGCGCCGCTTCCCATGTCTTGTTCGTCAGCTGTCCCGCGTTCTGCCACTGAAGCTGGAAGCCGGTGGCCGTCGGCGGACGGACGGAGAGGATCTGATCGTCGATGACCGAATGCGCGTACGAGACATTGAGGACCGCGCGACCGAAGAACTCGATGTCGGCCCCAACTTCCGTCTCGGTGTTGATCTCGGGTTTCAGATCCTTGTTGCCTAACGTGGCAGGGTTGAGCGTGCCACCCGTGCCGATCGTGAACGTCTCGTATTGCGCCGCGAACGACGGACGCTGCCCCGTCGTCCCGCGCGAGTAGCGAAGCTTGAACAGGCTCAGCTGCTCGGCCAGCGGCCACCAGGGCTCGAGCGATGCGATCCATGCCGCGGACACGCGTCCGAACGTCGCCCAGCGGTTGCCTTCGCCGAACAGCGAGCTGCCGTCTCGGCGAATCACGCCGCCGAGGATGTAGCGATCCTTGTAGTCGAAATCCGCGCCGCCGTAGAACGCCAGCTCGCGAATGGTCTGGTTGGCCGACGAAATCAGGAAGTTCAGCTGTGCGGCGTCGGCCGTCTCCAAGCCGGGAACAATGATGTCGGCACCCTGCAGGGAATCCTGCGAGGCCGTCGACTGGGAGTAGACGGTGCGGGCCGTGAACGTCGCGGCCAGGTCTGGCAGCAACGTTCGACGCGCCGTCGCACTGAAGCTCGTGTTGTACGCTTCGGTGTCGAAGGCACCCTCATTGATGAAGCCGGCGGAGAACGTCGGGTTCGACGTCGTCACGCGGTAACCGCGATCGCGGAACTGGGTGAAATTCCCCGTGGAGCGGTCGTAGCTGAAGTTGCCGTCCAGCGTCACCCACTCGAGCGGGTTGTAGCGAAGCGTCATGCCGCCGAGGAAGCGCGTGCCGCGGTCCTCGCGCTTGTTGTTCTCCGCGGCATAGAGCGGATTGAAGTTCTGCTCGCCCTGATTCAGGATGTTCGGGCGGATGTACAGGCGTCCGAATTGATCGCGGTCCGTCAAGCGAACATACCAGGGCATGCGCGAGAGGTTGAACCAGAGCTGTCCCGTCGTCTGGTCCAGGTGTGCCGCGTCCTCCTTCGACTGGCTGTAGTACGTCGTCATGCTCGCCGTCAGCCGCTCGTTGAAGCTGTGGTCGAGGTTGACGCGCGCGGAATTCCGGGTATAGCCGTTGAGGAACTTGACGGCGCCTTGCTGCGTCAGGTTGGAGACGCTGGCATACACACCCGTCGTTCCGACGCGGCCGCGCAGATCGAGGTTCGTGTTGGCAAACGCTGAGGGCGTGACGACCTGGGCCACCGGATCCGTGATGGTCGGCCACGGGTTGACCTGAAACGTCCCGGTGAGCTGGTCGTACGTCGGCGCCTGGGCGATTCCGCCGTCATTGCGGATCCGCGTCGGCGGAAGCGAGAAGTCCTCACCCTGATCGTTGATGCGCCGGGCCTCTTCCATGAGCTCGACGTAGCGACCACATGGCGACGCCCCGACGTTCTCGTTGGAGCAGAACAGCCGACCCCGCGGATCCATGGCCAGGAAGTGCGTCTGCGCCAGCGGATACTCTCGCTCAATGTCACCGGCACCAAACTCGGAGCGCACGCCGAAGCGAAGCCCCTCCGGCGCATTCTTCCCCGTCTTGGTGGTAATGTTGATGACGCCGGCGCCCGCCCTCGCCCCGTAGAGCGAAGCCGCGGCGGCACCCTTCACGACCTCGACGCTTTCGATGTCGTTCGGGTTGATGTCCGGCAGGTCGCCCTGCAGCACCACGCCATCGATGATGAAGAGCGGGTTCTGGCTGCGACCGGTGCCGTTGATCGAGACCGGACCGCGCAGCACGACCGCCGGTGCTTCACCCGGGCGACCCGACGCGGACACGATCGACGCGCCGGGAATCTTTCCCTGAAGCTGCGTCAGCGGATTCGACGCGGTGACCGGCATTTGCAATGTGTCGACGCGCGCCACCGTGAACGGCAGCTTGATTTGCTGCGTCTCGGCGGTCACGCCCGTCACGACGACTTCGCTCAGGCGTGCGATGTCGGTCTCGAGGTCGAAGTTCAGCGTCTGCGTTCCCGCCGACACCGTGAGGGGCTGCGACTCCGGACGGAACCCGACTGCGCGCGCGCGGAGCGCGACGCTCTGCCCGGTTACGCGCGCGGTCGGAATGGTGATCGTGTAGGTCCCTGCTTCGTTCGTCGCCACGGAAATGTTGAGTTCCGTGATGTACACGTTGGCGCCGTACAAGGGCTGCCCGCGGTCGGACATCACGCGTCCAGTCACCACGGCGTTCTGTGCCAATGCGGACGATGCAACCCCGGCCACGAGGGTGGCGATCGCCAGCATCGAGATCGTTCGGCTCCGTGTCACTCGCGTCATCGCTACCTCAAAGGGTGGTATTGGAAACCGCAATGCGTTGGTCGGCGCGCCGTGCCCGGACGTTCGGTTGCGCGCGCTCAGGGTCACTGACGACACTGGGATGGGAGAGCCTCCTCGGGGTTGAGGTGGTGCGCACGCACCCCGAAGCGCACGGCACGGTGCGCTCCGCGTGCTACGTGCGTACTGGTTAGGTCAATACGCCGTGAGTCGCGCGTTAGGGTGCGGCGCCTACTCTGCGAGTGCTGACAAGTGAGCGCAAGAAATTGCATAAAGACTTACATGTGCGAAGAGAATGTGAGGGACGAAGCGCACGTTACACGGGACGGACATGCGCCAGGTAAGCGCACGGCAAAGACGTCAGAATGTCCGAATTCAGAATGTCAGATTTCAGACAAACGAAAAGGGGAGCCAGTGTTGGCTCCCCTTTCTCTGATCGTTGCTGAAAGCTGAATTCTGCAGTCTGAGATCTGACGTCGTTGCCGTTCCCCACGCGTCATGGATCTCGCTTCGTCATCTCACTCTGCCGCTGGCCATTGGCCCGCTCCGGCGCGGCGAACGTGAAAGGCTGGTGGAGCAGCTGGCGCACGCGGCGACCACCCCGACGCGCCGGCGTATACGACGCGCGCACCAGGGCCGTGCGCACCGCCTCACTGAACAGCGGATGCGTCGAGGATACGATGCTGAAGGTGCCCTCTTCCACCCTTCCGAGCGTGTCGACGACGTACTCGGCGATCACCAGTCCCGGGACGGCCTCGGCGAACAGGGTGGGCGGATACTCAATGCGTAGTGCCGTCGGGTCCAGGAGCCCCGCCGTCGTATCGACGTGATCGGCGGTGAACACCTCCAGCGATGAGACGAGCGCTTCGACTTCCGCCGAGGTGCCGATCCGCTCTGCCGGCGCATCCATGTCCGTGCTCCGCGACCAGAGCAGGATCGTTCCGCAACTGGACGTCGTCCGCTGCTGGATGTATCGCAGCGGCGGGGTCGTAGAGCCAAGGTAGAGCTCGATCCCTTCGAACGAGTGTGGCGCGAAGCTGTCGAGATCCACCTCACCCGCAGGCATCGGAAATCCATCGAGCCACACGAGCGGCCAGCACGTGCGACCGCGCATGCGCACCCCCGTCGCGCCTGCACGGCCCTTCACCACGGTGACTCCGGGAACGCGCTGCAGGAGGTGCGTCATCGATCGTGGCGCATCGACCTCGAGCTCGCGCAGCGTGATGAAGTGTCCCGCCGTACGCCGCTCGAGACGCTCGTAGAATCCCGCCAGCCGCGCCTGATGCTTCACCTTGCTCGCGCGCACGACGACCGGCGAGAGCGCCGCAACGACACGCGACAGCTTGAAGGTCACCGCGGCATCGGGCGACGAGGGCACCTGGAGATCGACGCTGTCCGGACGAAAGCCGAGCCGGCGCACCCGCACCATCAATGCGCCAACGGGAACGCGATCGAGCCGAAAGATTCCGCGCGCATCGCTGATCGCCATCGTCCCGAGCCCGCGCACGGAGATCTGCGCGCCGGCAATGGGAGTGCCCTGCACGTCGGTAATCGTCCCCGCGACCACACCCTGCCCCTGCCCACGCGCAACCGCGACGGTCGCGATGACCATCGCCGCACCGACGACCGTGCGCGCCGCGGCTCTCTCGACTGCGACCGACATCGTCGAAAAGGATAGGACGAGAGTCCGACGCACACAATGACGGGATGCACCGCGGGCCCCGCGTCACGTGACGCGGGGCCCGCAGAAGTTCAGGAGAAAAACGCGCCGGACTCAGCTCGCGGCGGCTTTCTCTGTGACGACCCGCACGTGGTTGTCCACGACCTGCAGAAAGCCCCCTTCGACGGTGAAACGGCGCTCTCCGCCACTCTCGCTGACGCGAAGGGTACCGCGCCCCAGGAGCGCCATCATCGGCGCGTGCCCGGTGAGAATGCCGACTTCGCCGTCGTACGCCGGCGCGACCACCTGGGTCGCGTCGCCGTCGAAGAGCGTGCGCTCCGGCGAGATGACCGAGACCTTGAGCATGCCTTACGAGCTCGCGATGCGCTCGGCGTTCGCCATCACGTCCTCGATGCCGCCGGCCATGAAGAATGCCTGCTCCGGCAGCTGATCGAACTCACCGTTCACGACGCGCTCGAACGACGAGATCGTATCCTCGAGCTTCACGTAGTTGCCCTTGATGCCAGTGAACTGCTCCGCGACCGCGAAGGGCTGCGAGAAGAAGCGCTGCAGACGCCGAGCGCGCGCCACGATCTTCTTGTCGTCTTCCGACAGCTCATCCATCCCGAGGATCGCGATGATGTCCTGCAGCTCCTTGTAGCGCTGGAGAATCCGCTGCACGCCCGTCGCGACCTTGTAATGGCGATCGCCGACGAACTGCGGATCGAGAATGCGCGACGACGAAGCCAGTGGATCGACCGCCGGGTAAATGCCCAGCTCTGTGATCGCTCGCGAGAGCACGACCGTCGCGTCGAGGTGCGCGAACGCTGTCGCGGGCGCCGGATCGGTGATGTCGTCTGCGGGAACGTAGATCGCCTGCACCGAGGTGATCGATCCGGTGCGCGTCGACGTGATGCGCTCCTGGAGCTCGCCCATCTCCGTCGCCAGCGTCGGCTGATAGCCGACGGCGCTCGGCATGCGACCGAGGAGTGCCGACACCTCCGAGCCTGCCTGCGTGAAGCGGAAGATGTTGTCGATGAACACGAGAACGTCCGCGTTCTCCTTGTCTCGGAAGTACTCGGCGACGGTGAGTCCGGTGAGACCCACGCGCAGCCGTGCGCCCGGCGGCTCGTTCATCTGACCGTAGATGAGCGCCGTCGAGCCGAGCACGCCCGACTCCTTCATCTCGAGATAGAGGTCGTTGCCCTCGCGCGTGCGCTCACCGACGCCGCAGAACACCGAGCGACCACCATGGCCCTTCTGCACGTTGTTGATGAGCTCCATGATCACGACCGTCTTGCCAACACCGGCGCCGCCGAAGAGCCCGATCTTTCCACCCTTCACGAACGGCGAGATCAGGTCGATGACCTTGATGCCGGTCTCGAAGATCTCGGTCTTCGGCTCGAGCGACACGAACTCGGGGGACGGCCGGTGAATCGGCCAGCGCTCCACGGTACGCGGGATCGGCGGACCGTTGTCCACCGGGTTGCCGAGCACGTTGAGAATGCGTCCGAGCGCGGCTTCCCCCACCGGCACTGTGATCGCCGATCCGGTGTCGACGGCATCCATACCACGCTGCACGCCGTCGGTGCTCGACATGGCCACCGCGCGCACCTGGTTCCGTCCGATGTGCTGCTGCACTTCGGCGACGACGGAGATGTCGGGGCCGCCCTCGGTCGGGACCTGGACCTGGATGGCGTTATAGATCTCGGGCAGCTGGTCCGACTCGAACTCGACGTCGAGCACCGGCCCGATCACCTGCACTACCCTGCCGACGTTTTCCTTAGTTGCGGTGGCCATGTATGAACCCCTGTGTGATTGCGGATTGCGGATCCGTAATCATCCTTTGAGTGCCTCCGCCCCGCCTACGATCTCCGCGATCTCTTGCGTGATCTGCGCCTGGCGAGCGCGGTTGTACGTACGCCGCAGAATGTTGAGCATGTCCCCGGCGTTGTCGGTTGCGTTTTTCATCGCGGTGCGGCGGGCGCCCTGCTCTCCCGCCACCGTCTCGACCAGAGCGCGGTACACGGCATTCCGGACGTAGAGTGGGAGCAGCTCCGAGAGAATCGCCTCCGCCGACGGCAGGAGGATGTAGTCGCGCGCCGGGCCTTTCCGCTCGGGCGGCGTGACGGGCAGGACCATCTCGGATACCGGCGGCGTGGAGATCGCCGAGTTGAACTTCGCGTACACCACGTACACCGCGTCGAGCCGCTCGGCGATGAAGTCGCCCATCAAGTCCTGCACGAGCTCGGTTGCGTGGTCGGCGGTCGGTCGATCGCCAATGTCGGTTCGCATCGACGCCAGCTGACGACCGGCGTAGCGGAAGAATCCGATTCCCTTGCGGCCCACGACGTGAACATCGACCGCCGTCCCTTCGCGCTCCAGGCGGTCGATGAGCGTTCGCGCCTCACGAATCAGATTGGAGTTGAACGCCCCGGCCAGTCCACGGTTGGACGTCAGCAGAAGGACGGCCGCGCGTCCGCCCGACTGTCGAGCCGCGGCAGGCTGGCGCAGCAATGGAAAGCGCTCGGCAAGCTCGGGCGTGTACAGGTCGGCGATGACCTGCGCCAGCGATTTCGCGTACGGACGCGCCGCGACGACGCGGTCCTGCGAGCGCTTGAGCTTGGACGTCGCCACCATTTCCATGGTGCGCGTGATCTTGCGCGTCCCTTCGACGGACTTGATTCGTCCCTTGAGCTCGCGACCCTTGGCCATGATTCCGGTCTCGGAAGTCGGTCGACGGCGTGCCTAACGGGCGGCGGCGGCGGGCTGGGCGCGCTTGGCTGGCGCCTCGGCCTTTCCGGCATCTCCACGCAGCTCCTTGTAGGCAGCGATGGCGCGCTTCAGCTCCTCCTCCAGGTCCTTCTTGAGCTCCTTCTCCTTGCGGATGCGATCGCCCACCTGCGGCCACTGCGCGCCGAGGTACTCCAGGAACGCGCGCTCCCACTCGCGAATGTCGGCGACCGGAACTTCATCCAGGAATCCGTTGGTCACGGCATAAATGACGACGACCTGCTGCTCGACCGACATGGGCTGGTACTGGCCCTGCTTCAGGATCTCGACCGTGCGCGCGCCGCGCTCGAGCTGCCGCTTGGTGGCGGCATCGAGATCGGATGCGAACGCCGCGAAGGCCTCCAGCTCACGGTATTGCGCGAGATCGAGGCGCAGCCGGCCGGCGACCTGCTTCATCGCCTTGATCTGCGCCGAGCCACCGACGCGCGACACCGAAATGCCGACGTTGATCGCGGGACGCACGCCGGAGAAGAACAGGTCCGCCTCGAGAAAGATCTGTCCGTCGGTAATCGAGATGACGTTGGTCGGAATGTAGGCCGACACGTCACCCGCCTGCGTTTCGATCACCGGGAGCGCGGTGAGGGAGCCACCCGCCTTGAAGATCGTCTTGCCATCGACCACCGACTCGTCGTTGCGCAGCTTTGCGGCGCGCTCGAGCAGGCGTGAGTGCAGGTAGAACACGTCGCCGGGATACGCTTCGCGCCCGGGAGGACGACGGAGAACGAGCGAGAGCTGGCGGTATGCAGCGGCTTGCTTGGACAGGTCGTCGTAGACGCAGAGCGTCGCGCGGCCCTCGTGATACATGAAGTACTCGGCCATCGCGCACCCGGAGTACGGCGCGATGAACTGCATCGGCGCCGGATCCGAAGCCGCCGCGACGACGACGATCGTGTATTCCATCGCTCCAGCCTGCTTCAGCCGCTCCACGACCGATGCAATGGTCGACGCTTTCTGCCCAATCGCGACGTAGACGCAGACGACGCCCTGGCCCTTCTGGTTGATGATCGTATCGATGGCGATCGCGGTCTTCCCGGTTCCGCGGTCGCCGATGATCAGCTCGCGCTGCCCGCGTCCGATCGGAATCATCGAGTCGATGGCCTTGATGCCGGTCTGCAGCGGCTCCTTCACCGGCTGTCTCACGATGATGCCAGGAGCGTGCGATTCGATCTTGCGACTGACGGTCGTATGGATATCGCCCAGGCCGTCGAGCGGACGGCCCAGTGGATCCACGACGCGGCCGACGAGCGCTGGACCTACCGGCACCTCGAGTACGCGCGCGGTGCGGCGGACCTCATCGCCTTCCTTGAGCTGGAGCCAGTCACCGAGAATGACCGCGCCGATGTTGTCCTCTTCCAGGTTCAGCGCGAGGGCGGTGACGGTGTTCTTGGTTTCGGAGGAGGTGATTTCGAGCATCTCCCCCGCCATGGCCTTCGCGAGTCCGTAGATGCGGGCAATGCCGTCTTTCACCTCGAGAACGGTACCCACCTCGTCGACGTCGAGCTCGTGGAGGTCTGCCGCTTCGATCTCACGGAGGAGGATATCCTTGATCTCGGCGGGGCGAAGAGAGGTTTCGGAGGCCATTGGGTAATCGCTCGAAGGTCAGGGGATTCGGCGCTTGTGAAAAATATCACAAGGCCCCCTCACGGGCAAGAAGGGCGGGTCGGATAAATCGTGCCGGGGTTCTATCGCCCCCCTCCCGCCCTTCTCGCGGAGGCGCGGGGGCGCCCACCAGCGCTTCGACCCCCCGCCTGCTCCTTCGCGAACCGCTCGATCACGTCCACTCCGCGCATGGCGGCGAGCGAGCTCGCACGCCTCCCGATCAGGCGCTGGGCCGTGAGCGACAGGTGGGCCGACGAGGAAAACCCGAGAATCCGCGCCACATCGGCGACGTCGTACCCGGGATTCTTCGCCAACTCGGCGGCAGAGAGCAGTCGGACGAGGTCGATGAGGCGCTTCAGGGTGGGCGCCCCGCCGGTCCCGAACGACCGGCTCAGATGCTCGCGGGTGAGTCCGAGGGATGCGGCAAGGGTGGAGGTCCGAATCGGGCGTCCACCACGTGCCACGATGAAGCGCCATGTCGCCAGGTGCAGCGCCGAGCCTAACGACAGCGACTCGGGAGGACTGTCGAGGGCGGATGCGAAACGTCCGCTGTAGCCGCGCGCGCGCAATACGGCGCGAGCGACGCCGTCGTCCACCCCTTCCACGAGCACATCCGCGAACTCGAGCTCTGCGCAGCGCGCGACCGCGGGCGCATCCGAAGGACGGAACGACGTGATGCCGAGGAACGCGATGCTGGGATACTCGAGTGCGAGCGCCGCCGCCTCGTCGCTCCCGTCAGCCCCGCCAACGTCGACGAGTGCCGCGTCGACGAGGTCCCGGCGAAACGCCTTCGAGAACTCGATGACCGTGCGCGCGAGCGCGAGATGTCCGGCCGGCTTTCCCACCAGGCGCTTCACCCAGGCCCGCGTGCGCTCTCGTGGAGCATAAGCGACCACCAGCGGCGAGGCCGCGTCGTGCACAGGCATGACGGGTCAGGGTCGCGCCGGCGCTCCCGACTCCACCATGGTAGCCGCGCGCTCGAGGACGGCGCGAGCGTTGGCATACGATATCGCCTGCATCGCGTCCGGCATCGTCGCCCAGCGGCACGCGGTGATGCCTTCCTCCCGCTGCGGGGAGGTCGCGGCCGCCGCCGACTCCATGAGGTAGAAGTGACAGACCTTGTGAATCAGTCGCCCGCGAAACCGAAAGTACCAGTCGATGGTCTCGATCTCTCCGCGCAGGGCGAGGTCGTCCAGGCCCGTCTCTTCCTGCACCTCGCGAAGAGCCGCCAGCTCCGGCGGCTCATCGACCTCGAGATGTCCCTTGGGAAATCCCCAGTTCTTGTAGCTGTCCCGGATGAGGAGATAGAGCGCGCGTCCACCCTCCATGCGGTAGACCACCCCGCCCGCCGATCGCTCCTCCTTAGCTCGCGATCGCGCCACCCATCACCTCCTCCGAGCCAATGTCGAGCGTCGCACGCCCCTCGATGAATTGTCGCACGACCGGGTCCGTCGTCTGGCGAATTTCGTCGACCGACCCCACCTGCCGCACACGCCCCTCGTAGAGCATCGCAATGCGCGTTCCGACCGTGTACGCACTGCGCATGTCGTGCGTGATGACCACGCTCGTCACGCCGAGCGTGTCGCGCATGCGAATCATGAGCTGGTCGATGACCGCACTCGTCACGGGATCCAGCCCGGTGGTCGGCTCGTCGTAGAGGATGTACTTCGGGCGGAGCGCGATCGCGCGCGCAATGCCGACTCGCTTTCGCATTCCGCCCGACAGCTCGGCCGGGAACCGGTCGCGCACGTTAGGCAGGTCGACCAGATCGAGCGCCTCGTCGATCCGTCGCTCGATCTCTCCGGCGCTGAGCTCGGACTGCTTTCGCAGCCCCATGGCGACGTTCTCCCCGATCGACAGCGAGTCGAACAGCGCCGCGAACTGAAAGACGTAGCCGATCTTGGAGCGAAGCAGGTACAGCTCGCGCCGGGTGAGCGTCGGCACCTCCTGCCCATCGACGAACACCGTGCCCCCGTCGGGCTCGAGCAGGCCGACGATGTGCTTGATCGCGACGGACTTGCCCGACCCCGAGTATCCGATGATGACGGTCGTCTCGCTCTCGTTGACCTCGAGAGTGAAGCCGTTGAGCACGCGCTTGGGGCCGAACGCTTTGTGGACGTCGACGAGCCGGATCATGGAATGAAGTTACTCGCGAGGAGAAGGCATCGCGAATACGATTGCGGAAAGCGGAATGCGGTTTGACTGCGCACGACCCTGAAATGTCGAGGGCTCCGAGCCGGAACTCGGAGCCCTCAATCACTTACGGTCTTACGCAGTCATTCCGCATTCCGCTTTCCGCAATCGTTCCTCAGGCCGCGAAGCTTCCCAACGCGCGGCCAACGTCGCCCTCACGCAACCGCTTGAGGGCGCGATCGCGGAGCTGGCGCACCCGCTCGCGGGTGACACCCAGCATCGAACCGATCTCCTCGAGCGTGTGCTCGCGCCCACCGTCGAGACCGAAGTACAAGCGCAGTACCTTCGCGTCACGCGGCGGCAGCGTGCCGAGCGCCTGCTCGATCTCGTCGCTGAGAAAGCGGTTCATCGCTTCCTCTTCCGCATCGGGCATCTCATCGGCCACGAAGCGCTCGATGAGCGAGCGATCGCCCTCGGGATCCATCGGCGCATCGAGACGGACGTCGCCCGTGTTGAGTGCGGCGAGCGACTGCACGACTTCCACCGACAACCCCGTCACATGCGACAGCTCTTCAGGGCTCGGCTCGCGACGCAGCCGCTGCCGAAGAATCTCCGACGCCTTGATGATGCGCGAGAGATCGGCGGTGCGGTTGAGTGGCACGCGCACGGTGCGCCCCTGCCGCGCGAGCGACGACAGGATGGCCTGACGAATCCACCACACCGCGTACGAGATGAACTTCACCCCCTGGTCGGGGTCGAACTTCCGGGCCGCGGTGAGCAGCCCGACGTTCCCCTCCCCGATCAGGTCGATGAGTGGCAGCCCGCGATTCTGATACTTCTTGGCGACGGAGATCACGAAGCGAAGATTCCGCTTCACGAGCTCCTGAAGCGCGTCCTGGTCACCGGCGCGAATCCTCCGCGCGACCAGCTGCTCCTCGTTGCCCTTGAGCAACGGGTAGGTGCTGACCTCGTAGAGATACTGATCCAGAATGTCGCGCTCGGGCTCGTTTGGAGCGATCCCAGCCGGGACGGCGCGCCGACGGCGACGCTTGACCTCGGTCATGTTCGAAAAACCTCGAGAGTGCTATAGGGCCAGTGGCGAAATACTCGCCACGTGACGGAAAATTTCGGTGCGCCACCACACAAAACATCACACAGTGGGGCCGGTCAAAGGCGCTGCAAGATACAGAGCTACGCCGATTTCGCTAGTCCTGTTTCATTGACATTCGACCATACCCCCCGCTACAGTTAACGGTTCCAGCCGGTGGACTAGTTCCGGGGGCGTAGCTCAGTTGGGAGAGCGCGTGAATGGCATTCACGAGGTCAGGGGTTCGATTCCCCTCGCCTCCACTCGGCGGCCGATCCGCGCAGGTCGCTGATCGGCTGTGTCGTCGCGGGAATAGCTCAGTTGGTAGAGCACAACCTTGCCAAGGTTGGGGTCGCGGGTTCGAGTCCCGTTTCCCGCTCTGGCGCCGCGCTGCGCACGGCGCAGGATCTCGTGGTCAGGACTCCGGGCTCAGGGGGGTGTGGGAGGTAGGTGACGACGGCCCCGACCCCTTGAACCTCAAACCCCCTGCTACCTTAACTCCTGATTCCTGATCCCGGTTTCACAGGGCGGTTAGCTCAGTTGGTTAGAGCGCCACGTTGACATCGTGGAGGTCACAAGTTCGAGTCTTGTACCGCCCATTCCCCGCGGCTCAGCCGCGGGGTTTTTTGTGCCCGCCACCCGCCACGCCGCCCCCCCCCCGCTGGCCTAACGCAGACGCCGTTCGTTTCCCAAATGCTGAACGGCGCACGATTTGCGCATTTGGTGACCAATACGCCGGGGGTCCGACGCCGGCCTCGTCTCCGCAACGCAAAGGCTCATGGACGCACGGAAACCCGCACCCCGCGTACGGTGAAGCGCGATCCGGTCCTGCGGCCGCTGACGTGGAGGCTTCCGCTCGTCGCCTTTCTCATCACCGGCCTGGTCGGGCTCGTCTACATCGATCGGCTGCTGACGCGCGAATACCGTGAACAGGGAGTGACGCAGGCGGTCCAGGCGCAATCGCTGCTCGAGAGCCATCTCTATCACCGCGTCGCCCTGCTCAGCGGCGTCACCAGTCTGATCGAGACCTCGCCAGGCGGCGAAGCGAACCAGGAGCGCGTCGTGCGGTTTGCGCAGCGCGTGTTCGAGGAACTCCCCGACGTGAGAGCGGTCGCCTACGCCGACGCGCGCGGCATCGTGCGTGGCGTGTTCCCGCGAGATAGCTGGCCACGTCTGCGACCAGGCACGAACCTCCGCGACTCCGTGGACATCGCGTCGGCCCTCGACGAAGCCCGCTTCACGCGCGACGCGGCGGCCACGCGGACGATACGGCTCCCCAGCGAGCGCGGCATCGTTCTCGTCCAGCCGGTTCTGCGCGAGCGCCGCATCACCGGCTACATCGTCGGCGCGATCTCCTATCCCGGGCTGTTCGCCGATGCGTTAGGCGGCCGCCTGCTCGGCAGCTTCGCGTACCAGATTCGCGATGATTCCCTGGGGGTCATTGCGCGCTCGCCCGCCTTCAGTGATGCCTACTCGACGATCGAGCGCCGGCAAGTCCGCTTGCCGGGCTCGCATTGAATGGGTGGTCGACGTGGCGATCCCGCGCATGCACCCCATCGTGCCCCGGCTCCTCAACTGGCTGGTCGGGTCGCTGCTGCTGCTCGTGGTCGTGCTCCTTGTCGTCCGGGAAGAGGCACAGTCCCGGCGCTTCGCCGAGCGCACGGAGGAGTTGGAGCTGCTCTCCCGGGACCTCCTCGACGCCAACGTACGCCTCGAGGAGCGGTCTCAGCAGATCGCCGAGGCGAACCGGGCGAAAAGCAGGTTCCTCGCCAACGTTTCGCACGAGCTCCGTACACCGCTGAACGCGATCGTGGGATACAACTCTCTCGCGCGCGACGACGTGTACGGTGAGCTGTCCTCGCCGTTACGCGGTGTGCATGACCGGATTGCCGCAGCCGCTGACCACCTGCTCGGGCTGGTGAACGACGTGCTCGATCTCTCCAAGATCGAGGTCGGTCGCATGGCGGTGGATCCGCAGCCGGTGAACGTCGGCGCGCTGGTGGACGCCGTCGCGACCGTCATCGAGCCGATGGCGGCAGCGAAGCGACTGCACGTGGATGTGGTCGTCGGGCACGACGTCCCCGATCTGCACACCGACCCGGGCCACCTGCGCCAAATTCTGCTCAACCTCGTGGCGAACGCCGTGAAGTTCACCGAGCGCGGCACGATCACGATCGTCGCGCGGAAGCAGGACGCGGATCTCGGCGCAGGCGTCGCCATCATCGTCGAGGATACCGGAATTGGGATCGCTCGCGAGGATCAGGATCGGATCTTCCAGGAGTTCGAACAGGTGCGGCCGTCCGGACGCGGCGATTCCCTCGAACGCGGGACAGGACTTGGATTGGCGATCGCTCGAAAGCTGGCGCGCCTGCTGGGTGGCGACGTGCACGTTCGGAGCGCGCCTGGTGCGGGCTCTCGATTCATCGTGACGCTCCCGCTGTCCTCGCCATCGGTGAGCATCGGCTCTGAGCATCTCCGGGCGCCCGAAGCAGCGAGCTCGGGCAAGGCCGAGCGATCGGCTGAGCGGCCGCAACCATCGCGGGCCTCGGGTAGTGCGACGGTCGACAGCGGTCCAGCGACGGAAGACACGCCGCCCGAGGTTCGGGCGATTCTCGATGCGTCGCTCGAGGCGAGACGCGTGAGTGGCGCACGGAAGAAGGAAGGCGACGCCGACCGGTCTTGACTGCCGATTTTGTGAGGGCTAGCTTTCACTGTTCACGGCGGACCGCGCCTCCGCAGTCGAGTCGCGCGACCGCCGTTGTCGTCTCCATGAGCAGTGGTGTGAGACGACGCCGTGCGCCCGTAGCTCAATTGGATAGAGCATCTGACTACGGATCAGAAGGTTGGGAGTTCGAGTCTCTCCGGGCGCGCCTGATGAATCGAGCTCGTGGGTTCATCCGCGGGGCGTGGCGCAGCCCGGTTAGCGCGCCTGGTTCGGGACCAGGAGGTCGGTGGTTCAAATCCACTCGCCCCGACCATGGCAAGGGGAGCTCGCCCGCGAGCTCCTTTTGCGTTTGCGCGAGTAGCTCAGTTGGATAGAGCGTCGGCCTCCGGAGCCGAAGGTCGTGGGTTCGAGTCCCGCCTCGCGCGTTGTGTTGAAGCAGGTCCCGCCGCCCAGGCTTCGCGCCTTGGGCGGCGGCGTCCTAACGGGACTCGCGCCTGACGCGCGCGACCAGTCGGCGCGACCCTTGCCCGTAACGCAGCCGTGACCGACGCCTCGTCCTCCCGTACCGCGGGCCCTCCGGCATCTCCGCACCACCGCACCGGATGGCGCACGCTTCTGCCCGGCGTCATCATCGTCGCCCTCATCGCAGGATTCACGGTGGCGGTTCTGGTCTATGCGCGCGTGGGACGGCTCCATGGCGACACCTACCGACTGTTCATCCTGACGGATGCCGCGCGCGGAGTCATCCAGGGTACCGAGGTCTGGCTCGCTGGTCAGAAAGTCGGCCTGGTCAAGGAGATTCGTTTTCAGCCTCCGGGACGCGATACGCTCTCTCGACTCGCCATCGAGCTCGAGTTGCTCGAGGAAGTCCAGGAGTTGATTCGCGAGGATTCGTTCGGACAAATCCGCAGTGGTGGCAGCTTGATCGGCGCACCCGTGGTCTACATCACGACCGGGACGGCGACGCACCCTGCGCTCGCGCACGGGGACACCGTGGCCGCCAAACCCCAGGTCGATACTGAGGGGCTCACATCGGCGGTGGCGTTGGCGGGACGTGAGCTTCCCATCGTCATACGTGAAGCGAAGCAGGTCCGCAATGACATGCAGCGCGCGACATCTCGACTGAGTGAGCTGCAGGACGACGGAGGCGTGACGCTGTCCGGCGTCGGGTCGCGCGCGGCCGGAATTACGCGACGCGCCACGCGCGGCGGGGGAGCGGTTCCCCTGCTCATGCGCGATCGTGTCATCATGGCTCGCGTCACGAGCGCCATGCAGAGCGCGGACACGATCCGCGCCCTGCTCGCGAGCGACGCCGCGAGCTACGGTCGCTTCAAGCGCGACTCGTCGCTCGTACGCGAGATCGCGTCGGTGCGGAACGAGATGTCCATTCTCCGCGGTCTCCTCGATCAGTCGCGCGGCACCGCTGGCCGCATGGCGAACGACAAAGCGGCCACCGATGCATTGGCCAGTGTGGAGAAGGAGCTGGGGAGAACGATCGAGGACATCAAGCGCGATCCCCTTCGCTATGTGCGGTTCTGAGGCGCGCCACGCGGGCGTGTGTGATCCGCCTTGACCCTGTTTTTTGTGAGACGTATCTTCTGAGGACTTCCGCGCGTCGGCTGCTCCCCACCGCGGACCTCACCCCTCGCCACCCCGACTCGCCGTTTCTGCGCGGGCGCCCTCTGGGCAGAACTTGCGCGCCGCTACCGCCGCCGCGCCTCGCCGCCCCGCTTTTCTCTCCCGGAGCATGTCCTCGTGGATATCGCTGAGCTGAAGCAAAAGTCGGTGACAGAGCTCCACGAGATGGCGGAAGACCTCAACATCTCGAACTACTCCGGGCTCCGGAAGCAGGATCTCATCTTTCGCATCGAGCAGAACCTGCTCGATGCGGATGTCGTGCTTCATGGCGAGGGCGTGCTGGAGATCTTGCCCGAAGGGTATGGGTTCCTGCGCAGTCAGGACTGGAACTATCTCTACGGACCCGATGACATCTACGTCTCCCCGTCTCAGATCAAGCGATTCGATCTGCGAACGGGCGATACGGTCATGGGACAGGTGCGCCCGCCGAAGGAGGGCGAGCGGTATCTCGCCCTGCTCAAGGTCGAGAACATCAACGGCTCGGACCCCGAGACCGCCAAGCACCGCGTCGCGTTCGACAATCTGCGGCCACGCTATCCGGATTCGCGCCTTCGCCTCGAGCCGCGAAGCGGCGACATCAACATGCGCGTCGTCGATCTGGTCACGCCGATCGGCAAGGGGCAGCGCGGGCTCATCGTCGCGCCGCCACGCGCCGGCAAGACGATTCTCATGCAGAAGATCGCGAACTCGATCACCGAGAATCACCCGGAGGTCACGCTCATCGTGCTGCTCATCGACGAGCGGCCCGAGGAAGTGACCGACATGCAGGAGAACGTGAAGGCGGAAGTCATCAGCTCGACGTTCGACGAGCCCGCCGATCGCCACGTGCAGGTCGCGGACATGGTGATCGAGAAGGCCAAGCGGCTCGTCGAGCATGGGAAGGACGTCGTGATCCTGCTCGACTCCATCACGCGCCTGGCGCGCGCGCACAACGTGGTGGTTCCGCATTCGGGGAAGATTCTCTCCGGCGGCGTCGACGCACACGCGCTGCACAAGCCGAAGCGATTCTTCGGCGCCGCACGGAACATCGATGAGGGCGGGTCGCTGACGATCATCGCGACGGCACTGATCGAGACCGGCTCGCGGATGGACGAGGTGATCTTCGAGGAGTTCAAGGGCACCGGAAACATGGAGCTCGTGCTCGACCGCAAGATCGCCGATCGTCGCATCTTTCCCGCCATCGACATTCAGCGCTCGGGGACACGCAAGGAAGAGCTGCTTCTCTCGACGGAGGAGCTCAATCGTGTCTACCTGCTTCGCAACTTCCTGGGCGACATGCCGCCGACGGAAGCCATCGAGTTCCTGCTCGAGCGCATGAAGCGCACGAAGAACAACAAGGAGTTCTTCGCCACGATGGCGCAAGGGTGACGACCGCGATCGGAGAGCCGGTGACGACAGATCCAGGGCGTGTGCTCGCGATCGATTATGGGGAGCGTCGCATTGGGTTGGCGGTGAGCGATCCTACGCGGACGATCGCGTCGCCGGCAGGATTCGTGACGCGACGCGCCGGAAAGCGCCCGCCAGTCGCCGAGCTCGTACGGCAGGCGCAGACGCTCGAAGCCACGGCGCTCGTGCTCGGCCTCCCGCTCGATGACGAGGGCAATGAAACGCCGCGCAGTGAGGAGGTCCGCCGCGTCGCGTCGGAGCTCGAGCGTCGCATGGGATTGCCGGTCACACTCGTGGACGAGCGCTACACGACCGCGGCCGCGCTCCGCGCCATTCGAGAGATGGACGGATCGACCCGGGGGCGTCGCGGCGACGTCGATGCCTTGGCCGCGGCCATTCTGTTGCAGCATGCGCTGGCGACGCTGCCGCGCTGATCGCCGCTCCGGCCCTCGGGCGGTGGCGTTCGGCATGGCCGTCGGCCTGCTGCTCGCGTGCGGGGACGAGGGAGCACCGGTGCGCCGCGTCACCATCCCGCAGGGCTCCAGCTTCGCGGCCGCCGCCGACTCGCTGGAAAGTGCGGGCGTGCTGGGGACGCCGCGTCTCTTCCGCATCTACGCCAGCGTCACCGGACGCGACCGGGACATCAAGGCAGGGACGTATCTCCTCGAGCCCGGCCTCTCGTGGAACGAGCTCATCCAGGCGCTATCGGCGGGCCGCGGGATCGAGCAGAACATTACGGTGCCCGAAGGGCTGCCACTCCGGGACATTGTCCCGCTGCTGGGGCGGAGCATCGGAGCGCCCGTCGAGTCGCTGTGGATGGCCGTGCGCGACTCGGCGACGCGACGACGACTGGGAGTGCCTACCCCCGATCTCGAGGGCTACCTGTTCCCCGACACCTATCGCTTCATGTACGGCACGTCCGCTCGTGAGGCGGTGCGAGAGATGGTTCGGCGATTCGAGGATGTCTGGGAGCCAGGCTGGGATGCGCGCGTCGGGGAAATGGGGATGACGCGCCACGCCGTGATCACCCTCGCGTCGATCGTCGAGAAGGAAGCGCGCCTCGCGGAAGAGCGGCCGGTCATCGCCGCCGTCTATCACAATCGACTGCGTCAGGGGATGCCGTTGCAAGCCGATCCCACGATCCAGTACGCCATCGGCGAGCACCGCACCCGGGTGCTGTACCGCGACCTCAAGATCGACTCGCCGTACAACACCTATCGCAATCGGGGACTGCCACCCGGGCCTATCGCGTCGCCGGGGCGGGCGAGCATCGAGGCGGCACTGTTCCCGGCCAACGTCCCCTATCGCTACTTCGTGGCGCATCCGGATGGGCACCACGAATTCCGGGTGACGTTCGAGGAGCACACGGCCGCGCGGCGGCTCGTGCAGCGACGCCCTTCGAGTGCTCGCGGGCGGAGCACCCGCGGCAGCTCGGCGACGCGCCCCCGTTAGGCAGTCGGCTCCCCGGTCGGCCCGTCTGCCCATTCGGGACGCAGCCCACGCGCTCCCCGCAAATAGACGTGCCGCAGGTGCTTCCTCGGCGTGGACGTTTCCACGTGCAGCAGCACGCGAACGCACCGCGCGATCGCGCCCGGGACCGGGATCTCCATCGTGCAGAGGAGTGCGACGTCGGTCCAGCCGAGCTCGCGCGCGGCATGCGCCGGGAACGCGCTGCGAAGGTCGGGGGTCACCGTGAAGAGCGCGCTGATGATGTCGGCGGTGGTGAGATCGTTCAGCGCGACCATGCGTCGAAGCAGCTCGGCCGTCGCGGCACGAATGGCCGAGGCGTCGTCTTCGTCGACCGTGGTCGCTCCGCGAATCGCCCCGAATGTCGTTCGTGGGGCACGCGATCAGGGAGGAGACGCCGCCGGGCCGGCGCGCCACCGGAACTTCACGTCAGGCACCTTGGCTTCCTCGCGGTGCCGCCGCTCGTCGCGCTGCGGCGGGTGCGTGCGCCAGCTGCGGCTCGCGATGCGCCGAACGCGGGTGAGCACCTTGGGCTCCAAAAAGATCGCGACCAGGATGGGATCGAACTGCGTGCCGCTTCCCTCGGCCAGCGCGCGCACTGCGTCGTCGAGCCGGTGTGCGGGGCGGTAGCGGCGACTGTGGGTGATCGCATCGAAGGTGTCGGCGATGGCGACGACACGCGCCTGAATCGGGATGTCCTCCGCGACGAGCCCGTGTGGATACCCTGATCCATCCCAGCGCTCGTGGTGGGCGATCACACCGTCACACAGGTCAGGGTAAAAGTACGACAAGGGATTCAACACATCGGCCCCGCGTTCCGGGTGGGTCGCAATGAGGCGGCGCTCCTCCGGAGTTACGTCGTCCTCGTCATCGTGCATGATGTCGAAGAGGGCTTCGTGGATCTTACCGATGTCGTGAAAGAGTGCGACGCGCTCGATGCTGCGAACGGTCGCTTCATCAAGCCGGGCGGCACGAGCGAGCGTCATGCTGTAGGCCGCGACGCGACGCACGTGCGCGCCCGTGAGGGCGTCGTTGGCGTCGATGGCGTTGAGCAGTGTCTCGAGCGCCGCCGCGGCGAGGCGCGCGGACCGTCGCCACTCGCGGTGCTGTCGAACGAGGAGAGCCCCAACGCCGGCGCCGAGGGTGAGGAGCATGGGCCGTCGCACATCGTGGAGCGGGGCAAGAACAGGACCGAGCACTTCCGAGAGGTCCTCGAGACCTCAGATGACATCCAGGGGCAACTTCTGAAGACGTCAGGGGTCAGACGTCAGGGGTCAGGAGGCAGGAACGTCAACCGCGGGCGTTGTTGAAGTGTCTGACCGCTGACGTCTGACGTCTGATCCCTGACGTCTTCGGCCGTGGTCCCTGCCGTTTTCGCTTTTCGGACTCGAGAGAAAGACAAGAACCCCGAGAGACATTGTCTCTCGGGGTTCTCAGGGAGATGCCGGCGGCGGCCTACTCTCCCGCGATCTCTCGATCGGAGTACCATCGGCGCTGCAGGGCTTAACGACCGTGTTCGGGATGGGAACGGGTGTGGCCCCTGCGCTCCAGCCGCCAGCGATTCGAAATCGTTCTTCCTACTAAACTGGCAAGTGAGTGATCGAGTAGTGTCGGGTCACGAGAGCCATGCGGCTCTCGTATTCGAAGCGATTGCTCTGCTTGGTGAGGCTGACTACGGGTGGTAGTCAAGCCGCACGGGCGATTAGGACCGCTGCGCTCGGAATGGCTTGCGCCATGTCCACGGGCGGCCTATCGACGTGATGGTCTCTCACGGCCCTTTAGTGACCTTAAAGATCAGGGAGGGTTCATCTTGGGGGGGGCTTCCCACTTAGATGCATTCAGCGGTTATCCCCACCGGCCATCGCTACCCGGCGCTGCACCTGGCGGTGCAACCGGGACACGAGCGGGCCGTCCGACTCGGTCCTCTCGTACTAGAGTCCGCGCCCCTCAACCCTCCACCGCCCACGACGGATACAGACCGAACTGTCTCACGACGTTCTGAACCCAGCTCATGTACCACTTTAACCGGCGAACAGCCGGACCCTTGGGACCTTCTCCAGCCCCAGGATGTGATAAGCCGACATCGAGGTGCCAAACCGCGCCGTCGATGTGAACTCTCGGGCGCGATAAGCCTGTTATCCCCAGCGTACCTTTTATCCGTTGCGCGATAGCTGGCCCACGCCAGGCTACCGGATCACTACGGCCGACTTTCGTCCCGGCTCGAGCCGTCGCTCTCGCCGTCAGGCGCCCTTCTACCGTTACGCTCACCGTGCGATTACCGACCGCACTGAGGGCACCATCGCGCGCCTCCGTTACTCTTTCGGAGGCGACCGCCCCAGTCAAACTGCCCGCCTGCCACGGTCCCAATAGGGGTGTGCCCTGATCTGGTGAGGGCGTCGCACGACACAGGGTGGTATTTCACTGGCCCCTCCCTTGAACCTAGCGGCCCAAGATCGACGGGTCCCACCTATGCTACACAGTGATGTGCAACGTCCAATGACAAGCTACAGTAAAGGTGCATGGGGTCTTTTTGTCCTGTCGCGGGGACTCGGAATCCTCACCGAGACTGCAATTTCGCCGAGCACGTGGTCGAGACAGTGCCCAAGTCGTTACGCCATTCGTGCAGGTCGGAACTTACCCGACAAGGAATTTCGCTACCTTAGGACCGTTATAGTTACGGCCGCCGTTTACCGGGGCTTCGGCTCAAAGCGTCGCCGGTCCGAAGACCAGCTAACCTCTCCCCTTAACCTTCCGGCACCGGGCAGGCGTCAGTGCGTATACGGCGCCTTACGCGGCTTGGCACGCACCTGTGTTTTTGCTAAACAGTCGCTTGGGCCGATTCACTGCGACCCGGTCGAGCTCACGGCGCGAAGCCGTTCACCCAGCCGGGCATCCCTTCTTCCGAAGTTACGGGATCAGTATGCCGAGTTCCTTGACCACGTTTCACTCGTTCACCTGAGGCTGCTCGCCTCGCCCACCTGTGTCGGTTTCCGGTACGGACGTCTGCCACGCTAACCCAGTCAGCTTTTCTTGGCTGCCGACTCCACAGAACTTGAGCTTGCCCGAAGGCGCCCTCTCGCATTCCCGTCTCGAGTTGCCTCTACACGGTTAGACGGCCATCCACAAAGCCGCTCCTGCTTCGTTCCAGCGTCCCTGATTGGGGTCGAACACGTGACGGACGGGGCTGGAATATTCGCCAGCTCGCCATCGGCTACGCCTCTGGGGCCTCGCCTTAGGACCCGCCTCACCCTGCGCTGATTGCCATGGCGCAGGAACCCTTGGGCTTCCGGTGCTGGGGGTTCTCACCCCAGTTTGCGCGTACTCATTCCGGCATCCTCACTTCCCCTCGCTCCACCCCTGAAGGACTTCCGTCCATGGTTTCCACCGGGGCTTCTCAGCACGGGGAACGCTCCCCTACCCCTGCGCTCGTCCCATTACGGGAATTGCGCAAGGCCACGCGTCGGCGGGCCGCTTAATCCCGACCATTCTCGGCGCATCCCCGCTGGACTGGTGAGCTATTACGCACTCTTTAAAGGAATGGCTGCTTCTAAGCCAACCTCCCAGTTGTCACAGCAGAGACACATCCTTCGCTATACTCAGCGGCCACTTCGGGGCCTTAGCGGTGGCTCTGGGTTCTTTCCCTCTCGCCGCTGGACATTATCGCTCAGCGACTGCCTCCCGGGCTTCCTGCGGACGGTATTCGGAGTTTGGTTGGGGTTGGTATGGCTTCTCGCCACCCGCGCCCATCCAGTCGCTCTACCCCCGCCGCATACACGATTTCCCCCGAAGGGAAAATCCTCCCGAGGCTCTACCTCAATAGATTTCGGGGAGAACCAGCTATCTCCAGGCTTGATTGGCCTTTCACCCCTACCCACAAGTCATCCGAGCGGTTTTCAACCCACACCGGTTCGGGCCTCCACTTGGTGTTACCCAAGCTTCACCCTGCTCATGGGTAGATCGCCCTGGCTTCGGGTCTACCCCCAGGAACCTGACCTTCCGAAGAAGATCGCTCGCCCTCCTTACAGGACTCGCTTTCGCTCGGGCTCCGCCGCTGAACGGCTTAACCCACAAGCTCCTGAGGCGTAACTCGCCGGATCATAATGCAAAAGGCACGCAGTCAGTCGTGTCGAATACCGAAGTACTCGACCAACCTCCTACCGCTTGTAGGCATGTGGTTTCAGGCTCTCTTTCACTCCCCGCACAGGGGTGCTTTTCACCTGTCCCTCACGGTACTCGTCCACTATCGGTTACACGGGAGTAGTCTCTAGCCTTGGAGGGTGGTCCCCCCAGCTTCACGCCCGGTTTCTCGTGTCGGGCGCTACTCAGGATCGCCACTAGCCATGGTGCCTTGCCGTCGCCTACGGGACTCTCACCCGCTCCGGTGGCCCATTCCAGGGCACTTCAGCTGGCGTCGCCATGACCGTCCGTGGATCCTACAACCCCGATCCCACAAGGAGATCGGTTTGGGCTCGACCCCGTTCGCTCGCCGCTACTAGGAGCCTCTCGGTTGATTTCTCTTCCTCCGGGTACTGAGATGTTTCAGTTCCCCGGGTTCGCTCTCCTCCTTGCGAAGGAGTGACCGGACTCACGCCCGGCCGGGTTTCCCCATTCGGCCACCTCGGGCTCACTGGCTGTGTGCGCCTCCCCCGAGCTTTTCGCAGCTTACCGCGGCCTTCCTCGCCTCCGTGTACCCAGGCATCCCCCACATGCCCTCGCTCGCTTGACTACCTCTTCGAGATATCCAAGCAGAGCACGCGCATCGAATGTGCAATCACATCATCAAGTCATCGAACGCCGCGTCCCTCGCGGGAAACGTCGCTCGCACTCGATGAGAATTCACATCCCAACGATCTACTCGATCATCACTTGTCAAACAGCGGCCGCGCAAAAAAAACCCGCGCGGACAAGACTCGAATTTTAGCCGATTGAAGGGAGTCAGTCAACGCGCGCATCGCGCGCACGCATGACGCCGCCACTCCAAAAGGGCGCGAAGAATACACAGCCCGACACCGCATTTCAAGTGGGTGTTAAACCACCGATCTCGCCCGTGCCTCCAATCGCCCTGGTCTCTCCGAAAGGCGCTCGTCAATGGGCGAACGGCCACCCGTGGATCTATCGCAGTGACGTCGTCAGACGTCCCGACTCGGACGCGGGCGCCGCACTGGTGCGAGAATGGCGCCGGGGCTCCACTCGGCTGGGCGCTGTGGAGTCCGCGCTCGGAAATCTCACTGCGTCTCCTCGACCGATCGCCAAACGCCCAGATCGACATCGCGTGGTGGCGCCGGCGCCTGGAGCACGCGATCGCGCGACGAGCCCCGCTCGACGATGTCGCGTCGGCGTTCCGGCTGGTGCACGGCGAAGCGGATGGTTGTCCCTCGCTGATCTGCGACCGCTACGATCAATGGCTGGTCGTTCAACTGCTGAGCGCGGGGCTCGAACGATTCCGGGATGACATCGTCCAGTCGTTGATCGAGCTCGTCGATCCTCAGGGAATCCTTGCGCGCAACGACGTTCCCGTGCGCGCGAAGGAGGGCCTCCCGCGCGAAACGGCGGTGCTCTTCGGCGATGTCCCGCGGGAGATCGAGGTGACGGAATACGGCCTCCGCTATCTCGCGGCGCCGTGGGATGGTCAGAAGACTGGCGCCTTCCTCGACCAGCGCGAAAATCGCGCGCTCGCGGGCGCTGTCGCGCGCGGACGAGCGCTCGACTGCTTCAGCTACCACGGGTCGTTCGCACTTCACCTGGCTCGGCAGGCTACCACAGTCATCGCGCTGGACGCCTCGGCGCCCGCGCTCGCGCGTGCACGTGACAATGCCGCGCGCAACGACCTTCACAACATCGAGTTCGTCGAGGCGGATGCGTTCGAGTGGCTTCGGGCCGCCGAGCGACGGCGCGACCGGTTCGACACCATCGTGCTCGATCCGCCGGCGTTCGCCAAGACGCGCGATGCCCTTCCCTCCGCGCTCCGCGGCTACAAGGAGATCAACCTGCGGGCAATGCGACTTCTCGCGACGGGTGGGACACTCTTCACCGCGAGCTGCAGCTACCATCTGACCAAAGCGCTTTTTCTCGAGGTGCTCGAAGCGGCCGCCGCTGACAGTGGGAGGCGCATCGCGATGCGCGAGCTTCGCGGGCAACCGCTCGATCATCCAGAAGTGCTGACGATTCCGGAGAGCGGCTACATCAAGGGCGCTTTGCTGGAAGCGCTGGATTGACCTGGCAGCCCGGACACCAGTACGTCGATCGAGCAGCCTGGATGATGCGCGCGATGGACGTCCCGCACCGTGTACAGCGCTTTCCCTCGCGATCGTACACGTTCAGCCGTGCGGACCCGGTCGTCGTGTAGCGCCCAGATCCGTCGCGACCCCGGGAGAGCACGCGTTGAATCGCCCGCACGAGTCGCGCGACGTCGCGAGCACCGAGCTTCGACGCGGGAACCCGCGGGTCAATGCGTGCGAGCCAGAGCGCTTCAGCCGCGTAGATGTTACCGATACCAGCGACGACGCTCTGGTCGAGCAGCGCCGGCTTGATCGCGATGCGCCGGCGCGCGAGCACGGCGAGAAGATGCGCATCATCGAACTGAGCGCTCACCGCGTCAGGACCGAGCATCGTGGCGAGCGAAACGCCCGGCTCGAGGACCTCCACCGTCGACAGTGCGCGCGGGTCCGCGAGCACGATGCGCGAGCCGTTCTCGAGCTCGAGGACGAATCGCGCGAACCGCGGAAGCTCGTCTTCGCTTCGACTGACGACCCAGTCACCGGTCATGCGAAAGTGCACGTGCAGCATGGAGCCATCGTCGAGCACCGCGAGCTGATGCTTACCGCGCCGCTCCACGCGGGCGATCGACCGTCCCGCGAGGCGTCGCAGGCTCGCTTTCCGAAGGTTCCGCCCGACGTAGGGATGGAGGACCTTCGCGCGGACGATGCGCGCCCCGGACGTCGCGCGTGCAAGTGCGCGCGCGGCATACTCGACTTCAGGAAGCTCAGGCACGACCGGCAACGTACTCCCGGGGGAGTACGCACTCAAGCGCCCGCGATTGACAGCGCCGGCCGGCCCCGGCGAGTATGAGCGCGTGCTGAAGCCCCCTCGCTCGACGGAAACGCCCCCAATGGTTCGCGCGCTGCGCGCCCCCGCGGTGCGTCGTACGCTGCTCGTCATCCTGGTTCTCAATCTCTTCGTCGTCGTGATCAAGGTGATCGTCGGCGTACGCACGAACTCGCTGTCGGTGCTGGGCGCCGCGCTCGAATCGTCGCTCGACCTCATCAATAACATCGTCGGGATCGCGCTCGTGAGGCTCGCCGCCATCGAGCCTGACGAGGACCATCCGTACGGCCATGGAAAGTTCGAGACGGTGGGCGCCCTCGGCATCGTCGTGTTTCTCTCGATTACGTGCTTCGAGCTGCTTCGCGAGGGCGTGCTCAGCGTCATGCGCGGACGTGAGCCGCGCCCGCCGTCGGTGCTCGAGCTCTCCGCCATTGCGGCGACGATGGTGATCAACCTCTTCGTCGTGTGGTACGAACGGCGGCGTGCGACTCAGCTGGGGAGCTCGTTTCTCATGGCCGATGCCGCGCACACGCAGAGCGACATCTACGTAACCCTGGCCGCAGTGGGCTCGCTCATCCTCACGCGCGCCGGCTGGGGCTTTGTCGATCCGATCCTCGCCATCATCGTGGCGCTGATCATCGCGTGGCACGGGTACGAGATCGTGCGGTCGACGGTGCCCGTGCTGGTCGATGCACGGGCGGTCGACGCGGCGGAGATCCGCCGGCTCGTCTCAGCGATCCCCCGCGTCGTCGATGTGCGCTCGGTCCGATCGCGGGCCAGCGCGTCGGGAGCCGTGCTGGCGGAGGTGACGATCGTCGTCGACGGCGACATCAGTGTCTCGGACGCACACGCGGTGATGGATGCGGTAGAGGAACGGATCGCCGCGGAACTCGGCGCCTCCGAGGTGCACGTGCACGTCGAGCCCGTGTGAGACTTGCGGAGTATTAGTGCTGTATTGCGGCTAAATGCTGGCGTAATCGATACTTGCGCGTCTTCAAACCCCGTCTAGGTTAGGAGCGTCGTCCCCACCCGCAGCCATCGTCAATGGCCCAACGCCTCCAATCGCTGCAACACGAATACACGCTCTTCGTGGAGCAGGAGATCGAGCACTACAAAGAGTCGGTGTCCCGGGGAATTCTCCTCGGAATCGGCGACGAGGCGGTTCAAATGTTGGCGACGCAGCAACAGCTTGCGCTCACCGAGCTCATTCTGTGCGACGAGGTCGATCGCATCATCAAGGCTCGGCTCCGTCTCCCGAGCTATCAGACATGGCGACGGCGCCGGCTTCGCGCGATCAAGGACTACTCGCGTCCGGAGCGCTGGGGCTTGAGCCCGAACGAGCCGCTCGTGCGCGAAGTCCCGACGACCTCCGATGGCCACGTCCTCGTCGCGGGAGCGGCGGCCGAGGGGCCGGCGCTCTACCTGGCGGCACGAGGGTGCGCGGTTACGTCGGTCGAGTCGGAGGAAGAGGTCGTCGAGAAGGTGATCAGCTGCGCGGTCGAAGTCGGACTCACCGGGCGCATTCGCGGCTTCGTCTCCGATCTCGGCGTGTGGCGTCCCGACATCCCGCTCAATGCCGTGGTGTGCACGCCGGCGGCATTTGGCGGGCTCTCCGACAGCGAGCGGGCGCACGTCATTACGCTGCTTCAGAATGCGACCGCCGATGGCGGCGTCCACCTCGTCCAGACGCTCGTCGCGGGCCGGCGAGCGTTGTCGATCGAGGAGCTGCGGCAGCGATACTTGGGGTGGACCGTCGAGCTACAGGACGACGAGCGCGAGACTTTTCTGGCTCGGAAGGCGGTCGCCTGACGTAGAACGACACAAATTCTACGATTCTAGACGTGTCGGAGTGCAACACCGGAGGCATCACCGGTGTTGTTGTGTTTTTAGAACTCGCTATTTGACAATGAGTTACAGAATGGGAACGAAACGGCACGTGGGGTGCTTGTACGGTACGCGCCCGTGGGCATCAGGGCGCGCCCCGACCGTTCCGGGGCGCTCATTACATCGAGGTGTGGGATGGCCAAGACGAAGCGCATTCACGCAGTGGACGAGCCGCGCGGCATCGTGATCTCTCGCGGCTCGCGCGAGGAGCCGCCGCCGACGTTCAGCGTCTACGTGTGGGGACCAGCGCCTGAGCCGGAGCCGTCCGATTCGAAGGCCGCGTAACGAATTCCGCACGACCGCGAGCGCCGGGAGCAACCAGCTTCCGGCGCTCTTTCATTTCAGGGTATGCCGCTTGCCCATGACGTGTGCGTGCACGACACCTCCGAGGACTGGGAAGGACAGCGCCGTGCGCTGCTCTCCCAGCGCATCTCCGAGCTTGGGTTGTCGATCCGTGGGACGCTCGTGGAGCAGCTCGTGGAGCGATTGTACCGCGAGCTCGACGAGCGTGGCCTCGCCTTTCGTCCGCCCGTGTATCTCAGCGACCAGTGGGGCTGTCCCGACGGCACGCCGCTCATCGGAGTCCCCTTCTACCTCGCCGACCCGCGCCTAACGAAGATCGAGGAGGAGATGGCGGTCGACGTGGAAGGGGAGCTCGACGCGATGCGCTATCTCCGCCACGAGGCAGGGCACGCGTTCAACTATGCGTACCGTCTCTACGAGCGCGCGGACTGGCATGCCCTGTTCGGTCCGTACTCCCGTCCCTACCGCGAACGCTACCGCGCGGATCCGTTTTCGCGGGAGCACGTGCGTCACATCCTCGGCTGGTATGCACAGAAGCACCCGGACGAAGACTTCGCGGAAAGCTTCGCCGTCTGGCTTACGCCCGGCCTCGACTGGCGGGCGGAATACGCCGGCTGGCCCGCGCTCGCCAAGCTCGAGTACGTCGACACGGTGATGCGCGAGGTGGGCTCGACCATTCCCATCGTTCCCGCACCCACCGATGACGACCTTCCGGTGGAGGCGATGCACTACACCATCGAAGAGCACTATCGATCGGCCGAGGAGCGCCTTCCCATCGAGGATGAGCGCCATTTCGATGGAGACCTCCGCACGATCTTCGCGTCGTCGGCCGACGCCCCGCAGGGAGAGCGTGCGCCGGAATTCCTGCGGCGGCACCGGCGTGAGATCGTCAGGCGCATTGCGTACTGGACGGGCGAGAGCGTCACGATTCTGCGGGCGTTCATCGATTTCCTGGCCACCCGCGCCGACTTCCTCGACTTGCGTGTCTCGGGGCTCGAGGCCGCGACGCTCATCGAGCTGACCTCCTTCGGCACCGCCGTCATGATGAACTACCGCTACACGCGCGCGTTAGGCCGTCGCAAGCGAGCCGACCAATGAAGATCGCGCTACTGCACACCCGCGAGGCCGCCGAGCCACCGACCGATCCGGTGCTCGGCCAGCTCTCGGATACACTCGCCCGACTGGGGCACGAGGTGCAGCCGGTGGAGGTCGACAAGCGTGTCGAGCCGCTGGTCAGCGCGCTCCGGCGGTGGGAGCCGGACCTCATCGTCAACATCGCCGAGTCCTTTCAAGGCAAGAGCTCGCTGGAGTCGAACGTCGCCGCACTGCTCAATCTCATGGGAATGCGATACACGGGCTCGAGCCCGGCGGGCCTGATCCTCGCGGGCGACAAGATCCTCGCGAAGAAGATGCTCACCTTTCACGGCATCACGACACCGCGCTTCGCCACGATCTATCGCGGGGCACTCGATTGGGTCGAGGAGCTGCACTTCCCCGTGATCGTGAAGCCACCGCAGGAGGATGCGTCGGTCGGCCTCACGAGTGCCTCAGTCGTGCGCGACCTCAAGCAGCTCCTCGAGCAGATGGATGCGCTGCAGAGCGAGTTCGAGCAGCCAGTCCTGGTCGAGGAATTCATCGAGGGGCGGGAGTTCTACGTCGGCGTGCTGGGCAACGCGAACGCCCGAGCGCTCCCGGTGATCGAGCTCGATTTCTCGAAGTTTCCGAAGGACCGGCCGCGAATGGCGAGCTGGGAAGCGAAGTGGGGTGACGACGAAGGCGGCGGAGCGGAGTTCGAAGGCACGAAGTCGATCTTTCCCGACGATCTCTCCGAGGAGCTCACCGAGCGTGTGCACAAGGTCGCTGTCGATGCCTTTCACGCGCTGCGACTGCGCGACTACGGGCGGATCGACCTCCGGGTGAATGACGCCGGCGAGGTCTTCGTGATCGAGGTGAACCCCAACTGCTATCTCGAGCGGGAGAGCGAGTTCGCGCGGGCCGCGGCACACGGAGGTCTCCAGTACGATGCGCTCATCGAGCGCATCGTCGAGCTCGCCGCCGCTCGTTATGCGCGTTAGCGGGTGATCGAATGCGCAAAGGGCCGGCGACGTCGCCGGCCCTCATGCTCCACCAGGTGCCTACATCTTCCGGCGCGAGCGCTTCCGGGTGGCCTTCCGAGCGCCGCCCTTCTTGCGTGCGGACTTGCGGGTCGATTTCCGAGCACCCTTTCTCGCGCCCTTTTTCCTTGCAGGCATTGGTTCTTCTCCGTTGAAGGAGTGAGGGAACCGCCGATCCCCCGGTGGATCGACGAGTGTGGCGGGTCTGCGGCCCGCCCACGTCTCAGACGGCGTCGGACAGGCTCGTGAAGTTGAAGTCCCGCACCTTGATCGGTGGCATGACCACGGCGCCGCCAGCCTCCGTGCCCGCCACGCGCATCGGCCGCCCCAGCATCTCCAGGTTGTTCAGCATGAACAGCGGCGACTCGTTGAACCGCAGATTGCGAATCGCCTTGGCGATCTTTCCGTTCTCGATGAGGAAGGTGCCATCGCGCGTGAGCCCCGTGTAGAGCACGGTGCGCGGGTCGACCTCGCGAAGATACCAGAGTCTCGTCACGAGAACGCCGCGCGGGGTGGAGCGAATCATGTCATCGAGAGAGGCCGTGCCCCCGAGCATCTTCACCGAGCTCGGGAATCCCGTGGGGGTGGTGTTGCTCTTCTGCGCCCAGAAGCGCGAGTAGTACAGCTGCTTCAGGACGCCGTTCTCGATCCAGACCTGGCGCCCCAACGGCAGCCCGTCGCCGTCGTACGGCTGGGCCAGCAGGTCCGGGTCGGTGGGATCGGAGATGAGCGTGACCCGCGAGTCCACCAGCTTTTCTCCGATCTTGTTGCCGCCGCCCTGCTTCACGAATGGGCTGCGGCCTTCATCGGCCGAGCGCGCATCGGCGTAGAACACCAGCAGCTGGACGAGATCAGCCACCGCCTGCGGCTCCAGAATCACCGTGTACCGCCCCGGCTCGATCGCGACCGGACTGCGCGAGAGACGCGCCTTGTCGATGGCGCGCTTGCTCACTTCGGCGAAGTCGATCTTCGACCAGTCGTTGTCATCGGCGCCGACCCACCCGGAGCCGGTGCCATCCGACGTACGGACGGTGAGCGTGTAGTTCGCGGTGGTGGACCGGTGATACGCGAACTGGCCCGCCTTGTTACCGATGGCGTTGGACTGCGCCGAGGTGACGATGTAGCCGGCGGCCGCAAGATCTTTCGCGTCACGAGCAGGGCCTAACGCGGTCAGGGCCGCGCGCGCGCGATCATCGGGAGTCAGATTCGCCGTCCCGTCGAACCAGCCGTTGACCGTCGAGTATTGCTGAGCGCCAAGCGGCGGCATCGACTCGGGGTCGTCGGGCGCGAGACGCGCCAGGACCTCGGACTGCTCGACCGTTCGCCGCAACGACGCATCGGAAAGATCATTGGTCGTCACGGCAGCGTGCTTGGGACCGAACGCGCTCTCGATGACGACGTTCGCGTTGGTCACGCCGCCCGACGTCGTCATCTGGTTGGCGGCGAAGCGGACGTTGCCCTGGTAGTTGCTGTCGATGGTCGACGCGGACCGACTCGGCCTTCGAGAATCCGATCGCCCGCGCGACGATCGCCTGGGCTTCCTCGCGCGTCAGGATGTTTGCGTTGGCCTCGGCAGCAGGGCGAGGCGTCGCGGGAATCAACCGCTTCGGCGCGCTCACGCTTTCCTCCCCGTATTGATCACGTTGATCTGACGGAAACGCGCCGGCGGGCAGCCGTGGCTGACCGCGTTGATCTGCGGCGGCTGGCCCTTGCCGTCGAAGAAGCTGGCCCCGAGCTCGTAGCTGCGCCGCCCGCCGATCATGTCCATGGAATTCCAGAAGTCGGTCGTCTTCATCTGATAGGCGACGTCCTTCAGCTGGCCGACGATCTTGCCGCCGCGGATCTCGTGGAAGACCTGCCCGCCGAACTGCGCGTTGTACCGCTGCTGATCGATGGAGAAGGACCCATCTCCGACGATCGCGATGCCGCGGTCGGTCTCGGCGATGATCTCATCCCAGCCGATGTCACGCTCGCCCGGCAGGAGCGAGACGTTCGGCATGCGCTGGAACTGCACGCTCGCCCAGGAGTCGCCGTTGGAGCAGCCGTGCGACCGTGGTGTGACGTTCTGCTGGTCGTACCACCACTTCAGCCAGTTGGCCTGCTCACGCGTGGTCTGATAGTCGTTGAAGACGCCGTTCTTGACGATGAGGAAATCCTCGGGCTTCACGCCTTCGTCGTCATAGCCGATCGTGGCGCAGGCGCCCGGCTGTGAGCGATCGCCCTGCACGTTCATGAATGCGGGACCGTACTTGAGCTTGCCGAGCATCTTCTCCGGCGGCGCAATGAACGACGTGCCGGCGTAGTTGGCTTCGTAACCGAGCGCGCGGTCGAGCTCGGTGGGGTGCCCGATGGATTCGTGAATCGTGAGCCACAGATGCGACGGGTGGAGGATGAGATCGTATTTCCCCACCTCCACCGGCTTCGCCTTGAGCTTCGCAGCCGCCTCTTCCGCCCATTTCGGCGCATTGCCGACGAGGTCCTGGGCAATGACGTATTCGTAGCCGCGCCCAGCAGGCTGCACGACGCTCGACCGATTCTGGAAGTCCGAGAAGTCCGGCGCGACGGCGGTGATCTGCATCGGCACCCAGCTGCGGATGAGCGTCTGATCGATGAGCGATCCCTCGGTGCTGGCGAAGTGCCGGTCTTCCTTGACGAAGTACATCACACTGAAGACGTACTTCACCGTCGGCACCTTGAGCGCTTCGGCGTTGGCGCGCAGCAGCAGATCGACCTTCTGCTCGATCGGTACGGTCCAGGGGTCGATCTCGTAGCTGCTCTTCCAGGTGACGTTGCGATGCACTTCGGTTGGCGCCATCTCGACCGGCCGATCGCGCGCGATGCGGCTCGCTTTCGCGATCGCGACCGCCTCGCGTGCCGCCGATGCGACTCCATCGGCCGTGAGCGTGCGCGTGGCGCCAAACCCCCAGGTACCATCGACGAGCGCGCGAACGCCGCAGCCGATGGAATCGGTATCCACGACGTTGATGATCTGCTGCTCGCGCGTGACGATGAAGTTGTTCCGGTATTGGCCAATGCGGACGTCGGCGTACCCGGCGCCCGCATCACGAGCGGCGTCGAGCGCTCGCATCATGAGCTCGCGCGTCGGAACTTCGACATCCCGCGGTGGCGTTGGTTGCGTCGTCGGCGTCGGCGCCGGCACGGTTGCCGGGCCACCGCTCGCACAGGCGCCAGTCCAGAGCGCTGCCGCGGCGAGCGAGCCGTGCTTGAGGAAGTCTCGGCGGTCAGTCATTTACACCGCGTCACTGAGGCTGGTGAAGTTGAAGTCGCGCACTTTGAGGGGCGGGACAACCACCGCGACGCCCGGGCTGCCGCTCTCCGACGCGCTCACGCGCACAGGGCGTCCCATGGCTTCGACGTTGTTCAGCATGAAGATCGGCGACTCGTTGAAGCGCAGATTCTTCACAGCGTTCGTGATCTTGCCGTTCTCGATGAGGAAGGTGCCGTCGCGCGTGAGACCGGTGACGAGCAGTACGCGCGGATCCACCTGGCGGATGTACCAGAAGCGGGTCACGAGAATTCCGCGCTGCGTGGACGCGATCAGCTCCTCGATCGTCGCCGTGCCGCCGCTCATCGAGAGCGATGCCACGAATGGAATAGGCTGCTTCCCACTCTTCTGCGCCCAGAACCGATCGTATGCGAGGTTGCGGACCACACCGTTCTCGATCCACACCGTGCGCGCCGTCGGAATTCCCTCGTTACTGAACGTGTTCGCCGGCGCCTCCGGATCGAGAGGGTCGGACACGATCGTCACACGCTCGTCGACGATCTTCATTCCGATCTTGTTGCCGCCGCCCTGCTTCGAGAAGAAGGAGCGTCCCTCGTCCGCGTTTCGTGCGTTGAGGGCGAAGCCCATGTTCTGCACGAGATTGCCAACCGCGGTGGGCTCGAGCACGACGGTGTAGCGGCCCGGCTCAATCGCGACGGCGGACGCCGAGCGGCGGGCTTTCTCGATGGCGCGCGCGCCGAGCTCGGCGGGACGGAGGCGCGACCAGTCGTGATGTGCAGCGCCGGCCCAACCAGAGCCATTGCCGTCAGGAGTGCGCACCGTCGTTGTGAGCGCGGCCCCGGTGCCACGGGCGTACGCGAACAGTCCCTTCGAGTTCGCGACGGCGAACGAGCCGGCGTTCGTTTCGAGGTAGCCGGTACCATGCAATCCCGCGTCGCGCGTCGCCTGTGTGATGGCGCGAACGGCATCGGCACGGGCAACGGGATCGAGCGAGGCGGTCGTATCGCTCCAGGAGCGCGAGTCCGCGTACTGTTGTGGCTCGAGCTCGCCCATCTCCTCCGGATCTTCCGGCGCGAGCTTCGCGAGCCGCTCCGAAGTCTCGACGGCATAACGGAGCCCGGCGTCGTCGAGCTTGTTCGTGGTGACGTTCGCACTGCGCTTTCCGAACAGGCTGCGCACCGTGACCGTCGTGTTGAAGTCGTCGCCGCCGGTCGAGATCTGGTTGACCGCGAAGCGCGTGTTGCCGCGACTTCCGCTCTGCAACGTGACTCGCGTCGCATCCGCAGTGGCGAGCGCAAGCGCTCGCTTCGCCAACGCTTCCGCCTCGGCGCGACTGAGGTAGCGCGCCGGCTCGAGGAGTGAACGGGGAGCGCTCACGCTTGTCTCCCCGTGTTGATGACGTTGACGTTCTTGAACCGAGCCGGCACGCAGCCGTGACTCACGGCGTTCGACTGGCTGGGCTGACCCTTGCCGTCGTTGAAGGCGCCGCCGAGCATGTAGCTGTCGCGGCCTCCGATCATGTCCATGGAGTTCCAGAACTCCGGCGTGCGGAGCTGGTACGCGACGTCTTTCAGCATGCCGACGATCTTTCCCCCGCGAATCTCGTAGAAGACCTGACCACCGAACTGCGCGTTGTATCGCTGCTGATCGATCGAGAACGAGCCTTCACCGACAATGGCGATGCCGCGATCGGTGGCGGCAATCAGATCGTCCCAGGAGTGATTCTGCTCGCCGGGAAGGAGCGAGACGTTCGGCATACGCTGGAACTGGACGTCCGCCCACGATTGCGCGTACGAGCACCCATGCGAGCGTGTCTCGCGATTCTGCCGCGTGTACCACCACTCGAGCCAGGGCGCCTGCTCGCGGGTGGTCTGATAATCGTTGAAGACGCCGTTCTTGATGATCAGGAACTCTTCCGGTCGAACACCTTCATCGTCCCAGCCGACTGCCGAAAGCGAGCCCGGCTGCGACCGGTCGCCCTGCACGTTCATGAACTCGGGGCCGTACTTGAGGCTGCCGAGCATCTTGTCGGGCGGGGCAACGAACGATGTGCCGGCGTAGTTCGCCTCGTAGCCCATGGCGCGATCGAGCTCGGTGGGGTGCGCGATGGATTCGTGAATCGTGAGCCAGAGGTGGGACGGATGGAGAATGAGATCGTACCGACCGACCTCGACCGGCTTCGCCGAGAGCTTGCGGACTGCCTCTTCGGCCCAGCGTGGGGCGTTCTCGACGAGCTTCGCGTCGAGCACGTGCTCGTAGCCCTTTCCCATCGGCTGCACATCATTCGACTGGCGCGTCTGGAAATCGCCGGACGCGACCGCGGTGACGGTCAGCGAGGGTTGCGCTCGAAAGATCGTCTGCACGACGTAGGTTCCGTCGGTGGTCGCCAGCGTTTTCTCTTCGCGCAGGAAGAACATCTGCGAGTTGACGAATCGCGCGCCCTGGACCCCGAGCGCGGCCGCGTTCGCCGCGAGCAGGAGCGCGGCCTTGTCTTCGATGGGCACGTCGAACGGGTCGAGTCGCGCGGGGCTGCGCCACGATCCGTCCGGCGTCGGCGTGACCGGTGCGAGCGTGACCGGGCGCACCATCGTGGTTCGATTCGCGCGCGCTTGCGTGACCGCCTGCCGCGCCACGCGGGCGACCTCTTCCCGCGTCAGATCACGACTGGCGGCGAATCCCCATGCGCCGCCGACCAGCACGCGCACGCCGAAGCCGAAGGTCTCGTTATCGACGAGATTCTGAACGCGTTGCTCGCGCGTGAAGATGGCCTGATTCCGATTCCGGCTGATGCGGACGTCGGCATAGCTCGCTCCGGCCGACTTCGCCGCATCGAGCGCCAGCATGGCCAGGTCCTTGAAGGTCGGATCGCCAGTGGCAGTAGCGGTCGACGGCGCGGGAGCAGGGGGAGGGACGGTGGCCGGCGCGCATCCGGCGATTCCAATCGCCGCGCTTGCGGCCGCGGCTTGCGTGATGAATTCGCGTCTTGTCTGCGGCACTCAACACCCTCGTGCTCGCACTGGGAACTCTCGTCGCCGACGCAGCAAGGATGCTGGCGCGACGCGCATCGCGTGCGGATATCGTCTGCCGGCGCGAATATAGAAATGGCATCAGACCCACGCAATAGCGCGAGGATGGTTTTTTACAGCATGTCAACCATCATGCGAGCGAGTCGCGACGAATGAACGATGCACGCGCATCGGCGCACGTGCTGGTGATCGGCGGGGGCTTCAGCGGCGTCGCCGCGGCCGTCGCGCTTCACGCACGAGGACATGCGGTCACGCTCCTCGAGCGACACGCCGTGCTCGGCGGGCGAGCGCGCAGTGATGCGCGGAGCGAAGGTGCCATCGACACCGGCGCACAGCTCATCGCATTGACGTTCACGCGCACGATGAGACTGCTCGCCACCGCGCGCCTCCATCCAACGAACGCACGCGACATCTTCGTGCGGGACGGCAAGCGGCTTCCCATTCGTTTCGGGTCGATCGCTTCGATGCTGCGCTTCGGCGGATTGGGAGCCGGAGACAAACTGAAGCTCGGTACGACCCTGCTGCCGTTGCTCGCGCGCCATGCCGGCGCGTTGCGCGCGGACGACAGCGACGGACTGGAAGAGCTCGATCGCGTTTCGGCTCGCGCCTTCGTCACGCAGACGATCAGTGAACGCGCCGCGAACGTTCTCGTCGAGCCACCGCTCAACGCGTTCTATGGCGCGCGCGGCAGCGAAACGAGTCTGGCGTTTTTTTTGACTCTCGGCAGATACGGCAGCGATGCGTCGCTGCTCGCGAGCCACGAGGGATGGTCGGGCGCGCTCGCGACGGTCGCCGCCGGTGTGCGACTGGAGCTCAACACACACGTCGACGTGATTCAGGTCACGCCATCAGGCGTCGTCGTTCGCGATGCCACACACCGTGAGTGGCGGGCGGACGCAGTCGTCATCGCCACCAGCGCCTTCATTGCCCACGGACTGCTTGGCCCTGTCGTCGGCGAGTCGCATCCATTGGTGAGCTGGCTCGCCTCGATTGTTACACGACCGACGTGGACCGTGATGCTCGCGCTCAACCGGTCCATGCACGCAGAAACGTTCGGCGTGCTGGCCGACCCGACGGAGTCAGCGATGGTGAGTGCGTGCGCACTCCCCGCGGGACGGTGGACTACCCAGGACCGGTCCGACGGAATCGTCCTCGCGTGGCCGACCCCGAATGCCGTCGATCGACTCGCGAGTCACCCGGCGGCCGAGATCGTCGCCGCCATGATGCCGGAGATCGAGCGGCTGGTCCCGGATACGCGCGGGGCCATCGAGCGTGCGCGAGTATTTCGTTTCAATGAAGGGACGCCGCTGGCGCGCCCTGGGTTCCTCGCGCATCGGGCGATCGGCAGGCAGCTCGTGGAGTCGCTGCAATTGCCGGTCGCGCTGGCCGGAGACTACCTCACCATGCCCCTCGTCGAGGGAGCCGTCGTCAGCGGCGACTGGGCTGCGGAGCGAATCGCCAGGCTACTGACGAGCGCCTGACGAGCTCGACGCGGCGGGCGGCGGAGTGCTGTCGGCTGCGGGCGTCGGTGCCGCCGTCGTCGTATCACCTTGCGGCTGCTGCACTGGCGCCACCCGACGCGCAGGTACCTCGAACGCCGCAACGACGGTGTCGCCTTCGCTCACCTGGACATCATGCTGGAAGGGCATGAACATGTCGCCCGCGCCGCGCACGGTCACGATGTGCGCTCCCTTGTCGACGCGAATGATCTGCGGCGCCGAGCCGTAGGAGCGACCGTTGATGATGATCGGCGCTGTTCCGCCGGCGACGGTGACCTTGATCCAGCCATGGCGTGCGCCTGTCATGCGAAAGGGTGCTGGCCCCACTGGCGATCTGACGAGCGTATCCTCGAGCACGAGCGGCGCGCGCTCGAGGTCCAATGGAGCGGCCAGCGTCGAGTCGGTCGGCTGCGTCGTATCGGCGGGCACGATGGTGTCGCTCGCGACGAGCGGGTCCCGCGTCGAAGGGACGGGACCGGGTGACTGCGCCGCGGCACCTGACGTGGCGAGGTGCTGCGCTTGATCGCGAGCCAGTCCGGCGGCGTGGACGAGCCCGCCCCAGAACTCCAGCGCTTGCGCGCGCACGGGCGGAACGCCGTACACGACTGCCGCCAGCGCCGCGACGGCGACCGTCGCCTTCCAGGGAAATCCTCGGCGCTTTCGCCGAGGCTCATAACGAGGGCCACGGGCGGTGTTGGGTGACGGGCCGGCGGGTCGCCGTCCTGCCAACGCCTCGACGAATCCGGTCACGGTGGAGAACCGCTCCGACGACAGCTTCGACATGGCACGACGCAATGCGGCGTCAGCGCTCGCTGGCAATGCCTGACGGATCGCGGTGATGTCGGGCATCTCCGCCGAGAGGTGGAGCGTCAGCAGATCTTCGACACGCGCGGTCTCGAACGGACGCACACCGGAGAGCATCTCGTACGCGACAACGGCCAACGCGTATTGATCGGCTCGCCCATCGAGCTCTTCACCTCGCCACTGTTCGGGCGACATGTACGCGGGCGATCCGATGATGCCTGTACCCGTTACGTTACCGGTCGTGTTGCCCAGCGCCTTCGCGATACCGAAATCCGCGACCATCGCGTGACCCGATTCACCCAGCAGAATGTTCGCCGGCTTGATATCGCGGTGCACGACGCCTTGGCGGTGGGCGTGATCGAGCGCGGCTGCGACGTCGCGCAGGACGCGCACGCAGTAATCGAACTCGAGCGCCTTCTTGCTGGCCACGATGCTCTCGAGCGTGCCGCCGCGCACGAGGCGCATGGTGTAATACGCGACCGAGTTGCCGTGACCGACGGCGAAGATCGGAACAATGTTGGGATGGTCGAGCTTCGCCGCGAGCTTCGCTTCGCGCTCGAATCGCCCGTAGGCCTCGGGGGCGAACACGGGATCGAGCGCGAGCACCTTGAGCGCGACTTCGCGGTCCAGTGCGCGCTCACGCGCGCGGAAGACGATGCCCATCCCGCCGCGACCGAGCAGCTCCATCAGCTCGAAGGCTTCGCCGATGGACTCCTGAAGGCGCGCCCGGAGCTTTTCCGTCTGATCACCCGTATATGCCGTCTCGCCGGCGGGCGCCTCGGACAATGCGGCTCCACACTTCGCGCAAAGCGTGAGCGAAGCGGAAAGCGACGCGCCGCATCGCGGGCACGTCACCGATAGCGTTATGCGCGAGGTGACGACGCTCGCGGGGCGAGCGGGAGTATCGGACACTGATCTGGCCTATGGGCGTGCAGTCGTCAGAATGACTGTGCCGACCGTTCAAGGGTCACGTTGCGGACACGGTTGAACGAAGGGGGGCGCGCCCTATATATAAGGAAGGCCGCTCGCCCGAACTCCTCCCGAACCCCGCATGCCAACTCTTTCCGTCAACGGCACCGACGTCACCGTCCGCGACGGCGCGACGATCCTGGATGCGGCGCGACAACTCGGCATCGATGTGCCGACGTTATGCTGGTATCCGAAGCTCCCGATCGTGGGCAACTGTCGCGTGTGCCTCGTGTCGGTGGAGGGAGGCGCCGAAGCTCGTGGCAGCCTGCGCCGCGGCTGCCGTCGATGGAATGAAGGTGACGACCGAGTCGCACGCGGCCGTCGAGAATCGGCGCGCGGTGCTCGGCATGCTTCTCGAGCGGTATCCGGCTGAGCACATCGACGAGAGTGCCACGCCGAACGAGTTCGAACGGATGGTACGGCGCTACGGCGTGAGCCTGGAGAATCGCTCCGGGCTCCCGCTCCGCGCGGGCGATGATCGGGCGGGCGACCCGATGATCCAGCACGACATGTCCACCTGCATTCTCTGCACGCGATGCGTGCGCGCGTGCGCGGACATTCAGGTCGTGGGCGTGCTCGACGTCGCCTATCGAGGCGATCACGCCGAGATCATCGTCGGGGCGGATGGGAATCCCGAGCACGCGGGATGCACGTGGTGTGGTGAGTGCGTTCGCGTCTGTCCCACCGGGGCCATCCACGACGTACTGCCGCTGGCGAAGTTCGCGCGCGACGCGATGCAGAAGCCCGCGACGACGGTGCGGAGCGTGTGCCCATACTGCGGCGTTGGCTGCCAGCTCGATCTCGAGGTTCGCGGCACCGATGTCGTTCGCGTCAACAGCCCGTGGATCGAGGAGGCGACGCCGAACATGGGCTCGACGTGTGTAAAGGGTCGCTTCGGCACCGACTTCGTCATGCATCGCGATCGCCTCACGACACCATTGATTCGGAAGGGCTGGGTGAAACGGGATGGTCGCTGGCGCTTCGAGGGGGACGCGAGCAATGGGAAGCGGTGGGGGCGACGCGGGGGGCCCTGGCGCGACATTGAAGGCGAATCCAACACGCACAAGTCGCGTCCCAAGATCAATCCTCTGCGTCGTCTTCCCACCCTCGACAGCCCGCTGGGTGACCCGCGCGATCGCGTGGCCACGCCGGCCGACTGGTACGAGCCCTTCCGCGAGGGCACGTGGGATGAGGCGATGGAGATTGTCGCCCAGGAGCTCACGCGGCTTCGTGACAGCCATGGTCCGGATTCTCTGGCAGTGTTCTCCTCCGCCAAGTGCTCCAACGAGGAGAATTACGTTCTCCAACGCCTGTTCAGGGCGGGCATTGGCACCAACAACGTCGACCATTGCACGCGCCTGTGCCATTCGTCGTCGGTGAGCGCGATGCAGCGGGCGATGAACACCAGCGCGGCTTCGGGGTCGATGCGCGAGGTGGAGTGCGAGTCCGACGTAATCTTCTTGCTCGGCGCCAACACCACCGAGTCACACCCGGTGTTTGGTGCCGCACTCAAGCGCGCGCAGCGGCGTGGAGCAAAGCTCATCGTCGCCGATCCCCGCCGCATTGAGCTCGCGCAGCGCGCGGACATTCATCTGCAAATGCTTCCCGGCACCGACGTCGCGCTCCTCAACGCGATGCTGCACCACGTCATCACCACGGATCTGCACGACACCAGCTTCATCCGTGAGCGGACCCATGGCTTCGATGAGGTGGCGCGGGCGATAGCGCCGTATACGCCGGAGCGCGCGGAGACGATCTCCGGGGTGCCGGCCGAGCTCATTCGCCGTGCGGCGGAGCTCTACGCACGGGGTCCGAGATCATCGACGCTGTGGGCGATGGGGCTCACCCAGCACAGGACGGGAACGGACATCGTCGCTTCCCTGCTCAACCTCATCCTCGCCACGGGGATGATCGGACGATGGGGCGCGGCGATGCTCCCGATCCGCGGGCAGAACAACGTGCAGGGAGCGAGTGACGTCGGTGCGATTCCCATGGTGTACACGGACTATCAGCCGGTGACCGACCCCGCGATTCGCCATCGCTTTGCGCAGGCGTGGGGCGTGCCGGACGAGCGGCTTTCCCTCACGCCCGGCCTCAAGGTCACGCAGACCGTCGCCAAGGGAAGCCCCGTGCGCGGCATGTACATCATGGGCGAGAACCCCATCATCTCGGACCCGGATGTCGCGCACGCGGAGGAGTGGTTTCTCGGTCTCGAGTTTCTGGCGGTGCACGATCTCTTTCTGACCGAAACGGCCCGCTACGCGGACGTCGTTCTTCCCGGCGCGTCGTTCGCCGAGAAGGATGGAACGTACGTGAACACCGAGCGGCGTGTGCAGCTGGCTCGTCAGGCAGTCCCCGCCCCCGGCTCGGCGCGAGGTGATCTCGACACCCTGGTCGACCTGTCCAACCGCATCGGTCTTCCCACGCCGTTCAGGACGGCCGCCGAAGTGATGGTCGAGATCGCGAGCGTCACGCCGTCGTGGCGAGGGATCACGCACGCGCGGCTCGAGGAGACCGGCGGACTTCAGTATCCGGTGGACCACGCGACGCATCCGGGGACGGCGTTCCTGTTCGGCGATCGCTTCCCGACTGCCGACGGACGGGCGACGCTGGTACCGGTGGAGTTTCTGCCGCCCGCGGAGCTACCGGACGACGAATTCCCGTTCTGGATGAACACCGGACGTCAGCTCTACCACTGGCACACCGGCACGATGACGCGCCGCTCGCTCGGCCTGGACTCACGCGAGCCGGTCCCCACGGTGGAGCTCTCGCCCGCCGATGCGGCCGACATGGGTGTACGAGACGGCGACGCGGTGCGGATCACGTCGCGGAGGAACAGCATCGAGATCGCGGTGCGCCTTTCACCACGCGTGGCGCGCCATCAGGTATTCATCCCCATGCACTATCGTGAGGCGGCGGCGAATCTGCTGACGAACCCGGCGCTCGACCCCTACGCCCACATTCCCGAGTTCAAGGTATGCGCGGTGCGAATCGAGCCGGTGGCGCGGAGTGGGCGTCCTTCCTTGAGCGCCGAGCGGATCGAGCCGCTCGTTCCAGCGGATTGAGAGGTGCTCGAGGTGCTCGAGGGAACTGCGGTTTCCCTTGAGCACCTCGAGCACCTTTATGCAATCTGAATTCTCCACTCTGTATTCTGAACTCCGTCATCTTTGCCGTCATCTAGCGGCCTGGCCCCGGCCGTGCGAGCTTTCACGCGCTCGCCGCGCCCCCTGCGGCCATGTCCATCGACTCGACGCAGGAGCTGTCGCGCGTGAAGGCACTCGTCAAGGAGACCGCGGGTCCCGGCTTCAAGCTCAAGAACGTTCCGGAGCCGAACATCCGCGACGACGAAGTGCTCATCCGCGTACGCCGGGCGGGCGTGTGCGGCACCGACGTTCACATCTACGAATGGGATGACTGGGCGCGAGGCCGCGTGAAGCCGCCCATCGTCGTCGGCCACGAGTTCGCCGGCGAGGTGGTGGCCGTCGGCTCATTGGTGCGCGATGTACGCGAGGGCGACCGTGTGACCGCAGAAGGACACATTGTCGACGGTCGCTGTCTTCTCTGCCGCACGGGAAACGCCCACGTATGCCCGCATACGCGCATCATCGGCGTCGACCGCGATGGATGCTTCGCCGAGTACATCGCGATGCCGGCGGTGAACGTGTGGCACCTCGATGACAACGTGTCGTTCGAGGTGGGCGGCATCCACGACCCCATGGGCAACGCGTTTCACACCGCGCTCACCGCCGACATTCCTGGCGCGACGGTGCTGGTGACGGGATGCGGACCGATTGGCCTGTTCGCCATTGGGATCTGCAATGCGGCAGGCGCGTCACGGATCATCGCCAGCGATGTGAACGACACGCGTCTCGCGCTGGCGCGGCGCATGGGCGCCGACGATACGGTGAAGCCGCACGAAGCAGAGCCGGTCGTGAAACGGCACACCGCCGGGCTCGGCGTGGATGTGGTCCTGGAAATGTCGGGCGTTCCGTCGGCGATCCACCAGGCGTTCGCGCTGGTACGGGTCGGCGGCCGCGTGCAGATGCTTGGGATTCCGGCCAAGCCCATGGAGGTCAACTTCGCGACCGAGGTGATCTTCAAGGGCATCACGATCTATGGTGTGGTCGGGCGTCGCATGTACGACACCTGGCACCAGATGACGCGCTTTCTCCGTTCCGGCGAGTTCGACCCGACACCTGTGATCACACACCGCTTTCCCCTCGAGGCGGCCGACGAGGCGATCGGCGCCATCAGGAGTGGAGAGGCGGGGAAGGTGATCTTCGAGGTGAGCTGAATCAGGAAGAATGCGGAATGCGGATTGCGGATTGCTCGTAAGACCCCTCGTACGTTTACGGCAGCCAAACATCCATTCCGCATTCCGCAATCCGCATTCTTCTCTCATGAGCCTGAACAGTCGCTTCAACACGGAGCTCGCCAGCGCGCTTCGAGCAGCTTCGCGACGACCGCGTCTACAAACGCCTCAACTACATCGACTCGCCGCAGTCCGCGCACGTGCAGATGGAAGGGCGCGGTGACGTGCTCATCCTGTCGTCGAACAACTACCTTGGGCTGTGCGGACGAGCCCCCGGTCATCGATGCGGGACATGAGGCGCTGGACAAGTATGGTGCGGGCACCGGGAGCGTGCGGTTCATCTGCGGCACGTTCACGATTCACCGACAGCTCGAGCAGGCGCTTGCGCGCTTCGTCGGTACCGAGTCGTCGATGAGCTACGTGTCGTGCTGGAACGCGAACGAGGGGCTCACGGCAACGATCGTCGAGGAAGGCGACTTCGTCATCTCCGACGCGCTCAACCACGCGTCGATCATCGACTCGATTCGTCTCGCCAAGGCGATCACCAAGTGCACGACGGCGGTCTACAAGCACTCCGACATGGACGACCTGCGCACCAAGCTCGCCGCGAACCGGGGAGCACGACGCAGGCTCATTTGGACGGATGGCGTCTTCTCCATGGAAGGCGACGTCGCGCGCCTGCCGGAGATCCTCGAGATCGCCCGGGAACAGGACGCCATCGTCGCGATGGACGACTCCCACGCCTCCGGCGTGCTCGGCAAGACCGGGCGCGGAACCGCCGAGCACCATGGGGTGTTTGGAGAGGTCGACATCATCACGTCCACGCTGGGCAAGGCGTTAGGCGGTGCGGCGGGTGGCTTCACGGCCGGATCTGCCGCGCTCACGGACTATCTCACCCAACGCTCCCGCCCGCAGCTCTTCTCCAACGCACTGCCGCCGACGGTCGCCGCCAGCTCCCTCGCGGCAGTCCGGTTCATCGAGACACACCCCGAGCGCGTGACGCGTCTGCACGAGAACACCCGTTACTTCCGCTCGGCGATCACCGATGCCGGATTCACACCGCTCGAGGGTGACACGCCGATCGTGCCGATCATCGTTGGTGAAACGTCGCTCGCGATTCAGATCAGCGACATGATGCTCGACGAGGGGATCTTCGTGACGGGCTTCGGCTATCCGGTGGTGCCGCAAGGACACGCACGCATTCGCTGCCAGGTGAGCGCAGGCCACACGCGAGAGGATCTCGACTTCGCGGTGGGGAGCTTCAAGAAAGTGGGAAGGAAGGTCGGGCTGCTGAAGTGAATGCGGAATGCGGAATGCGGAATGGTGTAAGACCCGTACACCATTCCGCATTCCGCATTCCGCATTCAGACTTTGCACTTCACCTCGATGACGAGCCGCCGCCAGCTCTCCACATCGTCGCCGTGCACGCGGTCGACGTACGCGCTGCAGCGGCCGCCCTCGAGCATCCACGGGACGAGCCAGCGGGAAATGTCGGGTGGGAGGTGTCCGATCACATCGCCGCCGGGCGCGTGGACCCAGACCCACGGATCGTCGGTGCCCGGTGGGTCGGGAACGAGGATGAGGCGATCGCCCGCATGCAAGCGGTGAACGACCGCCGTACGCTGGCCAAAGACGGTGCCGTGCACCGGCGTGCGAAAGTGATCGTTGTGCGGTGGATATGTCGGTGTTTCCACCCGCTCGCTCCATCGCGCTCGTTGTAGCGAGCGCCTCGCTCTCAGGGTTACCTTCGCGCACGCTGTGACCGGCTCTCACCCCGCGCGCACTTCGCTCCTATGACGACTCATTCGATCCTGCCGCTTCTCGTCGCGGTCTCGCTGACGCTGCTCGCTCCTCGAGACGCTGCCCCGCAGGTTCCCTCGCCACGCGAACATCTCGGTTTCGAGGTCGGTGCGGACCGGCAGCTCGCTGACTGGGGCCAAATCGTCAGCTACTTCACGACGCTGGCCGCCGCGTCCCCCGAGCTCGAGCTCGATACGCTCGGGCCCAGCACTCAGGGACGCCCGCTCATCGTGGCGACGATTACCTCCGCAGCGAACATGCGCAAGATCGAGTCGATCAGAGCGGCGCAGCGGAAGCTCGCCGATCCTCGGTCGCTCAGCGCCCAGGAAGAGCGTACCCTGCTGGCGTCCCAGCCTGCCGTCGTCGTGATCCAGTGCAACATCCACTCGACGGAAATCGCCTCAGCGCAAATGGCGATGGAGCTGGCGTATCGACTGGTGACGGTCGACACGCTCCGGAATGCGCTCAATGAGGTCGTCGTCCTCCTCATTCCCTCGGCAAATCCCGACGGGGAGCAAATGATCGTCGAGTGGTATCGGCGCAACCTTGGCACTCGCTGGGAGGGTGGCCCGATTCCATGGCTGTATCACCCGTACGTGGGCCACGACAACAATCGCGACTGGTACATGGTGACGCAGGGCGAAACGCGTCTCATCACCGATCTGCTCTATCGCCAGTGGTTTCCCGAGGTGTTCTACGACGTGCATCAGATGGGAGATGAGGGGATGCGGCTGTTCGTGCCGCCCTTCGTCGATCCGATCAACCCTCACGTCGACCCGCTGATCGTCCGCGGCATCGCGCACATCGGCGCCGAGATGGCGCTGGCGCTGGAGGAGCGGGGAAAGACGGGGGTGGGCGACCAGGCGATCTACGATCTGTGGTGGCACGGGGGCGCACGATCGACGCCCACGCGACACAACATGATCGGCGTCCTCACCGAGGCGGCAAGCGTGCGGATCGCCACGCCGATCGTGCAGGACACGGCGACGCTCGCCGGACATTCGCGCGGGCTGCCGAAATACGAGCGCCGCATGAACTTCCCGAACCCCTGGCCGGGAGGCACGTGGCGCCTTCGTGACATTGTCGACTACGAGCTCATCGCCGCCGAGGCGCTCGTCAGGATGCTCTCGCAGCAGCGGTCGCAGTACGTCGCGAATTTCGTTAGGCTCGGCCGCCGTCAAGTGGCGCTGGGGAAAAGCGGATCGCCGAAGGCGTTCGTCATTCCCTCGAGCCAACGCGATCCGTCGGCCGTACGCCGTTTGGTGGAGGTGCTCACTCTCGGCGGCGTCGAGGTCGACTCCGCCGATGACGTGACGGCCGACGGACGATCGATGGGCCGTTCCTACGTCGTGCGGCTCGACCAGCCGTATCGGGCGCATGCGCTCGACCTGCTCGAGGCGCAGCGATTCCCCAGACTCGAGCAGCGGCCAGGCGGGCCAATCGAGCGGCCGTACAATGTCGCGGGGTGGACGCTTCCCATGCAGATGGGCGTGAGCGTCGTGCCCGCGGAAGCCGTTTCGTACATCGCTCCGCGCGCGCGCACCGTTGGAGTCGTGGGCGCCGAGTCGTGCGGCCCTGACGTGAAGCTGAGCCGCGTGCTGATGCACGTGTCGAACACCGCCTGCTTCCGGCAAATCATCAGCTCTCTCCGGCGCGCCAGGCCAGTCGAGGTCGCTGGGTCGGGCGGGAGCTACCAGGTTAACCGAACCCCCCGAATCGGGCTTTACAGGCCCTGGACCGCCAACATCGACGAGGGGTGGACCCGCTGGGTGCTCGAGCAGTTCGAAATCCCCTACTCCTCCCTGACGGACTCGGCGGTCCGGGTGGGCGGTCTCCGTGACCGAATGGACGCCATCCTCGTCACAGACATGAGTCTGCGTGACTTGCGGCGGGGGATGCCGGACTCAGTCGTTCCCCCAGCGTATTCAGGCGGACTTGGTCGTGAAGGAATCGAGGCGTTGAAGGCGTTCGTGAACGCCGGTGGCACGCTTGTGCTGCTGGATCGCGCTTCCGAGCTGGCAACCGCCGAGCTCGGCGTGGATGTGCGGCTTGTGAAAGTGCCGCCGCGCCGGGACGATTGGGAGGAGCCGTCGGGAGACACGCTCGACAACACGGCGCACGAGCTGTACGCGCCGGGATCGATTCTTCGCGTGCTGGTGGACGCGACGCACCCGGTTGGGTTCGGCATGCCGGACACGGCCGCGGTGTACTTCACGAACTCGGTGACGTTCGACGTTTCCTCGAGCTCGCCCGTTCGGGTGATCGCCCGGTATCCAGCCCGTGGTGATGACATTCTGCTGAGCGGGTACCTCGATGGCGCGACGTCGATCGCAGGGCAAGCCGCCGCGATCGAGGCGTCAGTCGGACGAGGCCGCGTCGTGATGTTCGGATTTCGGCCGCAGTATCGAGGTCAGTCGTACGGCACGTTCAGAATGCTCTTCAACGCGCTGCTCTCCGGCGGAGGATCCGTCGGCCGGCGCTGACGTATCCGCGCAGGACATCCTTCCGAACGAGGTCTCACAATGCGTACGGTCCGCTGGCTGTCCCTCGGCCTCGCGCTCGCGACGGTTCTTCCGTCGGTCGCGATGGCGCAGGAAGGACGCCTCTTCAAGAACGCGTGGTTCTGGGGCGCCAAGGGCGGCTTTACGTCCTTCTCCACCGATCGCGTCAAGAACGCCGTCGCCCCATCGCTGGGCGTCGAATGGCTGATCACGCGGTCGCGCGGGGGCCTCTACGCCTCCTACGACCAGGCGTTCTTCAACGAGGAGACGGTGGTCTTCACGCAGGCATACGGGCCGCACACCATCCGCATGGAGAACATGCGCCGTGTGACGCTCGCCGGTCTCGCCTTCCCGTTCAACATCGGGACGCTGCGTCCGTACGGTGGCGTAGGACTCGCGCTCAACTTCATTCAGAACGTCTCGCCAGTGGATCCCTTCACGTCGGCGGACCAGGAGACGCTCGTCGCGCGTCGCGCCATGGACACGAAGGACCGTGCGGCGTTCATCGTAATGGCCGGTGTGCAGCTTCAGTATCTGCGATTCTCGGCTTTCGGGCAGGCGGCGGTGATGCCGGCGCAAGCGCGGTTCATGCTGAACTCGAGACCGGTATACCACCTCGAGGGCGGCATTCGCTGGAACGTCGGCACCTCGATCGATCGGCCGGACTGACGTAGGGGTCAGGGATCAGGAGTCAGGGCGCCCCGTGTCGAGATACCGACTCGGGGCGCCTTGCATTACGAGCCCCGTTTGCCTCGGGGCTTCACCGAGACGTAGGGTGAGTTTGCGACATGCCATCGAAGGGGCCAGTCCGCCGCTTTCGTGATGCCAATGCGCGGACCGGTGACGATCACGTCGTCCGGGTACGTAATCCCGCGGGTGATCATCAGCGGTGGGCTTTGAAGTGGAACGCCGTTGTGCTGCGGTCCGATGCCCAGCGCCGCGCAGAGCTTTCCCGGTCCGTTCGTTAGGTCGCGGTCGGCTTTCGCCGCGGGCCGGCGCGCTCGCATCAGCGGTACGCCTTCGAGTGGCTCGAGCGCGCGAACCAGGACCGCGCTGGGCTGACCGTGCTCGCGCGTGACCGCGTTGAAGCACCAGTGTACGCCGTAGATGAAGTAGACGTAGGCAATGCCGGGGGCTCCGTAGAGCGGCCGAGTTCGCTCGGTGAGCCCGGGTCCGGCGGCGTGGCAGGCGGGATCATGCTCCCCCAGGTACGCCTCCGTCTCTACGATGCGTCCCGCGGCGACCCCTTCCGGCGATCGACACCACAACACGGTACCAAGCAGCTCGCGAGAGACGATCTCCGTCTCGCGGTCGAAGAACGACGCCGGCAGCGCCTCGCCGATACGAGAACGCCGCGCGGTGGGCGCGGCGTCTCGGATCACCCCTCGCCTCCGCTCGCGGCCGGCTTCTTCGCCCGGCCGCGTGGTGGACGGCGTCGTTTCGCCTTTGCCGCGGCCGTGCCCGCTCCAGCCGCGGTCTCGGGCGCTTCGGGCTTACCCTTCTTCGCGGTCTTGCGGGTGCGCGGCGCACGACTCCGCTTCTGCACCGGCTCTTTCGCCCGTGCGTCGGGAACAATGCTCTCCGGCGGACCGCCGAGCTCTGCTCCGGGCTCGCGGTCGAGCGGCTCGTCAGGCACCGCGGGCACTCCGAAGTCGACGACGCCGAGCGAAAGCAGCTCGGGTGGCAGCTCCATCGCACCACTGGTGCGTCCGCCACGTGAGCGCATCCCGCGACGGAATGACGCGGCAGTCGCCGCCGACCGGCCCGCCTGACTCTGCGACGGGACGGGAACCGCGGCCTGCAGCTGATCGGCAATCGGCGCGACGTCAGCTGCCGGCGCCAACTCCCAGTCATCGCCGCGCTTCCGAAGATCGACGACGTTGGCGTCGTGCGCGTCGCGCAGGACGCGTACGAACATGCGCTCGTTGAGCGACTCGCTGTCGCGGCCGAGAAGATCACGGGCCTTGCGACGCACGTCGCTGGCGAGCACCGGCGTATCCGCGCCACCGGTGAGAATGTCCACCGCCCGGCGAACGAGATCGAACGCCTCGTCCCTCGTGAGGCGCTCGCCCCCGGTGCCGATCCCATCACGCGCGGTATCCACGGCTTCGGGGCGTCGCTCCTCGACGGCGGGCGCTGGCGCCACCGCCTCGGTCGTTGCCGCGGCGGCAACAGCCGGCGTTTCGACGCGCGGCTCCTCGGTGCGCGGCTCGCGCTCGCGATCGCGACCACGCCCCCCACGCCGGCCACGCCCTCTCTCTTCCCGGCCTCGCCCGCGCGGCCGTTCCTCGCGCGGACGCGACTCCCCTTCGGTCGCTCGCGCGGCCGGACGAACCCCGTCACCCTCGGGAATGTCGATCTCGAGCTGGCCGTTCTCCAGCTTCGTCATCTTGAGGAGGCCACGCTCCGCGGCTTCCTGCGTGAACCGCGAGAACTTGGAGTGGCCGAGCGTCTTCTCGTCGAAGTTCGAATCGAGCTCCTGCATGACCTGCTTGAGCCGATCGGAGCGCATCACATCGCCATTCCGCTTCATGCGCTGGATGGCCTCTGTCACCAGCTCCCAGGGGTCCTTCTTGACCAACTCTTCCTCGCCCGACTTCACGAGACCGGCCAGCGCGTTGTAGCTGTAGTACTCGTCGCAGTTCATCACCAGCAGATCGCTCGATGACTCGCGAATGCCCACGCCGATCACGTACTTGCCGTACTCCTTCAGCTTCGTCACGAGCGACGCGAAGTCCGAGTCGCCGGAGAGCAGGATGTACGTGCCGATCTCGGGCCGGGTGAAGACGAGCTCCATCGCGTCGACGGCGAGGCGAATGTCGGTGGCGTTCTTCTTCGACGATCCGTACGCGGGCGCCATGATCATGTCGATCGACGACTCGGCGAGCGGGACGATGTATTGCGGGTACCGACGCCAATCGGCATAGGCACGCTGCACGGCAACCTTCCCCTTGATGATGTCCGAGGACAGGAGGTTGCGGAGCTCGTTGCCGAGGTCTGACCGGATCCCCATCGTGACGTTGTCGAAGTCGATGAGGAGCGCCGCGTTAGGCGCGTGGGGCGAGAAGGTCGCCTGGATGGGGGCCGCGGACATCGTGTGTGCCTGCGGGCCGCGGTGGATGGGTGTCGCCGCCGCACGCACGGGGGTGGCGGGACGGGGGTGTCGTGGCTTCATGTCGTCGTCTTTGGTGTGGCTGTGTGACCGCGCGCGACCCCGCGCACGATCTCCCGTCGCTTCACCCTTCCGTGCCCGGAGCGGAAGGGCTCAATGAAGCGAACAAGATCAGGGTGTTCTGACGACGCATGCGCAGATCCGCTCACCCAGACGAATCGTGGGGGACACCGATCGCGCAGACGTCGTTCGACTTCGGGTGCGGCTCGGGCTGATCGCTGGCGGGTTGCCCGCACGAGTGATCGGCCGAAGGCGCGGCCCATCGGGACACTTCAATGTACTTGACGAGCGGGCACGAGGCGAGGGCCTTCAGTCACCCATCGCCTTGACGATCACCCGCTTCTTTCGCTGCCCGTCCCATTCCCCATAGAACACCCGCTGCCAGGGACCGAAGTCGAGCTTCCCATCCGTGACCGGGACAATGACCTCGTGGCCGACGGTGAGGGAGCGAAGGTGGGCGGCGGCATTGTCCTCGCCGGTCCCGGAATTGTGGCGGTAGTGCTCGGGGTCCCACGGCGCGATGCGATGCTCGAGCCAGTCGAGAATGTCCTTCCACAATCCCGACTCGTGGTCGTTGACGAACACCGACGCCGAGATGTGCATGGCCGAGACGAGGACGAAGCCCTCGCGGATGCCCGCCGCGGCACGGCAGGCCTCGACGTCATCGGTGATGTCGATGATCTCCTGACGGTGCTTCGTATTGAACGTGAGATAGGTCGTGTGCGTCTTCATTGCGCCGAGATGCTAACCGCGGCGAACGGGACGCGCCTCTTCCGGGAGTGCGGAGCGATTGGCGATGTCGCGAAGTCTGGTCGCTTCATCGCTGTTTCCACCGCGAGCTTCGAGGGCGTCAGCGGCAGCGCGCAAGGCATCGGCGTCGCTGGATGTGATCGCGACGGACCGCGGCAGCTCGAGCACGCGCACGTCACCCGAGCGCCACCGTGATTGCCGTGGCGCTCCCGCGCGCGATGCTCCTCGCTCCGCCGCGTCTTCCGCCCGGCGACTCGCGTGAAGCCACGCGAACACCAGCAGGCCGACGCTGGCGCCGATCATCGCGCCAATCAGCAACCCCAGCCAGAATTGCATGTCATCTCCGCGCCGCGGCCCCCCAGTGCCTTTCTATGCAAGGGAGACGCCGTAACGGACGTCGAGGTAAATCTAGCGTCGCCTGGCGCCGCCGTGGTTCAGGGTTCCCCTCCCCTCTACGCGCCATAGATTGGCAGTGTTGCAGAGTGAAACTGCCCCCGCGACCCGGCGTACGGTGTGGGTGTGAAGCGACTCAGCTTCCGAACTCGACTCTTCCTCTATCTCCTTCTGTTCGCCGTCGTTCCCGCAAGCGTGGTCATGCTGGGGGGGACGCTCGCGGCCAGCCGTGCGGTTCCCCTGGTGAGTGGGACTCGGGCGTGGGAGCGGGTGGCCGAGTCCGGTCGTACCGCTCTCGAACAGGCCCGGCAGGCGCCGCTAACTCCGGCGCAACGGGCGGCGCTGGACGCTCACGAGCAGGAGCTGCGAAGCTCGTTACTTCAGGCGAGCCGCTTTCGATTTCTCGCCGAACGGGTGGTGCCGGTCATCGCTCTGTTTGCGCTGGTCGGAACGGGACTGCTCGCGCTCTTCGCCTCGCGGGTCGCCGGCCACCTTAGCCGCCAGATGAGCCGTCCATTGAACGAGCTGGTCGGGTGGACCGATTTGATCGGACGAGGCGAGCCGCTACCGGAGGGCGCCCCGAAGAAGCGGGGGGCTCCCGAGTTCGACACGTTGCGGCGGAGGATGCGACGGATGGCGCGGGAGCTCGAGACCGCGCGGGCCCAGGAGCGCGAAGCGGAGCGCGTTGAGGCGTTCCGGGAGACCGCCAGGCGGGTCGCCCACGAGCTCAAGAATCCGCTCACGCCGATTCGGTTCGCCGTCGAGCGACTCAAGCGCGATGCGCCGGACTCGCTGCGCGAGCCGGTGGAAGTGCTGGAAGTGGAGTCCGCGCGGCTGGAGCAGATGGCGCGCAGCTTTTCGCAGTTTGGGCGGCTTCCGGAAGGACCTCCCGCCAATGTCGACATGGCGGAGCTCGCCCGCTATACGGCGCGTTCAATGGTCGCGGAGCGCGTACCATTGCGATTGGAAATGGGAGAGGAGCTGCCAATGGTGCGCGGGCATCACGATGCGCTCGCCAGGGCCTTGTCCAACGTCCTGATCAACGCCGTCGAAGCCTGCCGCGAAGGCGGCGAAGTAGATGTACGCGTCACGAAGGCGCGGCTGGATGGGCGCGACGCGGTCGAGGTCGCCGTGCGCGACACAGGCTGCGGGATTCCCGCCGCGCAGCTCGCCCGCATCTGGGAGCCGTACGTGACGTCGAAGCTGGGTGGGACCGGGCTCGGATTGGCGATCGCGCGCCAGACGGTGCTCGCGCACGGGGGCGCTGTCAATGCGGCGAGCGCCGAAGGTCAGGGCACCGAAATCCGATTCGTCATTCCCGTCGATGGAACTGAGCAGCCCACATGATCCACGAGCTATTACCCTTCGCCGTCGCGGTCGAGCGAATCTCCGAGAGCCAGCGTTACACTACGAAGCTGCTCTCGGACAAGGCGCGATCGTACTCGGAACGCGCGGAGTAGGCACGACAGCTCTCTTTACTTGGAGGACGGCTCGTTATGGACCCTGGAATCGTCGTGCCGCTCGGCTTCTTCGCAATGGTGGCGACCATTGCTGTTGGGGCCCCACTGGCGCGGGCGTTCGCGCGGCGGATGGAGCGAGACTCGAAGACCAAGCTTGCTCCGGAGGTCACGTCGCGGTTGGAGCGCATCGAGCAGGCGGTGGACGCGATCGCCATCGAGGTCGAGCGCATTTCCGAGGGGCAGCGTTTCACGACGAAGCTCCTCACCGAACGCTCGAGTGACGCGAGCCGTCTGACGGAGCCGCGGAGGCCCTCGTGATCAGTGGCGTGATGCTCCTCGCGACGGTGGCGCTCCTCGCGGCGGTCGTCGTTCGCCTGATGGACCGGCGGAGCAATGGCGACCCCAAGCGGGTCCAGCGACTCGAGGAGCGCGTAGCCCGACTCGAGGGAAGCCTCGAGTCGATGGCGAGCGAGATGGAGCGACTCGGCGAAGGGCAGCGGTTCATGACGAAGCTGCTCGCGGAGCGCCCCCAAAGCGGCTCAGAGCCCAAACGGTGAACGTAGCGGCATGTCGACGATCCTGATCATCGACGACGAGCCGAACATCCGGCGCATGGTCGGGGCCCTGCTGTCGGCGGAAGGATTCACCGTTCGCGAAGCCGCCAATGGTGCTGCCGGTGCCGCCACGGCCATCGAGGACGAGCCGGACGCCATCCTTCTCGACCTCATGATGCCTGGCGAGATCGATGGAATGGGGACGCTCACGCGCCTGCGCGACAAGGTCCCGGACGTCCCGGTGGTCATGATGAGCGGCCGCGCCGGCCTGAGCGATGCCGTGCGCGCTACCAAGCTCGGTGCGTTCCATTTTCTCGAGAAGCCGCTCACGCCCGAGGGTGTGCTGCTGGCGCTGCGCTCCGCGCTCGAGCTGCGACGCGTGCGTCGTGAGGCACGGGCGCTCCGCGAGGACCTTGGCATTCCCGGGCGCATGGTGGGTGACAGCCCCGGCATGCGACAGGTCCGGGAGCTGATCCAGCGCGTGGCGCCGACCGATGCGCGCGTGCTGATCATCGGCGAGTCGGGAACGGGCAAGGAGCTGGTGGCGGCAGCGATTCACGGTGGCAGCGCTCGACGCGACAAGGCATTCGTGCGCGTCAATTCCGCGGCCATTCCGCGGGATCTCGTGGAGAGCGAGATGTTCGGGCACGAGCGCGGCGCATTCACCGGCGCCACGGATCGCCGGATTGGGCGATTCGAGCTTGCTCACGAGGGAACGCTGTTCCTCGATGAAGTGGGCGACCTGGGCGCCGAGGCGCAGGCGAAGCTGTTGCGCGCGATCGAGGCGAAGGAGATCGAGCGTGTCGGAGGCGGAAAGCCCATCGCCGTCGACGTGCGCATTCTCGCGGCGACGAATCACGACCTGGAGCGCGCGGTGGCTGACGGACGATTTCGTGAAGACCTGTTCTTTCGGCTGAACGTGATCCCAATGCAGATTCCGCCGCTGCGCGAACGTCCCGACGACATCCCACAGCTCGTCAGGCATTTCTCGGCGCTCTATCGCACGCGGAGTGGGCGGTTGGCGCCCACGTGGAGTGAGGGAGCGCTCGAATTGTTCGTGCGGTATCGGTGGCCGGGTAACGTTCGAGAGCTGGCGAACATCGTCGAGCGTCTGGCGATTCTTCACGCGGGACTGGAAGTGCTTCCGGAGCACGTGCGCGCGGTGCTGCCGGTGGATGGTGCAGTCACGTCGGCCCCGAAGGGGCCATTGCCGGACGCATCCGCGCTCGAGCGTCCGCTCAGTGACATGCTCAATGAGTACGAGAGGACGCTCATCACGCGCGCGCTGTCCGTTGCTGGCGGCAACGTCGCGGAAGCGGCGCGGCGTCTCAAGACGGACCGACCGAATCTTTACCGACGCATGCGACGACTGAACATCGGCTGGGGAGGCGGGTAAGGTTGCTCAGCCACAGGGGAGTCGCCCTCGCCGGAAGCTGCCTGTCTCCTCGACCGCTCATTCGCGGAGCCGACATGCGCCCACTCGCACTGGTTGCACTCGTCAGTCTGCTGGCAATGCATGCTCACGCGCAGGCGCCCGATTCCGCGCAGGTGGCGCGGGCGCGCACGCCCACTGGTCTGGATATGGAGGTCGCGCAGGACATCGCCGCGCTTTACAACCAGCCGGCCGCGATGCGTGTGAGCGGCCGGCTCGACATCGCGGCGGCGCAGACGGTGAACGGAAACGTCGCCGTGCTGCGCGGGCCGGTGAGCATCGGCGGGCGCGTCACCGGAAACGTCATCGTCATCAACGGCGATCTCACACTGACGCCGGGCGCCCGCATCGACGGCGCGGTGTTCGTCGTCGGCGGCTACTTCGAGGGACGAGAACGGGCCACGATCGGCGGACCCATCAGACATTATCGCGAGCCGCTCCGTTTCCGCGAGGAAGACGAGAGGATCATCGCAGAAACCGATCAAACGGTCTTCGACGAAGACGAGAGCTGGGTGACGCGCTGGCGCCGGCGTCGACGTGACTCGGACAGCAAGCTCAGCCTGATGACGGGGGGCTCGTACAATCGCGTCGAGGGTCTCGCCGTGCACGGAGGCCCGAGCGTTCGCCGGACGACGTCGTGGGGTGACGTGCGCGTCAATGCGTACGGCATCCTGCGCACGGTCGATCACTGGGAGTGGACCTCCCGGAACGTGGGCCACGATGTCACGGCGCAGGTCGGCCTGGGCCGCCCCGGCACGGTCGCCATCGGAGCGCGGGCGTTCGACATCGTTTCGCCGGTCGAGGCATGGCAGCTTCGCGACGCCGAGGTCGGGCTCGCAGCGTTCTTTCTGCACCGGGACTATCGCGACTACTGGGCGAGACATGGGGGAAGCGCCTATCTCGTCCTGCGCGGGGGCGAGGCGTTCTCGTTCACCCCGGCGTACTCCGAGGAGCGGTGGAGCGCGCTTCCCGAGCGCGATCCGTTCACGCTGTTCCGCGGCGGCCAGCAGTGGCGTCCCAACCCCGTGACCGATGAGGGGCGCTTCCGCCTGACGAGCGCGCGCGTCGCCTACGACACGCGAACCGACGTGGATGATCCGTCATCGGGGTGGCACGTCGTTGCCGACGTGGAGCATGGGCGGAGCGCCGCAGTGCGTCTCGCACCGATACCGGTCGAGGTTCGCCCACCCGCGAGCGAGCCTGTCGGCGTCGAATACACGCGGCTGTTCCTCAATGCGCGGCGCTACAACCGCGTCTCGCCGGATGGGCAACTCAACCTTCGCCTCGTCGCGGGCGGCTGGCTCAATGGGGATGAGCTTCCCATCCAGCGCCGGTTCGCGTTAGGTGGCGCCGGGTCACTTCCCGGGTACGATTTCCGGCGGCCCCCCGGACGGGACGTCCTGCTCTGCGGTGGTGTCGACGTCCCCGGCCGACCCGGCCTGTGCGAGCGGATGATCGCGGCGCAGATCGAGTATCGAGGCACACTCGCTTTCCGCTTCAGCAGCGAAGGGGGATTTGACGAGGAGGAAGACAAGCGCTGGTGGCGGCTCGACTACAGCCGCAAGGGCGAATGGGTGGTGTTCTTCAATGCCGGGCGTGGCTGGCTGGTCGGGCCGCGCACCGGCGAGCTGCAGTACGGGCGCGGATCGCTTCCGGCGCTCTCGACGTTCCGCACCGACGTGGGTGCGGGCCTCGACTTCGACTTGATCGGATTCTTCGTGGCGAAATCGGTGTCCGATTCGAAGATCCCCGCGAACTTCTTCGTTCGCCTGCGCCACCGCTTCTAGCGCGTGCGATCGCTCGTCACCTTCGGCCTCCTGCTGCTGTCCACCGCGGCGCCAGTCATGGCGCAGCGGTCGACGGGCGTGCGCATCGAGCTGCCGGCGCCCGCGATGCGAAGCGAAGAAGGCCCAATCGTAAAGGCGCAACGCGTGCTCTCCGATTCGCGCCTTCGCGACTTGCTGCGCAACGGCTTCCCGGCACGGCTGCACTGGAAAGTGGAGGTGTGGTCGACCCGCGGCTGGTTCGACGACCTCAAGGGCACTGTCGAGTGGGACATCATCGTCCGCTACGAGCCGCTCGGGCGCCGCTACGAAATCGTGCACATCGACGCCAATGGCAATCCCACGCCCCTCGGTCGCACCGAGAACTTCGCGAACGTCGAAGCGGTCATCGAGCGCCCGCAAGAGGCGCCGATTCTGCCGCCGCGGCGCCGGGATCGTGTGTACTACAACGTCGCGCTCGACGTGGAGATGCTGTCGGTGAGTGATCTCGATGAGGTGGAGAGGTGGCTACGGGGGGAGCTTCGGCCTGCAGTCAGGGGGCAGAGGAACCCCGGGACTGCGGTGACTCGGGGAGTTCGCACGGTCGTGGCCAAGTTGTTAGGCGCGGAGAAGAGACACTACGAGGAGCGATCGGTGCGGTTCGACGTTGCTCCCTGAAACGCCACAACGGCAAAGATGTCAGATGTCGGAATACAGATTTCAGACTTCAGACGGCGCGGATCCTGGGCCCGCGAATTCTGAACTTCTGAAATCTGTATTCTGACATCTGACATCTTCGCCGTTCGTTCAATACCCCGGCACCACGGGCGCCACGCGATGCCGACTGCCCTTGTGCTCGAGCAGCTCGAGCTGGTGCAGCACCGCCGATCCGTAGAAGAGCTTGATGTAGTGGGCCTGCGTCGGAGTCAGACGGCGCACTGCCCAGCTCAGGTGCACGAAGTGGGGCTCCACCGGGGCCGTGAGCGGGTGCATCCCGATCTCTTCGGCCATGTGGTTTCCCTTCCGCGTGTTGCAAGGCGAGCAGGCCGTCACGACGTTCGCCCACTCGTTGGTGCCGCCACGCGACAGCGGAATGAGGTGGTCGCGCGTGAGCGACTCCCGAGGCTTGAGCTCGGGGATGCCGCGTCCGCAGTATTGGCACCGGTAGTGGTCGCGCGCGAACAGGAACGTGTTGGTCACCTGACGACGGAACCGGCGCGGAACATGGATGAACCGCGTCAGCCGGATCACAGCCGGCCGTGGCATCGCAAGCCGCTCGGATCGTACGACACGATCCGCGTCAGCCTCGACGATTTCCGCCTTGCCATCGAGAACGAGCCGCAGGGCCCGACGCATGGGAACCATGGTCAGAGGCTCGAACGAGGCGTTAAGGGCCAAACATCCCTGAATCACGCCAACCTCCGCTGGCGCATACGGAAACTCCCGCCACCGTGTCCGGGGCGGGAGTGACACGACGACACGCGCGACGTCGCGCCTCTCAGCGCCGGACGACGATCGGCGCCGATACTCCCTATTACACTGACGAAGCGGAAATCGTGCCGCAACCCCCTCACCGACCGGCGGCTACCGCTTCTGGTACCATCGTCAACCACCCATATGGATCGGGTTTTCGCCCCATGGCGATACCGAGGAACTCGTCCTGGATCGCACGGCAGACCGGACCCGGCCGCCCGGTTCCGATGGGAATGCGGTCGACCGACTTGATAGGCGTGATCTCGGCGGCCGTGCCGGTAAAAAACGCCTCATCCGAGATGTAGATCATCTCGCGTGGCACCAGCTGCTCGCGCACCTCAATGCCGAGATCGCGCGCGATGCGAATCACCGAATCGCGCGTAATGCCCTGGAGAATGCCTGACGCGAGCGGCGACGTGATCAACACCCCATCTCGCACGAGAAAGAAGTTCTCGCCGCTTCCCTCGGAAACGAAGCCGAAGGCGTCGAGCATGATCCCTTCGACGTAGTGGTCGAGGCGCGCCTCCGTCTTCGAGAGCTGCGAGATGAGATAGTTCCCACCCGCCTTGGCGAGGGTTGGTAGCGTATCGGGCGCTGGCCGACGCCAGCTGGAGACGCACGCATCGACTCCCGCCGTGAGCGCATCCTCGCCGAGGTAGCGACCCCACATCCAGGCGATGATGAACGTCTCGATCGGCACACCGACGGGATACACGCCCATGTGCTCACCGGTGCGCGCGACGAGGGGACGCAGGTAGCAATGCCGGACCTCGTTCGCCGCCACCGTATCGACGCACGCCTGAACCAGCGTCTCGGCGGAATGCGGGATGTCCATGCGGTAGATCTTGCACGAATCGACGAGACGCCGGATGTGATCGGGGAGGCGAAAGATCGCGGGCCCGTTCGGCGTCTCATAGCACCGTATGCCCTCGAACACGCTGGAGCCGTAGTGGACGACGTGACTCATCACGTGGATGGTCGCGTCCTCCCAGTTCACCATCCGGCCATCGCGCCAGATCCTGCTGGTGGGTCCGTTCGTACGATCCGCCATGGCAGTCCTTGTCGGTGAGGGATTGACGTGCCTGAATCTAGCCGCTCGTGCGATTCGGCGAAACAGCGGATGCACGAAGCGCCTCGGCCGTCGCGCGCACGCGCGCAACGAGTGCGTCATCCGCGCCGAGCAGCAGCCCGTCGACGACCCGAAGCACTCCGGCCACCGCGACGGTGCTCGCACGCGCGCCGCCGAGCGCGAACACGGCGGTGGCGACGGGATCCGAGTCCGGCACGGCGGCCATTTCATCGAGGGGAAAGGCAGCGAAGTCCGCCGCCTTCCCCACCTCGAGCGATCCAGTCTCGCCGTCGAGCCCAAGGCAGCGCGCTCCGCCGATGGTGGCAAGCTCGAGTGCACGCAATGCCGGGAGTGCGGGCCGTCCGGGATTGCGCGCGCGATGCGCGAGAATCGCGAGCCGAGCCTCCTCGAGGAGGTGCATGCGGTTGTTGCTGGCCATGGAATCGGAGCCGAGCCCGACGGTGATCCCCTGCTCCAGCCACTCGTTGAGCGGTGCAATGCCATGTCCCAGCTTCGCGTTCGACGCGGGACAATGGGCGATCGCGCATCGGGCATGCGCGATGGCACGAATGTCGGCCTCACGAGCGCGAATGCAGTGTATGAGAAGGGGGCGCCTGCCGAGTACGCCGAGCCGCGCCAGCAGGGCCACCGGCGTCTCGGCGCGGGGGACGACACTCAGTCCGCGCGAGCAATGCCCATCGGCGAAAGGGCCGGCGGCGTCGCGAACGTATTTGTCTTCGTCCTCGCTTTCGGCAATGTGCACCGCCATCGGCAGCTCCATCTCGGCGGCAAGCTCGGTCACCGCTTCGAAGAGGCGGTCGGAGACCGTATACGGCGCATGGGGCGAGACGCCGGCGCGAACGAGTGATGACTCCGTCTCGCGATGGCGCGCGAGCTTCGCCCGGACCGACGCAATGGCGTCGTCGCAGGAGGCGGGATCGGGGCCGAACACTTCCTGGTACATGATGCCGCGCACGCCCATCTCGCGCATCGCTTCGAGCGCCACGCCTGAATCACAGGTATCCGCGTACGTGGTGATTCCGGCGAGCAGCCCCTCGGCGATGCCAAGCTTCGCCGAATCGAGCATCGAGTCGGGCGTGAGGACCGTCGTCTTTGCGCGCTGCAGCCGTACGATCCACTCGAAGAAGGGAAGATCCTCGAGGAAGCCGCGCATGGCGGTGAGCTCGAGGTGGGTGTGCGTGTTGACGAGGCCGGGCAGGAGGAGCGCCGCGCCAAGGTCGTGGACTTCACCGTCCGGCGCTCGCAATGCAGGGCCGACGTAGGTGATGCGGCCGTCCTGCACTGCGAGAGCGCCATCGCGCACGGGCGGAGTGGTGACGGGCACCACCCAGCGTGCGCGGTAGACGTGCATCAGCGGGCTGCGGGAGTGCGCCGACCGTGCACGAGGGGATCGTACAGGTCTTCGTCCCGAACGCCCGCGGCGCGGGCCATCGCCAGCGGAGCGGCGATGTCGCCGACCTGCTTCGCGGTGTGCCCGTCCGAGCCTAACGACATGCGCAGACCGGCGGCGACAGCGCGCCTGACGAGCCGATCGTGCGGTGGATAGCGGGTCGACAGCTCGAACGCGATGCCCGCGCGGCGCAATGCCTCCACGAGCCGCTCCTCGTGCGCTTCGCTCCACAGCTCCTCGGCGGACAGCTTGCGCAGCGACATCGGCACCAGAGTCGGATGGGCGAGAATGTCCACCGGCATCTCGAGGGCGAAGCGCTCGGCGTTCTCGACGTGGATGTCCATGTACGCCGCGGGAGTGAGGCCGGCAGGCATCGAGCGAAAGGCGTGGACGACCTGATCGGTTCCCGGAAGGAAGACGGCGTGCAGCGAGCCGATGAGGTGCGTGAAGCGTCGATCGACCTCGGGGGGAAGCACGCGCCACAGCGAATCGTGCCAGCAGAATTCCCCGCCCCGGGCGACGTCGTGCTCCTCGAGCTCCTCGAGGTAATCGGTCACCTCACTCACGTCTTTCAGCGCGTACGCGACATCGCCTGACAGGTGATCCGCCACGCTCGGGCGGACGCCACGAGCGCGGACGCGCTCCACCAGCTCGGCGACGGTGAGCGTTCCGTCGGAAAAGGTCGTATGTGCGTGGCAGTCACGAGGCAGCCAGCTCATGACGTCGAGATCACTCCGGCAGCTTGAAGGGATCCTGGATACGGGTGGTGTCGCGAGGGCGGAGGCGCCCGGTGTCGCTCGGACGTGCGGGCTGCGGCATCGGGACCGCACCCGGCGTCACCCGTCCTTCCATACCGGGTGCGGCTGGATTGGGATTGACCGGAACCAGCGCGCCGGTGCTGTCCGTCTGGAACATCGTGAACGGTGAATGCACGTCGCACTCCCGCATCGGCTCGGTGCCGGGGATGAAGAACTCCGTGCTCACGACCTCCCGCGGACAGAAGGGATTCTGCAGCAGCCCCGTGGAACGATCGACCTCACGAACGATGAGCCCTTCCGGGCGCGGCCAGTCGGGCGGCGCCGGCTTCGTCTGATAGACCTCGGTCATGAACGCCGTCCACGCCGGCGCGGCGAGCAGACCGCCCTGCGCGTTCGACTTGATCTTCTGCGGGCTTGTCGAAGCCCCATCCAGACGCCGGCGACGAGATCGGCGGTGTAGCCGATGTACCAGACGTCGGTGCCGTCGTTCGTCGTGCCGGTCTTGCCGGCCGCACGGGACGCGGAAGCCCGATCCCCAGACGGCGCTGTACGCCGTGCCGCGACGGACGACGTCCCTCATCATGTCCATCATCAGCCACGCTTCCTCCGCGCGACAGCACTTCCGTGCGCGTCGGCGTCGGGCTCCCAGAGCACATCGCCACGCGCGTTCTCGACGCGCAGGATCGCGTTCGGCTGCGCCCGCACGCCTAGCTTCGCGAAGGCGCTGTACGCGGCGACCATCTCGAGCGGATAGACGACGGCGGCGCCGAGGTGGATCGACGGATAGGGCGGAATCGGCGTCGTGAGGCCGAAGCCGCGCGCCATGTCGATCACCGTGCCCTCGCCGAGCTCCATGCCGAGCGCGACCGTCGCGAGGTTGCGCGACATGTACAGCGCGCGGCGCATCGGCATCGGTCCCTCGAAGCGGCCGTCGTAGTTCTGCGGGGTCCAGTCTTCGCCGCCGATCTGCGGCACCATGATCGGCGATCGTCCTGCACGATGTACGACGGCGGGCGCCCATTGCGGACCGCCGCGGCGTACACGATCGGCTTGAACGTCGAGCCCGGCTGCCGAAGCGCCTGCGTGGCGCGATTGAACTTCGAGTCATCGAAGTCGCGGCCGCCGATCATCGCGCGGACGGCGCCGTTGCGCGGATCCATCGCGATGAACGCGCCCTGGAGATACGGCGAATTCGCTGCCTCGCCATTCTCGTTCGTTGCAGCCTGCGCGAGATACTTCTCGTACGTCATGTGCCGGTAGCGCGCCGTACTTGCCGCTCTCCACCGCCTTGAGCTGCCGCTCCAGCGCGCGCTCGGCGGCGGACTGCATGTCGACGTCGAGCGTCGTGAAGACGCTGCAGTCCCTGCTCGTACAGCTTGCGAGCCGAACTGATCGTCGAGCTGACGCCGCACCCACTCGACGAAATACGGCGCCATGTCTCCCGCTTCCTCGCGTCGCGCGAGCTGAAGCGGGAATGCCCGCGCGAGCGCTCGCGTCGGCCTGATTGACGATCCCTTCTCGGCGCATCAGCTCGACGACGGTGTTGCGTCGCTGGATCGCGCGCTCGGGATAGCGCCGGGGATTGTACCGCTCGGGCGCTTTCGGCAGCGCGGCGAGCGTCGCCGCCTCGGCCAGATTCAGGTCGCGAACGGACTTGCCGAAGTAGCGCTGCGAGGCGGTCTCGACGCCGTAGGCGCCGTTGCCGAGATAGATCTGGTTGAGATACAGCTCGAGGATCTTCGCCTTCGGGTATTTCGACTCGATCTGCCGCGCGACCTTGGCTTCCTTGAGCTTGCGCGTGAGCGTCTTCTCCCGGGAGATGCGCTCGGGAAAGACGTTGCGGGCGAGCTGCATGGTGATCGTCGAGAATCCCTGCGCGTAGGAACCGCTCAGGACGTTGCGACCCGCCGCGCCGGCGACGCGGACCCAGTCGATGCCGGCGTGGTCGTAGAAGCGCTTGTCCTCGGTGATGACGAAGGCATCACGCACGTGGTTCGGAATCTCGTTCAGCTTGACGAGCGTGCGCCGCTCGAGACCGATCTCGGCGATGAAGCGGCCGTCCGCGGCATAGAGCTTGGACGTCTGCTGCGGTGTCCACTCGTCGAGCACCTGAATGGAGGGGCACGCCCCGCCACGACAGATGAGCGCCCACGCCGCGTACGCGAGGCCGGCGACGAAGGCGAAGACAAAGGTGACGGAGAGGCCAGTGGCACGCGCGAGGCGGGGGCGCGAGCGCCAAAAGCGGCGCGAGAATGGCGAAGCGGCCATGGTGTCGAAGAAGCTACACTCGTGGTTAGGGCGCGGCAACGCGCGCTACTGACGCGCGCGAACCGATTCTCTATCTTTCGGAAATGGTCTCAGATCACAAACGGGTGCTCGATGAGCTCGCGTGGCGCGGGCTCCTCTTTCAGTACACCGAAGGACTCGGGGAGTCCCTCACCTCGGGGCCTGTCACGGCCTACTGCGGCTTCGATCCGAGCGCGCCAAGCCTGCACGTTGGAAATCTCGTTCCCGTCATGGGACTCGTGCACCTTCAGCGCGGCGGTCACCGCCCGATCGCTCTCGTCGGCGCGGGCACCGGGATGATCGGTGATCCGAGCGGGAAGCGCACGGAACGGCTGTTGATGACGCCGGAGATGGTCGAAGCGAATGCGGCGAAGATTCACGAGCAGCTCGAACGATTCCTGGACTTCACTGGACCGGCGGCGGCCCGTATGCGGAACAACGCGGACTGGCTGCTTCCGCTGACGGCGATCGGGTTCATGCGCGACGTTGGGAAGCACTTCACCGTGAACTACATGATGCAGAAGGAGTCGGTGAAGGCGCGTCTCGAAGAAGGCATCTCGTACACGGAGTTTTCGTACATGCTGCTTCAGGCGTATGACTACCTGGAGCTGCATCGACGTGAAGGGTGCACGCTGCAGGTGGGCGGAAGCGATCAATGGGGGAACATCACGGCGGGAATGGAGCTGATCCGCAAGGTCGTCGGCGCCGAGGCGCATGCGCTGACGTACCCGCTGCTCGCTACCGCGTCGGGTACGAAGTTCGGCAAGACTGAGGCTGGCGCCGTCTGGCTCGATACCGAGCTGACCTCGCCATACAAGTTCTTCCAGTTCTGGATCAACGCCGACGATCGGGACGTGGGGAGGTTCCTGCGTTTCTTCACGCTGCTCCCCAGAGAGACGATCGAGGAGCTGGATCGTGAGACGGCCGAGCACGCCGAGCATCGCGCGGCGCAGTACGCTCTGGCGCAAGAGGTTACGGCGCGCGTCCACGGAGAGGAGGCAGCGCGAATCGCCGGTGAAGTCTCGGCGCTGCTGTTCGGGAAGGGTGATCCCAAGGCGCTTTCGCTCAAGGCGCTCGAGGCGCTCGCCAACGAGGTGCCCTTCGTGCGGGTTTCTTCCGACGGGCAGGGCATCGACGTGCTCGAGCTCTTCGCGAGCGCGAAGCTCGTGGCGTCGAAGGGGGCGGCGCGGCGTCTCCTCGAGCAGGGCGGGCTCTACGTGAACGGCGATCGCCTCTCTGCCGAGGACAAGACGCTCGGGCGCGAATGGATGCTGCCCGGCGGACACCTGCTGATCCGGAAAGGCGCGCGCGAATACGCGCTGGTCAAGCTGGACTGAGGGTCACACTTCGCGCACGAGCAGGGCCAGTGCGCGCTCGATCTCATCGCGCGTGGTGTAGAGGTGCGGCGAGAGACGTATGGCACCCTCGCGCAGAGCGCAGACGATTCCGGCGCGCGCGAGCTGCTCGCTGACGCGCTCGCCATTTTTCACCCGCACGGTGACGATGCCGGCACGCCGCCGAGGCTCGGCGGGGGTGATGACAATTGCTCCGGCGTCACGCAACCGCGACATCATCGCGTCGACCAGGGAGCTCACATGCGCGGCAATGCGCGTGACGCTGACATCGAGCAGCAATTCTACGCTCGCGCAGAAGGCGGCCAGATCCTGATAGGGGAGCGTGCCGACCTCGAAGCGGCGAGCGTCGTCGTACCAGACAAGATCGTAGTCGACGAGGCGATTGAAGTCGTGCGACCCGCGCACGGCCATCCATCCGATCTCGCGTGGCTCGAGCTGTTGGACGAGATCGCGCCGGATGTAGGTGAAACCTGTTCCCCAGGGCGACAGCAGCCACTTCTGCCCGCCGCAGGCCAGGATGTCGATCTTGCAGGCGGGTGCATTCGAGCTCACGCGCGCCAACGCCCTGAATGGCATCGACGACGAAGTAGATACCACGCTCGCGGCACGCGCGGCCAATACGCTCGAGATCGACCGTGTAGCCGCTCGCGAACGAGACCCAGGATAACGTGAGGACCTTCACGCGTGGGCGATCAAGGGCCTCGACGATCCGCTCCTCGTGAGGCAGCCCGGTCGGTGTGCAGCGAATCTGCTCGAAGGTGACGCCTTCGCGCGCAAGCGCCATCCAGGGATAGACGTTGGCGGGAAATTCCCGATCGGAGGACACGACGATGTCGCCCGAGCGAAGGGGCAGGCAGCGCGCGGCGATGTTGAGCCCGTGGGAGGTGTTCGTCGTGAGGGCAATCTCCCCCGCCGCGGCGCCAACCAGCCGCGCGGCGAGCGCCCGCGCACGATCCATGACCTCGAACTCCATTTCGTCGCTTATGCGCCAGGGCTCGCCGCGTAAGTCGTTCCAGGAGGCGAGAGCCGCTCGCGCCCGCATCGGCAGCGGACCGGTGGACGCGTGATTGAGATAGATGCGATCCCCGCGTGCCGTCCACGGGAACTCGACGCGTCGTAAGGCTTCCAGATCGTAAGGTTCAGTCACGCTTGACGTAAGGCTGGGTGCGAGCAGTAGGTCCCTAAACGGTTCGCGGATCCAACGCATCGCGCAATGCATCGCCCAGCAGGTTGAAGCCGAGGACGGTGACGCCGATCGCGAGGCCGGGAAAGAGGGAGGTCCAGGGCGAGGATCGCAGCTGGCTCAGGTCGCGCCCGTCAGCGATCATCGCGCCCCAGCTTGGCGTCGGGGGCTGAACGCCGAGGCCGAGGAACGAGAGCGCCGCTTCCGCCATGATCGCGCCGGCCATCCCCAGCGTCGTCGCGATCACCACCGGGGCGATCACGTTCGGAAGGACGTGGCGTGCGATGATGCGGCGGTCCGACGTCCCGAGTGCGCGCGCAGCGTGGACGTACTCGAGCTGCCTGACGACGAGCACCTGGCCGCGCACCAGCCGCGCCATGCCCGCCCAACCAACGATGCCGACCGTCACGAATACCACGATCAAGGATGGCTGCAGCGCGGCGACCATCGCGATGAGGAGCAGCAGCGTCGGAAACGCCAGCGTGACATCGGCGAGCCGCATGACCAGGTCATCGATCCATCGGCCGAAGTAGCCGGCGATGAGCCCGAGCGTCAGCCCAATGGCGAGCGCGATACTCTGAGAAATCAGGCCGACGGCGAGGGAAATCCGGGCTCCGTACACGAGGCGCGCCCACACGTCGCGCCCCTGGATGTCGGTTCCCATCCAATGCTCGGCCGACGGCGGCTGCAGCTGACGCAAAAGGTCGACGCGAATGGGGTCGTGTCGCGCGAGGAGCGGGGCGAGAATCGCGAGGAGCAGGAGCATCGCCACCACGATCAGCCCAATGCGCGCTCGCGTATCGCGCCGCAGACGCGCCCACACCTCGGCGATCACGACGCGGTCACCACCGCGCGTCCGCAGACGCGGACGAGCATGCACCGGGCGCATCGGCGCGGATCGTGATGATTCGGCGGCACGTCAGCGGCCGTCAGGTCGGCGCGCATGTTGGCGATCGTGCGCAGCAGCTCTCCTCGCACTCGGTCGGTGAAGTCGATACGGAAGGTACGGTTCGCGTATCGGAGATAGCCATACCCGGCGAAGCGCGGCTCCGTTTCCTCCAGCAGCAAACAATACGCGGCGAGCTGCACGACGTCGCGCAGCCAGGGGGAATCGCTCTCGCGCGTCGGCTTGAGCTCGACCGGGGCGATCCGCCCCTGCTCCTCCACCAGATAATCAGGCTTGCCGGCGATGCCGTGACGTGGCGAGCGGAGCACGCGCGACGGACGCGAGACGACGGAATCGCTCGCGACCACGCGTCCGCGCAGCCCGGAGCGCCGGAGCAGCATCACGCTCAGGATCCCCAGCACGATCGCGACCGCTACGACCGCGAGCACGATCATCATCGCCAGGTGCTCCATGCCAGCGCCGCGAGTGCCCCCGCCACGAGAAGCGCGGCAAGCCACCCTAACGCGCGTGCCCACCACAGCGACCACGCGTGCCGCCAATGCGCGGCGTGGCCCGCGCTGAAGCGCTTTCCTTCCGTGTCCGTTGTCACACCCCGGACCGCGCGCAACCACCATGCGCGGCGACAATACGCGTACTCGCCCAGCTCCGAAGCCGAGATGAAGCGATCGGGCCTCGGTTCTGGTGCCGCGTTCATGCCGCGGGATCGCGAAGCTCGGCGGGCGTATCGGAGGGCTGGTGCTTCCAGCGCCGATGCTGCCAGAAGTACTGCTCGGGCGTCTTGCGGACCAAGCCTTCGAGGATGCGCGTGTACGAGGCCACGATGCCATCAATGTCGCTCTCGCGGTCCCCCGTCTCCTCGTAGGGCACATCCTCGAACGAGAGATGGAAGCGGCCGTCGGGCTCGCGGACGGCCGAGACGAACAGCGTCGGTGCGTGGTAGCGGAGGGTGAACACCGCGGGCCCGCGCGGCGTTTTCGCCGGGCGTCCGAAGAACGGCACGTGCGTCGACGCGAGATTGAGCACGCCCTGGTCGGCGAGAAACCCGATCGCGCGTCCCTCCTTGAGCGATCGCGTCGTTCGTCGCACGGCTTCGGCATCGTAGACGACCGTCATGCCGAGGTCGGCGCGCGTCTGGTTGAGGTAGCGATCGAAGATCGGGTTGGACATGCGTCGCACGATGACGTCGACGGGAACCCCTCGCGCGGCAATGTACGCGCCCGAGACCTCCCAATTCCCGAAGTGACCCGCGATGAGCAACAGGCCCCGCTTCGCCTCGATCGCGCGCTCGACGAGATCCCACCCCGTCGTCCGCGAGACGAGATCGAGAATACCCTTTCGACCGAGCGATGGCATGAGCGCCGTCTCGACGGCGAGCCGGCCGAGATGGTCGTACGAGGCGCGCGCGACCTGCGCGACGCGATCAGCGTCCCATTCGGGAAATGCGGCGGCGATCTGCCGCTCTACCACGCTTCGCCGCACGCCGAATGGTGCGTAGCCCAGGCGGCCAAGTGCGCCCCCGAGCGAGGAGGCACGTCGCCACCCAACGGCTGAGAGCGTGGCCACCGCGGCTCGCAGCCCAACGTACTCCAGCCGGTGCGCCATGCTGACGGGCCGCGTCATCTCCGCTTCCAGCGCGAGCGATCGGCCGCGGCAGCGGCGGCTTGCTCGAAGCCGTCGAGCATCGCGGCCTCGGTGAACTCTCGCGCGACGCGGGCGCGGCCCGCGGTCCCCATGGCCACGCGCTGATCATCGTGCGCCAGTAAGCGAGCCAGGGCCGCCGCGGTCCCCGGGGCGTCGTTCGCCGGCATGAGGAGTCCAGTAATCCCATCAGCGACATACGTCCCCGCCAGCGGCCCACGCTCGGCGAGCACGGGCACTCGCATCGCCATGAAGTCCAGACAGGCGAATGCGGCGGCGTCACCAGTCGCCACGACCCACCCGAGGTCCGCGGCGCGGAGCACCGCCAGATAATCCTCACGCTCGCCCGCGAACGTCACGATCTTCGTTAGGCCCAGCGCGGCGGCATGCATGCGAAGATCCTCGTCGTCGGAGCCGGGGCCGACGAGGGTGAGGCGGAGGTTGGGGTGATTCGGCGCGAGGAGCGATACGGCGCGGACCATCGTGGCCGCGCGGGCACGGGCGCCGTGGTCGCACACGCCGACCACCAGGGCGGTGGAGTCGTCCGCGTCGAGGGATGAACGAGGTACCGGGCGGATCGCGTCGTAGGTCTCGACGTCGACGCCTAACGGTGCCGCCGCGGGCTCGAAGCGCAGGCGCTTGAGCACCGGAAGGTCGCGGAGGTCCTCCTCGCTGCCGACCAGCACGCCCGCGGCGGCAAGGCGCGACCCGAACCCTCGCTCGGTCACCTCAGCGGCGGTGCCCGAGGGAACGCGACGGATGACGGCGGCGCGGCCGGCAAGGAAGGTCGCCAGCAATGCGACCTTGTGCTCGCGCGGCGTGTGGACGAAGACGACCTCGGTGAAGCGCCCCTTCAGCGCCCGGCGAAGGCGAAGGGCAGACAGCCCCCACCAGCCATCGGGCCGAATGGGCACGACCTCGTGGCCGGACGCGGCCACCTTCTGCTCGACCGTGCTCTCGGGGCTGCAGACGTAGGTGATCTGATGTCCGCGCGCGTGCAGCCCGCGCGCGGCGGCGGCGAATGCCCGCGCCTCCCCGGACCACGCTCGTGCCGAGTAGTAGAACAGGAGGCGCACTAGGCGAGCGATTTCACGTCAGGATTTCTTCGCGCTTCGCTTTGCCTTCATCCCGGAACTGCAGCTGATACAGACGGGCGTAGGCGCCGGCCGCCGCCAACAGATCGCGATGCGACCCGCGCTCCACGACCCGTCCGCGGTCGAGCACGAGGATCTGCGTCGCATGCTGGATCGTCGAAAGGCGGTGCGCGATGACGAACACCGTGCGGCCCTCCAGCAGGCGATCGATCGCCTCCTGGACGAGGCGCTCCGACTCGGTATCGAGCGCCGACGTGGCTTCGTCGAGAATGAGAATCGGCGGATCGATCAGAAGTGCGCGGGCGATCGCGATGCGCTGCCGTTGCCCGCCGGAAAGCCGTGCGCCACGCTCGCCCAGCAGCGTGTCGTAGCCCTGCGGAAGCTCGGTGATGAATCCGTGCGCGTTCGCGGCGCGCGCCGCCGCCTCGATCTGTGCCTCGGTGAAGCGGTCACTCATCCCGTAGGCGACGTTGCTGCGCACGGTATCGTTGAAGATGACCGTCTCCTGACTGACGATGCCCATGAGACTGCGCAGCGATGGGAGACGAATCTCGCGCGTGTCAATGCCATCGATGGTGATACGTCCCGACGTCGGCTCGTAGAAACGCGGGATGAGATCGGCAAGCGTGCTCTTCCCCGCCCCGCTCGGGCCGACCAGGGCGATCACATCGCCCTTGCGCGCGCCGAACGACACGTTCGCGAGCACCGGCTCCGCCTCGTACGCGAAGGACACGTCGTCGAAGACGATCTCACGCTCGAAACGCTCAATGGTGCGCGTGCCGCTGTCGGCTTCGATCTCGGTCGGGACGTCCAGTACCTCGAAGAGCCGATCGGCGGCGGCGAGTGACGACTGCGCAGCCGTCGGCAACTGCGACAGCGCCTTGAGCGGCGCGAGCATGCGCATCACGAGCGTCAGAAAAACGAGGAACGCCGAGGCTTGCAGCACCCGCGCATCCAGAACCAGCGTCGCGCCGTACCAGAGGAGAAGCACGGTGATCGCCGTCGCCATCGTCTCGGTGATCGGCTGCGCCAGCAGCGCAAGCCGCGACGTGCGCACGAGGCCCTTCGAGTATCGATGGCTGGCGTCGACGAACTTGCTTTCCTCGTGACCTTCGGCGCTGAACGACTTGACGAGGCGAATGCCGCTGACGCTTTCCTGGAGCACGCTCATCATCTCGCCGTGGTCGTCATGCAGCCGGCGATACCGCTTGCGAAGGCGCGAGAGCAGCGGACGCAGCGCGAGAATCAGCGCGGGAGCGAGCACGAGCGCGATGAAGGTGAGGCGCCGCGAGATCCCCCAGAGATACGCGATGTAAATGAGAACGACGGCAGCGCTCTGGATTGCCGACGTGACGATCTGCGTGATGAGCTGCTTCGTCTGCGCCGTGTCGGAGAGCACGCGCGAGAGGATCTGGCCGGTCTTGTTGCGCGTGAACCAGCCGATCGGCAGGCGCTGGAGGTGGCGATAGACGGCGTCGCGGAGGTCGCGCGTGACGTACTCCTGTAGCTGCACCCCGAGCTGACCGGCGAACCAGACGAAGAAGTTCTTGAGCGCGATCGTCACCATGAGGATGACGATGACGTTGCGCAGGGAGTCCATCGGGTTGGCTGGATCGACCAGATCCCCGATGACGCGACGCAGAAAGGTCGTGACCCAGCCCCCGTCGACCGGAAGCGGATCGGTGCCGAACAGCGCGTTGAGGAACGGGATGAGCAGCGCGAACGCGAACCCATCGAGCGCCGCCGCGGTGACGCTCGACAGTACCGTCCCCACCATGCGCCACCAATGGGGGCGCAGAAAGGGTATCAGTCGGCGATAGACGTCCTCGCGCGCCACGAGCGACTACCGGCGCGGGGTGAGCAACGCGATGGGGAGAATCATCTCCTCCGGAGTGGCGCCGCCGTGCAGGAAAGATCCGCGGTACCGCGTCTGATACTCGCGCAGCTTGGTCGGGTAGACGAAGAAGGAGTCGCCCGTCGCCAGCAGAATGTTGCCTCCCATCCCGCGACGCGGCAGCCGGAGGTCGTCCGAGTTGGTGAACAAGAGGGCATACTCCGGACGCTCCGCGCGCAGATCCTCGCCGAACTTGTAGCGGAGGTTCGCGGTCGCATCGCGCTTCGCGAACACGGTCGCTGGCGACAGGCAGTGAATCGAGCCGTGGTCCGTCGTGAGCAACACCGGAATACGACGCCGCTGCGCCTCACGCAGCAGCGTGAACAATCCCGAGCGCTGGAACCACTGCCGCGTGATCTGCCGGAGGGCGATCTCGTCGCGCGCGACCTCGAACAGAATGGCTGATTCGCTGCGTCCGTGCGTGAGCAGGTCCACGAAGTTGAAGACGAACGCGCCGATCCCCTCGGCCGGCAGCGCACTCGGGAGCCGCCGCACGAGATCGTCGGAGTCGGCGGCGGTCGAGATCTTCTCGTAGCGCACCGGGTAGGGCTTTCCGGCCTCGGCCAGCTGCGCCTCGAGCAGCTGCCGCTCGTGCGCGTTGAGTGTTTCGTCCTCGCGGTCGCCCCACCAATCAGGGAAGCGCGCGGCGATCTCCCCCGGGAACAGGCCGCTGAACAGCGCGTTGCGCGAGTACGGCGTGGCCGTGGGAAGAATCGAGAAGTAGTGCGTGGTCTCGACCTCGAACATCGGCGCCAGCAGCGGCATGAGGATGCGCCACTGGTCGAGTCGCAGGCAGTCGACGACGACGAACATCGCCGCGCGCTCGCGCTCGAGGATCGGCAGCAGAAACTCGCTCACGACGTCGATCGACAGCGGCGGGCGATCCCCCTCGAGATCGCGCAACCAGCGTGGATACTCGCGGCGAATGTACGCCGCGAAGTCGCGGCGCATGTTGGGATACATCCCCTCGAGCGACTCGTGGAGCCCCATCTCCCCGATCTGCGTCAGCTCGATGCTCCAGTCGACGAGCTCGCCGTACCGCTCGATCCATCCCCGCCAATCGAGCGCGTGGTCGCGCTCGTTCTGGAGCGCGCGAAACCGCTCGACGAATTGCCGCGCCACCGCCTGCTGTCGGATCTGCGGACCTTCGAGGATGCGTGTGACGACGGTGAGCACCTGCCGCGGATTGATCGGCTTGACGAGGTAGTCACTGACGTTGACGCCGATCGCCTCCCGCATGGTCGTGTCTTCCTCACTCTTCGTGACCATGACGATGGGGAGCGCGGGATCGACATCGCGCAGCTCACGAAAGGCTTCCATGCCGCGCTTGCCGGGCATCTGCTCGTCGAGCAGGACGAGGCCGTACGGCCGACGCCTGAGCATCTCGACGGCATCGTCGGCGTTGGTCGCCGAGTCGACGTCGTATCCTTTGTCACGCAGGAAGATCCGGTGCGACTCGAGCAGGTCCGCTTCGTCGTCCACCCAGAGAATGCTCTTCGCGGGAGGGGGCATGTTTTTAATCTAACCCGCGAGGAAGAGTGCGTCGAAGAGGTGGTCAAGGGTGTCCAGGTCGTCGAGGTGATCGACGTGACTTTACCTTGATCACCTCGACATCCTCGACGACCTTTGACCGAAATGCTTCCCTTCGCCGTCCCCCCCATTCGCTTTCCCTTTCGCGCGCTCGCGGCGCGCGTGGGGCGCGCGCCGCTCGGCGGAGAGCGCGAGGTTGCGATGGCGGCGCTCATGGTCGCGCGGCTGTCGTGTGACGCGCTGGGCGTCGGGGCAGCCGACGTGAAGCAACGTGAGGTGCGTGCAACCGCCGCCAAAGGCTGGCTCGCGTCGCTCGCGGTGCCGGCGCGCGCGCGGCCAGCGCTCTCCCGCGCGCTCAATGCGACCGCTCGCGATCGTGGGGCCATCACCGCGGCGATGGAAGAGCTGCTGAAGGTGGCCGCCCCCTGGCTCGATGACACGAGCCTCGCCGAGCTGCGTGCCGTAACCGCTGCGCCATTCGTCAATTCCCGATGACTCGCATCACCGATCTTTCGCCTCTCGGGCGCGTCATGCGGCGCGTGGACGCCATCTCCAATGGCGCCCCTCCCGTGGACACGATCGCGACGGGATTCCCGAGCCTCGACCGCGCGCTTGGCGGCGGTCTGCGGCGCGGGGACCTCGTGCTGATCGGTGGCGACATCGGCGTTGGAAAGTCGGCGCTCGCACTGGCGATCGCGGTGCGCGCCGCCCAGAACGGGCATGCGTCGACGTTCTTCACCGGCGAAGCGAGCACGGAGCGGGTGATCGAGCGCGCGCTCGCGCTCGAGGGACGGGCTCGCATCGACGACATCCGTGGCGGAACGCTGGATGAGGCAACGCGCGCCTCGCTCGGCGCCGCGGCCGTTCGCCTGCGCGAGCGCATGCCCGATGTGTACGGGTTGCCGGGCGCGGGCGTGGACGCGCTCGCGCTCGAGCTCCGCTCCATCGCCGACGCGGCACTCGTCGTCGTCGATCCCCTCCAGTCACTCGCGGTCGGCTCGACCATACAGGATGAACAGTTCGCGCACGCCATTCGCGAGCTCAAGCGGGCGGCGGTCGAGCTCAACATCGCGGTCATGCTGACGGCGCACACGCCCCATCTCGACCCGACGCGCCCCAACCCTCGCCCGACCCTCGCCGACCTGGGCGCACTCGGCGCGCCGGGACAGCACGGCGACATCGTGCTCGGACTCTTCCGCGAGGAGCTCTACCCCGCCCTTCAGGGCGCCGAGGGAGCCACGGAGCTCTCGGTTCTGAAGAATCGGAACGGGCCGAGCGGGATGTACGTGGATCTGTACTTCTACAAGCAGTGGCTCAGGTTCGAGGATATGGCTGAGTAAGGCAACGCGGAATGCGGAATGCGGATTAGACCCTTCGGGATGCTTCGAACGCCGGTAGAAGCATCCCGACGTCGTTTATGCGCAGTCCGCAGTCCGCATTCCGCATTATATTTCCCCACCCGCCCGAGACCTTCTCTCCGGACCCCCATGGCCGGTCACAGTAAGTGGAAGCAAATCAAGCACTACAAGGCCGCCGCCGACGCCAAGCGCGGGGCCCTGTTCACCAAGCTCATCCGTGAGATAACGGTCTCCGCCAAGGCCGGGGGCGGCGATCCGGATGGTAATCCGCGGCTGCGCACGGCCATCGAGGCGGCGCGGGCAGCATCGATGCCCAAGGACAACATCGAGCGCGCGATCAAGAAGGGTACGGGCGAGCTCGAGGGCGTCAGCTACTCGGAGATCACCTACGAAGGCTTCGGCCCCGGTGGCGTCGCGATCCTCGTGCACACGCTCACCGACAACCCCACGCGGACCGTGGCCGATCTTCGGCACAAGTTCTCGAGGCTTGGCGGCAACCTGGGCGCGTCGAACTCGGTCGCGTGGATGTTCGAGCGGAAGGGGCAGATCTACGTCGATGCGGCGCGCTTCAGCGAAGACGCCGCGCTCGAAGCGGCCCTGGATGCGGGCGCTGAGGACATGAAGCGAGAGGGGGATCAGTTCATCGTCACGACCGACCCCTCGGCACTGCATCAGGTGAAAGGCTCCCTCGAGGCGAAGGGCATCGCGATTCAGGAGTCCGAGATCGCGAACATCCCGAAGAACACCGTCCGCGTCGAAGGAAAGACCGCCGAGCAGCTGCTCAAGCTTCTGGAAGAAGTCGAGGATCTCGACGACGTCCAGAAGGTGGCGGCGAACTTCGACATGGATGTGAGTGAGATGGCGGGGACATGAAGCGGAATGCGGAATGCGGAATACGGAACGACGAACGCCGCTGGATCCGGGCGGTGCGTCAGCCGTCAGTGCCGTTCCATCCGCATTCCGCATTCCGCATTCGCTCTTCGTGCTCGTCCTAGGCATCGACCCCGGAACCGCGCTCACCGGCTATGGTGCCGTGCGCGGCGAGCCGTTCGGGGCGCTCGCGCTCGTGGAGTGCGGTGTCATTCGCACCAGCGCGCGGGACCGGCTGCCGGTGCGGCTGCGGGAGATCTACGAGGACGTGCGCGCGCTCATCGAGCGGCTTCGCCCGGATGCTCTCGCGGTCGAGGATGTGTTCTACTCGCGCAACGTGCGCACGACCGTCGTTCTCGGACATGCTCGCGGCGTGATCCTGCTCGCCGGGGAGCAGGCGAACCTTCCCGTGCACGAGTATCCACCGGCGGAGATCAAGAAGGCGGTCGTTGGAACGGGTGCGGCCACGAAGGAGCAGGTGCAGTTCATGGTGACGCGACTGCTGCGACTGCGTACGACACCATCGCCGAGCGACGCCGCCGACGCCGCCGCTGTCGCCCTTGCGCACATCATGTCGGCGCGCGTGCCTCGGCTCGGCGACATTGAACGCGCAGCGACGCTGACACTGGGCGTGCGGTCGGTACGGGGGCGGAAAGTGTGATCGCGCATGTCCGCGGGCGGCTGGTCGCGAAGGATCTCGACCGGGTCGAGATCATGACACAGGGCGGAACCGGGTACGAGCTCTCGGTTCCGCTGTCGGTATTCGAGATGCTGCCGAAGGTCGGCGAGGACACATCGCTGCACACCCACCTCGTGGTTCGCGAGGACGGATGGCAGCTCTTCGGCTTCGCGACTGTGGTCGAGAAGCGCGTGTTTCAGCGCCTTCTGACAGCGTCCGGTATCGGGCCTGCATTGGCGCTAGGCATGCTGTCCACGCTGTCCGCGGACAGGCTCGTTCGCGCCATTCGTGAAAAGGACGTGGCGACGCTCCAGGGCGTCCCCCGGGTAGGGCGGAAGAAGGCCGAGCGCCTGATTCTGGACCTGGCTGACAAGCTGGACGACGTGCAGGGCGAGGTCGGGGGGATTGCACGCCCCGACGGCGCGGGCGCGGACGATGCGATGCGTGCACTGGTGTCGCTCGGCTATGCCTCGGCCGATGCGGAAAAGGCCGTCCGGAGTGCGCTCGACGAAGGGGGCCGGGGGATGTCCGCTCCCGAGCTCATTCGCCGCGCGCTGTCAAAGGTCAGCAGTCGGTAAGGAAAAAGGGTCGCTTCAACGATCGACGCATTCTAGCCGTATCATCTCGATGATTCTTCCGCTCGTAATTCTCAGCCTGGCAGTCGTTCAGCAGGATACCCTGCGCCTTTCGCTGCCCGAGGCCGTGACGCTCGCGCTGCGAGACGCCGACGAGGTGAAGCGGGCCAACGCCGACGTCGCGATCACCGAAGCTCAGGTGACGACCTCGCGAGCCGGCGCACTTCCCCAGCTTCGACTCGCCGGCACGTACAATCACGTTCTGGCGAATGCGCGGGCGCGCGCCGTCAACCAGGTCTTCAACCAGCCGAACACGTACAACGTCAACGCGAACTTCTCGCAGACGCTGTTTCAGGGCGGTCGCGAATTCGCATCGTGGCGAGCGGCGCGCCGGGTTCGTGAGGCATCGCGCCTGACGGCCGGCGAGACGCGTGCGGAAGTGGCGGTTGGAGTTCTACGTGCCTACCTGGCTGCGTCCCTCGCGGAACGGTTCGAGCACATTCGCGGCGAGAACCTGATTCTCGCCAGCCAGCGGGTCACGCAATCCGAGCAGCTGTTCACGGCGGGACGCGTTGCGCGCTACGACGTGCTGCGCTCGCGCGTCGAGCGGGCCAACCTGGAGCCGCTGGTCATTCAGGCACAGAACGACCGGGAGATTGCACTCCTCGAGCTGCGGCGACTGCTGAACCTTTCCGCGGAAGCGCCCATCCGCCTGACGACGACGATCGACTCGAGCACGGTTCCGCTCATCATGACTGCGGTCGCACAGAGCGATGACGACGGGAGCGATCGCGCATCGGTCCGTGCCGCGGAGCTGACGGTGCGCGCTCGCCGCGATGCGATCTCGATCGCGCGCGCGGACTGGCTACCGACGATATCGGTGTTCTTCCAGACGGGCGTGCAAGCATTTCCGCTGAGCGGGTTCCCTCCCGGCCGCGGCGAGACGGATCCGCGCTTTTGTCCCTCAGGGTCGCCCGCTGATCGTTCCTGTCAGAACGGCGGCTGGTTCGGCGATCGCACAGTAGGGGTCAACTTCTCCTGGCCGTTGTTCGACGGCTTGCGGGCCAAGGGAGCGATGGACCTCGCTCGTGCGCAGCTCGAGGTTGCCGAGATCGCGCTCGCGCAGGAGCGTGAGGCGGTAGCGCTCGAGGTCGCCCGCGCGCGCGCCGAGATGAACCGTTCGCGCTCGGTGTTCGCGGCGCGGCGTCAGACGGTCACCGAAGCCGACGAGACGTTCCGACTCGCCTCGCTGCGCTATTCTCGCGGTATCGGCACGTCGCTCGAAGTTTCCGACTCGCAGCTTCAGCTGCTCATCTCACAAACCGACGAGGCACAGAGCGCTGTCGACCTGTACCTCGCCGCCGCGGAGCTGGCGCGCGCACTGGGGCGTCCCATTCCTCTCCCGGGCGGCACAGCCATTTCGCCTCAGACTACCGCTAATGCACCATAGATCGGTTGCACGCGCCCTCTGCCTCATTGCCGTGGCGGCAACCGCCGCCTGCGGCGATGGGAAGGAGGACCAGGCTCAAGCGGCCCAAGGGCCTAACGGTGGCGGCGGCCCCGGTGGCCCCGGAGGCGCCGGCCGACCATTGGTGTCGCTGGCCTCGGAAGACGTCGCCACGGCGAAGCGGGCGCCCATCGAGGAAAGCGTTCCGCTCACCGGTGACTTGCGTCCCATCGAGACGATCGACGTCCGCGCCCGCATCGAGGGCGACCTCACCGCCGTCTACGTTCGCGAAGGCTCTCACGTCCGCGAGGGACAGCTCCTGGCGCAGTTCGAGGCGGCCGATCAGGAAAGCTCCAGACAGAGCGCGATCGCGTCACGCGTTGCCGCGCAGTCTGCGCTCTCCACCGCGGAATGGAATCTCGAGCAGGGCCGCGAGCTCCTGAAGGCAGGCGCCGTTCCGGAACGTGACGTGCGCGCCGCCGAGCAGGCGGTCGCGGCGGCACGCGCGCAGGTCGCGGCGGCCGAGTCGCAGGTGCGCGCGGCGTCGACGGAGTCGCGAGACACGCGAGTACTGGCGCCAACGACGGGCGTGCTCGAGCGTCGCTTCGTTGAAAGCGGCGAGCACGTCGCACGCGGCGCGCAGCTCTTCACACTCGTGCGAACGGATGCGCTCGAGCTTGCGGCCACCATCCCCGCTCGGTACGCGAGCAACGTGCGCACGGGACTGCTCACGCGCTTCAACGCCGACGGCCGCACGATCGAAGGACGCGTCGTCCGAGTGAGCCCGACGATCGATCCGGCGACGCGGTCCATCACCGTCTACGTGCAGGTCGCGAATCCCTCCGGCACGCTCAAGGGCGGCACGTTCGTCTCGGGGCGCGTCGTGGGTCGCTCCATTCCACAGGCACTCGTCATTCCCGGCGCGGCAATCCGCCAGTCCGAGAGCGGCAGCCCGTACGTGTACACCATCGAGGGAGAGACCGTGGCGCAAAAAGAGGTGCAGATCGGTGTCGTCGATGACGCGACCGGCATCGTCGAGATCACATCGGGTCTCGAGGAAGGTGATCGCGTGATCGTCGGCAACGTCGGCACGCTCGGCCGCGGCATGCAGGTCCGCGTCGTCGACCGCGACGACCGGCCCGCTGTGCGTTAGGCGGAGGACGCAATGTTTCTTTCAGACGTCTCCATCAAGCGACCCGTCTTCGCGACCATGCTCATGGTCGCGCTCGTCGTGCTTGGGGTCGTGTCGTATCAGCGGTTGGCGATCGATGAATACCCGGACGTCACCTATCCGGTGGTCGTCGTCCAGACCAGCTATCCCGGCGCCTCCCCCGAGGTGATGGAGCGCGAGGTCTCGCGCCCCATCGAGGAAGCGCTGAACACCGTGCAGGGCCTGTACGAGGTCACGTCGACGTCGTTCGAGGGGAGCTCGCTCGTGCGCGTGCAGCTCAACCTCGGGATCAACGTGATGGAGGCGCAACAGGACGTGCAGGCGAAGGTGGCGCGCATTCGGCGAGCCCTGCCTCGCGACATCGATGATCCGGTCATCGTCCGCTTCGATCCCAACGAGCGGCCGATCATGTCGATCGCCATCCAGAGTCCTGACAGACCGCTCCGGGAGCTGACGGACATCGCCGAGGAGATCATCGCGCCCCGGCTGGAAGCGATCCCGGGCGTTGGGGGCGTGAACCGCGTGGGCGGTGTGGAGCGGCAGATTCGCGTGCAGCTCGATCACGCGGCGATGCGCTCGTACGCGATCAGTCCCGTCCAGGTATCGGCAGCGCTGGAGCGCGAGAACCAGGAGGTTCCGGCCGGACGCGTGACATCGGGCCAAACGGAGCGACTCGTGCGCGTGACGGGACGCGTCGTCGAGCCGGCGTCGTTCAGCAACATCGTCGTCGCGGTGCGCGACAACGTGCCGATTCGGCTGTCCGATGTCGCCACAGTCGTCGACGGAACGGCCGACCAGCGGAGTGCCGCGCGTTACAACGGTGATCCGGCCGTCGCGCTCGACCTGCTCAAGATCTCGGGCGCAAACACGGTGAACGTGGCCGACGCGGTCCGCCTCGTCGTCGACGAGCTCGGCAAGCAGATGCCGCCGGACATCAAGCTGGCGGTGATTCGGGACGATTCGCGGCGTATCCGCGAGGCGCTCAGCGACGTGCAGCTCACGATTCTCCTGGGCGCCGTGCTCACCATCGCGATCATCTACCTGTTCCTGAACTCGTGGCGGTCGACGGTCATCACCGGGCTCACGCTGCCGGTGAGCATCATCTCGGCCTTCTTCATCATGTGGGTGTTCGGATTCACCGTGAACACCATGACGCTGCTCGCGCTGTCGCTCGCGATCGGGCTGCTGATCGACGACGCGATCGTGGTCCGCGAGAACATCGTCAGGCACATCGAGATGGGGAAGGATCACTACCGCGCCGCGCGGGAGGGCACGAGCGAGATCGGTCTCGCCGTCACATCGACGACGCTGGCGGTCGTCGCGGTGTTCATTCCGGTCGCGTTCATGGGTGGGATGATCGGCAAGATCTTCCTCCAGTTCGGCGTCACGGTCGCGTTCGCGGTGCTCGTGTCGTTGTTCGTCTCCTTCACGCTCGACCCGATGTTGTCGAGCGTATGGGCGGATCCTGAAGTCGAGCATGGAGCGCAGGCCACCGGCGACGAGGCGAAGTCCAGACGGAAGCTCGGTCGATTCTCGATTCGACGGATCGCGTTCGCCTTCAACGATCGTTTCGAGCGCCTCGCCGATCGCTATCCGAAGTGGCTCGAGTGGGCGCTGCGACGCCGTGGTACCGTCATGGCGATCGCGGCGGCCTCGATCGTGGCCGCCTTCATGATTCTGCCGAGGCTCGGGTTCACCTGGATGCCCGAGGCCGATGTCGGGGAGTTCTCGGTGGGCTTCCGCGCGCCACCTGGATCGCGTCTCGAGTACACGCTCGATCGGGGAACGCGGCTCAGCTCCATGGTGCGCGAGAATCCCGCGGTGGATTTCACCTATCTCAACATCGGTGGCGGCTTCCGGGGCTCGCCGAACAGCGGGTCAGTGTTCGTGAAGCTCAAGCCGCGTGAAGAGCGCGATCAGCACATGTCCGAGATTCAGAGCTCACTGCGGGAACGGCTTCGCGAGATTCCGGGGATTCGGGCAAACGTGCAGGGTACCCGTTCGATCTTCGGCGGCTTCCGCAATCCGATCGCGGTGAACGTGCAGGGACCGGAGCCGTCGCGTCTCAAGCTGCTCGCGGCGCAGGTGCTCGAGAAGATGCGGGCCGTGCCGGGTGTGGCCGAGCCGCAGTCGAGCGACGAGGGGGACATTCCGCAGCTGGACGTGCAGGTCGATCGCCAGCAGGCGTGGGCCGCGGGGCTGGGTATTGGCAGCATTGCCGCGACGCTCCAGCCGCTGTTCACGGGACAGCGCGCGACGCAGTGGGAAGACGAGCTCGGCTACTCGCACGACGTGGTCGTCGTGTATCCGGACTCGATGCGCGCATCGGTGGAGGACGTCGCCACCATTCCCGTGCTCAGCAACAACATCGATCCGCGGACGGGACAGCAGGCGGTCATTCCGCTGGTGCAGGTCGCGGAGGTGAAAGCGGGCATCGGTCCACAGCAGATCGAGCGCAGCTCGCTTCAGCGCCAGATCTCGATCTCGTCAGGCGTACTGCCGGGCGCCAACGTCGGTGATGTCGCGAACGCGGTAAAGGCCTCGATCGACTCGATCGGATTCCCGCCGGGATATCGCACGGTGTTCGGGGGCGACGTGCAGAATCTCAACGAGACGAAGGGATACGTCCTCGAGGCGATCCTGCTCGCCGTCATCTTCATCTACCTCATTCTGGCGTCGCTGTTCGGATCGTTCGTGCAGCCGCTCTCGATCATGCTCGCGCTCCCGCTGTCGTTCATCGGGGTCGCGCTCGCCCTGCTCATCACCGGCGGCTCGATGAACGTGATGACGATGGTCGGTATCATCATGTTGATGGGACTGGTGACGAAGAACGGCATTCTGCTCGTCGACTTCACCAACCTGATGCGCAGCCAGGGTCGCGAACGGCGTGAGGCCTTGCTGCAAGCCGCTCGCATTCGGTTGCGCCCAATCATCATGACGACGGCGGCGATGATCTTCGGCATGCTTCCGCTCGCACTGGCCATTGGAGAGGGCGCCGAGGAGCGCGCGCCAATGGCGCGGGCGGTGATCGGTGGCCTGATCACGTCGACGCTGCTGACGCTGCTCGTCGTGCCAGTGATGTACACCCTGCTGGACGACTTCGCGGGCTGGGTGAAGAGCCGGCGGCGGGTGCCCGTGGAAGGCGGGTTGCACGGGAGAGAGCCGGAGCCGGCGATCGGGGACTGATCGCGGGTTCTCGATCTACGCCGCGAGCCGACGGCAATAACCACAGAGGCACAGAGGGCACAGAGAACGGCCAACTGCAAGACGTCTGCAGTTGGAGGTTCTCTGTGCCCTCTGTGCCTCTGTGGTTACTGCAGTCAGGCTCGTGACGGTAGAACTAGTTCTTGATCTTGAGACTTCCGCGCCGCACGTTCTCCCGATGAAATTCGCCGGGACTTCCATGCACAAACTCGTCGTCCTCTCCGTCCTCTCCGTTCTCGCCGCCTGCTCCGCGTCCTCCTCGGGAGGAACCCCCTACGCGGACACGATGTCGACGCGTCGAGCTGCGCGAGTCGGTCATGCAGGCTGACCGCGACTTCAACACCGATTTCGCAACCCGCCGCGTCGACGGGTGGGTGTCGTGGTTCGACACCTCAGGGGTGCAGGTCACTTCCGAGGGCGCCGTGCCGAAAGGGCACGACGCGATTCGCGCGTACATGGCGAAGAGCTTCCCCGACAGCGCGCAGATTCTCGCCTGGCGACCGGTGTCGGTCGAGGTCTCCGCCGACGGCAGCATGGCATACACCATCGGCACCTGGGACTTTCACAGGCGCGGACGGGATTCGGCTGGCTCGGCCGCGACCGGGCACTACCTCACGGTGTGGCGTCGTCAGGCGGACAATTCGTGGAAGGTGCTGGCGGACATCGGCAACACCCACCCCAGGAAGCCGTGAGCAACGCTCGACGGATGCGTGCCGCCCGGACGGCGACGTTCACCGAGTCGGTCATCCGCGAGATGACGCGGCTCGCCAACCAGCACGAGGCGATCAACCTCGCGCAGGGCTTTCCCGACTTCGCGATGCCCGCCCCGATGAAGGATGCCGCGTGCGCGGCCATTCACGGGGACATCAATCAGTACGCCATCACCTGGGGGGCGCCCGCGCTGCGTCTGGCGATCGCCGAGAAGTACCGGCGCTGGTACGAGATGGATGTCGATCCCGAGCGTGAGATCACCGTTACCTGCGGCGCGACGGAGGCGATGGCCTCGGCCTTTCTTGCGCTGTTCGATCCGGGTGATGAGGTCGTCGTGCTCGAGCCGTTCTACGAGAATTACGGACCGGACGCCATCCTCGCCGCGGCCTCGCCAGTGTTCGTGCCGCTCGAGATGCCGGAGTGGCGGCTCGATCCAGATCGGCTGCGCAAGGCCTTCTCGTCGCGCACGCGGGCGATCGTCGTCAACACGCCGCACAACCCCACCGGTCGCGTCTTCACGAAAGAGGAGATCTCTCTGATCGCCGAGCTGTGCATTACGCACGACGCGTGGGCGATCACCGATGAGATCTACGAGCACATTCGTTATGCGGGCGGCCATCACCCGATCGCCACCTGGCCGGGGATGCGCGAGCGCACGGTGACGATCTCCGGCCTGTCGAAGACGTTCTCCTGCACGGGATGGCGCCTGGGATACGCGATCGCGCCGGCCGAGCAGTCGCAGGCGATTCGGAAGGTGCATGACTTCCTGACGGTGGGCGCGCCTGCTCCGCTCCAGGCAGCGGGCGCCGTCGGCATGGCGTTCGGTCCCGACTATTACAACCACATCGCGCTCGACTACCGGGCGCGGCGCGACGTCATCGTTCTCGCGTTGGAGGAGGCGGGATTCCGGTTCTCCATTCCGGAGGGCGCGTACTACGTGCTCGCCGACTTCTCGGACTTGAGCTCGCTCGCCGACGACGAGTTCGCGCGCTGGATGACGCGCGAGATCGGCGTCGCGCCGGTGCCTGGATCGAGCTTTTACCACGATCCCGCGCTCGGTCGAAAGCTGGTGCGCTTCGCCTTCTGCAAGAAGCTGGAGACTCTGGAGCGGGCCGGGGAGCGGCTGGCCAATGTGCGCGCGAGCGTGTAGGGCTGGCATCCAGGTTCAAAGTTGGGACGCGGATTACGCGGATGCAGCGGATTCTGCGGATCGTTCCTGGCGCAGCGAATTCTCCTCGCTCAGAAAAAAAGCAACTGCTTTTTGCTCCTGTAGAGGAGAGATCGGGACACGAGGAGCAATCCGCCTGATCCGTTGAATCCGCGAAATCCGCGTCCCCCCTTTGAACCTAGATGGTGGAATGTCGTGACTTTCGGCATATCTTCGGCTAGATTGCCACGCAGACCCTGAACCCGCAGCCCGTGTCCCGAGCCGAAATCACCACCCCCGAAGTCATCGCCGAAGAGTCCGTCGTCGAGCTGTCGCTGCGCCCGCAGCGGCTGGCCGAGTTCATCGGGCAACAGAAGGTCAAGGACGCACTTCGCATCTACATCGACGCGGCGATCGCGAGACGCGAGCCGCTCGATCATGCCCTGTTCTACGGGCCGCCCGGGCTCGGCAAGACGACGCTGGCCGAGCTCATCGCGCGCGAGATGGGGGTCAACATTCGCACGACGTCGGGCCCCGCGCTCGAGAAGCCCGGCGATCTCGTCGGTACTCTCACCAACCTGCGCGAAGGGGACATCCTCTTCATCGACGAGATCCATCGGCTGCGGCCGATCATCGAGGAGTTCCTCTATCCCGCGATGGAGGACTACAAGATCGACATCCGCCTCTCCGAGGGACCCAAGGCGCAGACGATCACGATGCCGATCGAGCGGTTCACGCTCATTGGGGCGACGACTCGCTTCGGCATGCTGACGCCGCCCATGCGCGCGCGGTTCGGCATCATCGAGCGGCTCAATTACTATCCCGCCGACGATCTCGAGCACATCGTGCGACGCTCGGCGGAGGTGATGCACGTGGACGTCGAGGCGCAGGGCGCGACCGAGATCGCGCGTCGGTCACGCGGCACTCCGCGCGTGGCGAACCGGCTGCTCCGGCGCGTGCGCGACTACGCGCAGGTGAAAGCCGACGGACGCATCACACGCGAGGTCGCCGCGCAGGCGCTGGTCATGCTCGACGTCGACGAGTTTGGGCTCGACGACATGGATGCCCGCGTCCTCAAGACGATCATCGAGAAGTTCGATGGTGGACCGGTCGGTATCTCGACGATCGGCGCCGCGGTTGGCGAGGACGCGAGCACCATCGAGGAGGTCTACGAGCCGTTCCTGGTGCAGAACGGATTTCTCCAGCGTACGCCGCGCGGGCGCGTCGCGACGCCGCAGGCGTATCGCCACTTTGGCTACACGCCGCCAACGTCTCAGCCAACGCTGTTCTGATTGTGTGAGGGGGCGGCCGCGCGCTTGACAGCGCGCCGCCCCGCTCCGAAGGATAGGGCATGCGACGCTTCGTTCTCGTCGTCCTCGCCCTCGCGGTCCTGCGAGCTCCCGTCGCAGAGGCGCAGACGGTCACCGACTCAGCGGACGCGCTCAGGGCGCTGGACGACGCGGTGCGAGCCGATCCAACTGATCACAGCGCGTGGCATCGGCGGGGGATGCTCGCCTGGACGATGGCGCGCGCGCAACGGCGCGTGGGCGATGGCGAGCCCGAGAAGGGCTCTGGGTTCCTTCAGGTCGCGGAGTCGTCGCTCGAGCGCGCGGTGAAGCTCAACGAGCGCGAGCCACGCTATCTCATCGAGCTCGCCCGTTTTCGCTGGTCCTCTCCCACGTCGATTGCTCGACGCCGCGCGGGCGGCATGTACGAGCGCGCGCTCGATCTCGCCCGAAAGCAGCAGGACAGCACGGCGATGGCCGAGGCGCTCGCGGCGTTAGGCGTCATCGCCTGGCGCCGGTACGAGAGCGTGGCCGACCGGCACATCTACAGCTCGATCTTCAACGACCCCGATCGCGAGGGGCTGATCAATGACGAGCGCGCGATCGCCTATTTCGTCGAGAACGCCGCGAAGATCGCCGCCTCGAAGAACTGGTCGGGACAGCGCGAATACGACGGGGCATGGAAGCTGTTCGCGCAGGCACTCGAGGCCGACCCGGACAACCGTCGTGCACGCGCTGGCCGTTACATGATGCTGATCGACCGCAGGCGGTGGGAGGAAGCGCGGCACGAGACAATGCTTCGCCTTCGGAGCGCGCCATGCGACGCAATGTCGTGGCTCGTGCGTGGACTGGCGGCGCACCAGCTTCGCGCCGAAGGCGAGGCCACCGTGGCGTTCGACAGCGCACTGGTGTGTATGCCGCCTGACGAGCGCGAGCGCCTCGACGCACTCGGGCGTGTGCTCTCGCCCAAGGATGGTCGCGAGCATGCGCAGCTACCCTCTCAGGAGCGAGCGCTGACGGCACGGCTGTACTGGCTCATGTCCGATCCGTTGTGGCTCACGCAGGCGAACGAGCACCGTCTGGAATACCTGGGCCGCGTGACGGCGGCCGAGCTGCGGTGGTCGGTGGAAGAGCTCGACGTGCGGGGCGCCGACACCGATCGCGGCGACCTGCTCGTGCGCTACGGTCCCCCTCCCGCGGTGATCTCGTTCCCGCCCGATCCGGAGTACACGCAGGAGATGCGCGTCCGCCTGCTCTGGTGGTACACCGACGGAGTCGCGTTCATCTTCCGGATGATGCCCGGGTATGGCACCGCCACCCTCCACTCGGAATACACCCGATACGTGCGCGGCCTCCGCGATACCATCCCGGTGTCGTGGGCGAATCTGGGTGTCGAGCGGGCGATCGACACGATCCCCCTCCAGGCGGTGCGATTTCGCGGCGCGGGCGACTCGACCGACGTGTTCGTGATCGCCGACATCCCCGCCGATTCACTCGTGCGCGGCCTCGATCTCTCCCGCGTGGCGCTCGAGGTCGGGCTCAACATCTTCAACTGGCGGGCGGAGCGCATCGCGCGCGACTCCATCCGCGAGGTCATCGATGTCGCGCGCGCGGAGGTGGTGAACACCCGCGCGTGGCGCAAGCGATTGCCGCCGGGGATCTATCTCTATCGCGTCGAAGCTCTGCAGCCGGACGCGCTCCGGGGGGCGCGCGCGGCGAGCCGCCTCGAGCTGGTGGCCGGTGATGGGTTCGGCATGAGCGATGTGCTCGCGGCGCGCATGATCGAGCCGAAGCCGGGGTCGACCTCGTCGCGCTGGTCGGACTTCCGGGTGCTCCCGATGACGGGGGTGCTTCGTCGCACTGAGCCGCTCGCGCTGCTGTGGGAGACGTATGCGCTTGCCGCCGACAGCGGAGTGAATCGCTATCGCGTGTCGATCACGATCGAGCAGCGCGATCGCCCCGGCCGGCTCGCGCGGATCGGCGCGGCGATCGTCGGCGGCGTGCGCGCGGCGGTTGGTCGCTCGTCGCGCGGCGAGGGTCGGGTGACGCTCAGCTACGATCGGGACGTTCCGGTTAGCCCGGTGGCGCTCGATTACCTTACGATCGACGCGAGCGGGCTCGACGGTGGTCAGTACACCGTGACGGTCGATGTCGAGGACCTCGTCGCGAAACGGCGCATGGCGCGGTCGAGCATGCTTACGATCGTCGATTGACCGTTATGGGCGAGGCAGGTCAAGCTTTCCCAAGGGCCTAGGCGGGCTGGCATCCAGGTTCAGCGTCCCAACTTTGCACCTGGATGCCAGCCGCGATTGCCGTTGAAACCTGCATTGAAGAGATCTCATTTCAGGCTCCGATGAAGGTGGGAGGCGGACGAGCGACTACGACTTCACGCTTCCCGCCGATCGCATCGCGCAGCAACCACTCGCCAGACGAGACGAGAGCCGCTTACTCGTCGTACGGCCGGAGTCGGGTGCGATCGAGCATCGTCGCTTCCGCGATCTCGTTGACCTCGTCGCGCCCGGCAATGCACTCGTCCTCAACACCACCAAAGTCTTTCGCGCCCGCCTGCTCGGTCGCCGCGCATCGGGGGCGGACGCCGAGATCCTGCTGCTCCGCGAAATCGGGGATGGCAAATGGGAGGCGATGGTCAGTCCCGGCGGGAAGCTACGACCCGGGCGGACGGTGAACATCGCACCCGGGTTCGATGTCGAGATCCTCGAGATCACCGACCGCCGAACTCGCGTCGTCCGGCCTGTGACCGGCGGATCGGTGATGGACGCGATCGAGCGCCATGGGCACGTTCCGCTCCCGCCATACATCGCGCGCGCGGACGCCGCGGCTGACGTCGACCGGTATCAGACCGTGTATGCCATCGAGCCTGGATCGGTCGCCGCGCCGACGGCTGGGCTGCACTTCACTCCCGAGCTCCTGGCGGCGTTGTCGGCCCGGGGGGTTCGGCGCGCTGACGTCGTACTCCACGTCGGCGCGGGTACGTTCAAGCCCGTCGAGGTCGAGGATCCCGCGCAGCACGTGATGCACGAGGAGCGGTTCACCGTGCCCGCGGAAACGGCGACGACGCTCAACGACGTGCGCCGCTCGGGCGGGGGGATCTGGGCCGTCGGCACGACGTGTGCGCGCACTCTGGAGAGCGCGGTGCGCGATGACGGAACCTTTACCGAGCGAGCGGGAGAAACACGCCTGTTCATTCGACCGCCCTATCGCTTTCGCGCCGTAGACAAACTGATCACGAATTTCCATCTTCCCCGCTCCACGCTGGTGATGCTCGTGGCCGCATTCGCGGGATACGAGCTGACGATGCGGGCCTACCGGGAGGCAGTCGATGAGGGGTACCGCTTCTACTCGTACGGCGATGCGATGGTGGTGCTGTAGTCTCGCGCTCGTAGCCGTCGCATGCACCACGACGCAGCAGTACTTCCTGCCCTCGGAAGAGCAGCCGCGCATGACGACGGATCTCCTGCGGGACCGCGGCCACAACATCGTGCGCGCCGAATGCCCTCGCCTCCTAGGCGTTAGGCAGGCGGTGACCGGCGTGGCGCACATTCGCGTCGACGTCGCATCCGACGGGGCGGTGCGGCGCGCGATGATCTCGCACAGCTCGGGCGACGAGCGCATGGACGAGATCTTCGGCGGGCTCGCCGCGCAGCTCAAAGTCGATCCGCCGGCGAACGCAGGCAGCGAGACGATCCCGGGCACCCTCAAGCTCGGCTACTCCTGCTCGCCGACGGCTGGAACGATCACGGTCGAGGGCGTCGACTGGACCGGATGACGGCTCGGGGCTTTTCATTCACGATCAATGCGACCGCCGGCGCCGCCCGCGCCGGCGTTTTCGTCACGCCCCACGGACCGGTCGAGACGCCGTCGTTCATGGCCGTCGGCACGCAGGCGACGGTGAAGACGCTCGATCCCCGCGAGCTCCGGGAGGCGAGGATGCAGATGATCCTCGCCAACACCTATCACCTGCACCTTCGTCCGGGCGAGGAGGTCATCCGGCAGCTGGGTGGGCTGCATCGCTTCATGCAGTGGGACGGCCCTATTCTCACCGACTCGGGCGGATTCCAGGTCTTCTCGCTGGAGACGCTGCGGACGGTCACGGAAGAAGGCGTCGAGTTCCGCAGCCACATCGATGGCTCACGCCGCTTCTTCTCCCCCGAGAGCGTCATTGCCATCCAGCGGGCCCTCGGCGCCGACGTCATCATGCAGCTCGACCATGTGGTGCCTGGTCAGGCAGAGTACGCGCTCGCGGCCGAAGCCAGCGAGCGGAGCGTGCGGTGGCTCGAGCGGTGTGTCGAGGCGCTCGAACCGGGCCCGCAGACGCTCTTTCCGATCGTGCAGGGCGGGATTCATCCCCAGCTGCGCCGTGAGGCCGCACGAGCCATCAGGAGCATGCGCGACTTCGACGGGTACGCGGTCGGCGGACTGTCAGTCGGCGAGGCAAAACCCGACATGTACGCCATGCTCGAGGTGGTGCACGACGAGCTGCCGCCGGACAGGCCGCGCTATCTCATGGGGGTCGGATTCCCGGAGGACCTCATCGAGGGCGTCGCGCGCGGGGTCGACCTCTTCGACTGCGTCGCTCCGACGAGGAATGGGCGTCAGGGTACCGCGTTTACCTCCGACGGGAAGCTCAACGTGCGGCGCGCCGAGCTTCGGTCAGACCCGCGCCCGCTCGACGAGACCTGCGAGTGCTCGACGTGCACTCGGTTCTCCCGGGCCTACATCCGCCACCTGTTCGCCAGCGACGAGGTGCTTGGGCTGCGTCTCCTGTCGCTGCATAATGTACATTTCCTGACCGCGATCATGCGCCGTGCGCGGCGCGCGATAGTGGAGGGAGACTTTCAAGCGTGGAGCCGTGACTGGCTTCAGCGCTACCACTCACGACCCGCTCCGGTCCCATGAACGCCACGCTCGCCATCATGCTCATCGGTGCCCCACAGGAAGGAGGCACGAATCCCATCGGCCTCCTGCTGCCGTGGATCCTCGTCTTCGGCATCTTCTACTTCATCTGGTTTCGGCCGCAGCAGCGGGAGCGCGCGAAGCACGATGCGCTGCTCAAGAACCTCAAGAAGGGCGACGAGGTCGTGACCGCCGGCGGCATCGTCGGCGAGGTCATTCACATCAAGGAAGCCATGAAGGACGGTCAGCCGGTGAAGGCCATGGACGATCGCGTCACGATCAAGACCGGCGAGTCACGCATCGTCATCGAGCGCGGACGCATCGCCCGCGTCGTCGCCCCGAAAACGGAAGCCGCCGCAACGTGAGCCTGCTCGACATCTACGTCCTGGGAGCCCCGATCCTGCGTGAGGAGACGCGTCCCGTTACCGATGTGGGGCCGGGGTTTCAGAAGCTCGTGGACGACATGTTCGAGACGATGTACGCCGCGAAGGGCATCGGGCTCGCCGCGCCGCAGGTCGGGCGCACCGAGCGGGTGGCTGTCGTCGACGTCGATGGCGCGCGACACGTCATCGTCAATCCGAAGATCGTGCTGCGCGAGGGATCGCAGAAGGGTGAAGAGGGTTGCCTGTCGATTCCGGACATCTATGCCGATGTCGAGCGCGCCATGCGCGTCGTCGTCACGGCGGAGGACCGCGAGGGGAAGCCGATCGAGATCGACGCGAACGAATTGCTCGCACGCTGTCTTCAGCACGAGATCGATCACCTGCACGGCAAGCTCTTCATCGACTACCTCGGCCTTCTCAAGAGGCGCGCGGCGCTCAAGAAGTGGGAGAAGCAGCGCGGCGGCGACAAGTCGCTGACGCGCACCGTCGAGGCACTCGAGGTCGCGCAGCATCACCACCGCGACGAGGAGCTGTAGTCGTGCGCGTCCTCTTCTGGGGGACATCCGCCTTCGCCGGCCCGTCGCTGCGAGCGCTCGTGGGCGAGGGATTCGATGTCTGCGGCGTCATCACGCAACCGGACCGCCCGCGCGGCCGCTCGCGCTCGACGTTGGTGCCATCACCGATCAAGGAGATCGCGGTCACGCGAGAGCATTCCCGTGCTGCAACCGGAGAAGCCGCGGGGCAAGGAGTTCGTGGAGCAGCTGCGTGCACTCGAGCCGGAGCTTTCCGTCGTCGTCTCATACGGTCAGATCCTGCCGAAGCCCGTCATCGAGCTGCCGGAGCGCGGGACAGTGAACGTGCACGCCTCGCTGTTGCCCAAGCTCCGCGGCGCGGCGCCGATTCAAGCCGCGATTCGGGAAGGGTTCATCGAGACCGGCGTGACGATCATGCGCATGGTGCCCGAGCTCGACGCCGGCCCCATCGTCCTTCAGGCGCGCACACCGATCGCGGAGGATGAGACCGCCGGTGAGCTCGAGCTCCGACTCTCCGAGCTCGGCGCCCTCGCGCTCATCGAGGCGCTCACGCTCATCGTGCTCGGAGAATCGAGCGAGCGCGACCAGAACGAGGAGCTGGCGACGTACGCGCCGAAGATCGAGCGCGACATGGCGCTCGTCCCGTGGGAGGAGGGGAACGGTGTCGTCGCCCGCCACATTCGCGCGTACGATCCCAAGCCCGGCGCCTTCACCGTCCGAAAGGGAGAGGAGCTCAAGCTGTTCGGCGCCCTGGCCACGGAGGAAGGGGGCGACGAGGGATCGACCAAGGCCGGCCAGGTTCTCGAGATCGACGGCACCGGGATGCTCGTCGCTTGCGGAGACGGGGCGGTGCGCGTCCTTCAGGTGCAGGCTCCTGGCAAACGCCGGATTTCGGCGCTCGAATTCGCCCGGGGACGCGGCATTGCCGTGGGCGACGTGCTGGGCAATGCGCGATAGGCTATAGGCTTGGGCACCTACGGTCTAATATCTTGAAGGACATGGCTTTCACTGGAACGGGATCGGTCACCGAGGCGCGCCGCGCCGCGGCCGAGGTTCTCGCCGACATGCGGCATGGCGAGATGCTCGACCCTGCCTTCGAGCTGCGCGCCGCGCCGCTCGACGCGCGCGATCGCCGGTGGACGCAGGAGCTCGTCTACGGCACGCTGCGCCGCCGCGCCATGCTCGACGCCATGGTCTCCGAGCGCGTCCGCGGCGGACTCGTGAGGCTCGATCCCGACCTCAGTGACCTGCTCCGTCTCGGGGCTTATCAGCTGCTGCACATGCGGAGCGTTCCCGCCTACGCCGCCATCGCGCAAACCGTGGAGCTCGCGAAAGAGCGTCACGGATTGGGCGCCAGCAAGCTCGCGAACGCGGTGCTGCGTCGTCTCGATCGCGAGCGTGAGATGCTGGACGTCGCCGTGCCAACCGATCCGGTCGATGCCCTCGCGCTGCGCCATTCGCATCCGCGCTGGCTCGTCGCGCGCTGGGTTGGGCGATGGGGCGCGGAAGAGACGGAGCGGCTACTCATCGCCAACAACGTCGAGGCGCCGCTCGTGGTGCGGCCGTACAACATCGTGCGCGAGCAGCTCGAGGCGACCCTCGAGAGCGGGGGCGTCGAAGTCGCCGAGGCTCCGCTTTCGCGCGATTCGCTCGCGATCAAGAGCCCCGTCTCGCTCACCGAGCTCGGCGCCTATCGACAGGGGCTCTTCTTCGTGCAGGACCCGGCGGCGACGCTCGTCACGCAGTACGCCTGCGTGGCGACTGGCGCCGAGGTCGCCGACCTGTGCGCGGCGCCGGGCGGAAAAGCGCTCGAGCTCGCGCGCTCCGCCTCGGTGGTCATCGCCGGTGATCGCTCGGTGCAGCGCATCCAGCGCCTGATCGGGAATGCGCGACGCGTCGATGCCCGCAACGTGCTGGCGGTGGTGTCCGATGCGCGCACGCCGGCAATCCGACCCGTGGATGCGGTGCTGCTCGACGTCCCGTGCACGGGGACGGGCACGTTCCGTCGTCATCCCGATGCGCGCTGGCGCCTCAAGGTGTCCGACATCGCGGTGCTGGCGGCGACGCAGCGCAGCATGCTGCGCGCGGCGGCGACCGTCGTGAAGCCCGGCGGGCTGCTCGTGTACAGCACCTGCACGCTCGAGCCGGAGGAGAACGACGTGCAGATCGAGGCGTTCCTGCGCGAGAGTCCCGAATGGAAGCTCGAGCCGCCCCCCGAGGGAACGGTCCCGGCGCCGGTCCTCGATGCCGGGCGTTTGCGCGTTCTTCCACAGCGTCATGGAGTCGATGGCGCCTTCGCGGCGCGCCTGCGGAGGGCACGAGGGTGAGGTGGCGCGGGGGTGCGCGCCGCGCGATCCCGTACGTGATCGCCGCGACGGCGGGGTTCGTCCTCTCCTATCTCATCATCGCGTTCTTCGTCTTCCCCGCGACGATCATTCCGAGCGACCGCAAGGTGCCCAACGTCGTCGGGATGGCGTCCGACGAAGCCGTGAAGCGCCTGACGACGGATGGCTTCCGCGCCTCGACGGGCGAGCAGCGCTTCCACGCCAGTGCGCCGAGCGGCACGGTGCTGGAGCAGGAGCCGCCGGCAGGCTCCAACGAAGCCAAAGGCGCCGAGATCGTGCTCCACGTGAGCTCGGGTCAGCGTCGCGGCGAGGTGCCTAACGTCGTCGGCATGACGCGGCAGCAGGCAGAGCTGGCGATCGAGAATGCCGGTCTGGATGTCGGGGATGTGCAGGAGATTCGCGCGCAAACGCCGCGCGGAACCGTCACCGCCTCCCAGCCGGTCGCGGGCTCGCGAGTGACAGTGCCTTCGTCGGTGACGCTGACCGTCAGCGTGGGGCCGGCGTCGGTGGACATGCCCAATGTCGTCGGCGAAAACTACTCGCGCGCGCGCACCGTGCTCGAGCAGCTCGGGCTTCGCATCGGTGACGTCAACGTCGATTCGACGAGCCTGGCGCCGGGCAACATCGTGATCGCCCAGACGCCGGCGGCGGGACGCGCGGTAGGAGCAGGCGCCCGCGTGGCGCTCACGATCTCGGGGCGACCGTGAGCATTCGGATCGCGCCGTCGATCCTGAGCGCCGACTTCGCTCGGCTGGGCGAAGAGATCGCCATGGTCACCGAGGCTGGCGCGGACTGGATTCACGTGGACGTGATGGATGGGCGATTCGTCCCGAACCTTACCTTCGGTTCGAAGGTAATAGAGACGGTGCGCAGGCTGACCGATCTGCCGATCGACGTGCATCTCATGGTCGTCGAGCCCGAGAAGTACCTGGAGGACTTCGCCGCCGCCGGCGCGTCGGTTCTCACGGTGCATCCCGAGGTGTCTCCGCATCTCCACCGGCAGCTGATGCGCATCAAGGAGCTTGGCTGCCTGGCGGGCGCGTCGTTGAATCCCTCGACACCCCTCGACGCGGTTTATGAGGTGGCAGGCGATCTCGACCTGCTGCTGATCATGTCGGTGAATCCCGGATTCGGCGGGCAGACGTTCATTCCGGCATCGATCGACAAGATCCGTCGCGCGCGCGCAATGCTGGACGAGGTGGACAGCCGGGCGGTGCTCGAGGTGGACGGGGGCATCAATCGAGAAACGATCGCTCAGGTGTGGCACGCGGGCGCCGACACCTTCGTCGCCGGGAACGCGATCTTCAAGGCGAAGGATCCGCGGGCCGAGCTGCGCGCATTGCGGGCGAAGTGCGCGGTGGCCGCATGACGAGGAAGGAACAGTGGGCCTGGGTGGGCGCATTCGCGCTCGTGCTCGTGGGCGGCGGAATCGTCGCTGGGCATGCGCTCAAGGGCGGCCTGTCCCCTGTCACCCTCGGCAGCCAGGCCCCCGTCTTCGAAGCGAACACCATCGACGGGCAGTCGGTGAAGCGGACGCTGGAGGACTATCGCGGGAAGGTCGTGCTGCTCAACATCTGGGCGACCTGGTGTGGCCCCTGCATCGTCGAGATGCCCACGCTCGAGGCGCTGCATCGTGAGTTCAAGGACACCGATCTCAGGATCGTCGCCGTCAGCATCGACCAGGCGCAGACGGAGCATGCCATCAACGACTTCGTGAGGAAGCTCGGCCTCACCTTCGAGGTGCTGCACGATCCGGAGGGCGACATTACCCGCGACTATCAGGCGATGGGCTATCCGGAGACGTTCGTGATCGGTCGCGACGGCGTCATTCGCAAGAAGGTGATCGGCGCGTCGGACTGGCACTCCGAGGGGAATCGCGCGCTCGTCAGGCAGCTTCTCGCCGAGCGCGTGTAGATGGCGCCGCCCGTTCCCTGGAAGCGGCGCATCACGGCGGCGCTGACCGAGCACCTTCCGCTCAAGCTCGTCGCCATCTTCTTCGCGTTCGTGGTGTGGCTCGTCGTGAGCGGCGAGCGCCCGACCGAGATGGTGGTGCCGGTGCGCGTGGAGATTGGCGTGGACACATCGGTGACGCTGCGCGGCCCCACGCCGGAGGTTCGCGCCCTGGTCGTGGGGCGCGGCCGCGATTTAATGAAGCTGTGGGACACCCCGCCGACGATCGCGCAGCGACTCGGCAGCGACGTTCCCGATTCGCTGGCGATCATGCTCGAGGTGAACAACGTCGAGCTGCCGCCGGGTGTCGCGGGGATCGTGCGCGACGTGCAGCCGCGTAGTCTTCGCCTCCACTTCAATGTTCAGACCAAGCGCTTCGTGCCCGTGCGCTCGGCGGTCCGCGTGCGCGCCGATTCCGGATTCCGTATCGCCGGTCCGGTGCAGCTGGAGCCGATTCGGGTGCAGCTCATCGGCGAGCGCCGCACGGTCCGCTCAATCGATACGGTGGCCACGACGGCGATCGATCTCGTCGTGCGCGATACGACGCCGATGACGGTACCGCTCGACACCGCGGGACTCGGCGTGCGCGTGAATCCGTCGTTCGTCCGCGTCCGCGTGCCGGTCACGGCCGTGGAGCCGGCGACCGCGGCGACCGCCGCGTCAACCAGCCGTCGGCGCCAGTGACGCGCATTCTCGGCATCGAGACATCCTGCGATGAGACGTCGGCGGCCGTGGTCGAAGGCACCGGTGATGCAGTCGAGCAGAAATCGCTGGTGATTCTCTCGCAGGACGTGCACAAGGTCTTCGGCGGCGTGGTGCCCGAGATCGCGTCGCGCGCGCACCTGACGAGCATCGTTCCCGTGGTGGATCGCGCCTTGTCGGAGGCGAACGTCGGCATCGGCGACATCGACGCGATTGCCGTGACCTATGCGCCGGGGCTCGTGGGAGCGTTGCTCGTCGGCGTCAGCTACGGGAAGTCGCTCGCGTTCGCGAGCGGGCGCGCGCTCGTGGCGGTGCATCACATGGAAGGGCATCTGTTCGCGACGCAGCTCCAGCATCCCGGGGCGGTGCCGCCGTTCACGGCGCTGTTGGTGTCGGGTGGCCACACCTTACTCGTCGATGTGGAGGCGTGGGGACGTTATCGCTTGCTGGGTCAGACGCGAGACGACGCGGCGGGAGAGGCATTCGACAAGGTGGCGAAGCTGCTCGGCCTTCCCTACCCTGGCGGGCCGCACATCGAGCGGATCTCGAAGGAAGGCGATCCGTCGCGTCATAGGTTCTCGCGTCCGATGGTGCGGCGCGATCAGCGCGTCGGCGATCCCGACTACTACGATGTCTCCTTTTCCGGGCTCAAGACCGCCGTGCTCAACGCGACCAAGCGCTCAGATGTGGAGGCCGAGCGTGCCCACATCGCGCGTGGGTTTCAGGACGCCCTCATCGACACGCTGGTGGAAAAGACCTACCGGGCAGCGCGCGAGCATGGCCGCACGCGGGTGGTGTTAGGCGGCGGCGTGGCCTGCAACAGGACGCTGGCCGACTCGATGCGCTCGCGCATGGCCACGATCGGCGCTGACGTCTTTGCGCCGAGCCCGCGGTTGGCGACGGATAACGCGGCGATGATCGCGCGAGCGGGGCTGTTTCGATATGAGCAAGGTGAGCGCGCGCCGCTCGACCTCAATGCGTACGCAACTCTTCCCTTACCAGGACTGATCGCCGCATGACGATCGACCATCGCCCGTTGGCGTACGAGCTCGGGCCCCTGATGATCACCGGATTCGGGCTGGCGGTGCTGGCCGCGTTCGTCGTGGCGCAGATCGTCGCGCAGAACGAGCTGAAGCGGCGCGGTTACAGTCCCGAGCCGGTGGGCGACATGATCTTCGCGGCGGTGGTGGGGAGTCTGCTCGGCGCGAAGCTCTATTTCGTGGCGTTGACGGGCGACCTCGACACCCTCTTCAGTCGTGGCGGCTTCGTGTTCTGGGGTGGGCTCATCGGCGGGATTCTCGCGGTGACGGTGCTGGTGCTGAAGCGGAAGCTTGGATTCTGGCGTATCGCCGACGTCGCCGGCCTCTCGATCATGCCCGCGTACGCGGTGGGTCGCACCGGATGCTGGGCGGTGGGTGATGACTACGGCCGTCCATGGGAGGGTCCGCTGGCGGTGCGTTTCCCCGATGGTGCGCCACCGTCGACCGCGCAGAACATGCAGGAGATGTTCGGCATCCCGGTGCCGCCGGATGTGCCGCCTAACACGGTGCTGGCGGTGCATCCGACGCAGCTCTATGAGGTGACGATGGCCTTCATCCTCTTCCTGATTCTCTGGAGGCTCCGCGATCACAAGCACGCCGAGGGGTGGCTCATGGGCGTGTATTGTGTGATGGCGGGGGTGGAGCGGTTCATCGTGGAGTTTTTCCGGGCGAAGGATGATCGGTTTTTTGGGGCGTTGACGGTGGCGCAGGTGATCGCGCTGGTGTTCATCGCGATCGGGGTGACGGTCATGGTGCTGCGGAACCGGGTGACGCCCGAGGCGCGCGGGATCTACGCGACGGCGTGATGCGGGGTGCGTAGGAGGGGGCATGGAGATGGAGCGGAACGCTGCCATTTCTGAGCGTATGGTGGAGGTTGCGGCGCGCGACCGGCTGATCCCTGCAGCTCGCCGAGTGATGCGCACGAAGCATTTCAGCCGGCTGACGGAGGAGGCGTACGTCCGCTGGATCGTGCGGTACGTGCGCTTTCACGGAAGCCGGCATCCACGCACGTTAGGCGAGCGAGAGGTGCGGGAGTTCCTGTCGCATCTCGCCGCGGACCAGAACGTGGCGGCGAGCACGCAGAGCCAGGCGTTGGCGGCGCTTCTGTTTCTCTACGTCGAGGTGTTGCGCGATCCGGTGCCCTGGATCGCCGACGTGATTCGGGCGCGGCGTCCGCAGCGCCTGCCAGTGGTGATGACGCGCGAGGAAGTGCGTGGCGTGCTGGGGAAGATGACCGGTGCGCCGCGCCTGGTCGCGACGCTGCTCTACGGGTCGGGGCTGCGGCTGATGGAGGCGCTACAGCTGCGGGTGAAGGACATCGATTTCGGGATGAGTCAGATCACCGTGCGCGGTGGCAAGGGTGATCGGGACCGGGTAACGATGCTGCCGGCGGCGGTGCGGGCGGGACTCGAGCGCCATCTGATCCGGGTGAAGGCGCTGCATGTGCGTGACCTCGCGGCGGGTGCTGGCCGTACGCTTCTTCCTCACGCGTTGGCGTCGAAGTATCCGAACGCGGTTTCGGAGCTGGGGTGGCAGTGGGTATTCCCTGCGCAGCGAATCGCGGTGGATCCGCGGACGAAGGTGCGCTACCGTCATCATTTACATGAGACGGTGGTGCAGCGGGAGATGCGGGAGGCGGTGAAGGCGGCGGGTCTAACGAAGCGAGCGACGTGTCACACGTTCCGGCACTCGTTTGCGACGCATTTATTGGAGGATGGGCACGACATTCGGACAGTGCAGGAGTTGTTGGGTCATCGGAGCGTTGCGACGACGATGATCTACACGCATGTCTTGAATCGTGGGGGGTTGGGAGTGAAGAGCCCGGCGGATCGGTTGTGAGGGGTTGGGTGAGGGGTGTTGCGGTCGAATCGGGCGGGCGGAATGGAATGCTACTTTTTCTGTTATTCCATCGCTGCACGCCGCGTTAGCGGGTGCAATACTTTGGTACGCAGGGGATAGGGTGGTTGCTGCGTTGCCGCTTACGATTGGGTGTTCCGTACTGAGGACAGCGGCGTCCGCTTCGTTTGTCTCGAAAACTTGCTGCAGAATAGGCGTTATGCCGACAACGGGCCTTTTCACTAAATTGGCTCGTGCTCTTCACAATCACGCATCACGGCGTGCCCATCGGCACCGTTGAGCTCACGCGCGCGGACACTTCCGCTGCAGAGCAGATCGCGTGTGGCGTGTTCCCGCTTCCGGGCTACGCGCCCATCAGCCCGATCGTGCGCGCAGCAAGTGAGGCGTTACGCAATCTTCTGCCCGCCGGGCCGCCCGCCGATCGCGGGACCGAGCTCGCCGCCGAGCGCGCATTGGGACGCGGCGCAGAGTTGGGACGCGAGCTCGAGTTGCGTGACGCAACCGGGCTTCTCGTTCCAACGGATTTCATCGAGCTCAGTGAATCGGCGAGGTGGAATCCGGAGGTCGCCGCGCTCATGAGGTTTAGGCTCTCACACGCCGCGGTACCAGCGCGTCTGCCGCCACGCGAGAGTGGTGGTTCCGATGCAGCGGCGCCTGCGGCATAACTAGCTGTTGCAACTGGCAGGCGCGATGTCTATGGTAGCCATCGCGACTGCACCCCTTGAAGTGCAACGAAGGCGCGCTGTGCGCGCCTTCTGGAAGACCGCCTGCAGTTGAACGCAGGCGTTATGCCTCACAGGATGCTTCCGTGAGCTTTGATGTTTTCCTCCAACGGTTTGCGGGCGGCGAATCCGCCGAAGTGGATCGGCGTCCTGTCCGCGAAGTGCTCAGGTCAGCAAGGCATCGCGGGCCGGATACCTTCGGTTTCTACGTCGTGGCATTTCCTGATGGCGTTGAAGTGGAGTTCTCAGCAAAAGGTCTCGAATCCAAGGAGTCGTTCACGGGATGCGCGTTCCACTTTCGCGGCTTCGGTGATGCCCTGATGACATTCGTGTTCGAGGTCGCGCGGGCCGGTGACATGGTCATTATTCCGGCCATGGAAGGCAATCCGCTGGTGTTGCTTTCGGAAGAGCAGCAGACGAGATGTCCCAGCCGACCTTCGAGAGAAGTCTCACTTAATTGTCGTCCGCTCCGCTTCCGAACTGCGGTAGCGTCCTCCGCCGAGGATTGGAGGGCTGGTCCGCTTATCGCGATCAGGTTCTTCGACAGTCCAAGCCGGAGTGAGGCATAACCGACGCCTGAGCGTCGTTGACTCAAGATCGCGGCCCGTGAGGCATAACTAGCAACTGCACCTGTCAGGCGCGACATTCAAGGAAGCCATCGCAGTTCGTGTGCTTCAAGTGCAACGGCAAAGCGCGCTGTCGCGCGCTTTTGAGCAAGCCGCCTGCAGGTGAGCGCAGCGTTCTGCCGACGACGAACTCTTGAGGTCAATTCCGCTTTCAGTACCTCACCCTGGTGTGGTCGAGGACATGGATCTCACGCCAGAGGGCGCTGCCGTCGCGGTGGTCCGAGTCGGTGACGCGCTCCGCGTCGTGATGCCCGATTGGGACCTGGGCAGCCCGGCTCCCGTAAGGTTCCCCCGCGTTCGCGCGCTCAACCGTGACCGAGTTCTGCTAGTGGAGACACGGACAGAAAATGATGCCCCGAATGCCTGGATTCTCGACCGGCCCCGTGGCGTCATCGCCCATTTCCTGATGGGCGATGCCATCGCCGACATTGTCGTCAGCCCACCCTTCATTGCAGTCACCTACTTTGATGAGGCGTACGGCTCCGCCGGACCTGCCGGCGAAGGCGCGTCGTTCTTCGATTTTGACGGCCATTTCGTCTGGGGCTACCGCGCTCAGTTTGGCCACGAGGCGGTCGATATGATGGACGTCTATGCCGCCTGCGCCGACGAGACCGGGTGCCTCTGGTTTTACCCGTACACCGATTTCCCACTCGTGCGACTCGACATTCACGCGCGTGAGCAGCAGATCTTTGAGCCACCAGAGACGTTGCGTGGCGCTCACGCGCTGAGCATCCGTAACGGTACCGCATACTTCATCGGGCCATACGAGCGCCATGGGGTGGTCTTTGAATGGCCACTAAAAGCACGCGAAGCACGGCGTCTTTGCACGCTAGAGGCCAGGGTTCGTGGGCTTCCCGGTGGACGGTTCCTCGCCGCCATTGATGGGACGTGGTCCGTCGTTGACGATCTCGCAGCGAGAGGGGAATAACATCGCGTCCGAGGTCTGTGCTCGGCCCTTGCAGACCGCGTACCCGCGGCAGAACTAACAGCTGCAACTGTCAGGCGCAATGTCCAAGGAAGCCATCGCAGTTCGGCCCCTTGAAGTGCAAACCCCACGGCGCGCTAACGCCGCCTTGAGACGCCGCGCAGGTGAACGTAGCGTTCTGCGGACGACAGAGTTCCGAGTGACCGAGAGCGTCTTGGCCCGAGTCTCTGGATATGCCCCGACAGTGACCTCGTCATGCCGAGTTCCTCAAACCTTGCCCAACGCGCTGCCCTTACGGTGGTGGCCGCACTCGCAGTCACTGTTACTCTTCCGTCGCCCGCACACGCACAGCGCGTTGACAGCGTGACGGTGGCACCGGTGCGGTCACCGACGATCCAGATCAGGATCCGCGGCAAGGCGCCCACGGATTCCGTCCACATAGACCCCGCAGATATCGAGATCATTGAGATCCTGAAGTCAGATCTCCCCGCCCGTTACAGCCCGTGGCGGGGATGCGGTCCGATCATTGTGAGGGTGCCGCCCCGTCGGTGGACGCTCGAGTCACTGTTGCGGCTCCAACCGGACATTCCGCATCACGACCCGCCGCAGAACTAACCGTTGCAACTGTCAGGCGCGACCGTTAGGGTAGCCATCGCAGTTCGTGTGCTTCAAGTGCAACTGCAAAGCGCGCTGTCGCGCGCTTTCAAGAACACCGCCTGCAGTTGAACGGTATAGCGTTCTGCCGAGCACAGGCTCTGTAGCGAAGCGACCCTACATCACCTCTGCTATGACGCGCGTAGAGCAGGAACAAGTCGAGGTATATTCGCGCGATACGAACGCATGGATCGTCCGAACGCCCGGGCGACAGTACCCAGCGCTCGTCGTGCAGGGCGACTCGTTCGAATACCTTCGTCGCGCTCGCGCAGTCGATTGTTAAGCGGGCTCGAACGTGCGGGTGTGCCGACGATGAACTGGTGGAAGAGAGCCGAAGAGCTACGCGACCTTCTCTCAGCTCGCCTCTCTCACTATACGACCGCGCTCGGGCAGTACGGCTTCGATGTGCCGTTCGGGCAGCGATACGCATCCAACGTAGCGCGTGGTCACCGATAGCGTTCCCGCCGGCAGAACTAACCGTTGCACCTGTCAGGCGCGACGGTTAGGGTAGCCATTGCAGTTCGAGCGCCTTGAAGTGCAACTGCAAAGCGCGCTGTCGCGCGCTTGCAAGAAGACCGCCTGCAGGTGAACGTAAGCGTTATGCGACACCCACCTCTCGACTAATGCCACGTTTGTTCATCGCGCTGGCCACCTTCATTGCAGTAGCCGCCTGCGCGCCACCTGCAACGATTACGGACGCCCCGCGCACCATTCCTTTCCGAGCCGCGCTCGAGCCGCCTTTCTCCGACTCGGCGCTATTGAGCGGCGAGGTGACCATCCTTCCCGATCGGCTCGAAATCGTTCTGCATCGTCTCGATTACGTGATCCGAAATCGGACTGGCACCCGCCCCCCAGACTCCCTTAAAGTCGCTTTGGCGACGGGCGTCCAGCATGCGCGCTGGGATCGTGAAGCGGAAAGTGCGGCCGTCCCGTTCCTCGACGCATTCCGGGCAATCAGCGACGCGCGCTCACCAGTGCGCTTCGTTATCGCGCGACCGGCCGGGCGCACGCTCGGTCGACGCTGGCTCAGCTTCCTTTTCACTCTGCACCATCCAGCTCGCGAGGGAGAACCAGCACTCGACGGCTATTATTTTGCGCATACGGATGCTCGGCTCTTCGAGGCTCCATGACCGCCCGACGGCCCTCAGCGCGTGTCGCATAACTAGCTGTTGCACCTGTCAGGCGCGATGTCTAAGGTAGTCATCGCGTTTGATCTCCTTGAAGTGCAACTGCGAAGGCGGGCGTTGCCCGCCTTCTGGACGATCGCCTGCAGGTGAACGCAGCGTTATACAGCACGGACATTTCGATGAAGTAGGCGAGACTCGCTCCGCGCTTCGTTGATCGCCACTGTCTCCTCTTGGCAGCCTGCGCCAACGCCGATGGCGATCGGTTCGCGCGCACGTTCATTACGCGTCTGGCCGCTGGCGACTGCGCAGCCTTCTCGCATGTCAGCCGGCAGTGAAGTGAGTCGACGCGGTTGGGCCTCGATCGCCGCGATGGGGGAGTCGATTACACCGGGCGAGCTGCGGAGTCTCCATTTGATCGACGAAGAACACGGCGTCGATTCTCAGGGCGCGTACCGCAGACTGATCTACGAGTTTGCCCGCGTGGGCGGGACGGCTCACGTTGAGCTATGGCTCATCGATCACATGGGCAGACATATATCAACACAGTACGCATCCGTCGGCTCCGCAGCGCCGGCGCCGAGAGTTCGAACGTCTCGATGCGGCTGTATAACTAGCTGTTGCACCTGTCGAGCGCGATGTTTAAGGAAGCCATCACGTTTGAACCCCTTCCGGCGCGTTGCCGCGGGTGAGCGCCCTGCCTTTCGGGGCAGATCGCTCTGCAGGTGAACGCAGCGTTCTGCGGCTACCAACTCTGGACTCGGCGTATGCTTGCATCGCATGAAGTTCCACTCGCCCCGCCCTAACTTCATCAAGACCGACGCTGGCTTCAGCGTTGAGGTCTTGGGCCGGACCGGCCTTCGCTATCGGGAAGGACTCCGGAGCGTTTTCGTCGACTCAGAGATTCTCGCCGGTCCAGCCGGAATCGCAGTATTTCAGAAGTCGATTAGGCGGTGGGGGTTTCCATTCTCTCTGTGGCGCATCGGTCCGGCGCGCCGGACAAAGATCCTGGAGAACATTCGGGCCGCTTTTCAGTCGGAAGGCATCAACGTCGATGTCGGATAGCAGCGCACAGCCCTCAGCATCGCGACCAGCCGCAGAACTAACCGCTGCAACTGTCAGGCGCGATGTCTAGGGTAGCCATCGCAGTTCATCTCCTTCAAGTTCAACGGCAAGGCGCGCATACGCGCGCCTTTAAGAGCGCCGCCTGCAGTTGAGCGGTATAGCGTTCTGCGGACGAAGGGACCCTATGCGTGTTACTCGTCGCGGGTCCGAAAGAAGGCAAGGACATACCCGTCGGCATCACTAACCTCGAAGCCCCAGAGGCCATCGTCGATGAACGACAGTTCCTTCACGAACGAGGCACCCCGCTGCTTGAACTCCTCGAACAGAGCGTCGGGGTCAAGGGTATAGATGTAGGCATCCCAGCGAGCCCATTCGTGCCGGAGGTGGTTGGGACAGGGAAGCACGTCGGGACATGATGGTCTTCAGCATGATGCCGATCCCGTCCCGGCTCACGTGGCCGTAGTACACGTCGTCGGGCGGACCCTGGAAGTCCAGCTGGAAGCCGAAGCGCTCGATGTAGTGGGCGATCGAGGCCTGCAGGTCCTTCACGATGAAGAACGGACTGATTGAAGCGAGGTTTCCCCTCGCTCCTTCCGGATTTGCGCGTTGTGAATCGCTCCTGGTTGAGCTCATGGCTGGCACTCCTGACATTCTGAACGGCAATGTGGGCTGGGGAAACGTGCACGATCCTGGATAGGATCGTATCCGACGTCGTAGCATCTCACAGTGGCTTGATCCAGAGGAATGCTCAACCGCCGATCCCGTACTGCTCGAGTGGGCGCTCACCGACGATGAGGCGCTAGCTCAAGAGAGCCGATCGAGTGATCTCGGCGCTAGCCCAGCTCAAGGGCCGCGACTAGCGACGTCAACTCGAGCTCCACGAAGCCGCCGCAGAACTAGCAAATGCAACTGGCACGCGGGATGTCCAAGGAAGTCATCGCAGTTCGGTGCCTTTGAGTGCAACACCAGGCGCGCTGTCGCGCGCCTTTGAGTCGACCGCGTGCAGTTGAGCGCGGCGTTCTGCCGACGCGCAGCCGTCTGTTCCGCGAACTCCGCTTCAAAGCGATGCTCCGCGAGTGAAGCTTTGTGAATGCGGGTTCGAGCTTATCACGCGACGGTCACGTACGGCTGGGATCGGATCGCTACGAAGGGCGCGAGTCCGAACGCGCTTCGCAGCAATACATTGGCGATCGCGCGCAGTGGCGAGTTGGTGGCGCGGGTCGGCGGCGTGGCCAGGAAGGGCGCGGCAGAACCGTAGCACCTGCCGAGCGCGAGTGTTAAGGTAGCCATCACATTTAACCGCCGTCGCACTCGCTGCGACGCGAAGCAACCTGCCCCTTCGGGGCAGATCGCTCGCAGGTGAACGGTATAGCGTTCTGCCGACAGCAGGGCTTCATGCTAGATTAAGGCAGTGCAGGCGCAGTTCGATCCCGACGAGCCTATCGCTCCGAACCAGCATGCATCTCACTCTCGAAGTCGACCGCGAAGAGGATGGCCGGTGGATCGCCGAGGTTCCCGATCTCAAAGGCGTCTTCGCCTACGGGGCATCGCGCGACGAAGCGATCGCCCACGCCCAAGCGCTCGCCCTCCGCGTCCTCGCCGATCGCCTCGAGCACGGCGAGGCCGGGCCCGATCTGGTCAGCGTTTCCTTCCGCGCCGCCTAGCTCCTTCCATAACGGGCTTCGTTCGTGGCCGCCTGGCCTTCGACCCGCGCCCGGGCGTGTGCTCGCCGCGCTCCTCCGCATTGGCTGGCGCATCAAGCGCGAAACCGGTTCCCATAAAACCCTCGCGCGCGACGGATGGCCGGACTACGTGTTCGCGTTCCACGAGGGCGACGAGATCGGGCCGAGGATGCTCTCACGCATCGCCAAGCACACGGGGCTCAAGCCTGAAGATCTCTGACCCTGCGGCAGAACTACCCGTTGCAACTGTCAGGCGCGATTGTTAGGGTAGCCATCGCAGTTCGCCTCCTTGAAGGGCAACTGCGAAGGCGCGCTGTGCGCGCCTTCGGAAATGCCGCCTGCAGTTGAACGGGATCGCGTTCTGCAGCCACGTCCCACAACGATAGGTCAGATTTCGCGCTGCCTCACACGACACGACATGCCCACATCTTCGCAGGGTGACCTTGCGCGAATCGAGGCGCTCCACGAAGCCGACATGCGCGCGTCGAGGGACGGGGACTATCAGACGCTCCGATCGATAATGTCGGATGATGCCGTGGTGCTACCGCCGGGCGGTCGCCTCATTCGTGGCCGCGAAGCGCTCGATCGGAGTTTCGCCGCGATGAGCGCGACGGAGGCACCGACGGAAGTACTTGAGTATCGCTTCGACTGGCAGGAGATCCGCGTCCTCGGCGACTACGCGTTCGAGTGGGGCTACATTCACGGCAAAGAGCGCCACAAGACCAGCGGAGCGATCAGCTCGGAACTGTACCAGGTCATGCGCATCCTGCAGCGGCAGCCCGACGGTGCGTGGAAAGTTCACCGAACAATCTGGAACGAGCCAGCGAAGTAGCCTCCGGCACTCAGCGTCACGTATTTTCCCAAGAGGTTGGGCACGCCGGCTGCAGAACTAGCTGTTGCACCTGTCAAGCGCGATGTTTAAGGAAGTCATCACCTTTGAACCCCTTGAAGTGCAACTGCGAAGGCGAGCTTTGCTCGCCTTCTGAGAAGCCGCCTGCAGGTGAACGCAGCGTTATGCGGGCACGTCACTTCTGACGGAATCGACATGAGCAGATTCTGGCAATACGTCGCCCTGGCTTTCGCGGTCGCCGCGCTTCTGGCATCCGTCTACTTCGGCATCGCCGCCGGCCGATTCCTCAACCCCACCCGCAGTGCTGCTGGTAAGTCGACGGCCTTCTTTTTTACGCGGAAGATGCCCCAGGATTTCATCGCGCCGGGCTATCGACTTTACACGCGCCACGTGGCCGCACTGGCTGTGGCAGTTGGTTTCCTGCTTGTGGCCGCCATTATTGGCCGCACGTGAGCTCAATCCCGGTGGTCTCGCGGGCAAGGGTCGCGCGCAAGACACCCGCCGTAAGAATCGTCCAGCGCCCGCATAACTAGCGCTTGCAACCGGCAGGCGCGACGGTTAAGGAAGCCATCGCAGTTCGGTGCCTTCAAGTGCAACAGCAGGCGCGCGTCCGCGCGCCTTTGAGTTGACCGCCTACAGTTGAATGGCGGGCGTTATGCGGATGCCAAGCTTGTGCGCATGGTTAGCTTCTGCGCATGGCGTTCCGCTTCCACTGGGACCCTAAAAAGGCCCGAGCCAATTTCGCCAAGCACGGCGTGAGCTTCGAAGAGGCGGCGACCGTCTTCGGTGACCCGCTCGCCCTCTCTATCAGCGACCCCGAACACTCCTCTCCCGCGGAGGTCCGCTTCCTCCTCCTCGGCCAATCCGGTTCGGGGCGCCTTCTGGTCGTTGCCCATACGGAGACCGGGGACGATATTCGACTCATCTCCGCCCGGCTCGCCTCCCCTCGCGAGCGTCGCTTCTATGAAGAAGACCAATAAGCCGAAGGCCAAGAGCGCCAAGCGCTCTTCCCCGTCGCCCGACAAGGACGCGCTCCGCCCCGAGTACGACTTCTCCGCGGGCATCCGTGGCAAGTACGCCGCGCGATACAGCGCCGGGACGAATCTCGTCCTTCTCGAGCCGGACATCGCGGCGCAATTCCCGGATTCCGAGTCCGTGAATCGCGCCTTGCGATCGCTGCTTGACGATGCGCGAGCCGGCGGCGGTCGGCGGCGGCGCCGCCGCACCGCATAACTAGCTGTTGCACCTGGCAGGCGCGATGTTCAGGGGAAGCCATCACGTTCGAACCCTTCAAGTGCAACTGCGCAGGCGGGCGTTGCGCGCCTTCTGGAAGATCGCCTGCAGGTGAACGCAGCGTTCTGCGGACCGCGAGCATCGTTCGTAGGACGACGCTTCCGAATGTCCGGGATTCGATCACGGACCACCTCGTACTAGAACACTCCACAGCGCTCAGCCGTTATCCGAATCGTTAATCGGTCGCTCACCGACCGGGTGCGTTTCTTCAAGCTTGCGGAGGCATGATATGACCACTCGAACTATTGCTACACTGCTGCTGCTGACCTGCGTTACAACCCACGCAAGCGCTCAGGCTGCGCGGCGGGACACCCTCGCAGAAGCACGCATCCGTGCCCTCGACAATGAAGAGCGCCTCGCGGCCCTCAACCAGGACTACACGGCGTTGGAGAGGCTTTGGTCCGAGCATTTTCTCGTCAACGCGCCGTCCAACCGCATCTTGCCAAACCGGAACGCCGTTCTGGACTGGTTTCGCAAGGGAATGACGACGCGTTCATCCTACGACCGGAGGATCGAGCACATCCGCGTTGATGGTGACATAGCAATTGTAATGGGCGAGGAGACAGTAACGCCGACCGCGAACGCGCCGCATGCGGGACAGGTGGTGCGTCGCCGGTTCACCAACATTTGGAAGAAGGAAGGCGATACCTGGCGCCTATGGGCGCGCCACGCCAATGTGATCGCGGCACCGAATTAACGAAGGAAAGGTCGCTCGGGGCATGCCGAGGACGTCGAAGTCTATCCCGGTAACTCTCTACTTCTCGAGTTCATAGTGGGCCTTGAGCGGCTATGCGACTGGGTGGATAAGCGAGTCTCTAGTAACCCGCGCGAGAATCTTTAGGCGCGCTTCTCCGCGAGGTGCCTCACGCCCATCCCGTGCCGGAATAATCAGCATCGTTATGCCGCCGCATAACTACCCACTGCACCTGACGAGCGCGATGTCCAAGGACGCCATCACATTTACGGCCTGTCGCGCTCGGCGCGACCGCGAGCACCCGTCTCCTGCGGAGCCGGACGCTCGCAGGTGAATGGGAGCGTTCTGCGGAACCGGGCCACACGGTTACCTTTATTGTCCATGCGACGCTTGACGGTAGGCGCAACACTCGCCCTCACTGCGTGCGCCACCCCCTTGCCCCCGAGCCACGCGGACACCAACCCCGTGGAGACGCGCCTCGCCCGACCGGCTCCTATCCAGCGCGCTCAGCTCACCTCCCGCAACCGCAGCTCAACCCTACGGGCAGCCCTTTTTTGCTTGTCGTTCGCCCCTGCTGGACGCCCCTGCAACTCCAGTTGACCGACAATAGGCCTGATGACGTTAGGCTCTTCGTCGTTCGGCTCGCACCAACCGCGATCACTCCTTCTCATCATGGGCCGCTCACGCGATCGAACATGAAAAACTCTGAAAGCGTATCTCGTTTCGGGCGTCGCTGTGGGATGAGCGTCGTCGCCATCTCTATGCTTGGCGGCTATCTCATGCGGCCCTGGCCCACCTTCTCCTACGCTCTGTTCATTCCCGATGCACGTACGGACCACGCCGGGAACGGAACCGAAGTTCGATTGGGATGCGTGCGAAATGACCGTGCTTTTCGTCACCGTGGAAGGTTCCTCACCCCGTGAGTTTATGTGGTGGATCGAGACGACAGAAGGCGCTGAGCTGAGGTCGGGCGTCGTGTACGGGCATCCGCCCGAAGGGGCTGTGGAAGTGATCGCGCCTCGCAGCCTCGTTCGCGGCGAGACGTACGCTGTGCACGTCATGCATCAACCCGGCAGCGGGCGACAGGAGATTGGCGGCGGGGTATTCGGTTACTGACCGCGGCATTGAGAGCGCAGCACCAGTTCTCTCTGCGTTAATACGCGGGGCGTGGGTTCGAGTCCCATCTTGGGAGTCATTGCACCGGAGTCTCCGACCCGCCGACGAGCACGCGCTCGAGGACCTTCTCGCGAGCAGCCGCGAGCACGAACATCACTAGCGCGTCCCCAGCACCGCGAACAACCTGATCGGACTCGTGTGGTTGGGTTCGGGTCGAATTGAGCGGGCGGAATGGAATGCTACTTTTTTTGTTATTCCATCGCTGTACGCAGCGTTAGCCGGCGCAATACTTTGGTACGCGGCACATACATCATTGGTGCATTGCCGCTTACGGTGGGGTGTTCCATAGTGAGGACAGCGGCCTACGCTTCGTGTGCCGCGAAAACTTGCTGCAGAATAGGCGTTATGCGGCTACAGGCTATGACTCAAGTCGAACCGGGGCCTACTCAGCTGAGAATACGCATTGCGGGCGTGGAGTGCGCGTGACCTCCTATGTGTGCGAATCGTTTCTCAATACCGTATGACACACCGTTGCTCTACGGCCGCACGCTTCCTCTTAGCGACGCTGTTGAATGCGGGCCTCCTTCTGGTTCGGAGGCTGGCTGAGTGCCCGTGGGCGCCCTGGCAACAATGGGTCTTCGGCCTGCCCTATTTCCTCGCATGCTGTTCCTCCTGCCGATCCTGCTCCTCGCGCCTCGGGGTCCGCGCACTGCCCGACCCCGTGAGTATCGTCACAGCCAGTGCGCTCTCCTACCTTCTTGCTGGTGCCGTTGACTGTCTACCTGGCGTACGTACTTCTTCGCCAGGGCCGCCAAGGGTAGCATTCACCGTGGGCGGTCGTAGATGCTGCTTTTGCTTGCCGGCGCACTATCTCTGGGCTGGATTGGCTTCATGTTGTATCACGCCTTCCTCTCGTTCGCCCGCAAGAAACGTCGCAGCGCTAAGTTAACCTCACCGCACCCTTCGGTGCCTGGAAAGCAGATGCCATGGCGATCACTTGCGGGACAATTCACGAAGGCGCCTGCATAACTAGCATGTTGCACCTGACGAGCGCGATGTTTAAGGTAGCCATCACATTTCACCGCCGTCGCGCTCCGCGCGACAGCGAGCACCCGTCTCCTTCGGAGACGGACGCTCGCAGGTGAACGCAGCGTTATACAGACGGCCAGGCATTCAACCGCCAGGAACAGCACGACGACTTAATTGTTGGCTCCTCGCGCTCTCGTAAGTGCGACGCACCAAGCGCCGCTCGTGGAGCGCGGTGCGAGTTCGCGCACCACGAGGTGTCATTGATTTCGACCGCGATAGCTCCGCCGGACACGCTGCTGGCGGCACAAGCGGTCGGCCGTTCGGAATTCTGTGCGGCCACGGTGGGACAACTCGTCATGCACGCTCTTGCAGTGCACCGCCCTGCCGCACATTGTGGAGTCCGCGCTCAGCGCACGTAGCGCCGGTGATTCGGAGTGGGCTGTATAACTAGCTGTTGCAACTGGCAGGCGCGACGTCCAAGGAAGCCATCACAGTTCGTGTGCTTCAAGCGCAGCAGGAAAGCGCGCTATCGCGCGCTTTTGAGCAAGCCGCCTGCAGTTGAACGCAGCGTTCTGCCGACGCGCGGTCGTCAGTTCCACGCGCTTCTCGCGACCGGCGTTGATGCAGGCCAAGACTCCCCTAACCATTTGGCGTACTCGCGCTCCGGCAATGCCACAATGTCGTGAGACAGTAAGAAGCCAGCACGTTAGCGCGTCCACCCTGATTCGGGTGGGTCTCACACTGCTGATCGCACTTGCCGTCGCCGGCTGCGAGCAGCGGCAGGACGCCAGTCGAGCAGCGTCCAGCGGGGATAGTCAACGAACGACGGCCACTCTCCGACTCCCTACCCATTCGACGACTCGAGCCATCGATTGCAGGGATCTACCGTTTCAATAGCGGTATTCCCGACAGCACGTTTACCACCGTACGCGACGTAGTTCGTCTGGGAGGACATGTGGCGTCGATTGAGCGCACAACACAGGCCGGTTCGGTCGCCTCCGCCTGTCGACTTCCAAAAGGAGATGGCAGTGGTCGCGACCCTGGGCGAGAGACGCACCACCGGCTACGTGATCACTATCGAGGCCGTGAGCGACCGCGGTGCATACCTCGAGGCTCACATATGGCGTCGCGCGCCCGGACGGGATTGCGGCGTAGGCGGAATGGTCACCGCGCCTGCAGACGTTGCCATTGTTCCGCGACGCGAGGTGGAGGTCCGCGTGCTCACGCATGATCGTGTAACGGACTGTAGTAGGCGTCGTGAGCCCGACCTCCGTAACTGAGCGGTCGCCCGCGTGGCGAGTTGATGGCGCGGGTCGGCGACGTGGCCTGGAAGGGCGCGGCAGAACTAACCGTAGCACCTGACGAGCGCGAGTGTTAAGGTAGCCATTGCATTTAACCGCATGTCGCGCTCCGCTCGACACGAGCGCCCGCACGCTTCGCGCGAAGATCGCTCGCAGGTGAACGGTATAGCGTTCTGCAGACGCGCGGCCGTCTGTTCCACGCGCTTCGCGCAAGCGGCTGATCGAAAGGGCGAGTGGCTTTCTTAATCATTGAGGACTGAAAGCGCCGATCGCCACGAAGGACGCGTCTTGAGTCCCTTCCTTAGCAAAACGATCGCGATCACGCCGCGGCGGGTGGATGGTCCGAGGACTCGTCCCAGAAAAACACCGGCGAGCAAACGCGGCGAACGAGTTGGTGGCGCGGGCCGACGGCGTGGCCAAGAAAGGCGCGGCAGAACTGACCGTAGCACCTGACGAGCGCGAGTGTTAAGGTAGCCATCACGTTTGAACCCCTTCTCGCGCTGCGCGCGAGGCTGAGCGCCCCGCCCCTTCGGGGCAGACCGCTCGCAGGTGAACGGTATGGCGTTCTGCAGCTTCACTAGCTTTGTCGCATGGACGTTTCGGCCACACTCCAACTAGGCGTCGAGATTCTCACGCCGGTACTCGCGCCCCACGGCTTTCACTTCGAGTTCCGAGAATCCGACAAGGGGAGCGGGGGGCATTTCGCCTGGGGCCAGTTCGTCCGCGGTGATCGCCGCCTCGAGCTGCACTTCCGGCACGCCCTCGGCTTAGTCACGTATCACCTGGGCGACGTCGTTCTCACCCATGAAGACTTTATGCGGGTGGCGCTTGGTGGCGCGCGGGAGAATGCCTATCCCGGATTCTCGAATGACCCGCTCGACGGGTTTCGTCACCTCCGACACGATCTCGAGCGCTTTGCTGCCGCCTTCCTCGCAGGCACCGACGCTCAATTCAAGGCGATCGTGGACCAGGCGCGCTTGCATCCACCCGCGCGCGGCTTGCGGGCGATAGATCGCGCATAAAGCTGCAGAACTAACGGTTGCAACCGTCAGGCGCGACGGCCAGGGTAGCCATCGCAGTTCGTGTGCTTGAAGTGCTACGGCAAAGCGCACTATCGTGCGCTTTCAAGAGCGCCGCCTGCAGTTGAACCGCGCGCGTTCTGCGGATGCTAGAGTCCGTCCCGACTTTGAGGTGGCTGGCCGTCGCGCTCCGTGGCATATTCCAGCTTCTCCCGACCCCGTCTCATGGATATCAAGGCCGAAGCACGACGCCTCATCGATCAGCTCCCCGACGACGCCACATGGGATGATCTCATGTATGAGATCTACGTCCGCCAGGCCATCAATGCCGGGCTCGCCGACGTCGAGGCCGGCCGCGTCATCCCGCACGAGGAAGTCCGCTCCCGCCTCGGCCTCGGGAAGAAGCGCTCGGCGTAGTGCGTGTCCTTTGGTCGGAAGGGGCGCTCCAACACCTCGCGGCCATCTATCAGTACATCGCGCAAACGTCGCCCGTCTACGCCGAAGGCGTTGTCGACCGCATTTGGCACCGGAGTGGACAACTCGGAGAGTTCCCTGACTCCGGCCGCGAGGTCCCTGAGTACAAGCGACCAGACATTCGCGAGATCATCCAGGGGTCCTATCGCGTGATCTACCGACGAGGCAGCGACGCGATTCAGGTTCTCGCCGTCATCCACGGCGCGCGCCGCTTGCCTCCGCTCCGTTGATGTCGACATCGCCAACGGCACCGCAGAACTAACGGTTGCAACTGTCAGGCGCGACTGTTAGGGTAGCCATCGCAGTTCGTGTGCTTCAAGTGCAACGGCCAAGCGCACTGTCGTGCGCTTTCAAGAGCGCCGCCTGCAGTTGAACCGTGGGCGTTCTGCGTACACCGAGCCCCGTTCGAAATTGTAGCTTCGTAGCCTCGCGGTTCGTACCCACTGACGCGCTTCGCTTATGCCTCAGGATCGCAAGACCGGTGCAGCCGGCAATCAGTTCGGCCACGAGAACGCACCGAAGATCGCCGAGGCAATTGGTGCTACTCTCACGCGCGACGGTACTAACGAGGCCATGTGGGAAGGCAAGCGCGCAGTAATCAAATCCGCTCGAAAAAACACCTCGAGCGTCGGTGTCACCTATTCCATGCTCGACACTCTAGACGTCGTCATCGCGGCCTTTCAGCACAGAACCGGCCCTTATGATGTCTACGTTCTTCCCGCTGCCCGATTTGCCGAGCTGGCTGTCGATAGCCGCAGCAGCGGTGCCGCTGGTGGCGTCGGTATCGTGTCGCGAAAGGCATTTATGGAGGAAGGAAAACGCATTAAGGTAGTGCGAGCCTCCTAGCTCGACGTTAGGGCTCACCGCGCCTGACGCAGAACTAGCTGTTGCACCTGTCCGGCGCGATGTTCAAGGAAACCATCACGTTTGATCGCCTTCAAGAGCAACTGCAAAGGCGGGCGTTCGCCCGCCTTTGCAAAGCCGCCTGCAGGTGAACGCGGCGTTATGCCGACGCGCAGCAGTCACGTCCACGCGCTTCTCGCGGCCGGCATTCGTGAAAAGAACGGCACTTTCTTTTGAACGTCACGCTGCTTGAGCTCCGCGCACGACGGCCACGTAGGCTTCGCCATCACGCCGCAGCGGGTGGACTCTTGCAGCTCCCAGCGCGGCAAGACGGTGCAGTTCGCGTTAGCTAGTCAGCTTGGTGGCGCGCTTCGGCTGCGTGGCCAACAAAGGCGCGGCATAACCAACCGTAGCACCTGACGAGCGCGAGTGTTAAGGTAGCCATCGCGTTTGAACCCCTTCTCGCGCTGTCGCGCGAGACAAGCGCCCTGCCCCTTCGGGGCAGACCGCTCGCAGGTGAACGGTATAGCGTTATGCAGCGACCGAGGTCATCGTGTCGACCGGCTCGTCGCCCCGCATGATACAAGCTGGAGACAGGCTTAGTGATCGCGATTTCCTGGAGTCAAACCGGCGAGACGGAAGACGCGGAGGTGGTTCCGTTACCACGCAATCACGAGCTTTTTCGTGTCAACTGTACCACCTGCGTACTCGGGCGCCCCGCTGCCGTAGCGCGGTAGATCAGATCGACCCGGTCGTCACTCAAGAAGACCAGTTCCAGGTTCGTCGTATGATAAGCCTGCGGATGCGAAAGGTTCGTAATGTCGTACATCGTGAACGTGATCTTGCTGTCGCTCAGCGTCTCCAGACGCATGCGCGGCTGGTTGCCGCGCGCGCAATAGTGTGTGAGCGTAAGCTTGTCGCCGTCCAGTTTGAAGATCGTGAGTTGCCCGGCTTCGTCCTGGATGAGCGTCTTGCCGCCGTCCGTCACCCGGTACGTCGTGACACCCCGTGATCCGCCACCACTCATGCTCCAGCTGCCGGTAAGCCCTTTGAGGCGGTCGAAGCCCGTGCGGCCGTCAAGCTGCTGGCTTTGGGCTGTTGCCGCTTGCGATAACGTCACGAGTGCCGCCAGACAAATCGTCTTCGCCAGCATGCTGGTGCCTCCGATTTGGTAGTTACATGCCACTGCCTCATTGAATCCGACACCTTCGGGAACGGAGAGGTTGCCCTTTGACAACGAACAGGTATCCGCTACCAAGTCGCTGAAGGGTGCGATGGGTCTCTCACACTACGTAGGGAGTGGGTACCGCCGGGCTGCATAACTAGCTGCTGCAACTGTCAGGCGCGATGTTCAATGAGGCCATTGCGGTTGGTCGCCTTTAAGTTCAACTGCACGGCGCGCGTAGCCCGCCTTCGAAGAGCCGCCTGCAGTTGAGCGCGGCGTTATGCGCGACACCAAGCTCCTTTTTTGCGTCGAGTCTTTCGTGACGTCGAGTACTTCGTCGAATACGCTCTTCACGAAGGAACCGCCTGGGGGCGTCAGCATTCTTCTTTCAGGCAACTATCGAGGCGGAGGTTCGGACGTGTATCTGGCAATGAAGACTCTGCATGTCCTCGCGGTCGTTCTCTTCCTGGGGAACATCATCACCGGCATCTTTTGGAAGGTCCACGGCGACCGGACCGCCGACCCGCGGATTATCGCGCACACTCTTGAAGGCATTATCCGCAGTGACCGGTGGTTCACCATTCCCGGGGTGGTACTCATCCTCGGGTTCGGGGTGGGGGCCGCCGTCATCGGTGGGCTTCCGATCTTGGGCACCGGTTGGATTTGGCAGTCGATCGCCCTCTTTGCGGTCTCGGGACTGGCCTTCATGCTGCAGGTGGCGCCCCTACAGCGCCGCCTCCAAGCGTTGGCCTCGGTTGGAGTGGGCGGCGGGCCCTGGGACCAGGTGGCGTACCGCCGACTCTCGCGCCGGTGGGAACTCTGGGGAGTCGTGGCCCTTGTGACGCCTCTGGCGGCCTTGGTCTTGATGGTCTACAAGCCTAGCCCGTGAGCGCGCGATGCATAATGAGCAGCGTTATGCGACTACCAATGTCTCGTCAGCCAGACCCGACGAATCCTCCGACCAAGGAGTTGAGGAATGGTGGCTTTAGGGGCACGGGAAGAGGCGGTCATTCGGAAGCACAGAGCGTCGGCGAAGAAAGCGGCGAGTACGCGGACGCGTCGCGCGGCTGGCAGAAAGGCAGCCACAGCCAGCAGCACACCATCCGTCATTCCGATGATCTCTTACGAGGATGGGATCGCGGCTTTGGAATGGCTTGCCAAGGCCTTCGGGTTTCGGGAGACGTCACGTGTCACAGGGCCGGACGGGAGGCTGTCGCACGGCGAGATGGAAGCAGGCGACGGATTGATCATGCTAGCGTCTCCCACACCTGACTACCGTAGTCCGAAACGCCATCGGGAGATTTGCGAGCAGGCGCGTATCTGGTCGGCGGTGCCATGGATTATCGACGGTGTGCTCGTTTACGTAGACGACCTCGATCGACACTTCAAACGAGCAAAAGCAGCAGGTGCGACGATCCTTTCTGATATTCAGGAGGGGCCGCCTGGCCGGCGATATCGGGCGGAAGATCTCGAAGGGCATCGTTGGTTCTTTTTCGACAGCGACGAAAAATGAAGCCTTGGCTGGCTAACGAGCCGCTGCAGCCGACGAGCGGCGTGAGGAGGTCGGCTGAATCGAGACAGTCCCGTGCCGCTCGCGGCTGAGCGGCAAGCATTAAGCGGAGCATCCCGATGGTGAGTGCCACGCGCATGTGTGCGATTCCGCTTATGCTGCTCGGCGTAGGATCTGCCCCCGCGCAAGTATCGATTTCGCAGGGAAAGAGCGGTCGGGTTGTGGTACTTCCCGATTCGGCAATGCCTCATGTGCTTACGCGATGCTCGCGCGGCGGACCAACCGGGGTGTCCGGATTCTGGCGCCCTACTCCCGCTGACGTCGCCACGGCCGAGGAGGCCGTCGATCGCGCTCTTGCCCGCGCTCTCGATAGCGCTATCGCGCGCGACTCCGCCGGCCACAGGGAGTGGCTCGGCCGTCCGCGAACGAGTTGGCCGGATGAGTATTACCGTCAATATGCTGGGCTCACGTATCGCGATGGCCGTCGCACCATTTACGTCAACGGATTGGCGGCAGGATGGCCCAGAGAGCTAAGCGAACGCGTCGGACAGTCTGAGGCCGCGGGCTCCGATCCGTTCGCCAAACCCGACTGGTGGCGGTTTAACGCCGCGCACGTCTGTGACGGCGGCGTGTTCTTTTTCGGCGCCGAGTATGACCCATTGAGCAAACGGGTGCTTGCATTTCAGTTCAACACTCGCGCTTGAGTCAGCGTCAGCCCACTATCACGACCAGTCGCATAACTAGCGCTTGCAACTGTCAGGCGCGACGTTTAAGGAAGCCATCGCAGTTCGACCCATATGAAGTGCAACGGCAAAGCGCGCGTTCGCGCGCTTTTGAGCGCCGCCTGCAGTTGAAACGCGGCGTTATGCGGACACCAGACATGACTCGCAATCTTACTCGATTCGCCCTTTGGATCGCGCTGACTGTTGTGGGCTCCACTCTGCTCGTCGTGCTCGCCTACTTCGTGACCGGTTCCCTTGAGCAATTCCCCACAGAGGAGCAGCAAAACAACGTTCGAGTCGTAACAGGTGTCCTTGCGACCATACTGGTCGCCATCGAGATCGGGCTGTGGACCCTTCTTCGCCATACGAAGTCAAACGGACCCTCCCGGTGAGCGCGCTCCCAGAGCATCGCCGCGCCTGCCGCAGAACTAGCTGTTGCAACTGGCAGACGCGACGTCTATGGTAGCCATCGCGACTGAACCCCTTGAAGATTCGGGAGCGGTTCACCGACGTCCAAGGTGTCGACGAAGTGCCGCAGAACTAACTGCTACACCTGTCAGGCGCGATGTCGTCGAAATTCAATCTCGGACCCTCATATGAAGCAGTGGTTGCTGGCCAGCGCGATCGCACTTCTCGCAGGGGCATGCTCCCCCTCAACGGGTCCCGATGCGGGTCCCCCGGCGAAGACGCTCGCAGAATTCGGATCGCAGCTTGACCGCCTTCGCGCGCAACTCGCGATTCCGGGCATGTCCGCAATCGTCATGGCGTACGATACGGTGGTGTGGGAAGGCTCGCTCGGCGTCGCCGACATCCCGTCGCAGAGGCCCGTGACGCCGACGACGCAGTTCCATCTGGCGTCGCTCACGAAGACCTTCGCATCGACCATTGTGTTGCAACTCGTCGAGGACGGACTGGTACACCTTGACGATCCGATTAGCGACTATGGACTGAGCCTGGCGAGCCCCGGCGTCATTCGCGTGCGCCACCTATTGTCGCACACGTCCGAGGGCGTTCCCGGCGATGCGTTTCGCTACAACGGCGACCGCTTCGCTCTGCTTGACCAAGTAATTCAGCGAGCGACGGGCGAGTCGTTTGCGAGGCGTCTCATGGAGCGCATTGTCACGCCGCTCGCGCTCCTCCACACGGCTCCTAATCCGCTCAACGCGGTAGCATTTGCGGCATCGGAACGCGACGCCGCGAGGTATATCGCCGAGAATGGCGACAGGCTACGGGATCGACTATCGCATGCGCCCGGTACCAGTCGCGTATCCCGCCTCGTTCAGCAGCGCCGCCGGCCTAGTGTCGACCGCGAGTGACGTCGCGCGCTATTCGACGGCGCTCGACGCGGGACAATTCGTCGGCGCCGCGACCCGCACGCTCGCATACACACCCTCGAGGGGCGGCGACAATCGGATTCTCCCCCACGGCCTCGGCTGGTTCATCAGTACGGTTGGTGGGCACACTCTGATATGGCATTACGGCTACTGGACAGGCAATTCGTCGCTCATCATCAAGGAACCCAGCCGGGGCCTTACCTTCGTCGCGCTGACGAACAGTGACCAGCTGAGTGCCCGGTTTAGACTCGGCACCGGCGATCTGATGAGTTCCACCGTCGCGCAGGCGTTCGTGAACGCGTTCGTAACCGGATCTCTCGGAATTGGACCGTGACACTTTTCGATTGTGACGCCACGGCGAACTGACAAGCAGGTGTGATGCGGCGCTCCACATCGGTGTAGTCTCTTTACGCGTTCGGCATAGGCGAAGCACGCCGCAGAACTAGCTGCTGCAACTGTCACACGCGCATGTTACGGTATTCATCGCAGTCCGCCTCCTTGAAGTGCAGCTGCAAAGCCGCGCTGTCGCGCCCCTTCAAGTCAACCGCGTCCAGTTGAGCGCGGCGTTATGCACCACCTTGGGTTTTCCTATCATTTGTGATCTCACGGAGGCACCATGGTCCAACGATTGAGCCGCTTCTCGGTTGGCCAAACGGCGAAAGTCCTCGGCCTGCTATATGGCCTCATGGGACTCATTCTCCTGCCCTTCTTCCTCATTGGTGCAATGTTCTCTACCGGCGATGATGGTTTTGGGGTCGGCTTTGCTCTGGCCGTCCCCGTCCTCTACGGCGTGTTTGGGTTCATATTCACCGCGATCGGATGTGCCCTGTACAACTGGGTCGCACGTAAGGTAGGCGGGATTGAACTCAGCCTGGACACGGAGGTCCGTACGGTGTGAGGCTTCGCAGGCTCGGGCGCGGCGACTCCCGGGTGGGCGGGAGAGGCGGCGAGGCGGAGTGATGGCGCGCCGTGCTGCATAACTAGCGGTTGCACCGGTAGGCGCGATACGGACGCCAGGCATAACGGTAAGGCCATCCCCCGAAGACCCGATCCTATGAAAGCCGTCTCGGCCGTGCTCATTGTCGCCCTAGCCGCAGCGTGCGAAACGACCGCGCGCGACCCTGGTAGCGACTCGGCGGCCGATACTCGCGTGCACACGGCCTCAGGGCTGATCTACGAGACCACGAACCCCGGAACAGGTCGGGCCGCGCGCCGCGGCGATACCGTGCGCATCCACGAGACGCTGTCGCTCGCCGATGGCCGGGTGATCTTTAACAGTCGCGAGAAGGGGGCACCCGTCACCTTCGTCCTCGGTGCCAATCAAGTGATCCCCGGCGTTGAAGAGGGAGTGACCGGGATGCGCGTCGGCGAGCGGCGCTCCCTCGTCGTGCCACCGTCGCTCGAATGGGCGCACCTACGACCCGGCATTCATCCCGGCGGGGTCTACCTTGTACTACGACATCGAGCTCGTCACCATCGTCAAGTGAGTTTCGATCCCCGACTGGGCCCGCGATACCCGCATGGCTCGTATGTGATGCGGCTGCAGCTGAATGGCGGCGTTAGGCGGCGGGGACGTTAATGCCCGCAGGCTCGAGAGAGAAGGCTGACGTCCGCAACCGAGGCTCGGTGCAGCCTTTACCGGTGATGCCGCGCAATGTCTTCGGCAGTGAGTCCGAGGAACTTCGCGGCGTTGTCGTAGAAGATGTCCTGCTTTTCCTCCACCGTCAGGAAATCGAGGCGATTGACGCGATCAATGGCCAGCGCGATTGCCTCAGGCCAGCGCATTTGGTCGCTGCCGAACATCACGCGGTCTAACATCCGCCTTCGCTTCGCCTCTTTGAGGAAGGGTTCAAGCATATCACCCGCGATCGGGGTCCAGCTCAACGCACCGATATCCACGTAGATATGCGGGTACATGGTCATGAGCATCAGTGCGTTTTGCGGAAAGAAGCCGCCGGCATGCATCACGTACACTTTCAGTTTCGGATATTTGACCAGCAGGTCCTCGAGGAGAAGCGGATCACCGAGTTGCAGGCGAAACTTGGGACAACAGGTATACGGTGTCCTGGGCGGACCGCCGCCGGTGTGGATTCCAACTGGTACGCGATGCTTCTCCGCAATCATCCAATAAGGATCGAACGCCGGATCCGACGGAGAGTAGCCTGCGTACTGCGCTGCGATCTCTCCGAACGCATCCAATCTCTTTTCCTGGAACAGTCGATCCAGGTCCTCCGGCTTCATGAATGTGGTGGGGTCATCGACGCCGATCGCCTTCAGGATGCGGTCTGGTGCAGCGGCGTCCCAGGGCTCGACAGCAGCGACTGACGATCCTGAGACAATGCCGAGGACGACGTTCCTTTCCCTCATAATCTCGAGCGACCGCGTCATGTGTTCTTCAGCGGTCCTCGGCGACATCTGGCCGGTCGCTGGATTCGGCGCCGGCTGCTCAAGACTCTCGCGCGTGTGGGCGTGCAGGTGCACATCGATTATCGGTCCGAGGTACTGCGCGGTGCTTTGAGCGTGCCCAACTGCCGGAATGAACGCGAGTGCGACGAGAAGCGTCTTCATGATTGATCCTGGGAGAATACGGATTCTCTTCGACGTCTCCACGAACGCAGCCTAACGCAACTGAACTCAACTTGGGCCTGGCAAGGCGCGATCGCTATAATGTGCTGGCCGCTGAACCAAGGCGTCAATCGTCGGACAGCGTCCTGGATTTGCGGCGCTTGTATTGCAGCGTGTTCTCCGCGACGCCTCACCGTTTTTCATCACAGCTGCGAGGGTCCATGCGCCCTGTCCCGTTTTTCCTCCGCCGGATCGTCGCATGGCCTGCCGCGTTCGTGCTCCTCACGCTCGCCCCCGCCGAGACCCTCGCGCAAGCGAAATTGGCGTGGTCCCTCACGGGCAGTGCCGGCGATTAAGCGGTGCCGCGGCCCCAGGACTCCAGCTGGAGGCTCGTTCATGCGACGCAAACGCCGAGAGCGTACGCACAGCGTACGCGCGACAGTCAAGATCGGGGAGTTGATGAAAACCGGTAGCTCGTTGCATCTCAATGTCTACGCGCGCGGCGCGAAGATCGGGACGCTCGAGCTCGGGCGGGGGTCGTTGTTTTGGCAGGGTGGCCGACGAAAGCGTCGGAAGCGCCTCCGGTGGTCACGGTTCGCCGAACATATGGACAAGCTTGCCTACACCTGACCGCGCGAGCTCGCGGATCTCGATCAGCCGTACACCTGGCTGCTGCAACTCACGCGCAATGTCCAACGTAGGCATCGCAGTTACCAATAGGTGCACGCAACCCATCCGGAGCACCCAATGAAGCGCAACGTTACGCTGACCGTCCTGTCATTGCTCACGCTTCTCTTGTTGACGCTTCACCTAACGCACGACACTATCCGTCAGGCCGAGGGATCGGTCAAATATCCAATTCCCGTCGTCGTCTTCTCCCTGTGGCTCTACGCAACCCTGATGGCTTCCGATCGGGTCTGGGGGTACGTCGTCATGCTGCTCGGGGGACTGTTCGGAGCGGCCATGATCGTCGTTCACGCGAAGGGACTCGTCGTCGGCAAGTCCGGGGGCTTCTTCTTCGTCTGGACAATGTTCGCGCTCAGCGCAACGGGATGGGTCACGTTGATCCTCTCGGCCCGCGGATTGTGGATGGCGTTTCGCGCCAGGCGTTCCAGAGTGTCAGCCAGCTGACCACGCGGCCGCGCCGAGGGCTTGCATTGAACGATCGCTGACCGATCTCAACATCGTTCTGCTCACACGTTCCACCAATGCGACCTGGGAGAAGGCCTTTTCCCGAACGCCGGAGTAGGGCGCCACTACGAAGGCCGTCTGCAGTTGAGCGCGGCGTTATGCGGCGACGACTATCCTTGCTGTCATGGCACGACGAGCCCGCATTCTCGCAGTCACGCTTGGCCTAACCCTGACAGGCGCCGTCTTCGGCGGCCTCGCCGGGGTGGTGGCCTTCGCCCTTGCCGTACTGGTCACCGAAGGATTCATCGGCGCGGTCAATGTCCAGATCCTGCCCTTCGCCGGGTACTTCGGGGCCGCAATAGGCGCCGTCGCTGCGCCAGCGGCAGGGTGGCTCCTGCTTCGCCACGTTCCGCTCGGCCGCGCCGTTCTCTCGACTGTCGCTGGTGCCGTGGCTGGCGGGGTTACCGGCTGGACTCTTGGCGAGCAATTCGCCACCACCGTTGACGGAGGTTCGGCACTCGGAGACCCCTTCGTGAGTGCAGTTCTCGGAGCGGTAGCGGGGTTTCTCATCGCGGCCTTCATACTGCGGCGTCGGGCTTCAATGCACGAGAAGCAGTCGGTAAGGCTCGAGAAACCGCCGCATAACTAGCTGTTGCACCTGGCGAGCGCGATGTGAAGTGGATCGCGGGGTCGCACAGCGCCTCCCGCATGTTACGATTTGCGCGCCTTGGCAAGCTCGCGCCACGTGATCAGCTGAAAGCCCTGCTGCTTCAGCCAGTCGCGGAACTCGGCGTTGCGAACGAGATCGAAATCCCACTGCCGCCACGCCGCTCCCCAATCGGGATGATCGAACGTCGCGCCGCGCATCTCGTCGTCGTCGTAGCCGAGGTGCAGAATGAGCTCATAAACCCCAGGTCCAAGCGGCGCCAGCATCGTCTTGTACGTGTCGACCCACTGCTCCCTCGATACACCGGGCCCCATCTGGAGCACGCGGTCCACGAGCGCGAGGCTCCGCGCGCGCTCGGCCCACGGCGGCGGTGGGTCGGCGCCGGGCACGATGGTGCGTTCGAGAAGCACGGGGAGTCCGTATGACTCTCCAAGCCCGAGGTAGACGTTGAACGGCGCTTCGGCGCGGAAGAGCGCGCCCATGTGCGAATCGAGGTGTGTGATGTTCACTCCGGCCCGTCGCGCGAGGTCGATCTGGGCTCGCAGCTCGCGCTCCACTTCGCGCGGATTCGTCCTCTCGACCCCGTCCGTCACCAGCGGCAGATAGCCGTCAGGCGCGAGCAGCGTCGGCACCTCACTGCGGCCGCTGATCGGGCCCCAGCGCAGTGTCGTCCACTCGCTGTTGAGCGCGAGATGGATGCCGAGGTCCGCATCGGGATGCGCTCTGGCCCACGTCGCCACTTCGGCGAACCAGGGCGACGGAACGAGAATGCTCGCCGAGGTGATCCAGCCTTTCTCCAGCGCCTCCAGCGATGCGCGATTCACCGAGTGCGACATGCCGACATCGTCGGCGTGCAGAATGAGAAGCTTGGCCGTCGCCGGATAGCCGAGGCGTTCCTGTATCGTGCGTGTGTCGCTCGGCGCTGGGGATTCGACGGTGAGAGCGCGAGAGCACGCCGTCGCGAGTGTGGCCATCGCGAACAGGGCCGACCGTGCGGTGAGTCGGGAGCTGCGTGCGGAAATTCGGGTCATATAGCCGAAACCTCTTGAGGAAGCGGGCGCCAACGTAAGACATTGGCGGCCGACGCGCGAGGCAGACGCCACGCGACTTTCACCATGGCCAGTACTTGAGCGAGCTTGGGCCTCCGCCGTTGAGCTCGAGCCTGGACAACGTTCGAGAGGAGCGCACACCATTACGCCTTGAAAGGAAGACTCGCCGGAGTTGAGTGCGGCGTCATACGGACGACGCTCTCATCGATAAGGAGGCTTCGCAGAGTCGTGATTCTTCGCACCGGGTGCGACCGCGTTGTGCGGACAACCAAGCAATGACTCTCAGGCAAATCGCGTGGTTCCTTGCCGCATATGTTGCGCTCGTAGCCATCGCGATATGGTTCAATCTCGCAGTCCTGTGCCAGGGTGATGTCAAGTTCGACGGTGGCTGCGGCGGCTTCGGTCTCTATATCCCTCTGTGGGAAGTCTTTCTCGCACCCCTCCCCATCGCTGCCATCCTTCTCGAGCGGTGGAAAAGGTCAGAACCGCCCGCCACTTGGCGCGTTCTCGGCTATCTCGCCGGAGTTCTAGTCGTTGCAGAAGTGGGTTTTCTTCTCATTGAGAGATTTCCAGTCTTGCTCGCTCTCGAGGCAATAGCGATCGCACTTGCCAGCCTCATGCGCTGGAAGAGGATCCAACGTGCCGACGCTTCGCGGGCGGTCCGAAGTTAGGCGGAGCGCGGTCGAGTCTCTGACGGGGAACGGGCCCAGATCGCCCATCGGAATGCCGAGCGGATCGTCGGTATCACGCCATGATCGTGGAGTGCCAACACCATAGCCGCGCTTACGCGCGCCTTTGAGAAGACCGCCCGCAGTTGAACGGTGGCGTTCTGTGGACGCCGGGGTTACTTAGTTAGGCGGACAACGAGATGTCGTGGAGGCACCTGTTCTCTTCATTGCCATTGCGACTACCAGCGCGCATGGACTCGTCACATCGTCGAATGCCCGGCCGGCCGGCAACGCAAGCGATCGACCGCGCGCTGGCGAATGACAATCGTCTCGCAGCAGGGCGCATCGAGAATGAACCTGTGCCTCACCGAGACGTTCCACGCGAGTGCAGCGCTCGTGAACGCCCCGCGGCCGTGCTTGTGCGGTCGAGGCTGATGGTACATCTCGCAGGCGGCTGCCTCGCGCTCGTTGGACTGATACTCTCCTCCTGCAACCAGTCCCCGCGGGAGGCATCGCGACGACCGGCTACGCAGATAGTCCCTCCTCCGACGCCGTCGCAAATAGCCGCACGACTCGGAGTCACCAAGGCGGAATCCGATTCGGCCATCGCCGCCGTGCTCCGAAGCGCGGTCCCCCCAGATACCGCAGTCGGCTATCGCGTCGTTCGATGGGATTTCCGCGACCGGACCCGATACTTGATCCTCGCCTACCTTCCCCGGGACACTGCTGGTCACTACCGCCCCGCGCTCTTCGCGATCGAGGACGGCCGCGTATCGGCTCCCTACGCCTTCAAGGACAACGAGCGCGTGGCGGTCAGGCGCATCGCCGATTTTGATCATGATGCTTTGCCTGACGTCGCGATTTGTGCGTCCCTCGAGGGGCGGGAAGACGTGGTTGTGGCGCGCGTCATGGGTTTTCGCAACCAGACGTGGTATCTCATTCCAGCGGCGAGCAGCGCGATCCCTCTTTGTACCTCGGCTGCTCTCTCATGGAGTCCCTAAGCGAGTTCATTCACATTCTACTTCCATCGCCGCGCACGGGCATTTGTCGTTAAGCAGCACCAAGCCTGATGAACCGCATTTTCAGATCGGCAGACGGAGACACACGGCCGAACGCAACGGTCTATGATCTCAAGCAACTCGCGTTCGCCGTTTTCCTCTTCGAGCTCGTCATCGCGGCCCTCACCATCGCGACGCGTGCCTTCTTCGGCATCCGAACCGCGATATGGGTCGGCCTGGCGATCGGGGTCGTCGTCCTCGTTGCGTTTATCCTTATCACGCTCTTTGGTATTTTCACCCAGGCCGTCGCGGGGTTCTTCGCGCGCCGAGAGACACGCGCCCCACTCCAGGAGAGTCACATGGGTACCTCATCCACGGCTTCCGCCCCCCCGGCCACGGGCCGGTTGCTGCGCTGGGGCGGCTGGCTGCTCCTCACGGTTGGCCTGCTCGGCCACCTGTACGCCGCCTACGCCATGGGAGGGAGCCGGATTGCCTACCTGCACCACGTCGGGGGGTTCGCACTGATCCTCCTCGTCACGGGTGGCCTCATCGCGGCCTTGGGCTATTGGTTGTGGCGGTCACGCCCGGCGCTCACTTTCTTCGCGATCGGGCTCGTGCAGGCGCTCATCGGCCTGTGGGTCGCGCTGGAGCCGTTCCGCGCCGCTACGGGTCGGTAAGCCACCGCGCGCGGTGCTTCAAGTGAAACTGAAAACCGCGGCGTGCGCTCGACCTCCTGATCGGCGGAGCGCAGAAAGAGCGCGAGCAGGCATCACATCCACGGCCGCATAACTAGCCGTCGCAACTGGCGAGCGCGATATTGCAGTTGAACGGCGGCGTTATGCGACACCCGATCCTCGCGAGGCTGAATTGACATTCGCCCTTGTCGCTACGGTCTGCGCCGGGATTTTCGCGGGGGCCGCGATCTACATCACGTTCGTCGAGCACCCGGCCCGACTCTCCTGCGGAAACGCGCTCGCCCTCCGCGAATTCGCGCCGAGCTACCGCCGAGCCACGATCATGCAGGCTGTCCTGGCCATTGTCGGCCTTCTCACCGCCCTCGAGGCGTGGTCGCGGACCCTGGCCCCGGAGCTCCTGATTGGTGGGCTCGCGCTGGGCATCGTCGTGCCCTTCACCCTCGTGGTTATCGCGCCCACCAATCGGCGACTCCTCGCCGCGGAGCTGAATCCCGAATCCGCGGAGGCCGCCCAGTTGCTTCAACGTTGGGGTCGCCTCCATGCGGTGCGTAGCGTGCTCAGCGGCGTGGCGTTCCTCATCCTGCTCCTGTACGTGATGCGAGCCGGGTCGCGACCGTTAGGTGGCGTCATGCCGCAACCGAATCACCGTTCAGTAGCAGTCTCACGCACTTGACTCCCCTCAGTGGCTTCTATCATTGATCGTCTGGCCGCCAACATTCCGGCGATTCGTGAGGAATGGAGAAAGTACCGCGAAGAGGATGAGCTGGGTCGCGGCGATCCCCTTGCACTACAGGCCGAAGAGCTCGCCCAACATGTCTGCGATCTCGTGCGCGACGGGGGCAGCGCTCAACTCGCCGCTTTCTTTGGTGCGCTCGAGGGCGTCTATCAAGGGTCCCTCAACGACCAGGACTCGAACGCTATGTACGAGGGCTTCATGGAAGCCTTGATCTACCGGGTCGCGCGGAGTGGAGTGTCGCCAGCACAGATATACGCGGAACTGTCGCCGGTATCGCGCGTCGTGTGGAAGCAGCATTGGCGCTACATCCACGGTACGGCCTGGGGCAATACCTAACGAGGCGCTGGCGCATTACTTTGACTCGAATTGATCGATGAAGGCATTCTGGCAATACGTCGCATTGGCCGTCGCGGGGGCAGCACTGATCGCATCGATCTACTATGGACTCGCCGCGAGCCGATTTGTTGCCCCCACCGGCAGAAGGTTTGGCAGATCGACAGCGGTGTTCTTTACTCGCAAGGCGCCGCACGATTTCACCGGAATCGGCTACCGGCTTTACACCCGTCATGTCGCGGCCCTCGCCATTGCGGTTTCCGCGATGCTTGTGGGTGCGATCATCGGCCGCGTGTGATCGGATGCCGACCTATCGCGTGTTCGTCGAAGGAACAAACCTCCTCATGCGTGACGAGGATCGCGCGGAACCCCAACGGTTTGGGTTCTACGTGACCCGCTTCATCGACGCCGAGGACTCCGAGCGCGCCGCCGAGAAAGCCCTGACGCTGGTGCGCAACGAGCCCAAGCTCATCATGGCCGCGCTCAACTCGGCATACGATCCGCCCGCGTTCCGCGTCGACGAGGTCGAGTGCCTGGCGCCCGACGAGCACGCGCCCGCGATTCCTCCAGGCTTCGCGTTCTTTCTGGTCTCTCCCGACGGGTAGATCGAGAAAGGCGCGATGTTCAAGCCTTCAGACGCCGCCCGGCGGGCACGGTAAGCATCGCACTTGCGCGAGCTCGAGGAGCGTAATCGTCAGGCACCACGCCTAGAAAAGACATGGATAGAGAGACTCACTGGCACGTCTCCGTTTTCCACGGCGCACACGCGCGCTTTTCGCCGGGCCTCGTTCTGCTCCTCATGCCCGATGCGACCTGGGAAGTTTGCGACGAGGCCGGAGAGATCGGGCCCGCGGGCGCCGCGTATGGAACCTGGCCGTCAGAGCGGGCCGCATGTCAGGAGGCGCTGCGCCTGCTGCGGTCGCGCTTCGGAGAAGGGACGCTTCCCTGTTGGGGCGCTGGCGCACCTGACCGTGCCCTCGCCGAACTCGGGTATAACCGGGGTCGCGTGCGCTGGCGCTGGTGGCCGCCCGGCCTTACGAATACGGGGCAGCTGCCGGTGGGACCGGATGGGACACCCGCACCGTCTGCACCGCGGAGAGCCTAACGCACACTATGCGAGATATAGCTCGGTCCGCCTGGGTGCTCCTCGCAGGGGCCATTGCCGCGTGCACTACAGAACCAGGCTGCGATATCTGCACCACGTCCGCCGTCGTCTACGGCACCGTGACGACCGACCTCGGATCTCCCATCCATGGAGCGCGCGTTCACGTCGAAGCGTTCCCCAATACCTGTGGCGGGGCGTTCGTGGCCGGGGGGTCAACGGTGCCTGTGCTCACCGCCGCTGACGGGTCCTACCGCGATCGCCCGTCTGCGATCGTTGCACCCTTCCACGCCTGCCTGCGTGTGATCGTCACGCCCCCGCCTGCCTCCGGACTGAGCCCGCGAACGGTCGACGGTGCCGAGGTAGAGTTCCTGAGTGACTACAGAGGACGAGACCGCGATAGCGTACGCGTCGATGTCTCGCTGTCACTCTAACGCGGCACCTTTGCCAGGGTCGCCGCGACGACCGCCAGGAAATCCTTGTAGTCGAGCGGCTTCGCGACGTATCCGTCGCAGCCGGCGGCGAGAATGCGCTGCTCGTCACCTTTCATCGCCAACGCGGTGAGCGCAATGATGGGAATGTCGCTCGTCGCCTCGTCGGCTTTCAGCAAGGCCGTCGCCTGAAGTCCATCCATCCCGGGAAGCTGGATATCCATCAGGATCAGGTCGGGATGCTGCTCGCGGGCAAGCGTCAATCCTGTTTCCGCATTCGTCGCCGCCACCACCGTATAGTCGGCCGACTCGAGCAGGAACGTCGACAGCTTCATGTTCGTCGCGTTGTCCTCGACGATCAGGATCGTGGCCATGTCAGGCAGCCACCGCGCAGCTGGCCATCGCGCGCCGGACCTCGCCCATGAAGCGCTTTCCGTCGAAGCCCGCCTTGTCCATGATCGCGGATACGAAGCCATTCAGCCGCGCGCGGTCGGCCTCCGAGATCGCTGAGGCCGTGACCACGACGATGGGAATGAGCGCGGTGGCAAGATTTTCGTGTAACGCCTCGACCACCTCGAAGCCGTTCACTTCCGGCATCAGCAGATCGAGCACGATCAGGTCCGGCACCTCGCGCTGGGCCATGTCAATGGCCTCACGCCCGCCGTACGCGCGAAGAACTGTGTTCGCGAATCCCGCAATGCGAACCGCGATCAGCTCCACCGCCTTGGGATCGTCGTCCACGATGAGCACTTTGACCGACCGGTCCCCAGAATTGAGCGACAGGCCAAGCCCGACCAGACAGTCCGACAACTCCTGGCGCGACACCGGCGACTGCATAACCGCGGCGGCGCCGAGGGCGAAGCCCTTCGTCGGGTCGGCGAGTATGGAGATGATCACGACCGGGACGAGCCGCATCGCGGGAATGTCCTTGAGACGCTGGAGGAACGTCCAGCCATCCATGCCGGACATCATGATGTCGAGCGTGATGAGGGCCAGAGGCTCCCGCTCGGCGATCGCTAGCGCTGCGTCCTGATTTTCGGCGTGCAGCACCTTGAAGCCCTCGGCCTCCAGCTGAACGCGAATCAGCTCGGCGGATTTGTAGTTGCTTTCCACCACCAGTGCCGACCGCGATCCACCGAGTCTCTCGACCGTTGGGGGGGCCGTCGTCTCCAGTTGGGGCCTCTCCGCGATCAGCGGCTCACGCATCGGAATCCACACGGTAAAACAGGAGCCCTTACTGACGGCGCTCTCTACCGCCACTGCTCCGCCGTGCAGGTCCACCAGCAGCTTCACCATGGCCAATCCCAGACCCGTTCCCTCGAACTTCCGGGCCAGCCCGCTGTCGACCTGGCTGAAGGGCTTGAAGAGATGTTCGAGCCCTTCTGGGGAAATTCCGATGCCGTTGTCGCAGACGCTGACTTTGAGGAATTCCGAGAAGTCGCTCTCGACGAGTGGGAACGTCAGGCCGGGCCAGAGGCCGGGAAGGACACCGACATCGGCGCGCGACACCTTGTCGGCCGTCAGGATGACGTCGCCACCTTCGGCGGTGAATTTGACCGCGTTGGAGAGCAGGTTGTAGACGATCTGCTTGATCTTGCGCGCATCGGCATTCATGAAGCCGAGTCGATCGGGGCCGCGCATGTCCAGTCGAACATGTCGTGCCGCCGCCTGTCCCTTGACGATCGACAGGCTGTTCCTCAGCAGCGAGGAGAGGTCCACCGGGTCGAGATCGAGCAGCATCTTCCCTGCTTCGACCTTCGACAGGTCGAGGATGTCGTTGATGAGCGAGAGCAGATGCTTGCCACTCTTGAAGATGTCGCCGATGAACCTGCGCTGCTTGTCCGTCATGTCGCCCAGCAGCCCATCGCTGAGTACTTCTGAGAACCCGATGATCGCGTTCAACGGAGTCCGAAGCTCGTGCGACATGTTGGCGAGGAACTCCGACTTCATGCGGCTGGCGTCTTCCAGCTCGACGTTCTTCTGCTGAAGCGCTTGCTCGATGCGCTTCAGCTCCGTGACATCGCGCGCAGCAGCGAACACGCCTTGCAGGCGGCGATCGCGATCGTGGAAGGTGGTGGCGTTGTAGGACACCACCGTCAGCGTGCCGTCCCTGGCCCGCGCGGTCAGCTCGTAGTTGGTGACTTTTCCTTCATTGAGTACACGATTGATGCCCGCTTCGGCGCGCGCGGCATCGGTGAAGTAGTTCTTGAATGGCGCGCCGATCAGCTCGTCGCGCGTGCACCCGGTCAACGCTTCCATCTGCTTGTTGACATCGGTGATGATCCCCCGCGGGTCGGTGGTCATCAGCGCATCGATGTTGCTCTCGAGCAGCGAGCGCGTGTAGAAGTGCTGATCGCGCAACCGCTGGTCGAGCTTCATGCGCTCGTCTTCGATTTGCTTGCGCGCCGTGTTGTCCGTGCCGATGAGCAGATATCCGATGATGGCGTCGTCCACATCGCGAAGGGCCGTCACCGAGACCACGGCGGGGAACCGGCTTCCGTCCTTGCGAATGTAGGTGAGCTCGTAGATGTCTTCGATACCGCGAGACGCCTTGAACACCAGCGCTTCGAAGCCCGGTGTGATCTCCGTTCCGAGCTCGACACTCAACGCCTTCGCGCGCGCGATGACTTCCTGTGGATCGGAGATGTCCGCCGGGGTGATCTTGTTCATCACGTCAGCGGCGGCATATCCGAGCATACGTTCCGCGCCCACGTTGAAGATCTGGATCACGCCCGCAGCATCGGTGGCGATACTCGAGAAGTTGGCACTGTTGAAGATCGCGCTCTGGAGTGCGCCGGCCTTGAGGAGTGCCGCTTCGGCCTGCTTGCGCGCCGTGTTGTCGGTGCCGATGAGGAGGTACCCGATGATGACATCCTCCGCATCGCGCAGCGCCGTCACGGACAGGACCGCCGGGAAGCGGCTTCCGTCCTTGCGAATGAGCGTCAGCTCATAGATGTCTTCGATGCCGCGGGATGCCTTGAAAACGAGCGCCTCGAAGCCCGGTGTGATCGTCGTTCCCAACTCGGCACTCAGCGCTTTGGCGCGCGCGATGACCTCTTGCGGATCGGAGATGTCCGCGGGCGTGATCGTATTCATCACTTCAGCGGCGGTGTAGCCGAGCATACGCTCGGCGCCGACGTTGAAGATCTGAATGACGCCCCTGGCGTCGGTGGCGATGCTGGAGAAGTTGGCGCTATTGAAAATGGCGCTCTGTAGCGCGCCGGTCGGCAGGAGCGCTTCAGTGGGCCGAACGTCGAGACGAGTCGGGCGCTGGGCAGCGAGCATAGTGTCCTCGGTTCACCGTTCCCGTACTTAGCGGCTCCGACACGGGCCGCCGCGAGAATCACTCGAGGGGAAAGGCTCGGAAAGCGTGGTCAGCGGCGATGGTGCGCTGACAATAAGGCAGGGTTTCTACGGTGAAACCCTGCAAGGACTCGGCCGTGACCGGCTGCCGCCCTCGTGTTACAGTAGTCATCCCGTTCGACTTCCTGACAGGGACCGCCGATGATTGCGCTACGGAATGTCAGCAAGCAATTCGCGACGGTCTGCGCCGTAGATGGGGCCTCATTCGAGGTCCGGCGAAACGAGATCTTTGCGCTGCTCGGCCCCAACGGAGCGGGAAAGACGACGCTGCTGCGGATGCTTCTCGGGCTGATTCACCCTGACGGCGGCCGCATTGAGTTCTCCGGCGACGGCGGGCGACCACCCGCTCCCCGCGAGACGGGATACGCGGCGGTGGATGGCAGAACGAGCGCGGTAGCCATGCGCCGCTGCTGAGGAACTCGTGGCACTCGTGGTTCTGCTGAGAGGGGTCAACGTCGGAGGGCACAGAACCTTCCGACCCACAACGCTCGTGCAGCAACTGAAGCACCTCGACGCCGTCAACATCGGCGCCGCGGGCACCTTCGTGATCCGCCGGCGGGTGACCCGAGCACAACTCCGTGACGAGTTGGCGCGCAGGCTTCCGTTCGATGCCGAGATCATGATCTGCAAGGGCCGGGAGATCGTCAGGCTGATCTCCGCCAATCACTTCGCCGACGAGCCGGTAGGGCCGGACATCGTCCGTTTCGTAAGTGTCCTGTCCAAGCGCCCGCGCTCGGCGCCGCCTATGCCGGTGAGGTTTCCTTCCAGCGGCAAGTGGCTGCTGAAGATACTGGCGATGGAAGGCCGGTTCGTCCTCGGCCTGTATCGGCGCCACATGAAAGTCATCGGCTACCTCGGCACGCTCGACCGGCTCTTCGGAGTTCCGGCCACGACGCGCAACTGGAATACCATCACCGCGATCGCTAAAGTGTTAGGCAAGGCTTCGACCTGATGCAGCGCGTACCTTTCAGGAGGAATTGACCGATGCCCCTCGCCCGTTCACGCCTCCACGCTCGCCGCAGCGAGCTCACACGCGCGCACGGCCCGCTCAACCTGGTGCCGCTGGTCGACATTCTCACGGCGATCGTCTTCTTCAGCCTGCTGAGCGCCGTCTCCCTTCGGAGCGCGCTCGCCAGCTTCGACCTGGTCGCGCCGCCCGCGGCAACAGACCTCGCAGGCGGGACCGACGCGACGACCCTGAGCGCGGACCTCGTCGTGCGCGTCGATCATGAGCAACTCGTCGTGCGACATGGCGACCTGGAGACAGTGATCACTCGAGCGAACGAACGCGACGAGACGGCGTTCGCCCGCCTGCGGCAGAGCCTCACAACCCTCACCCAAACTCTTGGCCGGCGCGCGGTCGTTTCCGTCGTGCCCTCGGACGACGTGTCGTACGACGACGTCGTCCGCGTGCTCGAGCAGGTACAGCACGTGGAGCCCAGGGCCGTGGCGCTCGGAGCACGCGCACGGGTGCCAGTCAGTGGGGCGTTTGCTCACTAGCCAAATGTCCATTCGCGACCGAGAGATGCCGACGCCGATGTATTGGAGCGTGACCGTCCTCGGATTCATATCCCTAGGCCTCGCAATCGCGACCACGGTTGCGCTCGTCCAGGACGGCGGGGGTTGGCGAATGGCCTTGCTGGCCGCCGGGCTGTACGCGGCCTCGGTTGACTTCCTTTACGCCGCCTTTGGTCCTACCGGCCACTGGCCCATCGTCCTCTGGTTCTGGCCGTAACGGGGCTCCCGACGCCGCTTATAGGGGCAGTCAGGTAGCTGTACTCGGCCGGATCGGGGCACCCCCGAGCGCGGATTGGGCTCTCCAACACGCGATTTCTGGCTTGATTGATCGCGATACCGACTAGAATTCGTGACGTAGGTGACAGCGGGAGCGCCCAGCCGCTGATATCGATCCGGACCCCAAACAGGATGTTTGTCATGGCAATCTGGAAAGAGCCCACCAGCCCCAACAAGGAATCCACGATGACGAGCCCCGAGCCCTCGGTGAAGAGAGAGCCCGATTACCCCGCAGACGTTGCTCCCTCGACGGCTCGGCGAACGGCTCCGCGTGAGGCCAGGGAGTCGATCATCTCGTCCGAGATCACCATCACCGGCAAGATCGACGGCACCGGCTCGGTTCGACTCATTGGCCGATTCGAGGGCGATGTGCACATTCAGGGCGATCTGACCGTGGACGCCGGCGCCAAGCTCACCGGCAGCGTTCGCGCCGCTTCCGTGGCGATCGGTGGAGAGATCGAGGGCAACATCGAGAGCGCCGAAAGTGTGGAGATTCTCTCCACGGGAGTCCTCAACGGCGATCTCAAGGCCGGAACACTGACGGTCGCCTCCGGCTCGCGCATGCGGGGACGCGTGGAGTTCGGCTGGGGTGACGAAGCAACCTCGAAGTCCTCGCTGACGCTGGCGAATCGTCACGCGTCGTGAGCACCGTTCGGAGGACTCCGGCGGGTGCGACTCGCACCTGCCCTCACTGCCGAGCAGTGATCCTGCAAAGCACGAGCGTGTGTCCTTCGTGCCGGAAGCACCTTCGATTCGCGGCTGCGGGTGGGGACGCCGTCGTCCCCACCTTCTCCCCCCTTCGTGTGGAAGGCTCGATTCGCCATCCGAATGCGGGGGAGGCGTGGGAATACGCGGTGATGGTGTCGATTACGAATGACCGCGGCGTCGAGGTGACGCGCCAGATCGTGGGCGTCGGGGCGATCAAGCCGGGAGAGATTCGCAACTTCACGTTCGCCGTCGAGGTGTTCGCGCCAGAAGGAGCGGCGGTGGCCGAGCCGGAGAAGAGCGCGACGCATTGGTGACTCGCGCGACGCTCCTCGAGTCGCTTTCCTCTGAAGAACGAGATGTCGCGGAGTTCTTCCGCTCGCTGTCGCGAGAGGAATTCGTGCTTCGCGTCGCCGACGCCTGGACGCCGGCCGAGCATCTTCAGCACCTGAACATTGCGGTGAGCGCGGTGGCGCGAGGGCTTTCGATCTGGCCCTGGATCCTCCGCCTCCGGTTTGGACGAGCCCGCCGACCCTCGCGCTCGTTTGCCGAGCTGCGCGATGATTACCGCGACCGGCTCGCACGCGGAGGCCGAGCGAGCGGCCGGTTTGTCCCGCCACGAGAGGAGCTCACGCCGGAACAGATCGCCAGCCGTCAAGCGCAGCTCCTGGCTCGGTGGCAGCGGGTGAACGCGAGGCTCGTCGCGTCGCTCGAGCGCTGGACCGATCGTAACCTCGACCGCATCCGGCTTCCTCACCCCATTCTTGGGAAGATCACGGCGCAGGAAATGGTGTTCTTCACCATTTACCATGGCCACCACCACATTGCTGCGGCAAAGGGCCGACTACCGCGTTTCAGTCAGGCAGGAGCCTAACGGTCACGCTTCAGCTCGACGGCCAGCCACGCGCGCGCCGCACGAAGCTCTCGTTTGACGGTGGCGAGCGAGACGTTCAGCGCTTCAGCCGTCTCCTCGAGCGACAGCCCGCCGAAGTACCGCTGCTCGAGGATCTTGCTGCGTCGCTCGTCGAGGGCGGCAAGCCGTTGAAGCGCCTGATCCAGCTCCATGATTGGCTCGACGGCAACATCCGGAATCCAGGTGGCTTCGTCGAGCGGTAGCGTCGCCCCGCCGAGCCCTCGTTTCGCTGCCGTACGAGTGCGTGCGTGGTCGACCAGCAGGTGCCGCATCACGCGCGAGGCGAGGCCGAGGAAATGGCCGCGGTTCTGCACGCGCATACCCGGCGAGTCGATCAGCTTCAGATAGGCCTCGTGCACGAGCCCGGTCGTGTTGAGCGATGCGTCGGGCTCGCTGCGCAGCCGCTGTCGGGCGAGCTGCCGGAGCCGCTCATACATGAGTGGCATCAACTGATCGAGCGCGCCGGCATCGCCCTCCTCCCAGCGGCGGAGCAGCAGCGTGATGTCGGCCGGGTCGGCCACGAGCTCTCAGTTCCTGGAGAAGCGGCCGAGCAGCGCTTCGAATCGCGGGTCGCTGCGAAGGGGATCGAAGGTAGGATCCAGGCGCAGGAGCGGAACCGAGACTTCCCTACCCGCGGGCATCGCAAGCAGGATCTCGATCAGCTCGAGCGCCGCATCGACCTCGCCGAGCTGCGCGAAGATCTCGACCGCGCCGCCCATGTACGCCGTCGCGCCAGGGCTGTTGTCCGACACGGGGACGAGCTCCGTTGCCATGCGGGCTTCGCGCATCGCGTCGGCACGGCGGTGCAGTCCGGCGTACGCGAGGCCAAGCGCCACGCGGATTCCTGCGGCGCGCGGCTGGGCCGCGACACTGTCCTCGAGGAGCGCCCTCGCCTCTTCGTAGGCCGAGCGGGCTCGCGTGGTGTCACCCATTCGTTCGAGCGTCTGCGCTCGCAACAGGGACACTGGGCGGTAGACGAGATTATCCCCAAGGATGGCCAAGTCGACGCTATCGAGGGATGCCAGCGCTTCGGCGTAGCGGCGCCTGATGTGATGCACGGTGTAGTGTCCGTATGGCGTCTGTCGCCCGGGATTGGGCCCGAGCGGAATCCGGCGTATGGCTGCCTCGAGCGAGTCGACATCACCTCGCCTGAGATAGTTGAAGCCCCGAATCATTTGAGGGAACTCATTGGCCGGATCGATGGCGATCACATGATCCCAGTGCGCGATCGACTCGTCGTACCGCCGCAGCCGTGCGTATGTGAGCGCGGCCTGAGCGTGGCCGCTCATGTCGCGCGGGTCGAGCCGGCTGGCGCGTTCGAACGCGCTCACCGCCTCTTCCCAGCGGCCGATCTGGCGCAGGCTGAGGCCGAGGAGGCGAAACAGGTGCGGGGCGTTCGGGCGACCCGTCACGGCGCGCTCCAGCTCACTGACCGCCTGCAGCTCATCGCCGCGGAGTGACCAATAGGTGGCGAGCGCCTCGTGGGCTTCCGGCATGCCAGGTTCCAGTCGGAGAGCGGCCTCCGCCTCGAGGCGTGCCTGGTCGCGCCGCGCGGTAGTCCGGTCGAATCGGGCGAGTGTGAGATGTGACATGGCGAGGCCCGCGCGCGGAGCGGCAAACTCGGGGTCGCTCTCCCGTGCTCGCGCGTGATACGACTGCGCGTGTTGAAGGCTTTCCACCTGTGGCCGAGTGAGATTCCGCGGCATACTGACATTGCCGGACCCGGTGCCGATCTGAGCGGCCCTCCCGCGCAGGTAAAGGTCGTACGCGTCCGCACTTGTCGTGGGAACGTGCATCAACACGGCGCGTTCGCTGCGCGTCAGGTCGAGGTCGAGGGCCGCGACGATCCCGTCCGTCGCGCTCCGCTGCAACGCGAGCACGGTGTTGACGGGGCCGCGATACTCGCGCGTCCAGACACGGCGGTTCTCACCCGCGTCGAACAGCTCGACCTGGAGCCGCACCTCGTCGCCCGTCCGCCTAACGCTACCGACGACGACCGCACCGGCGCCGAGCTCGTTGGCGATGTCCATGGTCCGCTTGCCAGAGGCGCGGTACTCCACTGCGGCCCACTGCGCGGGCACGGCGACCGCGCTCAGCCGTGACAGCCGGGTCGCGATCTCATCGGCGAGCGCTACGCCGAGGTAACGGGTGTCGTCGCTCGCGCCGGGGGTTTCGAACGGCAGCACCGCCACAATGCGAGGCTCGCCCGCTCCCGTTGCCGCTTCTGCCCCGAGCCGCCACGCCGCGATGATGCCAGCCGTCACGACCAACGCGACCACCGAGGCCCACACACGTGGGCGCCGCGCGACTCCGGTGAGCGCGGAACGCCACCGACGCACGTTAGCCGGCGGCGACCGCGATTCCAGCCCGGTCAATTCGGCCGCAACGGCTTCTGCCGGCGCGCGGCGGTCGCGTGGGTGTCTTGCCAGCAGTCCCAGCACCAGGGCGTCCAGCGCGGGCGAGATGTCGGGCCGGAGCACCGACGGTCGAACGGGATCGTCGTGCACGATCGCGTGGGCGATCGCGATCTCGTGCTCGCCTTCGAATGGACGGCGGCCCGTCAACATCTCGTAGAGCAGCACACCCAGGGCCCAGAGGTCGGCGCGGCCGTCGACCTTCTCACCGCGAACCTGCTCAGGCGCCATGTAGGACACCGTACCCACGGTGGCGTGTGACTTGGTCAGCGTCACATCTCCCACCCTCGCCACACCGAAATCGAGGATCTTCAGGCCGCCGTCAGAAAGGATGATCGCGTTCGCCGGCTTGAGATCACGGTGCACGATGCCGGCGCGATGGGCGGCGTGCAGGCCCCGCGCGATCTGTACCGCGATGGCGAGTGCATCGGCGATCGGCAGCGGGCCCAGGCGCGCAATGCGCGCCTTCAGCGTCTCACCCTCGTACAGCGGCATGGCGAGGAAGAGCTGCCCGTCAGCCGTCTCGCCCGCCTCGTAGATGCTACAGATGTTCGAGTGATCGAGTGCGGCCGCCGCGCGGGCCTCGCGCAGGAACCGCTCGCGCACCTGCGGGTCGAGCTGTTGCCCTGGGAGCGGAAACTTGAGCGCGACGGGGCGCCCGAGCTGGGTGTCGGTCGCTCGATAGACCACGCCCATGCCCCCGGCCGCCAGCGGCTCGACGATGCGGAAGTGGGCAATCGTTAGGCCGACGAGCTTCAGCACGTCGCCGCGCGCCGGAGGAACGGTCCCGAATATCGCGTCGAGTGGTCTGAGGCTGCAGTCGGAGCTCCCGTCCGCTTCGAGTAGCGCTTCGAGTGCGCGCCGGGCAGCCGGGTCGGCGGCGCCGATGGCCGCAAGTCTTTCGGCTCGTGCGCCGGTATCCAGCTCCACGAGCGCATCGAACGCGGCGCACAGCTCCGCCCACTGCACTGGATCGGAGGCCTGGGTCATTCCGCGAAGCGGAGGAAGGTCAGGATCCCGCTGAAAGAGATAGTAAGGCGGACGGTCGACCTGCGCCAATACGAATGTCCGCCTGCATCTCGTGAGCCGATTTGCCCGTGGATTCCGCTACACAGGCAGACCGCTCTCACCATTGGAGGCGACACCATGCTCACCGGACCTCACGCCACTCGTCGAACCATGATCCGGCTCGTTATCCTGTCCTTCTGTGCAGCCGTGCTTCCCGCGGCGTGCGACGCCGGACGAGACCCGACCGCACCGGCTCCGGCCCTGAGGGCCAGCGTCACCGGTTCCGCCACTGGCGATCCGATCATCGGAGACGTGTTCGAGTTCGCCGAATTCGCCCTGTACGTGCCGGCGAGTCCCACCATCGTCCGTGGAGTCCTCATCGCGTTAGGCGGGCCGGACACGAGAGCATTCGCGACCGGGAAACGGTTTGGCGCACCGATGCCGGCGGTCGAGGCGTCGCTGCAGCTGCTCGGCCAGGGGTTCCGGACCATGGCGTCCAGCCACGGACTCGCGGTCCTCGGGACCTCGCGGGCCGCGATGGCGAATGGTCCCGCCAGTGATCAGCTTCTCCGCGCCGCCGTTGAGACAGCGGCGGTGAGGAGCGGCCGCCCCGAGCTTCCATTCACTCCCATGCTCATGTACGGCTTATCGGGTGGGGCGCCCCAGGCCTCCGGCTTCACTGCCAGAAATCCCGAATCAGTCGCCGGTCTGTTTCTGAAAGTTCCGGCCAGCGTGTCGTCATTGACGAGCGGTGATGCGCTGAGAGTCCCGACCTATGTCGTCCTGGCCGAGCTCGATGTCTTCGTGAACAACGCGACGCTCACGGCGGCGTTCGAGAGCAACCGGCGCGCCGGGGCGATCTGGGCGCTGGCAAAGGAGCTCGGTGTGCCTCACCACTCGCTCTCATCAGTTCAACGCGAGGTGACGCTCAACTGGATGCGCACCGTACTCGAACGTCGTCTGTTGCCCGTCCACGCGCAGGGCCCGCTCCGCAAAATGGTCGAGCCCACCGGGTGGCTCGGGGACCGAGCAACGGGCGAGGCGGCGCCGTGGGCCAAATACGCGGGAGATCGTGCGTCGGCCAGTTGGCTTCCGTCAGAGAGCGCTGCGATGGAGTGGGAAGCGCTCGTCGCACCGCCGACAATCACCGTGAGCCAGTCGCCCACGCCGTGATGCTGAGCCCGATCGACATCGCGCGCGGTGATCCCGATTCGTAAAAGCGGCCGACGCCCTCGTTTGCCAGGACGTTGCCGGCGTACCTGAGTCCGAAGAGATTCTCCACGCCGCCGAACAGCGTGGCCGGGCCCAGTCGCCACGCGGCGTTGATGTGCAGCAGGGCCCGCGCCGGTACGGCGCGAAAGGGCACCTGCTGCACAGCCGCGCCCGGCCGAAAGTACCAGATGCCCGCATCGGTGTTGCCACTCTCGACGTACACGATGCTCTGCCACTCGACCTGCACCCCGAAGTCCAGCGCAGGCGCCGGCCTGACGCGAGCCTCGCCGGTGAGTCGGTGCCTCGGCACCCCAGGGAGCAGCTTGCCGGAGAAATCAGTCTCCTGAAACGTTCCAGTAGAATCCGGGACAAACGAGGTATAGTCCCGCATCCGGAGATCCAGGAACGAATAGCTGGCCACAAGCTCGACGTGGCGTGTCGCGCGCGTGGTCACGCCCAGCTCGACGCCAATGTTGCGTGAGCGGCTGGCGTTCTCCGGGTTGCTCACGTTGTCGATCGTGCGGGGAACGAACTCTCCCCGAACATCGGCGTAGAAGACTGACCCTTCGAGCAGCGCGCGATCGCCCACAATGCGCCGCGCGCCCACCTCGTAGTTCCACAGCGATTTTGGACGCAACGACAGGGAGAGCTGGCCGGCGGGATTCTGCGAGAGCTCGCCGATGGCGGGGACCTCGAGGCCCCGCCCCACCGACGTGTAAAGCGACATCGCGGAGTCGAGTCTCCATACGGCGGACAGTTTGGGCGAGAGCTGGTCGAACGTTGTCGCTTGCTCCGCGATGGACGCATAGCTCTCGAAGCGGTACGTGACCCGGTCGTACCGCACACCAAGGGTCACACCGGCCACGCGCGTCGCCCGCCACTCGATCTGCGAGTAGGCCCCGAGGTTCGGAACGCGGAAATATCCGTCGTCATACATCGGGCCGCGGACGCCGCTGTCGTTCACCCACCGCTGATCCCGGCCGAAGATGTTGTCGTAGTCGAGCCCGATGGTCGCGTCAACGGGCGAGCGGGCAATCCGGTCCGCCCGGAGCCGCGCCCCGCCCTGAATCCGATGGAAATTGCCGTCTACGATCCCCATCACGGTGGGAAAGCGGAGGGTGCGGCCGCCGTAGAAGAAGTGCCCGCTCGCGATCCCGTTCCCGACGACCTGTTCCACGCGGGCGCCAGCACGCCAGCGATTGTCGCCGCGCCCCAATCCGAACGTCACGGCGGTTGGCGCCGCATCATCAGGATTGGCGTCGAACTGTGGCTGGTTCTGGGAACCCGGCAGCCGTACGTCGAGACGCGAGCCGTTGGCCTGGATGGCGATGCGTGTCCCGGGCGAGGCGACGTAGTCGAATGCCACCTGCGCACGCACGACGTCGCCGTCGCTGTGTCCCCGGTATCCGTCCGCCGATGTGTACGAACCCGCAGCAAATCCGCTTGCCCGGCCGCTCGCGAACACCCCGCCCGCACGGCCATCGTACTTCTGGAGCCCGAAGGCACCCCCCATGGCACGAACGGAGATGCCGCGGCTGTCGCGCCCCGTACGCGACAGCACGTTCACCACGCCGTTCGGCGAGCCGGCGTACAGCGCGGAGACGGGGCCACGCACCACTTCGACCTGTCGTGAGGCTGCGAGCTCGATGAGGTCGAGGCGTGCCACTCCGTCGGACTCGGTGAGCGGGATGCCGTCGAGGAGCACCGCGACACCGCGCACCGCCTGTGACGCGCGCGATGCCGACCCGCGGATGCCGATTCTCACATCCTCCATGCCGCCGTAGCGCGAGACCACCTGCACCCCTGGCATCATCCTGAGCGTTTCGTGCAACCCGACGGTCCGGGCGCGACGAATGGCCGACGTATCGGCGACGGAAACCGCTGCCGCCACCTCGCTCACGCTCCGGGCATCCCGCGTGGCCGACGTGACGATCGGGTCCAGGATGGCGGCGACGGGCTCAAGCGGTATCTCGACCGCTGTGATCGCGTTCGCGCGCACCTGAAGCACAACCACGACCGGAGCGAACCCAACGAGACGCACCGCCACCTGCACCTGACCCGCGGGCAGATCGCGAAACTCGAAGAACCCTCCCGCGTCGGTGCGCGTCCTGGCGCCTAACGGGCGCAGCTCGAGGTGTGCATCGCCCAGCCCGACGGGCCGGTCGGTGCGAACAACATGGCCTTGTATGATGCCGCCCTGTGCGGCCAGGCGTGTGACAGCAGCCGCCAGGAGGATCGCGACAGCCGTAACCCGGATCATTCTCGAGAAGCGGAGGAAGGTCAACGTGGTGCTACGGGAGACAGTATGGCGCTTGACCGGCCGGCGAAAGAAGGGAGCGAGCTGTCTAGCTGAGCAACTCGCTTCGTTATGCTCCGCCGGCCCCCGTCCGCTTCCGCGCGATGGCCCTCGCCGGCGCTCCTTCGTGCCCGGCAACCTTGAGAGGTAGCACGATCACATCGTAGTCACCCGCCTGCACGGCACGCAGGTCGAGTCCCTCCACGATCGGAATTTCGCGCCCGAGCAGGATCTGGTGCGTCCGCGGTGCCGGAGCGCCGAATTGCTCCGCCGAGATGTAGTCGACGCCGACGAGCACGACGCCCGCGTCGGCGAGGAGCTGCGCAGCGTCCGGTGCGATGTACGCGAAATCCTTGTGAAACTCCCGTGAGTCCATCCAGCCGCGATGCGAGCTGCGCGTGCGGAACAGCACGCGCCTGGCGCTCCTCCAGTCGTGTCGGTTCAACTCGGCCGCGTCGATCGCCTGCACGCTGTCGGGGATCTCGATCACTCGCGCTCCGCCGATCAACCTGTCCAGCGGCACCCGGTCGATCGGTGCGGCGTTGGCGATGAAATGCATCGGCGCGTCGATGTGCGTCCCGCTGTGCGCGCCCATCGAGAAGGCCGACAGCGTCACGAAATCGCCCGTCCGCATGTGTCTGAGGAAATCGAACTTCATCGGCGCGTCGCCTTCGTACACCGGAGTCTTCGCCGGATCGAGCGTCGCCGAGATATCGATCCACCCCTGGCTGCTCAACTCACCCGTCGCCGTGGTATCGGTCGTGTCCTGCTTGCGGGGAGCACACGCCAACAGCCCGAGAGCCACGGCGACCACTATGCCCCGTACACCAGGGATCGCGGAGGCGCCGCGTCTCACAGCGTCCAACCCGGCCGGTATTCGCGCGTGAGATGCGCGTTCGCCGCCTCATTGTTGGTGACCTTCATGTTCTGGCCGTCGTACAGGATCTTCCGCCCCTGCCCAGCACGCAGGGCGACGATGCCGAGGAGCATGACTTCCGTCAGCGGGGCGGCATAGTCGAATGGGCAGCTCGCGGTGGTCTCGCCCTTACACGCCTGCACCCAGTTGACCTCGTGAGACACTTCGATCCGTGGAACGGTCTTCGGCACGCTCTCGGCTCGCTTCGCCAGGGCCGCCGGATATACCGTGGGATTATTGCCATACGTCTCGTACGTGAGAATCCCGCGATCCCCGATGAACACGCCGCCGCCGCCGTCGCCCGTCGGCAGCGTGACGTCGTCAGGCAGGAACGGCGGACGCATGGGCATGAGCCCCCCATCGTACCAGTACATGGTGAGCGCGGGACGCGCCGGTGTCCGCCCCACGGCCCGCTGCGCCGGGAAGACGTACCTGGCGGTCATGGCCGCGGGGTACGAAGCCGGATCGTTAGGTGGACCGCCCCACGCGGTCGAGGTCGCCTCGACGCTGGTGGGGTACGTGAGCCCGAGCGCCCAGTACGGCTGATCGATCAGATGGGCGCCCATGTCGCCAATGGCGCTCACACCAAAATCCACCCAGCCGCGCCAGCTGAACGGGTGATATGCCGGGTGGTAGGGGACCTGTTTCGCGGGACCGAGAAAGAGGTCCCAATTCAGCCCCTCTGGCGGCGTCTGGGGATTCGCCGCCATTTCCTTGAGAATCGCGCGCTCCACGGTGCGGACGTTCCACCGCGGCGGAATGGGAACCGGCGGAGACGGTGGCGACGCGGCCGCCTGGGCTTGCGCCGCCTGCTGCGCCGCGTCCTGCCCGGGCCGCGGAATGCCCTGGGCCCAGAATCGCTGCGGACGGTCGGTCCAGATGTGCACTTCGCGAATCGGCCCCAGAATGCCAGCCCCGATCAACTCCTTGATGCGACGCGTACCTTCCATCGAGTGACCCTGATTTCCCATTTGGGTCACCACACGGGTCTCCTTGGCCGTCTGCGCCAACACACGCGCTTCATGAACCGAATACGTGAGCGGCTTCTGCACGTACACGTGCTTTCCTGCTTTCATGGCCATGTTCGCGATCACCGCGTGCGTGTGATCGGGGGTCCCGATCACGACCGCGTCGATGTCCCTCTGCTTTTCGAGCATCTCCCGGAAGTCGGCGTACTTCACCGCCTTGGTGTAAATCTCCTGGAGCTTGCGCGACTCCGTCATCCGCTCGGCTTCGCGCGCGGCATCCACCTGGGGCCCCTGCCGCGGCCGCAGCCTGCCTTCCAGCGCACGCTCTACGTAGGGGAAGTCGACATCACAGATCGCAACGATGTTCTCGCTGAAGAGCCGCGACATGTTGCTCATCCCCATCCCGCCAGCTCCCACGATCGCGATGTTCAACGTCGCGCTGGGTGCCTGGAAGCCTCGACCACCAAGGATGTGTCTCGGGAGAATCATGGCTCCGAGTGCCACCTTGGTAGTGTCGGTGATGAAGTCGCGGCGAGTTGGGTGGTGAGGTGACATGGCCAGCGTCTCCCTGAATGGTTGAGGAGTATTCGGTCGACAACGTATCACTGTGAGAGCCCGATCGGCGAGGAGGTCCTGATGGACAGTCGAGAACGGATGGGCAAGAGCGTCGCCACGCTCGTCGTGCTCGCCGCGTTTGTCGTGGCGTATCGCTGCGACGCGCAGCAGCGGTCCCCTGCGCCCGCGATCGCGTGGCCGATCCACGATACGACTCGCGCGCAACCACGCGTGGTGGACCCTGGTCCGCCTGCGTTTTCAACACGGGCGCCGTCGGACGCCATCGTGCTCTTCGACGGGCGCGATGCGTCGGAGTGGCGGACCGGGGACGGCGGCCCATCACGATGGAAGGTCGAGAATGGGTACATGGAAGTCGTTGGCAAAGCGGGCGGCATCGCGACCGTGCGCGCGTTTGGCGACTGTCAGCTGCACCTCGAGTGGGCGGCGCCTCTCCAGCCCGTGGGCTCGGGCCAGGCGCGCGGCAATAGCGGCGTGTTCCTGATGGGGAGATACGAGGTGCAGGTGCTCGACTCGTATCGAAACAGCACGTATCCGGACGGACAGGCGGCCGCGATCTACGGGCAGTATCCGCCGCTCGTCAATGTCAGTCGGGCACCCGGTGAATGGCAGGCGTATGACATCATCTTCAGGCGGCCGCGCTTCAATGCACGGGGCGAGATGGTCGAACCGGCCCGCATCACCGTGATGCACAATGGCGTGCTGGTACAGGATGCCGTCGAACTCACGGGCCCCTCGGGGCATCGAAACCGACCGCCGTACGCGGCGCACCCCGACCGGCTTCCGATCGGGCTCCAGGATCACGACAGTCCGGTGCGGTTTCGCAATATCTGGGTGCGGGACCTCGAGGACTCGACGAAATGACGTCCCATCTCGCCCGAATTGCCGGGATAACCATGCTCCTTGGTCTGTGCATGGTCTATCCATTTCTTCCCGGGAAGTACGATGCGTTGGCGTTGCCCTTGTCGACGACCGCTCAGCTGTTCGGAGCGGCCGCCCTGCTGCTCGTCCCGATAGCAGCAGCATGGTCGGTGTATGAAGCGAGGAAGCGAGGAAGAAACAGGGCTACCGCAACTGCAGGTCGACGATACCACTTCGCGATGGCTTCGCTGATCGCCGCCTCGATTGCCGTGCCCGCGGCATCTCTTGTCGTATCGTTAGGTATCGGCATCTCCTTTGGTCTTCTTGCATTGACCCTCTGGGTGTATGCCGTCTATCGGTTGATTCCCAGGGTGCGGCTGCTGAAACGGGCGGAGGACACGAGCGTCAATCCGACGCCATTCTATCTCGTCTTCATCCCGATTGCCGTACTGCTCCTTCAAATAACGATTGCCGCTCCCGTGACGGAGCTCAGCCGAAATCACGCGATCACGAAGAGCGCAGCGTTGATCGACGCCATTGAGAAGCACCATGCCGTACATGGGCGCTATCCGAGCTCTCTGCTGGCCGTTTGGCCGGACTACCATCCATCGGTGGTTGGCATCCAACAATTCCATTACGCGCCGAGGGGCAACGCATACAATCTGTTTTTCGAGCAGCCGAAGCTTCTGTTCGATGACTTCGGTACCAGAGAGTTCGTGATGTACAACAAGCTCAATGAGCACGTCATGTCCAGTCACGCCGCGTGGATTCTCGCGTGGACACCGGAGGAGCTGGCCGCACGGCACACATGGTACGCCGTCCATGACGCCCCACACCGCCACTGGAAGTACTTTTGGTTTGATTGACTGACATCCTGACCGACGGCAACGGCAACGGCTTTGAACGCAGAGGACGCGGAGTTCGCAGAGGTTTCCCTCCGCGCCCCCCGCGTCCTCTGCGTTAAAAGGCAGTTGCAGTTCTCACAGTCGGCGCGCTACACCACCAGACCCAGCAACATCGTGAACGCCAGGCCCGCCACGCCAATGATCGTCTCGGCGACCGTCCACGTCTTGAGCGTCTGTGGCACGGTCATGTTGAAGAATTCCTTGATCAGCCAGAACCCCGAATCGTTCACGTGCGAGAGCACGAGCGAGCCCGCGCCGGTCGCGAGCACCAGCAGCTCGGCGCTCGTTCCGGGCGTCATCAGCGCGATGGGCGCGACAATGCCCGCGGCGGTCGTCATCGCCACCGTCGCCGAGCCGGTGGCGACGCGGATGAGCGCGGCGATGATCCATGCCAGCAGGAGGGGCGACGCGTGCGACCCTACCGCCACATCGGCAATCGCCTTCCCCACCCCGCTCTCCAGGAGCACCCGGTTGAATCCGCCGCCGGCGCCGATCACGAGGAGAATGGTGGCGGTTGGCGCCAGGCAGTCGTTGGTGAACTTGAGGATCTGATCTCGCGTGAAGTGCTGCCGGTATCCCAGCGACCAGAAGGAAAAGAGCAGCGCCACGAGCAGCGAGACGATCGGGCCTCCGATGAACTCGAGGGTCGTGCGCAGCGTGCTCGTTGACTCGAGCGTCACGGCGGCAATGCTCGCGCACAGCATCAGAATCACTGGGAGCAGCACGGTGAACACCGAGATGCCGAACCCCGGCATCTCGCGCGGCGTGCTGCCCTCGAACTGCGCGGCCACCGGGTTGTCCGCGGGAAGGGCAATGCGCGGCGCAATCCACGAGGCGAAGATCGGGCCGGCCAGCGACGCGGTCGGCAGCCCGACGAGGATGGCATAGGCGATCGTGAGGCCCACGTCAGCCTGGTACGCGCCGACCGCGAGCATCGCCGCCGGATGCGGGGGGACCAACCCATGCACCACCGAGAGCCCCGCCACCAGCGGGATGCCGATCTTCACCAGCGACATGCCGGTGCGACGCGCAATCGTGAAGACCAGCGGAATCAGCAGGACGAAACCAACCTGAAAGAACACCGGGATGCCGACGATGAAGGCGACGAACATGATCGCCCAGTGCACGCGTCGCTCCCCGAACTTCGCGATGAGCGTTGTCGCGATGCGCGTCGCGCCGCCGGACTCCGCCATCATCTTGCCCAGCATCGTGCCGAGGCCGACGACGATCGCGATGAAGCCGAGCACGCCGCCCACTCCGTCCTGGAACGCCTTGACGACGCTGCCTAACGGCATTCCCGCCGCGGCCCCCAGGCCGAGGGAGACCGCGATCAACACGATGAAGGGGTGGATCTTGAAGCGCGCGATCAGGACGATCAGCGCGACTACCGCACCCAGCGCGTAGAGCAGCAGCAGGGTGTTCGGGCTCATGCCGAAGCGGTGCGCGCCACGAGACTATCGACGATGACGTCGGGCGCCGCGCTGACATCGCAGACCCAGGCGTGCTCGTCCGGCGCAGGCTCCTCGAGAATGGAGAACTGGCTGTCGAGCAGCGAGGGCGGCATGAAATGCCCGCTGCGGCGAGCCATGCGCTCCGCGACGAGACCTCGGCTCCCCGCGAGATAAACGAAGCGCACATCCGCGTCGCCGAGGGAGCGCAACACGTCACGGTAGCTGCGCTTGAGCGCTGAGCAGGAGACTACGAGGCCGACCCCTGTGCGCTTCGCCGCGCGGAGTCGGGCCGCGATCGCGAGCAGCCAACCGCGGCGGTCGTCGTCGGTGAGCGGAATCCCGGCCGCCATGCGTCTCACGTTCTCCGGGGGATGCAGCTCGTCACCTTCGACGAACTGGATGCCGAGCTCGCGAGCGAGATTCGCTCCGATCAGGCTCTTCCCGGAGCCGCAGACGCCCATCATCACGTAGAGCCCGGTGTGCACGGGGACCTATCCTATACCACGGAGGCATTCGGGGCTATTCTGCTGGCCAAGAAACTCTCGGGAGCGGCAACGATGCGACTGGCGATGATCGGGCTGGGACGGATGGGCGGCAACATGGTGCAGCGGCTGCTCCGGGGAGGACACGAGGTGGTCGTCTACGACCGAAGCGCCGACGCGATCGAGGCGCAGGTCGCCAACGGGGCCAAGGCGGGGAAAGACCTCGCCGACGTCGCGCGGCAGCTCGCGCCTCCTCGCGTCCTCTGGGTGATGGTGCCGGCCGGCGCTGCCGTGGAGGACACGATCAAGCAGCTCGTGCCGCATCTCGACCAGGGGGACGTCATCATCGACGGTGGCAACTCGAACTTTCGCGACTCGGTGCGCCGCGCGAAGATGCTCGAGGGAGGGATCGAGTTCGTGGACGTCGGGACCAGCGGGGGGATTCACGGCCTGGCTCACGGATACTGCCTGATGATCGGGGCGTCCCCCCGGGCGTTCCAGCACTGCGAGCCGATCTTCCGGACGCTCGCGCCGCCAGAGGGCTACGCGCATGTGGGCCCGCCCGGTGCCGGCCACTACGTGAAGATGGTGCACAACGGGATCGAGTACGGATTGCTACAGGCGTACGCCGAGGGCTACGAGATCCTGCACGCGTCGCAGGATTTCAGCCTCGACCTGGGGCGAATCGCGAAGCTGTGGAATCACGGCAGCGTAGTCCGCTCCTGGTTGAACGAGCTGGCGGAGCGCGCGCTCTCCCGTGACGGCGAGCTCGCTGGCATCCGTGGTTACGTAGAGGACTCGGGCGAGGGACGCTGGACCGTGGAGGAGGCGATGCGACTCGACGTGCCGGCGCCTGTGATCACGTTGTCGCTGCTCGCGCGGTTTCGCTCGCGACAGGAGGAATCCTTCGGCGCCAAGGTGATCGCCGCGCTGCGCAACGAGTTTGGCGGGCATGCGGTGCGGACCAAGTGATCGTCATCCCGCCCGGGCATCGGTAGGAATGGACAACTACGATGATCGCTTTTCAGCCGAGCGCTATCGTGCGGACGAGAATGTATCCCTCATCGCGGGTGGTGTATCACGAGCCATCCCGGAACGCCTCTTCAGCCGCGCGCAGCAGATCGGGGCTGCCTACGAGCTTCACCTCCTGCCGGCGATCGAGATTCATGATTCCACGATTCTCTCCAGGGACCAGTGTCGCGCCCTCGCCAATGAGGTCGCCTTCATCAGAGAGATCGTCTCCGACCCCCTGCTCGAACGATACCTGACGGAGATTCAGGAGCTCGCGGACGGGTGCTGGCGCTCGGCGATCGAGCGGGTGCTCGTGATCCAGGGCCCATGATGGACCAGAACGAGAGCGGCGAACCCCACGCTCGACTTAGGAGACATGTATGAACCTGGGAGCTTTTTCGGTTAGTCTGGCGGTCAAGGATATCGAGGCGTCGAAGGTCTTCTATCAAAAGCTGGGTTTTCGAGTCTTCGCCGGAAATCAATCGCAGAACTGGCTCATTATGAAGAATGGCGACCATGCCATTGGGTTGTTTCAAGGCATGTTCGACAAGAACATTCTCACGTTCAATCCGGGCTGGAGTAGTGACGCTCAGCAACTCGGAGAATTCATGGACATCCGAGAGTTGCAGCGCCAGCTCAAGGACCGTGGCGTACACCTGATCATGGAAGCAGACGAGAGCTCTACCGGTCCGGCGAGCTTCATGATCGCCGACCCTGATGGAAACACCATCCTGCTCGATCAACACGTGTAAGCGAACGGAGACATCACCGGCCGGGAGACCCTCGCCACGTTAGGCAGGATCGCGCGACACCGTGGAGGCTTCGTGGACTACGACGTAGATCAGATGACGCGTGACCAGCTGATCGCTGAGATCAGGCGGCTGCGTGCAGGGATCAGGGAGCACCGCGATAGCACCGAGCAGGAGCTGTGCTGGCACCATCCGGCGCTGTGGTCGCTGCTCCCCGAGACAACAGACCCAGTGCCGGCGGTGCCGTCGTGGCCGGATTTTCTCCGGGGATGTGTACGGTACCGCCAGTCCCTCGACGATCAGCCTCCGAACGCCGGATAGCCTTTTTTGAGACCCGGGGGCCGGCGACAGTGCGCATCAGCGAGGCGGCTTCCAGTGAGGTCGACGTGAGCCTGCCGTCCAGCACCGCGCTGCTTCTCATCGACGTGCAACAGGGCCTCGATGACCCGCGCTACGGAACACGGAACAATCCCGACGCCGAGCGGCGAATCGCCGAGCTGCTGGGTGAATGGCGCGCCGCCGGCCGACCGGTCATCCACGTTCAGCACCTATCGCTGGAGCCGAGCTCGCCACTTCGCGCCGATCGGCCCGGCCACGCCTTCAAGCTCGAGGCGGCGCCCCGGGGTGACGAGCCGGTCTTTCGGAAGCACGTCAACAGCGCGTTCATGGGGACCGACCTCGAGACGTACTTGCGGGGCCGGGGTATCGATTCACTCGTGATGGTCGGGATCACCACCGATCACTGCGTCTCGAGCACAGCTCGGATGGCGGGCAATCTCGGGTTCGCGGTGACCGTCGTGGCCAATGCCACCGCGACCTTCGAGCGTCGTGGGCCCGACGGGACGCACTATAGCGCTGACGTCATGCACGGCGTTACTCTGGCGAGCCTGCACGGCGAGTTCGCGACCGTGCGCAGCACCGGGGACGTTCTCGCCGCCATGCGTGCCTAACGTGCCGTCATCCGAGGATCCCATGCAGAAAGAGGTCGATCTCTACGACGGATACTACGGCTACCTCGCCGCCGACCCCCAGGTGGCGGTGCGCCGCGAGACCTACGACGAGGATCTTGGACAGGCAAGCTGGATCACGCTCGCCGAAGCGCGCGAATTCTTTCGCGCGCTCGCGCTCGGGCCCGGGCAAACGGCACTGGAAGTGGCGTGTGGCTCGGGAGGCGTCACCTGCCGCATGGCCGTCGAGACCCAGGCGAGCTGTATCGGCGTCGACATCAACGTCGAGGGCATCACCGCCGCTCGAGGGCGAGCGAGCGAGCAAGGCCTCGCCGCGCGCGTCTCGTTTCAGGTGGCTGATGCCGGACGGTCGCTTCCCTTCCCGGACGAATCCTTCGACGCAGTATTCTGCAACGACGCGATCAACCACTTTCCTCGGCGCGCCAATGTGCTCCGCGACTGGTACCGCGTGCTGCGGCCGGGTGGCCGACTGCTCTTCACCGATCCCATCGTGGTCACGGGTCAGCTGACCAATGAGGAGATGCGCGACCGAAGCTCGATCGGGTTCTTTCTCTTCACGCCCACCGAGTACAACGAGCCGCTCCTGGCGAACGTCGGCTACATCGTTCACGAGGTGCGCGACGTCACCGACAACGTCGCATCCATCTCGAGCAAATGGCGGGACGCGCGAGCGAAGCGCCGCGCGGAGCTCGTGAAGCTCGAGAGTGACACCGGTTTCGAAGGGCTGCAGCGATTTCTCACCGCTGTGTACACGATGTCGAGTGAACGGCGCTTGTCGCGGTTCATGTACCTGGCGTCGAAGCCCTCGTCGCACGACAGAGAGATCTAAGGGAGTCCACTATGCGGTTTCTCGTCCGGGCAATCGCACTTGCATTCGGCATTGTCGCCACCGCGACGGCCCCGGCGCAGGTAACCCCCGCACCGGTGGCGGTCGGGGCACGCGTGCGCCTAACGCTTCCCGAGCCGGGCCCTCATCGCTTCGGAGTTATCGCGCGCGAGCGATCGCTCATCGGCGAGGTCGTGAGCGTCACCTCGGAGACGCTGACCGTCCGCCCACACCCGCTGCTTCCGCCGGTGGACGTTCCACGGTCGGCGGTACAGCGCCTCCATGTCAGTCGCGGCACCTCACGATGGCGCAGCGCGGCTTCAGGTGTGGTTGGTGGTGCACTGCTCGGCGCGCTCTGGGGCCAGGTCCTGCATGGGCTCGAGCTACGCAGCTCGAGCTTCGATACGGGGGCGCATGCGCGATCGCGCGGTGCGATACTCGGAGCCGCCACGTTCGCGCTCAGCGGGGCACTCTTTCCACGCGAAAGCTGGCGTCGCGTTCGATGATGGTGTGATCGCGCCATTGCTGGCCTTTGGTTCCGGCCGTGGTGATATTGCGAACCAGCTGGCACCTTGCCCGGGAACGGCCGTGCGGCGCGCCTCGTGCGTCCTGAAACCGCCTGCTTCCACGGACGTATCGTTCAATCCTGACGTCGACAGCACGCCCTTGCTCCCGCCACATTTGCCATCACCCTTCGCCGCATGACTGACTCGCTCAGCGAGCGCGTCGTATCCGCCCTCGGACACCAGTATGAGGTCGAGAGCGAGATTGGCCGAGGCGGGATGTCGGTCGTCTATCGCGCACGCGACATTCGTCTCAATCGCACGGTCGCGATCAAGGTGCTGCCGCCCGAGTTGGCGTACGATCCCGCCATTCGCACGCGCTTTACCCGCGAGGCGCAGACGTCGGCGCAGCTGTCCCATGCCCACATCGTTCCGATCTACGATGTCGGGGAACGCTCGGGCATTGCGTACTTCGTGATGGCGCTCGTCACCGGGGGAAACCTGGCGGCGCTGCTCGCCCGTGAGCCGCGTCAGCCCATCGACGAGGTTCGGCGCCTGCTCTGTGAGATCGCCGATGCGCTCGCCTATGCGCATATCCGCGGTGTCATCCACCGCGACATCAAGCCTGACAACATTCTGATCGATGCCGACAGCGGCCGGGCGATCGTCACCGATTTCGGAATCGCGCGAGCCATCGAGGCGGGTACCCGGCTCACCATCACCGGCAACGCCCTCGGCACGCCGCAGTACATGTCGCCGGAGCAGGCCGTCGGCGAGCGCGAAGTCGATGGTCGCAGCGACATCTATTCGCTCGGTGTCGTCGCCTATCAGATGGTGACGGGTCGCCTGCCCTTTACCGGCGGCAACACGATGGCCCTTTTGCTCAAGCACGTGAACGAGCGACCGCTCCCGATCGTGGACCTGCGTCCCGATGCGCCGAAGCCGCTGCGCGATGCGATCGAGCGAGCGCTCATGAAGGCGCCCGAGGATCGGTGGCCGACGGCAGCCTCAATGCGGCAGGCGCTCATGTCCGACGAGCCGGCTCCGTCATGGCGTGCAGAGGCGCGCGACCAGGTCCGCTACACGTCACCGAAACCGGAAAGCGCGCGTCGCGATCGCCCCGCGCGCGAGGCCGGGCGGGGAGACGTGCGGCTCGTCTCTCCTCGGCGCGGCTCGCCCGCGGCCCCCGGTCGCCCCGACTCGGTGGTGCCGGTCATCGTCGCCGGCGATGTCCTCGTCGAGCCCGAGCATCTTTCCGCGCTGACTCCGGCGCAGCGGGAGGACCTTCGCCTTTGGCACGGGCGCATCAACCTGCTCGATCGCATCAAGGCGATCCGCGGGTACGCCTGGTACACGGCGGGAATGTGGTTCGCCGCCATAGGGTCGTTCGCGGCCGGCGCCGGTGAGGGAATTCCGCCGCTCCTTCTCGCGCCGATCGTTCCGTACTTCATGACCGTCAAGTTGAACAAACGTGGTCGGTCGTTGCGCGCGAGCGGCCTCAAGCTTCGTCGAGTGTTTCTCGCGTTGAGAGCGCGTTCGTTGCTCCCGGCGCCGCCACCGGCGCCGAATCAGCAGCAGCTTCTCAAGCTCGCCCCGCGTGAGGTCATCGAGAGCCCCTACGGTGGCGCGATCCGTCGCGCGCTCGAGGATCGCGCCGCCATCGTGGACATCGTGTCCAAGCTGTCCAAGGTAGATCGTGCGCTTCTTCCCGACATCGATCCAGCGGTCAAAGGCCTCGTCGACCGCGTCGCGCAGCTGGCACAGATGGTCTATCGACTGGAGCAGAGTATCGACCTGCGCCTCCTCGCCGACCTCAGCGCGCGAATCGCGGACATGAAAGGCGAAGGCGGCTCACCGGAGGGGCAGCGCCGATTGTCTCTGCTGCAGCGGCAGAAGGCAACGCTCGAGGAGCTCGTTCAGCGCCGCGATACGCTCGTCCGACAGATGGACAACGCAGGCTTGGCGCTCGGCAGCCTGCGCCTCGACCTCATCAAGTTCCGGTCGTCCGGACTCGAGTCCGCGCTCTCCGACGTGTCGTCGGCAACGCAGGAGGCGCGAGCGCTCTCGAAAGAGATCGGCGCGGTGCTCGAAGCGGCCGCCGAGGTGAAGGGGCTGTAGCCGCAGCGCTGAACGAGACGTTCAGCATGAGCCCGCGGAAGGTCAGGCGGGCGTTCCGTTCCCTTCGGTCGGCGTCGTTGCCGCGGCGGCAGGTCGTGGCTGCCCACGATTGTGCCAGCTCCGCGCAGGTTCGGCGCGGCGCGTCAGCATGTTCTGATAATAGGCCACGATGCGGTCGCGCACCGACGCCTCGGTATCACCGCGAGCGGCTTGAAACGGGGCATAACGGTGGGTATCGCCCGACACCTCGAACCACCACCAGGCCTCCGGTCGGCCAGCTAAACCCTCTATGTGGCAGGTGTACTTCCGGTCGCCATCGGCGAAACTGAACTTCTTCGTCATGGGTGCTCCACTGGTTGACTCGAAATGTACCACCGTGCGCACAATAATGCCTGATTTTGCGGCCTCCGACGACGTAATTCGGCCCGTTATCCGGCGTACGATGGCCGAGTATCTCTCGCGGAACCGCTCCTCGCGCACTTAACTCGCTTTACAGGCGCTCCGCGCGCCGGGGCCGGCGAGCCTAGCCAACTGCGCCCCCCTCAGGCCAAGATATCCAACGCACATCCAGGTCTGTTCGACGTACGAACGGAGACGACGTGGACACGCCACCAACCTGTGAGATGCTGGCAGCGATGCGCGCAGCGGTCCGATGAGCGCCAGGCACACCACCATCCTCTGCCTGGCCAGCTACGTAAAGGGACATGAGTTCCTGCGCGAGTGCAAACGTCTGGGCTGCCGGGTGCTCCTGCTCACGGTGGAGAAGCACAAGGACGCCGAGTGGCCGCGCGAGAGCATCGACGAGCGCTACCTCATGCCAGCCTTGCTGGGCCGCGAGGATGTCATCCACGCGGTCAGCTATCTGGCGCGCACCGAATCGATCGATCGTATCGTCCCGCTCGATGAGTTCGATCTGGAGATGGCGTCGACGCTGCGCGAGCATCTGCGAATTCCGGGCATGGGCGAGACGACGGTCCGGTACTTTCGCGACAAGCTGGCGATGCGCATGCGCGCGCTGGAGCGCGGCGTCCCGGTTCCCGAGTTCGTCTCGATCCTGAACTACGATCGCGTCCGGGAGTACCTCGCGACCGTCCCTGGACCGTGGGTGCTCAAGCCGCGATTCTCGGCGTCCGCCATCGGGATTCGAAAGCTCGACACGGCCGACCAGCTCTGGCCCATCCTCGATGAGCTCGGGGATCGCCAGTCGTTTCACCTTCTGGAGCGCTTCATTCCCGGTAGCGTGTACCATGTCGACTCGATCGTGACCGACGGCGACGTCCGGTTCGCCGAAGCGCATGGATACGTGAATCCGCCCTTCGACGTCTACCATGGCGGAGGGTTGTTCGCCACGAGCACCCTCGACGTCGGCTCACCGGAGGAACGAAGCCTCACCACGCTCAACGACGCCGTGGCGCAGGCGTTAGGCATGGTCCGCGGAGTGCTGCATACCGAATTCATCCGAAGTGCGGCCGACGGTCGCTTTTACTTCCTCGAGACGGCGGCGCGGGTGGGTGGGGCGTTCATTGTCGAGATGGTGGAGGCAGCGACCGGCATCAACCTGTGGCGGGAGTGGGCGCGACTGGAGGTCGCGCATGCACGCGGCGAGCCGTACGAACCACCGCGGCCTCGACGTGACTACGCCGGCCTCGTCATCTCCCTCGCGAAGCAGGAATGGCCGGATACCTCGGCGTACACGGATCCGGAGATCGTCTGGCGGCTCCGCAAGCGTCACCACGTCGGAGTGATCGTGGCGTCGCCGCTGCGGGCGCGGGTGCACGAGCTGATTCCGGCGTACATGCACCGCTTCCGCGATGAGTTCTACGCGACGCTGCCCGCGGCGGCGGAAGCGGTTGACTGACGGGGTGGACTCGATGCCGGTCATCGCGCTGACCCGCGACATCAGCCCCGCCATCGCGGAGTGCGAGCTGACGCATCTCGAGCGTACGACCATCGATCTCGAGATCGCCCGGGCGCAGCACGACGCCTACGAGCGGTGCCTCGCGGCGGCGGGTTGTGTCGTCCAGCGACTCGAGGCGGCCGCCGACATGCCCGACTCGGTGTTCATCGAGGACATCGCGATCGTCTTCGATGAGATTGCGGTGATTACGCGGCCCGGAGCGCCGTCGCGTCGTGTCGAGACCCCGACCGTGGCGGAAGCAGTCGCCAGGCACCGCCCCGTTCGTCGTATCGAGCCACCAGGGACGGTCGACGGCGGCGACGTGCTGCGCGTTGGTCGCACGGTGTTCGTCGGATGCTCCGGGCGCACGAACAGCGCCGGCATCGGGCAGCTGCGGTGCGCGCTGCGGCCACTCGGCTACGATGTGCGCGAGGTCGACGTCCGCGGCTGTCTTCATCTCAAGTCGGCAGTCACGGCCGCGTCGGATGAGCTGCTGCTCGTGAACCACGCCTGGATTCCCGAAGCGGACCTCACCGGGTTCGACGTGCTCGAGGTTCACCCGGACGAGCCGTACGGAGCAAACCTGCTCCGTCTCACCGACCGCGCCATCCATGCGACGGCATTCCCGCACACGCGAAAACGGCTGGAGCAGCGTGGCGTTCGTGTCGAATCGGTCGATTTGAGCGAGCTCGCAAAGGCCGAAGGAGCGGTGACCTGTTGCAGCATTGTCATTCCGGTGTGACCCGCGGTTCGCAGACCCACGTCGTTCAGGAGGAGAAACGTCTTGCCCGACCATGAGCTCGTTCGTTCGTTGAGTCGCCGCGAGTTCCTGCTTGCCGCGACGTCGGCTGCCGCCCTGGCGTGTGCAGGGCGCCGGACCGGCGCGCCGACCGGCTCCGTCGTGGTGTTTCAGGGCGATTCGATCACTGACGGCGGACGCGACCGCAGCATTCTCGACGCGAACAACGACGCGGCGTTCGGCTCGAGCTACGCGGCGCTGCTCATGCGCGAGATCCGCGTCGCGCGTCCGGAAGTTCCGTGGCGGTTCTACAACCGCGGCATCAGTGGCAACAAGCTTCCGGACCTGCAAGCGCGCTGGGCCGCGGACACGATCGCGCTGCGACCGGACATCCTCAGCATTCTGGCCGGGGTGAACGACTACTGGCACTCGCGCAGCTTCGGCTATGCCGGAACGGCGGCCGATTACGAACGGCAGTACACCGCCTTGCTCAGGGAGACACGGACGGCGCTGCCTAACGCCACGATCGTGGTGCTCGAGCCGTTCGTGCTGCGGGTCGGGGCCGTGGACGCGAGCTGGTTTCCGGCGTTCGATGAGCGACGAGCGGTCGCGGCGCGCGTCGCCAGCGCGGTGGGCGCGCGGTTCGTGCCCCTTCAGGCGGCGTTCAATGCGCGCGCGGCCGAGACCGGGCCCGAGGCGTGGGCGAAGGATGGCGTGCATCCGACGCCGGCCGGTCATGCGCTGATCGCGCAGCAGTGGCGCGCGGTCGTCGGACTCTAGGCAGCTACGCCCATGGGCAGCAACCACGACGCCAGCGCCCCTGCACCGCAGCTTCCACCCGCGCCGACGCTGCCCATGGCCGTGCGGGTCCTGCTCGCGGTGTTCGCGCTTCCACTGGTCGTCGTCGGCGTTCTCCTGCTGATCGCCGCGGCGCGCAACATTTCGGCAGCACCGGGGGCTGTCATCGCGATCGCGATCGTGCAGATCGTGGCCGGCGGCGCGATCGGACTTGCCGCGGCACGCGGCCACTCGCGCTTCTGGGGCGGTGAGTCGGTCTCGTCGATCCTCCTTCCGCTCATCGGCGCGCTGGCCCTCGTTACGGCATACGACCGCGGTGGAGAGGCAAGTCGAGCGCTCGGCATCTCGGAGCAAGCCGCGACCGCCCTGTTTCTCATCATCGCCGGGATCGCGATCTTCGCCGCCATGGTGTTCGCGTGGCGAAAGGGCGTCAGTGAGCGTGGCTCGCGCAATGTCAGGTGACGATCGCGACGTGCACGAGCGTGCTCTGCTCCGACACTTCCTCGCCGCACTGGCCTATCGAACCCAGAAGGCGCTCCGCGATGCGCCCACCGATTTTGGCGACTTCAGCGCCGGCGGCGCCTGCCGCACTCCGTCGGAGCTCGTGAGGCACATGACGAGCGTGCTGGGCTATTCACGTACCTTCTTCGTCGGCGGACGCTACTGGCCTGAGGCCGAGCCCGATCTCGCCGGCGAGATTCGCCGGTTTCACGCCATGGTGCAGGACGTGGCGACGCACCTCGATCGTGGCGATGCGCTCAACGGGACGACGCCAGCCCGTCTGCTGCAGGGACCGTTCGCCGACGCGATGACGCACGCCGGACAGCTGGCGCTGCTGCGACGGCTCGCCGGCAGTCCCGTGCCGCCGGAAAATTTCATCGTCGCGAACGTCGACCCGACCAACCTCGGCCCCGATCAACCCAGGCCGGTCAGCCCCGATCGCAGGTGGCCGGAGGCGCCGCCGGGGTGGCGGGGGTCCGACGAGTGACGGGTGAGGTGGCGCCGTCCAGATCCACCGGGTAGCCTCCGCTCATGACCTTTCTCGATTACGGCGATATCACCCCTCGCGAGATCGCACCCGGGTTCTCCGCGCGCTTCGTGCACACGCACGGAATGACGCTCGCGCGCGTCGAGGTCCGCGCCAATGCGCGTATCCCCCAGCACGCGCACCCGCACGAGCAGGTGACGACGGTGCTGTCCGGTGAGCTCGAGCTCACCGTCGGCGGAGAAGTGAGAGTCCTTCGACCAGGAATGGTCGCGTTCATTCCCGGGGGTGTTCCGCATTCGGCACGCGCGGTCACCGCGTGCCAGGTGCTGGACGTGTTTCACCCGGTGCGCGACGATTACCGCTGAGCGTCGTGACAGTCTGGTTTCTCGTTGCTCTCACCGTCGTTGCCGTGCTCTCCGGCGCGACGGCGGCGGTCGTGGGCTTTGGCATCGGCAGCCTGCTGACGCCGCTTCTCGCCGTGCGTGTGGGGATGCCCGCGGCGATCGCGGCCATCGCGCTTCCTCACGCCGCCGCCACCGCGCTTCGCTTCTGGCGGCTGCGTGGCGCGGTTGACTGGGCCGTCGTGCGCCGGTTCGGTGTGCTCAGTGCAGCTGGCGGACTCGCGGGGGCCCTTCTCTATGCTCGCCTCGGCGGTCGCGAGCTCACATTGGTGCTCGCTGGACTGCTCATCCTCACTGGCGTGACAGGCCTAACGGGGATCATGCGACGCGTTGATTCCGGGCCCGCTGCCGGCGTGCTGGGAGCCATCTCGGGATTTTTCGGCGGGCTTGCCGGTAATCAGGGAGGGTTGCGCTCCGCGGCACTTCTCACCTTTCACCTGCCACCCGCGGCGTTCGTCGCCACGGCGACGGCGACCGCGCTGCTCGTGGACCTGGCGCGAACGCCGGTGTACCTCTGGCGCGCCAGCGCGGACCTGCTCAGCCTATGGCTTCCGATCACGGTTGCCACGGCGGGTGTGTTAGGCGGTACGCTGCTCGGCGAACGAATCCTCCTCGGGATGACACCGGAGCGCTTCCGCCGGGCCGTCTCGCTCGCGATCTTGGCACTCGGCGCGCTGCTGCTCGTTCGCGCGTTGTAGCCGACCGAACGTAGCTCCTGGTGCGAACCACATGCCTCTTCGATTGATCCAGATCGTCCTCGCGCTCTTCGTGGTCGGGCTCGCGACCGTGCTGATCGGTCCGGTCGCCGCCACCATGCTCACGCCCGGCTGGTTCGAGGACGCCACTGCGCGACACTGGGCGAGCATGATCCTGTTTCTCTCTGTCGCCGCCGGATTGTTGTTGGCCGCATTCCGCCTGGCGTTCGCCCGCAATCGGTCGCCGTATCGGCTGTTGGGAGCCATCGATTGGTGGGTCGTGGCGGTGCTGAGCGTCGTCGCGACGGCGTGCGCCGCCGTCGCATCGCACTGGACGATCGCGTTACCCGGGCTTCTGCCGATTGCGATCGCCGTGGCATTGGCGCGCCGGCGCGCGCGGGAGGAGCGAATGACGCTCGTGGAGCCGGGCGTCGCAGACCTTCCACCTCGCGCGACGTTCACGAGCGCGGGGCCGTCAGGAAAGAGTTAGAAGTCTCACGCTCGCATGGCGCGCTTCGCTGGCGCGCCATACCTGTGGGTCGGGCTCTCTCCAGGAGGTCGCTCCGTGCGGCTCGTCCTCGCTGTGCTCGCGATGTTCGCCGTCCCGGCTGCCCTTGCCTCACAGGTGGCCGGACGCTTTCCGCCCGACTCGCTCATCAACGTGCAAGTCTTCCCCCGCACCACGCCGGTCGCCGAAGTAACGGCGGCCATGCGAAGCTTCGCGATGGGACTCGGGGTACGCTGCCAGTACTGCCACGTGGGCGAGGAAGGCATGCCGCTCGAGCGCTTCGACTTCGCCAGCGATGAGAAGCGCACCAAGCTCGTAGCCCGACAGATGATGCGCATGGTCCAGGAGATCAACCGGAGGCTGGACACGATTCCCGGTCGCACGGCGGCGGCTCTCGAGGTGAGCTGCGCGACCTGCCATCGGGGCGTCAGCAAGCCAATGCCGTTGTCGGCCCTCATTGCCGACGTGGCACTCACCGCGGGCCCCGACTCGGCGGTGCGTGCGTATCGTGCGCTGCGCCAGCGCTTCCACGGACGCGACGCCTACGATTTCGGCGAGGGCTCACTCAATGCCGCCGCGCTGCGCGTTGGTCGTGCTGGAAAATACGACGACGCATTCGCGTTGCTCCGACTCAACGAAGAGGTATTTCCGAACTCGGCAGGGACGTCGGTTTTCCGGGGCAACATCAGCCTCATGAGGGGTGATACGAGCGGCGCGGAAGCCGCGTTCCGCGAAGCATTGCGACGTGATCCCTCGAGTAACGAGGCGCGCGGGCGGCTTCGCGCCATCGGGCGTCAGCCGTAGCGCCCTCAATGTAATCCACTCGTAATCCGGCGCTCACGACCAGTTCATGCGCGCGACGTAGCTTGGCGCTCAACAATCGTCTGGAGCGCACATGCGTCGCTTCCTGCATGATCTCACCCTGCTCGCAGCGGTGGCGGCTGCCGGCGGATACGCCCTCAGTCGCGTGGAAAGCTCCCCGGCCCAGCCCATGGCGCTCAGACGCGAGCCGGTCGTTAGCGACGCTGCGCCCCCACCGTCGGAGAAGGCGATGGACGTGCTTCGCAACGCAACGGTGTTCTCCTCCGTGTCCGTCGGATCCGCCGGCGTCGTGCCCGAGACCGTTGTCGCGTGGCTGACCATTCTGTCCCAACCCGACGCGGGAAGGATGTTTGTGGACCTGCTCCATACGGCCACACCCGCTGGGCGAGTGTACGCGCTCGCGGGACTTCGGACGATCAACCCGCCACTCTTTCGTCGCTGGGCGCACCCGTTCTTCAACAGCCCGATCCTCGTGAGGACGATGGGAGGATGCATCCTCCGCACGATGACCACCGGTGGCATCGTCGATGAGCTGCAGCGCGGAATGTGGATCGGGGATTTCGTGACGGCGTCCAGATCCCGTTACGTCGGCGATCTGCCATGGCCCCGGCATTAAAGGGGCGGGCGCAGACCGTGCATATGGATTCATCCCTCCGGAACGGGTACGTTCCGGCCAGCAAGCTCTCTCGGAAATCCCTGCGCACCATTCATGGATCGGGTACTGGCGGTCATTCTCGGCGGCGGTGCGGGCACGCGGCTCTTTCCGCTGACGCGCGATCGTGCCAAACCCGCCGTTCCGCTCGCCGGAAAGTACCGGCTGGTCGACGTGCCGATCTCGAACTGCCTCAACTCCGGCCTCGACCGAATCTTCGTCGTCACGCAGTTCAACTCCGCGAGCCTCAATAATCACGTCGCGCGCGCCTACGCGTTCGACCGGTTCAGCGGCGGGTTCGTGACGATCCTCGCCGCCGAGCAGACCCCGTCGTCGGAGAAGTGGTATCAGGGCACCGCTGACGCGGTCCGTCGCTCGATTCCCCACTTCAAGAGCCAGCTGCACGACCGCGTCCTCATCCTCTCCGGTGACCAGCTGTACACCATGGATTATCGGTTGATGCTCGAGCATCACCGGAAAACCAAGGCGGACATAACGGTGGCGGTGACACCGGTCGTGGCCGCGGAGGCGCCGGCGTTCGGGATCCTCAAGACCGACGACACGCAGCGCATCACCGAGTTCTACGAAAAGCCGAAGATCCACGACCTCGCCGGGAAAGAGAGTCCCGTGTCGCCGGAGCTCACGACGCAGGGACGCATCTATCTCGCGTCGATGGGCATCTACGTGTTCGAGGCGCGCGTGCTGTACGAGCTCCTTGATGCCAGGCCCGATGATCACGACTTCGGCAAGGCGATCATCCCGAACGCCATCCACGAGCGGACGGTCGTCGCCTACCCGTTCACGGGCTACTGGAACGACATCGGAACGGTTCGCTCGTTCTTCGAGACCAACATCATGCTGGCGCAGCCGCATCCGGCGTTCAACCTGTACGATCCGAACTTCCCACTGTACACCGACGCGGTGATGCTGCCACCGGCGAAGGTCAGCCGATCCCGATTGGAGAACACGCTCGTGGGGGTGGGCAGCGTCATCGTCGACAGCGACATCTCGAATTCCGTCGTCGGCCTCCGATCGTTCATCGACCGAGGTGCGCGCCTGCACCGAACGGTTTTCATGGGCGCCGACTACTTCCGGTGGGAGGAATCCGAGGCACGGAACAGCGCCCAGGGACCGGCCTATCCCGGCGTGGGCCAGGGGACGCAGATCGAGAACGCCATCGTGGACAAGAACGCGTCGATCGGCAACCGATGCACGATCACGAACGCGGCCGGCATCCAGGAGGGCGAGGGTCCCGGCTTCTACATCCGCGATGGCATCGTCGTCATCGTGAAGAATGCCGAAATCGCCGACGGCACCGTGATCTGACGCCGCGTCGTGCGCATCGCCCTGTTCACGAACGAGTATCCGCCTAACGTCTACGGCGGGGCCGGCGTCCACGTGGAGTATCTCTCCCGCGAGCTGGCGCGCGCCGACGGCGGCGCGCATCACGTCGACGTGCTGTGCTTCGGGAAGCAGGATGAGACGATCGGCAACCTTCGCGTGCGCGGGGTCTCCCCTGCGCTGCGGTTTGCGGCCCAGGACCCTCGCCACGCCAAGCTGCTCGACGCGCTCCTGCGCGACCTGGCGATGGTCGGAGCGGTGGAGTCGCCCGACGTCGTGCACTGCCACACCTGGTACGCTCACCTCGCGGGATGTCTGGCGCGTCCGCTCACCGGCGCGCCGTTGGTGCTGACGACGCACTCGCTCGAGCCGCACCGGCCCTGGAAGGTCGAGCAGCTGGGAAGCGCCTATCACGCGACGACGTGGATCGAGCGGACAGCATACGAGAATGCCGACGGCGTCGTGGCGGTCTCGCGGGCCATGCAGGACGACGTGCAGTCGCTGTATGGAGTGCCGTCCGAGCGCGTACGGGTCATCCACAATGGCATCGACCCCGACGAATACCGCCCGCGCCCCGCGCCATTGACGCTGCGGAGACTCGGCGTCGATCCTGACGTGCCCATCGTGCTCTTCGTTGGCCGGATCACCCGGCAGAAGGGAATCCTTCATTTGGTGCGAGCGATCAAATACCTCACGCCGGGATCGCAGGTCGTCCTCTGCGCGGGCGCGCCGGATACCGACGCCATAGCGGCCGAGATGAGCGAGCTCGTCGCCCAGGCGAAGGGCGAGGCGGAAACGACGATCGTCTGGATTCCCGAGATGCTGTCGAAGGACGACGTTATCGCGCTCTACACGCACGCCGAAGTCTTCGTGTGTCCGTCGGTCTACGAGCCGTTCGGCATCATCAATCTCGAGGCGATGGCGTGCGAGACGCCGGTGGTCGCCGCGGCGGTGGGCGGGATTCCAGAGATCGTGGTGCCGGGCGAGACAGGGCTGCTCGTGCCGTTCGACGCGGAAGGGGGAGAATCGCCCGAGCCGCGGAATCCGGATCGCTTCTCGCGCGCGCTGGCGGCCGCCGTGAACGAGCTGATGATGGCCGCGCCCGAGCGTCGCGCCGCGATGGGAAAGGCTGCCCGGGCGCGCGTCCTCGAGCACTTCAGCTGGGCGCACATCGCGCGCGTGACGCTCGAGTTCTACCAGGAGCTCATCGAGCGGCGCCGGCGAGAGCGCTCGTGACCGACCTTCTCACCCTGCTCGAGGAGCTCCAGAGCATCGCGCGGACGGGGCTGAATTACAGCAGCGACCCCTACGCCCGGGCGCACTATTCGCGGCTACTCGACCTGGCCGTAGCGCATTACGAGCAGGCTCTCGATCTGCCGGCGCCCGAGGTACGCGCCCGCCTTCAGGGCGAGCTTGGCTCCATTACTCCGAAGGTCGGTGCCGACGCCGCCATTTTCGATGACGAAGGCCGCATTCTCCTCGTCGAGCGCTCGGACGACCGGTGCTGGGGTCTGCCTGCGGGATGGGTGGATCCGAACGAGGCACCCAGGGACACGGTACGCCGGGAGGCCAGAGAAGAGCTGAGCCTGGAGGTCGAGCCGGTTCAGCTCGTGGACGTCATGTTCCGGCCGGCGAGCGCCAAGTTCGGGCCGCACGCGGTGGTCTCGATCGTCTATCTCTGTGAGGTGCGCGGTGGAGAGGTCGTGCCCTCACACGAGGTGCTCGGGGCCCGATTCTGGACGATCGAAGAGGTGCCGGTGTGGCACAAGGATCACCTCAAGTTCGCGAACGCCGCCCGCGCCGTCTGGACGACCCGGCGAGGCGCGGTGTAGGTTGGCAGCCAGTCAGCGCGTCCCCTATCTGAGGCACAGATGGACAACAAGAAGCTGCTCGCCTTGGCGAAGAAAAACGCCGCCAAGTCAGCCGATCTCGAGAAGAAGCGAAAGAAAAAGACGTACGACGCGACCCTCGACGTGACCCGTCCCGAGGATCCGCCCGAGGACAGCGAGGCGGATGCGATCTTTCGCGAGATGAAAAAACGAGAGTTTTGACCCGTTAGCCCTTCGCCGAGCGACCCGCACTGCCGCGGTAGCACATTTGCATGGCGGAGCAGTACTGAGAACGTTGCGTACGCTTCGATGAACCCTGGAGAGGCGGCGATGCGGCTGCGCCCACTCGAGAGAGGCGGCTTGGCACTCGCGACGCTGATCGCAGCGAGCACGGTGTGGGTCGCCATTGGTGACCGGCACTGGGCAGCTACGCTCGTATTGGGCGTATTGGCGCTCGCCTGCGCCTATCCGGCGATCACCGGCCGCGACCCATTCGATGTTCGCAATCGGCGCCGAAAGCACCGCCGTCATCGCTCCAAGCGGCATACGGCCGCGGCGACATCCAGTGCCCTCGGCGGGGATGCCCCCCAAATACTCGGTTCGCCAGACGGCGACCCTCGAGCCTAGCACATTGGCAGAAACTGGCAGCTCTGTAGCACGCGAATCCGGCCCACCTCCGTCCCCACACACGTCGGAGCTGTATCGCCTTCTCGTCGAGAGGGTGACGGACTATGCCATCTTCGCGCTCGACGCCGGAGGGCATATCATCAGCTGGAATCCTGGCGCGCAGCGGCTCAAGGGATATCTCGCGCACGAAATCATTGGAAAGCACTTTTCGACGTTCTATCCCGAGGTCGACAAACGAGCCGGCAAGCCGGAGTGGGAGCTCGAGGTTGCGACGGACGTCGGACGGGTCGAGGACGAAGGGTGGCGCATTAAGAAAGACGGGACTCGATTCTGGGCGAACGTCGTGATCACCGCTCTCCGAGATGAATCCGGAACCCTGGTGGGGTTCGCCAAGATCACCCGCGACCTCACCGAACGCATGGAGGCTCAACAGCGGGCGCTCGATGACACGAGGCGCCTGGCAGAAGTCGAAGCGCTCAGTCGGGCGAAAAGTCAGTTTCTGGCCTCGATGTCGCACGAGCTTCGAACGCCGCTCAACGCCATCGGCGGCTACGCGGAATTGATCGAGATGGGCCTGGGTGGGAGCGTCACGGACCAGCAGCGCGAGTATCTCACCCGCATCCGGGGAAGCCAGCAGCACCTGCTCCGCATCATCAATGACCTGCTCAACTACAGCCGCATCGAGTCGGGGAAGCTCGCCTACGAGCAGGAGCAGGTACCGCTTTCCGCGGTGATCGAGGCCGTCACGACCATGATCGGGCCCCAGGCGGCCAACAAGCGGATCAAGCTGGACACGCCCCCGAGTCGCGACAACTCGGTGGCTCTCGCCGATCGCCTCAAGGTCGAGCAGATCGTGCTCAACCTGTTGACCAACGCGGTGAAGTTCACGCCGCCGTCGGGCCGGGTGACGGTCGCCTGCCGGACCGACGGCGAGCGGGTTCTGCTCACGGTCGCCGATACCGGTCCGGGAATTCCGGCGGAGCGATTGGATGACATCTTCGAGCCCTTCGTGCAGCTCGGGCGTTCGCTCTCCAGCGGGCACGAGGGCGCCGGCCTGGGACTCGCGATCAGCCGGGATCTCGCGCGGGCCATGCACGGGGACGTGATGGTGGAAAGCGCCGCCGGCAAGGGCGCTACCTTCACGTTGAGCCTCCCAAAGGCGTAGCCGCTCGCCCCGCGCCTAACGCGGGGCCACCCAGAAGCCGGTCACCGACCGGATTCTCCCCGTAGCCCCCATCACGAAGACATTCGTGCCGCGCGCGCGTTCCTGTCCATCGCTGCTGCTCGCGATCCAGTCGACGAGCGCCGTTCCCTGGCACTGCCGCACACTCCCGCTCCGCCGCATACGCAACCCGGGCATGTGGAACTGCGCCGCGGCGATGTGAGGGAGCAGATCCTCGAGGCCGTCGGTGTTGCTGAACCGGTCCTGAAACCGCAGCCCGCCCTCGGCTACTCGACGAAGGGCCGCTTCGCGGGTCGTCACGTCAGGCTCGGCCCACGCCTCGAACCACGTGTCAACCACCGTCGCAGCATCGGCATGCAGCTCGTCAGCCACGACGTTCGAGAAGAGCGCGAGCTGGTACCGCCATCCCTGAACGAAGTCATCGCGCACGGACTCACGGGAGAACTCGTGCGTGACGTGAAGTTGAGTGCCGAGCGCGTGAGGATCGAGCCTGATCGTCACGCGAGACCCGCCTGGCGCAATCGGCTCTCCCTTCACGAAGCCATAGCTGAAGATCATGCGCTCAGGAGGCTCGACTTCGATGACTTCCCCCGAGACGTCGGTACCGCCGGGCAATCGAATCAATAGGGCACCTCCGGGACGCGCATCGATGGTCGAGCCCGCTCCCCACCAGGTGGCCCATCGCGGCGTGTCGGTGAGGAAGCGAAAGACGTTCTCGCGCGGCGCCTGAATGACGACGCTGCGCTCGAGCTGGTATGGCAGGTTCGACATGGTGATCACCCCTTTCGTGCCTTGACGGTTCGGCGCCGCGGTCGCGGGCCGCGACGCGTGTGCTCGAGCTCGGCGGCCAGCTTCAGGCGCCAGAGTGCATCGTCCCACATCTGCTCCAGCATCCTCCCCAGCGGTCCCGCCGCTTCGCGCCGAGCCCGATAAAACCGGTGCCTCCCCTCAGCGCGGGCTTCCGCCAGTCCCGATTCGGTGAGCGATCGCAGTTGCAGCGATACGGCGCCGAAGGTGACGTCCGGCATCGCTCGATGAATCGCTCCCGCGGTGAGCTCCTGCGTCCAAATGAGGCGCAGAATCTCCTGGCGGCGAGGCGAGGCGAGCGTGGCGAGGACTGCGGGACCCGGGGCGAGCATGGTCTATAGTTTAGATATAACTAAAATGATTGTCAAGGACTTTGCATTTCTCACCCTTGACGGTTCGGTGATCCTGCGCCCACCATGAGCGGAATCGCCGTCTCCTCCGGTCAGGGGTCGCATCGTGGCTTTCTCGCTCCGTCGTTGGCGTCCGCGCCATCTCCTGCTCGTCTGGGTGGCGTACTGGATCATCGCGCTTCTCGTCGCCCTTCGGTCGGGGATCGCGGCAATCTGGCGGGTGACGAGTGACCCCGATGCGCACGGCAACATCAGCGCGGGCGTGACCGACGGCGTGTTTTCGTTGACCGTGTCGGAGGCCACTCGCGTGGTCTGGCAAGGAAGCGCGTCGATGACGTCGATTCTGCTCTGGTTCGCCGGCCCCCCGCTCCTCCTGTTTCTTCTCTGGCTGGCGGCGCGGCCGCGCGCCGCGGAGCCCGTGCTGGCAGCGCCGCCTCGACGCTGACGCCCATGGCGGAGACACAGGCGAAGGGCGCGGAGCTGACTCTCGCGACGGTACTCGCTCGTCGCGCGCGTCAGGCATCGGACGGGCGCCTCGTGCTCGACGCCGCCAGTGGGCTGATCGTCGGAGCGCTCGCCCTGGCTTTCCGACCGCCGGCCTGGCCCGTGGTGCTCAGTGCCGCCGCGTGCATCCTTGCCTTTGGCGCGTGGGGCATCAGCGATCGCGCGTTGCGCGAGACCGAAGCGGGTTCCCGCCCATCGCGTGCGCTGCAGGCACTGTGCGTCGCCATGGCGACACTCGGCGCCCTCGGCTTCGTGGCTCTCGCTGCCACTACGATGTTCTTCATGCTCGGCACGTGGATCAGCTGACCCGTCGGGCGGCCGTACCTAACGGGCGCCCCTGGCGGCTGTCGATGGTCATCGTCGTCACGGCGATGGCGTGCAGCGATGGCCCGACCTCCCCTGATCCGGAGCCCACGTACCTGCTCCCCTTCCCGGCCGGTGACAGCGCGCAGCTCATTCAGGGCAACAACGGAACGTTCACGCATTTTGGCCCCTCGGCGTACGCGTTCGACTTTCGTATGACGATCGGCCGTTGGGTGACGGCCATGCGCACCGGGCAGGTCATCGCGGTCGAGGAGCGCTACATCGATGGCAACCGCACACCGGGGCAAGAAAATCTCGTGTTCGTGCGACACGATGACGGGACGTTCGCGCGCTATTACCACCTGACGACGAACGGCGCACTCGTGACGCTGGGTCAGCGCGTGGCGGCGGGAGACACGATTGGTCGCAGTGGCGACACGGGATACAGCACGACTCCGCACCTGCACGTCGATGTCACGCGCGACTGCGTCGCGTGGGGATGTCAGACGGTCTGGATCCGATTCCAGAATGCGGGGGCGGATACGCTCGTGGCCGGCAGGGTCTACCGCGCGCAATAGGCCGCGCTTTTGCCGCAACATCCGGCAGGCATCCAGGTTCAAAGTTGGGACGCGGATTACGCGGATGCAGCGGATCAGGCGGATCGCTCCAGGCGCATTGATCCCTCCTAGCGCTGGACCCAAGTTCAGAGTGCGGACGAGGATTCGCGCGGCACGATCCGGACCGCTTCATCCGCCGAATCCGCGTCCCCACTTTGAACCTGGGTGCCAGCCCTATTGGACGCAGCGCCAATAGAGCTTACTAGCCGACGCGAGGCGCTCGCGCGACATTCCGCCCGATGAAGATCGTCACTGTGGGCGGCGGGCCCGCTGGGCTGTATTTCGCGCTCCTGCTCAAGAAGCGCCGCCCCGACGCCGACATCATCGTGCTCGAGCGAAACGCCCCCGACGACACGTTCGGATGGGGCGTCGTGTTCTCCGACCAGACGCTCGACAACGTCCGCGCCGCCGACGAGCCCACTCATCAGGCGATCAGCGACAGCTTCGCGCGGTGGGACGACATCGACATCCACTTCAGAGGCACGACGATTACGTCGGGCGGACATGGATTCGCCGGCATCGCGCGCCGGCGCCTGCTCGAGATTCTTCAGCAGCGTGCACGGAGCCTTGGCGTCGACCTTCGATTTCGGCAGGAGATCCGGGGCCTCGCCGATCTGAAGCGACTCGGACTCGACGACGCGGACGTCGTCGTCGCCGCCGACGGCATCAACAGCGTGATCCGGCAGGAGCTCGCCGCGCACTTCCGACCGAATCTCGATGTGCGAAAAGCGCCCTACATCTGGCTCGGAACCACGCAGCGCTTCGACGCCTTCACCTTCATCTTCGTCATCAACGACGCGGGCGTCTTTCAGGTGCACGCCTATCGCTTCGAGGAAGCGCAGTCGGCGTTCATCGTCGAATGCGACGAGCGTTCGTGGCGGAACGCCGGCTTCGATCGGATGGATGCGGCGGAGTCGCTCGCGGCATGCGAGGCGATGTTCGGGCCGTGGCTGGGAGGGCATCGCCTCATGCACAACGCACCGCATCAGCGCGCCAAACCCTGGCTCACCTTCGTGCGGGTGAGCAACGGCTCGTGGTTTCACGACAAGGTCGTGCTCATCGGGGACGCGGCCCACACCGCGCACTTCTCCATCGGCTCGGGGACCAAGCTCGCGCTCGAGGACGCCATCGTCCTGGCGCGCGTGATCGACGAGCATGGCACCAAGGACCTGCCCGGCGCGCTGCAGCGCTACCAGGACGAGCGCATGACCGAGGCGCTCCGTCTCCAGAATGCGGCGCGCAATTCGATGGAATGGTTCGAGAACGTGCGACGGTACGTGAATCTCGACCCGCCGCAGTTCGCGTATTCACTCCTCACGCGCAGCCAGCGCGTGAGCCACGAAAATCTCCGCATGCGCGACGGCACGTATCTGTCGGGCGTGGAACGATGGTTCGCGAGCCGGGCAGCGACTTCCCCGAACGCGCGCGAGTCCGCCAGCGATGAGATGCCGCCGCCACCGATGTTCACTCCCTTTCGGCTACGCGGCACCACCCTGGAGAATCGAGTCGTCGTCGCGCCCATGGACATGTACTCGGCCGTCGACGGAACGCCGGGCGACTTCCATTTCGTCCACCTCGGCGCCCGCGCGCTCGGCGGCGCGGGACTGCTGGTGACGGAGATGACATGCGTTTCTGCCGACGCACGCATCACACTCGGCTGCACGGGGATGTATTCCGACCAGCACGTTGGCGCGTGGCGGCGCATCACCGACTTCGTGCACCAGTGGAGCCGCGCCAGGATCTGCCTGCAGCTCGGCCACGCGGGTCGAAAGGGGTCGGTCAAGCTCCCCTGGGAGGGCGGCGACGACACGCCTCTCACGGGGCAGGGCTGGCCCGTGCTCGCGCCTTCCGCCATCCCTTACACGTCGCACATGCCGATCCCGCGCGAGATGACGCGCGCCGACATGGACCGCGTGCGCGAGGCCTTCGTGCGCGCGGCGCGCATGGCCATTGAGGCGGACTTCGACATGCTGGAGCTGCACTGTGCCCACGGGTATTTGCTCTCGAGCTTCATCACGCCCCTCAGCAATCAGCGTAAGGACGAGTACGGCGGCAGCCTCGAGAATCGCGTGCGCTTCCCGGTGGAGGTCTTCGCCGCGATGAGGGCGGTATGGCCCGCCGATCGACCGATGTCGGTGCGCATCTCGGCCACCGATTGGGTGAATGGCGGCGTGACGGGAGATGACGCGGTCGAGATCTCGCGGGCGTTCGGCCGCGCCGGCGCCGACATCATCCACGTGTCGACCGGCCAAACGTCGATCGATGCGAAACCCGTGTATGGACGCATGTATCAGACACCGTATAGCGACCAGGTGCGCAACGAGTGCGGGCTCCCCACCATCGCGGTCGGGAACATCGTCGATGGCGATCAGGTGAACGCGATCATCGCGGCAGGCCGTGCCGACCTGTGTGCACTCGCGCGACCGCACCTCGCCAATCCCCACTGGACGCTGTTGGCCGCCGCGACCGCCGGGTACTCCGCCCAGCATTGGCCTGTGCAGTACCTCACCGGGAAGCGACAGCTCGAGCGCGCGATGCAACGAGAGCTCGAGCTGCGCGGGACGGCGACGATATGACCGCGCACGCGGTCGGTGCGTTCCTCGCCGGAAAGCACGCCATCGTCACCGGCGGCGGCAAGGGAATTGGCGCCGCGATCGCGCGGGAGCTGGCGGGCCACGGAGCCTCGCTGACGCTTCTCGGGCGCGACACGACGGCCCTCGACCGTCAGGCGGCCGCGATCGGGAAGCTGGGCGCGCGCGTTCAGACGTTCGTCTGCGACGTCGCCGACGAGGCTCTCGTCGAGAGCGCCTTCCGCGAGGCCATCGGTGCGCTCGGCGTGCCGTACATTCTCGTGAACAACGCCGGGGATGCTTCCGCAGCACTCTTCCACGAGCTCGACCGCGCCAGCTGGGATCACACGATCGCGGTGAATCTCACCGGAACCTTCCTCTGCACGAGACAAGTCATCGGCCCCATGCTCCAGGCGGCGGAAGGGCGGATCGTCAACATCGCGTCCACGGCGGCGCTCAAAGGCTACAAGCGCATGGCCGCATACGCCGCGGCCAAACACGGCATACTCGGCCTAACGAGATGTGTTGCGTTGGAGACCGCGAAGAGCGGGATCACCGTCAACGCGGTGTGTCCCGGATATACGGCGGAGACGGGATTGCTCGACCGGGCCGTGAGCAATCTCACCAGCGCGGGAAAGAGCGAGCAGGAGGCGCGAGACATGTTGAACCGGGGGAGCGCGCGCGGATCGCTCGTCCGTCCGGAGGAGGTTGCCAGCGCCGTCGCCTGGCTGTGCTCGCCGGGGGCGAGCGCCGTCACCGGGCAGGCGATCGTCGTCGCGGGCGGGGAGGTCATGTGAGCCCGCCCGCTTCCCGCCCTTGACCGTTCGCCCTAAGTTGGCCGAATGACCACGCGCATTCGCGGCGCAGACCTCAAGCCGCGCCACTTCCAGTGGCACGTCGACGACCGCGTCGCCACGATCACGCTGAACCGTCCCGAGCGAAAGAATCCGCTCACCTTCGAAGCGTACGCGGAGCTGCGCGATACGTTCCGGCAGCTCGCCTTCGCCAGCGACATCAAGGTAGTCGTGCTCACCGGCGCCGACGGGAACTTCTCGTCAGGCGGCGACGTGCACGAGATCATCGGGCCGCTCGTCAAGCTGAAACGCGAGGGGAAGATGGACGAGCTCCTCGCCTTCACGAGAATGACGGGGGACGTCGTGAGAGCGATGCGCGCGTGCCCGCAGCCGATCATTGCCGCCGTCGATGGCGTCTGCGCCGGGGCCGGAGCCATCCTGGCCATGGCGAGCGACCTCCGGATCGGGACGTCGCGGACGCGCGTCGCGTTTCTGTTCACGCGCGTGGGCCTCTCGGGGGCGGACATGGGCGCCTGCGCGATGCTTCCGCGGATCATCGGCCAGGGACGGGCCGCCGAGCTGTTGTATACCGGGCGGTTCATGTCGAGCGATGAGGCGGAGCGGTGGGGGTTCTTCAACAAGGTGACGAACCCGGAAGCGCTCGCCGACGAGGTGCGATCGCAGTCGCGCTCGCTCGCCTCCGGTCCGACGTTCGCTCACGCGATGACGAAACGGGCCTTGCACCAGGAATGGGGAATGGCGCTCGACGAGGCGATCGAGAGCGAGGCGCAGGTGCAGGCGATGTGCATGGCGACGGAGGATTTCGCGCGCGCGTTCGAGGCGTTCACTCGCAAACAGTCGCCAGTCTTCGAAGGCAATTGAGGCAACCGGCAACGCCCGACCACCTCGAGTGGCCCTTCTTCGATGCCCCACATCGCGAGCTTGCCCGCGACATCCGCGAGTGGTCCCGAGCCGAGCTGTGGACTGAATCGGAGCCTGACGATGTCGATGCCGCCTGTCGAGCGCTCGTCAGGCGGCTCGGTGAGGCGGGATGGCTGCGGCATGTCGTGCCCGCGGCGTACGGGGGTGTGAGCGACACGCTCGACGGACGCTCGCTCTGCTTGATCCGCGAATCGCTGGCGACCGCCTCTGGCCTCGCCGACTTCTCGTTCGCGATGCAGGGACTGGGAACGGGACCGATCACGTTGTTCGGCTCGGATGCGCTGAAGCGGCGGTACTTGCCGGACGTCGCGGCCGGACGGCACATCGCGGCGTTCGCGATCTCGGAGAGCGGGGCGGGCTCCGACGTCGGCGCCATGGAGACCGTCGCGCGGCGCGACAGCGAGGGGTTCGTGCTCGACGGCGAGAAAACGTGGATCTCCAACGCCGGGATCGCCGATCATTACGTCGTCTTCGCGAAGCTGGACGAGGGAAAGTCCAAACGTGACGGAGAACGGCGATACATCGCGCTCGTCGTCGATGCCGACGACGACGGCATCAGCGTGACGGAGCGCATCGACGTCTCCGCGCCGCACCCGCTGGGGACGGTTCGATTCGAACGCTGCCGCGTGGCGGCGGATCGCGTCGTGGGCGAGCCAGGCGCAGGACTACGCGTCGCCCTCGCGACACTCGACCTGTTTCGGCCGACCGTCGGCGCAGCAGCGCTGGGGCTCGCGCGACGAGCAATGGAAGAGGCCTCTACCTGGGTCGCAGCGCGCGAGGTGTTCGGGAAAGCGCTGGCCGAGCATCAGATGACGCAGGCGCGTCTCGCCGAGATGGCCGTGCGCATTGATGCCAGCGCGTTGCTCGTGTACCGTGCCGCCTGGACGCGCGACGCGACGGGACGGCGAACGACGCGTGAGGCGGCAATGGCGAAGCTTCACGCCACCGAAGGCGCGCAACGGGTGATCGACGATGCCATCCAGCTCCTCGGCGCTCGCGGAGTGCAAAAGGGCGCGGTCGTCGAGCGCCTCTACCGGGAGATTCGTGCCCTCAGGATTTACGAAGGGACGAGCGAGATCCAGAAGATCGTGATCGCCGGTACGCTGACGGAGCGCGCGTGACCGCTCACGTCGATCAGTTCGCGCGCCGCATGCTGCCTCCACGAGAGCTCTGGCCGGAGATCTCGATGGGCGAGCTGCGCTACCCGGACGTGATGAACTGCGCGGCGGAGCTGCTCGACACGATGGTCGGACAGGGCAACGGAGACCGTATCGCGCTGCGATTTCCGGGCGGCACGTGGACGTATCGCGAGCTGCTCGAGCACTCCAATCGGATCGCGCATGTTCTCACGAGGGACCTGGGACTGGTACCGGGGAATCGCGTGCTGCTGCGCGGTCCGAACAATCCAATGATGGCGGCGTGCTGGTTCGCGGTGCTCAAGGCAGGTGGCGTCGTCGTGTGTACGATGCCGCTCCTTCGCGCGCGGGAGCTGGCGTATCTCATCGAGAAGGCGCAGGTCACGCTCGCGCTGTGCGATGCCCGCGTCCGACAGGAGCTGGAGCAGGCGGCGTCGAGCACGCCGACGCTGAAGCGGATCGTCGAGTTCGGGACCGATGCCCCCGGCTCGCTCGATGCGTTGACGCGCTCGAGGCCGGCGATCTTCACCAACATCGCCACGGCGGCCGATGACGTCGCCCTCATCGCGTTCACATCGGGAACGACGGGTCAGGCGAAGGGGACGATGCATTTTCATCGCGACGTTCTCGCGATCTGCGATCTGTTCCCACGTCACGTTCTTCGCCCGTCGCGCGACGATGTCTTCTGCGGCTCCCCTCCCCTGGCCTTTACCTTCGGCCTCGGGGGGCTGCTGCTTTTTCCGATGCGCGTGGGAGCATCGACGGTGCTGCTCGAGCAGGCAGCGCCGCCGCAGCTACTGCAAGGAATCCAGGACTTTCGCGCCACCGTATGCTTCACCGCCCCGACCGCCTATCGAGCGATGGCGGCCGCCAGCGCTGGCTTCGATCTCTCCTCGCTCCGCAAATGCGTGTCGGCGGGAGAGCATCTTCCTGCGGCGACCTTCGAACAGTGGCGCGCCGCGACCGGCCTCAAGATCATCGATGGCATTGGCTCGACCGAGATGCTTCACATCTTCATCAGCGCGTCGGGTGAGGACATTCGCGCTGGATCGACGGGCCGCGCGGTGCCGGGGTATCGCGCTCGCGTGATCGACGGTCACGGCGATGAGGTTCCCCCCGGGACGATCGGGCATCTCGCCGTGCAGGGGCCCACTGGGTGCCGCTATCTCGACGACACCGAACGCCAGCGCACCTACGTCAAGAATGGATGGAATTTGCCCGGCGATTCCTACCGCATGGATGAGGATGGCTATTTCTGGTATCAGGCCCGCACCGACGATCTCATCGTCTCGTCCGGCTACAAGATCTCCGGCCCCGAGGTCGAGAACGCGCTGCTCGATCATCCGTCGGTCGCCGAATGTGGCGTCGTCGGCGTGCCCGATGAGGAGCGCGGCTGCATCGTGAAGGCGTTCGTCGTATTGAGGCCCGGCGTCACCGCCACGGAGGCCACCACCAAGGAGCTTCAGGAGTTCGTGAAATCGCAGATCGCGCCATACAAGTATCCCCGGTCGATCGAATTCGTCTCGGCGCTGCCACGTACCGAGACGGGCAAGCTTCAGCGCTTTCGCCTGCGCGACGCACGCGCGGGCAACGCGAAGTGAAGATCGTCCAGCCCGCGGGATGGCCGCGGCCTGCCGGCTACGCGAACGCCGTGAGCGCGAGCGGCCGCGTCGTGTCGGTGTCTGGGCAGATCGGATGGAACCCGGTCAGCGAGACGTTCGAGACCGACGAGATGGCGGCGCAGGTCCGACAGGCGCTCGACAATCTCGTGGTGGTGTTGCGCGCCGCGGGCGCGGAGGCGCGCCACGTCGTGCGTCTCACCTGGTACGTGACTGACCGCGCCGAGTACGTCGCTGCGCGCCGCGAGATCGGCGAGGCGTATCGCGCGCTGTTTTCCGACCACTATCCCGCGATGTCCGTCGTCATCGTCGCCGGCCTGCTCGATCGCCGCGCCAAGGTGGAGATCGAGGCGACGGCCATGGTTCCACCGTAGCGACCAGAGTGATGACGTACGCGCGATTCCTCAGGGCGGATCGAGGATGTCGAAGGTGTCGAGGTGATCGAGGAGAGGCAACGAGGTGTCCTCGATTACCTCGACGACCTCGACACCCTTGACCACTTAGGCCCGTTGCGTTGCCCTAGCGCGGGTCGCCAGTTTTCCCGCACATGTTGAAATCGACACCATTCCACCCGCGCACCGCCGCGCTGATGGAAGCACAGCAGTGGCGGCGCTGGTCGGGGTTTCTCGTGGCGAGCGCCTACGAGATGTCGCACGAGCGCGAATACCACGCGATTCGCAACTCGGCGGCGCTCTTCGACGTGTCTCCACTCTACAAGTACCATGTGCGAGGCCGCGACGCGACGCGCCTGCTCGACCGCGTCGTGACGCGCAACGTCGCCAAGTGTCAGCCCTGCCAGGTGATGTACACCCCATGGTGCGACCCGCGCGGAAAGGTGATCGACGATGGAACGCTGCATCGCTTCGGGGAGGACAATTATCGCCTGACCTCGGCCGACCCCAACATGCGCTGGCTCCACCAGAACGCGCGGGGCATGCAGGTGGAGATCGAGGATGCATCGGAGCGCGTGGCTTCCCTCTCGCTCCAGGGCCCGCTGTCACGGACCATTCTCGAGCATGCGATCGGGCGCGACCTGGGATCACTGAAATACTTCCGCCTCACCAACGCCACGGTCGCGGAGGTGCCGGTCGTGATCTCACGAACCGGCTACACCGGCGATCTCGGCTACGAAGTGTGGATGGATGCCGGTGACGCTCTTCCGGTGTGGGACGCGCTGATGGCGCACGGAAAGCCATACGGGATCACTCCGGCGGGGATGCTCGCCCTCGACATCGCGCGCATCGAAGCGGGGCTCATTCTTCTCGACGTCGACTACGTGTCCGCTCGTAAGGCGCTCATCCCGGGTCAGCTCTCGTCCCCCTTCGAGCTCGCGCTGGCGTGGACCGTCTCGCTCGACAAGCAGCCATTCAACGGCAAGCAGGCGCTCGCGCAGGAGAAGGCCGAGGGCCCTTCCTGGTCGCTCATGGGTCTCGAGATCGACTGGCTCACCCTCGAGCCGCTGTACGAGAACATGGGACTCGCCCCGAGGGTGGCCGCGGCCGCCTCACGGGTGAGCGTGCCGGTGTACGACGGCTCGAAGCAGGTGGGCTACGCCACGAGTAGTACCTGGTCGCCGCTCCTCAAGCGCTACATCGCGCTCGCGCATCTGGAGGCATCAGCTGCGCGACCGGGCAAGACGCTCGAGTTCGAGATCACCGTCGAGCACCGGCGCAAGCGCGCCGAGGCGCGCGTTCGCAAGCTTCCGTTCTACGACCCCACCCGGAAGCGCGCGTGAAGAACGGGAAGGTGGACGCCATCATCATCGGCGCTGGGCATAACGGGCTCATCTGCGCCGCGTACCTCGCGCGCGCCGGCAAGAAGGTGCTCGTGCTCGAGCGTCGGCACATCGTCGGCGGTGCGGCGGTCACGGAGGAGATCGTTCCGGGATTCAAGTTCTCCGAGTTCTCGTACGTCGTGAGCCTCTTGCGGCCGGAGATCATTCGCGAGCTCGACCTTCCAGGGCATGGCCTCCAGATCCTGCCCCTCGAGAGCACGGTCACGCCGATGCTCGACGGGAACTATCTCGCCGCGTGGGCGGATCACGACGAGACCCGTCGCGAGCTGTATCGACATTCACCCCGCGACGCCGACGCGTACGACGAGTTCGGCATCCTGATGCACCACATGGCGCACGCGGTGAAGCCGATCATCGGCATGATGCCACCCGATCCCGCATCGCTGTCCCCGAAGGAGCTGCTGTCTCTCGGCAAGCTGGGCGGACACATGCGATCGCTCGGGGCGCGGAAGTTCTACGCGCTGCACAAGCTCATGACGATGAGCTCGGCGGACTATCTCGACGAATGGTTCGAGACCGACGTGCTCAAGGCGACGAAGTCCGCGAGCGGGATCATCGGGACGTTCATGGGACCGCGCTCGCCCGGCTCGGCGTACGTGCTGCTGCATCATTACATGGGCGAGATCGACGGCGCCTTTCGCGCGTGGGGATTTCAGAAGGGCGGCACCGGCGGAGTGAGCGATGCGATCGCCGGGGCCGCGAAACAGCTGGGCGCAGAGATCAAGCTCGAGGCGCCGGTCGGCCGCGTGATCGTGAAGAATGGGCGCACGACGGGCGTCGCGCTCGAGAACGGCGACGAGTATCACGCCGACATCGTCGTGTCGGGGCTCGATCCCAAGCGGACCTTCCTCAAGCTCGTCGAGGAGCGCGAGCTGCCCGAGGACTTCGTCGCCAGCATTCGCCGGTTCAAGACGCGTGGCTCGTCAGGCAAGGTGAATCTGGCGTTGTCGGAGCTGCCGCGCCTCACCTGCATGGAACCGGAGAACATTGGCCGCTGGGGTGGGGTGCCCATTCCCGCCGAGCGGTATCTTCGCGGGGCGATCTCGATCAGCCCCACGATGGACTACGTCGAGCGCGCCTACGACGACGCCAAGCACGGCTCCTTCTCGAAGCGTCCGTACATGGACGTCGTCATCCCGTCGATGATCGATCCCGGAATGGCGCCGCCAGGCCAGCACGTGATGTCGATCTTCTGTCAGTACGCGCCGTACGCGATCGACGGTGGGTGGGATGACGCGAAGCGCGAGGCGTTCGGAGACGCGGTCATCGACGCGCTCGCCGTGCACGCGCCGAACATCAAGAACGCGATCATCGCGCGTCAGGTGCTGACGCCGGCTGATATCGAGCGCATCACCGGACTTACCGAAGGCAACATCTTCCAGGGCGAGCTCGCACTGGATCAGCTCTTTTTCCTGCGTCCGGCGCCGGGGTACGCGAAGTACCGTACGCCGGTCGATGGGTTCTATCAGTGCGGGTCAGGCACGCACCCCGGCGGCGGCATCATGGGCGCGTCCGGTCGCCTCGCGGCCCTGGCGATTCTCGGCGAGCGCTCATGACCTACGACGTGATCGTCATCGGAGGCGGCGTCGCCGGCCTCACGAGCGCCGCGCTCCTCGCGAAAGCGGGTCGTCGCGTGCTCGTGCTCGAGCGGCGGGACGTGCTGGGAGGGCTGCATTCCACCGATGAGATCGTGCCCGGCGTGCGCGGTGACGCGGTGGAGCACGATGTTGGCTGGATCCCATCTTCGGTCATGAAGACGCTCGAGCTCGACGAGCGCGCGCTCTCGCTGGTGCGTCCCGATCCGTCGGCCGTCTCGCTGCTTCCTGGCGGCGAGACCCTGACGGTGTGGACCGACCCCGCGCGCACGTCGAGCGAGCTGCAGCGGCGTTCACCTGCCGATGCGCGCGCATGGCGCGCCTTTGGCGAGCGCGTGAGCCGGCTCGCGGGATTTCTCGAGGCCATCTATGACGGTCCGGCACCGGAGCCCCTCGCGTCCGGAGCGACGGAGCTGCTCTCGATGCTCGGACTCGGCCGCAAGGCACGCTCGTTAGGGCGCGACGGGATCATCGACCTGCTTCGCACGCTGCCGATGAGCGTCGCGGACGTGCTCGATGAGACGTTCGAAAATGCCGCGCTGAAGGGGCTGATCGCGACATCCGGGGTCTCGCGTCTCGTTCAGGGGCCGAAGTCGGGCGCGACCGCGTTTCTGCTGGTGCACAACCACGTTGGCACGCCACCGGGCGCCATTTGCTCGCGGCTGATCGCCCGCGGCGGGCTCGGCGCGCTCGCCAAGGCGCTGGCCGACTCCGCGCGTGCGGCGGGGGCCGAGATTCGAACTGATGCGGCCGTCGCACGTATCGCGGCAACCGAGGACGGGGTCAGCGGCGTGATTCTCGAGGGTGGCGAAGAGATCGCCGCGACCACGATTCTGTCGACGCTCGATCCGCGCCGCACGTTGTACGATCTGATCGACCCGATCTACATCGATCCGGAGCTTTCACAGGCGATCGGGACGGCGAGGTATCGCGGCGCGTGCGCGAAGGTGAACCTCGTGCTGGATGGATTGCCGCCCCTTTCCGAAGAGCTCCTGCGCGGTGCGCTGGTGGTCGCGCCGAGCATGTCGTACCTCGAGCGCGCCTACGATGCAGCGAAGTACGGGGGGATTTCCGAGCGGCCATATCTCGAGGCGCGCATCCCCACCTTGCACGACCCGTCACTCGCACCGGCGGGACGGCACGTGATGTCGGTGCTCGTGCAGTGGGTGCCGTATCGCCTGCGTGGCGCGGCCTGGGACAGCGCGCGGCGCGACGCGGTCGGGACTCTGGTCATCGACACGCTGGCGGACGTGCTCCCGGGCTTCGCGAAGCGCGTCGTCGCGAAGCAGGTGCTGACGCCGAAGGACATCGAGGACAAATACGGCGCGACCGAGGGCAGCTTGACCCACGGGGAGCTGACGCTCGACCAGATTCTGTTCATGCGTCCGGTGCCCGGTCTGTCGAGGCATGCGACACCGATTTCCGGGCTGTATCTTGGCGGACCGGGCACCCACCCCGGCAGCTCGATCGCATCGGCGGCACGCGCCGCAGCGGCGATCGGCGGGTCCAAGCGAGGGGCGCGCTCGCGGGCGCGCGCGAAAGCAGCAGCACGGTGACACGATGACAATGATCCTGGTGTAATCGATGGCCACATTCCTTCGAACGGTCGAGAGCTTCGTTCAGGGCGCGCGCACAATGCCGCAGCGCTATTACGTGGGCGAGGAGGTGTTCGCTCTCGAGCAGGACCGCATCTTCGCGCGGTCCTGGCTCTGCATCGGACGCAGCGCCGAGCTGGCCGAGCCGGGCGCATACAAGCTGCAGGCGATCGGGGCGGACAGCGTAATCATCCTGCGCGAGAAGAGCGGCGCGCTGCGCGCCTTTCATAACGTGTGTCGCCATCGCGGGACGCGTCTGTGCGAAGCAGAGCGCGGGACGCTTCGCGAGACGATTCAGTGTCCCTACCACGCCTGGACCTATGCGCTCGACGGGCGCCTCATCGGCGCGCCGCACATGCAGGAGGTCGCGGGGTTCGACAAGAAGGAGTATTCCCTCGTCGGCGTCGCGCTCGAGGAGTGGGAGGGCTTCGTCTTCATCAACATGGCGCCGAACCCGGAGCCATTCGAAAAGGTGTACGGGCCATTGCTTGGGCGCTTCGCCCGCTTCAACCTGGCGGGGCTGAAGGTCGCCAGACGCATCGAGTACACCGTGAAGTCGAACTGGAAGCTCGTGCTCCAGAACTACAACGAGTGCCTGCACTGCCCGACCATTCATCCGCAGCTCTCGCGTGTGCTTCCCTACACGAGCGGCGCCAACGATCTCACCGCGGGACCCTTCCTCGGCGGCTTCATGGAGATTGCGCCTCCGCACGTCAGTGCGACGATGAGCGGGCGGGCGTGCGGGCTGCCGATCGGGACGCTTCCGGAGGAGGACCAGCGCCGCGCGTACTACTACAGCCTGTTCCCGGCCTGGATGCTCAGCATCCACCCGGACTACGTCGTGTACTACATGGTGTGGCCGCAGTCGCCGAGCGAAACGAAGATCATCTCGGAGTGGATGTTCCATCCCGACACGATCGCGCGCCCTGACTTCGACCCGTCGGATGCGGTCGAGTTCTGGGATGTCACGAACACCCAGGATTGGCACATCTGCGAGCTGAGCCATGCCGGGATCGCGTCGCGGGCGTACGTCCCGGGCCCGTACTCTCCGAGGGAGAGTGTTCCGGCTGCGTGGGACAGGGAGTATCTCGGCCGGATGAGTGACGCGGGTGGACCGCGGGCTTAGAGGTTCAACGGCAAAGATGTCAGATGTCAGAATACAGATTTCAGAGTTCAGACTGCTCGGGTCCTGGGCCTGCGAGTTCTGAATTCTGAATTCTGTATTCTGACATCTGACATCTTTGCCGTGGCCAGCCTTCCGTTTTTGCGGTTTGTGACCCCAACTCGTATACTCTTTTCCCCCGCAGAAGGAGTGCAACGATGCACTTTCGTCTTGTCCCTCTGATGGCGCTGGCCGTAGCCCTAGGTCCGCAGATCCTGGCTCAAGCGCGCCCGGCCAATCAGGGCATTCCCGACATCAGGTACGAGAAGTTCGTCCTCCCCAACGGGCTCACCGTGATCGTGCACGAGGATCACAAGGCGCCCATCGTCGCGGTCAACCTGTGGTATCACGTCGGCTCGAAGAACGAGAAGCTCGGACGAACTGGCTTCGCGCACCTGTTCGAGCACCTCATGTTCAACGGGTCGGAGCACTATAACGACGACTACTTCAAGCCGCTCGAGAAGGTCGGCGCCACCGACCTCAACGGCACCACCAACTTCGACCGGACGAACTACTTCCAGAACGTCCCGACGTCGGCGCTCGACCTCGTGCTGTTCCTCGAGTCCGACCGCATGGGGCACCTGTTAGGCGCGATCGATCAGCCGCGGCTCGACGAGCAGCGCGGCGTCGTGCAGAATGAAAAGCGACAGGGAGAGAATCAGCCCTACGGCAAGGCGTTCTCGAACATCGTCGAGAACACGTATCCGCGCGGGCATCCGTACTCCTGGTCGGTGATCGGGTCGATGGAGGATCTGAGCGCCGCCGCTCTCGCGGACGTCCAGGACTGGTTCAAGTCGTACTACGGGCCGAACAACGCCGTCATTGTGATTGCGGGCGACATCGACGCCGCGACCGCGCGTCAGAAGGTGGAGAAATACTTCGGCGCCATCCCGCCCAGCCCGCCGATCGCGAAGCAGGACAAGTGGGTCGCGAAGATGACCGGCACCCACCGCGGCATGATGCAGGACCGCGTGCCGCAGGCGCGTATCTACAAGATCTGGAACGTTCCGGAATGGGGATCGCCGGAAGCCGACCACCTCAGCCTCGTCGCCAACGTCCTGGCCGACGGCAAGAGCTCTCGATTCTACAAGAGACTCGTCTACGACGACCGCATCGCCACCGATGTGCAGGCGTTCGTCTTCCAGAAGGAGATCGGCAGCCAGTTCTTCATCCAGGCACGCCCGCAGCCCGGTGGCGATCTCGCCGCGGTGGAGCGCGCGATCGACGAGGAGCTGGCGCGATTCATCGCGGAAGGTCCGACGCCCGCCGAGCTGCAGCGGGTGAAGACGCAATTCCGGTCGAACTTCATTCGTGGGGCCGAGCGCATCGGCGGCTTCGGTGGAAAGTCCGACATTCTGGCGACGAACATGGTGTACGCGGGGAATCCCGAGCACTATCGCGTCACCCTTCAACGGGTCGCCAGTGCCACCGCCGCGCAGCTGCGGGCCGCGGCGCGCGACTGGCTCTCCGATGGCGTCTACGCGCTCGAAGTGCATCCCTATCCACAGCTTCAGGCCTCCAGCAGGCCGCTCGATCGCTCGAAGCTGCCCGATGTCGCTGCGCCCCCGGCGCCGAAGTTCCCGACGATCGCGACGGCGACACTGTCCAATGGGCTCAAGGTGTATCTGGCCGAGCGCAGTGACGTCCCACTCGTGAACTTCAACCTGATGATCGACGCGGGCTATGCGGCCGACCGGACGGGAGTGCTCGGCACGGCCAGTCTCGCCATGAACATGATGGACGAAGGCACGAAGACTCGCTCAGCCCTCCAGATCAGCGACGCGCTCCAGCGCCTTGGAGCTCAGCTTGGGACGGGATCGGACGTCGACATGTCGACGGTCACCCTGTCGACGCTCAAGGCGAACATGGATTCGTCGCTGCAGATCTTTGCCGACGTCGCCCTCAACCCCAGCTTCCCGCAGAGCGACTTCGAACGGCTTCGCAAGCTCCAGCTGGCGCAGATCCAGCGGGAGAAGGTGACGCCGGTGCAGATGGCCCTGCGCGTGTTCCCGGTGCTGCTCTATGGCAGCGGACACGCCTACGGCATCCCGCTCACCGGATCGGGGACCGAGGAGTCGGTGACACGGCTGACGACGGCCGACCTCGCGAGCTTCCACCGGACATGGTTCAAGCCGAACAATGCGTCGCTCATCGTCGTCGGAGCGACGACGCTCGCCGAGATCACGCCGAAGCTCGAGCGTCTGTTCGGCCGTTGGCAACGTGGTGACGTGCCTCGCAAGAACATTGGCGAGGTCGCGCATCAACCGCGCTCGGCGGTGTATCTGATCGATCGCCCGGGATCCGAGCAATCGATCATCTTCGCCGGCCATGTCGCGCCCCCCAAGGCCAATCCCGCCGAGATCGCGATCATCACGATGAACGACATCCTGGGCGGAAGCTTCACCTCTCGCGTGAACATGAACCTGCGTGAAGGGAAGCACTGGTCGTACGGGGCCTTCAGCCTGCTGTTCGACGCGCGCGGGCAGCGCCCGTTCATTGTCTACGCGCCGGTGCAAACGGACAAGACGAAGGAGTCGTTGGCGGAGGTAGTCAGCGAGCTGCGCGGCATCGTCCGTGACAAGCCGGTCACTCCGGAGGAGCTTGCCAAAGCGCAGGCGAATCTGACGCTGAGCCTTCCCGGCCAGTGGGAAACAATCGGAGCGGTCGGCGGCTCGATCGCCGAGATCGTGCGCTTCGATCTGCCTCACGACTACTACGACACGTTCTCCTCGAAGGTACGTGAGCTGAAGGTGGCCGACCTGGCGAACGTCGCGCGCGAAACGGTGCAACCGGACAAGCTGGTGTGGGTGGTGGTCGGTGATCGCGCAAAGATCGAGGCGGGAATTCGTGAGCTGAATCTGGGACCGTTGCAGTTCCTCGACGCGGATGGCAAGCCGGCGCAGATGGCCGAGGTGCCTTAGCCTTAGGAACGGCAAAGATGTCAGATGTCAGAATACAGAATTCAGAATTCAGAGTGCCCGGATCCTGGGCCGGCGAAATCTGAATTCTGAAATCTGTATTCTGATATCTGACATCTTTGCTTTTACTCGAAATGATAAAGACTTACGGCCTTACTCACCTTGCGATCGGAGTAGAAGATCCCGAGCGAGCTCTGCTCTTTTATCAGAAAGTTCTCGGGGTGATCCCCGTCTACAAGGAGAAGGATTTCATTCAGGCGCAAACGCCCGGCAGCCGCGACGTGCTTGTGTTTCAGAAAACGAAACGGCGGGCGCGCTCGTCAGGCTCGATCGCGCATTTCGGATTTCGTCTCGTCGACCCCGCGGACATCCTCGGCGCTGTACGTGCCGTCGAGCAGGCGGGCGGCAGTGTACTCGATCAGGGCGAATTCTGCCCGGGCGAGCCGTACGTGTTCTTCCGCGACCTCGACGGCTACGAGGTCGAGATCTGGTACGAGATCCCTACCCCGGTCGACCCTACTTAGTCTCGGTCGTTCCCGCCGCGGGGCCGGTGACGCGCTTCTTCTGCTCCACGACCTTCGCCGCCCCCGCTTCCGGGCGGATCCCCCCGCCGAACTTGACGGCCCACGCCTGCGTGAACTCCGCGCCGAAGAGCACGATATGCGAGGCGTAGTAGATCCAGATGAGGATCACCGCCAGCGTGCCCGCTGAGCCGAAGGAGCTGCCGGGATCGCTGCGTCCGAGGTAGAACCCGATCAGGAACTTGCCGATCACGAAGAGAATCGTGGTCACGATCGCGCCGACCCACACGTCGCGCCACGCAACCTCGGCGTCGGGAAGAACCTTGAACATCGCCGCGAAGAGAAGTGTCACGACAATGAACGCGAAGGCGAACTCGAGGACGAGCATCACCGACTCGTTGATTCCTCCGCCGTACCGTTCGCTGAGCGCGGTGATCGCCGCGGTGATCGCGAGCGAAACGATCAGGAGAAACACGATGCCGAGAATGAGACCCAGCGAAAAGACGCGCTTGGTGATGAAGTTCCGTATCCCTCCCTGCGACGGATCGGGCTCGACATGCCACGCCGTATTCAGTGCTCCCTGCAGCTGAAGGAAGGCGCCTGTCGCACCGAAGGCGAGCATGCCGAGGCCGGCAATCGTCGCCATGGGGCCCTGTCCTCCCGTCGGGTCCTTGTGCGCCACCATCGTCAGGACCTCCCGGGACGCCTGCTCGCCCATGAGATCCCTGATCTGATATCCGATCGCGTTCTGAACCTCCTGAGGATTCCAGATTATCCCGGCCAGCAGGAGAAGCAGCGCGATCAGCGGCGCAAGCGCGAAGACCGTATAATAGGACAACGCAGCGGCGAGCCGCGGGCAGTCATCGCGGAAGAATTTCTTTCCCGATTCCTTGAACAGCTCGAGCACATCCCGCGGACGGATCTTCATGACAGCTCCTGTGACGTCGGTCACAGGGGAGGCAAGGCAAAGTCGATGCCCGTCCAACGCGATTACATATTACGCCTCCTTGAGCAGGCAGCAGCCGTCGTGCGACGACTGCGCGAGCTGCTCAGCGCTGGCACCGGGGAGCCCGTAGTGATGGTTGATGAGGCGCGTGCCGCGCAGGCCGCGCTCTTCGGCAATTCGTGGCCGCTCCTTCAACAGGTGAACGTGCCCACGGCGACCGCTCTCGTGCGCGACCCCCGTCAGCTGGCGGTGTGGGCCGATCTTCTGCGAGTGGAAGCGCAGGCAACCCGCGCTATTGGTGATGAAAAGCGCGCCAGCTACCTCGAATCGCGAGCCGAGGAAATCGGGACGGCCGCGGTCCGTACCGCGCAGGCGCAGTAGACTGCATGGGAGCCGTCGCATTGCATCGCGGAATGCTCGTGCTTGGGCTGATTGCGTGTCGTGTCATTCCCGAGCAGGAAGAGGGTCGCGTCGATACCAGCGCGCACGCCGACACGCAGACGATCGATCTCGCCGCTCCCCCACGCGAGCCTCCAGCTCTCGCCGACACGCTCACCGCGCTCGACAACGCCGACTCGATTCGCCGGGACACGACGAACCCGCCCGTTCCGCAGGATGCGGAGCTGAGCGCGCTTGCAAAGACGCTGACGATCCCCGTCGTCGGTGTGAAATCGGAAGATCTGCTGGATACGTTCAACGAGAAGCGCGGGGAGCGACGTCACGACGCACTCGACATTCCTGCGCCTCGCGGGACGCCCGTGCTCGCGGCGACCAACGGTCGTGTACTGCGGCTCTTCACGAGCGCGCGCGGCGGCTTGATGATCTACACCGCCGACTCGACGGAGCGCTTCGTACTGATGTACGCGCACCTCGACGGCTACGCCGACGGCGTCAGCGATAACGGCCCGCTCCGTCGCGGTCAGGTGATCGGCTATGTCGGGACGACGGGGAATGCGCCACCGAACGTGCCGCACCTGCACTTCGCGATCGCCCGTTCATCGGACGTCTCGCGTTGGTGGGAGGGGACGCCGGTGGATCCGTTGCCGTTACTGCGGAGGTAGTCGAGGTGGTCCAGGCAGTCGAGGTGATCAACGTGAAGGCGCCTCGATCACGTCGACATCCTCGAAAACCTCGACAACCTTCGCTATCGGGTGTTCCGGATCTCGCGAAGAATCTCGCGCGGCGAATACCCGGGGCAGAACCACTGGGTGGTCGTCGCGGCAGCAGAGATCGACAGGTGCCCGGTCCTCGGCAGCACCTGCATCGCGCCGACGGTGAGTCCCCAGAGTACGATGACGAGGGAGAGCGCGTGGCAGCGGGCCATGCGGGTGCGCCAGGTCCACTGCACCGACCACAGGCCGCCGACCATCACGACTACCGAGGCTCCGAGGAACCAGAACAGTCCCGAGCCGCAGTCGCGCGCGTAAGGCCAGAAGTAGATGCCGACGGCAACAGCGAGTGAGAGACCGATGCGGAGCATCGCGCCGTTGGTCAGCTCTTCGGGGGAGAGCGGGGTGGCGGCGAGCCCATTGGCGGAAATACGACCCGGCTTGCCTGTGGCGCCGTGCGTGTCGTACTCGCGCTCGATCTTCTTGAGCTCGGCCTTCCAGTTAATGATGTCTGTCACGGGTGGCTCCATAGGCGTAACGACCCTGCACAGGTGAGACGGGGCAGCGGCGCGCAGGGCAACGCCCTTCTTGACGGCTCCTCTTCGGTCGACCGTATGGTCGTTTCCCGGCGACCCGAACACGCGCCAAATTGCGGGGTATTTCGTGGACCTTTCACCTGACGAAACGTGACGACCGACCGAACGATTGTAGGAACCGCCATTCTCGCCGTGGGCCTCGTGCTGGCGGGATTGCTCGTGGGCGGCGGGTTCGCGAAGGGGCGCGACGCCGATCACTTCGTCACCGTGAAGGGAGTCTCCGAGCGCGAAGCACGAGCCGACCTCGCGATCTGGCCGCTCGCCATCGTCGCCGCCGACAATGACCTGAGCCGCGCGCACGCGAGCCTGCTGCGCAGCGTGCGTGAGATCAAGACGTTCCTCGCCCGCAACCAGCTCGACACCACCGAGCTCACGCTCCAGCAGTTCGTCGTTTCCGACGCGCTCACGAACCAGTACGGCGGTGGGAACGTGACGACGCGATTCGTGATCCGGCAGACGGTCGTCGTTCGCTCGACGCAGCCCGAACGCGTGGCGGCGGCAAGCCAGCGCGTGGGAGAGCTGGTGAGCGCAGGCGTCGTGCTCTCGTCAGGCGGCGAGTATGGGCCGGGTGGGCCGACCTACGTCTTCACCAAGCTCAACGACCTGAAGCCGCCGATGATCGCCGAGGCGACGGCGCGCGCCCGCGAGGCGGCCGAGCAGTTCGCTCGCGACGCGCGCAGCGAGCTTGGCGGCATTCGACGGGCGAACCAGGGGATCTTCGAGATCCTCCCCCGCGACCAGGCGCCGGGCATCTTCGAAGGGAACCAGATTCTGAAGACGGTGCGCGTGGTGTCGACGATCGAGTATCTGCTGGATTGAGGCGCTAGAGGCGCTAAAGGCGCTAAAGGCGCTAACCACCGCGCGGTAGCAGACTCTGTTGCAGGCGGTACAAAAGAAAGCCGGTTCGTCGGGCCGCGTCCGCTGCCGCCTCAATCGCCGTTTCAGGGAGGTACTCGAGCAGCGTGATCGCTTCGAGGTGCGTCTCCAGCTCGCGCAGTGACCCTGACGCGATAGAGAGATGGCGAAGGTAATCCCCACGCGTGGAACGCCCGAACCCTTCAGCGATGTTGGCCGGAACCGAGACGGCGGCGCGTCGCAGTTGTGCAGCCAATCCGTATCGTTCCGATCCGGAAGCTGGCGAGCGACTCGATAGACTTCCACGAGCAGCAGCATGGTGTTCCGCCACGTGACGAGGTCACGGTGCGTCTTGTGCGACGGGCGGGAGCCAGACTGCTGTTGAGCGATCACGCCGGAGTATGAGGCCCTTTCGCGGACGAGATAGCATCGTTCAATCTCCAGCCGTACCTCCTCGGCGCAGCGCCTCTAGCGCCTCTAGCGCCTCTAGCACCTCTAGCGCTTTCGACGTCAGGAAATTGTCGAGTCATCATCAACCGCGCGTCGGCGATCTTTGGCGCTGGACACTCTCGCTCCACACGCTTATCACTTGAGAACTAGGCCTCCAGCCCCACGCATGCGCAAACGACTCATTCTCTCGCTCATCACGCTCGCGGTCGCCGCGCCGTCGATCGGTGCCGCGCAAAACGGGAAAGGTCCGCCGCCCGTGCCCAAGCGCGACACCGTCGCGGTGGCACTCGTCTCCACGGATTCCGTGGCGGCAGGCCAGGTCGAGAGGGTCGTTCGCGGACGACATCGTGAAGTGCAGTTCTGCTTCGAGGAGAGCGGACTCAAGACCGATCCCGAGCTGTCAGGCACGTTCGCGATGGTGATTAGCCTCGATACGCTCGGAACCGTGTCGCGCGTCGATCCGTCGTGGCGCGAGTGGAGCGGGCCTGACGGCACCGCTGTCGAGGCGTGCGTGATGCAGCGCGCGCTCACGTGGAAGTTTCCCGCGTACCTCGCCGTGGCCACGCCGCGGCACGAGGTCACCTTTCAGTTCTCGCGATAGATGCCCTGCCTCTTCGCGGTCTTCGCGCTCGTCACACCGCGGCTGCTGATACTTTTCCTCTACTTCTTCACCACCTGGTTCCACGGCATCTTCGCTTCGCTCCTGTTCCCGATCCTCGGTTTCGTCTTTCTTCCGACGACGCTCCTCTGGTATTCGGCGGTGCACCACTGGTTTGGCGGACAGTGGAGTCTCTGGCCGATCGTTGGCCTCGTCGTCGCTCTCATGATCGACATCTCGCCGGCGGGCGGGCGGCGTCGCCGCAAGGCCGCGTGAAGGCACCGAGCTTCGGTCTGATTCTCGTCGCGGCGTTTACTGTCGGAACGGGAATCAACGGGCTGTACAACGCGGCGACCGACATGCCTGACGCCCCCAACACGCTCGCGACGATCGTCGGGGTGGTCAACATCGTCATGGGAGGCACCGGGCTGGCCGCCGCCGCGCTCATCTGGCGTCAGCATCCAGCCGCGGCCGCGCTCATCATCCTCTGGGGCGCCTCCGCGGTGGGCGCATCAGTGCTGGCCCCGCGCGCTTACGCGCCAGAAGCGGGATGGCCGGCGGCGATCCTTGGTGGCGTCGTGACGGCAGCGCTCGTCGTCACGATCGTGCTGTACGTGCGATGGCGCCTTCGCCTCACGGCGCGCGGTGAATCGTCCCCTGCTTCATAACGAGACGCACGCGCCGCAGCGCGGCGATGTCGCGCAGCGGATCGCCGTCGACGGCGATGAGATCGGCGAATAGGCCCTGACGCACGGTACCAATCTCATTCTCGAGGTGCAGTACGCGCGCGTTCACCGACGTGGCCGCGCGCAGAGCCTGAAGCGGCGTCAGGCCGTAGTCGACGAGGAGCTCGAGCTCACGCGCATTCTCCCCATGCGCGAACACGCCCACGTCGCTCCCATTGCACATGATGACACCCGCCTCGAGCGCCGCACGCACGCTCGCGCGCTTCTCGCGAACGCGCGCCGGCTCGGGATCGACACCCTTTCTCCATCCCCCGTACTGAAGCACCGCGTCGCCAGCGGCGATGGTCGGACAGAGCGCCACGCCTTTTTGCGCCATGAGGCGAAAGACCTCCGGAGTGCCTGCGTCGCCATGATCGATCGTCTCGACTCCGGCCGTGATCGCGCGACGCATCCCTTCCGGTGAGGTCGCGTGCGCTACGACGGGCCGTCCACCGCTACGCGCGGTCTCGACCAGCGCGGTGAGCTCATCCTGCGTGAACGCGGGTCGCGCATCGCCACTCGGCCCCCACCGATAATCCGCGTAGACCTTGATCCAGTCCGCACCGCGCGCGCTCTGGTCGCGCACGACGCGCCGGATGTCCTCGATTCCACCCACTTCTTCCGCGCCCTGCGGAATCGCGAGCTCGGGCGCGAACCCCGAGGGTGCATAGGTTCCGTTCGCGACGATGGCACGCGTGGTCACGATCAGCCGCGGACCGGGAATGATTCCCTGCTCGATGGCATCGCGAAGCCCGACGTCGGCGTAGCCGGCGCCTTCCGTGCCGAGGTCACGCAGCGTGGTGAAGCCAGCATCGAGCGTTGCGCGTGCGTGCACGGTCGCGCGCGCCACTCTCAGCGCGAGCGGCTCCCGCAGCACCTGGTCGTCCCAGGACGTTTCGTTGTAGGGGTGGAGGAGCAGGTGCGAGTGTGCATCGATGAGCCCGGGGAGAAGGGTCATCCCCGGAAGCTCGATGATGCGGGCGCCAGCGGCGCTCACATCGGCAGCGGGCCCGACCGCCGCAATGCGATCGCCGCGAACGAGAACCACCCAGCCTTCGCGCGATTGCGTCGCGACGCCGTCGAACACCCGCGCGGGACGCAGGAGCAGCGGCTGAGTGGAGCGACTCGTATCAGCGCGCTGGGCCTCGGCCGGAGCGGCCGAGAGAAGTGGAGTGAGAGCCAGGATGGCGAGGGCGGACAGCCCTCGCCGAGGGCTTACGCCGCGTCGACCCCGGGATCGGTGGTCGGACCCGGCTCCGCGCGCTGCTCCTTGCCATTGCCCCCGTTCCGGCCGGCGAAGAACCAGCGCAGCAGCCAGACGACGAGGAGAATCGGCAACGCGATCTTGAGCAGGGCGAACCCCATCGCCAGCACCGCCGAGATGACGCCGATGATCGCCATCCCCGCGCCGAGCACGAGGACGATTGGGAGCCCGATGATCGCCAGGAGCAGGAGCAGCGGAACTCCAACGATCAGCAGCACCAGCAGGAGCGGAATCCCGACTACCTTGAGGATGCCGGCGATCGGTAGCAGGATCACGAGCAGCGCGGCGAGGACCGCCCCGAGAGACCGCTGCAGGATCAACTTGAGCAACCAGGCTTTCACGAGCGTCCACATGGCGACCTCCGGGCGGCGTCATGCCGTTTCCCGTCCTACGAAGCCGGTAAAAGGGAAGTTTCATGATGGCCGATCGTCCCCCTAACGAGTAAACGTATGCCCGCCATGCGATTCCCGGCGTGTCATATCCGCACTGCCCGGCTCGACCGGGCCAGCTTGCTCTTTGCTGAGCGGGATGGCAAGGGCATGGGGAGCATGTTGCCGCTCGATGTCAGCGCGGATCACCCCGTGCGGAGCAACGCGCCATGACGAATTCTCGACCCACGGCAGTCATCACTGGAGCATCGCGCGGTATTGGGCGTGCGATCGCGCTTCGCCTTGCGCCACGGTGGAGCATCGTCGCCCTCGCCCGCACGGCGCCGGAGCTCGAGACCCTCGCGGCGGAGATCCGCGGACAAGGTGGAACGTGCGAGCCACTGGTCGTCGATGTGACCGATGGGCGCGCGGTGCGCACCGCGCTCCAGGGACGGGACGTCGACGTCGTGGTCAACAACGCCGGGGTCGGCGTCATGAAGCCATTCGTCGATCTCACGCCGGAAGAATGGCAGCTCATGATGGACGTGAACCTCAACGCGGTCTATCACGTCACGCACGCGCTGCTCCCGGGAATGATTCAGCGCGGCCGAGGGCACGTAGTGATCATCGGCTCGATCTCCGGGAAGACGGGCTTCGCGGGAGGTACGGGCTACGCCGCGACGAAGTTCGCCGTCAACGGCTTTGCCGAGAGCTTGATGCTCGAGGTTCGCGATGCGGGTGTGAAAGTGTCCGTCGTGATGCCCGGCTCGGTGTCAACGTCGTTCAGCCGGACGGGCCGCGATCAGTCGTGGAAGCTCATGGCGGAGGATGTCGCCACGTCGGTCGAATTCCTCCTCGACGCGCCACAGCGCATGCTCGTCGACCGGATCGAGATGCGACCGCTGAATCCGCCGAAGAAGACGTGAGCATCGCGTCGATCGCTGCGGCGGCCGCGCTCGTCATCACTGGCTCGGCGCTCACGGCGCAGGAGCACGGCCCTACCGTAACCGCGGCACGCGTCGCTTTCGCGGTGCCCGCGATGATCGACCACGACGATCCGCCAGCCCTCGAGCCGCCGGCCTCGTGCGGATCTGCACTGAAGAACGCCGCCCTTCTGGGGCTCGGTCTGTCGCTCGCGACGGCCGTGATCGAGCTGACGTACACCGTCGTGCGAGAGCCCTTCGTTCGCAATGGACACGACCTGCCAGTGGCCGACCCGACGATCATTGCATGGGCCGGCGGCGCCGGATTCATCGGCGGTGTCGTCGGCACCGCACTCTGCCGGCGACGGCGTTAGGCATGGTGACACGGAGGATCGTCGGGTTCCACCAGGACCAGGAAGACCACTGGGTGGCTGACCTCGACTGCGGGCACTCGCAGCACGTGCGTCACGATCCACCCTGGCAGGTACGCGCGTGGGTGATTACCGTCGAGGGACGCAACGCGCGAGTCGGCACGACACTCGAGTGCCGACGCTGCGATGAGCCGTTCGTTCCACCCTCCCCGTGAGCGCCCTGGCTACCTCGAACACTGTCCGTACCGGTCTGCCCGACACGGCGCTCACACGCCATGCGAAGGTCGAGGTCCCGCTCCTCTGCGGGGCGATGTACCCGTGCAGCAATCCCGAGCTCGTCGCCGCGGTGTCGGAGGCTGGCGGGCTCGGCATTGTGCAGCCGGTGTCCCTCACCTTCGTGCACGGCCACGACTTCCGCGAGGGGCTTCGCCTCATTCGTCGGCTGACGTCGCGGCCGATCGGCATGAACGCGCTGATTGAGCAATCGTCGCGCATCTATCACGAGCGCATGGTGAAATGGGTCGACATCGCGCTCGAGGAGGGTGTCCGCTTCTTCGTCACATCGCTGGGCAATCCGAGGTGGGTCGCCGAGCGTGCGCACGCCGTGGGCGGCATCGTCTACCACGACGTCACGGAGAGGAAGTGGGCGCTGAAAGGGCGCGACTCCGGCGTCGACGGGTTGATCGGCGTGAACAACCGGGCCGGCGGGCACGCCGGGCCTTTCAGCGCGGAGCGCCTGCTCGAGGAAGTTGGAGATCTCGGACTGCCCATCGTGTGCGCTGGCGGAATCGGCGAGGAGCGGGAGTTCGTCGAGGCGCTTCGCATGGGTTACGCGGGAGCACAGCTGGGCACGCGGTTCATCGCCACGACCGAATGCCGGGCGAGCACGGCCTACAAGGACGCTATTCTCGCCGCGGACGAGGATGACATCGTGCTCACGGAGCGCATCACCGGCGTGCCGGTGGCCGTGATTCGAACACCCTACATCGAGCGAATGGGGCTCCGCGCCGGGCCGATCGCGCGCTGGATGCTGCGCGGTCATCGCACCAAGCACTGGATGCGAACGATCTACGCGCTGCGCTCGGCGCTGCAGCTCAAGCGCGCGTCGCTCGATGAGACGGGCACGCACGACTATTGGCAGGCCGGCAAAAGCGTGCGCTCCATCTCGAGGATCGAGCCCTCGGGAGACATCGTGCGTCGATTCGCGAAGGCTGCCGTAGAGGCATAGAATTACCTGCACTCCCGCCGCTCGACTCCTCTTGCTCCCGCTCTCGTGAACGACCGCTCGATCGACAAGCCGAATCGCATTCCGCAGATCTATGGCTACACCGTCTGCCTCATCGCGGTCGTGGCGCTCCTCATCAGCATCAACGGTATCGTCGACGCCGCCTTCACCCTCGCGAATCCGCTGCACGGGCCGTACGGTCACCCGGAGGGGCTTACCAACTTCGAGTCGTATGAGGCAAGTCGCGTCGAGCGCACGGCGCCGGACCGCAACCTCCCCGTCGACACGACCTCAATAGAGACGAGACGTCGTCGCTTCGAGGCGCTTCGGGCCGACCGGATCGAGGCCAACCGGTTGCAGGCGTGGCGACGCATCGTGGGCAACGGCCTCATGATCGCGATCGCGATCGCGCTCTTCGCCTGGCACTGGAGCTGGTTGCGGGCGCGGATGGCCGAGGAGCGGGCCGCGGGAGGCCGGACCGCGTGAGTCTGCCGACGCTCACGACCGAGCGTCTCGTCCTTCGTCCGTTCGCGCTCGCCGATGCAGCCGAAGTCACGCGCCTCGTGAGCGACCGCCGCATTGCCGACACGACGCTCAACATTCCGCACCCGTACGACGAAAGTACCGCCGCGGCGTGGATCGGCACCCACGCCGAGGTCGCCGAGCGTGATGAGGGACTCACCCTCGCCGCGACGGACCGAACGAATGGACGAATCGTCGGCGCTGTGGGGCTCAGCATCAGGCGCCCACACCGGCGCGGCGAGCTCGGCTATTGGATTTCCGTCGAGGAGTGGGGGCGCGGGTATGCGACCGAGGCCTCGCGCGCGATGCTGGACCACGCGTTCGGCGCGCTCGACCTCTCGCGCGTCGTCGCCCACTGCCTCACGAGAAACGAAGCATCGTGGCGCGTGATGGAGAAGCTCGGCATGCAGCGAGAGGGCCGGCTTCGACAGCACGTCGTGAAGTGGGACGTGCTCGAGGACATTCTGGCTGTACGGGATTCTGCGAGAGGAGTGGCGCGCGCTCAGCCGCGCGGCCGGTCCTTATACCTGAACCGCGCCCAGTTGGGCACGCGCGTCCAGCGCGCGCGATTGGCGAACGAGCCCCCGCGCAGGATCTTCGGCTCTTCCACCGTCACGAACGCCTGCGAGTCCCATTTGTCGACGATCTTCATGATTTCATCGAGATGCGACCGGTGGACGACCGAGTCGACGATCTCGACGGTGCCGTCCCGGCCATAGCCGGCCACCTCAGTGGCGCCGTAGCCGCGCTCGCGCAGCGCGTTCGCGATCTCGACGCCGCCGTGCGGCGAGACAATGCGCACGGTCGACAAGCCGTATGCGACGGCATTCTCGATCTGGACGCCGACCAGTGTGCCCGTCGCGAAGCCCGCGGCATACCCGAGCACGTGCCAGACGCTCCCGAGATGCTGGAGTACGTTGCCGACGACGAGGATGAAGATGAGCGCCTGAAAAAAGCCGAGCGACGCGGCGTGGTACCGCTTGCCGCGGACGGCAAAGAGGACGCGCATGGTGTCGATCGAGACGTCGGCAACGCGAAGCCCGAAGATGAGCAGCGGGCCCCAGGGGAGGTCGAAGAGTTCGGGGGCGTTCATCTGGTACGGAAGCTAGTAGAGAGGTGCCCGACGGCTACTTCTGCGGCGAGATCTCCGCCTCACGCTCCTCCAGCGCTTCAACCCGCGTCCCGAGCCGGTCGATCGCTTCCTGCATGCGCGCGAGACGAACGGTGACGTCGCCCATCGGGACGGCCGAGGGAGGCGCGCTCGGCAAGGCTACGGACCGTGCCGGCCAGAACGTCTTCACGAGCGCGAACACGAAGAGCGCCAGCAAGACGAGCTGCGCGAGCAACGTTTCGACCGTGTTGTAGATGCCCATGGCATCGATGGACGGAAAGCCGGGAATCGTCGTGATCGGAACCACGTTCCCTTCCTGGAGCTCGCGGACTCCCTTCCCCGCAAATACGAACGCCATGTAGTAGAGCACGACGCTGGTGGTGGCGAAGAACGGCCTCAGCGGGACGCGAACCCCGAAACGGTAGAAGAGCGTGAACACGACCGCCAGCACCGCGGCGCCAGCCACGATCCCGAGAACGATCGGCCCCATGGCGTCCTTCCCTTCGCCAAAGAGCGCCTGATAGAACAGCGCGGTCTCGGCGCCTTCGCGGTACACGGCGAGGAAGGCGACGAACGCGAGTGCCGACCCGCCGCCATGCTCGAGCGCATTCGTCACCTTGTCGCGAATGAACTGCTGCCAGCGCGCGGCCTCCACCTTCGAGATGAGCCAGTAGCTCACCGAGAACAGCACCGCGACCGCCACGAGCATGGTCGCGCCCTCGATGATCTCGCGGCTGGCCGGCATCGAGCGCAGCACCGTCTGCAGAACGATCGCGGTGGCAGCGCTGGCGACGAGGCCGAGCGCGGTGCCGGTCCAGATCGAGCGAAGGCGTGCGCGATTGCCCGTCTTCAGCAGGAAGGCGCAGATCGCGCCGATGACGAGAATCGCCTCGAAGCCCTCGCGCAGGATGATGAGGAACGATTGGAAGAAGGTCGCCCACCTTCCGGACGGCGATTCCGTGAGCGCGAGGATGCTTGGGAGCTGCGCCTCGATGGTATTCCGCGCGCGTTCCGCGCTACGCACATCACCACGGCGGACTGCGCCCTTGAAGTCGGCGAACTGACGCTCGGCCGCGGCAACGAGCCCTGGGTCCCGCGCCCGCGCGCGCGTCTCCAGCGGCTCGAAGGCAAGGTATGCATCGAAGGCGAGGTCGCCCGCCTCCGGTCCGCGGCCGCCTCGAGCCGCCGAGAGCGCCTGGTCGAGCGTCGCCACCACGCGTCGCGCCGTGCCGCGGACATCGTCGGTCGATGCGACGGCGTTAGGCGTGGGGACGCGCGCGGCCGCCAGGCTGCGCAGATGGGCGACGATGCCGGCGAGCTGCTTCGCATCGAGTCCTTGGCTTGGCGGCATCGCGGTGCCGGGGATGCCGTCCTGAATGACCGCCGCAAGCGCGGCGTCACTCCGCTCGGCCTGCCAGGCAAAGGTGCCGATGTCGGGTGGAAGCCGCGTCAGCGACGAGGCGGCGGGCCCATCGGCCGCACCCGCGGCGCCGTGACACGCGAGGCACGAACGCGTGTACAGCCCTTCCCCCTCCAGCCGATGCGCATCCGTCGCCCGCAGCGAATGCAGGTACGCGACGATATCCCATCGCTGGTCAGCCGTCAGCCGATCGCCCCACGCGATCATGGGCGTCCCCGCGATACCCACCGATATCACGCGAAAGACGAGCGCCGGAGTGAGATCCGCCATCGCCTCGGCGTCCCCGAGAGCGGGGGGTGCCGGGGTCATTCCGCGCGCTGCGGGTCCATCCCCCATTCCTGCCGCGCCGTGGCACGATGCGCAGTTCTGCGCGTACAGCGCGCGTCCAGCGGCGACTTCGAGCGTTCGAGTGGGCAGCTCGAGCGCCCCCTCGTTGCCGAGCGCACTGACGAAGCGCTGGTAGAGCGCGTCGACTTCGGACGGGGGACGCTTCGCCGCGACAACGCCGCGAAGGGAGTCGACCAGGAGCCGGACGACGGGCGCGCGGTCGCCGCTCAGGCGCTCCGCCACTCCACGCGCATCCTGGAGGAAGTCGACGGCCTCCTGATACTCGAGCTCGGAGGTGAGCTTTCCCGAGGCGTCGATGCCTTTCGAGTACTCCTCGACCGCGACGCCGACAATGCTCGACAGCCGCCGCGCCGGGTGTTCCTGCGCACGCCCCGGGGCGGCGGCCGCGAGGACGAGGCCGAAGGTGAGAAGCGTTCTCAAATGCATCCCGATCGAATGTATCGGGATTGCGGCGTGGACGTAACCCCATTTGGGAAGAGGCGCTAGAGGCGCTAGAGGCGCTAAACGCGCTGGGGTCTTAGCGCATTCCAGCGGCTGCAAGCACCTGTGATCGTCGAGCGCCTCTAGCGCCTCTAGCGCCTCTAGCGCCTGTTCACCTAACCCAGATCCCGCGCTACATTCCGCCTCCATGAAAACCCTCCGCCTCGCCGCCATCCCGCTGTTCGCCCTCGCCGTGCCTCTTGGCGCCGCCGCCGTCTACGCGACCGGTCACGACCACGCAGCTCCCATCGCCATTACCGTTTACAAGAACGCGCAATGCGGGTGCTGCAGGAAATGGGTCGATCACCTTCGAAAGGAGGGGTTCGAGGTTACGGCCAAGGACGTGGACGACCTCGCGGCCATCAAGGCCAAGCTCGGCGTCCCCGCGTCGCTGAGCTCCTGCCACACCGCGATCGTGGGTCAGTACGTGGTCGAGGGGCACGTCCCGGCCGCTGACATTCGCAAGCTGCTCGCGGAGAAGCCGAAGGTCGCCGGAGTCGGCGTTCCGGGAATGCCCATGGGGTCGCCGGGGATGGAGATGCCGGACATGCCGGCCGACAAGTACGACGTGATGACCTTCGCGAAGGACGGAAAGCAGAAGGTGTTCGCGTCGCATTGAGCGACGCGCATCGCTACTTCACGACCTCGAGCACGAAGTTGATTCTCTCCGCCGGGAGAATCCACGCGAACTTCCGCTCGTAGCGCTCGGGATCCCGGTTCGCCCACCGGGCAATGGCGCGCTGGATCACGCTCCTCCCCTCGAATCCAATGCGCGCCTCACGCTTTCTGAGAAACGCGTTCGAGTAGCGGTACCGCGCCAGCGTCGTTCCTTCGACGAAGTAGTCGAAGCTGCGTGTGCTGAACGCGTGCCGATGCGTGGGATCGGTGTGGAAGTTTGCGCTGCTGAAGTGCGGCACCTCTACGAGCAGCACACCCCCGGCCGCCACGATCCGGTGCAGCTCCTCCACCACGCGAACGACGTGCTCGACATGCTCGAGCACGTGCTCGGCGATCACGACGTCGAACGAGTCCGCTGGAAACGGATACGGCGTTTCGTCGAGATCGTGGAGCACATCGGGCGCGGCGAGCGGATTGACATCGAGCGTCACCGCGTGAGGCACGCGCTTGATGGTCCCGGCGCCGATCTCGAGGACGCGCACCTCCGGCGCGAGACTTTCGATGTTGGTCGGGACGGACCGCACGACGGGCACGCCGCTCACCGCTCCAGCACGACGAATGCGGCCGCCGTGGGACCATCGTGCGTCAACGTGAGCCAGGTGCGCGTGATGGCGAGCTGCTCGGCGCGCTCGCGCGCCTGGCCATGAAGCGCGAGCGCGGGACGGCCGTGCGCGCCAATGACGACCTCCATCTCGCGCCATGAGATCGCGTGCGCCTGTGTGGTTCCGGAAAGCGCCTTGAACGTCGCTTCCTTGGCCGCGACGCGCGCCGCCAGGTGCCGCGCCGGCTCCATGCGCGCCATCGCATAACGACGCTCGTCCTCGGTGAACAGACGCTCCAGCGCGCGCTGTCCCTTGGAGGAAAGGAGCCGCTCCACGCGCGCGATGTGCACGAGATCCACCCCAATGCCGACGATCACGCCGGTCCCCGGGCGATGAACAGCTTGAGACGGCGCAGGCGGCCCTCCGAGCGGGCGATGGCGATGTAGACACCGTTTCGAACGGCGGACGCGATGTCCCACATGACCGTCGTCGCGCCCCCCTGGACCGATGTCGCCCACACCAGGCGTCCGGCGAAGTCGAAGACACGCACGTCGCCGCCCCCGTCGCCAAAGGGCCACGTGAGAATGCACGACACTCGATCGCACCGGATTACTCGAGGGACGCAGCTCCCCATCCACCCGCACGACCGTCGCGGCACCGTGCGCAGCGACCAGGATCTCGTCGAGCCACCACCCCGTCTGCGCCGAGAAGAACTGCGCGACGAACTCGATCATGATCGTTCGGCCCGCGAGCCCCGTCATGACCACGCGCTCCGGGTAGTACACCGGCGCACGTCCCGAGACGACTCCCGTCGTCACCCACGACGCCCCCGAATCCACCGAGAGGCGAACTTCCCCGCGCGGATCGAGGCTGAAGCCATTGCCCAGGTACCGGGTCCAGAAGAGCACGGACACGGTGTCGATGTTCGCGGGGACGTGAATCAGGGGCGACCGAAGGCGACCCACCGCGGCATGCCAGGCCGACCGCCCGCTCACGCGCTGCGGCACCACCGTGAAGCCGTTAGGCACCCAGCCCGTCTCGTTGGCTTCGGCGCCGGTCGACGCGAGAACGGTGAGGTCGAGCGCGGTCTCGCCGGCGACGATCGTCGCGCGCACCGGCCGGACCACGGTGTCGCTCTCCATGCGCACCATGTACGCTCCAGCATCCTCGCTCTGGTGCACCGGCACCGTCCCGCGCGTCTGCACCGTGGTCTGCGTCGCCAGATCGCGAGGAACGCGCACGCGAACGATCGGAGACAGCGACTCGATGCCGATCCTCTCGTTCTCCAGTCCTGTCGTAATCGACCGAGCGTCCATCGGATTGCTCGCCGCATCGAGCAGGTCGAGCGCGAAGGGCAGATTGTCCGCGAACATCTGCGCCAGGCGCTGCTCATTGTCGGGGAACTCGAACCCGTAGTAGCCGTTGTTCTCGAAGCCGCTGGTCAGCTCTGGCGTAAACGCAATCGTCCCGAACGTCGCGTACGCCCAGTCCGTGTACTCCCCGTTCGTGGGATACAGATTCCACCCCCACGCGGGGTGGTAGTGGTTGCGCTCGGACCCCGGAATGTTGTCGCGGACGGCGGGACGAACGTCGGTTCCTCCGAGCGCGCGGAAGATGCCGTCATCGCCGGTGATGCGACCGAAGTCGTCCCCCCACGGCCACAGGATGAGCCCGGTGAAGGTGTGATAGCTCACCGAGATCACCGGCACATGCGTACGATGAAATTCGGCGATCGCCTGCGTCTCCAGCTCCGATTCCGCGAATGGCCCCCGGTAGGTCTCCGCCTGCGCGAACGATGACGATCCAACTTCGTCGGCGCCCCAATGCTCGGAATGGTTGCGATTGAGATCCACGCCGTACGTGCCGTCGGTGTTCGCGCGCCGATTCTTTCGCCAGAGCCGGTCGGTCGTGAAGGTGTATTCGTATCCGTCGGGATTCACCACCGGCACGATCCAGAATGTCGCGCCGCCTGACGAGCGAATCGACTCGCGGACCCGGAGCGGGGCTCGTCGCAAGGTACCGGATGAGCCGCAACGCCATCTCGGTGGCGGCCCACTCGCGCGCGTGATACGTCGCCATGAACAGGACATTCGGCCGCGACGGAGCGTCATCGGCCTCGCCAATCTTTACGGCGAACATGGGCCGTCCGCCGAGCGTTCGCCCTATCGTGTCGAGATGGATCCGCGGATTCGTGCGAGCGAGTGAATCCAGCCACACGGGAATGCCGCGCACAGGGTCGTCGTACGACCGGTAGACCCGTGTCACGGTGACCGCCGACAAGCCGAGCTGCCGCTCCCGACTGGTTCCCGGTGCGACGACGGGAGACACGCGCGCCCCCAGAAGGTCGAGCTGACCGCGCCGGTTCGCTTCGATAACCACCAGTGCGTGATCGCTCGCCTCGAACACGACATCGAAGCCACGAGCGATCAGCGTGTCCGTCGAGACCCCTTCGACACGCAGCGTGACGTGCTGGGCGGCAGCCGCGGCCGGGAGGAAGAGCGCCAGCGTCGCACCGAAGCGCAGTCGCCGCCACCAACGCCGCTTCCGAGGCGTGACACTGTCGCGCAATACCGGGTGCATCGCGAACCAGCACCGATCGGCGGAGTCAATGACGTCGTGCACCGCGTCGCGCCAGGCGCGCCAACGCGCCAGCTGCACCTCGGGCGGGCTCGTTCGAACGGCGGCCGCGGCCGCCTCGAGTCGCTCGAGCCTCCGCACGACATCGTCGGTGCATTCGCCGAGGATGGCCTCGGTGGCGCGCCGGTCGGGCGGCTGATCGGGATAGCGTGTCCTGGCGAAGTCGAGCACCTGGCGCTCCACCGCGTCGCGGAGTCTCGCGGCGTCGAACGCCTCGAGCCGCACCGATGGCTCACTCGTCCGCTCCGCCTTCGCGCGGGCCGAGATGAACGGCGCGAAGAACCGATCGTGATCGTCGTCCGGTCGCGCGCGGTGCGAGCCGAGGCCGCGGAGAGATCGCGTGAGCTCGGGGAGCGCGTGGGCCGAGTTGAGGATCGTGCGCGCGAGCACGTCCAGCCCCGAGGACGCGTACATCGCGATCGTGTCGCCGGTATCGGCGTAGAGCTCGAGCGAGCCCGCGCCCTCCCGTAGTCCATCGAGGCGGCTGAATGCCACCAGCGCCCGCCGCTTGCCCACCGTCACCCCAAGCGCTTCGCCGACGACCTCGACGGTCCCCTCGCCGCCGAACTCGACGCCGCGCAGAAAGGCGTCGATCGTCGCGTGAAAGATCGGCCCCGATCGCTCAGGCATCTTCGAGGGCGTAGGGGTGCTCGCCGCTCAGCTCCCGATCGCAGAGCGCAGGGCTCTCACCGGTGCGTTCCTGCCAACGGCGCACGAAATCGAAGAGCCGCTCGGAGGTGAATGCCTCACGAGGAAGCCCGATCGCCTCGATCGCTCGCTCAATGGCGCCCGGATCGCCCTCGACCTCCACCAGATCGTCCATCCGCGGATACCGCTCGAACCGAACCGTCGCGCCTTGCAGGTCGTACTGAATGATCTCGCGATCGATCTCGCGGGTGAGGACAAACCCCATGCGCTCGAGGATCTGGCGCAGCGCATCTGCATCGGGCGACCCGGCACCAATCTCGTCACGCACTTTGTAGCCATCCTCATAGCGCGTGGGGCCCTTCCAGCCAAGCTCGGCCCGCACGCTCCGTTCATCGCGGTACACGCGCAGCCGCAGAACATCATCGCGGGAGCGCAGCTGCCGATCGGCAGTGTCATACCGACAGTCTTCGAGACGTCCGCGGAAAACCAGCCGGCCGCCCGCCCGCTCGACGTTGGCGATGCGTGCCGGCATCGAGTCGACGACCGCCTTGAGCTCGACCTCACGCATCGACGATCGCGCTCACGACGCGGTCGGTATCGGCGAGCGTCTCGAACGCGGCGTACGCGCCGCAGCGGAGCAGCTCATCGACCGTATACGCCCCGGTCGCGACGCCAATCGCTCGCACGCCGAGGGAGCGGCCGCACTCGACGTCGGCAGGCGTGTCCCCGATGACGACGAGATCTTCCCCCTCGAGGTGGACGCCGAGCTCGGCTCGTGCCCGGCCCCGCGCGAGCGCGGGCAGCTCCGGGCGGTGCTCGTGATCGCTGCCGAACGCACCGACGCGAAAGCAATGGGGATCGATCCCCGCCGCGCGAAGCTTCGCGTAGGCGCCCTCTCGCAGGTTGCCGGTGAGAAGACCGAGGATCGTGTCCGCGCGTCCTTCGAGCGCCGCGAGGAGCTCGAAGATTCCCGGATGCACGAGTGTATCGACGTGCTGCAGCTCGTGCTCGAGGTGGGAGAGATAGAGCGACATCAGCACGTCCATCCGCTCATCAATGTGCGCGTCATGATGTCCCTCCATCCGCATCACCTCGCGAACGATCTGCGGGTCGGTCTTGCCGTCATAGCGATGATCCTCCGGGCCCGGACTCCCGAAGACTTCGCGGAGCGCGGTCAGCATGGCGCGTCGCCCGGCGCCATTGCTCTGCAAGATGGTGCCGTCGATGTCGAACAGGACGAGCCGCGTGGGGTGGTCGGTCATCATTCCGGCAACGGCTCCGCCGTTCGCGTGAGGAGCACGCCGGCGATGATGCCGACCGCGCCAACGAGCTGCCAGGCGCTGGGCTTTTCACCCAGGATTACGCGCGCGGCCGCCAGCGCGAAAATCGGCTGAAGGTTCCCGAACGCAGCCGTCCGCGTGGGCCCGAGCAGTCTCACACCGCGGTTCCAGAACAGGTAGGCAATCACCATCGAGGCGAGCCCCGCGTACACGATGGCGCCCCACGTCGCGAACGATAGCTGGTCCCAGGCCGTCCGTTCGAGTGCGGGAAGGGCGAGGAGTGACAGCGGAAGCGTTCCCCCGACAATCGTAATGGCGGTAACGACGCGCCCATCGAGCCGGTTCGCGTACGGCTTGATGAGCACCGCGAACAGCGACCAGCAGATACATCCGATGAGCACGAGTGCGCTGCCAAGAAGCGTTGCGCGTCGTGTCAGCGCCTCCGGCTGCGTGAGCGCGACGAACGCGATGCCCGCCATCGACAGGCCGATCCCGATCATTCCTCGGCGCGTGATGCGCTCGACGCCGAGGATGCGCCCGAACAGGGCGACGAAGGCCGGCCCCGAGGAGAGGATGAGCGCCGTCGTGCCCGCCCTCGTGCGCGCGAGCCCCTCGATCATGAAGAACTGGTAGAGACCGGTGCCGAGCACACCCAGGACGAGGAGCATGCCCACATCGCGGCGCGTGAGGTGCGTCTCCCGAACGGCGAGCGCGAGGGCGACGAGCGCGATCGAATGCGAGGCCGAGCCGCGCGGCGTTGAAGACGAGCGGTGGCATCTCGCTGACGGCGAGCTTCATCACACTCGCGTTCACACCCCAGATGAGCGCCATGCCGACGAGCAATCCGTCGGTGAGGGTCGCGCGCGGGCGCACTCCGCTCGGTGCTGACGCAGCGACGTCTTCGGTGGCTGTGGAGCTCATCCGAGAAAGTTAGACGGGCGCTCGACAGGGCGACAGCACGCCCGTAGCTTGCGCGCATGAACGTCTCCTTTGCGCTCTTCTGCGACGCCGCCAATCTCTCCCAGGAGGGGAAGCTGAACATCCTCGGCGTCTTCAATGCGGTTCAGGTGGGGACGGTCCCCACGATTCATCCCCGCGCGCACCTGGTGGTGCGGTTCAAGGGCCGGCGCACCGACATCGGAACGCACTCGGTGGTGCTTCGCTGGACGGGGCCCGAGGGGAAAGAGCTCTGGTCGAGCGGCGGTGAGCTCGACGTCGGCACGCCGCCGGCGGGCGTGACCGAGATGGATCTCCCGTTGATCGCCGCGATCGATCTCCCGATCGAGACAACGGGCGCACACACGATGACGATCGCCCTCGATGGCGCGAGGCAGGCTGACATCACGCTGCAGGTTCGGTCGGGGCCCGCCGTTGCGACGCCCGGAGGAATGATGAGCTAAGGGTGCTCACCTTTAGCACCCTTCACACCACTCGCCGCGCAAAGAGATACCGACCAACGAGCGCCTTCACGTACGGATCGCCGTCGTCGGTCAGATCCTCGACCCGATACCCGCCGCGGCCGAGTGCCAGGTGAACGAGGCGCGGGCCGCCGAGTGAGATCGCGACGTGGGTGATGCGACGGTCGGGGCGGTCGGAGAAGAAGAGCAGGTCGGCCGGAGATAGCGCTTCCGGCGAGAGCTGAACCGGCAAGCCGACAGCGGCCTGCTGTGAGGAGTCGCGCGGAAGACGGACGCCGTGCAGGGCAAAGATCGTTTGCGCGAGGCCCGAGCAATCGGCGCCCCACGGCGTGATGCCTCCCCATTGATATGGCGTGCCCGCGAAGTGGCGTATCGCGCTCCGTACGATTGCGTCCGCGGTTCGGGGAAACCGCTGCGGCAGCTCCGCGGCATCGACCGCTTCGCCGCTCGCCAGTCGCGCGTCGTCAGGCAGGATGGCTCCCAGCGGCAGCGGACAGGGCCAGCCGCGGGAATCCCGAATCACACATCCGAGGGAGGTGCGCGTGCGATCGAAGCGCGCCGAGCCGTCGGCATCGAGGTAGCCGCGGTGCACCCAGCCCTCGTAGTCGTCGGATCCGCGAACCCGCATCCACGGCTCCCGCTCCTCGAGAACCGTTAGGCGATGCCCCGCGAGCCGCTGCGAGACCTGCTCGCTTCCGGCCGCGGGCTGGGACTGGAGTGGGGCGATGGCAGCACTCACGATCATGGTTTTCATTGTGCACCCTGATCGGCCAGACCGGGGATGCCATCGCGGCCGCGAGCCATGCGCACCGCACGCTCGATCGCGCCCTCGAGTGCCGCGACGGCGAGCACCTCCACCTGCAGCGCTGTCGCCACCAGCCCATTCAGGGGTGAGGTCGCGAAGACGACATCCCCATCGTAGGAGGTTCCGACCGGCGTGATGCGCCTTCCGAGGGCCACGCTCGCTGCCAATGCGAGCTGCGCCAGCTCCTCGCGCGACATGGCGGCATTCGTCATGACCACCGCCAGAGTCGTATTGTGCAATGCCCTGGTGGCGAAGCGGGACTCAGCCGGCAGCGATCCGTCGGCGAGTGAGCGCGACAGATCGACGAAGTCCCCCGCGTCGCTCCGCGCGCCGGCAATGATGCGTCCCTTCCCATCTCTGACGTCACCGAGGGCGTTCACGACGGCCAGCGCCGCGACCTGAAGCTCACCGGCGCGCTCCAGCTGGAGTCCGACGCCCCCTTTCATCGCGCGGGCAGGGCCAGCCGCCTTGCCCACGGTCGTTCCCGTGCCTGCTCCAATACTCCCTTCTGCGATACCGTTAGGCTGTGCCTGCTCGCAGGCCTCGTAGGCCATGAGCGCGGTGGGCCGAGCCGTCGGCGAGCCGCACGGAGACAGGTCGAACACTACCGCCGCCGGAACGATCGGGACGACGCCGACGCCGACGGGAAATCCCCGACCACGCTCCTCCATCCATCGCATCACGCCGCCGGCCGAGTCGAGCCCGAACGCCGAGCCTCCAGTGAGCACGATGGCGTCGACGCGGTCGACGAGATGGCGTGGCGAAAGCGCATCGAGCTCGCGCGTTCCGGTGGCTCGGCCGAGCAGCGCACACCCGGCGCGGAACGGTGCGTCCACGCCGCGCACGACCGTGACCCCGGTGGCGCCAATGGCATCCGATGCGTGGCCGACCGCCATGCCCAGTGCGCGCAGATCAGCGCCCACGCTTCTTGTTGGAGCGAATCTTGGGGAGCGGAAGGTCGATCGCGCGCAACGCGGCGGCGATCTTTTCATCGTCGAGCTCACGAATCGCGGCGAGCAAGTCGTCACGACGCACCGTGCTGCTCACGGGCGCGCTGCTGAGCGGCGTCGAAAAGGAGCGGTCGAGGGAGAGAAAGACGAGCGTCGCCTGCCACATCCCCTTGGCGGCGTCGAAGGCGGGATCGGCCATTACCGTATACGCGCGATCGTCGAGGTCGAACCGCTCGCGCACGAGCAGCAGCTCGCCGCTCACGTGGGTTGCGTTACCCCGCGCTTCTCCTGACACGCCTTGCAGAGGGTGACTCCCCGCATCTGGCACACCAGGCAGATGAAGGTGCCGCACTCGTCGCACGGATACCCTTCAGAAGCCCGCTCCTCGTTGCCGCAACTACGGCACTTCATGCTGTCTTTCTCTTTGAGCTCGGTCATTGACGTGCGTCCTCCCTGGATCCTTTTAGTCTCAAACTAGGGTCAGGAGTCAGGAGTCAGGAGTCAGGGGGGATCAGGGAGTGGGTTACAGGAGAGAACGACCTCGCTCCTGACACCTCGACCCTGACACCCCCTGATCCCTGACTCCTGACTCCTGATCCCTGTTTTTCATCGCCGCTCCAACCCATACCCACGAATCTTGTTGATCAACGTCGCACGCGAGATGCCCAGTTCCTTCGCTGCTCGCGTCCGGTTGTCGTTATGGGCGCGCAGCGTCCGCTCGATGTGCGCGCGCTCCACCTCCTCCAGCGACTTGGGGACGTGGCGCTCCACGCCGGCGCCGGTCGCGTTGCGAACCTCGGGCGCCAGGTGCTCCGTGCCGATCTTCCGCGCACCGCGTCCCACGATCATCGCCCGCTCGAGCACGTTCCGCAGCTCGCGCACGTTGCCCGGCCACGAATACCGCAGCAGCTGCTCGAGAGCGCCCTCTGACAGCTCTACCGGCGCCTCCGGCAGCTGCACGTGAAGCTCCTCGAGTGAGCGCGCGATGAGATCGAGCATGTCGTCTCGCGCACGTGCTCGCAACGGCGGGAGATGAACCGGCATCACGCTCAACCGGTAATAGAGGTCCTCGCGAAAACGGTCTTCGACCACCTCGCTCGCGAGATCCCTGTTCGTCGCCGCGATCACCCGCACATCGACCGTGATCTCCTGCGAGCCCCCGATTCGCCGAAAGGACTTTCCCTCCATGACCTTGAGCAGCTTGGGCTGAATTGCCGCATCGAGCGCGCCGATCTCGTCGAGAAACAGGGTTCCACCGTCCGCCACCTCGAACAAGCCGAGTTTTCGCTCCTTTATGGCGGCGGTCGAGCCGGCCTCGTGGCCGAAGAGCTCCGCCTCCAGCGCGGCCGCCGATAACCCCGCGCAGCTCAGCTCGACGAAGGGCCGTGACGATCGCGGGCTCGACGCGTGAATCGCTTCGGCAACGCGCCCCTTCCCCGTTCCCGTCTCGCCAATGAGCAGCACCGTCGTTCGCTCCGCCGTCGCCAGCAGCTCGATCTGGTGCGCGAGCTCGCGCATCGCGGGCGATGGGCCGAGCAATGCCGTCGTACGTGCGCCACGGCGCTCCAGGAGATGCCGGTTGAGCTCACGGAGCCTCGCCTTCTCCAACGCCCGCTCGGCCGCCACTCCGAGATGCGGAAGCTCCACCGGCTTGGTCAGAAAGTTCTCGGCGCCGCGACGCATCGCTTCCACCGCCAGCGGAATGTCACCATGTGCGGTCACCATGATGACGACGCGCTGCTCCGGTTGCAGCCGCTCGAGCAACTCGAACCCCTGAACGTCGGGAAGCTTGAGGTCGAGCAGCACGAGATCGGGGCGTACGCGGAGACACGCGTCGAGTCCGTCGTCTCCGGTATGCGCGCGGATGACCTGGTGCCCCATACGCTCGAAGAAGGCGCCGAGGGCAGCGGCGAGCTCGACTTCATCGTCGATGATGACGATCGTTGCCACGCTACCGGCGCACCTCCGTACAGAGCAGCTCGGCGACGTCTTCGAGGGCGAACGGTTTCTCAATGTACGGGCGCCCACTCTCCGCCAGGAAGGACCGCGCCCCCTCGCTGTCCACGTCACCCGTGGCGAACACCACACGAGCGGCGTGCTCGGGGTCGCTCGCCTGTAGCTCCGCGAACAGGACATCGCCCGACATGTCGGGCATGCGCAGGTCGAGCAGAATCGCGTCGTACCGACGGGAGCGAGCATGCTCGAGAGCTTCGCGTCCGCTGGCGACCGCGTCCACCGTGTGCCCCTCGCGCTCGAGATACAGTGACAACGCGGCGCGGAGCGCGGGCTCGTCGTCGACGATGAGCATGGTGCGAGGCGCCGTCGATCGCTCGGGCGCCACTGGGATCTCGCCGGTGCGAGGGGCGGGCGCATGGACGATCGGCAGCTCGACGGTGAAGATCGCACCCTCACCGAGGCGCGAGGTCACGCGAATCTGCCCGCCATGCTCGCGAATGATCGCGTCGGAGATCGAGAGGCCGAGCCCCGTTCCTTCGCCGACCGGTTTCGTCGTGAAGAACGGGTTGAAGATCTGATCCAGCTCCTCCGCGGGAATGCCGGGACCGGTATCCGCGACCGACGCAACGATGAATTCTCCTTCGCGGCGCGTGCGCAGCGTAATCCGCTTGTCGCCACCGTGGTAGCGGAGCGCCTGCTCGGCGTTCGTCAGCAGATTGAGGATGACCTGCTGCACCTGGAACGCGTCCGCCCACGTGAGCGGAAGGTCCGGGTCGTAGTCGGTGTCGACCTCGATCTGGTGCGTGCGGAGCGAGTACCGCCGGAGCTCGAGCGTGTCCTGGAGTACCTGGTTGAGATCGGCGTCGGTGCGCTCGGGATGCCGCTGGCGCGCGAAGATGAGCAGGTTCGAGACGATCTTGGCGGCGCGCTTCGCCTCCTTGTGAATCGTGACGAGCGCGTCCTGCTGGTCGGGATTCGCGCTGGACATGGCGAGCATGAGCTGCGAGAACGCCATGATGCCGGCGAGCGGATTGTTCAGCTCGTGCGCGACACCGCTCACGAGCTGCCCCACCGCCGCCAGCTTCTCGCGCTGGAGCAGCTGCTCGGCGAGCGTCCGCTCTTCGGTCATGTCACGCACAATGCCGAGACATCCGGTGACACGCCCCTCCTCGACGATCGGCGTCATCGTCACCGAGCCGACGCGCAGCGACTCGTGCGCATCCCGATAGCGGATCTCACCACGGACGCGCTCGCCGCGAAGGGTCGCCTCGAAGTGCGACCACACCGAATCACGGTCGGACGCTTCAATGAGGTCGATGAATCGCATGCCGAACATCTCACCACGCGAGCGACCAATGGCGCGCTCGAGCGCGCGATTCACCGAAGTGACGCGGCCGTCGGAGTCGATGGTGAAGATGGCGTCCAATGCCGATTCCACGAGGCGGAGGTAGCGCGCCTCGGAGCGAACCAGCGCCTCCTCACGTGCGCGATCAGCCGTCAGGTCCCGAACAATGGCGAGCACGCCGATCACATCGTTGCCGCGAAGCATTGGCGTGTTCGTGACGGAGGCGACGCGACGATCACCGGTCTTCCGGTAGAAGTGGCACTCGTAGCGCTCGGCGGTACCGGCGAGCGCCTCGTTGAAGTGCGTCTTCACCGTGGCCACCTCTTCCTCTTCGAGCAGGCCGAGGATCGAGCGGCCCAGGAGCTCCTCCCGCCCGTACCCGGTGATCTGACAGGTGGCAAGGTTGGCCGAGGTGAAGGTCGCGCGCTTGTCGAGCGTGAAGATCGCGTCGGGAGCGGTCTCGAACAGGTTGCGATAGCGGGCTTCCGATTGCGCCACGGCATCGCGCGCCCGACGCTCTTCGGTGACATCGCGCAGCGAGGCGACGACGCCGGTGATCTGGCCAACCTCGCGCAGCGGTGCGGTACTGATCGCGACGGTACGACGATCGCCGTCGGCGCACACGATGATCGTCTCGTAGCGCTGCGGCTCCCCGGCGAATGCCATCTCTTCACGACGCGCGACGTCCTCCCGCAGCTCGGGAACGACGAGCTCGCCGGCGGGCATGCCCATGATCGCGCCATCGGCATAGCCGAACAGATCGTCGGCCGCGGGATTGGCGAACTCAATGCGCTTCGCGCGATTGGTGATGACGATCGCGTCGCGTGACGTCTCCACGACGCGGCGGTACCGCTCCGCGAGCATGTGGAACGACGTGACGTCATCGAAGGTGACGACGGCGCCACCGCTGGGATGCGGCGAGGCCACGACGTCGAATACCTTCCCACGCGCCATCGAGCGCTGGGTCCCGTGACCGGTATGTCCCTCGACCAGCGCCTTGCCGATCACGCAGTCGCTCGGCGGGTGATGCTCTCGCAACACGGCTTGATAGAACGGATGGCCCACGAGATCCTCAGCGCGCGTGACGTTCGCGAGCTGAAGCGCGCGGGCGTTGCTGCGGACGATCCGGCCCTCCGTGTCGAGCACGACCATCCCGCCGGCAATGGCGTCGAAGGCCACCTGCCATTCGCGCGTCGCGCTCGCCACCTCCTCGAACAGTCGTGCGTTCACGATGGCGACGCCGACGTGATCGGCGAGGCGTTGCAGAACGCGCGCGTCGTCCTCCGTGAAGTCGGCCGCACGGTTGATCGCCGCCAGCGTCCCAATGGCTCCGCGTGCGGTGATCAGCGGTACGGTGATGGCCTTGTAAATTCCGGCGGCTTCGTGCGCCGGCCCGTATACACCCTCTTCCGGGGCCCGGTTGGCGATTACGTAGGCGTGACTGAGAAATGCGCGACCGTTGAGGCTGCCAGCGATGGGGAGCCGCATGCCCCGCAGCGCCTCGGTGGCACCAACGGCCTCGACGACCTCGAGGTCGTCGCCGTCCTGAAGCGCCACGCAGGCCCCTTCAACGCGCAGCAGGGCGGACGTGTGCCGGAGCGTGAGATTCAGCACATCGCTGAGACGCAGCGACTCATTCACGGCGCGGGCGACATCGGCCAATGCTTCGCTCTGCCGCCGCTCGCGCTGGCTCTCCGCGTACAGGCGCGCATTGGCCAGAGCCACCGCGGCCTGCGCGCCCATCGTGAGGAGGACTTCCTCATCCTCGTCGGTGTAGCCGTCGTGCTGTCTCGTGTACGCGGCGAGCACGCCAAGGAGCTGGATGCCGACCATGATCGGCACCGCAATGAGCGCGCGCGGCGGCTCATCATCAGCCACCACGTCATCGTCGGCGAGTGCGGTGATCTCGGCCTGTTTCAGTCGCACCGAGCGACCGGTTCGCGCAACGGTGGCGATCGGGCCACCGCCTAACGGCACCGGAGGCCGCGCCGACGGCATCGAGCGCACCAGGCGCACCAACGTGACAATGCGGCGCGTGTCGAGCTCCGGCCGGGCAATGACGATGCCATCGGCGTCGATGACGCGCGCGACCTGGCGCGCGAGCTCGCGCAGGATTTCCCCTTCCTCGAGCGAACGCGACAGGGCGCTCCCGACGTCGTGCAGGCGTTGCAGCCGCTCCGCGCGCCGGCGGGCGACGTCCGCGAGCGTTGCCTCGGTCACGGTGAGTACCACCTGGCGGCCAAGCAGCTCGGCGGTGCGCACGAGCGACTCGCTGACGGGTCCCTCCTCCGTCCCGGCGAGGACGAGCAACGCCACCAGGCGCCCGTCGCGGCGCCGGAGCGGAAGGAGGAGGATCTCCGAGGCATCGAGCGCAACCGCCCCGAGCTCCCGCGTGACCCACGCATCGCGCGTGTCGAGGCGGAACGAGGCGCCCGTTCGGAAGCGCGCCAGCTCATCGAGGCGCCGCGGCCATGCCCCCGGATCGCCCAACGCGCGTCTGACCACCGTCTCCGCGTCGGCTACCGCACCGGACGCCGCGACGTGCACTGATTGGCCGGGCTCGTCCTGCAAAGCCACCGCCGCACGCGCAAAGCCCAGCGCGCGCATCCCGCGTAGCAGCACGCCAAGGCGCGCGTCGAGCGATCCCGAGCGCTCCAGGTCACGCAGGGAATCCTGAAGCACCAGCAATCGATCGCGTTCACGCGCCAGCTCGCGCATCGCCCGCGCCTGCTCCGGTGCGAGCCCCTCGAGCAATGGAAGCGGAGCGGGCGCGGTCGGACGCGACACGGACGTGGCTGACCTTGAGACGTCGGTCATTCGGGCGGGATCAGGGAATCACCGGCCACGCGGTGGGGGGAGGCCAATGTAGAGTTTCTTGACAGCAGGGTCAACCGACCCGAGGCAGCAACAGACGTGCGGCGCGAGGATAGACTTCGATCTCCACCGGCGTCATCCCAACGAGCTCGCCGTCGGCCTGCGCGTCCTGCGGAGGGTAACACTCGATTTGAAAGCGTCTTCCGGATCGATACACGACCGCGCGATGAGGGCGGAAGTCCTTGCGTAGCAACCGCCAGGCAATGCCCAGAGCCTCCCACGCGCTCGTCGGAGAAAAGACGCATAAGTCCAGCTTGCCGTCATCCCGCGCAATGCCGGGGCCGAGCACGATCAAATCGCTGAGGACCGCGCCGAAGTTCGCGACCATCACGGCGGTCGCATCGCGCTCGACGGTGTCGCCATCGACCGTCGCGCGTACGCGAAAGGTGACGTTGCGCAACGAGGCCCGCAGGGCGACGAACGCGTAGGCGATAATCCCGAGACGCCGCTTCCAGATCGGTGGGGTGTCGCGGATCATGCGAGCATCGACGCCAACTCCCCATGAGAAGGCGAAGCAACGCCCGGAGGCGAGTCTCCCGAGGTCGACGTCGGCGACTTCGCCCTTGAGAAGGGCCGTGGCGGCGCGGCGGGTGGCAATGGGGATTCCGAGCGCGCGCGCAACGAGGTTACCCGTTCCGCCGGGGAGGATTCCGATTGGGATGCCGCGGCCGGCGAGCGCTCCGACGACCTCCATCGCGGTGCCATCACCACCGAGCGTGAACACCGCCTGGTAGTTCCCGGCGCGCTCGGCCGCGATCTGGGCGGCGTGGCCAGGCCGCTCGGTCGTGACGACATCGACACGTGCGCCCCGGGCGCCTAACGCGCGCGCGGCCGCGGCGAGGCGGCGACGAGCACGACGCGCGGCGGGGTTGGCGACGAGGAGGAACGGCCCCCTCAGAAGCTCCATTCCCGGAACAGATCGAGACCGAACTGCCGGGGCCGATTGAACTCGACGGCGTCGGTGCGGCAGAGCGCGGCGCTGGTGGCTGGCTCCACGCTCATCTGGAGGGAGAATCCGTGATTCAGCCGGTGCTCGAGGGTAAGACCGAATGCGTCGAGAAAGCGGTGGTTCTGCGCGTCCTGTCCGCCAATGGAGCACAGGCCCGCGTTGGCGCTCAGGAAGGTGCGCTCGGTGAGCTGCTTCCCGAAAGCGATGCGGGACTGCCACAGCAGATTGAGCGGGTCGGTGTCGACCTGGTAGAACTGCCGGTTCTGCGTCGTCTGCAGCTGAAACATGTCGAGAAAGCGCAGCTGATCGAATATCGCTCGCTCGGCCAGTGCGCCGAGTGTCGGGACCAGCGTGGCGAACGCGGTCTGGAGCTGGCCAGTGTTCTCAGCGACGAACGTCGGCTGGCCAGATACGAGGTAGCTGAGGATCTGCGTCTCGGAGATCTGGATCCGCTCGTCGCTCGACAGCGCGAGCCGCGGCTGCGAAAGGGTGCCGCCGATCGTGACGCGAATGCGGACGTCACGACGGTCGCTGCCCGCCTGACGCACCGTGTGCACGGCGACGATGTCGAGCGCGGGATCGATCACCGGACCGCCGAAGAAGGTGATCACTCCGCGCTGCACCTCGAACGTGCGGATCACGCCGGGGGCGAGATACATGCGATACGTGCCCCGGTTGGCGAGAAGCGGTCCCTCGAGCGTGATCTGGTCACCCGTGAGTGTCACGCTCACCGAGCCCTCGAGCTTGATGCTCGCCTCCTGCGAGCGGAGCCATACGTCCTCGCCGATCGCGATGTCAACGTTGCTGACCGACATGTTCCTCTTCAGGTCCTCCATCCAGCCCGGCCCGCGCCCGATGGGAGTAATCGCGCTGAAGGATGTCGTATCGATGAACGCACCGAACTCATCGTCCTCCAGCCGGTCCACGTTGACGATCTGCTTCCGAAGGCGCTCGCGCAGGTATACGGCTCCGCGCTCCACGCGCAATCCGCCGGTGAGGAGCGAGCCCTCGTAGTTCCCCGCCAGCCGCAGGTCGCCGCTGATGTCGAGGTCGGCAATGCGGCGTTGGCGAATCGCCTGAAAGTTGTTCGCTCTGAACATCACATCGAAGGCGGACCGCCGCGCGAGGCACTCCACCAGGGAGATCGACGCGCAGGCACTGTCCTCGCTTTCCGAGAATCGCACACTTCCGCTCAGGAACGCGCGGCTGTCGCGCGCCTCACCGCTGGCCATCACCAGACTATCGAGCCGGATCGTCGGGACCGAGTCGCCGGTGAGGGTGAGGCTCCCGTTGATGCTGCGGAGCAGCGTACCCGTCGAGGCGAGCGCCATCTGCCCGTCGCGAATGAGCACGTTCCCCGCGAAGCTCGGTCGCGTCCACGTTCCGGCGACGTCGAGCCGAGCCTGCAAGCGGCCGGTCGCGTTGGTCACTCGCGGGACCATCGTTTCTATCAGCGCCAGGTTCATGCTGTCGGCGCGGAGGCTGAGGCGCAGGGAATCGTCGATCATCCGCTTCTCGACGCTCGTCAGCGCCAGATCGAGCGGGAGGCTCGCCAACAGACTGATCGCCGGCTGGTTGTCACGGACGAGCAGCACCTCACCGTCCAGGCGCCGTCGAGCGTAGGTCGCGCGAGCATCGAGCCGGGGAAAGCGAATCTCATCGACGCGCACCGTGTCGCCGGTCGCGCTCAGCCGCATCGTGGGATCGTCCCGCATGCCGGTGATCGCGAGCTCGAGCGTGAGCAACCCACCTAACGGCGACCGGCTCTGCGCCAGTGCGCCAAGGTCGGCGAGCGGCACCTGATGCAGCCGGAACGACGCGTCGACGGGCCGATTGGCGGGAAAATCGCCGGCCAGCACGACCCGCGCGCCGCCGTCGGCGACCAGCGCCAGCGAGTCGATGCCGATGCTGGTGGAATCGAGCATCACGCGCGCGGGCGCCGCCATCGTCCACTGGCGATCGCCGATCACCGCCCCGAGCGTGTCCACGAGCAGACGGGTCGTGTCACCGCTGAACGCGTACGCGAGTGACATCCGCCCGCGAGGACCGGTCGCGCTGCCAATGCCGAGCGCCAGCCGGCCCGCGTTGGGGCCAGCGGCGTCGAGCGCCACGCGCGCCGAGTCGAGGCGCACGCCTGCGACGACGACTGTGTCGAGGGCCAGCGTGAGTAGACCGGCCGGCGTGCGTGGCAGACCCCGCACCGCATAGTTGCCGCGCAACGATCGCGCGCGATCGCCGGCGATGAACAGGTCGCGTCCCTCGACGCTTCCGGAAGTCGCGAGCGAATCGATCGAGCCGCTGAGCCAGCCACTCATCTCGAAGCGTCCGGCGAGGGAATCCTGATAGGCGGTAACGAGCGAGTCACGCCGCGCGCCGGTGGCGGTGTCCTCACGGGCAAGTGCGCGAGCGCCGCGCCCCGCGCGATCCGTCGGGATCCAGGGACGGAGGCCGCCGAGCGAGTCGACGACGATCGTGTATCGAAGCGAGTCGGGGCGCATGTCGGCGAGCGAAAGCGCGCCAGATGCGGTCAGGGTGGCTGCCGTCGTTTCGACGCGCATCGTGTCGACCCGCAGCAGCCCGCCGGCGAAGGTGAGCGCGGCCGTAGAGGGGAAGATGCGGACGCCACCGACCGTCGATCGGTCGAGATCGATCGCAAGCGTCCCATCGAGGTTGGCGAGCGAGTCCCCGCTCAAGTTCGCGCGGTATTGTCCGGTGAGCCGCGAAGCGAGGATATCCGCGCGCGCGAGCAAGGCTCGCGGGTCGAGGTCCTCCACCGCCCCGGTCATCTGGGCGGCAAAGCGCGGGGCGGTCATGTCGAAGCGCCCGTCCACGCTCATCATGCCGGCATCGCCGCGCATCGTCGTCGCGAGGACAAGATCCGCCATCGTCCCCTGCACGCGGAGCGGACCGGTGTGCGGCCCGCGCGCGGGAAGCGCGGGATACGAACGCGCGAACTGAGTGAAGTCGATCGGCTGCGCGAAGAGGTCGACATCGAACGCCATGAGCTCCTCGCCGTACGTCACCCGTCCCGACCCCGTGAACCGCGACTCTCCCGGGCCACCGTCCCGCAGCGTGAGGTCCGCGTCGCTGAAGCGGACGTCCATCCACGACGAGTCGAGCACGGCCGTGCCCGAGATCGTACCGCGGAGCCGTGGAAAGTCGGCGAAGAGATACTGCGGCGTGCGTAGATCGAGCGTCTCGATGTCGAGCGAGAGACTGAGAAACTTGGCGAACGCCGGGTCGAGAATGTTGATGCCGCCACTGGCCGTCGCGCGCGTCACCGCTCCCGGCACGTGCTTGTCGCGGAAGGTGATGTTCGCCTGGTCGACCATGAAGCGGTCGAGGCGACCACCGCGTCCGCGGACGTTACCCGTCAGCGTTCCCTGCCAGTCGACGGGAAACGGACCGCCCGCCAGCGTGCGAAAGAGGTCGAAGTCCACCGGCTCCGCGCGCAGGTCCACGTCTTTCACGACAAGCACCGGGCCGCCGACGCCGAACGTCCAGTCACCGACGAGGTGAGACTTCGCCGCACGCACGTCCATGCGCGTGATGCGATAGTCGATCACGCGTGGGTCGCGCTCGTCGTTCACGATGTGGAGCAGCATGCGACCGCCGCCCTCCCGCGGGAGCGTCGGGTACACCCACGCGATGTCGGCGAGGGCTACGGTGTCTCCCGCCACCTGCACATCGTATCGCACCGGGCCCCGTTGCTTCCAGTGCACCATACCGCGCGCGCGACCGGTGGAGCCGGGCAGGTCGAAGTGCGTGATGTCGAATCGCACCGTGTCGTCCCCGATGCGAACGGGACCGCGCACGTCGCGGAACTTGAATGGGGGATCGCTCTCGTCCACATCCATGTCGCCGACGACGATGAGACGGCCCGCGCTGTCGGGATCGGCGACGCGAGCGAACGGCGCCTCGACCTGGAGTCCCGTCCACCGCCACGTCTTCTTCAGCCCTTCCTTCGTCTCACGAATCTCGTGACCACCCGTCGTGCGCGCATACGCGAGCGCCGAATCGCGCTGGCGGGCGGTGAGCGTGTCGGAGGGCGACCACGGCATGGTGACGATGACGGTACCGTCACGAATGGTCGCGCTGTCAATGACGATGTAGTCGCCGAAGCGGCGATCGGGAGTGCGAACGCGCGGGGCACCCTTCGGGAACACGCGCCGGTAGTTCCATACGCCGTCCGAGTGCCGGCGCAGGTTCACGAAGGGCTTGTGGATGACGATGTGCTCGATGAGCAGGCGCTTGTCGATGATGTCGCGCGGATCGTAGTTGATCTCGATGGGCCCCGCGCTGACGAAGAGGGAATCTTCCTCGTCGCGGATGGCGAACGAGTCGACGACGACGCCGGTGAGGAGCCCGCCGCTGATGCGCCCGATGTGCATCGTGCCCCGCTTGCCGAGCTTCGACGCGACTTGCGCCTGGAGGTAGCGGCGCACGTAGTCCCGTCCAAGATCCGTCTGCGTCACCGATAACACAGCCGCCGCCGCGACGACTCCAATGAGGAGCATCGCGGCGGCGCTGATGATGGCGACGAGACGGCGACGGGACATGGTGAAGGGCGCTAGGGGCGCTAAGGGCGCTAGGAGCGCTAATGTGGTTAGGGTTTCAGCGCCCTTAGCGCCCCCAGCGCCCTTAGCGCCCTAGAATGCTTGTCCTATCGAGAAATGAAACGTCAGCTTCTGAAAGAAGGAATCGTCCCGGCGCGGCGTGAAGGATGTCGGGCATCCCTCGCCGAATCCGTTCGGCAGCGTGTTCCCTGGGCTGACGCACCGGAGGCGGCTGGGGTTTCCGGTGATCTCATCACGGACGATCGTGTACGCCGAACCCCGCTGCTGCGCATATCTGTTGTACGCGAGATCGAACCGGATAGGTCCAACTGGTGATGCGATCCGGAGTCCCACCCCGGGCGTCCAGCGAAACTGGTCGAGCCGAACGGTTTCCGCACGCCGGTTGTAGACCTGCCCGCCGTCAACGAAAAGTGCGAATTGGAGCAGATCCCGAAGGAAGGGCGGCCGCATCCGCAATTCCGCGTTGACGATAGCCAGCGCGTTGCCACCGGTCGGTGAGGTGCGGATGACTCCAATGGTGTCGTCCGCCACAAAGATCGTGTCGCCGGACGGAAGAATCGAGTCCACTCGAGCCGCGTTGACGAGATACACGAGCGGCCCCAGCTCGTTCTGCCGATAGCCGCGAACGGAGTTCGGCCCGCCTCCGTACATCCGCTCCTGGGGGGGCACGAAGTCGTCAGCCCCCCGCAAGGTACCGAGGGCCAGCACTCCGCCGAGCTGGAGACGGGAGGCGAAGGTGATCCCAGGGCTCAATCCCTTATACCAGTTCGCTTCACCCGTCCACTTGTTGAAGCGAAAATCCGACCCGATGAGCCGTGACGAGTGGCGCCATTCGAGGCGTACAATGTCGCCGCGTCGCGGGTCGTACAGATTGTCGGTCCGATCGCGCGAGAGACTCACGCGGCCGGTGGCGAGCCGCGTGTTCTGCGTGAGCTCGCTGATCGCCTGCAGCTCGCAGACGTTGAACACGGCGCAAAACACGGCGTCCGCCGCCTGTGTGCGCCCATACTCGAGTTGATAGGCAAGGGTGAGCGGCGTTCGCGGACGCGTCTCGCGCGTGACCGAGGCGACACCACCGATCGTCGTGCGGCGCAGATACGCGTCGAGCTCGGAGTAGCGCTCGCTGAAGAGCGTCAGCGTCGGCGCCAGCCGCAGTCCGAACAGCAGCGGCTGCCTCAGCGTCGCGCCGGCGTAGTAGTTCACCGTGTCGCTGAAGACGTCGTTCCGCACCTGCAATGCGCACAGCTGCTCCACGCCGTCGAGCGGGTAGCCCACGCCGATCTTCGAGAGTCGGCCATTCACTTCGAGACGACGGGCGCCGCCAATGAAATCCCGGTCGACGAAACGACCCTGCGCTCGAAAACAGTCCAGCGTCGCCCACCCCGCGCCGAGGCGGACCGAGTGCATCGCCGCCTCGCTCAGGAGCACGCGGACTGCAAGCAGCGAATCGCCGGGCGGCTGCAGGCTGTCGGGCGCGGGGCGGATCTCGACGTGCGCATACGTCTCGAGCTGATAGAGATCGCGTTGGCTGCGAAACAGATCCTGCTCGCGAAAGATCTCGCCGACCCGGAGCGAGATGAGCCGCCGCACCTCCGCTTCGGAAATCTCCTGGCGCTTTCCTTCGCGCGGCTGGATCTCGACGTCGATGCGCGCGATGCGCGTCACGCGACCGGGGAGGAACTGCAGCTCGACGTTCGCCCGGTTGCGCAGCGTGTCGACCACGTAGTTACGCAGCCGCTCCGCGCGGGCGAGGCCCTGGTCCCGGAGGCGGTCAATGACGGAGGCGACACGGCGCTCCAGGTCCAGCTGGTCGAATCGGCCCCCGCGCATCTGCTCCAGCGCGCGCGCGAAGCGTGGACCGTCGCGCACCGAATCCAGACCGCTCACGCTCATGGAATCGATGAGGACGGGAGGTCCTTCGCCGATGTCGAAGCGGATGTCGACGCGACCAGGCTCCTTCACCGCCACCAGTGTGTCGACGGTTGCCTTGTAGAAGCCGCGCTGCCGGTAGAAGAGGCGGAGCCGAAGGACATCGCGCTGGAACTCGACGCGATCCAGACAACGTTGCGCGCCGAAGAAGAGGCCGACCCGACGCCAGAAGCTCGACGGCGTCGTGGCGATCGCGGCCTCGAGCTCATCGTCGGGAAAGGTCTCGTTGCCGCGAAACTCGATATCGTCGACCCGAACATCACCAGGGTCGCATTCGAGATCCTGCGCGCCGGCCGCGGCCGGCACTACGAGGAGGAGCGCGACCGCTAGTGGCGCGACATGTCGTGTGACCCGACAGCTCACCGGGGCGCGGACGTCCCAGGCCGTTTTTGGGGAGTGCGCCTCACGATGGCGCCGCGCTCGTCGATCTCCGGAATGCTCGTCTCGCGCGCGATGGGCGCGCGCTGGAGCATCATCCGCGCGAGGTAGAAGGCCGCGAGCCCTGCCCCGACGGCGAGTCCCGCCGCCGTGAGCGTCTCGCGCGCGTCGAGCTGCCGGCGGATGTAATAGACGGCGGGGGGAAGAAGACGAGAGCCGGTGTCGGGCTTCATGGTCGCGGGTTAGGGAGAAAAGATTGCGGACGCGAATGCGGAATTCGGAATGCGGATTCTTATGATTGACCTACGGGTATCGACAGTTCATCACAACTATCCGCATTCCGCATTCCGCATTCGAGTTCCGCATTCGAGTTCCGCATTCGAGTCCTACACCGTATGCACGAGAATCGTCCCCGGTCCTCTCTGCTTCGCCCGTCGCTTGACGTCCGCGGCGAGCGAGCCGATCTGGCCAATGGACGTGAAACGGTCGGGCTGCACCAGAAGAATCGCAACCGAGAGACGAGCGATCGGAAATTCGCGCGCGCGGCCGTCGCGGTCGATCCCCATGAAGTGGCCTCGACGCACAGCCTCCTCGCCCACCGCATGGGCCGCCACCTCGACGAACCGGCTCGCCGTCTCCCGTCCGATCGCCTCGGCGCGCTCCGCTACCGTCACGACAATGAAGTCGTCACCACCGATATGACCGACGAAGTCGCGCGGCGTGCCCACCGCCTGCACTGCGGCACGCACCGCGGCGCCCATCTCGCGAATCACGGTATCCGCCGCCGTGAAGCCGAACGTGTCGGCGAACGGCTTGAAGTTGTCGAGATCAATGTAGCACACCGCAAACGCTTCATTCTGCTGCGCGCGCCGCGTGATCTCTTCCTCGATCGCCGTACCACCGGGTAGCCCACTCGTGGGGTTGCGATCCCCTTCGCGCCGCACGATGCGCAGCAGTGCGACGACACGCGCGCGAAGCTCACGCGGATCGAACGGCTTGGCCAGATAGTCGTCGGCGCCCGCCTCGAAGCCGGCGACCTTGTGGTCGACGTCTCCCTGCGCGGTCAACATGAGAACCGGAATTCGAGCGGTGAACGGGTTACGCTTGACGGCACGGCAGACCTCGAAGCCCGACATCCCGGGCATCACGAGATCGAGCACGAGCAGGTCCGGCTCCCGCTGCTGAATGGATGCGAGAGCCGTCACGCCATCGGCGGCGAGCGCCACCTCGTGTCCCGCTGACTCGAGGATGTCGCGCACCACGAGGCGCATGTCCTCGTTATCGTCCACGAACAGCAGGTAACTCACGATTGACGCTGCGCTTAGGGCGCGATAAGGTTCACCGGCGCGGACGCCCGTGTCAACGGTACGCGATCGTGCATCCCCCGATAACGATCCGACCCATGCGCCGACTGCTCTCCGCGCTCGTTCTCTTCATCGTCATCGCCTGCCGGGGCGGCGAATCCGCACCGCAACGCCGGACGCTGATCGATTCCCGGGATACCTACGACCCGAGAACGCTCGATCCCGCGCTCGCCACCAATGTGCCGAGCGGACGCGCCGTCGCATATGTCTTCGATGGGCTGACGCGGTTCACCCCCGACGCGCGCCTCGAGCCGGCGCTCGCCGAGCAATGGGACGTGTCGCCCGACGGGAAAGTATACACGTTCCATCTGCGCCGCGGCGTGCGCTTTCACGACGGAACGCCATTCCTCGCGCGGCATGTGGTGAAGAGCTTCCATCGCGTTCTCGATCCCACCACCAAGAGCACGGGGCCCTGGGTGCTCTACCCCATCGACGGTGCGCGCGAGTTCGCCGATCGCCGGAACCCGTCAATTCGCGGGATAGTTGCTCCCAATGACTCGACCGTCCGCATCACGCTCGCCCAGCCGCTGGCGATCTTCCTCAAGCTGATGGCGATGCCGGTGGCCTCGATCGTTCCCGATTCGGTCGGGGCGGACTTCCGCGAGAACCCGGTCGGCACGGGACCGTGGAAGTTCGTCGAGTGGCGGCACGACGACTACCTGCTGTTCGCGAAGAATCCGGACTACTTCGACGGAGCGCCGAGGACCGACTCTCTCCGCGCCCGCATCATTCGCGAGCCGAGCACGGCGGTCGCCGAGTTCGAGGTCGGCAATGTCGACCTGCTCTACGTTCCCGAGGCGGAGACGCGCCGATGGGAGCAGACCGACGAGCGAAACGCCACGCTCGCCGCCGCGCCGGCGCTGCGCCTCTGGTACGTGGGCATCAACACGACGCGCGGACCGCTGCGCGACGTGCGCGTGCGCCAGGCGATCAATCACGCGATCGACGTCGGCGTCATCCTCGACCGGTTGGTCGGCGGACGGGGGCGCCGTGCCGCCGGCGTCATCCCCCCGGTGCTCGACGGCGCGGACACGACGCGGGTTCCCTACGCACATGACATCGGCCGCGCAAAGCAATTGCTGACTCAGGCCGGCTTCCCGAACGGCATCGACATTGACCTCTGGCATTCGGACAACGAGAGCTTCTCGCGCGTCGCCCAATCGATCCAGAGCTATCTCGCCGAGGCCGACATTCGCGCGCGGCTCGTGCAGCGCGAGGCGGCGGCGATGCGTGCCGCGGCACGCAATGGCGAGACCGACATGGTCCTGAAGGACTGGTACGCCGACTACCCCGACGCCGAGAATTTCTTGTATCCGCTGCTCCACACCGCGAATCGCGGTCTCGGCGGAAACGTGTCCTTCTATTCCAATCCCGAGTTCGACCGTCTGGTGGACCAGTCGCGCGTGGAGCTCGACAGCGCGCGGCGCGTGGAGCTCTATCGACGCGCCGACTCCATCGCGTTCGCCGACGCGCCAATGGCGTTTCTCTTTTTCTATAACGAGCTGTATGCGGTGCAGCCCTGGGTTAGAGGCTTCCAGGTTCCCGTCATCTTCAACGGGCAGCGGTGGGTTCTGGCGGAGCTTCGGTGAACGAGGGGTCAGGAGTCAGGAATCAGCGGTCAGGGGGTGTCAGGGTGAAGGTTCGAGGAGAGAGCTCGCGCGATTCACAACCTCTTCCCTGACACCCCCTGATCGCTGACTCCTGACTCCTGACCCCTAGATGCTCTCCTTCGTCGCTCGCCGGCTCCTCCTCGCGATTCCCACGCTGTTCGGCGTTCTCGTCGTCGTCTTCCTGCTCCTGTACATCGCGCCGGGTGATCCGGTGATGGGAGATGGTCGGCGAGCGCGCGGACGCCGAGACCATCGCGCGGCTGCGCGCGGAGCTGCGGCTCGACGATCCCGTTCCGGTGCAGTTCGCGCACTACGCCGGAGGAGTGCTCAAGGGCGACCTCGGAACATCCTACATCACCGGGCGGCCGATCGCGCGCGACATCCTCGAGCGGTTCCCCAAGACGTTGCAGCTTGCCACCGCCGCGATGCTGCTCGCCGCATCGCTCGGCATCACCATCGGCGTACTCAGCGCGCGACGGCCGGGCAGCACGTTCGACCGCCTGGCAATGGGCGGTGCCTACCTCGGCATTTCGTTCCCGGTCTACTGGGTGGGGTTGATCCTCATCCTCGTGTTCGCGGTGTCGCTGCGCTGGCTTCCGCCGTCCGGGTTTGGACGCATCGAGTATCTCGTCCTTCCCGCGCTTGCGTTAGGCACGCGGTCGATCGCCTTTCTCGCCCGCATGACGCGGTCGGCGATGCTGGAGGTGCTGGGCAGCGACTTCATTCGAACCGCGCGCGCCAAGGGGTTGCGCGAGCGGGTCGTGCTGGGGCGCCACGCGCTCCGCAATGCGCTCATCCCCATCATCACGGTGCTCGGCCTCGACTTCGGCTACTACCTCACCGGGAGCATCCTGACCGAGACGATCTTCTCGTGGCCCGGGATCGGTCGCTATGTAGTCAACGCCATCGCGCGCCGCGATCTCCCCGCGATTCAGGGCAGCGTCCTCTTCTTGAGCGTCGTCTTCGTGCTCGTCAACCTCGTCACCGATCTGCTCTACGCGAAGGCGGATCCACGGGTGCGGTACGACTGAATTTGGGGTCAGGAGTCAGGAGTCAGGGGTCAGGGGTGTCAGGGTTGGGGTGTCAGCAGAAGTACACGCAGTTCTCTCCTGCAACCCATACCCTGACACCCCCTGACCCCTGACTCCTGACCCCTGACCCCGAGTTCAGACGCCGGCCTCTTCCTTTACGCCGAAGACGGCCATGTGTGACGAGTGGCCCGGATTCACCTTCTTGTCCGGGTAGATCCAGTGCACGGCCTGGTTCACGGCGATTGCCGCTTCCGAGTAGCCGGTCGCAATCAGCTTCAGCTTCCCGGGATACGTCGTGATGTCACCCGCCGCCCAGATTCCCTGGCGGCCAGTCTCCATCGCGCTATTCACGACGATCTCGTCCTTCTCGAGACTGAGCCCCCACTCCGCCATCGTGCCGAGGTCGCTCACGAAGCCGAGCATCGGCAGAATCGCATCGCAGTCGATCGCGACGGTGGTCTTGGCCTTGATGTCCTTGAGCACCACACCGGAGAGATTCTCGCCATTGCCGGTGATGTCCTGCAGCTCGTGGAAGGTGAGCATCCGCGCCCGCCCCTCTGCGGACGCCGCGCGAATCTCTTCGACGGTTGCCGCATGCGCGCGAAAGCGGTCGCTGCGGTGCGCGAGCGTGACTGACGAGGCGCGATCGAGCAGCTGATGCGCCCAGTCGAACGCCGAGTCACCGCCGCCGATGATGAGCACCTGCTTGCCACGGAACCGCTCGGGATCGAGCACCCGATCGTGAATGCCCTTGCCGTACCAGGGCTCGGCGCACGGCTGCGGAAGCCGGCGCGGCGAGAACGCCCCGATGCCGGCGGCGATCACGATGGCCTTCGTCGGAAACCGGTCCGTTTCGGTGACCAGCGTGAAGGTCCCGCCGTCCTCCTCGAGGGAGACGACGCGCTGATCGAAATGCATGGGTGCGCCGAACTGCTTTGCCTGCTCGAGCTGCCCCGCCACGAGGTCCTTCGCCAGCACCCGAGGAAACCCCGCGACGTCAAAGATGTACTTCTCTGGGTAGAGGGCGGTCAGCTGACCCCCGGGTTCGGACAGCGCGTCGATGACCTGCGCGGAGACTCCGCGCATGCCTGCGTAGAAAAGGGCGAACAGTCCCGTGGGGCCGGCGCCCAAAATGGTGATGTCTTTAGGGTCGTGCTGCATGCGATAAAAGTTAACACCCGAAGACGTCAGGTGTCAGACGTCAGGGGATCAGTAGCCAGGGAAGCGCGACGTAGTTGTCAGTTCTGAATTCTGAAATCTGTATTCTGAACTCTGTCATCTTTGCCGTTCATGCAAACCACGGGCGAAGACCACATTCTCGACTATGCCGGCGCCTTCCGCCTCCTTCGCAAGGTCGCGGACGGCGGCATGGCGACCGTCTATGAGGCCGAGCAGCTGGGCCCGGCTGGATTCGCCAAGCGGGTCGCGCTCAAGGTCATTCATCCGCAGTACGCGTCAGAGCGCCACTGGCTCCAGCTCTTCATCGACGAGGCCAAGCTCTCCGCCAACCTCGCGCACGGCAACATCGTGCAGATCTACCAGCTCGGCGAAGTCGATGGGCAGTACTACATGGCGATGGAGTACATCCAGGGGCCGACGCTGCGCTCGATCATCGATCGGCACGCCGAGCTGCGGCAATCAATGCCGCTTCCGATCGCCGCCTACATCGCGTCGCGCGTGTGTCGTGCGCTCGACTACGCGCACAACTTCGTCGCACCCGGTGGCCAACGGCTGGACGTCGTGCACCGCGATGTCTCTCCCGGAAACATCATGGCGTCGTGGGACGGACACATTAAGCTGGCCGACTTCGGCATCGCCAAGGCGCGGACCTCGTTCGATCCCGCCGCCGAGCGGCACATTCTCATGGGGAAGAAGCACTACATGTCCCCGGAGCAGGCGCTCGCTCTCGCCGTCGACGCACGCTCCGACGTCTTCACGTTAGGCGTCGTGCTCTACGAGATGCTCACCCTCGAGCCGTTGTTCAAGGAGGACATCACGGACCTCCTCCTCGACGAGGTGACGGTGCATCCGCTCCCGAGCGTCCGGGCGCGCGTGCCGCAGCTGCCCGGTGAGATCGAGGACGTGCTGACGCGTGCGCTCTCGCGCGACCCCAACCGCCGGCCCACCGCCGCGGCGATGGGCCACGCGCTCGACCGATGGATCGAGCGCCAGCGTCCGGTCGCGACACCCGATCGATTGCAGGAGCACCTGGCGACGATCTTCCCCACCTCCCAGAAGCGAATCTCGGGATCCTCGAGCAAGGCGGAGACGCCGACGAAGTTCTCGAACTTCAAGCGCGGGTTGAGGCGGCCGAGGAAGCCCGGGTTGCTCTCGAGGCTGTTCGGGCTGTGAGGGCAGGTCGTCGAGGATGTCGAGGATGTCCATGTGATCGAGGCGCCTTCACCTTGATCACCTCGATCACCTAGACGACCTCGACAACCCGCGAGCGCCACTCTTCACGCGCGTCCCCGCCCGCGTTAACGTGCCCGCATGAAGATCTACACCAAGACGGGCGACAAGGGCGACACCGGGCTGTTCGGCGGTGGGCGGGTTCCGAAGAATCATCCGCGCGTCGAGGCCTACGGCGACATCGATGAGCTCAACGCCATCCTCGGGATGGTGCGGTCGGTCGAGATGATGCCCCGCATCGATGAAGTCCTGGTGCCGGTTCAGCGCGATCTCTTCTCGCTTGGCGCACTGCTCGCCACGCCGCACCCGGAGAAGGTCAAGCAGCAGCTCGAGAAAGCGCGCATCGATGACGCGCGCATCGCCGAGCTCGAGCGCGCGATCGACGAGGGCGAAGCGGAGCTCGAGCCACTCGAGGCATTCATCCTCCCGGGGGGAACGCCCAAGGCGTCGGCGCTGCACGTCGCGCGCACGGTGTGCCGCCGCGCCGAGCGCCGCGTCATCGCCCTCGGCGCCGAGGTCGAGGTCCCGCAGATCGTCGTCATGTACCTCAATCGTCTCTCCGATCTTTTGTTCGTGCTCTCGCGTGTCGCGAACCGGCGGGCGGGCGCGGGGGAAGTCACGTGGTAAGGCGAATGCGGATTGCGGAATGCGGATTCGATGCATGCCAAGATGATTCCAACGTGTCGCGAGGCATCCCGACGTCCCAGAATCCGCATTCCGCAGTCCGCATTCGTCCCTGACCGTGCATTCAATCTCCCTCCCCACCTACGACGTTCTCGTCAAGCACGGCGCTCTCGCCAGCGTCGCCGACATCGCTCGCGCGGCCACGCGCGCCAATCGTTATGCGGTGATCACCGACAGCAACGTCGTGCGCGGGCACGCTGAGCGCGTCGTCCAGGCGCTGGGGTCGGTGGGGACGAGGACGTTTACGGTGCCGGCGGGGGAGGCCTCGAAGACTCGGGAGACATGGGCACGGCTCACCGATGAGCTGCTCGAAGCGGGCTTCGGGCGCGACGCGGCAATCATCGCCGTGGGCGGTGGCGTCATCGGTGACCTGGCAGGGTTCGTCGCCGCGACGTTCATGCGCGGAATCAAGTACGTGCAGGTGCCGACGTCCTTGATCGCGATGATCGACGCCTCCATCGGCGGCAAGACCGCCGTCGACACGCCGCGCGGGAAGAATCTCGTCGGCGCCTTCCACCAGCCTGCGGCAGTCCTCGCGGATCCGGCGGTGCTCGGCACGCTCCCGCCCGCGCATTTCCGCGCTGGACTCGCTGAAGCGCTGAAGCACGGCGTGATCGCCGACGCCATGTACCTCGAGCGAACGATCGCGGACACGCCGATGCTGCTCGAAGCGGCAACGCGCCGGGCCGACGCAACGGAGGCGCTCGTCGCCCGGAGCATCGAGATCAAGGCCGAGATCGTGAGGCGGGACGAGCGCGAGCAGGGGCTACGTCAGGTGCTGAACTTCGGACACACGATCGGGCACGCGATCGAGGCGGCCTCGGGCTACACCCTCCTCCACGGCGAATGCGTCGCCGTTGGCATGGTGTACGAAGCGACCATGGCGGTGAAGATGGGAGTCGCCGGCCCCGGCACCGCGCGCGATGTGCGGCGCGCGGTAGACCGGGTCGGTCTTCCGACCGCGCTCCCCGCCGGCGTAACGATCGACCGCCTGATCGCCCTCATGCGCGCGGACAAGAAGGTCCGCTCCGGCGCGCTCCGGTTTGCGCTGCCGCGCGAGATCGGCGCGATGGCGAGCGGCGATGGGACGTGGTCGGTTCCCGTCAATGAATCGGTCGTTCGGGCGGTGCTGGCGGCCTGACGTCTCGATGAACGGTTGGTCCCGGAAGGGGGCACCTAACTTGCCAGAACCCCCTTCGATCGCTCCAACGGAGCGCAAACCCTCGGAGGCATGAATGTCTTCGTTCTCGACGTACATCATTGGCTTCATCATTCTCATCATTGGTCTGGCGCTGGCGGCCTATCTGCTCAACGTGCCGGCAATGTGGATCGCCGTGGGAGTGGTGGTCCTGATCGGGATCGGGGTGCTTATGGCCACGAGCAGGACCAAGCCGCGAGATCCGCCGGCTGTGTAACTAGGGGTCAGGAGTCAGGAGTCAGGGGTCAGGGAAGGAAAGGCGCGGCAGCTTCGCTGCCGCGCTCATCGGATGAGGGCCGCTGGCGCGAAGCGCCGCGGCCCCTTTCCTTCCCCGACCCCTGACTCCTGACTCCAGACCCCTAACCTTTGATCCGCCAGATCCCCGGTTAACAACGCCACAGTTGACCTTTCAATGCCGGCGCTATTATCCTGCGCGTCCCCGACTGAGCTAGCCTGCACGACGGCCAACCGGCCCACACCATCACCTTCCATGTAAGGGGTGTGTATGCAGCATGTGACGGAGAGCAGGTCCAAAGGTTACTTCCGTTCCTCTCCCTCCACCGCTTTCGACCAATACCTCCAGGACATTCAAAAGCTTCCTCTCATCGAGGACCCCGAAGAAGAGCGGCGACTCGCCCGCCGCGCGCAGAAGGGTGACGAGAAAGCCGCCGAGCGGCTCGTCACGGCGAACCTCAGATTCGTCATCTCGTACGTCAAGAAATACCAGGGTCACGGCCTCGACCTCTCCGAGCTCGTTGCCATCGGCAACGAAGGACTCCTCAAGGCCGTCAAGAAATTCGATCCCGACCAGGGCGTGAAGTTCATCTCGTACGCCGTCTGGTGGGTTCGTCAGGCAGTGCTCAAGGCGCTCGCCGAGCAGACCCGATCCGTCCGCATCCCCCTCAATCAGAATTCGCAGCTCATCAAGCTCGCGCGCGCCGAAACGGTGCTCGCGCAGGTGCTGAAGCGCGATCCGACCGACAATGAGATCGGCCGGCTGATCGAGGAGACGCCCGACCAGGTGCGGGCTGCGCGCCAAATGTCCGCCACCGAAGTCTCGCTCGACGCTCCCATCGATCGCTCCGACCGCGAAGCCTCGACGCTCGGTGAGCGCTTCGTCGGCGTCGACGGCCGCGACATCGAGGACGTCACCGACTTCAAGCTGATGCGCGAGTTCATCGACCGCGTCTTCACCAAGTACCTCACCCCTCGCGAGCGGAAGATCCTCTACCTGTATTACGGGCTCGAGGAAGGCTCCGAGGCAATGACACTCGAAAAGATCGGCGCGCTCATGGGCGTCACGCGCGAGCGGATTCGTCAGATCCGGGAGCGTGCATTCGAGAAGCTGCGGGAGTCGCCCGACGGCCGGGCGCTGGCTGGATTCTGGAATTTCGCCTGACCGGTCGTCAGCCTGACGAGAGGCGGGGGCTCGGCAATGCCGGGCCCCCGCTCTCGCATTCGGCACTCTCGCGTTATGTTGGGCACCGTGAGCTCCGAGCTGAATGCGCCGGCGAAGCCCAGCGTCCTCGTCATCGATGACGAGTCGACGATTCGCGCCGCGCTCCGCCGCTACTTCAAGCGTCGCGACTGGATCTTCGACGAAGCCGAAGATGGCGCGCGCGGGCTCGAGAAGATCCTCGCGCCGGGCGGCGACTATACCGCCATCATCTCCGATCTGCGCATGCCGGGCATGTCGGGAATGGCGCTTCACGACGAGCTGGCGGAGCGACGCCCCGAGCTGCTCGACCGGCTGGTGTTCTCGACCGGCGACGTCACCTCCAAGGACACGGCCGAGTTCGTGCAACGCACGCGATGCATCATCCTCGAGAAGCCGTTCGAGTTGAGCAAGCTGGGTGAGACCCTCGAGCGCATACGGACCGCTACACCGCCTCGCCCCTGACCGCCACCAGTCTTCCGCTGCTCATCAACGCCTCCGCGCCGCGCGCGCGAGAGGTGACCGAGGCCGTCCACAAGAGCGGGCTCTCGATCGAGGCGCGCGAGCTGCCCGCCGGGGAGCTGGGGCGCACGATCGAGGAGCTGGCGAAGAACGGCGTTAGGCGCGTGGCCGTCGCTGGGGGAGACGGCACCATTGCGATCGCTGCCGGCCTCGCGTCGAAGCTCTCCTTCGAGCTCGCCGTGATCCCGGGTGGAACGCTCAACCACCTTGCCACCGACCTCGGCATCCCGGACTCGCTCGAGGAGGCGCTGCGCGTGGCGATCACCGGAGATGCACGACCGATCGACGCCGCCACCGTGAATGGCCAGCTCTTTCTGAACACCAGCTCGGTCGGCACGTACGTCACATTCGTCCGCATGCGGGACCGCCTCGAGCGCTACCTTGGCTACCGGATTGCGAGCCTCGTGGCGGGCATTCGTCTCCTCCTTCGTCCGCGACTCTTCACCGTCGAGGTCGAGGTCGAAGGCCAAATGCGATCCGCCGTGACACCCCTCGTGTTCATCGGCGTCGGCGAGCGCGAGCTGAAGCTCCCGACACTCGGCGGCCGCGCGAAAGACGGCCGGCGTGGATTGCACCTGATGATCGTTCGCGGTCGATCCCCCGCGCGAATAGCGGCGCTGGCCTTCGCCGCGGCGGCACGCGGAACGCGATCTGCCGCGCAGAGTCCCGCACTCGACGCGTTCGTGGTAAATCGACTGACGATTCGAATGCGCCGCCCCCGAGGAAACGTCGCGACCAATGGCGAGCTTCACGCGATGTCGAGTCCGCTCGAGTATCGGTGGGTGCCGGGCGCGGTGAAGGTGGTACACCCGAGGTCGTCGAAGTAGTCGAGGTCGTCGAGGTGAGCAAGGGAACGTCGTCGCCTCGATTACCTCGACGACCTCGACACCCTCGACGACCTCACATTGACCACCTCGAGCACCTCGAGCACCTTTAGAAGTGGCCGCGCGCACACTTCCGATCTTCCCGCTGCCGCTGGTCCTCTTCCCAGGCGTCACGATCCCGCTGCACATCTTCGAGCCACGGTACCGCCGAATGCTCGCGGATTGTCTCGAGCGTGATCGGGACTTCGGCATCGTCTTCCTCGCCGAAGGAGCCTCCGAGGAGAGCCTTGGCATCGGCGGCGACGTCGGCTGCGTCGCGCACGTTCTGTCCCACGAAGAGCTGGCTGACGGGCGATCGAACATCTCCGTCGCGGGCCGGGATCGGTTCACCCTGCGCGCGTTCGTCGCCTCGCCACTGCCCTACCGCGTCGGGATGGTCGTGCCGTACGAGGACACGCCGGAGCCGGTGGCGTTGCTGGAGCCGTTGGCTACGCGTGTGCGGGAGCGCTTCGAGCGCATTGCGCACGCGGCACGCAAGATCTCGGATGACGACGATGCCATTCCCGAGCTGCCCGACGATCCGGCGCTGCTCGCCTTCCGCGTTGCGTCGTTCATCGACCTGAACGTCGCGGAGCGCCAGGGGCTGCTCGCGTCGACATCGCCGGGAGAGCGGCTGCGGACCGTCGACGGTGCGCTCGCGCCGGCGGTGGATCCCATGGAGCAGCGCGCCACCGTGCATGAGCGCTCGAAAACGAACGGCCATGGCGGCGTTGCCCATCTCTAGCGCGGCGGAGGCCGCGCTCTCGCCGCAGCTCGAGCGCGCTGCCGCTCGCCTCGCATCGATCGTGGGCCCGAAATCGATTCTCTCGCGCCCGAGCGAGCTCGTCACCTACAGTGCCGACGGCCTGCCCTTCTATCGCAAGCGGCCGGCGCTCGCCGTGTTCCCCGAGACGCGCGAGGAGCTCATCGCCATCGTGCGCGCGCTGGCGCAGGAGGGCGTTCCCTTCGTGCCGCGCGGCGCGGGCACCGGACTCTCTGGCGGCGCGCTCGCCGAGAACGACGCGGTGGTGATCGGCCTCAACCGGCTGCGGCGCATCATCTCGATCGATCCGGAGAATCGGCGCGCTGTCGTCGAGCCCGGGGCGGTGAACGCGGCGCTCACGCGGGCGGTGAGCACCTACGGTCTGCATTACGCGCCCGATCCTTCCAGCCAAACGGCCTGCACGATCGGTGGCAACGTCGCCGAGAATGCCGGCGGTCCGCACTGTCTGAAGTACGGCGTGACGCTGAATCATGTCATCGCACTGACGGTCATCCTTCCCGATGGTGAGCTCGTTTCGTTAGGGTCGACCGAGGGAGAGAGCGACGGATACGACATGCTCGGCGCCTTCGTCGGCTCCGAGGGGTGCTTCGGCGTCGCCGTCGACGTGACCGTCCGCCTGGTCAAGAACCCCGAGGCCGTGCGCACGCTGCTCGCCGATTACACCGCCATCGTCGACGCCGCACGGGCCGTGTCGGCGATCATCGCATCCGGCGTCGTACCGGCGGCGATGGAGATGATGGACGGCCCGACGATTCGCGCCGTCGAAGCGTCGATCTACGCCGCGGGGTACCCGGTCGATGCCGATGCCGTGCTCCTCGTCGAGCTCGACGGGCTTGCGGCGGGACTCGAGGAAGACGTCGCGCTCGTCGAGCGCCTCTGTCGTGAAGCGGGCGCGCGATCGGTTCGCGTCGCGCGCGATGAGGCCGAGCGTGCACGTCTCTGGCAGGGACGAAAGAAGGCGTTCGGCGCGATGGGACGCATTTCGCCCGACCTCGTCGTCCAGGACGCCGTCGTCCCCCGCACGCGGCTGCCGGAGATTCTGGCGGAGATTCATCGCATTGCGCAGGAGACGGGCGTCATGGTCTGCAACGTCTTCCATGCCGGTGATGGAAATCTGCATCCCAACATTGCGTACGACGCGCGGGACGCCGAGGCGACGGCGCGTGTCCATCACGCGATGCGCGCGATCATGCGCGCATGTATTGCGGCCGGAGGAACGATCACCGGCGAGCATGGCGTGGGACTCGACAAGCTCGACTACATGCCGCTCGTGTTCACCGAGGACACGCTCGAGGCCATGTGTCGCCTCCGCGACGTATTCGACCCCGAGCGTCGCGCCAATCCGGGCAAGGTCGTGCCGGTGCGGTCCTGCCGCGAGTGGCACATGGCGCCGAACGTGAGTCGTGAGGCATCGTCGGTATGAGCGCGAACGAGGTGCGCGACGCGGTGCGCGACGCAGCAGCCGCTCGCGCGACGCTGCGCATCGCCGGCAGCGGAACGTGGCTCGACGCGGGACGACCGGTCGAGGCGTCCCGCACGCTCTCGCTCTCGCATCTCACCGGTGTCGTGCATTACGAGCCGGGTGACTTCACCCTCACCGCTCGCGCGGGGACGACGCTCGCCGAGCTTGCGAGCGCGACACTTCCCCACCGGCAGTTCCTTTCGCTCGACCCCTTCGGGGACCCCAACGGTACGCTGGGCGCGACAGTCGCAACGGGCGCCAACGGTCCAATGGCGTATGCATTCGGCGGTCCGCGCGACAACGTCATCGGTCTCGAGGCCGTGACTGGTGACGGGGCCGTTGTGCGATGCGGCGGCCGCGTCGTCAAGAACGTCGCCGGCTTCGACCTCACCCGCCTCTTCACCGGCTCCTGGGGGACGCTCGGCGTCGTCACGGAAGTCAGCGTTCGGCTTCGTGCGCTTCCGCAGGTGGACGAAACATACTCGATTACGGTGGACGACCTGCCCGGGAAGATCGGTGAGCTCATCGCAGGGATTCGGTTCGTTTCCATCGCTCCGCTCGCCATGGAGCTCATCTCTCCGAGCCCTGCCTTACGAGTCACCACCCCCACGCTACTCGTCAGGCTCGGAGGGAACGCAACGTCAGTGCGTGCCCAACGGCGCGTTCTCGCGGGCTTCGGGGATGTTCAGCAAGCGTCGCCAGACGTCTGGCGCCTCCTGCAAGGGGCGGAGCCGGCAGCTGCGATCGTCGCGCGCGTGTCGACGCGTCCCTCGCGCATGATTGACGGCTGGACGCAGGCCCGGGAGGCGGTCGAGAGTGCCTCCGGCGCGGTGTTGATCGCGTCGGTGGGGCGCGGTGTCGTCCGCTGCATCGTTCCCGCGGATGCGCACGACGCCGCCCGCAAGCTCGCGCGCTGCGATGCGACGGTGATCTTCGAGCGACTGCCCGCCGAGTTGTGGAGCGAGCTCGCGCCATCGCCGGTGAGCGATCGCCTCTCGCGCAGCGTGAAGGACCGCTTCGACCCATCGCACGTGCTCAATCCCGGCGTGCTCGGCGAGGCCGTCCCCCGATGACCGCCGCCGTGGGACCCTCGTGCGCGCTCCCCAACACGCCGCTCGCCGCCGCGGTGCCGGGGATCATGACCTGCGTTCACTGCGGCTTCTGTCTTCAGGCGTGCCCCACGTATCTCGCGCTCGGAGACGAGAATGACTCGCCGCGAGGGCGTATTCTCCTCATGCGGTCGCTCGTCGAGGGAACGCTCGGCATCGATGATCCGGACGTTCACACCCACATTGATCAGTGCCTCGGATGCCGGGGATGCGAGACCGCGTGCCCTTCCGGAGTTCCATACGGGCACCTGCTCGAGGCGACGCGCGCAACCTTGGCGCTCGCCCGGCCGCTGCCGCTCGTGGCTCGTCTCATTCTGCGGGTCTTCGAGCGGCCGCGCCTCCTCGCGCTCATACTCGCTGGTGCGCGGCTGTTGCGGGCAACGCGGCTGCCGCGGCTCCTCGGCCGACTCCCAGGACGTATCGGGTTCTCGATGGGGATGCTCGCGGCCACCGAGGGACGTGTCGATCGGCGAGCGTACACGCGGCGGGGCACCGGCGCACGAGGGGCCACCGCGATTCTCGAAGGCTGCGTTATGCAGGGCCTGTACGGCGAGACGAATCGCGCGACTGCGCGCACGCTGCGGGCGAACGACTACGACGTCATCGACGTCGAGGGTCAGCAATGCTGCGGCGCGCTGCATGCCCACGCCGGTGACCTGGAGGGCGCGCGGCGCCTCGCGCGCATCAACGTCGCGGCGTTCGAGCGCTCAGGAGCTGCCTACATTGCGGTGAACGCGGCCGGATGCGGCGCGATGATGAAGGAGTATGGCCATCTCCTCGCCGACGATCCGGAGTGGGCGGTCCGCGCCGCGGCCGTGAGCGCGAGGGTGCGCGATGCGACGGAGCTGCTCGCCGAGGCGGGTCCGGCGCCAGGCGCTCCGATGCCGATGGCCGTGACCTACGACGCGCCATGTCACCTGTTGCATGCTCAACGGCTCATCCGGCCCCCGCTGGCTGTGCTCGGCGCCATTCCGAGCCTCGAGCTGATTCAGTTGACCGATTCCGACCAGTGCTGCGGCGCGGCGGGCATCTACAACCTGCTGGAGCCCGAGGTGTCGGCCCTCGTGCTCGAGCCGAAGCTCGCCCACATCGGCGCTACCGGCGCTGAGCTGGTCGTCACCGGCAATCCGGGCTGTCAGATGCAGATCGGCGCGGGAATGCTGCGCACCCGAACAGGTCGCGGCACCGTGCACCCGATCGATCTTCTGGATGCGTCCTACTCGCGGCTGTAGCGCTCATGCGCGAGTCCGATAGATTGCAGAATGCAGAATGCAGAATGCGGAATGCGGAATGCGGATTACAAATGTGGACTGCCAGTCGCGAAGCAGCTTGACGTGCTCCGCTCGCAGTGCGCACTCGCGTTCCGGATTCCGGATTCCGGATTCCGCATTCCGCATCCCGCATTCGTTTTTCTTGACCTAGGCGCATGACCACCCCAGTGACCGGCGGCACAGCGACGGCAGACGTCGGCGGACAAACCGTCGTGCTGCATTACGGCGACGCCGCGGAGGAGTACGCGGCGCTGCGGTCGGGTGCCATGCTCGTCGACCGGAGCGCGCGCGGACGTTTGCGCATTGGCGGCCCCAAGGCGACCGAGCTGATCACGGGGCTGGTGACGAACGACGTGAGCGCACTCATGCCCGGTCAGGGGTGCTACGCCGCCGCGCTCACGCCGAAGGGAAAGATCGTCGCCGACCTGCGCATCTTCTGCCTGCGCGACGCGCTGCTCATCGACTCACCGCCCCGCGCGCGCGAGGGCTGGATGTCGATGGTGCGGAAGTACATCAATCCACGCATCGCTCGCTTCGACGATGAGTCCGCCTCCACGCGCCAACTCGGCATCTTCGGCGCGCGTGCGCGCACCGCGCTGGCGACGGCCACCGGGCTCGACGTCGCGCAGCTCGGTGCGCTCCCTCGCTACGGGCATGTCGCGCTCGACCTTCCGGCCGGCGCCATCATCGCGCGCGTGCCGGAGCTCGAGCTCGAGGGCTACGAGATCATCGTTCCGGAGTCGGCGTTCGAGCCGCTCTGGGAGCGACTGCTCACCGAGGGTGCGACCCCCGCCGGACTCGCCGCCTGGGACATCGCCCGCATCGAAGCCGGGCGTCCCGAGTGGGGAATCGACATCGACGACTCGACCATTCCCCAGGAAGCGAACTTCGACGACCTGCATGCGATCTCCTACACGAAAGGCTGCTACGTCGGCCAGGAGACCGTGGCGCGCGTCCACTTCCGCGGTCACGTCAACCGGGTGCTGCGCGGACTCATGATTCCGCAGGGACCGGTGGTTCGCGGCGCGCCGCTCGCCGATGCGCAGGCGAAGCCGGTTGGCGATGTCCGCAGCACCACGCTGTCACCGCGGCTCGGCCCTATCGCACTGGCCATGGTTCGTCGCGAGGTCGAGCCGGGCGCGACGATCGAGGTGATCGTCGAATCGGACGCCGCCCAGCGCGTCGCGGTTCCCGCCCAGGTCGTTCGGCTCCCCTTCCCCATCGCGTGAGGCGAGCGCTCGTCACCGGGGCCACGGGTCTCGTCGGGTCGCACATCGTCGAGCGGTTGCACGCAGATGGATGGAGCGTTCGCGCGCTGGTGCGCGACGCCGCACGCGCCAGCTGGCTTCAGCCGTTAGGCGCGGAGCTGTTCGTCGGCGACGTGCTCGACGCCGGCGCGTTCACACGCGCCGCCGCCGCGTGCGACGCCATCTTTCACTGCGCGGCGGCCATCCTGCCGGAGGTCGCGGAGTGGGAAGCGTATCGCGCGACCAACCTCGACGGCACGCGGAACGCGATCGCGGCCGCCCGCGCGGCGAATGCACGTCTCCTCCACGTGTCGAGCGTCGCCGTGTACGGGGGCGCGAGCCGGTATCGAGACACGCCCACCGACGAGACTGTCGAGCTGCCACCGCTTCCCGAATCGGCGTTCTACGCACGGTCGAAGCGCGAGTCGGAGGCGATGGTCCTGGAGGCGCACCACCGAGGGGAGATCTGGGCGTGCGCCGTGCGACCCGATGTGATCTACGGCAGGCGTGACCGGCAGTTCGTCCCGCGCATTGGCAAGGTGATCGCGCGAGGCTTCTTTCCCTTGCTGGGGGGCGGCCGCTCGACCCTCGCCATCGTGCACGCGGGGAACGTCGCCGACGGTGCGGTGCGCGCCATCCACGCCGAGATCGCCGGCGGGAAGGCGTACAACCTCGCCAACGATTACGATGTCACGGTGCGCGACTTCGTGCGTCTGGCGGCACAGGGGCTCAGGCGGCGCGTGATACTCGTGCCCGTTCCGATGATTCTGGCGAAAGCGGTATTCAAGGTGATGACGATCCTGATCGGCGTGGCACGACGAGGTGCGGCACTCTCGCAGGCCGGGGGCGCGGTGGCATTCGTCTCCCGCAACAACCCGTTCTCCTCGGATCGAGCCAAGCGCGAGCTGGGCTGGACTCCTCCGGTTCGGCCAGAGGTTGGCATCCCAGAGGCGTTCCGCTGGTGGGCCGATCAGCGCGCATGACGACGAGCACGACGGTCGAGCGCACCGCGCTCAAGGAGTGGGCGGTGCTGTGCGACGCGATGGCGCGCGGCGACATCGTGGCGATGGTGCGTAAGGGAGGCATTCGCGAGCACCGCTCCGGCTTCGCGGTGCGACACGACCGCTTCCTCCTGTATCCGACCTTCTTCCACGCACGTGAGAGCGAGCTCGCCCCTCGTTTCCGGGAGAGCCTCACGAGCGCCGACGCGGGCCAGCCGCCCCCAGGAGTCGTGAGACTGTCACTGGTCGCCAATGTCGCGGCGGTGTGGCACGTTCACGATCTCGACGCGCTGCGCGCCATCGAGCAGGAGCACGGTCTTGCCTGGTCGGCGGTCGAGTCGCGCTTCAGCTATCGCGGAGTGCCGGGGGTGCAGGTCGTCGCGGTGCGCGTCTCTCGTCTGGCCGCCGCCGCCGAGCTGCCGGAGGTGCGCCGTTATGCCGGGTGTGTGTCCTGGGTGGAGCTGGACGATGACGTCGACGTCACCGTCGTTTCACCCGCCCTGGAGGCCTCGACCCTCGATGCGCGGATCGCGCGCTTGCACTCCGCACTCGGCGAGGCGACGCCGTGAACGCCCTGATGCACAAAGGGCGCGACTCACTGAGTCGCGCCCTCGTCGTCCGAGCGGTGGGCGATTACGGCCGGCGGGCGGCGGTGTCGCGCAGACTGTCGCGCATCGTCGTGTCACGCATCATCGTATCCGCCGGGGCGGGCGCGGGTGCGACCTGCGTGGTCGTATCGGCGGTGTTGTCCGCGTCATTCGCCGTGCAGGCGGTGATGACAACCACAGCGGCAACGAGGGCCAGGCGCTTCATTTACGTTCTCCTTGTGGGGGGCCTTGGGGCTTGGTGTTCGTCCGGCCCGCGCTTGGCGATGCTCGGAGCGAGCGGCAAGTATTCTACGATACTCGGACGTAGTGTCAAGAGTGCGGAAACGTACCGAACCGTAAGAAACGCAAGCATTTCGGAGCCATCAGGAGGTCCGCTGTGCGCCTGAGCGCGCTCGCCGGCGCGCTCGGTGTGCCTCTTTCGGGGGCCGATCGGGAGATTACGGGCATTGCGCTCGACTCCCGCCAAGTGCAGCCGGGTCAACTCTTTGTCGCGATTCCCGGCGCCAATGCCGACGGAACGCGCTTCATCCCCGACGCCCTCGCGCGCGGCGCCGTGGCGGTGTGCGCGGTACGCGCGTGGGATACCGTGCCCACGCTCGTCGTCCCCGATCCACGTGAGGCGCTCGCCCGCCTGGCGAGCGAATTCCACGGACATCCCGCACGCGACCTTCGCATGATCGGGATTACCGGATCGCTCGGGAAGACGTCTACTGCGCTCCTGCTCGAAACGATCGTCGGGACCGCGGGCGAGAAAGTCGGCGTCATCGGCTCGCTCGGGATTCGGTTCGAGGGCCACGTCGTCGAGACGGGAATGACGACCCCCGAGGCCCCCTCCATCCATGGCTCGCTGCGCTACTTCGCGGCGCAAGGTGCGGGCACCGCGGTCATGGAGGTGACGTCGCACTCGATTCTGCTCAAGCGCGTCGACGGACTTCAGTACGACCTTGGCCTCCTGACGAACATCGTCCCGTACGAGCACCTCGAGTTCCATCCCACTCCCGAGCATTACGTCCGCACGAAGACGCGCTTCTTCGGCATGCTCAAGCCGGGCGCACCGCTCGTCGTCAACGACGACGATCCCACCGCCCGCGAGGTGAGCACCGGTCTCGATCGACCGGTCATCGGCGTTTCGCTTCGCGCGCGGGCGAGCGCGGCAGTGCACGTGGAGCGCGTTCGCATGGGGGTCGAGGGCTCGACGTTCGCGCTGCAAGTGCGGCGCCCGCTGCCGATGCTGGACGGCGGAGAGGTCGCCGCGCAGACGATTCCGCTGGCGCTTCCGATCCTTGGTCGGCAGCAGGTGGCAAACGCGGCTCTGGCGGCAACGGCCGCTCTCATCGCTGGCATTCCCGCCGAGACGATCGCGTTCGCGCTCACCGACGTGGAGCCAATGCACCGCCGCATGCACATCTTCTACGAGGATGGGCCGGTGGTGATCGACGACACCGTCGGGAATCCGGAGAGCATCCGCGCCGTCTTCGAGGCCATCCGCTCGATCCCGCATCACAACCTCCGCGTCGCGTACGCGATTCGCGGCTCGCGTGGGACGGAGGTCAACGAGCGGAACGCCGAGGCGCTCGCGCGAGAGATCGAGCCGATCATCGCGACGCTGGTCGTGACCTCGAGCGAGGATCACGCGAGCGAGCGCGATCGCGTCGAGGACGATGAGCGTGAGGCGGTCCTGAAGACACTGGAGGCTCGTGGAGTGCCCTTCATCTACGAGCCGACGCTCGAGGGAGCAGTCACCCGTGCGCTACAGGACGCGGCTCGCGGGGATCTCGTCGCCCTTCTCGGCGCTCAGGGGATGGACAAGGGAGCAGAGATCGCGCGGAAGCTGCTGCCGCCGCCGGTGGATTAGGGGTCAGGAGTCAGGGATCGGGGGGGCTCAGGGTGGAGGTTCGAGGAGAGACGCTCGCGCACTCCTGGAACCACTTCCCTGACACCCCCTGACTCCTGACTCCTGACTCCTGATCCCTATATTGTTCAGCTATGGCTCCGACCATCGTCCGAGCGGCCTGCCCCCACGATTGCCCGGATACCTGCGCAATGCTGGTGACCGTCGAGGACGGCCGCGCCACCAAGGTCGCCGGCGATCCCGACCACCCCTTCACGCAGGGATTTCTCTGCACGAAGGTCAATCGCTACCTCGAGCGCACCTATCACCCCGAGCGTTTGCTTCGCCCGATGCGTCGCATCGGCCGCAAGGGAGACGGCCGCTTCGAGCCGATCTCGTGGGATGACGCCCTCGACGAGATTGCCGAGCGCCTGACGAGCATCGCGGGCTCGCCGGACGGTCCGCAGGCGATTCTGCCGTACTCGTACGCGGGCACGATGGGCTACGTGCAGAGCGCATCGATGGACCGGCGCTTTTTCCATCTGCTCGGCGCCTCGAAGCTCGATCGCACCATCTGCTCGATGGCCGGCACGGTCGGGATGCGGATGACGGTCGGTGCGAACATTGGCGCGGACGGTGAAGGGCTGCCCGAGAGCGATTTCGTCCTCTTGTGGGGGACCAACACGCTCACGTCGAATCCGCACCTGTGGCCGTTCGTCCTTCAGGCACGCGCGAACGGGGCGTCGATCATCGCGATCGATCCGCTTCGCACGCGCACCGCCGCCCAGTGCGACGAATGGTTCGGCATTCGGCCCGGCACCGACGCGGCGCTCGCGCTGGGCATGATGCACGTGCTGTTCGCGGAGGGGATGGAGGACCAGGAGTTTCTGACGAACTACACGCTCGGTGAAGAGCTGCTGCGCGAGCGCGTCCGCGAGTACTCTCCGGCGCGCGTCGCGTCGATCACCGGCCTCGAGGAAGCACGCATCATCGGCCTCGCCCTGCGGTACGGTCACTCGCGCGCGGCGTTCATTCGCGTCAACTACGGGCTGCAGCGGCACAAGGGCGGCGGAATGGCCGTCCGTACGATCGCGTGCCTTCCCGCGGTCGTCGGGCATTGGCGCCGTCCGGGTGGCGGCGTCCAGCTGTCCACCAGCGCGAACTTCCAGTTCGACAAGAACACGCTCGAGCGCCCCGACCTCTCACCGCCGGTGCGCACGATCAACATGATCCGGCTCGGAGAGGCGCTGACGACACCGAATGCGGGCGTCGGCGGGCCGCCGGTACGGGCGATGGTCGTATACAACTCGAACCCCGCCGCGGTCGCGCCCGATCGCAACGCGGTGATGCGCGGATTCGCGCGCGACGACCTGTTCACGGTGGTGCTCGACCACTTTCAGACGGACACCGCCGACTGGGCCGACATCGTGTTGCCCGCGACGACGCAGCTCGAGCACTGGGACATTCACTTCGCGTACGGTCACCACTACGTCACGCTGAACCGACCGTCGATCGCCCCGCTCGGCGAAGCGAAGCCCAACTCCGAGATCTTCCGCCTGCTCGCCGCACGCATGGGAATGCATCACCCCGCTCTCCGCGACGACGATCTCACGCTCATCCATCAGGCGATCGAGGGCGCGACACCAGGCGCGTGGAACGCGGAGAAGCTGCGCGGCGTGACGCTCGACGAGCTGCTCGAGCGCGGATGGATGCGTCTCAACGTGCCGAAGCCGTACCTGCCATTCGGGAACGGCGAGTTCCTCACGCCCAGCGGCAAGTGCGAGTTCTATTCGGAGCGGATGAAGGAGATGGGACTCGACCCCCTTCCCTCGTTCACGGCGCCTTACGAGTTCCCGGAGGAGGCTCCGGAGCTCGCGTCACGCTTCCCGCTCACGTTGATCTCCTCCCCCGCGCACCAGTTCCTGAACTCGACGTTCGTGAACATCGGCGCCCTCCGCCGCGCCGCCCGCGAGCCGGAGCTGATGATCCACCCGAGCGACGCCGAGCCGCGCGGCATCGCCACCGGCATGCGTGTGGTGGTGCATAACGATCGCGGCGAGTTCACCGCCGTGGCCCGCGTCGACGAATCGGTCCGCGAAACGGTGGTGTGGGCCCCGTCGATCTGGTGGGCGAAGTACGCCGCCGACGGCCAGAACGCGAACGCCACCACTTCCCAGCTCGAGACGGACATGGGGCATGGTCCCGTGTTCTACGACAATCTGGTGGAGGTGATGGCGGCGGATTGATGGTGTGCGCCACGGTCTTGGAACCGCAGATTGCCGCAGATGGCCGCAGAGACGGTTCCTCCTGGCGATCGAGATCCTTACCGCCACGCTGGCATCACCAGGAAGCTGTTGGATTGCTTCTTTGATGTCTACCACGAGCTTGGCCTTGGCTTTCTCGAGGCAGTTTATTCCAATGCGTTCGCGATTGCGTTGACGCAAGCCGAAATCTCGTTTCGACGAGAATTCGATGTACCGGTGTTCTTCCGGGGGATTCCCATAGGCGCCTACAAGGCGGATTTCCTCATCGCCGACGACATCATTGTCGAGTTGAAGGCTGCACGAGCCATCGACCCAGTTCACATCGCCCAGCTTGTCAACTACCTGCGTGGTTCCAAGGTCGAGTTGGGGTACATCCTGAATTTCGGTCCAAAGCCGTCATACAAGCGCTTTATTTTCTCCAACGCACGCAAGAACAGTTGCGGCCATCTGCGGCCATCTGCGGTTCCATAGCACTGGCGCGAATAAGTACGCCCGGCCATCCTGAGTAACGACTCAAAACGGAGCAGACGTTGTCGAGCAAGCAGCACCCCACAACACTCGGCGCCCTCAAGCGCTCACCCTACGCCGCACGCGCCAAGCGCACCGTCAAGGACGAGCTGCGCGAGAATCTTCTCGAGCGGCTGGCGCGCGGCGGGCCGCTGTTCGAGGGCGTCGTTGGCTATGAAGACACCGTTCTTCCGCAGCTGGTCAACGCCATTCTCGCCAAGCACAATTTCATCCTCCTCGGGCTGCGCGGGCAGGCCAAGTCGCGCATTCTGCGGTCGCTCGTCACGCTGCTCGATGACGCCATTCCCATCGTCGCCGGGAGCGAGATCAACGACGATCCGTTCGCGCCGATCTCGAAGCAGGCGAGCCAGGTGATCGAGGAGGCGGGAGACGACACGCCCATCGCGTGGATCGGACGCGACCAGCGCTACGTCGAGAAGCTCGCTACCCCCGACGTCACCATCGCCGACATCATCGGCGACGTCGATCCCATCAAGGCTGCGCGCGGCGGACATGTGCTGTCGGACGAGCTCACCATCCACTACGGCATGCTGCCGCGCGCCAATCGCGGCATCTTCGCGCTCAACGAGCTTCCCGATCTCGCCGGCAAGATCCAGGTGGGATTGTTCAACATCATGCAGGAAGGCGACGTCCAGATCAAAGGCTATCCCATCCGCATCCCGCTCGATGTGCTCCTCTGCTTCACCGCCAACCCCGAGGATTACACCGCGCGCGGGAAGATCATCACGCCGCTCAAGGATCGCATCGGAAGCGAGATTGCGACGCACTATCCGGAGTCGGTCGAAGTCGGGATGGAGATCACGCAGCAGGAGGCGTGGACCGCTCGCGGCTCTCTTCCCGTGCGTGTCCCGGACTTCATCGCCGAGGTCGTCGAGCGCGTCGCCTTCGAGGCACGCACCGACAAGCGCGTCGACAAGCGCTCCGGCGTCTCACAGCGCATGCCGATAACGGTTCTCGAGAGCGTCGTGTCGAACGCCGAGCGGCGCGCCGTCGAGCGGCGCGAGTGCACGGTCGTGCCGCGCGTGTCGGACATCTACGCGGCGCTGCCGTCGATCACCGGCAAGATCGAGCTCGAGTACGAGGGCGAGCTCATCGGAGGACAGGTCATCGCGCGTGAGCTGATTCGTCGCGCTGCCGACGCGACGTTCCAGTCGAGAGCAGGCGGCTCCGATACCGACGAGATCGTGATGTGGTTCGACACGGGGAACGCGCTCGAGGTGCCCGACGACGCCGCCAGCGAGCCGCTGTCGCAGGCCTTCGAGGATGTCCCGACGCTTCTCGATCTCGTGCATGGCGTCGGGCTCGCATCGCAGGGCGATACCGAGATGACCGTCGCGGCGTGCGAGCTCGTGCTCGAAGCGCTGGTCGGGCGTCGAAAGATCTCGCGCTCCGACGCCGGACGGTACGGTCGCGCTCAGCCGCCCGAGCGCCGCCGGCCGAACGATCTCTTCGGCGGCGGTGGCATGACCGCCTAGGTGGCCCGCGCCGCGGCGCCGCGTACGCGCGTGCGCGTTCGCCCGGCGACCATGGCGGACGCCGAACGGATCGCCGAGCTGCGCCTCGCGCTCATCGGCGAGCACCGGTCGAACGCGATCTACGCGCGCCTGCGCCGCGATGCCCCGTCTCGAGCCGTCGACCTGACGAAGGAGCAGCTCGCGTCGGATCGCGAGGCAATGTTCGTCGCCACCAGAGATGACCGGATCATCGGCGTGCTACGCTGCATCGACCAGCGGGGACATCGCCTGTTGCGTCCATCGCGTTTTGCGCTCATCTCCACGGTGTACGTGGACCCTGCCGTTCGACGGCAAGGCGTGCTTCGTTCGCTGATGGAGGCCGCCATCGGCTGGAGCCGGGAGCGAGGCCTCACCGAGATGCGTCTTCAGAACGCGGCCGACAATCCGCTGGCCGTCGCGGCGTGGGAGGCGTTAGGCTTTCGCGTCGTGGAACAGATTCGCCTTCGCCCCCTCTGACGCGACGCCATGGCGATCATCACGATCTCGCGCATGTACGGCTCCGGCGGCTCCGACGTCGCCGCACGCGTCGCCCAGCTGCTCGCCTGGTCGCTGTTCGACAACGACTTCGTCGACGCCGTGGCGGAGCGACTCGGGGTTCCGGTATCGGAGGTGCAGGCGCGCGAGGAACGCACGCCCTCGCTCGTCGAGCGCCTCGCGTCGGCGCTGGCGGTCGCGTCTCCGGAGATACTGCCGCCTCCAACCGAGCAGGTGCCGCCGAGCGAGGAGCGGATGGCCGAGGTCACCCGGCGCATCATCGAGGAGGCGGTCGCCCGAGGGAATGCGGTGCTCGTTGGCCGCGGGGCGCAATCGGTGCTGGCCCGCCGGGCGGGGGTGCTTCACGTCTTCTGCTACGCCCCCCGCGACGCGCTCGTCCGTCGAGTGGCCGAGCGACGGGGTGTGTCGATCGGGGAAGCGGAGAAGAAGGTCGACGAGATCAACAAGCAGCGGGACCAATACGTCCGCGCGGCTTTCAAGCGGTCGTGGAAGGCCCACGACAACTATCACCTCGCCGTCAACACCGAGTGGCTTGGGGTGGAAGGCGCGGCACAGCTCATTGTCAGTGCGGCCCAGCGGATGGGCATTACCCGCCGTGACGAAAATCCCGCCTGAGCGTTGGTAGAGGCGCCCGCACCTCGAGGTCGCGGTCGCTCTCACACCATTTCTCAGGATTTATGCGCCGCTTTCTCGTAATCCCCGCCGTCATCGGCGTGCTATCGGGCTGCACCTCGTTCCGTCTGGTACAGGCAAACGAGCCCCTTCCCCCGCACGCGACGGTGGCGATTACCTTCGACGAGCCGCGGAACCTCGACGCTCGGCGCAACTCGACGGTGTACTCCCTCCGCGAGGTCAGCACGGTGTACGGCGAGCTCGAGGACGTTCGGTCGGACACTCTGGTGCTTCGCGTCCTCAGCATCGAGTCGAGCCGACGCCAGCCGCGCCTCCCCGCTGAGGCACGGCTTGCGGTCGTGCCGGGCGCGTCGGCCCAGCTTTCGACGAGCGGAGTTTCCGAGCAGAGGTGATCGAGGCTGTCGAGGGTGTCCAGGTGATCGAGGGAAGGCAACGACGTTCCTGGATCACCTTGACGACCTCGACACCCTCGCCTACCTCGCTTTCACGACCGACCCCGCGGCAATTCGTCTCCACTCTTCGTGTACGCGGGCGGCACGTACAGCGTGAGCGCCTTGAGCAGCGTTCGCCCGGTGTTGCGGATCTCGTGCGTGTCCCCCTTCTCGATGAGCACTAAGGCCCCTTCGCGAAGGGGGAAACGTCGGCCGTTCACCGTCGCCGACCCCCGCCCGGAAAGCACGAAGAGCCATTGATCGGCGCCGCAATGGCGGTTGTCAGGCCCGCCCTCGCAGTCGCCCGGCTCGATTACCATTGAGGCGCCTTGCGCGCGTCGATTACCGAGGGCGACGCGAAAGCCCTTGCCGAATCGGAGTGTCGTTCGTCGCATGCGCGAGGCCAAGCGCAAAAACGCAGCCGGACCGAGCCTCGGCGGCCTTGAGCCGGTCACACCGTCGGCAACATTCTTGTACGGCAGGGTGTCAACCTAGCAGGAAGTCACCTCGATAACCTCGACACCCTCGACGACATCGACCACCTCGCATTCCGGAGAAGCCCGTGAAGCTGCCAGCACTTTGCGCTCTGGCCATGAGCGCAGCCATGACACTCTCTCTCGGTGCGCAGGCACGCCCGGATACAGCCACGGCCGCTCAGCTGCCCAGCGTCGAGCTGCCACGCGACCTCGCGCGCGTGCTCACCGACTATGAAACCGAATGGCGACGCAACGGCGCGGCCGTCGCCCAGCTGTTCACGGAGGACGGCTTCGTGCTCTCGGGCGGGCGTCCGCCGATTCGCGGGCGCGCGGCCATCGCCCAGCACTACGGGAGCGGTGGAGGCGGGCCGCTTTCACTTCGCGCGCTCGCTTACGCCGCCGAAGGGTCGGTCGGATACATCATCGGCGGATACACGATGGAGCGAGGAACGCCGGATATCGGAAAGTTCACCCTGACGCTGCGCAAGCGGCCCGACGGGCGGTGGATGATCGTCTCCGACATGGACAATCCGAATCGACCTCCGCAGCGACGTTCTCCGTAATCACGGGCATCTACGTGATGCTCGCCCACGCGCCTTCGCATTCCTCGCACCCGCTGCCGCGCGGGTGAAGGAAGATCACCGGATCGCGACGCACTTGCTCGACCACGACGTCGATCACGTCCCGCGAGCGCGTGAGGCGCGCCTGCCCATGTCCCACCGGTCCCTCGCGCTGTAAGCCTCGCTCGCGAAGCCAGCCGTCGGCGAGCGTGAACCGCTGACAGCAGTGGTCGTTCTCGCCGTACTCGATGCGCACCGGGCGCCCGTCGACCAGGTGCGTGATGTGCTTCGGCACACGATACGGCGCACCACCGAGCACCTCGGCGAGGTGAATCGTGGTGTTGGCGTCGTGCCCCACGCCGAGCAAAAGGATCTGCGCGTCGAGCTCCCACGCTCGGCCGATCGCGCTCTCGAGTCGATGCGGTGGAATCGGTAACGGGTCGCTCGTTATGCGCTGGGCTTCGGGACCGAGGGCGGCGAAGGTGAAAGGATGATCGGTTCGCACGGCGCCCGGCTGTCGCCAGAACGTGTCCGCGATGACACCCAGGTCTACCGCGCTCGGCGCGTTGGGATCGAAGGGATGCTCGTCATCGCCGGGCCAGGACGGCATCACGATCGTACCCCGCGGGCCGGCGGCCTCGAGCAGCGCATCGATCACGCCCTGCGGGCCGCCCTCGACCGGTCTGATCGCGCGGTACGAGGAATGGACGACGAGCACCCCGCCCGGCTCGACCCCGAGGTCGAGGAGCTGGGTCGCGAGAGCAGAGGGTGTGACGGCCGTCGACACACCGAACTATATGCGCCGGGATGACTACGTAAGATGGCGTATGTCGGCGAGACGCTGACGGACCGATCCTAGAGGGGGAGAGGCGGTTAACGCAGCTCCGTCGTCGTTACACGAACTGCGCGAGGGGAGAATGCGAAAGACACTCGCTGTCGTGGGCTCGATTACCGTGCTGACGAGCTGCATCAGCTACTACCCGGTACAGCCGGGCGAACAGCCCGAACCGGCGTCGACGGTAACGGTGACGTTCGCGTCGCCGCGCGACCTCGAGGCCATGCACGACACGGTGGTGTACGCCCTTCCCGCCGTCGACAGGGTCCATGGCGAGATGCAATACTCGATCGGCGACACCCTCCTGCTCCGCGTGCTGCTGGTCGAGTCGAACCAACAGCAGCCAGAGCTTCCGGCCGGCGCCCGCCTAGCGCTGTTTCGCGACGCGTCAACCCGCGTCGCCATGCGCGGTACATCTCCCGGAAAGACGATCGGACTTCTGGCCTTGACCCTCGTGGGAGTGCTGGCGATCGGTTTGGCGACCGACCCTGTACCGAGCTACTAAGCCGCCACGCTGGCGAAAAGGAGAACGCATGCCTTGCAAGAGTGCCGTCATTGCCGCTGGTCTTCTGACGTTGGTCGCGTGCGAGAGCCCGACCGAGCCGGAGCGCTGCGCCGGGATGGTGCAGGAGGGAGAGCTCCACGTCGTGATCGGTCCGCGGCCCGGTCTGTTCGGCTATGGTGAGATCGTCTTCGTCGGTGACACGCTGCCCCTCTCGGCGGAGGTGCGTCCGGCGGTGGGTGCGTCGGTCGATTTCTGGGGCACGGGAGCTTGTGCGGTCGATTATGGCGACCCGATTTCGGCTGCGATCGAATGGTCGTCATCGGATGCGCTGACCGCCACCGTCAGCGCCACGGGCATGGTCGCCGGCAAGCGCGAGGGAGAGGCGGTCATTACCGCTCGAGCCCCCGCGCAGAACATCAGTGGGAGCCGGGAGATTTACGTCTGGGTGCGGGGCTCGGGAGCACCGTAGTCACACAATCACGCGGGAGGGAGCATGCGAAAGGCACTCGCCGTCGTAAGCTCGATCACGGTGTTGACGAGCTGCTCGAGCTACTACCCCAGGCGGACGGACGAGCAGCTTGCCCCGGCATCGACGATCACGCTGACGTTCGCGTCGCCGCGGGACCTCGAGGCCACCCGCGACACGGTGGTCTATGTCCTTCCCGCCGTCGAAAAGGTCTATGGGAAAGTCGAGCGCGCGACGGGGGACACCCTCGTGTTGCGCGGCCTGCTGCTCGAATCAGACCGGCGCCAGCCGAGTCTGCCGCGAGAGGCGCGCCTAACGATCGTGCCCGACCCGTCGACCAACGTGGCGATTCGCCGTGCCTCTCGCGAGAAGACGGTGGCGCTGCTTGGCGGGCTGACCCTCCTGGGCGGAATCGCGCTCGCGTTGGCGACGCTTGCGCGCGGGTCGTGAGAGATGCATATGCCAGGAGGCGGCTCATCGATCCCTCCAGTTCACGACCTCCCGCAGTGGATCCTCCTACTGAGGAGGTCGCTGGACGGTCAAGTTCCTGAAGTGCGCAACCGTTCCGGGTCCGATCCAGAGCGCGACCGAGCCCTTTGCTGACGCACCGGTCTTCACGTCGTTGACGATGAGCGTCGGCTGCTCCTGACCGTGCACGTAGAGGCGCGCGCGGTCGCCGCGCACCTCGATCCTGATCCTCGTCCATACGCCGGGCTGGAGATCGACGTACGATTCGTACTTCGACGGCGTCTCACGCCGAAGTCGAAACCACGTCCACTCGGGGTGTGAGATGTATTGAGCGGCGTGATTCCGCCGCTCCTGATCCTCGGCTCGGCCGTTCGTCGGACGGAGGTAGAACGCGTCGTAGGTCTGCATGTCGTTCTGCAGCCGGAAGGCGATCCCGACGAACCCGCGCGCTCCACCAGCCGCGCCGGGGCCCGGCGCGCCGGCAATCTCGACCTCGATGACGCCGTTCGCGAACTCGAGGCCCTCGATGACGGCGAGCTGCTCGAACAGCGCTTGTTGATCCGGCGTCATGCTCTGCAATCGGCGCGAAGCGTCTTCCGAGATCGCAACTCGCAAGCCCTTCTTGCCTTCGAGCACCGCGGGTTCGGCCGCTACGTTATGCAGGCGAAGGCCGCTCGCAGACTCCAGCGGGAAGCGCCTGACCTGAGCTGACGAGCCGGCCGGCAGTGTGATGGCAATCGCGGTGAGGACAAACAGCGGCAGCTTGTTCATGGCTTCTCCACGTGAACGTGAAGGCCCTCACGGGCCACCCAGTGGATTCTTCACGTTCGGAGGTAGCCTCGTCCAGTGCTCCCGTGTCAGGATTGCTTCAAGATCGCTGTGCGCGGAGATGGTCTCGACCGCTTCGGCGCTGGCCGCGGGCGAAAGGAAGCAAAGCGTTTCTTGAACGCAGAGGACGCGGAGGTACGCAGAGGAACTTTAACTGCGAGTGCTTTGTGGAAAATGCTCCCGCAGTTGACGTTTCCTCTGCGTACCTCCGCGTCCTCTGCGTTCACAAAAACTCACTCAGATCAATCCTGGCGAGCCGCACCTTCTGCCCCGTCCTCGCCTGATCCCCTACCTAACGCGGGACGACTACTACGTACGATGGCGTATTTCGCTCCCTCGCCGGATGCCCGATTGTATCGGTGTCAGGACAAGAGGGGCTCATGCGCTACATCGTCGTCGTGGCCGCCTGCATCGGAACGCTCGCCGGGTGCCACTCGGATTCACCGACCGGTCCGCCCGTCTACCAGCCGATACCGCCCCCGCCGCTGGAAGCGCTACCGTTCGACCAGCTCGGCAGTGGGACGTTCGTGTTCATGCGCGAAGGGGCGGGACCGCCGATCTATAGCGCGGCCTACGTGATAGACGGCTCTGGCCGCATCACTCTTCCTGCGCTGGGAAGCTCGGGCCGAATAGTAGATGCCCCGAGCGTAGCGCCAGATGGCCGACGGATCGCCTTCCTCGGGTATAGTCGCGAGGCCACCGCGGCCTGGGACGTGTACGTCGCGAATCTCGACGGGAGCAATGAGCAACGCGTCGCCACGTTCGACTTCAACGCCGAAGGCCCGCCATTGTGGACGCCGGACGGAAGCCAGATCGCCTTCGTCGTAGGCGCCGGGGACTACGCGTTTATCTATCGACAGTCGCCAGTTTCATCGCCGACTGACCGGGTGGTCGTTCGAAGCCTCATGGGCGCAGCAGACGGCTCACCGTGCCCCTTCATGCATCGCTCGAACGGGCCCATTTCGGTCTCGGGGGAAGGGGTAATCGCGCTTAACTGCATCGGCAGCGAGATCGACGTCATACAGGCCGACGGAACGGTGACGGCCTCATACATCCCTCCGGCCCGACCCGCTGGCCACACGTCGGTCGTTCATGCGCCCGCGTGGTCGCCCGATGGCGAACAGCTCGCCTTCCTCGAGGAGATTCGCAACGCGAGCGGCTTCGTAGGAACCTCCGTCATTGTGGTAGAGCCATCCCGAGGACCGCCGACAGTCCTCGCAACGGTGCCCTCGAGTGCCGTAGGCGAGTACACCAACTTCGGCCCGTATTCATTGTGTTGGCTGCCGGGCGGCTCAGGAATCATGTTCACCGCGCCTGATGGGCCAACGGCGACGCATGTCTTCATTGTCGTACTCGAGAGTGGGGTGGTCACGCGAGTGACGTCGGCAGCGAACGTGCTCGACCACAGCGTTTCGTGCTCTCGGTGACCGGGGCAGTACACTGACGCGACCGGTCCATTCTCGCTACTCCGCGGGCGGACCGTGCATCTCGATGCGGACGCCGCCCTCGCCTTGCTGGCCACGCCCCGGCATCAGTGGGTTCTTCACGTTCGCCGGCAGCTTCGCCCACTGCTCCGGCGTGAGGATCGCCTCGAGATCCTTCGCGGCCTGCTCCGCCATCCGGCGGGCCGCCTGGAGGTTGTCGCGCATGCGGAACATTGTCGTCTGGGGATCCGGATTAGCCCCGACGTTGCCCAACACCTCGGCGATCTTCGCGATGGCTGTGTCGGCGCGGGCCTGAAGCGAGTCCCCCTTCACCGTGAGCGCGGCCTTTTGCTCAGCCGTCAGCCCCAGCGCCAGTGAATCGTTGAGCTCGATTGTCCGCCGGAATGGATTCGGGATCGTTCGCTGCATGCGCTGGCGCAGCTGCTCGGCGTTCATCTGCCGGCCACCAGGCCCGCGCGTCATCGCGCGAATCTGCTCGCGCGCTGGATCGGAGCCTAACGCCGCACGCACCTGAACGGCCAGCTGGAATGGCGAGCGGAACGCGCTCCGCGACCCCTGCGCTGCACCGAAGCGCTCGTTGATCTCGTATTTGAAGCGCTGCGCGCTCGCATCGAAGCCGCGGACGTACATGAGCGTGCGATCGGGGAAGCTCGGCTGGCCCCAGCCGCGGAGGTCGTCGTGCAGCAGCTGATCGAGCCCGGCGAGCGCATTGAGTGCGAGCACCGAGAAGGTGACGCGCCGGTTGAGCCCCCACCGGTTCGGACGGATGTTGAGCTGAAGGTCGAGCGACGAGCTCCAGGGCGCCGAGCAGGAGTTGCGCGACGCTATCGTCCCGAGCTGCGATGACAGACACTCGCGCGCGCGCTCCGGCGCCGTCGTCAGCAGGCGCATCATCCCGTGGACGACGGCGGTGTCGTATATGCTTTGCGGGCTAAAGGGGAGATGAATGAAAGCGCGATCGTTGCGCGCGCCGTCGCCGTTGACGTCGCCGCCGACCATCGGCGTGAAGCGCGCGCCCGAGCTGGCGCGGAAGATGGCCGAGAGCTCGAGTCCGGGGTTGAACGGCCACATGATCGTGCCGGTGATCGAGTGCCGACGCTCCTGGTCGCTGCGCCCCCAGTCGACGACGCGCGGATCACCAGCGACGGACGAGCCGCCAAAGCCCTGCCCGCCACCCATCACCTGATCGCGCGAGCGCGTGAAGGTGTACGAGGTATTGAGCATGATCAGCCGGCGCGTGAAGAATCCATTCACGCCAAGGGTGAGCTGGCGCGTGTCCGACTTGAGCTTCGATGTGAGCTCGTTGACGAACCCGAACGTCTCGTAGACCCGCGAGGCGAGGAGCGGAACACCGCCGGTCATGGTGTCGATGGCCGCTGGACTCACGAACACCGGCCGATTCCCTTCCTCGGCGAGCGTGAATCCCGGCGTTGGGACGAGGTTGAGGTCGGTCGTCCCCATCTGACTCACGCCCCGCGCGAACGACGCGTCGAGCGAAACGTTCACGCGCTGATCCAGCAGTCGCCGGCTCACACCTAACGATCCACGCCACGCCCTCGGCGCCCCGAAGCCGGGATCGAACACCGTGACGTTGGGCCTCGCAATGCGCTCCGGCGCCGCCGGGCCGGTGCACTCGGTGGGGATCCAGCCGGGGTCGCTCACGTACGACTCCCAGTCCGGCAGCGGTATCGACGACCCGATGCAGACGAGCTGGAACTCGCCACTCTGAAGCCCGGTCGCCTCACGAGCGAGGCCGAACAGGTGCGAGGGCGCGCGTCCGCGGAACTCGCCGATCCCTCCGCGAATGGTGAAGTTCGCCGGGCGGAACCGACCCTCCTGGCGGTTCTCGACGAGTCCGGGCATCCAGGTAAAGCCGATGCGTGGACTGACGTGCACCTCCGATGGGAATCGATCGGTGCGACGTCCGAACACCGATTCGACGGCCGGGTTGTACGTCGCGGCCTCGGGATAGCGCGATGCTTCGAGGCGCACGCCATACGTGAGCTGGAGACGCGAGCTCTTGCGCCAGGCGTCGCCGAGGTAGAGCGCGGCGTTCTGGGATGCAGACTTGCGGTCGCCGGCGCTGAGCGTGCGGGTGAATTGGGCCGGGTTGTTGTTCTCGAAGTCCTCGAGGCTGTTGAAGGTGAACGTGCCGTAGCGATTCGGGATGAGGCCGACGTTCGACCGCTCCTGATTGAGCAGGCCGCCGAGCTTCACGCGGTGGGCGCCGTCCGGTGAGATCCAGGAGATCTCATCGGAGATCTCGCGAAGCATCGTGCGCGTGGCCTGCGGCAGTGATGGGTTGCCGCCGAACTGAAGCGTCGTGATGCCGCCGGTGATCGTGTCGCGCGTCACGACACGGCCGTCCGGGATCGAGATGTAAGGGTCGGTGTCGCGATTGTCGACCGACTGGTAGGCGCGCAGCTCGTTAATGAAAGAGCCGAGCTGCGACGTGAGCGTGAGCATGCCCCCGCCGCCGGTGTTGTCCCCTTCCCCGCCGTTGTTAGGTACGGCGAGTGGTCCGATGCGGGTGGCTTCCTGTGCGGACCAGCGAAAGTCGCCGCGCGCCATGAGCGTGTGAGAGTCGGTGAGCCGGTAGTCGGCGCGAACGAGAGTCGAGGCGTGGTCGACGAGGGCGTCGCGCGGGATGCCGGGAAGCGTGGCCGGGATCCCCTGCGAGTTCATGGCGACGAGGAAGCGATCAACGAGCGCGGGGTCGGTGCCTAACCGCTGGAGCGTGACCGAGTCGGCGGAGAGGAGCGACATGAGGTCGGTCGTGCGGCGCGAGATCGTGAATGCACCGAACGCGAAAGCCTTGTCCTTGACGATCGGCAGGCCGAAGCCGCCCGACAGCTGGTTCTGCCGGTATTTGCCGAACGACGCGTCCTCATCGACGAACTCGAGCGACGGATCGCGGAACGAGTAGTTGAAGACCCCCTGCTTCATGTTGGTGCCGCCGCGCGTCGTCGAGGCGATCATGCCACCGGTGAACTGGCCGCGGCCGACGTCGTAGGTGCTGGTGATGATGCGCGTGTTGCGCAGCGCTTCCTGCGGGATCTCGCTTCTGCCGAAGGAGAGCCCGTCGAGGGTGATGCTGTTTTGGTCGGACGGCTGGCCGGCGACGGAGAAGGCCTGCGGCGTGGAGTCGGTGCCGGCGATGCCGATGACGCCGGGCGCGAGCGTGGCAAGGTCGTTGAGGTTGCCGGCGTCGACGGGCATGCGCGTCGTCTGGCCTGACGAGAGCAGGCGTTCGGTGTTGCCGGCTTCTGGTCGTGGCGGGCCTTGGGGTCGCTGTTGGCCGCGGACGACGACGGGGGCGAGCTCGTGGGCCTGCGCGCGGGACATTTGGACGTTGGCGACGAGGCGGTCTTCGTCGGCCTGGCGCTGGACGGTGGTCTGGAACGGCGCCATCCCGAGGTAGGTGACGCGGAGCGTGTAGGCGCCGCCGCCGTCGGGGAAGACGATGGAGTATTGGCCTTTGGCGTTCGTCAGGCGGTTCCGCGTGATTCCCGACTCAGCCGAGGTGACTTCGACGCGGGCGTTCTCGAGCGGGAGAGAGTCGGGGCCGGTGACGCGGCCGAGGATGATGTCGGTGGTCGAGCCAACCTGGGCCTTTGCCGGGAGCGGCACTATGACCCAGCCCAAGGCAAGGCTGAGCATCGCGAGAACACGGACGCCACCAGGAATAGGACGCATTCTGAAATAGGCCTTGTTAAGCGGGAGAGCCCCACCACACCGGAGTAGTCTCTAGTGTTCGTCACCTAATTACGGGGACCGGGTTTGCCGCGTTGCAACGGACTTTGATCCGCAGGTGGCGGGTTCGAGACGAACGAATCATTTGGAGCAACCTCATTCGGATAGGCGGCCTGGATTGCCGGCAACCGGCGCGCGTGCCATCATCGCCGTAGCGGTACAGTGGCACTCATACGGAGGTAGGCGATGATCAGGCTCGCGGCGGCAATCCTTCTTCCTCTCGCGGCACTAACCGCCGCTCTCGCCACGCCGACGCAGGCACAATCCCCGCTGAGCAGCCAGCTGCAGGCGCGCATCACGGCGATCGAGCCCAAGGTCGTCGCCTGGCGGCGTGACATTCACCAGCACCCGGAGCTCGGCAACCGAGAGGTCCGCACCGCCAAGCTGGTGGCCGATCACCTGCGTGCGCTCGGGATCGAGGTGCAGACGGGCGTCGCACACACCGGCGTCGTCGGACTATTGCGCGGTGGGCGGCCGGGACCGGTCGTGCTTCTCCGCGCCGACATGGATGCGCTTCCGGTGACCGAGCGCGTCAACCTCCCATTCGCATCGAAGGCGAAGGCGACGTACAACGGCGCGGAAGTGGGAGTGATGCACGCCTGCGGGCACGACACCCACGTCGCCATCCTGATGGGGGTCGCCGAAGTGCTGGCGTCGATGAAGAACGAGCTTCCGGGGACGGTGAAATTCGTCTTCCAGCCGGCTGAGGAAGGTCCGCCGCAGGGAGAGGAAGGCGGCGCGAAGCTGATGGTGAAGGAGGGAGTGCTCGCCAATCCGACTGTCGATGCTGCCTTCGCCCTCCACATCTCGTCCAAGCAGGAGGTGAATGGGATCTACTACAAGCCCGGAGGCACGTACGCGAGCTCGGACGATTTTCGCATCACCGTGAAAGGAAAGCAGACCCACGGCGGATATCCCTGGAACGGCGTCGATCCCATCGTCACGTCGGCGCACATCATCACCGCGCTCCAGACCATCGTGAGCCGGGGGATGGAGCTCACCTCGAACGCGGCCGTGGTCACAGTCGGGAAGATTCAGGCCGGAGTCCGCGCGAACATCATCCCCGAGCAGGCGGAGATGATCGGGACGATCCGCGCCCTGACGCCAGAGGATCGGACACGGATTCACGACCGCGTTAGGCAGATCGCCACCTCGGTCGCGGAGAGCATGGGCGCGACCGCCGAGGTGCAGATCCCGGTCACGACCGAGTATCCGGTCACCTTCAACAACGAAGCGCTAACGGCTGCGATGGTACCGGTGCTTGAATCGGTGGCCGGCCCGGGCCGGGTGCGGCTCGTTCCCGCGGAGACGGGAGCCGAGGACTTCTCCTTCATCGCGCAGAAGGTGCCGAGCTTCTACATCCAGCTCGGTGGGCGTCCGGCCAACGTCAAGGAAGAGGACGCCGCCGATCATCACACGCCTGATTTCTACATCGATGACAGCGGGCTCGACCTCGGCGTAAAGGCGTTGACGGCAATGACGCTGCATTACATGCGCACACGCCCTGCCGCGCGTGCGGCGGCCCCGTAGCGCCCGGCGTTAGCTACCGCTGCGGTCGAGCGCGCTCGCGACGTCGCTGATGAGATCCTCCGTGTACTCACATCCCACGCTGAACCGCACGAACCCCTCGCTGATCGCGTCACCTCCCCACCGCGCGCGCCGCTCGGCGCTCGAGTGTACGCCGCCGAAGCTCGTCGCTTCTCGTACGAGCGTGAGCGCGCTCAAGAACGTCTCTGCACGCTCGCGCGTGCCGAGGTCGAAGCTCACCACGGACCCGAACGCCAGCATTTGCTCGCGCGCGATCGCGTGCCCAGGATGCTTCGGCAAGCCCGGATAGTACACGTCCTCGACGTCGGACCGCATCGAGAGAAAGTTGGCCAGCTGCTGCGCTGAGCCGCACTGCTGCGTCAAGCGCAACGGCAGCGTCGCGAGCGAGCAATGCGCGAGCCACACCTCCATCGGTCCCGGAACCGCCCCATGCTGCGTTCGCCAGGTCCGCAGCGCGGTCGCCTTCTCGGCGTCGCGGGTAGCGACATGGCCTAACACGAGATCGCTATGACCGGTCAATGCTTTCGTGTCCGAGGCGACCACGCAGGTAGCGCCAAGGTCGAGCGGTTGCTGAAGGTACGCGGTGGCGGTGGTGTTATCGACGACAACCTGCACGCCCTCGGCCTTCGCCGCTTCAACCAGCACGCGGATGTCGCAGACATCGAGCTGTGGATTGGTCGGTGTCTCGATCAGAAGCAGCTTCGCACCCTGGAGCCGATCTGCCTGTGCATTGTCGCGCGTAGGCGCCAATCGAACCTCGACGCCGAGCTTCTCGAGCCAGCTGGATGCGAGCAGCCGGGTGGTGTAGTAGCAATCGGAGGGCAGAACGATGGCATCACCGGCCGCGAGCGTCGTGCCAAAAATGGCGCTCATAGCGGCCATCCCCGAGGCGAACGCGACCGAATGCCCTCCTTCGAGGACGCCGAGCGCCGTTTCCCACGCCGTCCACGTTGGATTCTGGAAGCGGCCGTACGTGAGCGCGTGTCCGGCGGGATCCCCGCGCGCCGTGTACGTGGATGAAAATTGCGGCCCACCTAGAGAATGGACCCTCGAGCTCGGGACCGCGGTAGCCCGCGTGGAGGATGGCTGTGTCTCGATGCACTAATGTGCGACCTCTCGCATGTTGGCGTTGCCAGAAATGGGCGGTGGCTCCGTCCAGTTTAGCATAGGCGAGTGGAGAGTGAGAGTGGAGAGTGGAGAGTGGAGAGTGAGGAGTGATACGAATTTCTCACTCTTCACTCCCTACTCTCCACTCTCCACTGCCGCGGACGACCGGTCCCACTGCGCGGCCAGATCGTCCCTCCATCGTTGCCCGCTCCTGCCACCGGTCTCACATTGGCCCAGAATGAGACCGATCATCGGCGTCATCGCCCTCGTCGCCGCCGTCTGGACCATCGCGGCCCCCGGCATTGCTGCCGGCCAGCAGCCTCCGCGCCCGACGGCGATCGTGAACGTCAACGTTCTGCCGATGGATGTCGAGCGCGTGCTCGCGCGGCAGACCGTCCTCATCGAGAACGGGCGGATCACGCGCCTCGGTAGCGTCGAGCAAGTAACCGTTCCGCCGGGAGCGGTCGCCATCGACGGCACGGGCAAGTACCTCGTGCCCGGACTGGCCGACCTGCACGTGCACCTGAACTACAACCCCGTTGACCACCACGCCCATTTGCTGAAGTTGTTCCTGGTGAACGGCGTGACGACGGTGCTCAACCTCCGCGGCACGCCGCAGATGCTCGAGCTGAAGGCGAACGTGGCGGCGGGGCCGATCCTGGGGCCGCACGTCTACACCGTGGGCCCCTATATCAACGAGCCGTTCTTCACGACCCCGGATGAGGTGGAGCGGGCGGTGGTCGAGCAGCGGCGCGCGGGCTACGACTTCGTCAAGCTGCACGGCGACCTTTCGCGCGACGCGTATGCTCGCCTCAACGCCGTCGCACGGCGCGAAGGCATTCGCGTCATCGGGCATGCACCCCGCAATCTCGGCATTGAGGCATTGTTCGAGGAGAAGCAGTACGCTCTCGTGCACGGCGAAGAGTTCCTCTACGATCGGTTCAACCGCTCGACGGATTCGTCGCTGCCGCACGTGGAAGCGCGCATTCCCGAGCTTGCGCGCGAGACGGCACGGGCGGGGATCTGGCTCATGCCGAACCTCACCGGGTACAAGGCGATCGCGCGAATGGTGCGCGATCTCGATGCGTTCCTCCGCCAACCGGAGATCCGATACCTCCCGCGCGGGAATCAGATCGGCTGGGGGCCGGCCACGAATCCCTACACCAATCGGATGGCTCCCAGCAGGTACGAGCCCATCATGATGCGATACCGCTTGCTCGAGCACTTCGTGCGCGAGTTTCGCGCGCGCGGCGTGCGGATGCTCGTCGGAACGGACGCGATGAACACGGGCGTCGTGCCCGGCTTCTCGACGCACGACGAGCTCGCCGATCTCGTGGCGGCAGGGCTCACGCCTTACGAGGCGCTGCGCGCGGCGACCGCGAATGCGGCGGAGTTCCTGGGAGAACCGAGGCGAGGCACAATCGTCGTGGGCCAGGATGCCGATCTGCTCCTGCTCGATGCCGATCCTCTGAAGGACATCACCAACACCCGCCGCATTGCAGGCGTAATGCGGGGTCAGCGATGGATGGCCCGCGCGGATCTCGACGCCATGCTGGCTGAGCCGGTGCCGTAGCTGCGGCCCGTGTCAGCCGCCGTCGGACTGCGCCACGGGAAAGATCAAGCACGTCGTCGTGCCGGAGGCGAGCAGGTCACCGTTCGAGTCAGTGAGACGACCTTCTGCCGACGCGATGCGCCCACCACGCGAAAGGACCTTCCCCTCGATCCTCACTTCACCCGTTCGGTGAGTGATGGGCTTGTGAAACGCGATCTTGATCTCGAGGCTCGTGTAGCCTTCCCCCGCCTTGAGCGTCGAGTGAACCGCACAGCCCATGGCGGTGTCGAGTAGCGTCGAGGCGTAGCCGCCGTGAATGGACCCGATGGGATTGTAGAATCGCTCGTCAGGCAGGGCGCGGAAGAGAATCCGCCCAACCTCGACCTCGACAGGCGCAATCGGTATCACCGCCGCCATCGGCGGCAGCGGATAGCGTCCTTCCCCCATCCCCTTCAGGAACTCGAGGCCGGGCTGAGCGAGAACTTCTTTCAGCGACACGAGGCCCACCTGTAAACCGGTCAGCGGATTCACCGCTGGCATGCAACCTCCTTGGGAGCGACGCCTGTTCTGCGTACAACGCTTACCGCTAACGCTGCGCAGCTCGCTGCGGGTTCCAGGTATGCACCTCCTCGCGCGCCTTCGTGGCCCACGCGTACAGGGCGTCGTACACCACGAAGCCGTGCCGGAGCTGCTCGTGGTCGTCTGCGTAGAGTTGGGACAGGCCGAGCGAGATGGCCAACAGCCCCGCGCACTCCGGGGCGAGATCCAGCCGTGCCGTATCAGCGCCGCGCACGATCGTCGCCACAACCGCCAGCGCCGGGTCGTCGAGCGCGTACTTCACGAGGAACGCATCGAAGCTGCACCGCGGGCCGTCGTGTGAAAGCTCCACCCCTTCGACATCATAGGGTATCGCACCACGCTCGGCGGCCACTCGCGTGACCTCGGCCGCCGGCACGAACAGGAACTCCGCCTCCCGATCGATGAAGCGGCGGATCAACCAGGGACACGCGACGCGGTCGATCTTTGGACGCTCTCGCGTTATCCACCGCATGGGTACCTCCGCGAATGGAGACCTCGCGCGGCAATCACTTCCCTCTCCGCGCCGCCCGCGTGCGGCGCTTCCGCGACCCGCTTCGAGAAAGAGCCTGGGAAAACCCCTCGTAGATCCCATCGAACAGCGCGATGCCATGGGCTTCACGGTCGGCGTCCGAACGCTTCGCCCACCCTCGAAGAACGGCTTCGACGCCCGGCACCTCGGGACGGACATACCGACCGTCGCGAAGGTCGATTTCATGGACGATCTCCGCGACCGCGTTCATGGCCGAGTCCTCCAGGCCCAACGCTCTGATCATCGTCTCGAACGTGCACAGGTTGCCGAGATGACTGAACTGCCCTTCGCTCATGTCGAAGGGCTCCTCCTCCGGTAAGGGGGCAGTCGAATACCGGATCTCGGCGTGCGCGTTGATGAACCGCCGTATCAGCCACGCACAGGCCAACCGGTCGACATACGGGTCGGGTCGCGTGACCCAGCGTTTGTGGCGAAACGAGGAGCGTGAGACGGGAGCCACGCGCACGTGCTCCGGACGGCGGGCCGCGAGCGCCTCTTCGATTTTCGCGAATCGTGAAGTGAGGAGCGCTCCCGCCCGAGATCCGAAGAAATCGATCCGCGCGACCTCTCCGTGCTCCTGCCTGAGCCTGGCCAGAAGCTCGCGCAGCGGCGTCTCATCCTTCGGATCGCGCCTTCGCGATCGGGCGAGCGTCTGCTCGAGCTCGGTTACGCGCTCGCCAAGCGTCGCGTAATCCTCCCGTCGCGCCTCCTGGAAGAGCGCGACGAGCTGGGCGTCGCTCATCCCTTCGAAGCGCTCGACGCGCATGAGCAGCGCCTCCCCCTTGGCCCGTTCGACTTCTTGCGCGAGCCATTGGAAGGCCTCGACGCACTCGTCACGCTCCGGGAGCACGTAAATGCTTCCTTTGGGGGACACGGCGCCCAACGCGCGCAGACGGCGCCACACGGCGACCCGCGCGCTCGACCGCCCGGCGGACGGCAAGGAGTAGGAGAAAACGATCCAGGACATGCGCGTGTTGACGAGTGTAACATCCGTCGCTACTCTGTGCAATAGATGTTACACGCGCAGACTGGAGTGACCCCGTGCCACACGTGCTGATACCGATCCCCTGCAGGCCGTGGATGCTGAACGGACTGTCGGAGCGTCTGGTCGTCAGCCATTACGAGAACGAGTATGGGGCCGCGGTGCGGTGTCTGAACGCCATTCAGGAGGCACTGGCCACCATCGACTTCGAGGCTGCGCCCTCGTACCAGCTGCGGGCGATGAAGCAGGAGGAGCTCGCGGCGCTGGGCTCGGTCGTGCTCCACGAGTTGTATTTCGGCGCCCTGGGTGGTGACGGTGGCGTCGTCTTCACCGGCTCGGGGCCCGGCATGAAGATCGGGGAGGTCGTATCGTCGGCGTTGGAGGAGCAGTTCGGCGGCGTCGCCGCGTGGCGTCGCGAGTTCGTCGCACTCGCCCACGCCCTTACCGGCGGCCCCGGGTGGGTCGTGTTGTGCTACGCACGGGGAGAGCGGCGCCTCTATAACCAGATCGCGTTCGATCACAGCCACGCCATGATCAATGCGGTCCCGCTGCTCGCGCTCGACATGTACGAGCACGCGTACCACATCGATTTCGGCGCAAACGCCTCCGCGTACATCGACGCGTTCATGCGCAACATCGACTGGAGCGTGGTCAGCGACCGCCTGGTGGCGGCACGCGGCAATGGCGCACACACGCAAGCAAGCCAGGGCCGGGATGATTCGGTGCCGTCGGTCTCAGTCGAGGAGCTGGCAGCGGAACGTGCACGAGGGGAGCGCATCCAGGTGCTCGACGCACGCCCCAAACACTATTTCTCCCGCAGCAGCGACATGATGGAAGGAGCGACGTGGCGGGACCCGGATCGCGTCGACGAGTGGTCTCGAGAGCTCTCGCCGGACGCGCCCGTCGTGGTGTACTGCGCCTACGGATACTCGGTCGGCTGTGACCTCACGGCGAGGCTCCGGGAGCGCGGGTTCGACGCGAAATACGTTCGCGGCGGACTGGCTGCGTGGTACGCGGCCGGGGGCGAGCGTGCCTTGAAGCGTTAGAGCGCGGGCGGGAGGCCTGCATGAAATTCCTTCGAACCGTTGCGACTCAGAGCGCGACGCTCAACGCCTCTGTCAGCTCATCGTCGGTGAGCGTGATCGGATTCCCCTGCATGCTGCTGGCGCGGCGCGCCTGATCGACGATCCGGAGAATGTCACCGTCCGTCACGCCGTACGACGCGAGCCGAGGTATCGCCATCGCCTCGACGAGCTCCCCCATCCACGCTACCCCGTCCTCGGCTTGAGCGTTCGCATCGCCCGTAAGAACTCGGGCGATCTCCTCGTATCGCTCGAGCGCCGGAGATCCAGGTGCGCGCGCCTCGAGGGCCCGCACGTTGGCCTCCACGATCGGAGCGAGCAAGCGCGCACACGCGACACCATGCGGGATAGGAAACATTCCACCTAACGGGGCCGCGAATCCGTGGACAGCGCCGAGCTTCGCGTTCGCCAGCGCGAGGCCGCCGCACAGGCTCGCAACCGCCATATCGCGCCGCGCCTCCACGTTGCCGCCATCGGCGTAGGCCCGACGCAGGCCGCCCGCCGCCCGCCGCATCCCCTCACGCGCAACGGCGTCGCTGAGCGGATTCGCGTACGGCGTGACGAATGGCTCGATACACTGCGTCAACGCATCGAGCCCGGTGCTGGCGGTAACGGCTGGCGGAAGCGTGTAGGTGAGCTCGGGATCGATCAGCGCGACCGCGGGGAGCATGAGCGGGCTGCGAAGGCTCACCTTTACCCGCGCCTCCTCGACCATCAGGACGGCGTTTCGCGTGACCTCTGCACCGGTTCCCGCGGTGGTCGGGATCGCGATGAAGGGAGCCGGCCGTTTGGTGAGCGGTCGTCCCTCGCCAACGACCTCGAGGTAATGGTGCAGCGGCGCGGAGTTGGTGAGCAGCGCAGCGACCGCTTTCCCCGCATCGATGACGCTCCCGCCGCCGAGCGCGACTACGACATCGCATCGCTCGGCGCGCGCGCTCTCGACGCCGCACTCGATCAGCGAAATCGTCGGCTCTCCCGAGACGCGCAGCGCCGTCGTCGCAATACCACGCGCGCGCAACATCTCCACCAGAGGCGCGGCGCGATCCGAGCTCCCCTGTGCGACGAGCGCTCGCGAGCCCATGCTCGCCACTAGCTCACCGGCTTCGCGAAGTCGCTTTTCGCCGAAGAGGATTCGCGTCGGAGACGCGAACTCGAAATTCACCGAGGCATCTCCCACGCATCCGGCTCCGGAAAGAGCGCGCGGTACTTCACACTCCGACGCGGCTCGGCCATCATCGACTCTGCCACATCGCGCCACGCTGCGTAGTGCGCGGTCTCCTTGTGGCGTGCCGGGTCCTGCGGGGTACGGTAGACCTCGACCAGAACGAAGCGCGTCGGGTCGTCCTCCTGCTGGATGACGTCGAACCGCACCACCCCCGGCTCGCGGACGCTGTTACGCGCGTTCTCGCGAGTAGCAGCGATGAACCGATCCACCGCTTCCGGCTTTACGTGTATGAAAACGTGGACGATGAGCATGCGTACCTCGCCGGACCGTTGAGCTCTCACGAACGTACCCGCGACGACACCGAGTACAAGGGAAGCGTGCCATGACAGACTCGCTACGCCATGCTCGTGGCTCGATCATCCTCGGGTTGACCGCGGTCCTTCTCGCGGTTGCCTGCCGGGGTGGGGATCGCGCCGATCCAGACTTCCGGGCAGAGGTCGCGAATCCGGCGTACGCGAGCGAGGGTCCTCGCGTTCTGTTCGACGAGGCGCACAACAATCACCACCGGGCAGCGTCGACGTACCGGCCATTCACGAAGCTGCTCGAAGCCGACGGCTACCGCGTGGTGCGCGGCAGAGATCCGGTGACCGCCGAGACGTTGCAGAGCATCGATGTGCTCGTGATTGCCGGAGCGCTGGGAAGGAACGAGCGAAACGACGATGCGGCGTTTCTTTCGCAGGAAGTGGAGGCGATCCAGAAGTGGGTGTCGGACGGAGGTGCCTTACTGCTCATCACCGATCACTACCCATTCGGTGACGCCGCCGAGACGCTTGCCGAGCGCCTTGGCATCGTCATGACCAAGGGGGTCGTGGAAGACACAGCGAACTACGATCCATCGTTCGAACCGACTCATATCGTGTATTCCAGGTCGAATGGCGGTGTGGTCGAGCACCCCATCACCCGCGGCCGCACTCCATCCGAGACGATTCAGCGCGTTCTGACATTCACCGGCCAGGGAGTGACCGCACCTCGATCCGGCGTGGGCTTCCTCAGGCTAACGGCCACGGCCGTTGCCCGTCCGGCGGAGCCGCTCGTGGAGCGCGAAGGCGGTGACGTGCGCGTGCACGTCAAGTATGGAGCACCCACGCCGGCCGAATCGTATGCGCAGGGGCTGGCGCTGAGTCACGGTCAGGGCCGGATCGTGGTGCTTGGGGAGGCCGCCATGCTCACCGCTCAGCTGAGGCGGTTCGACGGGCTGTCGATCGGCATGACGACGCCCGGTTACGACAACCGCCAGCTGGCGCTCAACATCATGCACTGGCTGACCAGGCTGATCTGATCCACCGAGCGTTGCGGCTTCCGCGGCTACGCGCGTAATCGCTCGATGATCGCCGCGACGTGCAGCCCCGTGGTATCGAGCACCGGCAAGTCGGCGATCGTCGGATCGCGCATCAGCAAGGGAAGCTCCGTCCCTCCCAGAATGACGCCGTCGATCCCCTTCGCATCGCGAAGGCGCTCAGCCAACGCAATCACACCGCGCCTTGTCTCGTCCCGCAGGTCACCCTTCACCAGCTCATTCACATAGCGATCGTGCATCCAGTCGCGGTCTCGCTCGGGGGGAACGACGATCTCAATGCCATGCCGCTGTGCCGCCTCTGGATAGAGCCGCGCCTGCATGAGCCACCGCGTTCCGAGAATGCCCAGCCGCTTCAGGCCCAGGCGTCGAGCCTCCTCAATGCACACGTCGACGATATTGACGAGCGGGATGGGAGAGCGCTTGGCAACCTTGTCGAACACGAGGTGAGTCGTATTCGACGTAATCGCCCCGAAGCTCACGCCAGCCCCGTGCAGGCGATGCAGCGACTCGAGGATGTACTCGGTCAATGCCGGGCGGTCGTGCTCCACCAGACGCATCGCAACCTTGTCGTCCAGGCTATCGATGACGATCGACGGTGACGAGAGCGGTTCCTCGCGCCGCCACTCGTAGATGAGGCGCCGGTAGTAGTCGAGAGTCGACTCAGGGCCCAGTCCGCCGACGAGCCCCACCCTGGCCAGGCGTGGCCGCCCCGCGCCTACGATGTGCGCCTCGCGATGCGAAGGATCGCCTCGACCGACCTGTCGACATCAGCCTCGGTCGTCGCCCACGAGATCACGCTCACGCGCATCGCGGTCTTCCCCTGCCACACCGTGACGCCGCACCAGCAGGTGCCATCCTCCTGAATCGCCGCGATCACCTTCCGCGTGCGCTCGGGATCGCCAAACGAGACGAGCACCTGGTTCAGCACGACGTCATTCAACACCGGAAACCCCGCGGCCGTGAACGCATCGGCGAATCGGCGCGCCTGGCGACAGTTGCGCTCGACGAGATCGGCCAGCCCCGAGCGACCTAACGACCGGAGCACCGCCCACACGTCGACGCCGCGAGGCCGACGCGACATCTCAGGCGTGTAGTCGGAGAGATTCGCGAACTCCGTCCCGCTGGGCAGGTACGCCGCGCTCGTGGACATCGCCCGCCGCAGCGCCTCCCCTTCCCTCACGATCGCAATGCCACAGTCGTACGGCGTATTCAACCACTTGTGCCCGTCCGTAGCCCAGGAGTCGGCGAGATCGATTCCATCGGCGAGGTGAGCGCGCGCCGGCGCAACCCGGGCCCACAGACCGAAGGCCCCATCGACGTGAATCCACGTCGGCGCCCGGGATTCCTTCACGCGCACCGCGATCTCGCGGAACGGATCGAACGCACCGGTATTCACGTTCCCCGCCTGCAAGCACACGATGGTGGGACCGGCAATCTCCGGCAGCGAGTCGGCGCGCATGCGCCCCTGCGAGTCCGCCGGCACCGTCACCACCCGGTCGCGCCCCAGCCCAATGATCCCGAGCGCCTTGAACAACGACGGGTGCGCCTCGGCACCAACGATGACCGTGATCGGCGGCGCACCGAACAGCCCGTCGGCCTCGACGTCCCATCCCACCCGCGCGAGCAGCGACGACCGCGCAGCGGCGAGCCCCGCGACGTGCGCCATTGTCGTCCCGGTGACGAAGGCGCCGGCGCTTTCCGGTGGAAGGCCAAGCAGCTCGATCGTCCACCGGAGCGCGACCTGCTCGATCTTCGTCCCCGCTGGCCCCAGCACCCAGAACCCGCCATGCTGCGCCCACGCCGTCGACAGCCAGTTGGCGGCAACTGCCGCTGGCAACCCCGACCCGTTGACGAAACCGAAAAACCGTGGTCCGGCGATCGCCGTCGTCGCCGGCGAGGCAAGCCGGTCCAGCTCGTCCACGATCTCCTCTGGCGCGATCGGATGCTCCTGGAGGGGAACGTCGAAGGCGCTCAGCGGCGCGAGCGCGTCACGCGAGGGGAACACTCGCCGCTCATCGATCCCGCTGAGATAGCGCGTCGCACGCTCAGCGACGTCAGCCAGAAGGCGCGAATCCTCGTACGCCTCGCGCAGCGGGCTTTTTACTCGATATTCAGCCGTCGTCGACATTGTGGCATAGGGTTGGTGGGAACCAAAACTTGGCTCCATTCGCTCGCGAAGGGCAGTGAAATTCGTTCAACTCTAGGCTGTGCGATTTCAATGGGTGGGCTGGGTTGGTATCCCCCATGTTTTCTTACCGCAGAGGTCGCAGAGGACGCAGAGGAACGTCAACCGCAAATGCTTTTGAAAAGCCTCTGCCAGTTGAAGTTGCCTCTGCGTTCTCTGCGACCTCTGCGGTAAAATGCCGTTGGCTTTGCTTTCACGCCTCCGCTGGAGCCCACGTGAACATTGAAATCCGGCACCTTCGTCTCGTCGTCGCGATCGTCGACACCGGCACGCTCGCGCGCGCCGCCCGGCGGCTGCACCTCACACCGTCCGCGCTCAGCCATCAGCTCCGCGATCTCGAGACTCGGCTCCGCACTCCCCTCTTTCGGCGAGAGGATCGGCGCATGGTGCCAACCAATGCCGGCTCGTCGCTCCTTGCGGTCGCCCAGCGGGTGCTTGCCGATCTGGATCAGATGGAGACGGCGTTCCGCGCCGGCGACCATGCGTCGGCCGCGGGCACCATCAGGATCACGACGCAATGCTACACCTGCTACCACTGGCTGCCGCGCATCATCGCCGACTTCGCCAAGGAGTGGCCCGACGTCACGATTCACATTGTGCCCGAAGCGACGCGGTCGCCGCACGAGGCGGTGAGCGACGCCCGCGTCGACGTGGCGATCGTCTACGATCACATCAATGCCGGATCGCTCCAGTACACGTTCCTGTTCGACAATGATCTCGTGGCCGTGATGTCGCCGAGCCACCCCTTGGCCAAGGCGGCTCTCGTGCATCCCAGCGAGTTGAGTGGGCAGCACCTCATCCTGTACGACATTTCCCCATCGGAGAGCTTCGTGCAGCGTCACATCCTGGGGCCTAACGCCGTCGCGCCCACCAAGCTGTCTCGGGTGCCACTCACCGAGGCAATCCTTGAGCTGGTACGCGCCAACCTCGGCATCTCGATCCTGGCGCGGTGGGCCGTCGCGCCCCAGATCGCGTCCGGGGAGCTCGTCGGCATTCCCCTCGATGCGCCCGGCGCACGACGTCGGTGGAGCGCGGCCCGGCGGATCGGCGGCCTTCACCCGCGCTTCGAGAACGCGTTCGTTGCCCTGTTATCGGGTGCGCTGCTCGAGGAACGATCGGGCGACAAGGCGCAGCCGCTGCGCCTCGCCTAACCCGCTACCTATCCAGTCATGAGACGACTGATCAATGTCAGTCACGTTGTCGAGCACGGGATGATCACCTACAAGGGCTTCCCGGCGCCGGTGATCTGCGACTGGATGAGTCGCGAAGCGTCACGACAGAGGTACGCGGCGGGAACCGAGTTTCAGATCGGGAAGATCGAGAATGATCGCGAATACAGGGACGTACGTGGACAGCCCCTTTCATCGGTACGAGAACGGAAAGGATCTCGCCGAGCTGCCGCTGGAGTCGGTTGCGGAGCTGGACTGTCTCGTCGTGCGCGTTCGGCCGACAATGACATCCATTGATGAAGTCCCTCTTCCCGCCACGAAGGTGAAAGGACGCGCGGTCCTCTTTCACACCAGCTGGGATCGCCACTTCCGCACCGACGCGTACTTCGAGGGCCATCCACACCTGACCGCCCGCGCGGCGGAGTGGCTCGTGAAGGCCGGCGCCGCGCTGGTGGGGATCGATTCTTTCAACATCGACAGTACGTCCACCGGAGAGCGTCCCGTGCACACGATCCTGCTCGGCCGCGAGATCCCCATCTGCGAGCACATGCGCGGACTGGCGGCGGTACCCGACGATGGTGGGCGCTTCTCAGCCGTACCGGTGAAGGTCAAAGGCATGGGGACGTTCCCCGTGCGCGCCTACGTTTCGATACAGGACTGATCCAATGACGACTCCCACGCGCTACACCATTGACTCGAACGTCGCGTTCGGATTCCTGTCGCTCATCGATGTCGACAGGATTCGCCAGAGCGTGACGGAGGAATGGTTCAATCAAAGCTTGTGCGAAGTGAACGACTGCGTCGTGAGGCTCGGCGTCGTCCAGGGCGAGTTCCACTGGCACAAGCATGACAACGAAGATGAGTTCTTCTTCGTGGTCGACGGCCGGCTGATCATCGACCTGGAGGACCGCAGCGTGGAGCTCCTGCCGAAGCAAGGGTTCACCATACCAAAAGGGGTGGTGCACCGGACACGGGCTCCCGTTCGTACCGCCATGCTCATGGTCGAGGGCCGCACCGTCACGCCGACGGGCGACGGCTGAGCTTACTGCGGGGCGAACGCGCGCACGGCGTCGATCGTATCGGCCTCGCTCGCTCGCTTGTCCGGCCGATATCCCTTCACCCGCGCGAACCTCAGCGCGACCCCGCCCGGATACTGCGTGCTCCGCTGCACCTCGTTGAACGCGATCTCGACGACGAGCTCCGGCCGGACATACACAACGTGCCCGTCGCGACGCGTCTCGCGCGCGAGCAGCTCTTTCGTCTGCCACTCGAGCAGCTGGTCGGTCATCCCCTTGAACGTCTTGCCGAGCATGACGAAGCCGCCCGTTGCCGGATCGCGCGCGCCAAGGTGCAGATTGCTCAACCATCCCTCGCGCCGCCCCGAGCCCCACTCGACCGCGAGCACTACCAGATCCAGGGTCTTCGCGGTCTTCACCTTGATCCACGCCGAGCCGCGCCGTCCGGCGGCGTACGGCGCCGCGAGCGACTTCACCATCACGCCCTCGTGCCCCCGCTCGAGCGTGTCCGCCTGAAAACGCTTCGCCGCCTCGACGGATGCACCAACAAGACGAGGCGCTCGATAGGCGGCGGGGACGATCGCCTCGAGTAGCTCCAACCGCGACGACAGCGGCCGATCGAGCACCTCCTCGCCGTCGTGGAGCAGCACGTCGAAGAAGAATGGCGTCAACGGCAGCTGAGTGCGCAACGTCTCGACGTTGAGCTTCCGGCCAAAGCGCTGCATCGTGTCCTGAAAAGAGAGCGGCCTGCCCGCTCGCCGCGAGCGCGATGACCTCGCCGTCCAGAATCAGCTCGTTCGCCTCGAGCGCGAGCACCGCCTCCACCACCTCCGGCACTCGGGTCGTCACGTCGTTCAGGTTGCGCGTGTACACCGCCACGCGATCGCCCGCGCGATGCACCTGGATCCGCGCCCCGTCCAGCTTCCATTCCACCGTCGCATCGCCGCTCATGCCTAACGCTTCTTCCACATCGTCCGCCGAGTCGGCGAGCATCGGCTGCACCGGACGAAAGAGCTCGATCTTGTAGCCTGCGAGCGCCGTCAGTGCCGCTTCGCCTCCGCTGCATACGGCTCCCGCGACCACACCCAGGTCGCCGGCCAGCATCACCGCACGCCGGAGACGAGCGGCGGGAACGTCTGCGGCCTTCGCGACCGCGTCCAGCATCACTCCCTCGAGCGCGCCCTGCCGCACCTCACCGATCACGAGCGCCGAGAGGAATCGCTGCTCGTCAGGCGTGGCCCGCACGAACAGGTCCCGGACGAGACGCGCCCGCTCGGCGGCCGATCCCTTCCCTTTTACGGTCTGCAGTGCGGCGAATGTGCGATCGACATCGATCAGCTCGAGCATCGGCGCCATCGCGGGTTCGCTGGCGCTCGCATCGGCCACCGACGCCCATCCGACGCCAATCTTTCCCTGCCGCGGCCAGCCGATGAAGAATCCGATCGCGATCGGAACTTCGTCGGCTGTCAGCTCCTTAAGGAAAGCAGCAAGCCTCGAGGTCTTCTCCAGCCGTCCGGACGCGGCCGCGACGATGTTGGAGGTGTGAACGAGCGCAGCGAGCTTCACGATAGGATGCGGACGTGTCTGGTCGTGGCTACACTACGATACGATGACCCTGCGAGGCAACGAGTGACGACGACTAGCGACAGCGCCGCACCAGCCACCAAAGGCCAGGTGATGCGCTCGTCCGCGCGCTTCTATGACCTGATGGTATGGCTGCTCACCCTCGGCCGGGAGCGCCCGTTCCGTGAACGACTCGTGGATCTCGCGCGCCTCCAGCCGGGGGAGTCGGTGCTCGACGTCGGCTGCGGGACGGGAACACTCGCCATCGCCGCCAAACGGCGTGTGGGGCCAACTGGCATCGTCCACGGCATCGACGCGTCGCCGGAGATGATTGCCCGCGCCACCCGCAAGGCGAACAAGGCGGGCATCGACGTCACCTTCCGCACCGCAGTCGTCGAGGCGCTTCCCTTCGCCGATCGCCAGCTCGACGTCGTGCTCAGCACGCTCATGCTGCACCACCTTCCTCGGGCGACGCGCGAACAGAGTGCGCGAGAGTTTCGCCGCGTTCTCAAACCCGGCGGACGCGTGCTCGCCGTGGACTTTGGAATGCCAGGCCGACACCGCAAGGGAATTATCAGTCACCTCCACCGGCGCGGTCATCTCACCCTCGACAGCGTGATCGAGTTGCTGAGCGCGTCAGGGATGAAGGTCGTGGAGAGCGGGCCCGTCGGAGTGAGAGACCTGCACTTCACCGTGGCGACCGCCCGATGATGACAAGCGATCCGGTCAGCTGCGAGCTCTTGACACGGCAGCGGCCTTGGCGGAGACGATGAGGTCGCTCACACCCGGCCGTTCCAGATCCGACTTCGCGTTGAACTGAACGTACCTATGCCGCTTGCCTTTTCCCTCCATGAGATGATGGGGATCGGCAAGATCGGCCCCACCCACCAGGCCGAGCTTCACGCCAGACTTGCTCGGGATGATGGTGCAGACGAGGCCGGCGTAGCCCGCACCAACGTTGTAACCTATGACCCGCCCGGACCGATCGACGGTCTCCTCTGCTTCGGGGATCGCTTTCGTTATCAGGGAACGGAGGGAGAGCGCGATGTCCTTCACCGCCACTGGATAGGTGGCGAGAAACTCCTGAGCCGCATCGATTTTCGTCGCCATCGGGCCTCGCGCGCGGTTGATCGCCATCGTCGAATTACACCGCTGCCGGCCGCGGCGCCAGAACGGAAGGCGGATTTCGGCGTGCTTGTCGATTTCGCCGCCCTTTACTCGACGTTCTTGTACAGGGGCAGGCGCAAATACTTCGTTTAGAGAGGCTTCATGAGAAAGCTGATTGTTTCCGAGTTCGTGACTCTCGACGGTGTGATGCAGGCACCGGGCGGAAAGGACGAGGATACCGATGGAGGGTTCAAGCACGGCGGCTGGACGATCCCCTACTGGCACGACGCCATCGGCGAGCGCTTCGGCAATCTGTTGAAAGACGTCGATACCCTTCTGCTGGGCCGTCGCACCTACGTCATCCACGGTGAAGCGTTCGAGCCGAATCCGGAGCAGGACCCCTTCGCCGGCGCGAAGAAATACGTGGTCTCGAAGACGCTCAAGAAGCCGGTCTGGCGCGACACGACCATCATTCGCGACAACGTCGTGGAGTCGGTGCGTCAGCTCAAGAAGGAGTCGGGGAAGAGCATCTTCACCGACGGCAGCAGCCAGCTCGTTCACACGCTGATCGAAAACGACCTCGTCGATGAGCTGCGCCTGCTCGTCTATCCCATCACGCTGGGCGGTGGCAAGCGTGTACTCCCGGAAGGGGCGCACGCGAAGTTCAAGCTGATCTCGGCCACGCCGTATCCGAGTGGCGTGGTAGGCCTCGACTACGCGCGGGATAGCGGAAGGAAGTGAATTCGCCGTCGCGGCCATAGAAGCGCACGCTATGAAAAAGCGGCCACCGTATGAGGTGGCCGCTTTTGCGTTCGTCCGTGCCGGGAGTGTCGCGACGTTTAGCGCGCTACGTGGCCGAGATCTCGGTCCAGCTCCCGCATGGCCGCTTCGTAGTGCGGATCGACCGGGGCCATCGGCAGCTCGGCGATCGGGCTCTTTCTCCTCGCGCGAGTCGGTCCGCACACGAGATGCCCGATGAGCCGGAACGCAGCCCAGCCGATCAATCCGAAGACGGCGAGTTTCAGCGCCAGCACGGCGAGGCCGACCAGCGCGCCGAGGATTCCGAGCGCGGTCGCGAGCACAATGATCGAGACGGGAACCACGACCAGGAGTGCGATCACGACCTTCAGAAGCGTCCAGAGCACTTTCATGTACGTCCTCCGACTCACGCGTAGGAATGACTCACCAAGCACTACGCAAACCGACGAGACGAGGTTTCAGGTGCGGCCCGAAGGGTCCGGGCAGCGCCTTTAGCGCCTCTAGCGCCTCTAGCGCCTTTAGCGCCTCTGCTGTGTCCCGAGTCAACCATATTTCGCATCCCGTTGTCCCACGAGCGAGACATGGAGATGGATAGCACCCTGGCACCGGAGCGAGCGCACCAGCTCGCGGACCAGCGCGCGCTCATCGAGCGCGCGCGCCGGGGGGACGCATCCGCGCACCGTGCCTTGTACGACGCGCACGTGGAGCAGATCTACCGGCTCACCTTTCGGTTGACCGGAGCCGAGCACCTCGCGCGTGATGTCACGCAGAACGTCTTCGTCAAGGCCTTCGCGTCGCTCGATGGATTTCGGGGAGACTCCGCATTTGGAACGTGGCTGCATGCGATCGCGGTTTCGCTGTCGCTCAACGAGATCAGACGACGCAAGCGCGAATGGGCGCGGAACGCACCGCTCGACGACGCGACCGCGCTTGCCGCATCGGGCCCGCGCTCGGACCCGCTGCTGCGGGAGAAAGTGATGGAAGCGGTGAACGACCTGCCGCCGGGGTGTCGGGCGGTGTTCATGATGCATGACGCCGAAGGCTACACGCACCAGGAAATCGCGGCGGCGCTCGGAGTGAATGTAGGAACGTCGAAGGCGCAACTCTCGCGGGCCCGCGGCAAGCTTCGCGTCGCACTCGCGATGTTCGCGGAGGAATGGGAACGATGAGAAATGACATGAATGACGATCGCTATGACTTCGACGAGGGCGCCGGTCCCGACTTTGGACCGGACGCCGACGTCGTGCCTGACGAGGATCCGGCGTTCGATGCATGGATTCGGAAGACGGCGCCGACGCTGAACGCGCCGAATGCCGCGCCGCGTCTCGAGATGTGGGCGGCGATTCAGGCGGCGCGCAGGACCGTCGCCACGCCCCCGCGTCGCAAGCCATGGTTTCTGATATCGGCGATCGCCGCCGCGCTGCTGCTCGGTGTCGCGATCGATCGCGTCGCGCTCCGAAGCGTCGATGCTCCAACCGCGCCGGTTGTCGCGGTTACCGAGACCCCTTCCGACCCCAGCGAACCCGCACGCCTCTACCGCATGGCAGCCGCGCAAACGCTGACGCAGGCCGAAGCGCTGCTCACGGCGTTTCGCACCAGTCCGCGAAGTCCCGTGGGCACCGAGCAGCTGGGAAGCTGGGGACGGCAAGTCCTCGGCAGCACGCGCCTTCTCATCGACTCACCCGCCGGCGAAGACCCGCAGCTCCGCGCATTACTCAACGATCTCGAGCTCGTGCTGGTGCAGATCATCCAGCTGTCCGGCGCCGAGCTCGACCCGACCGACCGCGCGCTCATCGAAGGCGCGCTCGAGCAGAGCGATCTACTTCCACGAATCCGCACCGCGGTTCCTGCCGGCGTCCCCGGCGCGGACGCTGTGTCAGGCGATTGAGGACCTAACCAATGATCACCAAACTTTTCGTCGGCGCGAGCGCTATCGCCCTGCTCGCCACCTTCCCGGGCGTGACCGATCAATCGATCGGGGGCGACACGCGCTTCGAGTCCCTCGTGGTTGCGCTGGAGCCCGGCTTCGCGCAGACGCCACCGGAGCCCTGGGCTGAGGCGGACCCAGCCGACTCGCTCTACCGTTTGGGTCGCGAAGCCATCAATCGGGGTGAGTTCCGCCGTGCTGCAAGGCTCTTCGCCGAGATCAGCGAGAAGCATCCACGTTCGGAGTACGCACCCGACGCACCGTACTGGCGCGCCTTCGCGCTCTACCGCGTCGGGGACGAAGATAACTTGCGTGAAGCGCTCAAGATCCTGGACACGCAGCAAAGGCGCTTCCCGCGGGCGACGACGGTCGCGGACGGGAGGGAGCTCGCCATTCGCATCCGCGGCGTGCTCGCCAAGCAGGGCGATGTGGAATCGGCCGAGGCAGTGACGCGGGCCGCCGGACAGAACCGGCCGTGCACACGCGACGACGAGGACACCGAGATTCGCGCGGCAGCGATGAACGCCCTCCTCCAGATGGACGCGGAGAGCGCGCTCCCAATCATCAAGCAAGTGCTGCAGAAGCGCGACGAATGCTCGGTCTCGCTGCGCGAGAAGGCGGTGTTCCTCCTGTCGCAGAAGCAGTCATCCGAGACGGAGGAGCTGCTTCTCGACATCATACAGAACGATCCGAGCCGCTCCGTGCGCGCTCAGGCGGTGTTCTGGCTGGGCCAGGTCCGCACGGAGCGAGCGGCGGAGGCCCTCGAGCGAATCGCCACATCGTCCCCCGACATGGAGCTTCGCGAGAAGGCGATCCACTCGTTGCACGAGCATGGCTCCGCTCGCGCGGCGGCGGTGCTGCGACGCCTGGCCGAAAGCGCGCAGACGCCCGAGAACGTCCGCCAGCAGGCGATCTTCTGGCTTGGGCAGCGCCGCTCGCAGGAGAACGCGGACTTTTTGCGCTCGCTCTTCGGGAAGATAGACAACGACGACCTCGGCAAGAAGATCCTGTTCTCGCTGTCGCAGATGCGCGGCTTCGGGAACGACCGCTGGCTGCTCGAAATCGCTCTCGACGAAAAGAACAGCGCGGATCTGCGCGGACACGCGCTCTGGACCGCCGGCCAGGCCGGCATCGCGGGAAGCGAGCTCGTGACGGTCTACGATCGGCTGTCGGACCCGGAGGTGAAGGAGAAGCTCATCTGGGTGATGTCGGAGTCGCGTGATCGCGCCGCGACGGACAAGCTCATCGAGATCGCGCAGAGGGACTCCGATCGCGAGATGCGCAAGAAGGCGTTGTTCTGGCTCGGCCAGAAGAACGACCCGCGCGTCAAGCAGATTCTCATCGACATTCTCAACCAGCCGTGATCGCCATGCGAACCTTCATCGCCCTCAGCGCCTTCAGCGCCTTTAGCGCGCTTAGCGCCCAGTCTCTCACGTCCCGCGTCGCCAACGCTCCCGATGGCGTGGTGCGAATGCAGATCGAGCCCCGGGTGGGCGTGTGCGGCAACGGTCGTGACCTCGTCGGTTATAGGAGTGCGATCTTCGCTCGCAACTTCCAATCGATTGGAGGACACTGGAACAGCAGCGACTGCGATCCCGGCCCCCTCCGGGTCACGCTCACCGTGTCGGACGGCCAGGTGACGCGGGTGCAAACCCAGGTCGGCGGCTCGTGGCCCGCCAGTGAGTCGCGCGCAACGGATCTCGGTGATGTGCCGCCCAACGAGGCGTCGTCGTACTTCTTCTCGCTCGTGCCGCGGCTGGAGTCAGCGTCAGGCAAGGATCGCCTGCTCCTCCCGGCGGTGCTCCCTAACGACGCACCGGTCATCCAGCCGCTGCTCGCGCTCGCACGGGATCCACAGCGCACGGAGCACACGCGTAGCCAGGCGATACTGTGGCTCGGGCAGCTCGGCGACGAGACGGTCATCCCCGCGCTCGTCCAGTTCGCGCGCGACGACGCGGACGATGGAGGGAGCCGCAAGGGAAGAAAGAAAGGACTCGGCAGCGCGGCGATGGCGGCGCTCAACACGCTGGACGGCGACATCGGCGTTCCGGCGTTGATCGACCTCGCGCGCACCGGGAGTGTCGGCACGAGGCACGACGCGGCGTTTTGGCTCGGCCAGAATGGGAGCGAGAGCGCGCGCCGCACCCTGCACACGATGATCGAGAACGCGAACGAGGCGAGCCGCGTGCGGTCGCATGCCATCTTCTCGCTGACGCATGGCGGTGACACGCCGGAGTCGGAGTTCGCGTATCTGCGGAATCTCTACCCGCGTCTCGATGACCACGACGTGAAGGAAGCGATCATCCAGGGCATGCAGGAAGACGAAGGCGCGGGGGGACGCTGGCTGATCGAGCGCGCGCTGGACCCGCGGGAGCCATTCGAGCTGCGCAAGAAGGCGATCTTCTGGGCAGGCCAGCGCGACGAGACGCCCACCGCGGATCTCGTCCGCGTCTACCGCGACGCTGATGAACAGGACCTGCGCGAGCACGCGATCTTCGTGCTTTCGCAGCGGGAGGACGAGGCCGCGATCGACGAGCTGATGCGCATCGCACGAAGCGATTCCGACACGGAGCTGCGCGGCAAGGCGCTCTTCTGGCTGGCGCAGAAAGACGACCCTCGAATCAAGAAGCTGATCGCCGACCTCATCCTGAAGAGGTAGGGCATGCATTCTCGAGCATTCGTGAGCGGCTTCGTCGCAATGGTCACGATCGTGACGCCGCTCCAGGCGCAGTCGCTCGCGTCTCGTGTCGCGGCCGCGGAAGACGGAGCTGTCACCTTTCATTATGCTCCGCGTCCCGGCATCTGCGGCGACGGCGAGTCTTTCGTCAGGACAGGGCGGTCGTCATATCACGGGTCGTTTTCGACCAACCGCAAGATGGAGCCGTGCATCTTCGGTCCCGTGCAGGTCCGTCTCAGGGTCAGCGACGGCGCCGTAGATCATGTGGAGACCTGGGTCGGTCCGCTGCGGTCTCGCAATGCCCACGACCTGGGCGAGGTCTCTGCGCCGGAGGCGGCGCGCTACCTGATGACGATTGCCGCCCAGGGGACGCGTGGGGCCAGCGCGAAGGCGATCTTCCCCGCGGTGCTCGCCGACAGCGTAACCATATGGCCAGCGCTCCTTGCCATCGCCCGGGACGGCGACAAACGCTCCAAGGGTACTCGGCGTGACGCGATGTTCTGGCTCTCGCGCTTCGCCAGCGGCGCCGTCGTCGGGCAGCCCAACAACCCGTTCGCCGACGAGGAAGAGGAGAAGAGCGCCGACGACGAGCTCAAGAGCCACGCCGTCTTCGTGATGTCGCAGCTCCCGCGCGATGAAGGGATTCCGCAGCTGCTCGAGATCGCCCGCTCCAATCGGAACTGGCGGGTGCGCAGTCAGGCGTTCTTCTGGCTTGGGCAGAGCGGCGATCCGCGCGCCGTCGACCTCTTCGAATCCGTGCTCCGTCCCTGAGCGAGGTCACGCCGTGATTCATCGGTATCACCGCCATCAGTGATCGGCGGACTCGACTGGCGTGATGCCGTGATCGCGGACCGCCTCGAGCGTTGCACCGACCCCGTACGTCCCTAGCGCCACCGCGAGGGACGTAAGGAACGGCAACGGCAGCCCGGCCGCGAGCGCGCCGAGATAGGCGAGCATGCCCGCAGCCAGCGTCGCGATCGCGGTCCTTGGGCCACCAATGGACGTAAACAGGCCGAAGACGATCGTCACGAGCGCGCCGGCGCTGCCGAACGCGGAGGCCTGCTCGACGAGCGCGAACACGCCCTCCGCATGCAGGGCGAGGACGTAGGCGACAACGCCGAAGCCCATGACGCCGGCCCGCGCGATCAGGACCTTCCTTCGCTCACTCGTTATGCGCGCGATCGGCACGATGAGGTTATGCGAGAGAAGCCCGGATGCGACGAGCAGCGTGCTGTCCACCGTCGAGAGAATTGCCGAGATCAGCGCCCCGGCAAATATCGCGTACCCCAGCGTCGGCAGGACCTCGCGAGCAACGACCGGCACGATCTGCTCCGCGTCCGCAACCCCAGGAACGACGCTGGCGCCGACGAGACCAATGAAGAGAGGAATAGACCCGAACAGCAGGTACAGAGCGGCGGCGGCGAGCGACGATCGCCGGGCGACCTGAGGGGAGGGCGTCGCGATCACGCGCGATACCAGCTCGGCGGCAACGACGGACCCGCACACGGGGATGGCCCAGGCCTCGATCGCCTGCAGTGCCGATCGACCGCCGGAAGAAATGCCCAGCTGATCGCGTGAGGCGAGCACGGTGACGGCGTCCGTGGGGCCGCCGAGGTGGATCACGACGCCCGCGAACAGGATGAGAAGTCCCACGGCGAGCACGCCGCCCTGAATCACATCGGTGATCGCATCCGCGAGCAGGCCCCCGAACGCGGTATAGAGAATCGTGAATCCCGCCGCGATGGCGATGGCGGCTTCGATCTGGAGCGGGGTTCCGGTGCTGAGCACGGAGCCGAACGCGCGGACCTGGGCAGCCGCCCAGAGCACCGAGCTCGGGATGAGAATCAGCGCCGCGCAGCGCTCGGTCGTCGCCGAGAAGCGATCGCGAAACAGATCCGCGAGCGTGGTGAGACGGCGGCGCCACAAGGGAACCGCGAAGACCAGTCCCATGAGCACCAGACACAAGCCGTAACCGAACGGCTCCGCGGAGGTCAGCGAGAACCCCTCGCGCAGCGCGCGTCCACCGGAGCCGATGATGGTTTCGGCACCAAACCAGGTGGCGAAGATGGAGAAGGTGGCCAGCGTATAGCCGAGTCGCCGGCCGGCGACGAGATAGTCCTCCTCGGTTCTGATGCGCCGTGAGACCCAGAACCCGATCCCGAGCTGGACGGCGAGATACGCGAAGATGGCGAGGAGGGTCACCATTCGAGAATTTTAGCTCCACCGGCGATATTCGTTAGCAGCTACTCACGTGCGCACCCGGAGGAACCGTGCGGAAGACGATTCGCGTGCTCGGCGCAGCATGTGTCGCTGTACTCGTGGCGGCACCCGTCGCCACACCACAGGCGCGGCGCGCCGGCTCGAGTGCCGAGCGCCAGGCGATCTACTACCCGGGCCCCGGCGAGGAATGGGAGCGTCGCGCGCCGGCGCAGGCGGGATTCGACGCGCGTCAGCTCGACGAAGCAATCGCATTTGCCAAGGCGAGCGAAGCGAAGCAGCCGCGCGATCTCGAGGCCGCGCACTACCAGAGCTTTGGCCGGGAGCCGTTCGGCGAGGGAATCGGCCCGTTCAAGACACGCGGCGACGCGAGCGGGGTCATCCTGCGGCACGGCTACATCGTGGCCGAGTGGGGCGATCCACACCGGGTCGACATGACCTTCAGCGTCACGAAGAGCTTTCTTTCGACCACCGTTGGCCTCGCGCTCGATCGAGGCCTCATTCGAAGCGTTCAGGACCGCGTGGCCGACTACATGGCGCCGGTCGCACTCGTTAGGGGTGGCGACGAAGCGAGTCGCGTCTCGCCGACGAACGGCGAATCCGCTGTCCTGCCTTTCGAAACGCCCCACAATCGCAAGATCACCTGGGATCACCTGCTCAGGCAGACGAGCGATTGGGAAGGCACGCTGTGGGGGAAGCCGGAGTGGGCGGACCGGCCAACCGGCGAGCCATCGGAGTGGCGTACGCGAGCACGGCTCGAGCCGGGGAGCGCGTACGAGTACAACGACGTGCGCGTCAACGTTCTCGCGCTCGCCGCGCTCAACGTCTGGCGTCGGCCGCTCCCGCAAGTGTTGAAGGAGCTGGTGATGGATCCGATTGGAGCGTCGCAGACCTGGCGATGGTATGGCTACGAGAATTCGTGGATTCTCATCGACGGCGTCGCAATGCAGTCGGTCAGCGGGGGCGGGCACTGGGGCGGCGGAATGTTCATCAGCGCGCGGGATCAGGCGCGCTTCGGCTATCTCACGCTCCGGCGGGGCAAGTGGAAAGACAAGCAGCTTCTGTCGGACACATGGGTGCGCATGGCGCTGACCCCGACGCCCGTCCAACCGACCTACGGGTTCATGAACTGGTTCGTGAACACCGATCGCAAGCTCCTACCGAGCGCGCCCGCGTCGGCCTTCGCGCACCTGGGCGCCGGTACCAACATGGTCTACGTCGACCCGGAGCATGATCTGGTGATCGTCGCGCGGTGGATCGAGCGCAACGCGATCGATGAGCTCGTCAGGCGCGTCCTTGGCGCCGTCAAGAGTCGCTGAGGCTCGGTAGCCGCTTCTCGAACCAGTAATCGCCGTAGGGCTCGGCGTTGAAGGGCGGGACCTCGACGTACCCCGAACCACGGTACAGTTGGATGGCTTCCACGAGCCTCCGATTGGTCTCGAGCTGCACCTTCGTTAGGCCGAGCCGTCGGGCCTCGTCCTCGAGTGCGGCGAGCATTCGTCGGCCAAGTCCGAGACCGCGCGCAGAGCTGGCGACCCACATTCGCTTGATCCAGCCGGTTCCCGGCGAGGAAGTCTTCAGTGAACCGCAGGCAACCGCCTCTCCGTCGACGCTGGCCATGAGAAACGCCCCCCGGGGCGGACGCAGCTCGGCGTCGTCAGCGGGCAACGCCTTGGCGAGATCGTACCCCTCCTCGAAACGATCGGAGAGCTCGGCGAAATACTGTTTGACGCACCAGCGCGCCGACTCGTTGGCCGGATCCACTCTCTCGACCACGATGCCCGCCGCCTTGAGCAGGCAATGCACCTCGGCCATCGCGGCGACGAGGCGTTCTCGCTGGGAATCGGTGAGGGGAGCGAGGATGGCTTCTGCCGCGTCGTCCGACCGCCGATTCATCACCGCGAGCTCCGCCCGTCCGGCGCGCGTGAGCTCGGCGCGGCGAACGCGCTCGTCATCGGCCGCTGCTCGCAGCTTGACGAGACCCTGCGACTCGAGCGACTGGACGACGCGGCTCAAATACCCCGAGTCGAGGCCAAGTCGCGCGCGCAGTGCGCGAAGGTCCGCGCCGCCGGTGCTCCCGATCTCGTAGAGAACGCGGGACTCGCCGAGCGGGCGATCGCTCCCGAGGAAGTGATCATCGAGCGCGCCCGCCCGTTGAGTTACGAGGCGGTTGAAGCGGCGGACCTGTTGGACATGCTCGGTGTCCATTATCTGACTTTAGTCAGAGAACACCTCCGGCGTCAAGTCCGTGCGCAACGAGCTTGGTGAGTCTAATCGGCGCTCACGGACCCTCACGATGCGACGCTGACGGCGCTCACGTGGCCGGCCACGATTCGCCACCCCTCTGGCCGAGCGGACCAGATGCGCGTGTAGCGAAAGGGCCCGGTGAACGGCGCGCCTTTGAAGGTCCCGCTCATGTCCATCCGGACGATGACAATGGCGATGTCACCGAACCGCTGAATGCGCTCGTCGCTCGCCTCCAGCCGAGTGATTCGCACCGTTCCGTTCCGGTGAGCGTCGAGATCATCGGCCTTCGAGTACAAGGCGCCGTCCGGACCGGTGAACACGAGCTCATCGTCCAGGAGTCGCTCGAGCTCGGCAACGTCACTCGCGAGCTGGGCTCGCCGGAGCGCCGCCTCGCACGTGAGCAATGAATCGTCGGAGGTTTCAACGCGGCGCATAACGAATCAATGGTTGAATCAGGTGGCGGCGCGCTCAGGCGACGCGCGGTACTGGCCTGGCAGCGGCTCGACGACGAAGAGAAACGCGACGAATGGCAGCGCCACGACGGCAATGGCCACGACGCCAAGTCCCGCCAGCCCGTGCGTGGCGAACCAGACGCCCCCGCTCGTCGCTATCGCCGCAGCAGTGAGCTGCGTGATCAGGTCGGCCCGCCCAAGAATGCGAGCGCGCCGGCTCGGCACGGTGATGTCAGTGAGCAGCACTGACGCGCCAATGTAGCCAAAGCTCCAGCCGAGTCCCACGATCAGGAGGCCGGCGGCGAAGCCGGCCATGGTGGGAACGACCGTGACCACGGCGCCGCCTACGCCAAGCAGGACCAGCCCCACGAGGATCGTCAGGCGGCGCCCCCAGCGATCGGTGACATGACCGACGACGCGCGAAAGACCGTACATGCCAATGAAATGCAGCATCATGATCGACCCGAGCACACCGGCACCGTGGCCCGCGTGAACGACCGCGACGCCGGCGACTCCCATTACCGACGCCATCGCTGCGTGACTGGCGGCCAGCGCGATGACACCGATGATGAGAAGTCGCCGTGACCTGACGCCGCCACTGTCGGGCAGCGCGCCCGGCGCATGGGGGTGCGCCCGCTCGATCTCTTTCGCGATGTCCATGGGCTCGGCCGCGCGTCGGAGCGTCAGGGCGCCGGCGATCAGCAGCGGTGGCGCGATCCACCAGACGATCCCCAGTGCGTTGCGTCCAATCGCGTGACCCAACGGCTCGGTGAGCATGAGGAGCAGCGGTCCCACGATCGCTCCGGCGATCGCGCTCGTCTGCAACCACGCGATGCCCTTGCCTCGCTCGGCGGGCGGAAACATCTCGGCCGCGGCGATACGTGTGAGCCCGCCGATTCCCATCGCCGCCGCGAACACCAGAATGCCGGCAATGAACAGCGCCAGTACGCCGAACGCGACGCCGACGCCGGCGATCGTGTATCCCGCGGCGCCCAGCACATATCCCGCCATGAGCACCGGACGTCGCCCCCAGCGATCCATCGCGCGTCCGCCGACGGCGGCCCCCGCGGCGGCGCCGAGGTTGAGCAAAGCGACATAGAGACCCGCGAAGCGTGCCTCACCGCTCAACGCGACCAGCGCGGCCGAGCCTGGGCCAGCGGTCATCGATGCCGCCGCGAACCCCATGGCAAAGGCTGCCGCGAGGACCACGAGGGTGCGACGGACGATCTCGTTCATGAATGGCGACGCGTCAGGCCGTGGTCATGACGACCGGCGCGTGATCGCTCGTGCCCACGTCAGCCTGCACGACGCAGCCCGTCGCCTGCGTCGCCACCGCCGGCGATGCCAGCACGTAATCGAGTCGCCATCCAATGTTTCGCGCTCGCATGCTTCGCCACGGGGCCCACCAGGTGAAGAGACCGGGATTATCGGGATCGAACCGGCGGCCGACATCTTCGAGACCTGCGCTGAGCATGCTCTCGAACAACGCTCGCTCCTCCGGTCGCTGACCCACGATGCCAGGCTTCCGCTCCTTGGGATGCACGTCCATCTCGGTGCGCGCAATGTTGATGTCCCCGCACAGGACCAGCGATCGCCCCTCGGAGTGCAGCCGCCGCACCCAGTCGATCATCAGCGTCATGAAGTTCAACTTGGCCGGGTAGTCTTTGCCGCCGTTCGGCACGTACACCGATGCGATGACCAGATCGTCACGCTCCACCTGCACGATGCGCGACTCATAGTCGAACGCAGGATGGCTGTACACCGGTTCCGCACCGAAGCGATCCTTGCGGAGCATGAGCGAAACGCCGGAGTACGCCTTGAGGCAATGCCAGTACGCATGGTAGTCGGCCGACTTGCACTGCTCCGGAATCTGGCTCTCCTCGGCCTTGAGCTCCTGCAAGCACACCACATCCGGTCGCTCGCGCTCCAGCCATTCCTGAATCTGCGTAGCGCGCGCGCGAATGCCGTTGACGTTCCAGGTCGCGACTTTCATACGGATGCCGGCCGCTTTCCTCTGTAGACGTCGGTGCTCAAATACTTCTTGAGACTACGGTGGGATTCTCCCACTCCAGCTTCACGAAGATGCGAGCGCACTCGGCTGGTACAACCCTGCGGAGCCGTACGATTGAAGTGCTTCCAATAGCGCGAAGAACGTTCATGCCGTTGCCGAGATTCTGGGAGGCCTTTTAACGCAGAGGACGCGGAGGGCGCGGAGGAACTTCAACTGTAAGAGCTTCTTTCAAAGGCCTTCATAGTCGAGGTTCCTCCGCGTCTTCTGCGCCCTCTGCGTTGAAAAAACGTCCGGGCTCGTTGCACGCATCCGCGGACCCGAAAGGCCCGCTCGCAAAAGAGGCGGACCCGAGAGTCCGCCTCTTCAAATCTATCGCCGCCGGCAACGGCCTTGCGTTAGTCGATAGTCGCGAGCAGCCTGTCGAGCGCCTCGTAGCTCTGGTTGAGCCCCTCCTCCATCCCCGACTCCAGCATCCCGTCGCGCTCGTCGGTCGTGTGGAACAGCGAGAGGGTCACGACCTTCGTCCGGCCGTCCCCGAGGTCGCTGAGCTCCAGCGTTTCGATGATCACGTAGGCCGGCATGCCATCCCACTCGAAGGTCTGGACGATGCGGTCCTGCGGCGTTACCTCGCGGAACCGTCCCTCGAAGCCGTGCTTGCCCTCGGGACCGTGCTCGACGAAGCGCCAGTGTCCGCCCCGTTCCAGCTCGAACTTCTCGATGACGAGCTTGTTCCCGCGGCCCCACCACTGCGCGAGGAGCTTCGGATCGGTGAAGGCGCGCCACACGCGGTCGCGTGGTGCATCGAAGGTGCGCTCGATGCGGATCTCGCGCTCGCTGGGCTTGGAGACGGTCGCCTTGTTTGCGGATTTCGTTGCTGTGGTCATGATGCTCCTCCTTTGGTGCGCTCGAGAAATCTCCCGAGACGGTCGAGACGGGCGTCTACCATCTCCTGGTACATCCGCATCCAGGCCGCTTCGGCGTCGAGCCGTTGCGGACCCAGGCGGCACGTGCGAACCCGGCCGACCTTTTCCGTGGCCACCAGCCCCGCCTCCTCGAGCACGGCGATGTGCTTCTTCAGGCCCGTGAGGGTCATGTCGAACTGCGCCGCGAGATCGCTGATCGACGCGTCGCCGCGCCCGAGTCGGTGGAGGATGCCACGGCGGGTCGGATCCGAGATCGCCGCGAACGCCCTGTCCATGTGGGGTGAATACTGAACCATATGGTTCAGTATAGCACGCCCGTCCACGGCGCGCAAGCCCCGGACCCAGGTCGTCGAGGATGTCGAGGTGAACCGGGTGAGTCGCCTCGCCCACCTCGACATCCTGGGCGACCTCGACTACCTCTGCACGATGGTCCTCATCGCGCGAGTGATCGGTCTCACGATCCTCCTCTTCATCTGCTTCGCGGTGGCGGGAACACTCGTGAGGCTTCCCGAGGCCTCACCGCCCAGTGAGACGGCAGGCTCGCCAGTCATCACGCTGCTCGCCGTTTGTTTTCTGAATGCCGCGGTCCTCACCCACATCATCCTTCGCTCCCGGTGGGCAGGCTGGCGGCTCGCCGCCACCGTCTTCCTCGTGTTCTATGGCGTGACGACGTTCATGGGTCAAATCGAGTCGGCAATATTCATCACGCGACTCCCGCCCGGGGCGTTGCCCAGGCTGTTTCTGATGGGCGCCCTCGTCGCCGCACCGTTCTCGGCGCTGGCGGTTCTCATTCTCGGCAAGCGAAAACCGTCGACGTCGGACGTTGGGCCCAACACACGTCTCCAGATGCCGGCGAGCGAATGGGCGTGGAAGCTCGGCGTCATCGCGGTCCTCTACGTCATTCTCTACTTCACCTTCGGCTATTTCGTGGCCTGGCGACATCCGGAAGTGCGCGCGTACTACGAAGGCGTCGACACCGGCAGCTTCGCCGCGCACATGGCGATGGTCATCCGAGACACGCCATTGCTCATCCCTATTCAGATCGTGCGAGCGTTGCTGTGGACTGCGCTCGCGCTGCCCGTCATTCGGATGATGAAAGGGAAGAGGCTCGAAACGGCACTGGCGATTGGGTTGCTCTTCTCCGTCGTCATGAACGCGCAGCTATTGCTCCCCAACCCCTACATGCCGGAAGCCGTGCGCATGGCGCACCTGGCTGAAACGGCGTCATCCAACTTCCTGTTCGGGGCCTTCATCGGTTGGCTGCTGAGCAAGCGACACACTGCTGACGGAGGCGCTCTGCGACCTCAGCCGGTCCATCGCCGCGACATAGATCGCGCCGCCGTACAGTGAGGGCCGAGTCGCGGTGAACGTCGGAGCGGTCAGCCCGGCGTGTGCGGCAATCTGCGGCAAACGGTCGCTGTCGATTGGATAGGGCACCCATCGGCTCGCACGTCGGCGATCGTACTCGACGACGACGACGCGACCTCCCGGCCGCACGCGCTCGACGAGTCGAGCCAACACACCGGCGGGATGCGAGACGAAGTGAAGCGCGTTCGCCACCACGATCCCCGCGAGGAGTTGCGCGCCGAGCCCAGGCAGGTCGAACGGAACCTTGAAATCGGCGACGACCGGAATCACGTTCGCCTTCGCGCGTGTCGCCCACTGCCCGAGCCCACGCAGCGCGTGCGCATCGTTGTCGACGGCGTAGACTCGACTGCCGGGCTCGAGCAGCTGCACGAGCGCTCGCGTGAACGTCCCCTCCCCCGCCCCGATGTCCGCCCAGCTGCCACCGCGATCTTCGACCGCCGAAGCAATCAAAGTCGCCGCCTCACGAGTGTTCACTACCCGACCTCGATCCAGCCCTCACTGACGAGAACACTGCCACCGCCAATGTGCGCGGAGACGAGAGCGTCGTCGCGCTTCTCGACTCTCGCCTCGAGAACGCTCGGGCGCCCGATCTCGACGCCCTGCGAAATGCGATAGCGAAACGTTCCCGCGGGAGTGGGATCGTAGTGCGTCAGCATCGCGGCCAGCGCGCAGTTGGCGCTGCCGGTCGCGGGATCCTCCGGAATGCCGTCGAGTGGCGCGAACATTCGCACGTGAAGGTCAAAATCGCCGGTGTCCTTGGGCCCCGTGCGAACATACATGTGGATGTCGGGCATCACGCCCTCGGCAGCAAGCGTATCGAACGCCCCCGTGTTGATGCGCGCACGTTTGAGCGCAGCGCGATCCCTGAGCTGCACCATGATGAACGGCAACCCGACAGAGGCGACCTGCGGCGGGTGGGTGTCGGTGAGAAAGTCATCCGGGGAGAGCGATACCGCCGCCGCGACCGACTGCAACTGCACCCTCTTTCCAATCGACAGCTTTTCCGGTGCGGTCAGCTCGCAGAAATAGCGTTCACCGCGGCGTTCAATCCACATGGGAACGACGCCGGCCTTTTCCTCGAACGTGACGGTTATCGAGTCGCGGATGTCGCCAAAGCCACCCGTCGTCGCGAGCGTGAAGGCGGTTCCAACGTTCGGATGGCCAGCAAAGGGAACCTCATTCGCGGGCGTGAAGATCCGAACGCGTCGGGTGTGGCCCGCTATCGGCGGCAATACGAAGGTGCTCTCCGCGAAGTTGAACTCGCGCGTGATCTGCTGCATCTGCTCCGTCGTCAGTCCTTCGGCCGACGGAAGCACCGCGAGCTGATTCCCACCGAAGCGCTTATCGGTGAAGACGTCGCAGATGTAGTACTGGTAGCGCATGGTAGGGATGAGGTAACCGAGGTCGTCCAGGTCGTCCAGGTGATCCAGGAAACGTCGTTGCCCTCGATCACCTCGACATCTTCGACGACATCGATCACCTATGGGGTTCGTGCCGGCCGCTCGCTGAGCGAGCTTGGCGCCTCGGCATTCGCACCCGAGTCCACGCCGATGCCCAGTCGCGTCACGAGCTCGCCCCCGAGCCACCCCGTGACCGCTCCGATCGCGACGCCGACCGCCGAGAGCAGAAGTGCGAAGCCGTCGGGGGCCGCCGTGTTGTCCTTGCGAAGCATCAGGCTCGCCGCGAACAGCAGGATGACGATGACGTTCCCGACGCCGTGCAGGAGGCCGATCCGCTTGGCGCGGGTACCGTTGGGAATTCCGATCCAGTCCCAGATGCCGAATGGCGCCGCGGCCAAGCCGCCAGCCACGCCAGCGACGATCATCCAGAACGCCACGACGGCCCAGAGTGAATTGTCCGTGACGAGATAGATCACGTCGAACACGACCGACGTGATCAGCAGACCGAGCGGGAACACGATCAGCTGTTGATGGATCGGGTGGCCGAACAGCTTGGCGCGGCTTTCCACAGGTCCCTCCTCGCGTGGGTAATCCAGAAGTCCTAACGTGCTGGTGCCGGCGTGAGCAGCACCTTTCCGCTCGTCTGCCGGCTCTCGAGCGCGCGATGTGCCTCGGCCGCCTTGGCAAGCGGAATCGTTCGATCGATGCGAACGTTGATCGTTCCTTGCTCGACCCACCGAAAGAGCTGCTCACTGCGCTCCAACAGCTCATCTCGCGTCGGCACGTAGTGCGCCAGCGTCGGCCGAGTGAGGTAGAGTGAGCCCTTCCTGCTGAGGACCAGGGGGTCGATGGGGCCAACCGCCCCGCTCGATTGGCCAAAGGAGACGAGCATCCCCCGCGGCGCCAGTGCGTCGAGACTGTCGTTGAACGTCGCTTTTCCGACAGAGTCGTAGACCACCGGCACACCGCGACCGGCCGTCCGCTCCTTCACCTCGGCGACGAAATCCGCGTACGAGACGACACGCTCCGCCCCCGCCGCACGCGCGCGCGCCTGTTTCTCGCTGCTCGATGCCGTGCCGATCACGTGCGCGCCTCGCTTCGCGCCCAACTGGCACAGCAAGAGCCCGACGCCGCCGGCAGCGGCATGCACGACACACCACTCGCCCGCCTTCAGCGCGTAGGTGGATGTCGTCAGATATTGAGCCGTTAGGCCCTGCAGCATTGCCGCCGCGGCAACCTCGGTCGACACCCCCGCCGGGATGCGCACCAGACGCTCGACCGGGGCAATGGCGAGCTCGGCGTACGTCCCGCGAAAGCTTTCGGAGACGACGCGATCGCCGATCGCGACCTCGCTCACGCCCTCGGCCACGGCGATCACCTCGCCAGCCGCTTCTGACCCCGGTGTAAAGGGAAGCGGTCGCGCGTACAATCCGGTACGCTGGTAGACCTCGATGAAGTTGACGCCCGCCGCGTCGACGCGAACCAGCGCCTCACCCGGACCAGGCGTTGGCGCGGCCACCTCCTCGAGCTTGAGGACGCTCGCGTCACCGGTTTGCCGAACGACAATCGCTTTCATCGCTTGGTTCGCGGGGTTAAGGAACCGCAGATGGCCGCGTTCACTGCAACTGCATTTTGAACGCAGAGGACGCAGAGGGGCGCAGAGGACCACAATGGCAGGAGCTTTTCAAATGCGTTCACCGTGCAATCCTCCGCGCCCTCTGCGTCCTCTGCGTTCAAAGAAATGCAGTTGCAGTTCGCTGCTGCCATTCGGCCAGTTTGGCGAAGCGTGAGCGGAAGAGGTTGCGCAACGATCCGCCCCACCACAACCTAGCTCCGCCAACAATCGGAGAGCCAATGGGCCGCGCCATCGGTGGCATCCTGGTCGGAGTCGTGATCGCCGTCGCACTCGTGTTCGCGATCGAATCGGTCATCGGGCTCATCGTACCGGCACCCGCCGACTTCAACATGCGCGATCCCGAGCAGGTTCGCGCACGCGTTGCGAGTATGCCCATGTGGGCGATCCTGCTCGTGCTGGTGGGATGGGTCGTGGGCACCGGACTCGGCTCCTTCGCCGCCGTGCGAATCGCGCGGACGACCAGACTATGGCCGGGCCTGGTCGTAGGCGCGATCGTCTTTCTCTCCACGCTCTACAACATCATGACCATCCCGCATCCCATCTGGTTCGTCGGGATCTCGCTCATTGCCATCCCGGTCGCCAGCTGGCTGGGAGCGAAACGCGGGCGCACGGACGCAGCAGTGGCCGTTGCTGGATAAACGTTAGGCGGCCCAACCGGTCAGGGTGCGCTCGCCGCGGCGCACTCCTCGTGCGGAACCTCCGCCACGGGGGGTTCTGCCACCTTCTTCCGCCTCTGACGCAACCCTTGCACTCCACCCCCTGCGCGGGGGTGGGACGCACGACATTGTCTCCCAACTGCTCTCGCGAGTCACGGATGTCCGCTTCGAAGCTCCTGTGCGTCCTCGCCGTGCCAGCGATCGTCGAGGCCGCCGTCGCGCAGAACGCGCCATTCCTCAACATCAACCCATCGTGGTCGCCCGACGGCCGCTGGCTCGTCTTCGAGAGCCGACGACATGGCGACGCCGACCTCTACGTCATCGCGTCCGACGGAACGGGCGAACGGCGCCTCACGTGGAGCGATGGCGAGGATACGCATCCCTCCTGGTCACCGGACGGGCAGACGATCCTGTTCGACTCGAGCCGCGACGGGACGTGGAACCTGTACGTCATTCGGCCGGACGGGACGGGCGAGCGTCGACTCACGCACCGGGGCGCGAGCAGCGCCGCGACGTTCGCGCGCCATCCCTCCTGGTCGCCGGACGGGCGACGCATCGCGTTCGATTCCGATCGCGATGGAGATGAAGAAGTCTACGTCATGGACGCCGATGGCAGCCGCGTCGAGCGCGTGACGACGAGTCCAGGCCGTGATGGGCACGCGGCATGGTCTCGCGACGGACTGTCCCTGCTCTTCACCTCCGTTCGGAGCGGCAACCAGGACATTCTGGCTGCAGGATCTCATGACGCGTCGTGCGCGACCGGTGATGCCGAACGCCGCCGCCGAGGGTGGTGCGCGCTTCTCGCCGGACGGGAGGCGCATCGCGTTCTACTCCGAGCGCGACGGCAACGGCGAGATCTACGTGATGAACGTCGACGGGACCGGCGTGCGGAATCTCACCGGACATCCCGACACGGTGTACGAGCTCGACTGGTCACCAGACGGCCGGCAGATCGCGTTCTACTCCGATCGAACGGGTCGCTTCGAGCTGTATGTGCTCGCGGTCGACGGCGGGGCTCCTCGGCAGCTCACGAGCTCGACGTACAGCAATGCCTGGCCAAGCTGGTCGCCCGACGGGCAACGCATTGTGTTCAGCTCGACGCGTGACGGTGACTGGGAGGTGTACGCCATGGACGCGGACGGCGCGAATCCGCAGCGCCTGACGAGCAGCCCGGGCCGCGATGCGCATCCAGCGTTCATGCCCGATGGCAAGCGCATCGTCTTCCAATCCCCGCGCGACTACGCCAGCCCGTCGGAGGTGGATCTGTACGTGATGCACGTCGACGGTGGCAGGGAGCGACGGCTCGTTGCCGGACCTGGCTTCGATGGCGTCCCGGTCCCCTCGCCCGACGGCCGGTGGATCGCGTTCCAGCGCAGCCCCCTCCCGGCGGATGGCAAGTATCACTGGGACCTCTACCTCGTCGACAGCACCGGCGCATCCGAGCGTCGCTTGACCAGTGAGCGATGGAGTAGCCAGGTACCGAGCTGGACGCGGGATGGCAGGCAACTGGTCTTCTTCGCCGATCGCACCGGGCGCGAACAGCTGTACTTCATGAACGTGATGACGGGCGACGTGACACCACTCCCCGCGAGCGCGGGCGACAGTCATTCACCCTCGGTGTCACCGGATGGCCGGCAGATCGCCTTCACCTCGACGCGTGATGGTCCGCTCGACCTGTACGTGATGGACGTGAACGGCGCGAACGCGCGGCGCTTGACGACCAGCCTGCACGTGCAGGCGCAACCGAGCTGGTCGCCCGATGGCCGTCGCCTGCTGTTCTCCGCCGCCCTCAACGATGTCGCCGATGTCTACGTCGTGAACATCGACGGTACGGGACTCACGCGCCTGACGCGGGGGAGCGAGGGAATTCGTTGAGGGGGCTCCCGTCAGAGCTCCCGAATCTCCCGATAGTGCGAGAACGCCCACGCCGAGTACGCGAGCATCACCACGGCGCCGCCACCGATCGCCCACTGCACTCCGAACCGGCTCGCCACCATTCCGCCGAAGAGCTGCCCGATCGGGGAGAACCCAATGAACACGAGTGCGTAGGCAGCCATCACACGGCCACGGAAGCTGTCGGGCACGATCGTCTGCAGCAGCGTGTTCGAGACGGCGTTGTTGAGAATCATCGCGAATCCAACCGCCACCAGCAGAATCGCCGACAGCCATATCGACCTCGAAAGAGCAAGGGCGATCAAGAGAAGAGGAAAGGCATAGGCCGCGCGCTCGAGGAGCCACCCGCGTCGCGCGCCGCGACCGAACGTCGCCAACGCCAGCGCGGCCGCAATGGCGCCTATGCCGACGCAGGTCAGCAGGACACCGTAGCCGCTCGCGTCGGTCCGCAGGACATCGCGAGCCAGCACCGGCATCAGCACCAGATACGGAACGCCGAACACGGAAAACACCGCCACCAGTCGCATGAGCGCGGAGACTTCGCGCTTGCGCGACATGTAGACCAGCGCGCGCCAGACCTCTCGCAGGGGTGAGCTGCCCGTCAGGCGCGCCCGCACCTCGGGAAGCCGGATCGTCAACAATCCGATCAGCACCGCGAAGTAGCTCAGGGCGTTGATGCCGAAGCACCACGCGAGTCCCGCCTTGGCGATGATGACGGCAGCGATCGACGGCCCGATGATGCGCGCGAGATTGAAGCCGCTCGAGTTGAGCGCGATCGCATCGAGCAAATCTTCCTTGCCCACCAGCTCGATCTGGAGCGATTGACGCGCCGGCACGTCGAACGCGCTCACCATCCCGGCGAAGGTCGCAAGGACGAGCAGTCGTGGCACCGTGATCAAGCCCGTCCACGTGAGCCACCACATCGACGCCGCCTCCACCAGCAGCAGCGTCTGCGTCACCCGGACGATGCGGAGCTTGGAGTATCGGTCGGCCATCACGCCGCCGAAGAGCGAGAACAGCAGGACGGGGAGATTGCCCACCGCGCCCACGAGTCCCACCATGAACGCGTCGTTGGTGAGCTCGAGCGCGAGCCATCCCTGCGCGACGTTGCGCATCCACGTCCCGATCAGCGAGACGGTGTAGCCGATCCAGAAGCGCCGGTAGTTCCGGTGCCGCTGGAGCGCGCCGAACGGATTCAACGATCGTGGTGGCGGGCCCTCCCCCTCCTCTCCCATGGCTTGATTTTACCACGTCCGCCCGGCAAGGTCATCTCATGCGGAAGCACACCTACTCGAAATTCTCCCCGGAGCTCGCCGACGCCGTCGATCTCCAGGCGCTGCTCGACAAGCTCGCCGACTTCCTCCTGCAGTCGGGCTTCGCCGGGGGGCGCCAATTCCATCCGTACTGGGGCGAGTTCGGCGGCGACGAGGATCGCTCCATGGAGGCGCTGCGCGAAGCGATCCTCAACGCGCTCATGGAGAGCGGGCAGTTCACCCCTGAGATGCTCGAGGCCCTTCGCGGCGACGGCTCGCCGGAGGCGCAGGCGAACCTCGCCAAGCTGCTCGACGAGCTGATCAATCGCCTGATGGAGGAGGGCTACCTCACCGCCGATGCACCGCCGCAGGTACCGGCGAATCACGAAGCGGTCACCGGACCTGCCGGACTGGCCCGCGCCGCATCACGCGATGTCCAGTTCCAGCTCACCGAGAAAGGCATCGACTTTCTCGGCTTCAAGACGCTTCGCAACCTCCTCGGGTCTCTCGGGAAGTCGAGCTTCGGCAGTCACGACACGCCCTACCTCGCCACGGGCGTCGAGGCCGACGCGGCCAGCAAGCCGTACGAGTTCGGCGACGTGCTCAACCTCGACGTCAACGCGACGCTGACGAACGCGCTTGCGCGCACCGGCGACATCCGCGTCCCGATCGACCTGGACTACAGCGATCTCATGGTACGGCAGGCCGAGTATCGGTCATCGTGCGCGACGGTGCTGATGTTCAGATACGTCGCACTCGATGATCCTGTACGGCGAGGACCGGTTCACGCCTGCGAAAAAGGTTGCCCTTGCACTGACCCATCTCATCAGGACGCAATTTCCCGGTGACACGTTGCGCGTGGTCCTCTTCCACGATTCCGCCGAAGAGATTCCGCTCGCCGAGCTCGCACGGTCGCAGGTGGGGCCCTACCACACCAATACGGCCGAGGGGTTCAAGCTGGCGCGGCGGATTCTGCTGGGGCAGAAGAAGGATATGCGTCAGATCGTGATGATCACCGATGGCAAGCCCAGCGCGCTGACGATGCCCAACGGGCAGATCTACAAGAACTCGATGGGGCTGGACGCGATGGTCATCGCGCAAACGCTGCGCGAGGTGGCGCTTTGCCGTCGGGCGGGGGTGATGATCAACACCTTCATGCTGGCCCGCGACCGCGCGCTGGTGGAATTCGTGAAGCGCGTGTCCGAGATCAGCCGCGGCAAGGCCTACTTCACCAACACCATGACGCTCGGTCAGTTCATCTTGATGGACTTTCTGCGGCGGAAGACGAGAAAGGTCTCGTGAAGCAGAGGTGATCGAGGTCGTCAAGGATGTCGAGGTGACCGAGGCGACTTCACCTCGATCACCTCGACGACCTCGTCAACCTCAGAAACTATTGTCGTTCGCGAGCGGGCAGCCCTTCTCGTTCAGCGTCTCGAGAGGGTTCTTGACGCTCTCGAAGTCACCGCTGGCGAATGCAGCCTGTACCTGGGCGATCACGTCGGCGGTCGACATCGGATAATCGACGCCGTCCGATGCCGAGTTCAGCAGCGCAGCGACTGCATGGCGAGCCAGCGCATTCTTGCCGCCGCTGCCGAGCCCGAGCGCCGTCATGAGGGTGATGTTCGGGTTGAACCCGTTGACACCGAAGGTCGCGTCGAAATCGGCGTTGGGGAGATACCCGGCCGGCCAGCTACCCACGCTGTTCTTCCAGAAGCCAGGGGTGCATCCCTCGCCCGGCGGAGGCGGAGGTGGCGCATTCACGAACGTCACAATGCAGCCGTTGAACGTGTTGAGCCACAGCGTCATGAAATTCGGTCCAGACGCAGCCACGAGACACTGTGTCCCGTCCACCCCCACCAGCCGCATCGAGAGCGGAGTGGCGCTCGTCTCGGTGATCGTCACCTCGTCAATGGGCTCTTCCGCGCCGGGATTCGCGCGACCGAGATACACGTCGACGCACTGGCCCGCGTTGACGGTGAACGGATTGGTGACGGTGAGTGAACCGACCGAACCCTGCCCGAGGCTCGCGGTAAACGTGCCCGATGCGCCCTCCTTGCAGAGTACGAGCTTCTTGCCCGGGGTTCCGGGCGTGACGTTGAGGCGAGGAGCCTTGAAGCGCGTCGGCTCGGTGGGGCCGCTGTCACTGCACGCGCCGACGACGGTGGCCGTCGCGAGCGCGAGCGCCGTAAGGTACTTCGTACGTCGATAGTTCATTGGGCCTTTCTTTGGTGAGAGATCGCGGGGGGACTGCGCGTGCGGCGACGCTTGGCAACCAATGTGCCTGAGTGTGCAAACACGTAACTACCTCACCCTGCAGGACTTCATTTGATCTCGCGCAGCGTCGTCGTTACCCTTGTTGTGCAATGTGTTGCGTCACGCAAACAGTGACGGCGCTATTGCGAACTCGCCCACCTCTGGAACCCGCCTCGTGATCTCGCGGTAGTACGGAATGAGGCGGTTACCAACCCCCGCTTCTTCCGTCTTTCGCTTACGGGCACCGCGCCACCGGTCGCGCCCGGTTGCTCGCCCCCCGCACCAGCCTCGTGCTCGCCGAGCACGTCGTTCTCGACAATCGATCCGACGTCCCAACGTGTCCTCGCCGAATCAGCCCCTTAAGAGCGAGCCGCCGACTCTTCCGAAGTCGCGGCGCCGTACCCGGGAACGCGACGCTTTCGCCGTTCTACGCCGGCGCGGGCCAGGCCGCCAGCGCCTCTTGATTCTCGCGCTTGTCGTTGTGAGCGCCGTTGGGATAAGTGGTTGGGCGATGGCTCGCCCCGATCACACCGCCCTCCCCGTGGTTCCCTACTCCGAAGTCGCTTCCGCGCTCGCCGCGGGCGGGGTCGAGGAGCTGACGCTCGAGGACGGAGGCAACCGAATCATCGCCAAGCTCAAGGCGCCCTATCGCGCGGCCGAGTCCCGCTCGCGCATCGTCATTACCTCCGTTCCGGCCAGTGCCCTCAGCGTCGCCGACCTCGAGCGCTGGGCCGCGAGCGGCGCCAAAGTTCGTGTGGGCGACAAGTCGAGAGCCCCGTCGGCCGAGACGGTGATACAGGTCATCAGTCTTCTGGCGCTGCTATCGCTGGTCGCCTTCGTGGCGTTCCGGCAGCGCGGCGGCGCGTCCCGTCGCTTCATCGCGACGCCCCCATCGCGTCAGCTCACGATGGCTGACGTCGGCGGCGTCGCGGAGGCGCAGGCCGATCTCCGTGATGTGATTGCATACCTGCGCGATCCAGAGCGTTTCCGCGCCATGGGCGCGAAATGCCCGAAGGGCGTGCTCCTCGTAGGGGCGCCGGGAACGGGCAAGACGCTGCTCGCGCGCGCCGTCGCCGGCGAAGCGGGCTGCCCCGTCATCATGGCGGCTGGCTCCGATTTCAACGAGGTCTACGTCGGCGTGGGGTCGCGACGCATTCGGCAGCTCGCCAAGCAGGCCCGCGAGCAGGCACCGTGCATCGTCTTCATCGACGAGTTCGACTCGCTCGGCGGGCGGCGCGGTCGGCCCAACCGCTCCGGCGAGGAGGAGGTCACGCTCAACCAGCTGCTCGTCGAGATGGACGGCATGCAGGGGAGCGACGGCATCGTCTGGATGGCGGCGACGAATCGCGAAGACATGCTCGATCCCGCGGTGCGACGCCCGGGCCGGTTCGATCGCATCGTCGAGGTTCAGCTTCCCACCGTTCGCGATCGGCTCGAGATCCTGAAGATTCACGCCGCCAAGGCGCCGCTCGCCGCCGACGTCGACCTCGAGCGACTCGCGCAGCTCACGGTTGGCCATTCGGGTGCCGACCTGGCGAACCTGCTCAACGAGGCGGCGATCATCGCCGTGCAGTCGGAATCCGTGCTCATCTCAGCGGCGCACATCGAGCAGGCACGCGATCGCATCCTGCTCGGCCGCGTTCGCGAGGGCGTGGTCGTCACGACCGGCGAGCGCAGGCTCATCGCGCTGCACGAGGCCGGGCACGCGGTGGTCGGTATGGTCGCCTGCCCCGACGACAAGCTCCACAAAGTCACGATCGAGCCGCGCGGCCGCTCCCTCGGTGCCGCGCACTTCGCGCCCGAAGCGGATCGTCACCTGCACTCCCGCCGCTACCTCGAGGGCGTGATCGCGAAGGCGTTAGGCGGCCGGGCCGCGGAGTCCGTATTCCTGGGTCCCGACGCGGTAACCTCCGGCGCCGGAAGCGACCTGGTGCACGCGACCCACGTGGCGCGGCGGATGGTCGGCGAGTTCGGCATGAGTGATGAGATCGGTCTCATCAGCGCCGACCCCGCTGCCCAGGGCGGCGCCCCGAGCGCGCAGCTCCAGGGCCAGATCGACTCGGCGGTCCGGACGCTGATCACCGCGCAAGCCGACCGCGCCGTCGCGATCGTCACCGAGCACCGCGCCGCGGTCGAAGCGATAGCGGAGGCGCTGCTCCAGAGAGAGGTCATCTCGTCGGAGGAAGTGTACGAGCTGGCATCTCGGCATGGGGTTCAGCGCGCGGTGGCAGCCTGAGACTTGACTTCAAAGGCAAAGACGTCAGATATCAGAATACAGAAGTCAGAATTCAGAAAACCGCGCGGGGAGCCAGCATTGGCTCCCCGTTGTCTCTTCTGAATTCTGTATTCTGATATCTGACGTCTTTGCCTTTTGTCAAACGGTCAAGATACCCCGGATTTGAGAGCCGCGAGCACCGAATCCCCGAACACATCGACCTCGTCGGGAGAGGTGTAGACGTTCGGCGTAATCCGCAGCCCTTTGAACTCTTCATGGACGATGGGCGTCGTGATGATCCGGTGTTTGTCCCACAGGTGCGCGACCATCTTCGGGACCTCGACGCCCTCGATCTGGAGCAGTCCGATTCCGCACGACTGCCGCGGGTCATCGAGTGGGGTCAGCACGCGGCAGCGATCGCTCGCCGTGGTCAGGCGCTTCGCCCATCGATCGCGCAGGAAGCGAAGGCGAGCTGCCTTGCGCTCGGAGCCAATGGCGCGATGGAACGCGAGCGCGACCGCGATCGCGTTGTGATTCGCCGCCGGGTGCGTGCCGATCTCCTCGTATTTGCGCACGTTCGCGTCCATCGCCTTCGGCGCCGCCATGAGCGGCCACAGCGACGGGATCTTCTCCCGACGGACGTAGAGAAAGCCGGTGCCAATGGGAGCGAGCAGCCACTTGTGCAGGCTCGTGCCGAACCAGTCGCACTCGAGCGCATCGCGCGTGAATGGGAATTGCGCGAACGAGTGCGCGCCATCGACCAGCACCTCAATGTTCTGCGCACGACCCAGCTTCACGAGCTCGCGCACCGGCATGATCTGCCCGGTGAGGTTGGTGATGTGCGGGACCTCGATCACCCGCGTTCGAGGCGTGATCGCCTGCCGAAATCGATCGACGACGTAGGCCATCGATCGCGGTGGAACCTCGAAGGTGATCCGGTTGATGACGATGCCTTCGCGCCGGCTCCGCTGCTCCCAGGCGGTGAGCATGCGCGGGTAGTTCTGCGTGGTGACGATCACTTCGTCGCCCCGCTTGAGGTCGACGCCCAGGATGAGCGTCTCCATCGATTCGGACGCATTCCTCGTGATGGCCAGCTCTTCGGGATCGCAGCCGAACTCGCGCGCGAGCTCGCGTCGTACGCCCTCGATGCGCGGCTCGAGCACATCCCACATGTGATGGACGGGAGCGACGTTCGAGAAGCGAAGGTCGCGAATCATCGCGTCGAGCACGTGCGTCGGCGACGGCGAGACACCGCCGTTGTTGAGATTGATGATGGCGCGATCGAGGTCGAACGCGCGCTGCACTTCGCGCCAGTAGTCCTCGTCATCGGCCGCGCCGCCCGCGGGAGCCGCCAGCTCGCTCGCGCGAAGGAGCGCGTCACGCCGGAAGGCGGGCGCAATGGCGGCGGCCGTGAGGCTGGCTACGAAGGCGCGACGGGAGGGCATGCCGCAAAGGTGGTCGAGGTCGTCGAGGATGTCGAGGTGATCGAGGTCAGGTCGTCGAGGTGCAGCCCTCGATCACCTCGACACCCTCGACACCCTCGACCACCTCGCGCCCGGCATCATCCCTGCATTACCGAAACACATGACCAAGAAGTCCCGCATCGCGATCGTCAATGGATCCAACGTCGCCCACTCCACCGAAGGGGGATCGGCGCGCCTGGAGAACATCATTCTCATGCGCGACAAGCTCACCGAGAAAGGGCTCGAGCCCGTGCTCGTCGTCGACGCGGCGCTTCGCCATCAGATCGATGATACGGAAGGCTACGAGAAGCTGGTCAACGATGGGGCGCTGAAGCAGGCGCCGGCGGGCACCGACGCCGACTATTTCATCCTGTCGTTCGCCCGAGAGCTGGGCGCCCGCATCGTCAGTAACGACCGCTTCCGAGATCGGATGCCCGAGTTCAAGGATGTCAGCCGGCGCTTCATCCGGTACATGATCGTCGAGGGCGAGGTAGTGTTCGAGCAGCGCAACGGGCGGAGACGCTAGGTCGACGACCTGTGCTACTCGGCGATCCACCCCTGGCGCCGTTCCTCCGTCGCGACCAGCAGCCAGCGCCCGTATCGGCCGAGGACTGAGAGCCGAGCACGAGTGTCGAGGCTGTCGACGATGACCGCAGCCGGATTGGGACGCTCGCGGAGGACGACACCTGCCTCACGAGATACGACCGTGATCGGCTCTCCCAAACGCTGCACGGCGTTGGCCAATACGAATCCGGCCTCGCCACCTGGCAACCGCACGCGGAGCCAGCTCCCCGCGGCCCCGAGCACCGTTACGACTGCGGTTCGCGGCACGCTGCGCGCGGAGTCGCCATTCAGACCCGGAGAAAGCCGCATCACGATCTGCGTGCGCGCTATCCGCACGCGGGCACCGAACAGGGACGTATCGGCGGTGATCTCCGGCGGCGTGCCGCGACGGGTATCGATGAACGGCAGCGGATCCACGGGCCCCTGCCCTCTTCGGTAGATCCCGAAATGCAGGTGCGGAGGCGTGCGCCGCGCGTTGCCCGTATTCCCGACCAGCCCGAGTGTGTCGCCCACCTGGACGATGTCGCCTGCACTGACCAGCTGGCGGTCGAGGTGCGCGTAGTAGATCGACTGCTCCCGGCGCGTATCGAGAAGCCAGACGACGTTGCCGCCGAGGTCGGTTTCTCCAACGCGACGGACAATGCCGGGCGCGGCGGCGACGACCGGGGTGCCTCGCGGCGCGAAGAGATCGACGCCGTGGTGCGAGCGACGGCCCGCATCGCGCGAAGCACCGAACAGGCTGCGAGCTATCCGGGCATCGCGGCCCGCAACCGGGAACGCGAGCGTTGGACCAGTGGTGATGGTCACGATGATGCGACCGCCGCGCAGGAGCTCGGGCTGCGCGCGCAGCACGTATTCGCCGTCCCGCCGAATCTCGACATCGATCGACGTTCCGCCATCCGCCGCACTGGCGACCCGCTCGTACGTCTCCGTGGTATCGCGAGGAACCGAGAAGAGGTCGACGAACAGGCGGCCGAGGGGGTCCATCGCGACTTCGGCGGAGGCGATGAGGCGATCACCGCGGCGAAGTGGGAGCCTCCATGCAATCGCTCGAGGCTCTTCGGCCGGCACGTGCACCGCTTCACGGTGCGGAGCGGTCACGCGCGTGGCCGTGCTCAGCGACGCGTCTCCGGCAACAATCCAGTCACGCCCAACGGCCGTTCGATGCAGGTCGGCCTTTTCCAGCGTGCGAACGTATTCATCGCGCGGGGAGCGAAAGCCGCGGTCGCCTAACGATCTGGCGCGGTCGCAGGCGGCCAGCGTCGCGAGCAGCACGATGCAGACGCTACGGATTGTCGTGAACGAACGCGGATGGAGCGCGAGTCTCATGCGCTCATCTACGCCAATGGCGTGTCAACTGTTTCCTTGAAGTCCGGCCGCAGGGCCGGCGGTCAGGCGCGCGCGGAGAGCGGCAGCTCGAGCTCGAAGTGGAACCGGGTGCCTTGCCCGGGAGCCGTGTCGACGACCGAGCTCCCCGCCCATGCGGCTCACGAGCTTGCGGCAGATCGACAGTCCGAGCCCCGCGCTCGAGAACGTGAACTGGCCCGGCTTGACGCGTCGCCGGAAGGCATCGAACAACGTCGGAAGGACCTCGGCGGGAATCCCGCGCCCGGTGTCCCTCACCGAGAACTCGATGCGCGATCGCGTCACCGCCCTGCAGCTCACTTCCACGTACCCCTCGGACGTGAACTTGAGCGCGTTCGTCGTGAGGTTGAGGAGCACGCGGTTGAGGGCCGCCGGGTGGCCGATCCTCACGTCGGCATCTGGCCGCGTGATGCGAACGGTGAGCCCCTTTTCCTCCGCGATCGGCTGCACGATGTCGCGCACCGACTGTAGCGTCTCGCCGATCGAAAAGGGCATCGGGTGCAGGTCCATGAGACGCTCGCCGCCTCGGACCAGCTCGATGACGTCGCTGGCGAGTGCGCTCAGCCCGAACGCGGCGCTGTAGACGAGGCCGAGCTGGCGCTCCTGAATGGGATTGATGGAGCCGCTTTGTCCGTTGCGAAGCGTCTCGGCGAGAAAGAGCACGGACGCAAGCGGGGAGCGCAGGTCATGTGCGACCTCGACGACCATCTCCAACCCGTCGGCTCCCGACAACTTGTTCGCGAAACGCTGGGCCGTGTCGCGGTCGATCTCGGCCTGTACCCGCTCGAGGGCACAGAGCAGATGAACGATCTGAGGGGCGTCGCTCAATTCGGTGGACGAGACGTCATCGAGAAACGCCTTTCGAAGCCGCTCGACCATCTTGCGACCCGGAGTCGGCGCCGCCAGCTCACTGAGGTCCGGCGGTAGCCCGATGGCCGCCTGACGAATCGCCTTGCAGAGGAACGCCATCCGCGAGCGAAGCTCGTCGGCAGTGGAGCCGTCCTCGTTCAGGTCCCATGCCTCGCGGACGCGCTGCGTCGCGCGTTCGAGGGCCGCGGCAAGGCACGGCCCAATCCCACTCGCGGCGAGCTCGTCGAGCTCCCCGGAGATGCGCGGCGGGGCATAGTCGCCCCCAACCAACTCCCCGCTGTGGCGCGCAGTCACGCCGACGATCGAAAGATCAGTGGTGATAGGCGGTGGTGCTGAGCGAACGCTCACTCCCCGATTCCGGTCAGCTCGCTACGCTGAAAGTTATGCTTCTCCATCAGGCGGTATAGCGTCGTCCGGTCGATGCTGGCGAGGCGAGCCGCCTTCGACATGTTGCCGCCGGCGCGTGAGACCAGACGGGAGAGATACTCCTTCTCGAAATGCGCCACCAGCCTGTCCTTCGCCGGATGATACGCGTCATCGAGAATCCCGAATGGCATGGAGCCATCCGCCGGTACTTCGCCCGACGGCTCATCATAAATGGGGATGTCCGATGGCTCAATCGGCTGATTCGGCTCGGCCAGGACGGCCACGTGCTCGATCACGTTCTGCAGCTCCCGGACGTTGCCGCGCCATGGCTTCGACCGCAGGAAATCGATCGCGCCTTCCGTGAGCTTCGGCGCGAGATCGCCTGTGTTCCGATGTCGCTCCCAGTAGTAGGCGAGGAAGTGATTGGCGAGGAGCGGGATATCCTCAACGCGCTTGCGGAGCGGGGGTAGCTGAATGGGTACCACCCGCAGGCGGTAGAACAGATCCTCACGCAGAATGGATTGCTGCACCGCCTCCTGGGGATCGCGATTCGTCGCCGAGATGAACCGCACGTCGACCACCGCGTCCTGGTTCTCGCTGCCCACGCGTCGCACCACGCCGTCCTGGATGACGCGGAGCAGCTTGGCCTGGAGCGGCTGCGACATCTCGGTCAGCTCGTCGAGGAAGAACGTCCCGCCATTTGCCACTTCGAGAAGGCCCGGCTTGTCGCGGTCGGCACCGGTGAACGCCCCCTTCTTGTGACCGAACATCTCCGACTCGAGGAGGGGCTCGGGCAGCGCGGCACAGTTCACCGGAACGAGCTTGCGGCTCGCGCGGCGGCTGTGCCGGTGAATGAACTGGGCGATGAGCTCCTTTCCCGTTCCGCTTTCGCCGGTGATCATCACCAATGCGTCGGTCGGGGCCACCTTTCTGGCGAGGTCCACCGCCTTGCGGAACGCTGGCGACACCCCCAGAAGCGCGATCTTGTCGCTGTTGCCGTTCTGCTTGAGGAGCTGAAAACGAAGATCGCGCGTTTCCCGCGCGACCATGACGGCGTGCGAAGCCCGGCCGACCAGCACCTGGAGGTGAGTGGCGGAGAAGGGCTTCGGAAGGTAGTCCCAGGCGCCCGCCCGGAGCGCCTCGATGCTCGTCGTCACGCTCGGGTTCCCCGTCATGACGACGACGATCGTGTCCTTGTGCGCGGCGAGCGCCGCCTTCAGAACATCCATTCCCGAGACCGGCGTCATGTACAGGTCGACGAGGATGATGTCGTATTTGCGGCGCTTCACCATCTCGACCGCTTCGTCGCCTCTGCCCGAGAAGGCGACGTTGAAGCCGTCGATCTGGAGCACGCTCGCACAGCCCTCGCGAAGCGTCCGGTCGTCGTCGACGACGAGAATCGAGACGCTGGCCTTGACCTCTGGCGGGATTGAAAGCGGATCGCGCTGCGCCGCATCGGGCGGCTGGACGTATTCGGTTTGCGGCGCGAGAGAAGACGACATCGGCTCTCCTGTGTGGGAGCAAAGTGACAAGCGAGGAGCGGTTGCGCGCGGTGCGATGCAATCCCGGCGCCCGGATATTCTTCGGTAAAACGAGCGTGATGCGACGCACCTAAATACAACCAACTGTTGCACCTGTCAACCGAAGCGTCGCCCGAAGGCAACACCGGATCGTCTCGGGATGACCACACACCTGAGGCGTAAACGCCACAGCCTCTAGCGCTTTCGAGCTGCTCTAAAGAGGCTTTTCCGCCCGACGGAGGCGTGAAAAAGCCGCGAATTGGGAGGCCAATGCATGGGCCCAGACTTGCATGGCCGCCCCCGCGCTGGTCGGACTGTTGCCCGAATTCACTCAAGTTGTTGCCTGCCGCCCTGAGCGCCGCCGCCCTGGACATGCCCCACAGTCAGCTTCCAACCGAGACTTCCCCGAAGAGCGTTCCCGGGCAATACACTCCCCCCGCGGCGCTGGACCGAGGCTTTCAGGATCGAGGAAACGCACCGCCGCCACCCACCGGCTTCGCCTGGGCGAGATACGTCTCGGCCCTACGCCGGTACAAGTGGCTCGTCCTCGCCGTCGCCATAATTGGCTCCGGCGCGGGGGTGGTCGCTACTCGATTCGTCCCGCCGACCTTCCGCGTCAACGCTACAATCTGGATCTCGACGGACAGCCCGGGCCGGCAGGACCGCGGCCCGATCCGCGCCGACGAGCTCCTGTCGTCCTCGTCCTGGATCGAGCTCTTCAAGAGCGGCGTGGTCGTCGACCCCGTCGTCAGCGAGCTCCGGCTCTATCTCATCCCGCGCGATCCCGCCCACGCCGAGTTGTTCCAGCGCTTCTCGCCAGGCAAGGGATTCCGGCCGGGAGAATACCAGCTCATCGTCCACCAGGAGGCTGGGCGGTTCACTCTCACCGACGGTGAGGGGAATCTGATCGAGGAGGGAGCGGCCGGGGACTCGATCGGCCGTCGGGTCGGGTTTGCGTGGGCGCCAGCCGGCGCCCTCCTGAGCGGACGAGGAACCGTGAAGTTCACGGCGATCACGCCGCGCGAGGCATCCTTCGCGCTCCTCGAGAATCTGAGCGCAACCATCCCGAGGACCGGGGACGGCCAGTCGAGCAACTTCCTGCGTCTGTCGCTGATGGGAAAGGACTCGGAGCTGACCGCCAGGATTCTGAATCGATGGGTCGAGGAGTTCCTCAGGACCGCCGATCGACTCAAGAAGCGAAACCTGGTCGAGTTCGCGAAGATCCTTCGCGCGCAGCTCGACTACGCGAGCGTGCAGCTGAAGAACGCGGAGATCGCGCTCGAGAGCTTCAAGGTCAACACCATTACGCAGCCTTCCGAGGGCACGCCGGTGTCGGCGGGGGTCGAAGAGTTTCGCGATCCCGTCTTCGATAGCTTTTTCAACCAGAAGGTTCAGCACGAAGAGGTGAAGCGCGACCGCGAGGCACTCGAGCGGATCGTCGCCGACGCGCGCAGCGGACAGATCATGCCGGAGGCGTTTTACTCGATTCCAAACGTGGTGGCTGGAGCGCAGGGCCTGCGGTCAGCGCTCGACGAGCTGTCCACGAAGGAAGCCCAGCTTCGAACTGCGCAGCAGGTCTGGACTGACGAGCACAACGCCGTGAAGGAGCTTCGTAACAGCGTCGCCCGGCTGCGTCAGGAGACGGTGCCGAGCATGACTACCGCGTTGCTCGAGCAGCTTCGTCGCCGCGAGGCCGAGCTTGGCCGCCGCATCGAGTCGGCGTCGCGTGAGCTTCGGTCCATTCCGACGCGCACCATTGAGGAGATGCGGCTCCGTCGCGAGGTCGATGTCGCGGTAGCGTTGTATTCCTCGTTGCAAACGCGTTATGAGGAAGCTCGACTCGCCGAAGCGAGTGCGGTGGCGGACGTTCAGCCGCTCGACGGGGCGGTCGCCCCTCAGCGGCCGGAAGGTGATCGCACCGCGCAGTTCATTCTGATGGCGGTCATGGGAAGCATTGGCGCGGGGCTCGCACTCGCCGTGCTGCTCGACCGGCTGGATGGACGGGTGCGCTACCCGGACCAGATCACGCACGAGCTGGGGCTGGACATCCTCGGCGCGGTTCCGACCATCAAGGAGGTCAAGGATCGCAGCGCAGAGGTCGAGAAGGCAGCGGCGGTCGTTGAGGCATTTCGCACCATCCGCCTCGCCCTGACCCACGCTGGCGAGCCCCATTCGCCCTTCATGGTCACGGTGACAAGCCCGTCCCCCGGCGATGGGAAATCCCTCGTCTCGGCGAATCTCGCGCTGTCGTTCGCCGAAGCTGGCTATCGGACGTTGCTCATCGACGGCGATATCCGGCGCGGCCGGCTCCACTCCGCCTTCGGGGCCGAGCGCCGTCCAGGCCTGGTCGACTGCCTCATGGGGTCGATCGAGCCCACCGACGTAATGCGCGCGTCGTCGCACGAGAATCTGACGCTCATTTCGTGTGGTGCGCGTAGACAGCGTGGTCCGGAGCTACTCGCCTCCCAGGCGATGCAATCTCTGATGAGCGCCGTCGAGCCCAAATTCGACGCGATCATCGTGGACAGCTCGCCCCTCGGCGCCGGGATCGATCCGCTCGCTCTCGGAATCGTCACGCGCAACATGATCCTCGTGCTCAAGAACGGTCAGACCGACAGACGGTTGGCGCAGGCAAAGCTCGAGCTGGTCGACCGCCTTCCCGTTCGGATGCTCGGTGCCGTCCTCAACGATTTTCACGGCGAGCCGATCTACAAGTACTACCAGTACGACGACGGTTATGCCCTCGAGTCGGACGATCCGTTGCTCATCGGCGCGAGAGACGACGCCTAACAGCTGCGGCTCTTCCGGAACGCAATGAGGCCCCGGCGCGAATCGCGCCGGGGCCTCATTTGCCAGGTGAGCGACACCAGCGGAGTCAGGGCGTGGGCCGCGCGGGCAAGTCGTCGAAGGATGCCACCGAGAGATCCTCGTGCGTCTGCCGCGCATGGTGAAGTGCCGTGGCAGCGCGAAGAATCATCTCCACCGCATCGACGGGCGACTCGGTGAAATTAGGCACCGCACAATAGCCGGCTCGAATACGCGGCGCCGAACCATTACCGTCTTCCGAGAAGGTTTCTTGAAGGACACCCTGGAGTCGGGCAACCAGGCGCTTGGCACCCTCCGCATTGGTCGCGGGGGCGATGATGGCGAACTCGAGGCTGCCGAGGCGGCCGATCGCGTCTGACACGCGACCCTTCTTCCTGAACAGCTCACTCACCTGTTCCGTGAGGCGCTCGGCCGTGGCTGCGGCGATCTCCTCTCCATTGCCGTCCGCGAGGTCGGGCGCCACCGCAAGGCAGGCGAGCGCGTCGTGGCGGCGAAATGCATCGTTGCCGATCTCCTGGGCCCGGCGAGCCAGGCCGCGCATGTTGTAGAGACCGGTCCTCTGATCGACCAGACTCTCCGCTCTCACGCGATCGACCTCGCGTTTGCATCGCATGAACGTGTCGAGCTTCACGACGAGCGCCTCGCCATCCAGCGGCTGCGTGCAGTACTCCCACGCTCCAGCTCGATAGGCCGCCAGCCGTTGCGCCCTCGCGCCTTCACCTGCCGACGTGATGACGATTGGCGTGGTGGCGCTGAATCGAGGATCCTGCCGAAGCGTGCGACAGACGTCGATCCCATCAATGTCGGGGAGTCGCGCGTCGACCACAACCACGTCGGGCAACGAGGTCCGCGCCATTCTCGAGGGCCTGGCGTCCGGTGTGCGCGCGAAGTACCGCGTACCCGTTGGGACCCAGGATGCTCTCGAGCGAACGAGCCGACCATTCCTGATCGTTGGCCAGGAGAGCCAATGGAGGGCGTGAAGGTCGGTCGGTCTCGGTCATGATCTCTTGAAGTGACGGCAGGGCCACCTTCGTATCAATCGTGTAATTCATCTCCGCGGGCATCATGCAGGAGTCATGCGGGGGCGGGGATCCCCGTAACGTATTGATTCAGGTGGGTTTCAGGCGACGCTCTTCCGACGCGCTCTCAAAATGTGCCGCATGGGCGCCACAATAACGATGGATTGCGCTCGACGGCTGCAGTCACCGCACATTAGGCGCCATTTGCCGCGACCGCCGCGTCCACCTAGGCCCCGCCTCGAGCGCTCCCGCATGCCTCCCGGTGTTGGGAGCGTGCGAAAACCTTGTGGGCGCGCCGCTACACCCACCCGATCAAATTCCCTGTGCAACGACTGACCACACATTACAAGATGTTGTACCAGTTAGCGTTAGCATTACGCATCAAGGGCACCTTTCGGTAGCACGGGGAGTGCATGAGGGCGGGCCATGACTCTCCGCCCCTCTCGCATCAACTCGAACGCGTCCTTCCACGTCATGACTCGCTTCTGTGCGACGTGGATCGCGTTTCTTTTCGCCGCAGCGCCCGCGATCGCGCAGTCAACCAGCCCCCAGGCGTCGCGGAACGCCCAGGCGTCCCGGGAAGAGCTGATGGTCCTCGCCGCTGACGCCGAGCGGCAGGCCACGTCAGGCGGCACCGAGGAAGCCCGTCAGCAAAAGCGCCTCGAGGCGACAGAGCTCCGCGAGCGACTTCGTGACGGCGATTTCCAGGTTGGCGACCGAATCGTGCTGAGCGTGCGCGGGGATTCCGCGCTGACCGACACGTTCGTCGTGCGGGCGGGTCGTACCCTCAGCCTTCCGAATATCGCCGAGATCTCGCTCGCCGGTGTCCTTCGCTCGGAGCTGCAGACGTTCCTGTCGAAGGAGATCGCGCGGTACGTTCGCGAGCCGGTGGTCCAGACGTCCTCGCTGATTCGTCTCGCTGTGCTCGGCCAGGTGATTCGCCCGGGGTTCTATGCCGTTGGTTCGGATGTCCTGGTGACCGACGTGATCATGCTCGCGGGCGGGCCGAGCACCGAGGCAGATCTGCGGAAGGTCAGCGTGCGACGCGGGGCGCGAGAAGTGTGGACCTCGGATCGGATCCATATGGCGATGACGCAGGGAACCACGCTCGATCAACTCAACCTGCGCGCCGGCGATGAGCTGGTGATTGGAGAGCGGAAACGGCGCGGGTTCGGGTCGGTATTGCAGGTCGTCTCGGCGGTAAGCGCAGTCGCGATCGGCATCGTCACACTTTCGAGGTAACGAGAGATCATGGAAGCCGGCCCCTCACAGTCCATGCGAACGCGCCCTCACAAGCGGCCCATGGGCGTGCGCAGATCGGCAGGCGTGCCGGTCGAGGCAAAAACCCCCGATGCAGCGCCGCTGTTGCGGGTGGTGCGAGAGGACCTCGTCCTTCCAAAGGGGGATTCCCCGGCCGGACTGACGGAGCGCGAGCGGGCCGTTACGCTCGATCGTGTCATCAACGTCACGCTTGCCACGCTCGCAATGATCTTCCTCGCACCGCTCTTCGTCGCGGTGGCGATCGCGATCAAGCTGACGTCACGCGGCCCTATCTTCTACATGCAGCCCCGCGTCGGCGTCGATCGCCGCACCTCCGGGACGGCACCGGGATACGACCGTCGCGGTCGGGATCTCGGTGGGACCATTTTCTTGATCTACAAGTTCCGCACGATGTTCGTCGACGCCGAGACTCAGACGGGCGCGGTCTGGGCGACGAAGGGAGATCCTCGAATCACTCCCATTGGCCAGTTTCTGCGCAAGTGCCGCATCGACGAGCTTCCGCAGCTGATCAACGTGATTCGCGGGGAGATGAAGATTGTCGGACCGCGCCCCGAGCGCCCGGGCATCTTCGCCCGCCTGCGCGAGGACATCGCCGAGTATCCCCTTCGCCAGCGGGCGAAGCCGGGAATCACCGGCTGGGCACAGATCAATCAGTCGTACGATTCGTGTCTGGACGACGTGCGCTCGAAGGTTCGCTACGATCTCGAGTATCTCGAGCGGCAGAGTATCGCCGAAGACCTTCGCATCATGGTCAAGACCGTCCCCGTCATGCTGTTCCGCAAGGGCGGCTGGTAGCCCAACGCCGCGCGGAACAGATCTCCGTCAGGCTGGTCTCGTCAGGCGGTCCGTCTCGTAGGCTCCCAGGTCGCGTTTCGATGACCGCGAAGAACCTGCCGCCACGCCAGTAGCCCAGCGGCGCAGGACGCCAGGACAAAACCCGGGAGCGCGAACAGCGTCGGCACAGTCCGGTTCCGGCGCCAACGCATTCCGATCACGCCGAGCAGTGCGCCCGCGCCGAGCGCGGCCAGCACCAGCGACATCGCTGGCCACTCCAGACTCAGCAGCGCAAGTCCGAGCACCGCGCCCGGAAGCGTCAGATACACCAGCCACCGCGCGAGCTTGTGGCTGAGAAGGAACCAGGCAAACATCCCGTATCGACGCGGATTCATCAGGTGGCGCTTGAACCACAGTGTCTCCAGCCCTCGCGCCATCGTACGAACCTTCCGGCGGAATTCGGACTCCAATGATGCGGTCCGAGGGACGATGCACGTCGCATCGCCGACGGACACCGCCCGGTAGCCGCGCTCACGAACGAGGAGCGCCGAGCCGAAATCACGGCTCAAGTGCTCCGGAAAGTCCGTGACGTAGAGCGCTCGTCTGATTCCGTAGAAACAGCCGCTGGCGCCGACAATCGAATGCGTGCGCGTTTCGAGCGCGCGAATCCACATCTCGTAGCCGACGTATCCAGCCTCGCCTCGATTCCCGTCGCGCGCAGCGGTTCCCACGCTCACATCGCACCCCGACGCCACACCCACGGTCGGATCCTGGAACGCCAGCACGAGCGCCTTGAGCGCGTTCGGCAGCACGCGGACGGACGCGTCAATGTTGACGACGAGTTCGCCGCGTACGACGAAGCCAGCCGCATTCTCGGCCGCGGACTTGCCGCGGCGCGTTGGCAGCCGGAGCAGCTCGACGCCACGCCCGGCGTATCCTTCGACGATGGCGTCCGTGCGATCGGTCGAGGCGTCGGAAATGACGAGGATCTGCAGCTTGTCAGCCGGATAATCGAGCGCGAGCAAGCTGTCGAGCGCGTCGGCGACTCGCGACTCTTCGTTGAAGCATGGGACGGTGATGCTGACCGTTGGCCATGCGCTTGGCTCGGGCAGTCGCGGCACGACGGGCCTCCGAGATGCGACCGCCTTCAGCAGAAGCGGGTATCCCGCGTACGCGTACGCGAAGAGCGCAGCCGGCGCGGCGATCAACGCCGAGCCAAGGACCGTGGGCAGCGACATGGGACGAGGTGGCCCGTGCTAGGCGGTGGTGGCGGAGGAGCCTTGCGCCAACGCCTGCAGCTTGCTGGGAACCGGTGGCCAGGTTTGCAGGCCGACCTCAGCATACGCTTCCACCAGCGGCGCGGGTCGAGAGTCACCGACGAGAACGTGAAGGATCCATCCGACCGCCATGGCGATTCCGAAAACCACGTAGTACGCGAGATGCATCGGAATCGCTCGCAGGGTGAAAAGGAGCCCGCGCTCCCGCTCGAAGAACCCGTAGAGGTGGCGGTTCACGAAAAGGATGGCCTGAAGCGAGACGGCGGTCGCGATCAGCCATCGCTCATCCCACGCGATGGCTGCGAGAACGAGGAAGAAGAGCGCGGCCCAGACGAAGCCGGTGTTGGTCCGCTCGACGGTCTTGAGCGCGATCCGATCGCTGTCCTGGCTTGCCCGCTGTCCCATCAGCAGGCGCATCCACGGCACACCGCGGTCCCGAAGATCCGAGCGGATTGCCGCTCGAAAGGTCCACTCGGTGAGGTTGGTGACACTGATCTCCGGACGCAGAACGATCTTGTACCCGCGCGCCCGAATTCGCTGGCCGAGCTCCATGTCCTCCACCTGCAGCCTGGCGAACCGCCACTCGTCGTACATTCCCGCCTCGACGAAGACCTCGCGTCGCACCGCGCCGCACACCGCCCAGAACGTCTCGGCGTCACCGGCACTCTGCAGGTGCACGTAGTGGTGAAGGAGGTTGCGATACGTCGAGACGACTCCGACCGCCGGAGAGCTCGTAGCATAGCTGCCGAACACTGCACTGACGTCCGGCTCGTGGGCGAACACCAGCGCGATGCGGCGCAGAGTGTCGCCCTGCACGCGCGCGTCCGGGTTCACGAAGACGACGCCCTCGCCGCGCGACACCTCGAAGCCGCGATTGCGCGCGTACGCGGGACCGCGAGCGTTTCCGGGCAGGCTGACGACTGTGTCGGCGTACTCCGCCGCGATGAGCGCGGAATCATCCTGGCTCGCGTCGTCGACGACGATCAGCTCCCAGCAGTCGCGCGGCAAATCACTCTGAACGATCGCATCCAGGCATTGCGCAAGCGTGCGAGCACTGTTGTGCGCGGGGACGATCACCGACAGGTACGGCCCGCGGGTGGTCAGCTGCGTCATTTACCGGGCTCGCCTGACCTGCTCGACGTCAGCAAGATGCTCGGTCCATCGCGTCAACGCTGCGCGGGCGCGGGCAGCATCCGGTGCAAGAGTCGGCGGGGACGGCTTGAGCGCGCCCGCACCGCCGGCTGGCACCACGCCACGCACCGCCAGGAATTCGGCCCAATCGGTGGCAGCTTTCACGCGTCGCCCGTTCTCGGATCCCGTCCCCTTCCGTGAGCTCCCTTCGAAGCGGCGGATGCGGTCACACCATCCGTCCTCTTCGAGAACGGACCAGTCGAGGACGAAGACGATGTCTCCGGTCGCGTGCGCCATGGCGAGCCGGCGCACGTCTGATTGAGTGGCGTCGTCGGGAACCGCGACGAAGCGGATGTTCCACTCTTCGCGAAGGGCGTCATATGTCACGCCGCGAGGCAGCGCCACGACGAACTCGGCGCTCAGCTCCTTGCACCGCGCGGCGACGGATCTCAATGTCGCGAGATGCCGCTCCTCACACGTCGTGCTCATCACGACCGAAAACGCTGGCACGGCCGTGGCTCGCATGAGCTTCAGGTATGAAGGGTGAGAAGGGGAGCTGCTCGAGTTTGGCGTCATCACCGCACGGATCTGGCTGGATGGAGCGCGAGCTTCCACGCGTGGACGAGCAGGTGGTCTCTCGATCTGTTCCGTTCGCTGCAGGCTTGCACGCGAGGGCGCACACCCTGTGGGCAAGAAGCAGGCACGCGATGAGTGGGTAACGATGCCGTTGTCGCGGCGAGAGTTAGGCTTCGCGTACCCAGGCGCGAATCGCACATCAGCTGGCGAAGTGTTGCGACCCTCCTACACGGAGCCGCCACGCCCCAGTCGGGATGCATGGCAGGTTTCGAGAGCGCGATCGCTTCGTCGCAATTTCGCTACGCGTTGACGACGTTGGCGCTCGGTGGTGCGACGGACGCTACCACGGCCGCGAGGGGAATCGTCACTCCAATGCCTCGCTCCAGCTCGCTCAGCCGCTCCATGGCGCTGCGCGGATCGGCGTACGGGATCTCGCGCGCGTCGAGCTGCGCGCGGAACTCGTCACTCCACGCCACGACGATGCGCGCGCGCTGTGCCGCGGAGCAGACGAACTGTTCATCGCGAGCATCGACGTAGACCACACCATTGAGACGCAAGTGGCGGCTCGATGACACGAGTGGATCGAGTACGCGATCCACCGCCTGCGGCGAGACGCCGCGTAAGACGAGCATTACATATCCAACGGAGCTGGCACGGTAGGCAGCGGCCAGGAGCCCGGTGGGCAACGCTCCGGTGGATTCTGGTGCGATCTCGAGCACGGCGGCGATCCGCATACATTTCCTCGGGACTCGTTTGAGCAAAGCAGCTTCAGCGGCTCGCGAGGGGGCAATCGATATGCCAGGTACGGCCCCTCTCTCACGCGCGAATTAGTACATTGAATGCGCGTACCCGCCCGGAACTGGAGAGCGGGCCTCACGAGCGGCGCTCGTGCGGCGCCTGCTCCACACAATCGTGGGAGGTGACCCACATCGCGACGGTTCTCGTGGCGCGACGGACTGGATTCTCCTTTCCATCTGTGGGCGAGCTGTGCGCGAAGCTCCCCCCGGCGCGCACGCGGCGACCCGCGTGAGACCGCGAACGTGATGCGATCGACTGGAACACGCCTGCGCCACATGCTCCAGGCGCCTGACGATCTGCATATGGCCTGTTGCGTGAGTGATCGCGATTGTGGGACGGCCTCGCAAAGTGTAGCGAATGCGCCACACGGTAGCGCTGGTCGCTCGTGGGGAAGGTAGAAGTCAACTCGTTGTCGCTCAGCGACTTCTCAAGCATTAACGGGTGGATGCCGTGCACCGCCCGCCTCTTGCAAGAGTGCCGCGCGTCCTAATTTCCGACGTTCAGGAGGTTCGCTTGGCGAGTCCGCGTCCTACTCACATTCTCGGCATTTCCGCTTTCTATCACGATAGCGCAGCCTGCTTGCTGCGAGACGGCGAGATCGTCGCCGCTGGGCAGGAGGAGCGCTTTACGCGTAAGAAAGGCGACGCCGATTTTCCCGCCAACGCGGTTCGCTACTGCCTGTCGGCGGCCGGCATTGGTCTCGAAGACGTCGACCATGTCGGCTTCTACGACAAGCCGCTGCTCAAGTTCGAGCGGATTCTCGAGACGTACCTCGGTGTCGCCCCGCGCGGATTCAGCTCGTTCCTCAAGGCGGGACCGCTGTGGGTAAAGGAAAAGCTCTTCACCGACCGGCAGCTTCGTGACGCACTCGGCGGGTATAAGGGGGACCTTCTGTACGCCGAGCATCACGAGTCGCACGCGGCGAGCGCTTTCTTCCCCAGCCCGTTCCAGGAGGCGGCCGTCCTCACCATGGATGGTGTCGGCGAGTGGGCCACAGCCTCCTATGGCGTTGGACGCGGCAACGAGCTGCAGCTCCTCAAGGAGCTTCGCTGGCCCGATTCGCTCGGACTTCTGTACTCCGCGTTCACCTATTACACCGGCTTCAAGGTGAATTCGGGCGAGTACAAGGTGATGGGCCTCGCCCCATATGGAACGCCGAAGTACGTGGACCTCATCTTTCGCGAGCTGGTGAATCTGCGCGAGGATGGCTCGTTCACGCTCAACCAGAAGTACTTCAACTATCTCTCCGGCCTCACGATGACCAATGAGGCGTTCAACGAGCTCTTCGGCGGTCCGCCGCGTGAGCCGGAGACGAAGCTGACGCAAAAGGAGATGGACCTCGCCCGGTCGGTCCAGGTCGTTTGCGAAGAGATCATGCTGCGCATGGCACGCACGGTCCATCGCGAAACCGGCATGGAGAATCTCTGTCTCGCGGGTGGAGTCGCTCTCAACTGCGTCGGCAACGGTCGGATTCTCCGCGAAGGGCCGTTCAAGCAGCTGTGGATCCAGCCCGCCGCCGGTGATGCGGGCGGTGCGTTAGGTGTGGCACAGCTGATTTGGCACCGCCATCTCGAAGAAGCCTCGCACCGTCGCCAGCCCCGCTCCGTTCGCGGCAGTGGGCGCGGGGTCGAACGGCAATGGAGGAAGACCCGCGGCGCCTCGTGGTGTCGTGGAACCAGACTATGCATCGACCGGTGGCGCCGCCGTCGCCGTAGCGACCACGCCCGCGAGGACGAGCGTCCTCGCAGCCGCGACATCCCACGCGCCTGACGGGATGCGGGGAGCCTACCTCGGCCCCGAGTTCTCGCCGGATGAGATCGAGAAGTTCCTGACGTCGATCGGGGCTCCCTATCACCGTCTCGACCGCGCAGCGCTGGTGGATCGGATTGCCGATCTGCTGGCGGACGACAAGGTGCTCGGCTTCTTCAATGGGCGCATGGAGTTTGGTCCGCGCGCCCTCGGTGCCCGGAGCATCATCGGCGACGCGCGCAGCTCGCGCATGCAGGCGCAGATGAACCTCAAGATCAAGTTCCGCGAGAGCTTCCGACCGTTCGCTCCGAGCGTGCTGCGCGAGCGAGTCGCGGATTACTTCGAGATGGATTGCGATTCGCCGTACATGCTCCTGGTCGGTCCGGTGAAGGAGGAGCGTCAAATTCCCGATGAGCGACGCCCAGCAGCAGCTCTGGGGGATCGAGCAGCTGAACGTCGTGCGCTCGGACATTCCCGCCATCACGCACATCGACTATTCGGCGCGCGTGCAGACAGTGAGCCGTGATACGAATCCCAACTACTACGACGTGATCAAGGCGTTCGAGCAGCGCACCGGATGCGCCGTGATCGTGAATACGTCGTTCAACGTTCGTGGCGAGCCCATCGTGTGCACGCCTGAGGACGCGTACCGCTGCTTCATGCGGACGCACATTGATCACCTGGTGCTGTGGCCGTTCCTGCTGGACAAGACGGCGCAGCCGACGTGGAAGGAGACGAGCGATTGGCGCACGGAATTCCAGCTCGATTGAGCCCTGCTGAGGGCCGCAAGTTCGCCCTCACCGTGGGAGCGGCCTTTGTCGCGCTCGCGGGATTTACGTGGTGGAGAGGTCACCAGAAGGTCGCGACAGTGGCCGGCGCGCTCGGCACGGCGTTCCTGCTCGCGGGGCTCATCGCCCCGGGCCAGCTGGGCCTCATCTATCGCGGGTGGATGGCGTTCGGCCTGGCGCTCTCGAAGATCACGACGCCGATCTTCATGGGTATCGTGTACTTCGTGGTGATTACGCCGATGGGTATTCTCCGTCGGGCGATCGGGCGCAACGCGCTGATCGCGCGCGGAACGACGACGGTTTGGGCGACGCGTGACCTCCAGGCGTCCAGTGATCTCAACAGACAGTTTTGAACTCGAGGAGATTCCATGAGCCAGTCGAGCAATTTGGTAAGTGAGCTGTGGGCGTTCATGCGAGAGCGAAAGAAGTTCTGGTTGCTGCCGATCCTCGTGGTACTCTTCCTCGTCGGCTCGCTCCTGGTCTTCGCGCAGGGCTCAGCGCTCGCGCCCTTCATCTACACGATTTTCTAGGAAAGTCGGGAGCGGATGCGATCGCATCCGCTCCGGCTTCCCCGGCGTAGATCCGCGGCAGTCCCCCACCCTCCACCCCGGTGGCGACTGCGGTGCGCACGCTCCTGCGACGAGTGCTGAGCCTGTTCGGTGTGGTTGTCTACCACACCGGCCTCGCTCCGCTCGTCATGTGGCTCAACCGCCGGACGCCGAAAGTCCTGCTCTATCACGCGTGTGAGCCCGCCGAGTCGGACTTTGTCGGGGGCTTGAACTCGAATACGACACCCGACGTATTCGCGGGGCAGCTCGATTTCCTGCAGGAGCGCTACCAGGTGATTCCTCTAGCGCTGCTGGAGGAGGGGCCGATCCCCGACCGCGCGGTCGTGATCACCTTCGATGATGGATACCGCTCCGTGTACGAGGCGGCGTATCCCCTGTTGAGCGCGCGAGGCATGCCGGCGACGGTCTATCTGGTGACGTCCGCGGTCGACAATTCCGTCCTCGTCTGGGTGAACGCGCTGAACTGGCTGCTGCATCGTCACCCGGCGATCTGCGCCCCGATCGCGCATCGCCTCCTTCGCACGCCGGTCGCGTTCCGCTCCGCGCGGGAGCACGTGTTGCACGCGCAGGCGCATTACGATGCGGCGCTAATCGAGACCGCCCTCGCTGAAATGTGGCAGGCAGCAGGGATCGACCCCGCCGCATTCGCCACCGAGGCCGGTCTATATCTCACGACCGCGCAGATCCGCGAGCTGACACTGAAGGGGTGGTCCTTCGGCAGTCACACCGCTCGGCACCCCAACCTCCGCTGCCTCGACGAGCCGGAGCGGCGCGCCGAGTTGGAGACAGCATTTCGATTCGTTGCGGGGATCAGCGGCCGACCGTCCCTGTCGTACCCCTTCGGCGAATTCGATACTGACACGCGCCGCCTCGCCGTCTCCCTCGGCCATCGCACGATAATGCAGGTGGGTGGCGTGAATCGCCCGCTCCAACTCTCAGCCGTCGCTCGGATCCCAGTGACCGCTGAATCCCGAGCAGCGTTCTTCGCGGAGATGGAAATCGTGACCCCAGTTCTGGCGTGGGCCAGGCGACTTACCGAGCGAAATCGATACTCCGTCGCAACCGACTAACCTGTCTCTCGCCTGGAGCGATTGATGGCGTCGACCCGAGGCAATATCGCGCTGCTTGTGCTGTCCACGGTTCTCTCGATCGTTGCGGTCGAGGCGATCCTGCGTGCGGTGGCGCCGATCGCGGATCCGTACAAGCTGAACAAGCGGCGACCGAACGTCGTTCAGACATACCTCCGGTCATCGTTTCCTCCGAACATGCGGGTTCAGTTGTCGACCGAGGAGGGGCTGCCGGGGATGGACGGCAGAGCGACCACGTTCTCGACGAATAACGTGGGACTCCGGGGCGACAGCCTGCCAATGCCGAAACCGGACGATGAGCTACGTGTCTTCGTCGTCGGCGGCAGCACGACGGAAACTCTGTACCTCGATGACCGGCAGGCGTTGACGCGCGTATTACAGAATCGCCTGGACACGATCGTCTCCGGGATGCGGGTCAAGGTCTACGGCGCCGGGAAATCGGGCGCGAGGAGCTACGACCACATCGAGATGATCGCGCACCGACTCGTCCATCTCGAGCCGGACGTGCTCATCGTGTTTGCCGGCATCAACGACCTGCGCGCCGCGATGTACGGCCGGGATTTTCTCATGCTGCCTCCTGCGTTCGGCGCGCCGGACACGGAGTGGTCGCTGATGCAGTTTCTGCGCTTCGCGATGACCGAGTTTCAACTGGGACGTCGTCTCTTCTCGCTGCTGAAGCCAGACGAGTATCGCGATGCCGTCGAACAGATCACGCTCCGGAGCAACTTCCGTCGGTCTGTCAGGATGCGAGAGGCGCTTCCCGTGAGCGCGAGCCCACCCAGGACCGACGTGGCACGATACCGGGACAACATGAGATCAATCGTCGGGATCGCGAGGTCGCACGGCATCGATCTCGTTTTCCTGACGCAGGCCACGACGTGGAACAGCCGCGTGGACTCGGCGATCGCAAAGTGGCACTGGATGACGGGCGGCCCGGACAGCGCATACCGCGAAGAGGCGCTCGATCGTGCGATGGAAGCGTATAACGATGCAGTCCGCGCCGTCGCCGCCGAGTTCGACGTCCCCCTCTTCGACCTCGCGCGCCTACTGCCGAAGTCGGGGGAATACTTCTACGACAATGTTCATTTCAATCCACGGGGCGCCGAGACCGTCGGTGCGAGGTTGGCATCGTTCGTGTCGGAGAACACGCGGTTGAAGAAGGTGTTGCGTTAGCTGCAAGCCCGCTTCGCATTTGCCCACCCCGGTCGACTTTTTTCCGGTTGGCGGAGGTGTGGAGTCGCTGCAACACACGGCAGGGTCCGAGCAGATTCCACGAGGGCGAGCGCACTCCTATCTCTTTATGAGGAAGTGGTTTAGCCATGGGAGCAGCACCTCGACGCGTCTGTCCAAGTTCTTGCAATCGTGGATGCCGCCTCAGGGTCACCACTCATTCACGACCAGTGTCAAGTAAAGACTACCAATGCAGCAGCTAGTGGAGCCTCGCGACGCGTCGCGGGCGCCGATGCACGAGCGCTTCCCCACACTCGACTGGCCCAGGGGCGAGACCCGACCCTTCCAGTCGCGCGCGTGGCTGCGGCACTGGGTCGAGCACCGCGGTGCCGGGCTGGAGTCCTTTCCGATTGTGGTGGACGGCGGCGCCACCGTCGCGCCGTTTGGACGGCTTCGAGTTGCTGGCCTGCGTGTTCTCCGGTTGCTTGGCAGCGGTGACTCTGACTTCAACGGCCTCATCTCCACGCACGGTGCGGACGCTGCGTGGGACAGCGTGGTCGCGGAATTGGCGCGACGCCGGCGCGAGTGGGATCTCCTTCACCTTCATTCGGTAGCCGAGCGCGACGCGATCTTACCGGCACTCGAGCGGCATTTGGGCCGCTCGGGGGCGGCGCGGCTCTACGAAGCCTGCCCGTTCATCCGTCTTGCAGGCACGTGGGGCCAGTTCATTGGCGCGCGCAAAAGGCTGCGTGGCGAAGTGGGACGGTGGACCCGGCGGCTCGAGGAAATGGGGCCACTCACCCTCCGCTCGGTAAAGGCGCCGGTCCCGCAGGAAGTACTCGACGTCATCGTGGAAATCGAGCGGGATTCGTGGAAGTGGGAGCACGGCAATGCCGCATTCAAGCCGGGCAGTCAACGCGATTTCCTGTTTGCGGTACTGCGGGACGCCGAAGCACCCGCACGTGTGTGGACTCTCAGCGTAGGCGATCGCGTTGCCGCTTTCGGGATTGTGCTCGAGGGCGCAACGCGCTGGTGTTTTTACCTCGCCGCGTATCGTCAGGAGTTCAAGAACGCCGGGTCGATGCTGCTCGCGCGTCTGGTCGAGGCGGCGCACGACGCCGGCTGTACATCGTTCTCGCTCCTGCGGGGGGATCTGCACTACAAATACGATTGGGCGAACGAAAGCGAAGATGTCTACGAGATTGTGTGCGCTTCCAACCCACTCGGTCAGCTGGGTGCCCTGGCCTACCAGGCGCGTTGGCGCGCTGCCACTTCCCCGCTGATTCGGCGCGTGCGCTCCGTTCTCTTCAGGGCCGGGGACCGGCGGTGAAATTGTTTCCCTCGGTGAGCGCCACGACTCGGCCTGCGCGCACCGCTTGATGCTTCGCCATTTGCAGGAGGCGCGCGCGCGCGCCAAAGAACACGGCTGGGGTCCCGTCATGATTCTGATCAAACAGGCGCTCCGCGAGCGGATGACCAATCCGTGGCATCTGATGTATTGGATTCCGACGACAGAGGTGAACCTGGTCCCTTTGCCGTCGAACGGATCATTCATGGTGATTACCGATCCGGTGCGTGAATTGAGTCCCGCGCAGCGCAAGGTTCTCATCGACGCGCTCGGACCGCGCTCGGACAAACAAGCCGAAGAGCGATTGGCCAGCGGAGCGCTCCTTCACGTCCTTTTTGTCAATGAGATGGTGGCGGGTACCCTCTTCACCGTTTCCGGTGCAGCACGTCGTTTCCAGCACATGGTCCTGACCAATGGCGACAGCATGGTACTCGACGCGCGCATCGTACCCGCATTCAGGGGGCGCGGCCTGTACCCTGTTCTGCTCGCGCACGCAGCCGACGCCCTGCGAGCTCACGGACAAGACCGTCTCTACATCGACACCCTGGAAACCAACACAGCTTCGCTGCGAGCGTATGCCAAGGTCGGCTTCCGCTTTCTGACACGATATCGCATGTCGTGGCGTCGGCATTACCGTTTCGCCGAGGCACCGCTGTGATCAGAATGCGCGAGCCTTTGCGTGTTTGTCACTTCGTATCAGGCGATGCGTGGGGCGGACTGGAAGCCATGGCGTTGAGTCTCGTGCGCGCCCAGCACGCCGATCCGGCGTACGAGGTCAGTCTCATCGCGCTCAACAATGGACGCTTGTATCGGGAAGCAATGGCGGAAGGCATCGCCGTGCACTTGCTGCCGGAGCGCGAGCTGAATGCGTGGCAGCTCGTTCGTGGACTTCGACGAGTCCTGACCTCGTTGCGAGCGCAGGTGCTTCACACGCACCGGTACAAGGAGAACTTCTTTTCGTACCTGGTTGCGCCCGGACTCGGGATTCGGCCGGTCGTTACCCTGCACGGGTACGGGCCGAGCTCCTTCACACCGGCAGGAATAAAAACCTTCGTCAGGGATTTTATTTCCTTTCGCCTCGCTCGGCGCGCTCGCGCGCAATTCGTCGCCGTGTCTCGCGATCTCCAACGCCTCTACCGTCCCAAGGACGACGACTGCGTCACAATTCCGAACGGTGTTGCCGCACCCGCCGGGTCATCTCGTCAGGGAAAGAATGGTGACCGGCCACTCGTCATTGGCTGGGTGGGACGGCTGGTTCCCATCAAGTCGGTCGGGACGCTCTTGGAAGCGCTCACGCACATGGGTGCGGATAGCGGGCAGCCGACCGTACTCCTGGTTGGTGATGGCCCCGAGCGCGCAGCGCTTGCCGAGCACGCGAAGCGCCTGGGGATCCAGAGTCGAGTTCAGTTTACGGGCTACGTCGAAGATCTCTCGCCGTTCCTTGCCCGCATGGATGTATTCGCCCTGCCTTCCCTACATGAGGGCGCGCCAATGGCGCTGTTGGAAGCCATGGCCGCCGGGGTGCCTGGGGTGGCAGCCCGGGTAGGCGGAATCCCGGAAATGATCGGCGAAAGCGGAGCAGCATGTCTGGTTGAGGGGCATGATCCGGTCGTGTGGGCGCGTGCAATAGAGGGCATTCTCGCTGATCGAGCGGCCACCGATGAGATGGTCAATCGCGCGCGCCGGCTCGTATCCGAGCGCTTTTCAGTCGACGCGATGCACACCAGGTACGGCGAGCTGTATCACGCGATCATTACGCGTTGAACCGTTAGGTGGCTACGATTTTCCGTTGACTGGAGTGACTTCCGCATTGGCGCCGGGTTGCGGGCGCACGCGAAGGATCAGGTCGTCCTGCACCGAGGCCGGGCCACGTCCATCACGATTACTGGTTGTGATCCAGAGCTGACCATCAGGACCCATTCGTACCGCCCGAATGCGGCCGACGGTCTGCGAGAGCAATACCTCTTCCTGGATCACCTTCAACTGCCCGATGGCGGCCGCCGTGGAGTCGAACACCACGCGACGAAGCTGCCGGCCCCGAAGGCCCCCAACGAAAGCGTTGCCTTGCCATGGCGCGTATGGCCCGGTGTAGAAGGCAATGCCGCCTGGCGCGATTGCCGGGGACCATTCCGCGACGGGGTCGACGAATCGCGCGTCAGCCGCCCTGCCAGCGACCACCGGCCAGCCGTAGTTCGCGCCTGGGGTTACCAGATTCAGCTCATCCCTCCCGGATCGGCCGCCTTCATGAGGCAGCGAGCTGGGACCGTGTTCGGTTGTGATCAGCAGGTTGCGCGCTGGATGCCACGCGAGTGCCTGCGGATTGCGCAACCCAATGGCATAGACGGGTGACCCCGGAATTGGGTTGTCATTCGGCACGCTTCCGTCGGCACGATACCGCAGGATGCTGCCGGATCCCGTTTCGGGGTCATTGGAAAATGCCGATGCGAGCGCCTCGCCTACGGTCACGTAGAGGTTACCATCGGGGCCGAACGCCAGCGCGCCACCTGCATGATAGAAGTTGGCGGGCAGGTCATCGATCACGACCGTGGCGTCAACTCCTTTCCCGCCGCGGTCCGTCAGGCGATACACACGGTTCTCGTATGGGATGGCCGCACGTGGAGAGAATACGCCCGCTACCTTGCGGAAGACCCTGTCGATCGTGCGCGAGAGCGGTGCCGGGCTGCGTTTCCAGAAGGTCCCGAGCACAAAGACCTGCCCGCTCGAGGCAAAGTTCGGCGCGAGCGCGATGCCCATCAGTCCGCTTTCCGGTGCGATCTGCTCTTCGCGCGCGAATACCGGAAGCTCTGCCCAGGGGTCAACGCGTAACACGCCCTTTTCGATCACGCGCACCTGGCCGCCTCTCTCCGTGACGAACACGCGGCCATCGGGGGCAAAATCGAGCGACCAGGGTACTTCCAGCCCTGAGACGACGGTATCTACCGCGACGGCTACGCCGGATGTCGTGATCAATGCGGGCGCATCGGCTGGCGGCTCCTCGGGCGCTGAAGCAGACGGGCCCTTTTCCGGAGCGGAGTCACCCTTGGTGCAACCACTGATCGAGACCGCGCCGAGCAAGCCAACGGTGTACCAACGGTTTGTCACCCGTTTCACTGATCTCGGGATCCTTCGGTAGAACGCGTCACAGCGTTCGAGACAGGGGATGGGTGAGGTAGTCGTGTTCACGTCTGGCAAGTGCGATACTCAGGTTGGCGTGGACTTTGATGCTTTTCTGCTGCACCACTCCCCGCGACTGTGAACAAGGGCGGCGAAATCAATGATAAAGATGGTGTATTCCGTTTTCCGCCTTACGATGCTCCCACTCCTGGCGTCGTTCCACTGCGGAGACGAACCGGTACCCATAACCGACGAACCGGTACCCATAAGCAATGATGCCTCGGCTGAGCCCTCTCTCCACACTCAGGGGCGGCTGTTTCGGTCTGATTGGAGCAGCCTCACGGGAAGCAGCGACAGCGCGCACTCCGACAAGGGGCGTTGGACCGACCTGTTTTGCAGTTCCACTGTCCGCAGCCGGGTGCTATCGGTAGTCCCCGGCTCGACTGCTGGCTGGACCGCGACGCCGAACATCATGCAGGTCACCAACCGCGGCGCACAAAACTGCGGCATGATGGAATCCGTCGTCGCGCCCAGGGGCGCCAGCTACTTCATCCGCATGTATATCCGGGTCGAGGATGAGAACCAGTACAGCTTCCATTCCGTAAACATCAATTCGCTGGGCGACGTTCAGGTGCCGCTGTGGGCGATCTTCAACCCGGTCGCGGGCGTGGATTATTCGCCGAAGCTCACGCTGGCGCATCCCCATCCCAGCGCAATCCGCGACTGGCGGCCCCGCGCGAAGATTCGCATGGCGCAATGGTACCGCTTCGAATGGCACGTCGAGATCTTCGACGTCGCCAACCGGTCAGCGCGTATCTGGCCTCGCATCTACGACATGGCCGATAATCTGGTCGCCGACGCGTCCGCGTACATTCAGGAAGCGCACCCCAGCAGCCCGCTGACCTTGCAGCAGTGGTACGACAACGGCGGATTCCACCGCTTCACGGATCTCGAAATGGCCCGCAAGTTCGGCCTCGGGTACGAAGGGCCCGCCGGCGCCGCTGATCGCGGACGGAAGTGGTACTACGCAGCTGTCGAAATCAGATCGGATACCTGGGCGGGCCCGCTTCGATGACGCGATCTTCTCAAGGTTGTGAAAGCGGACGGAGATCCTGCTTTGCTGACATCGCCGGTTGGGAAGCTCCGGCGGATCTCGCGGGCAACATGCGCTCGTAGACGCGACGCACTCCACTGGCGTAGCGCCGCACCGTGAACTGCTCCGCGCGCTGCAGGGCGCCCTTGCCCAGCTCGTCGCGCCGAATGGGGTCATGGACCAGGTTGGTGAGCACTTCGGCGAGTTGCGCGGGCACCATCGAATCGAAGGTGATTCCGGAAGAGCGATCGACCACTTCAGCGGGCCCTCCGCTGTTCGCCGCAACGACAGCCTTACCCAGCGACATGGCCTCGACGACCACCAGACCGAAGGGTTCGGGACGAACCGACGCGTGCAGTGCGATATCGGACGCGTTGAGCAAATCGGGCACGTCATCGCGACTACCGAGAAATGTCACATGGTCGGCCAGATCGGCCCGCTTTACCGTGGCCTCGAGCTCGTTCATGTACGGCCGATCATCCACGGTTAGGCCACCGGCAAAAGCGACGTAAAACCCGTTCCGCGCCGTTGCCGGCATCTGCTCGAGCGCTGCGAGTACTACATGCTGGCCCTTCCACTGGCGAACGTTTCCGACCATGAGCGCCATGACGGCGTGGCCGGGAATGCCCAACTCGCGACGCACTTCCTCGCGGGTTCGCTTCACGCGGGCGCGGAACGATTCGAGGTCGACGCCCGGATAAATCAGATCCATCCGATCCGATTTGATTCCCGCGCGGAGCATCGCCTGGGTGATGAACTCGCTGACGCTCAGGTAGTGGTCGAAGGCGCGAAACAGACGCTTGTGCAGCCAACCGCCACCAGGACCACGCGCGTCACCCGCCACGTTTGCAACGCACGGAATGCGAAGCACGCGCGCGGCCGGAAGCCAATCGTCGTTCCCCGTCGCCGGCGAGTTGTTGATGTGGATCAAGTCGATCCGATGCTGGCGCAAGAATCGGAAGCGTCGCACGATCGTCGCGCAATTCTCGAAGAGCTTGGCCAGGCGGTTGCCATTCCGGCGAATGAAGCGCTCCCGGGCACGCACCTCTTCGAGAACCACGACATCCACGCCGTGGGTCCGTAACCTGGCAGCGTATACGTTGTCCTGATAAAAAAGCACGACCGGCTCGTACTGCGTCCGATCCAGGTTGGAGACCAGGTCGAACAGCACTCGGTGTGAGCCACCGACCGTTCCGTCCTCATTCGCTTCGATATAGAGGATCCGGTGTGGGCGAGGCCCGGCCGCGCGCGACCCAATGGAGCCACTCGATGTCGGCGATTCGCCGAGCGCAGTTCCGGGGTCTGCCGCAGCACGTTCCATGGCGTTCATCGCCCGCGTTCGTTGGATGGTCACGAATGATTGAAGCGGTTGACGCGTGCCCGTAAGTGAGGGTCCGGGCGAACCCACGAGTCCATGCATACCAGGCGCCGGACGTTCGTGGCCTCCGCCAGCTCCGCGAAGTCATTGCGCCACTTCTTGTTAGTAGAACGGTACCAGGCTGCGTGGGCACTCAATGTGGCTCGCGTGCTACGGCTCGGCCGGCTCCTGAGTTGACGACCAGGCCTCGTGCCAGCACGATGCCCAGACCTATGCCGGCAATCGCGCCGAGCACGTGGTGCCCGGGAGTGGGAAGAAGTCCAACCCATGCCGGCAAGACCACGATCGCGGCTGCGAAAACCGAGAGCGCGCATAACGACTCCCATCGCCGACGCGCCCAGAAGCCCACGGGAACTGCCAGCATCACGAGCCAGACTATGCTCAAGGCCGACTTGAGCAACACTGGCCAATGCTCCATGTAGAGGAAAAGCGCCCAGCCCATCCCAGCAGAGAAACCACTACTGCAGGGAGGCTCAGGTCCAAATCCCACGCAATAATTCCGGCCCGAACGGCGAGCCGTGACGGTGACGTCTGAACCGGGCACGAGGTTGCGCCAACCGCCAACAACGCGAAGGTCCGGCTGGTCCAGCCTTGCCGAGGCAGAACGCATCCGCACCCGGAACACGAGGTCGTCCCGATCGGGGCCAATCAGAGCGACCTCGCGTTTGAGGTCATCGTAAATGGCGAACATGGCGGCTTGTCGGGATGTCCTGGGCGCCACAACTGCAACGACGCGAATCGGCGCACCCGCGTGTAACAGGTCACGGACCCGAGTCGGTCGCTCGATCCGCCCAGGCGGAAAAGGTTGTCCGCCAATGGATGCCGACCGGACCGGTGCATCGTAGGGGTCCAGGTGCCTGAGTGCCGGCGTCCACATCACGAAATACGTGCCCTCGGGGGTCTCGGGCTCGAACAGCAAACCCGTGCTGGCAATAATCGCCGTGGCAATGAAGGCGGCGGCGAGGGACAGACGGCTGGCACGAATGCGGTCGTAACCGAGCCACCACCATGAGGTCTTGACGACGGCAACACCTGCCGCGGCTCCCAGTGTGTTGAAGACCAGATCGCCAACACTGGCATCGCGACCGGGAATGAGCGTCATTTGCGCGAATTCAACGGTGCCAGAGAGCGCAGCGCCGAGCGCCAGCGCGGCAAGCGTGGACCGTCCAGTGAGGGCGGCCGCGGCGCCTAACGGCATGAACAGGATGACATTGACTATGGCATCGGCGAGGCCGCGGTCTCCACAGATCAGGCAGCCAATGTTTCCACCGTCTCCGGTGGGCTGCATGGGGTACAGCGTTGCGACCAGCACAAGCGCCGCGGCTATGAAGATGAAGGCGCGTGCAACGCGGGAGCCGAGCGATCGGGGGTGCGCGTCGGACCTGGGCGTCGGGTCAGTCACCGCGGGTCGGTACGCTCACGACATACAGCACGCGATGCCATGACATGGCAGTTGCGCGAACGGCCCCCGGAAACGCTGGTCATTTGTTCGGTTGATACCGAAGAGGACGACTGGGAGCCGCGGCGCGATGGCGTGACGGTCAACAACCTCGGCCAACTCCCGCGGCTGAGCGAATTGATGGGAGAGCTGAACGCCCCAGTGACGTACTTCGTCACGCACGCAGTCGCCGCGGATGCTGCTTCGTGCAAGGCGCTGCGCAAGATGGTGGATGAGGGGAACAGTGAAATCGGAGCACACCTGCACCCCTGGAATACCCCTCCGCTGACGGAGAGTATAAGCCCGCCGAATCTGATGCTCAACAACCTGCCGGCGTCCGTGCAGTTCGCGAAGTTGCGACAACTCACGGATCGGCTCGAGGATGCGTTTGGTCAGGCGCCCGCTTCATTCCGCGCCGGCCGATCCGGATTAGGGTCGAGCACGATCGACGTGATCCGTCGTTGCGGCTACACCATCGATAGCAGCGTCATGCCGTTCTACGATCTGAGCTCGGTACACGGACCGACGTTTGTCGGAGCGCCCAACCGCGCGTACTGCATCGGCGAGAACGGCAACGCTCTGGAACCGCTGGATGCGGGACCGGTTCTGGAGATTCCAGTCTCCTCGGCGTATAGCCGAGTGCCCGTTCGAGCTGTGGGATGCGATTCACAGGCGACTGGGATCACGGGTCGGGCGCGCGATCCGGCTGCCGGGCCTCGCGGCGCGCGCGGGGCTCCTCAGCAAGATCGCGTTAAAGCCTGAGCTCGAGAGCGTCAAGGATATGCTCCGCCTCTCCCGAACACTGATTGGACAGGGCAGCTCGCATTTGCAGATCATGTGGCACAGCCCCAGCCTGCTTCCGGGGACCTCGCCCTTCGTGCGCACTCCCGCGGAGCGTGATCGCTTGCTGGCGCGGATTCGTGGCTTTATCGAGGGGCTGCGGCAGATTGGCCCGATGCGTTTCGTCACGCTGAGCCAGGCCGCCAGGAGCCTGGCTCAGGAAGGCCCTGAGAGGCCCGTGGCCCCGTCTCACACCCCGGTAGCCGAATGTGTTGCGCTGGCGCGCCCGAGTGTTGCGCGGCGACCCAGGCTGAGGATCCCTGGGCACGAGGGCCGACACCGTAACCCCTATTGGCATATGTTGTTACGCGTCGTTAACCGGGACAGTTCCGCTGGTGCTGAGGGGGCACGTCGGTTGCCCCCACGCAGGTGCTGGCGCAGCCCGTCAGCCTGAGGCCGGCGGGATCTCTTCGACTGGCGTCCGCCGTATCTCGTAAACAGAGGGGACCGCGTGCCGCTGGGCGTCAACCAAGTTGGTATGGCTACTCTCGACCCATTGCGGCGAACTCCCCGGACCGAAGCCCCCTCCCCTCGGAAAATCAAGGCTGAAAGCCTGCAGTCGATCCGGGTCGAAGAATTCCGCGGCGATGCCGCGGAGTGGGACGGGTACGTCCGACGCTCTGTACAGGGTACGTTCTGCCACCTGTCAGGCTGGCGCGAGATCATCACGGGCGTGCTCGGGCACGAGTGCCACTATTTCGTCGCCCGTGATGATTCGGGCGAATGCCAAGGCGTGCTTCCACTGGCTCGGGTTCGCAGCCGCCTGTTCGGCGATTACCTGCTCTCCATGCCGTTCCTGAACTACGGCGGGCCGATCGGCACGCCCGAAGCGGAGCAGCAGCTTGGTCGTCATGCTCACCAGCTGGCGCAAGAGTTCAAGGTGAAACTGCTGGAGCTGCGGACTCGCCATCGGACACGCAGCGAGCTCCAGAGTGCAGATCGCAAGGTTACCGTTTTGCTGCCGTTGCCCGCTTCGGCCGAAGCGTTGATGGCGAAATTCCCCGGCAAGCTGCGGAGTCAGATCCGGCGGCCGATGAAGGAAGGCATGGAAGTTCGCTTTGGTGCGGACCAGCGTGACGCCTTCTATGCGGTTTTCGCGCGCAACATGCGCGATCTGGGAACCCCGGTTTTGCCTCGGCGCCTCTTCGATGAGCTCGCCCGCGTCTTTCCACGGGAAGTGGTCTTCTGTGCGGTTTATTACCAGGGCCAGCCTGTGGCCGCCGGTTGCGGTTTCGTTTGGGGGCAGGAGTTCGAGCTGACCTGGGCCTCGTCGTTGCGGGAGCACAGCCAGCGCGCGCCGAACATGCTGCTGTATTGGGGATTGATGCAGCACATGATTGAACGGGGCCTGGGCGTTTTCAACTTTGGACGCTGCACACCTGACGGCGGGACGCACCGCTTCAAGTTGCAGTGGGGCGGCGAAACCGTTCCGCTCCCCTGGCTGCAATGGTCGTCGACCGGTACCGCGGCTCCTCCGAGTCCCGACCGTCCGCTCTTCCAGATGGCAACACGCGTGTGGTCTCGCATGCCGCTCGCCATGGCCAACACGATCGGCCCTTTCCTGGCGCGCAGCCTACCATGATCCAGCTACGCTTGGCGTCGTCCTGATATGTGCGGATTCGCCGGACTACTGACGAGCGAGCGCTATCGTCACGACGAGCTGCGCGCCATCACCCGTCGAATGGTGGACACGCTGATCCATCGTGGACCCGATTCGTCGGGCGAATGGGTGGACGCGCAGGCGGGCGTCGGATTGGGTTTCCGGCGACTCGCCATCATCGATCTATCCGAGCACGGGCATCAGCCGATGATGTCCGCATCCGGTCGCTTCTGGATCACGTTCAACGGCGAGGTTTTCAATTTCGCCGCACTGCGTCAGGAGCTGGAGGCGGCCGGTGCGCGGTTTCGCGGCCATTCCGATACGGAGGTCATACTGGCGGCCTTCGAGCGCTGGGGGATTGAAGCCTCGGTCAAGCGCTTCATTGGCATGTTTGCCATGGCGGTGTGGGACACGCAGACGCGCAGCCTAACGTTGATTCGTGACCGCCTCGGCATCAAGCCGCTCTTCATTTACAGTCACGGAGGATTGATCTCTTTCGGCTCGGAGCTGAAAGCGTTGCAGGCAGGTCCTGCGTTCGACCGTGCGCTCGACCGTCAGTCGCTCACGCAGTATTTGCGCTACCTCTACGTGGAAGCGCCGCGCTCGATCTTCCGGCATGTGACCAAGCTGCGGCCCGGGCACATGCTGACGCTCACCGACCCGACAGCCCCACTGCCCGAGTCGCAGGCCGTTCTGGACTCTCGAGGATGCATGGCAGCGCGGCGAGACCAATCGCTTCGTCGGTTCCGAGGACGAAGCGCTCGATGCGTTGGATAGCCTGCTGAGCGATTCGGTTCGGCTGCGCCTGCAAGCGGATGTGCCGTTAGGTGCGCTCTTCTCCGGGGGGATCGATTCGTCGACGGTGGTCGCGCTCATGCAGGAGCAGTCGCCGCGGCCGGTGAAGACATTCACGTGCGCGTTCAATGCGGCGGAGCACAACGAGGCGCACCATGCGGCGCGGCTGGCCAAGCACCTGGGGACGGATCACACGGAGCTGATGGTCACCGGTGAGGATGCGCTTTCGGTCGTGCCGAAGCTCGCCGAATTGTTCGATGAGCCCCATGCCGACACCGCGCAGATTCCGGCGTACCTGGTGTGCGCGCTGGCGCGTCGCGACGTGACCGTCGCGCTCTCTGGTGATGGCGGCGATGAGGTTTTCGGCGGCTACAACCGGTACGCGTACGGCGCGCGCCTGTTGCCACGAATTCAGCGCATGCCCGCACCCGCGCGTCGATTGGTTGCCAGCGGGATCGGCCTGTTTTCTTCAGACTCGCTCGCGCGCGCACACCAGCGGATGACGCCCGTACTGCCGCTGGCGCTTCGTCAGCGTCTCGCCGGCGAAAAGCTCATGAAGGTCGGGCACGTGATGGGTCGTGACGGCGATGCCGACATGTATCGCTCGCTGGTTTCCGCCTGGCAGGAACCAGATCGGCTGGTGATCGGCGGACATGAGGCATCTTCAGCGGTAGACCGCGTGCTCTCGCAACCATGGCCGCCCCGCTTGATCGATCGCATGATGTACGCCGATCAGCTCGGCTATTTGCCGGACGATCAGCTCGCGAAGATCGATCGCGTCAGCATGGGTGTCAGCCTCGAGGTTCGTGTTCCCTTGCTCGACCATCGGATCGTCGAGTTCGCCTCGACCTTGCCCACGCGATTCAAGGTCGCGAACGGCAAAGGGAAGCTGATTCTTCGGCGGGTCCTGTACCGTCGTGTTCCGCAGGAGCTGGTCGAGCGACCGAAGATGGGATTCTCGGTTCCGCTCGCTCAATGGCTGCGCGGGCCGCTGCGTCAGTGGTCGGAGGATCTGCTCTCGGAGGATGCACTTCGCCGCGACGAGATTCTGCAGGTCGAGCCGATCCGTCGGAGCTGGAAATCCTTCCTCGAGGGCCGCGGCGAGAACGCGCTCGGTCTCTGGTCCGTTCTGGTTTTCCAGGCGTGGCGCCAGCGTTGGCTCTCGTGAGGCCTCTCGTTCAGGCAACGGCCTCCAGGTAGACAGCCTCATAACGCCGAGTCATCGCGTCGGCGCTGTAGCTCGCTTCAAAGGTCCGCCGTGCGGTCTGGCTGTAGTTCCTTCTCAGCTCCGGTTGCGCAAGCACGTGCGCCAGCTCCGCGGCGAGGGCGTCGGGATCGCGAGCCGGCACCAGCGACCCGTTCTCTCGATGGCGAATCACCTTGCCGACGCCACCAACGTCCGAAGCGACCACGGGCGTGCCGGCGGCGAATGCCTCGAGCAACGCCATGGGCAGGCCTTCCCATATCGACGGCATCACGAACACGTCGAAGGCGCGCACCAGCTCAGGCATGTCCAGGCGCATGCCGAGGAAATGCACAGCGCTGGCAATGCCCAGCTCCCCCGCCGCTCGCTTCAGATAGTCGTCTTGATCACCCGTCCCTGCGATGACGACCTGCAAACCGGGATACTGCTCGCGCAGCCGTGGTACGGCCTGGAGCAGATAGATCGCACCCTTCTGCTCCGTCAACCTCGCGGCCAGCCCAATGACGGGACCACTGGATAGACCAAGAGCAGCTCGCTTTGCGGCCACGTCGACGGGCTGCGTGAAGCGCTCACCATCAATGCCGTTAGGTATGACGGTGATCCGGGAGGGTGAGATCTTCTCGTAGTGGACGAGGTTTTTCTTGGTGTCATCCGACACCGCGACGATCTTATCGAGAAAATAGGACGCGACATGTTCGGCGATCATGTAGCGGAGCTTGTCCGGGAAGCTGCGCGCATGGTCCGTGTGTACATGTCCGCGCACGCCGGTCAATCGCGCTGCCGCGAAGGCATCGAATAGCGGGAGCGTGTTGTGGGTGTGAAACAGGTCGATACGCCGCTTGCGTGCTTCACGCGCCACTTTCCGGAACGCGAAGTAGTCTCCCTTCCCGGGCGCGCCGCCGATGTCGATGACCTCGACCCCCAGCTGCGTCAATTCCGGCTCGAGCTCTCCGCTGCCGCGCAGAACCAGAACGGACGGCTCGAAGCGACTGCGGTCAATGGTGCGGCATATCGTCACGACAACGCGCTCGAGACCGCCGACGCCAAGGTCTTCGATCACGTGCATCAAGCGGATCTTGTTCATCTACCGGATCTGGGTTGATCGAAGCATCGCATGATGCATGAAAAGAGGTCCCGGTTGCCCAGGGCCTCTCCTCGCCGTTGGAGCCAGTGCGAACGATTCAGCGCCGCCGGATTCTATCGGTGCGTTGCGCTAGTGGGCAGCGCGCGATGAGCGGACGTGGTTCACGATCTCGCGCGCTTGCGCCTTGCCGATGATCTCGCTGGCAACCGGCTCAATGTGATAGTCGGTCCGGTTAAAGAGACGTTCCTTCCCTTGATACTCCCGCAGACGAGGCAGATTGTCGACGAAGACCCAGCCGCTTTCCACTGCCATGCGTTTCAGCGTCTGGTAGAGCTCGAGCTCTTCGGCAACACCGGACTCGTAGGTGATCGGCAGTTTGCCGATGACTTCGAGGAACGCGGGGTCGACGGGCGTCCGATTCACCAGCTGATAGGAGGGCACAGGGCTCATGACCAGCAGCCGGTTCGGATTCTGCTGCCGAACGAGCTCGAGCAGCGCCTTCACGCGCCGGACACTCTCCTCGCGGCTGCCGGGGAAACGATAGAAGAAGAGCTGCTGATTGAGCATTTGCGCCGAGAAGGCATGCGGATACTCCACGCTATCGGAAGCAGCCTTGCGCAGGTCATTCATGTATCCGCCGACTGCGAGGACGCCTGCCTTTTGGCTCGATGCGACGTCACGCAGATAGTGCACGCGCAGCAGGACCCGCCGGAGGCCGGTTTTCTGGTACGCTGATTCCATGAGGAAGAGCACTCGGCTGTCGCGCTTCTTCTGCGGCGAATCGAGTTGGTACCACACCGGGTCGGCAATGCGGTATCCGTCGCCTTCAGCCTCGAAATAGGGCCGGTCATCGACTCGTAACATGTCATAGAAGTCGTTGCCGGTGTAGAGATTCAGGACGAACGCGTCGGCAGAGTACCGCTGCATGGGCTCGCGGACGGCCAGGTACGCCTGCAGCGGCGAGTACTTGCCTGCGCCAAAGGCGAACACGGCGCTTTTCAACGCCAATGCGTTCAGCTCGCGCTCCATCACGCCGAAATGGACCTTGTCATTCGGCTCGCAAAGATCGGTATGTGAATCGCCACCGACTGCGACCTTGAACGCCCTGAGTTCTGCCGCAGCTCCTGCGCGGAATGCGGAGTGCGAATGCCATCTTCATTTCGCGTGAAGACGACGGTCTGCTTCGTCGCGAGACTTGGACAGCTCGCCTCGACCATCCTGCCAGTAGCACGCGCCGAGACCCAGCCGACGGTGGGATGACCGTAGTTGTATCTCGGCGGGAACAGGTTCATCGCAATCAATACGCGGTCGACGGCGACTAACGTGAGCGCCGTAACCAGGGCGTACACCAACAAACCGATCGCGATGCGTTTCGCCTTGCCTCTCGTCTGAGCGCGCGGCTTGCCGTCATCATGCGGCGTTGCCCGTGCATGCACGGGGGGGCTCATCCCGATGGACGTTTTCTCCATGTCCAATCAGCCAGCCATCGGCCTTTGAGCCGGAAGACCGCCACGCTGCCGGGTCCTGGGGATTGAAGCGGTTCCATGTCGACCAGGCTCCGACTCCACGGCCTGGACCTCCTCTCGAGGAGCCCTCTGCATCTCCTTGTGCACCAGCAGGTGCAGGCCGCCCAGATACGCGAAGATCACATATGGGACGATCGTGTATGCGTGCGACAGGAAGAGCGAGGTTACTGCGAAGCCCAGGAAGGACATCGGAAGAAAGAGGCAGGCGTCGCTCAAGAACTTCCGCTCGGCACTCTCGTATTCCCATGAGGTAGGGAGGCGTCTCCGCAGGCGCCATAGCCCCGCGGTCCCGCCCAGCAGCAGGGAGAGCCAGATCATCAGGGCGGGAATTCCCATCTCCGCCCCCACGTTGACGTACGTGTTGTGAGGCGCGATCCACTCCACCGACAAGCCCTCGCTCATCCGTGCGCTTGCGATGGGGGATATCGTTCCTTCCGCTCGCGGAAAATTCGCGACGCCAACGCCAAAGAGCGGGCGGCCTAACATGTAGCCGAGACCCCGCTTGGCGATTCCCTTGCGCCCGTACTCCACCGAGTAGTTGTAGTCCTCCTTCAAATTCAACAGCGTGCTCATCTGCTTCCAGTAGCCCTCCGGCGCGGCAAAGAAGAGCCCGGCCGCCACGGCAACCAGGATGCACACACGCTTGACCACGGAAATGCGGCGAAGGGTGATGAAGATGGTAATACCGACCACGACCAGGCCGATCATCGCTCCACGCGAGCCGGTCAGAGCGATCGTGACCGGGATTCCAATCATGGTGGCGAGGCTGAGCATGCGGGTGAGCCGCTTGCCGTTGAAGAAAAAAAGAAGAGAGAGCGGCAGCGCCATCACCAGGATCATTCCGAGGTCATTCGCGTCAAACATCCCCTGCCCGCCCCCGAGTCGCCCCAAACCCTCTCGCGTGATCTCGAGATCGAGGACCGTCTGGGCCAGCACGACGAGCACCCCGACGCTGGCCACAAAGGACCACATCAGCAACGCAAGATCGTGGACGTTCCGAATCGCGATGACGATCAGGAAGAAGAAGATCAGGTTCCTGCTGTACACGTTCAGGATGTAGCTCGCCGAACCGCCGAGGGAGAGACCGAAAAGCGCCGAGCCGCAGGCCAGAACGAAGAAAACGATGACCCATTTGGACGTGTACGACGCCTTCATGTTCTTCCACGAAACCAGCGTTGGCTTCAGCAATGCCAACAGAACAGCGAGCGCCAGAAAGGTCATGCCGGGTCGGAGCAGGCGGACCGGACCCATGTACATCTGGATCGCGGCGATGTTGATCATCATGATGCTGAAGAGGCAGATCCGAACCACGTCCGCCGTCGGCGTGAGCGAAATACGCAACGCAGCGGCAGCGAGGGGATTCCCCCGAGTCCGCTGGGACTGACGGCGGTTCGGCCTCAATGCATCACGGGGCACGCTTATCGGTCCGCTGTTCAAAGTCGCGACTCAAACGTGGCGCTGTGTTCTGACCCACGGCTGATCGCCGAGCATGCGCAGCGCCGACAGCTGAAGCCAAAGACGCCACACCGCGTAGAAGGGCAGGAACGCGAATGCGCTCAGAGCACGAAGCGGCGACGGATCGACCAGAATCGCGACGGCCGTGTACAGCGCCAGTCGCACAATGGAAGCGGCCAGCGCGATGCTGAGCCACGCAGCGCCGGGGACGTTCAGCAAGAGCGTGATGGCGACCAGACCGGCGACGCCAGCGAGGTGAACCGCTGGTCCAACGCTGAGCAGCTCGGCCATGGCGTCGAGCTTCTGATGGAAGCTGATCTTCTTGCTCGTCAGAAGCGGCAATGCCACACTGCCGAGAAGGCTCATCTTTCCCGCAGCCCAACGTCGCCGTTGTGATGCGCTCTGCCCCAGCGAACGGGCTTCCTGAGAGTAGAGGCGTGCCTCGAGACAGGCTTCGATGGGTACGCCGCGCTCGGTCAGCTGGGCGTAGACCTCCCAGTCCTCGCAAATCGAGAACGCGGTCCAGCCTCGCTCGGCCAACACATCGGTGCCGACGCACATGCCGTTTCCCATGAGCGGCAGGTTGATACCAGCCGCTGATTTCAGCCGAAACTGCAGCGCGTAGCGAATCGTGGTGAAGACCGCGCCCATGCGTGTCAGTGCACTATCGCCCGGATTACGAATGCCGTTGTACGGTTGAACCGCCTTGGTCCGTAGATTCGGCACCCGCGCAATGTGAGCGGCGAAGTCGGCGTCGACGACCGTGTCCGCGTCGATGATGATCACCGCATCGTACGACCGATAATCGATTTGATCCAACGCCCACGCGATGGCGCGGGGCTTCCCCTTCCGCTCGAGGTCAGTCCGCTCCAGGCAGAGAGCTCCGGCGGACCGGGCGACCGTGGCCGTCGCATCCGTGCAGTTATCGGCAATGACCACCACCGACAACTGGGAGCTGGGGTAGCGCTGCGAACACAGGGAGCGGACGCAAGGCTCCAGCAAGAGCTCTTCGTTGTGCGCGGGGATGAATACCAGAAGCCGCGCGTCACCCCTCGCGCACGCCCGGGTGCGGTTCGGCCACAGGGCCAGCCGGATCACGCACAGCAAGTCGGAAAGTGCCGGGAGCAACAGGGCGGTTGCCAGGACGCCAAGCAGAATCGTCACAACGATCATCATCGATCTTCTGAACCTTCAGTTTTTCCGGGAGAATGCGATGGTGTTGAGCACCCGTTCGGTACGCACTCCGTGGGCCCGCCATCCCTGGCCGCAACCAGTTGAAGCACCGCCTGCGCCCTGCGACTAAGACCGCCTGGCGTAACGACTTACGGGCGTTGGAATGAGCCTGCCCGAACTGAGCGAAGCAGACCTATGTTGCGTGCGCGCCTCACCATGGCGCAGACGGGACACCAATGGGAGCTCCGCACGGAGCGCCAGGCCACTGATTTCTCATGCGGCACACCTCGAGCTGCCCACGATCACTGTTCAGGAGATGCCAGCGTGACGGGGCGGTGCGTGGTCAGGTCGAGCCCGATCGTTTCATAGATATGCTTAGCCACGTGCTCGGCCAGCATTTCGTTGGCGCTCGGCGTGAGGTGGGCGTAGTCGGTAAAGACCTGGCCCTTGGCGTCTCTGAAAATGGGCGTCGCATCGACGAACGTGGCGCCGAATTTCTCTACCGTGCTGCGCTCGAGGTCACGCACGATCGGCACGGCCCGCAGCATGAACTCTTCGTAGTTCGGCAGGTACGACTCCCGGTTGAATTCGAACATTTTCCCCTCGATCTCCGGCATCCCGGGACGCCCCCGCTCCATGATGAGCATTGGCTGCAGCGCGAAGACGGCGTGCACCTTTTCCTGCTGCAGGAGCATTGCAATACGCTCCACCATCTTGAGCGCGTTCTTTGGGTAGACCTCCTGCAACCCGGCAATGGCGGAGTCGACCTGAATCGGTTCGCGGTTGGGCCGGTGGAAGAGCTGCTTGACGACCCGCGCCTCCCGAAGCGCAACATGTGCGAAGGCGCTCTTGCGCCCCAGCCACCAGAAATTCACGTAGAACAGGGAGCCTAACGTGGGATCTCCCATGATGGTACGTGAGTGCTCCTGATAGGCGTAGCTCAGGAACTGGTCGTGCCCTCGCCCGTAGAAATAGAAGTCATTGTAGCCGTCGAGCAGGATGACCATGTCCGGGCTGTACTTCAGGACCGTCTGGTTCAGATAGATCAGATGATGGTGCGTCCAAATGCTGGGGATGGCGGCGTTGATTACCTCGAACCGCGTTCCCGGAAAGCGAGCAGTAAGCTGCCGCTCCAGATAGGCATCAATGGTCTCGGAATTCTTGAGCACCTCGTACTGCTTCTGGATGTGCGGCCAGACACCGCCCAGGCCGTACGCTGTGGAACCGCCCATGAGGAAAATGCGGTACGTCCCCGGTGGCTTCGTCCGCACAACGTCTGAGCTCCGCCGAAACCCTTGCGCGTTGTGAGTGATGCCGCGGGAGTCAACGTAGCTGGGCGTCGGCGTGATGTTCTTGTAGGGGTCGAACTCGTACTGAAGCAGCTTCCCGCCCGTGTACCCCTTGAACTGATGGAGGTAAATGCGAGCCGCCCCCTCGGCCAACCCAGCGAACACAGCCAGGAGCAGGAGCGAAAAAAGAAGCTTCTTGCGGGTAGAAAGTTGCGTCATGCTTGCCGTAGACCGCGGAGTTGATCGTGATCAAACAAACGGCTCTATCGAGCCGGGCCGATCGAACGCAACGCGTATGCCCTATCCACAGGGGCCGCCGAACCCCCACTTGATGGCTGTAGACCATTCTACAGCACCATCTTTCCGACGCGTCCAATGGTTTCGGCGCACGCCTCGTTTCCCACCTGTTGCATGGTCGCGCCATAAATCCCCGGGCCTGATGTTCAACCGCAACAGGACTGACTCGCCAACACCGCGTTGCGTATAGTTTCCCCGTCAAAAACAAGCTGGCGGGACGGTCCGATCACCGGGGTTCCGAGCCTCAATGTTGCTATGACGCCAGCGCTGGCCTGCCTGGTTAGAGCCTCACCGTTTCCATCTCACACGCTTGTCATTCGCAATGCGCGCCACCCGAGCGAAGAACATTGCTCTCGTTCTCACTTCCATCACCGTGACCGTTGGCATTGCCGCGGCGGCCGGTGAAGCAGTCGTGCGCTATCGTGAGCGCACTCGTACGACCGTTCCCGCAAGCATGCCTTTCCTGTTCTACCGCCACGAGCGGCTCCGTTACGCGCTCGTCCGCGATCAGGAGTACTACAAATGGGCGCATGTGAATGCGTCCGGGTTTCGTGGCCGTCACGTCGAGGTCGCCAAGCCTGACGGCGTACTGCGAGTCATGGTGGTCGGAGGCTCGACCGTCTTCGATAGCACGGTCGACGGGGACGATCAGGCGTGGCCGGCTCGGCTGGAGCACCACCTCGGATGTTTGCTGCCAAGCCGCAAGGTCGAAGTGATCAACGCGGGTGTCCCCGGATATGTCATGCTGGACAACCTCATCCGCCTCCAGTCCGAGCTTTATGAGTTCAAGCCCGACATTCTGGTTCTCTACCAGGCGCACAACGACCTGCTGGCCGCACTCCACCGGATTCACGAGAGCTATCGCGGCCTCCGAACGCCCCGAGAGGTGGAGTCGGTAACTCCGTGGACACAGTGGCTGCGCGAGCATTCGCTGCTCTACAACAAGCTCGCTATCAAGGCCAAAGTCCTCCAGCGCGCTGCCTCGGCCAAGACCGCGAGCGGCGAGTCGTCTCCGCAGGCCTACACTGAAAGCATCGAAGCGGGTGCAGCGCGACACGAGAAGGACCTCCGCTCGTTCCTGCTGATCGCGCAGGGGTTCGGCATTCGTGTCGTCGTCCCACAAACCGCCCACATTGGCGGTGACGATCCGAAAACGGTCGACTCCGAGATCGCGTGGATGTGGCAAAACGCGATTGGTGCTCCACTCGAGCACATCCTGTTCGGCTATCGGCGTTACGAAGAAGTGACCCGACAGCTGACAGCAGCTCTCAACGTGCCGTACCTAACGTTGAACGATACGGATTTGGAGAGCAAGCAATGGTACGCGGATGGCGACCCTGTGCACTTCAACGACGAAGGCGCTGACCGCATGGCGTTCTGGATAGCTCGCAAATTGGCTGAGCAGGGAATCATCCAGCGCGAAGTGCAAGACAACGGGGATCCGAACGCGTCGGCATGCCGGAAATAGAACGCGCCGCGACCGCAATGCTCTATTCCATGAACTGCCACCACGCGTGAGCCCGCTTCGGAGCACACCGACGCCTGGATTCACCGTCATTGATGATTTCGAAGGATTGCAACGGCTGCGTGGAGAATGGGACGAGCTGCTCGCCGCTGACGCGCATCAGAATCCCTTTCTGAGCTTCAGCTGGACGCGATCCTGGCTGCGCAGCTTTGCCGCGAGCTACGACCGCTTTCTCGTCCTTCGCGTCGAAGAGCCCGGCCAGTTTCGCGGCATCCTCCCACTCATCGTTCGACGCACGTGGTCCGGAGGGATTCCAGTGAGATCCCTCGAGTTCCCCGGTGGCGATGACAGCGTATTCAAGGGCCCGGTCGCGGAGGGCAATGCGGGCAGGCTGGTCGATCGGGTACTGCGTGGACTCGCGAGTGATGTTCGTGGGTGGGACACACTCGGCTTCGATAGCTTGCCCGATGACTCGCCGTGGGTCACCGAGTTTGCCCGGGCGTTCCAGCAGCGTTCGCTTCGTTGCGATCGACATCCAACGCACGAATCGCCATACCTCCGGCTTCCCGGCAGCTACGACGATCTGCGCAAATCGCTGAAGAAGAGCCTGCGTCAGAATCTCTCACGCAAGCTGAACATGGCGGAGCGCGAAGGCATCGTATTCGAGCGACTCACAGGCGCTGCTGTGCGTGCTGAGCACTTTCGTGAAGCACAGGACGTCGAGCGGCGGAGCTGGAAAGGTCGACAGGGCATCGGGATTTTCGTGGACGAGCCCCATTTGTCCCTGCACGTTGGATTGCTCGACGACAGCCCGCCTTTTGACGTGGATCTGCTTTTTCTCCGAGTCGGCGGACAGGCGATCGCCTTCCAATACGGCTTTCTTCTGGGCAACCGCTACTACGCGTACAACACGTCCTACAATGAAGCGTTTCAGCGGCTGTCACCGGGAATGCTTGCGATCAACTCGCTGTTGGAGGAGCTGATCCCCGGGGGAATCGAGGTTTTCGATTTTCTCGTGGGTGAGGACAGCTATAAGCGGGACTGGACCGCGGATGCTCGTGGCCTGGAAGGATTCACGGTCTTTCAAAAGTCTCTCGCTGGTCAGCTTGCCTTCCGTGTGGAGCGCCTGCGGCCGCCGGTTCGGCGCATACGCAACCTGGTACGCAAGCTGGTTCAGCCCCCTGCGTCCAAGAAAGCGGTTTCGTAGCTGCGCGTTAGGCTCTCAGTGACACGTTATCGCGTTCTTGCGGCAGCATGCTGACCGGGATCTTGCGGCCGTTTGCGCGGTCGGGAGCAATCCTCTGCTACCACGGCATCGCGTCGGGCCAGATTGGTTCTCCCGTACATCATACGCTGGCCGAGGTGGAGGCGGCCGTGGGGGTCGCGCGCGACCTGGGTAGAATTGTTCCGCTGAGCGACTTCGTCAGCATCCATCAAAGCGGAAGGAGCACCGCCGGGCTGTTCGCCATCACGTTCGACGACGCTTATCTGTCCCTGCAGGCCGCGGCTGCTTTTCTACGCCGGGAACAGGTGCCTGTTACCGTGTTTGCCGTTTCCGACGCGCTTGATGATGGGCGAGCTTTCTGGTGGGACCGGCTGGGAGCAGTGCTGGGGCGACTCACGCCGGGGAGCATCACGGCCTTGAGCGACCGTTGGGCGATTCCGGCGTGGTTCCGGGACAAGTGGTCGGGTCCCGATTTCCCTCCGGGATGGGAGCTTCGGCAGTGGGTTGTCGCGCGTTATGCGGGCCGGTGGCCCGCTGAGCTCGAGGAAGCACTTCGAGAGTTGCAGCCGTCCGCCGAGCTGGCGATTACCGACCGGTCCATGACGTGGTCGGAGCTTTCGGACTTCGCAGGAACGGGGTTGGTTGAAATCGGCGTTCACACCCGCTCCCATCCGGCGCTGCCGCTGCTTCCGATCGCCGAGCAGCAACAGGAAATCGGTGGGTGTTACGAGTCGCTGCGCGCCCACTTTCATGCAACGTCGCCGATACTGGCGGCGCCCTTTGGCTTCTTCAACGCAGACACGATCGCGGCAACGCGGGCCAGCGGCCTACAGGCCTGCCTCGGCTTAGGCGATCGCACGCTGCGGTATGAAGGAAGCAGCGGAGCGCTTCCGCGCTTCTGTATGATGCACCCGCAGTCTCGCGTCCGGCTTGGACCGCGCCTATCGGGTGTCTTCGACCGGATCCGCGCCTGGCGCGGGAAAGGCGATGCGGAGATCCCCGTGGTTCCCAGTTTGGTTGAAGGCGCGTAGAAACCACAGAGGCCCCGGACGATTGCCCGGGGCCTCTGTGTATTGTCTCTGTCTGACAGCGCTTACTGCTCCACCCCTGCCACGGGATACGCCCCGATCCAGTCGTTGCTGTTCCCGCTCACGCGTGCCGCCAGATTCCCCCACTCGATCCCGTTGCCGACGTACGAGGCCCCGGCTTGTCCCGACAGGCCCCACCGTGCTGTGCGATATAGCGCGTCCGTCATGCCCGACATGTTTCTGGTTCCTTCCCCAAGCAAGGTGCCCGTGGAGCTGTACACCCGGAACGTCACGACCCCAGAGGTCGACGACGTGCGGCTGAGCCGCCACTCGAGACGCTGGACGCTACCCTTGGGAATGCCAGAGGCGAGCCGGATGTTGCTTTGGGCCGAGTTGGCCACGTCCAGGTCGTAGGTCCCACCACTCCCGGCCTCAATCAGCCACGCCCACTTCACATCACCGACGTTGCACTGATTGCCGTGATCGGCGCCGGTATTCGCCCCGTTCGGGAGCGAATTGCGAATGTACATTCGAAGGAAGACGTACTCGCCCACCGCCGGAGCTCGCCACAGGTTGTTCGCGACCCACTGCACGTCGAGCGCACCCGCATGGACATTGCGCGCGACGTTGACTGTTCCCGACGGGAAGCCCAGGCCTGACGACGAGACCATCACCACAGTAGCGTTGGACGCCTCCCGAACCAGCCCGCGCGCGGTCAGGGTACCCGAGCGGAAATCCTCGAACCAGTCCAGCGAACAGGTGCCGGTACACGGGGGCGGCGGCGGCGGTGGCGCCGTAACAGTTATCGCGGAGGTGTCGGCGAATGCACCCTTCGTCCCGATCGCCCGGAAGCTCCCGCCGCTACTTCCAGCGGTATAGAGCCCGGCCGCGGTGATCGTCCCTCCGGTCGCCGTCCACGTCACCCCGGTGGCCGTGCGCGAGGACCCGTCGCTCAACACTTCGGTCGCCGCAAACTGCTGCGTCGCGGCCGTCGCCAGCGTTACCGTCGCCGGTGTCACATCCATCCGCGTTACTACTGGCGGTGCGGTAATCGTCACCGCCGCGGTGTCGGCGAAGGCCCCCTTCGTCCCGATTGCCCGGAAGCTCCCGCCGCTACTGCCTGCCGTGTAGAGCCCGGCGGCAGTGATCGTCCCGCCGGTCGCCGTCCATGTCACACCTGTGGCAGTGCGCGAGGATCCGTCGCTCAATACTTCGGTCGCCGCAAACTGCCGCGTTGTGCCTGTAGCCAGCGTTACCGTGGCCGGCGTCACGTCCATGCGAGTCACCACCGGCGGAGGCGGCGGTGCGGTAATCGTGACTGCCGCGGTATCGGCGAAGGCGCCCTTCGTCCCGATCGCCCGGAAGCTCCCGCCGCTACTTCCAGCGGTATAGAGCCCTGCCGCGGTGATCGTCCCGCCGGTCGCCGTCCACGTCACCCCGGTGGCCGTGCGCGAGGACCCGTCGCTCAACACTTCGGTCGCCGCAAACTGCTGCGTTGCCGCTGTTGCGAGCGTCACCGTCGCCGGCGTCACGTCCATCCGAGTCACCACCGGTGGAGGCGGCGGGGGCGGCGGCGCGGTGACCGTTATCGCCGCCGTGTCGGCCAGCGTGCCGCCCTGCTGGGTGGCAATCACGCGATAGTTCCCGCCGCTACTGCCGGCGGTATAGAACCCCGCGCCGGTGATCGAGCCCCCAGTCCCCGCGTACGTCACCGCGGCCGGTTGCTGCGTGCCATTACTCATGAGGGCCACGGCAGTGAACTGCTGCGTCGCCCCGCTGGCCAGCGTCACGGAGGCCGGGGTCAACACGATTTGCGTTACGACCGGCGGAGGCGCCGGCGGCGAATTCACCGTCACCACCGAGGTCCCGCTTCTCCCCTCCACCACGGCCGTCATCGTCGCCTGCCCCGCAGACACACCGATGACCACGCCCGCCTGTGAGACCGTCGCCGCCGCGCTGTTGCTCGACCAGGTCGCGGCCCGCCCCACCAGCGGCTGTCCGGCCGAGTCGGCCGCCACCGCCACCAACTGAAGCGCCGACCCGACCACCACCGTCGCTGGCGCGGGGCTCACCGTGACCGTCGCCACCGGCACGAGCGTCACGTCGACCCCCGCCGTCGCCGAGATCTCCGTCGTCCCGGACAGCGCGGTCGCTCGCACCGTCGTGTGCCCCGGCGCGCGGCCCCACAAGTCTCCGGTCGGCGTCACCCGCGCCACCGCCGTGTCCTCCACGGCCCACGTGATCGTCACGTTCGGAACCGCCACGCCTAACGGGTCGACCGGCGTCGCGGCCAACGGCACCCGCGTCCCCACACGCACTAACGCCGCGCCCGGCGTCAGCCGAATCGCGGCGATTGCCCGCTCGACACTCTCCACAACCCGCTGCGTGTCGCACGCCATCCCGCTCACAGCGACGCCAGCCAACACCGCGGCCAACGCGACCCGCGGACGAAGGAACGCCACACGCGTACCAAGGGAGGAACGCATAAAAAGACCCTCCATGAGGCTCGTTCGGCGGCCCGACTGGCCTGGCCGGGAGCGATACCTCCCAGGCGTTAGCCTCGTAGCTTTGCGTCGCCGTCTTTCGACGGGTTTGCCCTTGTCGCGGCCCGTGAGGGCGGAGCGATCGTGCCGTGCAATTGTGAGCTGCGACACCAGACATCCGGTGCGCCAGCTGAATGACACGTCTTACAGGAGCGACGGTCTAGGAGCGTGGCAGTAACGCGCTCCACACCGCTAAGAACCCGTGAGCAAACATTGTGCGAAGGCACATGTGCATCGCGGGCGAGTCATCGGCCGAGATTCGCGTGGGAAAATAATGACCAATGTAGCGATCGCGGGTGACGTGAGTCACGCGACTCGTCCATTTGCTGACTGATTTCACGACTCACGCCGAGGCGCCTCGCGCCTCGCGGGGTAAAAAGCTCAGAGGCCCCGGACCGTAGCCCGGGGCCTCCGTGTTGTGCCTGCTGAAAGGGTTTACTGCTCCGCTCCAGCTACGGGATACGCCCCGATCCAGTCGTTGCTGTTCCCGCTCACGCGCGCCGCCAGATTCCCCCACTCGATACCGTTGCCGACATACGAGGCCCCGGCTTGCCCGGACAGGCCCCACCGCGCCGTGCGATACAGCGCGTCGGTCATGCCGGAGAGGTTTCTGGTCCCTTCACCCAACAACGCGCCGGTCGAGCTGTACACCCGGAACGTCACGACGCCAGACGTCGACGACGTGCGGCTCAACCGCAATTCCAACCGCTGCACGCTGCCTTTGGTGATGCCCGACGCGAGGCGGATGTTGCTCTGCGCCGAATTGGCCACGTCCAGGTTGTAGCTCCCCCCGCTCCCGGCTTCAATCAGCCACGCCCACTTCACATCACCGACGTTGCACTGATTGCCGTGATCGGCGCCGGTATTCGCTCCGTTCGGAAGCGAATTGCGAATGTACATGCGGAGGAAAACGAACTCACCAACGGCCGGAGCGCGCCACCGGGAATTCGCGACCCACTGCACATCGAGCGCACCCGCGTGGATGTTGCGCGCAACGTTGACCGTCCCCGACGGGAAGCCAAGTCCCGACGCCGGGACGATGACCGCGTTGGCGTTGGACGCCTCCCGAACCAGACCTTTCGCTGTGAAGGTGCCAGACCGGAAATCCTCGAACCAGTCCAGTGAACACGTACCGCTACAGGGGGGTGGTGGTGGAGGTGGAGCGGTCAGGGTGATCGCGGACGTATCGGCGAGGATGCCGCCCTGCTGCGTGGCGATCACTCGGTAGCTGCCCCCGCTACTCCCCGCGGTATAGAGTCCCCCGCCGCTGATCGTGCCCCCGGTCGCCGTGTACGTCACCGTCGCCGGCTGCTGCGTCCCATTACTCATCTGGGCGGTGGCCGTGAACTGCTGCGTCGCCCCCGTAGCCAACGTCGCTGAGGCCGGCGTCAGGATGATCCGCTGCACCACTAGTGGCGGCGGAGGTGGCGGCGCGGTAACTGTCACCGCAGCCGTTCCGTTCCGGCCCTCGCTGGTAGCCGTGATGGTGACCGGACCGCCGGCGGCAACAGCCGTCACGACACCCGACGACGAGACCAAGGCGACCGCTGGCGTGCCACTACTCCAACTGATCGCGCGTCCAGTCAACACGTTTCCTGCCGCATCACGCAGCGTCGCCGCGAGCTGGACCGTTTGCCCGGCACCGATGCTTGCCGTCGCCGGGGTCACTGTCACCGTCGCCACAGGCGCCGGTGGCGGGGGACCTGCGTTGGTCACCGTTAGCGAAGGCGTCGCGCGATGCCTTCCGACACTCGCGACGATGGCAGCGCTTCCAGCGCCGCGACCGGTCGCCCGTCCGCTGGCGTCAATCGTGGCGTACCCGGGATGATTCGTGTACCAGCTCACCGGTACGCCCCGTGAGGACATTGCCCGCGGCGTCGCGCGCCGTCGCCGTCAGCTGCATGGTTTGGCCGATCGGCACGCTGCCCGACGCCGGCGCAATCGACAGGAATGCCACCGGCGCCTGAAGCGATGGCGGTGGTGGCGGGGCGGGGGAGGCGGCGCCGCATCGTGACGGTCAGCCAGACCGAGGCACCGTATGCCTTCGACGCTCGCGACGATGGCAGCGCTCCCAGCGCCGCGACCGGTTGCCCGTCCAGCTGGCGTCAATCGTCGCGTACCCGGGATGATTCGAGTACCACGTCGCCGTACGCCCGGTGAGGATGTTCCCGGCTGCGTCGCGCGCCGTCGCGTGAATTGCACGGTCTGCCCGACCTGGACACTGCCCGACGCTGGCGTGATCGACACGGATGCGACCGGCGCCTGCGACGGCGGTGAGCCCCCGGTCACCGTGAGCGAGGCGTACGCCGCTCTGCCCTTCGCTCGTCGCGCGCAACACGGTGGTCCCCGCACTCACGCCGACGGCGCGGCCCGTGCCGTCCACCGTTGCCACGCCCGACCACTGAAGAGGTCCACGTCACCGCGCGACCTGTCAGAGGATTCCCCGCTGCGTCTCGCGGAGTCGCGACGAACTGAAGCGCCTGCCCGACCGGAACGGTGCCGGAGCCTGGGACCACGGACACGGACGCCACCGGTGTTGCTCCGGCGACCGTGATCGTCGAGCGTCCGGAAATGCCGCCCGCGCTGGCGGAGATGTCCGCCGTACCATTGGCGAGTGCGGTCGCGAGCCCGCTCGATGAGACACTGACAGCGCTCGGATTCGACGACGTCCAGGCGAACGTCGTTGCCACCGGATTCCCGGCGGCATCACGCGCGGTTGCCGCGAGTTGCGTCGACGCGCCAATGGCGAGCGATGCCGCCGCCGGGGTCACGTCGATCGATGCGATGGTGGCCGGCGCCGCCTGCGAGACGACCACGTCGTCCACATACAGCGTCTGCGTTTGCGCGACCGGCGTCGGCGCGTATTGCAATAGCTGGATCGAGCTGATTACGAGGTTCGTCGTGTTGCGAAAGCGGAGCCCCGTCCACTCGCCGCGAAGCGTTCCATCGATCCACATGCGCTGCACGCCATTCGCCTGGCCGGGCGTGTTCGCCTGAACGAAAAACTCCACGCGATGCCACGCATTGCGAGTGAGGATGCCCTGCCCCTTGTACGTGGTGGGGAGCCCGACGTCGCCCGAGCACTGTGTGCCCGTGCGCGGCATGTCCAGATGATAGGTCGAGAATCGCAGCGGCCCGGGGTCGCCCACGTCGGCGAAGACGAAGGAGTTGAAGAAATCATCCCCGGTCGGACAGACCCCAACCTTTCCGTGGGCCGACCATTGATTCGTTCGGCGTGAGCCATAGACGCCGAGGAGGTACGTGCCTCCGCGCCACGCGGCGGGAAAGCGGATCCAGTAGCTGACGTGCACCGACTCATAGCCAGGCAGGAGAAACTTGGTCAGCCAGCTTCCTTCTCCCCCTGCGGGATACGTGACGGCCAGCGCGCGAGAACCCGAGCGCGCCAGAGTGGCGTCGGTGATGATGCGATGAACGGCGGGATCGGCACCGTCGTCCCATTTCGTGAGCGTTCCAGATTCGAAATCCTCCTGGAACAGCGGCGGCGCCGCGACGACGTCGAATGCGGGTACATCGACGGTACCCGTGGGCGTGTCATTGTCTGCACACGCGAGCAGGCCGATCGCGACCGCGACCGTGGCGAGCAGTGTGTTGCGCATGAATCTCCGAAAGCTGCGCACACTTCGGCGGCTCGACTGGCGTGGCGCACGTGTGTGCGCGGTAGCCTCGGAGCTTTGCGTCACCGCCTTTCGACGGGTTTGCCTTTGTCGCTACCCTCACCAGGGCAGACGATCGTGCCTAGTTCATTTGTGCGACGTGGTTATTGCCTTGGTGCTTCTCCCAATGAAAGAAGCGGGAATGGCCGCGGCGTCGCGGTTGACGCGTGGCCTGTGCGCAAGGCGCGTGCGCAAGCGTGCCGCGCATCACGATATCTCGCACAAAGGCCGATATCCCTGCTGCGTCACCACATCGCGGTGACGCGTATCACGCACGAGCACGACATGCCTCACGAGTGACAAACAACTGTAGCGAGAGGCACGCGAATGGACAACCCGTGAACGAATTTTTTTTCTTTTTTTTTAGTCGAGCGCCAGACTCGATGCGGCGCGACGCTTCCATCGACTCACGAGGTCGCCACCACTCGCGCGCTCGCCGGTCCACAGCGCACGCATGCCGACGGTGAGATAGCGCTGGTATCCACGCGAGTCCCACCAGCGCGCGCCGAGCCAGATCATCGCGACCGACATGGCGAAGTACAACGGCCATGCGCGCGTGTAGGGAAGCTCCAGCAGGTGGAAGCCGACGTAGTACACGTAGAACTGGAGAATGAACGCGAAGAGCGAGGCTCGTCCAAGGATCGCCGACGCACGTACGCACATCGGCGCGTATCCCTTTCGAGCAATCCACAACACGCCCGCGATCAGCCACAACCCGAACCCACCAAAGCCCGCCAGATACAGCGGCGCGGCCGGCAGCTTCTGCCACGGCGAGAAGAAATCGAATGTCGTCCCGCCGACCGACACCTGTCCCGTTCCGGACGGAAGCAGATACCACGCAGTGAACTTGGCGCAGATCACGACGGTTAGGCAGATCACCCCGGCCCAGGCCAACGCGCGCTCGGCGCCGCCGGCGCGCCGGAGCTCCGCTCGCACCGCCAGCTGCCCGAGGACGGTACCGGCGAGATAGGTCGCCACCCAGGGCAGCACCGGAAAATTGTTCGCTCCCACCTCGGGAAACGTGCCAACGAGCAGATACCGCAGGCCGCGGAGCGCACTCGCGTCCGGCGCCCAGCCTAACGTCAACGTCACGCCGAGCGCGTACATCCCCCCAGCGAGCATGATGCGCTTACCGGGACCGATCCGCTGGACCAGCGTCGGGCCCATCAGCAATGCGACGCCAATCGCGTCGGTAATGAAGCCGAGCTGCGCCGCCGATGAGAGGGAGCCTTGCCGCGGAATGGTCGAGAGCATGATGAGCGCGTGCCCAACGGTGAGCAGGAACACGCCACGATCGAACAGCGTCAGGCGGAGACGTCCAAAGTCGGCGCGACGCGTCTCGTACAACATCGCGACGGTGATCCCGCTGATGAGCATGAAGGTGGGCGACGCAATGCGACCGACGGTGTAGCACAGCACGCGCGCCGGGGGATCGCCCATGAGCCGGAAGTACTCGAGCCCGAAGTGGGAGAGGCATACGAACAGCATGGCGGCGCCGCGCGCCGCGTCGATTCCGTCGAGCCGTCCCTCCCGTCCACCCATCACACCCCCACAGGCTCAGGCGTCGGTGCCGACTCCGACAAGGCGGCGGCGACGACGCGAGCGGAGCGAGGTGACGAGCTCGCGCAGTATGCGCACCACCGCCGCGCGGTCGCGCGCGGACAGGACCGGTCCGTTCCACACCGCGAGGAGATACGCCACGAAGATCGCGGCGCGTACCGGGATCGAGATCGCGAGCGGGACGACCGGGAGGAGGAGCGTCGCACTCCACGCCGCCACCGCGGTCGCCACGACGTACAGCACGGGGCGCCACCGATATTTCACGGGCCAGAGGCGCTGCGCGATCGAATACACGAGCACGTGTCGTGTCGCGAACGCGATCACCGTCGCCATGGCGGCACCGACGCCGAGATACCGCGGGATGAGCAGGGCATATCCGGCGAGCGCGACGATGGCGGCAATCCAGTTGGCGAGCGACACCAGCTCCGTCCGCTCGCGCACGAGGATCCCCGTGTCCTGGAGGCTCGTCCATCCCTGGAGCACGTACGCGACGAGGATGAGCGGGACCAGCCTGGCCGCATCATGGAACGGGGGCGCGGCCACAATGTGCAGGAAGTCGCCGACGAACAGGGCGATGCCTAACGCCACGGACACGACCATCACGTTCAGATACACAAAGCCGTCGGCCAGCAGGGCGTCACGGTCCGGGCGCTTCGCGATCTCGAACCGCTTCGGCTCCCATACCTGCATGAACGGCATGTACCCGATGAGAGCGACCATGAACCCGAACGTGTACGCAAGCCCGTAGAGGCCGACAATGGCCGACCCGCCTTTGGCCTGGAGAAAGTACCGGTCGCCATAGGTCACGATGAAGGTCGCCGCCCATGTCGCCATCATCGGCAGACCGTAGCGCAGGAGATCGCGCGTCGCGCGACGGGAGATGCGCAGTCCCACCTCGCGCACCACCCATGCGGTCATCCACCCGCCGACGATCAGGTTCGCGATGATGTTGCTCCACAACACGCCGGCGACGCCCCAGCGGAGCTCCACCACGAGCCACAGGTTCACGACGAGACTGATGAGAACCTTCACCGCGTTCGCGCCCACGAAGAGGAGCGCGCGATCGCGCACGCGGGCGTAGGCCAGCGGCACGGTGAGCATGCTCTGCAGGATGAATCCGACGGCAGCAATCCGCAAAAGCCCGGCGTTGGCGGCGGATCCCCAGACGAGCTGCGAGATCGGCGCGGCGGCGGTGAGCGCAATGGCGCCCACGAGCACGTAGCTGATCCCCAGTCCCAGCAGCGCCGTCGACACCACCGCGTTTCGCTCCGCCTCGGATTCGCCCTTGTGGTAGTACCGGAAGATTCCGAGGGCGATCTGCGCGCCGGCGAAGATGGCGATGACCTCCAACGTCATCCCGATCAGCTCCAGGACCCCGTAGTCGGCCGGCGTCAGATAGCGGGTGTAGATCGGCAGCATCACGACGCTCAACGCGCGGCTGAGCAGAATGCCGACCGCATAGATGATCGTATGACGGCCGACACGTCTCATGTCGAAGGGACGCGCTGGAGCGGCAGCTGGAGCCGTGGGACTCATGATCTCGGATACCGACGTCGCGACGGATGCCTAACGCGCCGCAACCAGCGACGCCGGCTCGGCCGGGCGCATCTCCTGGCGGGGAGGAGCCGGCCAATGCTGGCTCATCCACTCGGCCGCGGCGCCGACCACGAACTGCTGATGGTCGAGGCCAGTGAAGAGGTGGTCCGCGTCGGGGAGATACTCGACGCGCAGCTGGTCACGGAAGTCCACCGACCGGAACGCGGCGCGATACTGTGCGCGGTGGTTGAAGTGCTCTCCCTGACCGCCAGAGAACACGTTGAAGAAACGCACCCCACGCTGAAGGAGCGTCCGCAGGTCGGCTGCGACCACGTCACGTGGCGGAAACACACGTCGATACTCGGGCGTGACGGCATCAGCGTCCGGACGAGCCGGAGCGGTGCCTTCCATGTCGGACCCGCGAACAACCCCGGCGAGCTTCCGGCGGAGCCAGTGCTTCCAGACGGACAGCTTGAGCACGCGGTTGCCGTAGTGACGCACCCAATAGCCCAGGGTTCGATATGCCCACGCATCGAGCTGCACCATCCCCACGATCCGGGAGTCCGCTCCCGCCACCTTGAACGACATGTCGGCGCCCGAGCAAAGACCCATGAGCACGAACTCTCGCGCCCCTCTGGTGGCGGTGAGGTAGTCCATCGCCTCCTGCACATCGAGCACGGCGCTCTTCTCGAAGGGAAGGGTCTCACGACGCGCATCGCTGTCCCCGATCCCCGAATGATCAAAACGCATCACGGTGTAGCCGGCGGGTGCAAGCGCGCGCGCCAGCTTCACATGAATCCGACACGCTCCGACGTGATGCAGGATTCCGGAATTCAACATGATGACCGCCGGGCTGGTGTCGCGGTTCGCCGCATTCGACGCTTCCGTGACAATGCCAACCAGGGACTTTGTCTTCCCGAACCGAACCGCTTTCTCCCTCATGTCTTGCGCTCCTCGAGCGGTGGACGCCGCGTCGCCGCCACGGCGGGCGGTGGCCAATGCCGGCGTATTTCGTCGGCGAAGGCAGCAGCGACCAGCTGGTTGCCGCGCGCGCTCAGGTGCACCCAACTGACCAGCACATCACGATCCTGATCGAGACGGCCGATCACATCGGCGTATGCCACGTGGTTGGTGCGCGCCCATTCATTCAAGCGATCCATGAGAATGGCATGCGCCAGAAAGGTGAGCTCCTGGGGCGTCATCTTCTCATTCGCGCGCAGCCGTGCTTCGATTTGCGCGCGCTCCTGCCCATACGTCATTCCTTTCAGCGTCTGCCGTCCCACCGACTGCGAGTTCCGTTGCTGGGACGCAACCACGAACACAATGCCACGCTTCTTACACTCTTCGTTAATGAGTGAAAGGTGGCTCAGAAAATCCTTGGCAATTGCTTCGGAATGGGTGGCCACCACCTCCGGCGAGTGAGCGCGGTGCCACGGATTGTCCAGGAAATTGGCGATGAACGCGACCGTGAGCACGCGGCCGCCCACCATGCCTGCCACCTTGCGGACGGCGCTCTGTTGCGTAAGCGCCTCCTCGAGGTGCATCGCATCGTTGTTGCCTTCGTAGAACGTGATGACATCCGGATTAAGGGGCAGCGCTTCATTGATCAGCAGCGCGTGTATGTTGGCCACCGTCAAATGCGGGATGCCGAGATTGATCACTTCAATGCTGTCACCGGGCAAGGATTCGTTCAACAGCTTTTCGAGATACACCGGATAGGTTTCGTCATCGCGCGCGAAATAGCCGAGCGTCGAAGATGCGCCGAGCGTGACCACGCGAATGGTGTGGGGCGCCTTCTTCTCGCTGAACTCACGTCCACGAAATCCTTTGCTGTTGATCGTCACCGGGAAGCGTTCACCGGTTTCGACATCGAAGTCGAAGCGCGATTGATTGGGATAGTACTTGGAATAACCACCCGCGACCGCATTCTGGTGTTGCTCGACCGAGCGAGTCGTCCACTGCGCCCGCTTGGAGGCCGCCAGATAGTGCTTCGCTTCCTTCTGTTGCGAAGTGTCCACCACCGCGGGCGCCTGCTGATCGGTCGGGTCAACCGAGTGACGGGCGAACCCCGTCCCGTACAGCAATACACTCGGCCCGACGATCGTGGAGAAGTAAACCCGCACGGCCAGCTCGATCAGAGCGAACACGAACAGGCACAACACGAACGAAAACAAGACGCGCTTGCCACGGCCCAGTTGACGATCCTGTTGCATTGAATCAGCCTCGGGGGTTGGGGCGGGGTGGTCTGACATCTCAGGCAACATTCGCATCGGTTAGCGACGCGACGATGCCCTGGATGATCGATTGCGGGAGCAGCGCCGATCCGAAGCGGTCGATCTCGTCCCAGTTCCCCGCACTCGGAATGTGGCGGTAGGTCATGGCGACCCGACGACCCGCCAGCGCATCCCGGAAGGCCACGAACTCGGGACGCTCTTCGGACACCGTCATGATCACGCGACCGCTTGCGGGAGCAGGCAGGCGTCGAAGGTCGATTCCTTCCAATCCCTCGCGCATGCGGCTCGTGAGCGGGAAGCCCTTGATGCCGATCGTGCCTAACGTTCCGCCGCGACGTCCCGCGGCATCCGCCTGTTCCGTCAGCACCATCTTTTCGACGTACGCCTTGCCGGCGACCACCGGATCCCACAGCACGATGCGGTCGAGATCCTTTCGCTCCCCCGCAACCGCGGCGGCGAGCGAGGCACCGACGCGCAGGCCAACGAGCGACACCTTGCTCACCCCTGCCGTATCCTTCAGCTCGTCGATCGCCGTCGAGATGTCGTGCGTCCAACGCGCCACATCGCCAGCGTCACTCTCGCCGGCGGAATCACCGGTCCCGAAGTAATCGAAGCGAAGCACCGAAAACCCGGCCTTGCTGAGCAGCATGGCCAGCTGTCTGAACGCGCGGTGCGCGCGCATGTACTCCTGCCAGAGCGGATAGCAGAGAACGACCGCGGTGGGCCGGGCCGTTTGCGCTCTGGGCGGATGGTAGACGCCGTACAGCGGCTGCTTCGAGTTGCCGAAGAAAAACGGATTCATCTATCCTCGTGAGGCGGACTTGAAGGCGCTCAGGAACCGCTGGCGCAGTCCCTGCGGCGCCTGCGCTGACTCGGTCTGCTCAGTGGGCGCAGGCGTCGCCTGCGCTCGCACCGCTCCCGCCTTCTGCTCGCACTCGGCGGCCAGCTGTTCCAGCGTGAGCAGGTTGAGCGCGGACTGATTGACACGGACACCCGTCTGCTTGGCAATGCGCGTAATGACACGCATCGCGAGCAGCGAGTGGCCACCGGCGTCGAGAAAATTGTCGTGCACGCTCACCCGCGGGACGCCGAGCAACTCCTGCCAGATCGTGGCGACGGTGCGCTCCATCGGTGTGCGGGGCGCGACGTAGTCGTCCCCGGCCCCGAAGGGGTTGGGCAGCGCGGCGCGATCGATCTTCCCATCGCTGGTCAGCGGCAGCTCGTCGAGCTCGACGAAGTGCTGCGGCACCATGTCCTCCGGAAGCCGTTCGCGGAGGAAGCGTCGCAGCTCACTCACCGTGGCGTGCGTACTCTCCTCGTAAATCACGTACGCCGCCATTTGGCGCGTACCCGCCCGCTCCCCGTGCGAGAGCACGATCCCCTGACGCACCGCCTCGTGGGTGGCGAGCACCGCCTCGATCTCGGCGAGGTTCGCCGTCGATTCCTGAGGCTCCGCTCCTGGAGCGGCCTTCGGTGCGCGCACGTGATCGAGATAGCGTCCCAGATCCTGCGGGGAAACGACGATCTGCAATGGCATCGCCCCGGCCAGCGCGCGCCGGAATACCTCGACGCCCTCGGCCGGAGTGATCGCGTCCTCGAGCGACATCGCCGGAGTGGCATCCTCCGCTGGAGTGTCGACATGAATGACGGGCTTGCGATCCTCGGTCGAATCGCTCGCCATGCGTCCCTTGTCGCTCACCCGCATCATCACGAACTCCTCGATCTCGACCACCGCCTGGCCGTTCTCGTCGAGAATCGACACGTCGAATGCGGCAATGTCCTTGTCGTCGCTCGGGATGTAGCGAATGTGACTGAAGCAGCCCTGCGGAATCGTCCCCCGCGCGCGAAGCCGCGTATACGACGCGGGCACGTAGAAGTCCGCGTGCGGATCGAAGCCGTGAATGAGCTGCTGCGCACACGCGGTCGCGACGTCCAGCATCGCGGGGTGCAGCGCAAACCGCGCGAGGTCGTCCGCGAATTCCTCCGGAAGCTCCAGCGTCGCGATCGCCTCGTCGACTCCATAGTTGATGCGCCGAATGTTGCTCCAGCGCTTGCCCAGCACGAGGTGCTCGCGCTCCTCGGTGCCGGTGAACCGCTGCTCGCGGGCCGCGCAGCGAGCGATCACCGCATTCACATCGACGCGCGGAGGCGCATCGCCGTTGGCGGGCAGGGCGATCGCGCGTGCGTGCTCGTGCCATTCGCGGCTCCCATCCGCCGCAACGCCCTCGCCAATGATCACGATCTCCGACTCGCCGCCGTTGCGACGAACCTTCACCCGGAGCTCGCGACGCTCATCCGCATGCACGACGAACGGTGAGATGAAGAAAACATCGCGAAGCTCGAGATCGCGGACGTTTCCGGCTTCGCGAAATGCCGCCTGCGCAAGCTCGAGATAGCCAGTGCCGGGGATGAGCGCTTCCCCGCCCCGAATCCGGTGGCCGTCGAGCAGCCAATGATCCGCGATGCTGAAGACGGTCGAGAACACGTCCTCCTTCGCGGTGCGGCGCACGCGCCGGTCGAGGAGCGGATGCTCCGCTGGCTCGTCGACCTCGCCCGCCGACCCCATCGACGCCGCCATACCGACGTCACGCCACATGCTCCAGTTGATCGCGATCGCCGGCGTCCCATCGAGCGTAGCCTTCCGGTGCGCGAACGCATCCAGGAAAGCGTTCGCCGCCACGTAATCGACCTGGCCCGCGGGACCGGCAACCGCTCCGCGCGACGAGAACACGACGAAGAAATCGAGCTCGAAGCCGGCGACGGCGGCGTCGAGGGACAGTGTTCCCTCGACCTTCGGCGCGAGCACGCGCTCGGCGGTCGCGCGATCCTTCGTCGCGATGAGACCATCGTCGAGCGCACCGGCGCCGTGGACGACGCCGTTGATCGGTCCGAAGCGATCGACGGCGGTGCGGACGATCTCAGCCATCCGCTCGCGATCGGTGACATCCCCGCGCGCCACCATTACCTCGGCGCCGAGCGCTTCGAGCGAGCGCACCTGCGCGATAGCGCGGCTCACACGGTCATTCTCGCCGCGACGGGCGATCCAGCCGTCCCACTCTTCGCGCGCTGGAAACGCACTGCGACCAACGAGCACCAGCCGAGCCTTCGCCGCACGCGCAAGGTACTCAGCGACTGTGAGTCCGATGCCGCCCAGACCGCCGGTGATGAGATAGACACCGCCATCGCGCACGCGACTGGGCCGCGTGCTCGGATCGACCGCGACTGACTCGAACGTCTGCACCCAGCGGTCGGCGCCGCGGAGAGCCACCACCTCATCGGTGACCGGAGAGCCGACCTCGCCAATGAGCTGCTGCACGAGCTGTCGCTCCCGCCAGGAACCTGACGGTGGCAGCACGACATCAATGGATCGCGAGCGAACGTTAGGCATTTCCTGCGCAATCACCTTGCACGGACCCAGGAGTTGCGCTTTCTCCGGCGTAAGGACTGCTTCGCCAGCAACCTGCTGCATGTCGCTCGATACGACGCTCAGGCGGATCGGATGCGACAGATCCTCCGCGATCACCCCTTGGGCGAGGTAGAGCAGGCTGTAGAAGGAAAGGTCGCGCACGTGCCCGGAGGACAGCACTGCCCCCGGCGGCGTGACACTGAAACAGTGCACGATGTCGGCAGGCGCGACTTTCTCCGCCGCGAGATCACGGAACAGCATCTCATAGGCTTCGCGGTCGGCCGGCGCGATCGTGAAATCGCGCTCGCCGATGCGCGCATACGTGCTTCCCGTCGCGACGGTCCACACGTCCCGGCCCGCGGCGCGCATGCCTTCCGCGACTTTCGCCCCGAGCCCGCCGGCGTCGGCAAAGAGAAGCACCGGACCCATGTCGGGCGACGTGACGATCGCGGACGGCGTCGTGCGCCGCCACGAAGGTTGATACAGCCACTGCGCAACGTCGGCGCGCTTCCGCGGCGGTCCATCCTCGGCGACCACACTCGATACACCCTTGCCGGGCGCAATCCAGTGACGGTGGCGCTCGAACGGATACGTCGGCAGCGGGATTCGACGACGGCGGTCTTCGCCATGGAGAGCAGGCCAATCAACCTCGACACCATGCGTCCACAGTCGGCCTAGCGCGCCCAGCGCAAAGGCGACATCGGAGACCTGTTCGTCGGGGTGCCGCATCGACGGGTAGATCCCGTGCGATGCCTGCTTTGCCGAGTGCTGGCGAGCGAGCGTCGTCAGGGTGCGACCTGGGCCGACTTCGAGCAGCACACGCCGCGGATCGGCGAGAAGCTCGCCGACGCCGTCAGCGAAGCGGACCGTCTGCCGAAGGTGCCGAACCCAGTAGCTCGGGTCGGTCGCATCGGCGTCGGTGATCCACGTGCCGGTCACATTGGATACGAAGGGCATCTTCGGCGCACGGAGCGCAATGCCGCGCACGAACGCGCCGAACTCCTGGAGAATCGGCTCCAGCATCGCCGAATGCGCCGCGACATTGATGTGGATGCGGCGGCAGTCGATCTCCTGCGCGGCGAGCGTGCGCTCCAGCGTCTCGATCGCCCTCACCGGTCCCGATGCGACGCACAGCTCGGGCGCGTTCACCGCCGCGATCGACAGGTCGGGCGGGAGCATCGGACGCAGCTCTTCGGCGGCAAGCGGAACGCTCAGCATGCCACCCTCGGCGAGCCGCTCGAACAGGCGGCCGCGGATGGTCACGAGAGAGAGTCCCTCCTCGGCCGAGAAGACGCCGGCGAGGCACGCGGCGGTGTATTCGCCCATGCTGTGACCGATCATCGCCTGCGGCTTGATGCCCCACGACATGAGCAGCTTCGCGAGCGCGAGCTGAGTGCTGAACAGCGCCGGGAGCGCGAGCGATGGACGCTCCAGCTCCAGAGTGGCTTGCTCGGCATCGTCGAGGAGTGGGAACATCAACGGCGCGAGGTCCACGCCGTACTCCGCCTTCATGAAGGCGAAGCAACGATCGATTTCGGCGCGATACAGCGGCTCAACCGCGTACAGGTGGGCGCCCATCGTCGCGTGCTGCGCACCGCCGCCGGCGAACATGAACGCCACGGCCGGAGCTTCCTCGCCGGATTGCTGCGTGGCGATGCGCTTGGGATCGTTGCTCTCGAGCAGCTCGACCGCCTCGGCGGCATCCACGGCGGCGATGGCGCGCCGGTGCGCAAAGGCCTGTCGGCCAACCTGCAGGGTGTGCGCGACGTCGGCGAGCGAGACATCAGGGCTGTCGCGCAGGAACCGGGCGAGATTCGACGTCGCGGCGTCCAGCGCTGCCGGAGTTTTTGCCGACATCACCAGCAGCTGGTACGGCCGCGATGGCTCATCGGAGGGGGCTGCCTTGGGCGCCTCCTCGAGGATGATGTGGGCGTTCGTTCCACCGGCGCCGAGCGCGCTGACGCCTGCGCGACGCGGGGCGCCAGCTGACGTCCACTCGCGCAGCGCCGTGTTCACGAAGAACGGGCTGCTCTCGAATTCGCAGCCGGGATTCGGCCGCTCGAAGTACAGGCTCGGCGGGATCTGCTTGTGCTTGAGCGCGAGCACCGTCTTGATGAGGCCCGCGACACCGGCCGCGGTGTCGAGGTGGCCGATGTTGGACTTCACCGAGCCGAGGGCGCAGTAGGCCGACTTGCGCGTCTTCGTACGGAACGCCTGCGTGAGCGCGACGATCTCGATCGGGTCGCCCACGGGAGTGCCCGTGCCGTGCGCCTCGACGTACGTGATCGTTTCCGGATCGACGCCGGAAATCGCGAGCGCCTCGGCCACCGCTTTCGCCTGGCCATCCACGCTCGGCGCGAGATAGCCGACCTTCATCGAGCCATCGTTGTTGATCGCCGAGCCCTTGATGATCGCGTGGATCGTGTCCCCATCGGCTATCGCATCGACGGCGCGACGCAGCACGACGACGCCGACGCCGCTGCCGAAGACGGTGCCCTGCGAGCTCTCGTCGAACGAGCGGCAGTGTCCGTCGGGCGAGACGATCTCGCCTTCCTTGTAGACGTACCCGGCGACGTGCGGCTGCCGGACGGTGGAGCCACCGGCGATCGCCATGTCGCACTCGCCGTTGAGGAGGCTTTGCACGGCCTGATGGATCGCGACGAGCGATGTGGAGCATGCCGTCTGCACGTTCACGCTCGGCCCCGTCAGGTTCATCAGGTACGACACGCGCGTGGCGAGGAAATCCTTGTCGTTCCCGGTATGACGGAGGAGGAAGAACCCGACCTGCTGCACCAGCTGCGGATTGGTCAGCAGGTTGTTGATCATGTACATGCTGGCGCCGCATCCAGCGTACACGCCGATCGAGCCGTCGAACGTCTGCGGTACGTGGCCGGCGTGCTCCAGCGCGCTCCAGCTGCACTCGATGAAATGCCGCTGCTGCGGATCCATGATCGACGCGTCCCGCGGGCTGAACCCGAAGAACGTGCCGTCGAACATCTCCATCTCGGGCAGCAGGAATGCAGCCTTGACGTACTCCGGATCGCCGAGGAGCGCCGGATCGATGCCCTCGAGCTGCTGGTCGGTGAGCTGCGTGAGCGACTCGACGCCGTCACGCAGGTTGTTCCAGTATTCGGCCAGATCGCGCGCGCCGGGAAAGCGTCCCGCCATCCCGATGACGGCGATGTCCGTCTCGGCGACCATGATTTCCTTCGTATTCGTCATTTCCGTTCCTGAGGAGTCGCCAGCTCTTCCCAGCTGGCCGCGGCCGGTCCACGCCGGCGGCGCATCATGGCCTGCCGGCGCGTTTCGGCGCGATCGAGACTCTCTTCCACGCCGCTCACCGTTGCGACACCACCGCCCATGTGCTTGGCGAGGGAGCGAATCGTCGGGAAGCGGAAGAGGTCGGTAAGCGACACCGGGCGATCAACCGCCGCACGCAGGCGCGAATGCACCCGCACCGTCAGCAGCGAGTGGCCGCCAATGTCGAAGAAGTTGTCCTGTACACCCACGCGCGGCACGTTGAGAATCTCCTGCCAGATGCCGGCGATCGTGCGCTCGAGATCATTGTCGGCGGCCACGAACGTTTGTGCCGCCGCGACCAATGCGCCGCTCTCGGGCGCCGGCATTGCCTTGCGGTCGATTTTGGCGTTAGGTGTCAGCGGGAACGACTCGAGCACCATCACGTGCGACGGCACCATGTAATCCGGCAGCTGAGTCTTCAGCGCCTCGCGCACCGCCACCTGGTCGATCGTCTCCCCTGGAGCCGCGACGACGTACGCCACAAGCCGTTTGTCGCCCGGGCTGTCCTCGCGCGCGACCACCACCGCCTCGCGAACGCCCGGCTGGAGGGCGACGAGTGCCTCGATCTCTCCAAGCTCGATCCGGTGTCCGCGAATCTTCACCTGGTGATCGATGCGGCCGAGGAAGTCGACCACGCCGTCAGCACGGAAGCGAGTGAGATCGCCCGTGCGATAGAGGCGGCCACCATCCGCGCGGAACGGATTCCGCACGAACCGCTCGGCCGTGAGCTCCTCACGGTTGTAGTACCCGCGGACGACGCCCGCGCCGCCGATCAGCAGCTCACCCGGGATTCCGACCGGCACTGGCTGGAGATTCCGATCGACGATGTAGAACTCCGTGTTCGCGATCGGCTGGCCGATGGGAATCGAGCCGGCGTCGCCGTTCACGTGATACGTGGACGACCAGATCGTGGTCTCCGTCGGCCCGTACATGTTCACGATCTCGGCGCTCGTGAGCGCTTGCAGCTCGGTCGCCAGCGTCGGCGGGAATGCTTCGCCGCCGATCATGAGCTTCTCGAGTGAGCGGAGCGCGGTGCGTGCCTCGTCCTGCGCCAGCAGCATGCTCGCCATGGATGGCGTGCACTGCAGGTGCGTGACGTCATGCCGCGCCGAGCTGCGCCGGCACCGACCATTTTTCGGCGTCGCGCGCTTCGTCACGCGCGCTACGCTCGCGGACGTTCGCGAGCATATCGAGGCTCTCGAGCACCGAGTCCTCGTCAACGCCGAAGTCGATCAGACACGCGATCTCATCGATCCCAACGCCCTTGAGGCGGTTCACCATCCGGACACAGGTGTCCGGCGTTCCCATGAGGGCGCTGGTGTCGAAGTAGCGATGGAACCCGTGATCGAGGATCGCTTCCCAGTCGTCGGGAGTCAGCGGTGTGGAGCGAATGTCCTGGCCGCGACCCTCGGCGAGATCCTTGATGAGATCGACCGACGTGCGGAGATACTCGCGGAACGGGCCGCGCACCTTGTCCTTCACGACCTGCATGTCGCCGCCGACGAAGGTGTGCATCATCAGCGTGACGTGGCCATCGCCGGGGTGACCGGCGTCGCGCCACGCCTTGCGATAGATGGCGACGCGCTCGGCGAGCTGCTCGATCTTCTGGCCGAGCAGGTGCGTGAGCAGGTTCGCGCCGATCTCGCCCGCCTTGCGGAAGGTCTCGGGCGTCCCAGCAGCGGTGATCCAGATGGGCAGGTCCTTCTGCACCGGGCGCGGCAGCGTCTTGACCTCGACGTCCTTGCCCGAGCCACCCTTCGTCGTGATCGACTCCCCGCGCCACAGCTTCCGCACCGTCTCGATGTACTCGAAGATCACGTCGCGGCGACGCGCGTAGTTGTCAGGCGCGAAGGCGAAGTCACGGTCGTGCCAGCCGGAGGCGACGGCGATGCCCGCCCGTCCGCCGGAGATGTTATCGACGACCGACCACTCCTCGGCCACGCGCAGCGGATTGTGAAGCGGGAGCACCACGCTGCCGGCGCGAATCTTCACATTCTTCGTGATGGCGGCGATCGCGGCGCTGGTCACGGCCGCGTTCGGGTAGAGTCCGCCGAACGAGTGGAAGTGGCGCTCCGGCGTCCACACGGCCTCGAAGCCATGCGCGTCGGCGAACTTGGCGCCTTCCATCAGTAGGCGGTACTTGTCGGCACCCGCCGTCTGCTCGTTGCTGGCGAAGTAGAAGAGGCTGAAGTCGATCTTGCGATCGACGAACGGCTCGGCCGCCTGCGCGGCCATGCGGGACGCGTCCTGCTCGGCCTGGATGACGACCTTGAAGCCGCGCGTGAGCGTCCAGAACAGCTCGAGCACCGAGATGTCGAACGAGATGCTGGTGACGGCGAGCCAGGTACCCGGCGCGTCGGCACCGAGGCGCTCGTCCATCCCGGCGAAGAAGTTGACGACGTTGCGGTGCTCGATCATCACACCCTTCGGCTTCCCGGTGGAGCCGGAGGTGTAGATCATGTACGCGAGGTTGCTGGAGCCGGCGTCACGAACGGGAGCGTCCTCGCGCTCGCGCGAGATGGCGTCCCAATCCCGATCGAGGCAGACGACCTTCGCGTCGCTCTCGGGCAGCCGGTCGAGCAGTCGCCGCTGCGTGAGCACGACCGGCGCGCCGGAGTCGGCGAGCATGAACGCCAGGCGATCCTTTGGATAGGTCGGATCGAGCGGCACGTATGCCCCACCAGCCTTGTGAATGCCTAACAAGGCAACCATCATCTCGATCGACCGCTCGGCGAACACGCCGACGAGGACATCGGGACCGACGCCAAGCTTCCGCAGTGCCTGGGCGAGCTGATTGGCCCGCGCATCGAGCTCCCGATACGTCAGCTCGTCTGCTTCGAAGACAACCGCCACGGCATTCGGCGTGCGCTCGACCTGCGCCTCGAACTGGTGGTGGATGCAAGCGTCCGTCGGAATGACGGTCGTGGTGTCGTTCCACTCCTCGAGCATGACGCGCTGCTCGGTCCGCGTGAGCACCGGCAGCTGCGACAGGCGCAGCTCCGGATTCGCCGCGACGCCTTCGAGCATCGTGACGAAGTGACCGGCCATGCGCTCGATGGTCGCCGCATCGAACAGATCGGTGTTGTACTCGAGGTGGCCGGTGTAGCCTGCTTCACCCGCCACGAGCGCCAGCGTGATGTCGAACTTCGCCGCACCCGCATCGACGTCGAGCTGGCGAAGGGTGAGCTCCGAGAGCGCGAGCGGCACCAGCGGCGTGTTCTGAAGAATGAAGAGCACCTGGAAGATCGGTGACCGGCTGAGGTCACGCTCGGGATGCACCGCATCGACGATCCGCTCGAACGGAATGTCCTGGTTCGCGTAGGCACCGAGTGCAGCTTCACGCGTGCGGGTGAGCAGCTCGCGGAACGTTGGATTGCCGGACAGATCGCCGCGCATCACCAGCGTGTTGACGAAGAACCCGATGAGGTCCTCGACCTCCACTCGACGGCGGCCGGCGACCGGCGAGCCGATGATGACGTCGTCCTGTCCCGAGTACCGCCCGAGCAGCGCCTGGAACGACGCGAGCAGCGTCATGAACAGCGTCGCGCCGTCGGTCGCGCTGACCGTGCGCAAGGCGTCGACGAGCTCGGCCGGCAGCGCGAAGGTGTGGGTCGCGCCGCGGAACGTCTGCACGCTCGGGCGAGGACGATCGGTCGGCAGATCGAGCTTGGGGAGCGGACCAGCGAGCTGCTTGCCCCAGTACGCAGCCTGTTCGCTCAGCACGTCTTCCTGCAGCCACTCACGCTGCCACTGCGCGTAGTCCGCGTACTGAATCGGCAGCTCGCTCAGGGGCGACGGCTGGCCGGCAGCGAAGGCCTCATAGAGTGCACCGATCTCGCGGTACAGCACGCCGCGCGACCATCCATCGGACACGATGTGGTGCATCGTGAGCACGAGGAGGTGATCGCGCGGGGTGATGCGAACGAGGAGGGCACGGAAAAGCGGCCCGTGCTCGAGATCGAAGGGTCGTGCGGCTTCCGCGCGAGTGACGCGGGCGACTTCGGCGTCGATCCCCGCAACGTCGCTGGCGTCGAGATCGCTGATGGAAAGCGCCACATTGCGCGGCGGCTGCACCATCTGGCCAGGCGTTCCGTCGACTGACGGGAACACCGTGCGGAGTGACTCGTGACGGCGAACGATCTCGCTCAACGAGCGCTGCAACGCGCCGAGGTCGAGCTCACCCTGCAATCGGATGACCGCCGAAAGATTGTAGGCTGCACTGTCCGGCTCGAGCTGGTTGAGGAGCCACAGCCGCTGCTGCGCGAACGAGAGCGGAAGCGCGTGATCGCGGGACGCCGCACGAATCGGCGGCATTGCCCGCCCCGCCACCGCGCGGCTCGCTGCCTCGATCGACTCGGCGAGACGCGCTATCGTGGGGGCCTCGAAGAGGCGGCGCAGCGGGACGTCGACGTTGAACGCCTGGCGAACGCGCGCCATCACGCGCATCCCCATTAGTGAATGGCCGCCGAGGGTGAAGAAGTTGTCCTCGACACCGACGCGATCAATACCAAGCACCGACATCCAGATTGCGGCGAGCACCTCTTCGACTGGCGTGCGCGGTGCGACGAAGCCGGTGCCAAGCTCGAGCGATGAAAGGTCGGGCTCGGGAAGGCGCATGCGGTCGATCTTGCCGTTGGGCGTGCGCGGCAGCGCATCGAGCGCGACGAACGCCGACGGCACCATGTAGTCCGGGAGCGTCCTGCCGACGAAGCGACGCAGCTCGTCCACCGTAGGCACGGGCGCCGGCGAGTATGCGGCGACGATATACGCGACCAGGCGGCGATCGCCGGGTGCGACTTCACGCGACGTCACCACCGCTTCACGAATCGCCGGGTGCGCGCGAATGGCTGCCTCGACTTCCTCGACCTCGACCCGGAAGCCGCGGATCTTTACCTGGTTGTCGGAGCGCCCGAGGAACTCGATGATTCCGTCCGCGAGCAGGCGCGCGCGGTCGCCGGTCCGGTAGAGTCGGCCGTTGACCGATTCACTGAATGGATCGGCGATGAACCGCTGCGCCGTGAGCTCCGGCTGATTGAGATACCCGATCGAAACGCCGTCTCCGGCGATGCACAGCTCACCAGGCACTCCGATCGGAAGCGGACGCAGCTTCGAGTCGAGCACGTAGGCCCGCATGTTCGCGATCGGGCGGCCGATGTGCACGATCTTGACGCTGTCCTCGATCACGGCCGGAATCGGATAGACGGTGACGATACCGGTCGTCTCCGTCTGGCCGAACATGTTGATCAGGCGCGCCGGATGTGCGAACTCGCGCGACCAGATCCGCGGGAGCTCGGAGGGCAGCGGCTCGCTCGCCGTCAGGATCAGTCGCAGCTGATTCTCCAGAACCCTGCGGCGCGCGTCGGTCGACAACGTGCGAAGCGCCTGAGTGCAATGCTGCCAGTACGAGGGAACGAGATCGATCACCGTCACGCCGCGCGACGCGATAGTCTCGAACAGCGCAACCGGATCGGCGAGCAGCGCCGGCGAAGCGATCACGATCGTCGCGCCCTGCGTGAGTGGCAGCACGAGCTGCCGCACCGAGGACGAGAACGCCATCGAGGCGGTGTGGAGGTAGCGATCGCTCGTTGCAATGCCGAGGGCTCCGCGCATCGCCTGCGCATAGTTGCGCAGGTTGCGGTGCGTGACCATGACGCCCTTCGGCGCACCGGTCGAGCCCGACGTGTAGATGACGTACGCGAGCGAATCGGCGGTCGTGGCGATGCGCGGATCGTCCTCCCGTTCCGAGGCCAGCGCGGTCGCGTCGTCGAGGCGGATGACCGGCACCTCGATCTCCGGAAGCGCCGAGAGGACGCGCTGCTGCGTGACCATGGCGACGACGCGGGAATCGCCGAGCACGTACGCGTTGCGATCGCGCGGGTACCGCGGATCGAAGGGCACGTACGCCGCGCCAGCCTTCAGGATGCCGAGCACGCCGACGATCATGTCGGGGCCGCGCTCGACCGCGAGGCCGACGAGAGCACCCGGCGTTACGCCCGCGGCACACAGGGCATGAGCCAGCTTGTTGGCCCGGCGGTCGAGCTCGCCGTACGATACCACCGTCCCGTCGAACTCCACGGCCGCGGCATCAGGCGCGTGCGCAGCGTGCTGTGCAATGACCTCGTGAACGAGCGCACCGCTGGTGCGCTCGTGGCGCGTGTCGTTGTAGTCGATCAGAAGGCGCTGACGCTCCTCGTTCGTGATGAGCGGGAGCTCGCTGAGTGTGCGACCGGGATCGCCTGCCATTCCCTCGAGCAGCGTCCGCAGATGGCCGACCATTCGGGTGACCGTCGCATCATCGAACCGGTGACGGTCGTACGAGATGCGAAGCAGGACGTCCGGTTCGAGGCTCGCGAAGATCGACAGGGGATCGGTCATCTGCTCGATCGACCGCACATCCTGACGACCCCAGCGAGAGCCGAGCATCGCGCGCAGGCCCTGGGTGATTCCCGTTTCGACCAGCATGAGACTTTCGAAGAGCGGTCGGCCTCGCGGGATCTCCGACCACTCCTGAATCCGCGACAGCGGAGCATGCTCGAACTCGCGAGCGCTGTCCTGCTGACGCTGCAGAGCGACGAGCCACTCGAGCAGCGAGCACTCCGGGTCGACGTGCACGCGCAGCGGAACGGGATTCAGAAAGAGGCCAACCATCGAATCTCCGCCCTCGACCTGTGACCGCGCACGCCCGCGTGCGTCGCCGAAGACGACGTCCGACTCCCCGCTATAGCGGCTGAGCAGAAGCGCCCATGCCCCCTTCACCATCGTGTGCAGGGTGAGCCCGTGTCGTTGCGCGAGCGACCGCAGCGCGCTCGTCACGCCCTCCGACAGTCGCAGCTGCTGCTCTCCGAAGTTGCCGTCGGAGGCGAGCAGCTCGCCTGGCGCTCTCGCCACCATCAGCGGCGTGGGCGCGAGGAACCCACGAAGCAGCTCCGTCCAGTACGTCTCGGCGCGCCCAAGATCCTGCCGTTGCAGCCAGCCGAGGTAGGACTCGAAGGCGGCCGGCGTGGGGAGCATCGGCGCCTCTCCCTCGACGAGCGCGTCGTAGGCGAGGAAGACCTCACGCAGGACGATGAGTCGCGAGCGCCCATCGAGCAGCGCGTTGTGCGACGTCCAGACCATCTTCCACTCGCTCTGATCGACGCGGAACATCGCGAGGCGCATCAGCGGCGCGATCGCGAGGTCGAAGCCGCGACGGCGATCGACGCGCAGGTAGCTCTCGAGGCGGTACTCGTGCTCGGTCGGCGTCAGCCCGCGCCAGTCATCGAGCTCGATTGGCAGCGTAACTCCGGCGCCGAGCTCGAGCAGCGGAACCTCGACACCCTCCCACCGGAAGCCACTCCTCAGGACCGCGTGCCGATCCATAACTCGTTCCCATGCAAGGCGGAACGAATCGGGTTGCAGGTCGCCGTTGACCGCGAACACGGTCTGCTGAACGAACGCGCCGGACTGCGGCGCATCCAGGTTGTGCAACAGCATTCCCTGCTGCATCGGCGACAGCCGGTACGCGGTGTCGAGTGTGGTTACGCCCATGTCGCTTACGGTTGAGGCGGGAGACGATTGGTTTGTGGAACGCCGGCGATCATGCGCGAGAAAGCCACCGATGCCGCGCGCGACGGTTTCGCAAGAACCGAGCGCTCGGCGACCACTGTGTTGGTGGTCGGCTAAGTCGTTGTCGAGTATAGGGATATCGGCGGTGTTACCACGCTCGAATGCGTGCCACGCGCAGGCCCGTGTGGCGGGTGCGCAACGAGAGCCAATGCCGCGCAACACCTGATGATGGGGTTCCACACTTCGCGCCTCGCCGCCTCGCGGCGAGGGGTAACGGGCTATCGGGCGGAGCGTCCTTCCTCGATCAGCCCGACCGCCGGAATCCGCGGGCTCAGGCCGCCCAGATCGGCACCGGACGCGATGGAAACGGGCGCGTCAGACGGCAACGGGCCTGCGACTCCCCGCCGCTCATAATTGAAAAAGCGCTTCAAAGCCAGAAAATGCTTCTCGAAGAGATGCCAACTGGCGAAGGCGAGGGCGTAGGAGATGCCAATTCCGGCTAGCAGTACGCCGACCTGTGCCGGTAGCTGCGAGCCGAGGACGGTCGGAAGCTTCCCGTCCAGCTGCGTCAGCTGCCCGTGGAAGACGTTGCGGACGACGATGTGGATCAGATACAGCGCATAGCTGTACCGGCCGAACGCGGCGAGTGTCGCCGAGCTCAGCACCCGCGCCGTCCGTGAGGAATCCGGAGCCGCTATCGCTCGCACCAGGAGCGCGCCGAAAAGAAGGGAAATCGGCGTGTACGCTCCCAGCTGGACTCGAACATCGAGCGGGGGGAGGATCCCGCCAACGGCGACCAGCGTCCACCCGATGACGATGGCGAGCCAGACTGCAGCACCGAGCATCACCGGCCGCGAGAAGCGGAGCAGCATTGCCGCACCGGAGGGGTCTCGTGCGAGCACCGCTACGAGCGCCCCAACCGCGAGCGCGTCAATCCGAGCCGGCATCAGCGCGTAACCCGCGATGCCATCCGCAGCCGAATAGTGGAGGCCGAGGCGCGTCAGCTCGGCAAATACGATCGCACCGACGCAGATCTGAACGAGGCGTCGTCGACTCGCGAAGAAAACGATGAGCGGCCAGAGCAGGTAGAACTGCTCTTCGATCGCGAGAGACCAGAGATGGGTCGTGTGACCCGGCATGCCCTCCCAACCGACTCTCGCGAACATGACGTTGCTGAGGTACGTCCAGAGCCAGAACTGCGTCCCGGCGGGGACCGCGGTCGCCGGGCGTACCATTGGGAGCAGGATGAGCACGAACACGAGAAACGCGTAGTACAGCGGGAAGATTCGGAGCACCCGCCGCATGTAGAAATTGCGGAAGAAGTGCGCGCCGCCCTTCGCGTCGTACAGGATTCCCGTGATGAGGAAGCCGGAGAGGACGAAAAAGAGGTCGACCCCCACCCACCCCACCCTCGTGACCTCGAAGAAAACGAGCTCAGCGCCGGTCACCGCATTCACGAGTGTGAAGTGGAGGACCATCACGCAGAGGACGGCGATGCCCCGCATTCCATCGAGCACGGGGATGTGAGGGCGAGTAACGCGGGCCGAAAACGCGTTCGCCGACTCGGATCGGAGAGGAGCCGTCATTGAGTGGTGCCTTCGGTCCATCGCCACGAGAAAAGCCGGCCGACTGGACCGTTGATCGCCACCGCACCCAGGTATCCGTTGGCGGGAAGCAATTCATAGAGGTTCCACCCAGACGCCTCTCGCGGCTCCTCGAGCGAGGGAAGATCCGCCGGCACCGCCGACAGCATCGTGTCGAAGCCACTCAAGGCGACGGAGAGGTCACCCCCGGTCGCTTTCGCGTACGATTCCTTTCGCGTCCAGCACCGGTAGAACGCGTCGCGCCTGGCTGTGTTTTCCAGCGTGCGCAGCGTTTCGCGCTCGCGAGACGTGAAGTAGCTCTCGACGATCGAATCGAGCTCGGAGATCGGCCGCACACGCTCGACGTCCACGCCGATCTCGCGACCGAGCGTGACGGCGATCAGCGCCATGTCTTCGGTGTGCGACAGGTTGAAGCGCAGGGCCGTGGGCCCGCTCTCATCGGACAGCGCCGGCTTGCCGTTCTTGCCGATCGTGAACCGCAACAACCGCGGGTCAGTCTTGCGGTATCCGGCGAGCACGCGACGAAGAATGCCGTGCGCCACGACGTACCGCCGCCGGTCGCCCTCGCTGCGAAACCGCTCCGCCCGGTTGAGCTCCTGGAGCGACAGCAGCGACTCGAGGGTACGCACGCTCGCAGCCGGCTGCTGGAGGGACGCCGCCCACACGTGGACTTCGTCCACTTTCAGCGTCGGCCGCACTCGCGGCACCGGCCACAGCAGCGCCTCGGTGGGCGTTATCTGCTCAGCGGACGTGTGCAGCATGGACGTCGGCCGGGGTGGCAGGGTCGGAGGCGCGCGCATCCGCCTCCTCCCTGCGATCGAGTGAGGTTGGTGAGACTTCCAGGCCGCGAACCCATCGCGCGAGCAGCTCGCGCTCCCGCAGCGACAGAAAGCGATGCGTGGGAAGCGTCACGAGGGTACGTCGCAGCGCGCGAGCGCCGGGATGCTCCCGCTCGCCGACGCAGAGGTGGGCCCGGAGCTCCCCCTGCTCCATCAGTGTCAGCGGGTACCCGCTCGACATCCCGAGGCGCGGATCGATCGGTCGACCGAGTTTGTTGCGCACCGCAGCCCGGAGATAGCCACTCTCTCCACCCGCGAGGACCCGTACGGGCTCGATGCCGCGGCTTCGCTCGGCACCCACCGTCATTGCTGCCGCATTCCGACGCCGGAGGTTTGCCTCGGCGTCCTCATAGGCGAGCGCGTCGCGCACTAGCACAGCGGCCGCGCGGGAGAGAGAAGATGGCTCGTGCGCTGGATGATAGACCATCTCGCCGAGGTGGAGCATCGGGAGACTGGCGGGCAGCGCGTAGAGTGAGGGTCGCCCGAGCAGCCACTGCGCGGTGGCGACGGCCGCATCGGACCAGCCTCGCGGCGGATCGCCGAGTCGGAGCGCCGCGGCGCGCTCAGCGAGCGCCGTGTCACGGAGCAGCAATGCGCCGCCTCGACCGCCTGTGATTCCCTTCCCCCGTCCGAAGCTGAGGATGGACAGCGGTGCGAGCGCGCCGAGCCGGGTGCCGTCGAGCGTTCCGCCGGTGCCCTGGGCTGCGTCCTCGATCACGCTCACGCCAGCCTCGGCCGCGATGCGCGCCACGCCCGGCACATCGGCTGGGTAGCCGTAGAAGTGGGCGACGACGATAGCGTCCACGCCGCGCGACACGGTGCGGGCCACCGATTCGAGATCGGGGCTCAACGTGGCCGGATCGACGTCGTAGAGGCGAGCACGAACGCCGGCGAAGATCGCCGCGGCAGTGAGATCGATGCAGCCGTAGGCCGGAAGCGCGACCGTGCCGCCTGCACCGGCCGTTAGGCGCATCGCCAGCACCAGCGCCGACGTGCCGCTGTCGGTGAGCGCGACGGCCGCCGCGCCGAATCGTCCCGCCAGCGTCGTCGTGACTTCGGCATGAGCGCGATCGCCGGCGACGACGGCGCCGCCCATCGCCCTAACGAGGGCGAGGGGCCGGATGGGCGAATGAACCGGCGGCTGCCGTCGACCGATCACGCCGTCGCGACCCCGATGCCGCGCGACGAACGCGGGGTAAGATCGCGCCACTCACATCGACGCGCCGCCGACGTGAACCGGAAATCGCCGAGCAGCCGCTCGAGCCGCGCGTGCGTTCCGGCGATTCCGCGATAGTGGCGGAGCCCCGTCACCCACGAGACGGGCAATCGCGGCTGCGCGTCGTCGAGCTCCCAGGGGTGGATGTAGAACGTCCCGGTCCGCCCTTCCTGCTGACATTGCCGAAAGGCGTGACGGGTAAGGGCGTACGGGAATTGGCGGAAGTATCCGCCACCCGCGGCGGGAATTTGCAGGCCGCCGATTCGCGCCGTGGTGAGCGGAAACTCGACGATGACGCCGGAGGGGGTCGACCTCAGGTGGGGCGAAGTCGGCGCGGCTGGATAGCCGTATCCCGGTCGGCGAATTGGGAAGAGGCTGGAGTCGTACCGATAGCCTTCCTCGAGCAGGACCTCGAAGGCCCACTCCAGGCCGGGCACGATCGAGAAGCTCGGTGCGCGAAAACCCTGAACGAGCTGCCCGGAGATGTCCTCGAGCAGGCGTCGCGAATCACGCACGTCGGCGCGAAACTGCTCGGGTGAAAGAGTGCCGACCCGGCGATGCCACCAGCCGTGGGAGGCGATCTCGTGACCGGCATTGGCGATCCGACGAACGATCCTCGGATTCGCCTCGGCGATCCAGCCGAGACAAAAGAAGGTGCCCGTCGTGGCGTGCCGGTCGAGAAGGGTCAGTATCGCATCTACCCCAATGTCGACGCGCGACGCGTACGAAGGCCAATCCCGTCGCGATACCACTCCCTCGAACGCGTTGACCTGGAAGTACTCCTCCACGTCAACCGAGAAGATGTGCGGATGAGGAGCGGGATCGGATCGAGGCATCGAATTGGATGGGGATCGGGGCGGCCGGGCGGCGCACTCGCAGTTAGCCTGCCACCGAACCAGCCCTGCGCGCGCGGGTGAGCCCTTACCCTAAGCCCTTATTGGGCAATCGGTAGCGGCGGACCAATCCGTCGTTGACCGGGGTCGCGGGAGCGCGGTCTGTGGCGGATCCGCCACATCCGCACAGCGGGTGTTGTTACGCCCCCCCACCTGCCTCGTCCCGTGCAATGATGCGCCGCCCCTCCCCCCCTCTATGCGCACACTCATAGCACTCATCGCGACCGTCGCCGGCGTCTTGCCGCTGGCCCGAGGCGTATGCGCCCAGTCGGCCTACGTGCTCGATCGATCCACCTCCCGCGTGACATTCCGCGGTCGAGCCTTTATCCAACAGATCATCGGACGAAGCGAGGAGCTCGCCGGCAGAGTCGTCATGTCCGGCAGCGACGTGCGGTCGCTCCGTGGTGACGTGCGCTTCAATGTCGCCTCGATCGCAACCGACCCCGTGGTGGAGTCCGAGGCCCTGCTGAAGCTCTTTGGCGGGGATCGCCATCCGACCGTCACGTTTCAGGTGGATTCCGTCGAGCGCGGATTCGACGGAGGCCCGTGGACAGTGCACGGCCGGCTCTCCATGAACGGAGTCACCCGCCCCGTCGCCTTCTTCGGGCAAGCCAACGTCACGGGTCGCCAGGTGGTCGCGAGCGGCACAACCTCTGTGGATGTGCGCGACTGGGGCATAAGTCCACCGCGCCGCTTCGGGGGTCTGATCGGCATGTCGCCTCAGATCACGCTGAGCTTTCGCGCGGAGTTCCGGGCGCGCGGTGGCGGCGTGCAGACTACGGCACTCTCCTTCCCCGACGGTCGCACCAATCACCGCTGAGCGCCACTAGCGCGGCGCAAACGCTCCTACCATAGATAGGTCGAATTCGCGCATCGTCGTGCGCGGTCGTGGACCAACTCACATGGTGGGCACGCAATGCCGTCTCAGGCTGCCCCGCGGCGCGCGGTCGAGTCGCTCGACCCCGCCACGGGCGAGGTATGGCGCACCTGGACTCCCCCGGATCGCGCCGCCATCGATGCCGCCGTGTCTCGCGCTCGCGCGGAGCAGCCCGGCTGGGCGGCTCGACCGTTGGGTGAACGCCGGCGGATCCTGGGAAAATTCCGTCTCGCGTTGACCGACGGCCGTCGGGAGGTCGCCGCGCTCATCGAGCGCGAGACCGGTAAGCCCGCGGCCGAGGCGATGGCGGCCGACATCCTCACGACGCTCGACGTCGCCAGGTTCTGCCAGCGTGCCGCACCTCGCGTGCTTCGTCCGACCTCGTTCACGCCGGCGAACATCGCGATGTGGCGCAAGCGCGTGACGATCCTCCGCGAGCCTCACGGGGTGATCGGGGTCATCTCGCCCTGGAACTATCCGCTGCTGCTTCCCGCCAGCGCGTCGCTCGCGGCGCTCGTCTCCGGAAATGCGGTGATCCTCAAGCCCTCGGAGCTGACCCCCTCCACCGCGATCCGGCTCGCCGAGCTCCTGCATGCGGCGGGTGTTCCGGACGCAATCTTTCAGGTGCTGCCAGGCGATGGGGCAACCGGTGCCGCGCTCGCCGCCGCGCACGTGGACAAGATCATGTTCACCGGAAGTGCGGCGACCGGCAGAAAGGTCGCCGCCGCGTGTGCCGAGCGGCTGATTCCCTGCTGCCTCGAGCTGGGCGGAAGCGACCCGGCGATCGTGCTCGACGATGCCGATCTCGCGACGGCCGCGAGTGGCGTTCTCTGGGGGCGATTCACCAATGCGGGACAGACGTGCGTCGCGCCGAAGCGGGCGATCGTGATCGATTCCGTGTACGATCAGTTCGTCGGTCACCTGCAGACGGCCGCACAACGTTTGGTCGTTGGCGCGGGCTCCTCGGGAAGCGACGTCGGTCCAATGATTCGGCCGTGGCAGGCGGATGTCCTCGAGGCGCAGCTTGGCGACGCGGTCGCGCGCGGCGGGAAGGCGCATGGCGCAGCACGCACGTCGCGCGAATTCTTTGCGCCAACGGTCGTCTCGGAAGTGACCTCGGAGATGCGCATTGCGCGCGAGGAGACGTTCGGACCGCTGCTCGCCGTCATACGCGCGCGCGATGACGACCACGCCGTCTCCATCGCCAACGCCACTCCCTTCGGATTGAGTGCGAGTGTGTGGGGCCGTGATCTCACTCGCGCGCAGCGAGTTGCGGAGCGTGTCGCGGCCGGGACCGTCCACGTGAACGATGTCGTGTCGGTCGTCGGTATGGCCGACGTCCCGCATGGTGGTATAAAGGAAAGCGGCTTTGGGCGGATTCATGGGGATGCAGGACTTCGTGAGTGCGTCCGCGAAAAGTCCATCGTCGTCGACCTGTTCGCGCGTTGGCGTCAGCCCTGGTGGTTCGGCTACGGCGAGGATCACGCTCGGAACATCGACGCCTTCGCTCGCTTCTGGCATGGCCGAGGGATGGGGGACCGCGTGAGCGGCGCGTGGCGATCGATGAAGATGCTGTTCTCGAAGGCTCGCCCCATCTAGCTTCCCGCCATGCTTGGTCTCGTTGGGGTGCTCGACGCAGTCCTGGGCGTGCTGCGATTGGTCGTGTTCATCATCGCCGCGGCGGCGCTCGTCATCTTTACGATCGACTGGCTCGTGCGCACGCGGCGCGTGAGCCCGTTCGGGGCGGTCGCGCGGTTTTTCCGGCGGGTCGTCGATCCGCTGATCGTCCCCATCGAGCATCGTGTGGTGCGCGCAGGCGGCTTGCCGTCGAGCGCGCCGTGGTGGGCGCTCATCGCGGTCGTCATCGGCGGCCTGGTGGTGCTTGCTCTCCTCGAATTCATTAGAGGCCAGCTCGAGTTCGCGGCGAGCGCGAGCGGCGCTGGCGCTCGCGGCTTCATCGCGGTGCTGGTCACGTGGATATTCGGTATCCTCCAGCTCGCGCTCATCGTTCGGGTCATCTCGTCGTGGGTGCGGCTCTCCGAGTGGTCGAAGTGGATTCGGTGGACGATACCGATCACGGAGTGGTTGCTGCGGCCGCTGCGAAAGTTCATCCCTCCGCTCGCGGGCACCATCGATCTATCGCCCCTCGTGGCGTGGCTTCTGCTGGCAGTAGCAAAGGGGATCATCCTGAATGCCCTGTGAGCACCCACCAGACTCGGTGAACGCATGGCGATCGTTTTCCTGATTGGGGCCGAAGCCGCGTTGCTCGAGGGCATCGCGCAGACGCTCGCCGCCGCGGGCCATCAGCCGCGGGTGTTTCACGGCGTGGCTGATGCACACGTCCGCGCGCGCGGGGAGGTGCCGCTCGTCGCCGTCGTCGAGCGCGCACTCGCCGCTGCCGATGCCGCGGCGCTGCGTCTTCCGCTCGCGGTCGGGGGTGCGACTCTGCTCTATCGGTCGGGCGCCGACGCCGAGGCTGACCCCGCGCTTTCGCTCGCCGTCCAGCGCCTCGTCATGGCCGAGCTCACACTTCCATTGGAGCGGCACCGGCTCCTCGCGCTCATCCAGCGGGTGGAAGAGCGCGCGCGGGTCACGGGCCGTGGAGCGCGCGGGACGGACACGCCGCCGGAGCAGCGCGCACCCTGAGGATGGGGATTGCACGCAAAAGAACGACAACGGCTATTAACGCAGAGGACGTAGAGGACGCAGAGGTTGTCCTCCGCGTCCTCTGCGTCCTCTGCGTTCAGAACGGCTTGGTTTTGCCTTTCACTCGTCGGCTTTGACGCCCATCGCGATCAGTATCCTCGCTGACGCAGTCCGCTTCCACGTATACGTCCAGCCCCGAGCCTCGCGGAGCGAGATCGTTGGCGCGCACAATGGGGCGCTGCGGGTGAGACTGACGTCAGCCCCGGTGGATAACGCGGCGAACGAGGCGCTCGTCGAGCTGCTCGCGAAGGCACTGCACGTTGCGAGGCGCGATATTCGCATAGTCGCGGGCGCTGCATCTCGCCGAAAAGTCGTTGAGATAGATGGCGTTAGCCGGGATCAGGTCGCCGCGCTTGCCGGGTGAGGCGACATTTGTTCTTGCCGCCAGTCGCGCACAAGGCTAGGTTGCAGCTAACAACTGAACCCGTGGCGATTTAACGGCAACTTGCGGCCACGTTAATCAACAGCTAAAGCGCCGGCGCGAAGCCGGGACGGCTTAGGCGCCTTTTTTTCGTCGGTACGTCATGAAGAACTCGCTTCTCCTATCTCGAAGCCCTCGCCAACCGCGTCCTCATCTATGACGGCGCGATGGGGACGAACATCCAGCGGTACAAGCTCACCGCGGAGGATTTCGGCGGGAAGGACCTCGAGGGATGCAACGACAACCTGGTGCTCACCCGTCCAGACGTCATCCGCGAGATCCACGAGTCCTTTCTCGCTGTGGGATGCGACGTCGTCGAAACGTGCACCTTCCAGAGCACCCCGCGCCGGCTCCACGAATGGGGACTGGGCGACAAATTTCACGAGCTGAACGTGAAGGCCGCGCAGCTCGCCCGCGCCGCCGCCGACAAGTACGCGACCCCCGAACAGCCACGGTTCGTCGCCGGCTCCATCGGGCCGACGGGAATGTTGCCATCGAGCGACGACCCGACGCTCTCCGCGATCACCTTCGATGAGCTGAGCGAGAACTTCTATCGGCAGGCGAAGGCGCTCGTCGAAGGGGGCGTCGACGTGCTGCTCGTCGAGACGGCGCAGGACATCCTCGAGGTGAAGGCGGCGCTGGCAGGATTCGAGCGGCTCTTCGCGGAGATCGGCCGTCGCGTCGCCGTCCAGGCACAGGTAACGCTCGACACGAGCGGCCGCATGCTCCTCGGCACCGACATCGCCAGCGCGATGACGACGCTCGAATCGCTCCCCGTCGACGTGATCGGGCTCAACTGCTCGACTGGTCCCGAGCACATGCGCGAGCCGGTACGGTACCTCACCGAGCACGCCACGCGTCCGATCTCGGTGATACCTAACGCGGGCCTTCCGATCAACACCGGCGTCGGCGAAGCGGTCTATCCGCTCGAGCCTGGGCCGATGGCGAAGGCGCTGAGTGAGTTCGTCTCGGAGTTCGGGGTCCGCATTGTGGGTGGTTGCTGCGGAACGACGCCGGAGCACCTGAAGGAGATCGTGGGCAGAATACGGAATGCGGAAGGCGGAACAAGGTCGACAACAACCATTCCGCATTCCGCCTCCCGCATTCCAAGGGTCTCCTCCGCGATGAGGGCCATCACTCTCCACCAGGATCCCCCGCCCCTCCTGGTTGGCGAGCGCGTGAACTCCCAGGGGTCGCGCAAGGTGAAGCGGCTGCTTCTCGCCGACGATTACGAAGGCATCGTCGGGGTGGCGCGCGACCAGGTCGATTCGGGAGCGCACGTGCTCGACGTGTGCGTCGCGCTCACCGAACGGGCCGACGAAGCGGAGCAGATGGCGCGCGTCGTCAAGCTGCTCTCATCGACCGTCGAGACGCCGCTCATGATCGACTCGACCGAGGCCAACGTCATCGAGGCGGCGCTGCAGCGCGTACCGGGTCGAGCGATCGTCAACTCCATCAACATGGAGAACGGCCGCGCACGTATCGAGGCGGTGCTGCCCCTCGTGAAGAAATACGGCGCCGCCGTCGTCGCGCTCACGATCGACGAGATCGGCATGGCGAAGACGCGGCAGCGGAAGCTCGAGATCGCTCGGAAGATCCACGACATCGCCGTCGACGAGTACGGGCTGGCGCCGGAAGATCTCATCTTCGACGCGCTCACCTTCACCCTCGCCACCGGCGACGCCGAGTGGATCGACTCGGCGACTGAGACGATCGAGGGCATTCGCCTCATCAAGCGCGAGCTGCCGGGCGTGCTCTGCATCCTCGGCGTCTCCAACGTGAGCTTCGGGCTGTCGCTCGAGGCGCGCTCGGTGCTGAACTCGGTGTTCCTGCATCACTGCGTGAGCGCTGGCCTGGACGCCGCGATCGTCAACCCGGCGCACGTGACGCCGTACGCCGAGATCTCGGCGGAGGAGCGCGGGCTCGCCGACGATCTCGTGTTCAACCGCCGCGCCGATGCGCTCCAGCGCTTCATCGGGCACTTCGACGTCGCCGGAAAGCGCGAGGGCGCGCAGGAAGCCGCCATCGACCCCACGGCGACGATGGCGCCTGACGAGCGGGTGCACTGGCAGGTGCTGCACCGCAAGAAGGAACGGATCGAGGAGGCACTCGACAACGCGGGCGTCCGGGAGAACCCGATTCGTGTGCTCAACGACGTCCTGCTGCCGGCGATGAAAGAGGTTGGCGACAAGTTCGGCGCGGGCGAGCTGATTCTTCCCTTCGTGCTGCAATCCGCCGAAGTCATGAAGAAGGCGGTGAAGCACCTCGAGCAGTTCCTCGAGCGCAAGGAAGGCTACACCAAGGGCAAGGTCGTGCTCGCGACCGTGTACGGCGACGTGCACGACATTGGGAAGTCGCTCGTCAACACGATCCTCTCCAACAACGGCTACACCGTCTTCGACCTCGGCAAGCAGGTCCCGGTCAACACGATCATCGACAAGGCGGTCGAGGTCGGCGCGGACGCCATCGGGCTCTCGGCGTTGCTCGTGTCGACGTCGAAGCAGATGCCGCTGTGCGTAAAGGAGCTCGACAAGCGCGGCCTCAAGTTCCCGGTCCTGATCGGCGGCGCCGCGATCAATCGGCGCTTCGGGCGGCGCGCGCTCTTCGTCGACGGCGAGCGCGCGTACGAGCCGGGCGTCTTCTACTGCAAGGATGCATTCGAGGGACTCTCGACGGTCGAGTCGATCGTGGATGAAGACCGGCGCCCCGATCTCGTGAAGCGCGTGATCGCCGAAGCACGGGAGGACGTCTTCCTGCGTACGCAAGTCGGCAAGGATCAGGCGGCGGGGGATGTCGTGGACAGGCGCAGCGATGTGCCCGCCGACAATCCCATTCCCGCGCCGCCGTTCTGGGGTACGCGCGTGTTGCGCGACATTCCCCTCGACGAGGTCTTCCGCCATCTCGACCTCGACGAGCTCTATCGCCTGCAGTGGGGCGGTCGTGGCTCGGGCGCCGAGTACGACGCGACGGTGCGGGACGTCTTCAAGCCGACGCTGGATCGGCTGACCGAAGAAGCGACGCGCGAGGGATGGCTCGTGCCGCGCGCCGTGTACGGCTATTTCCCGGTGCAGTCGAACGGCCGTGATTTGATCGTCTATGATCCCGCGGCGTATGGGAGCGATGGCGGCTCGCTGCGCGAGATCGCGCGCTTCAACTTCCCGCGTCAGGAAGGGCGCGAGCGTCTCTCGCTGGCAGACTATTTCCGATCGACCGAATCGGGCGACGTCGACGTCGCCGCGTTCCAGATCGTGACTGTCGGCGACGAGGCGACGCGTCGCTTCGAGGCCACCCAGGCACGCGGAGATTACAGCGAGGCATTCTTCGCGCACGGTCTGGCGGTGGAGACGGCCGAGGCGGTCGCGCAGTGGATGCACGCGCGCGTGCGGAAGGAGCTGGGACTCCCTGCCGGTCAGGGCAAGCGCTACTCGTGGGGTTATCCTGCCTGCCCGGATCTCGAGGGCCACGGCGAGCTGTTCAAGCTCCTGCCGGCCCGTGAAGCGTTAGGCATGAGCTACACGGAGTCGTTCCAGTTGCTCCCTGAGCAGAGCACCGCCGCGATTGTCGTGCACCATCCCGCGGCCAAGTACTACGTCGTGAGGGCGAATGCGGAAAGCGGAATGCGGAACATAGAGGAAAATCCTTCCGCATTACGCCTTCCGAATTCGTCGGGGGTTGCGACATGAGCTCTCCCCCGCTTCGCGATGCCCGTGAGCTCCTCGATCCCGACCGTATCGTCGTCTTCGACGGGGCGATGGGGACGATGCTCTACTCCAAGGGCGCCTTCATCAATCTCTGCTACGACCAGCTGAGCGTCTCCCAGCCCGACCTCGTGCGCGACGTGCACCGGGCGTATGTGAAGGCGGGTGCGGAGGTCATCGAGACGAACACGTTTGGCGCCAACCGGCTGAAGCTCACGCAGCACGGGCTCGAGACGCAGGTCAGGGAGTTCAACGCTCGGTCGGCGCAGATCGCACGTGAGGCAGCGGGGGATCGCGCGTGGGTCGCCGGTGCCGTCGGCCCACTCGGCGTGCGCCTCGAGCCGTACGGTCCGACCGCGACCGAAGAGGCGCGCGCGATCTTTCGCGAGCAGCTCGCCGCACTCCGGGAAGGTGGCGCCGACCTCTTCATTCTGGAGACGTTTTCCGACCTCATCGAGATCGAGCAAGCGATCCAGGCCGCGCGCGACGTGGACGCGGCAGTGCCCGTCATCGCGCAGATGACGATCGGCACCGACTGCCTGAGTCCGTACGGCGCGTCGCCGGAAGACATCGCTCGAGCCCTGACCGCGGCGGGCGCTGACGTCGTGGGGCTCAACTGCTCGGTGGGCCCGCAGGCGATTCTGGAAGCGATCGAGCGGATGACGCCGGCGACGACGCGGAAGCTGAGCGCGATGCCGAACGCCGGCATGCCTCGCGAGGTTGGCGGACGCACCATGTACATGGCGAGTCCGGAGTACATCGCGAGCTACGGGCGTCACCTCGTGCAGGCGGGCGTCAAGGTGATCGGCGGATGCTGCGGGACGACGCCGGAGCACATCAAGGCGCTCGTCGAAGGCATTCGTCCGCTCGTGCCCCGGCTTCGCGCGACGCGTCCAGCAACGCAGCCGGCAACCGACACGGATGCGGCGCGCAGCACGCAGGACGCTGGCGTCGAGCCGCTGCCATTCGGCCAGCGCTCGCGATGGGCGGCCAAGATCGCGCGCGGCGAGTTCGTGTCGTCGGTCGAGATCGTGCCGCCGCGCGGCGTCGATGCCACCAAGATGCTCCAGGGCGTGGAAGCGCTGAAGCGCGCCGGTGTCGATGCCGTGAACGTCCCCGACGGTCCGCGCGCGCAGAGCCGTATGGGCGCCTTGCTCACGAGCCTGCTCATCGAGCAGCGGATCGGCATCGAGACCGTCACGCACTACTGCTGCCGCGATCGCAACCTCCTCGGCATGCTCAGCGACCTGCTCGGCGCCGCGGCGATGGGGCTGCGCAACATGCTCATCATCACCGGCGACCCGCCGAAGATGGGGCCCTACCCGAACGCGACGGCGGTCTTCGACATCGACGCGATCGGCCTAACGAACCTCGTCCGCAACCTGAACCGCGGGCTGGATCCGGGTGGGAACGCGATCGGCACGCCAACCTCGTTCGCCATCGGCGTCGGTGTGAATCCGGCGGCCATCGACCTGGCCCACGAGATCAAGCGGTTCGAGTGGAAGGTGGACGCGGGCGCCGAGTACGCGATCACGCAGCCGGTGTTCGATACGGCGCAACTCGAGCGATTCCTGGAGCGCATCGTCCATGTCCGCATCCCCATCATTGCGGGGATCTGGCCTTTAGTCTCGGCACGCAATGCGGAGTTCCTGGCCAACGAGGTGCCCGGTGTCGTCGTGCCGCCGGAGATCATCGCACGCATGCGGAGTGCAAGCGACAAGTCCAAGGAGGCCGCGGTAGCCGAGGGAATCGCGATCGCCCGGGAGATGCTCGAGCGCGTCCGGCCGATCGTGCAGGGAGTACAGGTGTCGGCGCCGTTTGGTAAGGTGGAGCTTGCTCTCGAAGTCTTCCGGGAGCATTTGGCGCCGGCTTCGTCTGTCGCCTAGCTCGGCCGCCCTTCAGGGCTACCATCCAGGTTCAAAGTTGGGACGCGGATTACGCGGATGCAGCGGATTGGGCGGATCGTTCCTGGCGCTGAAAAGCTCTCCTCGCGCAGGAAAAAGCAACTGCTTTTTGCTCCTGTAGAGGAGAGATCGGGACACAAGGAGCAATCCGCCGAATCCGCTGCATCCGCGTAATCCGCGTCCCACCTTTGAACCTGGATGCCCGAGTGCTGTTGCCGGGGCCAACGTTCGCCCGCGACGAAACTATCTTCGAACGCGTATGAAAGCCATCCTCCTGATCGACCACGGCTCGGTTCGCCAGGAAGCGAACGACATGCTCGAGAGCGTCGCGGCGCTGGTGAGACAGATCGCCGGCCCCGGCGTCGTGGTGCAGGCGGCGCACATGGAGCTCGGCAAGCCCACGATCGCCAGCGGGTTTCGCCACTGCGTCGAGGAAGGCGCGACGGAAGTGATCGCGTTTCCCTATATGCTGTCGCCCGGGAAGCACTCCACGCGCGACATCCCGCGACTCGTCGCGGAAGCGGCTGCGGCCTTCCCGGACGTGACCTATCGCGTGACCGACGCGTTCGGCGTCCACGAGAAGCTCGCCGAGGTGGTTCTCGAGCGCACGGGTGTGGTGACCCCAGCGCACGCATGAGCACCGAGGTCGACAGCCGGCACACCCCACTCACCATTCTCTCGGAAGAAGAAGTCATGTTCCGCGACGCGGTGGCCGCGTTCGCGGAGGAAGAGGTGCGGCCGCGCGTGCACGCGATGGATCAGGCGGCCAAGCTCGATTCCGACCTCATCCCCAAGTTCTTCGAGCTCGGCCTCATGGGCATCGAGGTTCCCGAAGACCTGGGTGGCGCCGGCGGCTCGCTCCTCATGGTCACGCTCGCGGTCGAGGCGATCAGCCGCGTCGACGCCTCGTCGTCGATCATGGTCGACGTCCAGAACACACTCGCGAACTATCCGATTCTCCGCTACGGCACCGATGACCAGCGGTCGCGGTACCTCCCGCGCCTAACGTCGGACACGGTCGGGGCCTACGCGCTCTCAGAGCCGGGCTCGGGATCGGACGCCTTCGGCATGGCGTCGCGCGCGACCAAGAAGGGCGACCGGTGGATCCTCGACGGCCGCAAGATGTGGATCACCAACGGCGCCGAAGCTGGCATCTACATCGTCTTCGCGAACGCGAATCCATCGGCCGGGTACAAGGGGATCACGGCGTTCATCGTCGAGCGCGAGTTTCCCGGCTTCTCGGTCGGGAAGAAGGAAGACAAGCTCGGCATTCGCGCCTCGAGCACGACGGAGCTCATCCTCGACGGATGCGAAGTGCCCGAGGAGAACCTCCTCGGAACGCAGGGCCAGGGGTACAAGATCGCGATCGAGACCCTCAACGAGGGCCGGATCGGGATCGGCGCGCAGATGATCGGCGTCTCACGCGGCGCGCTCGACGCCGCAATCGCGCTACGTGCAGGAGCGCAAACAGTTCGGAAAGTCGATCGCCGAATTCCAGGCGGTGCAATTCCAGATCGCGCAGGCGGCGACGGAGCTCGAGGCGGCGCGCCTCATGGTCTACAACGCCTCGAGACTAAAGGATGGTGGTCATGCGTTCACCGCTGAGGCCGCCATGGCGAAGCTCTTCTCGTCGCAGGTGGCGGAGCGGGTGACGTCGTTGTGCGTAGAGCTCTTCGGTGGGTACGGGTACACGAAAGAATATCCTGTCGAGAAATTCTATCGCGACGCCAAGATCGGAACGATTTACGAAGGCACCTCCAACATGCAGCTGCAGACCATCGCCAAGCTGCTTCTGAAGTGAAGATCAACTTCCGCAGACGTCAGGTCTCAGACGTCAGGTGTCAGAGTTCAGAAAGGGCACTTTGCAGTTGAGGTTTCTGACTACTGATTCCTGATGTCTGATCCCTGACGTCTTCGGGTTTTAACCTGAGCCAACCATGCGCCTCTTAACGCTGTTCGCCGCCTTGACGGTCGTTCTGCCCGGATCTGTCCACGGGCAGATCTCGAGACAAGAGTATGCCGCCCGTCGCGACTCGCTGATATCAAAGGTCGGAGACGGCGCTCTCGTCGTGTTCGGCGCCCGCGAGCCGCAGAAGGATTATCTCTCCTTCTTCCAGGAGCCGAACTTCCTCTACCTCACCGGCGTGCGCGAGCCGAATGCGGCGCTGGTGATCGTGAAGCGCGGCGGGCGCGCCACGGGAACGATCTTCGTGCAGCCCAACAACCCCGCGGCCGAGGTGTGGACGGGGGCGCGGATGGGACTCGACACGGCCAGGGCACGCACCGGGTTGGCCTCCCGGGCATCGGAGGAATCTGATGCCCGTCATCGACTCCCTCGCTGGCGTCGTGCGGACGATCTACGTCATCGGCGAGTTCTCGGAGGACGAGGATCCCCTCGAGCCGAGCGAGCAGGGGATGTCGTTCGATCAGGAAGTGATGCGCGCGATCGCTGGGCGTCATGACTCGCTGGCGTTGAGCAACCTGACGCCGGCCGTGCTCCGTCTTCGCGCCAAGAAGTCGCCGGCCGAGCTCGAGCTCATTCGCACCGCGGTCAACATCACCGTCGAGGCGCATCGTCAGGCATTCCAGGCGATCGAGCCCGACATGAACGAGTTCGAGGTGCAGGGGCTCATCGAGTACATGTTCCGGCGCAACGGCGCCGACCGTCCGTCGTTCGCGACGATCGTCGGCTCGGGCCCGAACTCGACGACGCTGCACTACAACGCCGACGATCGCTTCATGCGCGCCGGCGACGTCGTGGTGATGGACATCGGCGCCTCATATCGGGGCTATGCCGCCGACGTCACGCGCACCGTCCCCGTGTCCGGCACTTTCACCGCCGAGCAGCGCGCGATCTACCAGCTCGTGCGCGACGCGCAGGCAGCGGCCGAGAAGGCGGCGACGCCGGGCGCCTCGTTCGGATCGATGTCGCAGGCGGCCTCCGAGACGGTCGAGCGCGGCCTCGCCCGGCTCGGTCTCATCGAGGCGGTGGGCGCGGTGGTCGAAGGGGGCGAAGCGTTATGCGGTCAGGAGGGCGCGACGTGCCCGCAGTGGACGATGTACTACATGCACGGCCTGGGGCACGGCATCGGCCTCGACGTGCATGATCCCGAGCAGGCGTACTACCAGGGCGGCCGGATCAACGTTGGCAGCGCGTTCACCATTGAGCCGGGCGTCTACGTCCGCTCGAAGCTCCTCTCGATCATCCCCAACACCCCGAAGAACCGCGCGATGATCGCGAAGATCCGCCCCGCCGTCGAGCGCTACGCGAACATAGGGGTCAGGATAGAAGATGATTACATCATCACGGCGCAACGGCGTCGAGTGGATCTCTCGAGCCCCTCGAGAGATCAGTGAAGTCGAGGCGCTGATGGCGCAGAGGTGGGCGGGGGTGCCCGCTCGTAATGCGGAGCTGGTCAGAAATACGAGAAGACAGGGTCAGTAGACGGCAGAGGCAGAATTCAGAATCAGATTCAGATCAGGAACGCGCGGGGAGCGATACTGGCTCCCCGTTGGTTTTCTGATTCTGATTGATCTGAATCTGCCTCTGCCGTTACGGACTTGATCCCCAACCCTCGAGAGCCTTGACGTCAGCCTCCAGCTGTGTCTTGAGCTGGCTGAGAAGCTGCTTCACCGCCTCCGGCCTCGTCTCCACACCGAGCGCGTCATCGATCTCGTCGATCAGCTCTTTTCGCGTCTCGACGGCCTGATCGATGTAGATCTCATCGAAGTCCGACCCCGCGCGCTGGCGCATCAGGGCCATCGCGTCCGCATGGCCTTCGACGGGATCCAGGTCCGGCAGCACCGGCGCCACGCCCAGTCGCTGGGCAGTCGCGATCACCGCGCGGCGCGATGCCGCATTTTGCGTCACCGCCCGTGAGGCAAATTGCCGTACCTGCTCGCTGTCGGTGCGGTCCATCGCCAGCTGGTCGGCTTCCAGCATCGCGTCGTAGGTCGTGTCGAGCAGCGCGATAATGTTCTCATCGGTGAGCAGGGCGGCCACCGAGCGCGCCGTCGTCGCCGGCGCCGTGTCCACGACGCCCGCGGTCGTGTCGGCAAGGGTCCCGCGGTCTTCCTCGGTCCGGTCGCATGCGCTCATCACCAGTGTGCCCGTGAGCGCCAGCGTCATCGCCAGCCCGTTCGATTGAATGCGCGTCATCGTTCGCTCCTGTTGGATGCCGCGTGAGGCAAAAAACGTGCAGAGGCGCTAGAGGCGCTAGAAGCGCTGAACGCGCTCGCGCTAGCGTCTAGCGCCTCTAGCGCCTCTAGCGCCTCTAGCGCCTCTAGTTTCCAACCGTCCCCCTCAATATCCCCGACCTAATGCGTGCCGCCTTCGCACTCGCCCCCGACACCGCCTCCATTCGCATCTCCACCCTCGCCGCCATCCGCACTCGCGTCTGCAGCGTCAGGTCCTGCTCGCCACGCTTCACCTTGATCTCGAGCGGTGCGCCCTCGCGCGAGCCGAATTGCTGCCGAAAACGCTGACCAAAGGTCTGGTCCTCGATCGGGATGTTTCCGATCGAGATCAGCAGTCGCCTTCGCGAACGCCCGCTTCCCCAGCCGCACTGGTCGGGTCGACCGCGCTCACGACGACGCCGCCACTCTCGCCCGCCACGGTGCTGATCCCCAGGCGCGGCTCTCGAATCGTGTCGTTCACGAGTCGCATGCCACCGAGTGCCAGCGTCGCCTCCCATGGGAAGGGCTCGCGGCCGTCGATGTACCGCTCGCTGAAATCGGCGAAGGATTTGCCGCCCGCCACCTGCGTCACGACGCGCCACCAATCCGCGTTCGTGAATCCCTTGCCGCGTTTGAACGACTCGGCATACACCTGTGCCATGACGTCGTCGAGCGACCGGCGGTTGTCGGTCGCATCGCGGATCATGATGTCGAGCAGGAATCCCGCGAGTGAGCCCTTCGGATAGTAAATGTATCCCGTCCCGTCAGTCGGATGCACCCAGGTCGAGAGCGATGCGTCCTCCAGCGCGACCGGACGCAGCTCCGTCGACCTCGGTGATCTTGCCGGCGGTGACACCGAAGAACCCGGCCGAATCGATCAGCCCGCCGCGCACCATCGAGAGGTCGGCGTAGTAGTCGGTGATCCCCTCGCTCACCCAGAGCAACGGCGTCGGCGCCTCATCATCGTAGCGATACGGCCACAGCTCGGCGGGACGCATGCGCTTGACGTTCCAGGCGTGGAAAACCTCGTGCGCGTACAGCGAGGCGAGGAACGGATTGCCGATCGCGAACGGCGTCACGATGTCGATGTGCGAATTCTGGTGCTCGAGCCCGCTCGCTCCGCCGTACGAGGAGTCGGCGATCTGCATGACGGTGTACGTTCGGAACGGCGTCTCCTTGAACACCGCGACCTGCGGCGGGATCATGCGCTTGAGCCAGTCCCACGCCATGGTCCGCGCTTCTCCGCTGACGCTGCCCGCCGGATACGTCGCGAGGCGCACCCACGTGTCGGAGATCCGGGTGCTGTCGAGGTCGAACCGGCCGACGAAGAAGGGCATGTCGACCAGGTCGTGATAGTTAGGCGCCGTGTACGTCTTGGGCTGCGGGGCCGACGTCATCCCCGTCGCCACGATCCAGCTCGCCGGCGCCTCGACGCGAACGGTCGCCGCGAAATTGAAGCCGCGCCCCTCCGGATAGAGGAAGACCGTCGTCCCGTTGAACATCGCGAAGTCGGGCCGCGCCCACGCCATGGCGTTGTCGAGCGTATCGGCCAGCACGTCGAAGGTGACCGTCACCCGCCGCCCATTGGCGCCGTGTACCCGCCAGGTGTCGTGATCGCTCTTGTCCCAGTCGAGCGTCGCGGTCCCGGCGACCGCGGCAAAGTTCGAGACGTACCGGGCAAAGTTGGAGATCTCGTACGCCCCCGGGCGTCCAGGCCGGCATGGAGAGAATGACGGGCGTATTCCCCGTCGTCGCGAAGCGCATGGCGACGCGAATGGTGTGCGCGGCGCCGAGCTGGGAGTCGACGGTGACGGTGTACTGGATGTCGGAGATCGGGGCCGAGGCGGGTGGCTGAGCTGTGAGAGAAGCGAACGGGAGGACGAGCGCGGCCGCTAGGGCGTAGGATCTCATGTGTCGGGCGAATTGGAGGTGTGCCGCCGGTGCTGCTCCAAGCAAAGTCTAGCGGGCGCGCGGTGGGCGGGGAACGGGCGGCCACTCCCGCAAGGATCAAACTGCCTTTACCACAGAGGCACAGAGGGCACAGAGGACGGCAAACTGCAGCGCTGCAGTTTGCCGTCCTCTGTGCCCTCTGTGCCTCTGTGGTAAAGCAGTTGGGCTCGTCGCGCCACGAGACCAGGGTGGCGCAGTTCCTGCCAATTATGCCTTGTGCGCCATCGGCGGCGCGACGCATTCAGCGAATCAATGACTGACCTCGACCCCTCAACGGGGAGCGCGGGGACGGCGGAAGAGCCGCCCACGCCGCTCGCCCGATTCAACATAGCCGTGCTCCGCGTCGACCCCGACGGGCGAGTGCGGTTTTCCAATGGTGTGCTGGAGCGAGAGCTGGCGCGCGAGCCCGGCACGCTCGTCGGCCATGCCCTCCACCAGCTCGTCGACGATCGCTCTCGTGAGCGCATCACCAAGGTCCTCGAGTCCGCCGACGCCGCCGAGCTGTACTTCGCAAACGATCGCGCCACGACGGACGGCACCTTTCAGGTCGCCAAAGATGAGCACGGCGTTTGGCTCGTGCGCCTTCCCATCGATCGCGGGACTGAGCAGCTCCGCGGCGATCTCGCCGAGCGCAACAAGGATCTCGCCCGCTCGAATGACAGTCTCGCGAAAGCGATCGAGCAGCTGAGGGAGCAGAAGGACGAGCTCGAGCAGCAGAAGGAGGAGCTCGAGCTTCAGACGGAGCAGCTGTCGGAGCAGGCGACCGAGCTCGAGATGCAGATGGAGCAGCTCGAGGTTCAAAAGGCAGAGCTCGAGAGGCAGAAGGACGAGCTCGCCAGACAGACGGAGTTCCTCGCCGAGGCGCGCAAGCGCGCGGAAGCCCAGGCGAACGAGTACAAGCAGGTCAGTGACCTGCTGCACTCGGCGAACGAAGAGCTCGAGCAACGCGCTCAGGCGCTGCGCGATGCGACCGAGGCAAAGTCGCGCTTCCTCGCCACGATGTCGCACGAGCTGCGCACGCCGCTCAACGCCGTGCTCGGCTACTCGGGACTGCTGCGCGACGGCGTGTACGGCGCCATGAACCAGGCGCAGGAGCGCGCGATTCTCAACATCGTGCGTCGCGCCAAGGATCTTCAGCTGCTCATCGACGACGTGCTCGATCTGTCGAAGATCGAGGCCGGCCGAATGGAGCTCCGGTACGAGGAGTTCGATCCGCGCGTCATTCTCGCCGAGGTCGAGGAGACGATCGCGCCGCTCGCGAGCGAGAAGAACCTCAAGATACGCTCCAACGCCGTGTCGGCTCCTGCCGCGGTGCGCCTCGATCGCACGAAGTACAAGCAGATCCTGACGAACCTGGCGTCGAACGCGGTAAAGTTCACACCGGTTGGTGGCACCGTGGAGATCACGGTCGAGGGCAACGACAGCAAGCGGTTCGTCTCGCGCGTCCACGATACCGGTATCGGCATCGCACCGCAGAACCTCGAGCGCATCTTCGAGAGCTTCCGCCAGGTGGAGGACGGCACCACCCGGCGCTACGGCGGGACCGGGCTCGGCCTCGCCATCGCGCGCCGCCTAACGGAGCTCATGAACGGGACCATCCGCGCCGAAAGCACGCTCGGCCAGGGCGCGACGTTCGTCGTGACGCTGCCGGTGGTGTCGGAAGAGGAAGCGCAGGCGGTCGCGGCGACGGAAACTCCGGAGGCGGCGGGCGCGGCGAGCGATCCGGTGATTCTCGCCATCGATGATGACCCGGAGGTGATTCTCCTGCTTCGCGATTCACTGGCGGCGGCGCGCTTCCGCGTGGTGGGAGCGCTCGACGCGAATCGCGGGCTCGAGCTCGCACGCATGCTCAAGCCGTTCGCGATCACGCTCGACATCATGATGCCGGAGAAGGACGGGTGGGAGGTGCTCAAGGACCTCAAGGCCGATCCGGAGCTGGCCGACATTCCGGTGCTGATCATGTCGATCGTGTCCGAGCGCGCGTTGGGCTTCTCGTTAGGGGTCACCGACTATCTGGTGAAGCCGGTCGATCGCAAGGTGCTGATCGACGTGCTGGAACGTCTGCGCGAGCGCCGCGAGGGTCGTATCGCGCTCGTGGTGGACGAAGATCCCGATGCCCGCTCGGTGCTCGAGGACCTGCTGCGCTCGCTGCACTTCGAGGTGCGCTGCGTGGCCGGGGGCACCGAGGCACTCCAGGCGCTCAACGACACGGTCCCGACGGTCCTCTTCCTCAGCGTCACGATCCCCGAGGATGAGCTCGCGGCGGTGATCGCCCGCGTACAGAGCGCGAAGTACGCCGATCAGACTCGCACGGTGCTCGTCGCTCGCACCGACGAGGAGCAGGCACACCGGGACTGGCTGCGGCGCGCCGCCACCGCCGTGATCGACGACAGCGCACTGGACCAGGGTGACACGTCGCGTGACGCCCTCATGCGTCAGCTCCGCTCGGTGCTGGCCGAGATCAACACGCAGCAACCGACCACGTGACCTCGTTTCTGATTCTCGAGGATGACCCGGATACCCAGGTCATCCTGCACGACTACCTCGGCACCCTGGGCGGCGACGTCCGCGTAGCGGGAACGGTCGAGGAGGCGCGGCGCCTCCTGACGCAGTCGGCGCCGGAGCTGATGTTGATCGACGTCGGTTTGCCGGATGGAGACGGGGTGGCTTTCTTGAGTGAGATTCGCGGGCAAGCCGACTTCGGTGGTACGCGGGCGATCGGCCTAACGGCGTACTCGGATCCGGTGACGCGAGAGCGAGTGTTGTCGGCGGGCTTCGACGAGGTGTTGTGGAAGCCGGTGGACGGGCAGGACCTGTTGCGAGCGGTCAGGCGGGTCATCGCGTCTGTCTGAACTGCGACCCGATTACTCCAGACGGAGAGCAAAAGGCAACGGCCTTTTAACGCAGAGGACGCGGAGGAACACCTCTGCGACCTCCGCGTCCTCTGCGTTAAAACGCCGTGTTGCCCTTGATATTTTTCGAGCGGAGCCTCGAGGGCCGCTACGCAGCGCGCGGCGTCGTCGCATCCCTTTTGACGAGACGAGGCCGCTCGGCGCGACTGGCCATGTATGCGCCGACGAGCACGAGACCAGTCCCGGCAATCGACAGAGCAGCAATCGTCTCCTTCCGCACCACCGCGCCGAGGACCATCGCCACGAGCGGCAGGAAGTAAATAGTCACGGACCCGCGTGCGGCACCCACTCGGCCGAGCAGAGTCGTGAAGCCCACGAACGCCAGCGCGGTGCCGAAGACGCCTAACGCCGCGACCGCGAGCAGGCTCGACCACGCGAACGTCGACTCGGGAATGCTCGCCAGCCCCAACGGAAGACTCGCCACCAACGCGACGAGCCCCGCACGGAAGATCACCGGTAGCGACCCGTTACGGACCTGCAGCGGCGCCGCCATGTTGCCGGCGAATCCGTAGCACAGCGTCGCCAGCAGGACGAGCACGACACCAATCACGCTCGCGTGAGCCCCGACGACGGCCGGCCAGCTGATCACCACCACTCCCAGGAATCCCACCAGGAGGCCGAGCTGCTGCCGCCGACCGGACCGCTTACCGAACGCGAGCGCGCCGACGACAGCGACGAAGAGCGGCGCCGCGGCGTTCAGCATTCCGGCCAGAGACGAGTCGATCGACTGCTGCGCGATCGAGAACAGAAGAAAGGGCAGTGCCATCCACACGAGTCCCAGGAGCGCGATCCCCCGCCACTCGCTCCTTGGCACCGGTCGGCGAGCCGCGGGGATCATCGCCAGCACCGCTGCCCCGAACGCCAGTCTGAGCAGCGCGACGAGTGCGGGCTCGAAGTGCTCCACGCCGAATGCGATCAGCAGATACGACGATCCCCAGATCAGCGCGACCGCGACCAGCCACGCCCAATCCTGAACGGCGAATGCGTCCTGCTGCGACCGCGCGGGCTGGGTCATGCTTCCGTCACGAGCACCGCCCGCGGCGTCGGCTCGTACCGGCCTGGGTCGAGCCGAGCGGAGATCGACAACCGGTTCCAGGCATTGATCGTGGCAATGGCGAGGGTGAGATCGCACAGCTCCTTTGCGCTGAACTGTGAACGAGCCTCGTCGTACACCTGTTCCGACACGTGGCCGTTGGTGAGCAGCGTGACCGCCTCCGTCCACGCGATCGCGGCCCGCTCGCGCTCCGTGTAGTAGGGCGACTCCTCCCACGCATCGAGCCCGTACAGCTTCTGCTCCCCTTCTCCGATCGCGCGCAGGTCCTTCCAGTGCATGTCGATGCAGTACGCGCAGCCGTTGATCTGCGACGCGCGCAGCCGCACGAGGTGGAGCAGCGGCTCCTCGATCGCCGAGTCGGTGGCGAGGTATTGGTCGAGCGCGTCCATGGCGTCGTAGACGCCGGGCGCCGCCTTGCCGTAGTTGAGCTGAGCTCTCATCACACCCTCCTTGGTGCCAGTACGGTACGGAGGATGTGGCCTAGCGCGAAGAGCCATATTCGATATTTTCGGTGGACCACTTTGGGTAGAAGCGCTAGAAGCGCTAACGGCGCTAGAAGCGCTCAACTGCCCAGGCCTCTAGCGCCTCTAGCGCCTCTAGCGCCTCTAGCGCCTTATGAAGAGAACCTCCGCTCTTCCACTCGCGCTTCCCGCCCGCTCCTCCATCGCCACCGCCTCTCAGTGGCTCTCCTCGGCGCTCCGCACCGAGATTCTCGAGGGGCGCCTCCGACCCGGGGCGCGCTTGCCAGCAACGCGCGATCTGGCGCGACAGTATGGGCTCTCGCGCGGGACGATCGTGAGCGCGTTCGAGCAGCTGAAGTCGGAGGGCTACGTCGAAGGGAGCGTCGGCTCTGGCACCTACGTCAACGAGACGCTGCCTGACGAGCTGCTTCAGGTCTCTCGCAAGGCGACGCCCAGCGCGCCGGCGCAGCGCGCCCCTCGGCGCAGACTCTCCGACTTCGCGCGCCGCGCCGAGTTCTTCCCCGGATTCCCGAGAGGGCCCGCGCGTCCCTTTCGTACGGCGGAGCCCGCGCTCGACCTCTTTCCGACGACGCTATGGTCACAGCTCGCCGCGCGGCGCTTTCGCAAGGCGACGGCGGCCATGCTGCTCCAATGCGATGCGACGGGATACCGCCCCTTCCGCGAGGCGGTCGCCGACTATCTCGGCACCTCGCGCGGCGTCCGATGCTCGCCCGAGCAGGTCATCATCGTCTCCGGATTGCAGGAGTCGCTGGATCTCGCCGCTCGCGTCTTCGTGAATCCGGGCGACCGCGTAGGAACGGAGACTCCCGGATACATTGGCACCACCTACGTGTTCGAGGCGCACGGCGCAAAGGTCACCGGAGTGCGCGTAGACAACGAGGGCATGGAGGTGCCAAGTGCACGCCTCGGCGACCTGCGTCTCGTCTACGTAACGCCGGGGCATCAGTTCCCGCTCGGCGTCAACATGAGCTTGCCGCGGCGACTCGCACTCCTGGAGTGGGCGCGCGCGACCGGCGCGCTGATCATCGAGGATGATTACGACAGCGAGTATCGCTACTCCGGGCGTCCGCTGCCGGCGCTCCAGGGACTCGATCGCCACGGACTGGTGCTCTTCATCGGGAGCTTCAGCAAGGTGATGTTCCCTTCGCTGCGTCTTGGGTACATCGTCGTGCCGCCCGATCTGGTCGAGCATTTCGAGGCGGTGAAGTCAGTGACGACGCGCCATGCGCCGGTGCTCGAGCAGGCGGTGCTGTGCGACTTCATCAGTGAAGGGCACTTCGGCCGTCACGTTCGCCGCATGCGTGAGGTGTACGCCGAGCGGTTGGCGGTGTTGCTCGAAGCCGCGCGTGAGGATCTTGCGGGGTTGGTCGAGATCTCCGACATCGAGGCGGGATTGCAGACGGTCGCCTGGCTGACTGGTGATGTCGACGATCGCGCGGCCGCGGACGCCGCCGCGCAACGGGGGATCGAGGTGATTCCGCTGAGCCGCTATGCGCATGGGCGCCGGATGCGTCAGGGGCTGCATCTCGGCTTCGCGGCGGTGGATGCGCGCGAGATCCGGCGCGGAGTTCGAGAGCTGGCCGGGGTGCTGAAGGAGCTGTCGCGGTAATGTTGTGCAAGTCGAGCGGCGGCAGGCGTCTTATCCCATGGTGCCTCGGAGGGCGCCTTCACGTCTGACTCACCACAAGGTCATGCTCACACCTTCGATCAGAACGTTCGCATTCACGCTCGCGGCCACGCTCATCGCGTGCGGCCAAGCGGACAACTCGCAAACGAGTCTCGGCCGTCCAGGATCGCAAACGGAGGAGGCCCAGTTCAAAGGGGTGGCTCCAGCGCCAGCGGCACCGCCAACCGCAGGAAGCATCGGCGGAGTCGCTGGGAGACGTGAAGTCGCGGCTGACGTTTCCGCCGCTGAGCCCCAGGGACGCGACCCGTCCCAGGTGCCCGTCACCGACTCGGCCGCGACCCCGTCGATGCTCATCCGCACCGGCAACGCGACGATCGAGGTCGACTCCCTCGAGATCGCGATGCAGCAGATCCGCGACCTCGCGCAGCGGTTAGGCGGCTTCGTCGCCAACGTCCAGCTGTCGAGCGGACAGGATCAGGTTCGCTCAGCCAGCCTGGAGATGAAGATTCCGGTCGCGCGCTGGAGCGACGCCGTGTCGGGTCTCAAGCCGGTCGGCAAGGTCGAGGCGCTCAACGAGTTCACCGCAGGATGTCGGCGAGGAGTACGTCGACGTCGCCGCGCGCGTGCAGAACTCGAAGCGCCTCGAGGCGCGGCTCATTGAGCTGCTCGCGAACCGGACCGGACGCCTGTCCGACGTGCTCACCGTCGAGCGCGAGCTGGCGCGCGTGCGCGAGGAGATCGAGCGCTACGAGGGCCGTCTTCGTTTCCTGAGGACCCGGGCTGCCATGAGCTCGATGACGGTGACGGTGCACGAGGACTTCCCCGTCGTGAGCGCGCGCGGCGAGACCGGCGTGCTCGGCGACGCGTTCAAGCAGGCGTGGCGGAACTTTGTGTCGCTCATGGCGTGGCTCATTTCGATAACGGGTATTCTGATTCCGCTCGCGGCGCTCGGTTTCCTCGGCTGGCTGGCGTGGCGGAAGTGGGGGCCCGACCGGCCGCCGCGCTCCGACGCGCCACGTAAGACGGCATAACCACAGAGGCACAGAGGGCACAGAGGAAACCCCGCACTGCAAGGTTTGCAGTGCGGGGTTTCCTCTGTGCCCTCTGTGCCTCTGTGGTTAATGCCGTTGAGCCCCCGAGCACGATCCCTACCCGCGCGCTCCTTCTTTCTCGCTCGCCCGCGGGAGCGCCAGCGTGAAGCGCGCCCCCTTCCCTTCAGTGCTCTCCACGGTGAGATCGCCCTTCATCGCGCGAGCGAGATCGCGGCTGATCGCCAATCCCAGACCAATGCCGCCCGCCCGGTCGGCCAGACCTTCCTTCAACTGAACGAACGGCTCGAAGACGGCTTCCACCTTTTCCGGAGTGATGCCGATCCCGGTATCCCGCACGCGCAGAAGGACGGTGTCGCCCGACGCCGCACACTCGGCGCCAATGTGACCGCCCGCAGGCGTAAACTTGATCGCGTTCGACAGCAGGTTCACCAGAATCTGCGTCACCTTCTCCGGGTCGGCCCGTGCGACGACACTTCGGTCGCCTGAAATGCCGTCGAAGACGAGCCCTCGCTGCGCGATGAGTGGCTCGACCAGCTCGAGGGCGTGCGTCAGCGCACCACACGCGTCGATGTCGCGCACGGCGTAGGCCATCCGGCCGCTTCCGACTCGCGCGAAGTTGAGGATTTCGGTGATGAGGAGGGCCAGGTGCTGCTGATTGGTTTTCACGCGCGCGAAGTCGGCGTGTTGCTCCTCGGTCACCGGCCCGCGCAGGCCCATGTCGAGCAGGTCGATGTACCCGCCGATGGCGTTGAGCGGCGTCCGCAGCTCGTGGCTCATCGCGGCAAGAAATGCGGTCTTGGCACGATTCGCCGTTTCGGCACTCCGCTTGAGCACGAGCGCGAGGTCATGGACTTGCGCATTGTCGAGGGCGAGGGCGCCTCGCGCCGCCAGGTCTTCGGCGAGCCGCACGTCCACGGGACTGTACTGAATCCCGCGCTGAGCGCTGACGAAGGTGATGGCACCAAGGAGCCGCCCCCGGGCGACAAGCGGTACGGTCAGGAGGGATCCGATCCCGAGCTGACGCAGGATGCGCAGGTTCTCGGCACCGTGCGCCGTCGCGGCGAGTGCGGTCTCAATGTCCTCGGTGATGGCGACGCTTCGGGGATCGCGCACCATCGCCGGTGCGCCAAAGGGATCGTCCGGCTCGGGCATCCATGTCGCTTCCAGCTCGAGCGCGAGCTTTTGCTTTTCCGGATCAGGGTGGTAGATCCCCAGGCGACGGATCGAAGTCCCTTCGTCCAGGATGTCCACAATGCACCAGGCACCTAACGCCGGCAGCGCAAGCTTCGTGAGCGCGACGAGCGTGCTGGTCTGATCCAGAGATTCGGCAAACAGGCGCCCTGCCTCGGCCAGAAAAGCCGCCCGGCGACGCGCGTCCTCGGCATCCTCGGCAAAACCACGCTCGCGCAGGGCACCGAGCAGCATCTGCTCGGCGACCTGCCGCTGCAGCTCGAGCGCCTCATCCTGCGGGCTGGATGCGCGAATCTCAATGCCGAGCGCTTCCGTCCGCCCGTCGTCGGCCATCACGGGCCACACGCTGCAGAGCCAATCTTTCGCGCTCTCGCCGGGCGCGGGGATGCGCTCATCGAGGATCTCGACGCCGTCGCGAAATGCCCGATCGAGAATTGCGCTCAACGCTCGTCGTTGCGTCGCGGGGAACGCGGCGGCGATCCGCGCCCCCTGCGCGTCACTCGGGGCGACGCCGGCCAGATTGCAGAAGGCGGCATTGGCGTACACGAGCGCGTGCTTTTCGCCGCGCGTAACGGCGAAGGGCAGCGGGGCTTGCTGCACGGAGCGCCGCAGCGCTTCCTGGATGGAAGGCTCGGCCGCGCCCGCGGTACCGGATCGCTGACGGTGACTCACTCGGCCTATTTGCTTCGTTTTGCGCGCGCCGGTTTCGCGCGCAACGTCGGCACCCCGGTGATGATGCCGTCGTACTCCGTCAGCGGGTCGCCGACGACGACTCCCCTCGGCGTGACCTCGTACGTTCGGAACTGGTGACTATGGTCGCTCCCGCGCATCTTGATCACGGCCATCACTCGCCTGAGCTCCCCTTCGATCTCAACGTAGCGCTGCACGATGATCTCGTCGGTGATGAACGACACCCTCTCCGTCGTGAAGCGTGCGTCAGAGAATCCCTCAGCGACTTCCGCGGTCATGAATACCGAAACGCCCGTTGCGGTCAAGGTCCCAACCAGGCGGTACAACGACTCCCGGAAATCCTCGCGAAAGGTGGGTGCGAGCGCGACCTCGAATCCTGACAACGAGTCGATGACGACGCGCTTTGCCCCGAGCCGCTCCACCGCGTCGAGAATCGCCGCGAGGGCCTCATCGACGGAGAGGTCGAGCGGGCGGAGATAGATCAGCTCCAGCTTCCCGTCCCTGATCGCCTTCCCCACGCCCGGATTTCGTGCGTCGGCGCGGGCAAGGTATTCCTCAGGGTACTCCTCGAATACCGCGATGACCCCGGTCTCTCCCGCCGCCAATCCCGCCACGATGAATTGCGTGGCGACCGTTGACTTGCCGCTGCCGGCGGGCCCGGTGAGCATCACGGCATCCCCGGAGATGACTCCGCCACCGATCATGTCATCCAGCCCGGGAACACCGGTGGAGAGTCGGTCGCGCTTCTGTGGCGCTCGCTTCCGCGTCTGCTCCGGGATGCGCGGAAAGATCTGGAGCCCGGCGTCGGTAATGCGGAAGGTGTGCAACCCCGGCATCGGTGCGCGGCCGCGCGTCTTCACCACTTGAAGCTTTCGAACGACCGAATTCCTGTCTGTCGCCTGCGAGAGCCAGAGTATGCCGTCGGCGACTGTGAAGACGGGATTTCGCTGCTCCGCCTCGGCGTACTCACCGAGAAGGAACGATGTCACCTCCCAACTCGTCAGGTGAAGGGCGAGACGCTGAACGAAGTGATCGAGGTCGAACGTTGCCGCGCGCTCGGGGCTCCCATGGTGGCCGGCGATCGTTCGAAATGAATCGACGACGACGATTCCCGGTTTGGCACGCTCGATCTCGCCGACGATCCGCTGGAGGACTTCGCCCAGGTCCTGTTCCATGACCTCGGCGCTCAGGTTGATGAACTCGATTGCGGATCCGGCCAGCTCAGGATCGAAGAAGCTGAACTGCCGCTGATACCGCAGCATCTTGAGGGTCGGCTCGCCGAGCACGGTGAAGTACAGCGCGGGTCGCTCGGCGGTCGCGTTTGCGAACATGATCTGATGCGCCAGCGTCGTCTTCCCCGAACCGGGCCCACCGGCAACCAGATTGAATGAGAATTCCGGCAATCCGCCGCCGAGGACCGTATCCAGCCCGGGCACTCCGCTCGGAAGGCTCCTGATTACCGCGCGCTCGTCGCCCATCAGGCTTCCTCTCGTCGATCATCGGAAATCGTATCACCGCGTGTGGAGGCGCCCACACTTCGGTCGATCAGGGTCGTTGCCATGTCGTCTCCGATGAGTCGGCCGAGAAGCTCGACGAGGTGGACGAGCATCGACTCGAGGCCCTCGGCAGTCGCGGCGTCGCCGTGTGCCATTATCGTCTCGGGGACGCCGCCAATGTAGGGCTGCGACCGTGCGCGGAGCTGAATGTCCGCCAGCGCGGGGTACTCGCCGCGCGCCTCGGCGAGCGCGCGCGTGAACAGCGCATGGCAGCCGTCGGGACCAACCCAGCGCGAGAGTGCCTGGTACAGGTGGTCGCACGCGGTGGCGGCGGCGCGCGCGGCGGTGTCACCCTCCGATCGTGCGGACCGGTGACTGCTGATGAGGCGGCGTGCGATTCTTCGCGCCAGCGGCTGGTTGTCCGGTGACAGCGTGTCCTCACCCTCGGGTTTACCACGGAAGGCCGATAAGCGAGAGAAGTTATCCCGCAAGCACGAGACTATTCAAGCAGAAACCGCCCCCCTGCGGACGCGTACGGTATGTCGTAGAGTAGAGAGCATTCTCGAGTCAGGTGACCCCATGCACCCCGAAGTCGGAGCGATGGCGCAGTTGGCAGCGGTGGTCGTAGTCACGGCGGGCTCGCTCGCGGCCATCGCTGTGGCTGCCTTTCGAGCGATGGCGCGCACCAAGCGACAGGTACCGCCGGCGCAGCAAGATGATCGACTCGAGCACCTTCAGCAGTCGGTGGATGCCATCGCCATCGAGGTCGAGCGAATCGCCGAGGGGCAGCGCTTTACGACGAAGCTGTTGGCGGAGAGATCGGAGGGATCCCCGTTGGACCGGTAGCGTGTTCTTACCCTCGGCTTACTGCGGAAGCCGCTCGCGAAGAGGTTATCCCGCCCGCATCCGACGATTGCAGCAGAAACCGCACCCCTGCGCACGCGTAGGATATGGCGTACGGTAAAGGGTCTTCCCCAGTCAGGAAGCTTATGGATCCCGACGTCGCAGCGTTCGCGCAGGTGGCAGTGATCATCGTGTCCATGGTCGGCTCCCTTGCCCTCATCGGGGTCGCTGCGGCTTATGCTCTCCGCCCGTTGAAAAGAAAACCTCTCATGCCTCCGAGTGATGACCGGCTCGAGCACCTGCAGCAGTCGGTGGATGCCATCGCGGTCGAGGTGGAGCGGATCGCCGAGGCGCAGCGCTTCACCGCCAAGCTGATGGCAGGGAGGCCGGAGGGCGTAGAGCGCTAAGGGCGCTAAAGGCGCTAGAGGCGCTAGAGGCGTAGGGTTTCAGCGCCCTTAGCGCTCCTAGCGCCCTAGCGCCCTGGTGCATCAGCGCCCCTAGCGCCCCTAGCGCCTTTAGCGCCTTTTAGCGTCCCATGAAACCCAAAGAGCTCACCCTCCGCGGCCTGATCCTCGGCTCGCTCCTCACGTTGGTTTTCACGGCGGCCAACGTCTACCTCGGCCTCAAGGTCGGCCTCACCTTCGCCTCGTCGATCCCCGCGGCGGTGATCTCGATGGCGATCCTGAGCAGGGTGAAGGACTCGACGATCCTCGAGAACAACATCGTCCAGACCGTCGCCTCCGCGGCCGGCACGCTCTCGGCGATCATCTTCGTTCTGCCCGGATTGGTGATCGTCGGATGGTGGGTCGGATTCCCGTTCTGGGAATCCTTTCTCATCTGCGTGAGCGGCGGAGTGCTCGGCGTGCTGTTCACGATCCCGCTGCGGCGCGCGCTGGTGACGAACTCCGACCTCCCCTACCCCGAGGGCGTCGCGGCCGCCGAGGTGTTGAAGGTGGGCTCGGGGCAGCGCGGGGAGACGAAGGACGAGACGGGGGAATCGCGAGAAGGACTCAGGGCCGTCATCCTCGGCTCCGTCGCATCGGCAGGGCTCGCGATCCTGACGGGGACGCGCATCGTCGCCGGTGGACTCGGCGGCGTCTTTCGAATCGGCGCGACGGCGTCGACCGGCTACGACATCGCCTGGTCGCTCGCGCTCCTCGGCGCGGGGCATCTCGTGGGACTGTCGGTTGGAATGGCGATGCTCGTCGGCCAGATCATCTCGTGGGTGATCGCCGTACCGTGGCTGACGTCGATGCAACCGCCCGCCGAGGGTGTCGATCTGGCGGCGCATACGATCGGGATCTGGCGGACGCAGGTGCGGTTCATCGGAGCGGGCGCGATCGGCGTCGCCGCGATCTATACGCTGATCAGGCTGGCGAAGCCGGTGGTCGGCGGACTGGTGAGCACGCTGAAGGCTTCGCGCGCGGCGGCGATCTCGGACGATCGCGATCGCGACATCTCGCCGCAGTGGATCTTCGGGCTGACCGCCGCGTGTATGGTGGTCGCGGCGTGGCTCTCGTTCGGGTTCGCGCGGGGGACGCCGGTGCTCGCGGGGAGCGCGCTGAATCTCACGCTGATCGCGGTGCCGTTCGTGTTGATCATTGGCTTTGTGATCGCCGGCGTCTGCGGCTACATGGCCGGGCTCATCGGCGCCTCGAACAGCCCGATCTCGGGCGTGGGCATTCTGTCGATCGTGGTGGCCGCGTCGACGGTCACGCTTGCCGTGTCGCCGACGGTGGACACTCGTCAGGCGCTGGTGGCGTTCGCGCTCTTCATCACGTCGATCGTCTTCGCCTGCGCCACGATCTCGAACGACAACCTCCAGGATCTCAAGACCGGCCAGCTCGTCGGCGCATCGCCAATGCGGCAGCAGATTGCGCTCATCGTCGGCGTCATCGCCGGTGCGGCGGTGATCCCGTTCGTTTTGAATTTGCTCGCGCGGGCCTACGGGTTTGCCGGAGCGCCGAACGTGAACGTGGTGGCGGCGAATCCGCTGCCGGCGCCGCAGGCGACGTTGATCTCGGCGCTCGCGCAGGGGGTGATCGGTGGCGAGCTCGAGTGGACGATGATCGGGATCGGCGCCCTGGTCGGCGTGGGGTTGATCCTGCTCGACACGATCATGGGGGCTCTGGGCAAGCTGCGCATTCCGCCGCTTGCGGTCGGGATCGGGATCTATCTGCCGATGTCGGCGACGTTCGCGGTGATCATCGGTGCTGTTTTGTCGCACTGGTACGATGGGCGGGCGCGGCGCATGCCGAATCCGGAGCGTGCCTTACGACTGGGGACGCTGGTGGCGTCGGGGTTGATAGTAGGTGAGAGTATTTGGGGGGTGATCAATGCTGGGCTCATCGTGGCGTTGGCGAATGATGCGCCGATCGCGCTGGTGCCTGGGGACTTTGCGCTCGCGCCGTGGCTTGGGGTGATTGGGTTTATCGGGGCGATTGTGTGGTTGTATGGGTGGATGCTAAAGCGATCGAGAGTGGCGCGGTAAGTCAGGCCGTTACCGTACCGCGCCTGCTTGCTTCCGCACTAGCTGAGGCATAGGACCGGGTGTGAGCAGGCACCCGGAATCAACACGTACCACCCATGCCCTCCTGATCTGTCGGCTTAGCCTGCTCCCGCCCTATGGATCGCAGAGGTCAGAAACCACACCGACCGTTGTCCTCGAGAAAACGGAATGGCCACTTTTGATTACGAGCTCGACGAAACCGTGCGGTGCCTTCTCCTCGACGTCGCTGCGACCGTCGGTGCCGCGTACGGACATATCGTGCTCGAGTCTGCCGAGAAGCTCCATGCGCTCGACGTTGGCGATCCCTCGATAAAGTGCGTGGAGGACGTACAGCAGTACTTTCATGACACCTTCGTGGACACGACCTGGCCCGCGTGTCCACACCATCCCAATCACCCGCTGGAATACTCCGACGGCTTCTGGTGCTGCCCGCGCAACAATATCCGCATAACGAAGCTCGGCGAGCTGCCGACGCGGCCAGGGGACCGTGGATGAGCCGTTCCGCCGTGACGTACGTGGTGGAACGTTAGGCGATGAGCGCCGAGCGAGAACCTGGCCTCCTCGAGGGCCTCCTCGAAGACGGCCGACCCGCGCTCCAGCTGACGGCCGTAGGTCTGCTGCTGTCAGGCGCGTTTGCCCTGTTCATCTCCGCACGCCGAGAGTTTCTCCCGCATGACGTCGCGTTTCTGGGAATGAGCGCGGAGCAGCTGTGCGCGTTCGCGGAGTGCCGCGTCGCCTTCTTCATGTTTCACGACCGCGTCGCCTACGGCGGGTCACTGATTGCGGTAGCGGTTCTTTATATGTGGTTGACCGCGTTTCCACTTCGTCACGGTTTCAAATGGGCGTGGTGGGCGCTCGCCCTCAGCGGGCTGCTCGGCTTCGCCAGCTTTCTGTCCTACCTAGGCTACGGATATCTCGACTCGTGGCATGGGGCCGCGACGCTGGCGTTGCTGCCCGTGTACATCGTCGGAATGGCCCGGTCTCGCTCACGCGCGACGGTCTCGACAGTCGCCTGGCTTACCTCCCCTGAGGGACGTGCCGCGCCCCGATTGAGACGCCTTGGGCGGTGGGGCCTCCTGTCAACGGGCCTTGGGATGATGGCGGCCGGCTCGGCTGTTCTTTTTCTGGGGACAACGGACGTATTCGTCGCGGAGGATCTCGCGTACATGGGGGTCACGCGTGACATGCTCGACCGCGTGAACCAGCGCCTCGTGCCGCTGATCGCGCACGACCGCGCCGGATTTGGCGGTGGCCTAACGACCGCTGGGCTGCTGGTGTCGCTCTGTGCATGGTACACCCCCCCGAGCCGGTCGTTTTATCAAGCGGTGCTGATTGCGGGGGTCGCGGGATTCGGTTGTGCCATCGTTGTGCACTACCTCGCCGGATATACGAACGTGGTCCACCTCGCACCGGCATTCGCGGGGGCGGCGCTCTTTGCGGCGAGCATGGTTCTGGAAGGGGTCGCGGGTGGCCTCATGCGGCCTCAACGGCAAGGCAACGCAACCAGCCCCGGTAGCTGACCATGACTCGTTTTCGCGTAACGTACGCACCATGGCCGGCGGGGCGGCGGGATGGGCGGTGACCGCTTACAATAGTGGTGTGCCCCTTCAAACGCCCGGTGTCTATGTCTGCCTCGATCCGTCGATCCCGCGCTTTCACTCTGGTCGCGGCCCTGCTCGCGATCGCGTGCACACGCTCCACGCCTAGACCCGTCGCTGTGTACTCGGCCGGTAGCGTCGGCACCGACTCCACCCCCTCGGCACCCTCAGCGAACAACCAGGTGTTGCTCGCGGGTTGGGCCGGCTCGTACGGCGGCGTCCCGCCGTTCGACAAAGTCGCCGTCGCCGAGTTCGAGCCGGCGCTCGAAGCCGCGATGCAAGAAAATCTCGCCGAGATCGACAAGATCGCGAACGACCCCGCGCCGCCGACGTTCGCCAACACGATCGAAGCCCTCGAGCGCTCCGGCCGCGCGCTCGAACGCGTCGGCTCTGTCTACCGCGTCTGGGCCTCGACGATGAACAGCCCCGAGTTCCAGGCCGTCGAGCGCACGATGGCGCCGCGCCTCGCCGCGTTCGAGGACAAGATCACCCAGAACACCGCGCTCTTCCGCCGCATTGAAGCCGTCTACAACGCGCCTAACAAGACTACGACGCTCACACCCGAGCAGCAGCGCCTCGCCTGGCTCTACTACACCGACTTCGTGCGCTCCGGCGCCAAGCTCGACGAAACCGCCAAGAAGCGTGTCGCCGAGATCAACCAGCAGCTCGCCGGACACTACACGAAGTTCAGCCAGAACGTCCTCGCCGACGAGACCGACATCTACCTCACGCTCACTACCGAGGCCGAGCTCGCCGGGCTCCCGCAATCCGTCAAGGACGCAGCGGCACAGGCCGCCGCACAGAAAAGCCTCCCCGGAAAGTGGGTCATCACCAACACCCGCTCGGCCATGGATCCTTTCCTTACCTTCTCCGATCGCCGCGATCTCCGCGAGAAGGCGTTCAACCTCTTTATCAATCGCGGCGACAACGGCGGCGAGCGTGACAACAACGAGATCATTACCCAAATCCTCAAGCTGCGCGCCGAGCGCGCGAAGCTGTTAGGCTATCCGACACATGCGCACTGGCGGCTCGAGAACGCCATGGCCAAGACGCCGGAGCGCGCCATGGAGCTCATGAAGGCGGTATGGCCCGCGGCGATCGGTCGTGTCAAGGAAGAGGTCGCCGACATGCAAGCGCTCGCCAGGAAAGAGGGCGCCAACATCACCATCGAGCCGTGGGACTATCGCTACTACGCCGAGAAGGTTCGTAAGGCGCGGTACGACCTCGACCAGAACGAGACGAAGCCCTACCTCCAGCTCGACAAGCTGCGCGAAGGGATGTTCTGGGTCGCGGGCGAGCTGTTCGGCTTCGCGTTCGCGCCGGTGTCCAACGTTCCCGTCTATCACCCCGACGTGCGCGTGTGGGAAGTCACCGACAGGACCACCGGCCACCACATCGGGCTCTGGTACTTCGATCCTTACGCTCGCCAGGGCAAGCGCTCGGGCGCGTGGATGAATGCCTATCGACGCCAGGAGCGCTTCGAGAAGCCGACCACGACGATCGTCTCCAACAACTCGAACTTCGTGAAGGGCGCCGCGGGCGAGCCGGTCCTCATCTCGTGGGACGACGCGACCACGCTCTTCCACGAGTTCGGGCACGCGCTGCACGGCCTTTCCGCGAACGTGAGCTACCCTGCTCTCTCGGGCACGGCAGTGCCACGCGACTACGTCGAGTTTCCGTCGCAGCTGCTCGAGCACTGGCTTGCGACGCCCGAGGTCTTGCAGAAGTTCGCGCTCCACTACCAGACGGGAAAGCCGATCCCGCAGTCGCTCGTCGATCGTATCAAGCGCGCGGACACGTTCAACCAGGGGTTCGAGACCACGGAGTATCTCGCGGCGGCGCTGATCGACATGGAGCTGCACCTGGCGGGTGACGAGCTCATCGATCCGGACGGGTTCGAGAAGGTGACGTTGGTCGACTTCGGCATGCCACGCGAGATCGTCATGAGGCATCGGACGCCGCAGTTCTCACACGTCTTCGCCGGCGACGGCTACTCGGCGGGCTACTACTCGTATCTGTGGAGCGACGTGATCACCGCCGATGCGTACGGGGCGTTCACCGAGGCAGGTGGGCCGTACGACAAGGCGGTGGCGGCGCGGCTCAAGCAGCTGCTCTCGATCGGCAACACGATCGAGCCGGCGGATGCCTATCGAGCGTTCCGCGGTCGCGATCCCCGGGTCGAAGCGCTGATGGAAAAGCGCGGCTTCAGCAAACCGGCTTCCACAACTCGCTAAAACGAGGTCGGGGTGGTGGAATCATGAACGCGCGACGTCTTGTTCTGTCGGCAGCATTCCTTTCACTCACATCCTGTGACGGACCCACCGGACTGGACGAGGCGCCGGGCCGCATCCTGGTCGCAAAGCTCCGGGGGCCCAGTGGCTTCGAAATCTGGGTGATGCGTCCTGACGGGAGCGACGCGCGACAGCTCACCTCCAACAACCTGCGCGATGCCGATGCGAGCTGGTCGCCCGACGGCCAGCGAATTGTGTTTACCCGCTCCATCGACAGTATCCCGGGGGCCGAGCAGCGTTCCGAGATTCACGTCATGAACGCGGACGGGACGGGGGTGCGGAAGTTGACGGAGGGTGAGCTGTCCGCGCAGTCACCGCGCTGGTCGCCCGACGGTACTCGAATCGCGTTCGACCGGGTTCTCCCCGGCGGCTCGAGACGCATCTTCGTGATGAATGCCGACGGCTCCAACGTCCAGGTGCTCCCCCCGGAGATCGGCCTTCTTCCGGATTGGTCCCCGGATGGAAACAGGCTCCTGTTTATCGGAAGCGCCGACTGGCAGCTCCACGTCATGAACGCCGACGGCACCGGCGTACAGACGTTAGGTGGCGACACTGCCTGCGAAGGCATCATCCGAGCCGCGCGCTGGTCTCCCGACGGCACGCGCATCGCGTACACCTGCGATCCGAATGCGGCATCGCTCTGGACGATGCGGGCCGACGGGACGGCTCCCAGGCAGGTGAGGGCGCCCAACACGTACGGCAGTCCGGTATGGTCGCCCGACGGCCGGTACATCGCGTTCAACGCCCTTTTTGCCGACAATAGGCGCGAGGTCGTCGCCGTCCGGTCCGGCGGCGGTAGCGAATCGCGGGTCACCAACGATCCCGACTTCGATCTCGTCTCGGACTGGAAGTAACCCCGCGATTCGCAGGTTAGTGACGCAACGCTCATCGAGGAGACACGATATGCCCGAAGCCAAGAAGCACATGCGCTGCCGCGACGTCGGCATGGACTGCGACTTCGAGGCGCACGGCCGCACCGAGGAGGAAATCATGCAGAAAGCTGCCGCCCACGCAGCTCGCGATCACGGAATCAACGAGATCACTCCCGACCTGGAACGACGGGTCCGGAGCGCGATCCGCGCCGACTGATCCCGCGCGCGTAACCGCCTGGGGGCGAGCGAATCAGACGCTCGCCCCCCGGCGCCTTTCTTGCGGCGCCGAGTATGTCTCCCCGACAAGCGGTGCCATGATGCGCAGCGAGCCAACACGCGAGCCTATCGGGCGCATCGGCGGAACATGGGTTCGTCCCACCGACGGCGCCTCCAACGCTGACCTGGAGCGTGCCCTTCCGCCCACGGCCGAGCGGGAGGCTTCCGCAGCGTCCACGCTGCGGAGCTCGCTCGATGCACTCATCAGGCTGCTCGAGCGCGTGTCACCCGGAATGCGCGGCTCCGTGCTCCTGCTCGATGAGGACGGAATAACGCTTCGGCACGGCGCCGCCCCGCATCTGCCCGTGGCCTACAGTCAGGCGATCGATGGCGCGCACATCGGTCCCGCCGCGGGATCCTGTGGCACCGCTGCATATCGACGCGAGCGCGTCATTGTGCGGGACGCCGCAATCGATCCGCTGTGGGCGGATTACCGCGGGCTAGCCAAGGAGCATGGTGTCGTCGCCTGCTGGTCGACACCGATCCTCGACGACGACGGCACCGTGCTCGGCACCTTCGCGATGTACTACGATGAGCCGCGGGAGCCAACACCCAACGATATCGATCTCACCGAAACCGCCAGGCTTCTCGCGGGCAATCTCATCAAGCGCGCGCGCGCCGAGGAGGCTCTGCGCTGGCGGACGGACGTGGCCGAGAGATTAGCCGAGGCGCTGGGAGCGAGCGAGGAGCGATTCCGCTCGATGGCCGAGGCCATTCCCGTTCAGGTCTGGACCGCTAAGCGCGACGGCCTCCTCGACTTCGTCACCAGAAAGACCGCCGAGAGCTTTGGTCGTGAGGCGGCCGAGCTGCTGGGGACTGGATGGGCGCAAGTCGTTCACCCTGACGACATCGAGCGCGCGGGGGAGCGCTGGCAACATTCGATCGACACCGGCGATCCATACGATGTGGAATTTCGCGTCTTCTCGGCCGCAACAGGTGATTTTCGCTGGCACCTCGTTCGCGCCAACGCCGCGCGCGACGCGAACGGGCGGATCACACAATGGTTCGGCTGCACGACCGACATCGAGGATCAAAAGCGCCTCCAGGCCGCGCTCAATGCCGCGCTCGATGAAACGAAGCGTGCGAACAAGGCGAAGGCTGATTTCCTGGCGATGATGAGCCATGAGCTGCGCACACCGCTCAACGCCATCGGCGGATATGCTCAGCTCATGCTCGAAGGCATTCCGACGCCGGCATCCGAGGGGCAGCTGAACTACCTGCGACGGATCGCCAAGAGCCAGCAGCATTCTGCTCGGCCTCATCGAGGCGGTTCTGCTGCACGCCAAGGTCGAAGCGGGCAAGGTGACGTACCACATCGGCGACTTCTGGGCGCGCGAGGTACTCGACGTCGTCGACTCGCTGACGGCGCCGCAGCGGGCGGCGAAGCGTCTCGCGTACCAGTGCGATGGCTGCGATCCCAAGCTCGTCTTCCACGCCGACAAGCAGAAGGTCGTGCAGATCCTCCTGAACATTCTGTCGAACGCCACAAAGTTCACGCCGCTGGAGGGGCGGATTACCGTCGAAACGTCGGTGCTCGGCCCGGACGTTGGCGCCTTCTCCGTCCGCGATACCGGCGTCGGCATGTCGCCCAAAGAGCTGGAGCTGGTGTTCGAGCCTTACGTGCAGTTCGATAACCCTCTCGCTCGTGAACACAAAGGGACCGGACTCGGCATGCCGATCAGCCGCGAGCTCGCGCGCGGGATGGGCGGTGATCTCACCGCCTCGAGCGCGCCGGGTGTCGGATCCGTCTTCACCCTCTCGTTGCCTCTGGCGGCCCCCAGCGAACCTAACGAACCGAGATAGAGCGACCGTGACCATCGGACGATCATTTCTGAAAGAGGTCGACGACGAGTTCACATCGAGTCGCCGCCTGATCGAGCGCGTACCGAGTGAGAAAGGGCCATGGAAGCCGCATCCGAAATCATCGGCGCTCGGACATCTCACCCAGCTCGTGTGCAGAATGCCGAAGATCATGGCCGACATCGTGAGGGGCATCGATCTCGATCTCGCGGCGGGACCCGGCTACACCTTCGAGTCCACCGACACGCTGCTGCGGGAGTTCGACGCTAACGTCGCCGACTTGCGTCGAACATTGTCCGACGCAAAGGATACGGCCTTCGAGGGGAGCTGGAACGTTCGCGCGGGCGCGGACATCTACGACACGGCGGTGCGTCTCGACGCGCTCCGCAATACGATCAACCACTTCGTGCACCACCGCGGCCAGCTCACCGTCTACCTTCGACTGCTCGACGTTCCCATTCCGCAGCTCTACGGACCGACGGCCGACGAGCGGAGCATGTCGAAATGAGAGCCTCTCTCCTCGCGGTGATGATGACCGTCGTCGCGTCCCCATCACTCTCTCAGCAGTGCAGCGACACCGAGAAGGCGAAGCTCCGCGAGCTCGACAGAGCGTGGGCAGAGGCAACTCGCCGAGGAGATCGCGCGCAGCTCAACGCCATCTTCGCTGACGACTTCGCCTCCTCCGACATCAACGGCTCGCAGAACAAGGCGGCGACGATTGACGCCGCCGTCCGCGCCGCCGAGCGCGCGCGGGCGAGCGGACAAACGCCACCAGTCGCGATGTACGACAATTACCTCATCACCTGCACGCCGGCGAGCGCGGTCATCACTCACCGCGCGACGACCACCGCCACAGTCGAGGGAAAGGAACAGACCTCCTACTTCCGCAGCGTGCACATACTCGAGAAGCGCGGAGGTCGCTGGCAGGTCGTCGGAAACGCAGGACACGCGCTCACCGATGCAGCGGTTCTGCTCTACCTCGAGAACGATTGGAACGACGCTCGCATTCGGAAGGACATCGCCTGGTTCGAGCGCACCCTCACCGACGATGCCACGGCGGCCTCCGCCAGCACCGGCACGTTTCAGACGAAGAGTCAGTATCTCGAATCGATCAGGGTCGACAAGACGGTGATCGAATCGATCGAGCTTCTCGAGCCCAATGTCAGAATCGACGGGAACACCGCGATCATAACGGGGATCAACCGGTCTCGAGGTCGCGACGCGGAGGGGAAGCCGTTCGATCGCCGCGCACTCTTCACCGGCACCTGGGTGAAGCGCGACCGGCGGTGGATGGTGTGGGCCTTCCAGGGCACCACCATCCCATGACGACTCGCTACTTCTGTGCCTGCGCCTTAGCCCAGCTGTCGCGCAGCGTCACCGTCCGGTTGAACACGAGGGCGCCAGGCTCCGAATCAGCCGGATCCGAGATGAAGTAGGCCGTCCGCTCGAACTGATAGCGCGAGCCTAACGGGTCATTCCCCACACTCGGCTCGATCTTCGCCCCGGGAACGATCGTCAACGACTCCGGATTCACCAGATCCAGCACGTCGCCCTCGCCTGCATCCGGCTCCGGCACCGTGAACAGCTTGTCGTAGAGCCTGAGCGTCACGTCGAGCGCATGCGGCGCCGAGACCCAGTGAATGGTCCCCTGCACCTTGCGCCCGTCCGGTGAGTCGCCGCCGCGCGTCGCCGGATCGTACGTGCAGCGCAGCTCGACGATCTCTCCCGCTGAATTCTTCACGGCTTCCTGGCACGTAATGAAATACCCGTAGCGCAGACGCACTTCGCGGCCGGGCGCCAGGCGGAAGAACTTCTTCGGCGGGGTCTCCATGAAATCGTCGCGCTCGATGTACAGCTCGCGCGAGAAGGGCACCGATCGCGATCCCGTCTTCGGCACATCGTGCGGGTAGTAGGGCGCGTCCAGCTGCTCGACCTGCCCTTCCGGATAGTTCGTGATCACCACCTTGAGGGGACGCACGACGCACATCACCCGCGGCACCCGCATGTTGAGATCGTTCCGGATCGCATGCTCGAGCGTCGCCAGCTCGGTGCGCTGCGGCTTTCGCGAGACCCCGGCCGTGGTGACGAAGTCGCGCAGCCCCTCGGGCGTCACGCCCCGCCGGCGCAGCCCCGACACCGTCGGCATGCGCGGGTCGTCCCACCCCTCCACGACGCCCGCATTCACCAGGCGCAGCAGCTTCCGCTTGCTCATCACCGTGTACTCGAGGTCGAGGCGCGAGAACTCGGTCTGCTCCGGCGGACGCTCGATGCCGCACTCGCGCATCAGCCACCGGTAGATGTCGTTGTTGTCCTTGAACTCCAGCGTGCACAACGAGTGCGTGATGCTCTCGATCGCGTCCGACAACGGGTGCGCGAAGTCATAGAGGGGATACAGACACCACGCGTCGCCCTGCCGATAGTGATGCGCGTGACGGATGCGCAGCAGCACCGGGTCGCGCATCACCATGTTCGCATGCGTCATGTCGATCTTCGCGCGCAGGACGTGCGCGCCATCCGGGAACTCGCCAGCCCGCATGCGGCGCAGCAGGTCGAGGTTCTCGTCCACCGAACGGCCGCGATGCGGGCTGTTCGTCCCCGGCACCATGACCGTGCCGCGCGCCTCGCGAATCTGCTCGCTCGTCTGCGAGTCCACGTACGCCGATCCTTTCTTCACGAGCAGCTCGGCGAACTCGTACAGCTTGGCGAAGTAGTCGCTCGTGTACAGCTCCTCGTCCCACTGGAAGCCGAGCCACTTGATGTCGTTCTTGATCGCCTCGACGTACCTGATGTCTTCCGTCTCGGGGTTGGTGTCGTCGAACCGCAGGTTGCAGCGGCCGCCGAACTCCTCCTTGATGCCGAAGTTGAGGCAGATCGACTTCACGTGGCCGAGGTGCGGAAAGCCGTTCGGCTCCGGCGGAAAGCGCGTGGCGATCTGCCGGCCAAAGCGGTCGGCCGCGACGTCCTCGGCCACCATCTCACGAATGAAATCGCGCGCGCGCGCCGGTGCGGCGTCAGAGGGCGTGGTATCTGAGACGGACTGTGACATCCGGATAAGGTATCACGCTGCCGCATCTACCCGCGAGGCATCAGGGTCGCTGAGCCTCGCGGGCCGGTACTGCCTCCAATGTCGGCTACTGCCACCTCGGCGGCGGGTCGTCAGGCGGCGGAATGTGGCTCGGGGCCTCGCCCTCGTGCGTTACGTGATCCTTGTTGACGTGCTGTGCCCACTTCGCGCCCACCTCTGCCCATCCGGTCAGCTCCCGGCCGTTCTCGTTGATCGCTACGATGTGGTTGTTCAGGTTGCACGACACGACGCCTAGCACGATCACCGCGATCGTCAGGATCACGAGCAGAATTCTTTCCCACGTCATCGTCGTCCTCCAGTCAAAGAGGAGCAGGGAGCGATCTCTGAAGCAGCCCGATTCACGGCGTCACCTGAAGGTACGCCGTCACTCGGGAAGTCTGCGGCTGCGGACGTAGGAGGACCAGAAGCGCCCAACACTGGAGAGGTGGAATGTTGACGGTCGTGCTTTCCGGTCGTTCGGTCGTAGTCGCACCATCAGTGTTCCCGCGGTCCTCCCACGTGGTGCACTCGACCCACCGCAAATCGACGTTCGCCAATGATGGCGTCCAGTGGACCGCGGCAGTTATGGAGAGGGAATCCGTCGGGCGGAACGTGACCAGATCCAGCGTGTCTGGACGCGACGTCGTTCGCCATAACGAAAGCACGGCTTTAATGGGAGATGTCACGGCCGTGTAGCGCGGTGCACGTGTCGTCAGACAAGTGTCCGTGGTGCAAGAGGCCGTGAGCCGATCGTTGGCGTCCAACGAGCTCTCGACGAGCACCCGGGTGTGTTGGCTGTCAACGGTATTGCCCACGTTGCGGACGGTGAGAATCCGCTGCCCCGGTCGCGCAGCGAGAAAACGGAATGCCGCGGTATTCCCCGAGAGGTGCAGCGTGTCTCTGACGAAGGGCGCGCCGTCGAGCGACCCGCGCTCATCACCTGTGAACGGCTGGTAGGCGGGCGGACGCACAATGATTGTGTCGCCGATCCAAATGTTATCCGGGTCCACCGATCCCGGAAACGAGTCCGCTGCCGTTGCCGGGCCACCGATCATCGCCGCGACGTCCGCGCGCATCACCGCCGTCGCCGCGCCGTTCAATGCATTCAGGCTTTCCTGGGTGTCAATGTCCTTGAGACTGATGGCTGCCCGCTTCTGGACGTTGGCCACGTAATTGTCGAGGGCTCGCTGGATATACACTGCAGGCGCAGTGGCCGCCGACGGCGCACCCGTATCCGCCGCTGTGGCGTACACGGATCTGAACTTCGCTGTCATGTTCGACCGCCAGTCGGCGGGCGGTCCGTCTCGCAGCAGCTGCTTCAGCCTCGGCACGGCGCGGCTGCCGAGCGCTTGCACGGCCTCGCGCTCTCCGTTCGTACACTCATCGCAGTGTACCCAGCGTCGGATCGCTTCCTCCACAGGGTCCGTGCGTTCCGCTCTGCACGCCAGGAACGCGGCTGCGAACAGCACGAGACCGATCGAGCGAGTCATGGGCGCACTACGTCCTTCGTGAGGGTGGGACAGGGCGCGTCGTCGGTCGACGTCACGCCCTGACATGGGAAGGTTCGCGTCCCCGACTCCATACCCGACCGGTGAACCAGCGCCTTCGCATCGAGGTTGAATCGAAAAGACTGGCCGAGTGTCAGCAGCGAGCGTGGATCCGGCGTGGTCGGATCTTCACCGTCGGCCATGATGTTCTGCGGAGTGAAGCCTTGGACGCCGATCGTATGTCCAAAGGGGTGGTCCTCCCAAGGCCCGAGCGCGTGCATGAGCTCGTGCGCGAGCAGTGATGGCTGCCACTTGGCCCACGAAACGATGACGATACTGCCCGCAGCAGAATCCCAGCGGCAGGTCAAAGCATTGCCGTACCATTCTTGGAAGTCCTGCGCGAGGATGCCGGTGACGTAGACGACTGTGATTGTGCCGGGCGACATTGTGATGCCCAGGGCCGCGAGCCGCTCCTTCACCGGTTCCGGCGCCCCGCTGCACAGGTTGCCTTCGCCGAGCTTAATGTAGAACTCCTCTCCGCCGAGGACCTCGATGCTCGTCTGGAGAGTGATCCCACTGTAGCCGCGATCGAGAACGCGGCGTGCATACTTGAGGTCGACCTCGACGCGCCCCTCGTCGGTGAGTGGTGTCGCGACCATCGTCTCCGTGACAGCAGTCGCGCTAGGCTCGGGATCGCCGGGACAATGAACCCCCAGGACGTACAGCGCCGTCTTGAGTATGCGCAGTCCGGGAGGCGCCGATTCTTTCGGACGGCAACCCGCCACGACTGGGGCGTCGTCGACGAACTCTACGGTCTCGCACGCGCCGGTAAAATCGATGTCGCTCAGACGGTGTACACCCTGCGTCGGCGAGAAGAGCGTGACCTCGCCACAGTGCGTCTCCTCGGGGTAGCACGTGAGGTAATCGAGCGCGGCGACGCCGGCCACGCCGATCAGGGTGTCGCTCAAGGGGAGCTCCGTCTTGCCGTCGACGAGGATGATGGCGGGCGATCCGTTGGCCAGGTGCTTCGCGCTCACCCAGTCGATCACTGACGGACTCGTGGGCGCGGCCACGTTCACCACGACCCGCGTTCCTTCAGCCCCCGGATAGCTCACGTCGTAGGACAGCGAGGTCGTGGGCCCGGTGACCACCAGCGTCTCCCCCGCGGTCGACGAAGAAGGATCGTCGGTGCGGACCCATTTCACGTCCTTCAGCTGGTCCTTCGACACGGCGTGTCCGCGGTCGTCGATCACGCGCGCCCGCAGCATGAACGACTCCCCCGGTCGCGCCGAGACGTTAGGCGGGATGACGTGCACCCGCGCGACTCGGTCGAGAGGATCGCTGTCGTCAGGCGACGAGCACGCGGGACAGTTGCCAGCCGCGGAGAGCGCAATGGCGCCGACGACGACGGTCAAGAGTCGCGATCTGCAATGCTGCCGGCTTCGGCCAGGCACGTGCATGGCCCCTTATGGGTGAGTGGCGGCGGCCTTGCGACGTGGCCTCAACCATACGGATTCCAGGCGCGCGGCGCCAGCGCCCTGTCGCTCCCCTCCTCGATCGTTATGAGCAGGCTAGGCGACTGGCGGTGGCCCCACTCACCTCATATGGTAGGAGCTCGCGCGACCGTCCTGCGCTTCAGGAGAGGCATGCCTGCCGATTCCGGAAACCGCAGCCCAGCCAGTCCCGACGCCGGCGAACGGCTGAATCGCTTTGACGCGGACGGCGACGAGTCCGCTCAATTCGAGGAGCTGGTCGCCGCCCTGCGCGACCGGTACCAGATTCGTCGCGAGATCGGCTACGGCGGCTCGGCCTATGTCTATCTCGCCACCGACCTGCGCGCCGGTGGCAATGTCGCGATAAAGGTGCTCCGGCCTGGGTACGCGGTCGCACTCGGGAACGCTCGCTTTCAGCGCGAAATCGACATCGCCGGGCGACTCCGCCACCCGAACATTCTCTCGTTGCTCGAGGTCGGCTCGGCCGCAGGGCGTCGGTATTTCACGATGCCATACGTCGACGGCGAGACGCTGCGAACGCGGATTGCGCGCGAGCGGCACATGGCGCTCGACGATGCGCTCGACATCGCCCGCTCCGTCGCCGCCGCCCTCGATTACGCACATGCCGCAGAGGTGATCCACCGCGACATAAAGCCCGGGAACATCCTCCTGCAGGGCGACTCCACGCTCGTCGCCGACTTCGGGATCGCACGCCCCATCACGGTGCTATCGCGCGATCGGATCACGGACTCCAACGTCATCGTTGGGACGCCGGAGTACATGAGCCCGGAGCAGGCCGCGGGCGATCGCAAGCTCGATGGGCGAAGTAATGTGTATTCGCTCGGCAGCGTCGTGTACGAGATGCTGGTCGGCGAGCCACCCTTCACGGGGCCCTCGCCCCAGGCAGTCATCGCGCGCCTCTGTGTCGACACGCCGCGATCGATTCGCGTCATTCGACCTTCGATTCCGCGCGGCGTGGAGACCGCCATTCAGCGAGCCCTGGCGAAGGTCCCCGCCGACCGGTTCGCCACCGCAACGCAGTTCATCGAAGCGCTCGAAGCGGGAATCGCCGAGCCTCCGGAGCTGTCCGAGCCCCCTCGTCCGAAGCGCTCGCGCGCAATGATCGCTGCAGCGGCCGGTGCGAGTGCGCTTGTCGTGGCGACGGCGATCTTTCTCTCCGTCCGCAAACCCGTCCTCGACGCCAATCGGATCGTCGTGTTCCCCTTGAATCAGTCAGGCGGCGGGTCAGGCAGCGCCGCGGGGGAAGAGGTCGCGATGTTCATCGGATACGCGCTCGACGGCACCCGTCCGCTGAAATGGACCGACGGCTGGGAGCTCCTCACACCGGCACAGCGGGCGCGTGGGGGCCGTCTCGATACGCGTCTCGCTCTCGAGCTCGCTCGTGACGCAGGAGCCGCCTATTTCATCGACGGGTCGATTCTTCGGCGGCCCGATTCCGTCAGGGTGCTGCTTCGTCTGCACAACGTAGCTCGCGATTCGACGATACGATTGGTCGAGCGTTCCGGACCTGTCTCCTCCGTGTCGGTCCCGCAGCTTGGCCTCGCCGCCGTGCAGGGGCTTCTCCCCGATCTGGTCGCGCCTGGTGGGAAGATCAATGTCACGGCGCTGAGGGATCGGCGGCCTGCTGCCGTCGCGAATTTCCTGCAGGGCGAGCGCGAGTACCGACGTATGCAATTCGCCGCTGCGCTGCCGCATTATGGCGCCGCGATTCATGATGACTCCGCATTCGCCCTCGCGGCGTTGCGGGGAGCCTATACCGCCGCGTGGCTGAGTGACGTCGGCGCGGGTGTCGCGCTCATCACCACTGCCTTGCGAAGCGCGCCATCCCTCACCCCCGCGCACGCGGCCGTCGCGCGCGGGTTGCAGGCGTACCTCGAGGGTGATGCAGACTCTGCGCTCGCCTTTCTGCGGCGGGCATTGCAGCAGGACTCGGAAGCGGCGGAGACGTGGACACTGCTCGGGGAGACGTACTCGCGCCTCCTGCCCAACGAGTGGGCCGCGGACTCCCTCGCTCGCTCGGCGCTTGAGCGCGCGCGGACGATCGATCACGACTTCGCTCCCGCACTTGTCCTCCTCGAAGAGCTCGCGCTTCGCGACGGAGACGTTCAGCGTGCGACACAATTGCAGCGGGAGCTGCGCAGCGCCGGCGCCGATACCACCCACGTCATGGCGCGCGATCTCATGTTCCGCTGTGTCGCGCGTGGGCCAGGCGCCATCGACTGGCGTGAGGCGGTAACCCGCGATCACGAGGCGGTGCTTTCTGTCGGCAAGGTTCTCGGGGGCCGGGCTGCAAACCCGGCGTGCGCACTCGCCGCGTTTCGCGCGGTCATTGCGACGACCGCTCCGCCCATTCGCGTACGGTTTGGCGCTTTGCTGGGACTTCAGGCTCAGCTCATTGGGACGGGACGAGCAGCCGAAACGCCGACGTCGTTAGGGGAGAAAGGCGCGACGGGTCTGGACTATCGCCTGCGGATTCCAATCCTGGCAGGCGCCGCGGCCGGCGACGGCTTTCAGCGTCAAGCACGGGCCGTGGCGGATTCGGCTGCGTCGCTGGGTTATGACAAAGCGTCCGCCAGTACACTCTGGCAGCTGGGATACTTCGAGGCGCATCGCGGAAGTGTCGCACGCGTTCGTGACGTTGTTCGCGCTCTGCAACTCAAGGCCGATTCATCCCAAACCCCGCGTGATCATCGCTTGGCACGTTCCGTCGCCGTGCGGATGCACCTGCTCGAAGGTGACACCACCGCGGCACTGGCAATTCTCGGAACGTTGCGACCGCTTGCGCGCCGCGCTGCGCTGGGGTGGTGGCCTTGGGAGTCCCTCGGACCGGAGCGCCTACTGCACGCGCAGCTGCTCTACAATCGCGGGAGGTTCGAGGAAGCGCTTCGGGTCGCAACGTACCTCGACGCGACGGAGCCCATCGGGTACCCAATGTACCTGCGGCCGAGCCTCGAGCTGCGTGCGCGCGTGGCAGCGAAATTGGGGAACGAGCGCCTCGCGGATCAGTACCTAGAGCGACTACGGAAGCTGGATAGCTCGAACTAACAATGGCTACGGCCCAATGATCCAGAGTCTCGCATCCTTCCGATCGCTGTGTGCGCTGGCAGCCGCGAGCGCGATCGCCCTCCCCGCCGCGGCGCAGCAAGTATCGGACACGACCTTCAATCCGCGCATCGCCCGGCCGGCGTACCCCGAGGGTCGCGGTCCTGTCGTGCTGATCAATGAGGCGCATGCGAACTTCCACACCGCCGAGGGGCGCTATCTCGCGTTCGCCCGCCTGCTCCGCCGCGACGGCTACGTCGTGCGCTCGAACAAGGCGCCGCTCACCAGGAACGGACTCGATGGCGCCCGCGTGCTCGTCATCGCCAACGCGCTGCACGAACGTAATCGCGACGACTGGGAGCTGCCGACGCCATCCGCCTTCACGCCTGACGAGATCACCGCCGTGCGCGACTGGGTCGCCGCCGGCGGATCGCTCTTCCTCATCGCCGACCACATGCCCTTTCCCGGCGCGGTCGATCACCTCGCTGCCGCATTCGGCGTGTTCTTCGTCAACGGGTTCGCGCAGGACTCCGCTGGAGATGCCGGCACCATCATTTTTCACCGGTCATCGCGATCGCTCGGCGACCACGCGATCATCAACGGACGCTCGCAAGCCGAGCGCATCGATTCCGTGGCGACCTTTACCGGAAGCGCGTTCCGCACGACGGTGCCTGTCGACACGCTGCTCCGGCTTCCACCGACGACCAATGTGCTGATGCCTCAGGTCGCGTGGCAGTTCTCGCGATTGACGCCGCGAACATCGGGCGCGGGAATGCTTCGGGGCGGTGATCACGCAGGGCCGCGGGCGCGTCGCTGTCTTCGGCGAAGCCGCCATGTTCTCGGCGCAAGTCTCAGGACCGGAGCGGCGGCCCATGGGGATGAGCGATCGAGAGCGCCTCAGAACGCCAGTTCCTGCTGAACCTCATGCACTGGCTGTCCGGCGCTCTCTAGCGCTGCACCGCCCGACTCGGGTGGGGATTGTTCCCCTCGAGCCTGTCGATCGAAACGGTTGCGCCACCAGCCCGCGCGCGTCCCTGGGAAGGCCACCTGACCAGTCCCATTTCGCAGGAATCCCGTGTCCGCCCTGCCAACCAGCGACCTTCCCTCGCCGCCGCCTAGTCCGGCCATGTGGTGCTCGGAGTGCCGAGCGCCGATGCGCACCCAGTACTTCGCCCTCAACGAGCGACCCATCTGCGCCAAGGGCCGTCCCCAGTTCGGAAGTCATTCAGCGCGGTGTCGGCGCGGCGGCCATGCAGCGCGCCGTCATTCAGGGGGCGCTCACCACCCTGCTCGGCGCCGCCGCACTCGCGGCCGGGGTGATCATCTTCCCCTTCCTGCGACTCCCGATCGTCGTCGGCATCGGATGGTTCATGGGGAAGCGGATCATGGCCAGTGTCGACGGCTACGGCGGCCGACGCTACCAGTATCTCGCCGTGGGGCTGACCTACGTCGCGATCCTCCTTCGGCTCCCTCGTTCCGGCAATCAAGCGCGCCAACGACGACGCGAAGCGCAGGGCCGCAATCGCCCGCCTCGTCCGCC
>CAWBOC010000010.1:0-473938 GCA_963790305.1 uncultured Gemmatimonadaceae bacterium
CTTCCCCGGGTTTTGTAGACACTGGGGTTAACTAGCGCGTTGTAACTCATCTCAGCCTCGACGGGCGTACGATACCCTAACGCGGAATGCCGTCGCTTCCGATTGTACCAGATCTCAATGAACGCGAAGAGCTCACGACTCGCCTGCTCGCGACTGGAGAAGACGCCATCGACGAGCAGTTCCTTCGTCAGTGTCGCAAAGAAACTCTCGGCGACCGCGTTGTCCCAGCAATTACCCACCCGACTCATGCTCGGCGTAAAGCCGGCCGCGCGGAGGAGCGTTTGGTAGGCGCCACTCGCGTATTGCACGCCGCGATCGGAATGATGCAGGCCCCCGCGGGCGCCGCGATGCGTGAGGGCCATGCGGAGCGCGGCGAGCGCGAGCTCCTGGTCCACGCGCGTGCGGAGCGCCCAGCCTACCACGCGGCGCGTCGCCAGATCGAGAATGACGGCGAGATAGAGCCAACCCTCGCGCGTGGCGATGTAGGTGAGGTCCGCCACCCACACGCGGTCCGGCGCGCCCGCGGCCTCGACCCCGAACTGCCGCGCGAGCACGTTGGGCGCCACCCGCTCGGCGTGATCCGATTGCGTGGTGACGCGAAAGCGCCGCGCACTCTTGGCGCGAATCCCCGCCGCCCGCATCAGCCGCGCGACGCAATGCTTCCCGCACCGAATGCCCAGCGCCCGCAGCTCCTGATGCACGCGCGGACTCCCGTACGCCCGTGCACCTCCGCATGCACCTGCCGAATCTGTCCCGGAGGCGACGGTCCTCCTGGACCCGCTCCGCGAGCGGACGCGCACGCCAGGCGTAGTAGCCGGCCCTCGACACCTCCAGCACCCGACACATCGTGGTGATGTGGAAGATGCGGGCGTGCGCGCGGATGAACACGAACCTCATCGTGCATCCCTGGCGAAGAAGGCCGTCGCTTTTTTTAGGATGTCGCGCTCCTCGGCGAGCCGGGCGTTCTCCTGCCGCAGCCGGCGATTCTCCTCCTCGAGCGAGAGCACCCGCGTCGGCGGCACAATCGGCCCGTCGCGATCGGCTTCGGCCCGCCGTCGCCAAATCCGCAAGGATCTCCGGGTTCACCCCGAGGTCGCGCGCAATATCCGCCAGCTGGTCGGGAGGGCCTCCACGAGTCGCACCGCCTCACGCCGAAACTCGTCCGTGTACGCTGTTCGTCCCCGTTTCTTTTTCATTTCACACCTCCTGCCTCGAATCTCTCTCGAGGCGGTTGAGGTGTCCACTTAAACCGGGGGAAGTCCCCCTCCCCCCAACCTTCGGGTTGCGCGAGGACAGTTTTTGGCGCCAGGAATAATCCGCCTGATCCGCTGAATCCGCGTCCCAACTTCGAACCTGGATGCCGGCCTCAGGATGTTCAGCTTTCCCAGGGTAGACTACGGACGCCCAAAGTGACCGTAGTTCGTCGTCTCACGATAAATCGGCCGCCGCAGGTCGAGGCGCTCGATGATCGCGTTCGGCCTGAAATCGAATTTGTCGGCGACGTACCGCTCGGCCCGCAGTGGATTGCCCGTTCCAAACGTCTCCACGCTGACGGACACCGGCCGCGGACGGCCGATCGCATAGGCCACCTGCACCTCGCACCGGTGCGCGAGGCCCTCGCGCACCACCTGTCGGGCGACGTAGCGACCGAAGTACGCGCCGCTCCGATCCACCTTCGACGGATCCTTCCCGCTGAACGCGCCGCCGCCGTGGCGCGCCGCGCCGCCGTACGTGTCGACGATGATCTTGCGACCGGTGACGCCGCAGTCGGTCGACGGGCCACCCTCTACGAAGCTCCCAGTGGGGTTGACCAGGATCGCGAGGTTCTCGTGATGCCACTCGCCGAGCACGTCGGGAATGAGCGAGTCGGTGAGGTACTCGCGAATCGCCACCTGCGTCACGTCGGGCGCGTGCTGGGCAGACACGAGCACGGTGCGCACCTCGGCGGGGAAGCCTGACGAGTCGTACGCGACCGAGACCTGCGTCTTCGCATCGGGTCGCAACCAGGGTGCCTTGCCCGACCTCCGGTCTGCCGCCAGTCGGGCCGCCAGCGCGTGCGCAAGCAGAATCGGGAGCGGCATCAGCGCGTCGGTCTCATCGGTCGCATAGCCGAACATGAGCCCCTGATCGCCGGCGCCGCCGACGTCGACGCCTTGCTTGATCTCCTGCGCCTGGTGCGAGATGAGCTGCGTCACGCGCACGCCATCGGCGTGGAACGCCTCAGCGGGGTCGACGTAGCCGATCGAACGGATGGCCGCGCGAGCGAGCTTCTCGTGATCGACGCGCGCGCTCGAGGTGATCTCCCCCGCCAGGACGACGTTGCCCGCCTTGCAGAGGACTTCGCACGCGACGCGCGCGGTGGGGTCCTGCTCGAGGTGCGCATCGAGCACGCTGTCGGCGATGAAGTCGCACACCTTGTCGGGGTGACCTTCGGAGACCGACTCCGACGTGAAGACATGGAGGGCGGTGCGGGTAGCGGGGCGAGGTCGTGTCGCGATTGCCATGGATCGTGTCCTTCAGTTGAGGTCCCCCGCCTCACGAGAAAACGGCCTGCGACTCCGAGGAGTCGCAGGCCGTTTCGCCGCGACTTAGACGGTTCGTGCGGGATTGCTCCCGTGCGCGGCCCGTCAAATCGGGGAAATCGCCGCGCATCGGCAACATCACTACTCCGGGGCGCCACGTCAACCCTGGAACGCCCGCTATTTGCATTATGACCCGACGTGGCGATCAAGCTCGGGATGTGCGGCTTCACCATCGGAGCCGCCGCATACGTCAGGCAGTTCGAGGTCGTGGAGGCGCAGCAGACCTTCTACGACCCGCCGCCGCCGGCAACCCTCCAGCGGTGGCGGGCGAGGGCGCCCGACCCGTTCGAATTCACGATGAAGGCGTGGCAGGTGATCACCCACTTCGGCACCAGCCGCACCTATCGGCGACTGCGGCGGCCGTTCGACGAGCGCGCGAGGGCCGAGGCCGGCGGCTTTCGCGTGAACGAGACGGTCCTCGGCGCCTGGCGGACGACGCTGGAGGCCGCACGCATTCTTCGGGCGACGGCGATCCTGTTCCAGTGTCCGGCAAGCTTTCGTCAAACGCCAGAGAACATTGACGCGATGCGGCGGTTCTTTGCCACGATCGGACGCGAGGAGGGCGTGCGATACCTCTGGGAGCCGCGCGGTCCCTGGGCGGACGACGTCGTGCTCAGCCTGTGCAGAGATCTGGATCTCGTGCACGCCGTGGACCCGTTCATACGCCCCTCACTGACTCCGGAGCTCACCTACTGGCGTCTGCACGGGAACAAGAGCCATTACGCATCGTACACCGATGATGAGCTCGAGCAGATTCGCCGATGGATTCCTGATCGCGGGGAATGCTACATCATGTTCAACAACATTCCGCGCGTCGGGGACGTGAGGCGCTTTCGGGCCCTGCTGGCGTCGCCCGTACTGTCGAGGGAGTAGGCAGCCCCGCGCTCGCGCGATAGTTTCGAGAAGAGCCCGGGTCCATTTCCCGCCAAATCACTGCATATGTGCCGGAACATCAAGACACTCGCCAACTTCGAGCCGCCCGCCACCGAGGATGAGGTCCGCGCGTCGGCGCTCCAGTTCGTTCGGAAGCTGAGCGGCAGCACGCGGCCATCGAAGGCGAACGAAGCCGCGTTCAATCTCGCCGTCGAAGAGGTGACCGACGCAGCGAATCGCCTCATCGCCTCCCTGAAGACGAACGCTCCTCCGCGCAATCGCGACATCGAGGCACAGAAGGCGCGCGAGCGCTCGTTGAAGCGTTTTGCCTAGAGCGGAAACACGCCAATGACGTAGCGGCGGCGGGTAGCCAGCAGCGTGTGGGGTGCAACACTCTTGCATCCCCGCTGCCGCCGAGGCGAGACTATGGGCATGGCTGCCCCGTTGTACCACACCGCTGAGATGGTGCGCGAGCTCATCGACGAGACGCGCCACTGGCCGCGGTACGAGACCGTGCACGGCGAGCTGCTGGTGACGCCCGCGCCGCGCCTGTGGCACCAGGAGGTTGTCGCTCGCCTTCTCGTCGCGCTCCGGTCCTACGTGGAGCGCGAACGTGTCGGGCACGCGTTCGCCTCCCCCTCCGACATTTCGTGGGGGCCGGACACGCTCGTCCAGCCGGATGTCTTTGTCGTGCCCACCGAGGAAGCGCGCACGCTGAACTGGTCAAAGGTGACGACGCTGCACCTGGCCATTGAGGTCCTGAGCCCGAGCAGCGTCCGGGCCGACCGGTTCACGAAGCGCCACCTGTACCAGGACGTCGGCGTTCCGCTCTACTGGGTCATCGACGCCGAGAATCGCGGCGCCGAGGTCTGGACGCAGGTCGACCTCTTCCCGCGCACGGAGAACGAGTGCCTCGTCTGGAGGCCTAACGGCGCTACCGAGCCGTTCGAGATGCCACTCGAGGAGCTCTTCCGACCGATCTAGCGGCTAGGTCCCGGCGTACCACTCGTAGCCCTGATCACTCCAATAGCCGCCGTTGCGCTCCGGCATGAAGACCACGCGCGTCAGGAACTTCGTGCTCTTGTAGCCGAGCTTGATTGGTGAATGCAGCCGAGCCGGCGCGCCGTGGGCCGGCTCGAGCAGGCGGCCGTCCATCGCGTACGCGATCAGCGTCTGACGATGGAGCGCGCTGTCGATGTCCCAGCTTTCGTGATAGCCGTCGTCGAACGATTGAAAGTCGACGTACTTCGCGTCTGCCGTCACGCCCGCCAGGCGCGCCAGCTCCGATACCCGCACGCCCCCCCACTCGGCGACCGCCGTCCATCCTTCCACGCAGTAGTGGTTCACCCGGTGGCGAGTGTGCTTGAGCTTGAGCAAGTCGTCGAGGGAGAGCGCGAGTGGGCGCCTGACGAGTCCACTGACCTGGAGCGCCCACGGGCCCCGCACCGATGCGTCCCACACCGGGAGCGTTTTCGACACGTAATACACCGGGAACGCTTCCCCGGCGAGCTTCGCGCCGCTCGAGGCGCGGTCCATCGACGTGTGTCGAAAGAGCGCGCGCTCGACGCCTTCATTCCTGCCTTCCGCCCACCGCAACACCTTCTGTGCGTCGCCTGGGCCGCGTCCATCGCAGCCGAGCAATGCCGTGGTCACGGTGGCGCCGGTCAGCTGGATGAATGCCCGGCGATCCAGGAAGCGTGATGCCTCACGATCGTCTTTCATGGTTGCTCCGGTTGCTCATCCAAGTCGGCAGCCGAGCTTCGGCGCGGCAAGAGGTGAACGAATGGCCTCGCGTTGCGCGTTTCGGGAGACCACGAGTCCTTATAGCGTCCCGTCACCATGGCGCGGATCGAGTACGGGTCGACGGCGAGCACCATGAACACGTGCACGACGGACAAGAGAACGAGCACCCAGGTGGCGACGAAGTGCCAGTATCTCGCCCACACGTAGCCTCCGAACACCGTTGTGATCAGGCCGAGCTGCACCGGCTTCCAGATCGCCAGTCCGGTGAGCACGAGCACGAGGCCGACGATCGGCATCGCGAAGTAGGTGCCGCGCTGCAGCGCGTTGTGCTTCCCCTGTCTCGGATGAGTCTTGCGGAGGAACAGATAGAACTTGACCATCTCCCAGGAGTCGCGGCCATGTCCGCGCCTGGGCACGAGGTCCCGCCACTCGCCGTGCAGATAGATGAACGCGACGTAGATGAGACCGTTCACCACCAGCAGCCACATCGCCGCGAAATGCCAGTTACGCCCGCCGGCGAGCCAGCCGCCAAATGTCATCCAGGCGGGGACCGGATCGCCTTCGAAGGGATAACAGCAAAAGGTCTCGCCCTTTCGAGCGAATCCGGGGTAGGCGTTGAAGATGCGGAGCCCGCTGCCGACCATGAGCACGACGGCGAGCACGTTCACCCAATGGGTGACGCGCACGACCCAGTGATGACGTGGTCGACTGCCGAGGCCGTGTGAAGGATCCATAGGGGTGGATGCCCGAATATGAGCGCCCCGTCACCCGATGCCAGAGGGAAAGCCAGTCAACCGGTTGCCCTCACCCGCTGTCAAAGCGGTATGCCTACGATACCCGCGAAACTCCGCCTCGTCATCGTCGCCTGTCTGCTCGCGTGCGACGTCGCCGTCGCGCAGCATCTCGGACGTGCCCGCCGTGGCGCCGATCGATCGCGTCATTGCCATTCGCGCGTCGGGCCTTCCAGCGGCCGGCGTGGTCCGCGTCGAAACCGCGGTCATCGACAATGGCGGCCGGCGCTGGACGGCTCACGCGACCTACCGCGCCGATGCACGCGGCACGATCGACCTCGAGCGGGATGTCCCGCTCTCCACGAGCTTCGGAGACCTCGGTCCCGGTGGCCTCTTCAGCGGCATGCGGGGCGACGGCGACGACGACGATCGCCTCCGATTTCTGACTCGTGAGGCGGCGAGCGTCATTACCAGCGTGATCCTGACGGATTCGAGCGGGGCACGGCTCGACTCGGTGTCGATCGAGCGGCCATTTCTGGGACCGGGTGTGCGCGAGTTGGTTGTAAGCGACGGAGGGCTGCGCGGGCATCTCTATCTCCCGCCAGCCGCGCCCGCGCCGGCCGTGCTCGTCCTTGGTGGATCGGAGGGTGGATACGCGGACCAGGTTGCGGCGCTGCTGGCGACCAATGGGTTTGGCGCGCTCAGCCTCGCGTACTTCGGAGTCGACGGCCTTCCGACGCAACTGGGCGAGATTCCGCTCGAGTACTTCGAGCGCGCTCTCGCCTGGCTCGATTCGCACGCCGAGGTGGCGCGCGGAGGCGTTGCCATTCTCGGAACATCGAAGGGCGCGGAGGCGGCGCTCCTCGTCGCGAGTCGCTCGCCGCTGGTGAGGGCGGTCGTGGCCTACGCGCCAAGCTCGGTGGCGTGGGACTGCATTTGTTCCGGTGCGTCGCGCTCGTCGTGGACCGCCGGCGGGAAGGGGATCGTTTCCGTCCCGCAAATGCCCCCAGTCGCGGTCCCCGCCGGCCAGCCCGTTAGGCCGGGCGTCAACTACCTCAATCGGCTTCAGCGCGCGCCGGAGGGCGCGACGATCGCCGTCGAGCGGATTCGAGGACCATTGCTGTTGGTCGCGGGCGAGGAGGATCAACTCTGGCCCTCGCTGCTCATGGCGCAGCGAATCATGCAGCGGCGCGGGGAGCGCGGCGGTCACGCGCGCGATCGATTGCTGGCCTACGCCGGCGCTGGCCACCTCATTGGCAAGGCATTTCTCCCGTCGGGATCCACCCGCATCGCGGGCGGCAGAATCGAGACCGGTGGGACGCCGACCGCGAACGCGCGCGCGCAGGCGGACGCGTGGCCGAAAGTGATTGCGTTTTTGAAAGAACAGCTCGGTGGGCGGCAATGAGGAATGGTGCTCACTCCTCATTCCTCATTCTCATTGAGCGATCGCGTACCCGGACAGATGATCCGTCGTGAACGATATCTTCCGCTGCCCCGGGTCGTTCACGCCGTGCATGTTCTCGAGCAGGATCTTCGTCTGCGTGTCGATGCGCCAGACGGTGAGCGTTTTGCCTGCGGTGACGCTCGTGGGGCAGCGCGAATAGTCGATCGTGATCGTGACCGCCCTCTGGAAGATGAAGCTCAACAGATTGTCAGCCGTGACGTCGATCTCCATGTAGATCGACGCAGGCACCGTCACGCGAATGAGCGTCCCGCTCAGTAGCGAGCCGGCGGGAAGCGAGATCGAGCTGCCCGCCGCGGTGACGATACCTCCCAGCAGTCCAAGCAGGGCAGAGCTGGTCGATGCCTGCATCGTTGGGCACTCGATCAGCCGCCGCTGTCCGATCCCGCTGGTGTCGGGCGGCTGCGCCGTATCGGGCGTCTGAGTCGTGTCTGGACGGAGGGCGCCCTCCTCGGGGCGGGTGGCTTCAGAGCACCCCATGAGGGCGAAGCCGAAGACCGTCATCGCGAGCACAAGCCGCTTGTCCATGCCGCCGACCAGTGCAAAATTCGGGCGGCGAAACTCGCGTCCGGGCAACCCCGTCAGGGTACTCATGAATTCGACACGGCCTCCCTCCCCGCCTGTGCCCGCCTCCGAGCGGGGGCCATCGCCGGTGGTGATCGCCGAGGAGCTCGTGCCCGAGCGACGGGGCGCCGTCGCATTCATGTCGAGCACCAACCGCGACGGCGACTGGATTCTCCCGCGGACGTTCCGTGCCGTCTCGTTCATGGGGAACGTCGAGCTCGACCTCACCAACGTCCGCCTTGGCGCCGGCGAATCGCACATCGAGGTCCGATGTCTGTTCGGGAACGTGGAGATCACCGTTCCCCCTGGCATCCGCATCGAGGTCGAAGGCCAACCCTTCATTGGGATCTTCGAGGTCACGCGGTCCGCGCCGAGCACGACGGCGCCCGAGGCGCCGCTGGTGCGCATCACCGGGTCATCGCACTTCGGCGCGGTGACGGTGAACGTCGTCGACCCGGATGCGCCCGGCTGGATCGAGCGCATCCGAACGAAGCTGTCGTCGAGGAAGAGGTAAGCGACGTGCTCTACATGGTCATCGAGCGATTCCGCAATGGCGATGCGGTACCCGTCTATCGCCGCTTTCGCGACCAGGGCCGCCTCGCGCCGGAGGGCCTTCGCTACGTGGGGAGCTGGATCACGCTCGACACGACGCTCTGCTACCAGGTCATGGAAGCCGATGATCCCGCGTTGATCTCGCAGTGGACCGCCCGGTGGAGCGACCTGATCGACTTCGAGGTCATTCCGGTGAGGACGTCGGCGGAGACGGCGGAGAAGCTGAGGTAGTCGAGGTCGCCGAGGTCGTCGAGGTGGTCCAGGTGAAGTCACCTCGATCACCTCGATCTCCTGGACGACCTCGACTACCTGGTTCTACTCAGTCACTCCGGCCAGCTTGATATCGAACGGCCCGATCCCGTGCAGCTGGATCACCGTCTCGCCTTTGGCTCCGCCATAGTGCGGCTTCTTCGGCGGAATGTAGAGAAAGTCGCCGGGATGATACTCACGCAACGTTCCGCCTTCCTTCTCCCCCATCGACAGCAGGAACGTCCCCGAGAGCACCGTTAGGTGCTCGGCGTTTGGATGGTAGTGGGCGGGGAACGTGTATCCGGCGGGGAACTTGAGGCGGATGGTGTAGTCGCCCTTGCCAGACGGGTCGCCGTGCAGCACGGCCACCTGCATTCCCGACTTGAAGCCGGGCACGTCGAGCGGCTGGAAGGAGAGGCCGGCGGCAGCGTTCATCGTCATGTCGTCGCCGGCGGGCTCGAGAACGACCACCGTCACCGGCGCGGGCGCCGGCGCTTGTACCTGAAGGTCGCTGTTGAAGATGTCGTGCGCGATCTTCCACTCCGTGCCGACCTTGCGGAACTGCACCAGGTACTTGCCACGGTCGGTAATCGGCCCCTGGTCGCCGGTGAAGGAGAACGTGTACGTGCCGGCGTCGGTCGCGAGCTCGCCACTGCTCGCGATGTCGATCTTCGTGGGCGTGAGGCTGAGCGATGCGTTGGGCGAAAGAACCCCCCGCCAGGCTTCTCGGATTGCCGCTTGCCCGCGGGCGGCGGGCGCGTTCGGAATCATGAAGACGGCATCCGTCGCGTACAGTTGCGCGATGGCGTCCACGTTCCTCGATGCGACTGCTTGCTCCATCTGGCGATTGATGGCTCTGATCGCCGCATCTTCACTCGCCACGTTCACGCGAGGCGTAGTGGCGCATGCCACAGCGGCGACAACGGCCAGCAAATGGAATGGCTTTGCCCGAATCATGACGGGCCTCCAGGAGGAAGGTGCCTTTATCGTGGCTCCTCCCGGGGCCGAAGGCTAGAGTCAGGGTGCACCCTGAGCACCTTGAACGCCGGGTGTGATCTGGGGCACTGGAGCAGGTGTAGGGCGACCAACGTCACATAGAACGGAGAGCGGTGGTCGATCGTCATCACTGATACCACTTCCCCCACCGTTTCGAGCATGCCCCCCGTCTACGACCCCCTCGCCGCCCGCAACGACATCGATGAAGGCCTGCGCTTCGAGCAGCATGGCGTTCTCGACAGCGCCCTGACGCATTACCAGCGCGCCGCACGCACGACGAATGACGCCGCACTCATCTCCGAAGCCTTTCGTCGACAAAGCAGCGTGCACCGAACACGATGCGAATGGGAGCTTGCGGTCGCGTGTGCCGAGCGCGCCATCACGTCCGCTCGTGAGGCACGGCTGGACGATCTCCATTCGGAGGCACTGTCCGCGCTCGCGGCCGTGCATCGCAGCCGCGGCGATCTCGACGAGGCCGAGGTGCTGCTCAACGGGGCGCTTCGCATCGCGCACGATGAGCGCGTGCGGGGCATCGTTCTCCAGAACCTCGGCGGCATTGCCGCCGAGAAGCACGATCTCGATACCGCGCAGCACAAGTTCGTCGAATCGTATGGCTGCTTTCGTCGCTCGGGGTATCGCCGGGGCGAGGCGTTCGCGCTCAACAACTACGGCCGCGCGCTGCTCGAGGGCGGGAACGAGGCCCAGGCGGCGCGTGTGCTGGCGCAGGCGGTGGCCATCGCCCGCGACGTCGAAGATGAGGAGCTGGTCGCGCTCGCCACGCTCAACGTGGCTGAGACGCTGTACCTCGTCGGCGACCTAACGAAGGCCGAAAGCCACGTGAGCGAAGCGCTGGGCTACTTCAATCACACGCAGAACGCCTGGCGCCAGATCGAATGTCTCCGCCTCCTCGGCGACATCACGGTGAAGGCGCAGGAGGCGGCGACGGCGGTGCACTGCTACGTGCGCGGGATGCAGCTCGCCTTGCGCATCGGGGCGAGGCAGGAGCTGACGGTGCTGGCCGAGTGTCTCACGAAAGTGCGGCCGCTGTTGGCGGGAGCATAGATCGTCGTCCGTCCACCCGGAGCTACCGCAACGGAAGCACTCTCCCGTCGAGATTCCCAGGAAATCGCACCCCGGCCCAACTGGCCAACGTCGGCGCGAAATCCACCGTCGATACCCGGTCAGTGAGGCGCCCGGCGCGCACGCCCGGGCCCATGAAGATGATCGGCACGTGACGGTCGTACCAATACATGGAGCCGTGTGTCGTTCCCCGCTCGCCGCCGAGAATGTTGGCACGAAGCCAGGCCTCGACGCCGTCGCGGCTGAACGGTCCGGCCACCCGTCCCGGGTAGAGTGAGCGACGCATCATCACCGCGAAGGAATCCGACGGCGCGCGTCGCATGAGCTCCTCGATCGTCCAGGCGTCGGCGATCGCGGGCTGCCCCTTGAGCGCCGCGACGATCCGCGCCGGCGCCGTGGCACGATCGGTCGACACCGCCTCCGTCACGATCTGCTGCCACACCTGCCGCTCGGCAGCCGTTAGGCGGCGGGAGCCGGGCGTAGCCCGCGAATCCTCTGGGGGCGTCATCACGCCGTGATCGGCGCTGAGCGCGACGATGTACCGTTCGCGCCCTACGGTGCGATCGAGAAAGGCGAAAAAGGCGCCGAGGCGGCGGTCGAGACGGTAGAGATTGTCGAGCTGCTCCCGACTGAACGGGCCGTACTCGTGGCCGACCGCATCGGTCTGCGACACGGACACGGCGAGCAGATCGACCGACGCATCGCGGCCGAGCCCGAGCTCGGTCACCATCGCCTCGGCGAAGTCGAGCGTGGCGGCATCGGACAGCGGGGTGCGCTCCATCCATGCGCGCAGCGTGTTCGTGTCGCGGTTCTGCGAAATGTCGCCGAGTCGATGCGGAAAGAACGTATGAGTCCCGTCGCCTTCGTGGGCCGCGGTGTCGGGACCGCTCAGGTGCACCATCGACGCCGGCGCGGTGAACGTCCACACCGTGTCGACCATGTAGCGTGTCACGACGTCGCTGTTGAATCGCCTCACCCACGCCGGAAGGCTGTCCCGGTAATACGTCAATGTCACGAAGCCGCCGGCGGGCTCGAACCAGTAGACGTGACCCTTCACGTGCGCAGCGGGGAGAATCGCACCGCGATCCTTTCCTGACACCGACGCGACGAGTGAGCTGGGGCTCGCCGCGACGATCCAGTCGGCGAGGCCGGTAGCCATGAGGTTGCGCGGTGAAACCCCCGGAAGCCCCGCGCCAACGGTGCGAACGGTCGAGTCGCCAACGTTCGACATTTGCACCCATCGCTCGCCCGAGCGCTCGTACCACCCGTTGCTGACGATGCCATGCGTGGACGGATGGACACCCGTGGAGAGTGATGCATGCCCCGCCGCGGTGACCGTGCGACCGTGGTCGTACGTGGCGTTGGCGTAGAACCGGCCCTCACTCAGCAGGCGACGAAACCCGCCCGTCCACACGGCGCGATAGTGATCGAGAAGATCGCCGCGAAGCTGATCGACCGTGATCCAGACGATGAGGGGCGGTGGCGCTGCGGGCGCGGGAGGCTCGGGCGCGCGCGCGCAGGCCAGCGCGGCGAGAGCGAGGAGAACAAGAAGTTTTCCGCTGCAGTTCATTGGATCGATGTCCTTCATTGAGAGTCAGCCTGCTCCGCAACGAATTGTTAAAAGCGGTAGCACAGAGACACACGGAGACATTCACAGAGACACACGGAGAACTTCAACTGCCAAAGCTTGTCCAAAGCACTTGCCGTTGATTTCCTCTGTGTGTCTCTGTGTCATGTCTCTGTGTGTCTCTGTGCTACCGCTCTTACGGCTCGTTGCGCATCGGAACTCACCGCTCATCGACGAAACTGATACGCCACCTTCACGAACAACCCATCCGCCGAGCGGCGCATGCGGGACCAGCTTGCTCCCGGCTGCGCCTCGAGGGTGCTGCCGTAGCCGAGGAAGGCGACGGTGCCGGGGGTGGGCTCGTAGGAGATGAGCCAGTCGGCGCGCAACGTTCGATCCTCGAATGCCTCGATCGGTTCCTCATTCTCGAACAGCGGGGCGCCGGTGCGGGCGTCGCGCAGCGCGTCCCGGCGATCGTCGCGCCATTCGCCAATCACACGAAAGAAGAGTGCGCGCCTGGGCTGATATTCGACCTTGAGGCGCGGGATGATCGTTCGCGCGAATTCCGAGCCGTCGCGATCGCGTTCGATGCGCAGGGCGGCGGCCAGCGCTTCGAGCCGAATGTTCGGAGTGGGGCGCAGGTTCAGGGCGGCGGTGATGCGCGTCGCGTCGCCCTCCGAGCCCTCGAAGAAGACCGGGGTGGCGAACGTCGCCGCACCTAACGTCGCCTGCCACTTCGAGAACACCGGTGTCGAAAGGCTGATCGAGTCACCCCACAGATTCGACAGCTCGCGCGGCGCGTCGTAGGGAGTGAACGTTCCTGGAGTGGTCTCCCGCTGCAGTCCCGCGAACAGCGCGCGGTCGAAGATGACCAGCTGGCGAAACACGCCCCAGTTCAGCCGCCAGCCGCCGCGGAAGATTGTGTAGCCGCCGAGCTGCTCCCCACCCTCGATCGGAGAGCGCTGCGGGAACGCGCGATACTGCCAGGTTCGCGATGGGCCACCAAAGAAGGTGAAGTTTTCGATGAGCGCCCCGCGGCCGCCGTAGAGAGAGAAGCGATTGAAGAAGTGGCCGTCGACGATGCCCGAGCGTGGAACGAAGCCGGCGTGGCTCCGGAAGTCGTCCTCAATGGCGTTGAGCGCGTAGTTGAATCCCCACGAGCGACCAGTGCGGTCAAGCTCCGCATGCCAGAGCGGCGCGGGGCGCGTGCTGGATGCGTCGAACCGGGTCCACGATCCTCCCGCCTGTCCTTCGAAGTAGTACAGACGGCCGAAGACGTATCGGACGTCCGCCGCGGCGACCGTGTTGTAGGCATCGGATTCGCGCCAATCGGTCAACGCGAGTCCAACCAGCGAGTTGCCGCCGAAGTCCGCGCGCACACGGGCAATGTTGAAGACGGGGTCGCCACCGCCGAAGTCATCGACCGCGGCGAGGTAGGCGACGCTATAGCGTCCGAGCTTGCCGGTGACTTTCGCGCCACCGATCGGCTGCTCGATTCGACGCGTGTAGATGAGCTGGTTGGGCGTGCCAAACAGCTCGATCCCCTCGAGAAAGAATGGCCGCTTTTCTGGAATGAAGAGCGCAAAGCGCTCGTTCACGGTAATGAGGCCGACGTCCGACTCCACCTGGCTGAAGTCGGGATTGAGCGTGGCGTCGAGGGAGAATTCCGGAAATCCGAAACGCAGATTGGCGCCAGCGTCGGTCTGGAAGGTACCCCGATTGAACGCTCCGGTGTCGAGGCGCGTCCCGATGCGCGTCAGCGTCACAAACGGCTGGACCTCGGTGACGACGCCGCGCTCGACGTTTTCGATGCCCTCCATCGTTCCCGACTGCGCCAGGAAGCTCGCGCTCGCCCGCCGCACATCGGTCCACGTGTCGCGATAGCCCGTGCTCGCGTTGTCGCGCACAATGTTGATGCCCCAGCGCTGCGGCCCACTGCTCGGGAAGCGCAGGCTCTTGAACGGGATGCGCACCTCGACGACGTAGCCGTCCTTCGTGACCTGTCCCTTGGAGTCGAACAGATAGTCGGGGTTGAGGTCGATGCTGCCGCCGAAGATGCTGCCCGCGCTCACCGCCCCTTCGGTGCGCACGCCATCTTCCTGCACGCCTAACGGGTTGACGCCGAACATGAACGCTCGACGCCGGTCATCGAAGGTATCGAGGTAGATGGTGACGCGGTCGTCGGACCCAATGTTGTCCCGGTCGGCGAGCGTCGCCCGGATGGTCGACGGGTCCTTGGCGCTGGCGATGATCCCGAAGTGAACCGCCCGCGGACTGTAGAAGACGAGGACCTCAGTGCGCTCCTCGGCGCTCCGGCCATCGACCGGCTCGTACTGATGAAAGTCGGTCAGCCGTGCTGCACTCTGCCATGCCGCTTCGGTCAGGGCGCCGTCGATGGCGACGTCGGCGTCGACGCGCGGGACGGTAAAGGTGGTAGCCTGGACCTGGAGGGAGAGCAGAAGTGAAAGCACGGACGGAAGGTGCTCAAGGTGCTCGAGGTGCTCAAGGTGCTCGAGGGGTGCCTCCACTGCGTCGATCTATCGCGGCCAGCCATTGGCGCCTGATGAGAGCGCTGCCAGGGTAGATCAGGCTCCAGTAGCGGGCAAAGTAACGGCGCGTGGAAGGATCAGTGGCAAACACGCGTGTATCGGTCGTCAGCAGCGATCCACCCCCAGGCTGCGACTCGATACGAAAATTCATCGCCGCCACCGCGAAGCCAGGAGCGGTGAACGTCCGGAACTCGTCAGGCGTCCGCGGCGTGGATGCACCAGCTGGCGCGATCACCGTCGTTCCAACGACGATCTCGCGATTGGTGTCAGCCGCCAGAGAGACGAAGGTCGTGCCAAGCGCTACCTCGAGAATGGGACGGTGCGCCGGCGCATTGAGAATGTCCTCCGGCCCTGGCCGACCGAATCGCCGAATGGTGGTCAGCGTGCGGAAGAAGCGAATATCTTCTGCCGTGACCTCATGCAGCGCACGCCACACCTCGACCGGTGTTGCTGCGATGTGCCGCTCGTGATGCTCGGCGAACTGGTAGCGCGGCAGGATCTCATCGAGTCGCGTGGTCCCCGTCGACCGCATCTCGCGAATGGGAAGCGACCACGCGAGCAGCACCAGCCCAACCCCCACCGCGACGAGCCCGGCACCGCGCCGCCGTGGCGTGAGGCGGAGCGTCCGGATGGGACGGATGACGGCGATGAGACCGACGAGGATCGCGAGGAGGCCGGAGTAGACGGCGAAGGTGCTCGAGGTCGTCAAGGTCGTCGAGGTGATCAACGTGAAGTCGCCTGGATCACCTCGACATCCTCGACCACCTGGACGACCTATGCTCCCGCGGCGTCCCCCAGCGTCGACTTCCCGCTCTCCGAGAGACGGACTTCCGCCAGCGGGTCCGCGGTGTCGTGTCCATCGAGAAGTCGATCGAGCTCACGTTTGATGACGCGGTAGCACTCGCATGCCGCGGACTCCAGGCCATGTCGGTCGCGGACGGTAATGCGGCCGTACGAGTACACAATGTAGCCCTCGCGCTGTAGAGCGCCAGCGACGTCTGTCACCGCCGCCCGGCGAACGCCCAGCATCTGCGCCAGGAACAGCTGCGTCAGCGGAAACTCGTTGGCGCCGACGCGATCATGCGTCAGCAGCAGCCAGCGCGCGCAGCGCTGTCGCAGCTCGTGCGCGCGACCGCAGGCGGACGACTGCGACATGAGCGTAAACAGCGCCTGCGTATAGCGGCCCAGCAGGACGGGGAGGCGCCCGCCGCGAGCGATCGCGCGCCGGAAGTCGTCAGCGGAGAGCGAGACGGCGTCGCCGGGAATCTGGCAGAACGTCTGCGCCGCCATGCGGTCGGCGCCGAGGAAGATCGGGAGACCGACGAACCCCTCGTTGCCGATGATGGCGCTTTGGGCGGCCGCGCCACCGCTCATGATCCCGACGATCGAGACCGCGGAGCTCTCGGGGAAGTACACCCGCTCGACCGGCTTGTCGTACTCGTGGATGGTCTGACGGAGCTCGAGCTGCTCGCGACGCAGGAGCGGAGCGAGCTGCGCATACTCCGCCTCGGGGAGCGCGGCCAGAAGGCGGTTGCGAGAAGCCACCCGCGTTCCGTTGAAGAGCGATTGTCGCTGCGCAGACGTTCCGATACCAGGCATCTTGACGTCTCCACCCGTTGCCCGAGATTCAGACAGACCGTCGTCGTCTCGTTTCACCAAGGAGCTTTCATGCGTGCCATCGTCCTGCTGCTACTCGCCGCGTGTGCCTCCTCGCCTCGTGCGACAGTCCCCGACACCCCGCCCGCGATCCCGGAGACGCGCGTTACTCCAACACCCGCGGTCAATCCGGTCGGCGAATTCGAGTGGGCGAGCGCGCTCCCTGACGGCACGCCCATCAAGGGCACCGTCGCCATCACCGGCAGCCCCGGGGCGTACACCGGCGCGGTCACCGCGGAGGGGCTTGGCATTTTCCCGATCAAGAACGTCGTCGTCACCGGCCAGACCATGGTGATCAACGCCGACCATCCCGACGGGCCCCTCGACATCCGCCTGACCTTCGTGGCGAACGACTTCACCGGATCGTGGCAGATCGGCGACAGCACCGGCGAAATGACCGGGAAGCGCCGGCTGTAACGAATCCCGGCCGCTTACCTCGAGAAGAGGAGAATCAGCGGGTACACCGCCGTCTTCTCTGCCGACTCCTCGAAGCGCCAGCGCCCAATGCGGTTGAGCACGCAGGCTTCGACACCCTTGGCTTTTCCGCGGTCCCACGAGCGCGACTCGACCGCCGCTTCCGTGACGGTGCCGTCGCCGGCAATGCGCACGTGAATCGTGAGGCGTCCCGCCAGGTCGGGATGCTGCTTGACACCCTCGAGGTAGCAGAACTGGAGCTCGGCGTCGCGAGCACGTGCAACGCTGCCGACGACAATGGGATCCCGCGGGCCAAGGTGTGCGCGCGATACCTCGGGAAGCGCAGGCGCGGCGCTCGGCGGCGGGGGCATAGGTGCTGGGCGGTGCGTGGCGGCCGTGCGCGGGGCACCGCAGGCCGCGAGGCTGGTGGCGAAGGCCACTACTAAGGAAAGGCTTCTCATACTGGACTGACTGTTTCCGGGAGCCCTCTGTCACGTGTGAGGGACGTCACAGGGGTCAGGAGCCAGGAGTCAGGGGTCAGGGGTGGAAAGGCGCGGCAGCAAGGCTGCCGCGCTCATTTGATGAGGGCCGCTCGCGCGAAGCGCGGCGGCCCCTTTTCCACCCCTGACCCCTGACTCCTGACTCCTGATTCCTCCATCCACCATTCCCGACAACTTCCCGAAGCCTGTTTCGGTCCCGCTTCCGGGTCGTCAGCAAGTGAGACGGCGCACACCACTTAACCGGACAGGACCATGTCAACTCGGATTCTCACCCTCACGACAGCCGTCGTGATCGCGGCCTTCGCCGCGGCGCCTGCCCACGCGCAAGGCGGCGTCGAGTTCGGCGGCTTCGGCAGCTACACGCAGTTCGACACGAGCCTCGCGCTCAAGGAGCGCGCTGGTGCTGGCGCGCGCCTCTCACTGATCTCGGGCTATGGATGGTCGACGTTCATCCTCGAGGCAGAGGGCGGCTACTCCGAGCAGAAGCTCGGCCTGATGTCGATCAAGTACATTCCGGCGCGCGCGCGCCTGCTCTATGCCCTTCCGATCGGCTCGACCGCCTCGCTGCTCATCGGCGGCGGCGGCGTGCGAAACGAATACATGGTCGATTCGACGCACTCGAACGACTGGGGCTACACCGGCCTCGCCGGCCTTCGCGTGAAGCTCGGCAGCTTCATGACGCTGCGGATCGACGCGGTCGTCGACTACATCGAGAACCCGGTGAACGAATCGGATCTCTTCCCGCGCAACATCAACAAGTCGGCGCACGCCGGCCTGTCGTTCCCGCTCTGGCGGTCGAATTTCGTTCCGCCGGCGAAGGAGAAGGGGAAGTGGAACGTGACCGAGTCGACGCAGGCGGCTCCGAAGGAAGAGCCGAAGAAGGAGGAGCCGAAGAAGGAAGAGCCGAAGGAAGAGCGCGAGCCTGCGCCGCAGCAGCCGCCTCCGCACGAGCGCGAGCTGAAGATGGCCGAGCCCGATGCGGACCGCGATGCGGTACCCGACTCACGCGATCTCTGCGCTGCCACGTCGCCCGGATCGACGGTCGACGCACAAGGCTGCCAGGTCTATCGCGACACCGACGATGATGGCGTAACCGACGTTCGCGATCGCTGCCCGGCGACGCCGCACGGCACGCTGATCGATGGATACGGCTGCCCTGCCAGACCGACCGAGGTCGTGCGCGAGGCTCCTGCTCGCGACAGCGACGGTGACGGCATCGACGATCCGCGCGACAAGTGCCCCGGCACACCAGCCGGTGTCCATGCCGACGCGTCGGGATGCCCGATCGTGATTCCGAAGATGGAAGGCCCGCGCACGGTGACGCTGCGTGGCGTGACGTTCATGTCGGGACGTGACGAGCTGTCGCCGTCTTCGCTCGTCGTGCTCGACGAGGTCGCGAAGCAGCTGGTCGCGGTCCCCGAGCTCAAGATCGAGATCGCTGGTCACACCGATTCGAAGGGCACGCGCATTCGCAACATCAGACTCTCGCTCGCCCGTGCTGAAGCGGTGCGCGCGTACCTGGTGATGCAGGGTGTACCAGCCGAGCGTCTCACGGCGCGCGGCTACGGCCCGGATAAGCCGGTTGCGTCGAACGCGGGACCGAATGGACGGGCGATGAATCGCCGAGTGGAGCTGAGACGCCTCGACTGAGTTGGTCCCGTAAGGCCCAACTGCATTTACCACAGAGGCACAGAGGATACAGAGAACGGCCAACTGCTACGACAGCAGTTGGCCGTTTCTCTGTGTCCTCTGTGCCTCTGTGGTTATGCCGTTCTGGCCCTCCCCACCATAGCTAGGGCCAAGAACGACACGATGATACGCGATTGATACATAGTAGCGGGTAATGTAAGGAAACGGAGGGGACGGCTAGCGCGACGGGGTTAGGCGGTTGCGTTACGACGAAAGTTGGACAAGAGTGTGCGGAAGCCGACAATATTGGACGCGGAATTCCGGAACGCGGATAAACCCTGGAGTGTTGGCTCCCGTAGGGACGCTGGGTTTGCCGTTGGATCCGCATTCCGCAATCGACCTTCAAGCACCCGCAACTCCCCCCGCGCATGAAGATCTCGGACCTTTCCATCCGCCGCCCCGTCCTCACGAGCATGCTCGCGGTGGCGCTCGTGCTGTTCGGCGTACTCGGCTACATCAACCTCTCGGTGCGCGAGTATCCCGACGTCAATGCGCCGGTGATCTCGGTATCGACGTTCCTGCGCGGAGCGAACCCGCGCGTCATGGAATCGGCGGTCACCGACATTCTCGAGGAAGAGCTGAGCACCGTTCCGGGACTTCGCACGCTCACCAGCTCGAGCGCGGAGCAGTTCAGCAGCATCACGCTCGAGTTCACGCTCGATCGCGATATCGAGACCGTCGCCCAGGACGTTCGCGACAAGGTCTCTCGCGTGCGCGATCGACTGCCTGACGACATCGAAGAGCCGGTCATCGCCAAGGAGGACGCCGACGCGCAGCCGTTCTACTGGATGGCGTTGACGTCGGACTCGTACAACCTGCTTCAGCTCTCGGACATCGGCGACCGGCTCGTGAAGCCGCGTCTGCAGACGATCAGCGGTGTGGGGCGCGCACAGGTGTTTGGCGAACGGCGACTGTCGATGCGCGTCTGGGTGTCGCCGAGCGAGCTGGCGGCGCGCGGCTTGACGGTACAGGACATCTCCTCGGCCATTCAGAGTCGGAACGTCGAGGTCCCAGCCGGCCGCATCGAGAGCGACCGGCGCGAGTTCACGGTGCGCTCGATGGGCGAGCTCAAGACGCCTGACGAGTTCGGCAACATCGTCGTGTCGAACACCGGTGGTCAGATGATCCGCCTCAAGGACATCGCCAAGGTGGAGCTGGGTCCGGAAGACGAGCGGACCACCCTGCGCTACAACCAGGTGCCGGCCGTGGCGATCGGTGTCATCAGGCAGTCGAAGGCCAACCTGGTGGATGTCGCCGACGGGGTCAAAGCCGAGTTGCCGGCCATTCAAGCCGCGTTGCCACCGGGCGTCAAGCTCATCGAGGCCTTCGACGGCTCGATATTCGTCAAGCGCTCGATTCAGGAAGCGGAGGAGACGCTGCTCATCGCCGGCTTCCTCGTCGTGCTCATCATCTTCGTCTTCCTGCGCAACCTGCGGGCGACGGTGATTCCCGCGCTCGCCATTCCTACGTCGATCGTGGCGACGTTCGGCGTGATGTACTTCCTGGGCTTCTCGATCAACAACCTCACGCTCCTCGCGCTCACGCTGGCGATCGGTATCGTCGTCGACGACGCGATCATCGTGCTGGAGAATGCCTATCGACACCAGGAGGAGCTGAAAGAGAGTCCGGAGGTGGCAGCCGTCAACGGCACGCGCGAGATCGCGTTCGCGGTCATCGCGACGACGATCTCGCTGATTGCCGTGTTCACGCCGCTGGCGTTCCTGCAGGGCAACACGGGCCGGCTATTCAACGAGTTCGGCATCGCCGTCGCGGGCGCCGTCGCCGTCTCTGGATTCGTCGCGTTGACGCTCACCCCAATGCTCTGCGCGAGAATCCTCCGGGTGCCGCCGCGCCACGGCCCGCTGTACCAACGGCTCGAGCGTGGGTTCGAGTCGCTGGCCTCCGGGTACAAGCGCTCACTGGGCTGGGCGGTCGCGAATCGCCGCATCACCGTCGGCGCGTCGGCGCTCATCATCGTGGCGGCCGTCTTCATCTTCCGCGCACTCGAGCGCGAGTTCGTGCCACCCGAGGACCGCGGCTTCTTCTTTACCATCGTCATCGCGCCCGAGGGCTCGTCCCTCGGCTACACCGATGGCTACACGAAGCAGGTCGAAGCGATCCTCGGACGCACCAAGGACATCGAGGGCTCGTTCGGCCTCGTCGGCGCCTTCGGGCCGGTGAGCCAGGGAATCGTCTTCAGCCGCCTCAACGACTGGTCGGATCGCGACCGGTCGGTGCAGGACATCATCAATGAAGTCCAGATGCAGTTCTTCGGAATCCCCGGTGTCTTTGCCTTCGCCAACAATCCGCCGGCCTTCGGATGGGGAAGCCCGCTGCAATTCGTCGTCAGGCATCCGGACTTCGACTCGTTGACGAAGGGCATGGCGGTGCTGACGCAGCGCGCCGCCACCATCAACGGGCTGATCAACATCGATACCGACCTCAAGATCAACAAGCCGGAGCTCAACGTCACCTTCGATCGCGATCGTGCCGAAGATCTCGGCGTTCCCATTCGCGATATCGCTGGGACGTTAGGTACCATGCTCGGTGGCGGTCGCGTCAGCACGTTCACGATGAACAACAAGCTGTACGACGTGATGGTGCAGCTCGCGCCCGAGGAGCGCGCGACGCCGAGCGACATGTCGGGGCTGTACGTGCGTGGCAACGACAATCAGCTCGTTCAGCTCAGTGCGGTGGCGCGGGTGAACGAGACGGTCGGACCGCAGGGGCTCAACCACTTCAACCGGGTGCGATCGTTCACCCTGAGTGCCGGTCTCGCGCCAGGCTTCACGCTCGGCGCCGCCCTCGATTCGCTCAACCGGGTCGCTCGTGAGGTTCTTCCCCCCGGCAGCACGATCGAGCTGGCCGGTGAATCGCGCGAGCTCGAGGAGAGCGGGAGCGCGCTGTACTTCGCGTTCGCGCTGGCCCTCATCGTCGTCTTCATGGTGCTCGCCTCGCAGTTCGAGTCGCTCGTGCATCCCTTGACGGTGCTGATGGCGGTGCCGTTGGCGGTGACGGGCGCGCTGGCGACGCTGCTGATCGCGGGGTCGACCCTCAACCTCTATAGCCAGATCGCCATGGTGCTCCTCATCGGTCTGGTGACGAAGAACTCGATTCTACTCGTCGAGTACGCGAACCAATTGAAGGAGCGCGGGCTTTCGACGATCGAAGCAATCCTGGAATCGGGGCGCGTACGGTTGCGGCCGATTCTCATGACGTCGGTGGCGACGATCATGGGTGCGCTGCCGATCGCGCTCGGCCTCGGCGCCGGGTCGGCCAGCCGCCGCCCGTTAGGCTACGCGATCGTCGGCGGCCTGCTCTTCTCGACGATCTTGACCCTGTTCCTCGTTCCGGCCGTGTACGTAATGATGGATCTCGCACGCGCCAACGTTCGCAGCCGGAGCGAGGCCCGGCGGCGGCGGAAGGCGGTGGAAGAGCCTGCTTTGGCAATGGAGGACGCACGGTGATCGTCGGACTTTCATTGGTGCTGCAAATCGCGGCCGCGGGAGATTCCCTCCCGCGGGTCACGCTGGCCGAGGTACTGCAACGCTCGGCACGGCTCGACCCTCAGTACGTCGCGGCGCGCGGCGACGTGGACAACGCCGTGTGGTCGCGACGGGCGGCGTGGTACGCCATCACCACCCCTCAAGTGCGACTCGCGAGCGACCTCGCGCAGTTCTCGACGCCCACCTTCGTCCTGGGCGCGGATCAGCCGCAGGACCGCTCGGTCACGGCCCGTGCGGAAGCGTTCTACGAGATCTTCAGCGGGGGGCGAAAGTTCGCCGAGCTGAGCCGCAGCCGGGCGCTGCTGGCGGCGACGGAAGCGATCGAGGTTCGGGAGCGCTTCGACGCCGAGCTCCGGGGCGAATCCGATTACTACCAGGTGCTGGCCGACCAGGAGCTCACCCGCGTCGCGGGAGAGCGGGTGCGACGGGCCCGTGAGCAATTGGGTGTGGCACGCGCCCGCGTGATCTCCGGCGCCGCCGTCTCGACCGACTCGTTGCAGCTGCTGCTCGAGCTCAACCGCGCGCGGGTAGCGGAGTTGCGGCAGGTCGCCGCACTCCGCGTCTCGCGCCTGCAGCTGGGACGCCGCATCGGGATGGATGGTCCCGTGGACGCCACCCCGCTGGGGGATGCGCGCTCCCCGGAGCTGACGCTTTCCCTCTTCGATGCCGTAGCCGAAGCGGGGCGGACGGGCCCGTCCGCGGTCGGGGCCCGGGCGTTCGAGGACGCGGCCGAGGCTCTGGTCAAGGCGCAGCGCGGCTCGTATCTTCCCAGCCTGACGTTAGGCGCGACCTCGGCGACCTACGACACGCGGTTCTTTCCCGACGCGACCTCGCGCACCTCGCTCGTCTTTTCGGCGACGCTGCCGATCTGGAACGGGGGACAGCGCGAGGTGCTCATGTCTCAGGCCCGTGTGCAGCGCGAGATCGCTCGCGTGACGCGGCTCGATGCGGAGCGTGCGGTTGCACGTGACGTCACCGAAACGTACGAAGGCTACACCACCGCGCGCGCGACGACGCAGCTCGCGGAGGAAGCAGTCCTGGTCGCCCGGGAGAACTATCGCGTGCAAGACACGCGATATCGCGCCGGAGCGACGACCATCCTCGACCTGATCGAGGCGCAGATTCGATTGACCGAGGCGGAAGCGGAGTTCGTGCAGTCACGATACGCGACGCGGCTGGCGCTGGGACGGTTCGAGGCGCAGCTGGGGCGACGGCTCTTCAACAATGGGGCGCGACAGTGAGAACGGTATTGGGAGTGGTGCTCACCGTGGCGGTGCTCGCCGCGTGTGGCGGTGGGGAGGAGGCGGATTCAGCGCAGGGCGGCACCGCGCTGGAGACGGCGAACGGCGAGAGCGCAGGCGCTGACAGTACGAAGGCCGCCGCGGCGCCCGAAGCGCCGCCGCCCGGTGGCGGAATGCCCGCGATGCCCGTCGAGGTCGCGGTGGCGAAGAGCGAGACTGTGATCGATGAGATCCAGGCCACCGGAACGGTCGAGGCGGTGCAGAGCATCGAGCTGCGTCCGGAAGCCGAGGGCCGGCTCGTGCAGATCTACGTGCGCGAAGGGAGTGTCGTCGGCCGCGGCGCGCCGCTGTTCAAGATCGATGACCAGGCACTCCGGGCGCAGGTAGCGCGTGCGGAGGCCGAGCGCGATCTCGCGCAACAGGCGCTGACACGCACGCGGCAGCTGCTGCAGCAGAACGCGACCAGCGCCAGCGAGCTCGAGCGCGCGGAAGCGACGGCGCGCAGCACACAGGCCTCACTCGATCTGCTGCAGCTGTCGCTGACGCGGACGACGGTACGTGCGCCGTTCGGGGGTGTCGCCGGGAGACGTCTCGTGTCGTTAGGTGACTACGTGACACCGCAGCGGGCCCTCATCTCGCTGCAGACGTTCAATCCACAGCGCGCGGTCTTCCAGGTTCCCGAGCGCTTCGCCGACCGGGTCGGAAACGGGCAACGCGTGCAATTCAACGTGGCCGCGCTTCCCGGCAAGACCTTCACCGGCGTCGTGGACTTCGTCGACCCGGTGGTGCAGCTGCCCGGCCGCACGGTGCTCGTGAAAGCGAGCGTCCCCAACCCGCGCCGCGAGCTGCAGGCCGGCATGTTCATCGAAGCGAGCCTCGCGACCTCGACGCGGCCGAACGCCGTGGTCGTTCCGGAGGATGCGGTGCTGACCTCCCTCAATCAGCGCGTGACGTGGGTGGTGCTGCCCGACAACAAGGTCGACCGGCGAGAAGTGACGATCGGTGTCCGCCGCGCCGGCTTCGTCGAAATCACGCAGGGCGTGAAGGCCGGGGAGAAGGTCGTCGTCGGTGGGGCGGAGCGGCTGCAGCCAGGGGCGGCAGTCATGCCGGTGGAGAGAACGTAAAACGAAATGCGGAATGCGGAATGCGGGATCAAGATCCGCATTCCGCATTCCGCATCCGTCCTCATCTCACCAGCCAGTACAGCATACCATTCACATCCGCCGCCCCGATGCTCCCCATCCATCGGCGGCCGCGAAGGGCTGGGCGTACGCCCTCGGGTAACAGCCGAACGCTCAGCCTGAACTTTCCCATCAGCAGGTAGGCGACGAGCTCGGCGCCCAGCCGGTCCTCGAAGCTCGGGAACCGATATTGGTTCTCGTGCGTCACGACCGACGACACGCTGAGGTGCATGGCGCTCAGCGCGAATGACTGGCGTCGCAGATGCAGACCGAGACCCGCTGAGCCGAAGATCTCGTGTCGATCGCCTGGCGAGTCGAAGGCGGCGATGTCCATCGGCAGTACGAGCCCCCAGCGGCGTCCCATGTACCATGTCGGGCGCCAGCCCCCCTCGGTACTGCTGTTGCCGAGTCCACCGACCATGTAATACGGCAGCAGAGCGAACAGCCCCCACGCCCTCCCGTTCTCGGTGTCGGGAATCGTCGACGGGTCCTTCTCCAGCTTCCGGCGATGATGCTCCGATGTGGATCGATAGAGGAAGTGCGTGGCCTTCACCGCCTGGTGTTTCGAGGCGACGATGGTGTCGCCCTGGCCGCGGTAGCGCTCGACTTCCCACGCCTGGCGCAAGAGACGGTCGGTGAGCCCGTTGAGGTAGCGCTCGCGCCCCTTGAGGAGCTGCACGACCGAGTTGTCGGCCGAGCATTCGTCGCGCGCGATGCCGAGTGAGTCGCAGGTGCGTTGCATGCCCTCGAGCAGACGACGGACGCTGTCTCGATCGAACCCGCTCAGCACGCGATCGAAGCCGCTGCGGCAGAAGAATTGATCGACCATGTTGCCATTCGGGCAACGCGGCTCGAAGGCGAAGAGCTCCGCATTGGCCTCGGCGAGCCAGCGCATGAGACGTGATCGTTCGGCGTCGGCTGCGCTGAGTGGAGCGACCGGCGCGGTGGGAACGCGCCAAAATCTTCGCGGAACAGTGCGCTCAGCACTTCCCGTGAGGCGGGACTCACGATGATGTGCGCGCCGCCGAGAAACTCCTCCATGCGATTGCGCAGGCACGCAGCCCCGCCCGCCGGCGCGAGTGCGCAGAGATGCTCGCCGGCGAGGAAGAACATCCCATCGTACACGCCGGAGAAGAAGTCGTACTCGCGAAAGGGACGACCCAGGAAGCCCGCGAACGATCCGAGATGCTCGCCAATGACCGGATAGGCCCGGCTCGTTGGCCGAACCCAGACGGAATCGACGCGGTCGGCGGCGGGCACGGAGAGCGCTCGACCAAAGGAGAACAGCTCGTACTTGCGAGCGGATGGAACGGCGCCGCGTGCTACGCGTGTCACGGCATCCAGCCCATACGCGATCGGCTCATTCTGCCGCTCAGCGCGTGCCTGCTGCAGCCGGCCGCGAAGAAGCCCCGGATCGACGAAGACGAGCGTGAGCGGGTCCCGTACCGTGCGCGGGCGGGTGCGTTGATACATCCCGATCGTGAGCGACATCGGGATGTTGTCGAAGACTCCGCCATCGATGAACTGACTTTGCCGATGCTTGGCGCACACGCCGTTCTCCATCGGGCAGGCACCGCCCCGTTGGAGCATGTCGGCGTAATAGTAGCGAAGCTGGCGCGGAGCGAATGCGACGGGGAATGCTGACGACGCCTCCACGATCGCGAGCACACTGTCGTGCGGAATGGAACCCGGGTCCTCGGAGACCGGAGCAATGAGCACACCGAGCGCGCGTGCGGCGCGCACGGTGTCGCGTGCCTGCGCGAAGCGGATGCCGTGCGGGCCAGGTTTCCCGACGAGTCGAAAGATCAATGCGAACCGTTGAATCGGGACGCTGATCCTTGGCTGCACGGCGAACGAGTCGGGATACACGCGCGTGAGCGTGATTCCGATGGGCACATCACACTCGGTCGCCGTGTTGGTGCGAAGCTCCCGCGCGATCTCGCCGTAGAGGTGGTCGCGGAAGAAGGCACGGCGGAAGAGGCCGCGGTCCTCGCTTCGGGCGAGATCGCGCGACGTCGCGAGAAGCTGCTCGATGCCCACGCGTACCCAGATGCTCCAGTAGAGACTCTGCTCGGGAGCGCGAGGCGGCCTTCCGCTGCACCACTCGATCGCCGAGAGAACGGCGTTGATGTTGCCGGCCGACGCACCGGCGATCGAAGCGAGCGAGAACCGCGGGAGATGATGGCGGCGCGCGTACGCGGTATCGAGCGTCGCGCGTCGATAGAACTCGATCATCGCCCACGTCACCCCGGACTGATAGCTGCCGAGACTGGCGCCACCGCTGATGGCCATGGCGAGCTGGACGACGCTGTCGCGGCGCGCGCCGGCTTCGGGTGGGGTGAGCGAGATCGCTTGCGTCGCCGCGCGGGCCGGCATCACCGCAAGGACGGCTGCGAAAACCAGGGAACGAGAAGCCATGGAGGCCTCGGAGGCGGGCGTTCCGTATTCACGGCGGCGTCGCCGGTGTCCTAACAAGGTGGTCGAGGTCGTCGAGGATGTCGAGGTGATCGAGGTGAAGTCACCTCGACGACCTCGACGACCTCGACCACCAGTCGACGTTCAGGTTTCGTATCCCCCCTCGCGGAACATCCTCCGCCTACCCATTGTCCTATAGAGACACCAGAACCCCTCCAGAGGCAGGAAATCCATGCACGTTCTTCCGTTCGCACTCCTCCTGCTGGCTCAGCAGGGGGCGCAGCCGGCGTCGCAGGCCACCGCGCAGCCGAGCCCCATCTCCCGCATCGTCATCTCGCCCGCGACGCGCAGCGTTCGCGCGGGTGATACCATTCGGTTCACCGCGCAGGCCTACGACGCGAGTGGAGCGGTCCTGCAGAACGTGAGCGTCCGATTTGGTGGCGGCGGCTCGGGGTCGATCGACTCGGCCGGGACTGTCGTCGCCAGCGCCATCGGCAAGATGCCGATCGTGGCGGTGGCGACAGTGCCAGGCGCGAAGCCGTTCGTCGAGCGCCGGGAGATCGAGATTGTCCCGGCCGCGGCGGCGCGCGTAGACATTCGGGTCGCACCGGCGAAGTTGGTCGTCGGCCAGCAGGCGCGGGTCGAGGCGGTCGGCTACTCGCCCGCCAACGATCGCGCGATCGAGCCCATTCAGTGGACCTCGAGCGCCCCCCGGATCGTGCGAGCCGAGAATGGTCTCATCACCGCGGTCGCCGCGGGGCGGGCGACGCTGACGGCGACGGCCGGCACGGCAAAGGCGACGGTCAACGTTCAGGTAGTGCCGAACACGATCACGTCACTGACGATCGCGCCTGCACGTCCCAAGGTGCGCACCGGCGATGTGGTCAAGTTCACCGCGCGTGCCCGCTCCTCGTCAGGTGACGTCAGCGGCCTCGCGCCGACGTGGGCCATGCAAGGCAACGGCGTCATCGATGCCGAGGGTGTCTTCGTGGCCTACGAGCCCGGGCCGATCGTCGTGACCGCGACGTTAGGCAATCGCTCGGCGTCGACGATCGTCGATGTGGAGGCGCGCGACATTCGCCGTCCCGTCTCGATCGTCGGACGTCTCCCACGCACGGAATTCACGACGGCCGAGGTCTGGGTGCACCCGAACGGCAAGGTCGCCTACCTGGGCACGCACGGTGGCGGCGACCGCGTGTACGCCATCGACATCTCGAATCCTGCCTCACCGACGGTCGTCGATTCGCTGGTGCTGAACACGCGGCTGGTGAACGACGTCATGACGGACAAGGCCGGCACCGTACTGGTCATGACGCGCGAAGGCGCGGCGGACCGCAAGAACGGCATCGTCATCGCTTCGCTCGCGGATCCACTCCATCCGAAGGTGATCTCGGAGTTCACCGAAGGCGTGACGGCCGGCGTGCACTCGGCCTTCGTGTACACGCAGCCCAAGCACGGGACGCACATCTATCTCACCAATGACGGCACCGGCGCCGTGCACGTCATCGACATCAACGACCCGAAGAATCCCAAGGAAGTCGCCCAGTGGCGGACGACCAACCGTCCCGATGCCGGCCGCTACGTGCACGACATCGACGTGCAGGACGGGCTGCTGTACGCCAGCTATTGGGATGACGGGCTCGTCGTCCTCGACGTCGGGAAGGGGATCAAGGGCGGCTCGCCGGCGAATCCGAAGATCGTGACGCAGTTCAAGTACAATCTCGATTCGCTGTATCGACAGGTAGAGGCGGAATCGGGACCGGGCTTCACGCGAGGGACGCACACCGCCTGGCGCCACAAGAACTATGTCTTCATCGCCGACGAGGTGTACCGCGCGAGCCCGGTGAAGGGCGCGCAGGACGAAGCGGCCGATCGCATGTACGGCACACTGCAGGTGCTCGACGTCAGCGACATCGAGGCGCCGAAGTCGGTCGCCTGGTACACGCCCGAGAACGGCGGCGTGCATAACGTGTGGATCGCGGGAGACACCCTCTACATGGGTGCGTACGACGGTGGGTTCCGCGTGTTCGACATTGCCGGTGAGCTGAAGGGCGACCTGCGCGCGCAGGGCCGGGAGATCGCGTTCGTGAGCACGGCCGACATGCAGGGCAAGATCCAGAACCAGGCGATGACCTGGGGCGTGGTGGTGAATCCGGCCGATGGGCTCGCCTACGTGAACGACTTCTACAACGGACTCTGGATCGTGCGCGTGGAGCCCAAGGCGCCGCCGGTGCCTTGAGGTCGAGGTGCTCGAGGTAGTCGAGGTGCTCGAGGTGCTCAAGGGGAGGGGCTCGGCTGTTGCCGGCCCCTCGTTCCTTTCGTTGTTGGCGACGCTTGTGCTATCCGCACCGGCGGTGGCGCAGCAGGCGCAGCCTCCCCGCACCCGATCGCTCAATCCCGCCGTCCTTCGACCGGCGTTCGATCGCGCGGCCGAGCTGCCGAAGCTGCGCAGCCTGCTGATCGCGGTCGAGGGGAGCGTCGTCGGCGAACGGTATTTCCGGGGTGCGACGCGCGCACGCACCGCCAACGTGAAATCCGTTTCCAAGAGCATCATCTCGGCGCTCGTCGGGATCGCGATTGCCGAGGGGAAGCTGAAGAGCGTCGATCAGCCCATCGGGGAATTCTTCCGGCGGGAGCTCGGCGACAGCGCGGCCGCGGAGAAGCGCGAGATCACCATTGCCGATCTTTTGTCGATGCGAGCCGGACTCGAGTCGACCAGCTTCGACGGATACGGGCGATGGGTCACCAGCGCAAACTGGGTGCGCTCGGCGCTCGCCCGCCCGGTCGTCGCACCACGTGGCGGTCCAATGATCTACAGCACGGGCAACACGCACCTGCTGTCGGCGATCCTGACGAAGGCGACGGGCTCGAGCACCTGGGCTTACGCCCGCCGGAAGCTGGGAGTGCCGTTAGGCATCGACATCCCCGGATGGCCGCGCGACCCCCAGGGCATCTATTTCGGCGGCAACGACATGCGGCTCACCCCGCGCGCGATGGTGGCCATTGGTGAGCTCTACCGCAATGGCGGACGAGTCGGGCGGCGGCAGATCGTTCCGGAATGGTGGGTGGACAGCTCCTTCGTCGTTCGCACGCACTCGCCATTCAACGGCCACGGCTACGGCTGGGGATGGTGGACGCGCAACGCGGTGGACTATCGCGTGAACTTCGCCTGGGGCTATGGCGGGCAGTTCATCTTCATCATCCCCGCGTTGCGCGCGACGGTGGTGATGACGTCGGACGCGGAGGGACGGCGCGAGTGGGGCCATCTCGATGCGATCCACGAGCTGGTCGACACGCACGTGATCCCGGTACTCGAGAACTATCGCTGCGAGAAGATGGGGGCATGCTGAGAAACGAATGCGGAATGCGGAAGGCGGAGGTTCATCACGATGAATCCGCATTCCGCCTTCCGCATTCGCAATAGTCACCGCCGAGCTCGTTGATTTGCGACTATCGCCTTCCAGCGCTCGGCGCGCTCGCGAGGCGAGAGCGCGAGCGCTTCGTCCCATGCTCGCGGATACGGCCCACGGCGGCGCTTCTCGACCAGCACCTGCGCGTCGGCGAACTCCTTTCCGTAGAGAGCGACCCACACATCGTAGAGCCAGAGGAAGAGCGGGCCGTGCTCCTCGTCCTGCTGGCGAAAGAGCGGTGACTGGAGTCGATGCCCAAGCTCGTGGATGAGCGTTGCCTTCTTCGTGTCGAGCGGGTAGCTGGCGCGAAGACGCATGGGGGTGTCGCGGAAGCCTGACGAGCTCACGCCTTCGAACACGATGGCGGTGACCGCCGTGTCGGTGAACGTGAGTCCCGACACGTCTTGCATGGTACGGACGATGCGCGCGGCGTCAGCGGTCCAGATGCGCTCGTACTCGCCGACGGCCGCCGCGAACGTCTCCGAGGCGGGCACGAACTCGAGACGGGGAACGCGGAGCGCGCCTGGAGAGTTGGGCGGTGGGTTCGAGCTACACGCGCCGGCGAGGAGCAACAACAATGCGGAATGCGGAATGCGGACTAAGGGCGTAAGCGCTTTCATGCAGTTGATCCGCATTCCGCATTCCGCAATCATTCTCACCCCATCATGTAACCGTAAACTGTCTCACCATGCCGTGCTCGTAATGCGGCTTGCCGTCCTTGGTGTCCGGCACGAAGCAGATGGCGAGGTACTCACCAGCCGTGAGGTCGACCTCGAAGTAGTTCGTCGTCCCGGGCTTCATGCCCGCGATGCCGCCGATCGCCCGTCCAGGCGGAGGACCGGACATCTTGGCGATCCATTGCTGCATGTCGGCGGCGGTCTTGCCGGGCGCGAGCTGAATCAACTGAATTTCGTGATTCTGCGCTGCGGGATTCGTCACCTTGATCGTGTGACGACCGGCGGTCAGCGGCTTGTCGAAGTTGAAGACGTAGTCCTCGAGCACGAGGTTGACGTCGGGCGTGGGGGCCATGGCGTTGCTCGACGCTCCGGTGACGGTGAACCCGTGCACCATTCCTTTCGCGAAGTGCGGCACCTTGTCCGGCGTGTCGACGAAGCAGATGAGCGCATAGTTCCCGGGCGCCAGATCGACCGTCGCATTGGCCTCCGCACCTGGATCGGGGACGTTCGGGCCGCCGATGAAGGTCACCCATGTCGGCGGCGGGCCCGGTGTCTTGAACGCCGCCTGGAGGTCGGCGGCGGTCTTGCCGTCATCCAGCCTGGCGATCGTTGCATGATGGATCTGCTGTCCGGCTCCCTTGAGCACGAACTTCGTGAGTCCAGCCGGAATCTGCGCCGGTGCGTCGAACTTGTAATCGTTGGCGACGACCGTGACGACGTTGGGCATCGCATGCCCCGCGTGCTCGGCCGCGGAATCGGCGGTGGCGGCCTGGTCGGTCTCGCTCATGACGCAGGCGCCAAGGACCGCGGCCGCGGCGGCGGCAGCGAGAAGTGAACGGATGTGCATGGTCTGGTCTTGGGGTTGGTTGGGTTGGAGGGTTCTGGTCGAACATCAATACGGGTGCGGGTTTCACTCGGCAAGGTTGTCTAGGTCGTCGAGGTCGTCGAGGTCGTCGAGGTGATCAAGGGAAGGTGGTCAAGGTGTTACCTGGACCACATCGACATCCTCGATGACCTCGACGACCTCGAAGTTCGGCACACCCATTGCCCCCGCACGGTAGCGTACCCTTTCGGAGTCTTAAATGGACATCCTCACCTGGATCATCGTCGGGCTGGTCGCCGGAGTGCTCGCGTCGCTTGTCGTGGGCGGCGGCTTCGGAATCATCGCTGACATCGTCATCGGGATCGTCGGTGCGTTCGTCGGCGCCTGGCTGTTCCGCACACTGGGCGTGAACAGCCCCTTCGGCGGAATGGCGGGGACGATTTTCATCGCCTTCGTGGGCGCGTGTGTGCTGTTGCTGATTCTGAGAGCGTTTCGCCGGCGCAGCGTCTAGCGCCAAAGGGTGTCGAGGGTGTGGAGGTGATCGAGGAGAAGCAACGAATTTCCCTCGATCACCTCGACACCCTCGACATCCTGGACGACCTCTGCCTCACTGATACGGCCTCAAATTCCACTCCAGGAACGCCCACGTGCGGTTCCAGGAGTCGCGCTGCTCCGGGGTGTCCTCCCGCTCGAGCGTCTCCCGATTCACGCGGCGCGAAAAGCTGTGACCGCTCGGCGGATCGACATACACCTTCGTCTCCGCCAGGTCGGGCTTCTTCGCCCGCAGCGCGCTGATGATCTGCTCGCCTTCGACGAAGTTCACGTCGTCGTCATTTGTCGCCACGTGCACCAGCAGCGGCACTTGCAGCTTGTCGACGTGGTAGAGCGGTGAGCGCTCGACGTAAATCTCCCGTTTCTCGAAGGGCAGCCCGCCAATGCGGCGTTGCGTGGCAAAGTTGCGCTGATAGTTGGGACCCTTGTACGAGAGCCGGAAGATGAGATTGGTGACCGGCACGATCGCCACGCCGGCCTTGAAGGGATGCGACTCCCGGAAGAGCAGGAGATTCGTGATGTAGCCGCCGTGGCTCCAGCCCATGATGCCGATGCGAGCCGGATCGACGTGTGGGAGCCGCTTCAGGTAATCGACCGCCGTCAGCACATCGTCGAGCTCGTACCCGCCGTAGTCGATCGCATTGTGAAACTCGCGGCCGTATCCCGTGCTCCCACGGTAGTCGGGGGCGATCACGACGTACCCGCGCTCAACCGCCTCGCGCACGAAGGGCCAGGCCGTCTCCGTCCAGCTTCCGTGCACACCGCCGTGTACCCACACCATCGCCGCGTGTCGCCGAGGGCCGCGCTTGTTGAGTGGCTGAAAGACGTACGCCGGGATGTCCATGTCGCCGACGCTGCTACGGTATGTCACCTTCTGATAGTCGACGACCCCGCGAGTACGCGCGCGATAAATGCTGTCTGTGCGCGCCTTGGCCGCCATGTCACGAGCGAAATCGCGCGGAGGGTGGTCCTCCCAATTGTCGCTGACGTAGAGAGAATCGGCACGAGTCACTGGGCGGGCTCGCTGCCCGTCCTGCGCCGGTGCGATGTTGACGCAGGAGATCAGGACGGCAGTGCCGAGCAGGAATGCAAGCCTCATTCGTGAGCTCCAGGTCATCGAGGTCGTCGAGGTTGTCCAGGTGGTCAAGGCCACTTCCTCAATTCTGGGTCCTGCGTCATGATGTGTCATCCGTCCCACACAAAGGCAACCCGGTTTCCATGCGTCCTCTTGCGTTGCTCATCGGCGTCCTCGCGGCGTGTGCACCTCCCGCGACCGTTCGCACGACCACTCCTGCCTACGACCTGCTGATCGCCGGCGGCACGGTCATCGATGGCACCGGTGCCGCCCGCTATCGAGCCGACGTGGCGATCAGCGGCGGTCGCGTCGCTCTCGTCTCCCGCACCACACTCGCGCCCTCCACCGCACGGCGGACAATCGATGCGACGGGCCTCATCGTCGCTCCCGGGTTCATCGACTTGCATGCGCACCTCGAGCCGCTCCTGCAAATGCCGGATGCGGAGAGCCACCTTCGCCAAGGCGTGACCACCGCGCTCGGCGGCCCCGACGGAGGCGGCCCATGGCCGCTGGCCGCCTACCTCGACTCGGCCCAGTCGTTAGGTATGGGTATGAACGTCGCCTTCCTGATCGGCCACAACACCGTCCGGCGCAACGTCATGCACCTTGCCGATCGCGACCCGACGGCGGCCGAGCTCGAGCAGATGCGTGCGATGGTCGCGCAGGGGATGCACGAAGGGGCGTTCGGACTTTCAACCGGGTTGCGCTACCTCCCCGGCACGTTCTCCAAGACGGACGAAGTCGTCGCGCTGTCCAAGGCGGCCGCCGACTCGGGCGGCATCTACACGTCGCACCTGCGCGCCGAAGGCCTCGGCGTCATCGAGGGTGTGGCCGAGGCGATCGAGATCGGCCGTCGGGCGGGCATTACGGTGGTACTGACGCATCACAAGGTGATCGGGAAGGAGATGTGGGGCCAAAGCGTGCGCACCTTGGCGATGGTCGACAGCGCGCGCAATGCCGGCGTCGATGTGCGCATCGATCAGTATCCGTACACGGCGACATCGACGGGGATTGGCGTTCTCGTGCCGACGTGGGCGCTCGCCGGCGGCGATACCGCCTTCGAGCGGCGCCTGAAGGACTCGGCGCTTCGCGACAGCATATCACGCGGAATCGTGGAGCTCCTGCTCACCGATCGCGGAGGCGGCGATCTCGCTCGTGTGCAGTTCGCCGGCGTTTCGTGGCAGCGCTCGCTCGAAGGACGCACGCTCAAGGACTGGGCTGTCGAGCGAGGTCTATCGCCGACGCCACAGGCCGGCGCAGAGCTCGTGATCGAGGCGGTGCAGCGCGGCGGTGCCTCCGCGATCTATCACGTGCTCGATGAGCCCGACGTCGAGCGCATCATGCGGCACCCGCAGACGATGATCGCCTCCGATGGCCGGCTCTCACGGCTTGGCAGCGGTCATCCGCATCCGCGTAACTACGGCACGTTCCCGCGTGTGCTCGGGCGGTACGTTCGCGAGCGCAAGATCCTCACGCTCGAGAGCGCCATCCAGAAGATGACGGGAATGCCTGCGGCGGCGCTTCGACTCAACGACATTGGCCTAGTGCGCGTCGGCGCACGCGCCGACCTGGCGATCTTCAACGCGGACTCGGTCGCCGATCTCGCCACCTTCCAGGAGCCGCATCAGTATCCGGCAGGCATTCCGTACGTGATCGTGAACGGCACGGTCGCCGTTGACGGTGGCCGGTTCACCGGCGCTCGTGCGGGTCGCGTACTGAGGCGGGGACGTCCATGATGTTCTATTTGCTGCTGATCGCGCTTGCATCGGCACTGGCGGCGTGCGTCGGCGCGCAGACGCCGACGGCTCCATCCCCGGCGACGATCGCCACACGGCCCGCCGTGCGCGCCGCCCTCGACAAGCTCCGGGCCGACAATGCCTGGACGCTCGAGCAGCAGGTCTCGATCTGTGAGATCCCCGCACCGCCGTTCGCGGAGGCGAAGCGCGCCGAGGAGTTTCGCCGCCGCCTCCTCGCGCTCGGCCTGACTGATGCGCGCATAGACGCGGAGGGGAACGTCATTGCGAGGCGACGTGGCGCGGCACGCCATCCGGCGGTGGTTCTCTCGGGTCACCTCGACACCGTGTTTCCCGAGAGCACGAACGTCAGTGTCACGCGTCAGGGAATGCTCTTCAAAGGGCCGGGCATTGGCGACGATTGTCGCGGTCTGGCTGTTCTGTTGACGGTGGCCCGCGCTCTTGGCAGCGCGGGGGTACAGACGCAAGGCGACATTCTCTTCGTCGGCACGGTCGGCGAGGAAGGGCCGGGCAACCTGCGCGGCGTCCGTCATCTTTTCACCAAGGAAATGAAGGATTCGATCGACTACTTCATTTCCGTCGACGGGACCGGGCTGGGCCTAACGAATCGTGCCGTGGGAAGTCATCGCTATCGCGTGACCTACGAGGGGCCGGGCGGCCACAGCTACGGCGAGTTCGGGATGCCGAACCCGGCGCACGCGCTTGGCCGCGCGATCGCGGGAATCGCCGAGCTCCGCGTTCCCCAGGATCCGAAGACGACGTTCAACGTCGGCGTGATCGACGGTGGAACGTCGGTGAACTCGATTCCAGCGGCGGCGGCAATGGATGTCGACCTGCGGTCCGTGTCTCCCGCCGCGCTCGACTCGCTCGATGCCGGTTTCCGCCTCGCGCTGCGTCACGCCCTGGACGCCGAGCATGCGCGGTGGCCCGAGTCGCGTGTCCGGCTGCGGATGCGGATCGATACGACCGGCATTCGTCCAGCCGGATCACAGGCCGACACCGCCCGTATCGTGCGGGCCGGGCGGGAAGCCGCGCGCGCGCTGGGCTTTACGAGCGAGCTCGCCGCCGGCAGCACCGATGCCAACCTCCCGATGAGCCTTGGCGTTCCCGCGATCACGATCGACGGGGGCGGTACGGGGCGCGGCGCGCATTCACTCGCGGAGGAGTACGACGACGGCGAGCGAGGATGGCTGGGGCCGCAGTGGGCGGCGCTTTTAGTGCTGAGTCTGGTGGGAGTACGATGAGAACGCGGAATGCGGATTACTGATTCCGCATTCCGCATTCCGTATTCTCTTCTCACCCCGCCTTCCGAATCTCCGCCCCGCCGCTGCCGGACACGATCGTGATCCGGCGTCCACCGCCACCGATCGTAGCGCGGAGACGGCGCGGGTCGAGACGACCCTCCACGCGAAGCGGGAAATCGCTTTCGAGGCGACCGTTGGGGAGGCGAGCGTCGATCTCGCCCTCGAAGTTCGCGGGAAGTGAAACGACGACGTCGCCATTGCCGGTTCGGAACGCCATGTCCGCCACGCCCGTCAGCGACGCCATGCGCGCATCAATACTGCCGTTGCCCGTGGAGGCGGAGACTGGACCGCTGCGCGTCGTCACGCGGATGTCGCCGTTGCCGCTGCGTGCCGTGACCTCGCCGCCGGCCTCGCTGACCTCGATATCGCCATTGCCTGACGAGGCCGAGACCGGGCCCCCGCTCGAATGCCACACTCACCGCGCCGTTTCCGGATGCGGCGTGCACCTGCGCCGTCGCGCCGCTGATCAACACCTCACCGTTGCCGGACAGCGCCCGAATCTTCACGCCCCTCGGCAAACGCACCTCGAAGTCGACGCTTCCCTCGCCATCGTGGCTCCACTTCCGGGAGGAGCGAACGCCCTCGGCGTCGCACTGCGAGCCCTCGAAGTAAGCACAGAATGGTGACGTCGTCGCCGTTTCGCAGTGTCGTGATGCGAAGGTCGGCCGCATCGTCGCCGCTCTTGCGGCCAATGACCTCGACCTGGTCGCCCGAGGCCGCGGTGACCCGAATGTCGCCGTGAGTAGAATGCACGCGAAGCCACGCACCGGACGGTACGCGCTCGCTGAATCTGAAATCACGATCCCGTTCCTGCGCTCCCGCGATGGCGGGCATGGCGAGTGCAGTTACGAGGAGGATGACGCTCTGACGCATGGACAACTCCGTGAACGGTCGCAGATGTGACAGCGAGAACAGGGCCGGGGTTTGAACCACCTGGCGCATCGGCATCTACGTCAGAGGCATGATGGAGTTAGCACCCGTTCCACGGCAACTACGCAGGTTCCCTCGACAACCGAACCAGAGGATTCCTCCCATGGCACAGGACAAGAAGCTCACCTGCGAGGCGTGCGGCACCGAGTTCAGCTCGCCCGAGCAGCTCGACCAGCACAACCGCCGCGAGCACTCGCACGAGGCCCAGCCCAAGTCGCCGCTTTCGACGGAGACATCGTCCCCCCGTCGCGAGGACCGCACGGCGGGACCGGAATCGGTCGAGTAAGGCCGGCTCGGCCCTCTAGCGGTCGCCTGAGCCGGCTTCGAACTCAGGCGCGTCGACGCGGCGGACGTCGCCGAGCTCCACGCGTCCGCCCGTCGCCATCGCCTTCATCACCTTGAACAAGGCGATGACGCGAGGGGTGTCGGATTTCATGTACGTCGCCTCCCTCGCCTCGATCTCGATCAGCAGGATGCGCGGATCGTCGGGGCCTCCGTCCCGCTCGCCACCTTCATCACCCAGGTACGCCTTCCAATCCTTCTGGTAGACCTCGTGAATCAGCGCGCGGTCGCTGGAAAGAGTCGCGATACCGCTCACCGAGACCCATTCGCGGGACTTGTTGTTGTAGTATGCGATGTTGACCTGCGGGTGGCGCCTCAAGACGTCGGCCTTGTGTGTCTCGGTGCTGGTCATGAACCACAGGTCCACGCCATCGCGACGCTTCTGTGTGGCCATGGGACGGGAAGTCAACATTCCATCGGCCTCGATGGTCGTCAACATGGCGATCTCGATCCCCTCGATGAGCTCATAGAGCTCGTCGAGCTTCTTGTCGGACGAAACGGAATCGGCAAGAGGCTTTTGCTGCGGCATGGGTATCTCAATTTGAATTAGGTAGTTCTGGAAAAGGCGATTCCTGTGCCACCTCAGGTTGTCGAGGTCGGCGAGGATGTCGAGGTGATCCACGTGAAGTCACCTCGACCACCTCGACATCCTCGACGACCTGGACAACTCTTTTGAAATGATTCCCTCCGCCCTCGCGCTATTCGCTCTGACGTTCGCCGTCCCGCAAGCGTCGCCTGCTCCCGCGGCCGCGGTCAGCCCGGGGGTCGAGCAATTCCTCGCCGACGTTCCCTCGGTGATCCGAGGCAAGCGGGTGGGACTCATCACGAATCACACCGGCGTCGACGCACGTGGCGTCAGCATCATCGACCGCCTGTTCGCATCCCGGGATGTGAAGCTGGTCGCCCTCTTCGCGCCGGAGCACGGGATCCGCGGCACCGCCGCCGACGGAGCGAAGATCTCATCAGGCGTCGATCGCAAGACCGGCCTGCCGATCTTCTCGCTCTACGGAGATGTGCGCCGGCCGACGCCACGCATGCTCGCCAACGTCGATGCGCTGCTATTCGACATGCAGGACGTCGGTGCTCGGCCCTACACCTACATCTCGACAATGGGGCTGGCGATGCGCGCGGCAAAGGAGAAGGGAATTCCCTTCGTCGTGCTCGATCGCCCCAACCCGATCGGCGGGCACATCGTCGAGGGAAGCATTCTCGACACCGCGTTCAGGTCCTTCACCGGGATGTACCCGATCGCGCTGCGACACGGAATGACCATCGGCGAGCTCGCGCAAATGTTCAACGACCGATTCGATATTCGCGCCCAGCTGATCGTCGTTCCAATGCTCGGCTGGAAGCGCGAGATGTGGTTCGATGAGACGGGGCTGCCGTGGGTGAATCCATCGCCGAACATTCGCCGCCTCGAGACGGCGATTCACTATCCCGGTACCGTCTTCGTCGAGGCGACCAATCTGTCGGAAGGGCGGGGCACGGACCGGCCGCTCGAGCAGGCGGGTGCGCCATGGCTTCGCGCACGGGCTGTCGCCGACTCGATGAACGCGATGGCCCTCCCCGGCGTCCGTTTCGAGGCGACGCGATTGACGTCGGTGCGAGGCACGGCGAAGTACGGTGGTCTTGCGATACCGGCCGTGCGATTCGTCATCACCGATCGTGAGGCATACCGCCCGGTGCGCACGGCCCTCCAGCTCATCGACCTCGTCAGACGCATGCATCCGGGCACCTTTCGGTGGCAGGAGCGTGGCGCCGGCGTCGATCGCCTGGCGGGAACGGGCGAGCTCCGGAGATCGATCGAGCAGGGCCGGCTAGTGCGACTGCTCGGCGACTGGGAGGCAGAGGCGCGGGAGTTTCTCGCTCTGAGGCGGGAGTACCTCCTTTACGAGTGACGGGGAGGACGAACGCGAGCCCGGGTGTACGGGTTTGGTGAGTTGTCCCCAGCCTGGCTGGCCTGTGACACGAAAAATTCGCACTTTGTTGACATGCTCGTTCCCCTCCTGTTGTTCGCGCAGCTGCAGACCGCCGCGAACATCGCACCGCCCGCCATCCATTCCGGACGAGACGATCGCACCGCCGTCCGCCCACCGCGCGCCGAGTTGTCGGTGTCGATCGACGGCGTGCTGGACGAGCCGGTATGGGCGCAGGCCGTCGTGCTGTCTGGCTTCTCGCAGTTCGCTCCCGTCGACGGCGTCCCGGCCAACGACTCCACGCAGGTCCTCGTGTGGTACTCGCCGACGGCGATCCATTTCGGCATTCGCGCGTTCGAGGCGCATGGAGCGGTACACGCCACGCTCGCCGATCGCGACCGCATCTTCGCCGACGACCACGTCCAGATCCTCCTCGGCACCTTCGACGACGGTCGTCAGGCCACCGTGTTCGCCGTGAATCCGCTGGGGGTGCAAGCGGACGGCGCTCTCGTCGAGCAAGGTGGGACACGAGCGGGCTCGTTCAGCGCCGCGCAGGTGGCGCGCGAGAGCGCGGACCTCAATCCGGACTTCGTATTCCAGTCCAAGGGACGCGTGACCGAGCAGGGCTACGAGATCGAGATCCGCATCCCGTTCAAGACGCTGCGCTACCAGTCGCGTCCGGAGCAGCGGTGGGGACTGCATATCCTGCGACGGGTCCAGCACTCCGGATACGAGGACTCGTGGGTTCCGGCGAAGCGTGACGCGGCCTCCTTTCTGGCGCAGTCGGGCCACATCGAGGGACTCACTGGCCTTCGCCGCGGACTCGTGCTCGATGTGAATCCGGAAGTGACGGCGCGCACCGTTGGCGGCCGTGCGTCAGACGGGACGTGGGGCTCCGACACGGAGAATCCAGAGCTCGGCGGCAATGTGCGGTGGGGTATCACGAACAACCTGACGATGAACGGGACCGTCAATCCCGACTTCTCCCAGATCGAGGCGGACGCCGGGCAGCTCGCTTTCGACCCACGCGCGGCGCTCTTCTTCTCCGAGAAGCGGCCGTTCTTTCTCGATGGAAGCGAGCAATTCAGGACGCCGAGCAACCTCATCTACACGCGCCGCATCGTGCAGCCGTTAGGTGCGGTGAAGCTGGCGGGCAAGCTATCCGGGACCGACATCGCGTTTCTCACCGCGGTCGACGACGATCTGCCCACGACCAACGGTCACCGCCCGCGCTTCGTCATTGGGCGCGTGCAGCGCGACGTGGGCGCGCAGTCGCGAGTCGGGCTCGCGTACACGGATCGCGGCGTCGGTGACGAATGGAATCGCGTCGCCAACGCCGACGCGCGTGTCGTCTTCGGAAAGATCTACGATGCGCGCGTCCAATGGGCGCACAGCTTCACCAACGAGCGCGGGCGCGAATGGAACGCGCCGCTGTGGGACGCCCGCTTCGCCCGCAACGGACGGCGGTTCGGCATTCGCTACAGCATCAACGCCATCGATCCCGAGTTCGTCACGCGCAGCGGGTTCATCTCGCGGCCCGGGATCACCAACGCGGGATTCTCGCATCGCCTCACCACCTTCGGAGCGCGAGGCTCGCTCGTCGAGACCTTCAGCACCGAGCTGAATCTGCTGGGCACCTGGCAGTATGACGTCTTCACGCGCGGCGGCGATGCGCAGGACAAGAAAGCGCATCTCAACACGACGACCACGTTCCGCGGAGGGTGGTCGCTCGGCGCCTCGCTGCTCGTCGAAACGTTCGGATACGATCCTGGCCTGTATTCTGGCATTCTCATCGAGGCACCGAGGCCGGCCGGCGGCGTCGACACGATTCCGTTCACCGGCACTCCCGATCTTCCGAATCTCGACTACGTCCTCACGATTGGCACGCCCGAATGGAAGCGCGGATCGGCAAGCCTCTTCGTCGTATGGGGGAAGGACGAGAATTTCGACGAATGGTCCTCCGCCGACATCCTCATCGGGACGCTGGAGGGCGATTGGCGGCCCACCGAGAAGATGCGCGTGAACGCGACGTACAACATGCAGAAGTACAACCGCCGCACCGATGGCAGCACGGTGCGCGTCCGTCGCATTCCCAGGCTCAAGCTCGAGTACCAGATCGCGCGCCCGCTGTTCGTGCGATTGGTCGGTGAATACGACGCTGAGGACGTTGACGCGCTGCGCGATGACTCGCGCACCAACGGCGTGCTGTTGATCCCGAACGGCGACGGGACCTACTCGCCGTCCCAGCCCTCCTCGGCCAACGTCTTCCGCGGCGATTTCCTGTTCTCCTACCAGCCGCTGCCCGGAACGGTGGTCTTCGCGGGTTATGGAAGCGTCATGGACGAGCCCTTGGCCTTCCGCTTCGGGGACCTCGAGCGGCGGACGGACGGGTTTTTCATCAAGGCGTCGTATTTGTTCCGGCTGTAGCTTAGGGGTCAGGGGTCAGGAGTCAGGGATCAGGGGGTGTCGGGGTAGAGGTTCGAGGAGAACGGCTTTGCACTCTCCTGAAACCTTCGCCCTGACACCCCCTGATCCCTGACCCCTGACTCCTGACCCCTAGGCTGTACGAATTCCGTAAGCCCTATTGCTCCCCACGCGCGGGCACCCGACCCTTTACAAGTGTCCATCTTCAGACTCCGCCATTCGTTACGGGCTCAGCCGCGGTCCGCGATCACCGTCGCGCTCCTGCTGTTCGCGCTCGTCCTGACCGCGCTGCTCGCGCAACAGGCGCAGGTGGCGGCGGCCTCGCATCGGAAGACGGCCGAGCAGGCGCTCCTCGATTACGCATCGCTCGCGGCCTGGGAGTTTACGCGCCACGCCGAGGCGGACGTCCAGGCGACGCTCATGTCCGCCTTCGTTCCCTCGCTGCTTCGCCTCCCCGACGGCGATCCAACGAAAGGCCAGATCACACCGGAGAACCTTGCCAAGGCCGCGATGTGGCGCACGCAGTTCTGCGCGTGCATGGATTCGGCGCGGTTCTTCTTCCGCTACGACTTCCGGGATTCGACGCTGGCCACGAGCGGGTTCGTGGTGTCGACCGAGCTGGCAGCATGGGTGCGCGACACCATTGCCGGTCATTTCACGGCGACCGAGGTCGCTGGCGAGCCCGTGCGAACCGTGTACGGCTCGGTGGATGGACGCACGGAGATGTCGATCGTCCTCACCAACGACGCCTACATCACGATCGTGGCGCGCTCGGCTGGCGCTCTGCGGCTGCTCGGATATGTCCTGACGCGCGACATGGAGGGACATCCGGTCGCCGCCTACGGGTTCGAGAGCGATCCGGCGCATTTCACCAAACCGATTTTTGGCGAGATCGTCGCGCGTCAGGTGCTTCTGCCACCGTCGCTGCTGAAGGGGCTGCGCGGTGATTCCGTGCTCTCGATCGCGGTCCACGACCCGGCGGGCGAGGAGATCTACCGTTCCTCGGCGCGCTTTGCGCCTCGTTATGCGCGGGAAGACACCCTCGACGGGCGCTTCGGCAGCCTGCACGTGCGGGTCGCGATTCGCCCCGAGCTGGCCGGACAGCTCGTCGTCGGTGGCCTGCCGAGCTCGCGAATGCCGATGCTGCTCGCCCTGTTCATTCTCACGTCCGGTCTGCTGTTGATCGCGCTACTCAATCTCCGTCGTCAGCAGGAGCTGGCGCGACTGCGCACGGATTTCGTGTCGAGCGTCTCGCACGAGCTACGAACGCCGCTGGCGCAGATCCGCCTGTTCGCAGAGCTCCTCACGATGGACAAGCTGCGCTCCGACGATGAGCGGCGTCGCTCGGCGCGGATCATCGATCAGGAAGCGCGGCGTCTGACCTATCTGGTGGAGAACGTGCTCAACTTCGCCAGATCGGAGCGTCGCGCGAACCGCCTGCGACTGGAGGACACCGAGGTCGCTCGCGAGATCAGCGACGTGCTCGACACCTTCGCGCCGCTCACGCGCGCGAAAGACGTGACATTGCACGCCGAGCTCACCGATGGTCTGGTGGCGAGCGTCGATCGTTCCGCGCTGCATCAGATCCTGCTCAATCTGCTGGACAATGCGGTGAAATACGGCCCTGCCGGCCAGACGATCACCGTGCGCGCGCGCGCAGCGGCCGATCGCCTGCTCATCGAAGTCATCGACGAGGGCGCCGGAATTCCCGCTGAGGAGCGTGAACGAATCTGGGAGCCGTACCATCGGCTCGAGCGCGATGCGAAGTCGGTGGCCGGCAGCGGCATTGGCCTCGCCGTCGCGCGCGAGCTCGTCGATCTGCATGGAGGTCGCGCCTGGGTCGAGGATGCTCGCCCTCGCGGTGCGCGATTCATCGTCGCGCTGCCTCTCGCTGGTACCGTGGCGACGCCGTCACGTGAACCTGCGCCCGCTGAACCCGTGTCCATCTGACCTATGACGCAGATCCTCATCGTCGAAGACAACGCGGACCTGGCGTTCGGACTCAGTACGAGTCTCGAGGTAGAAGGCTATGAGGTTGCCGTCGCCAACGACGGACCGACGGGGCTCACCGCCGCGCGCGACCGCAACCCCGACGTCATCATTCTCGACCTGATGCTTCCGGGGCTCGACGGCTACCGCGTGCTGCGGACACTGCGCGAGGAAGGCCGCGAGATGCCGGTGCTCATCCTCACCGCGCGCGGCGAGGAAGCCGACAAGGTGCTCGGCTTCCGCCTCGGTGCCGACGATTACGTGACGAAGCCCGTTGGCGTGCTCGAGCTGTTGGCGCGCGTGAACGCGCTGCTCCGCCGCGCGCGGGCACCCGAGAAGAAGGAGACGACGAACGAGAAGTTTGGCAGCGTGGAGATCATTCCGTCGTCGCGTACCGTTCTCCGGAACGGCTCCCAGGTGGCGCTGACTCCCAAGGAGTTCGACCTTCTGCTCGCTCTGGTTCGGCGTCGGGGCGCGGTCGCCTCACGATTCGAGCTGCTCAAGGAGGTCTGGGGGCACCGGACGGCCGTCATGACGCGCACGGTGGATATCCACATCCGTGAGCTCCGTCGCAAGCTGGAGGACAATCCCGCCGAGCCGCGGCACATCCTGACGGTGTGGAAGGCAGGGTATCGGCTGGAGGCCTGAAGGGCTAAAGGCTGCGAACGGCGAGCTGCGAACTGGAGCCGACTTGTTTGGCTTTGGTTCGCAGTTCGCCGTTCGCAGTCGTTTCTTTACACTTCCGTCATGCCATGAAGCAAACCCTCCTTCACTCTCGTAGTGTCGAACCACGAGGAAACCAGAGAGTGACGTCATGGCCATCGCATTCACGGAGTACTCGTTGCGACGTGCGAACGACGAGTCATCCAACGGAAATCGTCAGCCCGGAGCCGCGTCGGTGCTGCCCTTCACCTCGTCCCTCGATCGAGCCTCTCAAGCCCCGCTCGTAAGGTTCGCCCTTACGTTGAATGAGCTCGAGCTCCATCGCGTGGTTCAGCTGCTTCAGCGGGGCGGTGTCGATATCTCCCGTGCGAACGTCGAAGAGGTGCGCGAGACTCCTTCAGGCGCCGAATTGCCGCGTGAGGACATGCCTCTGCCCTGAGCTTCGGCGCGATCGAGGTGAACCTCGGCGCCCGTACCGTTCGGCGCGACGGCGTCGATGTGCACCTCGCCCCGAAGGAATTCGATCTGCTCGTCGCGCTGCTCCGCCGCGAAGGCGCCGCCGCCTCGCGCGAAGAGCTGGCGCATGAAGTATGGGGCAGCGAGGTGGCGGCCTCCGGGCGCACCATCGATACGCACGTGTGTGCGCTGCGCCGGAAGCTGGAGGAAGATCAGCGGCGCCCGCGTCACATCCGAGTGGTCTCCAAGGTGGGGTATCGGCTCGAGCGGTAGAGCGACCAACAACTGCGAACTGCGTACTCCGAACCAAAACCCTCGGGAAGCTACCGCCGCCACTGGTAGCCTCCCGAGGGTTTAGTTCGCAGTTCGCAGTCGCCTCTAGCTCCGAGCGATCTCGACGATCACCATGTGCGGCTGACCGTCATCGATGAGTGGAATGCCGCCGACGCCGACGGTTCGACCATCGGCTGTGATGCGCGTCGCCTCACGAGGAGCACCGTGCGTGATCCTCACGTCGATCGTGTACTGACTGGACCCATACCGGTACTCGATGGTGAATCCCGGCCACTCACTCGGCACGCTCGGATCGATTATCACTGTCTCGCCAGTCTTGCGGAAGCCGAGGATCGCTTCGAGCGCGACCCGATACATCCAGCTCGCCGAGCCCGTGTACCAGGTCCAACCCCCGCGGCCGACGTGTCCCTCGGCGGTGTAGACGTCTGCCGCCACGACATAGGGCTCGACCTTGTACGTCTCCACCCCGACAGCGTCGCTCGTGTGCGAGAGCGGATTGATCATCTGCCAGAGCGCGAGCGAACGCTCATCATTGCCCATCATCGCCGTTGCCAGCACGACCCACAGCGCGGCATGTGTGTACTGCGCCCCGTTCTCGCGCACGCCGGGGAGGTATCCCTTGATGTAGCCGGGATCGTTGGGTGTCTTGTCGAACGCCGGGGTCAGCAGCTTGATGATGCCGTGCTGGTTGTCGACGAGATGCGTCTCCAGCGACGACATTGCCGTGCGCGCACGGTCAGGATCGGCGGCACCGGAGATCACCCCCCACGTCTGTGCCAGCGAATCGATCTTGCACTCGTCGTTCGCGTGCGATCCCAGCGGCGTGCCGTCGTCGAAGTACGCCCGGCGATACCATTCACCATCCCAGGATGTCTCCTCCACCGCGGCGACGTACTCCTTCGCGGTGGACTCGAGCCATTCCCATACTCCCGCGTGACCGCGCTCTCGCGCATACCCGGCGAACGACCGCATGATCGTGGCGAGGAACCATCCCATCCACACACTCTCGCCCTTGCCCTCGATCCCGACGCGGTTCATGCCATCGTTCCAGTCGCCGATCCCGATCAGTGGGAGCCCGTGATCACCCTTCGTCGCCGCGCGGCGCAGCGCGCGCAAGCAGTGCTCGTAGACGGTCGCGTGCTCCGATGACACGCGCGGCAGATCGAACACTTCGTGCTCGTCAGGCGCGAGCGGCCGCATCTCGAGGAAGGGGACGCTCTCATCGAGCACGCTGGCATCGCCCGTGACGCGCACGTAGTGGTCGACGACGAGCGGAAGCCAGGCAAGGTCGTCCGAGAAGCGCGTGCGAATCCCGCGTCCCTCGGGTGGGTGCCACCAATGCTGCACATCGCCTTCGACGAATTGGCGCGACGTGGCGCGGAGAATGTGCGCGCGCGCAATCGCGGGCTCGGCGTAGACGAGCGCCATCACGTCCTGGAGCTGATCCCGGAAGCCGTACGCACCACTCGACTGATAGACGGCCGATCGTCCCCAGATCCGGCACGCGAGCGCCTGATAGAGGAGCCACCGGTTCACCATGACATCGAAGCCGGGATCCGGCGTCTTCACGACCACCGCCGAGAGCAATCGGTCCCACGAGGCCACCTGACGGTCGAGCTCCGCCGTTGCTTGCTGCGGAGTGCGATGACGACCCAGCAACTCTCGAACGCTCGCCTCGCCATGATCGGCACCGAGCAGGGCGATGATCTCACGCGTCTCGCCGGGCTTGAGGTCCACCACGCATTGAAGCGCCGCGCACGGATCGAGGGCCGGGCCGGCCGCTTCATGCAGCAGGGAACCGGGCTCGCGCAGCGCCGCCGGATCGCTGGCGTCGCCATGGCGACCCAGGAATTCGCGGCGATCCGCCGTCCACGTATGCACGCGCTCGCTCAGCGCCGCGAACGCCACCATCCCCGCGAACGGGGCATCGGTCGTGTTGCGAGCGAGAATGGCGCCGAGCTTCCGATCGTAATCGGTCACCACCTGATGCTGGGTGTGCTCCCGCAGGACGCCGAGCGTCCACTCGGCGAAGTAGGTGACCGTTAGGCGCTTCTTCTTGCGCCCGCGATTGGTGAGACGCAGGCGCGTGATCTTCACCGGATCACGCTCGGCCACGCCCACGTGCAGGACGGACTCGATATCGCGGTGGAGATGCTGAAAGGTGCTGAAGCCGGCGCCGTGCGTCACCACGTACTCGGTCTCGTGACGAATGGGCGTCGGCGTCGGCGTCCAGAGCGTACCGCTGTCCTCCTCGCGGAGGTAGAGGACCTCGCCCGGAGGATCGGTCACCGGGTCGTTGTACCACGGCGTGAGACGGAAGTACTGCGAATTGTCCACCCACGCGCAGCCCGCACCGGCCTCGGTGATGTAGAACCCTGCTCGCTCGTTGGCGACCACGTTCGCCCACGGGGCCGGAGGAAGCGCATCCCCGCGCAGGGTCATGCGGTAGTTGCCCTTGTCGTCGAAATGGTGCTCGAGCGGGGTCGGCGCTTGCAGGGCCTTCTGGATAGGGCGTTCGGCGTAGGCCGCCCGCTCCGATCGGGCGACCGACGTCCCGCGCAGCCCGGTCTCCGGGAGGTCCAGCACGCTGTCGAGACGAGTGCCGTCGCAGCGCACGTGCACGCGTGCGACCCCACGGACCACTGCCCAGTCCTCTTCGCTGATCAGATCGCGACGGCGGATGTGAACGCCTCCGGCTCGGTCGAGGAGGCCCGCCTCGGGCGATGACATCACCGTCGTCGTGATGGCATCGTTGAGCTCCTGCAGGTAGGAGGCAGGCCGCGTGTTGACCAGCACGAGGTCGAACGTCATTCCCTTGAGCCGGAGGTACTGGTGCGCATCGAGCAGCTGCCTAACGGTCGGCAGGCCCTCCGGTGCCTCGATGAGCGCGAGGAGGATCGGCCAGTCTCCCGACAGTCCCATCGCCCAGAGCGTCTGGAGCGAGCCCTTCGACGTCGTGGTGCCCGGGGGCGACGGTCGCAGCGCGGGGTGGCCGTGCAGGAGATGGCCGGCCAACTCCTGGTAGAGCGCGGCATCGGCGGGGGTGATGCCGAGGTCGCGCAGCTCGACCTGCGTGCGGGTCCAGGAGAGGTCCAGGGCGCGCTGCGCCGCGTACGGTTCATCGTATCGATCCACCAGCTCGATGGCGCGCTCGCGACTGTCCGCCATCAGTGTGGTGAACGCCACACGCGCCGAGCCGCCGGCGGGAATCGTGACGCGCACGCGCAACGCGAAGATGGGATCGAGCACGGCCCCGGTGGTGTTCGACAGAGGCCCCGGCGCCTCGAGCGCAGCGGGGACGCGTGGGGTGCGGCCTCGGCCCAGGAATCGCGCGCGATCGGTCTCGCAGCTGATCGCGGAGCGCAGGTGTGACTCGACGGCGAGGACGTGCGCTCCCCAGAGCGGCTTCTCCGTGGAGCCTCGCGGGCGCCGGCTCGCCAGGATCGCGGAGTGCTCGGGACGCCATTCCGTCTGCACGAACAGATTCGCGAACGCGGGATGCGCGCGGTCGCCCACGATCGATCCGATCACGACTTCGGAGTAGCTCGTGAGCTCCACCTGGCGTTCCTCGCCGGACCGATTGGTGACGATCACGCGACGCACTTCCGCGCCGTCGTCGGGCACGACCGCGATCTCGGTGGTCGTCTCGAGATCGCCATCCTGCCGGTGGAACACCACGCGATCGAGCGCGAACACCACGTTGTAACTGTCAGCCGGGGCGGCGAGTGGCTGGTGGCCCACCGACCAGGTGAGGTCCGAGGCGAGATCGCGCACGTAACAGAATTGCCCGTAGTTATCGCGCGTCCCATCGTTGCGCCACCGCGTGACGGCGAGACCGTTGGCGCGCGAATAGCCGCACCCCGCCGCGGTGATCATGATCGCGTACGGCACGTTGCCGAGCAGCGCGATGCGCGGCTGCGGCGTGTCGGGAGAGGTGAACTCTCGCACGGCGGGCCGCTCGGATTCGCCCGGTGTTCGCACGCCCTCGACTTGCGGCTGCTGTGCCTCCTGCCAAACGAATCGACGTGGGATGCGCTCGAAGAGCAGCAGCTCGGCGGCGCGCACCATGGGGTCACGGTGGAAACGCTGCTGCCACCGGAGGTGTGTCAGCATGTTGGTCAACGACGCCAGGCCCATTCCCAAATGATGCGCCATGAAGGCATGGACGACGCCAAAGCGGCCACCTTCCGGGCGCGTCCAATCGAGTGCGTCACGGAAGCCGAAGCTGCCGAGCGCGCCGAGCTCCTCGAGCGCCGCCGCGTTGCGGAGGGCGGCATGGGGCTCCACATGCATCGCGAGCAGCGAGGCGTAGGGCGCGACGACGAGATCTTTCGCCAGACCTCGTTTGAGCGCGAGGTCGGGAACGCCGAAGGCGCGGTACTGGTACGTGCCGATCCGATCTCGCAGGTTGTACGCCGATTCGGAGATGCCCCAGGGTACGCCGCGCTCGTGTGCGTACGTCATGTGGCGGCGCACCGCGCCCTGGTACGTCTGATCGAGCAACGTGAAGGGATACGAGCGCATGACGAGCAGCGGCATGAGATACTCGAACATGCTCCCGCTCCAGGACACGAGCGCCGTCGCGCCAGACCGCCGCGTGAGGGTGCGCCCCAGCCGGAACCAATGTTCGACGGGCACGTCGTTCTTGGCAATGGCGATGAAGCTGGCGAGCCTGGCCTCCGATGCGAGGAGATCGTAGAACGAGTTGTCGAGACCGCCGCGCGATACGTCATACCCGATCGAGAACAGCTTCCGGCGGTTGTCGAAGAGAAACCGGAAGTCCATCTCCATCGCGTAGTCGTGGGCCCGGTTGGCCAGCACGCCGAGACGCCCGACTTGCTCGGAGAGGAACGCGGAGTCAGGCGCGACGGTTCGAATCGGCGCTCTCATCGATGATGGCTTCGCGTCGAGTGCCACGAGCTCCGCGCGGTGGCGCTCGGCGAGGGCGGTTGCCCAATCGAGCCATGCGACCGCTTTCGACAGCGTCTCACGCGATGCGCCCGCCCGGCGTAGCGCGTCCGCCGTTTCGCGAGTCTCCCTAACGACGCGCTCCAGCAGCGGCAACGGAGCGTCCGCCGTCGCTTCCTTGGCGATCGTCGCGCGAAGGGCGCGTGCCCACCGAGTGGCATCGGTTACGGCGCGCCATGCGACCGGATCTCCAACGCGTCCGGCAGACAAGGGCTCCTTGGCGGCGTCTTCGGCAAGCATCAACGCAGCCTGCAGCGCTTCATGCACGCGCGTATCGACGATCGGCTCGTCCGAGACGTGGAGACAGGCCTGCTTCAGCGCCAACATGCATCCGGCGAGATTGCCACTGTCGACGGTGGAGACGTAGGCAGGCTCGAGGACGCGAAGGTCGGTCAGCTCATACCAGTTGTAGAAGTGACCACGGAACCGACGCATACGCTCGAGCGAGCGGAACGTGCCTTCCAGGCCGTCGATCATCTCGCTGCGCGTGATGAAGCCCAGGTCGTACGCACTGACGATCGAGAGCAGCTGCAAGCCCGATGTTCGTCGGCGACGTGCGTTTGGCGACGACGGGCTCCGGATCCTCCTGAAAATTGTCCGGCGCGAGCCAGTGCGTCGCCTCGGTGACGAACCGCTCGAAGAACCGCCAATGGAGGAGCGCGTATCGCATCGACTGTGAGCGCTCCTCGGCGCTCAGACGCAGCTCGCGCCGTACGGCGGGAGCACTGGACGCATGCGCCACGTGCGGTGCGCCGATCCATCCCGCCACGAGCGGAACGGTACAGACGAGGAACAGCAGCCACGCGCCTGCGCTGCCGCCGGCGCGGGCGCCGGCGAACGACGGTACGTACGGCGGCATTCCGACGGCCGCGATTGCCAGCACGAGCGCGCTGACCATCACCGCGATGGCAACTGCCGAGGCCATGCGCTTCCAGACTTCGAGGCTGGCGCGGGAGGTCGAGCGCTCGGTCTGTGACGCTGTCTGCCACTCGAGCAGGTTGCGGCGGGAGATGAGCAGTCGCCACAACGTGCGGGCGATCGCGTCGGCCGAGACGCCCGCCTGGTGCGGAAGGAATACGAGCGCGAGCCCCAGCTGATGCAGGCTCGTCACGGTGTCGCGTCCCACGGCCGCGTAATACGCGCGCCAGGATGTGCCGCGCGGGGGACGGACGAGCGCGAGGAGCGTCGAGAACACCCACGGAAACGCGATCGTCGTCAGGGCGATCATCGTCCACAGCCACGGCGAGCCGGGCAGGACCACCCAGCCAAGGAGCAGCAGCGCGAGCTGCGCGATCTCGACCGTAGAGCGCCGCAAATTGTCGAAGATCTTCCAGCGCTGAATGGCTCCAAGAACGTTGCCCGCGCGGCCGTCGGCGGTCGGCACGCGTTGGGAACAGCCAGGGCAAGAGCTGCCAATCCCCGCGAATCCAGCGATGCTTGCGACGCGTGTACGTGAGGTAGCGCGTCGGATAGTCGTCGAAGACCTCGACATCGGTCACGAGCGCGGCGCGCGCATATGCGCTCTCGATGAGGTCGTGGCTCAACAGGGCGTTCTCGGGAAACCGCCCGTGAGTCGCGCGGTCGAACGCGTCGACATCGTAGATGCCCTTGCCGGTGAAGCTCCCCTCGCCGAACAGGTCCTGGTAGACGTCCGACACCGCCGTCGTATACGGATCGACGCCCGGATGGCCGGAGTGAATGGCCGCGAAGCGCGAGCGGTGCGCACTCGTGAGGCTCACGCCCACCCGTGGCTGCAGGATGGCGTACCCTTGCTCGACGACGCCCCGCGACTCGTCGAACACCGGGCGATTCAGCGGATGCGCGAGGGTCCCGATGAGAATCTGCGCCGCGTCGTGCGGCAGGACGGTGTCGGAGTCGAGCGTGAGGACGAAGCGCGCTTGCCGCAGCGGGTCGACATCGCCCACGATCGTGGCGAAGGCGTCCTGCGCACCCCCGCGCAGGAATGCGTTGAACTCGCGCGAGCTTCCCACGCTTGCGCTCCCAGCCCATCCACACGCCGCTGGCTCTGATTCCACTTGCGAGGGCGATGAAAGAGATAGAACACATCGTCGGCGCCGCCGGCGTAGCGTGTGTTGAGCTCGCGCACACCCTCCACGGCGGCGGCGACGATCGCTTCGTCCCCGGGGAGCGTCTCGCTTGCCGCGTCGGTGAAATCGGAGAGCAGCGCGAAGTGCAAGCGCGGGTCGCGGTTCGCGAGATACTGAATCTCGAGGTGCTCGAGCGCCTCGCGCGCGGCGTCGATCGATGGCAACAGCGTGGGGACGACGACCGCCGTGCGGTACTCCGGTGGAACTCCCGTGCTCGCGCATGTCCAGCTTCGGCACAATGCGCGGCGCGACGATCCATGTAACGAGCTGATTGACGGCCCCCACCGCCATCTCACTGGCCGGAACCATCGCCACGAGCGACGACGGCCAGCATCGACTCCCGCGCTGGCCGGTGGGAGGACGGAAACGAGAAGCGCGAGACCAGCCAGCATCAACAGGAGAATCGAGCCGAAGTACACCGCCTTGGCGTGCGAGAGCACCCCGCGATACAGGCGCTCGCCGGCCGTCGGCACGTACGCGGTGCCATGCTCGAGCTCCCGCGCCCCATCACCGATGAGGTAATAGCCCACGTGCGTTCTGCGCTCGTCATCAGGCGCGCGGTCCGCGGCGTCGCGAGCGAGCGCGATCGCTGCGCGTGCGACGTCAGCCTCCGCCAGGCGAGTTCGCTTCGCGATGCGCTCAACGACGTGCCGATACCGGTCGCGCGTCTCGAACGTCATGAGGCTGTGGACGCCGGCCGGGTCCTCACGGAGGACCTGCTCGACGACGCTTTGCGATTCAACGAAGCCTTGCCAGTCGAGACGCGCGATGGCGCGCAGGCTCGTGATGCTGTTCGCGACGGTGATCTGCGTGATGGCGAGCCGCTGGTTCGAGCTCGCCGCCGCCGCTTCGTGGCTCATGCCGTCTTCGGCCATCCACTGCTCGAGCCAGAGCAGCGGGGTGAAGTCGGTCTGGTACGAGCGGATCTGCTGGAGGAAGCGCGTGACGAACGCCGGCGTCAGCGGCGGATGACTGTCCACGAACGCGGCCAGATCATCAGCGAGCGCCTGGGGCGTGCGCTCCGACGCATCGCGCAGCCGGCGCGCCCAGTCGTCGGCGAGCTCGACTTCGCGCGTACGCGCCATGACGCGCAACGCCATCCGGCGAATGTTCTCGACCAGTCCGAGTCGGAACATCGTCGGAATGGCCCAAAGCTCTCCGACCGTAAGAACCGAGACGCGCTGAAACTCACGCGTGAAGAGATCGATCGTCGCGAGCTCGAGGTGCCCTTCGGTATGCGCGATGAGCTCGATGGCGAGCTCGTATACGCGCGGATATCCCGCCAGCGGCCCGGAGGCGAGCTTCGGCAGCTCCCGATAGAACCCGCGCGGCATGCTCGCGCCGATCTCCCGGATGTGCTCGAGGATCACGTACCAGTTGTCGAGCAGCCATTCGCCAGCGGGCGAGATGTCGACACTCCGGTCGCTCGCCAGTGCCAGCTCGTGGCGTGCTTCGTCGAGGATGCGCCGGGATTCGGCGAGACGAGAGAGGAGGGGTCCCGGCCCGAGCGTTAGGCGGCTCGGCCCCTCGACGAGCCGTTGGCCGCGCGCGATCGCGCGCGCGTGCTCGGCGAGCCGCTCGGCGCCGAAGAGCTCGCCGCGGATGGGTCCGACGAGTGGTGGCGCGCCGCCGTCGCCTCCGAGCGATCGGAGACGTGCGAGAATTCGCCGAGTCCGGGTCGGGGGAGAGGCGGTCGCCATATTCGTGCGCGCGGCTGCGTCGACGGCGCGTGGCCGTGACCTTACGGCTTCTCGGACTCCTGCACTGCTTGCTCCGCGCCCTTGAATCCAATCCTGGAATGCGTCGCGTCGCAGAACGGCTTCTTCATTGAGCCACCGCAGCGACACAGCGAGACGCGTTTCCCGGGCGTGGTGGGGATGACGGTGCCCTCGTGGTCCACGAGGCGGAAGTCCCCGGTGACCTGATAGGGACCGTTTTCGACGACTCGGATGACGGTTGGTTCGATCATGGGGGCGCGGGGTGCAAGATGTTGGCCCGGTAGCGCGGTCGAGTGGCTCCCCTAGGCCCGCGCCTCGAGCGCGTGACGCTTGAGGCGCGCAACGATTGCGTTCAGCCCCACCTCGCGCGCGCCAAGACCAATGTTCGACATCACGGTGCTCACGAAGTCCGGGGGCAAGGCGAGGGTCGTCTCCGGTGGGTGGTCGTTCACCGCAGTGAACACGATGGCGAGGAACGCGGCGACCGTCGGAGATTGCCGTGTATCGACGTCGGCGTAGAAGTGGAGCTTGCCGTCACGCATTTCCGGGATGATGTCGACCGGTGTTTGACATTCGTGGACGTGGAACGCCGCCCGGTCGACGGCCCGGAAGCGGTCAGGGAGCGGCTCGAGCTTCCGGGAATACGCGAGGAGCGTCTGCATCTTGTCCTCGCGGGAGAGATTGGCGAAGCGCTTGAGAGTCTTGCTGATGGGGTCGGGGGTGGCCGAGCCGGGCGAGGTGGAGTCGGGCATGCCGGATTGTAGCGGAATCGCATACGACTTGCCTTCTGTTAACTAAATGATTAATTAGTGCCCATGACCTCGGTAGCCCCGGCCACCAGCCGTGACGCGATCCTGGACGCCGCCATTCGCTGCTTCGCAGCACAGGGATTCGCCGCGACAACCATCAAGGACCTCGCGGCGGAGGCGGACGTGAACTCGGCGTTGCTGTACTACTACTTCACCGACAAGCAGACGCTCTATCGCGAAACGCTCCGCCACGTCGCGCAGCGACTCTCGGACTCGGCCGGCCGGCGTCTCGACGAGGATCTTCCTCCCGACGAAGTCGTGCGGCGCTTCGTACAGCAGCAGGCGGAGTTCCTGATCGCGAATCCCCACGTTCCGCGGTTGATGCTCCGCGAGATGCTCGAGCACACTGGCCGCCACGCCGAAGAGGCGATCGTGTCGCTGATCGGCGGCGTCTTCACGACGCTATGCAACGTCATCCGTCGCGGGCAGGAGCAGGGCATGTTTCGCCCCGATGTGAATCCCAAGTACGCGGCGATCTCGACGGTATCGCTCGTCGCGTATTTCGTGATTGCGCGACCCGTCGTCGGGGTCGCGCTCGGCGATGGCCTCACGGGCCCGACCGAAGAGCGCACGCGCGAGTACGGGCGCCATGCGGCCGAGTTCGCGTTGGCGGCGCTGGCCTCTCGCGGAAGGCGCGCCGTATGAAGGTTTCCCTTTTCTCGCCGGTGATCGGTCTCCTCGCGACGCTCTTCGGAGCGTGCTCACGCGATGACGCCGACGCCATCGAGGCCGTCGGCACGGTCGAGATTCGCGAGCACGACGTCGCGCCAATGACGGCAGCGCGTGTCGTGCGCCTGCTGGTCGACGAAGGCGCGGCGGTCGAGGCGGGCGATACCGTCGCCATACTTTCGATGTCGACTTTGGCCGCCGACATTGAGCAGGCGCGGGCGCGCCTCGCGACCGCGCAGGCCGTGCTGCGCGAGGCGGAGGCTGGCCCCCGGTCTGCCGAGATCGAGCGGGCGGAAGCGGACCTTCGCGCCGCCGGAGCGGAAGCCGATCGCGCGGCCAAGGACCTGGTGCGCATTCAGGCGCTGACGGAAAGCGGCGCTCTCGCCGAGCAGCAGCTCGATGCGGCACGCACGGTTGCGACCACGACCGCCAATCGGCGCGACGCCCTGCGCGAGACGCTGGGACTTCTCCGCCAGGGAACGCGTCCGGAGCGAATCGCCGGCGCGCGGGCGGAGGTGGCGACCGCACAGGCGGTGCTCGCCGCCGCGCAGGCGACGCGCTCCGACCTGGTCCTGCTCGCGCCGGCGAACGGCATCGTGCTGGGCCGGCACGCGGAGGCGGGTGAAGTCGTCCCGCCGGGAACTCCGGTGATGACGGTCGGCGAGTCGTCGAAGCCGTGGGTGCGCGTCTACGTTTCCCCGGCCGACGCCGCGCGCCTAACGGTGGGCGGCGCCGCGGTGGCGTCTCTGGACGATCTCCCCGACCGGGAGTTCCCGGGCCGCATCGTATCCCTGGCGACGAAAGCCGAATTCACTCCGCGGGTCGCCCTGACGGAAGACGAGCGCGCCGACCTGCTGTTTGCGGTGCGAGTGGAGCTGGAGGATTCGAGCGGAACGCTGAAGCCGGGATTGCCGGTCATCGTGAGATTTCTCGCGAATGCGGAACGGCGGAATGCGAAACGCGACGGGTTCGCGTCCATGAGCGATTCTGTCGCGCATTCCGACGTCGCCGTATCCACCAGCCGCCTCAGAAAGACCTTCGGCTCCCTCGTCGCGGTCGAGTCGCTCGATCTCCAGATCCAGCGCGGCGAGGTGTTCGGGCTGCTCGGGCCCAACGGCTCCGGTAAGACGACGACCATTCGCATGCTCACCGGTCTCATGCAACCGACATCGGGAGAGGCGACGGTGGTCGGGTATGATGTGCGGCGGGAGTCGGAGGCGATTCGACGCAACATCGGCTACATGTCGCAGCGGTTCGGTCTCTACGACGATCTCACGATCGCCGAGAACATTCGCTTTTACGCCGGCGTGTACGGCCTGATCGGGGCCGAGCGCGACGCTCGCATGGACGAGCTCATGAGGGAGCTCGGACTCGCCGAGCGTGCGCATCAGCTCGCTGGAACACTCTCGGGAGGGTGGAAGCAGCGGCTCGCGCTGGCGTGCGCCACGGCGCACCGGCCCGCCATGCTGTTCCTCGACGAGCCGACGGCCGGCGTCGATCCAGCCGCCCGACGCCGCTTCTGGGAGACCATCTATCTCCTGGCGTCGAAAGGGACGACGATCCTCGTGACAACGCACTACATGGACGAGGCGGAGCGGTGCCAACGCCTCGCGTTCCTCTCCCGTGGCCACCTGATCGGTGTGGGGACTGGGCAGCAAATCCTCGACCAGTTCAAGATGCCGTCCATCGAGGACGTGTTCATCGAGCTGCAGCGTCGCGACGAAGGAGCGGCCGCGTGAGCCTCGTCGACCGACTCCGCCGCGCGTCGTTCTGGCCGATGCTCCGCAAGGAGTTCATCGAGATGCGGCGCGACCGGTTCACGCTGGCGATGCTGATCGGCATCCCTGCGGTGCAGCTGGTCTTGTTCGGCTACGCCGTGCAGACGGACGTTCGGAACGTTCCGACGGTCGTGCTCGACGAATCCCGCACGTCACAGAGCCGCCGCCTCATCGACATGATGGCGAACACGCGCAATTTCCGGATCGTCGGGACGGCGGCCAATCGCGACCAGGTTCGCGAGGCCATCGAGCGCGGCAATGCAGCGGCCGCGATCATCATCCCGCCGGAGTTCGCGAGCGACCTCAAGCGGGGGAAAAGTGCCCAGGCACAGGTCATCGTCGACGCCGCGGACCCGCTGTCCTCCCAGGCGGCGATCGGCGCGGCAGCGCTCGCCGGTGCGCGGTCCGGTCCGGAGCTGACGTCGCGTCCGATACCAACGATCGCGGCGCCGGTGGAGATTCGTGTGCGCCCCTGGTACAACCCCGAGGGACGGAACTCGCCCTACATCGTGCCTGGGATCATCGGCATCCTGCTGACGATGACGATGGTATCGATCACCGGAGCGGCGATCGTCCGCGAGCGCGAGCGCGGAACGCTGGAGCAGCTCGTCGTCACGCCGATCGGGAAGACGAGCCTCATGCTCGGCAAGACGATTCCGTTCGCCGTCGTGGGCTATCTCCAGGTGACGGTGATTCTGCTGCTCGGCAAGCTGCTGTTCGACGTGCCGATGCGGGGAAGTCTCGTCCTGCTCTACCTGCTCATCGCGCCGTTCATCATCGCGAGCCTTGGCATGGGCCTCTTCATCTCGGCGGTGACGAAGACGCAGATCCAGGCGATGCAGCTGAGCTTCTTTTTCATTCTGCCGAACATCCTGCTTTCCGGCTTCATCTTTCCGCGTTCCGCAATGCCCGAGCCCGCGCAATGGGTCGGCGCCGCGCTCCCGTTGACCTACTTCCTGACCGTGATGCGCAGCGTTCTGCTCAAGGGCGTCGAGTTCGGCGACGTGTGGCGACAGGCGCTCGTGCTGACGGGATTCGCCGTGTTGCTCGTCGGGATGTCGGTGAGGAAGTTCTCAAAGACCGTGGAGTAAGCGCTGGCATCCACGTTCGTCGGAGCAGTATGACTGGCATCCAGGTTCAAAGTTGGGACGCGGATCACGCGATTCAACGGAAACGGCCGGATCGTTCCTGGCGCATTCGTCCCTCATCTACCGCAACAAAAAAACAAGACCTTTGGGCGGCGCGAGGAGCGTTCTTGGCGACAGGAACGATCCGCCTGATCCGCGGCATCCGCGAAATCCGCGTCCCAACTTTGAACCTGGATGCCAGTCGCGAGCCCCGTCCCGGCCCCCGGCAGGCTGACCAGATTTACTTGGGCGAAGATCTCAAACCGGAGCACGAATGCCAACGCGGAAATCCAGCGCCGCCTGGGAAGGCGGACTCAAGGGCGGGAAAGGCAGCTTCAAGGGCGAATCGGGCCTGAGCGGTGCCTACTCGTTCGGGTCGAGATTCGAGAATGCCCCGCAGTCCAACCCGGAGGAGCTCCTCGCGGCGGCGCTGGCCGCGTGCTACAGCATGGCGCTCAGCGGGGGGCTCGAGAAGAACGGCACCCCGCCGACGCGCATCGCCACCGATGTCGCATGCACCATCGACAAGGTCGGCGAGGGCTTCAAGATCACCAAAATGCATCTGACCGTCCGCGGCAAGGTGCCTAACGTCAATGCCGCGACGTTCGACAAGATCGCCCAGGCGACCAAGGATGGCTGCCCGGTGTCCCAGGTGTTCAAGGGGAACGTGCCGATGACGCTGGAGGCGCGGCTGGAGTAGAGGTGCTCGAGGTGCGTCGAGGTGCGTCTAGGAAATCGAGGCGACTGCCAGCACTTGATCACCTCGAGCACCTCGAGCATCCTCGAGCGACCTATGTACAGCACCTGCCTCTTCTGCCACTCGTCGCTCGGCGCCAACGAGGCGATCGAGCATTTTCCCGTCGGCCGCCGGCTCGCGTTCGATGCGACGAAGGGCCGCCTGTGGGTGGTCTGCCGCACCTGCGAGCGCTGGAACCTCTCGCCGCTCGACGAGCGGTGGGAGGCGATCGAGGAATGCGAGCGCGGGTTCGAGGGGACGCGCATGCGCGCGTCGACCGACAACATTGGCCTCGCGAAGTTGAAGGAGGGGCTCGAGCTCGTTAGGATCGGGCCCGCGCTGCGGCCGGAGTTCGCGGCGTGGCGATATGGGGACCAGTTTGGCCGTCGCCGCCGACGGACGATCCTCCGGGCGGGGCTGGGCTTGGGCGCGCTCGGCGCCGTCGCCGCCGGTGGGATGGCCGCAGGTGTCGGTATTGGAGGTTTCGGCTGGATGATGGTCCAGTACGCGCGCTTCATCATCGACGGGAATCCGCGAACCGTCGTCGGCGAGGTGCTGGGCCCCGACGGAAAGCCTGTCGCCGTCCGTCGCCTGCACCTGAAGCACACGCGCTGGCAGATCGACCCAACCAGCGGCGAGCACCGCCTCGCCATCGGGTTCAAGCGCGCCGGTACCATCACACTCGTCGGGGAGGAGGCACGCCGAAAAGCGGGCATCCTCGTCGTTCACGCCAACCGGCGTGGCGGCACGCGGTCCGAAGTGCAGAGCGCCGTGGACCACGTACAGGAGGCGGGCAGTGCGGAGGCCCTCGTCACGCAAATGGCCACGACGAACCAACCGCTCCCCGTGTGGCGGAAGGAGAGTCAGGTGCGGAAGGTCGACGCGTTCGGCATGAGTCGCGAGCGACGCCTGGCCTTCGAGATGGCCCTTCACGAAGAGCAGGAGCGCCGCGCCCTTCAGGGCGAGCTGCTCGCCCTCGAGCAGGCGTGGCGGGAGGCCGAGGACATCGCAAAGATCGCCGACAACCTCCTCGTGCCCAAGTCCGACGAAGAATGGCTGCGCAAGCACCGCGGGGAGGAGTGAGCCGCGCCGCGATCTGCCTAACGCTGGCGGTCCTCATCGGCGCCTGTCGGGACGAGGACGCTCGGGCGCGTGCCCCACGCTCGGACACCGTGGCGCCAATCGGCACCGGGACCGAGCTCCTGCTCACTCGCGAGCGTCTCGCGCTGATCGAAGAGTGGATTCACGCCTCGATCGCGCGAGATGGAGAAGCGCCCACCTCGCTCGACGACGTGCGCCCCCCTGAGGCCGACGCGGCCCGCTACGCCCCGCTCGAACGGTTCCTGCGCGATGGGTGGGGGAGAGCGATCGAGTACGACTACATGCCTGCGACGCGATCCTTCGAGCTGCGCTCTCCAGGGGAGGACGGAGCGGTCGGGACAGCGGATGACGTATCGAGGGTGTCGAGGTCGTCGAGGTGATCGAGGCGGCTTCACCCTTGATCACCTCGCCATCCTGGACGACCTCGACTACCTCGACCTCTTCGGCATCCCCGTGACGCCCCCCGACACAATGAACGCCATCACCGCGGCGCTATCCACCGCCAGCGGCGTCACGCGCTCGCTCGGCACCAGCAGCAGGTTCCCCGCGAAGTTGTACGATTGGGGGAAGTAGACGGCGACGTGCTCTTCGATCCCCAGCTGGTCGAGCGCCCGCATCGTCACGAAGCCGAGCGCTTTCGCCCCGCCGTCGGCGGTCACCGCGACGACCACCGGACTGTCGAAGCGTCGCTTTTCTCCAACGAACGCGTCGAGGAGATCCTTGGTCGACGTGTACAGGAGCCTGATGAAGGGCAGCTTCGTCATCAGCCGCTCGAGGAGGGACACCAAGCTGATCGCGAGCAGGTTGGACGCGAGAAAGCCGACCAGCGTGATCACCACCAGCGTCAGCACGAACCCAAGTCCCGGAATGGGCAGGCCCAGGAGCCCGTCGATGCTGCGGAAGATCCACACGCAGACGTATACCGTAATCGCCACCGGCGCGATCACGACGAGACCGCGAAGGAAATACTGGGCGAAGCGTTTCATGGATGCCTGACGATGGGAGGTAATGAGGGTCGAAGAGGGGATGACCTGGACCCGTCTTGTCAGCGACCGTGTCAACGGTAAGTTAGGGCTCCCGGACCTCCGGGATAGCTGAGCCTGGACCCTAGCCAGGCAGCTGGTCCTGCGCCTGGGCCCTCAACCACAGGAGTTGCCGATGCGCCTGTCCTCGTTCCTCTCGGTTACATGCGGGCTCTTGGTGTTGGCGTCGTGCTATGAGAAGGACCTGGAGGGACCAGAGCCAGTGAGCGTTTTCTCGATCGCCACGTCGGTACCGACGATGACACTGCGTCCCGACAGCGTGACGAGCTTTACCGTGGCAGTGCGAAATGAAACCAGAAACCAGGCGGTGTCGGCCATCGGTTCCTTCGCGGAGAGCGACGCGCCGTCCATTGTGAGAGTGGAGACGACGACGCGGCCCGACAGCTTCAAGGTCACCGCGGTCGATGGCGGAACGGCCCGGATCATCGTCGGATACACCGGCACCACGGGAAGCGCCCGGGATACGATCCTGGTGACCGCCACCCCGCGCCCCGTCGCCACCGTTTCACTGACACCAGACTCCACGGGCGTTTTCGTCGGAGCGACGACGACACTGCGCGCGGCATTGCTCGACGCGGCCGGTGACACGATCCGTCAGCGCACAGCCACGTTCAGCAGTGTCGACACCACGCTCGCGACCGTCAGCGCAACCGGGGTCGTCACAGGGGTCCGCGTCGGACGGGCGAGGATCGTCGCCGCGCGCGAGGGAAGAGCAGATACGTCGACGGTCACGGTCACGCTTCGGCCGGTGAACACCGTCACCGTCGCTCCGGCTGATACGACCGTGCGCGTGGGCAATACCGTGCAGCTCACGGCGACGCTCCGTGCCGCGAACAACGCGGTGCTTACCGGCCGAACGGTCACCTGGGCCAGCTCGGATACCACGATCGCCCGAGTGAATGGAAGCGGGCTCGTGACGGGAGTCGCGGCCAACGCTCAGTTCGTCACGATCACGGCGACGTCGGAAGGAAGGAGCGGAAACGGGCGAGTGATCGTCGTGCCGTAAGAGCGATTGCCGACTGCGGATTGCGGATCGGGCTGTAGCTCGATCCGCAATTCGCTATTTGACTTCGATCGGCACCCACGCTTCACGATCGTCCCACCGCAGTCGAAGCACTGCGCCCGGCTCCTTTGGCTCCAGGCTGATCGTGAATTGCTCTTCCGTCGTTTCGGGCGCCTCGTCGTGCATCTCGACGCGGGCGATGTCCTGAGCGGAATCGTAGATGGTGCCCCACTGGCCCGTCTGCTTGTTGACGATGAGCGTCCAGCCCTCGGGCTTCGGAATCGTCCACAGCGTGTAGGTTCCCGCGGGGACGGCGGCGCCACCGATCACAAGGTTCTTGTCGGTGTGAAAATGCGTTGCTTCGTTCGCACCGGTACGCCAGACCTCGCCCCAGGGAACGATCCCGCCGAAGACGACACGGCTGCGCTTCACGGGGCGAGAGTACGTGACGGTGAAATTCGCGCCAGCGATGTTCGTCCGCAGAGTGTCCCGTGGCGACAGCTGCGGAATCGCCGTCATCATCGCGATGGGCGTGAGATCCGTCATCGCCCCGCGCGTCACCACGACCTTGAAGGTCGAGCCAAGGGCGTGGGCACCCTGGATGCGGCCGGCCGCGTCGACGCGCGCATACATTGTTCCGAAAGGCGCAACGATCTTCATCGTATCGGCGTTGACGCGAACGACGCTGACGACGTCGGTGCGCTGAGCACCGACCGCCCAGGTGGGGATCTGCAGGCTATCCACTCCGGAACGGGCGAGGTGGCGCGTGAGGATTCCGTACGACGCGTAGGATTGCCCGAGCAGTGGCACCGTCCCGCGTGGCGCGGGCACACGCCGCGTGACCGTGCTGTCGTTGCGCTTCGTCTCCATCACGATCGTGTCGCCGCTGAGGGTAATCAGCGCGGTCTGTAGCGGCGGGCTCGCTGGGGTGTCCGTGGGGCGCCGCGTCGAGAACTCGAGCCGGATGGGGTTCCCCTCGTCATTGAACGTCATCGCGTACGGACGTCTCACCGTCTCACGCAGTCGCGTCACGACCTCGCCGTCGATCCGTCCGCGGCCAAACCGAAAGCGTTCGGCGGCGATGGTGTCGCGGCCAAGCGTAACGATGAAGCTCCCCTGGTCGGCGATGGCCGCGGCGAGCGACGGGGAGTCCACCTGACGAGGGCTCGAGGCGCAGCCGATCGCAAGCGGTAGCAGTAACAGGGGCTGAAGGCGCATGGGATGAGTCCGGCGGTGGAAATGGTGCGGTCCAATGTCCCGTGTAGGATGACTGACGGTCTCGGTGGTCGCCAGCGTCGGGGCATGCGGATTGCCCGCCTCGACCCTAGCGAGGAGGGTTGGTGGCCACACGAGTGAAGCCGTACGCCGGAAGCGCCGCGTCCTACGTGCCGGAGCGTCCCACGCTCGAGAAGGCTCGCGCCGCCTCCAAGGCGTGCAAAGCGTGCTGGCTGTGGACGCTCGGGACGCAAACGGTGTTTGGCGAAGGGCCTCGTCAGGCGGACGTCATGTTCGTGGGCGAGCAGCCGGGCGATCAGGAGGACAAGGCAGGCCGGCCCTTCGTGGGTCCGGCCGGAAAGCTGCTCGACCGTGTGCTCGATGAGGCGGGAATCGATCGCACGACCGTCTACCTGACGAACGCGGTGAAGCACTTCAAGTGGGAACGCTCCGAGCGGAGCACCCGCCGCATCCACAAGAAGCCTAACGACGCCGAGATCCGCGCCTGTCGCCCGTGGCTGGATGCCGAGATCGCGCTGGTGCGGCCGCGCGTCATCGTCACGCTCGGTGCCACCGCATCGCAGGCACTGCTTGGCAAACAGTTCCGCGTGACGAAAGACCGCGGCAAGCCGATCGCATCGCCACTCGCCGAGGCGATCTTCGCGACGGTGCACCCCTCGGCGGTGCTACGCGCTCCCGATGCCGCGGCACGAGCGCTCGCCGAGAAGGCGCTCATCGCCGATCTCACCAAGGTCGCCCGACACCTTCGGGCGCCGACCCGGCAAACATCGCCACGGGCAGCGCGTGCGACTGCGACACGCACCGAGACGCGCGCGACGAAGACACCGGGTACTCGCACCGGCTCACGCGAGCTGTCGATGGCCGCGCGCGGCCGGCGGAGCGGCTAGATACTCCGCAGCAACCAGTACAGCAGCAGGAAAATGAGGACGGTGGTAAAGCAGCCACCGCCAAGCTTCTTCGCGCCCCAGCCGGCGCCGAGCGCGGCGAAGAGTCGATTCATGTCGTAATTGCCCGGTTCGAGGTTGCGGACGGCATGCGCAGGAATGGAGCCAAAGGGTGGCGAAGATGTCGAGGTCGTCGACGTGATCGAGGGCTGGACCGTTGAGCCACTTCGCGCAACTCGGCATCTTAACGTGCCCCCCTCGATCACTTCGACAACATTGACCACCTCGACTACCTCAGCTCTGGAACTCCGCCGCGCCCTCGCGCATCTGCGGAAGACCGACGAGCGCATCGCGCGCGTCATTGAGCAGGTTGGGCCCTGTCGCTTCACGCGTCGGGCCGAAGGCACGCACTTCGACGCCCTGCTGCGGGCCATCGTGTACCAGCAGCTCTCCGGGAAAGCGGCATCGACGATTCTCGGACGGGTGCTCGCCATCTACGGTGATCGGTACCCCACCGCGGCTGAGCTGCTCGCCACTCCCGAAGACCAGCTGCGCGCGGCGGGACTGTCACGGCAGAAGCTGAGCTACATCCGAGACCTCGCGCGGCACGTGCAGGAGGGGCTGCTTCCCGTCGACGACCTCAATGTGCTGGGGGACGCCGAGATCATCGAGGCGCTTACGGCGGTGAAGGGCATCGGTCGCTGGAGCGCGCAAATGTTCCTCATGTTCCGGCTCGGGCGGCCGGACGTGCTCCCTGAGCTCGACCTCGGCATTCGCAAGGGTCTGCAGCGCGCCTACAGGATGCGAAAGCTGCCCACCCCACAGCGAGTGAGGTCCATCGGCGCCCGATGGTCACCATATTCCACGTATGCCTGTTGGTACCTCTGGCGGTCGCTCGACGGAGACGCGAACCTCGCCGACTAGGTCGGCCACCGATCGCTTCGACCTGTTCGCGATCGCGGCCCCGGGACTGGAGCCACTCGTCCAGCGTGAGCTGAAAGCCCTGGGCATCGAGGGCCTCCACGTCGACGCGGGCGGCGTCTCCTTCACCGGCGGACGCGAGGCGATCTACCGCGCCAACTTGTACCTCCGAACGGCGACCCGCGTCATCGCGCGCGTCGCCGAGTTCGGTGTGAGGGGATTCCCCGAGCTCGTACGGCACGCGAAGCGGCAACCATGGGAGCGCTACCTCGTCGCCAACCGTCCGATTCAGCTTCGCGTCACCTGCCGAAAGTCACGTCTCTACCACTCGGGTGCGGTCGCCGAGCGTGTAGCCGACGCGATATCCCAGCGGTTGGGGGTCGAGGGAGTCGAGGTGATCAAGGGTAGCGAGGACGAGGACGCCACGGGTCAGCTCGTCATCGTCCGCGTGGCCCACGACCACTGCGTGCTGAGCGTAGACACGTCGGGCGAGCTGCTGCACCGTCGCGGCTATCGCGAGGCGACAGCGAAGGCACCGATTCGTGAGACGCTGGCCGCCGCGCTCCTTCTGGCCGCGGAGTGGCGCGGGGACGCGCCGCTGCTCGACCCGTTCTGCGGATCGGGAACGGTCGCGATCGAGGGCGCCTTGCTCGCGCGTCACATTGCGCCCGGCCTCAACCGTCGCTTCGCCTTCATGGAGTGGCCCGACTTCGACAGCGCACTCTGGCGCCGCACTCACGATGAAGCCGCGCGCGCGGTGGTCGCGCGCGCGCCATCACCCATTCAGGCGTCTGATCGAGACGCGGGCGCCATCGAGGCCGCGCGCGCGAACGCGGCACGCGCCGGCGTCGCCGACGACATCGTCTTTGAGAAGAGGGCGCTTTCGGCGATCGAGCCGCCGGTGGGGCTGGGCTGGGTCTGCACGAACCCTCCCTACGGCGTGCGCGTGAGCGAACGCGCCGAGCTGCGAAATCTCTACGCGCAATTCGGCAAGGTCATGCACGCGAAATGTCCAGGGTGGACGGTGGCGATGTATTCGGCCGACGCGCGTCTCGAGAAAGCGGCGAGACTCCCCTTGCGTCCGGTTCTGCGGACGGTGAACGGGGGAATTCCGGTGCGGGTCGTTAGGGGGATTGTCGGGCAGTAACACTCGTGGCAACAGAATCAACAGCCCCGCGCGACCCGATTCCACCACCGCGCAATGCGCTCTCCCGCCAAATGAATCAGCACCGCGATCGTGAAGAATCGCGCGGCGCGGCCGGCGCCTAACGCCAGGGCGAATACCGGGAAGGGAATCCCGAACGCCCCCGCCGAGACGGAGACCAGCTTCGAGGGGAAGGGCGAGACCGAGCTGATGACGACGAGCATCCAGCCGTGCTTGGCGAAAAGCGTCTTCAACGTCGCCAGCTCGCTCGGCTCGATCCCGAACACACCGAGCACCGGAGCGACCACTTCCTGAAAAGCGTAGGCACCGGCGGTGTAAGCGACGATCCCGCCGAGCGTCGATCCGAGAAGCGCCCAGAGTGCCAGGCGATAGACGCGTCGCGGGTCGGCGAGGCCGAATGGGATGAGCAGCGCATCGGCCGGACCGGGCATGGCCGAGCCCTGCGCGAACGTCCACCCCGCGGTGGCGGGACCAGACCATCCCGATTCCGCCCATCCATGCAGGGCGGAGAGAACCCGACAGGCGCGTCCGCGAAGCCCCCCGAGCTGTGTCGCTGGGGGCGGCGGCGGAAGCGTCACTTGTCGAGGTGCCGAGGTGGTGGCCACGGGTCAGGCTCTTGGGCGCGTTCCCTCTTGAAACACCGGAGAGGGTACCTGGCGTTCCGTCCGACCCGCGCCATCGCCGCGATCGGCCACGGGAGTCGCGACCGCGCGGGGCTGCTCGACGTTCGACGGCAGCGAGAGTCGGAACGTGCTCCCTTCGCCGGGCACCGACTCGACCTCCAGCTTGCCGTTGAGCAGCGTCGCAAGCCGGCTCGAGATCGGCAGTCCGAGCCCCGTCCCCTGCTCGTTGTGCGTCTTCTGCAGCTGCACGAACTCGTCGAAGATCTTGGGGATGTCTTCCGCGGCGATGCCGACGCCGTGATCCACGACGTCGATCTGTATGCCACCGTCGTCGATGGCACGGTACACGACGCGAATCGGGTTGCCGTTGCCGAACTTGATCGCGTTCGAGAGCAGGTTCAGCAGAATCTGCCGGACGCGCCGCGGATCGCTGACGATCTTCCGCGAGTCGCCTTCCACCACCAGCGATAGCTCCGATCGCCGCTCGTCGGCGAGCGGGCGAACGGTGACGAACAGATCCTCGATGAGCGTGGGGAAGGGAACCGGCTGGAGCTGCAGCTCGATCTTCCCCGCCTCGATCTTCGACAGGTCGAGCACGTCGTTGACGAGCTCCAGCAGGTGCTTGGCCGCCTTCTGCGCGCGCCGGACGCCCTGCGTCTGCTTCTCGTTGAGCGGGCCGTAGATGTGGTCGAGCAACAGCGTGTTGTACCCGAGGATCGCGTTGATCGGCGTCCGCAGCTCGTGCGACATCGATGCGTAGAAGCGCGAGCGAGCGGTGATCGCCTTCTCGAGATCGATCTGCCGCCGCGCGAGCTCGTCGTTCACTGTCTTGAGCTCGGCCATCGTGTTGGCGAGGGTCGCCGTCTGGTTTCGGAGCTCGTTCTCGGCCGCCACCCGCTCGGTGATGTCGCGCGCGATGATCGTGTAGACCTTTCCCTCGGCGAGCTCCAGGCACGACACGGAGCACTCGATCGGGAACGTGTCGCCGGACGCGCGAACTCCCAGTGCGGACTCGAGCTGCGGCGTTACATGCGCGTGCGCGCGGCCGGGCCGGGCGACGGGGGCCGAGGCGCACACGCGATCGATGAAATCGGCGCGATACTCCGGCGGGAAGAACTCGCCGATCTCTCGTCCCACCGCGTCTTTCGCCGAGAATCCGAAGACGCGCTCAGCGGCGGCGTTGAAGAGCGTCACGCGCTGCGACTCATCGAACATGATGATCGCGTCGATGGCGGACTCCACGACTTCCGCCATGCGGGCCTCGGACTCCGACAGGCGCACGCGGTGCTGGAGCTCGATCTCACGGCGCTCGTGCACACGGAGGCGCTGCTCCTGCTCGCGCAGCTGCCGACCCTTCTCGTGCAGCTCCACGAATACCGACACCTTGGAGCGCAGCACGTCGGGGTGGAACGGCTTCGACAGATAATCCACCGCGCCGACGGAATAGCCCTCGAACACGTACTGCTCTTCCTTGCTGATCGCGGTGAGGAAGATGATCGGCACGTGACGCGAGCGCTCGCGTGACTTGATGACCTTCGCCGTCTCGAACCCGTTCATCCCCGGCATCTGCACATCGAGGAGGATGACGGCCAGGTCGCGTCGCAGCACCTCGCGGAGCGCTTCCTCACCGGACGAGGCTCGAATCAGGTGGAGCCCGAGCGGATCGAGGATGGCCTCGAGCGCGAGCAGATTCTCCTGGCGGTCGTCCACCAGGAGGATATCCACGTCCCGATGCGTCAGGGTGCTCTCATTGTCGGCCCTCGTCTCGATCGCGGTCATGGGCGCACCTCATCCGCGCCACCGGCGGGCTCGCGACGCGGCCGAGCATTCTCCTCGCTCGTCGCAAGCGACACCAGATAGGGAGCAATGCGCTCGAGGGGGAGCGTTTGCGCCGCCGGAACGGCTTTCAACGCCGCGCGCGGCATGATCGGACTTTCCGCGGTCCTCGGATCCTGGACGATCGCCAGTCCTCCGCGGACTGCGATCTGCCGCAGGCCCGCCGCGCCGTCTTCGTTCGCGCCGGTGAGAACAATGCCGAGCGCCGAGGGGCCGAAGCGCTCGGCTACCGACTCGAAGAAGACGTCGATCGAGGGCCGGCTGTAGCGCACCGGCTCGTCGACGGACAGCGAAAATTCATCACCGTCGACGAGGAGGTGGTAGTCGGGTGGAGCGAGATACACGTAGCCGCCCATGATGGGTTGTTTGTCCTCCACCTCACACACGATGAGGGACGTGCAATCCTGAAGAAGCTCGCGCAGTGCGGCGGATTCCTTGCTGCGATGTTGCACGAACGCGATGGGCACGCGGAAATGCGGGGGGAGGCCATGCGCGATCGCGCGCAGCGCCTTGAGGCCACCCCACGATGCACCCACCGCGATCATTGATAGCGGCTTCACTTGACCTTCCGATAGATCTTTTCGCGACGATCCACCGCCTCATAGTCGTCCTCGAACCCGGTGAAGCGAAGCGACTCCTTGCTTCCGAGGCCCAGATACCCGTAGACGGGAAGGGATTCGTGGAAAAGCTTGTGCACCCGCTGCTGCAGGGTGCGGTCGAAATAGATGAGAACGTTGCGGCAGAGGATGACGTTGCACTCGGCGAACGAGCGGTCGGTCACGAGATTGTGCTGCGAGAACACGATGTTCCGCATCAGCCGCGGGGAGAAGAGAGCCCCGTCGTACATCGCGGTGTAGTACTCGCTGAACGACCGTGTTCCGCCCGCGCGGATGTAATTCTGCGTGTATTCCTGCATTCGGTCGAGCGGGAAAATGCCTTCCTTCGCCTTGCGGATGACGACCTCGTTGATGTCCGTGGCGTAGATCCGGGCGCGGTCGTAGAGATCCTCCTCCTCGAGGAGAATCGCCATCGAGTACGCCTCCTCTCCGGTCGAGCACCCGGCATGCCAGATCCGGATGAACGGGTACGTGCGCAGCGCGGGCACGACATCGCGGCGAAACGCGACGTAGAACCCGGGGTCGCGAAACATCGCCGTGACGTTGATGGAGAGATCGAGCAGCAGCCGCTCCATCATCGATGGATCGTGCAGCACGCGATCCTGGAGCGCGCTGATCGTCTTCAGCCCGTCGCTATCGATGCGCTTCCAAATGCGGCGTCTCAGCGATGCGTAGGCGTACGCCCGGAAGTCGAATCCGTAGTGGCGGTAGACGCCTTCGAGCAGCAGCTGGATCTCGATGCGCTCGAGATCCGGGCTGTATCCGTTGACCGGCTGCTCGGCCGCCGCGGCGAGGTCGCTGGCCGTCGGGGTCGCAATGGGCTCGTCCACAGGTGCTGGCGCCGCGTCGGCGGCGGGCAGCCCTACCGGTACAACCATACACGCATCAGGGAAAGCAGCTGTTCGGGATCCACCGGCTTGGTGATGTAATCCGATGCACCGGCGGCAATGGTCTTCTCACGATCGCCCTTCATCGCCTTGGCCGTCAGCGCGATGATCGGGAGCGCCTTGAACTTTGCGTTCTGCCGAATCGCCTGCGTCGTCTCGTAGCCGTCCATCCCCGGCATCATGATGTCCATCAGGACCAGGTCGATCGACGGGTCCGACTCGAGTGTGTCGATCGCGTCCTGGCCATTCTCGACGAACGTCGCGTGCATGCCGTGATCCTCCAGCATCGACGTCAGCGAAAAAATGTTGCGCACGTCGTCATCGACGATCAGCACCTTCTTGCCGGCGAAGATGCTGTCGGCGGTGTGCAGCTGCTCGAGCATCCGGCGCTTCTGGTCCGGCAGCTTCGCTTCGACGCGATGCAGGAACAGCGCGGTCTCGTCGAGCAGCCGCTCCGGCGACTTGACGTCCTTGACGATGATCGTCTCGGCGTACTTGCGAAGCCGCGTCTCCTCTGCGGGTGACAGCTCCTTGCCGGTGTAGATGATGATCGGAATCGTCGACATCCCCTCGTCGCTCTTCACGCGCTCGAGGAGATCGAAGCCGCTCATCTCGTTGAGCCCGAGGTCGAGCACCATGCAGTCGTAATGGGTCGACGCCAGCTCGCGCAGCGCATCCTCGGCGCTCGCGACCGCGGTGATCGTCACATCCTCGGCGCCCACCAGCTCGATGATCGCGTTGCGCTGCGTCTCGTCGTCCTCGACGACGAGCAGGCGGCGAACGCGATCCTCGAGGAAGTTCTGGATGCGCCCGAACGCGTCATCGAGCGCTTCCTTGCTCACCGGCTTCTCGAGATATGCGATCGCGCCCGCCTTGAGGCCGCGCTGCTTCTTCGAGATCCCGGAGATGACGTGCACCGGAATGTGGCGCGTGTCGGGGTGGTGCTTCAGCCGATCGAGCACCGCCCAGCCATCCATGCCCGGGCAGATCGATGTCGAGCGTGACGGCGTCGGGGTGGTACGCGTGGGCGAGGTCGATCGCCTCCTCGCCGTCGAGCGCGATGATTCCCTTGAACTCCTTTTCGCGCGCCATGTTCGAGCAGGATGCGCGCGAAGTTGGGATCGTTCTCGACGATGAGCACGCTGCGGTCGCCCGGCTGGATCTCGCCGCGGTCATCGGTGATCGGAGACGCCTGCGAGCTGCGAGCTGCGGGCTGCGGGCTGCGGTTCTGAAGCTCGGGCTCGGGCGGATCCATCACCGCGACGCTCTCTGATCGTTCAGGAAACGTGAAGGCGCGTCCCGTCGTCGGCTCACTCATGGCGCGTACCGCGGCTCTCCCGCTGCTCAGCGCCGGCACCTGCGGCCTGCCACTTGGTCCGGGCCCGCCGTCGACGTACTTGGCTGGCAGGAACAGCGTGAAGGTGCTGCCCTTGCCGGGCGCGCTCTCGACGCGAATCTCGCCGCCTAACAGGCGCGTGATCTCGCGCGAGATCGAAAGGCCAAGCCCGGTTCCGCCGTACTTGCGGCTCGTCGAGCCGTCGGCCTGCTGGAACGCCTCGAAGATGAGCTGCTGCTTGTCCTTCGGAATGCCGATGCCGGTGTCGCTCACCGCGAAGGCGATGACGTCCGGGGCGGCGTCCAGCGAGCCGCGTCGCGAAGCGCCGGCCCTTCTCCGCACGGCGAACAGTGAGCGTGACGCCACCGTTGTGCGTGAACTTGAGCGCGTTCGACAGCAGGTTCTTGAGCACCTGCTGCAGCCTGTGCCCGTCGGTGACGATCGCCGGCGGCAGGTCCGGCATCACATCGACCTTGAACGACAGGCCCTTCTCCTCGGCGAGCGGGCGGAAGCTCCGATCCACGAACTCGCTGATCTCGGCGATCGGCACCTCGATCGGGTGCACGTCGAGCTTGCCGGCCTCGACCTTGGACAGGTCGAGCACGTCGTTGATGAGGTTGAGCAGGTCGGTGCCTGACGAGTAGATCGTCTGCGCGTACTCCACCTGCTTCTGATTGAGGTTGCCATCCTTGTTGTCGCCGAGGAGCTTGGCGAGGATGAGCAGCGAGTTGAGCGGCGTGCGCAGCTCGTGCGACATGTTCGCCAGGAACTCGCTCTTGTACTTCGAGCTGAGCGCCAGCTGCTGCGCCTTCTCCTCGAGCGCCAAGCGCGCCGCCTCGACCTCCTTGTTCTTCTGCTCGACCTTCTTGTTCTGCTCCGCGAGCAGCGACGCCTTCTCTTCCAGCTCCTCGTTGACCTGCTGCAGCTCTTCCTGCTGCTGCCGCAGGAGCTCCTCGGATGCGCGAAGCGATTCCGCCTGCGACTTCGAGCTCCTTGTTGGACCGTTCCAGCTCCTCCTGCTGCACCTGGAGCTCCTTGGACTGGTTCTGAAGCTCCTGCGTGAGGTTCTGCGACTGCTCGAGCAGCTCCTCGGTGCGCATGTTGGCCTGGATGACGTTCAGCACGACGCCGATGCTATCCGAGAGCTGATCGAGGAAGAGCTGGTGGATCTGGCTGAACGTGTTGAACGACCCAAGCTCGATCACCGCCTTCACCTCGCCCTCGAACAGGATCGGGAGCACGATGATGTTGCGTGGCGGCGCGGCGCCGAGGCCCGACGTGACCTGGACGTAGTCGTCAGGCACGTTCGTCAGCAGGATCGGCTGCTTCTCGAGCGCCGCCTGCCCCACGAGCCCCTCGCCTTCGGTGAACCGGTTGGCGACGTGCTTCCGCGCCTTGTACGCGTAGCTCGCGATGAGCTTGAGCAGCATCTCGCCCCTCGTCGGTGTCGCGCATGTAGAACGCGCCATACTGCGCGCTCACCAGCGGCGTGAGCTCCGACATGATCTGACGCGACACGGTCTGCAGGTCCTTCTGCCCCTGCATCATGCGCGTGAACTTCGCGAGGTTCGTCTTGAGCCAGTCCTGCTCGCGGTTGCGCTCGGTCGTCTCGCGCAGGTTCGCGATCATCTGGTTCAGGTTGCGACGCAGCTCCTCGATCTCGCCCTGCGCCTCGATCGTGATCTGCCGCGTGAGGTCGCCGCGCGTCACCGCCGTGGCCACCTCGGCGATCGCGCGCACCTGCGTGGTGAGGTTGTTCGCCATCGCGTTCACGTTGTCGGTCAGCCCCTTCCACGTCCCCGCGACGTCGGGCACCTCGGCCTGCCCGCCGAGCTTCCCTTCGGTGCCCACCTCACGCGCGACGCGCGTCACCTCGTCGGCGAAGATGCGCAGGCGGTCCACCATGTTGTTGATCGTGACTCTTGAGCTCGAGAATCTCACCGAGCGCGTCGACGGTGATCTTCTGCGACAGGTCGCCGTTGGCGACCGCCGTCGTGACCAGCGCGATGTTGCGCATCTGATCGGTGAGGTTCGACGCCATCGAGTTCACGTTGTCGGTGAGGTCGCGCCAGATGCCGCCCGCGCCCGGCACCTTCGCCTGGCCGCCGAGCTTGCCCTCGGTTCCCACCTCGCGCGCCACGCGCGTCACTTCGGCGGCGAACGACGAGAGCTGATCGACCATCGTGTTGACGGTGTTCTTCAGCTCGAGGATCTCGCCGCGCACGTCGACGGTGATCTTGCGCGAGAGATCGCCCTTCGCGACGGCCGTCGTCACGTCGGCGATGTTGCGCACCTGCACCGTGAGGTTGTTCGCCATCGAGTTCACGGAGTCGGTGAGGTCCTTCCACGTTCCGGCGACGCCCGGCACGTTCGCCTGGCCGCCGAGGCGACCCTCCGTTCCCACTTCGCGAGCGACGCGCGTCACCTCGTCGCCGAATACCCGGAGCTTGTCCACCATGTTGTTCACGGTGTTCTTGAGCTCCAGCACCTCGCCCTTCGCATCGACCGTGATCTTCTGCGAGAGATCGCCGCTGGCGACGGCCGTCGTGACGAGCGCGATGTTCCGCACCTGATTCGTCAGGTTGCTCGCCATGAAGTTCACGTTGTCGGTGAGGCCCTTCCACGTGCCGGCCACGCCACCGACGTTCGCCTGGCCGCCGAGCACACCTTCCGTGCCGACTTCGCGCGCCACGCGCGTCACCTCGTCGGCGAACGCGCGGAGCTGCGCCACCATCGTGTTGATCGTGTTCTTGAGCTCGAGAATCTCGCCCTTCGCCTCGACGGTGATCTGGCGCGAGAGGTCGCCCTTCGCGACGGCGGTCGTGACGTCGGCAATGTTGCGCACCTGATTGGTCAGGTTCGACGCCATCGCGTTCACGTTGTCGGTGAGATCCTTCCACGTTCCACCGACGCCGGGCACGTTGGCCTGGCCGCCGAGCACGCCTTCGGTTCCGACCTCGCGCGCCACGCGCGTGACTTCGGACGCGAACGAGCTCAGCTGATCGACCATGACGTTGATCGTGTTCTTCAGCTCGAGCACCTCGCCCTTCACGTCCACGGTGATCTTGCGTGACAGATCACCCTTGGCGACCGCGGTCGTGACATCGGCGATGTTGCGCACCTGATTGGTCAGGTTGCTCGCCATGTAGTTCACCGACTCGGTGAGGTCCTTCCACGTTCCCGCCACGCTCGGCACGTTCGCCTGGCCGCCGAGGATGCCCTCGGTGCCCACTTCACGCGCGACGCGCGTGACCTCGCCCGCGAACACCCAGAGCGAGTCCACCATCTTGTTGATGACGTCCTTGATCTGAAGAATCTCGCCCTGCGCCTCGACGGTGATCTTTCGCGTGAGGTCGCCGCTCGCGATCGCGGCGGACACGGCCGATACGTCACGCAGCTGCACCGTGAGGTTGTTGGCCATCGCGTTCACGTTGTCGGTGAGGTCCTTCCACGTACCGACCACACCTTCGACGCGCGCCTGACCGCCGAGCTTCCCTTCGGTTCCCACTTCGCGCGCGACGCGCGAGACTTCCGACGCGAACGCGTTGAGCTGATCGACCATCGTGTTGACGGTGTTCTTCAGCTCGAGAATCTCGCCCTTCGCGTCGACCGTGATCTTGCGCGACAGGTCGCCCCGCGCGACCGCGGTCGTCACGTCGGCGATGTTCCGGACCTGCGTCGTGAGGTTATTGGCCATCGCGTTGACGCTTTCCGTCAGATCCCGCCATGTGCCGGCGACGCCGGGGACGTTCGCCTGGCCGCCAAGGATTCCTTCCGTGCCGACCTCGCGAGCCACGCGCGTGACCTCGCCCGAGAACGAGGAGAGCTGGTCGACCATTCGGTTGACCGTCGTGGCGATCCGCAGGAACTCGCCCTGGACCTGCTTGCCTTCCAACTGCAGCTCGACCTTCTGAGAGAGGTCACCCTCGGCGACCGCCTGGATCACCCGGGCCACCTCGGTGGTGGGCTGGACGAGGTCTCCGATGAGCTCGTTCACGGCCGTTACCGAGTCTGCCCATCCCCGAGAGACGGGGCCGATCGAGGCCCGCTCGTCCATGCGCCCTTCGCGCCCGACGACCTGGGCTACGCGGCCGATCTCTTCGCACAGCCGCTGGTTGCGGTGGGCGATCTCGTTGAAGGTGTCGAAGATCTCGGCCATGAGGGCGTCACCATTGCCCTCCAGCCGGACGCGGAAGTCGCCGGCCTCGAGGTCCCGCAGCCCGTCCAGCAGGCGCCGAAGCTCGCGGTCGCGGATGTTGCGGCCGGGCTTGGGCGGCGCGCTGTCACGCCCTCCCTTTCGGCCCCGGCGGGCGTTCCCTCGGCCGCCGTTCTCGTCGCGGGAAGACTCGATCGCGGCCTCGCGATCGAGGTCCATGTCACCGATGCCCACGGATTGACTCCTGATGTCTGCGTGTCTTGAGAAGCGACGCCTGGCCCGGAACACGCACAGTGGGGTGCACCGGCCTGGCAGATCTCGGATTGCTCTCGAGTAATTCGACGCTGTAGTGCAAGAAGCGAGCACTCCGATGCGCGCCCGCTTCCGAGAGGAGATCGACGGTCGCGGCGGCCCGCAGCGCACCCGATGGACCCGTTACCTTACCCCCAGTCCCGACCCGGATGCGGACCTTGCGTACCTTCGATCTCCGAACGTTCGAGCTCCACGATATGCTCCGGTGTGGGCTCGATATTCGGCAGGCAGCGCGCAATGCCCCCTCCCTCGAAGAGGCGGCGACCTCGGTCATCCAGTATCTTTTCAACGCGTTTCGAGACCCGGCGTCAGGCGACCCGCAGCTGGCATTGGTGCGGTTTTACAAGACACTGCCCTATCGGGAGTTGGAGCCCGACCTGCGCCTGGTCGCGAAGACGGCCTTAGGCGAGGCGCCGCGCGACGAAGGGATGAAGTGTCTCACGCTGCTCGCGACCGCCGGTGTCGAGGAGGCGGTGGAATGACCGCCATCAATCCCGGGGTCACCGCGCCATTCCGCTCGCGAGCGTCCGTATGGTCCACCGAGCGCCGATGATCGCGCAGCTCATCGAGCAGTTGGGGATGGACGTCGAGCACCTCCTGCAGACGGACACCACCCTGTTGCCCGACGCGGAGGGCCGCACCTACAACATTTTCTATGTCGAACGCGCTAAGGGAAGCCCCTACATCCCCGCGCAGGCCGACTTCGTCGTCCCGTTCGGGATTGAGTCGGTGGTGGGCTTCGGCGGGATCCTGCGGGGTGAGATGTTCGCCGTGGTGTTGTTCAGCCGAGTTCCGATCACCCCTGCCGCGGCGAACCGGTTTCGGAACATCGCGCTCGAGGTGAAGGCGGTGCTGCATTCGATAGACAGGGTGTTCGCTTAGCGACGCATGCGGAATGCGGAATGCGGATTGCGATGGCGCAGCAGCTCCAAGCCTTCAATCCGCAGTCCGCATTCCGCATTCGTCGCTACTCCTCCGCCACAAGCATGTCGTGGAGCTCCGCCATTGTCCTCGGCCTTTGCCCCCGGTCGCGGTGGAGAGCCGCGATCACGGCATCGGATAACCGCCGAGGGACCTCGGGTACCAGCTCGTGCGGGGGCAACGGGGCCTGCTCCAGCACGCGCGAGATGAGCTGCATGGGATTGTCAGCGGTGTGCGGCGTGCGTCCCGTGAGGCACTCATAGATCACGACTCCCACCGCGTAGATGTCGGCGCGCGCATCGACGTCCTCCCCAAGCAGCTGCTCCGGCGCCATGTACTCGGGCGTCCCCACCACCACTCCCGTCTGCGTCATCCCCTGGGTGCGCCCGAGGAGGCGCGCGATGCCAAAGTCCATCACCTTCAGCACCCCGTCAGGGGCGAGCACCATGTTGTGCGGCTTGATGTCACGGTGGACGATCCCCTGCTCGTGCGCGACCTCGAGCGCACGGCACAGCTGCCGGGCGATCGGCAGCGTCGCATGCACCGGGAGTCGGCCACGTTCGGTGATCAGCGCCTTGACCGACGTGCCCTCGACGTACTCCATCGTGATGAAGTACATGCCCTCGGTCTCCCCCAGATCGTGCGTGCGGATGACGTTGCGATGGGAGATGCGGCGCGCCAGGCGCAGCTCGCTCTTGAAGCGCGCCAGCGCCGTCGAATCGGACACGAATTCCCGCCGAAGCGTCTTGACCGCGACCGGCTCGGACAGCTCGAGATCGAGTGCCCGGTACACGATCCCCATCCCCCCGCTGCCGATCGTCTCAATGATCTCGTATCGACCGGCGAGCCTCTGCCCGGGTTGCAGCGCGTCACCAAGGTGCTGCGTGGGTGCGACCAGGGGGTCGCGTGCCATGTCCCGCGAACCGGCGTCCGCGCTCAGGAAGTCCACCAGGTCGCGCTTTTCGCGAAGGTCGGCGAGCATCGCGCGAACCGATTCGGCCAGCCGGCCGATCTCGTCGCCGCCGCGCACGGGGATCTCCGCCGCATAGTCTCCGTCGGCCGCACGGCGCGTGGCTGCTTCGAGGAGCCCGACGCGACGGGTAATCGCGCGCGCCATGAGATAGGACAAGCCAAACGCCAGGAGCAGCCCGGCGAGCGTCGCCAGCAGAATGGAGCGCTGCAGCGTCGTGAATGCCGCCATTTCCTCGTCGAGCGATCGCAGCGCGACGAACCCGCCCAGGGCGACTCCCCCCGCGGATCGAAGTGCCGCGCCGCTCGCGACCCAGCGCGTCTCGCCTAACGTCACGTCCGTGCGAGACACTGCGCCGGTCGTGTCCAGCTCGCCCGCGGTGGGCGCCGAGGGCGAGCCCGCATCGGCTGCCGCCCAGATCGGCGCGCGCTCGTCGAGGAACCGCGTGAGCGCAGCATCCCGCGCGACCGACGATCCGCTGATGCGCGGCCGTCCGGTACTGTCGAGGGCGAAGAAGACCACGCCACTCGATGTCGCGGTGGTGATCTCGCGCGCCACGGAATCGTCGATTGCCTTGGTCGCCATGAGCACGCCGACGACGCGCGCCGACGCGCCCTCGATGGGCACGGCCACCGCCTGATGCAGCACGGTGTCGGCGATCACCGCCGCCCCCGCCGATCGGCGACCAGCCAACGCGCGCGCGATGAGCGCCGAGCGGGCCAGTGTGTCCGCCCCGGCGGCGGGATCGTCGCTGCGTGCGAGCCGCACCCCGTGTGCATCGGTGAGATGCACCGTGCTCGCGCCGATCCGCTCGACCGCCTCGCCTGCCTGATCGAGAAAGGTCGAGCGCTCGGTGACCGGATTCTCGAACAGCGCGCGAAAGTTGGGATTGCGGGCGAACACCTGCGCGCTCGCTTCCAGACCACGCTCCCGTCCCTCCAGCAGCGCGCGCACGTGCGCTCGCGTCGCTCCGAGTCCACGCGTCACCGCCACGTCCGCGGCGCGCTCAGCCGATCGTGCCGTGATGGCGAGCGTGAGGGCGGAAACGGCGGCGACGACCACCACACCGCCGAGGAAAATTTTCCAGGTGAGTGAAAGGGCGGGCGTTCGGCGGGCCACGGTCAGTAGCGATCTCGCTCCGTGGGAGGATAGTCCCGGCCGAACTTGTTCTTGTGCGACGCTGGCCGCCAGCCGCGAGCGTCGATCTGCTCATCGAGTCCCGTCAGCGCTTCTCCGGCCACGACGATCTCGCGTGTGCGCTCGGAGGCGCGCTCGTGCCACACGTGAAGCATGTACGTTCCTGGCGGAACACGCTCGATCGTCCACGATCCATCCGCCTGCGCCTGCGTGTAGTGCGTCGTGGGCACTGCGACGACGAAGGCGCTCATCCGCGAGTGGATGTTGCAGAAGATCGGATAGACGCCCACGCGGCGAAACGCGGCCGGTCGCGCGGTTCCTCGCGGGTACAGCCCCAGGTCGAAGGTGCCACCCGGCGTGTTCGAGAACACGTTGTGGCGAAAGGGATCCTGATTGGGGAAATTGACGCGGCTGCCGACCGTCACCACCCGCACGCGAGGCACGAATTGCTTCGATTGCATCGCGATTTCGACGTCCTTCGCCGCGACCGTCCCCTTGCCACCCGCGGTCGGCTCGAGAAAGATCACCGTGCTGCCGACGTCGGTGGCGACCTTGCCTGGCTGCTCGAGGATCGTGATGCGGCCGCTCACCGCGACTCCCTCGGGAGCGCGTGGCTGCTGTGCCGCGACAGAAACGGCGCTCACTGCGAGCGCCGCGATCCACATCCACGTCACCAATCACCCCACCATTGAAAGAGTTCTCTCCGGGGCGAACACTATGAGCCACCATCGAACGGCGTCAAGCGCGCGCGTCACGCTCCTCATGCTCGTGCTCCTGACGCGAGCCGTCGCGGCGCAGGAGCCAGACACCGCACGCACTGCGCAGGACTCACTCGCGGCACGGCTCGAGCGCGCCGAAGAAGCGATCGAGCTCCTCCGCCAGCAGCTCGCGGCGCAGTCGGAGTCGGAGGTTCGAACGGTGTCTCGCGTGAGCCTGGAGCTCACCGGGCGGGCGCTCGTGAATGCGTTCACCAACAGCGGTCGCGTCAACAGCGCGGACGTTCCGCAGTTCGTGCTCGCCGATGGCGCCGAGTTTCCTCCGCCCGAGGACTTTCCGCGAGGCTCGGTCGGATTGTCGGCGCGGCAGACGACCGTCGGCCTCATCGTGTCCGTTGCCGACGTGATGGGTGGCGAGCTCATCGGTGACGTCCACGCGGACTTCTTCTCCGTACAGCAGCCCGGTGCGGGCGGACGGATCGCCCCCACCATGAGATTGCGAACGTTGAAGGCGGCCGTGCGTTGGCCGAACGCAGAGCTTCTGGTCGGCCAGGAGGTACCTCTGGTGTTGGGCCTCAACCCGGTGGGCACGGCGAGCATCGGGACACCGACCTTCGCGACCGCCGGCAACCTCTGGCTGTGGCTTCCGCAGATTCGCGCGACCGTCGAGACGGGTGGCGCACTGCGGCTTGCGCTGCAGGGCGCGGTGCTCGCGCCCAACTCGAGCGAGCCCATCAGCGGAACCAATCGCGACCGCGATGCCGATGTTGCCGAGCGCTCGCGCCGACCGTTCGTGCAGGGGCGTGTGCGCGCGCGGTGGGGAAGCGAGGAGCGGCCGGGTGAGGTGGGTGTCGGCGTCCATGGTGGGTGGTTTGCACGGCCCACCGTCGCGGGCGGTCGCGACGACATGCACGAGAGCTGGGCCGTTGCCGCCGACGTCCTGGCACCACTCGGCCCCCTCACGCTGCGCGCCGAGCTCTATCGCGGCGCGCTGCTCCGCGGCCTGGGCGGAGGCGGCATCGGCCAGAACTTCGCTCCGGATGGCACGCGCCTGCTCGATCGCGGCGGCTGGGCGCAGCTCGACCTCCGGGTCGCGACGACGACTTCGTTAGGCGGCGGGTGCGGCGTCGATGACCCGCGCGTGGCACGTCCCGCCTCGGGGTCTGTGCGCACGCGGAATGTGGCGTGCGAGGCCCACGTCCTGGTGCGCCCCGCGGGCCCCCTGGTGCTGGGACTCGAAGCGAGGCGGATGGAGACCACCTGGGTCGCGGCGGTGGAGCGGAAGTTCGCCAGCGACCACCTCAATCTTGCCGTGGGGTTCGAGTTCTAACCCAGAGGTTGTCGAGGTTGTCGAGGTGATCAAGGTGAAGTCGCCCCGACTACTTCGACGACCTCGACGACCTGGAAAACAGAAACGCCGGCCCTTTCGGGCCGGCGTTCTGTTTTCGACTCGAGCAGCTTACTTCGTGCCGGGGCGGATCGTGAAGCCGAGGCCGAACTGCGTCTCGCCTTCCTCGATGAACACCTTGCGGATACCGACGTTCGCGCCAATGCCATTGGCAAAGGCGAGACCGACGCCACCACCGACCATGAACCGCTGACCGCTCTCCGACTCATCGGAGACCTTGTAACGGCCGTAGGCAAAGCCAGGCGCCAGGAACGGCGACACCTTGACGTTCTTGCCAACGGTGAGCTTGATCGGCAGGCTGGCCGCGAGCGCCATCGCCTGCTCTTCCTCGGGGAACCCGAAGCCGAGCTCGCCCTCGAGACCCACCGCCCAGCGCGAGCCGGAGCGAGCGTCACCCAGCGTACCACCCGTCAGGCGGGCCGAGTAGCGCGAGCCAACGATCAGGTGGCCTTCGCAATCGAGGCCCGTGGGGCAGTCGATCGACATGTAACCAGCGGTGAACCCAAGACGGCCAGAGCCGACGCTCAGGTCAAGACCGCCAGCGAACGAGCTCGACGTCACGTCCGAGCCCCAGTCCATGCGGCCATACTGCAGGTGCCAGCCAATCCCGCCGGCGCCAGCCAGCGTGTTCGTCGCCAACGGCGGCAGAGCGCCAACCGTCGAAGCGTTGATCGCCATGTACGCGGCGACGTCATTGATGCTGGGACCCTCTTCTTGCGCGCTCATCGCCGGGGCGGCGAGTACGAGCGCGGACGCTGCGATCGCAAAGATCTTCTTCATGTGAATGAAGTCCTCAAAGGGGTGGTTCTGGTCCCCGCGTTCGGCGCGAGGGGTGGGCGGAACAACGGCGTTCCGTAAGCACTCCCCTGCAAGACGAGTCGACTCCGGAATACGCAACGCTATGGAGCCACGTCACATGGCCGCGCTTCGGGTGACGCGCTGCTCCGGCGCCGACTGCGGACGTAACATATTGACAAATAACATGTTACGTCATGACAGCCGCATCGGCCCGCGGCGCGGGCGGGCCCGGCTAGCGCCGTAACCGGCGGACCCGCGTCACATCGCGCCGACGCCCCGACCTCCAGAGTCAGCGGTGCCCATAGTTGCGCGGCGACCCGCCGCCTGCATAACGAGACCGACAGCAGGCACGTCGCATGGGAACACGAGGCCCTGGCCCCGGGCGTCCGCGCGAAGGATTTCTCTTGCGGGAATGTCGCGAAATCCCCACCATTCAGGCCGCCGTGCGCCGACGCACGATCCCCTTCCGCGCCATCCGACGGGCCCATGGTGGGACGACGTCTCCTTCCATTCCTCGCTGTTATCTCACTCGGTGCCTGCGAGATCGCGCGCACCGACGACACCGTCGCGCGCGCGGCGTCCCTGACGCCGGACGCCGCCGGGATCGTGCGCCTCCCCGCGCCCGTCGACTCCGAGATACCGAGCGGCGCCTTGGGAGAGTCCATCCGACGCGGGCGCGCCCTGCTGGCGGCGACTCCCGATAGCCTTCCGCATAACGTCGGCGGGCGATTGCGTTGCACCAGCTGCCACCTCGATGACGGAACGCGGGTCAATGCGGCGCCGCTCGTCGGCGTCTACGCCCGGTTCCCGCAGTTCCGCGATCGCAGTAATTCGGTGGCGATCATCGAGGATCGCGTCAACGATTGCTTCGAGCGCAGCATGAACGGTCGGGCACTGGCGTACGACTCTCGCGACATGCGCGACATCGTCGCGTGGCTCGCGTTTCTGTCGCGCGGCAGCCCGGTGCACCGCGACACGACGCCGCGTGGCATTCCACTGCTCGCCGCGATGACTCCGGACAGCGCCGCCGGGCGCTCGCAATTCACGACCATGTGCGCTGCCTGCCACGGCATGGACGGGCAGGGAACGCCAGCCGGCCCTCCGCTCTGGGGACCGAAGAGCTACAACATCGGCGCGAGCATGGCCCGGCTCCGCACCGCGGCGTCGTTCATCAAGTACAACATGCCGAATGACCGGCCGGGCACGCTCACGGCGCAGCAGGCTTTCGACCTTGCCGCGTACGTGAACTCGCAGTCGCGGCCGGATCTCGCTGGCAAGGAGAACGATTGGCCGAGGGGGGACGCACCCTCGGACGTACCGTACACGACTCGGGGCCGTTCGAGCGGGCGGTAACGGAGACGTCAGACGTCAAGAGCTCGGAATTCAGAAACGCGACCTTCCACCTGCCCCACAAAGGAGCCCTCATGAGTGACACCATCCTGAACGTTCCTCGGCGCGAATTCCTCGCCGGGCTCGCCGCGGCCGGCGCCGGCGTGTTCGCCCCCGCCGCGGCCTTTGCCTCGACGCTCGATGACCGCCGCTTCCGCGTGGCGCCGGACGAGAAGTGGCTCGAAAGCCTAACGGGCAAACACAAGCAAGTGTTCGACATGCCGAACCCGACCCACGGCCTCGGGATGATTCACATCCGCAATTACCTCAAGGCGTGGAAGGACAACTACAACCTCGAGCATCCGCAGGTCAACGCGGTCGGCACGCTCTACTTCATGACCATTCCCCTCGGCCTCACCGATCCAATGTGGGCGAAGTACAAGCTCGGCGAAGCGATCAAGGAGACGGACAAGAAGACCGACGCGTTCGCGGTGCGCAACATCTACCACAAGGCGGATCCGGGCGAAGCGACGCTCGCGATCAAGGGCATCGCCGACTGGCCCGCTGACACCTCGATCGACGGGCTGCAGAAGAAGGGGACGCTGTTCATCATGTGCAACAACGCGCTGAACTTCTGGGCGATGAACGTGGCGAAGGCGTCGAACCAGACGATGGAGGCCGTGCGCACCGAGTTCCTCGCGCACCTCGTGCCGGGCGTCGTCGTCGTGCCGGCAATGGTGATGGCGGTCGATCAGGCGCAGGCGAAGGGGTGCTCGTACATGCGGATGGGGTAAGCAGAGGCGCTAGAGGCGCTAGAGGCGCTAGAGGGCGGTTGCCCCTCAGCGCCTCTAGCGCCTCTACGCCTCTAGCGCCTCAGCTTTTCGAAATCTCTCCTACCACCGCCGTCAGCATCTTCTTCGCGTCACCGAACAGCATCGCCGTCTTCTCGTTGTAATACAGCTCGTTGTCGATGCCGGCGAAGCCCGGATTCATGCTCCGCTTGATCACGATCACGCTCTTCGCGTGGTCCACGTTCAGGATCGGCATCCCGTAGAGCGGGCTCGTGGTATCCGTGCGCGCGGCGGGATTGGTGACGTCGTTCGCACCGATCACCAGCGCGACATCCGTCCGCTCGAACTCGCGGTTGATGTCGTCCATCTCGTACAGCTGGTCGTACGGGACGTCCGCCTCGGCCAGCAGGACGTTCATGTGGCCCGGCATGCGGCCGGCCACCGGATGAATCGCGTACTTCACGTCGACGCCGCGCTTCTCGAGCAGGCGCGCCAGCTCCTTCACCGAGTGCTGCGCCTGCGCGACGGCCAGCCCGTAGCCGGGAACGAAGACGACGCTTCGCGCATAGCCGAGCATCACCGCCGCGTCCTCAGCTCGCACGGTGCGGACCGGACGATCCGCGCCATCTCCCGCCGCCGTCGTCGACGTCGCCCCAAACGCGCCGAAGAGCACGTTGGTGAGCGACCGGTTCATCGCGCGGCACATGATCTGGGTCAGGATGATTCCCGAGGCCCCGACGAGCGCGCCGCTGATGATCAGCACGTTGTTGTGCAGCACGAATCCCGCGGCCGCGCCCGCCATCCCCGAGTAGGAGTTCAGGAGCGAGATGACGACGGGCATGTCCGCGCCCCCGATCGGAATCACCAGGAGGACGCCCAGCGCGAGCGACAGCACCGTGAGCGCGACGAACACCGCCGACATGTCGAAGTCGGCGACCAGCCACGCCGAGAGGCCGACGGCCACCGCGAGCAGCGCGAAGTTCAGCGTCTTCTGCGCGGGGAACGTGATCGCCCGTCCCGGCATGAGCTCCTGCAGCTTCGCGAACGCGATCATGCTTCCGGTGAAGGTGATCGCGCCGATGAGCATCGTGGCCATGATGCTGACCACGACGTCGGTCGCGCGCAGATCGGGGTGCAGGAGCAGCTGGTAGTACTCCGCCGCGGCGACGATCGCCGACGCCGCGCCGCCGAAGCCGTTCAGCAGCGCGACCATCTGTGGCATCGCCGTCATCTTCACCGAGTGCGCGAGCCAAATGCCGGCGACCGTGCCGATCACGAGGCCGAGCAGGATCCATCGGAACGCGATGATCTGCTGATCGAGCAGCGTCGCACCGATGGCCAGCAACATGCCGAGCGCGCCAATCGCGTTGCCGCGGCGCGCGGTCCGTGGGGACGACAGCAGCTTGAGCCCGACGATGAACAGGACCGCCGCGACGAGATACGTCAGCGCGATGACGAGAGCGATACTGCGGGTGGGCTCGGCGTTCACGTCAAACGGCGGCTGCGACCTGCGAACAATGTCATTCGCGTGGAGTCGCGGAGCGGCGGAACATTCGCAACATGCGATCGGTCACGAGGAATCCGCCCACGACGTTGATCGTCGCCAGCGCCACCGCGGCGACGCCGAGGATCGTGTCGTACGGGGTCGACGAGACGTCCGGCGATGATGGATCGAGCCGATGACCGAAATGCCGGAGATCGCGTTCGACCCCGACATGAGCGGTGTATGCAGCAGCGTCGGCACCTTCGCGATGACCTCGAAGCCGACGAACACGGCCAGGACGAAGATGTACAGAGCAACGAGCAGCGCCTCGGTCACGCGGAGCTTCCCTCCACGACGGCACGCACCCGGTCGTTCACGACATGTTGCCCTCGCGCGTGATGCACGCCTCGCGAATGATCTCGTCGTCGAAGTTGAGCGTCAGCGCCCCATCCTTGATGAGCAGCTGAAGCAACGCGGCATGATTGCGCGACAGCATTTGGCTGGCGTGCACCGGCATCGACGACACGAGATCGAGAGGCGCATGGATCGTGACGCCATGCTCGACGACGGTCTCTCCGGGCCGCGACAGCTCGCAGTTTCCGCCCTGCTCGCCGGCGAGATCGACGATCACCGACCCGGGACGCATCGCGCGCACCGTCTCGGCCGTGATGAGCACCGGCGCGCGTTTTCCCGGAATGAGCGCGGTCGTGATGACGACGTCCGCCTCACGAGCCCGGCTCGCCACCAGCTCGAGCTCACGGCGGTGCGCGTCTTCCGAGAGCTCTTTCGCGTACCCGCCCTTGTCCTCGGTTTCCGCGACGCCGAGCGCCGCCTCGACGAACGTGGCGCCAAGGCTCTGCACCTGCTCCTTCACCACGGGTCGGGTGTCGAAGGCCTCCACGACCGCGCCCAGTCGGCGGGCGGTGGCGATGGCCTGCAGACCCGCGACGCCGGCGCCGATGACGAACACGCGAGCCGGGGTCAGCGTCCCGGCCGCGGTCATCAGGAGCGGGAAGAATTTCGGCAGCGATCGGGCCGCGGTCAGCGCCGCCGCGTACCCCGCGATCGATGCCATCGACGAGAGCACGTCGAGCGACTGCGCACGCGCGATGCGCGGGATCGCGTCGGTGCTGAACGATGTCACGCGGCGCTCGCGCGAGACTGCGAACGACGTCGGGATTCGACAAGCGGCTGCAGGGGCGCGACGAGCACCGTGTTCCTCGCGCAGCAGCCCGAGGACGTCCGGTCCGGGACGTCGCGCGTGAAGCACCAGGTCACTCTTGGCGTACAGCTCGCGCGCGTCGCCGGCGATTGTGGCGCCGGCCTTCGTATAGGCGTCATCGGCGTGGAACGCGCGATCGCCCGCGCCGCGCTCGATCATGACGCCGACCCCGGACCGCACCAGCTTCTCGGCGGTCTCCGGGATCAGCGCCACGCGTCGTTCGCCAGGAGCGGTCTCGCGAGGAACGCCGACAATCATGCGGGGAGAGTACCGTCGCGAGAGAGAGTGTCAAGTGTGCGAGTCGGGCCGTGCAGCGCGTAGTTTCCCTGCTCACCGTAGCCCGAGCGCCCGTCGCCTTCCGATTGTTGACGCTCCCCGTACCCAGCCGTATGCTGCCCCACCTTCACGCGGAGAACCGGAGTGCATTCCCTCGTCTGTCGCAGAGCGCTCGCGATCGGCTCGATGGTGCGTCGTTCAGGTCGCAACGGCGTGGGCGCAGGAGCGCGTGCGTGAGCGGCACGACTTCGACGACCCCGAAGGCCGGTTGATCGGCTACTACTCGGCGGCGTTGTTCTACTCTCCCCTCGGTGCGCCGGAGCGCGCGAAGACGTGGGCACTCGATGCCGGGCCTCGAGATCACCTACATCCCGCAGCTTTCCAAGTCGCAGCGCACGGCGTTCCAGGACAAGCCGGAAGCGACGAATCTGGCGCCGATCCTCCCCCGGCCCGCGTGTCGCGTTCGTGCTCCCGGGCGCACTGCACGCGCAGCTGAGCTGGGTGCCGCCAATGCGCGTGTTCGATGTCGAGGCAAATCTCATGTCCATTGCGGTGACGCGCGCGTTCGAGCCGGGCGGCATCACCATCGCGCCGAGGTTCGTCGCCACCTGGGGGAAGGTGCGCGGATCGATCACCTGCTTCGAGGACCTGATCCGCGGCACCGAGAATGAAGCGGTGTATTACACGCAGATCTGCAACAGCCGCAAGAGCGACGACCACTTCAAGCCGCAGCACTTCGCGCTCGAGGTCCTCGCCTCGCGCGCGGTCGCTGCGACTTCCATTTCTCCCGTACGGCGGGGATCGGCGTGCTGCGCGAAAAGACGATCTTCGACATTGGGGTTCTGCGCAACGGATGGCTCGCGCGATCCCGATCACCCGATCCTCGAGCTGCGCGCGACCCGGCCGTACGGGTTCGTCGGCGGCACGGTGAACGCGTGGCGATCCACGCGGTTCACCGGCGAGCTCTTCTACGCGCCGGGCAGTCTGTTCACCGCTCGCGTGTTCGCGGGGATTCACCTTCACCGGGAGACGGGCGATGCGCGCTGAGCCTCGCAGGACGACGCCGGCGCACGCGCTGATGCGAGTGGTGACAGCCGGGGTCGGTAACGGCGATCACCCTCGCGTGGGGGTGCGCGGACTTCGAGTCGACCGTCGATCCAACGGGAGGGTTGCCCAACGTGGAGATCGCGAACCCGTCGTTTGCCACCGACATCCAGCCGATCTTCACCAGGCGCTGCGCGATCGGTGGCTGCCATAGCCTCAACTCGGCCCGTGCGGAGATGGTGCTGGTCGCCGGCCACGCCTACGACTCGATCGTGAACAAGCCCTCGTTCCTCAACCCTGCGCTGGACCGGGTCGAGCCTGGCGATGCGGCGAACTCCTGGCTGGTGCGCATGATCGAAGACGATGAGAATCGCGCGCCTGCAGTACTTCGCGCGGATGCCGCTCGGCGGTCAGCCGTTGACGCCCAACCAGATCGCGACGATCGTGAACTGGGTGGAGAATGGTGCGTTGCGGAATTGAGTTCGGCGTATCCGTGGCAAACGTCCGTTGATATTGAAGGTTTCTGCGGCCATTTCCGGCCATGCGCGGTTCCGCCGTTCAGCGCTCGCGTTGACGCTGGCGGCGGCGCTCCTCGCATGTGGCGAAGAGCGGTCGGCAGACACGACGGCGCAAGCGAGCTCGGCGGCCGGAGATTCAGCGGAAGCGCAGACGCCTCTGGCGGCTGCGCGAGGACGAGCCCAAACAATGGACGCAGCGTGAAGTCGCGAGGCGACTCACCGATGGCGGGCTCGTGGTCACCGATTCCGGTCGCGCGAGCGTGCGGCATTCCTTCCTCGCCGTGGAAGGCCACCACATGAAGGTCAGTGGCTCCGACCTTCACGTCTTCATTTATCCGGATCCCCGTACCCGAAAGGCTGACAGCGACCGAATCGATCCCGAGCGCGTCGCGCCGCCCGACATGATCATCGACTGGGTGGCGACCCCGCATCTCATCGCGTCGGGTAATCTGCTGGCGATTCACCTCACGCCCAACGAGCGGATGGCGGAGCGCGTGCGACTCATTCTCGAGGCCTGGCACGCCGAGCCCTAACGGGATGTCTCTCCTGGATGCACAACGGGCCAGGCTTTCGCCTGGCCCGTTGCCATAGTGGTCGAACTTCGACGCACTACATTAGGTGCAGATAATCACACCATCGGTGGCCGAACCGTCGCCAACCGTCACCGCGCACGTACGCGGGGTCTGGTTGTGCGAAGCGTTCGCCGAGTAACCAGCGGCCGGCGGAGGAGCCGGGGTCGCCGTAACCGTCACACCCTGCGACGACGTGAAGTTCACCGCCGCGGCCGAACCGAACGCCTGGAAGTCAGCAAAGTAGCCTTCCTCGGCAGTCATCAGGTTGCGGAGGTCGCTCTTCATCGCCGCAACGTACGCCTTCTCCTTCGTGTTCGCGAACTTGGGGATCGCGATCGCCGCGAGAATGCCGATGATAACGACTACGATCAGCAGCTCGATCAGCGTGAAGCCCTTCCGATTGCTACGCATTGTGTCCTTCCTCCGGTACGAGTCGGCGCGAGCATATGTGCACCGCGCTCGGCCGCTGATAAAGCAGGGGCGGTGCCATGTGAGACCCCTGCGCTAAGCACTGGATGGACGAACACTTAGCATTCTGAGTCACAGCTAATGGCATCGAATCGCATTGCGTTTCGCCAAAGCGATGCGAAATGCAAGGGGACCTGGCGCCGGTCACGATGCCCGCCTCGTCTTTACATTGCGAGGAACTTGCCCCCTTTTACGTAGCAATGCCCGCTCCTGACAGCCGCCGATTCTCCGCGTCGTCTCCACCGTTCGATCCCGAAGGCGCGCTGGACGCGCTCGACGAGCCTCTCTGTGTCGTGTCGACCGCGTGGCGATTGGTGTACATGAACCGAGCGTTCGCCGAGCTCGCGATTCAGGGGGGCGAAGTCGCCCTGTCGAAAGATCTTCGGGAGATCTTCACCGCGCTCAGCACACGCGATGACTGTGATCTCGCGACCCTCGACAGCGACGCGAAGCGCCAGTGGCGCATTCCCGCGTTTGGCAGGCCTCCGCGCGCACTCGATCTCAGGGCCACGCGCTTGCGCGACGACGCCGTTCTGCTGCACGTGCGCGACCTGGGCGACGCTGACGCGATCGAGCGCGCGCTCGCCGAACGGGATGAGGAGAACGCCGCGATGCGCGCAGGTCACTATCGCGCTCGCGCGCGAGGCCGACCTCGACTCCCTGCTGCGCGTGATCTGCGAGCAGGCATCGGCGCAGTGCGACGCGAGTGGGGCGACCGTCGTGCGATTGGTCGGAGATCGTGGCGACATCGTGAGCGCGAGCGGATCGCTCGAGGCCATGGTTGGTACCTTGTTCTCGCTCGCGGGCTCACTCACGCAGCGTGCGATCGACGAGCGACGCCCCGTTCGTGCCGACGATTATCGCAGCGAGCATCCCCGGTTTCGCCAGGTCGCCGAGGAGTTCGAGATCGGTCCGGCGCTCTTCGCGCCACTCCTCGCGCATGACCACATGCTCGGGGCGATGACCGTCGCGCGTCGTCGCGGCGCCGCAGCCTTCTCGACGCGCGACGAGCGCCGCATCTCCGCGATCGCCGATTACGCGGCGCTGGCCTTGTGGAAGGCGCACCTCACCGACGAGGCGCGCGTGGCGAACAAGGTGAAGGGGGAATTCATCGCCACCATGTCGCACGAGCTGCGGACGCCGCTCACCGCCCTGCTCGGCTATGAGGAGCTGTTCGCCGAGCATATCCTCGGCCCGCTCACCGATCAGCAGGAAGTCGCCGTCGATCGAATGCGCACGAGCACGCAGCACCTACAGGCCATCATCGATGAGGTGCTGACCTTCTCGCGGCTCGAGGCCGGCGAGGAGCGTGTGCACCGTCGTCAGGTGCCCGTTGGCGACATCCTCAATGGCACCATGGCGGTCCTCGCGCCACTCGCGCACGCGAAGCGCATCGCGTTGTCGATGGACGCCGCCGAGGAGCCGCAGGTCATCCGCACCGACCCGGACATGATCCGGCGCATCCTGGTCAACCTGGGTGGCAATGCGGTGAAGTTCACCGAGCAGGGGTCGGTGCGTGTGAACGTGAGGCTCGAGGGTGAGTGGCTCGTGTTCGAGGTCTCCGACACGGGCATCGGCATCGCGACCGCGGATATCACACGTCTCTTTCAACCCTTCACGCAGCTGGATACCGGCTTCACGCGCCGCTTCGGAGGGACGGGGCTGGGGCTCTTCGTCTCCCGTCGTCTCGCGGAGCTGCTCGGGGGAGATATCGGCGTGGCGAGCGTCCCGGGTACCGGCAGCACGTTTACGCTGCGGGTACCCCTGGAGGAGTAGCGCTGCGGGCTGCGAACTGCGAAGTCTCCCCGCCGTGTTCGCAGCTCGCAGTAGCTTCCGACCCTCTTTCCCCGCGCGTTAGATTACCCGCATGTCCCCCATCACGGGCGCGTTCAACGACGCCTTCATCGCGGAGATGTACGAGCGCTTTCGGCAGAATCCCGAAAGCGTCAATGCGTCGTGGCGGCAGTTCTTCGGGTTTGCGCAGTCGCTTGCGGGAACTGCGCCAGGCGCGACCGATGAGTCGCTGCTGCGCAAGGTCGCCGCGGCTGCCGCACTCGTCGAAGACATCCGTCACTACGGACACCTCGCCGTCCGGCTCGATCCGCTCGGTACGCCGCCCGCGGGTGCACAGGAGCTGACGCCGGAGTATCCACGGCCTTACCGCAAGCGATCTCGATCGCATCCCCGGGTCCGCGCTCGGCTTCAGCGACGCGACGGCCGCGGACGTCGTGAAGCGCTTGCGCAGCATCTACGCCTCGACCATTGGCTTCGACCTCGAGCACATCGAGGAAGAGGCGGAGCGCGACTGGTTTCGCAAAGTCCTCGAAGGAGGCGATGCACGCCTCACCCTGACACCCGACGAGAAGAAGATCGTCCTCGGTCGGCTCACCGAGGTGGATTCACTCGAGCGGTTCCTCGCGCGCGCGTACGTCGGCAAGAAGCGCTTTTCCATTGAAGGCACCGACGCGCTCGTGCCCATGCTGGACGCGGCCATCGAGCGCGCCGCGGTCTCGGGCGCTCGTCACGCGGTCATTGGGATGGCGCACCGGGGGCGGCTCAACGTGCTCGCGCACATCCTGAACAAGCCGTACGCCAGGATCTTCGAGGAGTTCGAGGAGAAGCACGCCAAGTCGGACGCGGTCGATACCGGAGATGTGAAGTACCATCTCGGGGCCTCGACGACGCGGACTCTCCCGAGCGGCAAAGTCGTCGAGCTCGAGCTCGTGCCGAACCCGAGCCATCTCGAGTTCGTGAATCCCGTCCTGGAGGGCGTCGCGCGAGCGCTTCAGCGGACGAACGGCGCGCGCGACGAATCGAGTGTGCTTCCGGTCGTCGTGCACGGGGACGCCGCCTTTCCGGCCGAAGGCGTGGTTGCCGAGACGCTCAATCTCTCGCGCTTGCGCGGATACCGTGTCGGCGGCACGCTGCACATCATCGTCAACAATCAGGTCGGCTTCACGACCGATCCGCAGGACGCGCGTTCGACCTACTACTCGAGCGATCTCGCGAAGGGCTTCGAGATTCCGATTTTCCACGTCAATGCGGACGACGCCGAAGCCTGTGTCGCCGCCGTGTGGCTGGCCATCTCGTACCGCAGCCGGTTCGCAAAGGACGTCCTGATCGATCTGGTTGGATACCGGCGTCACGGGCACAACGAGGGTGACGAGCCGGCGTACACGCAGCCGAAGCTCTACGACCGTATCAAGGCCCACGCGACTCCTCGGGAAGTCTGGGCGCAGCGTCTCATCGCGGAAGGAATCGTCACCGACGAAGAGTCGAAGCGCCTCGCCGACGAGATGATGCGCAAGCTCGACTCGATCCACACCGGGCTCAAGAGCGGCGGTCCCCAGGCGCCTGCGCAGGAGTCGGAGAAAACGGGCCGGGCTTCCAGGCCCAGGCAGCTCAGCACCTCCGTGAAGGCGGAGACCCTCATCGCCGTGAACGAGCGCCTGCTTGCGTGGCCATCCGACTTCGTGCCGAACCCGAAGCTGGTCAAGCCGCTCGAGCGTCGCCGCGCCGCCATTGGCGATGAGGGCGGTATCGACTGGGGCCACGCCGAGGCGCTGGCCTTCGGGTCGCTGCTGCTCGAGGGAACCAGCGTCCGCCTAACGGGGCAGGACACGGCGCGCGGCACCTTCTCGCATCGGCACGCCGTCCTGCACGACGTCAAGACCGGCGCCGAGTTTATCCCGTTGCAGCATCTCCCGTCGGCGAAAGGCGCGTTCGAGATCTACAACTCGCCTCTCTCGGAGACCGCCGTTCTCGCGTTCGAGTACGGCTACTCCACCGCCGCGCCCGAATGCGCTCGTGCTGTGGGAAGCGCAGTTCGGCGACTTCGCGAACGTGGCCCAGCCGATCATCGATCAGTTCATGGCCGCCGATCGCGCCAAGTGGGGACAGGACTCGAGCGTCGTGATGCTCCTGCCGCACGGGTACGAGGGGCAAGGGCCCGAGCACTCGAGCGCCCGCCTCGAGCGCTTTCTCCAGCTGGCGGCCGAAGGAAACCTGCGCGTCGCATATCCGACGACGCCGGGGCAATACTTCCACATCCTGCGGCGGCAGGCGCAAGTCGAGCCGGGGCGCCCGTTGATTCTCATGCAGCCGAAGAGTCTGCTTCGCCTGCCCGAGGCGGCATCGCGCCTCACTGATCTTGCGACCGGGTCGTTCCAGCCGGTGCTCGATGACCCAGCCCGCTCCCCCGTCCCGCGAGAGGTGAAGCGCCTCGTGCTGTGCTCGGGGAAGCTCTACTACGATCTCGCCGCGGCACGCGCGAACGGCAGCGCGGCGAAGCATGCGGCGGTCGTCCGCGTCGAAGAGCTGTATCCGTGGCCGCACGAAGAGATCGCGCGCATCATCGATCGCTACGGCGGAATCGAGGAAGTGGTGTGGGCGCAGGAGGAGCCGAGGAACATGGGCGCCTGGTCGTTCGTGTGGCCGCGTCTCCGCGCGTCGACCGGAAACGCCATCCCGATTCGGTACATCGGGCGCCCGGAGCGGGCGAGCCCGGCCGAGGGATATCACACTGCCCATGCGGAGCAGCAGGCTCGGATCGTGACCGAGGTCCTCGCGCCGTCGAGCGGCGGACGCGAAGCGAGTACTGGCTCGACACGAGCAAAGAAGGAAGCCGGCCGCGGGTGAGACACGCGCGACGCCTCGGAGCCACGCTCTTCCTGCTCTGGTCGTCAGCGGCTCTCGCCCAGGAGCGCGGCTCCGCTGCGCTTGGCGAGCTGGTGGACGGTCTGGGTGTGAGCGCGCGCGTCCTGCTGATTGCCGCGCACCCCGACGATGAAGACACGGCGCTCCTCGCCTGGCTCGTCCATCGTCAGCACGCCGACGCCGCCTACCTCTCACTGACACGCGGCGATGGCGGACAGAACCTCATCGGCGACGAGCTCGGCGAGGCGTTAGGCGTCATCCGCACCGAGGAGCTGCTGGCCGCACGCCGCCTCGATGGCGCCACGCAGTATTTCACGCGCGCCTACGACTTCGGGTTCTCCAAGAGTGCGGACGAGACCTACACGCACTGGCCGAAGGACTCGGTGCTTCGCGACGTCGTGACGGTGATGCGGGCATACCGTCCGCACATCGTCGTCGCAATCTTCAGCGGGACACCGCGCGACGGGCATGGACACCACCAGGTGTCCGGCATCCTCGCTCGCGAAGCCTACGACGCGTCCGCGGACACGGTCCGCTTCCCGCGCAGCGTCACCGCCGGACATGGTGCGTGGGCTGCGTCCAAGCTCTACCTGGGGCCCTACCAGTCACGCGATCGCGCAACCGTACGCTTCAACGTCGGTGAATACGACCCCATCCTCGGCCGCTCGTATTACGAGATCGCGATGGAGTCCCGTTCCCAGCACAAGTCGCAGGCGTTCGGCCGGCTCCAGCGGCGCGGCACGCAGCTCGATTGGCTCATGCTCGAGAAGTCGAGCACGGCCACGACGGCGAACGGCGTCGCCGAGGCCTCGCCCTTCGATGGGCTCGACACGACGTGGGCGCGTCTACGCCCTGCGACCGCGCGTGCATCTCGCGAGGCCGCCGCCGCGCTGGACTCGTTGCCCGCGGCGACCGCGGCTGCTCGCGCGACGCTCGATTTTCGACGTCCCGCGGCCGTGGTCCCCGCGCTCGCGCGCGTGCACCGACTGCTCGTGCGCGTCCGCGAGGCACGCGTGGGCGACCCTGACGTCGACGCCTCGGTACGATCAGGACTGGCGCGCGTGACGCGCGCTCTCATCGAAGCCACTGGTGTCGCGCTCGAAGCGACCGCGGAGCGAGCATCGGTGGCGCGTGGAGACAGCGTGCGCGTCGACGTAACGCTGCATGCGCGTGGCAATGTCCCGGTCAGCGTTACCAGCGTACGCGTCGATGGGCCCGACGTGAGCGCCGCGGCCGTGCTTCGTGACGCTCACCAGACGGTCGCACCCGACAGCTCGGCCACCTGGCGCGGAACGGTGCGCGGGGTGCGCCTGACGCAGCCATGGTGGCTCGCTCATGGCCGCCGCGGCGACCTGTTCGATGTGCCCCGAACCGAAGTCGCTCACCCCGAAAGCGAGCGTCCAACCGCCGCGGTGGCGCGTGTCACGTTGGCCGTCGACGGCACGACGATCGAAGCGAGTGCGCCGGTGGTCCACCGCCGCGCTGATCCGGTTCGTGGCGACGTGCAGCGTCCGCTCGCGGTTGTTCCACCCGTCTCGGTCACGCTCGAGCGAGCGGTCGAGTTCGCGCGTGCCGGCGTGCCCCTCGAGCGCGTGGAGCGGGTGGAGCTGCGCTCAGCGCTGACCACGCCCACGGATGTCACGGTGACGCTCACGGTGCCAGGGGGCCTGACGAGCGATGGGGCGAAGCGGGTGACCCTCCCCGCCGGCGGAATACAAGCGGTGGAGCTGACCGTGCGAGGCACACCGCGCGCCACACGAGGTGAGATGACCGCCGTCGCCGAAGCACGCGGAGAGCGATTCCGCGACGGATTCACCGAGATCGAATACGATCACATCACGCCGCAGCGGATGTTTCGGGAAGCGACGGTCGATCTGCAGGGTGTCGACGTGGCGCTGGCCTCGCGTCTGCGCGTTGCCTACATCCCCGGCGCCGGCGACAACGTCGCGCCGATGCTGCGCCAGCTCGGTGTGTCACTCACGGTGATAGAGCCGACCGCCGTTGGAACAACGGATTTTTCTCCGTATGCGACCGTCGTCGTGGGAACACGAGCCCACGAGTCGCACGCCGAGCTCATTCAGCATAACGGGCGACTGCTCGACTACGCGAGACGCGGTGGGACGCTGGTCGTGCAGTATGGGCAGTACGAGATGATGCAGCCCGGTATCATGCCGTACCCCATCACCATCAGCCGTCCGCACACACGCGTTACCGTCGAGGAAGCGCCGGTGACCATCCTCGATCCCGAGCATCGCGCGCTCCGCACCCCGAATCGCATTGGCCCGCGCGATTTCGAGGGGTGGGTGCAGGAGCGCGCGCTCTACATGCCATCACAGTTCGACAGCGCCTACACGGCGCCACTCGCCATGAGTGATCCCGGCGAGCCGCCCTCGCGCGGGGCGCTGCTCGTCACGCCGTACGGTCGCGGACTCTACGTCTACACGACGATGGCATTCTTCCGGCAGCTGCCGGCGGGAGTTCCCGGGGCGGCCCGGCTCTTCATGAACCTTCTCAGCGCGAGAGCAGCTGAGCAGGCGCGCGTCATCCCATGAGGCGCGCGTGGCTGCTCGGCGCCGCGCTCATCGGGGCGTGCGGCGGTGACTCGGGGAAGACCGTCCTGACCGTCTATTCTCCCCATGGCAAGGACCTGCTCCAGCACTACGAGCAGGCATTCGAGCGGACCGACTCCACGGTGGATGTGCAGTGGGTCGACATGGGATCGCAGGAAGTGCTCGACCGCTTGCGCGCCGAAGCGGCGAATCCGCAGGCGGATCTCTGGTTCGGAGCGCCAGCGGAGATCTTCGAGCGCGCAGCGAAGGAAGGGCTGCTCCAACCCTATCGCCCGACGTGGGTCAGCGCCGTGCCTGACGACGCACGCGATCCAGGGGACCTTTGGTACGGAACGTATCTGACGCCGGAGGTGATCGGATACAACTCGGAGGCCGTGACCGACGCCGAGGCGCCGAAGGATTGGGACGATGTGCTGGATCCCAAGTGGCGTGACAAGATCATCATTCGCGATCCGATCGCATCGGGGACGATGCGCGCGATCTTCGGGGCGATCATCGCGCGCGAGGCCGCGCGCACGGGGTCGACCCGGGCGGGCTACGACTGGCTTCTGCGGTTGGACGCGAACACCAAGGAGTACACGCTCAATCCGACCATCCTCTACCAGAAGCTCGGCCGCCAGGAAGGCGTGGTCACGCTGTACAACATGCCCGACATGGCGACGTTGCAGCAGCGAACGAAGATTCCTGTGAAGTGGGTCGTTCCGGCGAGCGGTACGCCGGTGCTGGTCGAGGGAATCGCGGTCGTGAAGGGTGCCAAGCAGCCGGAAGTCGCGAAGCGTTTCTATGAGTTCGTGACAACCGCGGAGGCGCTGCGCCGCGCGGCGAATGACTTCCTTCGCATTCCCGCCCGCACCGATCTCCCCGCCGATTCGCTGCCTGGGTGGATTCGAGACGCCAAGCGCACGATGAAGACGATGCCGGTCGACCGTCAGCTGCTCGCCGACTCGCTGGACGTCTGGATGCGCTACTGGGACGCCAACATCCGGAATCGCGGCAAGCGCTCGTGACCGCCGCGACGTTGTCGCTGGTGGGAGTGACGCGCCGGTTCGGCGCACTCACCGCTGGCGGCACCCCCGCGGTCGACAAGCTCACACTCGACGTCCAGCAGGGCGAGCTCCTCGCTCTGGTCGGTGCGTCGGGCTCCGGCAAGACGACAACGCTTCGCATCATTGCCGGCCACGAAGCGCCTGACGAGGGGCGCGTGCTGCTCGAGGGCCGCGACATCACGGCGCTCCCTCCTCGGCGCCGCGGCTTCGGGATGGTGTTTCAGCACTACGCGCTCTTTCCACACATGACGGTGGGCGAGAACGTGGCCTTCGGCCTCGAGGCGCGAGGCATTCCGAAGGCCGAGCGTCGGGAGCGCGCGGCGCAGTCCTTGGCCAATGTCGGCCTCGGGAACGCGGGTCCACGACAGGTGCAATCGCTCTCGGGCGGCGAGCAGCAGCGTGTCGCACTCGCGCGCGCGCTGATCATCGAGCCCAGAGTGCTGCTGCTCGATGAGCCATTGTCGAACCTCGATCCGACGCTGCGGCGCACGACGCGCGACGAGCTGCGTGCCATGCTCCACCGGCTCGGCGTCACCGCGGTGTTCGTCACGCACGATCAGGAGGACGCCTTCGCCGTCGCCGATCGCGTGGCACTTCTCGAGCGTGGGCGGCTCCTTCAGGTGGGCCGCCCGGAGGAGCTCTACGATCGGCCGGCCACGCGATCGGTGGCCGAGTTCATCGGGCGGGCGACGCTCGTCCCCGCGCGCATGAACGGTGATCGCGCCGTGGTGACGATTGGTGGGATCGCGCGCGAGGTGCGGGCGGCGCTACCGAATGGCCAGCCGGCTGAGGGGACTACCTTCGCGGTGTTGCGACCCGATGCCCTGGAAATAGTCACGTCACCCGCGCGAGATGACTGGCGCGGCACCATCGTCGAACGCCGCTTCGCGGGCGCTCTGCTCGCCTATCGGGTGAAGTTGGCCGAGGACGTCGAGGTGGAGGTGCACACGACGGAGCGCGGCCGCGAGATCGGGGAATCGGTCGCGGTGCGCGTGTCGCGAGAACCGGTGGCGGTCGTATGACCGAAGGCGCGGGCGCCCCGCGGGCAGGGCGGAATTCGGATCAACGGCGGAAGACGCTTCGCTTTCCCGTACCCGTCATTGACCCGATTGCCGGAACACGGGGTCCATCCGCTTTCCGCGGTCCGCATTCGGCCACTTGGCTCCTTGCCGCCCCCGTCATCGCGATTCTCCTCTGGGCTGTTGTCTATCCCAACGTGTCCGTCATCGCCGGATCGCTGGCGGATGGCGCGCGCGCCTGGAAGGAGTTCTTCGCCAGCCCGGCCGATCGCGAGGCGGTCGTCTCGACGCTCATTGTCTCCGTCGGATCGGTCATCGCCGCCACGCTCATCGGGCTTCCGCTCGCGTTCCTGCTCGCGCGCTTCGAGTTTCGTGGCCGTCGCACGCTGAGCGCGATCGCGACCCTTCCTGCCGCACTCCCGCCACTCGTTGGCGTGGTGGCGTTCATGTTCCTCTATGGGGAAAGCGGCGTCGTCACGCGCGTGGTGCAGCACGCACTCGGCCTCGAGCGCGCACCCTGGTCGCTCACGGGCCTCTGGGCCATCGTGTTCGTGCACGCGTACACGATGTACGTCTATGTCTTTCTGTTCGTGTCCGCGGGGCTCGAGCGCATCGACACGACCCTCGACGAAGCCGCCGAAGGCCTCGGAGCCTCGCGCGGCTTCCGGTTACGGCGCGTCACGCTTCCGCTCCTCACGCCGTCGATCGCCGGCGCGATGCTCCTCGTCTTCATGAGCGCCCTCGGCTCCTTCTCCGCGCCGTACGTGTTCGGGGGTGGTATCCGCGTCCTCTCGACGCAGATCGTGGCGTCGAAGCTCAACGGGAACCTTGGCCTCGCCTACGCGGAGACGACCGTGCTCGCCCTTGCCGCGGTCGCCGGTCTGATCATCCTCCGTCGCTTCGAGCGACGACGCAGCTACGCCATGTCCGGCAAGGGCCGTCAGACGCGCGTCGTCGTGACCGCACCGCTCGCGCGTGCGCTGCTGCCAGCGCTCGCGTTCGCGACCGTGGCGGTCCTGCTTCTGCCACACGCGATGGTGATTCTCGTGTCGTTCGCGCGCGATGGAGCGTGGACGACGCAGGTTCTGCCGCCCGAGTATACGCTCGACAACTTCCGTCGAATGGCGACGGACCCCGCGCTCTGGGTCCCCATTCGCAACAGCGTATCGATGGCGTTGATCGCGACGGCGGCGAATGTCGTCATCTGCTTCGTCGCCGCGTACCTGATCGTGCTGCGAAGGTTCCCCGGACGTCGATTGCTCGAGCTCCTCGTCGCATTACCGTGGGCAATTCCCGCCACTGCCATCGCGATCGGGCTTGCCTCGACCTTCAATCGCGACGATCCGCTCACCCTGCGTGTGCTTCTGGTCGGCACGTTCTGGATTCTTCCGCTCGCGTACTTCATTCGCGGAATTCCTCTGGTGGCGACGGCCGTGGAAGGATCGCTCAAGCAGATGGATCCATCCCTCGAGGACGCCGCGCATGGCCTTGGGGCCTCCTGGTGGATGGCGGTGCGCCGCGTGATCCTTCCCGCGGCGCGCCCGGGTCTGATCGCCGGCGCGCTACTCGCCGCGGTGACCGCCGTCGGCGAATTCGTCGCGAGCGTCGTGCTCTACACGCACGCGAACCGCCCGATCGCGGTCGAGATTCTGGCGCAGCTGCGCAACCTCGCCTTCGGCACCGCGGCGGCGTACAGCGTTCTGCTGATCGGGCTCGTGCTCACCATTACGCTTCTCGCAAGGTGGACGGAGGGGAGAATGGGTCGGAGCAATGCCCCCGTGAACGTGTGAGGGCTGAAAGGGGCAACTTCTGCAGACGTCAGGAATCAGAGGTCAGGTCTCAGCGGGCAGACACGGCGTTTGCCGCTATCTGACCACTGACACCTGACGTCTGATTCCTGACGTCTGCAGAAGTTGCCCCTGACCGCTCTTCCGTGCCGCCGCGATGACCGAATCCCGATCTATCCTCTCAAAACGCGGGACCGCCCCCGTGCTCGAATCCGCCGGCCTGAGCAGCCATACCTCTCGCTCCGGATGCTCGGCGAGCAGGAGCGTGTCCCGCTCATGAAGATCCCGCGCGTACAGTGTCCCGTCCGAGCCCGCGAGGAACAACGGCGTCAGCAGCGTGAAGCCCCGGCGGTCGTCAGCGATCCGCTGCAGGCAGCGCGGGACGTACCGCGCGCCGGGAAGCACGCGCTCGCTGGCGTCGGGCGAGAGCGTCGATGGGACGACGCGCATGGAGTCGCGCATCAGCGGCGCGAATGCGTCGGCGGCGGCCTGACCGCGAACCCCTTGCTGTTCCAGCCGGGCCGCGCCCTGCTCGAGGAGGCAGGCATCGACGCGCGCATAGAGCCGCTCGGTCTGCGCTCGCGTTAGGCCGAGCGCCCAAAGTCGAGCAACGAGCTGGGAGCCCCAGCTCTCGCGAACGAATACCAGCCCCTGACGGACGCCCGCATCACGCGCGGCGGCGTCGGCGTCCCAGCGCATCGTCGTGAGCCCCGCCGCGTACTGGCGCGCGCGCTGCGGCACCAGCGACAGCGTCGCGATGGCCGCTGCCGCGGCGAGCGAATACACGGTCGTTCGCAGCGGGAGTCCATCCCCCAGCCGTTCGTGAATGAACGCGGGGAACCGCGCCGTCCACAGCGACAGGACCGGGGCCAACGGATACAGGTACCGAGGGCCGAGGTAGAACCCGTCGTGCCAGAACGCGAAATAGATCGTGACGAGCAGAGCGCCGCTGCCTAACAGATAGCGGTCGAAGCGGTCGAGGCGTGGAGCGAGCGCGAGGGCGGCGACGGCCGGCAGCAGCGACGGAATCGGCCACTCGAAGAGGTATGTCTGAAGGCGGAGAAAATAGAGATTGATGAGCTCGATCCCGCGAGCCGGTGAGTGGGAAGCACCCCACGGCGATGATCGAAACCCGAGCCCGTGCTCCCTCCCCCACAACATCTCGTAGCCGAGCAACAACGGATCGCCTGTCGTGCGCGAATTGAACCACGCGAGCGCGAGGAGCGGGAGTGCGACTCCGACCCCTGCCACGCTCGCCTCGAGCCATCGCGCGCGCTTCCTGATCGCGCGCACGAGAAGCCATGCTCCCGCCGGCAGCGCGAACGCGACCGCATCGATCGGCCGTATCGTCGCGGTGAGGCCGAGGGCCAAGCCACACACGAGTGCGGCGACCGGGTGTTGAGCGTCATCCTTCACTGCGTGCGCCAGCGCCGCGATCGCGATCATCAGGCACATCAGGGCAGTCGCGTGATTCATGTACGTCGCCGACATGAAGGCGACCAGCGGCGCCAGCGCGAAGAGCACCAGCGCGCCGACGCGTACCGTCACGTGTGACTCGGCCACGCGCAGGTAGATCCCGAACGCGGCGACGGCGACGCCACCGGCGATCGGCACGACGATCCACGGCGCGCCAACGAGCTCGCCCAGCATGAGCAGTGCGGAGTGGCCGGGCGGGAAGTGCGCGAAGGCGCGCCCCTCCGCCTCGACGCGGTGTATGCCGCTGAAGAATTCCGGGTGCGAGCCCACCGCCGTCGTCAGACGGCCCTCACCGAAGATCCGCGCTTGCCACACCTGGAAGATCTCATCCACGAGCAGCGGCCTGGCGTCGAACACCAGATGCGCGATGAGCGCGTACACGACGACGCTCACGATCGCCAAGCCGGCGAGCATCACCGCCGGCGAGCGATCGAGCGTGACCGCGAAGCGCGCACCCAGGCCGTCGTGCCACAGGGCGGGGATTCTCCGCGAGGCGATCGCGAGCACGAGACCGATGCCGATCGCCAATGCGCTGCCCGTGACCCATGTGGACGCGACGGGGGCGTACCACGGAGCGTGATGTCCCCCCGCCAGCCAGTTCGCGACTGGAAGAAAGCCGAGCACCGCGATCGCCACAGCAATGGCGAGCGCGAGCGGATCGAACGAGCGAGTATGTGGATGCGGAGGTCCCTGCATGCGCGAGGTGGACGAGCCACACGCTCCGTCTGCAACCGGGGGTTGCTTGCCTCGCCCCCGGGACTGCTTCCTCGTAGATTGGGGAGCAGGAAATCCGCGCGATTCCACAGCTGAGCCACCGACATGGCCCCCGAGCTCTCGCTAGGCACGGGCGACGACTTTTCCGCGCGTCTAGGGCGTCTCGAGGCCCTTCTCGATGCGATCCCGGCACCGTTGGCGGTGCTGGATGTACCATCATCGCGCCTGGTGTTCACGAACCGTCGGTTCGTCGAGCTCACCGGTGTCGACGCGTCGGTCTCGAAGGCCCGCACCTTCCGTCAGGCATTTCCCTCGATGGAAATCGACCTGCGCGAAGCCGTCGCCGAAGCGAGCCAGGGGCAGATTCAGCGTGCGCTGCGCATGACGGTCCGTAATGGACCGCGCATGCGCGTGCTCGAAGCCGTCTTCCGCGCCCTGGGCGACGAGCGACCGGCCCACGAGGTCGTGTTCGCCGGCGTCGATGTCACGGAGCGCGAGCAGCTACGCGAAGACCTGGCGCACCTGGTCGGGCAGCTGACGTCCATTTTCGGCGTGATTCCCAATGCCGTGCGAGTCTTCGACGTCCATGGCAACGTCGTTCGCGCCAACGCCCAGGCCATGCGGGACTGTGAGCTGGGCGCTTCCTCGACGCTCCTCGATCAGATCGAGTGCGAGGAACCATACACCCTGGACGACGTGCCGGTCGATCTCGAGCGCCACCCGACATCTCGCGCGCTTCGTGGAGAGCGCGTTCGCTCCGAGATGCTGCGGGTTGCGCGGGGATCCTCCACATCGCGTGTGATCGAGGTGAGCGCGAATCCGCTGCATGATGATCTTGGCGAAGTGCGCGGCGCCGTCACTGTCGAGCGGGACGTCACCGACCGCCTCGCGCTGCTCCGCGAGCTCGAGGAGAAAGCGAAGCAGATCGACCAGCTGTATGCGCGTGCCTCGACCGAGACGGAGCGGCTCGAGCGCATGGTCGGTGAGCGCACCGCCGAGCTGCTCGCGATTCAGGAGCGTCATGCGCGAGAGCGCCGCCTCGCCGCCATCGGCCAGCTCGCCGCCGGCGTCATGCACGATGTGAACAATGCGCTCAACCCGATCATGGCGGCGGCGTACCTGCTCGACCGGCATGCCGATGACCCGAACGCCGTCCGTGAATACGCCGCGCGCATCGCGAAGGCGGCCGAGACCGGAGCCGCGACGTCGGCGCGCGTGGGCCGGTTCATTCGACAGGATCCGCTCGACGAAGGGAGCGAATCGGAGCTCGACCTCGGCACGCTGGCCGGGGAGGTCGTGGCGATGATGCGGTCGCTGTGGGCCGAGCGCCAAACGGGCGGTCCGATCCAGCTCGAATTGCGGCTCGCGTCGGCGCCAGCGGTCGGTGTGGCCGGCGAAGTGCGCGCGGCGATCATGAACCTCATCCACAACGCGCTCGATGCAACCGTCGATGGAGGCACCATCACCATCGAGACGCGCACCGACGGCGTCGAATCCATCGTCGAGGTCGGCGACACGGGAGTCGGCATGACCGAGCACGTGCGTGAGCATGCATTCGAGCCGTTCTTCAGCACCAAGGAGGCGACAGGGAGCGGACTCGGCCTCGCCGAGGTGTACGGGATCATGAAGCGCCATCGTGGATCCGCCGAGATCGTGAGTCACCCCAATGCGGGCGCCACGGTGCGGCTTCGCTTTCGCGCGCACGCGACCCCGACGCGGGAATCCACGCTGGCGGTGGCTTCTCCAGCGTCCAAACGTCGCATCCTTCTGGTCGAGGACAATGACGACGGCCGCGAGTTCCTGAGGCTCATCCTGCAATCCCACGGGCATCACGTGGAATCCGTCGCGACGCTCGGCGAAGGCCTCTCGCTGCTCGAGGCATCCACGTCGTCCCCATTCGAGGTGCTCATCAGCGACATCGGGCTCCCCGACGGCAGTGGCTGGGACCTCGTGCGAAAGGCGAGGGCGCGCTGGCCTCACATGCGCATCGGTGTCGTCACCGGCTGGGAAGGAAACCGGTCGACCACGACCGAGGCGGACTTCGTGCTGCGCAAGCCCATCCCGCCGGCTGAGCTCGTTGCGCTCGTTGCACCCACATCATGACGACGTTCGATTCATGCCTACTCTTGCTTCCGACAGTCGCATGACAGACGTGGCGCCCCTGATTCGCGTCCTCGTTGCCGAAGATGATGAGAACGCGCGCGCGCTACTGGTGGAGTTGCTGCGCGAGCTTGGTCACGACGTCGTCGCCGAGGTGGGAACCGGCGAGCAGGCGATCGCCAGCGCCCGCGCCTCGCGTCCCGACGTCGTGCTCCTGGACGTTCACATGCCCGGCCAGTCGGGGATCCAGGCCGCCGAGGCCATCGCGAACGAAGTCGACGAGGCAGGCGTTGTATTGTTGACGGGCGACAGCTCCCTCTCGTTGAGCGACCGCGACGCGGTCGCGACGTCGGCCATCGCGTTCCTCGCCAAGCCGGCGTCTCCCCGCGTCATCGACTCGACGGTTCGACTTGCCGCGCGACGCGCTCGCGAGCTGGTGAAGGCGCGGCGGGATGTGATCGCCGCGCGCCGCGAGCTGGAGAATCGCAAGATCATCGAGCGCGCGAAGGGAATCCTGATGCGCCGCACCGGATCATCGGAGCAGGAGGCCTATCGTATTCTGCAGCGCACGAGCCAGGACCGCGGCGAGCCGATGGTCGACATTGCGCGCGCGGTCATCGACAGCGAGCCGAGCCCTTCGAATCCGGGACGAAAGTAATCGGGGCCTAACCGACTTTTCGAACGTATGAAGTCGCACCTCCCTCACGTCGTCATCCTCGGCGGCGGATTCGGCGGCACGCGCGCCGCACGCGGGCTCCGCACCGCACCCGTGCGCGTCACCCTGATCGATCGCACGAATCATCACGTCTTCCAGCCGCTGCTGTATCAGGTCGCGACCGCGGGGCTGGCGGGAAGCGACATCGCGTCGCCGATTCGTTGGATGCTGCGACGCCAGCGCAACGCCACGGTCCTCATGGCCGAGGTGACAGCCGTGGATCCGGAGCGGCGCGTGGTTCGGCTGGACCATGGCGAGGAACTGGCGTATGACTACCTCATCGCCGCGACTGGGGCACGCCACTCCTACTTTGGCCACGGAGAATGGGAAGCGCATGCGCCCGGTCTCAAGAGCCTCGAGGACGCGCTGGAGATTCGCCGTCGGTTTCTCGTCGCGTTCGAGATGGCGGAGAAGATCGAGGACTCCGAGGAGCGGCGCGCCCTGCTGACGTTCGTGCTCGTCGGAGGCGGTCCAACCGGCGTCGAGCTCGCCGGCGTCATGCAGGAGATCGCGCGCGCCATGCGCAGCGATTTCCGACGGATCGACACTCGTGGGACGCGCGTCATCCTGCTCGAGGGCGGGCCGCGCGTTCTTCCATCCTTTCCCGAGTCGCTGTCGGCGCGCGCGCGAGCGGATCTGATCGACCTGGGTGTGGAGGTGCGGACGAATGCGCTCGTCACTCGCGTCGAGCCCGGAGTCGTGTGGGTCGGGGATGAGCGGATCGCGGCCCGCACGGTCTTCTGGGCCGCCGGCAACGAGGCGTCGCGCGTCGGCCAGTCGTTAGGCTCGCGTCACGATCGGGCGGGACGCGTCGAGGTCGAGCCCGATCTTTCGGTGTCGGGGCACCCCGAGATCTTCGTCGTCGGCGACCTGGCCATCGTCACCAAGGACGGTAAGCAGGTCCCCGCCGTCGCCCCCGCGGCCATGCAGATGGGTTCCCTGGCCGCCCGGAACATCCGCCACGATCTTCGCGGCGACCCACGGGTATCATTTCGATATCGCAACAAGGGCGATCTGGCCACGATCGGCCGCTACAAGGCCATCGCCGATTTCGGAACGTTCCACGTCACGGGGCGGCTCGCATGGTGGTTCTGGCTGTTCGTTCACATCATGTATCTCGTCGGCTTCCGCAACCGCCTGAGCGTGCTGCTCCAGTGGGCGTACGCGTATTTCACCTACCAGCGTGGCGTGCGGCTCATCACCCCGGACTCGCGTCTCTGCTGAGAGCGCTGGTAGCCGCCGCGCTCCCCGCGGCGCTGCTCGCCTGCGGCGATGCGCCCTCCGGCCCATCGAACACCGGTGTTCCGGTGGCGCGCGTCATCATCGTTCCCGATAGCGTCTCGCTTCCGCGCTCTCAGACGATGCGTATCGAGGCGCTCCTCGTGGACGCGGCGGGGAATGAGCTGGGCGGTCGTACGATTCTCTGGACCAGCTCCGACACGATGCGTGTGAAGGTGGCGTCGGGTGGAACGGTCACCGCCGCCGACGTCGGCTGGTCACTCGTGCGGGCGTCGAGCGAGGGGAAGGTGGATAGCGTCAAGGTGATAGTGACCCAATAAGGCGCTGGAAAAGCGCTGGGGCTAGCGCCAATCCAGCGCTGTCCCAGCGCTATTCCAGCGCTCCTTGTTTCTTCAGCGCTTCTCCCGCGCCTGTGTCTTCCGGCACCTTCACCGCCAGGAGCGCTGTCGACGCCACGAGCGCGGCGGAAGCGAAAAACGGGATGTACGAGCCTGCCTGTCCCAGGTGCGCATGGCCCAGGTCCCAGACCGTTCCGGCGAAAAGCGCGTACAACACGCGCGTGATGTTGCCCACCGTCTGCTGCAGCCCCATGTACAGCCCACGCTCGTGATCGCCGACCACCTGCGAGAGCATCGCCGTCACGCACGGGAAGAGCAGCGTCGCGCCGAGGGGCAGCAGGGCGGTCGCGATCGCCAGCGTCACGAGCGAGCTCGTGAAGGGCATCACCACGAAGCCTAACGCGAGCGAGATGATTCCCAGGCGTGTCGTGCGCGCCTCCCCGACGCGATCGATCACCTTCCCGAGCAGGCCAATACGGAACACGACGTTGAGCACGCCCAGGTAGGCGAAGAACGGGCCGATCGTCTTCTCCGTGATCCCGTGGCGCTCCATCAGAAAGAACGGCATCACCCCCGACAGCGTGAGCCCGTAGAACGCGCCAATCGCGATGGCGTATACCCAGATGAATCGCTTCGCGAAGTCGGGGTTCGGGTGCGTGAGGCTCGCCGCGCCCTGCGCGCCGAGCGTCCACCGCGTCACCAGCGTGACGGGCCAGACGGGAGCGATGCGCCACACCCCTTTGACCGTGGCCCACTGCTCCCGGCGCGCCTTCGCCTTTGCCGCCGCGCCGTGCGATTCGCCGAGGAAACGCGACGCGAAGGCGATGTTCAGGAGACAGACCGCGGCCGCGATCAGTCCCGGCGCGTGGCGTCCCCATGTCGATGCCGCGGAGCCGATGAGCGGGCCGATCATGACGCCGACGTTGGTCGCGGCGGACAACCATCCCAGCCCCTTCGCGCGATTCTTCGGCTCGACGACGTCCGACACGTATGCCTGGATGACGCCAACCGTTCCGCCGCCAGCGCCCTGAATAATGCGCGAAACGAACAGCAGCCACAGCGAGTCCGCGAAGGCGAACACGACGTAGGCGACGGCGGATGCGGAAAGGCCGATGATGAGCGCCGGCTTGCGTCCATAGCGATCGGAGACGCGTCCCCAAAGCGGGGCACTGATGAGCTGGGCGATGAGGAACGACGATCCCAGCCATGCCATCACGAAGCCGGTCGCGCCGAGGTCCTTCGCGTAGAAGGGCAGCAGCGGCAACAGCATCAGTACGCCCACCATGTCCATGAACGCCGTCAACATCAGGACGGCGAGGCCGGCGGGAATGGCGGACGGACGCTTCAAAAGGGCAAGGCGCTAAAAGGCGCAAAGGCGCGAAAGGCGCGAAAGGCGCTGACGGCGTAACGTGGCTCACGCATCAACATCATGGATGAATTGCCTCTAGCGCCTCTAGCGCCTCAAGCGCCTCAGTCTTCCGTCTTGCCCAGCGCCGCCGGCGGGGTCGACCGCGCCACGAAACCACCCACCGCGACAATGGTGAGAACATAGGGGATCATCTGTACGAACTGGCTTGGGATCCCCTGCATGCCCTGAAGCTGAATCTGCAACGTCTCCGCGGCGGCGAAGAGCAGGCATGCGAGGCCGGCGCGCACCGGCTCCCATCGCCCGAAGATGATCGCCGCCAGCGCAATGAACCCGCGTCCAGCGGTCATCGAATCGGTGAACTGGTGCTGGTCGAGCGCCAGATACACGCCGCCGAGCCCCGCGAGAATTCCCGAGAGGGCGACCGCGAGATAGCGGACCCGTCGGACGGGAACGCCTAACGTCTCGGCCGCGGCGGGATGCTCGCCGACCGCGCGCACGCGCAGGCCGAACGGCGTGTAGTGCACCAGCCACGCGACGGCGGGAATCGCCATCAGGCCGAGCCACACCAGCGGGTTCCGCAACAGCGCTCCCGTCAAGCTCACCGCATCCCCGGTGATGCCGAAGCCTGGCACGCGTGGCGAGTTCGACGAGCTGTCGAACGCCATGAGCAGGAAGAACCGCGTGAGGCCGACGGCGAGCAGGTTGATCGCGATGCCCGTGACGATCTGGTCGGCGCGATACCGGATCGAGGCGACCGCGTGGATCAATCCGAACAGCAACCCCCCGCCGACGCCACACAGCACGCCGATCCACGGGCTGCCGCTGTAGAAGCTGCCGAGAGTGGCGGCGAACGCGCCCGTCAACATGAATCCCTCGAGCGTGAGGCTCACCACGCCCGCACGCTCGGCCACAACCCCCCCTGAGGCCGCGAACAGGTAGGGGATCGCGATGCGGATCGTCTGGGCAATGAAGGCGGCGATCTCGCTCATTCGGCGACTCCGCCTCTCGCGCCGCGCACCAGCCGCCGAACCTCCGGCACCGCCGCGGCCACCGCGAGGATGACCACGCCCTGAAGCACCTCGACCATCTGCTTCGGCACCAGCGCGTGAATCGCCAGCCCACCCTGCGACAGGGTTGCGAAGAGGAAGGCGGCGATGATGACGCCTAACGGGTGGTTCCGGCCGACCAGGGCGACCGCGATCCCGAGAAAACCGGCTCCGGCGCCGAATCCTTCCTCGTAGTAGTGCTTGTAGCCGAGGACGTAGTTGATGCCGCCGAGTCCGGCCAACGCCCCGGAGATGACGAACGCCTTGATCCAGACGGTGCCGACCCGCACGCCTCCATATTCGGCCGCGTCCGGCTGAAGACCGACCGCGCGCAGCTCGTAACCGGCGCGGGTGCGGAAGAGCATCCAGCCCACGACGGCCGCCGCGACGATCGCGATGAACAGTGAGACGTTGACGGCCGATCCGTGGAACGGCGACACCCAGTCCATCAGCCGCGCCACGGTCCCCGCACGCATATCGGGCGTGTGCAGCGTTTCCGGAACGTGAAGGTGGGACGCCACGATCCAGTTGAGCAACGCCAGCACGATGAAGTTCAGCATGATCGTGACGATCACTTCGTGCGCGCCGAAGCGTGCCTTCATCACGCCGGGAATCGCGCCGACGAGCCCGCCGGCCGCGAGGGCCGCCGCAATGCACAGCGGGATCGCCAACACCCCCGGTGTGCCAGCGGGCAGCACGAGGCCCATGACTGCGGCGGCGAATCCACCCGCCGCGAGCTGCCCTTCGCCGCCAATGTTGAACAGCCCCGCGCGGAGGGCAACCGAGACCGCGAGGCCCGTGCAGATGAGCGTCGTTGCCTTGTAGAGCACCTGGCCGAAACCGTACCAGTTTCCCCAGGTGCCGCTGAGCATCAGGCGAAACACCGCGCTTGGCGACTGCCCAACGAGGATGATGAGAATGTCCCCGACCACCAGCGCCACGAGCAGTGCCACGAGTGGCGGCAGCAGGGCTTCCTCCACGCGCCGGCGCGCGACGGTCGTCGTCACGCGGCGGGTCTCGTCGTGTCGGTCGCGCCCGTCATCAGGGGACCGAGCCGTTCCTCCGTTGCTTCGCGCCGCGGGAGCGTGGCCACGATGCGGCCGCCGTACATGACGGCCACACGATCGGCGAGCGCGAGAATCTCGGAGAGCTCCGCCGAAACGAGAAGAATGGCCTTGCCTGCCTCACGAGCGGCTCGAATCTGGGCGTGGATGAACTCGATCGCGCCGACATCCACTCCGCGGGTAGGCTGCGATGCGAGAAGAACCGCGTAGGCGCCGCCCATTTCGCGCGCAATGACGATCTTCTGCTGATTGCCGCCCGACAGTGAGCGGGCCGGGAGCACCCCGTCGGGTGGGCGGATGTCGAAACGCCGGATCTCGTCCTGGGCGTTGGCGCCGATGCGCGCGTCGTCGAGGGTCCATGCGTTCCGCACACCGCGCGCGTACTTGTGCTGATCCCCCAGGATGAGATTGTCGGCCACGGAGTAGTCGAGCACGAGCCCCCGGCGATGCCGGTCTTCGGGGATGTGGGCGAGGCCGGACTCCGTGCGCTCGCGGACCGAAGCGTTCGTGACATCCCGCTCCCCGAGCTTGATCGTTCCCTCGCCGACGGCGCGCAGGCCCGCGATCGCTTCGATGAGCTCGGTCTGTCCGTTTCCCTCGACGCCCGCGATGCCGAGGATTTCCCCCGGGGCGACGGTGAGCGAAACGCCGTCGACGGCGCGGAGGCCGCGGTTCATCACGACCAGGTTGCTCACGAGCAAGGAAGATTGCGGATTGCGCGCGTGCCCTTGGGGCAGGGCGGACTCAGGTGACGACAGCTCATCATCCGCAATCCGCAATCGCACGTCGCGTCCAACCATCGCGCGCGCGATGCTGTCCGGTGTCGCCTCGCTCGTCTGCATCCGCGCCACCGTCTCACCGTGACGCATGACGGTGATGCGGTCGGAGATGTCCATGACCTCGTCGAGCTTGTGCGTGATGAGCACGATCGTCGCCCCATCGTCGCGCAACCGGCGCAGAACGCCCCACAGCTCCTTCACCTCGAGCGGCGACAGGACGGCCGTCGGCTCGTCGAGGATGAGAATGCGCGCCCCACGGAACAGCGTCTTGAGAATCTCGACGCGCTGCGCTTCCCCCACTGAGAGCTCGCCGACGAGACGCTCCGGTTCGACGCGCAGTCCATACTGCTCGCCGATCCGCCGCACGTCGCTGAGCGCCCGTGCGACGTCGAGCATCGCACCGCGCACCGGCTCACGGCCCAGGACCACGTTCTCGGCGACCGTGAGCGTTCGGACGAGCATGAAATGCTGGTGGACCATTCCGACGCCGGCCTTGATGGCGTCGGCGGTGGACCAGCCAGTGACGTCGCGCAGCTCACCGTTCGGCGCCGCGATCTCGATCGTGCCGGCGTCGGGGGCGTACAGGCCCGCGAGCAGACGCATGAGCGTCGACTTCCCCGCGCCGTTCTCGCCGACGAGTGCGTGGATCTCCCGGCTGCCGACTTCCAGGCTGGCACCGCGATTGGCGTGAACGGGACCGAAGGACTTGTGGATGCCGCTCAAGCGAACGGCGAGCGCGGGTCCCGTCATCGCGTGCTCGGCACCTGGATGCGACCGGCGATGATCTCCGCCTTGATCTGTTCGACCCGCGCAATCACGTCCGCCGGAATGAGAGCGCGGTTGTTGTCGTCGTAGATGTAGCCGACGCCACCCTCCTTCAGCCCGTACGAATAGATGCCCCCCTGAAACGTTCCCTCGCGGGCCCGGCGAATGGCGTCGAAGGTCACCGCGTCGACTCCCTTGACCATCGACGTCATGATGTGCCCTGGCGCTTCGCTGTACTGATCGGCATCGACGCCGATGGCGTACTTGCCTGTCTGCCGCGCCGCCTCGAACACACCGAGTCCCGTCGAGCCCGAGGCATGGAAGATCACGTTGACACCCGACTGGTACTGGCTGAGCGCGAGCTCCTTCCCTTTGCCGGGATTGCGGAAGGCCTCCGGCGTCACCCCGGCGTACTGGGCGATCACCGTGCAATCGGGGCAGACGTGCCTAACGCCGGCACGAAACCCGGCCTCGAACTTGTGGATGAGCGGGATATCCATGCCGCCCACGAAGCCCACGCGCTTCGATCCGCCGGCGAGCACCGCGATCGCGCCGACGAGGAACGAGCCTTCCTCCTCGCGGAACTTGAGCGCCGCGAGATTCGATGGCGGCTGAACGACAGTGCCCTGCTCGTTGACGGTCACCGCGTAGTCGACTCCGGCGAACTTGACGGCCGGATACTCGACGGCGAGATCGGTGAGATCATCGGTGAAAATGAAGCCGACGCCGATGACGAGGTCCATCCCCTGCGCGGCGAGCAATCGCAAGCCCGCCTCCCGATCGCTCCCCTCACCCGGCTCGATGAAGCGGATGTCGGCGCCCAGAACGGCCTTCGCGGAGTCCGCTCCCTTGTAGGCGCCGTCGTTGAACGACTTGTCACCCCGTCCGCCGACGTCGAACACGACCCCCACGACGACGGCGGCCGAGTCCGACTCGGCAACCGCGCCGCGCGGCTGCACGAAGAGCAATGCAACGTGGGCGACGAGCAATACCGCGATCAGGATGAGAAGACGGCGCATGGGTCGCTACGTGAAAGTGGGGCGCGGGCGGTCCAGAATCTGATCGACAGACGAGGGGGGAGGGAAGAGCGCCGTTCGCGCGACCCGACTCTTGCTATCTTGTCTCCCCCATGCCTGAGCGCCTGCGCACTCGTTTTCTCGTTGTCGGGAGCGGCATCGCCGGCCTCCACACCGCCTGGCGCGCCGCCGAGGACGGCAACGTGGTTCTCCTCACCAAGCGGTCGCTCTTCGACAGCGCCACCGCCTACGCGCAAGGAGGCATCGCCGCGGCGCTCGGCGCCGGGGATTCCCCGGCGCTCCACCGCCGTGATACGCTCGCGGCGGGAGCAGCGCTCTGCGACCGGGAAGCGGTGGAAGTGCTTGTCGAGGAAGGGCCGGCCCGCGTGCAGGAGCTCTTCGCGGCCGGGGCCCGGTTCGACCTTGCACCGGGCGGGCGCTTCAAGCTCGGCCGCGAAGCGGCCCATTCCCGGAACCGGATCGTACATGCACACGGCGATCAAACGGGGGCCGAGGTCGCGCGCACGCTCATTGAGCGCGTGCGTGAGAGCGAGCATGTCGACGTGATCGAGGCCGCGCGCGTTCTCGACCTCATTGTGCGTGATGGAGAATGCCTCGGGGTCCGTGCCAGCGTGTCAGGGCGCCCGGTCGAGATCATCGCCGACGCCACGGTGCTCGCGACCGGTGGATGCGGACAGGTCTATCGCTACACGACGAACCCGGTGGTCGCGACGGGCGACGGGTATGCGATCGCATGGCGCGCGGGCGTCCGCCTCGTCGACATGGAGTTCGTGCAGTTCCACCCGACGGCGCTCGATACGCCGGAGAATCCGCTCGCACTCATCTCGGAGGCGGTGCGCGGGGAGGGCGCGGTGCTTCGCAACGATCGTGGTGAGCGATTCATGAAGAAGCGGCACCGCCTCGCCGACCTCGCGCCACGTGACATCGTCGCGCGCGAGATCTTCCGCGAACAGCGACCGGCGCGCGCGCGCGGGAAGCCGCGCCGCGTCGTCCTCGACGCGACAGAGCTCGGCGAATCATTCATGCATCGCTTTCCTGGAATCTTTGCCCTCTGTGAGGCTCGCGGGATCGATCCGCGTCGCGATCTGATCCCGGTCACGCCGGCAGCGCACTACATGATGGGCGGCATCGTCACCGACCTTGCCGGACGCACGAGCATGAAGCGCCTGTACGCGTGCGGCGAAGTCTCGAGCACGGGGGTGCATGGCGCGAACCGGCTTGCGTCGAACTCACTTCTCGAGGGATTGGTGTTCGCCGAGCGAGTGGCACGGGACGTTCAGCGCGCTGAGCGGGTGCAACGAATTCCGCGTGCGGGCTCGTGGGAGGTTCCGCCGCTCGTTGACCGGGGGGCGGCGCAGGTAGCTTCCGATGACGTCCGCAGGACGATGTGGCAGCACGCGGCGATCGATCGCTCTGCGCGGGGCCTCCGTACCTGTCTCGAGGATCTGGCGTCCATCGAATCGCGCCTTCCTCAAGGGGCGACGGAGGAGCTCAACCTGGTTCAGTCGGCGCGGCTCATCGCCCAGGCGGCGCTGATGCGCGAGGAATCCCGGGGTGGGCACTTTCGGTCGGATTTTCCGAAGGCGAAGCGGTCGTGGGCGGGAAAGCACATCTTGTGGTGAAGAGCGCCTACTCTCCTTGCCCCAACGTCTCGGCCCGCATACGCTCCTCCCATGAGCCACGATCTACCGGCCGAGATCCGCTCGCTCGCCAGGGAGCGCAACGCGGTCATCCTTGCGCACAACTATGAGCGCCCCGAGGTGCAGGACGTCGCCGACTTTGTCGGCGACTCGCTCGGACTCTCGCGCGAGGCAGCCCGCACCTCGGCCGAGGTCATCGTCTTCTGCGGTGTCCACTTCATGGCGGAGACGGCGGCCATCCTCTCCCCCGAGAAGGTCGTGCTGTTGCCCGATCTCGCCGCGGGATGCTCGCTCGCCTCGACCATTGACGGCGAGCAGCTGCGTGCGTGGAAAGACGAGCATCCGGGCGCGGTGGTCGTGTCGTACGTCAACACGACCGCCGAGGTGAAAGCGGAATCCGACTATTGCTGCACGTCGGGAAACGCGGTCGAGGTCGTGAACTCGATTCCCGCCGACCGCGAGATCCTTTTCCTCCCCGATCTGTTCCTCGGCGCTCATGTGCGGCGCGTCACCGGTCGCGAGAACATGCACGTGTGGCTCGGGGAATGTCACGTGCACGCCGGCATCAGTCCGGAGAACATCGCATTACAGCGAACGATGCACCCCGAGGCCGAGTTTCTCGTCCACCCCGAGTGCGGATGCTCCACCAGCGTGCTCGAGGCGATGTCGGCCGGCGACGTCGACGCCAACGGTGTCCACATTCTGTCGACGGAAGGGATGATTCGGCGGCCGGCGGTTTCGCCGGCGCCGGAATTCATCGTCGCCACCGAGGTCGGCATCCTGCACCGTCTACGCAAGGAGAATCCCGAGAAGCGCTTTTTCGCCGCGAACGATCGCGCGAGCTGCGCCTACATGAAAGTGACGACGCTGCCGAAGGTGCTCGAGTCGCTGGAGACGCTCACTCACCACATCACCGTTCCCGCGGACGTCGCGGCGCGCGCATACCGGGCCATCGAGCGCATGATCTCGATCGGCGGCCCGGCCCCGGCGCCCCTGCTGCCCGGCGAGGACGATCCGGGCGAATGACATGATGAATCAGGAACCGTCGGAGCGCGCGCAACCGCCGCGCCGCGTCACGCCGCTGGCCGTCACGCCGGTCCAGATGCCTGACGAGCTGCTCTTTCCACTCACGCGGGGGGCAGTGGAGAAGCTGGTGCACCGCGCGCTGCTCGAAGATGGCGCCTATACCGACATCACCACGATCGCGACGGTGCTGTCGAATCGACGCGCGCGCGGGACGCTCGTGGCACGGCAGTCGGGCGTCGTCGCCGGCATCCCACTCGCGCTCGAGGCGTTTCGGCTGGTCGATCCCAAGGTGTCCATTCGCATCGACGTCGAGGACGGGATTCCCGTTGCGGCAAATCATCCGGTGTTGTTCGTCACCGGCCATGCGCGCGAGATTCTGTCCGCTGAGCGGGTGGCGCTCAACTTTCTCGGGCGCCTGTCGGGCATTGCGACGCTCACCGCTCGGTACGTCGACGCGGTCGCTGGGACCAGGGCGCGCATCGTGGACACGCGCAAGACGACGCCGGGATGGCGCAAGCTCGAGAAGTACGCCGTACGCGCCGGTGGCGGCCTCAATCATCGCATGGATCTCGCGACGGGCGTCCTCATCAAGGACAATCACCTCGCGGCCGTCGATGGGGATGTCGCGTTGGCGGTGCGCCGCGCACGAGAGAAGGCTCCGGCTGGGATGCGCATCGAGGTCGAGTGCGAGCGCCCCGAGCAGGTCGAGGCCGCGGTCACCGCCGGAGCAGACATCGTGATGCTCGACAACATGCACATCACCACGATGCGGGAATGCGTGCAGCTGGTGAACGGCCGCGCGATCGTCGAGGCGTCGGGAGGCGTCACGCTCGAGTCGGTTCGCGCGATCGCCATGACCGGCGTCGACTGGATATCCATCGGCGCGCTCACGCACTCGGCGCCCTCGTTGGATGTTGCCCTGGAGTTCGATCCGGCGTGAGCACGCTGCTGATCACGGCGCTTTTGCTTGGCGCCGCGCACTCCTTCGCCCCCGATCATCTGGCCGCCATCGGCGTCTTCGTGAGCCGAAGACCGCACTGGAGGCGCGCCCTCGCCGTCGGCGCACGCTGGGGAGTGGGACACTCCCTGGTGATCCTGATTGTCGGCGGGGCCCTCGTGCTCACCGGATGGCGCTTTCCGGCACCGATGGCGCCCTGGGTCGAGCGAATCGTCGGTGTGACGCTCGTCGTCGTCGGTGTCGTTGCGCTCGTGCGCGCCTTGCGGGTTCACGCCCACCGGCATGAGCACGACGGCGTCGCGCACTGGCACCTGCATTCGCACCGCCGCTCCGAGGAGCACGACCACATCCATCATGCAGCGCTCGGGATGGGGATGCTCCACGGTCTCGCCGGGACGGGCGCACTCGTGATCGCGCTGCCTCTCGCGGCAACCGAGTCCGCGCCCCTCGCCCTGGGCTACCTTCTCGCGTTCGGCATCGGGACCACGCTCGCAATGGCTGCCTTCGGCGTCGCGGCTGGATGGGTAGTTCGCGGCGCTGGGCGCCCGTCCCCATCACTCGTGCGTGCGACTTCGTCGGTCGCCGCGCTGGCCAGCGTGGTCGTCGGCGTGTGGTGGGTCATTGCCGCCTGACGAGCCACCCCCCGAGCCGGAAGAGATCTGTGAGGTCTGCGGGTCGGTGGACGTGGTGTGGATGCAGTGCAAGCTGTTATGCAGGAACTGCGGGTCGATCGTCAAGTCGTGCGCGGATCTGAGGCGGGTTTGAACGGCGAAGACGTCGTAGCAGCCTCCTCCAGCAGCGACCTCAGCCTACCCGGATCGGAAGTCGGCTCCGAGCAGAGATAGTGACGGCACACGTACCCCGTGGCGCTTCCGTCTCTGGCGACGCGGTCCTCGAGGAGCGCCACGGTGGCTCCTTCACCGGGGGCACCGCCGGCCAGGACGAGCGCGGGCAGATACTGCCGAGCCACCTCCGCCGTGAGCGCGCGAAAGTCCTCACGTTGCGGGTCGCCAACGATCGCGACTTCAGTGGCACCGTTGATCGCCAGATCGGCTGCACCTAACAAGTACCCGAACGCGGCCCCGTGCTGCGCCAGTGGAGCGGCCAGGGTCTCGAGCATCCACGTCGCTCGGCGCTGCATGTCGGAGTCACGAAAGAGCTCGGCAAGGCGCAAGAGAAGCTCGACTGCGAGAGAGGTCCCGGCGGGGGTCGCGTTGTCGGTCACCTCGCGAGGGCGGGTGATCAACCGCTCGTGGTCGTGCGCCGTATCGAAGAACATGTTGGCGCTTTCGTCCCAGAAGGACGCGACCATCGCATCGCCCAGTAGGCGAGCCCGCGTGAGCCACGAAGCGTCGAACGTGAGCTCGTAGAGCGAGAGAAACGCCAGCGCGACGGCCGCATGGTCCTCGAGAAAACCAGCGATGCGCGCTCGCCCATCTTTCCACGAGCGAGAAACCTTGTTCTCCTGAACCAGCTCGCGCGCGAGAAACTCGCCGGAGTGTAGTGCCGCGGCACGCCAGTCTTCGCGGCCACCCACACGAGCACCGTCGGCCAGGGCACGAAGCATGAGGCCGTTCCACGATGCGAGCACTTTTTCATCGCGTCCCGGCCACACGCGCGCCGCCCGGCGCTCGTACAGCTTCGCCCGTGCTCGGCGAACCGCGTCCTCCAGGTGGGAGCGCTCAATGCTCTCCCGTGCAGCGACCGCGGAGGGCTCGTTGGGCACGTGAAGGATGTTGTGTCCCTCGAAGTTTCCACCCGGGCTCACACCCCAATACTTCGAGACGAGTGCGGCGTCTTCCCCCACGACTTCCTCGAGCTCGGCAGCACTCCATACATAGAACTTGCCTTCCTCACCCTCGCTGTCGGCGTCGAGCGAGGAGTAGAAGCCGCCCTCGGGTGAGCGCATTTCCCGAAGGGCCCAATCGATGGTGTCCTCCGTCACGCGTCGGGTCTCGTCGTCGCCGGTGGCCTGCCAAAGATGAACGCCGAGGCGCGCCAGGAGCGCGTTGTCGTACAGCATCTTCTCGAAGTGCGGCACCAGCCACACCGCGTCGACTGCATAACGATGAAAGCCCCCGCCCACCTGATCGTATATCCCGCCGCGTGCCATCCGTCGGAACGAGTGAGTGGCGATCTCGAGGGCGTGCGACGTCCCGGTGCGACGCCAATAGCGCAGCGAGAAGTCGAGCGCCATGGCCTGCGGGAACTTGGGTGCCCCTTCGAATCCCCCCTGGCGTGCGTCGTACCGCTGCGCGATCGAGCGCCAGGCGCGGTCGAGCAGGGCGGGGCTGAGCCCACCGGTACTGCGGGGAGCGGTCGTGGCAGCAACGTAGATGCTCTTGAGCTGCTCCCCGGAGCGCATGACCTCCTCGCGCCGGGTGCGATACGCATCCGCCACCCCGGCGAGGACGCGCCGGAACGACGGCATCCCCATGCGATCGTCGGGCGGGTAGTACGTGCCGCCGAAGAATGGCACGCCCTCGGGCGTGAGAAACATCGTCATCGGCCAGCCGCCATGTCCGGTCATTGCCTGGACGGCGCTCATGTAAATCCCGTCGAGATCGGGACGCTCTTCGCGGTCGACCTTGATGTTGACGAAGTGATCGTTCATGACGCGCGCCGTCGCCTCATCCTCGAACGATTCGCGCTCCATTACGTGGCACCAGTGACAGGCCGCGTAGCCAATGCTGAGAAGAATCGGCTTGTCCTCGCGCTGTGCGCGCTCCAGCGCCTCGCTGCCCCACGGGTACCAGTCGACCGGGTTGTGGGCGTGCTGAAGGAGATAGGGACTCGTCTCGTGAGCTAGTCGGTTCATGCGGCGCGGAATGCGGAATGCGGATTGCGGATGGGGACTGCTTGCCTCATGGTGTCATCACGCATGCCGCATTCCGCAATCCGCAATCCGCAATCAGACCATGCCCCTCGCTCCTGAGCTCGACCGCTTCCTCGCTGACAACGATGGTCGCATCCACGACGAGCTGTTCGAGTTTCTCCGCATTCCCAGCGTCAGCGCTCGCTCCGAGCATCGGCCGGATACGCTGCGCGCTGCGGAGTGGCTCGCGGCGCGAATGCGCGACGTGGGGCTCACCACCGAGGTCGTGCCAACCGACGGACATCCGATCGTCATCGGTGAATGGCGCAAGGCGGGCGAGGGCGCGCCCACGGTGCTCATCTACGGACACTACGATGTGCAGCCCGCGGAACCGCTCGAGCTCTGGGAGTCGCCGCCCTTCGAGCCAACGGTGCGGCGCGGGCGCATCTATGCGCGCGGCGCTGTCGACGACAAGGGACAGCTGTATCTACACGTCAAGGCGCTCGAGGCGCATCTCCGCACTCGCGGCACGCTCCCCATCAACGTGATCGTTCTCGCGGAGGGCGAGGAGGAGATCGGCAGCCCGAACCTCGCCACCTTCGTCGAGACCCAGGCCAAACGGCTCGACTGCGACGCCGTCGTCATCAGCGACTCGTCGATGTTTGCGCCGGGCCTGCCCTCGATTCTGTCGTCCCTGCGCGGGATGACCTATCTGCAGATCGACCTTCAGGGCCCGGCGGTCGATCTGCACTCCGGGTCGTACGGCGGTGCGGTGATCAATCCCGCCACGGCACTCGCGCGCATCATTGCGAGCTTTCACGATGAGAACTATCGCGTCGCCATCCCGGGCTTTTACGACAAAGTGCGTGAATGGTCACCGGACGCTCGCGACCGAATCCGCGCACTCCCGTTCGAGGAGTCGAAGTTCGGCGACGAGGTCGGCGCGCCCGTCGCTTGGCGGGGAGAAGGGTCAGTCGACGCTGGAGCGCATCTGGACTCGCCCAACGTGCGAGATCAACGGGTTGCTGAGCGGCTACACCGGCGAGGGCGCGAAGACCGTTCTGCCGGCGACGGCGATGGCGAAGGTGAGCTGCCGCCTCGTCCCCGACCAGGATCCGGATGAGATCGCCACGCTCGTGCGCGCGCACGTCGAGCGCGTGGCGCCGCCTGGCGTCACGGTCACCATCCGCGCGCTGCACGGCGGGCGGCCATGGCGCGCGGACCTCAAAGGCCCGCTGTACGACGCCGCCCGCCGTGCGCTCGCGGCGGCTTTTGGACGAGAACCCGTCATCGTCGGCGAAGGCGGATCCATTCCCGTCGTCGGGGACTTCGAGCGCATTCTCGAGGCGCCTGTTCTCCTGGTCGGATTTGGGCTTCCGGGGGAGAACGCGCACGCTCCGAATGAATGGATGAGCGACGAGAACTTCGTGAAGGGAACGCGCGCGATCGCTGCACTCTGGGACGAACTGCGGGCCTAAAATCGGGCTGAACGACCGGACGGGCCTCGAAAAGGGCTTGACGCGGGCTGTAATTTAGGCTATCCTAAATCTGCCGTTATCTGTTACTAATTCTGCCTTTCGGTCCGTCTATTAGGTGGTTGAACCGGATAGCTGAACTCACAATACGGCGCGAACGCTGGTCGTAGCGCGTAGCGCATCGGATCCACATGTCCAAGGACTCGCCCCTCTCACGTCGCGCCCTGCTCAAAGCGGGCGCACTCGGCACAGTGGCAGCCGGCGGTGCCGCAGCCCTCCGCACCCTTCACGGCGTGGCCGAGGCCCAGCAGCGCGTCGACACGACCGGCGGGCGCGCGGTCGTGCACGGATCGCACGACGCCATGATCGCGGTCGGCGAGCTGACTCCCGGCCAGTTCGACCCCACCGCCTTCCTCACCCACTTCGATTACGGGACCGTCTCCCGCCTGCCTAACGGCCAGACGTTGCGCGAGTATACGATCGTCGCCGAAGATCGGGAGATCGAGGTCGCCCCGGGGGTGTTCTACCCGGCGTGGACCTACAACGGCCAGGTTCCCGGTCCGACCATTCGGTGCACCGAGGGTGACCGCGTACGCATCCACTTTACGAATAACGGCAAGCACATCCACTCGATCCACTTTCACGGAATTCATCCCGCGAACATGGATGGCGCATTCGAGATGATTCCGCCGGGTGAGCGGTACGTCTACGAGTTCGACGCCGAGCCGTTCGGGCTGCACCTGTATCACTGCCACACCGTCCCGATCAAGCGCCACATCCACAAGGGATTGTACGGCGCATTCATCATCGATCCGAAAGAGGGCCGCCCAGCGGCGAACGAGCTCGTGATGGTGATGAACGGGTTCGACACGAACTTCGACAACGAGAACGAAGTTTACGCCGTGAACACGGTGGCCTTTCACTATCAGAAGCATCCGATTCCGATCAAGCTCGGCGAGCTGACACGGGTGTATCTCATCAACATTACCGAGTTCGATCTGCTCAACTCGTTGCACATTCACGGCAACATGTTCCGGTTGTACCGCACCGGCACGAGCCTGACGAACTCCGAATTGACCGACATCGTGACGCTCGGGCAGGGTGAGCGCTCGGTGCTGGAGTTCACGTACAAGTTCCCGGGCCAGTTCATGTTTCACGCGCATCAGAGCGAGTTCGCCGAGCTCGGGTGGAGCGGGATCTTCCGCGTGGAGGAGCCCGCCCGTGTCTAGCGCCTCTAGCGCGTCTAGCGCCTCTAGCGCCTCTAGCACTCGTACGAACCGCCTCCTCCTCGGGCTCGGGCCGCTCGCGCTGCTCGCGCTGCTCATCTTCGCATTCCTCAAGGTCGGGCCGCTGGGCGTCTTCCGCGCCGCGTTTCCCCCGGTCGAGGAGCTGACGATCGAGCGCGTGACGCTGCCGAAGGCGGGAGAGATGGTCGTGCACGTCGTCAACGGCGGTCCCGAAGCGGTCACGGTGGCCCAGGTGCTCGTCGATGACGCGTCGTGGCTCCATTACATCGATGGTGAGCGCACCATTAGCCGGCTCGAGCGTCGCGCGATTCGCATCCCGTACCCGTGGGTCGAGGGCGAGCCGCACGTCGTGCGTCTCATCACCAGTACCGGTCTCACCTTCGATACGACGATCGAGGTCGCGACGACAACCCCGACTGCCAATGCGCGATACCTCACCACGTTTGCGCTCCTTGGCGTGTACGTCGGTGTCATCCCGGTGTTTCTGGGACTCCTCTGGTTTCCCTTTCTGCGGACGGCGAGCCGCCGCTGGCTCGACTTCTTCCTGTCACTCACCGTTGGCCTGCTGATCTTTCTCGGGGTCGACGCGTTCGCTGAGGCGCTCGAGACTTCCGCGCGCGTCGCGGGCGCCTTTCAGGGCCTCGGCGTCGTCTTGTTAGGCGTGCTCGGAACGCCCCTCGCGCTCGCCGCGATCGGCCACCGCAATCGCGGGACAGGGAAGGGAACTTCCGCGTTTCACGTCTCGCTGTTGATCGCCATCGGCATTGGCTTGCACAACCTCGGTGAGGGTCTCGCGATCGGGGCCGCCTACTCCACCGGCGCGATCGCGCTCGGCACCTTCCTGATCATTGGCTTCCTGCTACACAACACGACGGAAGGGCTCGGGATTCTCGCGCCCATCGCGACCGAGCGGCCGAGTATCGCGCGGCTCGCGATGTTGGGAGCGATCGCGGGAGTGCCGACCGTCCTCGGTGCCTGGATCGGCGCCTTTACGTACTCGCCGCTGTGGACGACGCTGTTCTTCGCGGTCGGCGCGGGTGCCATCGTGCAGGTCGTGTGGGAGCTGATCAAGCTGTTCTCCCGTCGTTCCGAAGGCGGCCTCACCGCGCCGTTGAATGTCGCTGGAGTGATGGCGGGGCTGCTGATCATGTACGTCACCGGTCTCCTGGTTCCCGCATGAGAATCCGTTCGCTCGCGGCCGTGGCGGCATGCGCGCTCGCATCGGTGGTGGACGCGCAGGTGGCAGGGCAGAGCACCGGCCCCCGGCCGCCGGTCCGCGACAACAGCTTCCTCGTCGAGGAGGCGTACAATCAAGAGGCGCGCGTCGTTCAGCACGTCAGTGTGCTTTCAGTGACGCGCGAGAGTGACGGCTGGGAGTATGGGTTCACGCAGGAGTGGCCCGCGGGCAGTCAGCGCCACCAGCTGAGCGTCACCGTGCCGATCGTGAATGCGGCGGATGCGACCGGCGTTGGCGATGTCGCCCTCAACTACCGGTACCAGCTCGCCTTCGACGACGCGAGCGGCAATGCCGTGGCGCCGCGCGTGAGTCTCGTGCTTCCCACCGGGGACGCCGAGCAGGGGCGCGGGACGTCGTCGTTAGGTCTTCAGGTGAATCTGCCGGTGAGCTGGGGATGGCACCGTACCTTTGTCACGCACTGGAACGTCGGCGGGGCGTGGACGCCATCGGCCCGCGCACCGTCGGGGGGAAGAAGTGCCACGCGCGATGTCACGGCGGCCGCCAGCGCGATCTGGCTGGCGAGGCGCGCGGTCAACCTGATGCTCGAGTTCGCCTGGGCGCGTGAAGAGTTCGCCGTGGGAGCCGATGCACGCGTTGCGGAAGAATCGGCCTGGATCTCGCCGGGCGTGCGTGCCGCGATCGATTTCCCCAGCGGTCTCCAGATTGTTCCCGGTCTCGCGTTTCCCATCGGCATCGGTCCGAGCGATGGCGAAAAGCGCGTGCTGGTGTACCTCAGCTTCGAGCACGGCTTCTAGGGGTCAGGAGTCAGGGGTCAGGGATCAGGGGATGTCGGGGGAAGCGGTGCCAGGAGAGCGACGTGTCGTTCCCTCCTGCGACCCAACCCCTGCCCCCCCTGATCCCTGACCCCTGACTCCTGACCCCTAGAAACGCCATTCCCGAATCACGAACGCGCCCAGGATGTTCTTGCGCGGCGGGTCCGCCTGGGCGGCGAGCGTCGGCTCACGGATGAGATACCGAGGTACGTAGCTCATCTCCAGGCGGAGCCCCTTGGGCATCCGGTGCACGAGACGAATACCAAACGGGTTCTTGTTCGCCGGCTGCGCCTGAATGGCGACGAACGTTCGGCTGCGATTGATGTACTTGCCTGCCTCGATCTCGGTGAGACTGAGCGAGCTGATCACGCTATTCGACGACAGCTCCGCCGGGACGTCGGCGGGTGTGAGTCTGAACTCGTCCGTCCCTAACGAGCGCGCCGCGTCCTGCTCGAGCTCGTTCGTCAGCACGTCCAGCGCCGTGCCGGCCAGCTGACGCGTGGCAATGCTGGCCACCGCGCCCGCCAGCTCGCCACTCCCCGATGACTGTCCCGAAAGCGCCGATCCCTGGGCGGTCAGCAGTGACGATGACGACTTGCCGAATGCGAGATAGCTCAGCAGGTCGGACTGCGAGATCGGCGGTTGCGCGGTGCTCTCGAGCGTGAGCTTCGGATTGCGCAGGGTTCCGCCGATGATCACCTGGATGTCGAGCGCCCCGGACCCCACGAGCGAGACCTCGTGGATGGCGGTGATCTGCAACATCGGGTTGATCTCGGGATCGCCAATGAAGGTCGCCGAGCCGCGGTTGATGACGAAGCGCCGGCCCATGAACTCGTACGTCCCCTGGTCGGCGTTCACCACCCCCTCGAGCGTGAGGGCCTGCTTGCTGCGGTCGACGTGAATCGTGAGTGCGCCATACCGCTCGGGCGTGTACACCTCGACGTTCGCCTCGGGCGATCGCACCCAGGTGTCGCGCGACACGTTGAGCGTGACATCCACGCGCAGGTTGTCCATCAGCGGTGACTGCCCCGGCAAGACCTCGCGCTCGGCGATGATCGAGGTATCCACGACCGCGAAGACCGCGGGGTCATCGGCGTTGATGACATCCTTTCCGTCGGACTTCGGGATGTAGATGACGCCGTTGCGGATGTTCGCCGTCCCGGTGACGTACACGGCGTCGAAGGGTCCCTCGATGCCGATGTTCGCGTCCGCGTTGATGCGTCCCTGCTCGTTGTCGAGCACGCGTGCGTTCGTCGCCACCAGGCGCAGATCGAACGAGGGGCGCGTGAGCTCCGCGACGCCAATGCCGCCGCGGATGCGGATGGGACCGTTCGCGCGCCCAACGAGCGAATCGATGACAATGGTGTCGCCGTTGAGCCGCACCAGCCCATTGATGTCGCGCATCGTGACGCCGAGCGGCACGATCCGGAACGACGCGAAGTCGAGGGCCATCAGCCCCGTCAGCTCCGGCGAGCGTGGCGTGCCTCGCGCGGTGAGCACCCCCACCAGCTCCCCGCGCACCTCGCTGATCGCGTCGGTGAACTTGGGCAGCACATCCAGCGGAAGCGAATCGGCGCGGAGCTCGAATTCCAGCGGCCGGTCGAGCAGTCGCGGGCCGGTGACTCCGGCCAGCGCGAGGTTCACCGGGATGACGCCCTCGGCGACCGCCACCGGCGTGCCGTTGCCCCGCAGCATTTCGGCCTGCGCGTCGAGCACTTCGTCGGAGTAGGTCAATCGCGCACGGACGTCCGGCACCACCGTGCCCCGATACGATACGCCCGTCACGCCTAACGCCGCACGCACTCGCGGGTCGCGCGTCGTTCCCTCCACCCGCGCCACGACCTGGAGCACGCCGGTCGCCTCGATGTCCGACTGCAACAGCTCGACGACATGCGACACCTCGAGCCCGGAGATCTCGATGTCGAGACGGGCCGTCCCCTCGGTGGGCACGAGTCCATTCACGTAGATGCGGCCGCGCGTTCCCTGGCGAAGATCGAGCGCGAGAATCTCGACACCACGGCCTCCCCAGCGGACGGTGCTCGGACGCGCCGACACCCAGGTCGTCGTGTCGAATCGGAGGTGCAGTTGATCGAGGTGCACTTCGCGGTGATCGGTGTGCAGCGCGAAGCTGCCGCTCAATCGATAGTCATGCGACTCATGCTGATGAATGGCGACGTCGATCTTGCCGGTCGTCCCGCGTGCCGTGATACGGGCTTCGACGCTGTCCAGCGCAAACCCCGCTGCCTGCACCGTGTCGAGCGAGAGCGCGGCGGCGATGGTGGCCTGTGGAGTTCGCGCGGCGATCCATCCATACTCCACCCGTCCGCGCCTGACGGTATTGCCGCTGATGGCGAGATTCTCCACCGCCGCTCGCCCGCGCAGGTCGAAGCGCTGGAGGTTTCCCCGAATCGTGCCTGCCGCCGCAACGCTCCCGGCGAGCGAGTCGCGACGCACACTCGGAACCGAGTCGACTTTGAGCGTGGGCGCTGGAGTGCCCATTGCCGCCCGCTCGACTTCGGTCGCGCGCGCCACGAGCGCCGAATCCTCCCGCGCCTGCTTGATCGCCTTCATTCGGCGACCGGGGCGAGGGGCGACAATGGCCGTGTCCTGTCCCGGCAGCCATCGCGCCAGTCCGGAGATCGAATCCACTGTGACGCGGTACGAGAGCTCGCCGGTGCGCTCGGCGACCAGCCCGAGCGTGCCGCGAATGTCCGCTCGCGCGAATGAGGTGTTCACAGTGACCGGCTGCACCGTCGCCATGCCGTCAGCGATGGTCACGCGTACCCGGGCCGAGTCGAACGACACGCTATCAATGGCCGAGCCGCGAAGATCGGCAGCGATCGTCGCGCGCATCGTGCGCAGATCGCTCCCCGCCCCGCGAATGCTCGCGACGCCACTGAGCGAGGTCCGCGGCAAGGCGGTGGCGACCGTCTGCAGGTTGAAAACGGTGAGCGTTGCCTGCGCGTCGTAGCTTGGCGTTCCCTGCATGTCGAGCCGCGCCACGGTCAGCAGCTTCCCGCCGTCAGGGAGCCGCAGATCTGCCCGGACCGACAGATCATTCAGGCTGCCACGGGCGCGAATGGGTCCGACGGCACTGCCCTGTAGCCCCAACCCGGGTGCGAATCGGCCGACGGTCACCAGCGACAGCGGCCGTGCGCGCAAATCGACATCCATCCACGTCGTTCCGCGCATCGCCACGACCCCACGCCCGGTGAGGTGTGACCGCGCGCCGCGGTCGACGTGCTCGAGATCCATGGTCGCCGTTAGGCGCGTCGTCGTGGAGCCGTCGAGCATGGCCGTGCCCGTCACGATCCCACCGATCGGGAGATTGGGGACCGCGATGCGGGCCAGATCCACCTGCACCGGCGCGAGTCGCAGGCGCAGTCCGCGCGCACGCACTTCGCCTTCACCGAAGCCGACCAGACCACGGGCAACCACGCGGCTGCGCCCATTGACGGCATCGTCGAACGTGACGTCGCCGTCGACCGTCATCGCGCTCGTGGTGCCATCGAGCGACGCGCGTCCCCCGATGGTGCCGCGGCGGGGAATGTCGAGACTCGGAACGAGCTGCTCGATGAGGCGGGTATCGAAGCTGGCGAACGTGAGGTGCGTGTCGTGAAAGCGCGCATCGGTCTCCGTGAGGGTGAGTCCGAAATCGCCCCCGACCCGTGATGTCCCGGACCGAATGTCGGCGTTGCGGGCGACGTAGTCGCTGGGACCCTCATCGCGCATGACCATCTGGAAGTCGAGCGTACCACTGCCCTGCGATGGCAGTCGCGGATAGAGCCACCGGAGGTCGGCGAGTGCGATCGGAGCACCCTGAAGGGCGAGGCGCAGCTCCTGCGTGTCGATCCCGTATCGCCCGTCGCCGGCGATGTTCGAGCCAGGGAGTACGATCTTCACGTCATCGAAGCGCAGCGTGTCATTAATGACGTAGAACGTCCCTTCGACATCGCGAATCTCCGCGACCGGTGGCCGGAAAATGGCCGCGATTCCGCTGAGCGCGGTGACCTGGATGGCGATTCCGCTCGAGTCCGGATCTTCGAGGCGAAGCCGCGGCATCGTCGTGTTGATCTGCCGGAAGTCCATCACCTGCTGATAGCCCTTGCGTGCGCGGACGACGTGCTGGCGCGTGCCGCCCTCGAGAGCGGTGGCGATCACGCGCTCGCGAGCGGGTCCGACCAGGTCCCCGTCAGGCTTCCAGGGTGTGCGCACGATGAAGCGCCCACCGATGACTTCGACGTCGTTGAACGCAACCCAATCACCGAAGCCTGGGCCCTCATTCGGTTTGTCGGGAGTCGTGTCTTCGGGGAAGATCGACTCGAAGTTCCAGTCTTCGTCCTCGAGCTTGTCGAAGATCACGAGCGGGCGCACGAGGCGAAGGCTGTGCAGCTGGATGCGCTTCCGCGCGAACGCAATGAGGCGATAGTCCGCGACCACGGTGTCGGCGGTCACGAATGGTCGCCCCGCGGTATCGGCGATCGAGAAGTCGGTCATCACGACGCCATCGAGCAGGTTGCCGCCAATGCCGCCGATGCGAACCTGCCCGTGCACCATTTCGCTCAGCGTTTGAAGCGTGAAGCGACGCACTCGCTCTCGGCCGAAGTCCGTCATCGTGAACAGCAGCACGCCCGCGACGGTGAGCACCGCGATCGCCCCAATGGCGAGACCGATTCCAACCAGAACGCGCTTCATATCAGAACGCCTGCCCAATCGAGAGGTGGAGCGTCAACCGGTCGGCCACCTGCCGCCATCCTTTTTTCTTGGCATCCTCGAGCGGATCGTAGGCCTTCGTCTGCTGGAGAGGGACGATGCGACGCACGCCATTGTCATCGATCACCTCGGTGACGATCGGAAGATTCTCGGCCAGTCGAGGCTTTACGCCGAGGTCTACACGAATGGGTCCGACCGGCGTCGTGTACCGAAACCCGAAACCGGGTGTGACCGCGCTCGTGCCGCGCGTGAGCGTTGAGACATCGCCCTCGCCGACGACGGCGGCGTCGACGAAGACCGCCATGTCGAGGGAGCGCCAGATCCCGAAGCGATACTCGACGCTGCCCTCGAGCAGGGTGCTGCCACCGACGGGGCGAGGCTCGAAGTCGCTCGAATGGGAGGGCAGTAGCTTCCTCGCAGCTGCCGCTCATCAGCTCCTCGCGCGTGCACAGCGGAGGAAGCGTGGTGGTGTCGTTGACGACCCGGGGGTTCAGCACCTTGCCCGGATCGAAGGTAAGCACGCGAGGTCCGAGCTGATTCTCGCCGTATCCCCGAACCGACTGTGATCCCCCCGCGTAGAAGCGCTTTCGGGGGTGCAGGATCAAGTTCGTGGTCGACGCCTCTCCGGTGAGCGCTTCCGACGCACTCCCGAGCGCTTTGACCCAGCCACCACGCACGCGCCAGGAGAGCACGGCGTGGCGGCCGAATGGATGGTACCGGCGATACTCCCCCGACACGCGATTGTAGCGATAGTCGGACATGGTGAACGCCGACGCGTGCTCGACGTCGGCGCGCGCGAAATACCCGCGGCTCGGGTCGAGCGGGTCGTCGCCGCGATCCGTCAAAAGCGACAGCGCAAGCGGCGACATCCGTTGACGCGCACGCAGCGCCACGATATCGCTCGGATCGCAAATTCCGAAGTTCTCGCAGAAATACACGTCGCTGGCTTCGACCCGCGTCAGCTCGAACCGATACGTCAGGCTGATCGGTGCCCGCGTAGCGAGCATGCGCGTGAACGTCGCGCTCGTGCCGAATCCCTTCTCGACGAAAATCCCCGGAGCGCTGCGGCAATGCGTAAACGCACTCAGGCCCAGTGTATTCCGGGGAGACTGGAACCACGGCTGTGTAAAGTCGGCGCTCGCCTGCCAGGTGGGCGAGAAGTACTGGTCGGCCTCCCGGTCCGCGACCGGCCGGCGCAGGACTTCCTGAAATGGGAAGCGCGCGTTCAGCGAATTGGCCAGGAGGTTCCCGACCGCCGCGCGGAAATCGAGCCGCCTCCCACCGCCGAACCAGTTGTATCTCGTGAGGCGGCCTTCGACCTGGCCGAATTCCAGTGTACTGAATCCCGCGCTCGCGCGAATCTCGCGCAGCGGGGCCTCTTGTACCGTGATCTCGATGTGCTTCACGCTGTCGCCCTGTGGCGGGACGATGATCACCGCGCGCCGGAACAGGTTCGACTCGTACAGATTGCGCTGGCTGGTGGTGATCTCGTTCCGCTTGTAGAGACGGCCTTCCCGCAGGGTAAGCGAGTTGCGAATGGTCCGTTCGGACACGCGCTCATTGCCGCTGATGGAGATTTGTCCGATGGTGGTGGCCCATTTCGGCTCGACGGTCGCGCGAATGCTGGCAGACTTCGCGGCCGTATCGACCACGATCGTGTCGACGCGCGCGTCGGCGTCTCCGTATCCCTTGTCCCAAAGAGCCGACTCGAGAAAGAAGACGCTCGAGTCGAGCGCGATGAGGTTGAGCGGATCGCCGGCGCGCACCTTCATCGCGCTCCGCACTTCGTTGTCGTTGAGCACTTCGCCGGGACGCTCGACGCGGATCGAGCTCACGCGAGTCGGCGGCCCTTCAGTAACTCTGAACTCGACGCGTACCCCCCCTTTTTTCGGGGTAACTACGGTATCGACCTGGGCATCGCGCCATCCGCGCTTCCAGTAGAACACGCGGATGCGAAGCATGTCGCGCCGCAGCTCGGTGCGATCGAGGTAATGCCTGTCCTTGAACAGACTCCAGTTGCTCACCCAGCAGAAGGGCGTGAGCAGCAGACTGCGGCAGCGCGTCTTTTCAGTCTCGATGCTCTCTTCGAGGTCGTCCTTGCTCACCGACTCCACGCCCGCCCACTTCAAATCCTTGACCTCGGGCGCTTCGCGCTCGTCTCGCGCCTGCGCACCCATCGGTGTTCCGCCGGTGAGGCAGACAAGCAATGCGATGAGGCTTGCCAGGGCGAGGCGAGTCATGGGGTCCGGAAATGCAAGCCCTGCGCCCAAGAAAATGAGGCGCTAGAGGCGCTAGAAGCGCTAAAGGCGCTGGAGGATAACCCCCAGCGCCTCTAGCGCCTCTAGCGCCTCTAGCGCCTCAGCCGTTACAGCCCCGCGAGCAGCGCGTCGTTCCCCGCCGTGCCGGCGATGCGCTTGATCAACCACTCCATCGCCGACTGCGGCGGCATCTGTTGGAGACCGCGGCGCAGCGTGTAGACGTTGTCCAGCTGATCCGGACGGAAGAGCTTCTCCTCGCGCCGCGTTCCACTCGTCGCGATGTCGATCGACGGGAAGATACGCTTCTCGGACAGTGACCGATCGAGCTTGATCTCGGAGTTGCCAGTCCCCTTGAACTCCTCGAAGATCACGTCATCCATGCGCGAGCCCGTCTCGACGAGCGCGGTGGCGATGATCGTCAGCGAACCGCCGCCGTGCTGCGGTGCCACCGAGCGCGCCGATCCGAAGAAGGCCTTCGGGCGCGCCATGGCCGTCGCGTCGAGACCCCCTGAGAGGGTGCGACCGGTGCCACGCTCCACCGTATTGTGTGCCCGCGCGAGCCGCGTCAACGAGTCGAGCACGATCACGACGTCCTTGCCATTCTCCACCAGCCGGCGCGCGTGCTCCAGTGTCATCTCCGCGACATCGACGTGTCGCTCGGCGGGCTGATCGAAGCTCGACGCGATCACCTCACCGCGCCCCCACTCGATCATCTCGCTGACTTCCTCGGGGCGCTCATCGACCAGCAACACCAGCAGCGTCGCCGTCGGATGATTGATGGCCACACCCTCCGTGATCGCCTGCAGCAGCATCGTCTTTCCGGCACGCGCAGGCGCAACGATCAGCGCGCGTTGGCCGAACCCGATCGGCGCGATGAGGTCGATGGCGCGCCGCGTGAGCTCTGGGCCCCCCTTCGCGGGCTTGCCCGTCTCGAGGACGAGTTTGCGCTCCGGATAGGACGCGACGAGCGACGAGAATTCCGGCCGGCGCAGTGCCAACGTGGGATCGTCACCATTGATCGTCCGCACCTCGGCCACCGCCATACGTCCGCGATGGTCGCGACCGACCGTCGCGTTCACCATGTCGCCGCGGCGAAGGCCGAGCTGCCTGACGAGGTGCGGCGGCACGAAGGCATCGGCGGGGGTGGGGAGATAACTCTCCGCCGCCCGGCGAATGAAGCCGCCGTCGCGTGACGGGTCGAACCATCCTTCCGCATCGCCCTCGGCGACAATGACCGCTGGCACCGGAGCGCCGCCGCCATGCTCGGGGCGAGGACCGCCGCGTCCGCGACCGCGTCGTCCACGCCGTCCATTCTGACCAAATCGATCACGCCCACCCTGGTGCTGCGGTTGCTGACCGGGATGTCGCGTCGGAGGGGGACCGCCCGGCGTGGGGACGTTCTCACTCGACGGAATGCTAGGCGGCGCGGTCGGAGCGGGCGTGCCATTGTCGCGCTCCGGCGTATCGCCGTCCGGTAGCGCTGACGCGTCGTCACGGTAGGGATTCACTTCCATGTCATTGGCCTCGAAGGTGGGACGAGGCTGCGCTGGGCGCGGGCCGCGCCCACGACGGGGCGGGCGTCTGCGTTCGTTCATGCAACCATGTGTGTCGTGGTGAATTCTCGGTGGACACGTCCATGCGGATCGTGTCCCGTACTTCCTATGGAGCTTGTCGTGAGCGCGCCGCTGCACGCGGCTGTTCCAGTCGCTCTGGTGCATGGCCGTCATGGCGACGCACCGGTCCTGCTTCCGTGCTGTTGTCGACGACGTCGCGGAACCACGGACAACTCACGCGCTTCCGGCGCTTGCTCAGCGCAACCCGAGCGGCTCCGCGCCTGCCGTGCGGCGCTGCTCGTCCACTTTGGGATGGCCGACGCGCACCGGCGGGTCAGCCACCACCAACTTCACTTCCCAGGTCGATTTACGCAACTGCCAGCTTCCGGGCCCTCTCCAGGGGCGAGAAGTGTGCCCAAGGCACCCCCTCATTCCTCCTTCTCCCTCAACGCGTCGAGCTTTCGGGAAGACGCAATCACGCGCCTGGCGAGATCGACGATACGTCTCACCGAGTCTCGCTGCTCCTCGTTGAGAGTGGCGTCGAGCTCCAGGAGCTGCGATTCCGCCAGCAGCGCGGCGAGTGGGTTGTTCATCTCGTGCTGCACTCGGCCTACCGCGTTCGATAGCTCCATCACCCGGCTGGTCTCGCTCAGCTTGTGCTCGCTCACGCGTCAGGCTCCGGCCGCTTTCGGTCAAGGTCCCCGCACAATGACGACGCATCGTCGCATTCGTCAGTCGAGGGTGACCTCGGCTGGTGCTTCTGCATAACTTACGCCTTCCATGACACGCGCCGACGTTCACACCGAGATCACCGCCGCCGTCGATGCCTATCGGGAGGACGCGAACATCGCCCACCTCCTCGAGCGCATCGAGGACGTCGCGCGTACGGCCGATCCCGACACGCTCGCGTCAGCGGTCGAGCCGTTCCGGGCAATGCCCGAGGTCGCGGGCCCGGCATATGAGCACATCGTCGCCGCCAAGCCTGACGACGCGCATGCACTGGTGATTCTCGCCAACGCCTACTGGCTCGCGGGCCGCGGGCCGGAGCACGTCGCGGAGCTCGCCTCCCGCGCCATCGCGGCCGATCCGACGCATCGCGGTGCCTGGCACCTCTGGGCACTGACCGAGAGCGATCTTCGCTCTCGTGTGAGCCGCTGGCACCAGGTCGCCGAGCGCTTTCCGGGTGACCAGCTCGCTCGCGCGAACCTGGCCGACAACGCGGCCGCACTTGCCTCGACCGCTCACGATCGTGAGGCACTCGACCTGGCGATTGAGACCTATGGTGGACTGCTGGCCCTGGCCGAGCGGGAGGAGGAGCGTCAGGCGTTGGGGCGCGCGATCGAGACTCTGCGAGGATGGCGGTTGTGAATGCGGAAGGCGGAATATCGTTGACGGTCAAGAACCTTCCGCATTCCGTATTCCGCTTTCTACTTAGCTACGCGCTCGCGTCTCTCACTCGCGGCGCCATTTTCGCCAGCTCACCGGTGAGCTCCTGCAGCTCGAACGGTTTGTGAAGCGCCTTGCAGCCGCACGCCTCGATGAGCTCGAGCGCGCGCTCACTGGTGTCACCAGTGGTGAAGAGCGTGCGATAGCGCAGGTGCGGCTGGATCGATGCGGCGAGCTCGAACAGCACGTCCCCACGCAGGTCGGGGATGCGGAGATCGAGCACGAGGAAGTCGAAGTGTTCAGCGCGGAGGAGCGTGTGGGCCTGCTCGCCAGCCTCGACGGCAATGACGTCATAGCCGGCGCGCCCGAGGGCGATCGTCAGCGCACGACAGATCGTCGGTTCATCATCGACCACGAGTACACGCAACCGTTCATTGAACCGCATTCGTTCGCTCTCCTCGCCGTGCCAGCCGCGCCGTGAGCAGCGCGACGAACTCGTCTGGTGGTACACTTTGCCGCAACGTGGTCGGCGTGAGCCCCGTGGCTGCTCGAACCTGCCGTGCGAACAGCCGAGCCGATCCGTAGCCGAGCCGCTCGACCACCTCGTCCAGCGAGCGTCCCGGGTCCTGCATGTAGAAGTACGCGCGCAACAGTCGCGCGCCCAGCACCAGCATCCTTGCCGAAGCCACTCCGGCGCGTTCGAGCCACCGGTCCAGCGCCCTGCGGTTCATCGCCGCGGCCTTGGCGAGATCGTTCACATCCCTGAACTGCTGCGGTACCCGAAAGAGCCGCTCGACGGCTCGCGCAAGCTCGGCGGGGACAGTCGCGAGCGGTCGCGCGAGCAATGCGAGCACCGCATCACTCATCGCGTACGCCGGCTGCCGCTCCAGGAGATCGCGGAAGCGGCGCGGCTCGTCGTCGAAGTTCCGGAGGACGACGTGCCGCACGCCCAGCTTTGCCAGCTCGACCGTCGCCCCGAGCGTTTCCGGAGCGAGGATCGTGTAGATCACTACTGGGAGCGAAGGGAAGTCCCGGATCAGACTCCGGAGCTCGTCCAGTCGCACCGTTCCCTCGGCCCGTGGATCGGCAACGAGCAGATCCACCGGCTTGCGTCGCACTTCGTCCTCGAGCTCATCCCACCGATCGACGGTGATGACGTGGTGCTCGCGGCCGAGGACGATTCGCAGGTGGGACAGCAGAAGGGGAGGGAGACGGACGACGACGTTCACGCCATCGGATTACGTGTCCTAAAAGTGCACATCGATGTCTCAAGATGTGCGTTTACCGATGGACGCGTAACCGTACCTTGCGTGACAGTTGCAACCCCCCAGTTACAACTCTTCCCGCGAGGTCAGATCATGTCCCGCCGCCGCCTCTCTCTCCTGGTGCTCTCCCTCCTGACGTTCGCTGTCGCTGCCTGCGCTGACGTGACTGCGCCGGAACCGAGCAGTGATTGCGCGATCACCTCAGGCTCCGCCGGCAAAACCTGCTGACATTAGTTCGTTCCAATCTTCAGGCCGCGGACTGCCATCCGCGGCCTTTTTTTTCAGGGCTATCCAGCGACTCCGGCCAGCTCGCGCATGCTACGAACCGCGGTTGCCACGCGTTCCACTTCGGGCGTGGGCTCGGGAGCATTCGCGATGATAACCACTCCCGCCTGGTCGAGCGACTGAAGACTTTGCTCGGCGCGGAAGAGTGCCTGGTTCATCCCGTGGCGCTCCGCCAATTCAACGGCGCGCAGTAACGCAGCTCGCGCGGCCGAGACGTTGCCGAACATTCGGTAACCCTCGCCAACATAACAGTAGTAGTGACACGCCAGCGTCGCCGGTAACGTCGCGTCCGCAAGCTCACGGCGATACTGCTCGAATACCGGCTCCCGCCCGTCGACGGCAGCGCATTCCAAGAGGTTGATCGTCGCCACCCAGCGCGTATGCTGCTCCTGAGCAGTGGCAGCGAGGATCAGATAGGCATCACGCGCGGCGTCGCGCAGTCCCAGCTCGAAGAACGCGGCGGCAATGTCACCCAGCACGCGGTCGCGCGAGGCGGCGTCCGTGTATCCTTCGAGAGCCTGGTATCCCAGCGTGACAGCGAGGTCGTATTGTCCACGCCGGAACGCGATGTCTGCACGGTCGTGCAGGGCGATCGAGCGGATCTCGCCACACCGGTTGGCATCTGCCTCGCGGATCGTATCATCGAGAAGCGTTTGCGCGTACGGCAGATTGCCACGCTCGATCGCAATCTTCGCCTCGTTGACTCGCGCTCGCAGCACGTTCACGATGTCGCTCGCCATCGCGGCCGCGCACCCCGCACGCGCATACGCCGCCGTCGCTTCATCCCATTCAGCGAGGGTACGGAGACACGCACCGAGCTGCATGTTCGCGGCGATCACGATGTCGGCTTCCTCGACCGGATGCGCGTGCGCGATCACCGTTTCATGGACGTCGGCCGCCAGCTCCCAGCGTCCCTCGAACTGGAGCGCCCGACCATAGGCGAGGAGCCGCGGTGCAATCAATGGCACGCGGACCGTTCGTGAGGTTTCCATCGCGTCCACGATGCTGGCGAGGATAGACCGTGTCGCCGAACCAAGATCAATGGCTTCGATGGCCTCGCGCACCGCCCGCAGGCCCCACGCGTCGGCCGCGACCACGCTCGGCCCTTCGACGAGCCATGCATCGAAGAGACGCAACGTGACCAAACCGGCGCTCGTCAGGCGCCAGTCCGCGCTGCCTTCCTCGGCGCGCGCAAGCGCTTCGAAGAACGGCAGGTGCTGGAGATTGGGCTCGCTCATGGTCATTCCGAATCCTTATCGACGTGATCGGACTTTCTGCCATTATGCGCTATGAAATTGACGAGGGTCATAGGGCGCCGCAACGACACTTTTGAGACACGGAGCGCATGAATCCAGACACTTGTACCGCCAACACCACTGATTCAGAGGCGCGATCTACGCAGAATATCGACGGTGACCAGAAAGACGACGCATCCAACTCCCTCCTGTACGGGTTATCTTTCGTTCGCCACCCCGCACACGCATCGCCGGCTCGATCGTCCTTAGGACAGCGCGACCTACCACCCCTCAAGGCGCACCATGTCCACTTCCGCAGCTTTCGGCGTCCCCGCCGCTCAGACCGCGTCGCCCCTGCGCGGCTGGCAGACCACCACCGCACCCTATCGAGCGAGCAGCACCGCTCGGGCCGCGGTTCAGCTCTGCACCACGATCCTGCCACTCGGCGCGCTGGTCGCGCTCATGTACGCGATGCTCAATGTCTCGTACTGGATAACGCTCGCGCTGGCCGTTCCGGCCGCCGGCTTTCTGGTACGCACGTTCATCATCATGCACGACTGCGGGCACGGGTCGTTCGTGCCCTCGCGACGCGCCAACGAAGTCATCGGGTTCATCACCGGCGCGATCACGCTCACGCCGTTCGCACAGTGGCGGCGCGACCACGCGCTGCACCACGCCTCGTCGGGGGACCTTGACCGACGGGGGCATGGCAATGTGCTGACGCTGACCGTCGAGGAGTACCTGGCAAGATCACGGTGGGGACGCCTGAAGTACCGCCTGTATCGCAACCCGATCACGCTGTTCATCCTCGGGCCGATTTTCCTCCTCTTCGTCCGGCACCTGCCCGCGGCGGGGATCGCGCTGACGACGAAAACGAAGATCGAATCCCGCGCCACTACCGCGGCCATCGTGACGATGGTCGTCGGATTCGCACTCGCGATTGGATGGAAGGCCGTGCTCCTCGTCTACGGACCGATCATCCTCATCGCCGGCGCGACCGGGAACTGGCTCTTCTACGTACAGCACCAGTTCGAAGATGCGTATTGGGAGGCGCACGAGGGATGGGATTACGCCGAGGCCGCGATCAAGGGCGCGTCCTATTACCGGCTGCCGCGCGTCCTCGAGTGGATGACCGGGCGCATCGGGCTGCACCACGTCCATCACCTCGACCCGAAGATCCCCAACTATCATCTGCGGCGTTGCCATGATGAGAACGGGGTGCTTCAGGCGGTGACCGTGCTCACGATTCGCGAAAGCATCCGGACGGCGTCGTTGAAGCTGTGGGACCCCGAGCATCGCCGCATGGTCGGTTTCCGCGCGCTGCGATCGCGCCGCGCGGCCGCGTAGTCGAGCGCCTCAGGCGCTGCTCATTGAATGCACGGAAGCGCGCCACGTACCCGAGTACGTGGCGCGCTTCGTTGTGCCCGGACAATCGTTAGGTCGTACCCGAGGCGTCGGGCGATGCCTTCCCGGCGGGCGCTGGTGCCGGCACCGGCGGCGTGGCGCCGTTCGGTGACGCGTTCTTCAGCTCTTCCGCCTCACGACGTTCGCGATCGCGCTGGGCAAAGGCGCCGAACCCGCCCTTTTTCGTTTCTTTCGGATCGAGCATGATACGCTCCCCGGTCGTGCGCCGAGCTCGCGTGCCCCGACGATAGCCGTGTCTGGAGAGGACGCGATGACCGATCCCGATGGTGGCCCGCTCCTCTGGCGAGCGAGCACACCCCGACCTCCGCGCATGGCGTATATTAACGTGTGGTATTACTATTGTCAAACGTAATCACGGGCGTTATTATTAACCTTCAGTCGGAGCGAGGGCGTGATCCGTTTTCACCTGGCGTCGGTCCTGAAGAAAAAAGGGTGGACCCCGTACCGCCTCTCGCAGGAGACGGGACTCACGGTTCCCACCGCGTATCGGCTGGCCGATCCGAAGCTCGAGTTCGGTCGCTTTACCGCCGATACACTCGATCGCTTGTGCGAGGCCCTCGACGTCCAGCCTGGCGATCTGCTCGAGTACGTGCCGACCAGGAGCCGCAAGCGCCGCAGCTGAGCCGCGCGCAGTCCGCTCCCGATGAGCCGCGTCGGCGGAACCGTCCGCTACGCCTTCGATCCTCGCAGGAGGTCCCATGAAAGCCAATAGAGCCCCCAGAACCGGCAACGCGCCGTTGAAGAGCACTACATCGAACGGCAGGAGCGCCCAGCCAACGCCGGCCGAGGAAGGGCCGTATCGCGCCGAGCCCCGCCGTGCGAATGCGCGCCGCGGTGAGAGCAGCATTCTCGAGACCGCAGCCGAGCGCGGCACGTTCCGCACGCTGGCCGGCGCGATTCGAAGCGCTGGGCTCGTCGACCTCATGAGCGGAAAGGGTCCCTTCACCCTCTTCGCGCCGACGGACGAGGCGTTCGCACGCATGCCACAGTCGGAGCGCGAGACACTGCTCAACGACAAGGCGTCGCTCGCCGAGGTGCTGACATATCACCTCGTGCGTGAGCGTGTGAAGGCGCCGACGGTGGGCACCCCGCGCACGGCCACGACCGTCAACGGCGGCAAGATCACGATCACCGTGAAGAACCGCGGCTTCAGGCGGCGCGGCTTCAAGGTCAATGAAGCGAAGATCGTGAAGACCGAGATTCTCGCGTCGAACGGCGTGATTCACGCGATCGACAGCGTGCTGACCCCGCGCTAACGAATCACGGTGCGGACGGCGCCCGGCCGTCCGCACCGGCGTTCGCCGCCAGCACGCGTGGCGACGCAACCGTACGCGCATCACCGTCCGACACATAGCGACGCCCCGGCTTTTCCAGCCAGTCCAGCGTGCGCTCCAGCGAGTTCCCCACGATCTGCACGCGTTCCAGCTTCAACGCATTGAACGCAGGATCGAATGGACTCGGCACCGGTCCGCCGGCCACGAGGAGCACCGCGGTGTGGTCATAGGCAACGGTGCGCTGCGAGCGCCCGTCCGTCCACGACCCCTTCGCGGCCAGCGCCTCATTCTTCGGCCACAGGCCTAACGGCAGCGCCAGCGTGCGGACCCGGTACCCCGGTACCGCCGAGTCGACGGCCAGCGCAAGGCGCGCAATCTGCTCCTGGACGACGGCATCGTCGTACTTCGACAGCTGCGCGTGCCAGAGCGTGTGGTTGCACAGCTCGAAGCCGCGCTCGGCGAGAAACTTGAGCTTCGCATGACGCCAGGCTGTTTTCTGCCCCTCGATGTTCCGATCGCCGAAGAACGCGCGCCCAGCCTCGGCGCCCGAGAGCATACAGAACGTCGCCTTGCTCTCCCAATCGGGGTGTGCCTTCTGAAAATCCAGCCAGATCCCGACCGCGCTCGTCGAATCGATCACGAGCTCGCCGTTGCGTTCGATGTAGCGAAACTGTGAGGGCGACGCGTCGTCGAAGGTGAACACCACCGGAGAGAGGCCCCGCGGGAGATCGATGCGCCGGTCGACCAGCTCAGCCACGGTGATCGGGCGGTAGCCACGTTCGTAGAGGAGCTCCAGGTCGCGGCGGAAGCGCGTGTGCTCGCGCTCCCAGCGGCCTTCAGTGGCGCCGATGAGATGGTATTCGAGGATGGGGATCCGCCCCAGCTCATTCGGCACCCGGTTTCGCGACGCCGAGTCGAGGGCAACCATCGCACGGGCTGCCGCCATCTCATTGGATGGCGCATCCGGCGCGTCGTTCGGGCGGGCTTCTGTTCTGCTGCATCCCGATGCGAAGAGGGCAATCGGGAGAACGGCGGCAAGCCGCCGGTACGACGAATATGGATTCATGGAGGCGCTGAAGGCGCTAGAGGCGCTGAAGGCGCTGGTCGTGATGGAAAGCACATCCGCGGTTGGTTCCCGCCGAATCGGAAACCTGCGGCCGGCGCCGGTGGTACTATTGATGGAAGCGGCTCGTCTGACACTCGTCCTCGCGCCGCGACCCTGATCCACTCTGATGACGTTCATCGCCTCTTTTCAGCAACGCGTTCGGACGTTCCGCGAGCGCTGGCGTAGTGACCCGGCGCACCCACCACGGGAGTGGATGCGCGAGCAGTGGCAACCGCTCGCGGTCATGGGTGTGCTCGTGCTCACCGTGCTCGCCTTCGATGCATGGCTGGCGAGCTGCGGCTTCGCGGGATGCCCCTCTTCGGCGGACATTCGGCGCTTCCGTCCGGTCGAGGGAAGCGAGGCCAAGGATCGATCCGGCCAGCCGTTGGGGCGGCTCACCTCAGTTCGCCGGATCAACGTCCCACTCGCCGATGTGCCTCGCCACGTTCAGCAGGCGTTCGTCGCCACCGAGGACCGACGCTTCTACGAGCACAACGGGCTCGACTGGCGCGCGGTCATGCGCGCCGTCGGCCGCAACGTGACGTCGTTGGGACTGCGCGAAGGGTTCAGCACCATCACAATGCAAGTCGCGCGGAACACCTTCACGTCGCGCATCATCAGCGAGCGTTCGCTGCGCAAGAAGCTGCTCGAGCTGCGGTTCGCGCGGCTCATCGAGCACAACCTCACCAAGCCGCAGATCCTCGAGCTCTATCTCAACGTCATCTACCTCGGGAACGGGACGTACGGGGTGGAGGCGGCAAGCCGGGATCTCTTCGGCAAGAGTGTGAAGAAGGTGACGCTCGCGGAGGCGGCGGTGTTGGCGGCGCTGCCGAAGGGCCCGTCGTCATACACGCCGAGGAAGGCGCCTGAGCGCGCGAAACGCCGGCGCGATCTGGTGCTCACGCTGATGGCGCGGGAAGGCTACATCGACTCGATAGCGGCCCGCCGCGCCGCCGCGCAGCCGATACGCGTCGCAAAGCAGGAGTGGCGGCCCACTGGCACCGACTCCTACGCGCTCGATGCCATCCGAAGCGCGGTCGATTCGCTGCTGGGAAGCGAGGCGCTGGAATCCGGCGATGTCACCGTGTACACGACGATCGACGCCAACGCGCAGAAGGCTGCCGAGCGCGCCGTCGCCAAGCGCGCGGCGTACATCCAGGACCGCGAGCACGCCTGGTACGGGCGGACGAACGGCGTCGTACAGGGTGCGATGATCGCACTGGATCCGCGCACCGGTGATGTCCGCGCCATCGTCGGCGGCCGACGGTACGAGCGGGGCGGCTTCAACCGCGCCCTCTCCGCGCGCCGCCAGCCCGGCTCCGCGTTCAAGCCATTCGTGTACGCCGCGGCGCTCGCTGCGGGGCTCTCCCCCGCGACGATGGTGGACGATGACCCGGTCGAGATCGTCGGCGACGATGGTCGCATCTGGACACCGGCCAATCACGGCGACGAGTACAACGGGCGCATCACGCTTCGCCGCGCGCTCATGCGATCGGCGAACGCGGCGACGGTGCGCGTGAGCCGCGCCGTCGGCGAGCAGCGCGTCGTCTCGGCCGCCCGCAAGAACGGCATTACGAGCCAGCTCGATCCTGTGCCATCGATCGCGTTAGGTGCGCTGGAGGTCACGCCGCTCGAGTTGGCGCTCTCCTATGCGCCGTTCGGCAACGGAGGGTATCGCGTGAAGCCGCGGCTCATCCAGCGCATCGAGTCCTCGGATGGACGCGTGCTCTGGAAAACGGATGCCCTACGCGATCTGGTGATGGACCCCCAGGACGCCTACATGATGACGTCGATGCTGCGCTCTGTCGTCGACCACGGTACCGCGTACGCCGTGCGTGAGTGGGGCGCGCGTGGTCCAATCGCCGGCAAGACGGGCACGACGAATGACGGTGCCGATGTCTGGTTCGTCGGCTACACCCCGACCGTGGCAGCGGCGTTCTGGTTCGGTCACGACCAGCGCGTGTCGCTCTCGGGCGACATGAGCGGCGGCAGCGCTGCCGCGCCCGCGTGGGCCGAGTTCTTCATCAATGGATGGCGGGAGCGAGGCGAGGGTGGCGAATGGGAGCCGCCGCCGGGAATGGTGTCGCGGCAAATCGATGCGTTCACGGGCGAGCTGGCGGGGCAGTGGTGTCCCGCTACGCAAACGGAGTGGTTCAAGCCCGGCATGGAGCCCACCGAGTACTGCCGCGAGCATCCCGAGCCGGAAGAGACGTGGGCGGAGGACGTTGGCGAACGAATCGCGACGACGTTCAAGAAGATCTTTCGCTTCTAACGAGGGGTCAGGAGTCAGGGGTCAGGGATCAGGGGGTGTCAGGGGAAGGTTCGAGGAGAAGGGCTTTGCACTGTCCTGAAACCTTCCCCGTGACACCCCCTGATCCCTGACCCCTCGTTCAAACGACTCCTATCCGTTCAGTGGCGCTGAACCCGGGGAAGAGGGCCGACGCATCCACCGCGCCCAGATGTGACCTAACGACTTCGCCGAACACTGAACGGAAATCCGTCGTGAGCGCCAGGTCGCGGCCCTCGTAGAGCTGTTCGCGCGCGAGCCCGGGCCACCGGCCGTAGACCTTCCCGCCCTTCACCGAGCCGCCGAGTACGAACATCGCTCCGGCGTGCCCATGGTCCGTTCCCCCATTTCCATTCTGCCGCGCCATGCGACCGAATTCGGTCATCGTCAGGATCAGCACGTCCGCCATGCGATCGCCAAGATCGGAGGTCAAGGCGGCGACGGCGCCTGCGAAATCACCCAAACGGTTCGCGAGCTGGCCCGTCGCCCCGCCCTGATTCACGTGAGTATCCCAGCCGCCTACGTCGGCGAACGCGATCTCGAGACCGACGTCCGCCTTGATGAGCTGCGCGATTTGCAGCAGGCGCTGCCCGAACTGCGAGCGCGGATACACCGCCCCGTTCTCCGGGCGATAGCGTTGCGGGTTCGCCGCACGCAGCATCTTCACGGCATCGAAGGTCTCCGCACCGGCGCCATGGATAATGTCGGCGCGTCCGGTACGGTACAGCGCTTCGAGACGCTCGGCGTCAGAGCCGGCTGCGCGAATCGTGAAGTCATTCAGCGACGACATCGCGATCACGGGCGCGGGGCCGGCGAGAATGCGTGGAGTTTGTTCCGTCATCGTCACGGCCCGGAACGGCGCCACGGCCTTCGCGTCGCACTCGGCGCACGTTCCCCGGGCTGCCAGGTACCGGTTGAGCCACCCGTCCGGCGTGTTCTTCAGATCCGGGGTCCCGCTCTCCATGTAATCCTGCGCGTCGAAATGCGAGCGCGTGGCGCTGGGACTACCGACGGCGTGGATGGGTGCGAGCATACCGCGCTGATATAGCGGCTGCAGTGGTGCCAGCGCGGGGTGCAGGCCGAAGAATCCGTCGAGGTCGAGCGCCGCCTCCGCTCGCGCGCCGGGTCGCGGAATCGCGATCGTCGGCCGTAGCGCGTAATACTCGGCGTCGCCATGCGGGACGACCATGTTGAGCGCGTCAGCCGCGCCGCGCTGGAAGAGCACCACGAGGATCTTTCCCCGCGCAGCCCCGCGCAGCTCGGTGGCGAACGCGGTACGTCGGAGAAAGGTCGGATTGAGCCCGAGGGTGACGAGCGCGAAGGCGCCAGACCGGAGGAAGACTCTACGTTGCATAAGAAGGCGAATGCGGAATGCGGATTGTTGTTAACGCCGTTGGAATTCTGGCGCGCCTAACGCGAGGCCGATGATCTCCTTCAGACCATCGAGGTTCACCGGTCGGGAGAGCGGATCGCGGCGATTCCGCCCTGCCGGTGCCATCTCCTCCTCCACGAGCGTTGGATCGGGGGCGAGCTCGGTCGTCGCGAGCGGGTTTTCCCCCCGCTCGAGGATTCCGCGGGACTCGACACTTGCTTCGCCGCCGAGAAATCCCGCAATTACCCCGTCGACCTGCGCGGCGCGCGGAACGGAGGACAGCTCAGCGTATCGCGGCCATCGCTCCGGGCGCGCGCTCGGAATTGCGCCGCCCGCCATCGCCAGGCCGAAGTTGATTCGATTGAGGATGGCGCCAGTGTTGATCCAGGCGTCGCCCCGCTCCGGCCACCCGTTCGGAGCCTGGTGCAGAAACAGCGGCTGCCCAAGTCGCGCGACCACCTGGGCGGACCGGGCCGTCATGTCAGGAGTGGCGTTCATCACGCGCAGTGCACTCACGACGAGCTCGAATGGCGACTTCACCTTCGCGCGATACGCAGCCGACGCAAAGAACTCCTGCGATGTCACGATCGTGCGCACCACCTCGCGAATGTCGCCCTGAGTTCGCCGGAACGTCTCCGCCGCGCGATCCACGAGCGAGGCCGGGGGATCATCACTCACGAATCGCCGCGCAAGCTTGGTGGCAATGAAGCGCGCGGTGGACGGGTGCGCTGTCAGGATATCGAGGACCGTCTCGCCATCCTCCATCCCGTGCCCCGCGCCGATTCGCTGTCCCAGGATCACCTTCTCGCCGGCATCGTGCATGGCCGACCGGAAAATGAATCCCCCGCTCCGGCGCGGCTGCTCCAGCGTCCACCCCGTGAACGCACGCGCCACGTTGATGATGTCCTGCTGCGTGTAACCGCCGTCGACGCCAAGGGTGTGGAGCTCGAGGAGCTCACGGGCGTAGTTCTCGTTGAGGCCACGGCGGCGATCAGCGGGAATGCGGACTGCGGATTGCGGATTGCGGATTGTGCGACGACGTCTCGCAGGCTGGCGATCGCATTCCGTATTCCGCATTCCGCATTCGAGGCTAGGTCTTCCCTCTTCGACGGAGCTTTGCCAGTTGTCGAGGTAAAACAGCATTGCCGGACTCTTCGCGACCGCGCCGAGGAGGTCTCGGAACCTTCCGAGCGCGTGCGGTCGGATGGCTTCACGCTCGTATGCCGCGATGAAGTACCGCTCCGGTCCCTTGCCGGCGAAAACGGTAAAGTGATTCTCCCAGAAGTCGACCATCACCTCTTCGAGCTGGCGCTCGCTCGCAACCGCGCGCGCTACCTTGGCGATCTGCATCTCGGCTAAAACGCGGCGGGATTCCTGGCCGGCGCGCCGGAGCTCGAGCGAGTCGTCGCGCGACATGTCGGTGCGGCGCATCTGCGCCCGCACGACCTGCGGCGGTGGGTACCGTTCGAGCAGCTCCCGCGACGACAGCGAGAGCGTTGGCAGATCACGAACGATGCGCTCCACCGCCGTGTCGCGGATGCGCGAGGGCTGAAGCTGGAGCGCGATCCACTGATCGACCCCGATCGCTCGCACGCGGTCGACATCGCCGGGCCGTGCGCCGAACGCAAGCCGGTTCAACGTGTGTCGGACCTGCTGGTCGGCGGTCTGCTCGCGCGGCTCGGTCGCAATCGCGGGCTCCGGGGCGCGGACGCCGTCGGACGACCCCGCTGGGGCACAAGCGATCCCGACTCCAGCAATGAGACCAAGCAGCCCACGTCGTACAGAAGTCATCGTCGGATACCCTCGAGCACCTTGAGCACCTCGAGCACCTTGAGCACCTCGAGCCTGCAGTTCAATAGACGCCCGGCTCGATGGTTCGTTAATCGACCTCCGATGGCCCTCGATTTGCGCCCAGCCGCACGTGGAGGATGCCAATGACCCGACATATCATACCGCTTTTGGTGCTCGCCGCGGCCTGCTCGGTGGAGAAGGCCGATCGCGACGCGACCGACACGACCGCCACGCCGCCGCCGGCGGATACCGTACCACGCGCCGATACCGCGCGCGGTGTCGTGTTCGACACCACCCCGGCGATGGCCGCGACAGACTCCGGCAACGTGCTCATGGGGCCCGAGGAGATACGACGCGGCGGAGTAGTGGTGGCCGTGGCGCAGGGGCTCACGATCGAAAGCCCGCGATGCGCATGGAAGGGCGCCCCGCTTCCGTGCTACCGGACTCCCGCCGGCGTACGCGCGCTCGTACCGCTGCCCGCCGATGAGCCCGGCGGCCGGTACGCTTTGGTCATCGAACGACCAGCCAGCCGCATTACCCGGGAGGTGACGGTCGCGGAGTCCAACTTCGAACAGGAGCTCATTTTCCTGGACGACTCGATTCACGCGCTCCTCAAGCGGGGGCGAGACATCGCGCGCGATGCGCGTGCCGTTCGCCGCGTACTCGAGACGGAAACCCCGGAGCAGCATTGGTCGGGCGCGTGGCGAATGCCCCTCGAGGGTGGGAAGTCATCGAAGTATGGCGTCGAGCGGTTCTACTATCGCGCGTCCGATTCCACGCGGGTGGTCCGGCTCGAGCCGTCGGCCCGTGCCCGCGGATCATTCGGCGCCGACACGGTGTCTGCCGCGCAGGACGTGCCGGCCTGGCGTCACGCCGGCGTCGATATCGCCGCTGCCCGTGGAACGAGCGTTCGCGCACCACAGGCTGGCGCCGTCGCCGAAGTTGGAGATTACGTACTGACCGGCAGGACCCTCATATTGGACCATGGTCAGGGAGTGCACTCCGCGTATTTCCACCTCGATACTGTCCTCGTCCGTGAAGGCGATGTGGTGCGAAGGGGCGCGACGCTCGCGCGCGTGGGCGCCTCGGGGCTCGCCACCGGCCCGCACCTGCACTATGGGATCTACCTTCACGGGAAGGACGTGGATCCGGCGGTCTGGCACGCGATCGCGGCCAGCACGCTCGATCCAGGCGCCGCTCGCACCGCGCCTCGTTAGGGTCTGTGTCGACCGGGGGCGCTCGTGAAGCGCCACCCGGTCGCTGTCGTTCTCCTCACCGTCTTCGTCGACCTCCTCGGGTTCGGCATCGTTCTGCCGATCCTGCCCTTCTACGCACAGCGGTACGGCGCATCGCCAGTGCAGATCGGGGCGATCATCGCCGCGTTCTCGCTGATGCAGTTCCTTTTCACCCCGGTGTGGGGCCGCGTCTCCGACCGCGTGGGCCGCCGTCCCGTCATTCTCGTCTCACTCTTCGGCTCGGTCGCGAGCTACCTGCTCTTTGCCCGCGCCGAGAGTGTCCTTGCGCTGCTGGGGTCTCGCATGCTCGCTGGCGTCGCGGGGGCCAATCTCGCCGCCGCGCAGGCATACATCGCCGACGTCACCACTCCCGAGACGCGCGCACGCGGCATGGGTTGGATCAGTGCCGCCTTCGGGCTCGGGTACATGCTCGGCCCCCCAATCGCCGCGGTCGTCAGCGTCCGGTGGGGCGTGCACGCGCCGGGCTACGTCGCGGCGGCGCTCGCCTTCATCAACCTCGTGCTCGCGCGCCTGTGGCTGCCCGAGGCAGTTCCAACCGCCGACAAGTCGCTCATGCACCGCACGTTCGACCCGCGCCTGTTGCACCGCGTGCTCAAACGACCGGTGCTGGGCGGCGTGACGCTTTCCATGACGGCCGTTGCGCTGGCGACCTCCGGCGTGACGGCGATGCTCGCACTCTACCTGCAGGCGCGCTTCGCGTTCGACGCGACTCATACCGCGTGGGTATTCTCGCTGATCGGACTGACCTCGTCGGCGATCCAGCTCGGTCTCGTTCATACCCTCGTCACGCGGTTCGGCGAGAGGCGGATCTCCATCACCGGGATCGCGCTGCTGGCCGTTTCGCTCCTCGCGATCGCCCTGGCCCCAACGCCTGGGATCCTCCGAGTCGTGATGGTGCTCTACGCCGTCGGCTTCGCTCTCACGGGTCCGAGCGCTCTGAGCCTGGTCTCACGGGCGGCCAGTGAGGGCGAACAGGGTATGGTCATCGGCGTTGTCCAGTCGCTGGGGGCCCTGGCGCGGGTCGTCGGCCCGATGGCGGCTGGCGTCGCCCTGGGGCGCCTGGGCGCCGGCGCCCCCATGGTGGCCGGCAGTATCGTATGCGCGTTGGCGAGCGTCTATATGTGGCATCATCTCCGTCCCAAATCCCGCGCCGGCGAAGTGGCCGGACCCGCCGCTCTCCCTGTTGGGGACTGAAGGACGACGCAGTCCTTTCCGCTCCGAGGCATCGTTATCCGCATCGACGACCTGACGAAGCTGCCGCTTCGTAGCGCGTTCATCGAGCAGCTCACGGCCGCGCTCGAGATCGCGTCGGCCACAGGCCAGCCGGTGTCGCTGCTCGTCATCGACATCGATCTCTTCAAGCTGGTGAACGATACCTACGGTCACCTGCAGGGAGATCGTGTGCTCGTCGAGATCGCGGAGCTGCTGCGGCAGAACCTGCGCGCCGACGACCTGGCCGCTCGTTATGCGGGGGATGAGCTCGTCGCTCTCCTGCCGAATACGCCGGCCGACCGCGCTCGCGAGGTCGCCGAGCGACTGTGTGCCGCCGTGCGCGGACATGCCTTCCAGGTGCGGGACCGCGACGAGCGTCTGTCCACCAGTATCTCGATTGGCGTCGCGACCTCTCCGGAGAACGGTGTCGACCCGGACGCGCTGTTCGCGGCCGCTGACCGCGCGCTCTATCAGGTGAAGCGACAAGGGCGCGACGGTGTCGCCGTCGCGACCGCCGGTGCAGCCGACAGCGGTCATCTGCCCCTCGGAATTGAGCGGTTCGTGGGTCGCGTGAACGAGCTGCGTCAACTCGTGAGACTGCTCGACAATGCGAAGGCGGGGCGTCCGGCCATCGTCGCCATCGCGGGCGAGGCGGGCATCGGCAAAACGACGTTGCTGCGCCAGCTCGAGCCCGAGGTCCGACTGCGGTCGGGCTCGCTTGTCATCGGACGAGGGCGCGAGGCCGACGTTCAGCCGCCCTATGCTCCGTGGGCGGAAGTACTGTCGGCCATTCGCCGAACCACGCCGCAAACCGATCGAACGTGGCACGAGCTCCCGCATCTCGTGCCCGCACTCGCCGCGAGCGACCGGCCGGCGCCGGGCTCGCGCGTCGGCAGCAAGTACATGCTGCTCGAGGAGATCTCTGAGTACGTGCGAACGGCGGCGCGCGACCGCCTGCTCGTCATCGTGCTCGATGACGTCCAATGGGCGGATTCAGCCTCGTGGGACATGCTCGAGTTCCTCGTCGGACAGCTCGGATCCGAGCACCTGCTCATCTGCCTGACGATTCGTGCCGAGGAGATGCAGGGGGAAACTCTCGAACGTCGCCGCCGACTCTCGCGCAATGAGCGCTTTCGCGAGCTCACCCTGTCTCGCCTCGCGCGTGACGAGCTCAAGCAGTGGCTTCAGGCCGCCTTTCATCGACAGGAGATCGGCCGCGAGCTGCTCGCGTTCCTGTACCACCACACCGAGGGTAATCCACTCTTCGTCGTTCAGGTGCTGCGTACCCTGGTCGAGGAAGGTTCGATCTGGCACGATCGCGACCATTGGGAGTGGCGCCCCGTGTCGGAGCTCCGGCTCCCGGTCGCGATCACCGACCTCATCTCGCGGCGTCTCTCGCGCCTTTCTGCGAAAGCACAGGCCGTCCTGACGACCGTGGCCGTCATCGGCCGCGAGTTCGATCTCGACCTCGCCATCGAGGCGAAAGCGGGCACCGAGGCGGAGCTGCTCGACGTGATCGATGAGGGAATGCGGGCCTCGGTGCTTCAGCCTACCGCGGCGCGGGGAGGCGATCGATACGCGTTCGCCCACGTCCTCATGGCCGAGGTCCTCACCGAGTCCGTGAACGCCCGCCGCCTGCGGCGGATGCACGAGCAGGTCGCTCAGGCCATGGAGCGTCTGACGCCTGACGCCATTGCCGAAATCGCGACGCATTACGACCGCGGTGGGGTTGGAACCAAGGCGTACGAGTATGCCATGCTCGCCGCCGAGCGTGCGCGACTCGTGTACGCCCACCAGGAAAGTGCCGACTTCTTGCGCATCGCCGAGCGTAACTCGAGCTCTGCCGCCCAGCTGGCCGAGGTTCGTGTGCGGCGGGCCGAGGTCGCTGAGTCGGTGGGTCGTTATGAAGAAGCCGAAGAGATGTGTGATCTGGCCATCGAGTGGTTCACCGGACAGGGAGAGAGCCGGCGCGCGATCTCGCTGCGCCGGATGCGAGAACGGGTGCGGGCACTGCTTGGCCAGCCGAACGCGAGGACGCTCGAGCACTGCCTCGCCCTCGATGCAGAAGCTCTGGCGCACGGCTTCGACGACGAGCGCGTTTCGCTCCTCACCATGATCTCGCAGACGTACGGCCGCCTCGGCGACCGCGTCGAGGCGGAGCGCGTTGCCGTTGAGTGTGTTCGCATCGCCCAACAACTCGGGGATCCGCTGCGACTGGCGGAGTCGCTCAACCGCCTCGGGATCACGCTGGCGCAGGACGAGCCGGCCCGCGCCATCGAGCACTACGAGCGTGCGCTGGCCCTCTTCGAGCGCGCCGGAGACCTCGTGGGACAGGCGCGATGCCGCAACAACATGGGCATCGTGTACTCGAGCCTCGGCAAGTGGCAGCGCGCGACGGACGAGCTCACCGCATCGATGTCGCTGGCGCGGAGCGCGGGCACGCCCGAGCAGACAGGGACCGCCGGGATCAACCTTGGCGTCGCCCATCTGAAATGCGGCGATTTCGAGCGTGCGCGCGAGCTGTTCGGTGAGGCGCTCGCGATCTTCGCGGCGCAGAAGAGCACCGAGCGACAGCTGTACGCGCTGTACAACCTCGCGCACCTCGATCGCGAGCGTGGCGAACATGCGTCGGCGCGCGAGCTGTACGACGTGGTGCTCGGCATCGCACGAGGGATCGGCCAATCCGATGTCGAGCTGGGCGCACTCGCCGGCGAAGGGCTGGTGCTGCTGCGCATGGGATTGGTCGACGATGCCCGCGTCTCGCTCAATGACGTGGAAGCGCGGATGCAGGCGCGGCCCGACTGGTTCCAGGGACGCGAGCTTGCGGAGGCGCTTCGTGTCCGCCTCGCAGCGCTCGAGTCCATGACCGGTGCAGTGTCAATGTTCTATCGCGCGCTCGCGCTCGCCGAGACGACCGACTTCTATGGCGCGGCGTGGCTCATCGCAGAATGCGCCGACATCCTCGATGCACACGACCGCGCGCTGCTGCGCAGCTCCGTGAATCGTTTCGCCCCGCAGGTGAAGAGCCAGGGCTATCACGGGATGAGCCGTCGATATACCGAACTGCTCTCTCGGGAATAACGACCGCGTCTCGCCGGACAGCGTGACCGAATTGCGCCTGCGACAGATGGCGGCGCTATTTCGTGAAAATCCCCTAACGACACTTCTGGCTTGGAGTTGTGCGCACTGCGAAGTGGCGGTGCCATCGTGGTATGCGCCCTGCTTTTCCCAGGGCCACAGGTAGTAGTCCCCCCGGACTCTCTTTCGGAAAAGGTTCGCATGCTTGCTCGCCATATTCGCTGGAGCACGTTGATCGCCCTGGTGGCCATTACGGCTGCCTGTGCCGACGACTCCGTGTCACCGCTGTCTCCGAAGACGGATCGGCTGCCGGGCGGAGCCCCGAACATGCTGATCGTCATCAATCAGATGGCTGCCGACGAGCGCTCCGGTGAATTCACGGTCGATCAGGGCGGCGGCTATTTCCGCATGGGCAAGCACGGAATCGTGTTCCCGCGCAACGCCATCTGCGATCCGGCGCGGTCGGAGTATGGACCGCACGCGTGGGACAACGAGTGCCCGGTTCTGCGTGAGCCGATCCGGATTCGCGCCGAGCTTCGCACGCAGGATGGTCGCGAGTGGGTCGACTTCACGCCCGAGCTTCGCTTCCGCCCGTCGCGCAATCCGTACGAGTGGGTGTGGATCTACATGCTCGTTGGCAGCGCGCAGTTCAACGAGTCGCTGAACATTCTCTGGTCACCGGCGATTGGTATCCCGGGCATCGACGAGTCGCTGCAGGATCCGACGCAGCGCACGTACGTGGCGGGTGGGTACGCGTACCGTCGCATCAAGCACTTCAGTGGGTACAACGTGACGTCCGGACGCGCGGTGTCCGACAATGCCGCACGAGAGGTTTCGCCGGACCAGTAACCAATGGGTGGTGGGGTGGGGTGGTGGGGATGCGGGGCGTGGCCGACGGTCACGCCCCGCTTATCATGTAGCCCACACCGCGCACGGTACGAATCAGCGGCTGCGCCTTGTCGTCGCCGAGCTTCTTGCGCAGGTAGTTGATGTACACGTCGACGACGTTCGTCGCGGGGTCTACCTCGTACTTCCACACGTGTTCGGCGATGAGCGATCGCGATACGGCCTGGCCGGCGTTGCGGACGAGAAACTCGAGCAGCGCATATTCCTTCTGCGTCAGGTCGATCTCGCGTCCGCTTCGCTCGACACGTCTGGTGAGGGGATCAATGGTCACGTCGCCCGCACGAAGGGTGTGATCCGCCGCGAGGGACGCACGTCGCAGAAGCGCTTTCACGCGGGCAATGAGCTCGGTGAGGTCGAATGGCTTCGGCAGATAGTCGTCGGCGCCCGCTTCCAGCCCGCTCACCTTGTCCGAGACCGTGCCGCGCGCGGTGAGCATGAGAATCGGAGATCGAAATCCCTTCTCCCGCAGCTCGCGCGTCACAGAGACGCCGTCGCGATCGGGCAGACCGACATCGACGAGCACCACCTCTGGACGTTGCGAGAGCGCAAGCTGAAGCCCACTCTGTCCATCCGATGCGCTCTTCACCGAAAAGCCGGCGCCCCCGAGGACGCGCTCGACGGCGGACCGCACGTCGGGATCGTCCTCGATCAAGAGGATCGTGTGCGCCTGAGTACCGGAATCGCTCATAGTCGGAGAAACATGACCGCGTCTGCTCGGCGAGGCAACGTGCAGAGGTCGTCGAGGTTGTCGAGGAGATCGAGGTGAAGCGACGACCCTCGATCACCTCGACAACCTGAACGACCTGTTGTTCCAACGTTATGCACTTTTAACGAATCGGAAGGCAGACTATTCTTCCGCCCATGCTCCGCGACCGTTTGCTGCGTGGTGTGTGGATCGGACTTGTGGCAGCGGCGGCGACCGCGGGGGCACTGGTCGGCTTCGGCTGGGTGCGAGGCTCGCCGGTGCAGCCGCTGAACACGATCGCCCACGTGCTGGTTGGAAGCCGCGCCTTCTACGTCCGCGAGGCGCATCCTCTGGTGACACCGGTGGGGATTCTCGTGCACGCCCTCTCGCTGATCCTCTGGGGGATGCTGTTCTCACTGGCAGTGGGGCGGCGACGCGGCGCGTGGCTATGGGTGGGCGCGGTCCTGTTCGCCGTGGCGGTCGCCGCCATCGATTTCCTGGTTCTTCCGGCTCGCCTCTCACCAGGGTTCGAGGCAGTGGTCACGCGCGGCGAGATCATCGTCATCTACGCCCTCATGGCAGCCGCGATGGGGATCACGGCGGGAAGCCTCCGCGAGAGCTAGGCGAACGCCCCTCGTCATTTCCTCCATTGTCTCCCCCTCGCGACATTGTGTCCGACGTCCCACGCTCGGTCACACTCGCGTCACGCGTCACGGTGCCCGGAACTTTCCATGGCGCATTGTGTTGCACCATAGGGCAACGACGCACGCGGGACGGCCTCGCTCTTGCCAGTAGCGTGTGTGAGTTGCTCGTGACGTGGTGTGCATGACGCACTCGGTGAAGGTTCTCATGGAGGGGAAGATGGATGTCCTCGTAATGCTCGAGGATGGCCCCGACGAGTCGCCGGTGCTTGCGCGGGTGGATTCCGTTCCGGCCATGGTCTCGACTGACCATCGTGCCCGGGAGGTCGTGACGCTGTACGGCACGCCCAAGGCGGAGTACCTCACGCTCGCACTCGCCGCGGCGGTGGAAAGCCACCGCACGGCTGGCTATGGGTCGGGTGCTTTCCGACACCTCGGCGTTTGGTCCGAGCGCGGTGCCGTGGGGGATGCGGCGTGGCGCGACGAGATCACCGGCGAGCTGCTGACCCGCGACGTGGACATTCCGTTCGCGGTGTTGAGCGAGACAGCGATTCGGCTCAAGGAGACGTGTGGCCCGATGATCGGTCGACTCGTCGCCGGATTGGGGATGCCGGATTGGCCAGAGGGAACGTGGCGAGCCATCAGCTTCCGGCTCGACGCGATGGTGGACCCGGCCGCGTTCGAGGCGGACGAGATCCTGGAAGTGCTTCGCGAAGCGGATGGCCTTACCTACGAGTACGAGGGAGACTGATCGATCACTCTGATTCGTCCGACCATGCGCGGCAACGCGAAAAGGGCCATCTCAGTTCTGGGATGGCCCTTTGTTTGGGGGTCGGGGATCGGGGATCCCTGACCCTCACTCCTACCCCTTGACTGACCTCCACCCGCCTCGCACGCTCAGAGCATGCCCCGTCCCACGTCCCGGAACTCCCCCAATCGATCGTCAGGCAGCGAGCGGCTCTTCTCTGACGCGGCTGGGCGGTTGTGGAGCGCGGCCTTTTCCACGACCAGGCAGGACGCGCTCGTCTTCTCCTGCCTGAGTGACGCGCGCGCGCCCACGCGCGCTCTCGCCGCACCGCCACGGTTCCGCCTGTCCGACGCCACCGACGACGACCTTCGACAGAATGCTCTCGGAGGCACCGGAGGTCGGACGCCTGATGTAAGTCGGCATTATTTCCCTGAACGTCCGAAGACGTCGGGGTTCAGACGTAGGGAGTCAGGTATCGGGAACCGTTGCGGTTCACTGACATCTGATCCCCGACGTCTGACTTCTGACGTCTTCAGACGTTGCCCCGGGTTTTGACTTGCCCTCCCTCGTGCCCCGGGGTACCATAGCCGACAGGGAGTCTCGGTAACGCGGCGAACGAGGAATGCGCCTATGAGGGAATACAGCAGCTCGGAAATTCGGAACGTCGCGGTCGTTGGACATGGAGCGAGCGGGAAGACGAGCCTCGTCGACGCGCTCGCTTTCGTTTCCGGGGCAAGCAAGCGTCACGGTTCAGTGCGCGACGGCACCGCGCTCACCGACTACTCGCCCGAGGAGGTCGACCGCAAATACTCCATCAACCTCGGCATCGCGCACGCCGAGTGGATGGATACGAAGGTCAACCTGATCGACACGCCCGGCTATCTCGACTTCCAGGGCGACGCGGTGTCGGGCCTCGCTGCCGCGGACGGGGCGCTCTGTGTCGTGAGTGCCACCGCCGGCGTCGAAGTCGGAACCGAGAAGATGTTTCGAGAGGCGGTCGACCGGGGCGATCCGGCGCTCTTCGTCATCACCATGCTCGACAAGGAGCATGCGAGCTTCGAGCGGACCTATCAGGACATCAAGTCGCGACTCACGGGCAAGGTCATCCCCGTCGAGATTCCCATCGGCGAGGGTCCGAAGTTCCGCGGCGTGATCAACCTCTTCGCGAAGAAAGCATACGTTTACAAGCAGGGCGCGAAGAGCGCGGAGTACGACGAGGTGGACATTCCCGAGGAGGAGCAGGGTCGGTTCGATCATTACTACCAGGAGCTGATCGAAGCGATCTCGGCGACCGATGACACGCTCCTCGAGCACTATCTCGAGGGCAACGAGATCGGGCGCGACGAGGCGATTCAAGGAATGAAAGAGGCGATGAAGCGCATGGACCTCTTTCCTCTGTTCTGCGTCTCGGCGGACAGCATGATCGGAGTGCGCGCGCTCCTCACGGAGATGGTTCAGCTGATGCCGTCGGCGTACGAAATGGAGGAGATTCACGCGTTCAAGGGGGCGGAAGGCGACAAGACGGTCGAGATCCACGCCAAGGATGACCGTCCGTTCGCTGCGCTCGTGTTCAAGACCATGAGCGAGCCTCACGTGGGCGACGTGTCCTTCTTCCGAATCTTTCAGGGCGTGGTCGTGAACGGGCAGGAGGTCTACAACGCGACGCGTAACGGGGTGGAGAAGCTGAATCACCTGTGCGTGGCGCAGGGGCGCGATCGTGCCGAAGTCACCAAGCTGCACGCCGGCGACATCGGCTGCGTGGCGAAGCTGCGCAACACGCATACGAACGACACGCTCTCGACGAAGGACCATCCGGTGCGCCTGCCGCAGATCCAGCTGCCCGAGCCGCTCGTCGCGATGGCGGTACACGCGACTGCGCGCGGCGACGAGGAGAAGCTCCAGGCCGGGCTTCATCGCCTGCACGACGAGGACCCGACGTTCGAGACGCGATACAACGCCGAGACGCACGAGACTGTGATCTCGGGCATGGGCGAGCGGCATCTCGAGGTGGCGATGTCGAAGCTCAAGCGAAAGTACGGGGTGACGGGGGAGATGTCGAAGCCCAAGGTGCCGTACCGTGAGACGTTGATGGGGAAGGGAGAGGGGCAGGGTCGCCACAAGAAGCAGACGGGGGGGCGTGGGCAGTTCGGAGACTGCTGGGTGCGCATCGCGCCGCAGCCACGGGGCAAAGGCTACGAGTTCGTCGATGAGATCGTCGGCGGCTCCATCCCGCGAAACTTCATTCCGGCGGTCGACCGGGGAATTCAGGAGGCGGCCGTCCGGGGAGTCCTGGCGGGATATCCAATGGTGGATTTCCGCGTGGAGCTCTTCGATGGCTCGTACCACTCGGTGGACTCGAACGAGATGTCGTTCAAGATGGCCGGCATTCTGGCGTTCAAGACCGTCGCGCCGAAGTGCCGGCCCGTTCTTCTCGAGCCGCTCGATGAGGTGGAAGTCATGACGCCCGATACCTACATGGGTGACATCCTCGGTGACCTCTCCTCGCGCCGCGGCCACATCCTGGGCTCTGAGCCGTTAGGCGACGGGCGCGGCACTCGCATTCGGGCGATCGTGCCGCAGTCGGCGCTCCACCTGTACGCGACCGACCTGCATTCGATGACCCACGGGCGCGCAACGTTCACGCGGCGGTTCAAGGGCTACGAGCAGATGCCGCCCGACGTCGCGCAACGGGTGATCGCCGAGTCCTCGAAGGAAACCAGGGAGATGCAGGAAGTCTGAGGCGCTAGAGGCGCCAGAGGCGCTAAAGGCGCTAGAGGGTGCAGCGCCTCTGGCGCCTTTAGCGCCTCTAGCGCCGTCTTTTCCAAAAACGGAGGTCTTCATGAGTTCTCGAATGTTTGCCCTGCTGTGCCTCTTCGCTCCGGTCGCGCTCGGTGCCCAGACGACCGGCACCGTCCAGGGCACCGTCACGGACGCGGGCAACGGACAACCACTTGCCAGCGCGCAGGTGAGGATCGAGGGCACCGCGATGGGTGCGCTCTCGGATGCGTCCGGGCGCTATACCATTCCGAGCGCCCCTACGGGGCGCCGGGTCGTGATCGCGCGCCGCATCGGGTATGCGGAGGCGAGACGGGAAGTCGACGTTTCGTCCGCCGCGTCCGCGACGGCGGACTTTTCCATGACCGCCAGCGCGACGACGCTGGGTGAAGTCGTCGTCACCGGGACCGCCGCTCCGACCGAGCGGCGCGCCATCGGGACGAGCATCGCCAGCGTCGACAGCACGGCGATCAGCAAGTCGAATGCGGTCACCATCGATCAGGCATTACAAGGAAAGATCGCCGGTGCGCAGATCGTACAGAACTCCGGGACGCCGGGTGGGGGAGGCGTGACCGTGCGCCTGCGCGGGACGAGCTCCTTCATCTCCGGCTCGGACCCGCTGTATATCGTCGACGGCGTCATCATCGACAACAGCTCATCGACGCTGCGTGATCTCGGCTCCCGCGGCAACGTGCAGAATCGACTGGCCGACCTGAACCCCGCTGATATCGAGCGCATCGAGGTGATCCGCGGCGCGGCCGCGGCGGCCCTCTACGGCTCCCGCGCCAACAATGGCGTCGTTCAGATCTTCACCAAGCGTGGCACCGCGGGACGTTCGCGCATCAGCCTGCACAGCCGCGTCGCGCAGAGCGAGCTTCCGACCAAGCTGCGCATCAACGACTATCCCTTCGACATTCAAGGGAACCCGGTAACCCGCGTCGATGCGCAGGACCTGATCTTTCGTGACGCCCTCACGATCGAGAACAATCTCAGCGTCGATGGCGGGAACGAGCAGACCCGCTACTACGTCAACGGCACGTGGACCGAGGAGGACGGGATTCAACGTGGCGAGGCGTCCAGTCGCCGCGGAGCGCGCGTGAACATCACGCAGCAGGTTCGGCCGCGCCTGACGCTCGACCTCGGCGCGAACTTCGTGAATACCCACAACGATTTCCTCGTCAACGGCGAGGGGACGGGCGTGTTGACGGCATTTCTGTTCAACCCGACCACCTATGATCCGCGCCCGGTCTCCGGGGTGTATCCGTTTGGCCCTGTGCTGAATCCAAATCCACTCCTCGCGATTGCTCGGTTCAAGCACCCGCAGGACATCAACCGGTTCATCGGCAGCGCGCAGGCGCGATGGAACCCGCTCGACCGGCTGACGGTGAGCTACACGTTTGGGTACGACGGCTACTCCCTCGAGCAGAGTGAGTTTTTCCCGCGTGGCGCCTTCCCGCCCCCTGCCACCGCGCAGACCGGACTGGCATCGAACGGCATCAACAACTCGCGCATTCTCAACCAGGATGCCGTCGCCAACTATCTGTTCGACTGGAATGACTTCCAGCTCACGACGAGCGGCGGCGTCAACTACACGCATCAGCGCATTCGCAATACGCTCGCGACGTCCACGAACCTGATTCCGGTCGTCGAAGTCGTGAGCGGGGGCGCGACTCCCGCGGCGACGCAAAGCATCGTCGAGCTCAAGACGTTCGGGTTCTACGCGCAGGAGCAGATCGGATGGCGCGACCGCCTGTTCCTCACCGGCGCCGTTCGCTGGGACGCCTCGTCCACGTTCGGTCCCGACGAGCGGTGGCAGGTGTTCCCCAAGGCCTCGCTGTCGTACGTGGTCTCGGAGGATGACTGGTTCCGCGGCCTCGTCTCCGAGGGCACGGTGAGCTCACTGCGCCTTCGCACCGCGTTAGGCTACGCCGGGAATCAGCCGTCGGTGCTGAACGCGTACTCCCGCTTCGACGACTACGTCGCCGCCACGTTCGACAGCAAGCCCGGCGTCGTGAATAGCGTGACTCTCGGCAACGCCAGCCTCAAGCCCGAGCGGCAGCGGGAATGGGAGGTCGGTGCGGACATGGGCCTCTTGAACGATCGCATCTCGCTCGAGGTGACGTACTACGACAAGCTGGTGAGCGATCTCCTGTTCTTCCGGCCAGTCGCCACGAGCACGGGCTACTCTCGGCAGTTCTCCGCGATTGGCGCGATGAGCAACAAGGGGTGGGAGGTGTTGGCCCGGACGATCAACATGGATCAGCCGAACTTTCGCTGGGACATGACGGCGGTCTATACGCGGAACCGCAATCTCGTCGAGCGACTCGACATCCCCAGCTTCCAGTCGGCGACGGGCTATCCGAACCGCATTCGTCAGGGCGATCCGGTCGGCATCTTCTATGGTGTGTACGCCGTGCGCAATTGCCAGACGGGTGCTTTCCTCCTCGACTCGCTCGGCCGCTTGCGGCCCAGCACCAGCCTCCCGGCCGACGTCGCGCAGCGCCGCGCGATGGCCGGCGGCAACTGCGCCGATTCGGCGAACAGGGTGCTTGGCGATCCGAATCCCGACTGGGTCGGCTCGCTGCTCAACGAGTTCCAGGTCGGCAAAGCGCTCCGCATGCGCGTGCTGCTCGATGGCAGCTTCGGCAACGACGTCATGAACCTGTCGCGCCGCATTCGCGATTTGGGCACGGCCCTCAACAGCCCGGAAAACGAAACCGAGTTTCTGCCCTACGGCGATCCGCGCAAGCTGCCCCCGGGCTACTTCGCGCGCCGCCTCGGCATCTTCAGCGAGTACGTGGAAGACGGCTCGTTCGTGAAGCTTCGGGAGGTCTCCGCGACCTACACGTTCACGCAGCCCGTTGTGACGCGCTACTTCTCCGATGGGATCGAGCTCACACTGAGCGGACGCAACCTCTACACGTGGTCGGACTACTCCGGGTACGATCCAGAAGGGAACCTGTTCGGGCAGAACGCTCCAGGGCTCACGACGACCGCGGCGGATCGTGGCTTCGACTTCGCCGGGGTCCCCATTCCTCGCACCTGGTCCGCGAGCCTGCGGTTCACCTACTGAGCGGAGACGACATGCGACAGTATTTCGCGAAGGCGCTGCTCGCGAGCTCCCTCGGGCTCGTAGCATGCGACCTCGACACGACCAATCCGAACTCACCGACGCAGGAGACGGTCGTCGCCGACGCCGAAGGGCTCATGGCGTTAGGCGTCGGCCTGCAGCTCCGGTTCGGAAACTCGACCGGCAGCTTCATCTACTCGGCTGGGCTGCTGACGACGGAGCTCGGCGCGATCTTGACGGCGTTCTCCACGATCTCGGACGCCGAGGGCGGAACGGTTCCTCCCGGAGCAGCGATCACGGGGGATGTCTGGAGCTTGAGCTACCGCACCGTCAAGACGGCGAACGACATCATCTTCAACGCGCCCAACGTCGTGATGCCGCGAGGCACGCGAAGCGGCCTTCTCGGCCTGGCGTACCTGTTCAAGGCCGGCGCGCTCGGTGAGCTGCTGCAGGGATATGAAGAGCTCCCCATCGATACGTACAACAACCCGACACCGGAGTTCGTCGACCGCGCGACCGCGCTCGCGTACGTGCTCGCGCTGCTCGACTCGGCGCAGCTCGCCTATCGGGATACGGTACCGAGTGCGCAGTTCACGTCGCAGGTGCTGGCGACCGGCCTCGACATTCCGAACACGATTCTCGCCTATAAGGCGCGCTATCGGCGGCTGGCCGGGAACTGGGCGGGCGCGCTCGCTGCCGCTGACTCGGTGAGCCGCACGGTGTTCTCGCGCCTCCCGTTCTCGGCGCAGGCAGTGAATCCGCTGTTCAACGTCGCCACGGGCTCGTCGGGGGTGTTGCCGCGCGATGCCTATCGAGCAGACCCGCTCGAGGTGCAGCGCACCGCGTTCTTTGTGCGGGATACGGCGATCACGGGACGCATCGGCACCCCGCTCGATGCGTGGGTGGTGTTCGCGGCGAACACATCGTCGATTCCTGCGTACTATCCCGATGAAGTGTTGCTCATCAAGGCGGAAGCGCTCGTCAGGCTTTCGCGCTTGACTGAGGCGCAGGCGGTGGTCGACTCGGTTCGCACCGACTGTCCGGGTGCTGGCCGCGTCACGGCGGATCCCGGTCCCTGCCTCGCGCCGCTGGCCGGTGTCCTCACCGCTCCGCAGCTCATCACGGAGATCTACCGCAATCGCCGCTATGAGCTGTTCGCCACCGGACTGCGCTGGGAAGATCTGCGACGCCTGGGGCAAGTGGGCGCGACGTCGATCGCGAAGCGGTGCTGGTTGCCGTACCCGGTAGGGGAACGGAACGCGAATCCCGCGAACGTTCCTCCCGATCCCGAAGGCACCGAGCCACCGGCGGACAACGACGAGTGCGCGTCACTCGTGCAGCCATGACATTCCATCAACGCGGTGTCCGTCGCAGCGATGAACGCGTGCACCGCTTACCGACGATTCGAGGATTGGTGATGCGATTTCGCTCTTTCGCGCTGCTGAGCGTCGTGGTCGCGCTCACAGCCTGCGGGACCGATGAAGTAGGCCCGACCGGTGTGGTGCCGACGCAGCCCACTGGTCGCTTCAGGTTCGTTCACGCGATCTCCGATCCGCCGCGCGCGAGTGCCGTCAACGTCACCGTCGATGGCGTCCCGGTGGCGGTGAGCATCGTGTATGCGGGAACCGCGACGACCACGGCGTTGCCGAATCCTGGCGTGGCTCCCGCGCCGCCGACGCTGTATTACCCGGCCTACGCCGGCAATCGGCAGTTTGCGGTTCGGCGCACGGCGGACACGACCGTCCATCTGCTGGATGCGGCGGTTCCGATTGCCGCCGACGCCGATCACACGGTCCTCGCGGTCGGGTCGGCGACGATCTCGGCGCTGGTGTTGACCGACAACAACGCGGCGCCGGCGGCGGGGAATGTGAAGGTGCGCGCCGTCAACGCCGCGACGGTGGCGGGGAACGTGGACGTCTACGTCACCGCGCCCGGCGCAGACATCGCGGCGATCGCCCCGACCTTCGCCGGTGTGGCGCCTCGCACTGCTTCGGGATATCTCGAGCGTGCCGCGGGCGCGATTCAGGTTCGCTTTACCACCGCGGGAACGAAGACGGTGATCCGGGATGTCTCGCTCGGAACCCTTGCTGCCGGTACGATCCGTACCGTGGTGCTGCTCGAGGCGGCGGCCGGCGGGACGCCGCTGACGTCATCGGTGCTCACCGACCGCTAGGACGCCGGCGTGTAACGACCCTCGCCGTCGCCGGTTAGCCCGGGAAAAACCTAACGAGGACCAGCGGAGCGTGACGTATGTCACGCTCCGCTGGTACGCATCCGTACGCAGTCCGCTATCGTACACGGCGGCACGCGAAGGGTATGCTCGTTGCGCACGGACCGTCCCTCACAATCGAACGCGCAGAACTGGTAGACGGCATGACAGCGGTCACTCGTTCCCGGTGACGACGGCTGCTCCGCGCCGCCTAACAGTCACTGCTGTCACCATTCTCGTGAGGATTCCACCATGAGATCGCGCGCTCTACTCCCGGTCTTCGCGGCAGCAATGGTTCTCGTCGCCTGCGACGATCGGCCGACCGGACCAGGGAACGACCTCGCCGATGACGCGGCACTCCGCAGCACCAACACCCAGTCGTTCGGTCCGCTGGTTCTGCCGGCGACCGGTACGCTCGCCGATGGCGGCTCGTTCGTCGGTGAAGTCGAGATTCGTCGGATCGACGTCGACCATGTGACTGGAGTCTTCACGATCCGCGGTCTGCTGCAAGGCAAGGCGACGACGGCCAATGGCAAGCAGAAGAACATCAGGCAGGAGTTCAGCACGCCGACGACGATCAGCTCGGGCGTCGCCGCGGCGCTGGGGGTGCAGGACGTCCAGCTCCAGCAGGCCATTGCCTGCGATGTGCTCAACCTCGACCTCGGGCCGTTGCATCTCGATGTGCTCGGGCTCGTCGTGGACCTCGCGCCCGTGGTGCTCGACATTACGGCCGTCCCCGGACCGGGCAACTTGTTAGGCAACCTGCTGTGCGCAGTGGTGAGCTTGCTCGACTTCCCGGCGCTCCTGGGCGTGATCGGCCAGATTCTCGACGCGATCAACCAGATTCTGGGCGGACTGGGGGGCTGATAGTGCTGCAGAGGTGATCGAGGGTGTCGAGGTCGTCGAGGTGATCCAGGGGAACTGCTGTCACCTTGATTACCTCGACAGCCTCGACGACCTCGGCTACCTCCGCAACACATCCCAGATCCGCTCGTCCTCCTGCCCCAGCACCCACACCGAGAATCCGCGAAGCTTTTTCTCCTGCGCCAGGGCCAGCTTTGCGCGGAAGCTCCGCTCGTCCTCGAGAAAGAGCCATTCGAACGTGCCGCCGTTCTCGAACGAGCCGTACGTGACGGCCTGGGTGGAATCCCACATCAGGCGCGCGCCGTAGCGCGCTGCCATTCCCGAGCCCCACGTCCACGTCACCGTCTCCGCCCACGAGCGCGCGCGCTCCGGGAGGGTATTGTCCTCCCGCGTGAAGAAATGCAGTCCCTGAGACGGAATACCTAACGACACCTTGTTCGCCGGGACCGAGCGGAGCACGTAGTCCACCACCGATCGCATCCAGGGGATTCCAGCCTGTGGCCCCGGCGTCGTGCGGCGCGTGTGCTGGCTGTAGGTCATGATCGTCACGAAGTCGCCGAGTCGTCCCAGCGCGGCGAGGTCATACGCTGCGCGCCAGCTGTCGAACAGGAACCGGTGATAGCTGAGGGGCCCGGCAAGCTCGGTGGGGCGGTGGACCACGGCGATGCTGATCGTGCAGCCGGCGGCCCGCAGCGCACGCGCCGCCTCGCCGTACCAGGTCGTCAGCCGGTCGCGATCATCAATGTGCACATTCTCGATGTCGAACTGCCAACCCCAGTAGCGATGCTGTCGGCACTCGTCGGCCATCGCCCGCGTGGCGCGATGGCGAGCGGTCGTGTCCGCCAGCAGTCGGCGTAGCGACGGCTGATGGAAGCTCTCGTTCACGAGTAGCGGCATCACCTTCACGTTGCGCTCCCGCGCCAGCTCGAGCACCCGGCGGTCGACGCTTCCCCACAGAATCCCGAGGCTGTCCACCCGATACCCGCCGACGCCGAGGACGTCAATGCGGTCGGCGTGCTTGACGAAGGCGTCATAGCTGTCCTCGCGATCGACATAATAGAAAAGGCGCTCGAGTGCCGGCTGCGCCTGGAGCGTGATGGGGATCAGAAGGGCGAGGTGGAGCAGAGAACGCATCGGGATATCCTCGGAGGGGGGTCGCCAGGTGACCAATGCTAGCGGTCGGGCGGTCCGGGAGTAAGGATGTGACAGTGGTGCGCCGATTGCGGAGGGGCTGTTCTGCCGCACCCTACATAGTGAAAGCGACCTGGACCCGTCCTGTCGTATCGGAGGCGAGGATGTCGGCTGTGCGACGCATTCACCGCGCGTCAGTACTGCTCAGCGCGGTGTTGTTTCTCTCCTGCAAGGACACTCCGACCACTAACCAGCAGCTGACGCGCGTCCCTGCGGCACTCGACATCGTCGCGGGAGACGGGCAGCAGGGTGTTGTCGGAGCCGAGCTCGCCAATCCGCTCGTCGTGCGGGTCGAGGACGCGAACGGCCTCCCGATCGTCGGTCAGCTGGTCAATTTTCGCGTAACGTCGGGCGGGGGCAGCGTCTTCGCCAGTGCTGGGCTCACCAACGCCCTCGGAATCGTGCAAGATCGGTGGACGCTCGGGACGTCGACCGCCGAGAGCCAGCGAGTCGAAGCGCGCGCCGTCGATCCGAATACCGGAGCGGCGATCGTGTTCGCGACCTTCAATGCCACTCCGCTTCCAGGGCCGGCGCACGCGGTGACGAAGACGGGCGGCGACGCGCAGACGGGGGCGCTTGGCGCGGCGCTGGCGGACTCGCTGGCGGTGCGAGTCGCAGATTCGTACGGGAACCCGGTGCCTGGAGTGACGGTCGTCTGGGCGGCGAGCGCCGGCAACGGCGCGGTGAGCCCCGCGACCTCGCAGACGAACGCCCAGGGAATCGCCAAGGCGCAATGGACGCTCGGGGCGCGCATGGACGTTCCGCATTCGGTTACGGCGACACTCGCGACGCTCGCACCGGCCACCTTCAGCGTTACCGCCACGCTTCCATTGACCGCGACCATCGTAAAGGTGGCTGGCGATGGCACCACCGCGACTGTAGGCACCGCGATGGCGGAATCGCTCGCGGTGCGAGTGCAGTTGGCAGGGGGCCAGGTTGTCGCCGGTGCACAAGTGTCCTGGAATATCGCGAGCGGCGGTGGAAGCATTGCCCCCGCCAGTTCGGTGACACAAGCCGACGGCGTGACTCGGGCACGGCTCACTTTGGGCACGGGTGCAGGCGCGAATGTCGTGACGGCGGCTGCTTCGGGAGTCACGCCCGCGACCTTCACGGTGACAGGAAGCCCAGACGTCCCAGCCTCGCTGACAAAGATCAGCGGAGATGGGCAGACGGGCACCGTTGCTCAGCCCCTGTCGGCTCCGCTGGTCGTGCACGTGACCGACCGCTTCGGGAATAGCGTGCCTAACGCGACGGTCACGTGGACGGTGAGCGCCGGCGGAGGCAGTGTCGGGAACACCTCCGTGACCAATGCGGAAGGGCGCGCCACCATGCAATGGACCCTCGGCGGCTCCAGCGGAACTCAGCGCGTTAGGGCTTCGATCGGGTCCGGGGCGGTTGAGTTTACGGCGACTGCGAATTCCGGCTCACTCGCGTCGGTGCGCGTTTCGCCTGACAGTCTTCGATTCGGCTCGCTCAACTCTTCGTCGAGGCTCACGGCGCGCGCGTTCGACCAGTTCGGCAACGAGCTGTCGGGTGTGACGTTCACGTGGTTCGGGCCGAATGGCGCCGTCGCCACGGTCGATGGCAGCGGGCTCGTGACGTCGAGAGGAAACGGGTCCACCTGGATTGGGGCCCGGAGTGGCTCGCTTGCCGATAGCACCCTCGTCACGGTGCGACAGGTGACATACCTCGTGCACGTGTCGCCACCTTCGGCCGGCGTCGTTGTCGGCGATACCACACGGTACGTGGGTACGCCAGTGGACACGGTCGGTCACCGCATCCCCGATGCGACGATTTCCTGGACGACATCCAACGGAACCATCGCGACGGTCGATGGCACGGGGCTCGTTCGCGGCGTAACCGCCGGTGAAGCGTGGGTCGTTGCGCAAAGCGAGGGCGTGCGGGACAGTGCCCGCGTGATCGTTCTCGGGGCGCTGGTGGCGGAGCGTGTGTCAGCCGGATATTGGCACAACTGTGTCCTCGACAATGGGAATCGCGCGTTCTGTTGGGGAACGAACGCGTACGGACAACTCGGCAAGGGTACCACCGATGGAGAGGTTCATACGCCAGCGTTGGTCATTGGCAATCACAACTTCGCGAGCATTGATGCGTCGGCACAGACGACATGCGCTCTGGAGGGAAGCACGCCGTATTGCTGGGGCAACACGGTCAACCCAGTCCCGGGTCTGCAACGCTCTGCAACTCCGATCGCGAGAGGCGAAGTTGCATTCACGCAGGTTACGCAGGGATTTTCCCACGCATGCGGCCTGACAGCGAGCGGGAAAGCCTACTGCTGGGGCGAGAATGATCGCGGCCAACTTGGCACCGATACCACGCGCAACGACTCCATCCCACAAGCGGTCGTCGGCAACCACACCTTTGCTTCGATTAGTGCCGGTGGACGACATACGTGCGCATTGACGCCTACGGGAGAGGCGTATTGCTGGGGCAACAATGACTATGGTGAGCTTGGAATCGGATCCCGGGACGAATTTGGAGAACGGTGTTCTGTAACGTACCCATGTCGGAAACGGCCGACACTGGTGGCGGGGGGACTCGTGTTCTCTTCGATCAGCGCCGGAGAGATCCACACTTGCGCGATTCGAAGCGCGGACCGTGCGTTGTACTGCTGGGGACTGAACGACTATGGCCAACTCGGAACCGGCCCCGTCGTCGTCAATTGCAGTAATCGCTTTGGCGGTACGTTCGCGTGTGAGGCATTCTCCGGTGGCAGTCGGCGACGGCCGAGCGTACGCGTCGGTGTCGGCGGGGTACTATCAGACCTGTGCGATAGCTGCCGACAATACGGGATTGTGTTGGGGACGAAACGAAGCCGGCCAACTCGGGCGGACGACCACAGAACAATGTACCGACGTGTCCGGGACGTTTACGCCCTGCGGTGTGACGCCGGGCGTCGTGAGTGGGGGATTGGTTTTCCGGGAGATTAGCTCCGGATATCTCCACGGCTGCGGCGTAACGGTCGCGCGCGAGATCTACTGTTGGGGCGATAACCAGTACGGCCAGCTTGGGACAGGGACGCGAACGCCGGGAGGGGTGACTCCTCGGCGCGTGGGTTTGGCGCCAGTAGCGCGGGCTGCACGCGAACGGGGCGCTCGAGAGAGCGCCCCGTTTCACATCTCACCCCGCCCGCGCCGACCGTTTCGCCGCCGGCCGCTTCGATCGCTTGGGTTTCTTCCCGATCTGAATCGGCACGATGTCCGGCGGCGCCTCGGCGGCGATACCGCAGCCATCGACCGGCACCGGAATCCGCGGCTGCTTGTAGACGTACCGCTCGCCCGCGTAGTTCCGGAAGACCACCTCGTCGTCATTGATCTCCTCGACGTACTCGGGGAGCAACGGCACTTTGCCGCCGCCTCCTGGCGCGTCGATCACGAAGTGCGGCACCGCCAGCCCCGACGTCCATCCACGGAGTGCCTGGACGATCTCCAGACCCTTTTGCACCTGCGTCCGGAAATGCTCGCCCCCCGCCACCTGATCGGCCATATAGAGGTAATAGGGGCGGACCCGCGCCTTGAGGAGCTTCTGCATCAGCTCCTTCATGATCGCCGGGTCGTCGTTCACCCCGCGGAGCAGTACCGTCTGGCAGCCTAACGGGACACCGGCCTCGGCCAGGCGCCCCAGTGCGGCCACCGCCGCCGGCGTCAGCTCCGAGGGATGGTTGAAGTGCGTGTTCATGTACACGGGGTGGTACTTCTTCACCATCTCACAGAACTCGGGTGTGATGCGCTCCGGAAGGTGAGAGGTTATTCGACTCCCGATGCGGATGATCTCGACGTGCGGGATCGCCCGGAGATTCTGGAAGAGATACTCCAGCCGCCGGTCGCTCAGCATCATCGGGTCGCCGCCGGACATGATGACGTCGCGAATCTCGGGATGATTCCGGATGTACTCGAAGGCCGACTCGTATTGGTTGAGCGGGATCTTCTCCGGGTCACCCACCTTCCGCCGCCTCGTGCAGAACCGGCAATAGCTCGCGCAGATCGGGCTGACGAGGAACAGCGCCCGATCCGGATAGCGATGCGTAATGTTCGGGACCGGCGAGTCGCCGTCCTCATCGAGTGAGTCGATCATTCCATCCTGGATGTCGAGCTCCTCGACGGTCGGCACGTACTGCTGCCACATTGGATCGCCGACTTCCTTGATCTGCTCGAGCACAGCCGGCGTCAGTCGCATCTGGAAGTTGTCGAACGCCGGCTTCAAGGCCTCGACGTCGATCACGTCATGGCCGAATCGCTCCGCCAGCTTTTCGAGACTGTCGACTCCTTCCCGCAAGACTTGCTGCCATTCACTCATCGCGCATTTGCTCCCCGCCTGTCGGCGAGTGGGTGGAACCGTTTGACGAAAATGATCCGATCATCACCGGGCGCGTAGAAGTCGCGCACGCGTGCGGCCTCGGTATAACCGCGCCGCTCGTAGAAGCCGCGGGTCGCGCCGTAGTCGGATCGGGACGATGTTTCGGCGATCAACATCCGGGCATGCTGTCCCACGAGCCTTCGCTCGACCTCTTCGAGGAGGATGGTTCCAATGCCGGCGCCCTGGAGTGCCGTGTCGACGGCGATCCAATAGAGATCCCAGGTGCGGTCGGTGGCGGGCGTCGGACCCCAGCAGGCGTATCCGACGAGGACCTCTTCCGGGGTGAAGGCGCCGAGGAAGAGGTAATCCGAATGCGGAGTTCGGAATGCGGATGGGACGGCGACGTCCTCCGCATTCCGCATTCCGCGTTCTGCGATGCTTTCATCAAACAGCTCGAGCGCGATGCCAATCTCGGCCGCGCTGAAGACCTTCGAGCCGCGTAAGATTTCGGCGATCCGTGGACGTGCGGCGGCAGAGAGCTCGCCGAGGATGATTCCGGTTCCGCGGGAATCGATCAGCTCTCCGGCGCCGTCGGATCGTCGCCGCGGCGCGAATTCCTCCCTGGAGAGCGGGAGCGAGGTGGACGCGTCCGTCGCCACTGGCGGCCGACTCGTCATTCCTCCGCTCGGAGGCTCGGACTCGATCGCGCCTTCTGTGGCGCGCGTCACAAGCGTCATCAGCGAACTCCAGCCGCGAACAGCTCGAGCGCGGCGGGGTCGGTCGGCACCACCACACCGGAGAGCCGCGCCGAGAGCGCCCAGCGATTCTGCTCGAGCTGCCGCTGGCGCCGCGCTCCCGCCTCGCAGATCGCCGAGACGAGCGCGGGGAAATCCATTCCAGCGACGCGCGCCATTCTCGCAAGCCCGGCATCGGGGGCAATGTCGGGATTCGCGTTCACCTCGAGAATCCATGGGCGGCCCTGAGCGTCGATACGCATGTCGACGCGGCCGTATCCCTCGCCACCAACCGCCTTCCACGCATCGAGCGCCAGCCGCTTGAGCTCGGCGGTGAGCTCCGGCGAGATCTTCGCCGGACATACTGGCGCCGCGCCGAGATCCTCGTCGCTTCCCACTTCCCACTTCGAGCGATAGGAGACGATGCGCCATTTCCCCTTGGGCATGGCATCGAATTCGATCTCGGCCACCGGGAGCACTATTCCATCGACGATGCCCACGTTGACCTCACGGCCATCGACGAACCGCTGAACGAGGACCTCACTCCACCGCTCGTGCATCGCATCGACGCGTGCCGCCAGCGCCCGCATGTTCCGCACGACGGAGCGCTGCTCCACGCCCACCGACGCATCCTCGGCGGCCGGCTTGCAGATCGCGGGGAAGCCGACGGTCGGCAACGTGGAGCCGGGCGTCACGACCGCCCACCGCGGCACCGGAAGCTCCGCGCGCTCGAGGAGCGCGTTCACCACGTGCTTGCGAAGGCAGAACGCGGTCGTCCAGCTCGAGCTTCCCGTATAAGGAATGCTGAGAACCTCGAGCACGGAGATCACCGCGGGCTCGTACGCCGCGATGCCATCAATGCACTCGCAGAGGTTGAAGGCGAGGTCGAACTTGCCGCGGCGCATGCGCTCTACCCAGCGACCGTCGAGCGCCACCGGAACGCGCACGACCTGGTTCCCCTCGTCGACGAGCGATTTCTCGATCGCTTCGACCGTCTCGAGGATCAGCAGGTCCGCGGCCTGTCCGAGCGCCGACATTCCATCGAATAACAGGGCAATCTTCATTACCGACCTCCTCGACGAATGCGGAACGCGGAATGCGGAGGGCGGTTGCCGTTATTCAGGTTCCGCATTCCGCCTTCCGCATTCTCCAGCACAACACCCTCTCTTTCCGCCGCGGCCCGCAGGCATGCCTGGATGAGCTCGTCGTAGCTCATCCCCGCCACCCGCGCGGCCTTCGGAAAGCACGAGTTGTCCGCCGGGTTCGGCAAAATCCCCGGAAGGGGATTCACCTCCACGACGTTCGGCTCCCCGGCCACGTCCAGCCGCACATCGATCCGCGACCAGTCCCGACAGCCGAGCACCTGATAGGCGCGGAGAGCAACCTGTTCGATCTCGCTCGTCAGGGCCCCGTCGATCCGCGCGGGACACTCGAACATCTCGAGTGGATTCTCCGGACGGTCCCAGAGCCACTTCGCTTCAAAGCCATAGACCGGTACTGCGCCATCAGGCAGCGCGTCGAAATTGATTCCGACGATGGGTAGCACTCTCGCCGCGTTTCCGTTGCCGAGGATCGCGCAGGTGAACTCCGCGCCAGGCAGATACTCTTCGACCAGCACCGGCTGCTCATACCGCTCGAGGAGGAAGAGCACCTGCGCCCTCAGCTCGTCCGTCGTGCGGCAGAAATTCTTTTCCGTGATCCCCTTCGAGCTTCCCTCGTGGACCGGCTTCACGAAAACCGGCGAGCGAGGGTCCACGAGCGAGGAAGTCCTCTTCTTCCCGTTCCCCGATCGCTTTCCGCCGAGAAACGATTCCAGCTCCCCCACGTCACGGATGAGAACGAAGGGCGCCGTCCGCACGCCGTGATACGAAAGCCATTCCTTCGTGCGCGCCTTGTCGAGGCAGAGCGAGAGCGAGAACGGATCGCTCCCGGAGTAGGGAATTCCGAAGAACTCGCAGATCGCGGGCACGTGGGCCTCGCGATTCACTCCTCTCGACCCCTCGGCGATGTTGAAGACGAGGTCGGGCCGCTCTCGCCTCAACCGCTCGGGGAAATCGTGGTTCGCCTCGAGGCGAATAACCTCGCCACATGCGGAAAGTGCGCGCTCGACGGCGGCGATCGTCTCTTCGCTATCCCACTCGGCGTATTCATCGTCGGCGGCGAGCTCGAGGGTTTCGAGAGCGCTCGCGGAACGGGGGTCGGTCATCTCGCCCGCGCGGCTCTCGTTCACCGCGAGGGAGCTGGAGGTCCGGGACGCGATGTCCCGGCGACTACTGGGAGGGTCGTCCTCGGGACGCGACGGCGTCGCATCCTCCATCGAGAGTGGTGCGCTCGGGTCTGGCTTCAGATTGTAGGCGAAACCGATTCGCGTCATCCGGTCCGGGCCTGCTCGTGTTCCTTCTTTGGAACCGATCGCCTCATCGTGCGGCGACTACGGGCTTCCGTTCGACCAACTCGCGACTTGGTGCGCTACCTCACTCACGTCAGACGAAGCAAAGCAAACGCGATGCCAATTGGATGGCGCGCAAGATAAAATCCGTGGGAAGGAGAAGCAATGATTTTTTGGGCGGGAGAGAAAATTTTTTTTTCGATCGATGAGGACTGAAGACGGAGGAGTGAGGAATTCCATCAGAAGCGGAGCGACTGAGAAAATTTCCTCCCCCTCGGTCCTCAGACTTTATGAAACCTCACTCTCGCCGCCTCTCGTCGATCCTCGGCGTCGTAGATCTCGAAGTCCGAGAAGAAGGCGGGCGCCTCCGTTTGCAGGAGACGAATCAGCGCCACGGCGCAGCGGCGAATCTCCAGCTCCGCGCCCTCGCCCGCACGGAGCTCCAGCATCGTCCGCCACGCGCGAGTATTCCCCGTGACGACGATTTTCGTCTCGGTCGCGTTCGGAAGAAGGCTTCGCGCTGCCTCGCGCGCCATTTTCCGACGGTGGACCTTGTCCGCGATCCAGCCGTATCGCTCCATGAGACGATCGACCGTTTCGACATAGGCCCGCTGCGCCTCGTCGATCTGCCGCTTCCACGACGCCTCGAGCGGTTCATCGCCGATGATCGCCGGCGGAACGACGAAGTGCGCCTCCGACTCGTCGACGTACCGCTGCGAGAGCTGAGAGTAGGCGAAGCCGGCGCGGTGGCGGACGAGCTCGTGGGTGAGCGACCGGCTCACGCCCTCGAGGAGGATCGAGTAGTTCGCGTGCTCGAGAACGCTGCCGTGGCCCTGCCGCTTGATGTTCTCGAGATAGTCCTGCGTCGAGCGGCGCGCGGGGTTCCGCTGGCTCATGTAGCAGAGGCGACCGGCAAACTCGGCCAGACGCTCTCCTCCACTCGCGTCACCGAGCCATTCGACAGGAAGGTGGCTCGGCTCCGTGAACTGCGGACGCGAGATGAGCGTGAGTCGGGGTTCTAGAAAAAGCAAAGGGAGTCGAGGGTGTCGAGGGTGTCGGAGGGTTTCAAGGACTCGCGCGAGGAAGCTACACTCACACCAGCGACAATCGGAAGCGCGCGTAACCGCGCTCGCGCTCGATCGCATCGAGGGCGTCGCGCGCGCCGGCCGAGAGGGGCGCGATCGAGGGATCGTACTTCACGTCGTCGATCGGGCGCTGGCCTTCGAGCGGCACCTTCACGCCTGGATTGAGGACGCCCTCAGGATCGAACGCCCGCTTCACGCTCGCGAAAAGCTCCACCGCTTCGCCGGTCCACGTTCGCGAGGCGATCGGCGCTCGAAGCCGACCATCGCCGTGCTCCCCGGCGAGCGTGCCACCGAGCGACGCCACGAGCGAGGTGACCTCGTCGAGCAAGCCTTCGACCTGATCGCGCCATTCCGGCACGCGGACATCGATCAGCGGGTTGACGTGAACGTGCGCGTCACCGGCGTGGCCAAATATCACACCGCGGATCTCGCGCGACGCGAGCGCCGAGCGAACGCCATCGACGTATGCCGGCAGTCGGTCCGGAGGAACGGCGCCGTCCTCGATGAACTGCATGGACTTGAGGTGTGGATCGAGCCGGGAGAGAATCGGGCTCGCCGCGTGCCGCAGCGCCCACAGCTCTCGCTCGGTCATTTCGTCCAGCGCCACGCGCACCACCGTCGCCCCCGCTCGTTCGCACGCATCAGCGATCGAGTGGCTCCGCGCATTCGCCTCGGACGGTGTCGGCTCCTCGACTTCCACGAGTAGCGCGGCCTCCGTCTCCAGCGGAACCAGGCGCGCACCGCCGAGCGCCGCCACGTCGAGGAAGGTGCGATCGAGAAGCTCCGCCGCGCTCGCTCTTCCCTCGCGGCTCGCCCGCGCTCCATCGACCGCGCTCTCCAACGATGGAAACGCGGCGAGCACGCTGGCCGTCGCTCCCGGAATGGCATCGAGTCCGAGCTCGAGGGCGGTGATGAGGCAGAGCGTTCCCTCAGAGCCGAGGATCACGTCGAGCAGGTCATCCGATCGCAGGAACTCGGCGATCGCGTAGCCGGACGATTCCTTCCTCAGCGCGGGGCGCTTCAGGAGAGCGGGCGAGATACGGCGTGCGCGCGGAGCGACCGACGAGAGAAAACGCTCGAGCCCTGTGGGCATCGGAGTCGGCTGCTCTCCTCGCCGGACGACGACCCGAGCTCCATCCGAGAACACACACTCGGCAGCGATCACCCAGTCGCGGGTCGCGCCGTATCGCAGCGTCCGAGCGCCGGCGGCGTTCGTCGCCGCCATTCCGCCCACCGTGCAGAACGCGCCACTCGACGGGTCGACGGGAAACCGGAGCCCGTGCATTCGCGCTGCGACATCGACGGCGCCACGCAGCGCGCCTGGTCCAGTCCAGACGCGACGACGCGACACATCGACGTCGCCGATCGCGTTCAAGCGGCTGAGGTCGACGATGATCCCGCGGCCTACCGCGCCGCCTGCCATCCCGCTGCCAGATCCCCGCGCGATCAGCGCCGTTCCGTGCGCGCTGGCCCACCGCACGAGCTGCGAGACGTCATCCGCATCCGCGGGAACGGCGACGCCGGCGGGAACAGCGCGCGCGATCCCGGCGCCCTCGGCGTAGACGGCTCTCGCGAGGAGGTCGTCGCGATAGAGGCCGCGGAAGGACGGAGGGGCCAATTGAGAAAATGACGAGTGAGGAGTGGGGAGTGGGGAGTGGGGAGTGAGGAAATCTATGAACTCGGGCGCGGGCCGGACCAGTTCATCGAATTCCTCACTCCCCACTCCCCACTCCCCACTCCTCACTCGTCATTTCTCACCGAGCCGGACCGAACAACGACTCCAGGTCCGTGGCTCTCGCGATCGCCATCACGGTGTCCATCACCGCGGTCGCCTTCGTAGAGTCCCCGGTGCGATAGAGACCTTCGGCGAGATACGCGCCGGTGATGAGATAGGCCATCGGCATGTTGGAGGACGCGCGGTCCACCCATTTCCCTCGCGAGATCGCGGCATCCTGCGCCCGAAAGACGGTATCCCATAACGCGCGTGTGCGCGCGACGTCCATCCATCCCATTGGCGACCGGAGGTACCCGTCTTCAGGACGCACCGCGCGCGGCATCACCTTGTATGCAAGCCCCTGCGCCACGACATAGGGTGAAAGTCCGAGTGGTCCCGCGATCACCGGAGTCGCGAGATAGAGCGGACGCTCGGGGAAGGAATCGCGGATGAAGCGAAGGATCATCAGCTGATCGCGGGTGAGATAGCCGGGCTCGATACGCGCGACGAGACTGTCCTTCCGGAAGATCTGTGGCTCGCGGATCTGAACGTACGGCGGAATTTGATCCGCTTCCGCAATCGTCAATGCAAGCGGAGGCCCCGGTTTCCGCGGTGCCATCCCCCGATATATCGCCGGTCCTTCGCTTTCATCATAGTCGTAGAGCGGGCGACGGAGGATCTGCCGCACGTACCAGTCAGTCTGGAGCAGGGACGTCACCGCGACGGTGACGTCCTGCCGGATTCCCTCGACGTCCTGGGCGTACCAGAGCGGGAACGTGTCGTTGTCGCCGTTGGTGATGAGGACGCCATACGGTTCCACCGAGTTCAAAAGGTCGCGCGCCCATTCGCGCGTGAACGTTTCCCCCCGGCGTGACGCGTCGTCGTGGTTGCCAACGAACGGGATGAATGCAAGAAGAAGAACGGGCGAGGCGGCGAGAAGGGCGCGTCGCGCTCGTGCGCCGCCGCCGACGAAGGACTGGAGCCCATCGGCCAGCTCGCGCCACAGTGTGAGGAGCCCTACTCCTGCCCACACGCCCCACGCCGAGAAGCTCCAGAGGTAGAAGTAGTCGCGATCGCGTACCTCGCGCCTCGTGAAGTCATCCACTCCGAGTCGCTCGCCCTGCGTCCACCCGAGCTTGAAGTTCATGTAGTAGATCAGCACCAGCGTCACAGTGAGCATGAGCGGACCGAAATACCAAAAGGTCGTTCGGTCACGCCGCCAGTGCACCCAACCGCCGTAGAGCCCGAGGGCAAGGAAGATGAACGCGAGTACGCGCTGGAGTCGGGCGCTGTCGCGATCGGCGTCCCGCAGCCACTGCCACCGGAAGTACTCCCACCACATGCCGATCTGTGCAGTGATCGGCGCCTGCCGCTCGGAGAGCGGCGGCTTCTGGTACTGGTCGCGATTGAAGTTGGGAAGAAATCGATCGACCGTCTCACTGCTGAAAAGACACGACGCCTCGAGCTGCTCCAGGCACCCCGTGGGCTCGCCGGTGTTGAGCGGCGGGTGGTAGGCCGAGCGAATGGGCTGGGTCGCGAAGGGCGTCATGCCGAAGATCAACGCTACGATCGCAACGAGGATCAGCTTCCACCGCATGAGGGTCGCCGGTCGCCGCACCAGCACGGCGACCGCGACCGCCGGGGCCGCGAGAAACCCGGCCATGTGATTCGCGTATCCCAGACCGAGGAGATAGGCGATGAGAATGAGAATCCGGTCTGCGCGGAAACCGTCGGGGGAATCGAGCCAGCGGAGCGTGAGCCACGAGATGACCACCAGGCCGAGCAGCGAAATCGTGTAGACTTTCTCGTTCACGACCGACTGATGCCAGACCGTGAACGCCGTCGCACCGATCAGCGTCGCCAGTGCCGCGCCGAGGAGTCGCTGCCAGCGCTCCTCGATCCACGTTCGGAGAATTCGCTCGGTTACGAGAAACCACAGCCCGGCGGAAAGCGCGCTGGTAATCGCGGCGAGCAGGTTCACCCGCTCCGCGATCGTTGGCGCGATGGGCAGCAGGGTGAAGACGCGACCGACCAGAATGAAGAGCGGATTCCCCGGCGGAATGCGGCAGGCTCATCCGGTAGGCCGCGGCGATGTACTCGCTCGTGTCCCACATGGCGGTCGTGGGCGCGAGCGTGAGAACGTAGAGTGCCAGGACGGCAACCGAGGCAATCGCCGCGGCGAGGTAGGGCGGCTTCGCCATCGAGACCGGAAGAGAGGCTGACGTCATAGGCCGAGGTCGTTCACTCGTGGCGGGTCGACCGCGTAATCATAGAAGCCCTTACCGGACTTCCTCCCGTACATGCCGGCGAGGACCATCCGCTTGAGCAGCGGCGGGGGCGCATAACGAGTCTCGCGGTACTCGTCGAACATGATCTCGGCGATCTTGTAGGTCGTGTCGAGCCCGACGAAATCCAGCAGCGTGAAGGGTCCCATTGGATGGCCCGTTCCGAGCTGCATCCCCTTGTCGATGTCCTCGACGGAGGCGACTCCACGCTCCAGCTGGGTAATCGCGTCGAGCAGATAGGGGACGAGCAGGAGGTTCACCACGAAACCGGAGTTGTCCTTCGCGCGGATCGGCTCCTTGCCGAGTCGCCGGGCGAAGTCGTATGCGGCGTCGAAGGTCGGCATGCTGGTCGTGACCGTCCGCACGACCTCCACGAGCTTCATCACCGGCACGGGATTGAAGAAGTGGAGGCCGACCATGCGATCGGGGCGGGTCGTGGCGGCGGCCATCGCGGCGATCGTGAGGCTCGACGTGTTCGAGGCGAAGATCGTGTGCGCCGGGCACAGCGCATCGAGCTCCTTCCAGATCGCATTCTTCACCTCGAGGTCCTCGACGACCGCCTCAATGACGATGTCGCAGTCGCGCAGGTCGGCCACACTGGTCGTGAACGAGAGGCGGCCGAGTGTCTGGTCGCGTTGCTCGGGAGTGAGCTTGCCGCGCTCGACGACCTTCGCCAGCGATTTCTCGATATTGGCACGCGCTCGCTGACAGAGTGGGTCCGATACCTCGCGCACCCTGGTGGTGAACCCTGATTGCGCGGCGACCTGCGCGATGCCGCTGCCCATGAGCCCGCCGCCGAGGACGCCAACGGTAGAGATGGATGCCATTAATAAGGAAAGAGTGGCGTTGGTCGGTAACGTCGTCGGAAAGGTATGGGGGCGCCTGGGCCTGGGCCAGCGCGGACGAGAGGTGCTCGAGCACCCTTATCGAAGCAGCCCTCGCGTCGCGCGATCCACCAATGCCTCGATAGCGGTACCGATCGGGCGGGGTTGCGCCGGTTGTTGTGATTCCAGACGATCGAGCACCTGCTCCAGCGCGAGCTGCGCTCGCGCGGCCACGCCACGATGGCTTCGCGCGACACCGTAGCCAGCTACGGCGCCGAGGATCGCTGGTGCGATCGCCGCGAGAGGGAAGAAGCCGAGGGCGAGGAGCGTTCCCCCCGCCGCGACTCCAACCGCGGTCGATGCTCCAGCCCCAGCGAGCCGGCCCGTTCGCACGTTCGACAGATCCGCTTCGAGCCTCACGAGTGAGCGCTGGTTGTCCACCGGCACGGCGGTCGCGGCGACCTCGTGCGCCCGCGCGAGCACGTAGCGCTTGCCTCCCATGTCCATGCCGCGGCGAAGCTGAGTCCAGAATCCCTTGTGCTCCTCCCAGATGATTCGCTCGGGGAAGCGGCGCTTGATGGCCAGGCACTCCTCGCGCTGCATCCAGGTATCGAGCGACGCCAGCACCTCGGCGGGAGCTCCGGTGACCACCCGCGTCGCGATGACGCGGGCGACTCCCGCGAAGCGCGCGACTGCTCCGGTCTCCTCCGGCACCGCGACGCGCGTTCGTTCCTCGGCCAGCGCCTGACGCATGTGGTGCGGAGCCAGACCGACTTCCTTCGCGATGTCGAGCAGGCGATCCTCGGAGATGTACTCGCCCGGGTCGAGCTCACCCGCCTGCAGCTCCGCAGCGCGCGCGAGCACACGCTCGAGCGCCGATCGATCGAGCCGCGCGGGAAGATCGCGGCCGTCGGCCATCGATCAGATGCCTCCGAGGATCACCGCGAGCTGACGGTTGATCGCTTCGCGGATGCCTTCAGGAAGAGGAAACGCGCTCGTGAGAGCAGCGTTGAGGTCTCCCGTGGTGGCCGCGGCCGCTTCGCGGAGGTAGTAGCGCGCGTAGCCCGGTGCGAGATCGGGCGCGATGCGCTCGAGCAGCAGGTAGCCGGCTCGGACCGCGGCGGCACTGATGAACGCATTGGTCACGCCGCTCCGGCGGTCGTTCGGCGTCGTGTTGTCGGTGACCGCCGTCGTCGCCATGCCGTACACCGCCTCGTGGGCGAAGACGTAGAGGGCGTCGCCAGCCGCATCGCGCGATTCCGGCATCGTGCCCACGATGAGGTTGCTGCGCTTCTCGAACGTGAACGAGCGCCCCTCGCCATTGACCGGCAGCGAGAGGATCCACTCGCCCCCCTGCTGCTGCGTGTTGTTCAGGAAGGGTTGGAATCGCGCGTTGTAGGTCTCCGTCCACAGCGACTGGATGCGCTCGCGAACGGGGGCAAGATCCGTTTGCCGCTGGGTCCACCATGACCGGTAGAAGCGCTCGTTCTCGTCGTTGAGGGAGAGCGCGAACAGCCGCAGCCAGTCCCGATCGGCGGCGGTGGAGAACGTCTGCGCGAACGTCGCGATGATCTCCTGCGCGAGCCGATCGCCGGCGCGCCCTGGATCACCCTCGGCGCGGAGAAAGAGATCGATCGCCTGACGCAAGTCCTCCCAGCTCCCGAAGCGCATCGCCAGGAACTGCGCGTTGAGAAGAGCGCGGTTGGTTTCGTATCGCGCACGCAGGCGATCGCGGTTCACGTCGAGCGACGTCTGCACATTGCTACGTGACTTGCTCTCGGCAATGCGCGAAGCGTAGCCGCGCTTGAACATCGGGACGCGCCCGGTGTCGGGGGAGATGAGCGCGAATCCGTGTAGCCAAAGATCAATGTGCGCGCGCGTACTCACCGGCCACGTCACGCCGGTCTGCCCGGCCACCGCGGGTGTCGGCGCCGGCAGGGGCTCACCGGGACCTGACGAAGCGCAGGCAGCGAGTGTGAGCGCCGTGAACGCCTGAAAGATGCGCGAGTATCGCGTCGTCATGGTATGCATGGCGATTGGCCCCTGGCCCACCTGCTTTAGTCGAGCGATTCGACGATGACCGCGATTCCCTGTCCACCGCCGATGCAGGCGGTTCCCAGTCCGAATCGCTTGCCTTGAGCACGGAGTGCATGCAGAAGGTGCGCCGTGATACGCGCGCCGGAAGCGGCCAGGGGATGGCTGATCGCGATCGCACCGCCGTGAACGTTCAGCTTCTCCCGCGGGAGCTTGAGCTCGGCCTCGACCGCGCATGCCTGCGGTGCGAACGCCTCGTTCACCTCAATGAGGTCCATGTCGTCGAGCGACAGCTTCGCCGCGCGCAGCGCGTTCTTCGTGGCCGGTACCGGTCCAATTCCCATGATCTTTGGGTCGACGCCAGCAACCCCCCAGGCGACGAGACGGCCCAGCGGCTTCTTGCCCGTACGCTTGGCATACTCCTGACTCGAGATCACGAGCGCGCCAGCGCCATCGCCAATTCCCGACGCATTGCCAGCGGTGACGAGCCCGTCGGCGCGGAAATACGGCTTGAGCTTGCTCAGCGCTTCCATGGTGGTATCGGGACGCATGTGCTCGTCCCGTGCGAACTGCGTGACCTGACCCTTCCTGTCCTTCACCGCGACCGAGACGACCTCGTCGGCGAACACGCCCCCATCCCAGGCCTGCTTCGCCAGCACCTGAGAGCGAAGCGCGAACTCGTCGACGCACGTGCGCTCGAGCTTGTACTGCACGGCGAGATTCTCGGCGGTCTCGGCCATCGAGAGGCCGGCGACCGGATCCTTGAGCGACTCCCAGAGCGAATCCTCGAGCGCCGGCGCCTTGCCGAGAGGCGTGCCCCATCGAAGGCCGCGCGCAATGTGAGGTGCCTGCGACATCGATTCCCCACCGCCGACGAGACAGACCTCGGCTTCGCCGAGCATGATTTCCTGCGCGCCGTTGACGATCGCCTGGAATCCGGATCCGCAGAGTCGGTTCACGGTGAGAGCCGGTGTCTCGATCGGACACCCCGCTTTGAGACCGACGTGGCGCGCGAAGTAGATCGTGTCGACCGTCGTCTGGAGGACGTTCCCGAAGATGGAGTGCTGAATCTCGCTCGGAGCCACCCCGGCCCGATCGAGCGCCGCCTTCGCCGCCTCGACGGTGAGATCGACCGCGGTGAAATCCTTGAGCGAGCCGCCGAACGTGCCAAATGGCGTACGGACCGCGGACAAGAAGACAATGTCGCGGTTGGAGGACTGAGTCATAGGTGTGCCTGGAGAGTCATGCGTGGAAGATGGTTCCGGCGCATGGGGAGATTCAAGCGACAAGGGCGCTAAAGGCGCTAAGGGCGCTAGGGGCGCTAAGGGGGAAGCAGGTCAGCGCCCTTAGCGCCTCTAGCGCCCTTAGCGCCTACGCAGTTCGGATCCACTCCGCGATCCAGTCCCCAACCTCGCGCGTGCCGTAGTCGCCGCCCAGGTCGCGAGTCACCCTGTCCTCGACGATGGCGGCGCGGATCGCTCGCTCGACCATCAGTGCTGCCTCGGGCGAGCCGACCGTGCGAAGCATCATGCCCAGCGAGAGAATTGCCGCCATCGGATTCGCGATGTCCTTTTTCGCGAGCGTCGGCGCGCTCCCGTGTACTGGCTCGAACATCGACACGAAGCCGGGATGACGATTCGCGCTCGGGGCGAGACCCAGCCCGCCGACAATCGCGGACGCGAGGTCGGAGAGGATGTCGCCGAAGAGATTGCCGGTGACGATGACCTGAAACTGCTCCGGATTCCGAACGAGCTCCATCGCCATCGCGTCGATGTAGCGCGTCTCGCGATGGATGTCGGGGAATTCCTCCTTGCCGATCTCGTCGAACAAGCGACGCCACAGCATATGCGCGGGGATGGCGTTCGCCTTGTCGGCCATCACCACGTGCTCGCGACCGTTCTCGCGGGCCCAGTGAAACGCGTAGCGGATGATCCGCTCCACTCCGCGCCTGGTGTTGATCTCTTCCGCGATCGTGATCTCATCCGGCAGGCCGCGCTTGAACGCGCCGCCGATTCCCGCATACAACCCCTCGGTATTCTCGCGGAAGATCACGAGGTCAATGTCGCTCGTCGTTTTCTCCTTGAGCGGCGTGAGGCGCTCGTCGAACAGTCGGGCCGGACGCTCGTTCACGTAGAGATCGAGCTGAAAGCGCATGCCGAGGAGAATGTCGCGTGCGTGCTCGTTTCCCGGCACGCGAGGGTCGCCCAGTGCTCCGACGAGGATCGCGTCGAACTCTTCGCCGAGGCGCCGCATCTCCGTTGGAGAGATCGTTTCGCCGGTCGCGAGGTAGTGGTCGGCGCCGTAGGGCAGCATTTCGAGCTCGATTCCCGGCCGATAGATCGGCTCGATGATGTCGAGCACCTTCAGCGCCTCGTTGATGACTTCCGGGCCTATCCCATCTCCCGCGATGACGGCCAGCTTCGGCATGGTCGGTGGGCTCGAGAAGGATCGCGCGTCAGCGCGGCGGATTCGCTGCTGGGGGAAGGGTGAAAGGCGAGAGCGTATCCGCCCGGACGGTCGTCGTGTCGAATACGACCGAGCGAGGGTGTGACAGGCTGAAGACGTAGGCGGCCACGTCATACATCTGCGACTCGGAGAGACGCCCGTCGAACAATGGCATTCCGATCGGCGATGCTTTCGGGACGGCCACGCCTTCGCGGATCACCCGAAGAATCGATCGAAACGATCCATCACCGTGGAGCCAGGCGCCGTCGCGCAGATCGGGTCCGAGGCTCGCCATCCCTGCGCCGTATTGTCCGTGGCAGGTGAAGCAGGTGCCGCGCCGGTTGAAGATGGTATCGCCTGCCGCGCTGTCGGAAGCGAGGACGAGCCTGACATCGCTCACCTCGGCGGACGCAGACGCGGTATCGGTGGTATCGCTCGGCACGGCGATCGAGTCGCGTAGGCCGGCAGAGTCGGAGCTCGATGGCGGCGCGAGCGCCGTGTCCGCCGGCGTCTCACGCGGAGCGTCCCCGCACGCTGTCAACGCAGCGAAGAGGGATGTGACGGCGACGGAAAGCCTCACGCGGACGCGACTGCGCGTCCGCACGTCGTACAGAACTTCCACCCGAGCTCGAGCTCCGTGCTGCACGCCGGACACCGCTGCACGGCAAGGTTTTGTCCGCAATGCGGACAGAACGTCACCCGCCGTCCTTGCGGGAGCGTACCGCCGCAATACCGGCATCCTCCTGCCGCGACGACGCCCGACACTGCCGCACCGCGCCCGACGCCCGTTGGGCGATCGCTCGTCGCTGGCGTCGCATAGTACTCCGCGGGTGGCGGCGTCGGCGCGCGTGGTGGCGGCGGTGGGGATGCCATGGCGCCCATGCCCATGCTGGGCTGTGGCGCCGCGCTTGGTGCCGGACGTGGTGGCGGGGGCGCGGCCGGTCGTGGCGGCGGGGGTGGCGGGGCGGCGCTCACCGTTCGCACATTGTCGGGCTTCGCCTCGCCCGATGCCATCTGCTCGTAGCGGCGCGCCGCCTCCGGCGATAACGACACACGTGCCGCGGCGAACTCGCGAAAGAGCGCGGTGTTGGGGTTCGGGCTGGCGAGCTCGCGCTTCACCGCATCCTGCATGCTCGCGTCACCCATGAGGTAGCCGCGCTCACCGGCGAGCAGTCGCAGTAGCGCGAGCTCGTAGTCCTGGTTGGTCTCGATCTCCAGCTCGCGCCGATTGTGACGATAGGGCACGATGTTCTGGTAGAGCTCCGACACTTCGAACGGTCGATTCATGTACTCCGGATACTCGGCGCGAATTCGCTGCACGAGCCGCTGGAGTATGCGGTCGAGATCATCCATTGAGTGCTGGGATCGGGGACGGACCAATCGCGAGCTGCGAGCTTGCGAGCTGCGATATTATAACCCCCGGGAATCTCCGTTGCACCAATCGGAGCGTCCCGGGGGCTTTGGTTCGCAGCTCACAGTTCGAAGCTTTTAGTTCCGTCCTCGCTCCGCGGCTTCTACCTTCGCGTCCACGTCGTTGCTCAGCTTCCCGCGATTCGAGCCGCCAACGGTGGCGACGACGCGGCGCACTACGTTGTCCCGATGCGACTTCGCATCCTGGAACCCGTAGAAATAGCCTACGACTATGCCGACAATGAACAGCAGAACTAGCTTTTTCATGACAGTCCTCGGGCGTCAGTCCCTCTCATGTCAGACTGGCCGAGGCTCAGCGGGGTAACGCGCGATGTGATGTAAAGCGCGTAGGCAGGGGATCGGGCTCGAGTGCGATGCGCCCCGCAGTCCGCTGTGCGGCGAGCCAGTGGTCGAACCCGGATGGGATGGCGCCGTGGGAGATGGAAAGCTCCCGCGCCGCCTTCGTCGCGAGCTCGTTCGCGTACTCGTTCTGCGGATGGCCGGCGTGCCCTCGCACCCATCGCCAATGCACGGCGTGCCCGTTCACGACGTCGATGGCTTCCTGCCACAGCTCCTTGTTTTCAACCGGACCTGTCTTGCGGCGCCAGCCCCGCGCTGCCCACTGGTGGACCCAGTCGGTCATTCCATCAATCAGATAGCGCGAGTCGCTGGTGAAAACGACACGAAAGGTGTTCCCCTTCTTCGAGAGCGCGCGGAACGCCTCGATCACGCTGCGCAACGCCATTCGATTGTTTGTCGTCGCGTTCTCCGAGATCCAGTAGTCGCGCCGGACGAGCCCATCCCCTCGCGCGATCTCGATCAATCCGCCCGCTCCACCCGGGTTCTCTCCCTCTCGACCATTCCCCAGGCACGACTCGTCCGCGTACACGGCGACGAGAGGGGCATCGACTTCGCGCACACGCTTAGCGGGCACGGATGACGTGTATCGCTTCGAGCTCGTCGAGCGCCAGCTCGATCGGCTCGCCAGTGGTCGGGTGACGCGCGCGAATGATCTCGCGGCCGCCGCGGAGAATGAGCTCCTGGGGCACCACGACGTACTCCGTCCCGCGTCGATACGCTGCGACGCGCTCACCCACTCGCACCGCGCGCTCGAGCGCCTCGTATTGGTCGTGAGTCAGTTGCACCTCAGCGCCCCTCGTTGCACCAATGGAGTATCAGTGCTTCCAGAACATCGGTCGCACGCTCGATTTCGGCGGTGTCGATCCATTCCTCCGCCGCGTGGGCGAGCGCGATGTCACCCGGCCCGAAGCATATCGCGGGAATCCCCGCTTCGTTGAGCAGGGCAGCATCGGTCCACGCCGTCATTCCGCCAACGGTCACGCGTTCGCTGCGCTGGATCAATGCCGTCGAAAGCGCGCTGACAATCGGTGCGTTCGACGCAACCTCCGAGGGCGACTGGGAGAGCACGACCCGCGCCTCCGCCGCCAGCGTTGCACGGCGCCCGCGAGCGCGCGCAATCGCAGCGAGGACTTCCGCCAAAGGCTCCTCTGCCTGCTCGCTCGGAAGCGTTCGACGCTCGACGCGAATCACGCACTGGTCCGGATACGTCGACCAGCCTGTTCCGCCTTCGATCGTGGAGATGTGGAGGGAGGGGCGGCCGAGGAGAGCGTGACGACGCGTGGGTAGTGCGTCACGTTCGAGTGCCGCGAGCTCCTCGAGCACGAGCCCGGCATCGAGTATGGCATCCACACCGACCTCGTACCGACTGCCATGGGCCGCTCGGCCATGCACCTCGATCTCGATCCAGGCAAACCCTTTGTGCGCGGGCATGATCGCGAGCCTGGTCGGCTCACCGACGATGGCGGCATCGGCGCGCACGCCGCGACGGAGAAGCTCGCGCGTCCCCATGCTGGTGTGCTCTTCATCGGCGACCGCGGCGACGATGACCTCTCCACTTATTCCTCGTGCTGCTGCGCGCGCGGCAGCCGCACACATTGCGGCGAGACCGCCCTTCATGTCGGCCGCGCCCCGTCCGTACAACCTTCCACCTCGCTCCTCGCCGCTGAACGGCGCGTGGGTCATTCCCTCGATGCCGACGACATCGAGGTGCCCATTCAACATGAGCGAACGACCGACGCCACGCCCCGCGCGTGCGACGACGTTTGGCCGGCCAGGCGCCGCATCATGAATCTCGGGTGAAAACCCCCACGCTTCGAGCGTCTGCGCCAGCGCCGAAGCCGCCGCTCGCTCTCCGGCGCCATCGGGCGCGAGCGCGGGGTTGCGTGAATCGATGCGAACGAGTTGACGCGCCAGCGCCAGCGGATCGGCACGAGTCACGCCGGTGCCCCTTGCGCACGGCGCTCAACACGCACGCCCTCGCGATCGACGCCGAAGGGGACCAGCGTCGCCACTCGTGCCATGGCGTCACGCACCGCGTCTTCTCGTCCCTCACGCGCGATGGCGAGGACGCATCCCCCCCGGAGGCGCCAAGCGCCTTCCCCCCGATCGCGCCTGCCCCGCACGCCGCGTCGAGCGTACGCTCAATCGAGGGCGTCGTTATGCGCGGGTGCAGTGCCCGTTGATGCGTCCAGTGCTCCCCGACGAGCTCACCGAGCTCGTCCAGCGACCCCGCCGCGATGGCGTCCGCCATTTCACGCGCGAGCCCGGCCATCCGCGCCAGCGCACCCACCACGTGAGCGACGCGCTGGTGGTAGGCGTCGAGCACGGCGGTGATCGTCGCACCGGAGATTCGAGACTCCCCGGTGTACGCGACGATGCATCGTCGCTCGAGCTCCGCGGCGATGGTATCCCCCAATGGAAGCGCACGGACGTCGACGCGGTCGGCAAAGGTGAGTCCGAGTACGCCGCCGAATGCGGCCGCGTAGTGATCCTGCCAGCCGCCAGCAACGCCAAGCTCGTCTACTTCCACGCCCCGACTGCGTCGAGCGAGCGTCTCTCGGTCCAGGACCTCCTCCCGCCAGGCAGCGATCGCCGCCTGAAGCGCGACGCCAACCGCCGAGGAGCCGCCGAGGCCGGCGCCGGGCGGGAAACTCGTCGTCAGCGCAATGCCTACGCCCTCGAGACGCGCCCGCCGCATTGCGGCGCTCGTTAGGTCGTCGAGCGGCACGGTCGGCGCGGCACTCTCGCGCAACGTCACGATGGCGTGGCGAGTGATCGCCATATTGCACACGAATCCACCCATCTCCTCGCCATAGGGTGGCACGTCCGTCCAGCCTCCGCCGAAGTCGAGGCGAGCTGGTGCGCGTGCGACGACCGTGTCCAGCGCGATTCGCATGAGAGGAGGGTAGGGAGAATCAGGAAGGTACCGCGCCACGGCGGCGGCGCCAATCACGTGCGTCTTGCGGGTATCGCCTTCGTGCGCTACATGCGGGCGATGAAATTGGCTGGCCCTCCGCTCGCCGCGAGCTCGTGACGACAGCGCTCCTTCCCCTTTCATTCGACACGCGCGCGCGACTGGCCGGAAGCCCGCTCGTCGTCATGCTCGATGTCGACGGCACGCTCGCTCCGATCGTCGAGATGTTCGACCGGGCGACGGTGCCTCTCGAAACACAGCGAGCGGTGGCGGCGCTGGCGGGACGTCCGGACGTGCACGTCGCGCTCGTGTCAGGACGGAGCGCCTCCGTCGCGCGCCGCATGGTCGGCGTGAGCAACCTGTGGGTCGCGGGCAATCACGGCTTTGAAATCGAAGGCCCGAATGGCGAGGATCTGGCCGATCCCGGCGTCTACCGATTCCGGACGGTGATTGCGACGGCGGTCGAACGTCTCGAGCCACTGGTGGGCGCGATGCATGGCGTGATCATCGAGAACAAGGCGATCACGCTCTCAGTGCATTGGCGGCTCGCCGACCCGGCGATCGCGCCAGCGCTCCGCGACGCCGTCGAACAGGTATCGCACCCCCTTGGGCTTCGCATCACGGAAGGGAAGCGCATCTTCGAGGTCCGTCCGCCGGCGCTCATCGACAAGGGAACGGCGGTGTTGGCGCTTGCGGAGCGCCTGACGAGCGGGCACGACGGTGCCGCGATCGTGTTCGCGGGCGACGACGTGACTGACGAGGATGCCATTCGTGCGCTTCGTGAGCATCACCCGCGGAGCGTCACCGTCCGCATCCTCGGGGAGGAGAGCTCGCCCACGGAGGCGGAGTTCTCGCTCCGTGACCCGCACGCGATGCGGCAGTTTCTCGAGGAGCTCGTACGGCTACGGGGCTAACGCGACGAAGCGCGCTCGAGGAGCGCGCTTCGTCGTTACCGTTTCTTCTTCGCCTTGGCCGCGCCCTTCCTGGCTGCGGGCGCCTTCGATCGGACCGCGCTTCGTGGGGCGGCCACTTTCTTTGCGGGTCTTGCCGCTGCCTTGGTGGGTTTCGCGGCTTTGGCGGCAGGTTTGGGCGCAGTCGCCACGACGGGCGCTGCGTGCTTCTTTCCATCAGCGTCGGGACGCGCCGGTTCCTGACGAGGCAGTTCAGTGCGAACGACCTCGGTCGGCCGCGGCTGCGTGGGGCGGGCCGGGACGGAGGCACGGCGCGGCCCCTGCGACTCTTCGACCTCGCGAATCAGCTTGTCCGCTTCATCTTGCGTCATCTGGCCGCGGCGCACCATGTACTGGACCAGATCTCGCGCGCTTTCGAGCGCGAAGCCCGTGAGGCCGGCGGCGGCGCCAATGACATCCTTCATGGCCGCGGCGATCTTGCTGCCAGCCTCGAGCGAGATCTCCTGGGCGCGTGCAGCCATTTCGGCGACAGTATCGCGCACGTCGGCGCCGCGATGGCCTGGCCGACGGGGAGGCGTTACGGTCGCCGTTCCAGAGGGCGTAGCGGTGGCGGTGGTTGCTTCGGCAGGCTTGATGTCGCTGCCCGGTGCCTTATCGACCATGTTGAGCAATCTCGATTGTGGGCGCTGAGCCCCTCATTGAACGAGGCGAGCGACTGCGCTACCTTCGCGCGCGTTCTGCCCCGTGTACGTCGGTAAGTATATGATTTTTCGTGTCATATGCAAGGTGGTACAGGCCCGTACCATGAAAGACGAATGCAGGCGCTTTAGCAACACAACCACGACATTTATATGTGAGTATAACGCCACAAGTGCTTGACGGCGTCCGAATTCTCGATCTAACGCGTGTCCTCGCTGGGCCCGTCTGCACCATGATGCTCGGCGACCTCGGAGCCGACGTCATCAAGGTCGAGCGGCCGGACGGAGGCGACGAGACGCGCGGCTGGGGACCCCCCTTCGACGACCGCGGAGAAAGCGCCTACTTCCTCAGCGTCAACCGAAACAAGCTGGGCCTCGCGGCCGACTTCGATATCCCCGGCGATCGCGATCTCGTCCACCGGCTGGTCGCTGAGGCGGACGTGGTCGTCGAGAACTTTCGCCCTGGGACGCTCGAGCGCCGGTCTCTCGGACACAAGCGGATCCGCGGCAAGCACCCCGCGCTCATCTGGTGCACGATCACCGGATTCGGACCGGACAGCGAGCGCCCGGGATACGACTACGTCGTGCAGGCCGAGCGAGGCTGGATGGCCATCACCGGCGAGAGCGAGGGTCCGCCGATGAAGGTGGGTGTCGCCCTCGCCGACGTCATCGCGGGAAAGGATGCCGCCATCGCGATCCTCGGCGCGCTCGTCTCGCGAGGGATGACCGGGTTGGGCCGCCACGTTTCGATCTCACTCGCCCGCAGCGCGGCGGCGGCACTGGTGAATGTCGCCCAGAATTCGCTCATCACCGGGGAGGACGCATCGCGCTGGGGAAATGCCCACCCGAACCTCGTTCCCTATGAGCTGTTCGAGGCTGCGGACCGCCCCATCGTCATCGCCTGTGGAAGTGACGCGCAGTGGACAGCCTGCGTGCGCGCGCTCGATCTCTCCGCACTCGCCGCGGACCCGACGCTCTCGACGAATGCGGGGCGTCTCGCACAGCGACAGCGAGTCGTCAAGGAAATCTCTGGTCGCGTACGTCAGCTCACTGCCGGCGACTGGGTGCGACGACTCGATGCGGCGGGCGTCCCAAACGGAGTGGTGAAGTCCGTCCTCGAGACGTTGCGCGAAGAGCCATCGTCTCCATTGACCGGCGTCGCTCCCAGTATTCCGGGCTCCATCCGACTACCCCCGCCGCGCCTCGACGAGCATGGAGCCCTCGTGCGGGAGAAGGGTTGGGGGGCGTTCGGACAAGTAAAGGCGCTGGAAAAGCGCTGAGGGCGCTGAAGAAGCGCCGCGGTCTTCATTACGGCTCTTCCATCGCCTCCTAGCGCCCTCAGCGCTTTTCCAGCTCTTACTTTTTCTCATGCGCTACATCGGAAACAAAACTCGCCTGCTCAGCTTCATCACCTCGGCGATCGATCGCCTGGGGATTCGGAGCGGGACGGCGCATGATGCGTTCGCGGGCACGTCGGCGGTTGGGCGTGCGCTGAAGGAGCGCGGCTGGCGCGTGGCATCCAGCGACCTCATGACGTACTCGTACGTCTTTCAGCGAGCGTACGTCGTTGCGCAGCGGGAGCCATCGATCGCCGAGGTGCGCGCGGCCGACCCTGATCTGCGTAGCGCGCTGCGATCGACGCGATTTCGCGCGCGCGCGGCGGCGCGCAATGGCTCCGCACTCGGTGTGGTAGCAGAATATCTGGAGTATTGGCTCGACGCGCAGCCGGGATTCTTTGCGGCGCACTTCGCGGGCGAGCGCATGTACTTCACGCCCGAGAACGCGCAGCGGATCGATGCCGTGCGAACGACCTTGCACCGATGGCATGACGCCGGGCTCCTCGGGGACGATGCCTACTATCTACTCCTGGCAGCCCTGATCGAAGGCGCCGATCGCGTCGCCAACACCGCGGGGGTGTACGCGGCTTACATTAAGAGCTGGCAGCCCAACGCCGCAAAACCGCTTCGGCTGACCCCCATACATCCAATGAAAGGGGTTCCAGGCTCTTCGGCGCATCGCGGGGATGCGGTGGAGGTCGCGCAGAAGCTCGGATCCGTCGACCTCCTGTACGTCGACCCTCCGTACAACAGCCGGCAGTACCCCGGGTATTATCACGTCCCCGAGCTGATCGCGCGCGGATGGAGCGAGACCGTTCCCACCCTTCGGGGGAAGACCGGGTTGCTTCCTGCTGACGGACAGCGAAGCGCGTGGTGTTCGGCCCGCCGTGTGCGTCAAGCGTTACGAGAGCTTCTGGAGGCCACTGGAGCGCGTCACGTCCTCGTCAGCTATAACTCCGAGGGATTGCTTCCCGAGAAGGTGCTGAAGGAGACGTTGCGGGAGGCGTCGGTGGACGGGCGCGTAGTGTGCTTCCGGAAGACGTACCGTAGATATCGGGCAGACAGCGACCGGGACGGCAGGCGGTATCGGGCGGATGGGCTTCGGGAATTGCTCGTTTATGCTCGGTTACGCAGTTAGTGATAGTTTTGTTACGCGGCGTGATACCGGTCGTCTGTAGGGCATGGCAGCCACCATTGTACTCCGAGCACCCGGATCAAAAGCACTACCCGGGGCGACGGAGAGGGATTACACTAGCGACGTGAAGAGCACAGCGGCGACGCCGGTTTCCCCCGTCGATCAGCTTCAGGCGGATCAGGAAGTCATTGCGCGCGTGCTGGCCGGCGATCGGGATGCATTCTCCCTCCTGATCGGACGCTACAGCGATCCCCTCTATCGGCATGCGCTCGGTATGACGGGGAGTCCGGACGTAGCGGAGGATATCCTCCAATCGTCTTTTATCAAAGCGTATCAACACCTCGCCGAGGTGCATGGTCGCTTCGATGCCTGGATCTTCCGCATCGTTGCAAACGGCTGCAAGGACTGGCTGAAGAACATCCGCCGAACGCATTTGAGCTACGAGGAAGATGATCAACCCTCGTCGTTCGCGACGCCGGATGAAGAGCTGGACCGTTCGGAGCTGCGCAGTGATCTGGATCGTGCGCTATCGGCGCTCGCACCGTCGCTGCGGGAAGCGTTCGTGATGAAGCATGTCGAAGGCCGCTCGTACGAAGAGATGGCCGACCTATTGGGAACCACCGTTGGGGCGCTGAAAATGCGCGTGCACCGCGCGCGTGAGGCTCTCCAAGTCCTCCTGGAGGAGAAGTACGCCTGATGCTCGACGACCTGAATCCCCGAGAGGGCCGCAGCGAGCCCGGCCGCGATCGTCCGCGGTCCGTTCCTTCGCGCCCGTTTGCCGACCGTGAAGTTCCGCGGGGGACTCGCCGTACGCCTCAGACCGTGCAGGCGTGGCTGGATGGCGATCTTCCCGAAGCCGCCGTGCGCCGTGGCGACACCGCGCGTGATGTGGACTTCTGGCGCCGTATCGAGACGGAAGTCGACCAGCGCCGCCGCATGAAGACGCCCGTCTACGTGCAGGATCGTATCATGCAGGCGCTGCCGCAGGCAACGCCGCGAGTGATCACGCCGTTCTGGCGCCGCCAGTTCGCGGTCACTCCGACCATGGCCGTTGCCGTGGGTGCCGCGATTCTCGCACTCGGCGTTCTGATCACGTCGCTGCTGCTCGCGCGGTAAGCAGTCCCGGCTGTCACCGCGTAGCTCACACAGAAGGACCAGCTCTCCTAACGGGGGAGCTGGTCCTTTTTTCAGGGCGTAGCGACCGCTCGAACGATCGCGCGCGCGGAGGAGCTCGACTCCACGGCGCCATGGGCATTGGCAAGCTCCCGCACCTCGGCCCGCAGCGGCTCCAGGCCGGCGGGCCGCCGGACGATCAGCACGTCCACGCTCTCCGATAACGGACCGACGACGACGACGGTCGCGGAGCTCGTGCCGTCCGCGACCCAGGCGACATCAAGCCCGGTTCCCGCCGACTCGACCTGGCTGATCGCGCCGATGAGCTCAAGCACAGCGCCGGCGTCGCTCCCGCCCAGTCCGATGAGCGCCACCCGCACGGTCTCGGCGGTTTCGTTAGGCGCTGTCGGAGCATCGCCGCCGCAGGCCAGGCCGAATGTGACGAGGGCGAGAGCGACGTAGCGGTGCCCGCGAGGGCGCGTCATGGCGAGCTGGAGGCGTCCGTCACGCTCGTCTCGAGCATTTGCCGGAAGCGCACGACATCGCCGACGTCGAGACGCCCATTCCGGTTGCCAACGAGATCGAGCGCCCGGCGCCGTATTTCATCGAGCGACGAAGGATCCGCGACGCCACGAAGCGCCTGCTGTGTCGTGAGCGACGGCATGGTCACCCGCAACTCGAGCTCGGCGACACTCTTGCTCGCCTTGGCGTCCCGAACCTCCACCGCGATGCGCGCGCTGATGAGATCCTCCGGCGCACCCTGTATCACGCCGCCGGCAGTCAGGGTCAGCCCGCGAGGGAGGGCATCCAGCGCGCGCCACTGGTACGGCGGGGAGCCGCCGCTGGCTTGAAGTGCATGAGCGAATGCCGTTTGCCCGAGGGAGGCGTTGACGGTCGTCGTCGCCGCCGCGATCACCGGTGCCGTGACGGTGAACGTCACGTCGAAGCTCACTCGGTCCCCAGCGATGGTGATTCCATCAATGCGCACGCCGCTCGGACTCCCCTCGCTGGTGCGCAGCCAGGGCTTCGACGAATCCGAAAGCGCCACGACCAGTGACGAGCCGGGGAACGGATCGCCGACGTCGCCAACGTTCGTGCGCGCGGCGAGGTCATCCCGGCCGTCCGCCTGCACGACGCGCACGGCTGGGTGCGCCTCGTCGTCGTTCACGCCCCAGAACCGAGATTCCAGCACCGCGTCATTCACATGCCATACGACGAGACCGATACCTGGTGCGGACGCGTCGGCTCCTACGGCGGCGCGATACTCGAGCAGCACGTGCTCGCGTCCCCCGTTGAGGTTGATGCGAACAATGTCACCTTCGCGCCCCACGGGGCTCAACTCGACGCGCGACGACGTCGACACGTGACGCACCGTCGCCCAGCCGAGGCGCTCGCGCGCCCAGGCGCCGAAATGCGGAGGTCGCGCGGGCGGCGCCGCCCAGATCCCCATCACATCCCATCCGCCCACGCCGAACGAGCTGCCATCGTAGTCGTAGAGATCCGGAAGCCCCAGCACGTGTCCGATCTCGTGAATCGGAATGTTGACGCGCGTCGGCATGATCTCATCGCCCTGACAAGCGACAGCAAATGCGCCGACGAAATCGTCGATCACGATCGGTGTTCCGTCGGCCCCCATCACGCTCGTCACGTACGGCTGCCCGTTCCACCCCGGAAGGAGGCTCAGCCGATATCCCGTTTCGCGGAAGCCGCGGAGGCTGTCTGGCCCGCAGCCGTATTCGGAACCGGGCTGGAGCAGCACCGCAATGTCGACCGCGCCGTCATCGTCGCCGGAGTTCGGGACGCCGTCCGCCCCATCGTTGTCATAGTGTCGCCAATCGACAATGCCTTCGGCGCGCTGGAGTAGATCGCGCGCGAACTCGCCGTAGCGCTGCCAGACTCCGGCCGCATCACCGTCGATGTACGATGCCCGCGTGCGCGGGAGTCGAATCCAGGGAGTCGTCGTTCCGGTGAACGTCAGCGCGCCTAACGATACCTCGCGATAGTACCGCGCCACCGAGTAGGGGCCGACGCCGGCGTGTGCCCCGAAATAGGCGCTGTCGTAGACGGCGCGGTCGTACTTGGGGGTGACGTCGGCGAAGGTGCCGGCGATGACCGGCATGCCGAGGGTGCCGCGTAGCGGACGGCGGGCGGCGAGGCCTCGAACCGAGGTGTTCGAGGGTGAAAGTGGCAGGTCGCGACGGTCGTGGGCGACCACGCCTCGCCCCAGCTGGGCGTGGGCGGGGGCGGCCACGGAGGCAATGACGCACAGACTCCAGGCTATCGCCCGAAGACGAGCTAACGATGAGATCGGCGACCGGCTCATAATCGAGGGGCACCCCGAGCACGTTCCAGACCCGGTTCGAGCCGGTCATCACCGCATTCAAGTGATTGTCCTTTCTACACTTGCATGGGTGACAGAGCACGGCGGTTTGGAGGGACTGTTGCCTGGCCGCCACACAGTTGCGGGCTGTGTAGCGCCGTGCCGCCACGAGTGCGGGAGAGTCCTAGGTGCTGGGTAGGTCCCGGCGCAGGAGCAACAGACCCACGTCGTCGCGCACGTATTCGCTCACTCGCCCCTCCTCCCGGAAGCCGGTGCGCTGAGCCAGCGCGAGGCCGGAAGCCAGAGAGGGCTCCTCCGGAAGCTCGATGACCGCGAAGCGTGAGCCTCGCGCGTGAAGGTCGGCACACGCCGCCTCCATGAGCGCGGTCGCGATGCCGCGACGACGTGCGGTTGCGTCGACGGCGACGAAGTAGACGCGTCCCGCGCCGTGGGCTCCCGCGATCTCGCCGAACACGATGAATCCGACGATCGCCTGCCCCTCGTGCGCAACAATGCCGCGATACTCATCGCTCGCGGACATCAATGCCTCCTCGAGTGACGCGAGCATCGCTTCACCGAAGGGCGCGCCGCCGAGCCCGGCATCGGCGAGCGCTCGAGCAGCCGTGGCATCCGGGGCGGCGAGAGGACGAAGCGTGACTGACACTGGCGTGGCGGGAACCATGGAACCTGGGAACAGCGTCGCGCAAGTGAGACACCGCGCGTCCGATTGCTTGGACACCGCGCGGTGCGACGCGTTCGCCGCGCGACGCGCATCGCGAGCAGCGCGAACAGGATACGCGTACGACTCGCTCGCCGCACGTGACGGTCCCATCCATGCCTTGGTTGGGAATAGACTTTTTCGCCCTCGGGAGGCTCCATGATTCGACATCTCGTTCTTTCGCTGGCTGCCGCCGGTGCCCTGGTCGGGCGCAGCGCGTTCGCGCAAACGTCCCCCCGGATCGAAGTCACGCCCTACGCCGGCTACATGGTGTTCGGCGATTTCGTGAAGGGACCGCTCGGCACCTCGATCTCCAACGCTGGCGGTGCGCTCCTCGGCGCCCAGCTCGGCGTCGCGATCACGCCTAACGTGGCGCTCGTCGGGAACGCGGCGCGCGCGAGCGGCGACATCAACATCGGCATTCCGTTCCTCGATGGGATCAGCGTCGGGTCGAGCTCTGCCTGGATGTTCGATGGTGCGCTGCAGCTGTCGCTGCCGCTTCCCGAGCGTGCGATTGCCTTCACCCCGTTCGTGCAGCTGGGCGCGGGGGCGATGCATCACGAAGTGAAGATCGGTCTCTCCACCAATGCCACGAATTTCGTGGGCACCGTCGGTGCCGGGGCTGACTTCGGTCTCACGCGATCCATCGGGCTGCGGTTGATGGCGAAGGACTACATCGGCCGCTTCAATGTCCGGGAAGCGACGACGCTGGACTACGAGCCGAAAGTCGCGCACAACTTCGGGTTCAGCGCGGGGTTGAAGGTCGCGTTCTAGGACGGCTGAGGGAGCAGGGAGGAGAAGTGGGGAAATCGAGTGAAGTGCTTCCCAATGTGGTGCACTTCAATCAATTTCCCCACTCCTCGTTTCTCGTTCCTCATTGCTCTCCAGGCGCATGCATCGTCGCATAGCTCTCGGCGTTCTCTCGGCGGTTTCCCCCTTCGTACTGCAGGCCCAGCATTCTTTCTCTGAAGGTGGCGGCGTACGACGCCGCCGTCCCGACGCCGCAAAGCGTCCTCGGCTACGAGATCGGCGAGCGGTTCACTCCCCATCACATGATCATGCGCTATCTCGATCGCCTCGCGGCGACGAGCCGGCGCGTGAAGGTCGACACGGTCGCGCACACCTTCGAGGGGCGCGAGGTCGTCATGGTCATCGTCACCGGTGAGGCGAATCAGGGACGCATCGACCAGATTCGCGCCGACAACGCCCGGCTCGCGACACTCACCGGCTCGGCGGCGGAGCTCGACGCGATTGCCGCTCGCTTGCCGGCCGTGGCGTGGCTCGGCTTCAGCGTGCACGGCGACGAAGCGTCGGGAGTCGAGGCGGCGATCGCGCTGCTGTATCAGCTCGCCGCCGGGACGGACGCCGACACGCGACGCGTTCTCGATGAGACGGTCGTGCTCATCGATCCGGCGCAGAATCCCGACGGGCACGAGCGACACGTTCAGGATGTCATGCGCATGCGCACCGCGTTCGGCGTTCCGACGTCACCCGATGCGCGCGCGCACACGTCGAATTGGCCGGGGCCGCGCACGAGCCACTACTACTTCGACATGAACCGCGACTGGTACATCCAGTCGCATCCGGAGACGCGCGGACGCATTCGGTCGATGCTCAGCTGGTGGCCGCACGTCGCCGTCGACTTGCACGAGATGGGGTCGAACTCCACGTACTTCTTTCCGCCGCCCATGGCGCCGGTCAACAAGAACGTGCATCCGTCGATCATCCGCTGGTGGGATGTGTACGCCGCGGCGAACGCGGCGGCGTTCGATCGGCATGGCTGGTCGTACTTTCGGCGGGAGGGGTACGACGAGTTTTATCCGGGCTACGGATCCTCGTGGCCGCTCTACGCCGGCGCGATCGGGATGACGTACGAGCAGGCGTCGAGCGAAGCCGGCGCGATTCGCCGCGATGATGGAACGATCCACACGCTGCGCGACGCGACCTGGGGCCACTACACGACGGCGTGGGCGACGGTCGACGCCACGGCTCGCAATGCGCGGCAGCGCGTACGCGATTTCCTCGCCTATCGACGGAGTGCCGTAACCGATGCGCAACGTGTCGCGGCGCGCACCGTGATCATCGAGCGGGACGCATACGCGCGTGCCGATTCGCTGGCCCGTCGTCTTTCCGACAACGGCATTGTCGTCGGGCTCGCACGCTCCGTGGATGTCCGGAGCGCGACGCCGTATCCGGGGAATTCTCCCGGTTCCGGGGGATCCCTCGCCTCGGCGTACGTCGTCGACCTCGCTCAGCCGCAGGGCAGGCTCGCACGCGCGATTCTCGAGCCGGATGCCGAGCTCGACTCCGCGTTCATCGCCGAGGAGCTGGAGCGGCGGCGGGCCGGCCGGTCGGATCGCTTCTACGACGCGACGGGATGGAGTCTCCCGTACACGTATCGCGTGCGCGCCTGGATGTCGCGAGCCCCGGTGACCTCGTCGCCGGTGGACACTGCATGGCGATCGACGGCGACCGCTCCGGACAGCGCGCGGTATGGCTACGCGATCGAAGGTGGAACTGAAGCAGGCTATCGGCTGCTCGCCGCCTTGCTGCGCGACAGCGTCCGCGTGTGGTACCAGCCGGGCGCGTTTCGATCGGGCAGCTCGCGCGTGGGTCGTGGCTCGTTCGTCGCGCGCGTGGTTGGCAACGGGCCACGGCTGCACGCACTCGTCAGGCAGCATGTGGCGGCCGCTGGCGCCCCGGTGGTGAGTCTCTCGGGGTCGGGGGTCGACGAGGGATTCGATCTTGGGAGCAACCTCGTCTTTCCAGTGCGTCAACCACGAGTGGCGATCATCGCCGGCCCGGGTGTGAGTGGCCAGTCAGCCGGGTACGCGTGGTACATGATGGATCAACGCCTGCGCTATCCGGCCACGATTCTCGATCCAACCGCGGTGAGCGGAGCGATGCTCGACGACTACAACGTGATTGTCCTTCCGTCCGTGCAAGGCGCCTTTTTCGAGCGCATGCTCAGCGAAGGGGGTCGAGACCGCCTTGCATCGTGGGTGCGGGCGGGTGGCACGCTGGTGACGCTCGAGGCAGCGACCGCCTGGGTCGCCACCGAGCGGGTCGGATTGTCGCGCCTCCGCGTTCGACGCGACTCCGTGCGAGCCGACAGCTCCGCGGGCGCGCCGCTGCCGGCCGGGGTCCCTGGCGCCATCGTGCGTGTCGTCGCGGACACGCTCTCTCCGTTGCTGGCGGGAATCGTCGAGCGCGAGTTCCCCGCCTACATCTTCTCGGACCGCGTGTTCACCTTTCCGCGCGACGTGCGGGCGGGGGAGTCGGTCCTGCGCTACGCACCGGAGTCTCGGCTGCGAATCGCGGGATATCTCTGGCCGGAGGTTCCGTCGCGACTGGGGGACTCGCCATTCCTGTGGACCGAGAGCGTGGGCCGCGGACGCGTGATCTCGTTTGCGGTGGATCCCAACTTCCGCGACATGTGGCGCGGCCTGCTTCCCCTGTTCGCGAACGCGGTGATGCTGGGGCCCAGCATGTGAGCTACGATCGCGGACTGGCCGAGCGCGTCACCGACGTGCTGGCGCGAATGAGCGTTCGCGGTGCCCGACAGAAGAACGTGTTCGGCGGACGCGGCTTTCTCCTCGGGAAATCCGCGTTCGTCATTGTGTGGGACGACGGGCTGATCGTGAAGTGTCCGCCCCCCGAGTACGCGGCGGCGCTGGCGTCGCCGCACGTCGAGCCGTTCGCTCCCGATGGCGAGAAGCCGATGAGCACGTGGGTCGTCGTCGCTGGTGACGCCATCGCCGACGATCCCGAGCTGGAGGAGTGGCTGGGGCGGGGGATGCGCGCGCTTCGGTAACGGGAGCGCCTAACGGCGATGCTGGCTGACAAACTCCCAGATGGCGTCGGTGGCGTCGAGTGCCGCGCCCCGGCTGGTGAGCGGCCAGCCGTGGTCCCCGCCTCGGAGCGTGAGGAAGACGACGGGAGCGCGGCAACGACTCATCCAGCTATCGCGCAACGCCTTCCCGGCGGCAAGCGTGTCGCGCTGAGGCTGGATCACGGCACACTCGTTTGCGCGCGCCCAGAACGTGGCCCCCTCGGGCGCCGGGATCGGGCGGCTGCCGCGAGGCGAAAGAGCGACGGCGTCGTAGTGCACGACGTCATCCGCATCGCCGTGGATGATCATCATCGGCACGGGAGCACGGGGCGGCTCGATGCGCATGACGCTGCCGTCACCGGAGCGCATGCCGATTGCCCCCGCGACGACGGCGGCAGCGGCGATGCGAGAGGAGAGATCGGCGGCAATCCGGTGCGCAAGGACGCCGCCGTTCGAGTGACCCGCGACATACACACGCCCGCGGTCCACTCGATACCGAGCCGAGAGTGTGTCAATGAGCGCACCAATGAAGCCGACGTCATCGATGGGCTCGGGCAATCCGAATCCGAGGGACCAACCGCGCGGCGTCCCCGTGCCGTCGGGTGCGACGAGGAGGAACCCCTCGGCATCGGCCTTCGCGTCGAATCCTGACCAGTGGATCATCCGCTGGCCGCTGCCGCCGCGGCCGTGAAGGGCGATGACGAGCGGCAGCGTGCGCGTGGAGTCGGCCGCGGAAGGAACGCGGATGGTGTACGTGCGCTCGATGCCATCCCACGTCATATGACCGCGTTCGCTGCGTTGAGCTGCTAGCGCGGAGGCGGAGAGCCCGAGGCCAAGAAGGACGAAACGGCAGATGCCCGCCGAGGGCCGCAGAAACCGCAACGGCATTCCGTTGATCAGATGTGAATCGACCGACCGAGCACGCCGAGCGCGGCCTCCTTTACCGTCTCCGCCAGCGTTGGATGCGCGTGCACGGTGATCCCGATGTCTTCCGAGGATCCATCGAACTCGAACGCCATCACCACCTCCGCCACGAGCTCCGACACGTTGGGGCCGACGAGGTGCGCGCCGAGCAACGCGTCAGTTTTCGCGTCGGCGATGAACTTCACGAAGCCCGCTGATTCGCCCATCGTGCGCGCGCGGCCGTTGGCGGAGAACGGGAACTTCCCAGAGCGGTACTCGCGTCCACTCTGCTTCACTTCCTCCTCGGTGAGACCCACCGACGCGACCTCGGGCCACGTGTACACCACGGACGGAATCGACCGGTAGTGCATGCGCGCCGGCTTGCCCGCGATCACTTCCGCGGCGACGACGCCCTCCTCCTCCGCCTTGTGCGCGAGCAGCTTTCCCCCAATGGCGTCCCCGATCGCGAATACGTTGGGAACGTTGGTGCGCATTTGATCGTCGACGACGATTTCACCCCGGCGGCCGGTCGCGATGCCGAGTGCCTTCGCGTCGACGCCGGTGAGCATGGGTCGTCGTCCCACCGACACGAGTACGTAGTCTCCCTCGAGCGTCTCCAGCTTGCCGCTCTGCTCGACCTCGATGCGGACGCGATCCGCCTCTCGCTTGCCGCCGACTACCCGCGCGTCGGTGCGAATCTCCATCCCCTGCTTTCGAAGGACGCGATCCATCTCCTTGATCACGTCGGCGTCCATTCCCGGAAGAATCGTCGGGAAGAGCTCGACCACGGTGACCTTGGCACCGAGCCGCCGCCACACCGAACCGAGCTCGAGCCCGATCACGCCCCCGCCGATGACGATGAGGTGCTTGGGCACCTCCGGAATTCGCAGCGCGCCGACGTTGGACAGCACGCGGTCCTCGTCGAACTCCAGCGAGGGAAGCGCAATCGGCTCCGACCCAGTCGCGATGATGACGGACTTGGCCTGGTACGTGGTCGTGTTCCCGTCTTCGCCCTTCACGCTCACGACGTTGTCGCGCTCGAGCGTCCCGACCCCTTTCGCCCAGGTGATCTTGTTCTTCTTGAACAGAAACTCGAGGCCTTTCGTGTTCTGCCCAACGACGTCGTCCTTTCGCTTGAGCATGCGCGCGAGATCAACGCGAACCTCGCCGACGACCAGCCCATGGTCGGCCGCATGGTTTCGCAGAAACTCGTAATGCTCCGAGGATTGCAGCATCGCCTTGGAGGGGATGCATCCGACGTTCACGCACGTTCCGCCGAGTGTCTTGTCTTTTTCAACGCAGACGGTGGCGAGGCCGAGCTGGGCGGCGCGGATGGCGGCGACGTAGCCGCCTGGACCGGCTCCGAGGACGAGGACGTCGGCTGTGGCTGGAGGCATCGAGTCGGAATGCGGAATGCGGAATTCGGATTGCGAATGGTCATGGGAAAGATGTATGGCGGTGAATGAATGCGGAATGCGGGATCCGGATACCAGCAGTAGCGGCGAACGCTTTATGGTCGAATTGACAGCGACTGCGCAGGTCTCCTTGGAGTCAATCCTGGGTTCACCCCATTATCTCAGGTGGGCATCAGCGTTGCAGCCCAATGTCACCGCAGATCCGTTGTGGCGTGTGTCAGCATATCGGCTCAGTTCCTACCTCGGCGACATGGCGTGGGACGACGCACGCGCCCTGTGGCTAACGGGGTAACGCGGCCCGTCGCGTCGCAACTGTACCGAGCGGTTTGGTCTGTCTCGGCAAACATGGCGGAGGGATATAGTCGATCATCCGGCCGCGATCGGGCACGCATCTTCGAATACGCGCTGGGGTCCGCTCGAGAAGCAGCGGTCTGGTACCAGGCCGGACGTCACGTGCTCTCTGACGAAATCCTCAGCGTTCGACGTGCAACGCTAGCGGAAATCAGGCGGCTGCTGCTGGTGATGGTGCCAGTGGAGCGTAAGAAATGAAGCGGGCTCCGAATTCCTCCGTTCGGAGCCCTCAGACCACTCGTACCTCTCGTAGAAATCCGCATTCCGCATTCCGCATTCGAGCGCGATCAGTCCACCAGCATTCCCCCCGGCTCCTCGACCAGCTCCTTCAGGCGCACCAGAAACAGCACCGCCTGCTGGCCATCGACGATCCGGTGATCGTACGACAGCGCCACGTACATCATCGGGCGGATCTCCACCTTGCCATCGAGCGCGACAGGGCGGTCCTGGATCTTGTGCAGGCCGAGAATTCCCGACTGCGGGGAGTTGAGGATCGGGGTCGACACCAGCGAGCCGAAGACGCCGCCGTTCGTGATCGTGAACGTGCCACCGGTGAGATCGTCCATCGAGAGCTTGCCGTCGCGCGCGCGCTTCGCGACGTCGATGATGTCGCGGGAGATCTGTAGCAATCCCTTCGTGTCGGCGTCCTTGATCACCGGAACGACCAGCCCCTGGTCCGAGGCGACCGCGACGCCCATGTGGACGTAGTGCTTGTAGACGATGGAGTCGCCGTCGATCTGCGCATTGACGATCGGATACGACTTCAGCGCCATGCACGCCGCGCGCACGAAGAAGGGCATGAAGGTGAGCTTGACGCCTTGCTCTTTCTCGATGCGCTCCTTCAAGCGGTCGCGCAGGCGCATCACCGCGGTCATGTCGACTTCGTTGAACGTCGTGAGATGCGCCGTACTGCGCTGCGCCTCGAGCAGGTGCTCCGCGATGCGCTTGCGGCGCGTCGACATCTTCTCGCGCGTTTCTCGAGAACCGGAAGGCGCGGGGGACTTAGGCGCTGGAGGCGCTGAAGGCGCTGGCGGGGCCGGCGGCGTTGCGGGCGCCGAGGGCGCCACACGACCGGGCGCCGTCGCCGACGCGGCGAGCATGTCGCCCTTGGTGACGCGGCCATCACGGCCGGTTCCCTCCACCTGCGCCGGGTCGACTCCCGTCTCGGCAGCGACGCGCCGAACGGACGGGGACGTCTTCGTCTCTCCGCCTCCGGCGCGTGGTGGAGCGGGTGCCGGCGCAGCCGGCGCCGACGGCGCTCCTTCCGTCCTCGTCGCAGCCGGCGCTTGCTGCGCGGTCGCGCCGGCGGCTGCCGGCACGGCCGCCTCGTCGAGCTCGCCCAGGGTCTCGCCGACCTTCACGACGTCGCCGTCATTCTTGAGGCGCTTCGCGAGGACCCCCGACGCCGGCGCGGGCACCTCGACGTTGATCTTGTCCGTCTCGAGCTCGACGAGCGCGTCACCCTTCTGCACGGCGTCGCCCTCGTTCTTGAGCCACCGCGCGATCGTTCCTTCGACAATGGATTCGCCGAGAGCCGGCACCTGAATCGCAGTCATGATGCAGTGATCCCCGAGTGTGCTTCCGATTGCTCGCCGCCACGTGCCGGCATAGGATTCTGCCGAAAATATAACCCCGAGTCTTCGCGTGCGAGCACTGACGATCTCCGCCCACGGTGGGCTGGAGCAGCTGCAATATCGAACGGACGTCGTCGAGCCGGTCATTCGCGCTCCCGACGAGGTGCGGATCCGCATCCGTGCGGCGGCGCTCAATCGTCTCGATCTGTTCGTGGTCGAAGGGCTCCCCGGCGTCGTCATCACGCCGCCCTGGATCATGGGCGGTGATGGGGCCGGCCTCGTGGACGACATCGGGTCCGCGGTCAAGGGAATCCGTCGTGGCGACCGCGTCATCATCAATCCGGGGATCTCGGATCGTACCTGCGAATACTGCATCAAGGGCGAGCAGTCGCTGTGCATCAAGTACCGGCTGCTCGGCGAGCACCTGCCGGGGACGATCGCCGATTACGTCGTCGTGCCCGCGACCAACGTGCGCATCATCCCCGACTCGATTCCCTGGGATGCGGCAGCGGCGTTCAGCCTCGCGACGCTCACGGCGTGGCGCATGGTGGTCACGCGTGCACGGGTTCAGCGCGGCGATAACGTACTCATCTGGGGGATCGGAGGCGGCGTCGCGCTGGCCGCGATGCAAATCGCGACGATGTTTGGCGCAACGACGTGGGTGACGTCCGGCAATGACGACAAGCTTCGGCGCGCCAAAGCACTGGGCGCCGATGAAACGCTCAATCATCGGACGCAGGATGTCGCGAAGGAGATCCGGACGCGCACCGGCAAGCGGGGCGTCGACGTCGTCATCGACAATGTGGGAAAGGACACCTGGGCGCGATCGCTGCAGGCGCTCGGACGCCGCGGTCGGCTGGTGACGTGCGGCGCGACGTCGGGGCCGTTCGTCGAGACCGACATCCGCCGCATGTTCTGGAACCAGTGGTCTCTGATGGGCTCGACGATGGGCAACGATGACGAGATGGATTCCATCACCCAGCACCTGCGCGAGGGACGCCTTCTCCCGCCCATTGATTCGGTCCACGACCTCGAGCGAGGTGCGGAGGCCGTTCACCGCCTCGCGAGCGGGAAACACTTTGGCAAGGTCGTCGTACGGGTGAGTGAAGACTGAGAGCCGAATTCGGAATGCGGAAGACGGATACCGGCGATACCGAATCGCGGCGTCTCAGCTGCCATTCCGCATTCCGAATTCCGCATTCGAGGGACACGACCCGTGAGTCGTATTGAGGAAATGATCGCCGTCGGCGCAACGATTCCGCAGGCCATGCATCACCTGCTGACGGTCGAGCGCATGCGCGCGTGGATCGCGCCGGATATGGCGCTGCTGGCCCGCGGGGCGTCGCCAACCCTCTCGCCGGGCGATCGGTTCCGCCTCGAGGCGTTGGGCGCGGTCGGATTCGACTACGTCGTCGAGGCGATCACCGATCGTGAGGTGGTGCTGTCGTTCGAGGGGCCGTGGACGGGAAGCGAGCGATGGAGCTTCGTCGCCGACGGGGCGGAGACCATCGTACGACGCGCGTACGACGTCACCGACGACTCGGTCGCGGCCTGGACCGTGTGGAACACGATCGGGCGCCCGCTCGTGCTCGCGCATTACAAATTCGAGCTATCGCGGTTTCGCGAGGCGGTGGAGCGGGAGCCGGGTCCGCGAGGGGAGATCGAAGGACGGCCGGAGGCCGCGCAACCGGCGAAGCGCCTGGAGCCGCTCGATTTCCCCGTCGACGAGGGATGACCGAGCAGGCGCAGTACGAGTCCGACGAGCAGCGAGTGATTCGCGAGAGCTGGGTGCGCGATTCCGCGGCGACCTGCCCACGCTGTGGCGTCGCCATGACCTCTCGCCCGATCGGCGGAGGCTCCTTCGGCCTGGGCTATGCGCGTCGGCGAACCTGGCTGATCTGCCCTTCCTGTCGCCGAAGCGTCATCTTCGACCGGGCACGGGGAACCAGGACCTGAGTACATATTCCTGTTCCTGATTCCCGGTCCTGACACCCCACTTCATGGATTTCGCCGAGCGTCTCCGCGCCTCCTTCGCCGATCTCGGGCAGCTGCTTCCCGCGCTGATCGGCGCGCTCATCATCGTCTTCGCGGGATACCTGCTCGCGAAGCTGCTCGAGAAGGGGATCGATCGCACCCTGGCCAGAGTGGGACTGAACCGCTGGCTCGAGCGCGGCGGCGTCATGGACGCCATGGCGAAGACGGGCCGGCGCTTCACGCCATCGCAGGTATTCGCGAACATCGTGTTCTGGCTCGTCATGTTCGTGGTGCTGACGGTCGCCGCCAACGCGCTCGGCCTAACGGCGCTGGCGGAGGTGTTCAGCGAGCTGGTGAGCTATCTGCCGAGCGTGATCGCGGCAATCATCATCATTCTCGTCGGGATCGTGCTGGGGGAGTTCGTCGACGGGTTGATCCTGGCCTCCGCGGGAAAGATCCACGGCGGTCCCACGCTGGCGCGGGTCGGGCAGGCGGGGGTCGTCATGCTGGCGGTGTTCATGGCTCTCCAGCAGCTGGGAATCGCCACGAACATCGTCACGACCGCGTTCGCGATCCTGTTCGGCGCCGTCGCGCTCGGTCTGGCGCTGGCCTTCGGTCTCGGGAACCGTGACCTGGCAGGGAGAATCACCCGCGAGTGGTACGAGCGCATGCGGGCCGAGCGGGAGGCAATCGCTCGTGAGGTGGCGGAGCGTGACGTGCGGGACGACGTCGAGCGACGCCAACTGGAATCGGCGGGGAAGGACGGTCCACGCGAGTGATCTCTTCGCTTGACAACCTCGCGAATCCCTGTATGCTCTAAATCCGGGCGCCATCGAAAGTCGGCCCCTGTGATCGCTGCTCGCCTGCCTCGAGGTCGTATTGACGCCCTCCTCGGACACCCGAGCTCCGGACCTCTGAGCCGGACGGTGTCTCATGTCTGACGAAAGAGCAGCTTCGACCGCGTTTTCTCGCTCCCGGTCGGCCGTACTCCAGGAAATCGCGATGGTCATCAGGCACTGCCCGGACAGTCCTGATGCAGAGAGCGAGCTTGGCGTGGCCGCGCGGCTCCTCTCCGAAGACACGCGGCGCCGATCGCTTCCGATCGAGCGAGCGATCATCGACCTCAAGACAGCGCTGCTCGCCGAGGCTCCCGATCTCGCGGCGGTCGACTCCATGTCGGCGAAGCGCGCGCGCGTCATCCGGATGACCATCGAGGAGTACTATCGCTCGTAGTCCGGGATGACTGGTCGGTAACAGCATCCGAACAGGTTGGTACGTTCAGAGAGCGTGGCGCCCATGCCGCGCTCTCCGCATGTTGTCCCTGTCCCTTGCCGGAGCCGCTCGCATGATGAAGCGCGTTTTCCTCGCTGCCCTCTTCACGGCGGCCCCCCTCGCCGCGCAGCAAGAAGACGACACGCTCTACGTCCGGAACAACTTCGTGAAGCGCGAGGCGCGCATCCCCATGCGCGATGGCGTCCACCTCTTCACGACGATCTACGTTCCCAAGGACACCGCGCAGCGGCATCCGATCCTGTTGCGACGGACGCCCTATTCGGCCGGCCCGTACGGTGACACGAACTACGTGCAGCTCGGCGGCTTTCTGCTGGCAATGGCACAGCAGGGATACATCATCGCGTTCCAGGACGTGCGTGGCCGCTTCATGTCGGAGGGCGAATTCGTCGACGTGCGCCCGCAGGTGACGACCGCGCAGGGCGCGGCTCCGCGAGCGACCAACGGCGGCGCGGCACCGATCGACGAGAGCACGGACACCTGGGACACGATCGACTGGCTGGTGAAGAACGTCCCGGCAAACAACGGACGCGTCGCCATGCAGGGTGTGTCCTATCCCGGGTTCTACTCGGCGACCGGGGGGATCAATCACCATCCGGCGCTGCGGGTGATCTCGCCGCAGGCGCCGGTGGCCGACTGGTTCATCGGCGACGACTTTCACCACAACGGTGCCCTCTACCTGGCGCACACCTTCCACTTCTTCTCGGGGTTCGGGCAGCCGCGTCCCGCTCCGACCGCGGAAGGTCGGCGAGGAATGAACATCGGAACGCCCGACGGCTACCAATTCTTCTTGAACCTCGGGCCGCTGCCTAACGTCAAGGCGAGGTGGTACGGCGACAGCATCCGCTTCTGGAACGATGTCGTGGCGCATCCCACCTACGACGCCTTCTGGAAGGCGCGTAACCTGCTGCCGCATCTCCGGAACATGCCGCCGGCGGTCATGACCGTCGGCGGATGGTACGACGCGGAGGACCTGTACGGGCCGCTCAAGGTCTATCAGTCGATCGAGGAGAAGAATCCCGGCATCACGAACATGCTGGTGATGGGTCCGTGGTTTCATGGGCAATGGTCGGGCGGGCCAGGTGACGCGCTCGGCGCCGTGCGCTACCCGCCGACGGGACCGTATTTCCGGGACAGCATCGCGATTCCGTTCTTCAATCACTTCATGAAGGATGGGCCGGATCCGAAACTGCCCGAGGCGATCGTGTTCGAAGCGGGCGCGAACCGGTGGCGGCGATTCGATGCCTGGCCGCCGCGCGGAGTGCGCCGGCGCTCGCTCCACCTTCGCGAGTCGGGAGGGTTGTCGTTCGAGGCGCCAACAGCGGTGCGTGCAGCTGCCGACGACTTCGTGAGCGACCCCGCGCATCCCGTGCCCTATGTCGGCTACGTCACGCCAGGGATGAGCATCGAGCACATGGTGGATGACCAGCGCTTTGCGGCCACGCGAGCGGACGTGCTCGTGTACCAGACGCCGCCGCTCACGGAAGATGTGACGATCGCGGGTCCGATCACGGCGACGCTCTGGGTGTCCACGACAGGCACCGACGCCGACTGGGTCGTGAAGGTGATCGACGTCTACCCGGATAGCCTTCCCACGCTCGATCCCGAGCTCTGGGCTTCGCAGAGGATCCGGTTAGGCGGCTATCAACAGCTCGTTCGGGGCGAGCTTTTTCGAGGACGATTCCGCAACTCGTTCGAGCGTCCCGAGGCGTTCGTCCCGGGTCGGGTCACGAAGGTCGAATACGAGCTCCCCGATGTCTTTCATACGTTCCAGCGCGGGCATCGCATCATGATCCAGGTGCAAAGCTCCTGGTTCCCGCTGGTCGATCGCAACCCGCAGACGTTCGTCGACATCTACCAGGCCAAGGAGAGCGATTTCAGAAAGGCGACGCACCGCGTGCATCGCACTCGTGCGCAGGCGTCGCGAGTGACGGTCGGGGTTCTATCGCCGTAGGGCCTTCGCGCGACGGCATTCCATGGGCATAACTGCCTACTACACAATAACTTAGCGAAGCACGCCGGCGTTGATTTACGGCGCTCGCGCGGCTATATTTCGGGCTCCGCGACCGCGGCGAAATTCGTCTCCCCCCGCAGCAGCCCATGACCGCTCCGAACAACCGCGAACGGATCGTTTCCCGCCTCATCGACGAGGAGATCCGCGAGTCGTTCATCAACTATTCGATGAGCGTGATCGTCTCGCGCGCCCTCCCGGACGTGCGCGACGGACTCAAGCCCGTCCACCGTCGCGTGCTGTACGCGATGAACGAGCTCGGCCTCGTGCCAGGCCGTCCCTACAAGAAGTCGGCAACCGTCGTCGGCAATGTGTTAGGCAAATACCATCCGCATGGAGACACATCGGTCTACGATGCCCTCGTGCGCATGGTGCAGGACTTTTCGCTGCGCTATCCGCTCGTCAATGGACAGGGGAACTTCGGATCGGTCGACGGTGACCCGCCGGCGGCCTATCGATACACCGAGGCGCGGCTCACGCGCATCGCGATGGAGATGCTCGCCGACATCGACAAGGCGACGGTCGATTTCGCGCCGAACTTCAATGATCGACTCCAGGAGCCCAAGGTTCTCCCCTCGGGCATTCCCAATCTCATCGTCAACGGCTCGGCCGGTATCGCCGTCGGCATGGCGACGAACATTCCGCCGCATAACCTGCGCGAGGTCGTCAACGCGATCGGCGTCCTGATCGACAACCCCGAGGCGACGACGGGCGACCTGCGCCGCCACATCAAGGGGCCAGACTTCCCCACCGGCGGCTACATCTACGGAAAATCCGGGATCAAGGAATACCAGGAGTCGGGACGCGGCCGCATCGTCATGCGCGCTCGGGCCGTGATCGAGGAGAAGGAGTCATCGAACAAGTCGCAGATCGTCGTCACCGAGATCCCCTACCAGGTCAACAAGGCGCGCCTGGTCGAGAACATCGCCGAGCTGGTGCGCGACAAGAAGATGGACGGGATCAGCGACCTGCGTGACGAGTCGGATCGGGACGGCATGCGGGTGGTGATCGAGCTCAAGCGCGACGCGATTCCGCGCGTGGTGCTCAACCAGCTCTACAAGCACACGCAGATGCAGGCGACGTTCGGCGTCATCATGCTGGCGCTGGTGCCGGACGCGGGAACGAAGCAGCTCGTGCCGAAGGTGATGGGGCTCAAGGAGATCCTCGAGCACTTCATCGCCCACCGCCACGACGTCATCGTCAAGCGCACGCAGTTCGACCTCGACAAGGCGCTCGAGCGCGAGCACATCCTCGAGGGTCTCAAGATCGCCGTCGACAACATCGACGAAGTGATCAAGATCATCCGCAAGGCCGAGGACACGCCCGAGGCGAGCGACAAGCTCCAAAAGCGCTTCAAGCTCTCCGAGAAGCAGTCCGAGGCGATCCTCAACATGCGCCTCGCGAAGCTCACCGGCCTCGAGATCGAGAAGCTCGAGGAGGAGCTCAAGGAGGTTCGCGGGATGATCAAGGAGTTCCGCGAGATCCTCGCCTCGAAGCCCCGCCGGATGAGAATCCTCAAGGACGAGCTCGCGAAGCTCGCCGAGACGTACGGTGATGAGCGGCGCACCGAGATCACGAGCGACGAAGGCGAGTTCACGATCGAAGACCTGATCGCCGAGGAGGACATGGTCGTCACCGTGTCGCACTCGGGGTACGTGAAGCGCACGTCCGTGTCGACGTATCGCAAGCAGCGTCGAGGCGGGCGGGGCCTCAACGGTCAGGGGCTCAAGGATGAGGATTTCGTCGAGCACCTCTTCATCGCATCCACGCACGACTACATCCTCGTCTTCACCGAGGACGGTCGCTGCTTCTGGCTCAAGGTGCACGAGATCCCGCAGGCCGGCCGCGCGGCGAAGGGCAAACCGATCGTCAACCTCATCAACGTCACCGCCGACACGAAGATTTCGGCCATGGTGCCGGTGCGGGAGTTTCGCGACGATCAGTTCCTGCTCTTCGTGACGAAGGGCGGCACGGTGAAGAAAACCGCGCTCTCGCAGTACGCGAATCCGCGCACGACCGGCATCAAGGCGATCAAGATCGAGTCCGGGGACGAGCTGTGGGACGTACAGATCACCTCGGGCACGAACGACATCGTGCTGGCGACGAAGCACGGCCTGTCGATTCGCTTCCATGAAGCCGACGTGCGGGAAATGGGTCGCGACACGACGGGCGTGAAGGGCGTCGAGCTCGCCAAGGACGACGAGGTCATCGGGATGGTCGTCGTCAAGCGCGAGGCCACGCTGCTCGTCGTAACCTCGAAGGGGATGGGCAAGTGCACCGGCATCGACGAGTACCGGGTTCAGAAACGGGGCGGGAAGGGGATCATCACCGTGCACCGCACCGAGAAAACGGGTGACGTCGTCGCCCTCATGGAAGTGCTGTCAGACGACGAGCTCATGTTGATCACGAAGCTCGGGATCATCATCAGAATGCCAGTGAAGGGAATCCGCGTGAGCGGGCGCAACACCCAGGGCGTGCGCCTCGTCAATCTCGACGAGGGCGACCTGGTGATGGATGTCGCCCGCGTCGTCTCCGATGACGATCGGTCGGAGGTCCTGGACGGCGAGGAGCCGGCAGGAGTCGCTCCCGACGAGGATGAGGAGGAGTAAGGAAGGCACGGACGCCCAATGCAATGGAGAAACAGAGAGCGCGCAGTCAGCGCTCTCTGTTTTTTTTTGATCTTCCGCCGCCCGGCCCCCTCCTTGCGTGCACTTTTCAGGCTCAGCGCGGTGGCGGGTCGTGAGAACCTCTCGTCGATGCGCCCCAGGCCCGCGTGCATTGGCTGGAGAGGGAATAGTGACGATGATGAGCATCGACTCGGCGGATCAAGCCCGATCAGTGCCGGTCGTTCCCGGCGATCGCGCCGAGGGTCGCCTTGCGGACTCCGTGCCTAACCAGGTATGGACAGCGACGCCTGACGGAAAGCTCGACTACGTGAACGCTCGCGTGCTCGAGTACTTTGGCCGCACCTTCGACGAGATGATCGGCATGGGATGGCAGGACGTGATCCATCCCGCCGATCTCGCGCGGGTGCTCGAGACGTGGACGCGCTCGCTGGCCACGGCCGAGCCGTACGAGGTGGAGTTCCGCCTGCGGCGCACTGATGGCGACTACCACTGGCACATCGGGCGCGCCATGCCGGAATTCCACGCCGACGGCCGCGTCGTGAAATGGTTCGGATCGAACACCGACGTCCAGGATCTTCGCGCGGCGGAAGAAGCCCGCGACCTCGCGCTCGCCGAGGCGAAGGCGCAGCGGCAGCAGCTCTACGAGGTGTTCATGCAGGTGCCGGCGGCGATTACCGTGCTCGAGGGGCCCGACCACATCTTCACGGTGGTGAACCCGCGCTACGCCACGCTCACCGGTCATCGCAAGATCCTCGGGAAGCCGATCCGCGAGGCGATGCCCGAGCTGAAAGATCAGGGATACTTCGAGATCCTCGAATCCGTCTACGCGACCGGGCAGCCGTTCAAGGCCCGCGAGTCGCTGGTTCAGCTGGATCGCGATCGGGACGGGCTGCCCGAGAGCCTGTACGTCGACTTCGTCTACCAGCCATTGAAGCGCGCGAGTGGCGAGACGTTCGGCATCATGGTGCACGCGGTCAATGTCACCGACAAGGTTCGCGCACGCGAGGAGATCGCCGCCGCCCGGGCGGAGGCGGACAACGCCAACCGCGCGAAGAGCGAGTTTCTCGCCGCCATGTCGCACGACCTGCGCACCCCGCTCAACGCAATCGGTGGCTACGCGGATCTCGTGCGTGACGGGCTCTACGGCCCGGTGACGGACGCGCAGGTGTCGGCCATGCAGCGCATCCGGAGAGCCGAGGATCACCTGCTGGCGCTGATCAACGACATCCTGAGCTATGCCAAGATCGAGGCGGGCCGTCTCACCATTGATCCCACCGACGTGCCGGTGAACCAGACGCTGGCCGAGCTTCGCATGCTCGTCGCCCCGCAGATCGCCGCGAAAGGATTGAAGTACGAGTTCCGGCCCGGCCCGTCCAATGTGCTGATGCGCGTGGATCGCGAGCGTGCGACGCAGATCCTGCTCAACCTGCTCACCAATGCGGTGAAGTTCACCACCGACGGATCGATCACGGTCGAGTTCAATGCCACGGAAGACGATGTGATCATTCGCGTGTCCGACACAGGCCCGGGAATCGCGCCCGACCGGATGGCGACGATCTTTGATCCGTTCGTTCAGGCAGGACGCTTTGGGGAGCCGCGCAAGGAGGGGGTGGGACTCGGACTCGCGATCAGTCGCGAGCTGGCGCGCGCCATGGGCGGCGACCTCACCGCCGTAAGCGAGCTCGGCCGCGGCTCGACGTTTACCGTTCGGCTGCCTCGCGCGGTGCCTGCCGAACGTCGGAAGGTTGCCAGCTAGGGGGCTTCGATCACCGAGAGTCGGTAAACGGCCCGGACGTCGCCGGGTGTTCCTTCGACCGGCTCCTCCGCCATCGTCGAGACGGCGAGGGCGCGCCCGTTAGGCGACCACGCCGCGCCCGTGACGCGACCGGGAATGAGCAGTGGCGCGGCCGACGCGGCGCCTGGCCGCCGAGCGCGGATCAGGACCTGACTCAAGAGATTGTCCGACCGGAATACGGCGACCCGCTCACCATCGCGGCTGACCGAGGCGGCGGTGCCACGCGGCAACCCGCTGGGCGTTTCGGCCCATGTGCGCATATCGAACAGCGCGAAGGTCGCCAGTGTGTCCCCAGAGAGGCGCCGCGTGGCCAGGACGGTGTCGCCCCAGGCGGTGACAGGCTCGAGAAACGCGCCATCGTTCACCGAGGTGACGCGATCGAACTGATGCGTGCCGAGGTCATGCAGCGCGATGTCGCTGCGCCACCCCGATTCGCGATACCCCGTGGTGCCATCCCTCCCTCCAACGGCACGCACGGTGAAGAGGATGCGGCGGTCATCGAGCCACAGCGTGACCGCCGGCGGCGAATACCCGGGGAGGCGCAATGCGAGTGGCTCGAGGCCCCCGCTCGTCGTGTCGACGAGCGCGTGGGTGACGCTGCCCTCCTCGGCCCACGACGTCAGCAGGCGGCGCCCGTTAGGCGCCCAGTGGATGTCGAAGGTGGGATCTCCGGCGGGTCGTTGCGGAAGCGACGAGAACCGTAGCACACGGCGGGCGCGTCCGCCCCGCCGCATGATCCAGATGCCGGTCGTGTCCACCCACGCGAGCGCGCTGCCATCGCGCGATCGGCGAGCGCCCGAGGCCCGTATGCCCCATGGGCGTCCGGCGCCGGACGGCGCGTGAATGTCGACCGGATTCGATCCCGCGAGCCCCCAGAGCGTGTCGTCGGTCACCCAATCGCTGAGGACGAAATATCGCGGCGCGTTGACGATGGGCCGAACGGTCCAGGTGACCTGCGAATCGGCGCGCGCCGCGGCCGCGGCAGTGTCGCGGGCCGGCTCCCGCGATGGCGGGTCGGGGGCATCGCATCCCGCGGCGACAAGGAGGCATGTGGTGAGGACTCGGCGCATGATGTTCGTCGCGGAGGAAGTGGAAGTAGAGCGACTGCGCAGTACGCAGTTCTGTTTACCCCTTCACGGCCCCGGACGTCAGTCCCTGCACGATTCGCCGCTGGAAGATGAGCACGATCGCGGCCACCGGCGCCGTCGCGATCACCGACGCGGCCAGGATCTCGCCCCACGGAACCTGGTATTCTCCGCGGAAGAGGGCGATCGCCACCGGTACGGTCTGCCGCTCGGGGCCTAACGTGAACGACAGCGCGAACAGGAACTCGTTCCAGCAATAGATGAAAGTGAGAATCGCCGTCGTGGCGAGTCCGGGCATCGCCAGCGGGACGATGATTCTCACGAACGCGACGAGACGACTTGCGCCATCCACGAGCGCCGCCTCCTCCAGATCCTTTGGGAGCTGCCGGAAGTATCCCACGAGGAGCCAGACCGTGAGCGGCATCGCGAACGTCATGTATGGCATGATCAGTCCCGGATAGGTATTGATCAGCCTCATCGCTCGCAGCAGCAGATAGAGCGGGCTCACGATGGAGATCTGCGGGAACATTGACACGGCGAGGATGAATCCCAGAATCAACGCCTTGCCGCGGAACTCGAGGCGCGCGAGCGCGTAGGCGGCGAGCGAGCCGACGGTGACGCAGAACACGGTCGTCACTCCAGCCACCACCAACGAGTTGCGCACCGGAGTCCAGAAATCGCGCGTCGCGAACAGGGCGCGATAGTGCGAGAGAATCGGATCGGCGGGCCAAATCGAGGGATCGCTGAAGAGTGCCGCCTCGGAGGTGAGTGAGGCGACCAGCGCCCAGTATAGAGGAAAGGCGATGGGAATGAGCAGCGCCACCACGATCAGCGTCCGCAGCCACGGCCGCTCGGCGCGGGCCGTCATCGCTGTTCTCCGCTCAGACGGAGCCCGAGCCCGCGGATATAGATCAGCGCCAATCCAAACGTGATCACGAACACCACGACCGAAAGCGCCGAGCCGTAGCCGAATCGGAGGTGCTGGAGAATGATCGTGTGCGTGTAGAGCGCGATCGGCTCCGTCGCAGTCCCTGGACCGCCCCCGGTGAGCGCGTAGAGCAGGTCGAAGACGCGGAACGCGTCGAGCGTGCGGAAGATCAGCGCGACGAAGATCGTCGGCTTGAGCAGCGGAATCGTGATGTGCCAGAGCCGCCACCACGCGCTCGCGCCGTCGACTTCAGCAGCCTCGTAGAGACTCTTGTCAATACTCTGGAGTCCGGCGAGCAGGAGGATCGCGACGAAGGGCGTCGTCTTCCAGACATTGGACAGGATCACCGGAATCCAGGCGGTGGTCGCCTCGATGAACCACACCATGGGGCGCTCGAGCACGCCGATGGCGACGAGCAGCGCGTTCGCGATGCCGGCCTGCGAGTCGAACATGAAGCGCCAGAGCAGCGCGGCGACGACGGTTGGGATCGCCCAGGGAAGAAGCGAGGTCGCCCGAGCGAAGCCACGCCCGCGGAATGCGCTGTTCATCGCCAGCGCGATCACCAGGCCGAGCACGAGCTCGAGCGATACCGTGACGACGGTAAAGAAGAGTGTATGTCCAAGCGACGACCAGAATCGCGGATCGCGTGCGAGCTCCGCGTAGTTGTCGACGCCGATGAACGGGCGCCCGAGCCAGGGCATCCGCAGATCCTGCAGGTGCAGCGAGTTCCACACCGTCCACACCAGCGGGAAGATCGCGATCAGCGCGATCACGCTCACCGCGGGCGTGACGAACGCGAAGGCCAGCCGCCGATCCTGCGTCAGGCGCGGATCCGCTCGTGCGCTCATCGCGACGACGTGACGGGTCGGCCGAACATGTGCTCGCGCAGGCCCGTTCTGTCGATGGCCGCGTTCATCTTCTGCGCCGCGGCGGTGAGCGCGGCCTCCGGCGTGATCTGGCCGGCCAGCGCACGGTGCAGCTCGATCTGGAGAATCTCCGAGAGCTGCGTGTAGAGCGGCGTCACCGGCCGCGGAGTCGCACTCTCGACGGCGCGCCTCGCGTCGTCGGCGGGTATGGCGAGCGCCGCACGCAGCGACGGCTCGTCGTAGACGGCTCGCAGCGTCGGAAATTCCCCAATGGCAACGGCTCTTTCCAGCTGCTGCTCGGGCGCGGTGATGAACCGCACCAGCGCGAAGGCTGCTTCGGGATCCTCGGTCCACCGGTTGATGGCCAGCTGCGCTCCGCCCAGCGCAGCGGTCGGACGGCCGCCGGCAGCCGCGGGCATCGGTGACACCGCGTACTTTCCAGCCACGCGCGATTGCGACGAGTCCGCCATCGCGGTGTACGCATATGGCCAGTTGCGCATGAACACCGCGCGCCCGTTCTGGAAGGCGAACCGAGTCTCCTCCTCGTGCCAGGTGAGCACGTCGTTCGGAGCGATCTTCCACCGGCTGATCTGGTCCCGCATGAACGCCAGCGCGCGCACCGCCTCGGGCCCGTCGACGCGGACGTTCATCGAGTCGTCCATGATCTGGCCGCCAAAGCCGCCGAGGTATTCGAGAAACACTGTCACGAGCCCTTCGTAGCGCGCGCCCATCCACGCGATGCCGAATGGCACGGTGCCGCTCGCGACACCGCGCTGCGCGAACGCCGCCAGCTCGTCCAGCGACGCGGGCTCCCTCGGCACCAGATCGGTGCGTCGGTAGAGGAGGCCGACGTCAGCATACCAGGGGAGGGCGTAGAGATCCCCCGCCCAGCGGCACGCGCGGAGCGTTCCTGGAAAGAACGCCGCCGTGTCGATCGACGGATCCTTCAGCGGAAGGAGCCAGCCGGCCGCAGCGAACTCGGAGGTCCAGACGACATCGAGCTCGAGCACGTCGGGATCTCCCGCGCGCGCGTTGAGCCACTGCACGAAGAGCTGATGGCGCTGGGTCGCGTCATCCGACACGCGATGCAACCGGACCTCGATGCTCGGGTTCAGCTGCATGAACCGGTCGAGCTGTCGCCGGAGCAGGGGACCATCGGTGCCCACGACGCTGCTCGAGATCGTGATCACCGTACGGCCGCTCGCACTCTCGCGGCCGCCACACGCGGCGACCGCGAGCGCGATGCACGCGACCGCGAGGCGCATCCCCCCCGTCACGGTCTCGGCAGCTGCGACAGGCGGAACTGCACCGCGAGATTGGTGAGATTCCAGAGCTGAATGTCGGAGCTCGAGCCATACCGAACCGGCGTGAGCGCGCCATTCACAATGCGGTAGCTCCAGAGCTCGTTATGCGAGAGCCCGGAGGCCTCGACGGCGTCCAGCGTCTGGCGGAGCGCGGCATCGAGCGCAGCCACGTGCGATGGCGACACGGTAGTGCGCAGCTGGCCGGCGTCGTCATAGGCGTCGCCGATCTGCCGTGCGAGGGCAAGGAAGAGAAGATTGACCTCGCGTCCCCAGACCACGCGAGGTGAATGGTACTGATCCTTTCGGAATGCCTCCCATACCGAGGCTGGCGCGTACGCATCGTTCGCGACCACTGGACCGAGCCTGGCGACGAGCAGGCCGATCGGGTAGGGCCGGATGAAGATGTCGAGGTCGCGCCGCACGCGATCGGGCGTGAGGTCCTGGAGAAACAGCGCCATCGCCGGATCGGTGCTCGCGACGCGAATGGGGCGACCGGCCGCGTCGAGTGACACCGCGAGAAACTCGAGCGCCGACGTGTCGGCCGCACTCGGCGACATCGCACGCTGCCAGTACGCGCGCTCTTCACGCGGGAGCGCGGCGAGACGGGCGCGGACCGCTGCGCGCACCGCGGCCGGCGACAGCCGTACTACGAAATGCCGCGCCGCGTCGCGCCACGCGGTAGCTGCCGCCGTGAACCCGTGAGCATCCGGGAACGACGCGCCGGCGTCTCTCAGCATGGGCATCTTTTCGAGGATGCGCACACACGCCCAGAGCGCCTCGGGAACCCAGATCGCGTTGATGTCCATCGCGAAGCGGCCGTTGGCATACCCGGCGTTACTGTCGCGCCAGCTTCCAGGGAAGTGGCTTCCGTTGGGTCGCCGCGGAAAGGCGATGAGGTTGGTCGCCACCGGCTGCGCCGCATAGGGAGCGGCCGACCTCCTGACGTATTCGATGTTGCGGAGCAGCGCCGTGAGCCGCGTGGTCGTGTCGGCGCCGGCACGCTCGAGCAGAAACGCGCGCTTACGCTCCGCGGGGATGCGGTCGTCATCGAGATAGCGCGCCACGACGATCGGGAACTGGAAGTCGTCGTCGAGCATGTTGTAGTTCTCGCGCACGGCATCGAGCTGCGCGAGCACCTCACGCGCACGCGACAGCGCCGAGTCCGCGGCAACGGTTCGACCCGCGCGGCGCGCGCGAGCGTACTCCGCCATGCGCTCGTTGTAGACGGCTGCATTCTCGCGGATGGCCTGTCCGCCGAGCGCCTCCTCGTGGCTCACCTCACCGGTGGGCGCGAGCTTGCGCAGCGCACTGCCGATCACGTGCTCGAGCATGCCCGGCGACCAGATCGGCTCCATCATGAGAGCCGACATCAGCATATCGCGACCGAAGTACGTCGCGAAGTTGGGAAGCCCGGCCATCAGCTTCTCCCGGGAGCTCACCAGCTCGAGGCCGCGGACCTGGCGCTCGAGCCATCGATACCGCAGCGCGCCGGCAGAATCGGTCGCCCCCCGCTGGGTCTCCAGGAACTGGCGGAATTCGGCGTTGAGCAGATCGTCGCGCCCAATGGGAGTAAGCGCGGCCGAGCTCGTGGTGATGCGGATGGCGAGATCGATCGGCGCGCCGCTGCGCGAGCGAACTACGACGCTGCGCGCGCCCACCTGCACGTGCGCCGCCAGACGGTTGACGCGAAACTCGAGGCCAAGGTGCGAGCGCCCGTCGAACGACGGCTGCTCGACCGTGATGATCCAGCTGCTGTCGACTTCCGAGCGCGTGACAGTCGGGGTCATGCGCGCACGCAGCTCTCGGACGTCGGTCGCACGAACGAGCTCGAGGTGGCGCTGCCGCTCCTCGTCGCTCAGCCGCTCGATGGTCGCGATGAGCGTGTCGAGCTCGGGCCTCGGGAAGGGCGGTGCATCGAAGGGACGAAGATGGCGCCCCTGGTACTGGAGATCCCGCTCGACGCGCATCGAGCCGAGCAGGAACCAGCCGAGATCGAGGCGCCGCAGATCGCTGCGGAGGCGGAACTCGAGCGAACGGGCATCGCCCGTGGCCGAGCGGATCGCGTCGACGGAGCCCCACGCCGGGGCCGTGGGACGGCCCGCGCTGTCACGCACGGTGAACCCGACACTCTCGTTGGCAGCGTCGGCGAGCAGCGCGACGACGCGACCCTCCGTTCCCTTGATGTAGATCTGAACGGTGTTGTCGGCGGCATCGCGGTAGAAGCGGGTGCGATACCCCTCGTAGGCGGCGGGGTCGTCCATTCCCGGCTCCGGGAAGTCGAGCACGGGAGGCGTGGCTTGCGGCTGGGCGCCCGGCGCCCCTGCGGCCAACTGGGCGACGAGGGAGAGGAGCGCGACACTCATTGGGGGACTCTCACGCGAACGTCATTGATGAGCTTGTCAACGCCGGGATTCTCGCGGCGAGCGGGGAGTGGACGGCACGGCCCGGCCGTCAGGGCGCGATCGCGCGCACGAAGGCGTTGCGGACAGCGCCGAAAAGGGCCTAAAGAAAATCGCCACACCATCTTGACAATGTCAGGGCTGGAGAGGATTGTCTTGTGCCAGGGTCTACCCACGAAGTTTCGACGACGGGGGTGAGCCTTGATAACCCCCCGCCACGGAACCATTCCGCAGCGTCCGCAGGCACCTCACGCGCGATGCCGCGCGTCGCAGATCTTCACGATGCACCGTTAGGCACGCCAGTTCGGGTACGTCGCACGTCGGTTCGTCAGCAGCATCCCTTGCCACTTCCAGTCCGCGATCGGCGTTGAACATGGCCGCGGAAGCGTGGAGCGGTAAGGTCTCACCTCCAAGTGTCGGTGAGCGTCCACTCCCCACCCTGTAGAGGCAGACGTATGGCTCTGGTCCGTTACTTCGTACTCGCAGTTGCCGCCGGGCTGTTGTCCGCAGCCCAACTCGGCGCGCAAGGCTCGGTCGGCTCGATCACCGGACGCGTCGTCGACAGTACGAGTCAGCAGCCGATCGGCTCCGTGACCGTTCGCATCGATGGCACCGCGCGCGGAACGGTCACGCGAGACGACGGCACGTACATGCTCCCGGGCGTTCCCGTGGGGCCCGCTCGCGTACGGGCGGCGCGCATTGGGTATGCGCCGATCGTGCAGGAGGTGACGGTCGTCGCTGGCGCCCCGGTCACCGCGAACTTCACGCTGGCACCCGCGGGCGTGATCCTCGAGCAGGTGGTGACCACCGGCTACGGCACGCAGCGTCGCGAAGCGATCACCGGCTCGGTGGCGGTGGTGGACGCCGATGCGGCCAACGTCGGCGTGATCACGAACGCGAACGAGATGATTCAGGGACGCGTCGCCGGCGTGGAAATGACGACGAACAACGGCGAGCCCGGCGCTAGCGCACAGATTCGCATTCGCGGCGGCACCTCGATCAGCGCCAGCAACGAGCCGCTCTACGTGATCGACGGCGTACCAATTAGCAACGCGCCTCTGGAGCCGGCCGGCCCGACCAACGTGTACTCGGCGTCTCTCCCCCGCAGTCCGCTCAACCTGCTCAATCCGTCGGACATCGAATCGATCACGATCCTCAAGGATGCGTCGGCCACCGCCATTTACGGCAGCCGCGCCGCCAACGGCGTGATCCTCATTCAAACGAAGAAGGGCAACGAGGGTGGCGGATCGACGATCGAGTACGACGGCTACGTGGCGTCGTCCTCTCCGTCGACCTACCTCGAGCTGCTCAACGGCAATGATTACCGGCAGTTCGTGACCGCCGAGCGAGATCGGATCGCCGCGGTTCCCCTGCCGCAGCGTGACACCGCCGCGCTCCGTCAATGGAACGCGCGTGTGGCCGGGCTTGGAAACGCGAACACCGATTGGGAGCGCGAAGTCACCCGAACGGCGATCACGCACAATCACAATCTGTCGTTCGCCGGCGGTCGCGAGGAGACGCGGTACCGCGCCTCGGTCAACTACATGAATCAGGAAGGGATCGTGGTGGCGAACGGCCTCCAGCGCATCCAGGGGCGACTCAACGCCTCGCACAGCTCCTTCGAGGACCGTCTGCGGATGGGGATCAATCTCACCGCGTCGCACCTCATCAACGACTATCTCCCGTTCGAGAACACGGGCGGCTTCGAAGGCGCCGTCTTCACGAACGTGGCGATCTTCAACCCGACACGGCCGGTGATGACCACCGACGCGAACGGGCGGCAAGTGTTCTTCGAGATTCCCGGCCAGATTTCGGTGCGCAACCCCGTGGCGTTGGCAGAGCAGATCATCGACGAGGGCAAGACGACCCGTGCCCTGGGCAACGTGGTGGCCGAGCTCGACCTGCTGCCAGGGCTCACGGCGCAGGTGAACGCCGGCGCCGACCGGTCGGAGAGCGTTCGGCAGACGTACTTCCCCGGCGAGAACCCGATCGGCTCGCAGTTCCGGGGCCTGGCACGGCAGGTCGATCGCAATCTCACCTCGAAGACGCTCCAGACACTGCTGACGTACCGTAATCAATCTTCGACATCCACAGCATGGACGTCGTCGGCGGTTACGAGTTCAACGAGTACACGACGGAAGAATTCGGCGCAGAAGGGCGCGGGTACATCACCGATCTCTTCAGCTTCAACAACCTCGGTGGTGGTCAGACGCTGGTTCCGCCGTTCTCCTGGCGAGAAGACAGCCGCCTCGTGTCGTTCTTCGGGCGAGCGAACTACAGCTTCAACGAGACGTACTATCTGACCGGCGTGCTCCGGTACGACGGCGCGTCCCAGTTCGGAGCCGGCAACAAATGGGCGCTCTTCCCCGCCGTCTCGGCGTCCTGGCGGCTCAGCAAGGGCAACTTCCTGCCTGCGGCCGTCTCGGAGCTGCGGCTTCGCGCGGGATGGGGCAAACAGGGCAACGCCGCGGTGAAGCCCTACCAGTCATTGCTGCTGTTGGGTCCGGGTGCGCGCTACGTGTTCGGCAGTCAGGCGGTCACCGCCGTGACGCAGACGCAGAACGTGAATCCGAATCTGAAGTGGGAGGAGACGGATCAGCTCAACTTCGCCGTCGACTACGGCTTCCTCAACAACCGCTTCACCGGCACGCTCGAGTACTACATCAAGAACACCGAAGACCTGCTCCTCGAGATCAACGTTCCTCAGCCGGCCAACGTGGCGACACGGCTCGAGAACATTGGAAAGATTCGCAACAGCGGTATCGAGTTCTCGCTCGATGCCTTGGCCCTGGCGACGCAGAATTTCACCTGGCAGGCGGGCCTCGTCTTCGCCGCCGAGCAGAACGAAGTGAAGGAGCTTGGTACTCGCACTTTCATCACGACCGGCGACGTCAGCGGACAGGGACAATCGGGTCAGAAGTCTCAGCGCATCATGCCGGGACAGCCCCTGGGGACGTTCTTCGGACCCGTCTTCCTCGGCGTGAACGCCGCGGGTAAGCAGCTGTTCAAGTGCGGCACCGCCACCGCGGGCTGCGTGAATGGCCAGACCACCAACCCGAACGCCAACGACTACGAGGTTCTGGGCGACGCGAACCCCGACTTCAGCCTCGGCCTTCGGAGTCAGATGAACTGGCGCAAGTTCGACGCGAGCTTCCTCATTCGCGGCGAGTTCGGCCAGGAAGTGTTCAACAACGGCGGGCTCGTCTATTCAACGAAGGGCAATGCACTTCAGGACAAGAACTTCCTGAAGGCGGCGCTCAGTGACCCGATTGGCATCGGCGAGCCGGCCATCTACTCGTCGCGCTGGATCGAGGATGGCTCGTTCGTCCGGCTCCAGAACATCACGCTCGGCTACACGCTCGACATTCCGGCCTTCTTCGGCGGATCGGCGCGGCCGGTGCGCGTCTACGTGTCGGGCGACAATCTGTTCCTGCTGACGGACTACACGGGCTATGATCCGGAAGTGCACACCGACGCGGGGCTGGCCTCGCGAGGGATCGAGTACGTCACGTATCCGCGTGCCCGCACGTTCACGGCCGGCTTCCGCGTTCAGTTCTGAGGCACCTATGAGGAAACTACCTGTGAAGACCATGCTTCTGCGGGTTTGCGCCCTTGCGCTCGGCGTACCCGTTCTGCTCACTCTGCCGGCGTGCACCGATCTCGAGGAAACACCCCTCAGCGCGATCACGCCGGACAACTTCTTCCGGAACGAGGGAGAGGTGCTTTCCGCGCTCGCAGCGGTGTATGCGCAGCTGCGCGCGACGGAATGGGGCTATTACAATCTCAGCCAGGTGAGCTCGGACGAGCACATCGTCCCGACTCGCGGCCAGGACTGGTATGACAATGGCCGCTGGCTGGAGCTCGACCGTCAGGCCTGGGCGCCTAACAGCCCGTCCGGCCTCGATGACGTGAACGCGGGCTGGGTCGACTCCTTCACCGGCGTCGTTCGCGCCAACGCGCTGCTGGCCAACATTGAGGGAGTGACCCTCCCCAACAAGCCAGCCGTCGATGGCGAAATCCGGTTCCTCCGCGCGTTCTACTACTATCAGCTGATGGATCTGTTCGGTGGCGTGCCGCTGGTCACCGACACCGAGCTGAAGACGCGGCCGCGGAACACGCGCCGGGAGATCTTCAACTTCATCGAGAGCGAGCTCCGCGCGATCCGCACGGCGCTGCCCGCGACGAGACCGGCCGGTGAGCACGGACGCATTACGAGAGGAGCGGCCGACGCGCTCCTGGCCAACATGTACCTCAACGCCGGCGTGTTCGCCAAGGACGCCGGAGTCAGCGCGACGGCGTACAACTCGTGCGCGGACGTGCAGATCGGTGGCGTGTCGGCGTGCCAGCTGGCGATCAACTTCGCCGACAGCGTGTTGAACTCAGGCCGGTATTCGCTGGCGAGCAACTGGCGCTCGAACTTCACCGTCGACAACGATGCGTCGCCCGAGCTCATCTTCGTCGTCAAGCACCTGAATGCCACCGGCGTGGGATTGAACTTCCTGTATCGCGCGCTCCACTACAACCAGATCAGCCCCACCCCGTGGAACGGATTCGCGACGATCGCCGAGGTCTACAACGCATTCGATGCGAACGACCAGCGGCGTGAGATCTTCCTCGTCGGGCCGCAGGTGAATCTGGACAACGGGCAGCCGGCGAAGCACCGCAATGGTGAGCCCCTGGTCTTCACGGTCGACATCGGCAGTGAGACGGCGGCCGACGAGGACGAGGGCGCCCGCATCATCAAGTGGCCCCGCGATCCGGCCCACCTCAACGAGGAGCATGGCAACGACTTCGCCTACTTCCGCCTCGGCGAGATGTATCTGATCAAGGCGGAAGCGCTGGTTGCGTCGGGACAGGCGGCGCTCGCGCTCCCGTTGCTGAACCTGCTGCGCGCTCGGGTCTTCGAGCCTGACGAGCCGCTGGTCGGCGTGCCCACGCAGGACATGATTCTCCAGGAGCGTCTCTTCGAGCTCACCGGCGAGGCGAAGCGGCGCCAGGACCTCATCCGTCATGGCAAGTACACCGCGGCGTGGCGCTTCAAGCCGGCAACCGCTGCACACAAGATTCTGATGCCGATTCCGCAATCGCAGATCGACGCCAACCCACAGCTCACGCAGAATCCAGGGTACTGATCGCGATGCGGTAGTCGCTGTAGCCAGTGAGAAGTGAGGAGTGAGGAGTGAGGAATCCGCTTTCCCTCCTCACTCCTCATTCCTTTTTTGTCACGAGCCCCATAAGGCTGCCATCCAGGTTCAAAGTGGGGACGCGGATTACGCGGATGCAGCGGATCAGGCGGATCGTTCGTGGCGCATTGATCCCTCCTCTACCGCAACAAAAAAAGCCAAATCCTTGGCTGCGCGAGGAGAGCTTTTAGCGCCAGGAATAATCCGCCCGATCCGTTGAATCCGCGTGATCCGCGTCCCAACTTTGAACCTGGATGCCGGCCCCGCAGCGCCGAAACTCGATGATCTCGACGACACCAACGATGAATTCCGTAGACTCCTTCCACGTGGCGACACGAGGGCACGTCTTGCTCCCGGCCCTCGTTCTGGTGCTGGCGTGCACGGGCATCGATGGAGCAGACAAGAATGAGTCGTCACCGCCCGCGGACGGGCACCTCTTCACGAAGCTTCCCTCGAGCTATACCGGCGTCCGCTTCGTGAACCGGCTGGAGGAAACCCGCGAGCTGAACGTCTTCACCTACCGCAACTACTACAACGGTGGTGGCGTCGCCATTGGTGACCTGACGGGTGACGGGCTGCCGGAGCTCATGCTCACATCCAATCTCGGTGGGAACACGCTCTACCTGAACGAGGGCAAGTTCCGCTTCCGCGATGTGACGGAGCGCGCGGGGGTGGGTGGGAAGGGCTACTGGGGAACCGGCGTCACCTTCGCCGACGTGAACGGCGACGGGCTGCTCGACATCTACGTGTGCTACGCCGGGAACGTCGCCGGCGAGCGTCGCACGAACGAGCTGTACATCAACAACGGCGTGAGCTCGAACGGCGTGCCGACGTTCGCCGAGAAGGCGGCCGAGTATGGGCTCGCTGACGAGGCCTACTCGACGCACGCGGCGTTCTTCGACTACGATCGCGACGGCCGGCTGGACATGTTCCTCGTGAACAACTCGTTCCGCCCGGTCTCGAGCTTCGGCCTCCGCAACATTCGCCACGTTCGCAACGCACTCGGCGGACACAAGCTCTTTCACAACGAGGGCACGCGCTTCGTCGACGTCAGCGAGAAGGCGGGCATCTTCGGCAGCGAGATCGGGTTCGGGCTTGGCGTCGCCGTGGGCGACGTGAATCGAGATGGTTGCCGGACATCTACGTCTCCAACGATTTCTTCGAGCGGGATTACCTCTACATCAACAAGGGCGACGGGACGTTCGCCGAGCGGCTCGACGAGCAGATGCCGTCGATCAGCATGTTCTCGATGGGGCTGGACCTGGCGGACATCAACAACGATGGCCTGCTCGACATCTACGTCACGGACATGCTGCCGGAGGACAACTACCGGCTCAAGATGACGACGCAGTTCGAGGGCTGGGATGTCTATCAGACCAAGCTCGAGAACGACTACCACCACCAGTTCATGCGCAACATGCTCCACCTGAACAACGGGAACGGGACGTTCAGCGACATCGGCCAGATGGCCGGGCGTGGCGCGAACGGACTGGAGCTGGAGCGCGCTCATCGCCGATTACGATCTCGATGGGTACAAGGACATCCACGTCACGAACGGCATCGCGCGCGACCTGACGTCGCAGGACTACATCTGCCTTCCTGGCGAACGACGAGACCATGCGCTCGGCGATGCAGGGCGGGAAGCGCGTCGATTTCGTGCGGCTCGTCAACGCAATGAGTGAGACGCCACTTCCCGACTATGCGTTCAAGAACAACGGCGACCTGACGTTCTCGAAGAAGAGTGCGGAGTGGGGGGTAGATCAGCCGAACTTCTCGAATGGGGCGGCGTACGGCGACCTCGACGGGGACGGCGCGCTCGATCTGGTGGTCAACAACGTCAACCAGGAAGCCTTCATCTATCGGAACAACGCCCTGGCGCAGACCGAGCAATCATTTCCTGCAGGTGAAGCTCGACGGTGAGGGCCAGAATCGGTTCGCCGTGGGCGCGAAAGTCACGGTACGCAGCGGGGACTCACTTTTCTTTCAGGAGCTCGAGCCCTCGCGCGGCTTTCAGTCGAGCGTCGACTACGTGCTGACGTTCGGCGTCGGTACGCGAGATACGCTCGATGCGGTGATTGTCGAGTGGCCCGACCGGCGCGTGAGCCGCGTGGAGAAGGTGGCCGCCAACCAGCGCATCACCGTTAGGCAGGCCGGGTCGATCCAGGAGCCGGTGCTCGAGATGCCGGTGCCCCCATCGCCTGTGCTCACCGACGTCACACGCGAGACGGGGCTCACTTTCGTCCATCGCGAAAACGAGTTCATCGACTTCGATCGTGAGCGGCTGCTGCCGAAGATGGTCTCAATGGAGGGACCGTTCATGGCGGTCGCCGACGTGAACGGCGATGGTCTCGACGACGCGTACATCGGCGGCGCGAAGGACCAGGCGGGCCAGCTGCTGATTCAACGCGCGAACGGCGGCTTCGTCAGCACCAACGAGCAGCTCTTCGCGCAGGATCGCATCTCCGAGGACGTGGGTGCGGTGTTCTTCGACGCAAACGGCGATGGGCACCGCGACCTGTACGTGGTGAGCGGCGGAAGCGAGTTCTCCGACATGGCGCCGGCACTTCAGGATCGGCTCTATCTGAATGACGGACGCGGCACGTTCCGCAAGACGAGCGGGCAGATCCCGCACGACGGAACGAGCGGCTCGCGCGTGGTCGCGGCCGATTACGATCGCGATGGCGACGTCGACCTGTTCGTGGGCGGCCGCGTCGTCGCCGGGCCGGTATGGCTTCGATCCGCTGAGCACGCTGCTGCAAAACGACGGTCGCGGCCGATTCACCGATGTCACGGAGAAGCTGGCGCCGGCGCTCGCGCGTATTGGGATGGTGACCGATGCGGTGTGGACCGACCTTACTGGCGACGGGCGGCTCGATCTGGTGGTCGTCGGCGAGTGGATGCCGATCACCGTGATGCGGAATGCGGACGGCGGAAAGCTCGAGAAGATGGAGGTGCGCGGGCTCGAGAAGAGCGAAGGGTGGTGGAACCGCATCGTGGCTGGCGACTTCAACCGCGACGGCCGCACCGATTTCATCATCGGCAATCTCGGGCTCAACACGCGGTTGCGTGCGAGCGATACCGAGCCGGTGACGATGTACGTAAAGGATTTCGACAAGAACGGGTTCAGCGAGCAGATCGTGTCGTGCTACATGGAAGGCACGAGCTACCCGATCGTGCTTCGCGACGATCTCATCAAGACGCTCCCGTACCTCAAGTCGCGCTATCTGGCCTACAAGGATTATGCGCGCCAGACGGTGACAGACATTTTCTCACCCGAGGATCTGTCGGGCGCGGTGTTGAAGCAGGCGCGCACCTTCGCGACGGTGATGGCGAGGAATGACGGCAACGGAGCCTTCACGCTCGTTCCTCTGCCGATCGAGGCGCAGACGACTGCCGATCTACGGCATTCTCGCCGCGGACTACGATCGCGACGGCGCGCTCGATGTGCTGCTCGCCGGCAACTTCGACGGCGTGAAGCCGGAGATCGGCCGGATGGACGCGGGATACGGCGTCTTCCTTCGTGGCGACGGGAAGGGAGGGTTCACCGCCCCGCCGTGCGGTCGAGAGCGGCTTCTTCGTTCCTGGCCAGGCGCGCGACATTCAGCGTCTACGCACTCGCCAAGGGGAGTTGTACGTGGTCACTCGAAACAACGACCGGCCACTGGTATTTCGCGTTACGGCGAGCTGGTGGTCTGCACGCAGGCAAATAGAAATCGGTGTGGCGAGGCCCAATAAGACATCGGGGTCGAAGCGGGGACGCGGACTGCGGCAGGGATACTGCGGATTCACCGCGAATTGCTCTACGGGCGAAGGTGACTTCCTGCGCGAGGCGAGTTAGGAGCGATCCGGTCGTATTCCGCTGTAATCCGTGTAATCCGCAGTCCCAACTTTGACCCTGGATGCGAGCATTAAAGCGTTTCACTGTGTGAGGCACGAATGAACGTACTACGAACACGACGATCGCACTCGTCACGACGTGCGCACTCCAGACCGCGTGCACGAGCGCGAACGGCGATTATCGCGCACAGCCGCCCGACGCGGAGCTGCTGCACACGGCCGTGCAGCAAATGACGAGCGTCATCGTCTACGACATCTTCAGCCCGCCGCAGGCCAGTCGCGCGTACGCGTACGCGAGCGTCGCCGCCTACGAGGCGCTGCGTCATGACGACTCGACGTACCAGTCGCTCGCGGGGCAGCTCACCGGACTGACGGCGGTCCCGATGCCGAAGCCCGACTCCGAGTACTACTTCCCGCTGGCGGGCGTGCACGCGTTCATGACGGTCGGCAAGGCGCTCACCTTCTCGCAGAAGCGCATGGATTCGCTGCGTACGGCGATGCACGAGCGCATCCGCGCGTATGGGCGTGCCCGCGGCCGTCTTCCAACGCTCAGTCGCCTATGGTGAAGAGGTCGCGCAGCACATCCTCGGCTGGTCGAAGAAGGACAACTTCCTCCAGATGCGCGGCATGCCGAAGTACACGGTGACGTCGAGACCAGGGCCGGTGGAGGCCGACGCCGCCGGCGTACATGGACGCCGTCGAGCCGAACTGGGCCAGGCTGCGCCCGTTCGTCATGGACTCAGCCGCTCAATTCCGGCCGAAGCCGCCGCATCCGTTCGACATGAAAGATGGGAGCGCCTTCCGTCAGCAGGTGCAGGAGGTCTACGAGGCGGGGAAGAACCTCAGCGACGAACAGCGCGCGATCGCCGCATTCTGGGACTGCAATCCGTACGTGATGAACGTTCGTGGTCACGCGATGTATCGCGACGAAGAAGATCACGCCGGGAGGCCACTGGATGGGGATCGTGGCGACGGCGGCGCACAAGGCGCACGCGTCGCTCCTCCAGTCGTCCGAAGCCTACGCGCTGACCGCTATGGCACTGGCCGACGGATTCATCAGCTCGTGGGAGGAGAAATTCCGCAGCAACGTCGTGCGACCCGAGACGATGATCAACGCGTCACATCGACGAAGCGTGGCAGCCGCTCCTGCAGACGCCGCCGTTCCCCGAATACACGAGCGGCCACAGCGTCATCTCGACAGCGGCGGCGACGGTGCTGACCAGTGTGTTCGGTGACAACTTCGCGTTCGCGGACAGCACGGAGATGAGCTACGGGCTACCGGTGCGGTCCTTCACGTCGTTCAATCAGGCCGCCGCCGAGGCGGCGATCAGCCGCCTCTACGGGGGCATCCACTACCGGATGGCGATCGAGGCAGGGTGCCACGCAGGGACGCGGTGTGGGCCAGCTCGTGGTGCAGCGGATCAAGACGCGCGCGTCGACCACGGTGGCGGCGAAAGCGGCCGCCGAGGAATCGGGGCGCGCGGAAACGCGCGCCCGTTAGGGCTTTCCGTCGAGATCAGCCCGGACTCTTTCTCCGCTGCGCGCGCTTGGTCTTGATGACGATGACGCCGTTGGCGCCGCGCATGCCGTACATGGCGGTATCCGCGGGGTCCTTGAGGACCTCGATCGATTCGATGTCATACGGGTCGATGCCCGTCAGGCTCCCGCCGGCTCCCGGCTGAATCGCGACGCCATCGAGAACGTAGAGGGGCTCGGTGTTGGCGTAGAGCGAGGAGGCGCCTCGAATGCGGACGCTGATGCCGCCGTCTGTACGCGTGACGGTCACGCCGGCGACGCGCCCCTTGAGGATCTCCTCGATGGACTGTCCCGGAGCCTGTTCGATGTCTTTCGAGGTCAGCTCCGAGCTCGATGGTGGCGGACTGGCTTCGGACGAGCGAGGGGCCGATTTGCAGCCGGCGACGAGAGCGCCCGCGAATGCAAGCGGCAGCATGAGACGCGAGGACAGCGAGGTCATTGGAACCTCGGGCGAGGGAATGCTGGGATGCTGGAGGATGAGCACCTTGAATATCGGGGTCGGGCGGTGCGTCGGGCAAGTGCACGCTGGCGTGGTCGGGGCTCCCAAAATCGGGACCCCGATTGCCTTCGGCCCCGTAAGGCACGATCCATTAGGAACATGGCGGATTCTGTTTCTCCCCTCGACACGCTCACCGAGATGCTCATGAGGATGCGACCGACTCGAACCCTTACATTCGCCGTAGCTTTTGGGACGTTCACCGCGGCCGGGGCGCCCGCTCAGAACCAGGTCCGCGTCGAGTCGCCCGATCGCCGGAACGTGGTGACGGTCGAGGTGCGCGATGGAGGCCTGTACTACAGCATCCAGCGCGACAATCGCGCGATCTTTCTCCCGTCGCGCCTGGGCTTCGAATTTCAGGGTGCGGCGCCGTTGCGTGATGGGCTTCGCATCACAGGCTCGACCGCTCGGACGGTCGATACCGTGTGGACGCAGCCGTGGGGAGAAGTCGCGCGGGTGCGGGACAACCATAACGAGCGCCGGATCTCAGTGAGCGAGGCCGCTGCGGGCGGGCGCCAGCTCGTCGTCGTGTTCCGTGTCTTCAACGATGGCGTGGGCTTCCGTTACGAGTTCCCGGAGCAGTCGGGGCTCGGAGAGTTCGCGATCACTGCAGGAGCTCACCGAGTTCGCGCTCGCCGACGACGCCCGCGCCTGGTGGATTCCCTCCAACCGCGCTCGACTCGACCGGTCGGAGATGCTCTATTCCTCGTCCCCGGTGAGCGTGCTCGACAGCGTGCAGACCCCGTTGACGATGGAGACGCGCGACCGCCGGACCTTCATCGTGATCCACGAAGCCAACCTCGTCGACTATGCGCGAATGTTCCTCGCGGGTCGCGGGATGGAGGTTCGAACGCTCCGCGCGACGCTGGCACCGTGGGCGGACGGAATCAAGGTTCGCGGTAGAACCCCCTTCGTCACACCGTGGCGCACGATTCAGCTCGCGGATCGCGCGACCGATCTCGCCCCGTCGGTGCTGGGCCTCAATCTCAACCCGCCGAGTGCGATCGCGAACACGGACTGGATCAAGCCGATGAAGTACGTCGGCATTTGGTGGGGGATGCACATCAATACGATGACGTGGAGCTCCGGCCCGAAGCACGGCGCGACGACGGAGAACACGAAGCGCTACATCGACTTCGCCGCGGCGAACGGCCTGGGTGGCGTGCTCGTGGAAGGGTGGAACGTGGGCTGGGATGGCGACTGGATCGCCAACCGCAACGCGTTCTCGTTCACGCAGCCCTACCCGGACTACGACCTGCCAGGGCTCGCGGCCTACGCGAAGCAGAAGGGCGTGAAGCTGATCGCGCACAACGAGACATCGGGTGGCATCGAGAACTACGAGCGGCAAATGGACAGCGCCTTCGCGCTCTATCGCTCACTGGGTATCGATGCGATCAAGTCGGGCTACGTCACGGACACCGTCGGCGGGGGACACTCACACTATTCGCAGTTTGCCGTGCGTCATCACCGCAAGGTGATCGAGACGGCCGCGAAGTACGGGATCATGCTGGACGTGCACGAGCCAATCCACGACACCGGCGAGCGTCGCACCTGGCCGAACATGATGACGCGCGAGGGTGCGCGTGGGCAGGAGTACAACGCGTGGGGCGGCGAGGGCGGCAATCCGCCGGAGCACGAGACGATTCTGTTCTTCACGCGCCTGCTCGCCGGCCCGATGGATTTCACCCCGGGCGTGTTCGACATCCTCTTCGAGCGCAGCACGGGTCGCGCGCGGCGCCCGGAGGAGTCGCGCGTTCGCACCACGCTCGCCAAGCAGCTCGCGCTGTACCTGGTGCTCTACTCGCCGCTCCACATGGCGGCGGACTTACCCGAGAACTACGCGAACCAGCCGGCATTCCAGTTCATTCGTGACGTGGCCGTGGACTGGGACACGACGCGCGTGATCGATGGAAGCATCGGCGACTACGTGGTGGTGGCGCGCAAGGCACGCAACAGCCCGGAGTGGTTCGTGGGCGCGATCACCGATGAGGAGGCCCGCACCTTCACGGTGCCGCTGTCGTTCCTGCCTCGCGGCCGTAGCTATGTGGCCGAGATCTATGCCGATGGGCCGAATGCGCATTGGCTGACGAACCCGCTGCCAGTGGCGATCTCTCGGCGTCCGGTGACGTCGGCGTCAACGCTGCGACTGGTGCTGGCGCCCGGTGGCGGGCAGGCGATTCGAATCCGTCCGGCGCGATAATGAGGGTGCTCAGGGTGCTCAGGGTGCTCGAGGTGCTCAGGGAGCGCGTGATGAAATCGCGTCGCGCGCTGCGCACGCTGACTACCCTGAGCACCCTGAGCACCCTTGCCGGATGCAATCGCGCCGAGAGCGCGCCGCCGCTGTTCGAGCTGCTGCGGCCCGAGGCGACGGGCGTGACGTTCGTCAACGAGCTGCCGGAGAGCCGCGAGTTCAACATCCTGAACTATCTCTACTACTACAACGGCGGTGGAGTGGCGGCGGGGGACATCGACAACGACGGGCTCACCGATCTGTACTTCACGTCGAACCTCGGGTCCGACCGGCTCTATCTGAACAAGGGGAACTATCGGTTCGAGGACATCACCGAGACGGCCGGGGTGAAGGGACCGGACGGGTGGTCGAGCGGCGTCACCATGGCGGACGTCAATGGAGATGGCCGTCTCGACCTCTACGTGTCGGCGGTCCACTACCTAACGATGACCGGCCGCAACGTCCTGTACGTCAACAATGGCGATCGGACCTTCACCGACCGCACCACGGAATACGGGCTGGATCACGCCGGATACTCCACCCAGGCGGCGTTCTTCGATTACGACATCGACGGCGATCTGGACATGTATCTCCTCAATCACTCGATCCACATCGAGCGGTCGGTGAGCCAGAAGCCGCAGCGGTCGCCGCCGTCACCCGCGGGCGGGGGACAAGCTCTTCCGCAACGACGGCAACCGCTTCGTCGACGTGAGCGACAAGGCCGGGATCTACGGTGGCGTCGAAGGATATGGCCTCGGGGTCGTCGCCAGCGACCTGAACGTGGACGGATGCCCCGACCTCTTCGTCGCCAATGATTTTCAGGAGAGCGACTTCCTGTACATCAACAATTGCGACGGGACCTTCACCGAGTCGATCGGCCGGGCGATGGGGCACACCAGCCGATTCTCGATGGGAGTCGACGCCGCCGACTTACAACAACGATGGGCGCCCGGACCTCATGGTGCTCGACATGCTCCCGGAGCGCGAGGACATCCTGAAGACGTCGGCGAACGCCGAAAACTTCAACATCTACGATCTGAAGGTGAAGGCGGGCTATCACCCTCAGTTCGCGCGCAACACCCTGCAGCTGAATCGCGGCGCTGGTCGATTCAGCGAGATCGGCTATCTGGCCGGCGTGTACGCGACCGACTGGAGCTGGGCGCCGCTCTTCGCCGACCTCGACAACGACGGCAACAAGGACCTGTTCATCACCAACGGGATTTACCGTCGTCCGAACGATCTCGACTACATCAACTACGTCAGCAACACCGAGTTCCAGCGGACGCTGGCCATGTCACTGCCCGATCGCATCACCGAGCAGAACATGACGCTGCTGCAGCACATGCCGCAGATTCCGCTGGCGAGCTTCGCGTTCCGCAACAACGGCGACCTGACGTTCACCAATCAGGCGGAGGCGTGGGGGCTGGCGCAGCCGGGCTTCTCGAATGGTGCGGCGTACGCCGACTTGAACAACGACGGTGCGCTCGATCTCGTGGTGAGCAGCGTCAACGGGCCAGCGAGAATCTACCGGAGTCGCGCGAGGGAGAATGGAGGCCACTTCCTGACGGTGCGACTCGAGGGCGAGGGAGCGAACACCGCGGGAGTCGGCGCCAAGGTCATCGTCCGGCATGGCGCCATTCGACAGCTGCTGGAGCAGATGCCGACTCGCGGCTTTCAGTCGTCGGTCGAGCCGCGCCTTCACTTCGGGCTCGGTCCGGCGCAGACGATCGACTCGCTCCTCGTGGTGTGGCCGGATCGGCGCTTCCAGGTGCTCACCAACGTCAGTGCCGATCGTGCGCTCACGCTGTCGCAACGCGATGCCGCTGGGCGGTACGCATATGCACCGCCGACGCCCGGCGCCAGTGTTCGCCGATGTCACGACCGACGCCGCCATCGACTTCACGCATCGCGAGAACACGTTCTTCGACTACAACCGCGAGCCCTTCATCCCGCATCGGGTCTCGACGGAAGGGCCGGCGCTCGCCACGGGTGATGTCAACGGCGACGGGCTCGATGACATCTACGTCGGCGGCGCGAAGTGGCAGGCGGGCGGCCTGTTCGTGCAGCAGCGAGACGGGGGCTTCCGCGCGAGCAACCGGGGCGTGTTCGGCGCCGATAGTCTGCATGAGGACGTCGACGCGGCGTTCTTCGACGCAAACGGCGACGGGTACGCCGACCTGTACGTGGTGAGCGGCGGCAACGAGTTCTGGGGAGAGGAAGAAGCGCTACGCGACCGCCTCTACCTGAACGATGGCCGAGGCAACTTCCGACGCGCGACCGACGCTCTTCCTGCGATCTTCGAGAACGGATCAGCCGTGGTCCCGGCCGATTACGATCGCGACGGTGACGTCGATCTTTTCGTAGGGAGCCGCGTCGTCGCCCGCGGCTACGGCCTTGCCCCGCGCAGCCATCTGCTTCAGAACGACGGTAAAGGGCGGTTTGCCGACGTGACGGGCGAGAAGGCGCCGGAGCTCGCCACGGTCGGGATGGTGTCATCGGCGACGTGGACCGACTACGACGGCGACTCCCGTCTCGATCTCGTGGTCGTCGGCGAGTGGATGCCGGTGACCGTAATGCGGAATTCGGAAGGCGGAAAACTACAGAAGGTCCGGATCTCCGGTCTCGAGCACAGCGACGGCTGGTGGAACACCGTCACCGCCGCCGACGTCAACGCCGATGGTCGCGCCGACCTCGTGCTTGGCAATCTCGGGCTCAACTCGTACATCCGTGCCTCGCAGGATGGGCCCGCGCGGCTCTACGTCCATGATTTCTTTCAGACCGATGCGCTCAAGCAGGTCCTCACGTTCTACAAGAATGGCGTGAGCTATCCGCTCATGGGGCGCGACGACTTCGTGCGGACGATGCCGCAGCTGCGCAGCAAATACGACTCGTACGCGAAGTTCGGGGCGGCACGTATCGAGGACATCTTCCCGCGCGAGCAGCTCGAGAAGGCAACCGTTCTCGAGGCGCACCAGTTCGCGAGCGCCATCGCGCTCAACAAGGGCAACGGAGGATTCGACCTCCAGCCGCTGCCTGCCGAAGCGCAGTTCGCGCCCGTGTACGCCACGATGGCCGAGGATTTCGATGGCGATGGCCGCGTCGACATCCTGCTCGGCGGCAACTTCGACGGGGTGACGCCCCTGCTCGGGCGATACGACGCGAGCTATGGCCTGCTGCTTCGCGGGGACGGGACAGGCCGTTTCGCTTCGATGGATCTCGCCGAGAGCGGGTTGCTCATCGAGGGGCAGGTGCGCGACATGAAGCCGCTAAGACATGTGACGGGGCGCGTGATCGTGGTCGCGCGAAACGACGACCGCCTTCAGCTGCTGCGGACGCTCCGGGGTTCCGGCCTAACGCGGGTCAGTGCGCAGGCTTCAGCCGACGCTGGACGGCCGCGCTCGTCAGCTCCCTGAGGGCGTCCTTTCCCACCCAGCGCGACGCACGGTCGGGCGACTCTGCCAGGCGCGTCGCCACGGCGACGGAGGCGGTGTTGAGACCCTTGTTCCGCCTGCCCACGCTCCGCACCGCCCAACTCACCGCTTTCTTGACGAAGTTGCGCTCGTCGGTCGCGGCGTTCTCGATGAGACGAAGGGACCGCACGAAGGGCGCATCGCCTTCCTTCTTGTCATGAAGCGCGACGCTCGCCAGCAGCGCGAATGCCGCGCGCTTGACGAACTCGTCGCGCTTGCCGCTCCATTGCTCGATCTTGCGCCAGGCGTGTGGAGTGCGATCGAACAGGTGAAAGCAGAGGTGATCGCAGATCGCCCAGTTGTCGAAGTCGCGTGCCCAGCGGTCCATTTGTGCCGGGGTGACGCGATCGGGCTCATCGACGAACGCCGCGAGCATGCGGGCCTCGTACCACCCGGTCTCCCACAGGGCGGCCGCGAGCTCGTGATCGCGGCCGAGGCTCTTGCCGAGCAGGCGAATGTTGGCGACCGATACCCCGAACGCATTCGGCGCCACGATCGCATACCGGGCCATTCCGTCGCGGTTCTTTTTCGTTCCCTTACGCTCGAGCCAGGTCAGCGCTTCGCGGACTCGATCGGTGGTGGGCGCCTTCGCGGTTTTTGATTTTGCCATGACCGCCGGATCGTCGCTGGACTGGTCGTCGGCGTCAAGATGCGGCTATTTGGCTCGCGATCGCCGGGGTTTTGGAACCGCAGAATGGCCGCAGAAGGCCGCAGATGCTTCACTGCGAATGGGACAGGCTCCATGCGAGATGAAGTTCCCAAGGCTCCTTGGTCACAACTGCGCGGAATCAGGTCGGGCGCCAGGGCCATCTGCGTCATTTGCGTTCATCTGCGGCCAACAAAGCCTTTGCGGCCTTCTGCGGCCATCTGCGGTTCCAAAAAAAAAGTCGAGCACATACACCAGCCAAAGCACTGACACAGCGAGGCGGCAATGCGGGGTTACAACTTCACCGAGCGCGTTCGGAAGGTTCTCGCGATGGCCCGCGAGGAGGCCTTTCGTCTCAAGCACGAGTACGTGGGCACCGAGCACATTCTGCTCGGCCTCGTCCGCGAGGGGGAGGGCGTTGCGGCGGCCGTCCTGCAGAACCTGCGGATTGATCCCGACGACGTCGTCGAAAGCCTCGAGAAGCACGTCAAGAAAGGGATCTCCGCGCACTTCACCGGGCCCGATCTCCCCTACACCACGCGGGCGAAGAAAATACTGGAGTTCGCCATGGCCGAGGCGCACGAGCTCGGTCACAGCTATGTCGGCACGGAGCACATACTGCTCGGCCTGATCCGGGAAGAACGCGGGCTCGCGGCGCAGGTCCTCACGGCTCTTGGTGCCGGCCTCGAGGCCGTGCGCGCGGAGACCCTCAGACTCCTCGGTACGCGCGTACCGGGACGCCGTGATGCCGCGACGCGCATGGAGGGGAAGGGCACGCTTCAGCCAACCCTGTTCACCGTTCAGGTCGACTACGAGGACGGCCGTTGGTCCGAGCACACGTTCGAGCGCGCTGAAGAGGCGATCGTTTTTCTCAAGAGCCTCTCCTCGCCTGAGCAGCGTTGACCCTTTCGACGGCGGACGGTATGCTCAGGACAAGGCGTTCAGGACGCCTCCAGTCCGCGGAGAGGACCGAGTCCACCTGGTTGGCCTAACGATCGATCCTGGGTTCTCACGAACCTCCTTGGCCCCACGCAGCGGACAGCGGGCCGGTCCAAAGGAGGCTCGTCATGCCAGCTCGACACCTGCCCGTTCGTCCCAATCTCGACCAGCTGAAGCACCAGGCAAAAGACCTGCTCCGCGCCATCCGCCAGCGTGAGCCGGACGCGATCGCCGACCTGATCGCCTTCCACCCCGAAAAGATCGACCCGGCGTCCGCCAGGCTCGCCGATGCGCAGCTCGTCCTGGCGCGCAGCTACCAGGCACCGAGTTGGCCACGGCTCGCGCAGGCATGCGCGCTCATCGACGCGATCTGGCGCGACGACGTGGACACCGTGCGGGAGCTCGTCACGAAAGATCCTCGGCTGATTCATGAGGAGACCTTGATCCGACGCGGGAATTGGGGACCGCCGCTTACCTATGCGGCGAACCTTGGGCACGACCGCATTATCAAGATGCTCCACGAGCGAGGTGCGACCGACCTGGCGTCGGCGATCGATCGTGCGACGCTGCAGAGCAAGATCGGAACTGCCCGGATGCTCCACGAGATGGCGGGATCTCCGCCACCGCCCTCCGATGCGCTCGAGGGCCCAGCGTACACGCTGAGCTCATCGGGTACGGCGCTTCAGCTCGAGCTCGGCGCGCGCGTGCACGACGCCGAGGGCAGGCCGATTGCCCCAGTCCACGTCGTCCTCGAAACGGACAGCCGAAGGCCGTCGGCCAAGCACGAAATTCTCGAGATGTACGCGCAGGACGGCCTCGAGCTGCCCGATACGCCCACGATGGCGCTTCATCGCGGCCGGATCGATCTGCTCGAGAAGCATTCGAGTCGAGATCCTGGGTTGCTGCGGCGCACGTTCGCGCACGAGGCGATTTATCCGCCTGAGTGGGGGTGCCATGATGAGGTGCTCGCGACCCAGGGGACGCCCCTGAAGGGGACGACGCTTCTTCATATGTGCGCGGACTACGACGAGATCGAGATCGCGCGCTGGCTGCTCGACCGCGGCATGGACGCCGACGCGAAAGCCGAGGTCGACGCCGAGGGCTTCGGCGGGCATACCGCGCTCTTCGGGACGGTCGTGTCGCAGCCGGCTTTCTGGATGAACCGCCGTGCCAGCCAGGATGCGCCGTTCACACGGCTGCTGCTCGACCATGGCGCCGATCCGAATGCGCGGGCTTCCTTGCGAAAGCAGCTCCACCCGGGGTACGGCGAAGACACACTGCACGAGTATCGGGACGTCACGCCGCTGGCCTGGGGTGAACGGTTTCACGACAAGCGCTTCGTCAGCCAACCGGCGATGCAGCTTATCGCGCAGCGGGGCGGGCACCGGTGATAGCCGGGATGGGGCAACAGCGTTTTTTTACCGCAGAGGGCGCAGAGGACGCGGAGGCAACGTCAACTGCAAAGGCCTTTGGAAAAGCCCTCGCCGTTGACGTTCCTCCGCGTCCTCTGCGCCCTCTGCGGTAAAAATGCTGTTGCGGGCCAAGCCGTACCGACTGTCTCGTTAGGCGGGTATGCACTGGCGCCCTCGCCCCCGCACGACCATCATTTGCCCAGTTACCACCCTTAGAAGAACGGCTGGAGCGGAGGCTCCCCCATTGGCCAGAAAACCCAACTACGGCTTCGAAAAGCGAAAGAAAGAGATGGACCGAAAGGCGAAAAAGGACGCCAAGCGCGAGGACCGCCGGCGGAGGGAGGAAGAGGCCCGGGGCGATGAGGCCGGAGAATCCTCGCCGCCCGCCGATAGTGAGCCCGGGAGCCAACCAGCCGAGCCATGACTCCCCGAGACGGCCCCTCGGCGACGATCTTCGCGCCCTTCTCCGGGATCCTCGTTCCCCTCGATGACGTCCCGGATCCCGCGTTCGCGCAGCGGCTCGCTGGCGACGGGATCGCGATCGACCCGCTCGACCAGCGGGTCGTGGCACCCTGCGACGGGCGCGTGCTCCAGGTGCATCGCGCCGGTCACGCGCTCACGCTGTCCGCGTTCGGGCTCGAGATCCTCATCCACGTGGGGCTCGATACCGTCAAGCTGAAGGGCAAGGGATTCAAGGCCCGGGTGAAGGCGGGCGACGAGGTCCGAAAAGGCGAGGAGCTGATGACGTTCGACGCCGACTACATCGCGACGAACGCGCTCAGCCTGATCTCGCCGGTGCTGGTGACGAACATGGACCGCGTCACGTCGCTCCGTCCCCGAACGGGGAAGGTCCGCGCCGGGGACCTCCTGCTCGAGATCGGCACCGGCGGCATCGCCACGCCGCAGGGCACCGATCTCCTGCGCGACGCCGTCCGTTCGGCGCCCGTCGTGATCACGCACGAGTCCGGACTGCATGCCCGCCCAGCGGCCGTCGTCGCCGCGGCGGCCCGCCAGTTCACGTCCGACGTCAGGCTCGTCAAAGGCGACCGCGAGGCGAACGCGCGGAGCCTCGTGTCGATCATGGCCCTCGAGGTCGGGCGGGGCGACTCGGTGACCGTCGTGGCTCGGGGCGAGGATGCACAGCAGGCCATTGCCGGGATTACGCGGACGCTTTCTGCCGAACCCGCCGCGCACGGCGCGGCGCCGACGGCCAAGCGGCAACCGGAACGCTCCGCGGCAGCGCCCAGAGGCGCGGCGCCACCGTCGCGCGATGATGGAGCGTTGCGAGGCGTGCCGGCGTCTCCGGGCGTCGCGGTCGGGCAAGTGTTTCAGCTCCGACACGACGACGCCGTCGTCGAGGAGCGCGCCGCGGACGCCAACCACGAGCGGCGCGAGCTCGAGGCGGCGATCGCTTCCGCACACCTTCAGCTCGAGGCCATGCGCTCGCGTATGGCCACTGAAGCCGATGCCGATCGGGCCGCCATCTTCGCCGCGCACCAGGAGCTGCTCGAGGATCCCGAGGTGCTTGACGCCGCCGCGGAGCACATACGGGAGGGGGCGAGCGCGGCCTTCGCCTGGCGCGAGGCGTACACCGCGCAGTCGGACCGGCTCGCGGCTCTTGCGAACCCGCTGCTCGCTGGCCGCGCTGCCGACCTTCGTGATGTCGGCCGGCGCGTGCTCCACCTGCTCGTCGGCCGGGATGACACGCCCCACGATGTGCCAGCCGACTCGATCATCGTCGCCGAGGACCTCGCGCCGTCCGATGCGGCGACGCTGGATCGCACCCGGGTGCGCGGTTTCTGCACGACGATGGGAAGCGCCACATCCCACGTCGCCATTCTCGCCCGCGGACTTGGCATTCCGGCGGTCGCTGGCATCGATCCGCGTGTGCTCGACATCCCGAACGCGACGCGCGTGATACTCGATGGCGACGCTGGCACGCTGCAAATGGGCCCGACTGCTGCCGAGGAAGGGGAGATCGCGAAGAGGCAGGCGGTGGCGGCGCGGCAGCGGACTGCTGAGCTCGCCGTCGCCTTCGAGGCGGCGGTCACACGGGATGGCCATCGCGTCGAAGTCGTCGCCAACATCGGCGACGAAAAAGAGGCGCGAGAGGTTGCCGAGGTCGGCGGCGAGGGTGTCGGGCTTCTGCGCACGGAGTTTCTCTTCATGGAGCGGCGCACGGCACCTGACGAGGAAGAGCAGACGCGCACGTACGAAGCGATCGCGCGCGCGCTCGGCCCCGATCGCATCCTCGTCATTCGCACGCTCGATGTCGGCGGCGACAAGCCTCTGCCGTACATGCCGATGGGGGCGGAGGCCAACCCGTTCCTCGGCGAGCGCGGAGTGCGACTGTCGTTGAATCGCCCCGAGTCATTCCGGGCGCAGATTCGCGCGATTCTTCGCGCGTCGAAGGTGGGGAAGGTCGCGATGATGTTTCCAATGATCTCGACGCTCGCGGAGTGGCGCACGGCGCGCCAGCTGGTCGAGGAGGAGCGCGCGAAGCTTGGCGTCCCACGCATTCAGGTTGGCATCATGGTCGAGACGTCATCGGCGGCCCTCATGGCCGATCGCTTCGCCGAAGATGCCGACTTTTTCTCGATCGGGACGAACGACCTCACGCAGTACACGCTGGCGATGGATCGGACGAATCCGCGCCTGGCGGCGCAGGTCGACGCCCTGCATCCGGCCGTGCTGCGGCTCATCGAGCACACGGTCGCGGGCGCGCGCAAGCACAAGCGATGGGTGGGCGTGTGCGGTGCCCTTGCCGGCGATCTTCAGGCGGTTCCGGTGCTGGTAGGCCTCGGCATCGATGAGCTGAGCGTGAGCGTGCCGATCGTGCCGGCGGTGAAGGCGCGCGTGCGCTCACTGCTTCTGTCGGAGTGCACGGAAACCGCTCGTCAGGCGCTGGATGCCGCTGATGGGTCCGAGGTCCGTGCGTTGGTGGCGAAGCGCCATACCTGACCCCTGGGGTCAGGAGTCAGGGTCGGGGGGTTGTAGGGGAGAGGAGTCAGGTTGTCCCTAGTTCCTTTGTCTCTCTGGAGACCGATATGAGCGTGGGGCGAGCCGCTTTCGGGTGGCTGCAGAAGATCGGGAAGTCGCTCATGCTGCCGGTGTCGGTGCTGCCAGTGGCGGGCATTCTGCTCGGCGTCGGCAGTGCGAAGTTCGCGTGGCTGCCCGAGACGATGTCGAACGTCATGGCGCAGGCGGGCGGCGCCGTCTTCGGCAACCTGCCGCTGATCTTCGCCATTGGCGTCGCGCTCGGCCTAACGGGTAACGATGGAGTGGCGGCGCTGGCGGCGGTGGTCGGCTTCGCGGTGATGGTGGCGACGATGGGTGTGATGGCGCCCCTCGTCGGCTACGAGCCGCGCCAGATCATGGGCATCCCGTCGATCGAGACGGGGGTGTTCGGCGGTATTCTCATCGGCGCGGTCGCGGCGATCCTGTTCAACCGATTCTTCAAGGTACAATTACCACCGTATCTCGGATTCTTCTCCGGAAAGCGGTCGGTGCCGATTCTCACCGCGTTCGCGGCGGTGCTGGTGGGAATCGTCTTGAGCTTCATCTGGCCCCCGATCGGCCGGCAGATCGATGTGTTCTCGCACTGGGCGGCGACGAGCAGTCCGCAGATCGCGTTCGCGGTATACGGCGTCGTGGAGCGGTCGCTGATTCCATTCGGTCTGCACCACATCTGGAACGTCCCGTTCTTCTTCGAGGTCGGGCAGTACATCGAGCCGGGAACGGGGAAGATCATCCGCGGCGAGATCTATCGATTCACGGCGGGTGACCCGACAGCGGGCAATCTCGCCGGCGGCTACCTGTTCAAGATGTGGGGACTGCCGGCGGCGGCGCTGGCGATCTGGCGAACGGCGCGCCCCGAGAATCGCAAGAAGGTCGGCGGTATCATGATATCCGCCGCCTTGACGTCTTTCCTCACGGGTATCACAGAGCCAATCGAGTTCGCGTTCCTGTTCGTTGCGCCGGTGCTGTACGGGATTCACGCGCTGTTGGCCGGCGCAGCCTACTACCTGTGCGTCGAGCTCGGCATTCGGCACAGCACGACGTTTTCGCACGGATTGATCGATTACATCGTGCTCTTCCCGAATTCGCAGCGTGGCTTGTGGTTCCTGTGGCTCGGTCCGCTGTGGGCGCTGATGTACTACGGCTTGTTCCGGACGATGATCGTGAAGATGAATCTCAAGACGCCCGGGAGAGAGTTGGAGGACGTCACGACGCCAGCGGTGGAGGGGCCTGCCGGCGCGGGTGGGGACGGGATGGCTCCGGGACTCGTGGCGGCGTTCGGTGGGGCGGGGAACATCAAGAATCTCGACGCGTGCATCACGCGACTCCGCGTCGACTTGAACGACGTGTCGAAGGCGAGCCCGGCGGCGCTCAAGGCGTTAGGCGCATCCGGTGTCATGCAGGTAGGGAACGGTATGCAGGCGATCTTCGGCACGCGGTCGGAGAATCTCAAGACCGCAATGGAAGAGTACATGCGCGGCGCCGGTGCGACTGTCACTGCGCCGCCGGTCGTGGCGCCGGGGCCGCGCACAGTCTGTTGTCCGAGTCGAGCCTACCGCCGAGGATCGCGCGCGCGCGGCGACGATCGTCGAGGCGCTAGGGGGCTACGACAACATCGTGCAGGTCGAGCCGGTGGCGTTGACTCGGCTTCGAGTCGAGGTGAGAGACCCATCACGCGTCCGCAAGGCTGCGCTGGAGAACGCGACGGGCGGCGTGCTCTCGGCGTCGGACCGCGTGCTGCACGTCGTTGCTGGGCAAAGCGCCGAGCGGTATGCGGCGGCGATCGAAGCCGCTGGTGGTGTAGCCGCGGGGAGGTGACCAGGAGGATTCGCTGGCCACCTCCCTCGGCGCTCAGGGCGTCGTCTTGCTCAGCCCCGTGACGGTGCCGTCGGTGTTGTGGGCGAACCGGACGCCGTAGATACCATCCGTCGACTTCAGCTTCCCCGCCGTGACGAGCGCTGATTTGTCGTAGGTCGCGACCGTCTTCCCGTTGATCGCGCACTCGACCTTGTCGCCCTTGACCGACAGCGCGATCTGCTGCGTGACCGGCTGATTCTTGCCGGCCGCCTTGTTCACCGCCGCGTTCGCCTCACCGCGGCCGCCGTTCATCTGGAACGACTCCGGCCCAAATCCTCTCACGATGAAATTGCCGTTGCCGTACGCCGAGCAGTACAGATACGACTGCTGGTCGGTGCCCATGTCGTTGCCACCGATGAACAAGCCGTATGGGTGGGGATGGTCGTTGACGTTCATGTACTGCGGCTCGTTGAACGTCGCGCTCACGGTGTAATTCCCGGTCGCGGTGTTGGCCGGATTCCAGTACACGACCGCGGGCCCCGTGGTCACGAGGAGCGTGTCGCCTCGCTGCTCCAGCTTCGCGTTCTCGAGCTTCTGTCCCGCGCTCGCTTCCTTCGGATCAATGCGCCCGCTCCATCCCGAGGCGGCGATTCCACCAGCGGCGACTTCGCGAGTTCCCTCATCCATCGGGGCGGCGGTGGCTGTGGTGTCGCCAGCACTGCTTGTGTCCTCGCCGCGGGCGCATCCGAGTGCGACGAGCAGAGCAGCCGAGAGGGCGATGAGTCCACGTGAATGCGACATCGGTCAGGCCTCGTTGTATGTGTGTCCCTTTATATGGAGGCGCTCCGTTCCGGTGCGCAAGCGGGGGAATGTCAGAGAGGCGCTAGAGGCGCTAGAGGCGCTAAAGGCGCTGAGCGATCCGCCTTTCAGCGCTTCTAGCGCTTCTAGCGCCTCCCTACTGCCCCCCCGTCGCCCGGGCCCCCTGAGCGATCATCTCGTCGAGGGCCGGGCGATCCAGCCACCGGCCGCCAATCGCTACCCCTCGAATACGGGCGGTATTGGTGATGTCACTCAAAGGATTCCCGACCACGAGCACGAAGTCGGCTCTTTTGCCAGCCTCGATGGTGCCCCATGCTGAGCTCGCGCCGAGGTATTCCGCGGGATTCCGTGTGGCCGTGACCAACGCCTCGTAGGGCGAGAGCCCCGCCTGCACCAGCGCGACGAGCTCGCGATGCAGCCCGTAGCCGTACAAGTGAAACCACTCAGGCGTATCGGAGCCCGCGAGCAGCTTTCCACCAGAATCCTGAAGCGCCTTCACGACGTGGTTGCGAACGGCGACATACCTGGCCCGGCGCGGTGGCGTCTTGAGGCTGTCGTTGGCGGCGGCCCAGTACCGCGCGTGCGCGCGCAGATAGCCTTCGCGAAGCTGCGGCGGCCAGTGCTTGAAATCCTGGCGCGCTCTGATCGTATCGAGCGATTCACCAGTGCCGAACGCGGTGTTGAACACGTTCTGCGTTGGACCGACGTAGACGCCCGACCGCGCCACCACGCCCGCGAGCCGGTCGATCTTCCGCGAGTCGATGTAGTCGAGGCTCGGCCAGTTCCGCATGTTGAAGATGCGCCCTTGCGTGAGCGATGTCTTCATTGGCGCCGAGTCGGCGAGCGCGGCTTCCAGGAAGGAGTCCAGGTGCTCGAGCTGCTGCCGTGCCGCGGCGGCGCGCTCGACGCCGACATCGGGCTCGACGTGGCCCACCACCGCAATGTCCTGTTGCGCCGCTTCGCTGATAATGGACTCCCACACCGGGGGCGTAAGAAACAGCGTGAGCTTCACGAAGTCGTAGCCATCCCTTTTCGCGCGCCTAACGGCCTCGCGTGCTTCAGCATCCGTCGTCGTCACAATGGCATTCTCGGAGGCGCGACCGGTGAGTTGGGGACTCGCGACCCACAGCTGCGGGCCGATGACCGTCCCGGCACGGACCGCGTCGCGCAGCGCGAGCTGCTCCGGAGTTCCAATCATCAACCGCACGGCCGTCACGCCGTTTGCGACCATCACCCCCAGCTCGGCCGGCCCGGCCGAATCGGGGACCTCGTCGCCGTCGGAAAACAGGTGCGTGTGCATGTCGGCGAGGCCCGGCATCAGGTAACCGCCACCGCCGTCGACGACTCTGGCGCCCGGCGGAACTCGCAGGTCTCTTTGAGGACCGACGTACGTGATGCGACCGTCGCGGGCGAGCACCGCGGCGTCTCTCACCACCGCGTCGCCCGTCATCGGCACGACTGATACGTTCGTGATGGCGAGGTCGCCCGACGCCAACGCGCCGCGCGCGGCCAGCTGCTGCGCGGGAACGGCAGCGGTTTGCGGCTGGCACGAGACGAGGCCGGTGAATAGGGCGAGGAGAGGGAGACGCATGGCTGAGCTTGTCTTGAGGGGGACGCCGCGTTCGCTCGGCAACGTTGACCGATGAGGACGCGCCTGTCACTCCCCGGGCCCGAAAGCTTTCACTTCAATGACAAGTGACCGTGACTCAGCTCGTCCCCGTCGACTCGGTTTCCGACATTCTCGGTGCCTACAGAAACACGCCGGTCGAATGGCTGCTACGCTACCACAATCTTTCCGAGCCCCTTCCGCCGACGAGCGGTCGTGCCACGCTGCTGGTCGGAATGTGCATGGACGATCGCAAGGACCTGGTGATTCCGAACGAGTTCGCGTTCGTGCTTCGCGCGGCGGGAGGCAACTTTCGCGATCACGCCTTCGACATCTCGTACGCCGTCGCGATTGGAGGGGTGACGGCGATCGCCCTTCTGGGACACACGAACTGCGGGATGGTCGGTGTGAGCAGGAAGCGCTCAGCGTTCATCAGGGGGCTCGTCGCGCGGGGCGGATGGGACGAGCAGCGTGCCGCCGAGCATTTCGATGAGTCGGTGGCCGTGTACGAGATCGAGGATGCCCTGACCTTCGTGCTCGAGGAGACCCATCGGCTCAGCGCTGTCTATCCGGCCGTGCTCGTGGCTCCTCTGATGTACCGCGTCGAGGACGATCGTCTCCTGCAGATCGTGAAGGGATGACCATGCCTAACGGCTGGGGCTGGTGAAGCTGAGCGGCAGCACGATTCGCGCATCGGAGCCGCCCAGTCGCCAGCCACGCGCCACTCGCACCAGGCAGGCCTCGGCCTCGGCGGCGCCCGCACCTGACCACGTGCGCTCGACAATGTGGGCCGACGTCACGCGTCCGCCCTCGACGGTGAGTCCCAGCCTGACGAGACCGGCCAGCGCCGAATTTCTCGCCAGCCCCTCCTGGTGATAGCAACGCTCGAGCTGCGGCACATGGGCACGCGCGGCCTGGCCCACTTCGCTGGTGATTCCCGCCGCTGGCGCGCCGGCGACTGCCCGCACCTCGGGTGGCGCGATGACCACTGCGTTCCGGGCCACACCGGCACCCACGACGGTGCCGAGGCCCGCGCCGCTCGGGGACAGTCCGCCACCGCGGACCCTGCCAGGCGTCTGCGATCCGATCCCGGTGGCCAGACCAACCTTGCCGCCCGTGGGCTCACCCGCCGCTGACCCAGTCGGCGCGACATCCACGCCCCGAAGCAAACTGCCGGCGTCCACGAGCCCTGCACTCCCGGAGAATGCGTCGCGCATACTCCCGGCGCCCGGTGATCCAACAGGCGCTGATGCCCGAACGCCTCGACCGCCGTCGCTCGCTCGACTCCGGATGGGTGGTTGCGCCAACGGAGCGGTCAGCGGGTTCCAGGTGATGACGGGCGGCCCATGGTCAACCAGCGGGGGGAGGAGTGGCCGGGGCATCGAGTGCACGAGCAGCAGCCACGCCGTCGCGAGTAGCGAGGCGACGAGATACGAAACGAACAGCGGTCGATCTTCCTCGGACGCGAGCTCGAACCGCAACGTCGTATCGAAGCTGGAGCGCTCGGGACGGGACATGGGCCACCTCACGAGATAGTTTCTTACGTAAGACGTCTACCGGCCAAGCTGTTGCACACGTCCCCCCGCATACCCCGGTGTCAGCGCCAAGATTCGCGTCGTCCATCCCAAACCATGCGTTTCGCGACCCTGCTTCTGTCTTTCGCCGTCGCTACGGCGGCTGGCGCCCAATCCGTCGAGAACCAGATCCGAACTGAGGTCGACCGCTATGTAGCGGCGATCAACAGCGGAAACGCCGGCGGTGTGGCCGCCCTGTACGTCAACGAGCCGACGACTTCGAGTGTCGGCGACGGACAGATCAATCGGGGGTGGCAGCGCATCGCCGACTTTCTCGCCCAGGTCTACCAGCAGGCGGGCACGGTCCGGATGACGAGCGACTCTCTGCTCGTAACGCCGCTGGGTCGCGAGGCCGCGATCGCCGTCCTCCGGTATACGTGGACGTCGCGCCGAGCAGGCACGGAGCCCGTGACTGGCGCCATGACGCTCGCGTACGTGAGAACACCGCACGGCTGGCGCGTCGCGCACGCTCACACGAGCGCGCTCCAGACTGCCGGCGTCGCGTTAGGGGCGCTTGCGGCGGCCAGAGACTCCGGTCCGGCGGGACCGCGTCGTCAGACGGTGTCCTGCACCGTCACCCGAATCACCAATGGAGATGGCATCGTCTGCAGCCGGATCGGGAGGGTCCGTCTCATCGGCATCGATACGCCGGAGATGAACCAGCGGCCGTTCGGAAAACAGGCCGCCGATGCGCTTGGTGCGATGATCCGCGTCGGCAGCGTCGTGCGCCTGGAGCCTGATGTCGAGGAACGAGACCCGTATCGTCGCGCCCTCGCGTATGTGTGGGTTGACCGAACAATGGTGAACTGGCGTATGGTTCGGGAAGGCTGGGCCGTCCTGTTGACCTACCCGCCTAACGTTCAGTACGTGGACGCGTTCGCCGACGCCGAGCGTCTCGCGCGCGAGGAGAAACGAGGGTTGTGGGCGACGGGCGGGTTTGATTGCACTCCAGCCGAGCATCGCCGCCAGCAGTGTGAGTGAATCCTCCTCTTGCGCGCAGGCGTACGTCGAGGAAGTCTTTCCCTGTCACAGTCCTCGTCCTCATCCTCAGAACAATGCGCGCATTTCGCCAAATCCTGGTCGTGCTGGGCCTGGCGGTCTCTTTCGCTGGCGCCCTTTCACATGCTGACGCGCAGCAGCGCCCCTCGCGTGCCGCGCTGCAGCGAACCGTCGATTCTCTCGCCGCCAACGCGCTCCGCGAAGGGCCGGTGGGAGGGATATCGATCGCCGTCGTTCGTGGGAGAGACACCGTCGTCATGAAGGGCTACGGCCTCGCCGACGTCGAGAACGACGTCCCGGCGACGGCCCAGACGGTCTATCGCATTGGGTCGATCACCAAGCAGTTCACCGCGGCCGCGGTGCTGCAGCTCGCGGAGCAGGGAAAGGTATGGGTCGACGACACGATCGGCGGACGCGTGCCCAACCTGCCCGCTTCGTGGCGGAAGGCGACGATTCGTCAGCTCCTGAACCATACGTCCGGCATTCCGAGCTACACGAGCGCCGGGCCACGCTGGCAGACCCGGATGCGCATTGATCTGCCGCACGATTCGCTCATCGGCATCGTCGCCAACGACTCAATGGATTTCCCGCTCGGCACACAATGGCGCTACAACAACACCGGCTACTACCTGCTCGGCATGATGATCGAGCGCCTCACCGATCGCTCGTACGCCGAGGTCGTGCGTGACCAGCTGGTCAAGCCGTTAGGCCTGCAGGCGACGATGTACTGCAGCACGCGGCCGGTCATCAAGCGACGGGCGCAGGGCTATCAGGTCGATCAGGATGAGAAGCTCGTCAACGCCGACCCCCTGAGCATGAATCAGCCCTTCGCGGCCGGCTCGCTGTGCTCGACCGTGGGCGATCTCATCGCGTGGCAGCGCGCGCTTGCGGCGGGCCGGGTCGTCAAGCCGGAATCGTATACGGCGATGATCACCCCGCAGGGAGCGGCGGCCGGCCGGGGCTACGGGTACGGGCTGTCGAAAGACACGCTCGCCGGCCGCACGCGCATTCAGCACGGCGGGGGGATCAACGGGTTCAACTCGATGCTGCAGTACTTTCCCGCTGACACACTCTCGATCGCCGTTCTCGTCAACACCAACGGGCCGTGGGCTGACCGCATCGCGAACAACATCGCTCGTGCCGCACTCGGGGTGCCGCTCGTGGCATCCCCGGCGCGGCTCGCCGACCTTCCCACGACCGCGGAAGAACGCGCGCGGTTCGCTGGGACCTATCGGCTCCTGTTGCCCAACGGAAGCACCCTCAACCTTCGTGTCTTCGAGCGTGATGGAAGGCTGTTCGCACAGGGGGACGGTCCAGGCCAAGGCGAAATTTCGCTGCGATATCAGGGGAACAGCACGTTCGGCGCGTCGTTCGACCCCTCGATGCGGTTGACGTTCGCGGCGGGCTCGCCCACTCCCAAGGTCACGCTGCTCCAGGGCGGCGCGACGATCGACGGCCCTCGGGTTCCCTAGGCAGCGACGCCATGCCTAACCACTGGCTGCTCAAGACCGAGCCCTCGACGTACAGCTGGGATGACCTGGTGCGCGAAAAGACGGCGGTGTGGGATGGTGTCAGCAATCCGGTCGCCTTGAAGAATCTCGCCGCGATGAGGCCGGGCGATGACGCGGTGATCTATCACACGGGGGACGAGAAGGCCGTCGTCGGGCTCGCGCGTGTGACGAAAGCGGCGTACCCGGATCCCAAGGCGAAGGACCCGAAGCTGCTGGTCGTGGAGCTGGCCCCGGTGAAGCCGTTGTCGCGCCGGGTCACCCTCGCCGAGATCAAGGCCGACCAGCAGTTCAAGGAGTCAGCGCTCGTAAGGCAGGGACGGCTGTCGGTCGTGCCACTCTCCGAGGCCCAGTTCGCACGGTTCATGACCTGATCCGGGAGCTGTATGCGCGCGCACCTGACATTACTCGTGGCGGTCCTCCTCGTGTCCACCGGCCGCCACCCCGGACCCGGTGTGGCGGAGCCGGCTCTTCCTAACGACAATCGGGCGCCCGCGGGCCGGATGGCGAAAGGCGTGCTGCAGATTCGCCTCGAGGCGCGCGAAGCACGATGGCATCCGGAAACCGAGCGAGGCGTCGGCGTACCCGTGTTTGCCTTCGCGGAAGCGGGGAAACGCGCGCGAATTCCCGGTCCGATGATTCGCGTGCAGCGCGGAACGATCGTCGAGGCGACGATCCGGAATCTGCTACCGAAGGCGGTGGCGGTGGGCGGCCTGCGAGCGCGCGGAGACGCTGGGTCGGACTCGATCGTCGTCGCACCTGGCGCGGAGGTCACGCTCCGGTTTCCCGCCGATCTCGAGGGAACCTACTTCTACTGGGGACGAACCGAGGGATTCCCGCCGCTGCCCGGGCCCGGTACGGGGCGCGACGCGACCCTGAGCGGGGCCTTCATCATCGATTCGCCGAATGCCCGCCCGATCAAGAACGAGCGCGTCCTTGTGCTGAGCTCGTTCTCCGACTCGGTGCCTGAGCTCGGGATCAAGCCGGAGGCTGCCGATGTCGTACTGCGTCGGGAAGAGCATCCCCCGCGATCGCTGGTTCATCACCTCCGTCAACGGTCTGTCGTGGCCGCACACGGAGCGACTGACCTACACGGTCGGCGATACGGTGCGCTTTCGCCTGATCAACACCGGCCGCTTTCCGCACCCAATGCACCTGCACGGATTCTACTTCAGGGTGAACGCGAGAGGAGACGCGCGCCGCGATACAATGTACGAGCCGTCGATGGAGCGGGAGGTCGTCACGGAATGGCTTCCCGTCGGGACGACGATGAGCCTCTCCTGGATTCCCTCGCGCGCCGGGAACTGGATGTTCCACTGTCACCTGGTGACGCACATCAGCGACGTACTTCGCCTGTCGGAGGGGACCCGGGCGTCAGGCGCTCGCGCACCCCACGCCGATCACGCCGAGCGTGGCATGGCCGGCCTGGTGACCGGGATCTACGTGAAGCCGAACGGTCGAACGGCATCGGCCGCTGAGCCACCCCGTCGGCGGATGCGAGTCCACGTGACGGAGAAGGCGAACGTCTACGGCGACCGGCCGGGACGCAGCTACGTGCTCCAGGAAGGAAGTCGCCCGCCCGCTGCTGACTCAATCGCATTCCCGAGCTCCACCCTTGTGCTCCATCAGAACGAGCCGACGGAGATCACGGTGATCAACTCGGGGAGAAGCCCCACGACGATCCACTGGCATGGGATCGAGATCGAGAGCGTCTACGATGGCATTGGTGGTTGGAGCGGATGGGGCGAGCGCGTGGCACCGGTCCTGGCACCCGGCGATTCGTTCGTCGCTCGCCTCACGCCTCCGCGCGCGGGGACGTTCATCTATCACACCCACGTCGAAGAGGCCGAACAGATGGCTGCCGGCCTATTCGGGGCGCTGATCGTAGTGCCGCATAACGCGCATCCCGACACCACCGATCGCCTCGTGCTCATCGGCATGGCCGGGCCGCACGACGATGCTCCGCCGTCTGTCAACGGTTCCGCGACGCCGCCACCGATCGAGCTCCGCGCCGGAGTGAAGTACCGGTTCCGGTTCATCAACATCTCGCCAATGGAAACACGCACGGCGCAGCTGCTTCGGTCGGATACCGCGCAGAGCTGGCGCGCGCTCGCGAAGGATGGATTCGAGTTGCCGGCGGCGCAGGCGGTCGCGAAGTCGGCGATAGCCCCGCTCCATGCTGGCGAAACGTTCGACTTCGAGGTCGTTCGTGCGGGGGCCGAGTCACTCACCCTTCGGCTCCTCGGTCCGCAATCCATCGCTGCACGCCGGGCATTTTTCGCGCGCGCCAAACCCGGCGAGCGCATGGCCCCGCTCGTTCTCGACATTCCGGTGATCGTTCGGTAATTTGGCTGTGGGAGAAGGAAGCAGCCCCGTGGACGTAGTCCTCGTGGTCTGCGCGTCGCCCTCCCTACTGGTCTCCAGGGTTCGACTCCCTCCTCGTTCCGCCATGGCGGGCCAGCGCATTCGCGCACTGGAATGAACGCCCTGCAGGCTCGCGCCTCCGCGGTCGTTCCGGGGTTCGCCGTGGCGGAACGCTTTCCAGCTTCGACACCACCATGGTTCCTGAAACGCTCTTCGGCATCCTGCTCGCCCTCGTGGCGCTCCTCACGCTTCGCGCCACTGTGCGCAGCGTAACGATTTTCGAGTTTGAGCGTGGACTGAAGTACTCGCGCGGCAAGTTCCGCGCGGTGCTCGGGCCGGGACAGTACTGGTACATGCCGCGCGTCACCTCGATTCGCGCGATCGACATGCGCACGAGTGTCGCGGCCTTGTCGGGACAGGAGGTGCTCAGTGCGGACGGTGTCGCGCTCAAGGTGAGCGTCGCCGCGAAGTACCACGTCGTGGATCCGGCGAAGGCGGTGAATGCCGTGGACAACTATGCGACCGCCCTCCATACCGAGCTGCAGCTCGCGCTGCGCGCCGTTATTTCCGGCAGCGAGGTGGACGCCCTGCTCCGTCAACGGGCGACGTTAGGCGCGAGGCTCACCGAGCTCGCGGCCGAGCCCATTCGCGCCCTTGGGCTGGAGCTGGTGGCGGCCGAGATCCGCGATCTCACGCTGCCGGGCGAGCTGAAGAAGATCTTCTCGCAGGTCGTGCGGGCGCGCCAGGAAGGGCTGGCCGCGCTCGAGAAGGCTCGCGGCGAGACCGCCGCGCTTCGCAACCTCGCCAACGCCGCTCAGATGATCGAGCGCAATCCGCACCTCATGCAGCTGCGACTCCTTCAGGTGCTGGGGCAGCAGTCCGGCAACACCGTTGTGCTGGGGGTCCCGGCCTCGAGCGGGCCGATTCCCGTGCGCAGCGTTGACACGCCGCCTCAGATTCCCCCGCAGGGGATAGACGCGAGCGAGAGTTAGCGGCGCCGCTTGGCCTTCGCCTTACGAGCGGTCTTCTTCCTGGCCGCCGGTCGTTTCTTCGACGCCGCTTTCTTCCTCGCGCCGGAGCGAGCCGTTTTTGCCTTGGGCCGGGCCGCCTTCTTCGGCTTCTTACGTGTCGATGGCTTCGTCTCCGTGGCGCTCGCCGATCCGCCGGCGTGCACCGCGAATGCGGCGCCTTGCGGATCGCCGAGGATGGCGATCATTCCGCCCGGCACCTCCATCGGTGGCTGCTTGACGTAGGCGCCCGCCTTCGTCGCGGTGTCCACCGCTTTCTTCACGTCCTTCACGTTGACGTAGGCCAACCAGAATGGCGACATACCCGCCATCTCCGGCGGCCGCGTGAAGATCCCGCCGTACATCGTTCCCTTCATGCCGTACATGAGGTACGGATTCCCGCCGCCCATGTCCATCTCGCCCGTCTTCTCCCACCCAAAGAGCTGGCGGTAGAAGTCGAACGCCCGCTTGTAGTCGGTGGTCATGAGCTCATGCCACGAGAAGCGGCCTAACGTGGGCGTGCCGTCCCACGCTCGTGAGGCGCTGTTGGACTTGTACAGACCGAACGTCGCCCCCTGCGGGTCACGGACGACCGCGAAGCGTCCGGTGCCCGGGATGTCGGCCGGAGGAACCACGACCGTGCCGCCGAGGGACGTCACCTTCCGGGCGGTGTCATCGACGTTGCCCGCTTCGATGTACGGCATCCAGTTCGGCGGAATGCCTTGCTGGCGCTGCTCGGGACCGAGCTTGAAGATGCCGGCGAACGGAACGCCGCCCGTCGTCCACATCGTGTAGTCCTTGTCGAACTGCTGCGTCCCCCACCCGGTGATGGGGGGATAAAACTTGCGCGCCGCGTCGACGTCTGGCGTCGTGAGCTCGTACCACACGAATTGGCCGTGCATGGGAGTGGAGAGTGGGAGTGGAGAGTGGGGAGTGGGGAGTGGGGAGGACCCGAGGCGCTGGAAGAGACCAACAGCGCTGGAAAAGCGCTAGGGGCGCTGAAGAAACGTGCGCTGGGAAAGCGCTGGAGAAGCGCTGGACCAGCGCTAAACCCCCAGCGCTATTCCAGCGCCTTCAGCGCCTGTCCAGCGCCCTTGTTTCTTTTCGTCCCACCACCGCTTCGCGTCCACCTGCGTCCACGGCTCGATCGCGATCGCGCTCAGCGCGCGCGACACCTCCCCCGCGGTGGCCGGTCGGTCTTCGCGCTTCTTCGCCAGACAGGACAACACCACGCGTTCGAGCGCCGGCGGAATGATCACGTTTGCCCGCTGAGAGGGCGGGATCGGTTCGCTCTGCAGGTGTTTCACGATCACCTGGAGGCTCGTCTCGCCCTCGAATACCAGGCAACCGGTGAGCAGGTAGTAGGCGACGCAGCCGAGTGCGTAGATGTCGGCGCGTCCGTCGACGGCCTCGGCCATCGCGAGCTCCGGGGCCATGTACGCGGGTGTGCCCGGCGTGAGGCCCGCGGCGGTCGCCAACGAGTGCTCGTCGACTTTGCCTGTGACCGGCTTCACGAGGCCGAAGTCGAGCACCTTCACGAAGTCGTACCGCAGGCCGAGCCGCCCAATGTGGATGTTGGCTGGCTTGATGTCGCGATGAACCATCCCGGCCACGTGCGCTTCCTCGAGCGATTCGCACACCTGGCAAAGGATGTGGACCACTCGCCGCGCTGGCACTGGCCCATGGTCGCGGACGAGTGTCTCGAGGTCAGTCCCCTCGAGCAGCTCCATCACGAAGTACATCGTCTGGTCCTCCGTCACTCCGAAGTCGTACAGCTCGACCGTGTGCGGAGAGCGCAGGCTCGCCGCGGTTTCGGCCTCACGCCGGAACCGCTTCACCGCCACCTCGGCTCCTTCGCTATCCGCGCCACCGAGGGAATCCGGACGGATGAGCTTGATGGCGGCGGGGCGAGCGAGCATGCGGTGGGTGGCCTTGTAGACCTCGCCCATCCCACCGCGGCCGAGCAGCTCGCCAAGGTGGTAGCTGCCCATCTCGCGCGCCTTGCTCACGTGCTGACCGAGGCGGGTGACGACATGCGCGATGACCACCGCAACGCCGACGAGCAGGTAGTCGGGGTGGTGCATGAGAAGCGCGTCCAGAGGCGAGTCGAAGTCCCAAACGCCCCGCGCCCGCGCGATCACCATCCCGAGCGGCTGCATCGACGCGACGATGAGCCCGAGGACGAGCATCTTCCTCGGCGGAGTGGGCACGATCGCGGCGAACATTAGAACGACCGCGCCCGCCCAGCTGATCATTGGCTCGAGTGGCTCGCCTGTGGGAGGGAACCAATGGGTGACCAAGCCCAGATCGAGGGAAGTGACTAGGAACCACCACATGCCGAGGTTGAGGACGCGCTCGGGGTCCCGGTCCGGACGCCGCGTGTAGAGGAACAACGCCAAGGATATGATGGCGGCTGTCGCGGCAATGACATCGTTACCGCTGAGCCGCGTCCAGACCTTGGCCTCTGGATGCAGGGCGCCCCAGGCAAGTCTTCCAAAGACAGTACCGGTGACCCACAGAACGGCAGCGATGAGCGCCATGATGCCGAGGCGCCGCGACGCATCGCGCAGCAGATCCTCAGGGAGCCGGCGCTGAGAATCCTGCGAGACGGAGGGCGGGGGAAGCTTGAGATCGCGCGCCGGAGTCACACCCGGAAGATGCGTCGGTCACCGGCCCGGCCGCCATTCCCGGCTCGAGCGACTGGCAGCGATCCGGGCCGAGGGCGACATTCAAGCTCCTGTGAAGATTGAACGCCCGCGCTCATCGCGCCAACGCTACCGCGGCTTCGTCGAGGACTACAAGCAGGGCCGGCTCGACGAGGCCATTGAAGCGGGCCAGGAGGGGAAGCCTCCGGAGGCCGCTGCAAAACCCGCCGAAGAGGCGTCGCTTCCCTGGTGGCGCCAGCTTCGCCGCGGCAAGCGACGCGAGTACCTCGGCGAATACCTCCGCTGGCTGAAACCCCACCGCGGCGCGGTGGCGGTCGTCTTCGTTCTCGCCCTCGTCCGCGCGGGCCTCGAGAATGATCGAGCCGCTCTTCATGCGCTACATCATCGACCGGGTGCTGCTCAACTCGGCGCTCGACGTCGTGTCGCGCTTGAGCCGGCTCAACCTCGCCGGTGCGGCGTTCCTGACGGTCATCATCGTCTCGACGCTCGTCAACGTCCTCAAGGACTACCGGCAGCGTCTCCTGAACGTGAAGGTGATGCTCTCGCTGCGGCAGGCCCTGTTCGACCGTCTGCTGCACCTGCCGCTGCCGAAGCTGTGGGACATGAAGACGGGCGGGATTCTCTCGCGCCTAACAGGCGATATCGACACGACGACGGGGCTGCTCCAGAATGGCCGTCATCTCGCCGAGCATCTCACTCGTCAGGTTGATGATCGCGATGGGGATCCTGCTGTCCCTCAACTGGCGGCTTGCGCTCACGGCACTGGCGATCATCCCCGGGGTAATGCTGATGAGTTTCATCTTCGCTCGGCGCGTGCGGCCCATTTATCGCTCTGTTCGCAAGGATGTCGAGGTCATCGACGGGCACGTCGGGGAGACGTTCTCGGGCATTCGCGTCGTTCGCGCCTTTCGTGGCGAGGTGCGGGAGCTGCTCGACTACATTCGGGGGCGGCACACGGTGCTCCGAAAGGAGCTGTTCGCGCATCGCCGCGAGCTGGTGCTCTGGTCGTCGTGGGGTCTGCTCATGAGCGCGGTGAACGTGGTGATCGTCTGGTACGGCGGGTACCTCGCGATCGGGGGGCGCGCATCGATCGGCGACATCATGGCCTTCCAGTGGTACACGTTCCTGCTGCTCGGCCCGGTGTGGAACATCGTCAACTCGTTCTCCGAGCTTCAGCGCTCGCTGGCGGCAATGGAGCGGGTGTTCGAGGTGCTCGGCATGGAGGGCGACAAGCCCGATCGTCCCGATGCGCGGCCGGCGCCGCGGGTGGTGCACGAGATACGCTTCGAGAAGGTGGAATTCGAGTACCGTACCGGTCAGCCCGTCGTTCGCGACTTCAACGTGACCGTGCCCGGTGGCTCGGTGGTGGCGCTCGTGGGCAGAAGCGGAGCAGGGAAAACCACGGTGACAGATCTGGTGGCGCGGTTCCATGATCCGACGCAGGGACGGATTCTCGTCAATGGGTCCGACATCCGCGAATACCGGCTGCGGACGTACCGCGATCTGCTTGCGCTCGTGCAGCAGGACGTCTTTCTGTTCGACGGCTCGGTGCGCGACAACATCGCCTATGCCCGGCACAACGCCACGGATGCAGACGTCGAGGACGCAGCTCGCCGCGCCAACGCGCACGAGTTCATCGTCAAGCTGCCGGACCTGTATGGGACGTTCATCGGGGAACGCGGCGTCAAGCTATCCGGGGGACAGCAGCAGCGGCTCGCGATCGCACGCGCGATTCTCGCAAATCCGCAGATCCTCATCCTCGACGAGGCCACGAGCAACCTCGACACGGAGAGTGAGCAGCTCATTCAGGCCTCAATGGCGTCGCTGCTCGCGGGGCGCACGACGTTCGTGATCGCCCATCGACTATCGACCGTACGGCGCGCCGATCTCATCCTCTTGATGGAGGATGGGCGTGTGATCGAGCGTGGAACGCACGACGAGCTCATGCGTGCCCGCGGCGAGTACTCCCGCATGGTCCTTCGGCAGGCCGAATACTCGGCTGAGAACGCCGGCGAGCTGCTGCACTGAGTCAATCGACGTTGACGCCTCCCATCGAGGGCACGGAGCCGTCCGCAACCGCCGCCCGCAGCACGCGCGTCGTGTACGCCGCGGAACTGTTGGCGCTGGCCGCGCTGTACGTCGTCGTCGCGCGCATCGGTCTGGCGATCGAAGCGGTGGCCGGGTTCGCCACGCTGGTGTGGCCGCCCAGCGGCATTGCACTCGCCGCCCTGCTGCTCCGGGGACACCGGCTGTGGCCCGGAGTTCTCGTCGGCGCGTTCGTCGCCAACACGCTGACCGGTGCGCCATTGCTCGTGGCGCTGGGTATCGCGACCGGCAATACACTGGAAGCTGTGCTGGGAGCGTATGCGCTTCGGCGCATTCCAGGATTTCGTACCTCGCTCGATCGCGTACGCGACGTGCTCGCGCTGATCGTCTTCGCGGCCGCGCTGAGCACAGTGGTGAGTGCCACGATTGGCGTTGCAAGCCTTTATCTCGGCGGAATCGTGTCGCCCGCCGATCTGGGGCGCGCGTGGCGGGCGTGGTGGGTTGGCGACCTGATCGGCGACCTGCTCGTGGCACCGGCGATTCTCGTCTGGGCAGGCGTCTCCGGGCGCCCGTCGTCGCGTCGATGGACCGAAGCCGCCGCGCTGGTCATAACGGTCATCGGCACCGGGTTCCTGGTTTTCGGAACCGGACCTAACGCGTTCGACCAGGCATATCTGATCTTCCCCGCGCTCGTCTGGGCGGCGTTGCGCTTTGGCCAGCGCGGAGCGGCCTCGGCGGCCATCGCGGTATCCGTGATTGCGGTGTGGGGCACCGCGACGGGCCACGGGCCGTTCGTTCAGCCGCTGTTGTACGAGAGCCTGTTCGGGCTGCAAACCTTCATGGGTGTTACCGCGGCCACCTTTCTCGTGCTCGGCGCTTCGATCGCGGAACGCCGGAGCGCCATCCGGGAGGCGAGCGCGGCGATCGCCGAACAGCATCGTCTCCACGCTGAGCGCGATGTCGCCCACCAGCGCCTGATCACGGTGCTACAGCAGTCCCCCGTCCCCATTGGGATCGCCGAGGCACCGACCGGCCGCTTCATCTTCCTGAACGAGGAAGCGGAGCGCGTCATCGGCTATCGTCCGGAGGTGATTCAAGCTGCCAACCCGCTTGGGCCTGGCTTGAAGGGTGTGCATCCGGATGGGCGCGAGCTCGCGCCTCACGAGTGGCCGCTCGCGCGCGCGCTGCATCACGGGGAAACGATCCGCAACGTCATCATCCGCCTCCTCAAGGATGACGGGACCGCCGTCGACGTCGCGTGCAACGCAGCCCCCGTCCGGGATGGAAGCGGCCGGATCATCGCCGGGGTCCTGATCTTCTGGGACGTCACCGCCGAGCGTCGTGCCGAGGAGGAGCGGCGACGGGCCCACGAGGCGGTAGCGGCGGCAAACCGGGCCAAGGCGGAATTCTTTGGGGTGATGAGCCACGAGCTTCGTACACCGCTCAACGCGATCGGCGGATACGTCGAGGTAATGGCGCTCGGCATCCAGGGTCCTCTGACCGACCAGCAACGCGACTCGCTCGAGCGCATTCAGCGCAACCAGCACCATCTGCTCTCGGTCATCGAGGATGTGCTGACCTTCGCGAAGCTCGAGGCTGATCGTCTTCCGCTCCAGCTGACGACGGTAAGTGTCGGTGCGGCGCTCGACGAGCTCGATGCCCTTCTGGGTCCGGCAATGCATCGAAAGGACCTCACCCTGACCTGTGCGCCATGCGACTCGGCGGTATCGGTGCTCGCCGACCCGGAGCGGCTACGTCAGATTCTATTGAACGTCGTCGGCAACGCGATCAAGTTCACTCCGCCGGGGGGCCGTGTCATCGTGAACGCGGTGCGCGAGCGAGACTTGGTGCGCATCTCGGTGACCGACACGGGCATCGGCATTCCGGAGGATCAGCTCCCGCGCATCTTCGAGCCCTTCTTCCAGGTGGAGCAAGGGCCCACGCGACGGTATCCCGGAGTTGGACTGGGCCTGTCGATCGCCCACGATCTCGCCCGCGCCATGCGAGGAGACCTGCAGGTCACGAGCCGGGTGGACGAGGGAACCGCCGTCTCCATTACCCTGCCAGCCGCCTGACGACCCTTCGAGGCAACTTCGTGAACGCTCGACTTTCACTCCTGCTTCTCAGCGTAGTATCCCTTTCGGCGTGCGCCGGTGCCGGTGGCGGGATCGTCGCGGACGAAACGCTGCCCAGCGCGCTTCGCGCGGGATCGCACGAGGTCACGCTCAACGGTGCTCGCCAGTTCTACCGCGTCGGTGGGGCGGCCCGTCATGGAGCGCCCCCAGTCGTCTTTCTGCATGGCGGTCCGGGGCAGGGCAGTCAGCACTTCGACGCACTCGCCGGACCCTATCTGGAGCCGCAGCTCCGCATGGTGTACTACGATCAGCGGGGCAGCGGCAAGTCCGAGCGGCCCGCGAGCGGCGACTACGCCATTGCGACACTGGTGGAAGACGTCGAGGCCCTGCGGCGCACGTTAGGCGTTCCCAAGGTTGCGCTGGTCGGGCATTCGTTCGGCGGGCTGCTCGCGCTGGAGTATGCCGCACGGTATCCGGAGAACGTCTCGCACCTCGTGTTCGTGAGCGGGCTGTGGGATACCGACCTGCAGTGTCGCCTCCGCGCCCAGCGGCTCGCGCAGGCGCGGCCGCAGGCGTACGCACGGGTTGCCGGCGATACGATCCAGTCGGACGGAACGCGACGCAGCCCGTGCGATGTGGAGTTCCAGGCGCTGCGAGGCGCGGAGCGCGAGGCGTACAACACCGAGATGATGTTTCCCAACCCGGCCGTCAGCGCGCGCATCGACAGCGTCAATGCGGCGCACGGTGTCCGCAACACGGGAGAGATGGGGCGTGCACTTTTCTCGAGCGGGCTGTTGACCTACCGATTCACCGCCTTCGACCGCCTGACGATGCCTGTTCTGGTGGTCGCGGGTCGGCATGACGGCGCCGCGCAGCCCGCGGGATTGCGGGAGCTCGCGCGCCGGTTGCCGAATGCACGGTTCGTCGAGTACGAGCGAAGCGGCCACTTCGTGTATCTGGACGAGCCGGAGCGGTTCGCTCGCGACCTCGCGGATTTCGTTGTACCGCGGTGAGCGCCCGAGATGTACCGGCGATGGCTGCCCTCCGCATCTGCCTGACGAAGCGCCCCGACGGCGGCGCCATTCTCCGGTGCGTTCGCGAGGACGGCTCCGTGACCTGGCAGCACCAGCAGGGTCGAAGCGCCGGGTTCTTTCCGTTGCACGACCTGACGCACTTCGCGATCGAGCGTGAGCTCGGGCTACGCCAAGCCTTCTATGGCTTGATCGCAGCCGGCTGGGCCATCGAGGAGACGACGGGGAAAAGCCCGCGCGGGCCGCTCCCTCCTGAGGCGTATGCGGTCGAGCGGATGGTTGGCCTCTTCGATCTCGAGCGAGCAGGCAGCGCGTTCTGGTCGGCGGCCGAGATCAACGCGCACTGCTATGAGCCCGCCGTCCCGGTGGGACAACGGCTGCCGCGCCCGATCACCGACGACGACCTCGCCCGAATTCGATCACGGGTGAGCGACCTACTGGCGCAATGGGCCGCCCTCCCGACCGGACATACTTTGGAAGTCTGGTTTTAGAGCTGTATGCCGCGATAATGAAGCTGTTGCTGCGGGCGCGCGCCGCTGCTAGCGTCTCTATGTCTCATACAGGCTCGACCATATGATTCTCCGACTCCTGCTTTTGGCCTCCGCTCTGATGCTTACCGTGCCGCCCGCCGAAGCGCAGCAGCAGCCTACGCCTCAGCCATCATCACCCCGGCCGCGCCGAACCGCGAAGCCACCGCTTCACGGGCGCCATTGGATGGCCATCACCGGCAAGCCGCTGGCGGCGACCGCGGGCGCGATGATGTTCCAGAACGGCGGCAACGCGGTGGATGCCGCGTGCGCGATGCTCGCCTCGGTCACGACGATGTGGGATGTGCTCTCCTGGGGCGGGGAAACGCAGGCGCTGATCTATCACCCCACCCTGAGGAAGGTGATCGGAATCAACGCGCTTGGAGTGGCGCCCACGGGTGCGACGCCGGCGTACTACAAATCGAAAGGACATCGGTATCCGCCCGAGTTTGGACCGCTCGCCGCGATCACGCCGGGAACGCCGGGAGGTCTGCTCGTTATGCTCGCCGAGTACGGGACGATGTCGCTCGAAGAGGTGTTGGCGCCGGCGATTCAAATGGCCGACGGCTACCCGATCGAGGCGGAGACGGCGAATTCGATCGAGCGCAACAAGGCGCGCATCAAGGAGTGGAAGTACTCTCGCGCCGTCATGCTTCCACATCTGGGGCAGGCGCGTGAGGCGCCGGAACCTGGAGAGATCTTCGTGCAGCGCGATCTCGCCGCCACGCTGCGAAAGCTGGTCGACGCCGAGAAACAGGCGCTCGCCCAGGGGAAGAGTCGGAAGGACGCCATCATGGCGGCGTACGATCGCTTCTACAGAGGAGATATCGCGCAGGAGTTCGTGCGCGGCGTGCAGGAGGAGGGCGGGCTCATCACGATGCAGGATTTGGCGAACTGGAAGGTTCGCATCGAGGAGCCGGTCAAGACGACCTACAAGGGGATCGACGTCTACAAGCTCCCGTTCTGGCAGCAGGGTCCGGCGCTCCTCCAGGCGCTCAACATCCTGGAGAATGCGGACCTGAAGTCCCTGGGCTACAACTCGCCGCGCTACATCCACGCGATCTATCAGGCGATGAGCCTCGCCTTCGCCGATCGAGATTTCTACTACGGCGATCCGTATTTCCCGCCGGAGGAGCCGACGCGCGGCCTGCTGTCGAAGGAATACGCGAAGGCTCGTTATGCGCAGATCAACTGGGAGCGAAACGACCCGACGGTGAAGCCGGGCGATCCCTACCCGTATCAAGGTGGCACCAACCCGTTCCGGCAGCTGCTCGCGCAGTGGAAGGTGGAGGCTCCGGAGGACAGCACGCGTCGGAGCGGGCAGCAGGATCAGGTCGCTCCGTCCCCGCAGCCTGACGACGATGGAGAAGACGAGCGGTTCGAGTCCGCGTTCTACCGGGGTACGACGTCGATCGAGACGGCGGATACGACCGGGTGGGTCGTGTCGATCACGCCGAGTGGTGGCTGGGTACCCGCGGTGATCGCCGGTCGCACGGGTGTCGGGCTGAGTCAGCGCGCGCAAAGCTTCGTCACCGACGCCGCTGACGGTCCCTTCAACGTGATGGAGCCGGGCAAGCGCCCGCGCGTCACGTTGACGCCGACGCTCGCCCTGCGCGACGGGACGCCGTTCCTCGCGTTCGCGGTCCAGGGAGGAGACTCACAGGATCAGAATCTTCTCCAGTTCTTCCTGAACGTGGTCGAGTTTGGCATGACAGTGCAGCAGGCGGTCGAAGCGCCTAACGTCAACAGCTCGCAGATGCGGTCGAGCTTCGGCGCGCACGAGACACGCCCCGGGCATCTGCTGGTGGCGTCCTCGACTCCGGACAGCGTTCGTGCCGCCCTCAAGCGGATGGGCTACACGCTGGAGTTTTCCGAGCGCACCTCAGGGCCGATCAACGCGATCTACTTCGACCGAAAGCATCGCACGATGTGGGGCGGGTCGAGTAATCACGGGGAGGACTACGGAATAGCCTGGTAGTCCGAGGTCGGCGAGGATGTCGATGTGGTCGAGGTGATCGAGGTGACTTCACGTCGATCACCTCGACGACCTGGACGACCTCGATCACCTGTCGCCCCAACCAACCGCCACGGAAAGAAGTACACCGCATACACGACCGCATAGACGAAAAACCCGTCCACGCGCGCGAAGTGTGCAAACGCGAAGAAGAAGATCAGCCCGTGCATGCGGAGGACGTTTCGGTAGGGGGCCATCATCATGGCTCCCTTCCTTGCGTTGGACGCTTTGCGCGCCGCGATAGCCGCAGGGGTCACCGACAAGTCGTCTTTGGACCACAGCGGTGACTGTCTCGCGAAGCCCGCTCGCTCGGCAAGAAATGCGGCGGGGAGGAAGTGCCAGTATCGCTGCGCGACATCAACGTAAGTCGCCATCCCCGCCGACCCCACTCGGCCAGCATCGCCGCCATCGAGCGGGAAGAAGGTGTAGAGGAACTGCGAGTGGACGTAGTGAAAGCCGCCGAAGTGGACGGTGAAGAACGCGAGCATGAAGAGGCCGCCGACGATGAGCACCGATGCGCCGACCGCGGTGGCGACCTTATGGTCGGCGAGGACCTGGCGCGTGAACGCGCTGTCTCGTGAAGCGCCGCGCGCGATGTCGATTGCGGGCCGTACGATCGTCCACACGATCATCGCGTAGCCGACGACAAAGCTCGAGAGCCAAAGACTCCAGACGAGATCGGTCGTCGTCCACCCGGCGATCCACGCGACGCCGAGTCCCAGAACGAATGCGAGGGCATCCGGCCAGGCGGAGAGCCAGCTTGGGCGTGTGTCCTCTGTTGTCATGGGCGGTGAGGCGGGATATCTGTGTGAGGCGGGTATCGATTCGACTGGCCGGGTTGGGAGGAGGTAACTGTTCGTGCGCGACGAGCCCTTTAAGGGCGTTAGCAACTGGCACATCTCCAGCACGCGGTCGAGTGGCTCCAGCGTCAGCTCCAGGCGGACCCAGGTCGACGCGAGCATCGATATTGGCTTGGCAGCGCGCTGTACGATCTCGCCCGGTGGCGCGAGGCAGACGCGGTGTTTAACGCCCTTTACCGGGACTTTCCCGATCGCGCCCAGTATCGGGGCCTTGCCGCCCTCACTCGGGCCCGGCGGGGAGACCCTCGTGGCGCCGCGCGGTTGTTAGGCGACCCGCCGCGCCACGCGCGTGGGGAGCACACGACCTTCCAGGCCCGGCTCGCGGCGATCGCCGGTGATACAGTTGCCGCGCGGACACTGTACCAGCGGGCGCGCGGCGAGATCGCGCCGGGCTTTGCGTGGCTGCACGCGTCGGGGTTCCGGGACTTGAGATAGTCCAGGCTCACGCGCAACGAGCTTGAAGAGCGGTAGCACAGAGACACACAGAGACATCACACGGAGACACAGAGGAACTTTAGCGGCGGAGGCTTTTCCCAAAAGCCTTGCAGTTGCAGTCCTTCGTGTGTCTCTGTGCGATGTCTCTGTGTGTCTCTGTGCTATTGCTCTTCCGGCTCGTTGCGCGATAGAATCAACGGCCCCCGACCATCGAGGCCGGCGCCCGCACCGCCACAACGTGCGCCCGCGCGCATTCCATGCCGTCGGCACTCAAGCTGACCTCGACCACAACCTTGCGTTCCCCCACGTCTGCCGGCTTCGCGCGCAGCAGGAGCTCCGGGCCCAGCGGAGTGGGGCGTAGAAAGTCCACGCGCAGTGACGCGGTCACGAAGCGCGGTGTCGGGTCGTGGCCGGGTCGCAAGCCGGCGGCGACGAGCGATGCACCGGCAGCCGTTGCCATCGCGTGGCAATCGGCGAGCGACGCGATCAGCCCTCCGTACACGAATCCCGGCAAGGCCATGTGGTACGGCGCCGGGATGAATCGCGCGAGCGCCTCCCCGTCTCTCCACTCGCTCTTGACGTGCAGGCCGTTCGTGTTGAGTCGGCCGCATCCATAGCAATGGGAGAAGTCGTCGGGGTAGAGATCCTGAAGCATGCTCATGTCAGAATCACCTCACGGCGCTCTGACGAGCTCGAGCACGTGGATCTCCAGGGGAGCAATCGACGCGAGCGGACGATAGGCCTGCATCCGCCCATTATTCCCCACGCGCAGCGACTGGCCGGCAGGACCGCCTAACAGGCTGACCAGCCTGTAGCGTCCCGCCGGCACGGCGCTCTCGGGTGACGCCACCGACATGCCGACGAGTGGCGTCGTACCGAGATTGGCGATGACGAGCACGACTTTGTCGCCGGCGCGACGCAGGTACGCGGCGGCGGCGTCACTCGTTGCCGTGAGGGGAACGAGCTCTCCGCCCCCTAACGCATCGTGCGCGCCGCGGAGGTGAATGAGCCGTCGGTGGAGGTTGAGCAGCGACGTGGGATCGCCATCCAGCGTTTCGACGTTCGCCGTCATCGAGTCCGGCATGAGCGGCTCCCACGGTGCGCCGCTGGTGAAGCCGGCCGCGGGTCCGCGACTCCAGTGCATTGGCGTGCGCAGCCGCGGATCGGGCTTGTCGCCCGTCATGCCTATTTCCTCCCCGTAGTACACGAACGGGAGCCCCGGCAGTGTCAGCAGCAGCGCGACCGCCAGCTTGTTGCGAGCGACGTCGCCCTTGAGCTCCGTCAGCGTGCGCGTCTGGTCGTGATTCCTGAGGAAGGGCGACCATCGCTCGGCAGGGACTGCGCGCTGCAATCTCACATAGGGCTCGAAAAGCTTCTTCGCCGAGCCGGTGCGGACCGCCTCGAGCAGCGCATCGGAGGCCGCGAAGGCGAAATGCGAATCGAGCTGATCCGGATAATAGGGAAGCATGGAGCCCACGCTGTCCCAGACCTCGCCCACCGTGTAGGCGTTAGGCGCGACACGGCGGATGTGCGCCGCGTACTCGCGAAGGAGTGCGTGTGTGCCTGGCGTCCCCGCGAGCCGGTTCCCCTCCTCCACGAGATACGGGATCGCATCGAGACGGAAGCCGTCGACGCCCATCTCCTGGAGCCAGAACGTCGCCACCTTCTTCGCCTCCTCGCGCGCGGCGGGATGCTCGTAGTTCAGGTCCGGCATCCCGTGCCAGAAGATCCCATAGTAGTACTCATCGCGTACGGGCGACTTGTGCCACACCTCCTGTCCCCACGGTCCTTTGATGTCAGGCTTCGTCGCCGACCAGCGGAACCAGTTTCGATACGGCGAGGCGGGATTGAGCTGCGCGTCCTTGAAGTATGGATGCTCGTTCGAGGCATGGTTGAGCACCATGTCCACGAGGACACGGATGCCACGACGATGCGCCTCGGTGACCAGGCGCTTGAAGTCCTCGTTGGTTCCGAACTCGGGATTGACGCGGTAGTAGTTCTTGACGTCGTAGCCGTGGTAGCTCGGCGAGGCGGCTACGGGCATGAGCCAGATACATCGCGCGCCAAGGTCGCGACGCATATCGGGCGTGCCGTCGTTGATGTAGTCGAGCTTCTCGATCAGCCCGTTGATGTCGCCGATCCCGTCGCCGTCGCTGTCGTAGAACGATCGGACGAAGATCTCGTAGCAGACCGCGCCGCGCTTCCAGTCGGCTGAGCGCGCTGCCGTGGCGGCCTGTGCGGCGCAGGGGATGATCCCGGCAGCAAGCGTGAGACACCAGGCAATGAAGGCAATTCGCTCCATGAGCTCCCTCACAGGTACGATCGACCGTCTGCACCGAACAGATGCACACGCTCGGCGCGTATGAGTACTCGGATTTCTTCGCCAGCTTCCGGGACTGAATCGTTCGAGACGGCAGCCATGAGACGGTGCGGGCCGGCGTCGAAGTGAACATGCGTGGTACCGCCCAAACGTTCCACCAGCACGACACGCCCCGCCAGCGCGCTCCCTGCGACTCCGCCCGAATCAATCACCAGATCTTCCGGCCGCACGCCGAGCGTAGTGGGCTCCGCCCCGGCCGGTGGCGCAGCGCGGGTCTGTGCCAGCCTGATCCGTGCGCCATCGGCAAGGAAGACGAGCTCGTTGCCGTCGCGCCGCACGTGGCCTTCAACGAAGTTCATGCGGGGCGTTCCAATGAAGCCGGCGACGAAGCGATTGGCGGGCGCGCGGTAAATATCGATCGGCCGCCCGATCTGCTGGATGTGGCCATCCGCCAGCACGACGATCCGGTCTCCGAGCGTCATCGCTTCGACCTGATCGTGCGTGACGTAGACGGTCGTCGTATTCAGCCGCCGCTGCAGCCCGCCGATCTCGATCCGCATTTGCGCGCGAAGTCCGGCGTCGAGGTTCGACAGTGGCTCGTCGAACAGAAACACCTTGGGCTCGCGCACCATGGCACGCCCCATCGCTACGCGCTGTCGCTGTCCGCCGGAGAGCTGCTTGGGCTTCCGATCGAGCAGCGGCTCGAGTCCCAGAATTCCTCCGGCCCACGCAATGCGGCGATCGATCTCTGGTCGCGCAACTTTCTTGAGCCGCAGGCCAAGCGAGAGATTCTCCCGAACCGTCATGTGGGGATACAGCCCGTAGTCCTGAAACACCATCGCCACATCGCGGTCGCGCGGCGGCAGCGCGGTGACGTCGCGCCCGTCGATGCGAATGGTCCCGGTCGACACGGTCTCGAGCCCCGCCAGCATACGAAGGATCGTGGATTTTCCTGACCCCGACCCGCCGACGAGGACCAGCAGCTCGCCATCGGCCACGTCGAGGGTGAAATCCTCGACGACGGTGGTTTCCCCGAATCGCTTCGTGACGTGCTCGAAAGAGACTGACGGCATCTCGTGGGGGGTTCTGTGATCTCGTATGGCCTGAACTGCGAACTGCGCTCCAGGCATCCAGGTTCAAAGTTGCGACGCGGATTACGCGGATTTAGCGGATCAGGCGGATCGCTCCCCGCGCCAAGAGCTCTCCACGCGCAAGAGCAAAAGCCATTGTTGTCAAACAAAAACTGTTTGCTGCCGTCGAGGAGAGTTGCATGCGCGCAACGTCATCAGCGTTATCCGCTAGATCCGCGTGATCCGCGTCCCAACTTTGAACCTGGATGCCCGGAGCTCGCATCTCGCAGTTCGCAGTTAGCCTTTAGTCCCTGACCCCGCCATGCTTTCGATGAAATAGCGTTGCAGGAAAGCGTACGCGATCACGACGGGCACGACCAGAACCATTGCCGAGGCGAGCGATACCCCAAGCGATCCGGCTCCCCCGCCGAGCGCGAATACCGTGAGCAGTTGTGGCAACGTCATGAGCTGCTGCTCCCGTACCACGAGAAGAGGCCAGAGTACTTCGTTCCACGAGCCCATGAAGGTGAATATCGCGACGATCGCGAGCACCGGCTTGGCGAGCGGCCAGAACACCGTGAACAGGATCCGCATCTCCCCCATGCCGTCCATGCGTGCCGAGTCGATGAGCGACTGCGGAATCTGAAGAAAGAACTGCCGCAGCATGAGCACCGCCGTCGCGTTGAACAAGTAGGGGACGATGAGCGCCGCGTACGTGTCTATCCAGCCGACTTTCACGATCAGCGTATACAGAGGTATGAGGGTCAGCTGCCCGGGGATGAGCAGTACCGCGATCGTGACGGCGTTGAGCAGCGGCGCCCCTCGAAAGCGCAACCGCGCCATCGCGTAGGCGGTGATCGAGCCGAGGAGGAGGACCGCCACCGTGATGGTCGTGGCGACGAATGCGCTGTTGAGGAGCGCCCGACCGAACGGCGCGCGCGCCCACATGGTGCGGTAGTTGTCGAGCGTGATCCGATCAGGGATCAGCTCGAGCGTGCCGACCTCGAACGGTGGCTTGAGCGTGCTCGACACCATCCAGAGGAACGGATAGATGAAGGTGAGGGCGGCGAGCGTGAGCGCCGCGTAGAGGCCCACTCGGCCGAGTGCTTTCACAGCGCCTCCGCCTTGCCGATCAGGCGGCGCTGGGCGAAAACGACCATGCCGATGATCACCGCCAGCGCGACGCCGATCGTGGCCGCATATCCCATCTTCTGATAGGAGAAGGCGTTCGTGTAGAGATAGAGGACGATGGAATACGTGCGTCGCAGCGGGCCGCCGCCGGTCATCACGTAGGGCTCAATGAAGAGCTGGAAGCCGTTGATGGTCGAGAGCGTGACGACGAGAATCGTCTGCGGAAGGAGCAGCGGAAGCGTGACGTGCCGGAATCGTTGCCAGGCAGTGGCGCCTTCGAGCTCGATCGCCTCCAGGCAGCTTCTCGGGATGTACTGCAAGCCCGCGAGGTAGATGATCACGTAAAAGCCCACATTCTTCCACGTCACCATCGCGGCGATCGCGGGCATCGCCGTGAGCGGATTGGTGAGCCACGCCACGGGCGCGAGTCCAACCTTCACGAGCAATCGGTTGATCAGCCCGACGTCGGTGGCGTAGAGCGCGCTCCAGAGAATGGCGACAACGGCGCCGGAGATCACGACCGGCAGGAAGAAGGCGGCGCGCCAGAATGCGCGAAGGGCGAGCGGTCGATTGAGCGCAAGGGCGAGCGCCAGCGCGGTCATGATCTGCAGCGGCAGGTGGATGCTCAGAAACACAAAGGTGTTCCCTACGGCGCGCCAGAAGCGCCCGTCATTCGCGAGCAACCGAATGTTGTCGGCGCCCGCGAAGGCGGGGTCGGTCACGAGGTCCCACCGCATGAACACGAGCACCAGCGCGAACGCGATCGGATACGCCGCGAAGGCGAGGAGAAAGGCGACGTAGGGCGCCGACAGGAGCCACCCGGAGCGCTCTTCAGCGCGCATCGAGAAGCCGTTGGGCTTCGGTGGCGGCCCTCGTTAGGGCCTCCCGGACGGGTCGCGTGCCGTACACCGCAGCCTCTTCGTATGCTTCCGACAGGAGGTCGAAGATCTCGACGATGTCGGGATCGAGGTCGAGATCGCGCGTGCGGCCAACGTACGTGGCGTAGGTGACGAGCGTGGGCCAGCGTGCGAGCGCGGCAGCAAAACGGGGGTCCCCGGCGAGTCCGGCGCGGTATGGCAGCTGACTCGCGTGCTCGATCAGCAGACGGTCAGCGGCAGGAGAGGTGAGGTATGCAACGAACCGCGCGGCGGCATCCGGATGTCTGGTCGTAGAGAAGATCGCGATGCTGCGGAGATCGGCGAAGGCGAAGCGATCGTTGGGACTCGTTCCGTCCGCGGCAGGAACTGGGGCGACGTCGTACCGCAGTCCGGGAACCTTGAGCTCGTTCAGCTCCCGCACGAACCACGGACCGATGATCTTCATCGCGACCGTGCCATCGACGAACGGGTCTCGGCCTAACGAAAAATTCGCGCGAGGCAGGCTTCCCTCATCGAACCCGCTGCGCAGGACCTCGAGAGCGGCGACCGCCGCGGCGTTGTCGAACGTCACCTTCCCATCGGCGACCAGCGTTCGGCCGCCGGAGCTGGCGAGGTACAATGGGTAGAAATCGTAGAAGCGCTCGAACCAGGTCGTCTTGAGGCCGGCCCAGAACGGCCACCGATCGATGCGGCCGTCGCCATCGGTATCGCGAGCAAGACGGCGGAAGGCATGGAGGAGCTCGCTGTGCGTACGCGGGGGCTCGAGCCCGGCTGCCGCCAGGAGATCCACGTTGTACATCAGCATCTCGGGATTCGTCTTCCACGGAAACGCATAGATCCCGCCGTCGGGCAGGCGGAGCGACGCGAGCATCGCCGCGTTCGTGCGCTCGCGCAGCCGAGCCGCCGTCGCGACGCGATCGTCGAGGCGAACGACGCTTCCGGCCCGGACCAGTCGTGCCAGCAACGCCGATGAGACGTTCGAGCTGATGTCGGGCGTTGCCTTGGCCACGATCGCGGCGAGCAGGACCTCCTCCGACGAACGCCCGGCGGGAAGGGGCTGCACCCGTACCTGAACCGAGGGATTCTCCGCGTTCCACTGCGAAGCGAGCCGCGTGGCGAGCCACGTTTCGGAGGGGTTCGCCGCCGGCCAATAGGTCAGCGTAACGGGCGCAGCGGTCGCCCGCGATTCGACGATCTCGATGCCTTGTGCCTGACGACTGAGCGTCAGGGGTGCCTCATCCGGTCCCTTGAACTCGCGGCGATCGGAAAGGCTGGTCAGCGATGCCGCAGGGCCATCGGTCGTGCGATACCCCAGGTATTCCATCGCCTCGGGGCTGGCACTGACGCGTTGCAGGGCGAGCAATGCCTCGATCGTGGACTCGGCGCCGGAGTTCCGATTCACCTGCTCGGCTGAAGGCCCGTCGATGCCATCGAACGTGCGACCAGTCATCTGGTCGTACATGCTCACGTGGGCCGGGTTCGCGCCGAGGAACCATGACGCGGTCAGACCGGCGAAGACCGCATACCGACGATCGCCGGTGGCCTCGGCCAGGTCCAGGTACCCCTCGACCACCGGCCCAATCCCATACGCGATCTGGGGGAATGACCGCACGGCACCGTTAGGCGCCACCTCCCAGGGGACTTGGCCTGCGAGCAGGAATCGTCCCCAGAGCCCATCCGCCTCCTGCCGCGCCGCCGCCAGAAGATCGGGCCGGTTTAGCGCGATGGACGTGCGCGCCAGCGCCGCCGTAGATCGGGATCCCCACGCGTGCCACGTTGCGGTTGGCTGATCCGTCCGCGCACCCCATGGCGGGGTAGTCGAGCTCCCGCGAGACAGCGGTACGAGCAGCGCCGCCATTCGGGCGGCCAGCGAGGCCAGCCGTGGCGTCGGCTCGGCCTCGTGCAGGGCGAGGATGCCGAGCAGCGCCTCCGATGTCGCGGTGGCCGATCCACCAATGAGGCGTCCACCGTCGACCTCGCGGGCCATTCGCGCGATGGCCCGATCGAGAACCGCACGGGCGCCGCTCACGGACTCCAGATCCTCAGTTCCGAGCACGCGCACCGCTTCGCCGAGCGCCCAGATGCTGCGTGCGGCCCAGTACGACATGCTCTTTCGGCTACTCGGAGCCGTGCGGTTGAGCCGGCCCCGTGCATCGATGAAGTTGATGAACTCGCCATCGCCTTGCTCCATCGCCGCGACGAAGGAGAGCAGCCCGAGCGCCTCCTCTCGCGCGCGTTGATCGCCTGTCATCTCGAAGGCGCGCAGGTACACGACCGCGGCACGGGCGGCGTCGTCCAGGCTGGCGATGCCCTCCGAGCCATCGCGTTCGGGAGAAGGCGTCGGCCGATAGTCGGGCGCTTCGGCGTACAGCGCCACGACGCGGACGGGGCGACCATTCACTACCGCGTCGAGGCCGAGACGTCGCAGATGATCGAGCGACAGGGCGAGCGGCGGCGTAGCGGCGGGCGGCGGTCCGGACCGGGAATCCCCCGCGCACGCCGCGATGGGCGCGGCGAGGACGAGTATCCTCATCGTGCGATGGACGTTCACAGAGGCACTCCGCCGCCCTGCTCTCGGATTGCGATGTCGAGGGACGCCACCAGCTCTCGCTTGCCGACGCGCGCGCCCGCCACCGCTACGTCGGCGGCGCCGTAATACACGATCAGATCATCGCCGCGCGCGACGAGACCCTCGGGGAAGACGACCCGCACCCCGGTTTTGAAGTTTGCCGGATCGACCTGCGGGATGGGCCGAAGCTCGATCTCGTAAGGCGCCTTCGGCGTCAGCGCCGGCTCATCGGAGACATACAGAACGTGCTCCGGCTTGGCGACGTCGAGCACGCACCAACCCATCGAGTAGACATTGCCTTCCGCGATGCTGGTGGCGCCGTGAAAGGGCAGGAGCCACCCGACCGACGTGCGAATCGGGGGCGCGCCCGCGCCCACTCGGGAGCTGCGCCAGGTTCCAGGCTGCGGGCCTATCAATGGTACGCCACTCTCTGGCCACGGCTCCTCGAGCGAGGATACCCGTGCGCAGACGATACGCGGCATGGGTCGGTGCAGAATCACGTACTGACCATCGACCTTTTCGGGAAGAATCACACAGTTCTTGTTCTCGCCGGCAATGCGCGGGCCATGACGGCGATAGCGCTCGGGCGCCAACAGGTCGTCGGTCGTGATCAGGCAGACCCGCGGCCCCTCTGGCGAATATCCAGTGTAGGTGATGGCGTAGCGTCCTTCACCTTCGAGGTAGGTGATCCGCGCGTCCTCGACGCCCCATTCCTCGTAGGGCGCCTGACGGGCGATGGCGGGGCGATCCCAGATCTCGTCGATGCGTTGGCCGTCCGACGACAGGGCGAGACCAAGACAGGAACGCTTCGTCTCCGCCTCGAACACCCTAACGAGCAGCACGACGCGGTCTGTCGCCCGGTCGACGGCTACGCCTGGATTGAACGCGCCGCTTGCGCGAGCGAACGGAATGTGAGACGGATGAATGAGTGGGTTGCCGGGGAGCCGCTCGAGAGCTGCAATCATGCCGGACTCCGGGACAGCCAGCACGCATAGAGTCGGGCGAAGTGCTGTGCCGGTGCGTGATAGTATTCGTCGGCACTCACGTCGAGCACGGTGGGGACCGGCCATCGATCGGCCATCCCCGCGTCCCGGCGCTCCCTGAACCTTCGAAACACGTCGACTGCCGGTTTCTCACTCCCGTCCGCGCGCACGAGCCCGAACGTCCGCTCGCGTACGGCGGTGGCGAACGGCGGCCGATCGAACAGTGCTGCATCATAGTCTCCGTAACACCAGGCGTACGCTCCGGCCGCTCCGGTTCGCAGCAGCCGATCCAGGACAGCCTCGTAGTACGCGGCTCCCTCTTCTTCCGACGCGAGATACTGAGCCCGCGGCCGCCCCAGGAAGTCGTCGGTAATCGTGCGAGCCGCCGCCCCTGGAGGTGCAGTGCAGAGACCAAACTCCTGCATGAGGGTCGGCCGCCCCCGTCCCGAGAGACCTGTGGTGAGCGCGCAGGAGAAGGGAACGAGGTCCGGATCCAGAAATGATCGCGCGACGTCGGAGTAGAGGGGGTACGCATGCATTACATCCTCGTCGCAGACGTCACCGAGATCGTCGACGCGCATGTTGTTCTGCGTGGTGAGCGACGGAAGGTGCGCGCCGATCTGAATCGGCGTACCCGGTGCCAGGCGCCTGATCGCGCTCGTGAGCCGCGATGCCCACTGAGCTCCCGCCTGCCGCGTGGGCGGACGCTGGGCATCGTCGATTTCGTTCGCGAGGTCGAAGGCGCGAATCGCGTCGTCCCCTGCGAGCGCCCGCACGCACGTCTCGACGAGGAGCACCTGGGAGTCGAGGACGCCCTCGTCCGCGTATAGGCTCCGCGTCTCCCCGCGTGCATCGAGCATCCATGCCGGCCACCAGATGCGCCCGCTCATGTTCAGGACGATGAGCGTCGGTACGATCGCGAGTCCGGCGTCTCTCGCGGACCGGCTCACCGCGACCAGACGCTCCACCATCGGCATCGAGACGGTGCGTGGCCCTGGGAGAAAATCCTCCGTCAGGACAAACACTCGAACCACGTCGAAGCCCATGCTCGCGATGTGGGCCATGTCGTCGCGTACCTCGCCCAGATCGAGCTCGCGCCACATGTACATCGCGCGTCGGCGTGGCCAGTAGTTCACTCCGAGCTCGAAGGTCACGGATGGGACAACTCTGCCATGATCTCGCCGAGCGACAGGTCGGCGGCGGCCGTGACCCCATCCGCGGCCCCATAGTAGATGCGTACCAGATCTCCCTCTGCGAGAAGCCCGCAGGTGAAGACGACGCCGCCGAAGAAGCCTTCGCGTTCGTAGGGTGCCTCCGGGGTGAGGATGGGTTCGCGCGACCGCCCGATCACCTGCGCTGGATCGTCCGCGTCGAGGAGCAGGGCACCGAGGGAGTACGTCATCGGCGATCTCGTGACGCCGTGGTAAATGGCGATCCAGCCGTCTCGATCGGCCGTCCTTACGCGAATCGGGACCGCGCCCCCCCCGATCTTGGCGTCATCCCAGCGGCCGTCGCGCGCCGATGCGACGAGTCGGTGCTCGCCCCAGGAGAGGAGGTCAGACGACGACGCCAGCCACATTGCCGGCCGGCCGATCCCTTCCGGCATGGGCCGGTGCAGCGCGATGTAGCGGCCGTCGATGCGATCGGGAAAGATCGTGACGTCGCGATTGTTAGGCGGAAAGATGATCCCGTGACGCTCGAACGTTACGAAATCGGTCGTGGACGCAAGTGCCGTCGCGATGCCATGTGGCGACACGGCGGAATAGTTGATCCAGTACGTCCCATCGAGCAGGGTGATGCGGGGATCCTCGATCCCAAAGGACTCGTAGGGTGTGGCGGGAAACAGCGCGGGCACGGGATCCACCTCGAAGCGGATGCCGTCCGTCGAACGTGCCAGGCGCAGGTGCGAGATCGACGTGAGCCACGTGCACCCATCGACCGTTACCGTCCGAGGATCGCTCGCATCGACAGTCTTCTCGTCGCGACGCCACCGCTTGATCTCGAGACGGTCGGTCTCGGAATCGTACACAGGTGCCGTGACCTCATGCGTCGACGCACCGCGCACGGCCTCGGCCACCCGCAGCAGCAGGAGGACATGGCCCCCGTGCCGTGTGACTGCCGGGTTGAAGACACCTACAACGTCCAGATCCGGCCGCGAGGGTGAGACCATCGCGGGAGTCAGTATCGGATTCTGGGTCGCTCGGTGAGCGCGCATGGCACAAGGTGCTCACCGCCCTCCACCTTGTGAAGGACCGGTGGGTTGTCCGATTGCGCACGCGAGGTATTTTCGAGCGGCTACGTTCCCACCGTGTAACCTCACACAGGCACAACGTGATTTCCTGATGAGCAGCGCACTGCCGCGACGTTTTGGCGTCTGGGCTGCGCTGGCGATGATCATCGCCGAGGTCATGGGGGTCGGCATCTTCCTCACGCCAGCGTCAATGTCGCGCACCTTCGGCTCGACATCGTGGGTGCTCGCCGTGTGGGGGCTGGTGGGACTTCTGTCAGCCGCCGGTGCGCTGTGCTACGCGGAATTGGGCAGCCGTTTTCCCGAGGCGGGGGGCGGCTACGTCTACCTGCGTGAGGCCTTCGGGGAGCGGTGCGCGTTTGTCTACGGCTGGATGTCGCTCCTCGTCATGGATCCGGGTCTTACCGCGGCGCTCGGCGTTGGACTCGCATCGTATCTGCTCGTCCTGCTTGGCGGATCGCCATCATCCGTGCCGGTGGTGGCGATTGCCTGCATCGTGGTGCTGGCGACCATATCGACGCTCGGGATCGAGAGCAGCGCACGTGTCCTGCGATGGACCGCGATCGCGAAGCTCGCGACGATCGGTCTGCTCATCGTCGTCGTGCTCGTGCGTGGGAATTCGGCTGACCCTACCGTGGTGGCCGTCGATCGCGGAGTCCCAGCATTCCCGGCATTGGCCGGCGCGCTCATGGGTGCGTTCTTCGCGTTCGGGGGGTGGTGGGACCTTGGCAAGATGAGCGAAGAGATCGTCGAGCCGCGGCGAACACTCCCCGTCGCGCTCGTGGGAGGCGTGGTCATCGTGACGCTGGTGTACGCGGGCCTGAGCGTCGCGTTCACGCATGCGATGCAGGGCCGGCCGGTGCCCAGCGACGAGGCCTTCGTCGCATCGTTAGGCTCGGCGCTCTTTGGGGATGGGGCGGGGCAGGTGTTGGCCGGGGCGGTCGTGGTGGCCGTGGCCGGGAGCCTGGCGGCGGTGCTGCTCGGCGCGCCGCGCGTCTACCTTGCCATGGCGCGGAGCGGCGTCTTCCCCGCGTCGCTGGTTCGCTTTGATCTTCGACGACAATCGGCCCCACGTGCGACGCTCATCCAGGTCGTGCTGGCATGCCTGCTCGTGATGCTCGGCTCCTTCGACCAGATCCTGGGCTATTTCATCCCGGCGGCGGTGTTCTTTCTCGGACTCTCCGCCGCGGCGATCCTGTTCCTCCCGAGACCAGCGGAGAGCCCGGGGATTTTCCGCGCGCCCTGGCACCCGCTGCCGATCATCGTGTTTCTCGTGCTCGTCGTGATCATGGTGGTGCTGTTCGCGGTGGGGCGGCCGGTCCAGACGGCGATCGGGGCCGCCGTCGTGACGCTCGGGATTCCGATATCGTTCCTCGTCGTCAAAACGCGCGGGCGGGCGAACGCCGTGTCGGCGCCTGAGTGAGGACCATGCTCCTATCGCAAACGCTTTCAAAAGCACAGTGCGGGATGAGCCACAAGCCAAGGGGGAATAACGGATGACCTGGATCAAGACTGTCGAATTCGACGACACGGACCCCGCGCTGCGCCGCGCGATCGAGATGCAGCGCGCGCTCTATCCGGTGGAGTACGCGACGCCGGTGCATCCGGTGGCGGGAGGGCAGACGTCGGGGATCGTCGCATCGCACAGTCTCATCCCCGATGCGCTCTATCACGCGTTTGCGACATTCGGTGTGCTAATGTCACCCGAGTTGCCGCTCACGCGCCGTCAGCACGAGATGATCACGACCATGGTCTCGGAGACGAACCGCTGTAAGTATTGAATCGACTCGCACGCAGAGTTTCTGCGTCGGGTCACGCTCGATGAGGCATTCGTCGAGGCACTGCGTCAGGACTACAGGACCGCGCCGATCTCGGAGGCGGAGCGGGTGATGCTCGACTACGTCGTGCAGCTGACGAAGGACGCCACGCGCATTACGCCCGAGTATCACGAGCGGCTCCGTGGCGTGGGCTTCGATGATCGTGGAATCCTTCAGATCACGCTGATCGCGTCGTGGTTTAACTACATCAATCGCGTCGCGGACGCGCTGGGAGTGGGAAGGCAGTAGGGGTCAGGAGTCAGGGGTCAGGGATCAGGGGTCAGGGATCAGGGGTGGAAAGGGGCCGCCGCGCTTCGCGCGTGCGGCCCTCATCAGATGGGCGCGGCAGCTTCGCTGCCGCGCCTTACCACCCCTGATCCCTGACTCCTGACTCCTGACCCCTTCTTCACAAAGGCCGAGGCGGCCCCCAACTTCGTCCCGCATGGAGAAGCCACGCCTCAGCTTCTGGCAGATGTTCAACATGAGCTTCGGATTCCTCGGCATTCAGTTCGGCTGGGGGCTGCAGCTCGCCAACATGTCGGCGGTGTACGAGCGGCTCGGCGCCCGGCCGGACGAGGTCCCGCTGCTCTGGCTCGCGGCGCCGGTCACCGGGCTGCTCGTGCAGCCCATCGTCGGCGCCCTCAGCGATCGCACGTGGGGGGCGCTCGGGCGCCGCCGCCCGTATTTCCTCACCGGGGCAATCCTCGCCTCCATCGCGCTCTTCATCATGCCGACGTCCACGACCCTGTGGATGGCGGCTTCGCTGCTCTGGATCCTCGACGCCTCCATCAACATCTCGATGGAGCCGTTCCGCGCCTTCGTCGCCGACAAGCTCAACACGAGTCAGCGGACCGCGGGCTTCGTCATGCAGTCGTTCTTCATCGGCGTCGGCGCGAGCCTCGCGAATGCGCTCCCGCTCGTGCTCAGCCGCCTCGGCGTCGAAGGGAATACCGCGAGCGGAATTCCCCTTTCCGTGAAGTACTCGTTCCAGGTCGGGGCGGCGGTATTCCTGTTCGCCGTCCTCTGGACGGTATTCACGACGACCGAGTTTCCGCCGGAAGACCCCGCGGCGTTCGATCGCGCGCGCCGCGACCGTCGTGGGCTCGGCAACCTCGTGCGCGAGATCGCGGAGTCCATTCGCGGGATGCCGCCTACCATGCGTCAGCTTGCCGTCGTCCAGTTTTTCACCTGGATGGGGCTCTTCTGCATGTGGCTCTTCTTCGTGCCGGCGACGGCGCGCCACGTGTTCGGCGCTACCGACACGCAGTCGGCCGTCTACACGCAGGGGATGGAGTGGGGCGGGGCCGTGTTCGCGTTCTACTCGATTACCTGCTTCATCGTCGCGCTCGCGCTTCCGAAGCTCGCCGCGCTCACCAGCCGCAAGACCGTCCATGCGTTCGCGCTCGTGTGCGGCGCGGTGGGCCTGCTCTCCGTCTACGTCATTCACGATCGGTATCTCCTCATCCTCAGCATGGTCGGCGTCGGGATCGCGTGGGCATCCATCCTCTCCATGCCGTACGCCATCCTGTCTACGGCGCTGCCGGCGAGCCGCATGGGCGTGTACATGGGCGTGTTCAACTTCTTCATCGTCATTCCCGAGATCATTGCCGCGTTAGGCTTCGGCCCCTTGATCCGCACCGTGTTCGGGGAGAACAATGCGCAGGCGCCGCTCTACATCGTCATGCTGGGCGGCGTGTTTCTGTTGACGGCGGCGGCGTGCGTGTCGTTCGTGCGGGACGTGGGCGAACGGAACGTGCCGGAGGGCGACGTCATCAGAGCCGACGCGCAGGAGCATCTGCTCGCGCAGCCTGGAGTTCAGCCCGTGCCGAGTAGCGGGCTCGTCGACGAGTCTCGATGATCGCTCGCCTCCTCGCGCAGGTCGTCGCGCTGACGCTCATTGTCGCCGCGGCACTTCCAGCACAGTCGACCGGGTCGCTCGCCGGTCACGTTCGCGACGACGACGGAGCTCCCGTTTCCGGTGCCGTCGTCACCGCGACCCGCTCCGACGGATCCATCGTCCGGCGTGACGTCTCCGGCATCGACGGGCGCTATCGCCTCGGTCTGCTGCCGCCCGGGGATTACACGTTGGTCGGCCGCCGCCTCGGCTTCCGCCCGTCCTCGCAGGAGGGCATCGCCATCGCATCGGGCGCGTCGGTCGAAGTCGACATCGTGATGCGCGACGCACCCACCGCGCTCGAGACGGTGGTCGTCGGCGCGGCGCCGAACGCCATCGATCAGGAGGACACGCGGTTCGGCACGCGCATCGACGAGGCGGAGCTGTCAGCGTTGCCACTCGGCTACGACTTCACCTCGATCATCGCGTTCACGCCCGGCGCGCGCCCCGATCAGGTGTGGGGCGGCGCGACCGAGCAGGCGAATAGCTACGTCGTCGATGGCGTGGCGCTCAATCACCCTGGCGTCGGCGGCGCGCTCATCCCGCTCAACCCGAGCTGGCTCGAGGAGCTCGAAGTCACCGGCCTCGCCGCGGGCGCCGAGTACGGCAACTTCCAGGGTGGGCTCATTCGGGCGGTGACGAAGTCGGGGTCCAATACGCGAACGGGGCTCCTTCGCGTCAACGGCGAGACGGACCGTCTCAACAGCACCAACATTGGCTCCACGGAAATCAGTGCCGAGCTGGCGGGACGTCGCGAGGTGGAGGGCGAGCTTCGCGGGCCGCTCGTTCGCGATCGGCTCTTCTATTATCTCGCCGGCCAGCTGGTGCAGCGCGAGCTTCGCGTGCTCGATCATTTGGGAAACACGAGCGTGGCGGGACGTTTTCTTCCAACGCTCGGGACTCACGACGAGCGCAAGCTCTTCGGCAAGCTCACGTGGCAAGCCAGCCCCCGCGACGTCGTCGACGCATCGCTTGGCCTCGTCGATCTGGAGGCCGAGCAGTATGCGCAGACGGGCTTCGAGACGTCCGAGGCGGGCACGCGGCTGAGCGCGCCGACGCTGTTCGGCCTGCTCTCATGGCGGCGCTCGTGGGGAGCGCGGGCCCTTCTCGATATTCGAGTGGCGCGTCTCGATGGCGATGAGCGTCGCGACCCGTACGGCGGCACCACCGTGGCCGGAATGCGAACGTGGGAGATCGGCGGAGATCGGTCGTATCACAACGCGACGTTTCGCGACCGGTTCGCGCCGCTGACGACCGCCATCTCGGCGGACGCGAACATTTTCTCGTCGGGCGGCGGTACCGTCCGGCACTACTGGAAGGCCGGCATCGAGCTCTCGAAGTCGCGATATGTGCACCAGCATGTGCGCAACGGCGGCATGACCTGGCGACCGGCCGCGCCCGACCGACCGACGTTCAATGCAGCGCTGCCGGCGACCTGGCCGGAGAGCCGCATCATTCCGGTGAGCACAGGTGGTGAGGTGCGGCTCGACGCCGACATCGAGAATGGCGCCATCTATCTCCAGGATCGCCTGGAGCTCGGGCGACGGGTGAGTCTGTTGTTAGGCGCGCGGCATGGGTGGTGGTACGGGGCGCTCCGGCCCCAGGGCGAGCGACAGGATCGGCTCGAGGCCGTTCGCGACTTCGCGACCGAGCCGCGCGTCGGCGCGATCGTCGATCTGACGGGCAACGGACGCTTCGTGGCCAAGGTGCATTGGGGGCGCTACCACCAGCACCTCTTCGCACAGTTTTTCGACCGCGTCGAAGGCGGTGGCGTCTTCACCAACGATCAGTTCTGGTATTACACCGGCGCGACGCCGAGTAATCCGCGCGCGACATTCACCGAGGCGCAGCGCGACTCTCTCGTCGACGCCGGACAGCTCACGCTGATGGACGAAATCCGGCTCAACGAGGAAGGCGCCGTCTTCAACTACCGTCAGCCGTACATCGATCAGGTCGTCGTCGGGCTGGAACGTTCCATCGGGTCGCGATGGAAGGCGGAAGCGGTGTACGTCGGCCGTCGCAATCGGCGGCTCGTCGCGCTGGTGGACCGGAACCTCGAGTCGAACTACACCGCATTCACCGATCTGCGCGTCACCAATCGCTTCGGCGGCGTGATTCGCGATCACAATGGGCAGCCGCTGGTACTCCCCGTCGTGTATCTCCCGAACGACGCGCTGGTCCGTCGAATCCTGGAGACGGTCCGGCCCGGTGCGCCGGCGCTGCCGAACTATCGGTTTGCCGACATTCCCGCGCTGACGTGGAACCCGGTGTACCAGATCACGACCGCTCCGGGGGCGCAGCGGGTGTTCGATCAGGGCCAGCTCATCGTCTCCGGGCGGTTCCCCCTCTGGTCGGTGACCGGCTCGCTGGCGCTGACGCGGCTCGAGGGCAACCTGTTCAGCGTCACTGGGTATGACGATCCCGCCGGTCATGGGGCGGGCCCCTTCGTCCGCCCTAACGAGTCCATTCTCGGATTCGGCCGGCTCGGAAACTCCGCCGAGATCGAGGCCAAGCTGCGCGTGACCGGAGCGCTCCCATTCGGCTTCCGCGGCGGCGCTTTTGTCACCGCCATGCGGGGCGACGCGTTTGCCCCAACGTTCACGCTCAACGGACTGTTGTTCAACTTCGACCTCAATGACTCGACGGCGATCCGCGCCGACACGTCGCGCATCGACTACACGGTGTTCCGTCCAGTCTCGGGGCAGCGCGTGTTTCTGGAAGAGCGGGGCAGTCGCACCTATCCGGATCGCGTGACACTCGATCTCCACCTGGAGCGAGGCTTCCACCTGGGCCGCGCCGAGTGGGTGCTCTCGCTCGATGGCTTCAACGTGCTCGGCAACAGCGCGATCACCGAGGCCAACATCGCGATCGATTCACAGAGCGACCCCAACGCGACGGGTAGCTTCGCGTCGGCACGGGCGAGAGTGGCGCCGAGGACGATTAGGATCGGGAGCGCGGTGAGATTCTAGGTTGTCGAGGTCGTCGAGGTCGTCGAGGTGATCAAGGTGAAGTCCCCTCGATCACCTCGACCACCTCGACAGCCTCGCCCACCTCTAGACTCTACAGATTCTCACCGCCTCCTCGAGCGAGGCTCGGGGATCCCGCGTCGGGATGAACTCCTGCGCGACGTAGCCGGTGAAGCCGGTGGCCGCGATCGCGCGCATGATCGCCGGGTAATTCAGCTCCTGGGACGCGTCGATCTCGTGGCGTCCGGGGACGCCGGCGGTGTGATAGTGCCCGATGTACTGGTGGTTGTCCCGGATCGTGCGGATCACGTCGCCTTCCATGATCTGCATGTGGTAGATGTCGTAGAGCAGCTTGAACCGTTCCGACCCGAGCCGCTTCACGAGCGCGACGCCCCATGGCGTGCGATCACACTGGTAGTCGGGGTGGTCCACCTTCGAGTTGAGCAGCTCCATGCAGATCGTCACCCCATGTCGCTCCGCGGCAGGGAGGAGCGCCTCGAGCCCGCGCGCGCAGGTCGCGAGCCCTTCGTCGTCATCCTGACCATCGCGGTTTCCGGAGAAGCAGATGAGATTCGGAATCCGCGACGCGGCCGCGAGCGGAATCGCGCGCTCATAGGCCGGCACGAGCCACGCGTGATGCTCCACGCGATTGAATCCGCGAGTCAGCCGCGTGCGTGGCTCGGGCACGGGCGCGTATCCCATCGCGCAGCTCAGCCCGTGGCTGCGGGCGATCGGCCACTCGTCACGCTCGAGCAGCTCGACGGAGTCCATTTTCAGCTCGCGCGCCATGCGCGCCAGCTCGTCGACGGAGAGCTTTCCATAGGGCCACCGACAAACGGAATGCTTGAACGCCGCCGCTCGCGCGCCCGGGTCAGGAACGTCGGCGCGCACGGATCTCGCGCCCACGACGGCGGCGGCGCCAGCGCCAACTCCCGTTGCGAGGAACCGCCGCCGGTTCATGATGGCCGGATCACAGGTTACGCCGCTGCAGCTCGCGCACGGCGTGGTCGGCCGCGCGCGCGGTGAGCGCCATGTACGTGATCGACGGATTCTGGCAGGCCGAGCTCGTCATGCAGGCCCCATCGGTCACGTAGACGTTGGGCGCGTCGTGCACCTGGTTGTTGGCGTTGAGGGCGGAGGTCTTGGGGTCGCGCCCCATCCGCGCCGTCCCCATCTCGTGAATGCCGAGCCCGGGCTCGGCGCCGAGGCTGCCCGGCTGGTTCGCGTCCCAACTATTCACGTTTCGAACCCCCGCCGCTTCCAGCATCTCTCCCGCCTGATCCTTCATGTCCTGGCGCATCGCGATCTCGTTCGGCGTCCACTCGCAGCTGATCCGCAGGAGCGGGATCCCCCACTTGTCGGTCTGCTGGGGATCGAGCCAGACACGGTTTTCCTTGACCGGGAGTGCCTCGCCGAACGCCAGCATTCCTACGCCCCACGGCCCGGGCTCGTGCAGCTTCTTCTTCAGCTCGACGCCAATTCCCTCCTCGCCGATGCCACGTCCCCACCCGGCGCGACCCGCTCCGCCCTGATAGCCGTAGCCGCGAGAGAATTTCAGGCGATCCGACCTCGGACCGGCGAGGTTGCGGAAGCGCGGGATGTAGAAGCCATTGGGACGATTGCCTTCGTAATACCGGTCGAGCAGTCCCGGCACTTCACCGCGTGCACCCACCATGAAGTGGTGGTCCATGAGATTCTGGCCCACGACCCCGCTCGAATTGCCGAGTCCGTTCGGAAACCTCGGCGACTTCGAATTGAGCAGCAATCGGGTCGTGCCGAGCGTCGAGGCGCAGAGGAAGATCACCTTCGCGAACACCTCGTGCGTCTCACCGGTACTCGTATCGACGAAGCGCACGCCGGTCGCACGGTCCTGCGTCTCGTCGTAGATGACGCTGTGCGCGAGACTGTTCGCGCGAAGCGTGAGCTTCCCGGTCTTGCGCGCGGCAGGCAGCGTCGAGGACTGGCTCGAGAAGTAGGAGCCGGTGGAGCAACCGCGGTAGCAGGGCCCGCAGTAGTGGCAGGGCTGCCGGTCGCCGATGGCCTCGGTGAGCACGGCGCACCGACCGATCGTGACGTGGCGACCGGGAAACGCGCGCTCGATCCCCGCCTTCACGAACTTCTCGCCGGCGTTGAGCTCCATCGGCTTCTGAAACTCGCCGTCCGGAAGGTAGGGGAGACCGAGCTTCTCCCCAGTGATCCCGGCGAAGCGCTCGACGTAGCTGTACCACGGCTCGATGTCGCGGTAGCGAATCGGCCAGTCGACCCCGTAGCCGTCCTTCAGGTTCGCCTCGAAGTCGAGATCGCTCCAGCGATAGGTTTGGCGTCCCCAGATCAGCGAGCGTCCGCCGACCTGGTTCCCCTGAATCCAGGTGAAGGGCTTCTCCTCGATGTATGGGTGCTCGCTGTCCTTCTGGAAGAAATGCACGGCCGCTTCGACGAATTGGCCAGTTCGGGCCTGTATCTGGTAGTCCTTGGCGAGGGGGCTCTCCGGGGTGATCCGGCGCTGGCGCATCGGGAACTCGAAGTCCCGCTTGTGCTCGGTGATGTAGCCCTTCTGATGCTCGACGTCGCGCCCCCGCTCGAGCACGAGCGTGCGGAGCCCTTTCTCGCACAGCTCCTTGGCGGCCCAGCCGCCACTGATTCCGGAGCCGACGACGATCGCGTCGTATTCTTCGCGCTGCTGAAGAAGCATGGTCGTTAGGCCCAGGTCGGCATGCCGGCGGTATACGGGATGTCGCGGTAGGGTTTCATCGGGTTGATGCGGAGCTCCTGCGTCTGCCCCACTTCGGACGTGTAGTATCCGACCACGGTGAGCTCTTTCATCATGCGGAAAAAGCTTTCCCGTCCAACATCGGCCGCATCGGGCTGCGGCGAGGCCGCCTCGGCGGGCGTCGCCCCCACTCCCTGCCCGACCTGGACGTCCGACTCCTGCGAGCGAGGCGAAGGCGCGGTACCCTCCGGAGGCTTTGCCGCGAGGGTCTGCTCGCGGAAGGCGAGCCGATCCATCTCGCCGACCATGTCGGCCTGCTGCGCCGTCGTGAGCTCGCCGAATCCTTTCTGGTGCGTGCGGCGCGCGCGCGCTTCCAGCCTCGTCAGTCCGGCGAGGAAGCGCTCCTTGTCCTTCGCCGCGAAGTGGTCGGAGAGGAGGGTGTCCACGAACTGGTCCACCTGCGCCGAGCGCGCGCCAGGCGTCTCCGTCTCTGGGATGATCGCGTCGGCGATGGCGACCACCATGGCGCGCTGCTCGACTGTGAGCGTGCGAGGGGTCCATTGCGGCTTTGCCGCGGTTCGTCGGTCGCCGCACCCCGCAAGCACGGCAGCGATCGTTGGCGCCGACAGGGTCCCGCCGAGGAGGATGGCGGCGCGGCGCAGCGCCTCGCGGCGAGTGATTTCGGTGGAGATGCGAGTCCTCCTGGTGGGGCCGGGATCCAACGTGCGGGACGTCTCAGTTGGTGTCAAGCTGATTAGGCAACAGCTGAATGCGTCGGGGTCAGGGGATATCGCTACCGGGCATCCAGGTTCAAAGGGGGGGACGCGGATTTTCGCGGATGCAACGGATGCCGCGGATCATTCCAGGCGCGGAGAACTCCCCTCACGCAGGAAAAAACACTGCTGTTTGCTCCGGAAGGGGAGGGATCACTGTGCACGGAGCAATCCGCCGGATCCGTTGCCCGCAGAATCCGCGTCCCCCCTTTGAACCTGGATGCCGGCCGAGCCGCCAGCTCAGAGGTCAAGTTGCGGTTTCCGCACGCTGAGATCTGATGTTTGACCCTGACGTCTCAGCCTTTCCCCAAAACCGAAGACATGCCGTCTTATTGCCCCCGGGAAAGTTCGCTATTTTGGGTAAGACAGTGAGGAACGAGGAACGAGGAACGAGGAATTCGATGGATTGAGTCCCCGCCTTCAGTTCGATCGAATTTCCTCATTCCTCCGTTCCTTGTTCCTGGTCAATGTCTCTCTCCGCAATCGCCCAAGAGCTCGTCCCGCTCCACGACATCCGCGATGCCGCTGCCCGGCTCCGCGGTGTCGCGATCCGCACCCCGCTCCTTCTCGCGGAGGAGATCGAGCGTGATACGCGGGTGTGGCTCAAGCCGGAGATGCTCCAGCGAACCGGGGCGTTCAAGTTCCGCGGAGCCTACACCTTCCTTTCCCGGCTCTCCGCGGAAGCACGCGCCCGAGGCGTGGTTGCCCCGTCCTCCGGCAATCATGCGCAGGCGGTAGCCGCCGCGGCGCAGATCTTCGGCGTGAAGGCGACCGTCGTCATGCCCACCACCGTTACGCCGGCCAAGCGTGCTGGGGCCGAGCGGCTCGGCGCCGCGGTCGTGCTCGCCGGGACCACCACCAAGGACCGGATGGATCGGGCGGTGGAGCTCGTCGCGGAGCAAGGGCTGACGATGGTCCCGCCGTATGATGATCCGGTGATCATCGCCGGGCAGGGAACCGTCGGCCTCGAGATCGCCGAAGATCTCCCGCGAGTGAAGACAGTGATCGTCCCGGTCGGCGGCGGCGGTTTGAGTGCCGGGGTCGCGACAGCGATCAAGCTGCTCGTTCCATCGGTGCGCGTCATTGGCGTCGAGCCCGCCGGCGCGCCGAAGTTGACGCGCGCCCGCGCGGCGGCGCGTCCCGTGCTGCTCGAGCATGCCAGCTCTCTCGCCGATGGACTCCTCGCCGTGCAAATCGGATCGCTCAACTTCGCCCACCATCAGGCGTATCTCGACGACGTCGTGACGGTGAGCGATGACGCGCTCGTCGACGCCATGCGCTGGCTGCTCGATCGCATGAAGCTCGTTGCGGAGCCGAGTGGCGCGATCACGCTCGCGGCGCTCCAGACCGGTGCGGTGCGCGCGAGTGGTGACACGGTGTGCGTGCTGAGCGGGGGCAACATCGAGTGGACGGGATTGCGTGACCTCCTTAGCCCCCGCTAAGCCGCGAATCCTCGTCGTCGACGATGACGAGGCACTGCTCAAGACCGTCTCCTGGATTCTCAAGGAGCACGGGTACGACGTCATCGCGGTGCCCGGGTCGCGCCTGCTCCTCGAGCAGCTGGAGACCTCGGTGCCCGATCTGCTCCTCCTGGACATCATGATGCCGGACCTCGATGGCTTCGAGGTGCTGGAGCGCATCCGGGGAGACGACCGATGGCGCGATCTTCCCGTCCTCATGATCTCCGCCATGCCTCCCGAGGAGGCCGCGGTGCGCACCCTCGGGCTCGGTGCTTCCGACTTCGTGCCGAAGCCGTTCCGCGTCCGTGAGCTGCTCGCACGCATTCAGGCGCAGCTTCGCGTGAGTGACACGTTGTCGCGCGCCCGTCAGGAGCTTCGGCTCACCGAGGTCCAGCTTCAACGCGCTCGCGACGAAGCGGAAAGCCGGCGTCAGCTCGTCGACATCCTGCACGAAGTCACCGGGGACCTCTCGCCGGACGAGATCTATCACATTCTCGTTCGACGCGTCGCGCGCGCGCTGAATCTGTCCCACTGCTCGCTCGTGTTCGCGCGTCCGGGCGATCTGACGGGCACGGTCGCTACCGCGTACGAGAATCCGCAGCTGCGCGACTTCGAGATTCGCCTCGACCGCTATCCCGAGATCCGCACGGCACTCGACCGTGGCGAGCCCGTCCTCATCGAGGACGTGCTCACGAGCCCGCTCTACGAGGACGTCCGGCGCGATTGGGACCGAAGCGGGACCGTCGTGTCGATTCGATCCGTGATCGCGCTTCCCTTCCGGGTCGATCGGCAGCTCGCGGGCGTGTTCTTCCTGCGCACGACGCGTCACGAGACTCCGTTGCGACGGGACGACGTCGAGTTCGCCGACGCGGTCATCAAGGCGGCGGTCGCCGCGATCGAGAAGGCTCGCGTGATCGAGCGGACGAAGGCCGACAAGGCGCGGCTCGAGATGCTCGCGATCACCGACCCACTCACGCTTACGCTGAACCGGCGTGCGCTCGTCGATCGGCTCGACGAGGAGATGGAGCGTGCGCGCCGCTACGGCCTCGTTCTCACCTTGCTCATGGTCGATCTCGACCACTTCAAGCGGGTGAACGACACGCACGGTCACCTCGTCGGGGACGACGTTCTCCGCGACGTCTCCATGATCATCCAGCGCGAGGTGCGCACCGTCGACATCGTGGCGCGTTACGGGGGCGAGGAGTTCGTCGTTGTCCTACCGGAGACCGCCGAGGAAGGGGCGGTCGCATTCGCTGAGCGCGTTCGTCAGCGTATCTCGGAGCACCGGATTGCCGGGGAAGACGGCGAGGAGGCATTGAGCCTGACGGTGAGCATCGGCGTGGCGACGTTCCCATCCTCGAGCATCGAGACGACGGAGGATCTCATCTCGCACGCGGACGACGCGCTCTATCGCGCGAAGGCCGAGGGGCGGAACAAGGTGCGCGCGTGAGCATGCGCTGCCCGCGCTGCGGGACCGTGTACGCCGGCGACGCGCAATTCTGCAAGCGCGATGGCCTGAAGCTCGTGAAGGAGCCGACGACGCCCCCCAACCGGAGTGCGGAGTGGCCGCAGTATGGTCCTCCATCGAGCGGCGCGCGTGCGGTGCCGACCACGCCGCAGCCCGGTTCCGGACCGCCGTCGCAGGCATCGATGGCGGGGCGCGTGCTCGACGAGCGCTATCGCATCGAGCGGAAGGTCGGCGAAGGTGGGATGTCGTTCGTCTATCTGGCCCAGGACCTCGAGACGAACGAGCGCGTCGCCATCAAGATTCTGTCGCCGGCGTTGTCGGCCGATCGCAACTCGCTCGCGCGACTGAAGCGGGAGGCCTCGCTTGCGGGGCGGCTCGCACATCCGAACGTCTGTCACATCATCCGGTTGGGTGAGACCGACACCGGCATGGTCTACGTGGTCATGCCGTTCGTCGAGGGCGAGCTGCTCTGCGACCGCACGCACCGCCTCGGGCACATTCCGCTCGCGGAGGTCGTGCCCTTCGTGCGCGACATCGCTGCCGGTCTTCAGGTGGCGCACCAGCTCCGCATCATCCATCGCGATCTCAAGCCCGAGAACGTGATGCTGTGCCGCGAGCCGGGCGGCGCCGAGCGTGCGGTGGTCATGGACTTTGGGCTGGCGAAGGATCGCCGCGCGGGTCCGGAGGCCGAGAAGCTCACCGCGACCGGGATCGTGTTAGGCACGCCGGAGTTCATGAGCCCCGAGCAGCTGCGCGGGAAGCCGCTCGATCCGCGCACCGACGTCTATTCGCTGGCGCTGATGACCTTCGAGATGCTCACCGGCAAGCTCCCGTTCGAGGGCCGGTCGCAGCAGGAGCTGATGCTGGCGCGTCTCCGGAGCGATCCCATCCCGCTGCGAAGGATGCGTCCGGATCTCAACTATCCTGCTGACGTCGAGCGCGTGCTGCTGAAGGGGATGGCGAAGGACATGAACGACCGCTTCGCGACGGCGCCCGACTTCGCCGAGGCGTTCGCGCGAGCTGCCTCCGGCGACGATACCGAGCTCGGGTTTCTGGACCGGCTTTTAGGGAGGTAGTCGAGGTCGTCGAGGATGTCGAGGTGATCGAGGGAACTACAACCTCGACGACCTCACCTCGATCACCTCGACAACCTCGACATCCTCGACAACCTGTTTTCGGGAGGGTGATCCGAGTCACTGCGTGTCTGGGTCCACTTCATGCGAATGGGCCCGGTATCCATGGGAGGATACTGCGATGCGGTGGACACGTGGCGGACGGAGCAGGAACATCGAGGACCTGCGCGGCTCGCGCGGGGTTGGCGGCGGCGGGTTCGGTATCGGGAAAGGGATGGGCCTCGGCGGGACGATCATCGTTCTGATCCTCGGCCTTCTCTTTGGCGGTGACATCTTCAGTGGTGGTGGGGGCGGCGGGGGCGGCATTCCCACGACCGCGACCGAGCAAGGCTCCGTTGAGGAGACGCCGGAAGAACGGGAGCTGGTCGAGTTCGTCTCGTTCGTCCTCGACGACGCGCAGCGCGTGTGGACCGAGATCTTGCCCAAATACGGCGGGCAGTATCGCGAGGCCAAGCTGGTGCTGTTCCGGGATTACGTGCAGTCGGCGTGCGGCACCGGTCAGTCGGCCATGGGCCCGTTCTACTGCCCAGTCGATGAGAAGGTGTACATCGACCTTGGCTTCTACGACGCCCTTCACGAGCGGTTCGGCGCGCCCGGCGATTTCGCGCAGGCGTACGTCATCGCGCACGAGCTCGGCCACCACGTGCAGAACGTGACCGGCACCGCCGCGGAAGTGCGCCAGATGCAGTCGGCTCGCCCGAACCAGGCGAATGCCCTGTCGGTACGACTCGAGCTTCAGGCTGACTGCTATGCCGGCATTTGGGGCAATTCGACGAGCCAGCGGCAGATCCTCGAACGGGGCGACGTCGAGGAAGGCTTGAACGCAGCGGCGGCGATCGGCGATGATCGAATCCAGTCGCAGTCGCGCGGGGGCGCCAGCCCCGAGTCCTTCACCCACGGGACGTCCGAGCAGCGCGCACGGTGGTTCAGGCGCGGGCTGGAGAGTGGGGACCCGAGGACGTGCAATACTTTCGAGGGTGCGATCTAGAGGCGCGAATGCGGAATACGGAATGCGGAAGGTGGTAAGACCGTGAAAACGAGAGGGCTCCGGCGAATCGCTCGGAGCCCTCTGCGTCTTACGGTCTTACCACCTTCCGCATTCCGTATTCCGCATTCGCTGTCAAGGAATCGGCTCCCGCCGCGGCTCCAGCTTCGCCGACCACAGACCGCTGTTGAAGTCGGTGAAGAGAATGTGCCCCTTCCACGGCATCGCGTTCATGACGAACGACGCGTTCGCCGTGTAGCCCTGCGGATCGAACGGCTTGTACACCGCGATCTCGCGCCGCTGCTCGGCGAGGTTTCCGACCAGCTCCCCCGACACGTCCACGATGCGGAGACCGCCATCATAGTACGCCTGGTACATGACATCGTCTTCCACGATGATGTCGTGCGAGCCGAATTCTTCCTGGTGGTACTTGGCGATGTTCTTGGGATTCGTCGGATCGGTGAAGTCGATGATGTGCGTGTAGCCGGCCGACGTCTGCGGCACGCCGCCCTTCTGGTTGATGTTCTGCAGGTAGCTCGTTCCCTCCCACACCCTGCCTTCGCGCGACATGATCTCGTCGCCGAGGAAGAGATAGACCTTGCCGGTCGCCTTCTGGACGTACGGGAAGATCTCGTGCGTTGCACCGCTCGTCGTCGGATAGGTCGCGATGAGCTTGGGCTTCTCGATCGTCCCGCCCCACTTGCCGTTGCCGACGTCGACCGCGACCACCCCCGTCCCCCACTCCGACGAGTACGCGATGCCGTTGTTCACCCACACATCGTGCACGCGCGAATTCGGATGGTCGTACTCGCTCTTGTACGTTGGCTTGTAGATGTCCTTCATGTCGATGATGACGTACTTGTCACCGTTCGACAGCGCAAACAGGTAATCGTTGGTGGCGAACATGTTGTGCACGCCGCCGGTGAGCTCCTGATCGAACGTCGCCGCGACCTTGGGGTGGGCGGGATTCGCGAGATCGAGGATGACGACACCATTCACCCGGTTCGACGCGCCTTCGCGTGACAGCGCGCCGTAGCGCCCGTCGGGCGAAACGGTCACGTCGTTGATGACGCGTGCGTCGACCTTGATCGAATCGGTCTTCACGATCGCGCCGAGGTTGCTGATGTCGAAGATGTAGGCCCACCCGTCGCCGCCCCACGTTCCGACGAGCGCGTAGTCGCGACCATCCTTGCCGGTCCACGGCCACAGGTCGGATGTGTGCACGTGGCTGATGCTCCCGCGGCCGGTTACGGAGATGCGCTTCCGCACATCGCGTGGGCTGACACCAATCACCTTGCGCGCCGAGGTCGGTCCCGCGGTCGCGAGGAGCGTGTAGCGGCCAGGGACCTCGGCCGCGAACAGGCCGCGATCGATCACGCCCGTCGCGCCGGGCGCGGCGATCGTGTCGTCAGGCACGTAGGTGTAGCTCCACGTGATCGGCACGTCGGCTACCGCGGTGCCACCAGCGCGCTTGGCCGTCGCTTTGAGGTGCACGACGTCGCCGGTGCGTACCGAATTCTCGTCAATGTCGATCGTCAGGCTCACCACGGGATTCGCGACCACCGTGTGTCGGACGGACGACGACGCTCCTTCCGCCTCGGCGGTGATGGTGACGGCGCCGGGCCGGCGAGCGGTGACATTCCCGAAACGATCGACCGTCGCGACCGCCTCGTTCGAGCTGCGCCACGTGAGCGTCACGTTCTTACGCTCGCTCTGGTCGGCGTGAACGGCGCGCGCGCGATGGGCCAGCGTGACGCCCGCGTAGAGACGGCCAGGCTCGGGGAGAATCTCCACCTGCGTGATCGGTGGCCACTGGATCGTGACCGGGATCGTGAGGCGCGCGGGATTCGTTCCGCCAACGGCCGTCACTACGACCTCGTACTTCCCGGCCTGCGTCCCCGTGAGCTGCCCGTTCGCGAAGCGAAGCACGCCTCGCGGTCCGCTCGATCGAAGCGGTGGATTCTCGATGACGTTGCCCGCCGAGTCGTACGCCGTGAGCTTGAAGGCGACCGGCTGGCCCGCGATCAGCGTGGGGCTGGCGGGCTCGGCGACGATCCGTACTACCCGCGGCGTGGGCGCCTGAGCTGGCGCCGCCTGTGTTGGCGCGGCGGGCTGCTGAGCCTGGGCAAGGGGCGCCGACAGCGCCACGAGGCCAAACGCCGCGGTGCTGACGAATCGCGGAATGCGCGTTACGTTCATGGAGCTATACTCCCTCTCGCAGGGCGACCGGTCTCCGGCCGCGTCACGTGTCCTCTAGCGCGCACGATTGCGCGACATCGATGTCGAGCGCTTCACCGCGCGGCGGTGAATGCGAAGCTGCCTACCCTACATGTTTTCGAGTCAGGATTTCATGATGGTTCTGCTATCGACCCACCGCAAGGCGATTGTCCACACCCTGTCTGTATGGCTTTTGATGGGTGCCCTCGCGTGCGCCTCACCGCCTGCAGCGCGTGTCGAATCCGCGGCCCCGGCCCCGAGCGGGACGACGGGGGCTGCGACCGCGAACTACTGGGTCTACGTGGGCGCGGAATCGGCCGACCTCATCCACCTCGTGCGCTTCGGGCCGGATGGCGCGGTCGTCGAAAAGACATTCCCCGTGGGGGAATCGGCCTCCGAGCTCGAAGGGCCGCATGGCCTGCAGGTCTCGCGGGACGGGAAGTTTCTCCACCTGACGACGGGACATGGCTCGCCGGACGGCAAATACTGGCGCTACGTCACCGGCCCCGACACACTCGCCGGTCCCGGAATCTTCCTGGGGTTCTTCCCCGCTTCGATCGATCTCACGCCGGACGGACTGTACGCCTTCATCGTGAACTTCAATCTGCACGGCGAGATGGTCCCGTCATCGGTATCCGTCGTCTACACGCCGACGCACACTGAGGTCGCCCGCACGGAAACGTGTACGATGCCGCACGGCAGCCGCGTCGACCCCACTGGGCTGCACCAGTATTCGACCTGCATGATGGATGACCAGCTCGTGGAAGTGGACACGCGGACCTTCGCGGTGTCACGACGGTACGGCCTGGCCAAGGGGAAGGAAGGACCCATCGCGCACGATGCCGCCACCGCGCACGCGGGTCATGGCGCCATGACGCCGGCGAGCTGCTCGCCCACGTGGGCGCAACCGTCCGCCGATGGCGCGAAGGTGTACGTGGCCTGCAACAAGGCGGACGAGATCGTCGAGATCGACGCCGGCCGGTGGGAGATCACGCGGAGATTTCCGACGGGACGCGGTCCGTACAACCTCGCCGTCACGCCCGACGGCCGACTGCTGATCGCGACACTCAAGCAGGGAGCGGGAGTGCAGATCTTCGATCTTGCCAGCGGGCAGAGCACCCTCAACACCAAGAGCTCGACCAATGTCACGCACGGGATCGCGGTCTCGCCGGACTCTCGTTATGCGTTCGTGAGCAACGAGGCCGTCGGCGCCGCGCCGGGCAAGGTGGACGTGTACGATCTGCGCTCGCTCACTCGCGTCGCCGACGTTCCGGTCGGCCAGCAGGCCGGCGGCATCGCCTTCTGGAAGATGGAGCCCGCCGCGCGCTGATGAAGCGTTACCCGGCGTTCGATCCTCCCGAGTACGTCGCCTGGAAGCGCGACGATCGCGATGTCGAGGATTTCCGGCAGCGCGTGCGTGCCGACCCCGAGCGGGCGGCGATCATCGATCGCCTCACGAAGGACCAGCGGCTCGATCTCTACCGCGGTCTCGTGCGCACGCGTCTCACCGACATCGCGCTCAAGCGCTGGGTGCGCCAGGGCGTGATCTCGAAGGCCTGGCTGGGCACCGGTGAGGAGGCGACGACGGTGGGGCCGGTGGCGGCTCTACGGCGAATGCGGAATGCGGAAGGCGGATCAGAGGCATTGAACAGCATGCCGCAATCGCATTCCGCATTCCGCATTCCGCATTCGGACGTCGTTTCCCCGATGATAAGAAACTCGGGCGCTTGCTCGGAGATGGGCATGCCGGTCGCCGACATCTTTCGCGCGTACATGGGCACTGCCGACGGGCCAACCCGAGGACGAGACGGGCACTATGGGTCCTTCGCGCACGGCATCATCGCGCCCATCAGCCACGTTGGCGACATGGTGCCGATCGTCACCGGCATTGCACTCTCGTTCGTGGTCCGCGGCACCGGGCAGGTCGCGATGACGTGGATCGGGGACGGCAGCACCAAGGCAGGGGTGGCTCACGAAGGCCTCAACTTTGCCGCCGTTCGCCGCGCGCCGGCGATCTTCATCGTCCAGAACAATCAAGTCGCGCTCGGCACTCGCCTCGAGCAGCATCACCTGCCGGCGACGACGTCGCGCTTCGCGGATTGGCCGCGCGCGTACGGGATGTGGGGTGGGGAGTTCGACGGCAATAACGTACTCGACGCGTACGCGATCGCGGCGCTCGCCGTCGAACGCTGCCGCCGTGGGGAGGGGCCGGCGCTCCTGGTCGCGGAGACGTTTCGCATGGGTGGCCACGCCACGCACGACGAGGCTGAGGCGCGCGAGACGTTCGACGCCGAGCTGTTCGCGAAGTGGGGACGTCGCGATCCCGTGGCGCTGTACGAGGAGTACCTCGTGGACGAGGGCGTCTCGCGCGCGACGCTCGGCGACATCGAAGCGGAGGTTGAAGCCGAAGTCGAGCGCGCTCAAGAGGAGGCCCTCGAGAGTCGGAAGGAGCGGATGCCGGTCGCGGAGAGTGCGGTGGAGGGAGTGTATGCCTGACTGCAGGGCGCTAGGGGCGCTAGGGGCGCTAAGGGCGCTGGCGCTCATGGGGGCTCTCGTCGCGTGCGGCGATCGCGACGCGGCTCGCACCGACGGCGATACCACCGCGGCCGATACGGTCGGCACGACGTCCAATGTCGCGAGCGGCGCCGTCGTCGCGCTGCAGCTCGCTTCATATCCCGACACCGCGACTGCGGTCGCGAAACGTGACTCGCTCGATCGGGCAGGGTGGGACGCGTACGTCCGGGTCGCGGACGTCAACGGACGCACGTGGTACCGCGTGCTCGCGCTGCCATCGTCGGATGCCGCGCTGGCCGAGGCCGCGGCGCATTCGATTCGAGCGGCGCGCGGCAGAGATGCGGTGGTGGTCGTCCGCGACAGCGGCGCCCCCGTCGAGCCACGCGTGGCGACGCTCGTTCGCGTGAACACCCAGACGCAGGGCATGTTCGCGGTCGCGCGATGGGCGCTGTCTCAGGATCGCAACGCGATCATCGTGATGGACGACCCGGCGGCCGTCGAGGCCGAGCCCGTACCTAACGGGTTCTTCGTCGGCTCGGAGCGGCCCCTTCGCTACGTGCGTCGTGACAGCGTCTGGGATGCCGCGCCGTCACCCGATTGGCGGCGCGTCGCGTTTGGCCGCGCGCACTTTCTCCGAGGCAATCGCGAGGATACCCTGCCGACCGCCCAGTGGGAGGCGTTTGCCAACCGGATCGGCATGCCGATCGAGGACGTTGTGGCCGGCCGCTTTCACGCCAGCGGGATGGGCGTCGCCTTTGGCTTTGCCCGGCCCGGTATCGTGGAGCTGGAGACCGGGGCCGACCGGATTTTTCCTGTCGGGTCGGGCTGGCGGGTTCGCTGGACCCGCGATGGCTCGCGGCTGATCGCCGGCCGCGCCCCAAACTCGGCGCAGGACTTCGCCCAGGCTACGGAGTGGGTGGCGCTCGACCCGCGAACGGGCGCGCCGAGCGGGGAGGTCCCCCGGGCTCATGAGCTCGCCGACGTGGCCTGGGTGGAAGGGCCGACCATAGATATCTCAGTGCAGCTCGATACGAGCCGCAAGGCCATTCCCATCGAGGATGGCGGCGTCGAGAGCCGGGGTGGCTGGATCAAGGCGCGTGGGCGCCTGATTGGTCCCGGAATGGTGCTCGCGGCCACGCGAAGCGGCCGATTCATCGCGGCGCTCGTCCCCAACCCTGCCGCCAAAGAGTACGAGGCCAAGGAATACCTCGCCGTCTACGTGACGGCGCGCTGAGCGGAGGCGTCTTGCTAACGTGCGCCGTAGACTCCTCTTAGCCATTCCGCTTCTCGCCGCCGCACCCCTCCAGGCCCAGGGTGTGCTCTCGCGCGCGGATAATTTGCTGCGGGTCGGACGCATGTTCGCGGCGGAGACGCTGTACTACTACGCCGTGCGACGCGCACCGCGTGATCCGGAGGCACGCCTTGCCCTCGGTCGCTATCTCGCGGCGCGCGGCGCCCTTCGCATCGGTGCCGTCCTGATGGAAGAGGCGCGCTACTTCGGCGCCGATCCGAAGAAGGTCGCCGTCTATCTCGCCCCTGTGTACACGCAGCTCGGTGACTTTCGAGCGCTCGCGGGGCTGCCTAACACTCCGCTTCACAACGCCGAGCGCTCGCGGGCGGAGTGGCTGCGCGCGCATCCGCCCGCTCTGGATGGACCCGATTCCGTTTCGATTCACTGGACGCCGTCCGATACCGGCGTGCTCGGAACGGTCGTGCTGCGCATCGGTCAGGCGACCGTGCGCGCGACGCTCGATCCGCGCGCACATGGCCTCGTGCTCGACACGGCGTGGATGCGGAGCAACGAGACCAAGGTCTTCGCATCCAAGTTCGACAACGACGTGCGCAACGCCGCGGGGGTGACGCTGGCTGTCTCGCTCGGCGACCTCACCGTGCGCCACGTGCTCACGAGCTTCGCGCCACAGCTCGTCCCCGACCGACGCCGTCATCGGATTGGACGTCCTCATGCCACTTGCCCCAACGGTCGATGCCGCCGCTCGGCGCATCGTCCTCCGCAAGGGCGGCCGAGTCGAGCGCGACCTGGCGGGCGAGCGCGTGCAAACGCTGCTCTTCGGATCGGGGCTCTGGCTGGTGTGGGAACAGTCGATGATCCCGCTCGGCGGCGAGGAGGCGCGACGTCTACTGGCGGGCGGTGCGTGGACGCTGGATTGGCGAAGAGGGCAGCTGGTGGCGCACTAAGAGGTGCTCGAGGTGCTCGAGGGAAACTGCAGTCCCCTGGAGCACCTCGAGCACGTTGAGCACCTCGACTACCTTCCGGCTCTTCGCACCTCGACCATCAGACAGCGGTCCTGCACCACGTCAATCCCCGCGCGTGCGAGACGCTCGGCCACTTCGTCATTACGAATTCCCGACTGCATCCACACCGCCTTGGGTTTTTTCGCGAGGATGTCGTCGAGGTGCGGGGGGACGTCCTGCGACCGGCGGAACACGTTCACCAGGTCGACGTCACCGGGAATGTCCGCGACACGCCGATACACCCGCTCGCCCAGGATCGTGGTGGCCTCCGGATAGTACACGGGTACGGGGATGATCTCGTACCCCGCGCTCTGCACGGACTCGGGCACGTAGTACGCCGGCTGGAAGGACTGCGCCTCGGTCTTGATCCCGATGACCGCGATGCGCTTGATGCGATGCAGGAGATCGCGAATCTGCTCGCTGGACTCGAGCAGGTGACTGCGCCAGTTGGCCGCGTCCGCGGGCGTCGAGGTCATGCTCCAGCTATCCGCGAGGTTCGTGCTCACGAGAGCCAGCTCGGGTGGCCGGCTCAATGGCCGGGAGCAGAATCCGGAAGGTCGTCCCTCGGTGCGGCACGCTTTCCACGTCGATCTGGCCGCCGGCCTGTCGAATGATCCCGAACACAGTCGCCAGACCCAGTCCTGTACCTTGACCCGGTGGCTTGGTGGTGAAAAAAGGCTCGAACACGTGCGCCAACGTATCGGGGGTCATCCCGGAGCCAGTATCGCCGACCGCGATCACCGCGAACCGGCCCGATTGCACGTCCGCCAGTGCCGCGGCGTGCTGATCCAGCTGGCTCGTCTCGACATGAATGGTGATGACCCCCGTACCAGCGATCGCGTCGTTGGCGTTCACAATCAGATTGATCATCACGCGCTCGAGCTGTTCCGCGTCGACGATCACCTCGATGGCTTCGGGGCCCGGGTCGAGGACGAGTGTAACCCCTGGTCGCAGCAGTCGCTCCAGCATGGGGCGAAGCTCGATGAGAAACGAAGCGACTCGGAGGCGACGAGGGGCTTGAGGCGATCGCCGGGAGAAGAGGAGGAGCTGTCTCGCGAGTGACGCCGCGCGATCGGTGGCGCGCTTGATCTGCTGGAGGTCAGCCATTGGCGGCTCGTCAGGTCCTAGCTGGTACATGAGAAGGTCCGCGTACGAGCGCACGATGGTCAGGAGGTTGTTGAAGTCGTGGGCGACGCCGCTCGCGAACCGCGCGACCGCCTCCATCTTTTCCAGGCGCGCGATGCGTTGAGCCAGACGCTGACGATCCGTCACGTCGCGAAAGCTCCACACGCGTCCCACGGTGCGACCGCCAATGCGCTGCGGCTGCGAATACCGCTCGAAGGTCCGGCCGTCCTTGAACTCCAGCACGTCGAAGCTCTTCGCATCACGCTGCGCATAGAGCTCCTGCACCTTGGACAGAAACTGCGCTGGATCGCGGAGCTGGTCGAGCACGTAGGCGATCGCGGCCCGATCGTCGCCGCTCTCGAGCACCGTGGCCGGAATGCGCCACAACTCGGTGAATCTGCGATTGTGGCTGACAATGCGTCCTTCCGTGTCCACGACGAGCAAGCCATCCGCCGTGGATTCGAGCGTCGCCTGCTGAAGCGATATGGTTTGCTCGAGCTCCTTGCGCGCACGTTTCTGTTCCGTGACGTCGCGCACGAACGTCAGCAGTGCAGGCATCCCCTCGAAAACCACGGCCACCGTCGACACTTGTCCGTCGATCTTGATGCCGTCGAGGCGCACGAGCTCGACATCCATGAGTGGCTGGGCAACCCCCTGCTCGCTCGCCTCGCGCAGGCGCGAGCGGACGCGCTCATGAAAGTCCGCTGTGGCGAACTGGAGCACCGGTTGTCCAACGAGCTCGGCAAGTGCACGCGCGCCGATCAAGCGGAGGCCGGCCGCATTGCTGAAAACGAACCGGCCGTCGCGGTGAACGAAGATCGCGTCAGGCGCGAGCTCCACCAGGGTGCGGTATCGCTCTTCGTGCTCGTCCATGGCGCGCGTGAGGAGTACCCTTCGGCCATTATGCGCGCCCTGGGTGTACGCGCAAGGCCCAGCTGTCAAATGAGTGATCGTGCGTGAAAGATCGTGCATGCTGACGTCACGCACGATGGCGGGTTAGCTTTCGAACTCTCGTTCCATTTTGTATCGCTTTGGAGATTTTGGCACATGCACATGCTCGTTCTCGGCGCGGGGCTTCAAGGCTCCGCGTGCGCTTATGATCTGCTTCAAAATCCCGAGGTCACGGAGGTCCGGCTCGCCGACATCCGCATCGAGCATCTCGCCGATTTCCTGGCTCCGTACTCGGGAAGCCGGCTGATTCCCACCCATCTGGATGTGCGCGATCACGAAGCCGTCCGCGCGCTCATGCGAGAGAGCGACGCCGCCATGAGCGCCATCCCCTACTACTTCAATCTCGATCTCGCCCGCCTGGCTGCTGAAACGGGCACGCACTTCTGCGATCTCGGCGGCAATACGGAGATCGTCTTTCAGCAGAAGCGACTCGAGGCGAGGGCGCGGGAAAGCGGGTGCACGATCGTCCCCGATTGCGGTGTGGCGCCGGGGATGGTGAACGTCCTCGCGCAGTATGGCATCGAGAAGCTCGACAAGGTGAAGTCGGTGAAGATCTACGTCGGGGGCCTCCCACAGCATCCCGAGCCCCCGCTCAACTATCAGATCGTGTATTCCCTCGAGGGCGTGCTCGACTACTACACGACGCTGTCATGGGTGGTACGCGACGGAAAACGCACCCAGGTGAAGGCACTGTCCGAGCGCGAGAAGGTGTCGTTTGCGCAGCCAGTCGGTGAGCTGGAGGCGTTTCACACCGCGGGCGGCCTCTCGACGATGGCGTTCCGGTACGAGGGAAAGATTCCCACGATGGAGTACAAGACGCTGCGCTATCCGGGTCACGCGCACATCATGGAGGCGATTCGCGATCTCGGTCTGCTCGACCTGGCGCCGGTCGACGTGAAGGGAGTGAAGGTCGTGCCGCGCGACCTGTTCGTGAACGTGGTCGGTCCGCGTCTCACCAAGCCGACCGGTCGCGACCTGGTCGCCCTCCGCGTGATCGTGGAAGGGACGAAGGACGGCAAGGCCAAGCGCGTCGGGTGGGAGCTGCTCGATTTCTACGATGAGGCCCGCGGCATCAGCGCGATGATGCGCACGACGGGATTCTCACTCTCGATTACCGGCCAGATGCAGGTGCGCGGCGAGATCACGCCGCCCGGTGTGTGGACGCCTGACGAGTGCGTGCCCGCCGCCCGGTATGTTGCGGAGCTGGAGCGGCGAGGAGTGCATGTGCGTGAGGTGAGTTAGGGGTCAGGGGTCAGGAGTCAGGGGTCAGGGGTGGAAAGGCGGCGCGGCTTCGCCGCTGCCGCCTCATTCTGATGAGCAAACGGCAGCGCTGTTGCGCTGCCGTTTGCCTTTCCACCCCTGACCCCTGACTCCTGACCCCTAGTCTCTTACCCACGACGCGAGCGTCGCGCCCATGGCGTCGATCGTCTCCTTCGCCTTGTTCAGATCGCCGCCGTTGTAGATGAAGGCGAATCCGAGCACCTCGCCGCTCTCCGCGGTCACGTAGCCGCCGAGCGAGATCACGGTATTGGTGGTCCCGGTCTTCGCGTGCAGGTTGCCCTGCGCGGGCGTGAGACGCATCCGGTGTCGCAGCAGCTCCGACTCACCTGCTACCGGCAGCGAGGTGTGGAAGACGTCCGACCATGGGGCGCGGTGCGAGTAGTCGAGCAGCTGAATCAGCGCACGCGGAGTGACGCGATCGAGGACTGACAGGCCGCTGCCGTCCGCCGCGTATACCGATCCGGGCGCGGCGCCCACCTTCTGCGTCATGAAGCGCTGAAGGAGACTATTGCCGCTTTCCACCGTCCCCGGGCCTCCGTTCGACGAGCGCGCTGCATTGCGGAAGATCAGCTCGGCGTAATGGTTCACGCTCTCGCGATTCATCACCGAGAGGAGCCGCGCGAGCGGCGGCGATGGGAGCGAGGCGACCACGGCGGCCGTGTCCGACGTTTCCCCGAGACGCGTCTGGCCGGCGATCGTAATGCCCTGCGTTTCGAGCGCGCGACGGAAGGCGCCAGCCGTGAACCTCGCGGGATCCTCCACGACGATCTGGTACCGGCGCGTTCCCGCGCGGGCACCGATCCAGCCGCGCACCTCGATGGTCCCGTCGTCCAGCGTGCGAACGATCACGCGCGCGGCGCGGCTGCCCGCGACGGTGCGCACCTTGTTGGCGAGCGGGAGCTCGGTCGCAGGATCGAGAACGACTTGCGCCGGCTGCTTGGAGCTCGCGCCAGGCTGCACGACGATCCAGAGCAGGTTCTCGTTGAGCGAGAGCGCCGAGACGCGGGCGGCGTACCCCGCATGCAGGTAGCGGCGCTGCCATCCATCTGGGATGCGACGCTGATCGAAGGCGCTTGCGTCGGCGATGAGATCGCCCGACACCCGCTTGATGCCCTTCGACGCCACCAGTTGCGCGAGGAGCTCGACTGGCGCCGCCGGACCACCCTGAAGGAATCGGCTGGAGAGCGCGGGATCTCCGTCCCCCCGCATGACGAGATTGCCCTCGAGCGTCCCGTCCGGGGTCACGACGCCATCGCGAAGCACGTCCGTGCTGAACTGGTGGTCGGGCCCGAACTGCTCGAGCGCCAGCGCCGCCGTGAACAGCTTCATGTTGGACGCCGGCGACAGCAGCAGGTCGGGGTTCACCGAGTACAGCGTGTCTCCGCGCGTGAGCGACACGACCATCACGCCCCAGCGGCCGTTGCGAACGCGGGCCCCCAGCATGGTCCCGAGGTCCGAGGAGAGGGCAAGCGCGCCCTTGGGCGTCGTGTGGCGAAGTGGCGGAGTCGCGGGCCGCCGCACACGTCGGACACGCCGGCGCGACCGCTGACGCCCTCGCTGCTGCGGCGGGTCGACGGACCGCACGGCCGGCGGGGACGCCGGCGCAGCGGGAGCCGCGACGCCGTCGCCTTCCTGAGCAGGAAGCGCGATCGCCGTGCTCTCGAGCGCAATAACGAGCAGCACCCAGCGGGAAGCCAGGATGCGATGACGTGCAGATCGAAGCAGGCTCATGAGGCTACCAAAGGCAACTCGCATTCCACGCCGGCCGTTAAGAGCCAACGCTTTGCGAATCAATGACATGAGGGAGGTGGCGGGGCGGCGCGGTGCCCCTTGAGATGTAACGAGTGAGGCGGGTTCACGTCACCCAAAAGCGACGGATGCGGAAAACGGAATGCGGACCTTTTTGTTCGGAGTCTCTTCGTACGAACGCTTTTACCACAATTCCGAATTCCGCGTTCCGTATTCGCGGGCGCTCAGACCTTCAGAAAGACTCTCTTCCGGTAGAGTACCGCCAGGATCCCAAACCACAGCAGGACGAAACACACCGCATACAGCAACGACGCGTTCATCGGCGCCAGCCAGCTCGCGAACGTCGAGTCGTAGGTCGCGCGCTGAAGCGAGACGCTCTGGCCGTCGCGCTCGACCTTGATGATCGAGCCCATGAGCCGCGCCATCATCCCGGACCCGACGAACGCGAGAATCGGGTTCATGCCGAAGACCACGAACGGCTTCGTCCATCCGGTGATTCGCTGGACATCAATGAGCCAAATGCACGTGGCGATCGTGACACACGCCATCCCGGCCGTGAAGAGCACGTACGAGCTGGTCCACAGATTCTTGTTGATCGGGAACCACCAGCTCCAGATCAGGCCTGCAACCATCCCGATCGCGCCGATCGCGAACAGCGCGGCGAGGCGCTCCATCAATGGTCTCGGCGACGCAATCCATCGCCCGGCGAAGACGCCGAGCATCGCGGTGCCGATGGCCGGCAGGGTGGAAAGAATTCCCTCGGGGTCCCACGTCTTCGAGACGCGCCAGAGGTGGGTGCCGAGCAGCGTGCGATCGAGCCAGGCGGCGATCGAGCCATCCGGTGTGGCGAGCGCGACAGCTCCGAGTGCACCAGTTCCGGGAACGGGGATCAGCGTCATCACCGCCCAGTACCCCAGCAGCAGCGTCGCCACGATCACCACCTGGGTTCGCGTGCTCGTGCGGAGCGTGAGCAGTCCGGCGGCGATGTATGCGACGCCGATGCGCTGGAGCACTCCAGGGAAGCGCATCGTCGCCGGGTCGAATCCGTATTGCGGGATGAAGGGGAATCCGGACAGGAGCAGACCGAGCAGAATGATGATCCCGCCTCGGCGCAGCACCTGCCTGACGAGCATCCCCTCGTCGTCACCGCGCGTGCGACGGGCGGCCAGCGAGAGGTGCGTGGTGATGCCGACAATGAAGAGAAAGAACGGGAAGATGAGATCGGTTGGCGTCCACCCGTGCCACGCCGCGTGCCGCAGCGGTGGGTAGATCGCGCCCCACGTCCCGGGATTGTTGACGAGCAGCATTCCCGCGATCGTGAGACCACGAAAGACGTCGAGGGCGACCAGGCGCTCGCGTTGCGCGGGCGGAGTCGTCACCGATGCGTCGTACGCCGCCGGGGCGGTCGCGCCCGTACGCGGCGGCGCCTCCGACCTCACGACTGCCGCTCCTCCTCGGCGCGGGCGACGTTCCAGCGGGCGGTGTCGCAGACGAACTGCACGGCGCGGTGCGCGACCGTGCCCTTGGGCGATCCGCTCAGAAAGTAGCCGCCGAGCCTAACGATGGCGCGGTCGTCGCCGGCGCGGGCGACGCCACGGTAGGTGACGAGCAAGGTCGGCATGTCTCCGTAGTCCTCGGCGATAGAATCCAGACGCGCCAGAACGCGCCGCCGCAACGTCGTGTCGGCGGGGAAGACGTACGTCGGACCGTAGTTCTGCAGACGCGCTTCCGCTCGACTCGGCAGGGCGGAATCGGTGCCCGACGCGATGAGGAATCGCCGGGGCTTGGGTGCGACGCTCTTGACGTACACATCGACCGCCGGCGCCACGAGCGCCGTGGTCGGGTCGGCACAGGGTCCGAGGAACCGTGCGTTATCGCGCGGCTCCTGTTTGCAGGCGGTGAGGAGGAGGGCGAGAGCGAGAAGCCGAGGAGTCGTCATGCCGGTGATTGTCGCATGAGGGGTGGGGTTTGTCGAGGCGTGTCTCGAGCACCTTTGAATGAGCCTACCTTGCCTCCTCGACCTTCGCCCACCGGAAGAACATCACCGTCGCCACGCCGATCAGGATGAAGGTGCCCGGGATCCACATGATCAGACCGCCCACCAGCTGATCTTCGTGCGGCGAGAGCGCCACGATACGTGGCGCGGCCTCGTAGGCGGGATACAGCACTTCATCGGCGTATGTGATCATGAGCCCGATCACGTTCATCGGAATCATCAGCAGCAGCACGTACAGCAACCGCATCGCGTGCGAGAGTCGCGGCAGCTCGGGGAGTGGGCTCAGCAGTGGCCACCACACCAGCGTTGCCGTCACGAGAAAGAACAGGTGCTGCACGATGTGCACGCCGTGGTGGGCCATCGCCAGGTTGTAGAGCGGCGGAAGGTGCCACGCCAGCATGGTGACGTTGAACAGCGCGTAGGCGAGAGCGGGGCGGGTGAGCGCGCGTGCGACGCGCGCGATCGTCGGGGATCGAAGCGCGGGGCGAAGCATCCAGCCCGGCGTTCCGACGATGAGCAGCGGAACCACGATCATGGTGAGCAGAAGGTGCTGCACCATGTGCGCGGAGAAGAGATAGCTGTCGCTCAGGTCGTGAAGCGGTCCGTTGAGCGAGAGGAAGAGGAGGGCGAGGCCGGCGAAGAAAGACGAAGGCGCTAAAGGCGCTAGAGGCGCTAAAGGCGCCAGAGGGTCTTCGCCTTTAGCGCCTCTAGCGCTTCTAGCGCTTCTAGCGCCTCTGACGTAGAGCAGCCCCAGCGCGCCAATCCCGACCACCGTGCTCCAGTGGATGCTGAATCGCGCGAGATCGAGCGGCGCGTCGGGGTGCAGCAGCAACGGGACCCGGCGCTAGGCGCGGACGGCGATCTGTCCGAACAGGAAGAGCAGCGCGACGATGACGGTCAGGGCGATCAACAACGGGAAAACGAACAGCGCCTGGAAGAGCTTGGCGTCGTACTTCAGGTGCATGTAGAAGGCGACGACGATGGCGAACTTCGCCGCCGACAGCACGAGCAGCACTGGCACGAACGCCCGTGAGGCGACGAAGCTGGGGATGTAATAGATCCAGACCTCGACGACGGTGACGACGAAGAGGATCAACGCCACCCACTTGTACGTCTTCCACGTCGGATGCTTGTGCTCTTCGGCGTGGGCATTGCCGTGCGTGTCGTACGTCGTCTGCGAGTGCGGATGATCGGCAGCCATGGGTTACTGGATGAGGTAGATGAGCGTGAAGATCGCGATCCAGACGACGTCCACGAAGTGCCAGTAGAGCGCGCACAGATCGACGTTGATCGCATCCGCCGGCCTGAGGCCGCGCCTGAGATCGATGAAGAGCAGCGTGATCAGCCAGATGACGCCGGCGGTCACGTGCGCCCCGTGGAAGCCGGTGAGGATGAAGAACGACGACCCGAAGAGGTTCGTTCGAGGGGTGAGCCCTTCGTGCACGAACGATGTGAACTCGAACGCCTGGAATCCGAGGAAAGTCGCGCCCGCCAGCGCAGTGGCGGCGAGCCAGATCTTCGAGTATTTGCGGTCTCCGCGAACTACCGACGCATGCGCGAGCACCATGAACAGCGACGACATGAGCAACACGAACGTCGACGCCGAGGTGACCGGAATGTCGAGGATGGGGGGTAGCGTCTGACCCGTGGCGGGATTGGTCCACGCCTCGTGCGGAAACGGCCCGACGACCGACCGGCCCTTGTAGATCAGGTAGGTCGAGATGAGCGAGCCGAAGAACAGACACTCGGACCCGATGAACGCCCAGATGGCGATCTTCCGGTGATCGAGGCCGGTGGTCGTGTAGTGGTGGCCGTGCTCGTGGGGAATGGCAGTCATTTTCTAAAGGGCGCTAGAGGCGCTAGAGGCGCTAGAGGCGCTAAAGGGAGGGGGCATTCAGCGCCCAGCGCCTTTAGCGCCTCTAGCGCTTTTAGCGCTAGTGATGTTCCGGCTCCAACGGACTCAACAACCACGCGTACAGCGAGACGACGAAGAACGCCACGCCGCCCAACAGAATCGGGAGCCACAGCGACTGATAGTTCGCGTTGTTTTTCAGGATGAGGCCAATGAACATCACCGTTAGGCCGATCGAGGCCAGCAACGGCTTGATCGTCGGCGTGGGCATCGCGATGCCGAGCTCGTTGGCGGAGGGATGCGCCGCCTCGCTCGCCATGTACGTGTCCGAGGGTCCCTTGAACGACGCATGGGTCTCCTTGCCGCCCACGCTGACGTCGGTGCGCTTCTCGCCCTCGGGCGTGTGCGGCACGTCGGCCGTGAGCTCAGGGGACTTGGCGTCCCACAGCGGGTAGCGGGAGGTGATCGTCGGAATCACCGCGTAGTTGTATTCGGGCGGCGGCGAAGGAATCGACCACTCCACCGTTGCGGCGCCCCATGGATCGCGGCCCGCGATCGCTCCCGAGCGGCGACTCTTCACGAAGTTCCAGACAAACACCAGCGTGGCGATCGTCAGCACGTAGGCGCCCCACGTCGCCACGAGGTTCTCGAGATCCCATCCCTGATTGGCCTGATACTGATAGATGCGGCGCGGCATCCCGTTCAGGCCGGCGAAGTGCATCGGGAAGAACGTCAGATTCATGCCGATGAACGTCAGCCAGAAGTGGATTTTCCCGAGCCGCTCATCCATCACGCGACCGGTGATCTTCGGGTAGAAGAAATACGTCCCGGCGAAGATGCCCATCATCGATCCACCGAACAGCACGTAGTGGAAGTGCGCGACGATGAAGTACGTGTCCGTCTGCTGCAGATCGGCCGGTGGCGACGAGTGCATGATGCCGGAGATGCCGCCGATCGTGAACAGGGCGATCAGCCCGATCGCGAACAGCATCGACGTCGTGAATCGCAACGACCCGCCGTGCATGGTCGCGAGCCAGTTGAAGATCTTCACACCGGTCGGGATCGCGATGAGCATCGTCGTCACGCCGAACACCGAGTCGGCGATCGGCCCCATGCCGACGGCGAACATGTGATGTGCCCACACGCCGAACCCGAGGAAGCCGATGAGGATGCCGGAGTACACCATCACCGGATATCCGAACAGCGGCTTGCGCGAGAAGACCGGCAAGACCTCGGACACCAGCCCAAACGCGGGCAGGATCAGGATGTAGACCTCGGGGTGCCCGAACAGCCAGAAGAGGTGCTGCCAGAGCAGGGGATCGGCGCCGGCGGTGATCGTGTAGAAGTTGGTCCCGAAGAAGCGGTCGAGCATGAGGAACGTGACCGCGACCGTGATGATCGGGAACGCGAGGATGAGCAGGAACTGCGTGACGAACGACATCCAGGTGAAGATCGGCATGCGCATGAAGTGCATGCCGGGCGCCCGGAGGTTGATGATCGTGGTGACGAAGTTGAAGCCCGCCGCCAGCGACGACAGCCCGAGGATCTGCAGGCCGATGAGCCAGAAATCGATGTTCAGACCGGGAGAGAACTGCCGCGTCGTCAGCGGCGCGTATCCGAACCATCCGCCGTCGGGCGCCGCGCCAAAGAGCCATCCGGCATTCATGAACAGCGCGCCTAACAGGAACACCCAGTAGCTGAACGCGTTGAGGCGCGGGAACGCGACGTCGCGCGCGCCGATCTGCAGCGGAATGAGATAGTTGAAGAACGCGGCGCCCATCGGCATGATCACGAGGAAGATCATGGTGGTGCCGTGCATCGTGAACAGCTGATTGTACGTCTCCGCCGACACGAGTGTCCCGTTCGGCCCCTTCAGCTGCTGACGAATGATGAGCGCTTCGAGCCCGCCGATCAGGAAGAAGGTCAGCGCCGTGTAGAGGTAGAGCTGGCCGATCTTCTTGTGATCGACCGTGGCGAGCCAGCTCCAGAGCCCGCGCTCGTACTTGGTATGGGGAACGGCGTATCGTGGCGGTGCCGCGACGGTCGTTGCCATGCAGAATCTCCGATTACTTCAGTGACAGGAGGTAGGCCGCGAGGTCCGCGAGCTGCTGGTCGTCATAGCCGGCCGGCATCGTTGGGCTCTTGCCAAAGGCCGGCATGAGGCTCCCCGGCTTCATCGCGGGCGAGTTCTTGATCCACAGCGCCACGTGTCTGGCGTCGTTCGGGAACAGCCCGGAGCCGAGGGATGTGCGCGAGCCGAAGTGCGTGAGGTTGGGTCCCACGATTCCCGCCGACACGCCCTGAACGACGTGACACGCGATGCACGGCGCCGTTCGATACAGTTGAGCGCCGCGCGCGGGATCACCGGTGACGTCGCCGATCGTCAGGCTCCTCGGCACCGGATTGTACGATGCGGCGTAGAGCGGGAGCCTCTCGGCGGGGAACGTCGGCAGCGACCCGGCCGTCTGCGGCTGGGCCGGTGGTGCGGATGCCTGCGCCGCGGGAGCGCCGGTGTCGGCTGGCGCGGTCGGCGTCGGCGCAGGCATGAAGACGGGCCCGGCCTTTTGATGGTTCGTCCACGCCTCGAACTGGTCCGGCGCCACGACGAACGTCTTGAAGCGCATGTTCGCGTGCGACGTCCCGCAATATTCGACGCAGAGGCCATTCCACACGTACGTCGACTCCGGAGTGAACCAGAGGTGGTTCGTGCGATTGGTGATCAGATCGCGCTTGCCGCCCAGCTGTGGGACCCAGAAGGAGTGCAGCACGTCCTGCGTCTTCAGGACGAAATTCGCCGTCCGGCCCACCGGCAGATACAGCTCGTTCGCCGTGACAACCCCATACTGCGGGTAGCGGAACTCCCACCACCACTGATGTCCGATCACTTCGACCGTGAGGCTGCCCTGCGGAGCGTTGGCCTGCGTGACGAAAATCGTCTTCACGGTGGGCACGGCGATGATCGCCAGAATGACCGCCGGTGCGAGCGTCCAGGCGATTTCGAGCGTTGTGTTGCCGTGCACGTGCCTCGGCGCCGGCTGTCCTTCGCGGCGACGATAGCGAACCACGACGTAGATGAGGAACGCTTCGACGAGGATGAAGACGATCGTTCCCCAGAGCAGCAGGGTGTCCCACAGGTCGTCGATCGCCCGGCCGAACTCAGTCTTCGGCTCTAGCGTGGTGTTGGGAACGGTGGTGCTGCAGGCCGCGAGGCCTACGACGATCACGGCCGTCAGCGCGGCAATGGCAAGCCGGCGCGTGCGGTAGTGAGAGGTCATCCCGATTCCTGTAGGCGTTCGTAGAGCGGGCGCGAGTGCGATGCGCTCTCGAATGAGCGCGCAGGCGGAAGGTATGAGAGGCGTGGGGGAGAATCAACCCACGCAGGAGTCAGTGGTCAGGAGTCAGGAGTCAGGGAAATTCCACGTCGAGTTTCTTGCTCAATCGCTTGGAATTTCCCTCACTCCTGATCCCGGACTCCTGACTCCTCATCCGTCTCCACCGCGTGCTGTTCGTACACCTTGTTGGTCGCGATCTCCAGCGCCGAGCGGAGCTGTCCCACTCCTTCACGAAGGGCCGCAACCTTACGCTGCTCGTTCCCGCCGCGCGTGGCGACGAGGATCAGGCCTGACACCTGGTCGGCGAGAAACGTGTACTGAACCTTCAACATTCCGACGAGCGGGGTGGCCGCCCGGCGGAGCTGCTGTCCGAACGGGGCCGTCGGCTGCTGAAGCTTGTGCGCCATCGCCATCTTTTCGACGATCCCGTGCAGCCGCTGCAGGTGCGTCGCGGCGTCTTCCAGGGTGTGCATCAGCTGCGTGCCAATGCCGGTGAGCTGGGTTCGGGCCAAAGGACCTCCAGCGAATGCGGAATTCGGAATACGGATTCAGGAACGCTACGCGGCTTTCCCGAGAGTGGCTTTCCGGCGTCACGGACTCCGCGTTCCGTATTCCGCGTTCGAGCCCTACTTCACCTTCTCGAGCCTCTTGTTCGGCCGAAACTCACGACCGACCTTCGCCTCGGGCTTTCCTTCTACGAGGACGATGTCAGCGGTGAAGTCGAAACGGCCGGCGAAGAGCGAGGATCCCACGCCGTAGGCATCCACCGGTACCAGCTGCTCTTCGAAGAATCGGATCTTCTCGGAGGTGAAGCCGCCGGACACGACGATCTTCACATGACCGAAGCCTTCGGTGTCGAGCGCGTTCCGGACGTTCCACACCAGGTGCGGATTGACCCCCGTCGGCCGGAAGGAGCCCATCACCGGAATGATCGACTTGTCGACCAGGTTCTCCGACGTGTCGATCCGCACACCCCAGAGGCGGTCGCCGAGGCCCCGCGCGATCTCCAGGCTGGTCGCCACACAATCGTTGTCATAATCAACGAGCGTGATGATCTGCACTTCGGGATCCATGTACTCGGCGAACTTCTGCGTCGCGAGCGTCGTGTCGCCGTGGTAGGCGGCGATGAGCGCGTGCGGGACCGTACCAATGCCTGACGAGCCCCACCAGCTGGCCTGCGCGTCGGTGGACACCCCAATGGCACCGGCGATGTGCGCCGCGTACCCGTCGCCCGTCTGCACCAGCCAGTGATCGTGACGCGCGGGAAAGAACATGACCTGCTTCGGACGCGCCGCCTCGACCACCGCCCGCACGTTGGTCCCGACGCGCGTCCGGCGCGCGAGAACGCCCAGGTAGAGCGTCTCGAGATGCGCGAAAGCATCATACGGGCCTTCGATCAGCATCACCGTCTCCCAGGGCTCGATGCGGTCGCCGTCGTACAGGGCAAGCACGTCGAGGGCGCTCCAGTCGTCGGCGCACAGCTTGAGAATGGCGATCGCCTCGTCCATTCCACCGAGAAACGCCTGGGACTTGCCGAAGACCTGCATCGTCACCCTCGGCGAATGACTGTCCGCGCGCAGGATTTCTCGTGCGCGAACGAAATATTTGTCGGAGTAGTAGCCCTGCCGCATCTTGTCGACCGGCAGGTTGAACACGGCGGGGTCGAGCCGCTTGCGTCGTCGTGGGGGCATGGACTTTAGAGAAAGAAATGCGCTGCGGCGCGGTACCGAATGCGGAATGCGGAATGCGGTGGCCTCAATTCCATAATCCGCATTCCGCATTCCGCATTCGAGTCACGGTACGCTCTGCGCCGGGGCGTCACGGAGTCGAATGATCCCTTCTCTCGCCACGCGCATCTGGTCGCGCAGCTCCGGCGCGGCCTCCTTCCAGATCCTGAGAAACTCCTCGTATGCGGCGATCGCGCGCTGCCGGTCGCCTAACTGCTCGTAGAGCTGTCCCCGCGCGAGGAAGCTGCGCGCGTACAGAGGCCACCGTGGGTCGGTGCCAAAGGCAAGCCCGAGGTCCTTCCGTTGGATCGACTCGTACACGTCAGCGGCGCGGCGTAAGTTACCGAGGCGCGCGAAGATCTCGGCCTGCGCGAATCGTGCGAAGCCAGACCCGGCATCGCTCACGAGCCGAGCGGAATCGGGGGAGGGAAAGCGTGCCGCGATCGCGGCAGCGCGCGTGGTGTCGCCAGCGTCGAGCGCCATCAAGGCCTCGACCTCAGGCGGCACTCGCTTGGGCCCCCAGCGGCGCAGCGGCGCCACGTATGAGCTGTCATGGGTCGTCAGGTACGCCAGTAGAGCGAGGCCTCGCGCCTGTGCTTGAATGTTCGGAGCAGCTCCGGAGGTCATGCGATCGATCGCGGCAATCGAGGAGTCGAGGGTGCGACGGAGCTGCGGGGAGTCCATCCCGAGCGCGAGACGAGCCATTGCGCGCCACATAGCGGTGATCGACCGGGTCGACACATTCGCGCCAGGAAGCCTCGGCTCCACGCGAGCGACCAGATCGAGCACGCGCTCGTGCTCCGGAAGCGCTCCGTGGAATGCGGCGACATTGGCGGCACCCATCAAGCTTGGCAGTCGACGGAAGCCTCCCGAAGCCACCAGCGAGTCTACGCCGTAGGTGTCGAGCGCGGTGCGCAGTGTAGCTAGCGCGTCCGGCGAGCCGGCCAACATCTCGAGCGCGGCCAATGAGTACGGCATGTCTGGCGTGCGCACGTCCGGGCGCTCCATCGTCTGACGCAGCGCAAGCGCCGCGGAGTCGTAGTGGCCGGCGGCGGCATATCCATCGACGACAGCCGTGTGCGCCTGCGGCGCATCGGGGTCGAGGTAGCGCCAGTGTTTCGCCTGAACGAGCGCCAACTCCCTCGCCCGCGCGCGCGCCGCCTGCACCCGGTCGGCACCGACGGCACGCGCGGCCGAATCGTTCGGGATGAGAATCACGCTGTCGCCGACGACGACAATGGGGGATCCCGTCGTCCCGCCGATTTGGTACATCGACAGCTTGTGTGCGTACGCGAGGTGAAAGGTCGAATCCAGCGCGAGCGTACGGTCGAAGGCGCGCAGCGCGCGCGTCCACTTGCGGCCGAGCTCCGGATCGAGCCCCTGACCTCCGGTGCCATGATGGAAATACGCGTCGGCCAACCCGTACCACGCTTCGGCATCGGTCGAGTCGCGCACGAGCAGCGACTCGTATCCGCGCTCGGCGGCGCTGAGGTAAGCCGACGCTCCCTCGACGTTCCCCTGCGTCTGTGCCGCCAGTCCCTGCGTGAGCTGCTGATAGCTCTCAATGAGCGAGCGCTCGCGTTGCGGTAGCCGTGTCGCGTGCCGTGCCGCCGCGCGCGCCAGGCGGACGTCGCTCGTGTCGCTGATCGTTCGGCGCCATCCTTGTGCGAGCGCGTTCTTGTAGTAGGCGAGCGCGAACGTGCTGTCCGCTTCCGTCGCGCGCCGGAACGCGCTATCCGCCTCCGCGAGCTGCCACCGGTTGAGCGCCTTCAGTCCATGCAGGTAGGCGCGATACGCTTCGAGTGACAATGTGGTCGTCCGCGCGAGCTCCGGCCGCATCGGCGGCGCACCGGCGAGGTCGAGAAGGTCACGCGCGACGGCGTCGAAGAGCGCGCGCGGGTCGGCAGTCACCGGTGCCCGGTGCTCCGCCGGATCGCCCACCCGCTTCCCACTCGCGACATCGTACGCGCGCGCCACGACCATCAAGGAGTCGCCGACGCGACTCACCTGTCCGAGCACGACCGTCCAGGCGCCCGCTTCACGCGCCATCTCGCGCGCGTCCTCGAGTCCGATGCGCGGCGCATTGTCGAGGTCGGCGTCGCGCAGCAGATCCAGGCTGCGCTCGTAGTCGACGACGTTGAGGTCGGTCCAGGAGGCAAGGTTGAGCGTCAGCATGTTGACGCTTCCTTCGCGGAGCCAGGCCAGCGCGGGATCGTTGCCTTGCACCTCGAATGGCGCCACGAAGATCGACTTGCGCCGATCGACGCCGGCCGGCGCTCCGCCGACGCTGCGAGCGAACCACACCCCGGCCGCGATCAGCGCCACCGCCGCGGTACCGGCCAGGATCGCCAGGCGACGCCGCGCGCGCGGCCCGCGCGCAACGGCCGCATGGCCTTCCCTGCGCCCTTGCACTGCGTCACCGAGGGCAACCGCCATCGCTCCGGCGTCCGGCCACCGCTCGTTAGGGTCCTTGGCCACCGCCCGGTCAATGGCATGGGCGAGTGCGGGTGGAACACCATCGGCGCGCGTGGCTACCGGCGGCGGGACCTCGGTGATCTGCTTCGCGATGACCGACACCGGGCTCGCGCCCGAGAACGTCGGCTCGCCGGCGAGCATCTCGTAGCCGATGAGCCCCAGAGAATAGATGTCGCTCCGCCCGTCGAGCTCGCGCTCGCCGGCTGCTTGTTCGGGACTCATGTACCGGGGCGAGCCGACGATGAGTCCCGTGCCGGTCATCCGGTCGTCGGTAGCCTCGAGCGCGCGGGCGACGCCGAAATCGGTGAGGTGCGCGGTGCCCGAGCGCGAATCGATGAGCACGTTCTCCGGCTTGATGTCCCGGTGAACCACGCCCTGCGCATGCGCATAGGCGAGCGCCTCGGCGAGGTCCCGCAGGACGACGGCCGCGCGCGCGGGAGACAGGCGCTTTTCACGGTCGAGCACATCGCGCAGGCTCTCCCCGTCGACGCACCGCATGATGAAGTAGAGCAGGCCGTTGCTCTCGCCCGCGGTGTACACGTCGACAATGTGCGGGTGTCGCAGCCGCGCGATCGTCCTCGCTTCGCGAAGGAATCGCTGGCGAAGCGCGGCGCTCGAGGCGAGCTCGGGCGCCACCACTTTGACGGCGACCTGCCGGTCCAGTCTGAGATCGCGCGCAAGAAACACCGCGCCCATCCCGCCCGTGCCAAGCGCGCGCTCCACCTCGTACTCGGGCGCGAGCGCCGCGCGCAACGTCTCGAGCAGTCCGGTGTCGCTGTCGCTCATCGACGTGCGCTATCGAAGGGGCGCGGCGGCGGCGCCAGCCATCCGCTCCGGGTCGAGAGCGCGGTCGAGCTCGTCGCGCGTCATGAGACCGCGCTCCATCACGAGCTCGTACACGCTCCGTCCGCTGTCGAGGGCGGTGCGCGCGACCTCGGTGGCGGTCTCGTAGCCGATCGTGGGGACGAGCGCGGTCACGATCCCGATCGAGTTCTCGACGAACCAGCGCATCCGGTCCGGATTGGCGGTGATGCCGAGCACGCACCGCTCGCGAAGCACGACGCAGGCGTTGCGAAGCGACTCCATGCCGCGCAGCAGGCGGAACGCGATGATCGGCTCGAAGACGTTGAGCTGGAGCTGTCCCGCTTCCGCCGCCAGCGTCACCGTCACGTCGCCGCCGATCACATCGAAGCACACCTGATTGACGACCTCGGGGATCACCGGGTTGACCTTCCCCGGCATGATCGACGAGCCCGGCTGCATCGGTGGCAGATTGATCTCCGCGAGTCCCGCGCGCGGGCCGGACGACAGCAGCCGAAGGTCGTTGCAGATCTTCGAGAGCTTCACCGCGCTGCGCTTCACGACTCCCGAGAGCTGCACGAACACGCCGGTGTCGGCGGTCGCCTCGACGAGGTCGGGTGCCGTGATCACGGGAATGCCGCTGATTCGCTCAATGTGCGCGCGCACTGCTTCCGGATAGTGCTCGGGCGCGTTGATGCGCGTTCCGATGGCGGTCGCCCCCATGTTGATCTCGCGAATCAACGCCTGCGCTTCGCCCAATCGGTCGACGTCTTCGAGGATCGTGTGCCCGAACGCGACGAACTCCTGGCCGAGGGTCATGGGCACCGCGTCCTGCAGCTGCGTGCGGCCCATCTTGAGCATTCCGGCGAACTCGCGCCCCTTCGTCTTGAACGCGGCCGCCACCTCGGTCAACGACTGTTGCAAGCTGGCAATGCTCGCATGAAGCGCGAGCTTCACCGCCGTCGGGTAGACGTCGTTCGTCGACTGCGAGAGGTTGACGTGATTGTTCGGGTGCACCACGTCGTAGTCGCCGCGACGGCGGCCCATGAGCTCGAGCGCGCGATTGGCGATGACCTCGTTGGCGTTCATGTTCGTCGACGTGCCGGCTCCCCCCTGAATCATGTCGACGAGAAAGTGCTCGTGATGCCGGCCCGCCCGAACCTCCTGAGCGGCGCGGACGATGACTTCGGCCAACTCCGGCGGCAGGAGACCGAGATCCTGATTGGCGAGCGCTGCTGCCTCTTTCACGATGGCGAGCGCGTTGATCAGGGTCGGGAACTCGCGCAACGCCACACCAGTGATCGGGAAGTTCTCCACCGCGCGGAGCGTCTGGATCCCATAGAGCGCGTCGTCCGGAACCTGACGGTCGCCGAGCAGGTCGTGCTCCTCGCGGGTGCGGCCACCGCCGAAGCCCATGGTGCGCCCACGTCCGACCAGCGTCGCGTCGGCCGCTCGGAGGCGCTCGGAGATCGCCCGCGCGGCCCGCGCGACGAGCGATGCGTACAGCGTGGCGCGATCCTTCAGGATCTCCTGAATGTCCGCCGCTTCGAGATACGCGAGCTCCGTCCGCTCGAGCGTGCGCGCGCTCGTGCCGTGCGGCGAGTCATCGAGCAGAATCCCTTCGCCAAGCGCTTCGCCCGCGCCGAGGCTGGCGAGTCGCTCGACTCGGTCGCCGCGGCGTTTTTCGATCGCGACGCTTCCGCTGACGATGATGCCGAACAGGTGGCGCGGATCGCCCTCGCGGAAGATCGTTTCATCCGCTTCGAGGGTCCGCTCCCGCATGCGCCGCGAGAGATGCCAGAGGTTTTCCTGCGGGAACCCGCTGAAGAACGAGAAGGCACGCAGGCGATCGGCCAGGGCAGTCGGCATGGTCCGTGGAAGCTACTGGCTGCGCCCTCAAGCCTGCTAGGCAGGATTCTGTAGGGATCAGGGGTCAGGAGTCAGGGGTCAGGGAAGGAAAGGGGCCGCCGCGCTGCGCGCGTGCGGCCCCTCATCAGAATGAGCGCGGCAGCTTCGCTGCCGCGCCGTTCCATCCCTGATCCCTGACCCCTGACTCCTGACCCCTGACTCCTGACCCCTAATTGTGGGCAGGTAGCCCTCGCCTCGCCAGCCGCACAGATTCCCCACGTCCATTCTCATGAGGCTGCCAATGTCTTCCGTGTCTCGCCGACGCTTTCTTGGCACTGGTGCCGCCGCCGCGGCCGGACTGTCGCTCGGAGGCGCGCGCAGCATCGAGGCGCACCCCCTCGCGACCAGCTGGCGCGCCACGCGCCCCACCGTCATCGCCTCCGAGAATGGGCTGCGAGGAGTGGCGCGCGCGTACGAGATGCTCGCGAAGGGCGCTGACCCGCTCGACGCTGCGATCGCCGGCGTCAACATCCAGGAGCTCGACCCCGAGGATCAGTCGGTGGGGCTTGGAGGACTGCCGAATGCCGATGGCGTCGTTCAGCTCAATGCGTCGTGCATGCATGGTCCCACGCGACGCGCCGGCGCGGTTGCCTCGCTCGAGGGGATCGCAACGCCATCGCTCGTCGCCAAGGCGGTGATGGACTACACCGACCACATATTCCTCGTGGGTCCGGGAGCGAAGCAGTTCGCCCTGCAGATGGGGTTCAAGGAGCAGAACCTTCTCACCGAGAAGTCGCGGCAGGACTGGCTGCGGTGGAAGGCGCGTCTCAACGCCGACGACAACTGGCTCGACCACGACGACGACGTCACCATCAAGTTCTCGACCGGCACGATCAACATGAACGCGGTCACCGCGAGTGGTGACATCGCGTCGGTCACCACCACCAGCGGACTTTCCTGGAAGATTCCCGGCCGCGTCGGCGATTCGCCGATCATCGGGGCAGGGCAGTACTGCGACAACGGCGTCGGCGCCGCGGGATCGACTGGCCGCGGCGAAGCGAACATCAAAGCCTGTGGAGCGTTTCTTACGGTAGAGGGGATGCGTCGCGGGCTCACGCCACAACAGGCCTGTCTCGCGACTCTCGAGCGGGTCGTCGCGATGACCGAGCGCCGCCTGCTCGGTGACCGCGGTCGCCCGCGATTCGACCTCGACTACTACGCGGTCGCGAAGGATGGGTCGTACGGCTCGGCATCGATCTACTCGGGAGGCCGGTTCGCTGTCGCCGACGCCAAGGGCGCCCGGCTCGAGAACTCCGCGTTCCTCTTCAAGCGGGAGGAGCGACCCCGCTGAGCACGTTGCTTCAATGCTGATTTTCTGGGACGTCGACACCCAGCACGATTTCATGGACGCGTCCGGCAAGCTGTACGTGCCCGACGCCGAATCCATCAAGCCGAACCTGAAGCGGCTCACGGACTACGCACACGAGCGTGGCATCCGCATTGTCGCGACGGCGGACGATCACGAGCCCGGGCATCGTGAGCTGTCAGCGAGCCCGGATTTTCACGAGACGTTTCCGGAGCATTGCATGCGCGGGACGCCCGGCGCGAGCAAGATTCCGGAGACCGCGCTTTCCGCGCCGGTGGTGGTCGAGCCCTCGCCGACGCCACGTGAGCAGCTCACGCGTCTGCTCCGCACCCGCGATGGCGACGTCCTCATCCGGAAGCATTGGTTCGACGTCTTCACGAACCCGAATGCCGATGTCGTGATCGAGGCGCTCGCGCCGACCAATGTCATCGTGTACGGCGTAGCCCTCGACGTGTGCAACCGCTACGCGATCGAGGGTCTGCTCGCGCGCGGGATCCCGCGCATTCACGCCGTGACCGACGCGGCAAAGCCGATCCATGCCGACGTCGCCGAAGGGTTACTCGATTTATGGAGAGATCGAGGGGTCCGGCTGGTCACTACGCATCAGGTCGTGACCGGCACCGCCGGTTGTTGAGCGCTCAGCGCGGGGTTAGGCGCCGCGGCGGATAGCCGCGGCGAGCTGCCGCTCCAACGCGTCCACCGAGTTCTCGACGGCTTCGTGCGGTGCGAGCTCGTACCACCACTCCTCACCGGCATGGTTCACGAAGGCGCGATAGCCGTTGTCGCCGGCTGAACGCGCACGTCGCTCACCGGCGCGACGGTCGTATACCTGCCACTCTCGCCCCTCGCGATCGCGGAAGATGAGGGTGCCGTCGGGCGTGCAATGCGCGGTCGGCTGACGCCGGTCGCGCCCCGACCGGGTCACGCTGGTGACGGACGCCTCTCGGACCGCCCGCACCAGGGTTTCGCGATCGACCGGCATGGTGAACCACGGTAGCCTCCGCTCGTTCGCAATGGCCCGAACGGCTGCCGCATTGGTTGGCGTCGCGAAGAGCACGACCGGTGTCCCCTTCAGCCGGGCGTGAAAGACGTCCGAGGACGCCTCCTCGAAGGCGCCGTCGAGCACGAGGACGAGGAAAGGCCGTAACCGACGGATCGCTTCTTCAGGCGGTTCGTCCGCGAGCGCGAACGCCGGCTCATACTTGTCCAGCTCGAGCAGCATGCCCACGAGGGCCGCTACAAGGGGCTCGCGAGCGAGGATCAGAATCTTCGAGAGTGGGGTCGGGATAGTCGTGCCTCCGTTTGGCGGCCGCACCGTCACGGAGGCTGGTGCAACGGGTGCACCGCTGCCCCTTTGACTCGTCAGGAAAACGAATGTATCATGTCCCGCCGCGCCTTCACGCCAATGTGAGGCACCCGCGGTCCTGCCCGCGCTTCCCCCGCCTCAATGAATGCGCCCAACCCTCTGATGCCCGAGTCCCGTCCGTTGAGTGAGGCCACGCTCGAACAGCTGCGGACGGCGCTCAACGACCGCCGTCAGTCTCCGGCGATCGGGGACGAGCCCCTCCAGGCAGCCCTGCGGGTCGTTGCGTGCGAGGCACGCGAGCGCGCCCTCCGTCCAGAGGAGCTGATCGTCGCCCTGAAGCAGCTGATGGACGAGCCGCGCACCGTCCGGTCCACCTCGAGCGAGGATCGGCAGCTGCGCGAGTGGGTCGTCACGACGTGCATTCGGGTGTACTTCGAGGGGTCGTAGGCACCTCGACACCTATGCCTCAACCGCCTCAGCCTCTTCAGCCGCAGGCTCGCTGACCACAGGAACCGCTGCCGGCAGAATGTCCGCCAGCGACGTCACCGCCCGGTCCGTCCGGAACGTGGAAACCAGGCGTGACAGCTGCTCGGAGGCGGTGGCCAGCATCGAGGCCGCAGCGGCGATCTCCTGCGTGCTCGCGCTCTGCTCCTGGCTCAATGCCGCGACCTGCTCCATCGCCGAGGCAAAGGCATCGGTGCCCCGCGCGATCGCATCCAGCCGCGTCGTCATCTCCGCCACCAGCGTGTTCGATTCCGCGGCGGACTGCTCGATCATCCCCACCCACGTCTCCGCGTCCACGACCGCCGTCTCGATCTGATGAAAGGATGTGACAGCGTGCTGCGTCGCGGCCTGTACCGCGGTCGCCGTCTGCATCGTGCGCTGGCTGGTGGCCCGCGACTCATCCACGCGCGTCAGCACGTCGTTGACGATCGCTTCCGTCCGCTCCGAGGCATCGGTTGACGTTGCCGCCAGCTTGCGAATCTCACTCGCGACCACCGCGAAGCCCTCGCCATGCTCACCTGCACGCGCTGCCTCCATGGAAGCATTGAGCGCGAGCAGCTTCGATTGTTTGGCCAGCCGCCGAACGAGAGTCACGAAGGCCCGAATCTCCTCGCTCGCCCGCACGAGTGCATCGGACGCAGCCGCACCAGCCTGCGCGTCGGCAACGAGTGCCGTCAGCGCCGTGGAGCCTTCGTCGAGCCGCTGCCGGTTCGCCGACGCAAGCTCCCGAAGGCGGACGTTGCGGTCGACGCCATCACGCGCGCCGGTCGCGAGCCGCGTCGAGATCTCCACCAGCCGCGCGGCATCGGCGGCGATGCGCTGCGTCGTCTGCGCCATCTCGGTGGATTGATGGCTGAGATCGTTCGACGTCTGCGCCATCTCCGACGCCGACGCGGACATCTGCTCCGATCCCGCCGTGATCTGCGCGGCCATCGCCGCCGTCTCCTGCGCCGCGGCGCGAATCGCTGACACGAGTCGCCGGAGCTCATCGACCATCGTGTCCACCGCGCGGCTCAATCGGCCAACCTCATCGGTCTCCGCCAATGCATACACCGTCACGCTCAAATCGCCCGAATGCGACCTGCTCAGCGGCATTCGCGAGCGCCGAGGCTGGCTCGCTCACCCGCCGCGCGACGAACGCGTTGAGGAAGAGCATCGCCGCGACAATGAACACGAACAGGAGGAGGCTGAAGACGATGATCACGAATTGAATGCGATGCAGCCGCGCGAAGGCGAGCGCCTCGGACTGGTGTGCGACGATCCTCCACTGCCCCCCATTCGTCACTCGCACCGCCGCCCGCTCGCGCTCTGCCGCCGAGCGAAGCGTCACGACGCCTGTGGCGTGTGTTGCCGGTAGACCCTGGATGCCTTCGAGCGGACGCATGCGTGCCGCACTGCTCGACGCGGCGATGACAAGGCCCTCTTCGTCGAGCAGCTCGATGCGCATCTCCGACTCGCCAGCCAGGCGCGTGAGCTCCTGGTCGATGCCGCGCAGCCCGAAGACGACCTTCAGCACACCTAACGCTGGTCCGTCCGCGCCTTCCCGAACGACGCCGGTCATCGAGAATGGACACGACGCGCGCCGAGGAGTCGTAGGCGGCATCGGAGGCGATGGCGCCATCGTGCATGGCGCGCTGCCACCACTCCTCATCGGATTGGACGAAGTCCGAGGTCCGACCGGTCGTGACGGCGTTGATGCCATGGACATCGGTGAGGATGATCTCGGCAATGTCGCCCGTGCTGCGAAGTTGGCGCAGATACGCGCGAAGCCGCGGGTCAATGTCGAGGCTTCGGCGCTCGTCGTATCGCGCTTCGAGCTCGACGAGCCCCTGGCCACCCAATCCTTCGCGACGCCAGCGCTCGCTTGCGGCGCGCGCCGCATCGACGACCGACGGAGACGAGGCCAGCACGGTGACCAGACGCTCGTGGTCGCCGAGGTAGCGCTCGACGCGCACGCCGGCGAGCGTCGCGGCGTCGCTGAGTCGCCTGTCCACTCGCACACGCTCGTCGCGCCCCAGCCATTGAGAGACAGGCCACGCGACCATCGCCAGCGCCACGAGCGCAACCGCACCGATGCCGAGGACCAGGCGGGTGTGGAAGGTCCGCTTGGCCTCGACGTCGATCAGGTCCGGATCCAGAGGAACGGTATGGGTGCGGCTCATCGCTCGCTTGTCTGCGCGGTCCCTGCTGCTAAATTGCAATTAGGCAAGCGCTTAAGCGCTCGACATCGGCAGTGCACCCCGGGAGCGGCGACACGGCCACGCGCCATCCGCCCGCCCTCACATGACTCTCACGACATCCAGACCGTTGGCCGAGGAATCGGCGAATTACGACCCCGCCGCCATCGAGGAGAAGTGGCAGGCTCGCTGGCAGGCCCAGGGAACGAACCGCGCCGACCTCGATGCGGGCGAACGGCCCTACTACGTCCTGATGATGTTCCCGTACCCCTCTGCGGAGGGGCTGCACGTCGGCAACCTCTTCGCGTTCACGGGGAACGACATCTTTGGACGATTCCAGCGCCTCCAAGGGCACACGGTGTTCGAGCCGATTGGCTTCGACGCCTTCGGCATCCACTCCGAGAATTACGCCCTGAAGGTCAATGTCCATCCGCGAGAGCTGATTCCCCAGAACATCGAGAATTTCCGGCGGCAGCTGCGTCGCGCGGGACTCATGCTGGATTGGGACCACGAGCTCTCGACGACCGACCCTCGGTACTACAAGTGGACGCAGTGGATTTTTCTCCAGCTGCTGAACCGCGGCCTCGCGTACAAGCAGAAGGCGGCGGTCAACTGGTGCCCCTTCGACAAGACGGTGCTCGCCAACGAGCAGGTGATCAACGGCGCGTGCGAGCGCTGCGGGACGGCCGTCGAGCAGCGGTTCCTCGAGCAATGGTTTTTCCGCATCACCGATTACGCCTCGCGGCTCCTCGACAACCTGGACTGGGTCGATTGGTCGGACTCGACGAAGAATGCGCAGCGGAACTGGATCGGGCGGTCGGAGGGCGCGGAGATCGTCTTTGAGGCCGAACGAGGACCGAGGAGCGCGGAGGCGGGCATTGCGGTCTTTACCACGCGCGCCGATACCATTTTTGGCGCGACCTATCTCGTGCTCGCCCCGGAGCATCCGCTGGTCGATTCGCTGACGACGGAGGCACGCCGCGCGGACGTCGCCGCCTACGTGGAGCGGACGAACCGGCAGGACCTAACGACTCGCAAGAGCGCGGAATCCCGCGAGAAGACCGGCGTCTTCACCGGCGCCTTCGCCCGCAATCCGGCCACTGGTGAGGCGATGCCGATCTGGATCGCCGACTACGTGCTCATGGAGTACGGGACGGGCGCGATCATGGCCGTGCCCGGACACGACGAGCGGGATTTCGAGTTTGCGACGAAGTACGGTTTGCCGATCGTGCGCGTGGTGGCCGAATCCCCGCGCGAGGCGGACGCTCCGCTCGTCGCGCCGTATACCGATAACGAGCGCGGCGTGATCGTGCATTCGGCGCAATTCGATGGCGTGACGGTGCCGGAAGCCAAGCGGCGCATCGTCGCGTGGCTCGAGGCCGCGGGCGTCGCGAAGCCGGTGGTGAACTACCGGCTGCACGACTGGTGCATCTCCCGGCAGCGGTATTGGGGGCCGCCAATCCCCATCATCTATTGCGATGACTGTGGAATGCAGGGCGTCCCCGAGAAGGACCTGCCGGTAGAGCTTCCGTACGTGAAGGACTTTCGTCCTGACGATACCGGGATCTCACCACTCGCGCGTCACGAAGAGTGGTACCGCGTCCCGTGTCCCGAATGTGGGAAGATGGGGCGCCGCGAGACCGACGTCTCGGACACGTTCCTCGACAGCGCGTGGTACTTCCTGCGCTACCCGAGCACCGAGCTCGAGGACCGGCCATTCGATCCCGCGCGCACACGGCAATGGCTGCCGGTCACGTCGTACATTGGCGGAAACGAGCATGCCGTGCTCCACCTGCTGTACTCGCGCTTCATCACAATGGTGCTTCAGGAGCTTGGCCACCTCGACTTCGAGGAGCCGTTCAAGCGGTTCCGCGCGCACGGCATGATCGTGCGCGACGGCGCGAAGATGTCGAAGAGCCGCGGCAACGTCGTCGTGCCTGACGAGTACATTCGCGAGTGGGGCGCGGACGCCTTTCGCACCTACCTCATGTTCCTCGGCCCCTTCGAGGAGGGAGGCGATTTCCGTGACCGCGGCATCTCCGGCGTCCGCCGCTTCCTCGACCGCTTATGGGCCACGGTCCTCGAGCGGCGTGAGGATGGCGCCCCCGAGCCGCAGGTGCTGCGGAAGCTGCATCAGACCATCAGGAAGGTGAGCGACGACGTCCCGCGGCTTGGGTACAACACGGCCATCGCGGCGATGATGGAGTACATGAACGTGCTCCGAGCCGGTGAGCGACGGGCGCACCGCGCGGAAGTCGAAGCGCTGGTGCAGCTCGTGTCACCCTTCGCGCCGCACATCGCCGAAGAGCTATGGGAACGTCTCGGGCACACGCGCGGCGTGTTCGAATCCGGCTGGCCGAGCTACGATCAGGCGCTCGCCGCGGAAGAAACGATCGAGCTCGTCGTTCAGGTGAACGGGAAGGTGCGTGGGCGCTTGAACGTCCCGCCGGAGATCACGAAGGAGGAGGCGCTGGCGGCGGCTCTGGCTGACCCGTCCATCCGGCGATTCGTGACCGGCACGCCCACGAAGGTCATCTTCGTCCCCGGGCGGCTGCTCAATATCGTGGTCTAGGCAGCGTTAGGCTGGCGCCGCCGAGCCCGTGCCGGATCGCTGGGGAGGCGTTGGATCTACGCCGGCACGGGCTTCGGGGCGTGCCGCACTGGTGCAGAGCCGGTGCCGCCCCGTCGCATCACGTTAACTGCTGACGCTGTAACGCTTTACCAATCCAGCCCTGGTTGTGAGGCCTGTCGCGGATGCGCGGCACTTGTCGACATTCGGCATCAGCGCCCCGCATGGGCCGCGGCCCTCGGTTGTTTACTCCTCGGCGAGAACGACCAGCGTTCCGCTCACCTCGGTGAACAGCGCCATTCACGTCGAGGAAGTCCGCGCCCGCAATGTCGATGACCGCACAGGGAGCCCCGCCGGCCGCACACGTTCGCGAATACGTCGCGCCGGATATGTCGGTCGCGAGATCAATGTACAGATATCCGTGCTCGAAGACGACCTTGATGACCCCGTCGCCGGTGGCGCTGCCGCCGCCATGAAACGTCACGCGCGGATCAGAGAACGTGAGAACGTTGTCGGTGGATGTCGACAGACGAAGCCACCCATTCACGCCTCCACCACCAACGAAGTATCGCCCGTCGAGCGAGAACTCCAGTGGTCCGGTGACCGCGGGCGGCTCGTCCGCGAAAGCGAGGTCGCTCGTCGCAAGGAGTGTCGGCGTGCCGAAGATTCCGAGCACTTCGGCGTCCTCTGGGGGCGGGGGGGGATCGCCGAGCCTGGCGAGAGCAACGCCCGGATTCGTCGACGGCTCAAGACCTAGCGGGGTCTCGCAGGCAAGGAGGGCCAAGGAGACGAGCGCGAGTGCGGAAAGGCGGAGCATGGGTAGTCCTTGTGCAAGGTGTGAGAAGGCGTCGAGGCGGAAGCATGGGCAATGCGACGGGTAGCGCAGCGCGGGCGCTATGGGACGGCGGACGTCGCGACGGTGTATGGCGACCGCTCGCCCATGCGCTCCAGTGCTCGCGACGCGCGCACGACGACGGACTGCAGGGAGGGGTCGGCTCGCGCCCATGCGCGCATCACGCGTCCGTATGCCTCCACGGCCGTGCGCCGATCTCCAAGCCGTTCGGCGACGCCACCATGCTCGACGAGGAACAGCATCTCCAGGGGACTCAGCAGCGAATAGAGACGTTCCTGGAGGAGGCGCTCCGCCGCGCGCAAGTCACCGCGCGACGAGAGCAGCCGAGCATGCATGAGGCGATCGGCATAGCACGTTAGGCACAGCGTGTCGGAGAGTGTCGCGAACTCGCGCAGCGCCTGCACCGTATCGTGCCGCGCGAGCGCGAGGTAGGCGCGCGTCGCGCCGAGCACGTGGTGGGCCGACCGACGTGTGGCCGCATCGCCGCTCGCCAGCCCTCCTTCCGCAATGCGCGCCATGCGCTCGATCAATGCGACGTCCTTCCGTTGCCCCCACCAGGGCAGCGCGAGCGCCGCGGTAAGCTTTCCGCCTTCGAGCCAATCGCGGAACGTCGCTCGCGCCGTCTCTTCCGAAATCGCGTCGAGCAGCGCGAGCTCCGACACGAATCGGAGGCTCGGCTTCCGCGCGACGGCGCTTGCCTCGCTGAGGTGGCCCCGGTACGCAAGAGCCATCGCCAGCCGGGACTCCCACGTGCGGAGGTCCTCCTCCGTTTCAGCGGACTGAGCCAGCTTGCGGGCAATCCGCACCGCGAGCTCCGCGGTGTCCGTCAACCGGCGCAACGCGAACCATGCGTTCGTGAGGACGTCCCGTGACTCGAGCGCCACTCGCTGACCCACCGACTCGTTGGACGCTCCCTCGTCGAGCAGCGCGTTCACGAGTCGTATGCCTTCCGCCTCGGCGTCGGTTGGGCCCAGCGCGAGATAGGCGTTCGCGTACCGCCGAGCGACTTTCGCACCGTGATGCGTCAGCGCGTGCTCGATCGCGTGGATGTACGCGGGAGCGAACGCCGAATCCAGCGCGATGGCCTGGTCGAATGCCTCCAGCACGCTCGCGTCCGACACCCGCACGGGAGAGCCGTAGCCATAGTGGTGCCGGGCCTCCCCAAGCGCGGCCCATACTTCCGGATCATCGCGGTACAGGCGCGACGCCGACTCGAGCGACGAGAAGAGGCGTCGTGCGTGCATCCAGTAGCGCCCATCTCGATCGGGGAGCGTCATGGCGGCCGCAAGGGAGTCCGCGACGAGCAGCAACGAGTCCCGCGGTGGGAGTCCCCGATTGAACATCCCGGCGCGAAGGCGCGTCGCGGTCACCAGCGAATCGAGTCCCCCTCGCTGCCAATAGCGTGTGAGCCCAAATCGGCGAAACGCGAGCGCAAACGTCGTATCGGTGGAAAATGCCAGCTCATACTGCGCGAGCGCGGAGTCCCAGGCGGTTCGGCGATAGTATTGTTCACCGCGGAGGAACGCCTTCAGCGCGGGCATGGACGTCGATCCAAGCGAGGAGCTGCGAACGGCGCCAATGGGGCGCGTTCGGCCCAGCTCGCGCAAAAGCCCGATCGAGACGGAGTCAGCGAGGCGTGCCATCTGTGACGTCGCATCCCGGCGCTCGATCTCAATGCCGATGCGAGTGCCGCGGCGGACGTCGTAGAGAGTCGCAGAGAGCTCGACGGAATCCGCCCCGACGCCGAGAACGGTCCCGTACACCACCAGGCCAGCACCGGTACGTTCCCCGAGTGACGCTGCCGACGCGGCGTCGGCGCGGCCCCTCCATCGTTTCAGCACCACCACGGATGACACGGAGCGCAGGGGACCGGCGCCATCGAGCTTGCGCGCGAGGACGTCGACGATTCCCTCCCGCCACAGCGCTCGCGTCTCGGCGTCGGGTGCGATCACGTCGAATGGCGCGACCGCGACCACGTCCGGGTCGAGAGAGGAGGTCAACGCTCCGCGTGCGAAGACCGCACCGCCCCCGAGCGCAGCGACGGTGAGGCAGGCTGCGACGATCTTCGCTCCGCGGGAGGGTACCGGTATGCGAAAGCCGGGGATCTGCGTGGTCGGCAGGCGTCCCGCTTCCAACGCGTCACGCAGCATCTCCGCCGTATGCCACCGGTCCTTCGGGTCCTTCGCCATGGCGCGGGCGATTGCGTCACTCACGACCCGCGGGATCTCGGGGCGCTCCCGACTCAGGGGGTTTGCGTCCTCGGTGAGATGGGCGACGAGCAACGCTTGCGCAGTCGTCGCCTCGAATGGGGGGTGGCCGGCCAGGATCTCGTATGCCACAATGCCGAGCGCGTAAATGTCCGCTCGGCCATCTACCTCGCGCTCACCGGCAGCCTGCTCCGGCGCCATGTACCCGATGGTGCCGAGCGCCATCCCCGAGGCGGTGAGGCGATTGCTGGACGTGTCCCCCGCGTGCAGCGCGTGCGCGATCCCGAAGTCGGCCAGCACCGCGTGCTTGCCCTCGAGCAGGATGTTCTCTGGCTTAATGTCGCGGTGAATGACGCCCTCGGCGTGCGCATACGCGAGCGCGTCGGCGACCTCGCACAGGATGCGCACCGCATCGTTCACGTCCAGCCGTCCCTCTCGGCGTAGGCGAGCGCGAAGCGATTCGCCCGGCACATACGGCATGATGTAGTAGAGGAAATCGCCGCGCTGTCCGGCGGCGAGGATCGGCAGAACGTGCGGGTGCTGCAGCTGCGCCGTCACCTGGCTTTCGCGCGCGAAGCGCGCGGCGCTGACGTCGTGTGTCAGCTCGGGCGGCAGGATCTTGATGACGACCTGTCGGTTGAGCGAGTGGTCGCGCGCGAGAAAAAGGCGGCTCATTCCGCCGCCGGGCAACTCTCGCTCGACGGCGTAGCCGTCGGCAAAACCGGTCCTGAGAAGGTCGAGCAGGTCGGTCACAACGAAGGAGTGGTGGTGCGGGCGGATGGCGGGGGTCCCGCGACCGGGCGCTCACGTGGCGCCGAACCGCTTTCCGCTGCTCGAAGATATGGCGGAAGCCCTCGGCACGCGATAGTTGCGTCGACGCCTCAGAGGATTCGTGACACCCAGTCGCCAACGAAGTACCCAACCACGGCGACTCCGAGTCCGACGACGAACATGTCCATGCCCGAGCGAATGATCCCGCGGCCGGTGAAGACCGAGCGCGCGGCACCGACGAGAAAGTGAGAGGCCATCGAGACGATGAACGACAGCCAGATCGCCGGCATGCCTTCCAGGAAGAGGAAGGGAGCGACCGGGATAGCCGCACCGAAGGCCGTCGCCAGACCGGTGACCCACCCTTCGCGCAGCGGGGATGCGCCCTGCTCGCCGATCTTCAGCTCCTCCTGCACCTTCTCATCGAGCATGCGCTTGGGATCCGCCATGACTTCCGTCGCCAGGGCGTGCGCCGCGTCGGCATGCATCCCTTTCGCCTCGTAGATGAGCGCCAGCTCGTCGCGCTCCACCTCGGGCATGAGCTCGATCTCCTGCCGCTCCATCGAGATCTCGTGCGCGTATACCTCCTGCTCGCTCTTGGCGGCGAGGTATCCGCTCGAACCCATCGAAAGGGCGTCGGCGATGAGGCCGGCCACACCCGCGACGATGATGGTGGCATGTGCGCTGATCGACGCGGCACCGAGCACGCCGGCGACGAGTCCAAAGTTCGCGGTGAGGCCGTCGTTGAATCCGTACACGACGTTTCGGAGGAACCCTCCGGACTCGGCGCGGTGCCACGGTTCGGCGGACTTGCCCGATATCGCCGCAAGCGTGCTCGCATGCTCCGCGGACTCGCGCGCGAGCACCAGCGCCTCGCTGCCCCCCACCGCCCCGCGTGGTGTCGATTTATGCAGCGCCAGGTAGTCCTTTACCTCACGTCCCTCTTCAGCCAGCAGCAACGGAAGAAGGAAGTTGGGGCCGAACCGTCGGCCCAGGAACGCGAGGATCCGCGCCCGCGCACTCGGGCGGTGCCCCGAAGGGGGCTGACCGTTTCGGGTGAGGAGCTCCGCCCAGATCTGGACGTGGCGGTCCTCGACCTCGGCCAGCCGCGCGTAGATGCCGCGGCGCTTTGGGTCGCTTTCCGAGGAGGCGAGAACGCGATACAGGAAAGCCGCGTCCCCCTCGTCCTGCCAATGGTGCTGGAAATCGTGGAGGTCCGGCCCAGCGGGGTGCGTGTTGGGCATGTCGCAATATGCGCTGGACGGGCGGGACGGAGAATGCCTCGGCAGTGCCGAAGGCTCGCGAGAGGCCCGGTTCCAGCCGACCGTGAACGGGTGGGACCGTTTGGAACGGGCCGGAACGGCTTCCGGCCCGCTCCTAACGCCTAACGACCGCCGAATGTGATCGCCAGACCGATCACCGTGTCGCCCTCGTCGATGAACACTTTCTGGAATCCGGCGGTCACCCCGAACCCGGCACGACTGATGAGGCCGAGGCCGCCACCGAGCATGGGACGGATACCTGTTTCACTCTCGTCACCGGTGATCACGCCCAATCCGACCCCGGGCGTAAGGAAGGGGACGACCTGAAGCCCATCGGCCGCGCCGGCGACCAGGCTGAAGGGGAGGGAAAGGGAGGCCGACAGCAGGTAGGCATCCGCGCCCTCCGCCGTGGGGATGCCCGCTCCGATCGCCGTCATCATACCGACGCCGAAGCGTCCGTCGGCCATCGCGCGTTCCACGAGTGGTGTCGTCCAGTCGGCGCCGACCATGATGAGGGCGTCGCAACCGGAGCAGGCCTGGGCACCTGCCGTTAGGCCCAACCGCCCAGGGCCCGCCGGCAAGTCGGCGGTAACCCCAATGTGGTGAAGTGGGTCATCGTCCTCGCCGATCTGTCCGTATCTCAGCGATACCGCCCCGCTTGCCGGACGGCCCACTCCCGCGGCGCTCGCCAGTGGAGCGAAGCCGCCCGTTGGGGTGAGGGTGAGAGCTAGATACGCCCAGAAGTCGCCTTCGCTCTGCGCCTGCAATGGTGTCGCGACCGAGAGTACGGACATCAGGGGGAAGAGCAGGATTGCGCGTCGCATACGACCTCCCGGTGAGAGTAGGCTGCACCGTACGGTCGCAATGTCGAGATCGCCGGAACGCAAACCCATACGCCAAATGACGTAGCGGTGTCGTAGGCGTACCCCAAGGGAAATCGGTTTGGGCTCCCTCCCGAAGGCGTTCAGGCAACCCTTTCGACGACCCCCCGTGTCTGACCTGACGGAACACGCCAACCTATGAGGTCAAACTATGCTGCTTCGTGAATCCACCCTGGCTGCGCTCGCGGTCGTGTTGCTCCCCTGGTACGCGTTCGGTCAGGAGCAAGAGCGCGAACGTGAACGTGAGCGCGAGCGGGAACGGACCCCGAGCCCTCGCGTCTGGTCCATCGGCGGGGAAGACGATGAACGCGCAGTGCTCGGAATCGGCACCTCGAGCGGCGGCGAGCGTGACACGCTCGGTCTGCTCATTACCTCCGTCACGTCAGGCGGACCCGCCGAGCAGGCGGGCCTGGAAGAGGGGAACCGGATCGCCGCGGTCAACGGCGTGAAGCTCACGCTGTCCAGCGCCGATGCCGGTGAGCCGGACATGTCGGGCATCCTGTCGCGCCGCTTCACGCGGGAGCTTCGCAAGGTGAAGCCGGGTGACAACGTCGAGCTCCGCGTCTACGACGACGGGCAGTTCCGCACCGTTCGCGTGAAGACGATTGCCGCCGCCGACCTTCCCACCCGGCGCCGCGTCTCGCGGGCCGATCTCGATGAGCGCCCCGTGCTCGGCCTGGGTCTGGGTAGCAGTGGCAGCAAGCGCGACACGATCGGCATTTTCGTCAGCAGCGTGATGGAGTCGGGTCCGGCCGAGAAAGCTGGAATCTTCGAGGGCGATCGGATCGCCGCGATCAATGGGGTCGACGTTCGCGTGAGGTCCGAGGATGCGGGCGACGCGCAGATCGCCGGTGCACGGATTCAGCGCTTCCGTCGCGAGATCGCGAAGGCGAAGCCCGGCGACAACGTCGAGCTCCGCGTGTGGTCGGACGGCGGGTACAAGACGGTGCGGGTCACCCTGGGCAAGGCGTCGGATTTTCAGCAGAACCGGCGTGGCATGTCATTCCATTACGAGGGCGATGACGTGTCGTTTCCGCGGGTCCACATAGCGCCAATGCCTCCCATTCCCCCAATGCCCCCGATGGGGCCCATGATTCGCGGGGAGTTCGACTTCGATTTCGATTTCGACCATGAAGCGATCGGGGACGCCGCGCGCGAAGCAGTACGCGCGGTGCGGGTGAATGCCAACGCGATTCGGGCCGCGACCGCCGACGCGCGGTCGATCGCCGTTCGCGCCGCCGCCGAGGCGCGTGCGGCCGCGCGGGCGGGGATGTATACGCAGGGGTGGTTTTAGGGATCAGGAGTCAGGAGTCAGGGGTCAGGGGTGGAATGCGGCGCGGCTTCGCCGCAGCCGCGTCATCAGATGAGCAAACGGCCGCGCAGTGCGCGGCCGTTTGCCTTTCCACCCCTGACCCCTGACTCCTGACTCCTGATCCCTACATGGACGGCCCCAGCAGGATTGCGTTGAGCACGAGCCTGTCCAGCGCCCGCCACCATCCCCGAAACATCGGCTCGTTGACGAATGCCACCACGTGGCCGTCGCCCATCGATTCCTCCACCAGCAGGGCCGTTCCGCGCAGCAGGCGCTCGGTGTTGTCGGGAAAGATGAACCCGGCTCGGTGAAGTCGGCCGGTCGACGGGAAGACCGCGACGTTCGCCCCATCCTTCGAAAGCGACAGAAAGAAATCGCCGTCGAGCATCACCGTGAGGCGCGGATCCTCGTAGCCGAAGGTGAGCCAGTGTGTGCGATCCAGCACGACGTCGAAGTGCGTACCGGGCAGCGGTGCCGGGGAGTTGTTCGACGACGACGGACTCTTGACCGGGATGAGGTCCTCCGCCGTGCGCTCTGGCGCCTGACGACGGGCCGCGCTATCGCTCGCCGACGGCTCCGCCTTGGCGCTGTCCTCGTCGGCGCCCACCGCTCGCCCGCTCGTTAGGTCGGTGCTCGCGCGCGCAGCCCACACGGTGGAGCCGCCCATCGTAATGAGCGTGCCCCCTCCGCGAATCCATTCCTTCAGGCGATCGACGCCCTCCTTGCCGAGTCGCGCCGTGAGCGCCCCGGGTGACGCGCTCGGGATGATGATGACGTTGAGCCTGGAGAGATCGCCGCCGGAGAGATATCCGATCGAGATCGGCATGAAGTCGATGCCGTAGCGTCGCTCGAAGGTCCACCAGAGCGCGCCGTAGGATGTCTGGCTCACTCCCTCGTCGCCGACCATCGCGATGGTGGGGGCGGTGGCCGCGACGGTCGCCTCGGAGCCGATGCCGAACTGGGCGGCGGTCGTGAAGGCGGAGTTGACGCCCGTCACCTCGACGCCGCTCTCACGGGCCAGCGCATCGAGTCTCGACGCAACCGTCGTGTCGTTGCGTCCCACGCGCACTACCCACGAGCCACGCGGAAAGCTCTTTCCATCGGCCTCGATCGGCTGCGTCGCTACGGCGAGTCGGAAGCCGTTCTTCATCAGGTGATACGCCAGGCGTGAAGCACCGTTGCGGTCGGGGGGAAACACGTATGCCGATCTCGCGCCTGCACCCGCTACGATTCCCCCCGGAATCTCCACCGCCAGGAGCTCGCCACCCACTCGGCGTGCCTGTTGCTGCGCCTCGGGAAGCGTCGGCTCCTCCGCAGGCAGCGACAACACGCGTGCGTTGACCGCAGCAGCGTCCTCCGTCCAATACGCCTCGACACCGAACGCGACGGGAAGCGACCACGCGGTGAGATCATAGAACTCATATCCCTCGCGCACGCCGCCACGTCCTCGCCTTACGTTGCGCACGAACTTGGCGATCTGCTCGCGTACGAACGAGCTGTCCATGGACGGCGTCGGCTCGAGGAACGCCTTGGCCACTCGGCCGTTCGGCTGCGCGAGATCGACGACGTACGCCCCGCGCGGGAACCGTTGTGACCGGACCGCGTCGTCCGCGAAGGCGTGGGCGCGTGAGGATGAGAATTCCGCATCGGCCGCGCGCACCTCGATGCCAGCACGCAACAGTGCCGACGCGAGCTCCGCGGCGCGCCCAGGATCGCGTCCAGGGAGAAAGACGATGCGCTTCATCGTCCCGGCTCGTCCGTCCGCGATCGCGCTCTGGCGAAACCGGAGGAAATCGCGCACGCGCTCGTCGCGGCGCGCGGCGGTCTGCTCGATGGTCGCCATCGACGCGACCCAGTGCTTCGCGATGCCATCTCGGAACGAGACGAGCGTGCCGTCATCGCGGCGCCAGAGAATGCCCTTCCAGCCGCCACCGTCGGTCTCGAACGTCATTCCGGCTGCGCCCATGAGCGCCGGCCACGTGTCCCAGTAGAACACGGCGTAGAAATCGAAGATGTCGCGCGAGTAGTACATCCACCCGTACTTGTCGAAGGCCGTCGCGTTGGCGCGGCCGAGGATCTCCATCCATTTCGCGAACAGATCGCCGAAGTTCGCGTTGATGGCTTTCGCGACGGGAGGAAAGAAGTACCGCTCGGTGACGCCGTGCAGATCCGCGGCCACCATCGGATGCCACCGGAGCATCGCGCGCATGAGACCCTGCACCTCGCGCTGCGTCGACGCCATCACATCGCGATTCATGTCGAAGCGATAGTGATTGTAGCGACCCTGCACGCTCCACGGCTCATCGTGCTCGATCGCGTTTGGATCGGGATGACGGACGTTGATCGAGTTATACCAGACGGTGAAGCGCTCGTGCCCGTCCGGGTTCGAGCTGGGGTTGATCACGACGATCGTGTTACGAAGCGCGCCGACGGTCGCGGGCTCCTCGCTCGCGGCGAGCTGATAGAGCGTTTGAATCGCCGATTCGAACCCCGGCGACTCGTTGCCGTGCACCGAGTGCGACAGGAAGACCACGGCGGGAGTGCGGGTGACGATCTGCTCGAGCTCCGAGGCGCTTGCGCCGCGCGGGTCGGCGAGCCGGTCGAGGTCGGCGCGAATCGCGTCGAGTCGAGCGATGTTTTCGGGAGATGAGACGATGAAGAGCCGCATCGTGCGCCGTTCGTAGCTCGAGCCGAACTCCTCGACGCGCACGCGATCCTTGGCCGCATCGGCGATCGCAAGCAGCACTCGCTCCTGGGCCGCGTACTGCGTGTTCATCTCCCCGATGGAGTATCCGAGCACCGCCTCCGGTCGCGGGACCGCCTGGCGATACGGGCCGCGATCGTAGAACGAGAAGTCGCGGTCGTCGCGAATGGAATCGAGGGGAAGACTCTGTGCGGCGAGCGGCGACGCGAGGGTCAGCGAGAGGAGAGTGACGCGGAGCAGGCGCATGGCTGGGGCGTGAGGTGTGAGCGGTCGACGTGGCGCAGATACTACAGCGGGAAGTTCAATTCGCAACGAGCCCCAACTGCTTGACCACAGAGGCACAGAGGGCACGGAGGACGGCCAACTGCAAGGACCCTTGCAGTTGGCCGTCCTCCGTGCCCTCTGTGCCTCTGTGGTCAAGCAGTTGGCTCGTTCCAGTAGCGTCTGCGTGCATCCAGCACGGGCTCGCGCGCCCACCAGGAGCTTAAGCTCAGCCGCCTGCCCTCGCATTGCAGTCCCGCTCCCGCGCTTTTTACGAAATCAAAACTCGATCTGCGCGCCGAGCTCCACGACTCGATTCGGTGGGATCTGGAAGAATTCCGTCGCGCCCTGTGAGTTGCGGGACATGATCCCGAACAGCTGCTTGCGCCAGCGCGCCATGCGGGAGCTTCCGGTGGGGATCAGGCGCTCGCGCCCGAGGAAGAAGGAGATCTCGTGCGGCCGCAGATGCGCGATGCCGCTCTCCTCGCAGTACTCGAGGATCTCGGGAACGTTCGGCGTCTCCATGAAGCCGTAGCGCGCGATGACGCGGACGAAGTTCTCGGGCAGCCGCTCGACCTCCACGCGCTGCTCGTCAGGCACCTCCGGCACTTCCACCGAGACGATCGACATCAGCATCACCTGCTCGTGCAGCACCTTGTTGTGCTTGAGATGGTGCAGCATGACCACCGGCGTCCCCTCCGGATCCGACGTCATGAACACGGCGGTGCCAGGGACGCGGTACGGCTTGCGGTTGCCGACATCGCGGAGGAAGAGATCGAGCGGGAGCGAGCTCCGACGGAGGATGCTCGAGAGGAGGGTGCGTCCGCGCTTCCACGTCGTCATGAGCGTGTAGACGATGAGCGCGACGACCAGCGGTACCCATCCGCCATGCGGCACCTTGAGCAGGTTCGATGAGAAGAACGCGAGATCGATTGAGAGAAACAGCACGACGAACGTCGCCACCTGCCAGGGTTTCCAGTTCCAGCGCTGCCGCGCGACCGCCACGAACAGGACGGTCGTGATCGCCATCGTCCCGGTGACGGCGACTCCGTACGCGCCGCCCAGGGCACCCGCCGAGCGGAAGCCGACGACCAGCAGCAACGTCCCGAGGGCGAGGGCCTTGTTCACTTCGGGGATGTAGATCTGCCCCGCCTCACGAGCGGAGGTATGCTGGATGGTCATGCGCGGCATGTAGCCAAGCTGTATCGCCTGCTGCGTCAGCGAGAATGCCCCGGAGATGAGGGCCTGCGACGCGACGATCGTCGCGGCGGTCGCGACGAAAAGCAGCGGGATGAGGAGCGGCCGGGGTGCGAGGAGATAGAACGGATTCTCGATGGCTGCGGGATCGCGCAGCAGCAGCGCGCCCTGGCCGAAGTAGTTGAGCAACAGGGCGGGGAAGACGAGGCTGAACCACACCACGCGAATCGGGCGCTTTCCAAAATGTCCCATGTCCGCGTACAGCGCCTCGCCTCCGGTGATCACGAGGACGACGGCACCGAGGACGACGAACGAGACTGTCGGATGATCGAAGAAGAAGCGGACGCCGTTCCATGGATTGAGCGCCCACAGCACTTCGGGTCCTCGCGCGATCTCCATGATGCCGAGACCCGCGATACTGAGGAACCATACCAGCGTGACCCATCCAAACATCGTCCCCACGCGAGCGGTCCCGAATCGCTGCACGGCAAACAATCCGGCGATGATGACGAACGCCAGCGGCACGATGAGGTGCTTGAGCGCCGGCGTTGCGACCTCGATCCCTTCGACGGCCGACAGCACCGATATCGCGGGCGTGATGATGCCATCGCCGTACAGGAACGCGCCCCCAATGAGGCCGAGCGCGATGAGAATTGCGCGGCGCCGCGCATCGCGCCGCCGTCGCGCACCGCTCTGCACGAGTGCCAGCAGCGCCAGCACTCCACCCTCACCTCGGTTGTCGGCGCGCAGGATGAAAAGCACGTACTTCACGCTGATCACCAGCAGCAGCGCCCACACGATGAGCGACAGCACGCCGTAGACATTCACTGGCGTCGGAGCGAGCCCGTAATCCGGTTTGAACGTCTCCTTGATCGCGTACAGCGGGCTCGTCCCGATGTCGCCATAGACGACGCCGAGCGCCATCAGCGACAGAACGGCGAGCCGCTTCCCGGTTGGATGCTCCTCGGGACGATGGCGGTGGGGATGGGGCTGAGCGGGGTTCTTCGGTGGGGGGGCCGGCACCCCGGAGCTCACCGGCGCACGTACCGCGATCTCCCCCGTGCTAGTGGGGTCAGCAGGGGTGTTGGGCGGGAGCGGCATTGCCGGCTCCGCCCCGGTCGGTTCTGGGGGCTCTACGGTCATGAAGAGGTACGACGACCCCTCGGCCACGCAAAAAACGGGTCGCGGCTGTCGCCGCGACCCGTCATGGAATCTACGTGCCGCCTCGGCGGCGTCCAGCGGTTACTTCGTGAGGTCGTCGATCTCCTTCGCGGCGCGCTCGAGGACCTCACGCATCTTCGCCAGAACGTCGCTTTCCACGCTCCGACGGAAGGCGCTTCCGTACACCGCTCGGCCGAGATCGGCGAAGGCTCGATTGACGTCCGTCATCTTCCCGCCGAACAGGCTCGAGCCGAACTGCGCCATCCGCTCGAAGATGTCGTCGACGGTCGTCTTGTGCTCGGCCAGGTGTGCGCGGCCGGCATCGGTGATCTCGTAGATCTTCTTGCCCCCTTCCTCTTCGCGCGCGACCGCGAAGCCGAGATCGACGAGCATGGTCAGCGTCGGGTAGACGGTGCCAGGGCTTGGAGAGTACGCCCCTGAGAAACGGTCCTCGAGCTCCTTGATGATCTCGTATCCGTGTCGGGGCTTCTCTTCCAACAGCTGAAGGATCACGTACTTGAGGTCACCCTGCTCGAACATGCGGCCACCCCGCCAGGGGCCACCGCGCCGGCGCCATGGTCCTCCCCAGAACGCGAATACGCCTGGGTCGAAATCCGACGAACCCTTCCTGCCGTGATGGTGAGGCCAGCGATCGTGCGTGCACATAGCGGTACCCCGGAGGTTCTGACGATAGTACGTACGATATATCGCCGAGCGGTGTTTCGCGAGTTGGCCGGGCTCTCGACCCGCCGTATGTTTTCCGCCACATTTGGTGCCCCCAGACCAGCCTCGACCCCGTCCTCGGAGACACCTTCCATGCTGCGCGCGCTTTGCCTCGCGTTCGCTCTCGCGGTACTGACGTCCCCAGCTCACGCTCAGCTCGGCGGCTTGAAGAAACGGGCCGAGAAGGCCGTCGCGAATAAGGTCGCACCCAAGACGGCGGCCGGCGCTCGCGCGACGCCCACGTTCGACGCCGTCGTCGTCGAGCTCACCGAAGCGCGCATTACGACGTTGCTCACCGGTTTCGCCGCTGAAGCCAAAGCTGCGGCGAAGAACCAGGAGTACGAGGCAGGACGCCAGCAGCGCGAAGCGGCCTACCGGCAGCAGCGCGATGCGTACGAACGCGCGCGCACCGACTGGGAGAAGAGGAGTGCGGCGTGGGACCGATGCATGGAGAAGTATCGGGCTGAAGTCGACGCGCGTGGCCAGCAGTCGCAAAGCTTCGTGCAGAGCACGGACACCATGAAGCTGAAAGCCCTCGCGCTCCGCATCCAGAACGCTCAAGTGCGTGGTGACATGGCCGAAGCGAAGCGGCTTACCGACTCGCTGACGTCCATCATGAACGCCGCCGTCGCGCAGTACGGCTCGGCCGACATCGAGAAGCGAGCGCGTGCCGAATGCGGGGATCGCCCCGAAGAGCCCGCCCGGCCGGAAGCTCCGGCCCAACCGGTCAGCCTCAGCACGCTGGGGGATGGCTCGCGGGCGTCGGGAATGCCGGAGGAGCAGTACCGCATTGCGCGCGAGCGCGTCCTAGCCTGGCTGTCGTTAGGTGACGACAAGATCACCAGCGGAGAGACGAAGTACGCCTTCACCGATGCGGAGCTTGCGGCGTTGAACGGACGGCGGGCCGACCTCCGGCAGTACGAGACGCTCCTGCAGACATACTGATCGCATGGCCGCGCGCACGCTGCTGCGGTGCGGCGCGGCCGCGCTCGTCGCCCTGCCCCTCACGAGTGACCCGTCCTCGCTCGCCGTCGAGCGGGACGGAGCATGGCACGAGTGGTGGCGTGACGATCGCGCACCGCGCCAGTGGACCGGCGCGCTCGAGACGGTCGAAGGGGCAATCACGTGGACGTCGGTCGCGTCCGGCGTCGAGTGGGGGACGTTCCGCATTTCGGGGAGCGGTGAAGCGTGGCGTCTTCGCGTGATTGTCGCGCGCGTCGATCCCTCTCGCGTCACGCTTTCGCTGGCGGGCACGCACGAGCCGGCCGGGCGCGGGCGGGGCTGGACGATCGATCAGGCACCGGAATCGGCGCTCCTGGCGTTCAACGCGGGCCAGTTCTCGGACAGTGGCCCCTGGGGGTGGGTCGTGCGCGACGGGCGCGAAGTGCGTGCGCCCGGCTACGGTCCGCTCGCGCCGGCCGTCGTCATCGATTCGACGGGACGGGTTCGAATCGTGCCCGCGGACAGTGTCGGCATCGTCAGGCAGGAGGCGGGGATCGCGGTTGCGTTCCAATCGTATCCGGCCGTCCTGCTGCGGGACGGCGTGGTGCCTCGCCAGCTCTTCGACGACGGCAGCGGCGTGAACCTCCGCCACCGCGACGCTCGCCTGGCGCTGGGAGTGCTTCGCGATGGCCGGCTCCTGGTGGCGATGACCCGCTTCGAGGGGCTGGGGGGGGCGCTGTCGAACCTTCCGTTCGGCCTCACGACGCCCGAGATGGCGGCGGTGATGGGCGCGTTAGGCGCCCAACGGGCCGTGCTCCTCGACGGGGGCATCTCGAGCCAGATGCTGCTGCGCGAGAACGGCGCGGTGCGCGCGTGGCGGGGGGTTCGGCAGGTGCCGTTAGGCCTGATCGTTCGCCAGAGGGAGTCGAGGGTGTCCAGGTCGTCGAGGTGATCGAGGGAACGTCGTTGCCTCTCCTCGATGACCTGGACCACCTCGACATCCTCGACTGCTTCAGACCTTACGGGTCTTCCACCGCCCCTTCTTGAACAGCCACGCGCTCAGCACCGCCAGCGTCGAATACGCCACCGTGATCGCGACGAAGACGCCGCGCGGACCCATGTCCAGCACCACGGCGAGCGCGTAGGCGAGCGGGATCTCCCAGAGCCAGAACACGACCAGGTTCAGCCACGTCGGCGTCCACGTATCGCCGGCGCCGTTGAACGAGCTGGTGATCACCATGCCGTAGGCGTAGAACAAAAAGCCGAGGGCCACGATGCGAAGGCAATCGATCGCATAGGGAGTGACGGCGGGATCAGCGGTGAACAGCGACACGATCGCTCGGGCGAGAAGCACGAAGAGCAGACCGACGATGCCGAGGAAGACGAGGTTGTAGCGCGCGGCGATCCAGACTGCGCGCTCGGCGCGCTCCGGTTTCTTGGCACCGAGCGCCTGCCCGACCATGGTGGCCGCGGCGTTGCTCAGTCCCCACGACGGCAACAGCGCGAAGATGATGACCCGCATGCCGATCGTGTAGCCGGCGAGCGCGGCACTCCCGAAGCTCGAAATCACGCGAACGAGTCCGATCCAGCTCGCGGTGCCGATGAGAATCTGGAAGGTGCCTGACGCGGACAGCCGGATCATCTGCCACATGAGCGCCGGATCGAACGCGAAGTGGCGACGGGCGACGTGCACGCGGGCCCCAGGGCGGAACAGGCGGCTGATCGCGTACAGTGCCCCGGTGCCGCGCCCGATGTTCGTCGCCACCGCGGCGCCGACGACGCCCATCTCCGGAAACGGACCAATGCCGAAGATGAGGAGTGGTCCGAGCACGATGTTGATCCAGTTCGCGAGCCACAGCACGCGCATCGCGATGGCTGCATCACCCGCGCCGCGAAAGATCGCATTGATGAGGAACAGGAGCAGAACGGTGGCGTTCCCACCCAGCATCACCTGCATGAATGCTGCGTTGGCGATGACCGCCGGGGATCCCCCCATGATCCGCAATAACGTTGGCGCGAGGACAATCCCGAGGACGCCGAGCACTACCGAGATGAGGAGACCGAGGAGCAGCGCCTGGGCGGCGGCATGCGCCGCTCCTTCCGCGTCGCGTTCCCCAATCCGGCGCGCCACCGTCGCCGTCGCGCCGATGCCGAGTCCCATCGCGAGCGAATAGACGAGGACCATCATCGACTCGGTGAGCCCGACGGTCGCGACGGCGTCGGCACCGAGGCGGGACACGAAGAACACGTCGACGACGGCGAACACGCTCTCCATCACCGTCTCGAGCACCATCGGCACGGCGAGCAGAAAGATCGCTCGTCCTATGGGGCCTTCGGTGTAATCGTGGTGGGACCCGCGGATCGCGTCCTTGACAGCGTCCCAGGTGCGCTGGGGACGCTCAGCGTCCGTACCGGGAGCCCCGGCGAGTGCGGTGTCCTGCGGTTCGTGCATGGGAGTGAGCGGAGGACCGGTGTCGGCTCAGCGCGGATCGGACGGCGGTGAGAAGTCGTCAGGCACGACGGGTCGGAGCGTGAGATCGAACGCGAGCCAGACGAGCCTGGAGAAAGGATACAGAATGATCGGCGCCAGCACCATCGCGGCCGGGGCGCCCCATTGGAGCAGCGTCCAGGGCACGCGCGGCCAGGTCACTGCCAGCGTGGTGATGAGCACGATGACGAACACCCCCTCGGCGAGGGCGATGTTGAACATCATGCCGCCAAGAAAATGGTCGGCTTCGCCGCGCTCCGGCCGGAGATGACAGCGCGGGCACGCAGGCGCCAGCTTGAACCAGGAGGCGAGGATGCCTCGTTGGCCGCAGTTCGGACACCGCAACGTCAGCGCGCGCGCGACGAGCAGGGCGCCGCGACGAAAGCCCTGAAACCGCATCGGCGCGGAGCCAGCGTGATCGACCTTCCGCTCGCTACCCATGGAGGTGTACGCGATTCGGGCCGCCACGCGCGCCCTCGGCCGGTGGAGGCGGAGCCGTCGGACGCGGCGCAGCTGGTTGACGAGCGTGCACCCGCAGGAAGCCGACGACGCGCTCCCACGCAGCAGTGGCTGCAACCGGTGAGAAGATGCCCTGTCGGTTCCAGGCGAAGAATCCGTGCTCCGCGTCGGCGGTCACCGGAGACCAGAGTGGCGCCGGGATCGCGCGTGAAGACGCTGGCGCGGGCGCTCGACAGCTCGTTCCCGCGCCTAACAGGCATATCACAGCGATACCGTGGACACCACGGATCATCATTGCCCCCGCAACATCTTCTTGACCGCAGCGATCTGTCCGGAGTGATACGCGTCATGCTGGACGAGGCCGTTGATCGTCTGAGCGAAGGTGACGCCAGTCCCGAGCTCGCGATTGCGCGCATCGTTGACGGGCGCCGTGAGTCGCGATGGGTCTAGAGCGGCGACCGCTTCACGCAGTGCCTCATGCGCTTCGTCGAGCCCACGGATGGCGGCTCGCCAATCCCTGTCGTCAGGCATCGTCGGAGGTGCCGGCCAGTCACCCATCTCCGGCTCCGAAGCCACGTGGCCCTGGAGACGCCGGGTAACCTCACGAGTCCACGCGGTCATGTGCAGCACGAGCTCCCAGATGGAGTGGACCGCTGCAGCCGGTCGGCGTCGCGCTTCGTCCGCGGGGACGTCGGCGAGAAGCGATGCGCGCGAGGAGCCATGCCAGGGATCACCAGCGTGCTCCCGCTCGAGCTGGTCGATGAGGAATTGAGACAGCGAGGGATTCGTCATGAGCTGAAGGTCAGACGAGGCGTCGAGCCTCGAGAAGGACCGGAATGCCACGAAGGACACAGAGCACGACGCTGGCGTATACGCAGATGAGAGCGATCATCAGGACGACGCGTTGCGCCGAGTCGGGGATGGTCGGCGCGTATGCGATGATCATCAGGGTGAACGCCGCCGCCTTGGCAATGCCGTAGGCCGAGCGGCTTTCCCGCGACGCAACGAGAAACGTGCCGACCTTCGATCGCATCATCGTCGTCGGCCCGAACGCAGTCAGCCCTCGCTCGAACGCAACCGCGCGCGCTCCATCGACGAGCAACCCGCGCACCGCGACGACGATCGGAATCCAGGCTGGAATCCAGCCGAGCGCGGCGAACGCGATCCAGTAGGTGAGCTCGACGATGCGGTCGGTGAGGATGTCGATCACCGCGCCGATTCGGGACACCTCGCCGTAGCGACGGGCGACCCACCCGTCGAGCCCATCCATGAGAATCGAGGTAATGGTGAGGACCGCCGCCAGGATGTACAAACCGGGTCGATGAAACAGAATCGCGACAGCGATGAACGCGAGGAGGGCGCGCGTGATTGCGACGAGATTGGCTCGGGTCACCCTCGCAGCGAGCGGGCCATCACTCGATCCGTCTGCTCCTCGGTGCCGAAGATGAATGCGTGCTCACCGACGTCGACGAATCCACACTTGCCGTAGAACGCGATCGCGCGCGGATTGCGCTCCCAGACGCCGAGCCAGAGCGTGCGGCCGCCGAAGTCGTCTGCCGCCTGATCGACAGCGCGCATGAGTGCCTGTGCGATCCCGCGTCCGTGGAAGGGCCGGTCGACGTAAAAGCGCCAGAGCTCCACCGGTGAATCGCCGGTGACGCAGGCGGGCCAGTTCCCTTGGCGTACTTGGGCAAACCCCGCCAAGCGAGGGCCGAGCTCGGCAAGCAGCGTGACCATGGCCTCGTCGCGAATCTGACGGAGTTGAATGTCCGCCCCGAAGGCGCTCGCGACATGAATGGCCATGTCCTCGGCGGTGTTGTCGGCGCCGAACGTCTCAACGAACGTTCGGCGCGCGAACGCGGCCAGGCGCTCAGCGTCATCGTCCGTCGCGCGACGAATGACGAGGTCCTCGCGAGCGGAGTCCGCGCGCGGCGCTATCGATGACGTCATCGCTTGGCGTGCGCGGCGTCGTGGTGCGCGATGAGCTCGTCCGGACGCATGCTCGCGATGACGCGCCCAACCGCGTCGAGGGGCAAGTCGTCGAGCTTCTTGAAGCGCAAGCACGATTTCCCCATGTCCATCTTCTTGCCTGCACGCTTGAACGCCGCGTCGAGCTGCTTCCCCTGCTCGGGGTCCATGTAGGGCCCCATCAGATACAGCGCGTAGTAATTCTTCTGCGCAGCGAGCGCGACATACCCTAACGGTTGCCCGTTGTACGTGTCGGGGTAGCGCGAGAGGGGTATCCCATAACAGATCATCCCCGAGCTCATCATCTCGCTATATCCCTGGGGAAGATTGCGCTTGACGACTTCGCGCACCTTCGAAACGACTGCTCGACGTTCGGCGGGAAGCTCGGCGAGGTACTCCTCGACCGTCGCCGCTTTGCTGGTGGCCATCGGATCCTCAGGGCGGGGCGGGAGGTTCAAATTTGCGAAGGAGCCTGGGGGTTGGCCAGTCTGGCTTCCGATGTTCAACATTGTCATCGCAATGGCTCGTAGCGCGAACCCGCTCACAGTTACGGTAGCCCGAATGCCACGACCCAGTCCCCACGCCCCCACACGCCGCCGCCGCCGGCGCTGACGACGACGTACTGCTTCCCGTTCACGCGGTAAGTCATGGGCGTGGCCTTGCCGCTCGCCGGAAGATCTCCGCGCCAGAGCTCGCGGCCCGTCTCGACGTCGAACGCCCGAATTGACCGGTCGAGCGTTGCCGCGATGAAAACCAAACCGCCCGCCGTCACAATGGGACCGCCGAGGGTCGGGGAACCCCAGTTCGCGGGAATGGTGGCCCCCGCGGGAGCAAGACCGAGGACGGTGCCCAGCGGCACCTCCCACACACGTTCGCCAGTCGTGAGGCTCACGGCGACGAGCGTTCCGAATGGCGGGGGAGAGCAGGGAAGCCCCGACGGCGCCCGGAGAATGCGACGCCGCATAACGAATGGGGTGCCGCGCATGCGCGTGTATTCGAAGCCGAAGCGCTGACTCGCAACCCGCATGCTGTCGGTGTTGAGCTGCTCCACCGGGATCAGCTGCACCATCGCCGCGAGGCGGTTTACCGGAACAATGGCGAGCTGGCGCGAAGGGTCGATGGCCACGCCACCCCAATGCGCGCCACCGATGTTCGACGGCATGACGAGCGTTCCTTCCAGCGACGGCGGAGTGAAGATCCCTTCATTGCGCAGCGGCGAGATCGCCTCGAGGCAAGCGTCGCGATCGGCGGGTGTCGCGCCCCAGACCTCGTCCCGGCGAAAACGATGTGGACTGAGTGGCGGTGTGCGCACTGTGAACGGCTGCGTCCGCGATGCCGCTTCCCCTGGCACGGTGCTGGGTGGCACGGGGCGCTCCTCCACCGGGAACACCGGCGTGCCGGTCGCGCGGTCGAGCACGTAGAGCATTCCCGTCTTGGTCGCCTGCACCACGACGTCGATCTCGCGCCCGCCGATGCGGACCGTCGTCAGCGCCGGAGGGGAGGCGTTGTCGTAGTCCCACAAATCGTGATGAACGGTCTGGAAGTGCCAGACGACCTCCCCCGTCGCCGCCCGGAGCGCAACGATGGAGTTCGCATAACGGTTGTCGCCGCGCCGCTCGCCTCCGTAATAGTCTGGACTCGGGCTTCCGGTCGGCACGAACACCAGACCACGCGCGCTGTCGGCGGCGATCACCGACCAGGCGTTCGCTGCACCTGTCGTGTGTGCGCGGTCGCCGATCCAGGTTGCATAGGCCGGATCGGTTGGCTTCTGCGGAACGGGATCCCACGTCCAGCGCAGCACTCCCGTTCGCGCGTCGAACCCGCGGACCTCGCCGCTCGCGGCGTCGGCGCGGTTGTTGTCGGCTACCGCCGAGCCAACGACGAGAAGCCCGCCCACGATCGCGGGTGGTGACGTCACCTCGTACTCGGCGGTCTCGAACGGTGGATTGCGCAGACCAACACGCAGGTCGACCGTGCCGTTCGTTCCGAAATCGAGGCAGGGGCGCCCGGTGAGCGCATCGAGCGCGATGAGGCGCGCGTCGATGACCGCCACGAAGATGCGTCGGCGACAGGACGCAGTCGGCGCGGCCGATGGATCGAGCCACGTCGTGACGCCGCGGTTGGTGAAATCGCCGAAATTGATGCGGCGATCGACTTGTGGATCGTAGACCCAGCGCTCGACGCCCGTGGCGGGATCGAGCGCGATCACGCGACCGAGCGGTGTCGCGAGGTACATCGCCCCGTCGACGACGAGCGGAGTCGCCTCGAGGGAGGTTTCACGACGCGTCGCGAAGGCGGAGTCGGTTTCCCTGGTGCGGTACGTCCAGGTCACCCGGAGCTGCGCTACGTTGTCGCGAGAGATGTCGTCGACGGGCGCATAACGACTCCCTCCGGGGTCGCGCCCGTAGCTGCTCCAGTCGACTGAGCCCGCCTCCGCATCCGGGCGCGGCGGAAGCGTCGACTGCGAGTGACAGGCGAGGAGCGCGGCGATCGCCAGATACGTCGCCTGCCTCACTGACCTACCGCCTCCGCCGCGGGTACCGTGATTCTTGCCGCATCCCAGCTCTCCAGACCTCGCGTGTTCACCGCCCGAACCGCGATCTCGCTTCCGGGCGCGACCCCGGTCAGCGTTGCACGCGGTGTCGTGACCGTGAGGGTGCGCGCGGTGCCTGGTCCCGGAGGGTCGACGCGGACGGAGTAGCGTGCGTGATCGCGCTCGGGTGCAGCCGCCCAGCGGATCTCGATGCGATCGCCGGCCTGCCTGACGAGCTCGAGCCCGGTCGGGCGCGCGGGACTCGACGCGAGCAACATGATCGACGCCGCCGTCGTTTTGCTCACCTCGGCGACCAGACGGTGGTTGATCGTCTCGAGAACGTCGTGCGGCTGGTGATAGTGCGGGTTTCCCAGAATGGGATATGAGCCAATGCCGCCGACGATGTCGCCATAGACCTCGTAGTACGCATGCGCGTCCGTGTTGCGGTAGTACTTGGCGTCGTAGGTGATGAGATCGGTGAACAGAAACGCCGCGGCGTGCTGGAGATCGCGGATGCCCGCGTTGGAGTAGCGGATGGTGTTGTCGAGGCGCTCGTCGTTCGTCCAGCCGATCATGTCGTTGTTGAGCGCACCGGCGATCTTGTCGTTGTTCGCCACCGCGCGCCGCACGAACTCCCGGCTGCCGAACAGGCCGGCTTCTTCGCCGGTGAACCATGCGAACTTGATCGTCGCGGCTTGCGGCCGACGCGCGAGCACGCGGGCCACGTCGAGCAGCGCCGTCGTGCCTGAGGTGTTGTCATCGGAGCCGGGTCCCTCCTCGACGGAATCGAAGTGGCTGCTGATGACGTAGATCAGGTCGGGACTGACTCGCCCGCGTAGCGTCGCGATCACGTTCGCGGTGCGCACGCCCGGCTGTGGCTCGAACCACTGTATCTCCGGCTCGTATCCGAAGGAGCGCAGGGTGCCGGCAATGTACTCGATCGCGAGGCGATTGCCCGGCTGCGTGATGTACTTGGACCCGAACTGGTAGAGTGAGCGCTGGTATTCGTAAATGCGCTCCACCGAAATGCCGCGTAACGCGGTGCGCACGCCGCTGTCGATCGCGGCGAACATGCGGCGGCCACGAGCGCGCAGGTCTCGCTCGGCGGCCCCACTGGCGCGCACGCGAGCAAGGACGTCGGCGCGCGAGTACGTGCGATCGAGATCGAGGAGGATGACGCTGCGCTCGGGCGAGATGGTGTCGCCGTCTCGATCGGTGACGATCAGGATCTTCGTACCGTCGGGGCTCACGGCCCATTCATACTCCGGCGCGACCGTTCGCACGGTGTTGTTGTGATGCAGGCGCGTGGCGTGGCCGCTCGCGGCATCGTACATGTACGTCCGGCGGTGACGTGGCTCTCCCTTCACGGCCAGCACCCGGTTGCCGGACAGCCACCGCGGAAGGACGTCGTGCTGAATCTCGCGCGACAACCGGAGGTCGCCCTGTCCATCGCGTCCAATGACGAACAGCTCCCAGTCGTCGCGCAACATGACGACGTGGGCGATGCGCTGGCCGTCGGGGGAGGGGACAGGCGTCGCCATCGGTCGCGCACTGCGCTTGACGACCGTCGGTTCCCCGCCCCCCACCGTCAGCGCCGAGATCGTGAACTCACTCCCGGCGCGTGAGAGAAACGCGAGGGTCGACCCATCCGCCGACACGGCCGGCGAGGTGCCCGCGAATGTTCGCGTCGCGCCGGAGGCGACGTCGCGAATCGAGACAGAGTCACTTCCGAGCGCGTACACGACATGGGTTCCGCCGGCTGTGAACACCGGATTCGACTTGAGTCCCGGACCTGACGAGATCGGCCGCGGAGCGGCCGACGTGGAGAGCGCATAGACGTCGGTGCGTGCGCGATCGGCGGTCGGTCCACCCACGACGTGCAGCGTCGATCCGTCGAGGCTGAACACCAGCGCGCGCTTCGCGAGGTCCGGCGCTCGCAGCTCTTCGGTGGTACCGGTGCGAAGGTCGCGAGCCATGATGCGCGCGGCTTCCTGCTCGAGGCGCGTGACTTCCTGTCGCTGGCGCTGAAGGCGCGCAAACTCCTGTGCGCGTAACAGGGAATCGGCGAGCGACCGCGCCGCGCGCAGCTCCTGCGTCTCCTCGATCGCGAGATAGGCCACGCGATCCCCAACGGGAGAGAAGACGAGGGCAACCCCGCTGATCGACGCCACCCTTCGCACAGAATCCCCGTCCAGAGCGACCACGTTCGTCACTCGGCCTCCATTGGTCGTGAAGGAGGCGTAGCGACCGTCGGGGCTCCATCGCGGCGCCTGGCCATCGGGTGCCACCGAGATCGTGCGATAGAGCTCGCCGGTGAGCAGCGCAATCGGCTCGAGGACGCGATCACCCTCGGCCGAGGTGAGGAGGCGTTCGAAACCGGCCAGCGCCGTGGGATAATCGCCGCGCTGCCAGGCGTAGAACGCGGTGTCATAGCGAGCACGCACGCTCGCAGGAAGGGAGTCGCGAGCCCCCTGCGCGGCAGCCGAGCCGATGAACGAAAGGCCGATCACGAGCGACGCGAAACGCAGGAGCGGCATTGATGTTCGTCCGGAGAGAGTCGGTGCGGGAAGCTAACGCTCTCGCACGATCCCTGCACATTGCGCATGTTCACGTATGCGCCGCACCGGATCATTGTCGCTCGAGCACAAGTTGCCGCTGCTGATGACGGCGGTGTTGCTCGTGGTGCTGGCCGCATCGCTCGTCCTGACGTACCGCACGTTGTCCCAAAGCAGCGCGGCGGATGCACGCGAGCGGCTCACCGAAGCCGTGGAACAAGTCGCGGCAAGCGCGGAGGTTTCAATTCGGCGGCGGGCGGCCCTTCTCGCCGATCTTGCGCGCGACCCCTCCCTCCTGGCCGCGCTCGAGGCCTCCGACACTGGAGCGTACGCATCGGCTCGTCGGGTCCTGAGTCGCCTCACGGCTCCCGCGGATTCGGGGCTTCCCATTGAGCTGTGGAACTCACGGGGCGAGCGTCTCGTCTCGACCAACCCCGATTCCGATTCATTACGCGGCGAGGTGCCTGAGGCTGTCCGCTCGGACGTGCTGCGAGCGCTAACGGAACGCCGCACCTCGGACTCGGTGCGCTTGAGCATCCTCTATCCGACCGGCGATCGCATCGCGTTCTGGATCGTCGCGCCGGTCGTTCGTGGCCAAACCACCTACGGGTACGCCGCGCAACTCCTCCGAGTCGCCGGGGCTCGTAATGCATCACAAACCCTTCGAGAGCTCACGGGCGAGGATGTGACGCTCTTCGTACGCAACGCGGCCGGCGACGTGTGGGCGCGCCTTCCGGGCGCTCGAGTCGCCGCGCCAGCGGCGCGCGATTCGGCGGAGAGGGAGCTGACCTACACGCGTGGGGGCGGACGCTTGATGGCGTCGGAGGCCTCGGTCGCCGGAACGCCGTGGGTGTTCGTGCTCGAGGCGCCGCTGGAATCGGTGCAGGCAGGGCCTCGTCGAACGGTGATGAGGCTTGCGCTGCTCAGCATTGCGCTGATGGCGCTCGGCGCAGCGCTGTCGTGGCTCATCAGCCGCAGGATCACGCGTCCGCTGGGCGCACTCACCGTCGCGGCCGAGGCGATCGCGAATGGCGAGTACACCCGTCGCGTGCAGGTAACGGGGCGCGATGAGATCGGGCGCCTGGCCGAAAGCTTCAATCAGATGGCGAGCCAGATCGATGCCTCACGACGCGAGCTCGAGGCCGGCGTGCAGGACGCGCGTCGCGCGCGCGAGGAAGCCGAGGCGGCCAACCGCGCCAAGAGCGACTTTTTGGCGGTCATGAGTCACGAGCTGCGGACCCCGTTGAACGCCATCGGCGGGTACGCGCAGCTGCTGGAGATGGGCATTCACGGTCCCGTCACGGACGAGCAGCGGGATGCGCTGGGGCGTATCAACCGCAGTCAGGCGCATCTCCTGTCGCTGATCAACGACGTGCTGAACTTCGCGAAGATCGACGCTGGTCAGATCGAGTTCCACATGACCGACGTACCGCTGGACGACGTGATGTCGGAGCTGGAGGCGATCGTCGCGCCGCAGGTTCGCGCCAAGGCGCAGCGGCTCGAGATGCCCGAGTGCGACGGCGACCTGTGGGTGCGCGCCGATCGCGACAAGCTCCGCCAGATCCTGCTCAACCTCGTCTCCAACGCCGTGAAGTTCACACCGGAAGGGGGCCGCATCGTGCTGGACTGCGCGCGCGCCGGCGATCTCCTCCGGCTGCGCGTGAGCGACACGGGAATCGGGATTCCCGAGGATCGCGCGCGATTGATCTTCGAGCCGTTCGTGCAGGCGGGACGCGCGCTGAACCGCACGCACGAAGGCGTGGGGCTCGGGCTGGCCATCAGTCGCGACCTCGCCCGCGCGATGGGCGGCGACATCACCGTCGAGAGCGACGTCGGGCACGGCTCGGTGTTCACAGTGACGTTGCCGAAGGCGGAAGGCGACGGTGCTCGAGGTGCTCGGGGTGCTTCAGACCGCCTGCGCTCGAATGTCCTGTAGCGCGCGCTGCACGTGGACGCGCACCATCTCCTTTCGCCAGGCGAGCGTGAAGTCGGTGTTGTCCATCGGCTTCGCGGGACGGTAGGCGGCGTCGGCGGCGGCCCCGATCGCGCTTTCATCCAGCCGCGTTCCCACGATCGCCTCCGCGGCGGCGGGAATCTCCTGCGGGTAGGAAGCGATGGCGCCGAGCACGATGCGGGCACTGCTGACGCTGCCATCGCGCGCGAAGTCGACGCGCACGGCGACACCCAGCACCGGAAAATCGAACGCGTCGCGTCGCCGAAGCTTCCGATAGGTGGCGCGCCAGCCGCCGTTCACCAGAGGCGGCAGGTGATACGCGACGAGCAGCTCGTCAGGCGCCTTCTCCAGGTATTGAATGCCGTCGTTCCGGTAGAGACTCGCCGCGGGCAACCGCCGCGTGCCGCGCACCGACACGACCGTCACCTCGGCGCCTAACGCCACGGCGACTGGAACGCCGTCCGAGGACTGCACGGCCCAGCATCGTGGACTGGACGGGGCGACCCAGCAGATCTCGCCGTCGCGCTTCATGCAGAAGTTGATCGCCTTCCGCCACTCGTAGTTCTGGTCGTAGTAGTTGCACCGCGTGTCGAGCAGCAGGTTCCCGCCGATCGTGCCCATGTTGCGAAGAATGGGCGTCGACACGACGTGGGCGGCGTGCGAGACTGACGGGTAGCGGGCGCGAATGACCTCGTGCGTGGCGAGCTCGGTCAGCGTAACGCAGGCGCCGATCGTGAGGCCGCTCTCCGGCGCGCCGGTGATCGCGCGCAGCTCCCCGATGCGGTGCAGGGCGATCACGGTCGCCGGCGTCTGCTGCCGGCGCTTCATGTTCGGATAGAGATCCGTTCCGCCGGCCACGTAGGCGACGTCGGGCATTGCCTCCGTGAAGAGGCGGACCGCTTCGCCGACCGTGGCCGGCTCGTGGTATGTGAAGCGGGGGAGGCGAAGCATCAGCCGTTCCTGCGTGGAGCGGGGCCGGCCGCGGCGGTCGTCTCACCCGCCTGCTCGACGGGGCCGCCAACCTCGCTATGCGTGCGTCCATCTTCTTCCCGGCCAGTGCCGCCCTGCGCGGGTGTCCGCACGCGCGCGACCTCCGGGAACGCGTAGGTAGGCATGGCGCTCGGTCCGAAGCGGCCGACGTTGCCTTTCATCTTGTCCTTGAGCGCCTTGAGCACTTTGTGCGGAGAGCAGGGGATCTCGTCGATGCGAACGCCGACGGCGTCGTAGATCGCGTTCGCCACGGCTGGCATCACCGGTAGTAGCGGACCCTGGCCGGCCTCCTTCGCGCCGAAGGGTCCACTCGGATCGGGATCGTGAACCAGGATCGTCTCGACATCGCACATCTCGAATGTCGTCGGGCTCTTGTACTCCAGCATGCTCGGATGGTGATGCACGACGTTCCGCACGCGATCGCGATAGGTCATCTCTTCCATGAGCGCTTCGCCGAGACCCATGTACACGGAGCCCTCGACCTGTCCGATGACGAGCAGCGGATTGATCGACTGCCCGACGTCGTGCGCGATCCAGATCTTCGGCACCCGAACGATGCCCGTCTCAGGATCGACCTCGACCTCCGCCACCGCCGCCGTATACGAGTACGCGGGCGAAGGGCCTACGCCGGCACCCTTGTATCGCCCTGGCGAGCGGGGTGGCGTGTAGGATCCAGTCGTCCCAACGGTTCCGAACATTCCTTCGGCGATCTGCACGGCCTCGGCGAACGTCACTCCCCGGTCGGGGGACTCGGCGTCGAACACGCGCCGCTCGGCGAACACGAGTCGCGACCTCGGGACGTTGAGCTTCCGCGATACGGCATCGGCGAGAGTGTCGCGGGCGCGCTCCGCGGCCTGCACCGCGGCATTACCGGTCATCAGCGTCACCCGCGATGAGTAGGAGCCGAGGTCGACGGGGGTGAGATCGGTGTCACCGGTGATGATGCGGATGTCCTCCGGCTCGATGCCTAACACATCGGCCACGCAGTAGGCGAGCACCGAGTCCGAGCCCTGGCCGATGTCGGTGGAGCCGCAGAACGCGGCGACGCCACCGGAGCGGTCGAGCTTGAGCTGCACGCCGGAGTGCGGCATGCTGTTCCAGTAGATCGGCAGCCCGGCGCCGGAGATGTAGGAGGAGCACGCCAGACCGACGCCGCGGCCGAAGGGCAGCTGGCGGTACTTCGTCTGCCACCCGCTCCGCTCGACCACCGCGTCGATGCACTCGCCAAGCCCCATCGAGCCGATGCGAAGCCAGTTCGCGGTCACGGAGTTCGCCGGCTGGAGGATGCGCTTTCGCAACACTGCCGGGTCGATCGAAAGATCCTCGGCGATCTTGTCGAGCTGACATTCGAGCGCGAAGCGCGGCTGCGGCGTGCCGTGGCCGCGCTTGGGGCCGCACGGAGGCTTGTTGGTGAAGACGCGAGCGCCCTGAAAGCGGTAGTGCGGCACCTCGTACGTCACGGTCTGCAGCGCACCCGTGTAATACGTGCTGGCGACCCCGTACGAGCCGTACGCCCCGCCGTCGAGGAACGAGGTGAAGTCCATCGCCACGATGCGACCGTCCCGCTTCACACCGGTCTTGATGCGCATGAGGGTCGGGTGGCGCCCGCGGTGGCAGTAGAACACCTCTTCGCGGGTGAGCGAGATTTTCACTGGGCGCCCGGTGCGTCGCGCGAGTGCCGCGACCACGATCTCGTGGCTGAACGGATCGGACTTTCCGCCGAAGCCGCCGCCGTTCGGCGTGGCAATCACGCGCACGTGCGCCGCGGGCATCTCGAGCACCTTCGCCAGCGCGCGGTGCAGGTAATGGGGCGTCTGCGTGCTCGACCAGACGGTCACCTTCCCATCGGGAAACCACTGTGCGAGGGAAGCGTGCTGCTCCATCGGCAGGTGCGTGTTTCCTTCGAAGAAGAACAGGTCCTCGCGGACATGATCCGCGGTCGCCATCTCGGCGTCGACGTTCCCGAACTCCAGGGCGATGTGCTTGTGGACGTTGCCGGCGTCGCCGTAGTCGTGGATGAGCGCGTTCGGCGTGTCGGCACTCCCCAACGCATCCTCGACGGACTCGATAGGCGGGAGCTTCTCGTACTCGATCTCGATGAGCTCGCAGGCGTCGGCGGCGGTGTCTTCATCGATCGCGGCGACCGCGGCCACCGGATCTCCGACGAAGCGCACGTGATCGGGGCAGAGCGCGTGCTCGTCCTGCGAAATGGGAAGAATCCCGAATGGAATCGGCAGGTCGCGTCCGGTGAGCACGGCGACGACGCCGGGGTGCTGCTCCGCGCGTGAAACATCGATGCGAATGATGCGGGCATGCGGCTCGCGCGACCGCAGCAGCTTGCACCACAGCATCCGTGGCAGCGAGAGGTCGTCGGCGAATTTCGTCTCGCCCGTCACCTTGGCGGTGGCGTCGACCTTGCGGCGCGCGGTGCCAACAACCGAATGCGGAATGCGGATTGCGGAATTTGAATGACCGGCCGGCGCCTCTGACTGTTCCTTCGCCACGTCAGCCATTTGCCCTTGCCAGCGTTCCGCGTTCCGCATTCCGCATTCGCCCTGCTGCCATCTCTACCGCCTCATAGATCTTCAGGTACCCCGTGCATCGACAGAGATTGCCGCTCAACGATTCCTTGATCTCATCGCGCGTCGGCGCCGGATTACTGTCGAGGAGCGCGCGGGCAGCGAGGAGAAACCCGGGGGTGCAGTATCCGCACTGGGCGGCGCCGAGCTCAGCGAACGCATCCTGGAGCGGATGCAGCGTCGCGCCTCGAGCCATGCCCTCGACCGTTTCGATACGGCGCTCCGCGTACGAGACCGCCAAGGCGAGACAGGAGAGGATCGGCGTCCCATCCACGAGCACGGTACAGGTGCCGCATTCGCCCAGCTCGCAGCCGTGCTTGGTTCCCGTGAGCCCGAGCTCCTCGCGCAGGACCTCGAGCAGCGTTTTTTGAGGCGCGAAGGCAACTTCCGCGCGCTCCCCGTTGACGGTGAAGGCCGCGTGTACCTTTTGCTTCGCGATGGGCTCGATTAGGATCGGCTGTCCGGACATGACTGAGGATGCCTAGGGAGGCAGATGAGCCGCAAGTCGCTCCCGAACGAGCGAAACTGTGACGCGTCGAGGCCTCGGAAGGGTGATCAAGTGGGTTCCGTTGCGCGGTCCAAATTGCCGAGAGGAAGTATGTCCCTTCGCCGTCTTTTCCCCTGCCTGCTTCTCGCGGTCACTGCCTGCGCCGATTCGCCCCTGGGTCTGGGAGGCACCGCGCCCGACTCGCTCACGGTGCTTCCGCGAGCGCTGAGCCAGGATGAGCAGCAGACCATCGCCTCGAGCAACCGGTTCGCGTTCGACCTCTTCCGCAGCATCAACACCCGGTTTGCGGACACGAACGTCTTCATCTCTCCGCTGAGCGCGTCGTTCGCACTTGGAATGACGATGGAGGGCGCCGAGGGAGAGACCTTCCAGGGGATGTCGGACGCGCTGCGCATTCTGGAGAGCGATCGGTCGCGCATCAACGCCGCCTATCGAGACCTGATCGAGCTGCTGCTCGACCTCGACCCGTCGGTGGACATGCGCATCGCGAACGCGATCTGGTATCGCAATGGCTTTCCGATCCATCAGACATTCCTCGACACGGTGGAACACTACTTCGATGCGCGCGTTGCCGGACTGGATTTCGACGACCCTGCGAGCGTGACGCGCATCAACGCCTGGGCCGACACCGCCACGGCGGGCAAGATTCCCGAAGTGCTCGACAATATCGGCGCCGAGATCGTGATGCTCCTCATGAACGCCATCTACTTCAAGGGAAGCTGGCGCTCGCAGTTCGATCCAGGGAATACCCACAACGCGCCGTTCGCGACCGAGCGTGGCACGTCCTACTCAGCGCGGATGATGCACCTCGAGACGCAGGACGTGGCGCTCGCGTCGCTGAATGGGGTGCAAGCGGTCGATCTTCCTTACGGTCGCGCGGCATTTACCATGACCGCGATCCTTCCCCCAGCCGGCACCGATGTCGATGTCTTCATCGAATCGCTCACTCAGCCACGGTGGGACGCGATCGTCGGCGCGCTGCACCAGGCGAAAGCCGACGTCTACCTCCCGAAATTCACCATGAAGTGGGAGGACACGCTCAATAGCGACTTGATCTCGATGGGGATGGAGAGCGCCTTCTGCGAGGGGTGTGCCGATTTCACGCGCATGTCTCCAGTCGGCGATGCGCTGTTCATCGACTTCGTGAAGCAGAACACGTTCGTGAACGTCAACGAGGAGGGGACGGAAGCCGCCGCGGTCACGACGGTCGGCGTTGGCGTCACCAGCCTGCCGCCCTCGATCCGCTTCGACCGGCCGTTTGTGTTCGTAATTCGTGAGCGTTTGACGGGCACCATTCTGTTCATGGGTAAGGTCGCCGTTCCCATTAGCGAGAGCTAAACAGGTGTACCCGAACACGTGCCGTAGCGTCGTACAGAATCGTCTATAGACAACGCTGTTCACGACGCCTCCACGTGGGAGTCGCACATCTCCAGGGTCGCACCACCCGCTTCCGGCGACATCGCCGAAAGCGCATTACCCGAGCTCGCGCCATTACCGAGCGATTATCTCGACGCGGCCCCTGACCCGGGCTTCGATCGATCCGCACGCATCGCCGCCGCGATGGTGCGGGCGCCGCTGGCGTTCCTCGTGCTCGTGCTCGGTGACCGCCACGTGCTCAAGAGCGCGTGGGGACTTCCGGCGGCGCCGCCTCCGCGCACCGATTTTCCCGCGACTGAGTCCCCATTCGGATTCATTCTCGCGACCACGGCGCCGCGAGTGGTCAATGACTCGTGGGACCACGAGGTGCTGCGCGCGCTGCCGATCCTCGCCGCACTCGGCGTCCGCTCCTACCTGACGACGCCGCTCGCTCTCGCCGACGTGATGATCGGCGCACTCGTCGTCCTCGACCACGCGCCGCGATCCTGGTCGGAGAAGGAGATCGCGCAGATGGGCGACGTCGCCGCATTCGTCACGACGGAGATCGAGCTTCGTCGCGAGCGATTCGGACACGATCGCGCTGTCGCCGAGCACCGCGAGAGCGAGAGTCTGCTGCGCAGCGTCATCGAGAGCACCGCACTCGCCGTCGCGGTGAAGGACCTCGACGGTCGATATCGGATGATCAATGAAGCGGGCGCGGCCATCCTGGGCTGGGGCGCCAACGAGATCATCGGCAAGCTCGATCTCGATCTGGTCGATGCCGATCTCGCTCAGCGCATTCGCGACCGCGACCGGGACATCCTCATGGCGGGTGGGGTGCTCCTGTCCGAGGACGATGCCCCGGGCGCGCCGCACGGCGTACGATCATCGACGACCGTCTTCAAGAACGCCGAAGGCGATGCGGCGGGTCTCATCAGCATCTCGCGCGTCATCACCGAGCGGCAGCGAGCCGAAGAAGCGCTGCGTCTCCTTCACTCGATCGTGGCGCGCATCGCGGAGGCGGAAGACTTCTCCAGCGCGCTGCATCTGGCGCTGTGGCACGTGTGCGACGTCACCGGGTGGGTGTTCGGTGAAGTCTGGATGCCCACCACCGACGGACGCTCGCTGGAACGCTCCGACATCCGGCACAGCGTGCGAGCGGACCTGCTCTCGCGCGATGTCGCTCACGTCACCGCGCTTCCGCCCGGAGAAGGACTTGCCGGCCGTGCCTGGTCGACCAAGCAGGCGGTCTGGGTTCCGAACGTCGAGGAAGATCAGGCGTTCGCGCGCGCAGGCCATGCAACCGCACTCGGGCTCAAGTCGGGGGTGGCCATTCCGGTGCTTGCCGCCGAGGAAGCGGTGGCCGTGCTCGTCTTTTACATGTACGAAGTCCGCGAGCAGGATGAGCGCCTCGTCCACCTCATCTCGGTGGTGAGCGCGCAGCTGGGCGCATTCATTCGGCGCAAGCGCGCCGAGGACGCACTCCGGCACAGCGAGGAGAATGCGCGCCGGCTGATCGAGAATCTCAATGACGTCATCATGGTGCTCGATGCCGAGGGCAGGCTCACCTACGTCAGCCCGTCAGTCGAGCGCACCCTTGGCCGTAGTCCGGACGACGAGCTCGGCCGATCGATCTTCGACTTCGTCCATACCGACGATGTCGCGCGCGCCCAGGACATGATTGCCGACGCGCTCGGCGCTCCCGGCTTCTCGCGCTCGATCGAGATCCGGCTTCAACATCGGAATGGTCACTGGCGATACATGGAGGTCATCGGAAACGCCGTGCTCGACCCGCACGGCGTGCCGACGATCATCGTCAATGCGCGCGATCTCACCGAGCGTCAGCGGCTGCAAGCCGAGCTGCGTCGCATGTCGGTGACCGACGATCTGACCGGCCTGAACAATCGCCGCGGCTTCTTCATGCTCGCCGAGCAGGAGATGAAGCTCGCGCGGCGGCTGAAGAAGGATCTACTGCTCGTGTTCGTCGACCTCGATGACTTCAAGTCGATCAATGACACGCACGGTCACCAGGTCGGCGACCAGGCGCTGGCGGAGACGGCGGAAATCCTGCGCACGACCTTCCGCGAATCCGACGTGCTCGCGCGTCTTGGCGGCGACGAGTTCGTGGCGCTGGCGATGTTCTCGCCCGAGGAGACCGACGACATCATCGAGACACGCCTGCACCAGACGCTGGCCGAGCACAACGCGCGGCCCTCGCGGAAGTACGCGCTCTCGATCAGCACGGGCGTCGCCAGGTTCGATGCGAGAAACGTGCAGTCGCTCGCCGAGCTCATGGCGATCGCGGACGATGCGCTTTATGAGCAGAAGAGGGCGCGGAAGCAGCGCCACTAGGGGTCAGGAGTCAGGGGTCAGAGATCAGGGGGTGCCAGGGCGAGGTCAGGGACTCTCGCGCAGCTCCTGATCCCTTCGCCCTGACACCTGACCTGACCCCTGACTCCTGACCCCTGGTCTCAGACGGCGTCAGAAAGGGAAGTGAAATTCCAATCGCGCACGCGCAACGACGGCACAACGCGCCCCGCCTCCACCCTCTCAGCCCGCCCGAGCTCATCGATCTTGTTCAGCATGAACAGCGGGCTCTCGTTCCAGCGGAAGTTCTTGAGCGGGCGAGTGATCTTGCCGTTCTCGATCAGGAAGGTGCCATCGCGGGTCAGACCGGTCACCATCACCGTGCGCTGATCGAGGAAGCGGATATACCAGAAGCGCGTCACGAGAATGCCGCGCTGCGTGCCCGCGACCAGCTCGTCGACGCTCTTCGTGCCGCCCACCATCTTGAGCCCTCCCGGCATTCCGCCTCCACCCCCACCGCCGCCTCCGCCGCCGCCGCCACCACCACCCGTCGGCTGCACCCCCTTCTTGTCGGCCCAGAACCGGGAGTACGCGAGATTCTTCAGGACCCCGCTCTCGATCCATGTGGTACGCCGCAGTGGGAGTCCCTCGGTGTCGAAGGGGCGCATCAGCAGGTCTCGGTCGGCCGGATCCGAATAGATCGTCACGCGCTCGTCAGCGATCTTCTCGCCGAGCTTCGTGCCCCCCGGTTTCGCGAACGCGCTACGACCCTCGTCGGTGCTGCGCGCGTTGAATGACCCCGCGAGCAGTGGCAGCACATCCGACACGGCCTGCGGCTCGAGCACCACCGTGTACATCCCCGGCTCGATCGCCTGAGGATTGCGCGACGCCAGTGCCTTGTCCGCCGCTCGGCGGCCGAGTGACGCGGCATTGATGTCGCCCCAATCGCGCGATCCCGCGACGGCATAACCGGAACCCGTTCCGTCCGGGGTACGAGCCGTGGTCGACATCAATGTGTCGGTGCTGGCATGATACGCGAACAGTCCCGAGTTCGTGGCGACCGCGCTCGCGCCCGCGTTGGCCTCGATGAATCCCGCGATCGCCAGCTTGTTGGTGCGGGCCTGCTCGGCATCGATCACCTGTTGAGCGGCCAGGGCGCGCGCCTCGGGGCCGAGGTCGGCGGTGCGCTCGACGAACGCGTCCACCGACCCGTGCTGCTGCGGACCGAGCTCGGGCATGATCTCGGGATCTTCCGGCGCGAGGCGAGCAAGTCGCTCGGACAGCTCGACCGTACGCTTGAGCAATGCGTCATCGAGCACGTTCGTCGACGTCGACGCGCGCCGTCGTCCAATGGTGCTGGTGATGGTGACATCGGTGTCGCTGATGCCGCCGGCGGTCGTGATCTCACTCGCCGCGAACCGCGTATTGCCACTCCAGCCTGAGCCGACGGTGACGCGGGTCTGTTCCGCCGTCGCGAACCCGAGAACACGGGCTGTCAGGGCGCGGGCTTCATCTCTCGTCAGGATTGCCATGGCTCGATAAGGGATCAGGAGTCGGGAGTCAGGGATCAGGGGGGTTCAGGGTCGGGGTATCAGGGATGCGCGAGCCGTTCGCCTCGCACCATTCCCTGAAACCCCCTGATCCCTGACTCCTGACTCCTGCCCCCTCGTTCGTTAGGCCGTACGTCCCGTATTCACGATATTGACATTCTGAAACCTCGCGGGGGGGCACCCGTGACTCACCGAGTTCGACTGGCTCGGTTCCCCCTTGCCATCGCCGAACGACCCGCCAAGCCAGTACGAGCGCTGCCCACCGATCATGTCCATCGAGTTCCAGAACTCCGGCGTGCGACTCTGGTATGCCACATCCTTGAGCATGCCGACGATCTTGCCGCCGCGCACTTCGTAGGCGAGCTGGCCGGAGAACTGGAAGTTGTAGCGCTGCTGATCGATCGACCACGATCCACGATTGCGAATGACAATGCCGCGGTCGGTGGCGGCGATGATGTCGTCGATCGTGATGTCGCGCTCCCCGGGCATGAGCGAGACGTTCGGCATTCGCTGGAACTGGACGCTCGACCAGGAGTCGGCGAACGAGCAGCCGTGCGAGCGCCGGACGCCGGTAAGATTCGAGATCCACGCCGCCTGGTCGCGCGTCGTCTGGTAGTCCTTGAACATGCCACGCTCGATGAGCAGCCACTGATCGGCGGGGACGCCCTCGTCGTCCCATGCCGTGCGTGAGAGCGATTCCGCCTGGGTGCGATCGGCTTGCACGTTCATGAAGTCGGGCCCGTACTTGAGCTTCCCAATGGTCGCCTCGGGCGGCGCGATGAAGCTCGTGCCGGCATAGTTCGCCTCGTAGCCCACCGCGCGGTCGAGCTCCGTGGGATGCCCGATCGACTCGTGAATCGTGAGCCAGAGGTTGGTCGGATCGAGAATCAGCGCATAACGACCCACCTCCACCGACTTCGCCGACAGCTTCTGTACCGCGTACGACGCCCACTCCTCGGCGTTCCCCGGCATGTTGAGACCGGTGATGTACTCCCAGCCAGACCCGCGCGGCGCGATCTCGTGGTTGTAGCTCTGGAAATCACCGGGTGCGACGGCGGTCGCGGTGAACTGCGGCCCGACGCGGACGAAGGTCTGCACGGTGTAGGTGCCGTCGGTGGTGGCGAGGGTCTTCTCTTCGCGCAGCAACGCCAGCCCCGAGTTCACGAACCGCACGCCCTTGGCGCGTAACGCCGCCTCGTTTGCCCCGAGCAGCAGCGCGACCTTGTCCTCGATCGGCACGTCGACGGGATCCGTCTGCACCGGCGTCCGCCACGTCCCGACGACGGCCTGCACCGGTGCGAGCTCGACGGGACGCTTCTGTGCGCTCCGCGCCGCCCGCGCAATGCGCGCCGCCTCGCGCGCGGCCAGCTGCACCGCTTCGCGCGTCATCTGGCTCGTGGCCGCAAACCCCCACGACCCGTTGACCAGCGCGCGCACTCCAATGCCATACGACTCGGCGTCGTTCACGGCCGTGACCTGTCGCTCGCGCGTGGCCACGAACTGGCGTCGATACCGCCCGATGCGCGCGTCGGCATACGACGCTCCCGCATCACGCGCCGCGTTCAGCGCCTCCATCGCGAGATCGCGGATACCTGCATCGCCTGGCAGACTCGCGCGAGCAGGATCGGCGATCACCGGCGTCGGCGCCGTCTCCGGAAGCGTGCCACCGGGCGCGCACGCCGCAGCCACCGCCGCGGCGGAGGCGGTCTTCAGAAAGTCGCGTCGGGAGGGGGACATGGGAGAAGGTCAGTGGGACGTTGAAGGATGAATTCGGAACGCGGAATGCGGACCAACTGCATCAAGATCCGCATTCCGTATTCCGCATTCGGCTCACTCGTACCTCAAAGCCAAGATCGGATCCAGACTCGCCGCCCGCCGAGCCGGCCAGACGCCAAAGACGATGCCAACCACGGCCGCAAAGAGGAAGGCGAGGCCCACCGAGATCATCGAGACATCGGTATTCCAGTCCATCGACTCCCGCAAGACTGTGGCCGAGCCCACGCCCAGGATCACGCCGATGAGGCCGCCGAGCAGACAGAGAACCACCGCCTCGATCAGGAACTGGAGCAGGATGTTGATGCGCGTGGCGCCAAGCGCCTTGCGCACGCCGATCTCCCGCGTTCGCTCCGTGACGGAGACGAGCATGATGTTCATGATGCCGATCCCGCCCACGAGCAACGACACCGTCGCGATGCCGAGGAGCAGCACGCCGAAGACCTTGGTCGTTTCTTCGAAGGTCGACAGGAAGTCCGACTGGTTCCGGATCTGGAAATCGTCCTCGCGTCCCGGCCGCAACCAATGCTCCCGGCGGAGAATGCGCTGGATCTCCGCCATCGCGTTCGGAATCTGCGCTTCGCTTTGCGCGAGGACGTTGATCGAGCGGAGAAAGTTCGATCCCATCACGCGAAAGCGCGCGGTCTGAAGTGGAATGAGCACGAGGTCATCGGGGTCCTGGAATCCGCTCCCGGTGCCCTTGCGGTCGAGAACGCCGACGACGTCGAACTGAATGCCGCGAATGCGGATCGATTCCCCAATGAGCGCCTCGGCCGACTCGAGTCCGAGATTCTCCACCACCGTGGGGCCGAGCACTGCCACGCGCTTGCGTCCGTCGTCGTCGCTATTGGTGAACATCTTTCCCGCGGCGAGACGATACTTCCGCACGTCGAGATAGTTCGCCGTCGTTCCGACGATCTGCGTGTTGGTGTTCTTGTTGACGTACTGCACCTGGAGCTGCCGATTCATCTCCGGCTGCACTGCGGTGAGGAGCGTCGCGCGCTCGGCGACCGCTTCCGCGTCCTCCATCGTCAGGCGAGCCCGAGTGTCCTGGACGACGACGCCCCGCCCGAACTGCTGGCCGGGCATGATGGTCAGCAGCGTCGTGCCAAGGGCACTGATGCGATCGCGGACCGCCTGCTGCGCGCCGCGACCGAGCGCGATCATCGCGATCACGGCCGCGACGCCGATCACGATCCCGAGCATGGTCAGGAACGACCGCATTTTGTTCGCGCGGAGCGCGCCGAGCGCGACCCGGAGGATCTCGCCGATCAGCATGCTACTGGCCTCCGCCGCGTGGGGCGCCTCCGCCGCCACCGCCACCCCCGCCTCCCGCAGCGCCGCCCTGCTGGCGTTGCATGCCGGGGACACCGCCACCGGTCATACCGCGAAAGCGCTCGAGCTGCTGCTGGCGGCGCTGCTGCAGCGCCGCGGCGGTGACAATCGCGACCTGCTCGCCTTCGACCAGGCCGGATCGGACCTCGGTATAGTCATAGTTGGCGATGCCTAACGTGACGATGCGGGGCTCGAAGGTCGACCCCTTGGCGACGAACACCAGACCCCTTCGTCCGCCACCGTTGGGACCGCGCGGTGCTTCACCGCTCACCGTAGGCCGCTGAATCCCGGAGCTGTCGGCCGCCCCGCGCTGCGCCCGCATGCACGCCATGCCAACCCGACCATCCACACCGAGCTCGGCGTAGACGGCGCGCATCTGTTCGCGGATCGGCGCGGGATCGGCGACGGCAGACGTCATCCGTGCCATCCGGAGGGAGTCGAGACGCGCGCGAAGCTGAGGCTTCTTCTCCAGCGCCGCGCGAACCTCGGCACACTGGGCCGCCGTTGGGACGGGCAGCTGTGACAGCTGACCCTGTTGCGGAGCTTGCCCGGCGTCACTCACGATCACGTCGCCGCGCGAAATCGTCGTGACGCGGTCGCCACCATTGGCGCCGCCATTCGATGCGCCGGGCGATTGCGATTGCAGTTGCCGGCGCACGCTGTCGGGATCGAGCCCGAGCGCCGCCGCCGCGGTCGTGATGTCACGCGGAGGGCGCACCGCGTCGTTCGGCACCGAGATCACGTTCTCACGCCGCTCGACGAGCACTGACACTTCGCCATTCATGCCGGGCATGAGGAGCCCTTCGCGATTGGAAACCGCGACGAGCACCGGGAACATGGTCACGTTCTGCTGCACGACCGCCTGCGGCTCGATCTTCTCGACGGAGCCGCGGAATGGCCGGTCCGGATACGCATCGACCGTCACCGTGGCCTGCTGGCCCGGCTGGATGTTTCCAATGTCCGTCTCGTTGACGAGCGCGCGAACGCGCACCTGTGAGAGGTCGGCCATCTTGAGGAGCAAGGTGCCGCCGCCAAACGCGCCGGTCGCCGACGTGATGACCTGTCCCGTGGACACCGCCTTCTCGATGATCGTGCCGGCGAGCGGCGCGCGGACGGTTGCATCGTCGAGGCGCTGTTGCGCCAAATCGAGCGAGGCGTCGGCGCGAGTCGCCTGCGCCTGCGCATTTGCGTAGTCGAGCTGCGCCGTCTCGAGCTCCTGCGCGGTGATGATCTGCTGCTTGAACAGGTCCTCGGACCGCTTGCGCTGTGCCGCGGCCACGGCGACGCGCGCCTGCGCGGCCCGAAGATCGGCCAGGGCCTGGTTGTACTGATTGCGTACGTCGCGCGTGTCGACCTGTACGAGCAGGTCGCCCGGTTTCACGAGCGTTCCCGTCTCGACGGGCATCCGCTCGATCTGCCCCGAGGCCTTCGACTTCACCTCGATGACGTTGATCGGCTCGACGACTCCCGTCGCCTCGGCGTCGACGACGATGTCGCGCCGCTCGACCGCGACCGTCTGAATCGTGGATTCCTGTTCCTCATCGCCCTTGCACGCGGTGAGGCTGGCGAGTGCAATGACAACAGCGGCTGTAGCGCGCAAAATGAGCTCCATGAGTTGATTCTAGAGTGCTCTCCCTACCAATGCTTCCAACTGCGCCTTCGCAATCCGGTAGTCGTATCGTGCCTGGATCAGCGCCGCGCGGGCGTTGTTCAGCTCGGTCTGCGAGGTGAGCAGGTCCAGGAGCCTCGAGGCGCCCACCGCATAACGCTGCTGCTGTACCCGTACGTCCTCCTCGGCCGCAGCCACGCTCGCGCTCTGGATCGCGATGCGCGCTTCAGCGGTGCGCAGAGCGCCCAGGAACTGTGACAGCTGCTGCCGCGCGCCGAATTGCGCGTCGCGGAGGGCGGCAGCGGAATTGGCTTCCTGCACATCGGCACCGACACGCTGCTCCTCGCGATTGAGCCGATTGAAGAGGGGATACGACGCGGTGAAGCGGAGATTGCTGGAATAGCGGAAGGGATCGTTCCATCCGAATCCGAGGTCGTCGCCGTTCGATCCGCGTGAGTACGACATACTGATCGACGGGAAGTACGTCGATCGCGCGGCCTTCTGGCTCGCGCGCGCGACCTGCCACTGGGCGGCGGCTTCGCGAATGGCCGGCCCATCGAGGGCGAGCCGTTCGAGGCTGGCGCTATCGACCGAGATGCTCTGCGGGCTCAGCGTGTCTTCGGCTGGAGTGACGGGGAAGGGGGTCGCCACCAGTCGCGTGAGCGTTGCCTCAGCGGTCCGGAGCGCGTTCTGCGCCGTGATGAGTGCGAGCTGCGCGTTGCCGATCTGGATCACGGTGCGCAACGAGTCACTCTTCGTCGCGGCGCCAGCGGCCATGCGAGCCGTCGCCGTCCGCATCTGCTGCTGCGCCTCCTCCAGCTGGGTGCGCGCCGCCGCTTCCGACTCTCGCGCCGCCAGCCCGTCGTAGTAGGCCTGCTTCACGTCGAGCGCAATCTGGAAGCGCTGGTCGATGTCGTTCGCCTCGGCCGCGTCCTGCTGGGCGCGTGCGCGCCGCAGCTCGTAGAATCTCGAGCCGCCATCGAACAGCTGAAGACTCATCGACGCGCCCGCCGAGCTCGACCACGGGCTGTCGTCGTCAATGGGACGGCCTGCCTGAATCGTGCGCGTTCCACCCTCCCACGCGCGGGACATGTTCAGGTTGACGTCGGGGAGAAACGCCGCATACGCGCCGCGGACGGTTGCGTCGCTCGAGCGGAGCTGACCGCGCGACTGTACGGCGAGCGGCGCGTTACGCTGCGCCAGCTGCACCGCCTCATCGAGCGTGATCGGCCGAGGCGCCTCTTGCCCGGCGGCCATGCCGGCCGTCGCGCAGGCGGCCAGCACAGTAAGCCAGATCCGCGCAATCACTTGGACTTCGTCTCCTTCGCCGAGTGCTTCTTCGCGAGCAGCTCATCGAAGTGCGCGCGTTGACTGTCGTTGAGCACGCGCCGGATCTGCTGGCGCGCCGTGTCGCGCACCGCATCCATTTGCGGACGCACTGGCGCGATGACCGCCCGCATCTCGCGATGCCGGCGCTCGACGATGCTATCGACTGCGGCGGACTGCTCCGGTGTCAGGTGAAGCTCCTCCGTGAGCCAGGCAAAAGAGCGACGGTTGTCGCCGGTCTTTGCGCACCGGTCACTCGTGAGCACGCGATCGGCCGTGAAGCCCAGTGCGCCGCCCACGAGGAGGGCGCCCAACAGGAACATCAGCGCGAGACTGCGTGAGCGCTGCATGTCGTACTCCCAGTTTAGGGTTCGATGACGTAGCGGAGGGTTGCCTCACGCCCGTCAGGTTCAGTGACTTCAGTGGCGACCCGTGCTGGGAACGAGACTGGTGTCTCGAGCAGCGTCGCCATCTCCCGCGCCTCCACGTCGTGCGTGCGGACGAGGGCGGCGCCGGTGATGAGCGCCGCGAGCGCGGCCGCGATCAGCCCCGCGCTCGTCCATCGCGCAAAGGGCGCGGTCCAGTCCTCGTCTTCCGCGAGACGCGCCAGCATGGAGGCCTCGAGCGCGCCCCAGTACGCGGGATCCTGAGGCGATGCCATCAACGCGCGCAGTGCCGCGGTGACGCGCGCATCCTCGGGCTCGATATGGTGACCGTCGATCATGAGTTGCTCCGTGTGTCGCTCAACAAGCGCCGTAACGTGGCGCGCGCGTGGTGCAGATCGGACCGTGCCGTTCCTTCCGGGATGCCGAGCATCTCGCTGATCTCGGCGTGACGAAACCCTTCCACATCGTGCAACACGATCACCGCCCGCTGCCGCTCCGTCAGCCGCTGCAACGCCGCCGCCAAGCGACGGCGCAGCTCGTCCGATTCCGCCGGATCGCGAAATGGCAGCGCGATCGTCTCCGGCAGCGTTCCCGCCGTCCGAACCTTTCGGCGCCGCTGCAGGTCGAGCGCCGCGTTCGCGACGATGCGATGCAGCCAGGCACCGAACGGCTCGCCCGGCCGGAACCGGGCCAATGCCCGATACGCGTGCAGAAATCCGTCCTGCACCGCATCTTCGGCGTCGTGATGATCGAGCACGATCGCTCGCGCCACCGCATAGGCGCGCCGTTGATGCGCGCGAACGAGCTCCGCGAATGCCTCGTGACTGCCCTCTTGAGCGGACAGTACGAGCTCACGCTCGCGTGTCCGATCATCCGGCACGGTGAACGCGCCGCCCACGACGGGGCGCGCGGGTGCCCCTTGGGCAGGGAGAGAGGCGGTCGCGATCATGTGCCAGACGTCCTGATTCAGGTACGCGGTCCGCGACCAAAACGTTGAGCGACGACACTACCCGCCGGCCGGCGCGGATGCCCCTTGGACAGGGGGTGTTCCCTCCAGACCCAGGGCAGGCGCCTCGCGCCGCATGGCGTCGATCACGAACTGGATGTGCGCGTCCAGCTCCACCCCGAGCTCCTCGGCGCCGTTGATGACGTCCTCGCGACTCACGCCGCGGGCGAAGGCCTTGTCCTTCATCTTCTTTCGGACGGACTTCGCATCGACCTCATGCACGCTCTTCGATGGCCTCACGAGCGCGGTGGCGGTCACCAGCCCGGTGAGCTCGTCGACGGCGAACAGCGTCTTCGCCATGCGCGACGTCCGCGGCACGCCGGAGTATTGCGCGTGGCCTAGGATTGCCTCGAGAATGTCCTCGGGCCAGCCACGCTCCCGCAGGAGACGAACGCCTTCGGCAGGGTGGCCGGTGGTGGGCGAATGCTCCTGATTCGGCCAGCGCTCATAGTCGAAGTCGTGGATGAGCCCCGCGAGCCCCCAGCGCTCCCGATCCTCCCCGAACCGTTCTGCGTACGCGCGCATGGCCGCCTCGACGGAAAGCATGTGCTTCCGGAGGGAGTCGCTCTGCGTGAATTCATGCAGGATCGCGAGGGCTTCAGGGCGAGTCGGGAGCGATTGAGTCATAAGGAGGATGGGAGGAAAGGCAGTCGAGGTCGTCGAGGGTGTCGAGGTGATCGAGGCGACTTCACCTCGATCACCTCGACATCCTCGACGACCTCGATCACCTGTTCATTCATTAAGGTAGGCAACACCCCATCTCGAGGCGAGATCGCGGTCCCCCAGCAATAGCTCGGTCGTCGCCGGCTCGACGCCATACGGCGCGAGCCAGGCCTGCAAGTGCATCTTCGCATCGGGGATCGTGCAGCTTCGAGGCGCTCCCTGTACACCAATGACAATGCGGTCCTTGACCATGGTGATCACGTCGGCAGCGCGTCCTCCGCGGAAGGCGACTCCCACGAAATGCCGAGGCTTCTCACGAGCCGCGAAGCCGAGCACCGTGACTCGCCGCGACAGCGCGCGCGCGAGCACGCTCAACGCTGGCGGTAGCGCCATCTCCATCCGCGCCGCAGCAGGTAACCCTTCGGCCAGCTCGAGCGCGGCACCCCACGCCGTGGCATCACTGTAGCCAGCCCACTCGCGGATCACGCTGAGCGCGGGCTGAACGAGATCGACATCGAAGAATCGTGCCTCGCTGCGCGCGGTCGGCTCCGCCGGCAGAGGCGGCGCTGGATCGGCTCGCGCAAACCCTCGTTCAGCGAGGACGGCGTCGAGCGCCTGTTCTGCCTCCGCGACGGGGAGCGCCACGAGGAGCGCCTCACGCGTTCTGGTCGCCATGGCAGGGAAGCGTCGAGTGAAACGAGCGGCGGCGCAAGACCGTAGGTGATGGCTGTCCCGCTCGGAGGGTGGCATGCGTACCTCGTTTGTCGCCGTCTCACTGCTGCTAGTCACGTTCGGTGTCGCCGCGTGTCGTACCGCCGACGGCGATTCCATTCCGCGCAGTCTTCCCGGCGTCTACGAGTACGACGCTGCCGGTCGCGCCTTCGGTCACCCCTGGGCGTTCCACGTCGCGCTCGAATTGCGCCGCGACGGCCAGTACGAATGACCACCGACTCCGACATCAACGGCGATCGTGATCGCGACATCGACCGCGGACGCTATATTGTCCGCGACAATGTCGTGCTCCTTTCTCACGACGACGGCGATCGCGTTCGTGAAGACAACGCGCACCGGCTCGAGATCCGTGGCGATTCGCTCCGGGCGAACATGCCCTGGGTCGCAAACGCCGCGCTTCGCCTGGCTGGTGCCTCGAAGCCGATTCTCGTCCGGCGCGATCGCATCGGAGACTGAAAACGACGGCCAGTCGTCATTCCTGGGCGCGCGCGACAGGCGCGGGTGCCCTTGGGCGGGTCGTGCCGGACGGCCGTCCACCCGCCCCGACCATTCAGATCGAGGTAGGAAAGATGCGGAGCTCATTCGCGCTGCTCGCGGCGACCCTCGTCGTCGCGGGATGCACGTCGGTCGACACCACCGAGCATTGCGTGCTCACGCGGTACGGGAGGATCATCGAGCCGCGCATGAGCACGGGCTTGAACTTCACGCCACTGGCCAAGGCGACGTGCTTCTCGATGACGGACAGAAACTTCCCCGATCAAGGCGGGAAGGAGACGATGGAGGCGCAGACGCGTGATCCCATCACCGTCGTCGGTGACGTCGGCATCGTCTACGCCTACGATCCGGCGACGATCCTCAAGCTGTTCGAGGACAAGCGCACACCCGAGGCCGCGGAAGCGGAGATTCTGAACGCCGTGCGGGAGGGCTATCGCAACGCACTGGCGAGCTGGACCGTGTCGCAGATCTTCTCCGCCGACCGCGCCTCCCTTTCCGATTCCGTTCGCGCCCACATCCAGCGCAAGCTTGGCGGACGCGCGGTCGTGAAGCAGGTCTTCGTGCGCGACATCAAGGCGCCGGCGGCGATCGAGACGGCGCGAATCGACGCGGCGAGGCAGGCACAGGTGCTCGACCGCGCGATCAAGCAGTTCCAGATCGATTCAGTGAACGCGCGGGCGACGGTCATTGGCGCCGAGGCGCAGGCGACCTCGAAGCGTCTCGAGGCGCAGGCGTACTCGCAGAACCGCGAGCTGCTGCAGCTCCGAATTGCCGAGGCGCAGGCGAAGGGACTGGCGGAGGCGTGCAAGGGAGTGACGACGTGCGTGATCGGGGGCAGCGTGATGGACTCCTGGAAGTTGCCGAAATAGGCAGGAGCTAGGGGTCAGGAGTCAGGAGTCAGGGATCAGGGGTGGAAATGCAAACGGCGGCGCTTTCGCGCCGCCGTTTGCTCATCTGATGAGGCGGCTGCGGCGAAGCCGCGCCGCCTTTTCCACCCCTGATCCCTGACTCCTGATTCCTGACCCCTATTCAGGCACCAGCTCCGACTTCGGCTCAATCCGCACGATCCACAAGCCATTATGGTTGTCATTCACATACGCCAACCCGTCGCGGTAGATGACCCCCCACACGCGCGGTGCGTTCGTCACGTGGCCGACGTCGCTCGCGGTGTGCAGATGCGCGATCTCGCGGTCCTGCGCGCGCAGGTCGCCGCGCAGCTCGCCTGAAATGTCGAAGGCGCGGAAGCCCGCCTCGTACGCGCCCATGTAGAGCGTGTCGCCGGCAACCCAAATGTTATGGACTCCGCCGAACTCGGGCTCGTACCACGCGACCGACTTCGGATTCTTCATGTCGCTCACGTCGATCACCTGCAGGCGTCCATAGGCGCGCTCCGCGGCGACCCCCGTTGCGCCGGAGACTCCGTGCAGCGGGAACACCTCGTCGGCGATGAAGACGTAGTTCTTGTGACGCCACGCGGTGTGCGTGCCCCGGATGAAGCCGCCGCCGGCCGTCTGCGCGACGTCGCGGTAGAGCTCGTCGAGATCGTACTTGTACTGCGTGACCAGCTTGGGATTCGAGGGCGTCCCGCCGTGCGAGCCGTTGCCAATGTCGAGCACGACCAGGCCGTCGTTCCAGTAGCTCAGGTAGGCGATCCCATCGCGTACGTCAATGTCGTGCAACGAGCGGCCCTCGACGGGACGGTCCGTGACCCAGCGCGCCACCTCACGAGGCTTGGCCGGATCGTCGAGGTTGAGGATGTGCAGCTCGGCCGTTCCGTCGTTCGTGAGGAGCAAGTGCCGGCCGAACCGCGGGCTCTCATAGAAGAACAGCGAGTGCACGCCCGATGTCACGCCTTCGGTGAACTCGGCGATCGGGCGCGGGTGCGCCGGATCGCGATTGTCGCAGATGACGATCCCGTTGCGGCGGTCGGCGGCGCCCTCGCGCGTGAACACGAGAATGGACCCGTCGGCGGTCGTGACGATGTCGTTCACGCGCCGCGTGTTGGCGACAATGGAGTCGGTGACCACCGGCTTCGCCGGATCGCTGATGTCGATCGCGAACATGACGTCGCCGCCGCGTCCGCTGCCGAGGTAGGCATGCTTGCCGTCCGGGTGCAGCCAGAGCTCCTCGGTGCGGAACCGCGCGCGCGGGAGCCGGCCGACGACCGTCACCGGGCGACGCACGTCGCGCTCGCCTAACGTGACGCGGGCGCTGCCGCTCTGGTTGCCGAACGTCGCGATGACCGTGTACTCGCCCGGCTCGTAGCCGACGAAGGCGCCCGTCTCATCGATGACGCCGTTGCCTGGCGAAACGCTCCAGGTGGGCGAGACGCCCGCGATCGCCGTTCCGCCAGCGGTGCGGGCACTGGCGGTGAAGCGGATGACGTCCCCTTCGCGCGCTTCGCGGGCGCTGGCGGTGACGCGAACCAATGCGACGCGCGCATTCGCCACTTCAACCGGAACCGAAGCGCGGACGTTACCAACGGAGGCCGTGACCGTTGCGCGACCTGGAGCAACGGCGGTGACCGCACCGTCTGCGTCGACGCGAGCGATGGCGGGCGCGGAGCTTCGCCAGCTCGGGCGGTCGCGTCGCTCGTCCCCGATTGCCGATTGCGTGCGCGTGCGGAGGGCGACCGTCTGGCCAATGACGAGGCGACCGGGTGGGGTGAGAATACTCACACGCGCTGCAGGTCCTGGTACGACGCGAACGAGCGCGCGCTCCAGCAGCTGTCGCCGTCCTTCGACCAGACCAATGACCGTCACAGGAATGGTGGTGGGCGCGCCGCCCACGACGAGGCCGGTGGAATCGACGCGCCCCTCGAAGGAGCCGCCACCGGCGCGGAACACCACCCGCGCATTCGGCACGACGTTCCCCGCGCGATCGCGCACCTCGGCTGTCAGTCGCACCGAGTCACCGACGGCGATCTCGGCGTTCGCGGGCCTGACGACGATGCGGGCGTCGAGCGGCTCGGCCTGCTGCTGAAGCGCTGCGACGAGCAAAAAAGGGAGAACGTTCACGACACTCAGTGTGCGCCGGGTGCGTGCGCGGCGGCGCCGTGTCGCCCGCAGCAGGCGCCGTTGTCTGTCCCGCGCGGCGGTGCGGCCTGTCCCGCGGGCGCCGCATGACTCTCCTGCGGCGCCGCCGCGTGACCGGCAAAGGCCCGGTTGGTGAGCGCGATAATCGTGGTGACGGCGGCCAGCAGAAAGAGCACGGAGACCGCCAGGCCAATGAAGCCCGCGCTCATGTCGCCGGGACGGGGAGAGGACATGGTTTTCGGGATTGAGTTTGGTGTCGAACGCGGAACGCGGAATGCGGAAGCAGTTAATCCGCATTCCGCATTCCGCATTCGTTACTACGTCACGTTGGCCTTTACGATCTGATCATTTTGCTTGATCTGCTTCATCACGTCGAGGCCCTTGGTGATGCGGCCGAAGACGGTGTGCACGCCGTCGAGGTGCTTGGCGTTCTGCTCGCTGAGCACCATGAAGAACTGGCTGCCACCGGTGTCCTTCCCGGCGTGGGCCATCGACAGTGCGCCAACGACGTGCTTTTGATTCCCGCCCTTGGTCTCGCACTTGATCGTCCATCCGGGACCACCCGTGCCGACAGGGCCTTTGGCGTGCTCGCCGCCTTTCGAGTAGGGATCGCCGCCCTGGACGACGAAATCCGGAATCACGCGATGGAACTTCGTCCCATCATAGAACCCGCTGTTGGCGAGCTTCTCGAAGTTCGCCACCGTGCTCGGGGCGTCCTTGTCATACAGTTCCGCGGTGATCGTCCCGCGGTTCGTTTCGATGGTAGCAGTTTTAGGCATGTCGTGAAGATAGTTGGAGGGCTAAGGGTGTCGAGGGTGTCGAGGTCGTCGAGGTGATCGAGGAGAGGCGACGACGTTCCCTCCATCACCTCGACGACCTCGGCGTTTCGACAGGAACCACGAGCGACGACGGACACAAGTCCCACAACGGACACTCTTCGCACAAGCGGACGTCGAGCGACGCAGATCGACCGGCCGTGAAAGATCAGCAGGTGCGAGAACAACGTCCACTTCTCTCGCGGCACGATCTTCACCAGATCCTGCTCGATTTTCACTGCGTCGGTCTGACGCGTGAGGCCCAGACGAAACGACACCCGCGTGACGTGCGTGTCGACCACGATCCCCTCGTTCTGCCCGAATGCGTTGCCGAGGACGACGTTCGCCGTCTTGCGACCGACGCCCGGGAGATGCGTGAGCTCGTCCATCGTACGCGGGATCTCGCCGCGGTGCTTGTCCACGACCGCCCGAGCCATGCCCACGAGACTCTTCGTCTTGTTGCGGAAGAACCCCGTGCTCTTGATGCGGTTCTCCAGGTCCTCCGTCTCCGCCTCGGACAACGCGGCCGCGTCGGGGAAGCGCGCGAACAGCTCCGGCGTCACCATGTTGACGCGCACGTCCGTGCACTGGGCGGACAGAATCGTCGCGACGAGGAGCTCGTAGGGATTCCGGTAGTCGAGCGAGCACTTCGCGTCCGGGTACGTCTCCTCGAGCCGGCGGATGTACTCGAGCGCGACATCGCGCCCGACCTGCCTCGGCCTCTTGGGAAGCGCCTTACGAGTGACGAAGGGCGGTTGTGGAGGTGCTGCGCTCGCGCGCGGAGTCATGCGCGGGCGCGGCGCGACCTGGCGCGCTCGACGATGGCGTCGGCGTCCCACGTGTTGAGCACATCGGAGGGCTCGAGCCAGCCCTTCCGCGCGATGCCGACGCCGATCTCGGTGACATCCAGCCCCGCCGTCGAGTGCGCATCGGGACCGATTGCGACCGTGACGCCTCGCTGCTTGGCGGCCTGACAGGTCTGCCAGTCGATGTCGAGGCGATGCGGGTCGGCATTCAGCTCGACGACGACGCCCAGCTCGGCCGCCTTGTCGAGCACCGCCTCCATGTCGATCGCGTACGGCTCACGCGTCAGCAGCAAACGCCCGGTCGGGTGGCCGAGAATCGTGAGGTGCGGGTTGTCGAGCGCCTTGAGGACGCGATCGGTCATTGCCGCCCGATCCATCCCGAATCGCGAGTGCACCGACCCGATGACGAAGTCGAAGCGCTCGAGGATCTCGTCGTCGTAATCGACGCGCCCGTCGGCGAGAATGTCGGCCTCGATGCCTTTGAGGATCTTGATTCCATCGAGCGTCTCGTTGATGCGATCGATCTCCTCGTGCTGCGCGACGAGCGCTTCGCGCGACACCCCGCCGGCGTAGAACGCCGACTCGGAGTGATCGGAGATGCCGATGTAGCTCCACCCGCGCGCCTTCGCCGCCGCCGCCATCTCGGCGATCGTCGCCTTGCCGTCCGAGTACTGCGAGTGGCAGTGGAGGACACCCTTGATGTCGGCATAGGCGATGAGCGACGGGAGCGCGCGTCGTGAGGCGGCGTCCAGCTCACCCCGGCCTTCGCGCAGCTCCGGCTCGATGTAGGGCAGCCCGAGCGCGTCGTAGAACGCGACTTCGTCGGGAATCGGAAGGACGTTGCCGCTGGCGTCCCGCAGCTCATCCTCGGCGAGTGTGAAGCCGCGCTCCGACGCGTGCGCGCGAAGCTCGGTCGTGTGCGACTCGCTTCCCGTGGCGCGCCAGAGTGCGATGCCGAAGCGCTGCGGCTCCACGCAATGCAGATCGAGTACGGTCCCGTCCACATAACGAATGCAGAGTGATCGTCCCCCCGCGCCGACCACATCGCGCACGCCGCCGGCGCGGGCGAACGAGGCGGCGACCGAGGCCGGCGTCTCGCGGCAGGCAGCGACGATGTCGACGTCGCGGACGGTCTCGCGGCGCCGACGAATCGAGCCCGCGACGAGCGCGCGCTCGACCTCGGGGTGGGCTTCGACCATCGCGAGGAGGCGTCGCGCCTCGATGACCGCGTGCGGGTAGAGGATGTAGGCGTTCGTCGACCGCAGGTATCCGATCCCCTTGAGGAGCTTCTCGGCGGTCTTGGGTCCGAAGCCCTTGAGCTTCGCCAGGCGCCCGTCGCGCGCGGCTTCCTCGAGCTCCTGAACGGTCGAGATGCCGAGCCCTTCGTGGAGCGTGTGGATCTTCGAGATGCCGAGTCCGGGGACGCGGAGCATCTCGAGGAGGCCTTCCGGCGTCTGCTCGCGGAGCTGGTCGAAGTAGCGCGACTCGCCCGTCTCGCACAGGTCGGCGAGGACGCCGAGCGTGGCCGGCCCGATCCCTTTGAGCTTGGCGAGGGAGCCATCGCGGTGCATGGGGCAGAGGTCGTCGGTGACGACCTCGAGGACGGCCGAGGCCGCCGAGCGGTATGCGCGCGCCTTGAAGCGGTTCTCCCCGCTGAGCTCGAGGAGGTCGCTGATCTGGGTGAGGACGTGGGCGGCGGTGCGGGGATCCATGGCCGGAAATATAGCCCTCCTTGACTTCGGTGATTTCTTCGGGCTACTCTCGGAGCCCGGCTTGAGGAGGTGCACGTGCCAAAATCAGACCTGCCGATCGGCGGGGAGTACGCACCCGTGGCCGATCGGATCGCGCTCTTCTACGAGCGCTTCCCGGCGGGACGGATCATCACCCAGCTCACCATGCACAACCAGCGCGAGGTGGTGTTCCGCGCCAGCGTGTATCGGACGGAGAAGTCGCGCACTCCGGCGGCGACGGGGTGGGCGAGCGAGCGGATCGGCGATGGGGACATCAACACCGTCGCCTGCCTCGAGAATACGGAGACGTCGGCGATCGGGCGGGCGCTGGCGAATCTGGGGTTCACGGCGTCGAAGAACCGGCCGAGCCTCGAGGAGATGGAGAAGGCGGCGAGGGCCCGTACGCGGATGGTGCTCGCCGATCGGTATCAGGGGCCAGCGAGCGATACGCTCGAGGACGTGCTGACGCTGGTTCGAAGCGCTGAGCGATATGGTCTCCGCACTCGCAGGGCGACCTGGCTTCGGACCCGGATCCGGCGTGGCCTGTTCACACCCGCTCAGTTGGAGCGCCTCTCCCGCACACTCCGTCGCTGGGTTCGAGCTGACATGGTTCAGGTCGTCCAATCGCGCTCGTAGACGAGTACGCGTGGTCGCCGGCGGGGCGTGTCACCACCTCGCATCTAACAGGCGTCCCGCGGATGCGTAGCCAGACGAGCCAGTCGACGCCGACAAAGCACGACACGGGGATGAGGATGACGAACGGGAGGCGGTGGGGTGCTGCGAGCGTACAGAGAGGCGAGCGACGACGCGGTGGTTCGCGCGATGCGCGCCGGTGAGGAGCCAGCGATGCGCGAGTTCATCGAGAGGTATCAAACTCTCGTGTTGGTGCAGGCGCGCCGTTTTCGAGTTCCGGACGACGAGCGTCAACACTGGACGGCCGAGGCGCTGTACGATGTGGCGCTCTCGCTGATCCGTTCAACGCGTCCGGTGCCGACATCGCTGCCCGGATATCTGATCGCGGCCTGTCGTCGAAAAGCCATGATGAGTCAGCGCGCTCGCCGTTCCCGCATGGTGCGAGAGGCGGCCGTTGCGGGCAACGTGGGCGGAGAGCGGGTCATTGTTGGGACGTGTTCCGAAGACAGCCTTCGCCAGGCGCGCGGTCCAGCGCGCGAGGAGTCGTCGCTGCCCTTGGTCCTCGAGCGCTTGGTGGACGCGCTCGACGATCGGCTGGATACGAGCGAGAGAACGCTACTCTCGTGGATCGGGGCAACGGGTTCCCTATAGCACCATGGCCACCTGGCTCGAGATCAGCCGCTCGGCCGTGATCAAGCGCGCCATGCGACTGCGAGTTCGATTGCTTGGCGTGGCGATGGAGTTCGGCCAGACACTCGATACGGCGGACCGGCAGGAGTTGGTGCGGTTCTTTCGGCGCACCGGCGCGCTCGACGCCATTGCCCTGGCCCGCCTGGAGAACAGTGAGCACGCGGTGGATTCCCGCCGATCGTCGACAGTTTCCGTACGGGGCGTACCTCAGGAGGACGGCTAGCCATGGACGACCGCGATGCAGTGTTTCAGCGCGAGCAGCTCGACAGACTGGAATCCGCGAGCGACCCATTGATCGACGTCATCGGATATCTGGAATCCCTTCGACCGATCTCACCCGCGTTTACCGATGAGCGGTTCGTCACCTGGGTCGCGCAAGAAGGGCGCATGCCTGCAAGCGCCGCTGAGGCGCTTCCACCTGAGGCGGTCGCCACCCTCGCGAGAAGGATCCGCCTGACGGCGGCGGCCGAGCAATCGGGCATGTACCTGGTGGATCAGCTTCCCGAGCAGGTGGCTGTGCGCGCTGGGTGGCCGGTGAGCTCCGCCATTGTCGAGCTCGCGAGAAATCGTCAGGCAGCTGTGGTCGACCTCGCCATCGCGGCCGGCACGGGACGCGAGCTCTGGGATGCGGAGTGCGAGAGTGCAGTGGCGGTGCCGGAGGTGCTTCCGCGAGGTGAGTACGTCGCGCTCACCGTGAGCGGTGACAGCATGGAGCCGCTGCTGCACTCCGGAGATCTCGTGCTCGTCAAGCGCAGTGGAGAGCTCAAGTCCGGCGCCATTGTCGTGATGCGGGACACCGATGCGGGATACGTCGTGAAGAAGGTGGGTCGAATCGAGACCCGTTCGGTGGAATTGCTCTCGCTGAATCCGGCCTACGGCCGCCGGCGGGTTCGACGGACGCGCAGCTCGGTGCTTGGAACGGTCTTGTTACGATGGTGCCAACACGGTGGGACCTGACGGAGTCACCAGGCCGCATTCTCTGAAGGCAGGAGGTGCCCTTGTGATCCAGCAGAGCATACCAAGCACTTCGTTCTTCACGAATGATGTTGCCGGCCTCATCAAGGTTCTGGTGACCATCGTTGTCCCGACCACGGCCGCTATTGTCGCCAGTGTGTGGAAGTTCATGCGCGGGGACCTGCAGGCGGCTGATGCTCGTCTCCATGAGGCTGTCGAGCGCGGAGACGCAGGAATCCGTCGTGACATCGACGGGCTCGGGACGCGCGTCGGCGCGTTCGAAACCCGCCAGACCGAGCTCGAGGGCCAGGTACGAGGGATGAGCGATCTCGTTCAGGCCCAGGCACGCGAGCTCGCGCTGGTCGCGTCGGCTCATGGGACGATCGATCGCCGGCTCATGGAATTGCGAGACGTGAACGAAGGCTTGAGGGCGTCGCTCACGGCCGCGATCCACTCTGCCGGGCGCGAGTCGACGCATGAAATCGCGCAAGTGCGTGAGCGCCTGGCGATGATCGAAAAGGTGGCGGCGCTAGTCGAGCGTGGCGTCATGAGGCATGGCACGCGCGATCGGTCGCGATGATGTCGCGTGCGGGACTATCCGTGCTCGACGACGGTGTGCGCCAGGTGCGTCTGCCCCTCGGCGCTCGACCCATCGGCGGCGCGCAGCGAATCGTGATGGACATCAAGGTGATGGAGAGCCCGAATGACGAGCGCCTCGAGCTCGCTCGTCGTCGCGAGCGTGCGATACCCCTTCTTCTCTCCACCGGGAATTGCGCTCGCGAACGGATGCCCTTCGTCTCGCCACGGCCGATGCGCGATCTCGTGCACCTCCGTCGGCGTGAGATCGGTGCGATAGGACACGAGCGACACACCCGGCCGATCCGCCCGCAAGCCTAACACCAGCTGCAATCCTGAGATGGGCGCCGGCGCCTGGCGCCGGCTCCGTGTCATCGACGACAACGAAGCACCCATCGACCGGCTCGTAAGGCGACTCCGCCGTCACCCGCGACCACAGGCGCTGATACGGAAACTGGAGATAGCACGCGGGCGGTCCCGCGAACGTCCAGTTGCCGACGTCGTACTCCTGCCTCCGTCAGCTCGCTTCGTCACCGATCTCCGAGAAGGAATACAGGCGACAACCAAACTCCCAGAACTGATAGCCCTGATACACGAACTCGGCGTACTCCTCCATCGCGTCGGGATCGGCGTCATCGCTCACGAAGTGCTCGAGCGCCGCACCCACGTGGCCGAGCAGCACGAACTGATCGCGCCGACGCGTGTCGGTGCCACGCTGCGTCGCCTCGGCGCGGATCGCGGGGAAGGCGACCGCCTCGAGCGACTCGAGAAACATTTCGTATGGGGTGATTCGCGCGCTCATGATCATTGAGCGCGGGCAGGGTTCATGCCTGCGGCGCTTCGACTCCGGCGGCGGCTCTGAGCCGGCGCACCAGCTGGTGGAGCTGCTGCTCCGTGAAGTCGATCTCCTGTGCGGCCCCTTCGAGATCGAGCAATCCTGCGCGCATCGAGACCGAGAGCTGATTGAGGTAGCGAACCTTCGCCAGGATCTCTTCCGTCACCTTCCGCAACATGGGGAAGCGCCGCTTGTTCGACAGCGCGCGACGGCACCGGGCATTCAGCTCATGCTGCGAGTACCCACGCGCAATGGCGATGACGTCTTCCTTCGTTCGGCCGGTCAGATACCCACGATCCGGCGTTCCTGCGTCATCCCAATCATCTTCGGCGAACCAGAGGCGACCGACGAACTCGAGGCCGTCGTACGCGATGCGTACGGCGACGTTGTACCGCTTGCCGTTCACCTCAATGGTGCCGACGTGCGGCTGAATGGCCTCGTTCATCGTACGCATCTCACCTCACCTGGACCGGCGCCGTCTCGAGAAAGCGCTCGATCTCGCGGAATAACGTCTCTGGCTCCTCCACATATGGCACGTGACCGCTCTGCTCGAGCACCACGAGGCGCGCATCGGGAAGCGCGCTGGCAAGCGCCTCGGAAGCCTCGAGCGGAATGGGGTCGTGCCGCCCATGCAAAATCAGCACGGGAATTTCTACCTGTTCGACGCGCTGCAAGAGGTCGAAGTCACCAAGACTTTCCCACACTTGCTGTTGGACGCGGCCGATCACGCGGAACGGGGTGAGGTCCCGAGCGCGCGCGGGGTCGGCGAAGTAGCCGGCGACTGACAGCTCGAAGGCGCGTTGGCGATAGGCATCTGGATCACGCTCGCGGAGCCCTGATTGCGCCAGCTCCTCCCTGAGCCGCAGAACGGATGCGCCCGATTGCCGCTCGCTGAAATTGGCCTCGAATTGGGCGCGATAAGCACGGGTCACCGGAGCGGGATCGATCAGGATGAGACGCGCTGGAACGGGGGTGGCCTCGTCTCGCCGCTCGAATGCCTCCACCGTGTAGAGCGTGGCGAGCAGCCCGCCCCACGAGTAGCCAACGAGCGACAACGGCTCCCCGACAAGCTCTCGTATGACGAGGCCGAGATCGGCGACGTGGGTCTCCCAGGTGATCGGGGAGCGATCCTCTGTCTTCGACTGTCCGCCGCCCCGCTGATCATAGAAAATCAGCTCGTGCTTCTCGGCCAGTGCCAGCATCTGCGGAAGCAGATAATCGTGATGCGCGCCCGGCCCTCCATGGAGAACGAGCAAGCGCGGGGCACCCTCGCGTCCGTACGCGGCCCAATAGAGAGGAACGGGCGTGGTTTTCGTGAGGCCGGAAGCGCGAGGCCGGGGGATTGGCGCCATGGCGAAGGATACCATGAGGACTGAGGGGTGAGGAGTGAGGAATTCGATGGAGTGGCGTTTTCATCAATGATTTCCCACTCCCCACTCCCCACTCCCCACTCCTCACTCCTCACTCCTCACTCTCCGTTCCTCATTGCCGAGGTCGTGAAAGGGGTCTATAATCGACGCCCCCCAGATGTCTGGAATGAGGTAACGATGACCACAGCCACCGCGAACGCCACCAAGAGTCAAAAGCAGCAATTTCTGGAAGGATTCGAGCGTGAGACGGCGACGACGCTGAAGGTCCTCAAGGCGTATCCCGCGGATCAAAGCGAGCTTCGCCCACAGGAGCGAATGAAGACGGCTCGTGAGCTTGCCGCAATGTTCACCATGGAGATGGCGGCCATCGACGCCGTGGTACGCGGGACGTTTACCTTCCCACCGAAGCCACCACCGATGCCTCAGAACTGGCAGGAGGTCGTCGATGCCTTCGAGAAGACTCGCGCGCGCACCCTCGAGGGACTGCACGACGTGACCGACGAATCGCTGGCGTCGGGCACGGTCACCTTTCCCACCGCTCCCAAAAAGGTGAGCGAGTGGCAGAAGCTGCCGTTCGCGTGGTTCCTCTTGTTCGACCAGATCCATCACCGCGGGCAGCTCTCGGTGTATCTGCGCCTGGCGGGCGGCAAGCTTCCGTCGATCTACGGGCCCACCGCCGACGAGCCCTGGACCTAACGAACGCTCACTTTCAGCCTCAACGCCTCATGATTCGCTTCTCGCTTCTCGCAGCCGCGGCGTTCGCGCTTCCGCTCGCCGCTCAGCAACCCAATGCCAAGCCTGCGTCGCGTCCGACCCTCCCCGAGGGATGGCAGGTACGGCTCGACCGCGCGAATGCCAACGCCACGGCCATCAAGTTCGCGACGATGCCCCCCGGATGGCACGTCACCGCCGGGCCCTCGGCGATCTACTGGAATACGCAGAACATGGGAAGCGGCCAGTACGAGGTGCGCTCGTCGATCATCCTGATGAGGCCCTCCGCCCACCCGGAAGCGTACGGACTTTTCTTCGGCGGCAAGAATCTCGATACCGATGAACAGCGCTATAACTATTTTCTCGTCAGGCAGGATGGGAAATACCTGATCAAGCATCGCGACGGCACCGAGACGCATACGATCGTCGACTGGACGGCCCATCCCGCGGTGAAAGTGCCCGAGGGGCAGGGCGAGGCCAGCAACGATCTCACCGTGCGCGTCGGGAGCGACTCGGTCGCGTTCCTCGTCAACGGGCAGCAGGTGAACGCCTTCCCGCGCAGCGCGATCGCGGATATTGACGGGCAGGCGGGGCTGCGCATCAATCACAATCTGGATGTGCACGTGGCGAAGCTGGAGGTCGGAAAGCCTTAGTCTCGCGCGCAAGGTACGACTGCAATAACCACAGAGGCACAGAGGGCACAGAGGAACGGCGAACTGCTCGTTCGAGCAGTTCGCCGTTCCTCTGTGCCCTCTGTGCCTCTGTGGTTATTGCAGTGTGTTCACGCGCAAAACTGGCCCGCGATCCTCGCCGTCGCGACATGAATCGCGACGGTCTCCCGCACATCAACGCCATATCCTCCCGCGATCGCGATCGCCACCGGGATCCCGACCTCCCGGCACGCCTCCAGCACCATCGCGTCGCGGCGCTCCAGTCCATCGAAGGTCAGCTTCAGTCGTCCCAGACGGTCGCGCTCGTGCGGGTCGGCGCCGGCGAGGTACACGACCAGATCCGGTCTGCCTTCGTTGAGCACGTGGGGTAATGCGTTGGCGAGGAGCGCGAGATACTCATCGTCGCCCGTGCCGTCGCCAAGCTCGATGTCGAGCGTTCCCGGCACCTTGTGAAAGGGATAATTCCGGCCGCCATGCATGCTGAACGTGAACGTCTCGGTGTCACCGGCGAAGATCGCGTGCGTACCGTTGCCCTGGTGCACGTCGAGATCGACGATCGCCGCTCTGCGAATGAGCCCTTCCGCGCGCAAACTGCGAATCGCGATCGCGACATCGTTGAAGACGCAGAAGCCCTCGCCGCGGTCGGGAAAGGCATGGTGCGTTCCGCCGGCGAGGTTCATCGCCACGCCGTCCTCGAGCGCGCGACGCGCGGCGCCGAGCGTGCCTCCAACCGCTCGATAGGATCGCTCGACGAGCGCCGGGGACCAGGGGAAGCCGAGTAGACGCAGCTCGGCCTCGCTCAGCGTGCCATTCGTGAGGCGCTCGACGTAATCGCGGGTGTGCACGCGCTCCAGCTCCTCGACGGTCGCGCGTGCAGGCTCGTGGACGTTCGACGCGGCAACCAGCCCCTCCGCGATGACCGCGTCGCGGAGGAGCGCGTACTTCTCGATCGGAAAGCGATGGCCCGCGGGAAGCGGGAAAGTGTAGGCGGCCGAGCTCCAGGCGTGGAGCGGCACGCGCTGTCAGGGAAGGGCGGCGGTCGTCGGCGTCCCTGGCTGCTTGTACACCACGCCATCCTTCATCACGAAGATCACACGCTCGGCGGCCGTGATGTCCCGCGTGATGTCGCCCGGCACCGCCACGATGTCGGCGAGCTTGTTGGCGGCGAGCGTGCCGAGGCGGTCGTCCCAGCCTAACAGCTTCGCGGCGCTGCTCGTCCCCGCGACGATGGCTTCCATCGGCGTGAGCCCGCCCCACTCGACCATGAGGCGCATCTCGCGGGCGTTCGTCCCATGCTGAATGACACCGGCGTCAGTACCGAGCGCGAGCTTCACGTTGTTGCTCTTCGCGATCTTGATGGCGTTGCGCATGGCCGCTGCCGCCGCGAGCGCCTTCTCGGCGCGCAGCCCCTTGAGCGTTCCGTCTCTCGCCGCGCGCTCGACTGCCTCGCCCGCCATCAACGTGGGGACGAGATAGGTTCCCTGCTGGGCCATCAACCGCGCTCCTTCCACGTCGAGAAAGGAGCCATGCTCGATCGAGGCGACGCCGGCGCGCGTCGCGATCTTGATGCCCTCGGTCCCATGAGCGTGCGCGGCGACCTTGCGATCGTGCTTCGCCGCCTCGTCCACCATCGCGCGCATCTCCTCCAGACCGTACTGCACGTTCCCGACGGCATCGCCCTCCGACAAAACACCGCCCGTGGCGCAGGTCTTGATGAGGTCGGCGCCGTACTTGATCTGGTAGCGAACGGCGGCGCGCACCTGCTCGGGACCGTCGGCGATGCCGGTGGTGGGATCGCCATCCATGAGGCCGGGCTTGAAGGCGTTGTTGTCGCAATGTCCGCCGGTGATGCCTAGCGAGTAGGAGGCTCCCTGCATCCGGGGGCCGCGAACCTTCCCCTCACCGATCGCCTTCTTGAGGGCGAGGTCGGCCCAATGCTCGGCGCCGACGTTGCGGATCGTCGTGAAGCCGGCCATGAGCGTGCGCTCGGCGTGCACGACGGAGACCACAGCCCCGTAGGTGTTGAAGTCCTTCACGCTCTCAAGGTCATTTCCCGGGTCACCGAGGACGCGACCGCTGATGTGCGTGTGCGCATCGATGAAGCCGGGAAGGAGAGTCGCGTCGCCGAGATCGATCGTTTGCGCGCCGGCGGGTACGGTCACCGAGCCGCTGCGGCCGACCGCGGTGATGCGGTTTCCGCTTACCACGACCACGCCATTGGCGATCGGGGCGCCTCCCGACCCGTCGATGACGCGTGCGGCTCGCAGCACGATCGTTGTCGGGGCCTGGGCCGGCTGTTGGGCCTGGGTGACGCCAGCGAAGGCGAGTGCGGTGAGCGCGGTCGAGAGTCGGGTGTGGCTCATGGAAGGCTGGACTAAGTGGTGAAACCGCAGATGGCCGCAGAAGGCCGCAATCACTGCAACCGCAACGTCACAACCGGGCTCAGCTCCGCCTGCCTAACGTTGCCGTCAGCTCGACGCGCGTGCCCTCGCGCAACACCACGATCTTTACGGTGTCCCCGGGCTTCCGGGCCTGGAGCGCATCGGTGTACTCGTACAGGTCCTTCACCGTCTTGCCGTCGAACTCGACGATGATGTCGCCTGCCTTGAGCCCCGCCTTGTCGGCAGGACTGTCGGTGCGGACGCCGGTCAGGCGCACGCCCGGAGTCTCCGGCGCGCTCATGTCGGGGATCGATCCCAGGTAGACCTCGCGGCCGCGCCCCGTGCCCGCCACCGGCGCCGGACGGCTCACGCGTACCAGCGTCAGGCGCTCACCACGGTCCGCAATCGTGCGAACGACCCGTTCGGCCAACCCCACTACGCGACCCACGCCGGCCGCGCTCACCTTGTCTGCATCATCGGTGGCACGATGGTAGTCCTCGTGCAGGTCGGTGAAGAAGTGCAGCACCGGAATCCCTCGCGCGTAGAACGACGAGTGGTCCGACGGGCCATAGCCATCGCCGACGCCGCGCACGTCGAGGCCCGTGCCTGTCGCCGCGCTGTCCACCAGCGCGCGCATCTCCGTCGCCGTCTCCACGCCGTACACGATCACGCGGTCGTTCCGCAGGCGACCGACCATGTCGAAGTTGAGCATCGCCACGACGCGATCGATCGGCACCGGCGACCGATCGACGAACCGCTGCGAGCCGAGGAGCCCGAGCTCCTCGCCGCTGAAGGTGACGAAGATGACGGAGCGACGCGGGGTCTGACGCGCCAGCAGGCGCGCCAGCTCCATCACCGCGGCGGTACCAGACGCGTTGTCATCCGCTCCGTTGCGGACGGCCTCGGCCGAATCGGGATCCAGAGCGCTTGCGCCGGAGCGGCCGAGGTGGTCGAAGTGAGCGCCGATGACGACGTATTCGTTCGCGAGGGCGGGGTCGGTCCCACGCAACAGCGCGACGACATTCTGCGACGGCAGCTCGGATGGCAGGCCTGCGTGGGCTGCTGCTGCCGAGCGCGCGACGAATGGCTGGAAGTACTTCCGCTCGCATCGCGCATGCAGCGTGGCATCTGAGCTCTGGCATCCGCTGGCGACCGTCGTGAGACGAAGCGATTCGAAGCGACGGGCGATGTACGCGGCGGCGCTGTCGTTGCCGGCGGTCCCGGTGCCACGCCCTTCGAATGCCGCGCTCGCGAGGTGCTCGACATCGCGCCGAATCGCCATCGTGTCGGGGGCGTCCCGGGCGTCGCGGCTCGTCGTCGTCGATGGCGGCGATGGTTGGCAGGCGCTGAGCGCGAGGAATGAGAGGGCGAGCGAAGAAACTGGCCGAAACATGCGGAGGCGTGTTGGAGGGTGCGTGGTCCTCCGTATCTTACGCGCGGGTCACGCCCCTCGCCAAGAACTACGTGTCCACGATCGCCCTCGCCCTCATCCCCCGCGCCGTCGCCCTCAATCTCGCCATTGGCGCGATCGTGGCGGCGCTGAAGCTTCCCGTCTATCTGGACTCGGTCGGAACCATACTGGTCGCGGCGCTCGCCGGACCGCTGGCGGGCATCATCACCGGTGTGACGTCGAATCTCGTGCTGGGCATGCTTTCCAGCCCGACGTTCATCGCGTTCATCCCGGTGACGGCGGTGATCGGCGCGACCGCCGGAATAGCCTCACGAGTAGGCGCCTTTCGCACCGTGCCGCGTGCCCTCGCGGCCGGCGTGGTGATCGGGCTGCTCGCCGGCGCCGCTTCCGTTCCGATCGTGCTGGCTCTGTTCGGCGGCGTGACGGCGGGGGGGACGGGAATCATCACGATCATCCTGCGAGCGCTCGATCTGCCGCTCGAGTCGGCCGCGCTGATCTCGAGCATCAGCGTGGACGTGCTCGACAAGGCGGTCTCCTGCGTCATCGTCGCCGCGGTGTTGGCGAGGCTGCCGCGTCGCATCGGAGCGCGCTTCGGCCTTCCGCATCCCGCTGCGTGATCGCGCGACTTCGCAGCGTCAACCCGCTCACCGCACTCGCGGCCGCCGTACTGCTCGTCGTCGTGACCTACGTCATCCCGGCGCCAGTTGGACCGCTGGCCGCCCTGGCGCTGGCATTCACGTTGGCGGCGATGACCAGCGTCGCCCGTCGTGTCGCGATTCTCGCCGCCGCCGTCGCGATACCGACCTGGATCTTCCTCGCCGTGATGAATGCGATCGTGGCTCCGGAGGGGGATATCGTCCGCGTCGCCGGCGTGAACATCGCCGCGCATGCACTGCTCCCCGCGGCCTGGATTGCCCTCCGCCTTGGCGCCGCGGTCGCGGCGCTCGCCTGGGTGGTAATGACGACGCCGCCACAGCGTCTCGTTCGCGCCCTCGCCCAACGCGGGCTGCCGGCGTGGTCGCAGTACTTGCTCGCGGCGTCCCTCGCCGCCGTTCCCGAGGCTCGGCGACGCGCGCGCGAGGTGCTCGATGCGCAGCGGTGTCGCGGACTCGCCGTTGGCGGCGGTCCGCTCGCGCGCCTTCGCGCGACGCTCCCACTCGCGGGGCCGCTGATGGTGTCGCTCGTCACCGAGGCCGAGCGGCGCGCTCTCGCGCTCGATGCGCGAGCATTCGACGCGCGCGGTGCGAGGACCTCACTCACGGAAGTCGCGGACCCTAACGGGGAACGCACGCTGCGGACGGTGATGTGGGGCCTGGCGATCGCCCTCATTGTGCTGGGGCTGATTCGATGAGCTCGGTCGTGCGCGCCGAGCTGTCGAGCGTGTCCTACGGCGAAGTCACCGTGCTGCGCGATGTGTTTCTCGAGATTGGCCGGGGGGAGATCGTCGGCCTCACCGGGCCCGTTGGATCGGGAAAGACGACACTCGCGCTCGCGTGCGCCGGTTTGCTCGGTCATGCCGTCGCGGCGCGGATCGAAGGGAAGATCCATCATGCGAGCCTTGCTCAGCCCCTGGCCGGGTACGTGTTCGACGATCCGCTGGCGCAGCTCACCGGGTTGGGGGGCACGGTCGAAGAGGAAGTCGCCGTTGGCCCGGAGAATCTTGCCATCCCGCGCGATGCGATTCGCGTCCGCGTCGATCGCGCGCTCGCGGCCGCCGATGTCACCCACCTCGCGCGGCGAGTGCCCGACGAGCTCTCAGGCGGTGAGCGTCAACGTGTTGCGCTGGCATGCGCGCTGGCACTCGAGGCGCCGCTGCTCGTGCTCGACGAGCCGACCGCGCAGCTCGATCCCGAAGCGACGCAGCGGTTCGGCGAGCGCCTGCGTGCGCTCGCCGCGAACGGGACGAGCGTTCTGCTCGTCTCTCAGGACAACCACCTGCTCAGGTCGCTGGCGACGCGGGTGCTCGTGCTGGGTGACGGTGTACCGCGCGCATCTGGAGCTCCGGCGGACGTTCTCGCGATCCCTGAGCATGCCGTCGCACCGGTGAGTACTGCTGATCGCACCGAGCCTCTCTTCGAGGCGCGCGAGGTGGTGGCTTCATACGCCGACCGTGTCGTCCTGCACGGCCTGACGCTGGACGTGCCGCGCGGCTCGACGACCGCGATTCTGGGGGACAACGGAGCGGGGAAAACGACGCTGGCCCGGGCGATCATGGGACTCGTTCCAGTTCGGCAGGGATCGATCGCCGTGGGCGACCAGCGCCTCGATTCGCTGCCCGTCCATCAGCGGGCACGCTACGTGGGACTCGTCTTCCAGGATCCGTCGCGCCAGCTCTTCGCACGCACGGTGCTCGAGGAGGTCGCGTTCGGTCCGCGTGTGCTCGGCGCCTCGCATCGTCAGGCGCACGATCGGGCCCGGGAGGCGCTGGCCACCGTCGATCTCGCCGGGCTGGAGGCCGTCCACCCCGGCGATCTGGCGCCGCAAACGCAGCGTCTCGTCGCGATCGCGGCGGCCATGGCTTCCGGGCCCCCGGTGCTCATCCTCGATGAGCCGACGGCGGGGCAGGACGAGGCGGGAAAGCGTCGCATTGCCGCGGCCATCTCCCGTCAGCGCGAGCGTGGCTGCGCCATGGTCATCACCCATGATCTGGCCTTCGCCCGCCGGGTGTGTGACCATGCCGTCGTGCTGCGTAACGGCCGTGCCGCCTCGCGCGTCCTCCATAGTGCAGGTATCAGCTAGGGCGGCATCCCGCCACTGCACTCTCCGGCCGACGCAGGCCGCTTCGCCACGACATGGATCATTCGACGACCTTCGCCCGGCATTTCGCGCGACTCGTGCATCTTCTGCTGCACGAGCCGAAGAACATTGCGAACCAGAAGGCGGCCCTCCGCCTCCTCGTCGCGATGGCGAAAGAGGGCGAGGTCACGCTGGCGGTTCGCGATTGGCAGGTGGTGGCGAACGGGTCGCTCCTTCCTCCGCAACTCGAAGGCGCAGAAGACCTTGGCGCCCAGCTCATCGGCCATGCCGTCACCGAGCTGGTCGCCGAGCAGAACGCATCGGCCGCTGACCTTCTCGGGATCGCGCGCACCCTCGCGACCGAGCCCATTCCCGGCGACGGCGGTCGCAACGTCGCCGACAAGCTCGCTGCCCTGGGCGCGAAGACGGTGCGGGTGACGCTCTCCGGCAACGCCCCGCTGCCGCGCGTCGCGACCATCTCGATGCCGACCCACGGCTCCGACGTTCCGGGTGTGGTGCAGAAGCCGGCCACGAACGGAGGCAGTCGCAACACGGGCGATGTCGCCATCGTGGCTCAGGCGCCGGCGGCGCCCATGCCGGCGGCCCCAACGTCCGCGGCGCCGACGCATCGTCCCTCGGTCGAGATGGGCGTCATGCGCGGGATCACCGACAGCTACCTCTCACAGTTCGCTGCGCCCGACACGTCCCGCGGCTCCATCTCGACCGGGTTCACACAACTCGACGCGACGACGAGCGTGAACGACACCACGAAGCTGCTCGATGGCGTGGCCGGTGCTGCCGAGGCAGCATTTCGCGAGGGTGATTCGGAGACACTCGCGGTCGCGCTCGCGGGCATCGTCAAGCGCGAGACCGCCGCCGCCGACCCCAACCTGCGACGGGCGTACGGGATGGCGGTGCGCCGTCTCGCCAAGAAGCCGATGCTGGCCGTGGTCGCGCCGCTTCTCGCCTCGCAACGCGAGATGTACGAGGAGCTTCTCGCGATCTTCGCGCGTACCGCGGACAATGGCGCTGAAGCGCTGATCGAGCAGCTCAACGCGGCGCAATCGCTCGCCGAGCGTCGTGTGTACTTCGATTCGCTTCGCAAGCTGAACGCTGGCGTTCAGGTGCTCATTCACATGCTCGGCGACTCGCGGTGGTACGTCGTGCGCAACGCGGCCGATCTGCTGGGTGAGATGTCGGTCAATGACGCTGAGCCGAAGCTCTCGGAGCTACTCCAGCACGAGGACGATCGCGTCCGAAAGGCGGCGGTTTCGGCGCTCTCGAAGATGACGGGTGCGGGCGCGGTGAAGGGCCTCGCCGCATCGCTCGAGGATGGAGCGCCGGGTGTGCGAGTGCGAGCCGCGGCCGCGCTCGGTGCCTCGAAGACGCCCGCGGCGGCGAACGCGCTGATCAAGCACCTCGAGCGTGAAGAGATCGCCGAGGTACAGCACGCGTGCCTCTCGTCGTTAGGAAAGATCGCGACCGGGGATGCGATCCGTTTTCTGACGAAGGCCGCCCAGCCCGCGACCGGGCTCTTCAAGAAGAAGGCGACCGCCTTCCGTGTCGCCGCGGTGCGGGCGTTAGGCGAGGCGCGCACCCCCGCCGCGATGGGCGCCCTCCAGAATCTCCTGCACGACAAGGAGAAGGACGTGCGAGAGGCGGTGTTCTGGGCGGTCCGGGCTGGGAAGGGAGAGACCGAATAGAATGCGGAATGCGGAATTCGGATCATGACTTTCCGCATTCCGCCTTCCGTATTCCGACTTCACCTCGCCGTAAAGTCAGTCTTCTCTCCGATCTCTCGACAGACTTCAGCAATCAACTCCGCCGTCCGCTCGACATCCTCCAGCGAGACCATCTCCGTTGGGGGAGTGCATGTAGCGGTTCGGGATCGATACCAGCGCCGTCGCCACGCCTTCGCGCGCGATGTGGATCGCGTCGGCGTTCGTGCTCGTGTCGCGGCCGGCGGCGTTGACCGTGAACGGGATCTTCTTCTTCTCGGCGGCCTTGCGCAGGAGATTGAAGACGACGGGGTTGATCAGTGCGCCCCGCGTGAGGACGGGGCCGGAGCCGAGCTTGTGGTCGCCGAGCTCCTTCTTCTCCATGCCCGGCGAATCGCTGGCGTGAGTCACGTCAATGACGATGGCCACCTTCGGATTGAGGCAGGCAGCGCAGATTAGCGCGCCGCCCCCGTGCCATGCGATCTCCTCCTGCGTCGTAGCGACGGCGACGACGCGGGCCTTCCCCGGATTCTTCGCGTAGCGGCGAAGCGCTTCGAGCGCCGTGAACGCGCCGATGCGGTCGTCGATGGAGCGTGACACCAGTCGCTTGTTCGGGAAGTCCATCGCGCGCGAATCGATGACGCCCGGATCCCCGACCTGAAGGCGCTCTTCCGCCTCTGACTTGTTGGCCGCCCCGATGTCGACCCACAGATCGGACATCTTCGAGGCCTTCTCCCGGTCATCGTTTTTCATCAGGTGGATCGGCTTCTTTCCGATGACGCCGAACACGTCGCCGTCCCGACCGAGGAACCGGATGCGCTGGCCGACGAGCACCTGGGGGTCCCAGCCTCCGATCGGCCCCACGTGGGCGAAGCCCTCATCGTCGATGTACTGTACGATCAGCCCGATCTCGTCGATGTGGCCGTCGAGCATGATCGTCGGCGAGCCCTTCGGATTGATCTCGGCGAGGCTGTTGCCGGCGACGTCGCCGCGAACGTCGGTGGCGAACGTCTTCGCTTCTTCGCGCCAAACCCGCGCGGGAATGGACTCGAACCCCGATGGACCGGGTGAATCGAGCAGACGCTTGAGGAAAGTGAGTGAGGACTCTGGGAGCATGGATGTGAGTAGCGGGCCGCTCTTGATGCAGCCGCCGGCTCCCTACGTCAAGAGCACGGCGGGGGGACTATGCCATTGCATAATCCCCCCACCGTCAACGCTTTACAGGGACTCGTCGAGCTCTTCGACCTCTCCCTGCGCCTTGCCCAGGTTCTTCTGGGCCTTGCCCTTGAGCTCGTCCTTCTTGCCCTTGAACTGTTCGCTCTTGTCGTCGGTAATGTCGCCGAACTTTCCGCGAACCTTGCCGCCGACTTCCTTGAGACCGCCCTCGATCTCGTTCTGTGCACCGCTCTTGCGAGTCGTGTCGTCAGCCATGATTTCCTCCTGATTCGGTGAAGCCATTGGGAACCGCTGACAGAGCAATGGATGTGCCCGAAGAGCGTGCGACGCCGCGTGCCACGACGGTCGATTTAGCGCGATTGGCCGTCGATGAAATGATCGAGCACGGGTTCGAGCCCGAGTACCCGCCGGAAGCGCATCGTGAAATCAAGCAACTGGAGCGACATGCGACGCCGACGATGGAGGACGGCCGGCGCGACCTGCGCGCCGTCCTCTGGTCGTCCGTCGACAACCGAACCTCGCGCGATCTCGATCAGGTCGAGGTAGCCGAGCGGCTCCCCGATGGCTCGATTCGGCTGATGATCGGCATCGCTGATGTCGATGCGCTGGTCGAGCGGGGAACGGCAACCGACGAGCATGCGGCGACGAACACCACGTCGGTCTACACTGGCGTGCGCGTCTTTCACATGTTGCCGACGCAGCTGTCGACGGACCTCACGTCGCTCAACGAAGGCGAGGACCGCAGCGCGATCGTCATCGAGATGCGGATCGCGCCCGACGGAACGACCGCGTCGGCGGATGCCTATCGAGCGGTCGTGCGCAACCACGCGAAGCTGGACTACGAGAGCGTGGGAGCGTGGTTGGAGGGTGACGGTCCCGCGCCGCCGGCGCTTGCCACGAATGCCGCGCTCACGGCACAGCTCGAGCTGCAGCACGAGTGTGCAATTCGCCTGCGGACCCTGCGGCGCTCGACGGGGGCGATCAACATTCGAATCGTCGGAGCCGCAGGCCGTCGTTGTCGGAGGACGCGTCGTCGATCTCGCGGTGGCGCGGCGCAATCTCGCCCGTGATCTCATCGAGGACTTCATGATCGCGGCGAATCGCGCGGCGGCGATGATTCTCCTCGAGCGGGGCTCGATGTCGATCCGTCGCGTGGTGCGCGAACCACTGCGCTGGGACCGACTGGTGCAGCTCGCCGGCGATCTGGGCGAGACGCTTCCCGAGGCGCCCGACAGCGGGGCACTGGGGATGTTTCTCGCGCGGCGCCGCGCGGCGGACCCCGCCCATTTTGCCGATCTCTCACTCACCGTCGTGAAGCTCCTCGGTCCCGGAGAGTACGTGCTCGAGCGACGGCTCGGAGATCGCCGCGAGAGCGGCCATTTCGGGCTCGGCGTCGCGGACTACGTCCATTCGACGGCGCCGAATCGGCGATTCGTCGATCTGGTGACGCAGCGGCTGCTCAAGGCCACCGAGCAGCGCGCCAACATGCCGTATGCAGAAGCAGAGCTGCACGACATCGCGCGGCGGTGCACGGAGCGCGAGCGTGAGGCGAAGAAGGTCGAGCGCGCGATGCGGAAGCGCATCGCGGCGCATTTCATCCGCGACCGCGTCGGCGAGTCCTTCGTCGCGACCATCACCGGAAAAACGTCCGGTGGAATGTGGGTGCGTCTGCTGTCGCCCCCGATCGAGGGCCGCCTCATCCGGGGCGGTGAAGGCGCGGACGTGGGCGACACGATCCGCGTGCGCCTCGCGCGGGTCGATGTGCGGCGCGGCTTCATCGATTTCGATCCGGAGACGACGGCGGCCGAGCTGCCCCGCAAGATCGAGCGCCAGCGTCGCAAGCGACACGCGGCCGACGCGCTGCGCAACCGGTTGGGCGAGCGCTTCGAGGGCATCATCTCGGGCGTATCGGACCATGGCGTTTGGGTGCGGCTCGACGAGAAGCTCCCCGACGGCACGCCCATTCGAAGGCAAGGTCGTCGCCGGCTACAAGGCGCTCACGGAGGCGAGCGGCACGCGCCTGTCCGTCACGCTCGTCGGCGTCAACACGGCGCTCGGATTCATCGACTTCGAGTACACCGAGGGCGTGGAATCGAGAAAGCGCGAGCGACTGGAGCGAAAGCGTGAAGCGGCGCGACGGCTGGTTGCGCGGATTGGAGAACGATTCGAGGCCGAGGTCACGGGAGTGACATCGAAGGCGGTCTGGGTGAGGACCGCGGGAGAGGAGCGGATCGAGGGGCGGCTGGTCCGGGGCCTTCAGGGGCTTCAGACCGGGGACCGGGCTTCGGTGACGCTGCTCGCGGCCGATGTGGAGAAGGGGTTCATCGATTTTGCGCGAGAATAGAGTTTGAGGCGCAGGGGCCAACTGCACTAACCACAGAGGCACGGAGGGCACAGAGGAACGGCGAACTGCTGCTGCAGCAGTTCGCCGTTCCTCTGTGCCCTCCGTGCCTCTGTGGTTGATGCAGTTTCGGCCCCCGCGCCTAAGGGACTCGCCTTGCGCGATCGAATGCCGGCGTCCCGAATATCGGTGCATGCATCACCTTCGCCAGCGTCTCGACCCCATCGATGACCCTCGGCCCCGGACGGCTCGCCAGCGCGTTCGCGTCGATCGCCCAGACTTCCAGGTCTCGCGCCCAACTCCAGGCATCGCGCGGAAAGAACCGAAGCTCGCCTCACGAGTCGCGCGCTCGAGCCCGTACCCGCACGGAGCGAACACCAGTACCTCCGGGGCCCGAGCCTCGACGGCGGCGACCTCGACGGCCCGCGAATGCTCCCCCGGCTTGGCAAGCACGTCGATCCCGCCGGCGCGGTGGACCATTCTCAGGGACCCAGTGACCGGCCGTGTACACCGGATCGGTCCATTCGAGCACCGCCGTCCGCGGGCGCGGGGCTCGCGCGGCGCTCAGACGGTCATGCACAGACCGAAGTCGCGCGCGAAGTCCGAGGACGAGCTCCTCCGCCTCGTCAGGCGCATCGATCGCGGCGCCGACCCGCTGGATGTCCGCGAAGATCCCATCGATCGATGTTCCGGCGAGGGTTACGATGGATGGCGCGGGGGACATACGCCCGGCAATCGCGCGCACGTCCGTCTCGCGCACGGCGCACACGTCGCACAGCGCCTGCGTGACGATCACGTCGGGGCGCAGCGAGGCCAGCCGCGCCTCGTTCACCGTATACAGCGGCGCGCCGCGCTGCGCTGCCTCACGGACGTCACGATCGATGGCCTCGGGGGAGGCCGCGGAATCGACGTGAGTGCTCGTCAGGCGGGGGAGACGGGTGACCTGCGGCGGATAGTCGCAGGCGTGCGTGACGCCGACGAGTTGATCCGAGCGCCCCGAGCGCGGCGACGATTTCCGTCGCCGACGGAAGGAGCGAGACGATCCGCACCCTACTCGCGCGTCAGCGGGAACAGAATGAAGGTGGCGAGCATGAAGCACATGCCGGCGACGTACCACCGCGAGTCGCCGTGGAGATACCACACCACGCCCCCGAACAGCGCCAGCGTCTCCGCGGCAGCCCAGGAAGTGATCAGAAGCATGGTGCGCCGGGTTGGGTCCGTCGCCTTGCCGAACAGCCCGCGCAGGAACGCGAGCACGACCAGGACGCTCACCCACAGCGCGTAGCCGACGAAGCGCAGCGGGCCCATGTCCATCGCCATCGGCGGTGGCGTTTCGCGGCGCAGCCACCAGGTCACGATTCCGAACAGTAGCGCCCCGCCGAAAATCGACAGGCGGATGAGATGCAGCGTCCGGAGCGACGCGGTCGGCCGGTTCGGCGCGGTCATGGCTCGCCTAACCCGGCGCGAGTGGCGGCAGGCGTCGTGGATCGCTCGTAGACCGGCCGCCCGCCCAGATAGGTTGCGAGCACGCGCGTGGCGAGGATGCGCTCTGGAGCGACACTCATGATGTCCTGATCGAGTACCACGAAGTCAGCGAGCTTGCCAGGTGCCAGCGAGCCGAGCTCCGCTTCCTGAAAGGCCGCAATCGCCGGCCAAAGCGTCATCGACTTGAGCGCCTCGTCGCGCGTCATCTTCTGCTCGGCGAACCACCCTCCGGTCGGCCAGTTGTTCTCATCCTGCCGCGATACCGAGGCGTGGAACGAGATGAGTGGATTCACCTGCTCCACCGGAAAATCGCTTCCATTGGGAATGATCACGCCCGACTGAAGCAGTGCTCGCCATGCGTAGGCACCAAGAAGCCGTGTGGGGCCGAGTCGATTCCCAGCCCAGTACATATCGCTCGTTTGATGGCTTGCCTGCATCGAGGGGATCACATCGAGCTCCGCGAAGCGCGGGATGTCCGCATAGTGCAGAATCTGTGCGTGCTCGATGCGGAATCGGTGGTCCGCGGCGGGGACGGTGCCTAACGCCGCCTCGAAGGCATCGAGCACCGTACGATTGGCCCGGTCCCCGATCGCGTGCACGTTGAGCTGAAAGCCCGATCGCAGCGCACGCACCGCTACCTGCTCGATGCGCTCGCGCGGGGTCGTGATGAGCCCGGAATGCTCCGGTGAATCGCTGTACGGCTCGAGCAGCGCGGCACCGCGAGACCCGAGCGCCCCGTCAGCGCTGATCTTGATCGCGCGGATCCACACCCGTCCATCGTGCAGCGCGCTTTGCGGCCCGCGCTTGAAGTAGTGATCGAGCGTCGCGTCATCGCTCGCGATCATGACGTAGTTGCGCAGATCGTACCGTCCCTCGCGCGCAAGCTCTTCGTAGACATCGATCGTCGACCGGCCGACGCCGGCGTCGTGGATTCCCGTCAGCCCCCAGCGATTGGCCTCCTTCACCGCCGCGAGAACCGCCGCCCGCACCTCGTCGCGCGCGGCAGGCGGTATCGAACGCTGCACGAGCCCCATGGCGCGATCGACGAGGACGCCCGAGGGCGCACCGTTCGCGAGGCGCTCGATTCGCCCGCCCTCCGGGTTGGTCGCCGCCGCGGTGAGATTCGCCGCTGTCATCGCCCGCGCGTTCACCAGCGCCGCGTGACCATCCACGCGCGTCAGATAGACGGGATGCTCCGGAACGGCGCGCGAGAGCGCCTCGTGCGACGGAAAGCGCGTGTCCCCCCAATCGTTCTGGTCCCAGCCCCGCCCGAGGATCCAGGTGCCGGCGGGGACGTCACGGGCGCGAGCGGCGACGCGGGCGACCACCTCGTCGTACGATTTCGTGCCGGTGAGGTCGACCGTCCGCAACGCCATGCCCAGGCCGAGGAGATGCGCGTGCGCGTCGACCATGCCGGGGATGATGGTGCGCCCCTCGAGATCGATCACGCGCGTCCGCGGACCCCGCAATGCCAGCGCGCCGCGATCGGACCCGACGAACCGCACGCGTCCCCCGCCGATCGCCATCGCTTCGCCGAATGGTCGGCGCTCGTCAACCGTGTAGATGCGCGCATTGGTGACGATGAGCTCGGCGGGTTGCTGCTGCGCCGGGAGCACCGCCGGCAGGGTGACGAAGAGCGCGACGCGCAACGCGGTCTGATGTAGTGTCATGAGAGAACGCGAACGGAATCCTTACGAGTGGGCTGGCGGCGAGCTCTGGCCGGCAATGAGTGGCGCCGATACTATCGCCCCCACGTCCCCCACTCGCAACCCGCTAAATGAACCCGCTTCGCGCCTCGCGCTTCGCGCTTTCCATCGTGGTCTTGACGCCGGCGGCGTCGGCGCAGTCAGCCGCCACGACAACCGCTCCTGATCTCGCGTCGGCCAGTGCGTCACAGCTGCTGCGACTCCTTCCTGACGGAGAGGAGAAGCGCCGATTCGTACTCGACTGCACCGGCTGCCATGCCTTCGATGCGCGTATCGCCGCGCCCAGCGGGCGGGCACGCACGACCGCCCAGTGGGATTCGGCAACGCACCGCATGCTGAGCTACGCGGGGGCGAGGACGAACTTTCCCGTCATCTCTGCCGCGCGGGAGCCGGCCTCGACGGCCCGGTGGCTGACCCGCTGGATCACCGACTCGTCGCTGGCCACCGTCGGCCCGTCCGCAGCGCGCAGCTCGGCAAAGGTGCGCGAATACATGATGCCCATGGCGCAGGACCTCCCGCACGACGTCGCGGTGGACGCGGACGGAAAGGTCGTGATTACCGGGATGTTCTCCCACCAAATGTACCGGCTCGATCCGGCGAGCGGCGCGCTCGAGTCGTTCGACATTCCGGTGGAGCGCGCGAATCCCCGCGCTGTCGTCATCGATGATCGCGGCGCGTGGTGGGTGCTGCTCGGCGGCCCCCGTCGCATCGCGCGACGCGACCCCGCGTTGGGCGTGTGGAAGATGCACGACATCGGGATGTATCCCCACAGCATCGGTGTCAATGGCGCCGGTCGCGTATGGTTCAATGGCCACTTCACGCGCGATCCCGAGCAGATGGGGTTCGTGGATCCCGTCTCCGGATCGGTTACGCTGCGTGACGTCCCTCCGCACCCGGTGCTCGCGAAGGTCGACGGTGGACCGATCCCCTACGAGCTGCGCGTCGCACCTGACGGCTCCGTCTGGATCTCCGAGCTCGGCGGCAACCGTCTCGTGAGGCACGACCCGACCGCGAATGCCTTCCGCACATTCGACATGCCGACTGCGCATTCAGGGCCTCGGCGATTCGACTTCGACGCGGCCGGGACGTTGTGGATCCCGGAATACGCTGGCGGAAAGCTCGCGCGACTCGACCCGGCCACGGGGCGGTTCACCCAGTGGGATCTTCCGGTGAAGGACGCCGCGCCCTACGTCGTGCGCGTCGACCGCCAGCGGGGCGATGTGTGGATCGGGACCGGCGCCGCCGACGCGGTGTTCCGTTTCGATCCTCGAACGGCGCGCTTCACGACGTACGAGCTGCCAACGCGCGGCGCGCTCGTGAGGCACCTCGACATCGACCCGCGCACGGGGGTGGTGTGGGCGGCATACGGGGCGAGCCCAGGTGTAGCGGCTCGGATCGCGCGTATCGAGCCGTAGGATTGGTGCGAAGGGCCACGATCCCTATTGCCGCGTGTACCGCTCCTCCCGAATCCCGGAGAGGAACGGTGAGCGTCGAACCAGGGTGTCGCTTGCGATTGACAGCGAGTCGCGCGCCGGGACGCTCGACCCGGGGGGTACCGCGTAGTGCAGCAGCACCACCGCGGCCGGCCGGGACTCGTATGTGCCCCACGTCGTCCACTCCGACTCACTGACCAATGTGACCTGTCCATTCGTATACCCGACAGCCGATTCGGATCGGTGCCGGCGGAAGAACACACCGTCGCTGAATAACAGCGAGTCGAAGGTCACGTATGCCACCAATCGATGATCGCCGATCGTCGAATCGTACGCGACGAGGGGCTCGGCGGTTCGTCCGTCGATCGATCTCAGGCGATAATCGTCCGACGGAACGGAGCTCGCCTCGAGCGACACACGCCGATAGACGAGCGTTATCGGATTACCGGCAAAGTCGGGATAGGCCAACGTGATCGAGTCTCCCGACATCCGAGCGGCCAGGTGATCGGTTGGCGCGGCTCCGTGGAGCACAACTTCTCGCCCCGACTGGTGATACGTACCATCTGCCACCTGGCCGGAAACCAAATTGCCAGCAAGGGCATGCCGGAAGGTGCCATTTGGGCGAAGCAGGAGATCTCCGCGGCTGATTATCACCGTGAGCCCCAAGCTGGGGGGAAAGTAGGGAAGCGGCTGGCCGTTGACAGAAACGAGCCGGTAGTGGCCGGCGGCCGAAGGCAATGGAGCGACTCCATCACCGCAGGCTATTGCAACGGCGATGACGAAGATGACCGCGAGCCCGAATGGGCGACGTGTGAATAGCGAGTGCATCATGAGGGCGGGAGTGAGCGCCAGCTAAGGTCGCAAGCGGTCATGCAGTCGTCAACGCTCCTGCGACGGCAACTCGCGTTGGAATCAGAGCCACCGTCGCACGCGCGCTCGGTATGCGGCGTACTCGGCACCGAACGCCTGGCCGAGGTAACGCTCTTCCCGGCGAATGACGAGCGCGTACAACGACAGCAGAACCATCGGCAGCAACAGAAGCGGCCACGCCATGCTCATGAGCAGCGACAGCCCGACGTATATCGCGGAGAATCCGACGTACATCGGGTTGCGCGAGAATCGAAAGGGGCCGGTCGCGACGATCGTGCGCGCGGCGCGCGACGGAAGAATCGCCGTGCGCGCCCGCACGAAGGTCAGCATCGCCCAGAGCATGAGAAGCGCCCCCACCACGATGAGCGCCCACCCGGCGACGAGGAGCCCGGTGCGGCTGATCCCGCCGAGTGTAAGAGCGAGCACCCAGCGATGAAGTGCGATCCCTATGAGAAAGCCCACCACGAACAGCGTTGGTGGAGGAAAGCGGACGCCTGGATTCGTCGGACCTTGATCGCTCACGTCACACCTGCGGTCGCGTGCGTCTCCGTCGGATGTCGAGCCTCGACGTCCGTGTCTCCGAGGTACCGCTTCACGCGTCGTACGTGACGCTCGAGCTGTCGCAGGTGACGCTCGACGCCTGCGCGCATTCCGGGCATGCCCGGCACGACGACAGTGGCGAAGTGCGCACCCCAATCGGGACGACTACCGTCTTCGTCGACAAAGCCATAGTCGCGGGCGAGCTCCCAGGAGCTGTAGACATCCCCTGAGCGAGCCAGCACGTCGGGATCCCGAGCGAGCGCCGCGACCGCGCGGCCGACGAAGAGCGGGGATTCGGAGTGGAGGAAGTGCGGATCCTTCTTTCCCGCCTTTCGCCACGTCGTCTCCGTGACGCCGAAGTACTGGAGCATCATCTCCGATCGCAGAAACCCCGGGGTGATGGCGACCGACGCAATGCCATGCGTTCGCAGCGATTCGGCGAAGCTCATCGCCAGGGATTTCTGTCCCGCCTTGGAGAGATCGCGCATGATGTTGCCGCTGCCGCTCACCAAAAAATCCCCCTCGGTCACTTCGACGATGAGCCCGCGCCGTTTCTTCATCATGAGGGGCGCAGCATGCTTGGCCGTGATGAGGTGGGACACTACCGACTGTCGCAGTCCCTCGGCGAGATACGAGAGGTCGGACTTCCAGAACTGCTCCCACCCGCCCATGCGCGGGTCTTCGCCGGCAACGCTGTTGACGAGGATGTCGAGCCGTTTCTGTTCGCCCTGTACGCGGGCGAACAGGCTCTGGACCTGGGCCTCCTCGGTGTGATCGACCCGAACGGCAATCGCCGTTCCACCGGCGGCAGCGATCATCTCCGCGGTCTGGTCGATTGTCTCCGGGCGCGCGTACGGCGAAGGATCTCCGCGCACGCTCCGGCCGGTGCAGTAGACGGTGGCGCCCGCTTCGCCGAGCGCGCGGGCAATGCCGCGGCCCGCGCCGCGGGTCGCTCCGGCCACGACAGCGACTCGGCCGGCCAGCGGTTTCCCAGCGGCGCCGGGCTGGGTTGAACGGCGGCTCATGGTGTCCTCCGAGGCAGGCGTTTATGAATGGTCATTCACTTACCCTGGCATTATGAATGGCCATTCATTATCTGTCAAGAGTGACTCCCCGCCCGCGCACCGTCTCCGACGATGAGATCCTCGCCGCGACCGCGCGCGCGATGTCGAGAGTGCCTCCCACACGCTTCACGCTCGCTGAGGTGGCGCGCGAGGTGGGGCTCGCGCCGGCGACGCTGGTGCAGCGCTTCGGCTCGAAGCGCGGACTCCTCCTGGCGTTGTCTGCCCAGTCGGCGGGCAGCATGGACGCCTCCTTCGAGATGGTGCGCCACGCACACGCGTCGCCCCTCGAGGCCCTGCTCACGGCGGCTACGGAGATGGCGCGGTTCAGCCCGACGCCCGAGGAGTTGGCGAACTCGATTGCGTACCTCCACATCGACCTCAGCGACGCCGAGTTTCACACGCACATTCTGGAGAGCTCGCGGGCAATGCAGCGAGGGTATCGCACGCTGCTCGACGACGCCATCGAGGCGCGCGAGCTCGTGCAGTGTGATACCGAGCGCCTCGCGCGGGCGGTCGAGGCAGTGGCGGCCGGGTCGCTCATTGGCTGGGCGATTCACCGGAAGGGAAAAGCCGAAGCCTGGGTTCGCAAGGACCTCGAGACGCTGCTGGTTCCCTATCGTCGCGGCTCCTAACGCCTCGCCTCGGGCCGCGCGATCCGAAACGACACATCGAGCTCCTTGCCTCCCGCAACCGCCATTATCGCGAGGGCGCCAGTCACCTGTGCGTTCTGATCATCGAGACGCTCGGCGCGGTAGAGGACGATCCCTTCCGCTTGCACCGGCGCGCTCACCGTCCACCCAGCGCGTCGAATCTGATCGGCGTAATGCGCGCCGACGGATGCCACACTTTGTGTCGTCTCGAGCCGTGTGAATGCCTCGCGCGAATCTCGCCCGCCTCCGCTGGATCCGGAGCCGGTCATGCGTGCATTGGGCGGCGTTTCCAGCAATGGCATGATCGGGTAGTCGAGCCCCCTCATCGTACGCCGCACGTCGGCTTCTTCCGCCTCCCTCGTGCACGAGAACCGCGGTTCGGGGTACGCCACGCTCACGTAGAGAAGACTCCCGCTCCGGTCGGGGCGCGCCCGGGCGGTGTACGAGAGAATCGCATTCCCCCGACAGAGTCTCGCGGGCATCGTGGACGTGCTCGGGACGAAGCCCCCGAATTGTCGGGGCATATCGGCGTTGCGCCAGCCGGCTCGGTCGAGCTGTGCCGCCAGCCGAGCCCGCGCGCTATCGGGCGACTCGGGGACCTCGGCGATCACCGAGGCCCCGCCTGCGTCGCGCTCCGAGCCGCCGAGTATTCTGATCCGCTCACGGGGAAGGGCGTCGGCCGGAAAGCTTTCCGGCCGGCGGCCAACCACGATCTCGACCGAGGTCGCCGACATCCCCCAGCGGTCGAGCAGGGCGACCGCGAGCTCGCGAGGGATGGCGTCAGACGTCTGCTGCTGTGCGGGAAGCTCCGTCAGGGCTACGCTCGCCCAGGCGAGCGTGATGCCAATGGCTCGCATACTATTCCTCCGCCGCTTTGACTAGCAGACCGCGCGAAAGGCGTGCCTATCCTAGAGTCTGCGAATCACCTTGCAGGGGTTGCCTGCCGCCACCACGCCTGATGGGATGTCGCGGGAGACCACGCTCCCCGCGCCGATGGTCGTGTCATCGCCGATGGTCACGCCCGGGAGCACGATCGCGCCCCCGCCGATCCACACCCGCTTACCGATGGTAATGGGCTTTCCGAGCTCTGGTCCAGCGACGCGCGCCGCTGCCTCACGAGGGTGATCGGCGGTGTAGAGCTGGACGTAGGGGCCGAGCTGGGTTTGTGCGCCGATCCGAATAGGAGCGGGATCGAGCAGGACGCAGCCGAAATTGAGGAACACGTCTTCGTCGAGCTCGATCTGGGTTCCGTAGTCGCAATAGAATGGCGGCTCTATCCACGCTCCTGGCCCCACCTTGCCGAGGAGATCCATGAGGATCGCGAGGCGCTCCGCGCTGTTCTCAGGTGAAGACGCGTTGAAGTGCATCCAGAGCAGCCGCGCCCGTTGTCGCGCGCCGACGAGCACCGGATCCGACGCCAGGTACAGCTCGCCGCGCAGCATCTTCGCCCGCTCGGTATCTGTCATCTCGGTGCGGTGGAGAGTTGTTAGGGGTCAGGAGTCAGGAGTCAGAGGTCAGGGGGTGTCAGGGAATAGGTTGGAGGAGAACGGCTCGCGCACTCCTGTGAACCTCATTCCCTGACACCCCCTGATCCCTGACTCCTGACTCCTGACCCCTCGGGAATCAACAGCCCGACATCACGATACCAGCCGAGCCAATTCCGCGAAGTACTCCGGCTTCCGCGTCGAGAACAGCCCGTACCACGCCTCGAGCACCTCGGGGTCGTAGAGATCCAATCGCCGATAGATGTGATACGCGAACTCGAGCGGCGCCATCGACGCGGCGGTGATGAGGTCGCCGTCGGTCACCGCGGGCTCGTCCTCGTAGTGCGCACCGCCGCGATAGCCGGTTGCCGCGATGTATTCGCGCGCGTTACTGGTGTGACGGCGCTCGTCGAGGAGCCCGCCGCGCGCGAGACCCGCCGTCGCGCCGCAGATCGCCGCGACGGGAACTCCGCTCGCGAGAAACTCCCGAGCCTTCTCGACAGCTTCGGTGTTTCCCCCTTCGTCCCACACATCGCCTCCGGGCAGGAGCAGCATCCGGCTGTCCGCAGGTGCGAGCTCATCGAGCGTGAGGTCGGGGACGATGCGCACTCCGCCAGACGTGACGATGGGATCGCGTCGCAATGCAACGGTGCGGACCTGCCACTGATTGGGCACGCGGTGAAATTGCGTGTTGTGGACGCCCGCGATCGCGAAGCCATGCTCCCAGTCGGCCAGCGTGTCGAAGACGTAGCAGTGGACGGTGGATTTAGACATAAGGCTCCTCTAGCGGCGACGACGAATGCGGAATGCGGACCGCGGAATTCGTTCGACTGAGAAACACGTTATCGACTTCCGCAGTCCGCATTCCGCATTCCGCATTGCAGTCAACTGCATCCCTCCACCAACTGCACGGCCGGCACCCGGCCGGCGCGATAGGTGGTAACGCGACCCTTCAAGGTCTCGAAGATGATGCGGTGCAGGCTGTCGCCCGGAGGGGTCACCACGACATAGTGGCCGTCAGGATAGGTGTACTTGTGCGGCTCGATCCGCGCCCGGGCGCCGTACAGCTCGAGCACGCGCGACTCACTGTCGCCCACCTGCGCTCCCTCGGCAGTCCGAATGCCGGCCGAGTCGATCTCGACACGCGCAACGGTGTCGTCGATGACCATCAGGAGAACTCCCTCGGGCAGCGACGCGGGGTTCACATGATCACACCCGGCCTGTGTCACGCGCAGCGTCTCGCCTAACGTCCGCGAGGCGGCCGCGAGCGACACCCCCACGCGGAGGCGACCGATTCCATCGGCGCGAACGATCCATTGTGGCGGAGCCGTGTCGGCGGCCACCGCGGAATCACGCGTCGTATCGGCGGTGACCGACGCGGTGTCGACGCTGTCGCGTGCTGCAGGGGAGCAGGCGAGCAGCGCGATGAGAAGCAGCCGCCTCGCGTCAATCACGGTCACGTGTGTACACGGTTTTCGATCACTCGAGCCTCCAATATCGACCACCGCACGTTACCCCCGCTCGCGCCCTTTGGCGAGGTGTTTCTGCTCGCCCACCGCATACGCTTCGGCCAGCCACCCCCGAAATTCGGCGTCGATCTCCTCCAGGGTCATGATGCGGAAAGCGTGGAGGTGATTGCGCGGCGAAAACGTCTGGACGCTCCGAAAGCGCGGACTCTCGAGTCGTCGCGCGAGCACGACGTGTCCATCGAGCCACGCTCGACGCGGCGTCACCTGGGCAAATGACATGCGAACGTGGAAGGCGATGCGCGTTTTCTCGGGAAGAACTTCCACCGGCCCGATGTCGCGGATGGCCGCCACCACGGCATCGAACATCTTGCGGATGCGCGCGGGCTTGCCGGCGAAGTGGTGCTCCAGATCGTGCTTGCCGCAGGCGTGCGTCTGATTGCGATTGGCGAATTCGCGGCCGCACTGCTCGCATCGCCACAGCGGCGCCTGGCTCAGGGCATGACTCGCGAACGGCTCATGCCCGATGATACGACGACCGCGGCGGCGGCACCACGCTCACGCCAGCCATCGCCTCGATACTATTGTGTCGGCGGGGTGTTCGGCGTAGCATGTCTGCTCCGCAACAGTGGGATTCGCAATGCCGCAGTCCCTGACCATCCTCGCGCTGGGGGTGGTGGCGATGATGGGCCCGTCGACGTTCGACGACGTCACCACGCCCGTTTCCCCTCAAAAGCCAGCGCGGGTCGTTTTCAACGACAATCGCACCCCCGCGGGTGCGCTGCGTTCTGGCGTGCTGACGCTGCGCCTCGTCGCCCAACCGGCGATCTGGCGACCAGAGGGTCCCAGCGCTCCCGATCTGTCGGTGTACGCATTCGCCGAAGAGGGGAAGCCGCCGCGCATTCCTGGCCCACTCATTCGCGTACCTGTCGGGACGGAGATCCAGGTCAACGTCCGAAACGCGCTCCCCGACACGCTGCGCGTCTACGGGCTCCAGGACCGTCCGGCGGAACGAACGGACAGCCTCGACCTCGCTCCGGGGAAGAGCACGCTGCTCAAGATCCGCGCGGCCGCGGCAGGAACGTACTTCTACTACGCGCGCACGTCGCGCGACACCTTTCCGTTCGGGCACATGGCCGACGGTCAGCTGAGCGGGGCGATCATCGTCGACACCCTGGGCGCTCCGCAACCCGCCACCGACCGCGTGTTCGTGGTTGGGTTGTGGCGGGGTAACGAAACGCCGTTCGGAACGCCGGTCGAGAAGCGACAAGAGGTGCTCGTGTTCAACGGGCGCGCCTGGCCCAACACCGAGCGGCTGTCCTATAGCGTCGGTGACACGCTCCATTGGCGATTCATCAATGCGACGCGACGCGGTCATCCCCTCCATCTGCATGGGTTCTACTACCGCGTCGACGCGCGCGGCAACGCGACGCGCGACACGCTCTTCGCCGAACCCGACCGACGAACGGTCGTCACCGAGCTCGTGGTGCGTGGAACGACCATGGGGATGACGTGGTCACCCCACACGGCGGGGAACTGGCTTTTCCACTGCCACGTCGTTGAGCACATCTCGGGGCACTCGCGACCCTCGGGCCTGTTTCCCGCGGAGCACCGCTCGCACGGCTCGGCCCCGGGCGGTGTCCACGAGATGTCCGGCCTGGTGATGGGGATTCACGTCCGGCCGAGACCTAACGATCCGGCCCGTCTACCCGACCCGCCGCAGCGCGAGCTCCGGCTCTTCGTGACCCAACGCCCCGCCTTCTACGGCGGCCGCAGCGCCTTCGCGTTCGTGCTTCAGGAGGGCGATCGCGAGCCCACGTCCGACTCGCTCCGACTCCCGGGCTCGACGATTACGCTGGTGCGCGGGGAGCCGGCGGCGATCACGGTCGTCAATCGCGCACGGGAGCCGGTCAGCGTGCATTGGCACGGGATCGAGCTCGACAGCTACTTCAATGGTGTCGGTCACTGGAGCGGCATTGGCGAGCGTCTGGCACCGACGATCGCACCGGGCGATTCCTTCGTCGCGCGCATGACGCCGCCGCGGGCCGGTACCTTCATGTATCACACCCACGCCCATGAGGTCGAGCAGATGATCGGCGGCTTGTATGGCCCGCTCATCGTCCTCGAGCCGGGTCAGCCGCGAGACCCGATGACCGATCGCATTCTCATGCTCAGCACGAGTGGGTCCGCCGCGCAGTCGCCGAACGTGAACGGGGACACGACGGTCGTGCCGCTCGAGCTCCGCAAAGGCACGACGTACCGGCTGCGCTTTCTCGCATTAGCACCTAACGAGGGCAGGCTGGTGCGACTTCTGGCTGACACCGTGGTACAGCGATGGCGCCCGCTCGCCAAAGACGGGGCGACCCTGCCCGCGAACCAGGCGGTCGCGCGCCCCGCGCGCTTGGCGATGGGCACGGGAGAGACGTGGGATGTCGAGCTGACGCCGTCCGAGACACGGGAGCTGACGCTCGAAATCCTGACGGTGGGCCGTGGGTTGCCGCCGGTGCGAACGCGGATTCCGGTGCGCGTGCGGGACTAGTCCGGCCCTAACGCCGCCGCCAGCTTTTTCGGCGCCGCCAGGCGGTATGCCTCGCGGAGGATGTCGCCCAGCTCCGCCCAGTCGCACTTCCCGTCGAGGTAGACGCCCACCCATCCGCTCGGGCCCACGTACGGCGGCTTGAAGAACCGGTTGGGTGCCTCGCGGATGAGAAACTCCTGATTGACGTGCACCGACTTGCACCACACCGACGAGCGTCCACCGCCGTGGTGGGTCGACGCGTCCGCGTACATCGCGAAGATCTTGTTGCGCACGCGGAACGTTGGCTCGCCCCACGCCTCGACTTCGTGCGCCTCGGGAAGGGCGAGGCACATCTTGCGAAGGCGGGTCAGCGGCCGGGGCGGCATCCTACCGGGCGCGCTTCGACGCCCCGCGCTTTCGCGCTGCTCCCCTCGCATTGGCGCGCCGCCAGCAGATCTCACATCGCGCGCCACGATACTTGTGTCCGCGCGAGCAGGTCTTCCATCCTGATTTGCGAGCCTTCGGCATCCGTCACTCCTCTAGGGTGATGATGTGGCGGCGAGCGCAACCAGACAGGCCCAGCGCGCGCGCGGCGTCACAGGCGCCGTTGTCCCTGGGCATCGCAGGCGAAGGCGCGGCCGTTGGCATCGTAGCACGTGCCGTACGGACTCCGTCCATCGCCGGTAAAGGCCGCGAGACCAATACCGACAATGGCGAGAACCACCAGCCCGGCCGCGGCCGCGGCAACAACGCCCAGCGTGAGTCGGTTACGCAGCGACCGCGGGTGGCGGTCGAGAAGTCCCCAGCTCGCGTAGCTCGCGGCGGCGCCGAGCATCGCCGCGACCGGCCACCAGCCAGGCGCGAAAACCAGCGTCGCCGCGGCGGCGACCGAGGAGGCCATCGCCTGCTCGACCAACGATCGGCGCGATCGCTGGCGCGCACGTGCGGCGAACATCTGGAATACCGTTTCCCCGCCGTCAGTACGGTCGACGACCATGGCCACTCCGCCTAGACTCCAAACGCCCACTTCGAACTACAGGAGCATCTCAAAATACACCAGGGGAACGCCGCGATAGGTCGCATCCCCGACGTGGCGGAACCCGGCTCGCGAATAGAAGCCGCCAGCCCCGGCCGGACTGTCGTAGGCGTCGAGACGGATCGCGTCCGCCGGCCAGGCGCGGGCAATGGCAACGATCTCGTCGATGCACACCCGCCCGACGCCACGTCGCTGATAATCCGGACGCACCGCCATGTTGGTGAGATAGAGCGGCCGCTCGCAGCGGGTGAAATACGATTTGTCGATTGCCCACGGCTTTCGTGTGCCGAGCGCGAACGTCGCAACCTCGGCTCGCCCGCTTCGCGCCAGCCACACCCTCGAGATGCGCAAGTCGTACATCGTGCCTCGCTCAGTCGGCTCGCCCGACCAATGGCCCCGGCCGAATCGTTCCGTCAGATCCCGCGCGGTCGCGGTGCGAAGTGCGACGACCGCTTTGACGTCCTCCTTCGAGCGTGCCTCGCGAAAACTCAGGCGCGTACCGGCTCCCGAAGGCTGCCTCAGAGCGGAACCAGCTCGGTCGTCGTTCCCCGTGATTTCGCGCGGCCGAGGTCGCGCGCGTATTTCGACGAGCCGGGCGTATGGTATTTCTCGAGGTACGCGCGAGACACGGCATCCTTCAAGCGCTCGCTCTTCGTGAACACGGCGCGAACACGGATCTCCCGTCCCTTCACGCTCACTGCGCCGCGTGGCTCCTCGAGGAACGTGCGATACCAGCTTCGTGGCTTGAGGCTCCACGATCTGACGAAGACGCGATCGCCGACCATCACGAACCGAATGCCAATGAACCGGTGCGGTTCGGTGCCGGCGCGGATGCCGATCACGTTGTCGTCGCGCAATGCCGCAAGAATCTTCGCCGGGAACTTGCGGCGCGCGCGCGCCTTCGTGCTCGGACTCACCGATCGGCCACCACGAACGCTCGCAGAGTGAGTGACAATGCGCCGTGTCGAACGGAACAGAGAGTCATCGTTGAACTCCAGGTCCGTAGAAGTCCCATGGGCGAACGGGACGGTACGAGGGCGGGCAGTAGGATAGTGCCGTGTTCGTCCGCTAGCCAGACACCTCGGCGATAAAAAGAGCGGAGGCGGGCTTCTGCGTGTTCGGATGGAGCGGCTCGCGCACCTCGAGAAGCCGGAATCCACTCTCGCTGAAGAGCTTTATCCAGGTCTCGAGGGTGCGGAAGTACCAGGGTGCGGGATCGGTGAACTCGGTGCCGAACCCCGCCCACGAGCCGGTGCGCCACCCATCCATGTAAGGCTGATCGCCGCTGGCGATCAGCGGGTGCAGCGTCTGCACGATGAGCGCGCCACCCTCGTTGAGCAGGGCGGGCGCGTGATGGATCAGGTCGTTGACGGAATCCTTACCGAGCAGCGCGAAGTTCGCCACGGCGACGTCGACTCTGATCCGGAGCTCGCCTTCCGCGAGCGCCTCGTACGAGGCGACATGAAACTCCCCGCCGCCGGCGCGGGCGGCCTGCTCGACGAGGGCAGGCACCACGTCGACGCCGATGGCGCGGATGCCCTGTGTCGCGAGAGCGCGTACCAGCCACCCCTCTCCGCACCCAATGTCGAGCACGACGTTAGGCGACCGGCCGAGGACGGCGTCAATGATCGCCTGATTGGTGACGAGCGTGCGGCTCTCGATCTGGCTCTCGCGCACGGCATTCGTCCACGGCGCGGCGTTCTTGCGCCAGGAGTCGACGATCTTGGCGTCTGATAGCGGATCCATCACGGGGGAGAGTCCGGTGTCGGATTGCAATCGCCATTCAGTGTCTTCCGCATACGAATCACGCGCAGCCCGAGCCCGTCAGGCATCCCGATCACGAGCTCCTCGACGGAGGCGAAGGCGAGGGCGCGATACAGCGGCTCGCCGGGCAAGGTGGATACGAGCTCCAACTCTCGGAAGCCGGCAGCCAGAGCGGCGTCGGCGCAGGCCTGGTACAGCTGACGGGCGAGGCCTCGCCGAGTCCACAGGGGGTGAACGAAGAACGCCCTGATCCTTGCCGGTTCTCGCTCGGGATCGAGTACTGGGTCGGCAGCCCCTTTCATCTGGTCGCCACCATACAGCGTGGCGCGGCGGCTCCATCCCCCCGCGGCGACGATTGCTCCTTCTGCCTCGATGACGAAATACGTGCCGTCCGCGATCAGCTGCGAGTCGGGGCCAAAGACCCAGCGCAACGAGCTCGCGATCTGTTCTTCGGAATAGTATCCGGCACTCAGTACGCGAACCGAGGCATCAATGAGCGCCCGGATTGCCGGGACGTCGTCGACCGTTGCGACACGGAGGTCGGGCATGGGAGGCGCGCGACACAGAGTGACCCCATAGTAGAACCGCCGCTGCGTCACGGGAAGTAGCCAACGCGATGCTTGACGCTGTGCGCCAGGCGCCGTATCCCATTCTCCATCACGGTCGATCCATATTGACGGAGGGACTATGCGGGGCATTCTGAAGCTGGTGGCGCTGGCGATGGCGATGACCACGCTCGTACCCGTCACGGCGCTCGCGCAGGGTGGCGCCATCCGCGGGCGCGTCGCAGACACGACCGGAGCTCCAGTTGCGGACGCAGTCGTGTGGGTGGAGGCGACGGCGCTGCGCGCGATGACCGGTGCCACTGGTGAATACGTCATCAGCGCGGTTCCCGCAGGCCCGGCGATCGTGCGCGTCCGCCGCATCGGTTACGTCGACATCGCACCGGCGCCACGCGTCATCGTCGTCGCGGGCGGAACCGTCCAGCAGGATTTCACCCTTCGCAACGTCGCCAACACCCTCGCGCCAATCGTAGTCGGGTCACGCGCCACGCATACCGCCGCCGATGAGCTGGCGGTTCCCGTCGACGTGTTCACGCCGGAGATGATCCGCTCGCAGGGCACGACCGAGACCGCTCAGATTCTCGCCCAGCTTGCACCGTCGGTGAATTTTCCGAGGCAGAGCGTGTCCGACGCGTCGGAGATCGTCAGGCCGTTCACCATGCGCGGCTTGAGTCCCGATCACACGCTGGTGCTGCTCAATGGAAAGCGCCGGCATCACACCGCGCTCATTCATTATTACGGGGCAGGGCAGGGGGCCGGCTCGAGCGGCGTGGACATGAACGCGTTCCCGGCGAGCGCCATCGAGCGGCTCGAGGTGCTGCGCGACGGCGCCGCGGCGCAATATGGCTCCGACGCGATCGCCGGCGTCGTCAACGTCGTCCTCAAGGAAGGCGCATTCGCTCCCTTCTTCAGCGTCGACCTCGGCGAATACATGACCAGTGAGGAGAACCCGGCCGCGCTGCCCGTCAATGGCGAGCGTCCGAGCTTCCCGCGCGATGGTCGGACGCTCGACATCAACGGTGGCTGGGGCGTCCCCCTCGGAGGCGGCTCACTCAGCCTGTTCGCTGAATACCGCGATCGCGACCCGACGAACCGGGCCGGACCGGACTCCGAGCCGCAGTTCGGGGGCGATGCGGACGACGTGGTCAACGGCGACCTCGTCGCGAAGAACAATCCGATTCCGATGCCGAATCATCACTGGGGGGACGGGGCGTCGAAGGATCTCATGACGTTCGCGACGCTTCGCCTGCCGCTCGGTGCCGCCGGCGCCGCGGGCCTCTATGCGTTCGGCGGGTACAGCAAGCGCGAAGGTACCGGCTTCGGCTACTTCCGCCCGCCGTCGAGCGAGCGCAACTGGACGGAGATCTACGAGAACGGTTTCCTTCCCCGGTTCGCGCCGGACGTCGTCGATCTGTCGGCCGTGGTGGGGGCGAGAGGTATCGGGGCAGGCTGGGGATACGATTTCAGCATTACCTACGGGCGCAACGCATTCGAGTACAACCTCGACAACACGCTCAACACGTCGTTAGGTCCGTGTCTCGATGCGCCCTGCGCGCCCGGCCAGGATGGCGTGCTTGGAACGACGGACGATCCGGGCATCCCCAATCAAACGAGCTTTTTCGCCGGTGAGCTGGGGCTCTCGGAAGGGATCTTCAGCGTGGACCTGAACCGGGAGTTCGAGCTTGGGCTCGCCTCGCCGATTCACATTGCGATCGGCGCTGCTTACCGGCGGGAGAACTATGAGATCACGGCCGGCGAGCGGGCATCGTACATCAATGGCTTCCATCCAGCGTCGGACAATAGTATTGCACCGTCGGGCTCGCAGGTCTTCCCCGGATTTCGTCCGGAGGACGCCGCGGACGCCGACCGCAGCAACATTGGCGCGTACGTCGATCTGGAAGGAGACCTGGTGCCGAGACTGCTCGCGAACGTCGCGGCGCGATTCGAGAACTACAGCGACTTCGGCTCGAAGGTCACCGGCAAGCTCGCCATGCGCTTTCAGCCGTCTACGAAGGTCACCTTTCGGTCCGCGGTCAGCACCGGCTTCCGCGCCCCGTCGCTCAACCAGAGCTTCTACTCGAGCGTCGTTACCAACTTCAAGGCCGACGAGATCACCGGCGCGCCGATTCCATTCGAGATCGGCATCTTCCCGGTGAATTCTCGCGAGTCGCGCGCCCTCGGCGCACGGGATCTGGAAGCCGAGTCGTCCCGGAACTTCAGCGCTGGCGTCGCACTCTCGCCGACGGAGCATCTGACCGTCACCGCCGACTTCTTTCTGGTCAACGTCGACGACCGGATCGTTCTCACCGGCTTCCTCGACACCGATAGCGTCGCGGCGATTCTTCGCGGAACGGGCTCGCGCGCCGAGGCGGCGCAGTATTTCACCAACGCGATCGATACGCGCACGCGCGGGATCGATTTCACCGCGGACTATCGGGTGCCGACGACGGGGGGCGAGTTCGGGTTGAACGCCGCGTTCAACTACACGAAGACGACGATCCCGAACGAATGCTGCATTCCGTTGCCGGCCGAGCTTCAGGGAACCGATGAAGAGCTGATCGGACGGTTCGATGAAGGCGGTCTGTTGGCGATGACGCAGGAGCGGCCGAAGTGGCGCAGCATCGTGACCGGCCAGTATCGCCGCGGGTCATGGAACGGGCTCGCGCGGTATTCCTACTACGGGAAGTACACGTCGTCGCTGTACAGCTACAGCGGCAATGACGTCACCACCTACTCGGCGAAGGGGCTGTTTGACGTCGAGCTCGGGTACACGGCCGCGCGGATCTTCAAGATCGCGGTGGGCGCGCGCAATCTCCTCGATACGTATCCGGATCGGATGTCGTACAACAACGGCTTCGACATTTTCCCATACCCGCCCGCATCTCCGTTCGGGTATAACGGGCGGTTCGTGTATACTCGAGTCGACCTCGACTTCGGGCGGTGAGGGAGGGAGGGGACACACCTTTCCGGAGGACGCGATGCCGCGTCTCGCATCACTCGCGGTGCTCACGCTGGCGTTCCTGACGTCGGCTGCCGACGTTAGGCGACCGCCTGCGCCCGAGCGCATTCAGACGCATGACAACGAGCGCTCGGCGGGGACGCTCACGAACGGCGTGCTCCGCCTGCGCCTCGAGACGCGGATGGGCAGTTGGTATCCGCATGGAGACGACGGCCCCAACACGCAAATGGTCGCGTTCGCCGAGGTGGGCCGACGGCTGCAGATCCCCGGTCCGCTGATTCGGGTGCCCGCCGGGACGGAGGTCATCGCCTCGATCACGAATTCGCTGTCGGACAGCGCGCTTACCGTGCACGGCCTCCTCTCGCGGCCGGTTGCGGCGAGCGTAGCCCCCGAGCCGGTGACGATCCCACCCGGTGCGACGCGCGAGGTGACGTTCCGCCTCGACGCGCCCGGGACGTACTACTACTGGGGCACCACAATGGGGCGGCCGTTCCGCTTGCGCACAAAGGAAGACGGCCAACTCTCGGGCGCGATCATCGTCGATCGGCCTGGCGCGACCGGGCGCCACGAGCGTGTCCTGGTGTTTGGCGAGTGGTCCGACACGGTCGGGACCGAGAGTGGCCCCGCGCAGCAATGGCTGCTCCTCGTCGTCAACGGTCGCTCGTGGCCGCACACGTCGCGGTTTACGCAACGCGTCGGCGATACCGTGCGCTGGCACCTGATCAACGCGTCGGCCGACGTTCATCCCATGCATCTTCATGGGTTCTACTTTCACGTTGACGGTCGCGGCGACGGCCTGCGCGATACGACCTACGCGGAATCGGCTCGTGACATGGTGGTCACCGAGCGCCTGACCCCGGGCAGAACCGCGTCGATCACGTGGGTGCCGGAGCGCCCGGGAAACTGGCTGTTTCACTGCCACTTCACGGCTCACTTCGCGGCACGCGCCCCGTTAGGCATGCCCTTGCCCGCGTCGCCGAAGGGCGCACACGCGCAACACGCTGGCAACCACGCTCTCGAGGGGATGAGCGGACTGGTGTTGGGCGTCGAGGTAGCGCCGCGCCGAGCGGCGAAACAGAACGGGGAGACCCGACGCGACGCGGGGCGCCGTCGTCTGCGACTGCTGGCGCGGCCCGCGGGCGGGACGGAGGATCGGCCGTTTTACGCGTTCACCCTTCACGAGCGCGGAATCGAGTCGGCGATCGATACCATGGTGCGCAGCGGCCCTCCGATCGTGCTTCGGCGAGACGAGCCCGTCTCCATCATGGTGGTCAATCGCACGCCTGAGCCGACGGCGGTGCACTGGCACGGCATCGAGCTCGACAGCTACTTCGACGGTGTGGCCGGGTTCAGCGGAGACAATCGCCGCCTGTCGCCACCGATTGCGCCCGCCGATTCGTTCGAGGCGCGTTTCACTCCACCGCGTGAGGGCACGTTCATCTATCACACGCATGTGGACGAGCCACGCCAGCAACCGGCCGGTCTGTCGGGAGCGCTCCTGGTCGTCGATCCTGACAAACCCTACGACGCCACGACGGACATTCCCGTCCTGATCTCTACGCCGCGTCAGCCGGATGTCGCGCGACGGGCGGTCCTGCTCAACGGCACGCTTTCGCCGCAACCGGTGGCGCTCCGGGCTGGCGTGGCGCATCGGATCCGACTCATCAACATCACCATCGGCCGCCCCGGCATCCGTGTCGAGGTATCGCGGGACTCCTCACTCGTGCGCTGGCGCTCGCTGGCGAAGGATGGCGCAGACCTGCCTGACGAGCGCCAGGTGATGCAAGTCGCGCGTCAGCCCATCACCATCGGTGAGACATTCGACTTCGTGTTGACGCCACCCGACACTGGGCCGATGCGCCTCGAAGTGCGCAGTGGCGGTGGCGTACTTCTCGCGACGATGCCGTTCGTCGTCAAGTGAACCGCAGTCGATGGACGAGGTGCAGTAGCGTCCCGTAGAGCAGGGTCAGCGGGAGAAAGAGGCTGAGGGTGAGCGGGGTAAATGGATCCGTCCCGCGCAGCGTGAGCAGGATGAGGATGACACCGAAGATCACGCCACGCACGGTGGCGCGGTCGCGCAGCACGCGAACGAGAATCGCGTAGATCAGCCCGCCTGCCGCACCGCTCACCGCGCCCAGGCCCACGACCGTCATCGTGCCGCCGAGGGAGAAGCCGGGCGCGACGTTCGTGGCGTGCGCGATGACGCGCATGGCGATGCGCCCACCGATCCCGAGGATGGGCAGCCCGAGCGCGATGCCCAGGAGCGGATCGAATACCCACGGGTTGCGCGCGAGGTGCATGACGCGCGCGGTTCGGTGCTCCAGGGGCGCGGCGGGTGAGGTCATGGTCCGTCCTCGATCGAGGCCCCGGCATCTGCGAGCATCTCCCGCAGCAGAGTCCGGTGACAGCGCGTGGCATTCTCGCAGTAGCACCCCACGGAAAAGCTCGTCTGGTGCGACAGCGCCGCGAGAAGCTCAATGAGGTGGCGCGCCCGCGGTTCGCGCATCTCCCTACGGTAGTGTTGTACGTACCGTTTCCAGCGCGCGTCCGTCCACGGCTCGGACAGCGCCCACGACACCACCTCGGCGCTGGGGGCGAGCTCCGGGAGCCAGACGTCGAAGTAGTCCTTCGACGCGAAGTCCTCCTTTCGCACGCCGCGCGGAGGTCGCCTAACGGTCCCCAGGCGTACGCCTTCGCCGGCCGCTCGAGGAGCTCCGAGGCGGACAACGCGGATGGCCATCGCCTAGGGCAACACAACCACGGTATCGATCTCGACCCGCAACGCCCGCCAGGTTATCGGATCGACCACCACCCGCGCCTTCCCCCCCTCGAAGATGATCGTCCCGTTCTCCTTGAACGGTGGACCGTAGAAGTAGCGGTAGTCGGTGGCAGGGGATTCCTCGCGGAGGTACAGCGAATCCAGGCGGGCCTGCCGCGGGGAGTAGCGCATGGCATAGAGGCGGTAGCTTCCCTGGCTTCCCTCCGGCTTCATCCCCCAGTAGTAAACGGTCGAATCGATGACCGAGGGCGACGAGAATCCCGAGTTGAAGTGCGGCACGATCTCGCTGAGCAGACGCCGCCCCGCAGGCGTGCACAGGACGTGATCGGTCGGCCACGCCGGTGGCGCCGATATCGAGGCCACTTCGGCGGAATCGGCGTCGTATTTGAGCACGGGGAAAAAGACGAGCGAATCGCGGCCGACATGGTGCACGCCGAAGTGCACGTCCACGGTGTCGACGACCGCGCCGTTCGCACGCAGGACGACGCGCTTTCCCTCCTCGATCATCGTCGCCCATGCGAGCGTGTCGCCGAGCGTATAGGTCGCCCCGGCGGGGCAGGGCGTGCGCGCGGCCGAGAAGTCGCCCTCGATGACGATCGGCGAATCCGCACCAGCCGAGGCATCGCCGGTGGCGCGGTCGCCCGCGGGCTCGCCGCAGGCAACCACTCCCACCAGGAAGGCGCCCAGGCGAGCCGTTAGGCGAGGAGCCACTCGTTGGACAGCCTCAGAGCCTCATTGCCTCAGTTCGGCCAGAGCCACCCGAACGTCCCAGCCATCAAGAGAGCATAGACGAGGCCGTCGAAGGTGTGCTTGACCGTCGTGCTCCATTTCCGATTCCACCAGATGGAGTCCTGCCACAGGCCGCCGACGAAGCCGATGAAGGCGACCGTCCCGATGACGCGAAACACGGAGAGATAGGCCGCGCCGGGCCCGAGGGTGCGGCTGGCGATGTACGCGGCGAAGATCGCAATGAGCGCGCAGTAGATGAACCACTGCACGAGGTTCTTTCCCATGTGAAACGGCCCGGGGGGCAATACCGTCATCACCGGCGATGGGTCCCTGGCTCATCTTCTCCTTGAACGCCGGCTCCTTCATCGCCTTCATCGAAGGCGCCCGCGGAATCATGTAGTCGCCGGGAGGAATGTTGAACCGGCGCAGGGCCGCCATCACCCCGTCCTCGTCCGGCACCTTGGTCACATCGCTGAAGTGGTACGTGAGAACCGCGTTCATGATCGAGCTGGCGAGAAACACGATCACCGCGGAGACGAGGACCGGGACCAGCAATGATGTCAGGGAAACCATCGCCATCTCCGCGTGAGAGAGTGAGCCCTCGTGCCGCGCGTCTCGCGGGTTACGGCGCGCGCGTCGCTTCGGTCCGGAGCACGAGCACGGTATCCGAGCCCGTCGTCTGATAGCGGGCGCGCGTCGAGCCGACGAGGCGATCGCCTTCTCGGCGCAGCACGTTGCGTGTGCTGACCTGAACGTTCTGTCGGCGAACGCTTTGGAATGGTCCCGCCTCGGTCACGACGCTGTCACCTTGCACGGCGACGATACGCACCGGCACAGGTTGTGGGCGATTGGGGAAGCGGATGGTCCATCCGCTGGTGTCGGACGTCGCGGTCATCGTGTATCGCGTGATGGACGTATCGGTGCCGCTCTCCGGCGTCGCCGTCACGTTCCAGGTGCCGGCGAGGTCCGCCAGGGCGATGGTACTCGCTACAGGCGCCGTGTCGGTCGCGCCGGCGGCGGTGTCCGTCGCCACATCACGGTCGGCGGTCGAACAGGCGACGAGACCGGCAACGCAGCAGCTCAAGGCCAGGATACGCATGGGATCCTCGGACGAATTGTGAGAGGGCGAACCTATCCTTCCCTGGCGAGAAGAGCCAGCCCGAACCGTTCGACGACTCGCTGTGCCACGTCGCCCGGTGACACATGGGTGTTGTCGATGCGGAGATAGTCCGCTCGCTCGTCGTACACTCCCGGTCATTTTGCCGACCGCGGGCGGTCTGACGATGAACACGAGCGTCGGCGCCACGGCTACGCTTTTCCGCGACGGCGTTTCGTCCGCCAGTAGTAGTTGCGCGCTTTCACGGCGCTGCCGCACATCGTCATGCTGCACCACCGCCGTGATCGGTTCTTGCTGGTATCCACGAAGAACCAGCCACAGCTGGGACAGCGGCTCACGCGCTCCAGGCGGTCCGAGGTCACCAGCGCGACCATCGCCTCGACCAGCCGATAGCGCACCGTTGCGACCCCGGCGGCGTCCGAGTCGAGGACGCGTCTCAACTGCCCCTTCTCGGAGCGCAATCGCGCCACACGCGCCGCCTCCGCCGCGTCACTGGCCAGCGCCTCGAGGTCGTCTGTGCCTGGCGAGCGCCCGTCCCGTATCGCGCGCAGCATGCGCTCGAGGCGCGTACGGAGATCGCGCAGGCGCCGCAGCTCCGCCCCCGCCGACAGGGCTGCGAGGCGCCTCGATTCCGGGCCCGAGAGGATACCCGCCGTCTCCGCGAACCGCAGCGCTTCAGGGAAGGTCGGCACGTAGTCACGCGGCTCCGGAGCGGTCCAGTCGTGAATGGTGTTCACGAAGTCGAGGACGGCGTCGCCACCGATGAGCTCGAAGCGGTGCGCAGGCATGGGGCCAATGTAGCGGGTCGCGGCGTGTATTACCAGCATAGCGCTCTTGACAGGTAAGAGATAATGTATCACCATCAATATGGCTTTGGCTGGTAATATCCCGTCTGGAGGGACTCCCGTGCATCGTCGCATCGCCCTCGTAGGCGCACCATCGAGTATCGGCATCCGCCCGTACGACGACGGCACGGCGCGTCGCCTCGACCTCGCGCCCACGGTGCTGCGCGAGCAGCGACTCGGGTCTCGAATCGCCGCGCGCGACTTCGGCGACGTGCTCCCACCGCCGTATCGCGACTTTGTTCGGCCGCAGGGTCGGCCGCGGAACGAGGCGGACGTCGCGACCTACTCACGCCAGATTGCGTCTCGCGTCGCGCAAGCGCGGGCCAAGGGCGCCTTCACCCTCCTGCTCGGCGGCGATTGCAGCATCGTGCTGGGCGCCCTGCTCGGCGCCAGGCGTGGCAGCCGCTCGCGCGTGGGACTCGTCTACGTCGACGCGCACGCCGATTTCGCGACGCCCGAGACGTCGCAAACCGGCTCCGCCGCCAGCATGTGTCTCGCCCTCGCGGTGGGTCGGGGGGACACGCCCCTCGCCCGCCTCAACGGGGGTGCTCCGCTCGTGCGGGGGGAGGACGTGGTCGTCATCGGCCGTCGCGACGACTGGGACGAACCCTGGTACGGCGAGGACGCATTGCGCGAATCGCCCGTGCTGGATCTCACCCACGCGACGGTTCGCAGCGGGGGCGCGGCCGCCGCCGCGCACGCCACGATCGACCGGCTGGCGCCTAACGTGGACGGCTTCTGGATCCACGTCGACGCCGACGTGCTCGATCCCACCGTGGTCCCGGCCGTTGACTCGCCCGAACCCGGCGGCCTCAGTCTCGAGGAGCTGGCCGACCTGTTGACTCCGCTCGCCCACCACCCGGCAGCGCTCGGGCTCGAGTTGACGATCTACGATCCGGCGCTGGACCCCGATCGCTCGAGCGCGTCCCGCCTGACGACGCTCCTCGAGCACGTCCTTGGCGGGCCCGCCTCGGCATTCTGGGAAGGCCTGGCACGGAGTCACGCATGATTGCACGCACCTGGCACGGTCGAGTTCCAACCGCCAAAGCGGACGCCTATGAAGCGTTTCTCCACCGTACGGGGCTCGCAGACATCGCGGCAACTCCGGGAAACCGGGGCCTGCTGCTGTTACGCCGAAACGAGGGTGGGGTCACCCACTTTCTCCTCACCTCACTCTGGGAGTCCGTGCAGGCGATCGCGCGATTCGCCGGCGACGATTACGCGCGGGCTCGCTACTACGACGAGGACGACGACTTTCTTCTCGAGCGCGAAGAGTTCGTCACGCACCACGACGTCGTCGTCGCCAGGGTGGGCTGAGCCCTACGCGCCGATTCTGCATTCTGAACTCTGACCTCTCTGCCGTTGAACTCCCGTCTTGACCGAAACCACCACACAGAGCTATAGTGATCGAAGACAACTGAATCCGTGGTGATTTGCCGCCTATTGCCGCCACGTAAAACAAGGTGCTAAAACGCGAACAGCCCGGGCGGAACTTCCGCTCGGGCGCTTTCGTTTTTCGGTCGACCCCATGTCGGCCGCCGGCGGCCACTCGTCGAGGAGAAGCACACATGGCCGCGCACGCTCCGCATCGCCCAATCGCCGTCTTTCACGAGCATCCGCACTGGTTCGCTCCGCTATTCGCGGAGCTCGAGCGGCGGGGCTTGCCCTACGATCGGATCGATGCCGCCTCGCATTCCTTCGATCCCTCCGAGCGTTCTGCTCCGTATTCGCTGGTGGTCAATCGGGCGAGCCCATCCGCGTATCTCAGGGGACATGCGCAGAGCCTCTTTTACACGCTGCACTGGCTCCGTCACCTGGATCTCCTCGGCGTTCCGGTCGTGAACGGCGCGGATGTCTACGGGCTCGAGCTCTCGAAGGCGTTGCAGCTCGACCTGCTCGAGGAGCTCGGGCTCCCCTACCCGCGCGCTCGTGTCATCAACAACCCGGCGCAGGCGCCGGCGATCGCGGCCGCGCTCCGGGCGCCGGTGCTCGTCAAGGCGAACGTGGGAGGCAGCGGCGCCGGGATCGTCCGGTACGAGACCACGGCGGCGCTCACGGAGGCGGTCAAGCAGGGGCGCGTCGAGCTCGGCGTCGACGGGACAGCGCTCGTGCAGGAGTGCGCGCCGCTCCGCGACGGCCACATCACGCGTGTCGAGACGTTAGGCGGCTCGTTTCTCTACGCGATCAACGTATATCCCGCGACGGGATCGTTCGATCTCTGCCCGGCGGACGCCTGCCAGACGACCGAGGGCGTCGAGCTCGTGCGCGGGGCGTGCGCCGTCGACGCTCCGCGGACGGGACTTCGCGTCGAGGCCGCGCGACCGCCCGCGGAGATCATCGCGCAGGTGGAGCACATCGCTCGCGCGGCGCGGCTCGACGTGGGCGGGATCGAGTACCTCGTCGATGATCGCGACGGTCGCCACTACTTCTACGACATCAATGCACTCTCGAACTTCGTGGCCGATGCACCCAACGTCATCGGCTTCGATCCGTGGGTGCCGCTGGTGGACTATCTGGAGCAACGCGCCGGCCTCGCGCAGGCGAAGGTGGCCTGATGCGCTACGGCTACTGGCTGCCCGTCTTCGGTGGGTGGCTGCGCAACGTCCCTGACGAGGGCATGGCACCGACGTGGGAGTACGTCCGGCGTCTCGCCCAGCGCAGCGAGCAGATCGGGTACGATCTGACGCTCATCGCCGAGCTGTTTCTCAACGACATCAAGGGCATCACCGCTCCGTCGCTTGATGCGTGGTCGACCGCCGCCGCGCTCGCCGCCGTGACCGAGCGACTCGAGCTCATGATCGCGGTGCGTCCGACCTTCCATAACCCGGCGATTCTTGCCAAGCAGGCGGCGAGCATCGATCGCATCTCGACCGGGCGCGTGGCGCTCAACGTCGTCTCGTCATGGTGGCGCGACGAGGCCCGTCGGTACGGCGTGCAGTTCGACGAGCACGATGACCGCTACGCGCGAACGGCCGAGTGGCTCGCGATCGTCGACGGTGTGTGGCGCGAGCCCACGTTCAGCTTCCGCGGGAAATACTTCCAGGTCGATGAGACGATCGCCGAGCCGAAGCCGCTCAGGCGGCCGCGTCCTCCGGTCTATGCCGGTGGAGAGTCGGACGCGGCGAAGGCGCTCATCGCGCGGACGTGCGACGCGTACGTCATGCATGGCGACCCGCCGGAACGCATCGCGCCGCGCATCGCCGAGCTGGCGAGGCGTCGCGAGGAGGCGGGGCTTCCCCCGATGGGGTTCGGCATGGCGGCGTACGCGATCGTCCGGTCAACGGAGCGGGAGGCGCGGCGCGAGCTCGAGCGGATCACGAACGTCGCGCCTGGCTCGCCCGGGTATGGCAACTACAGCGACTGGGTGGCGAACACGAGGCTCGAGCAACGGCTGAGCCTCGAGGACTACTCGGTGTCGAACCGCGGATTGCGCGCCGGACTGGTCGGGACGCCGGAGCAGGTCGCCGACCGCGTGCGAAGCTTCGCCGCGATCGGCGTCGATCTTCTGCTCCTGCAGTGCAGCCCGCAGGTCGAGGAGATGGAACGCTTCGCCGCCGACGTCATGCCACTGGTTGGCGCTCGGCGCGAGGCGGCGGCGTGACCCGGACACTTGCACGGGGATGGTAGACGCTGCAGAATCAGGTACTTACCGCTTCGAGGTTCCAATGACCTCGTCCTGCTCGCGCATCCCGCTCGTCCTCGCGCTCGGCCTTGCTCTCACCACCGGGTGCAAATCGGCGCAGCGCGCCGACACCGATCCGCCGCCGCCACGTCGCGACGACGTCACGGCCGAGGACATCGAGCGCGCGCCCGGCCAGCCCATCGAGGAGATTCTCAAGGGTCGCGTCGCCGGCGTCACGGTTACACAGGGGCAAGGGGGTCTCGTCGTCCGAATCCGGGGCGTCAGCTCGTTTTATGGCAACAACGAGCCGCTCTACGTGCTCGATGACGTTCCGATCACGCCAGGGTCCGGCGGCGTCCTGAGGGGGCTAAGCCCGTACGACATCGAATCGATCAACGTGCTGAAGGATCCGGCCGAGACGGCACTCTATGGTGTGCGCGGAGCGAATGGCGTCATCGTGATCCGGACGAAGCGTCCAGTGAAGAACAAGACCCCAAGCGGATAGATCGCGCGCTCACCGACGTCTTCTTGACAATCCCGCCCCTCGGCCGTAATACGATCTAGCTTTTCCGGGCCTTCTTGCTCGTGACGGGCTCGGCCTAACGCGGTGTGAAGTCGACAAGCCTCAGGTCCTCTTACAAGGAGGGTCGCACGCGGCTGCTCGGTCTCTTCGCTCTGCTCCTGTTGTGCCCACTCTCCTCGTCCTGCGCGCCGACCCGTGTGGCCGGCCAGACGGATGCGGCCCCGCGTGCGGCCAACGCCCAGCCGACCTATCTCCTCATCCGCAGTGATGATGCGGGGATGAGTCACAGTGTGAACCTGGGCCTCCAGCGGCTGATCGAGAGCGGCTTGCCCGTCTCGATCTCGGTGATGTTTCCCACGCCGTGGTACCAGGAGACCGTCGAGCTCCTGAAGCGGCACCCCACGGTATCGGCGGGCATTCACCTGACGCTCAACTCGGAGTGGAAAAACTATCGGTGGGGACCGGTGTTGGGCCGTACGGCGGTTCCCAGCCTGGTGGACGCGCGAGGGATACTTTTTCCCGTCCGCTGACACCCTCTACAAGAACCGCCCCGACCTGCAGGAGGTCGAGCGGGAGCTGCGCGCGCAGATCGAGCGCGCCCTCCGGTCCGGCCTCAGGATCGACTACGTCGATTACCACATGGGCACGGTCATGCGCTACCCCGAGTTCCGCGAGATCACCGAGCGGCTCGCCCGGGAGTTCTCGTTAGGGATGTCGGGCTATTTCGGCGAGACCAGCCACGACCCGCAGTACGCGGCGCCTCCGCGGGCCAAGCTCGACAGCCTGCTGGTCATGGTGAACCGCCTCGAGCCCGGCCTCAACCTCGTGGTCACCCACGTCGGGATCGATGATGCGGAGCTGGGTGCGCTACTGGACATGAACACATCGAATCCGCTCCCCGACATGAGCAAGAATCGTCAGGGAGAGCTCGACGCCCTTACGTCACCGCGGTTCAGCGCCGCCGTCAAGGCGCGCAACATCCGCCTCGTGACGTATCGCGATTTGATCCAAATGCACGGCCTGCAGGTGATGCGACGCCCCGGAGGATGAGAACGATCTGCGCCACTCGGAGGTTTCCCATGGAGAAGATGCTGTCAGGTAGAAGTGCGTTCCGGAACGGCGCCGCTCGCCGCGTCGCGATGATGAGCGCGCTGTTCGCGCTGGTCTGGAGCGGAGCCGCGCTGAGCCAGGAGATCGGGGTGTCGGGAACGGTCACGGCGCCCACCGGTGCTCCCCTGCGGGAAGTTCTTGTCCGCGTCCAGGGCGGCGATGCGCGGACGCTGACTGACGCGGCCGGACGATACGCATTGCGAGCGCCCACCGATGGGGTGCTGAGCTTTTCCCTCCTCGGCCGCCGCGCCACGCAGCAACAGATCGCGGGCCGCACGACGATCGACGTCGTCATGGAGCAGGTTCCCTATCTCGAAGAGGTGGTAGTCACCTCGTACACGGAACAACGGCGAGCGGATATCACGGGAGCGGTCGCCAGTGTCGATCTGGATGCGGCGAACCGGCAAACGGGAGCCAGTGTCCTGCAGCGGCTCGATGCGACCGCGCCGGGTGTCACGGTCGTTTCGAGCGGCTCTCCCGGGTCGCGCAGCACCGTCCGAGTGCGCGGCATCAGCTCGTTCCAGAACAACGATCCGCTCTACATCGTGGACGGGACGCCGGTTCAGGATTCCTACATGAACTTCCTGAACCCTAACGACATCACGTCCATCCAGGTGCTGAAGGATGCATCGGCCGCCTCGATCTACGGCGCGCGAGCCAACAATGGCGTGATCGTCATCGAGACGACCAGGAAGGGGGCGGGTGGGCCGCCGCAGGTGACCCTGCGGATGAGAACCGGCATCGCCAGCCCGGTGCGCGGCTACGACGATTTCCTCATCACGAACGCGCTCGACTATCACGCGGTGCTCAAGGCGAGCTATCTCAACGCGGGGGAGCCGGTTCCGACCAACGTGTACGGCGACCCCAACAGTCCGTCCATCCCGGCGTACATCTGGCCGAACGCCTGCGCCGCCACGCCGCAGCCCGCCTCCTGCGCGAACGTGGTCACGGCGTTCGATGCGTTTGGCCGGCCCACCGCGGTGAATTCGAACGCGTATTCGTTCCCCAACACCTTGATCATGCCCGGCAGCGCGGGCACCAACTGGTGGGACGCCGTCTTCGGGACGGCGCCGGTTCACGACTACAACTTCGATGTGTCCGGTGGCAGCGACGTCAATGCCTACCGTGTCTCCTTCAACTACTTCAACCAGGGCGGCACGGCGCGGTGGAACGACTTCAAGCGAGGAAGCGTCCGCGTCAACACCCAGTTCAATCGCGGGCGGCTGAGCTTTGGGGAAAACCTCTCCATCGCCGTCAATCGGCATCGCGGTGGCATGCCGAACGATCCGGACGACTACGTCGAAGACGGCATTCTCGGCAAGAACATTCTGATGCAGCCGGTGATTCCCGTCTACGACATCAATGGGAACTTTGCCGGCGGGAAAGGCCACCGGCCTGGGCAACCAGAGCAATCCGCTCAAGGCCGCATGGGCGGCGAAGGACGACGAGAACAAGACCGACCAGATGTTCGGTAACGTGTTCGCGGGCCTCGACGTCGTCGAGAACCTGACGTTCAGGACCAGCCTCGGGTTCAATCTGAGCCAGGTCTCGGTCCTGACCTTTACGCCGAGCTTCCCCGAGGTTGCGGAGGCGACATTCAGCAGCGCCCAGGCCGAGAACACGAATCGATTCACGGACTGGACGTGGAGCAACACCCTGCGATACAGCAAGGTGCTCTTCTCGCAGCACACGCTGAACATCCTGCTCGGGCAGGAAGCCAACGCGAGCAACAACCGGTACATCGAGGGATCGATCGGCAGCCTCATCAACACCGATCCGGATTCCCGGTACATCCAGGACGCCCTCGGTGCGGGCAAGAACGTCCTCAGCACCGGTGGTCGGAGCGCGTTGTTGTCGTTCTTCGGAAAGGCCGACTACAACTTCAACGACCGCTACGTCGCGAGCGTTACGCTGCGACGGGATGGGTCCTCGCGACTCGGTCCCGGAAACCGGTGGGGAACGTTCCCGGCGTTCGGGCTCGGGTGGAGAATCACCAACGAGCCCTTCCTGGCGAACAACAGAATCCTCTCCGATGTCATGCTGCGGTATGGATGGGGCGTCACCGGAAACCAGTTCATACCCTCAGGACGCATCTGTCGCCAGGTACGGCGGCGACCGTGGAAACTCCTACTACGACGTCAACGGGGCAAATAGCACCCTCGTCGGAGGATACCGGCAGGTTTCCCAGGGGAATCCCAACCTGAAGTGGGAAGAGAACAGATCCACGAACATCGGCGCCGACATGGTGCTGTTCGAGGGACTGCTCAATGTCGTTCTCGATGTCTACCAGCGGCAGACGAACAACCTGCTGTTCGATCCGCGACAGCCGGCCACGGCAGGCGACGCCGATCCCCCGATTCTCAACGTCGGGAAGATGCGAAACACCGGCTTCGATCTCTCCATCGGCCATGAGGGCTCGTTCTGGAACGCTACCCTCAACGTGGGCCGCTACAAGAACAAGATCGTCTCGATTGATGGAGCGACGGAGTCGTTCCGCGGTCCGATCTCGACGCGCTTCGGCAACCAGGTCATCAATCAGGTTGGTCACCCGATCGGCTCGTTCTATGGCTACATCGCCGATGGGTTCTTCCGCGATGCTGCCGACGTCGCGGCGCATGCCGACCCAGGCCGGCAAAGCGCCGGGCAGGATCAAGTTCCGGGATGTGAATGGCGACGGCTCAGTCACCCTCGCCGACCAAACCATCATTGGCAATCCGCATCCCGATTTCACCGCCGGCCTGGACCTCGGCGCCCGCCGTGGAAATTTCGATCTGAGCGCCACGTTCTTTGGTACGTTCGGGAACGACATCTTCGAGAACCAGAAGGAGTTCTACGTCTTTCGCGAGTTCAGCACCAATGTCCGACAGGACCTGCTCGCGAATTCATGGACGCCGCAAAATCCGAACTCCAAGTATCCCCGTCTCGACAAGAACGACACGTTCAGCTGGGCGCTGAGCAGCTACTACGTCGAGGATGGATCGTACATCAGGCTGCGCAACATGCAGCTGGGGTACACCGTTCCCAACTCGTTCGGGCGGTGGTTCAAGGCCGGCTCGAGGGTGTATTTGGCGGCGGAGAACCTGTTCACGATCACCGATTACGAGGGTCTCGATCCATCGTTGCCCGCCGCGAACATCAACGGTGCGGCCGGCGACGTTCGTGACCAGTATCGCGGCGTCGATCGTGGATCGTATCCGAGCAACAGAGTGTTCAGCATTGGCGTCGTCACCTCCTTCTAATCACAACGCCTTTTTCAAGGAAGCAGAGATGATAAAACCGCTATCGCGGCACCCGCTGCTCTTCGGGACGGCGTTTGTGCTTCTCGCGGGAGGTGCAGTGCACGGCTGCTCCGATTTCCTCGAGAACGCGGCGGCCCCGCAGGGAACGCTGGATGACAAGACGATCGCGAGTCGCGTCGGCGTCGAAGGTACGCTCATCGGGGCGTACCGCACGCTCGACTGCACCACCACCACCAATAGCGACTGGGGGTGCGCTGCCAGCAACTGGGTCTTTGCGTCGGTCGCGGCCGACGATTCGTACAAGGGATCCGACGGCAGCGACCAGCCCCCGATCAACGACATCGAGGGATACCACTGGGGCACGCCTAACGCCGAGTCTTATCTGAATACCAAGTGGTCCCACGTCTATGAAGGCGTTGTTCGAAGCAACGCGACCCTGCGCCTGCTGCAGCAGGTCATGGCGATATCGACCGAAATCCCCGACGCACTCGCCTCCGAGATCGAGGGCGAGGCGCTGTTCCTCAGGGCGCACTACCACTTCGAGGCATGGCGGATGTGGGGACGTATTCCGTACTACTTCGAGGATGATGAGGATACTCGCAAGCCGAACCTGTCGAGCGCCGAGGTCGTAACGGCCCTGCTGGCGGACCTCGACGCAGCCATTGCAAAGCTGCCTTTGACTCCGCGGAATGGGCAAAAGGGCCGAGCGACACGGTGGGCCGCGAAGGCCTACAAGGGACGCGTGCAGGTGTATGCCGGGCAATACGCTGCGGCCGTGACGACGTTGCAGGACGTCAGGCTCAACGGACCGTATGCGCTCCAGCCAAGCTTTGACCAGGTGTGGAGCGGTTTTCAGGAGTATTCGAACGGACCGGAGACCATATTCGCCTATCAGGCCTCCACGAACGACGGAGAACCCAATGGCGACAATGGCAACTGGGGCGAACGACTGAATTTCCCATACTCCGGAAGCCATTTCGGCTGCTGCGGATTCAATCAGCCAAGTCAGAACCTGGTGAACTTCTACCGGGTCGACGCCGCGGGCCTTCCCCTGGCCCTATCGGCCCCAGGGAGCTGGAACGCATCGAATGCGAACATGACGGCGGCGACGGTTCCGGTGGTAGATCCGCGGCTTGATTGGACCGTTGGTCGCGACGGCGTGCCGTACAAGGATTGGGGAGCTCACAGCTCGAGCGGGGGCTGGGTCCGTGACGTGGCCAACGGTGGGCCGTACAGCCCCAAGAAGAACGCGCATGAAAAGGCCAGTGGCGCGGAACAGGTGTCTGGTGGCTGGGCGCCGACCCAGCAGAATTCCATCAACATTCATCTCTTCCGTTATGCGGACATGCTCTTGCTCCTGGCCGAGGCAATGATAGAGACCAACGACCTGGCAGGCGCGACGGCGATCGTCAATCAGATCAGGGCACGTGCAGCAGTCCGGGCCCAGGGCCCGGGAACCGATCGCGCGACGATCGCGGTGCCGATCAATAGCCCGTCGATCACCTGGGCGGTTTACAACGTCGGCCAGTATCCGGTGTTCGCGAGTCAGGCTTTTGCGCGGGACGCGGTTCGGGCGGAACGCCGGCTCGAGCTCGCGCTGGAAGGACAACGGCTGTTCGACCTGCGGCGCTGGGGAATTGCTGACGCGACTCTCAATGGCTACATCAACGGCGTCGGCGGAGGAGCCGAGGAGACCCGGAGACTCTACAAGGCGAGTGCGGAGACGTTCACGGCCAAGCACGCCCTGTACCCGATTCCGCAGATTCAGATCTCGCTGAGCCGGGTAGGCGGGGAGGATCGCCTAACGCAGAATCCGGGGTGGTGAGAAGAAGCTGAGGCGCTAAAGGCGCTAGAGGCGCTAAGGGCGCTGGGGACTTCCCTCAGCGCCTTTAGCGCGTTTAGCGCCCCTAGCGCCTCTAGCGCCTCTGATCGCGAACGTCTGAAGCGAATCGCCCGTATTCGCGACGAGCAGCGCCTTGCCGGCTGGCGTGTCGATCAGCGCCAGCCCCGCGACGTTCAACGGAGCAAGGAAGCCACTTTCGCTCGCCGGCACTGGGGCGAAGTGACCTCGGCCGTCGCCTCTGAGCCACAGCCCGTTCCCCGCATCCGCTCGCGGCGTATTGGGCTCGGTGTCATAGAGATTCCCAGCCAGAATGACATCGCGATGCCCGTCACCATCGACATCGTGGACGACGATCGCGCGGACGGGTGAGATTTGCGCCAGAGTGGGCAACCGTGACACGCTGAAAGTCCCACCGCCATCGTTACGCAGGAACACGCTCGCGAACGTATCGGCCTCGTAATGCAGGGCCTGCCGGAGCTGAGCGGCGCTGAATAGCTGCGAGATCGTCGCTCGCGCGAACGATCCATACGTTGGGAATTTCAGCGCCGTCTGATAGATCGCCCGACCGACGGGGGCCAAACCCCCCAGCGAGTACTCAATGCCATCGATCTTCTTCGTCAGAACGACGTCCGTCGTTTGGTTGCCGGTGAACGTGTTCGCGTACACGCCGAACGCACTGTCCTTCAATGCAGTGTACGTATGGTTCAGCCCGAGGTTCCCGGCGATGAGGTCGGACCGACCGTCGCTGTCGAAGTCCGCCGCCGCGAGGCTATACCACCATCCTCGCAGCGATGGTCGCCGCGTGGCTGACGTGACGTTGCGCAACGTGCTCCCATCGTTTCGATGGAATTGAATCGGCATCCACTCACCGACGGTCACGAGATCCAGGCGCTTGTCCCCGTCGAAGTCTCCCCAGACCGCGTCAGTGATCATTCCTCCGGGCTCCACGAGCTGGGGTGCAACCTGCTCAGTGACGTCGCTGAATCGTCCGCCGTCATTGCGAAGCAGGTAACTCCGGGTGGGGTAGGGATACTGCCGCGGCGTTAGGCGGCCACCGACGAAGAGATCAGGGCGGCCGTCGCCGTTGAAGTCTCCGGCGCGGACCGTGGACGTGCTCGTGAGCATGACCGGCAGCGCGCCGGTGTCTCTGACGAATCTGCCGCCCCCGTGGTTGATGTACAGCCGGTCCTGCAACAATGGGGAGCTCGGCGCGAGTTGATAGCCGCCGCTCGCCACGTACAAGTCCAGCCTGCCATCGGCGTTTGCATCGAAGAACGTCGCTCCCCAATCCTCGTGCTGCTTGTCCGCATCCCAGGGTTGCGCTCGCGCCGACTCGACGAAGCTTCCGTCCTTGCGCTGCATGAACAACGTGCCAGCGAGGCCACCTCCGCCGCCGACGAAGACGTCCTCGAGCGTGTCGCCGTCGACATCCCCGACGGCGAGCGCCGGACCCTGTCGGGAGATCATGTACGGCAGGAGCGGCTGTACACTGTAATCGACTGATGTGCCGAGTTGATGCGTGTAGGGAACGCCCTCGATCGGCTCAAACCATCTCCTCCTGTCTTTTACGTCAGTCGTGTCGTTGGTGAGCCTCGCGTCTATCTGCCTGACGGTGACCAACCGATCGACGTCCAGCCCGGTGAGCACCTGGGCTCGGCCGTCCGGCCATCGCACTTCGAGACTGTCCACGCGGCGGGCGCGACCGAGGCCAAAGTGCGCGCGCGGATCCACCGTGGACATGAAGCCTCGGTACGGGTTGTAGTACAGATGCTGCTTTTGCCCTGCGGCCGTCAGCGTCAGCGTCGCCCCGGTCGCGCGTTGCGGTGATTCTCCCTTCAGCTCGACGTTCAGGTAGTGATGCGCGTCGTCGTTGGGCGCGACGTTGTGATAAATGAACGCCGGTGCGTCGATGTTGCTCACGACGAGGTCGAGCCTGCCGTCGTTGTCGAGATCGGCATAGGCGGCGCCGTACGAGTAGCTCGGGCGGTCCATCCCCCAGGCGCGTGTCTTGTCGATGAACGTCAGGTCCCCCGCGTTCCGAAAGATGAAGTTGGGTTCCTCGTACCCGTGAAGGCCCTGGAGGAGCGCGCGAGCTGCTCTGACGGTCCCCGCGTCATTGCGGCGGCCTAACGCGAAAAGGGCGTTCAGGTAATCGAGATCGATGACCGCCTTCGGGTAGCCGTTGCCGATGAAGATGTCCTTGTGGCCATCGTTGTCGAAATCGGCAAAAAGGGCGCTCCAGCTCCAATCCGTATGGGCGACTCCCGCCAGGCGGGAGATTTCGCTGAAGCTGACATTCCCTTCCGTCGTGACGCCATTGCTGAGCTGCAGGGTGTTGAGGCTATAGTCGTAGCGAAACCCTCTTCGACGCCACTCCTGGAAACTCCCGTATGTCGCGAACCCGCTCATTCGTTTCCGGCGATCCAGATCGCGGGGCATCATGTCGACCTGAAGAATGTCCGGATGGCCATCGTTGTTGAAATCCGCAATGTCGATCCCCATGCCCGCGGCGCTCGCATGCTTGAGCCACCGATCGGCCTTGTCAGTGAACGTTCCGTCACCGTTGTTGACGTACACGACGTCGTTCGGTGGACCGTCATTCGACACGTAGATGTCGGGCCATCCATCGCGGTTCAGATCGGCCGAGACCGCCCCCAGCCCGTAACCAGCCTTGCGCAGAATTCCTGCGGCATCCGAGACATTGGTGAACCGTCCCCCTTTCTCACCACGGCACGGGTTGCGGTAGAGCTGGTTGTAGCTGTCGGGTGTCTGGCCACGGAGCGCGGCCGGCTGGTTGGTGACGCCGCGAAAAAAATCCTGGGGGGAATTGGTGAGCAAAAAGACGTCGAGGCATCCGTCACGATCGTAATCGAGGAAAACGGCGTGCGTCGTAAATCCGACGTCCGCAAGGCCGTATTGCGATGCTGCCTCGGTGAAGGTCCGATTTCCATTGTTGATGAAAAGCAGGTTCGCGCGATGTTCCGGCGGCGTCCATGCCGGGCCTGAAACGGACACGTAGATATCGAGGTAGCCGTCGTCGTTGATGTCGACCATACTCGCGCCGGTGGCCCATCGTGTCGTGGCGACGCCGGCGCGATCGGTAATGTCCTCGAACCGCATCTGCCCCTTGTTGAGATACAGGCGGCTCGAGACCATGTTGCCGGCGAAGAAAATATCGGCGAGCCCATCGTTGTCGACGTCACCGATAGCGACGCCGCCGCCGTTATAGACGTAGGGGTCGGTCTGGACGTTCAGCGTATCATTGGTGGTGATGGTGTTCGCGAAAGTGACGCCGGTCTGCGCCGGGCTCAGGAGCTCGAACAGCGCTTCGTCGCTCCCGTCGCCGCCGCAGCCCCCGAACGATGTGAGCGCGAGGAGGAGCACACAGACGGGCCGGCTCACGGTGTGGGGGCTGGCTTGACCGGCATTCTGTTCTCGAACAGAAGGACCGGATCGCGCTCCGTCGCAAGCTGCCGTCTGCCGCCCGGCCGTTGAAGGGCACCAACGTTCTGCAGATCCATGGCGCCGATGAGGACATCCAGCCGACCGTCTCGATTCAGATCGGCCGTCGCCGTGAGGCTCCAGCGATTGGCGGAGGCGATGCTGAAGGCGTAGGGCTGAAAGACGTATCGGCCAGCGCTCTCGAGGAACATGATGCCGCGCTCGGGATGGCGATCGAAATCCGCGAACGTGCTCGTGGCGAGAATGTCCAGGTCGCCGTCCCTGTCGAAATCAGCGACTTCCGCTCGAGCGGCTCCGTACACGGGGAAGAAGAAGCGCTCGCGGAAGCTGTTGTCGCCCTCGTTTTCCAGGATCCGAACGCCATGGTACGGCTTGAGCACGCGCGAAAAATCGAAGTTGTCGCCATTCACGTAGACAATGTCGAGGCGTCCGTCTCCGTTGAAGTCGTGCATCGCAAAATACATCGAGCCGTACACGGGCGGAAAGCGCGCCAGTATCCGAGGCCGTGTGGAGAAGCGCCCTCGTCCATCATTTTCGTACAACACGATCCGCTCATCCCCCTGCGCGAGAAGGGCGACGATGTCCGGCGAACCGTCTCCGGTCATGTCACGTATCTCGAATCTGATGGCGCCGGGGCTTGAATCGAGTATTCGTCGTTCATACCCCGACCCGTCGTTGCGATAGAGTGCAAGACGCCCACGGTTATTGCCGTATTCGCAGATGAGAACGTCGTTGCGCCCGTCCCGGTCGAAATCGAACTGCTGGACGAACACGGGTCTGAACAGCGAGTCGATGAGAACTTTGCCGAGGCGAAGGGAATCCGTGCCGACAAAGTCGTACCGCACGAGCCTGCCCCTCGGCTGATCGTTCGGATCGAGAATTCCGGATTCGAGAATCAGGACGTGATCGCGCTCGACAATGACATCCGTCGGTGCGCTGGCTAACGGGAGCGACGAGAGGAGATGCCGGTCCCAGTCGAAGATCCGAAAGCTGTTACTGCCGGCCTCGCCGACGAAGATGCGCTTGCGTGTGGTATCAGTCTCGAGAAGCGTGATGATCGCGCTGCTTTGCATCCGCGGGACGAAGGGACCTATCCGGAAAAGATCCGGGTCCACCTGTGGCTCGGCTGGCAGAGACTGATCCGGTAACGAGTCGGGAGCGCCCTCGCGATAATACCGAACGATCTTCGCCCACGATTCCTCCGACGCTCCCTGCGTAAGGACCAACATGTGCGGAGTGCTCATGCTTTCATTGAGCGACGAGTCCGCGCTCACCCCAAGCCGCGGTGCCATCGCCGGCAACACGCCGGCTTGCCACGTTGTCTTGTCCAACAGCTGCGGCTCCGGAAATGCGTGGCAGGCCGCGCAATATGCACGGGCGAGCCGTTCTCCGTCTGCGCCATTCGGTCGCTCGCAGCCCACGAGGGCAAAGCTCAACAGCGTCAGAAAGCACACCCGGATCGGGCAGGTCACGCGCGCGAGCTCCTCATTCATGTTCCGATGCGCCAGGGCCACAGCCCGCTGAACTGCCGAATGACACGAATGCTACGAATCAACACGAATTACGAGCGGGCGCAATTCGTGTCATTCGTGTTATTAAGCCGTTCAGGGAGTTCCGTGGCCCGGCGAGTGGACATCGGCTGTTGCGTGACCGCATGACCCGCCACAGTTTGGCTGCGTGACGAACGATCCCCACGCAGGCCTCCGCGACAGAGTTCTCCAGCGCGTGCTTCAGGGCACCGGCGACACGGATCCCGCGATCCGCAGGGCCGCCGCCGAGGGAAAGGGTGTGCCCGCCGAGCTTCAGGCGCTGGTCGACAAGATTCACCGCCATGCGTACAAGGTGACTGACGAGGACTTCGCGCGCCTTCGGGCGGAGTACGAGGACGATCAGCTCTTCGAGGTCGTCGTGAGTGCCGCGCTTGGGGCTTCGCGAAACCGCTTGCTGGCGGGCCTCGAGGCATTGGACGACGCATGAGACTTCACAAAGTGCACACCGGACATCGCCTTCGCGACAAGGCGATGCTGCGTCTCATGCAAGTGGTGATGGGGCATGCGCCCGGCGTCGTGCGAACGTTGCGCTACCGGAAGGAATTCTTCGGGCAGGCGTTCTCCGAGCTCACGCAGCAGGTGATGCGCGGTCCTTCACCCTGGAGCGTCGGCGAGCGCGAGACGTTCGCCGCGTTCGTCTCACGCCTCAACCAGTGCGTCTTTTGAACGAACGCGCACTCCGCGGTCGCGGAGGCGGCGCTCGGTGACGGCACCATGCGGCTCATCCTGGAGGACTATCGGACAGCGCCCATCGACGAGAAGCTGCGCGCGATGCTCGCGCTGCTCGAGACGTTCACGCTCCATCCCGAGCAGCTGACCGCTGCGAAAGTTCGCGAGGTGCTGGCGGCCGGCGTCACGCGCGAGGGAATTCGCGACGCATTCTATGTCGCATTCCTCTTCAACACGTATGACCGGCTCGCCGACACTCTCGGGTGGGAGCTTCCGGACGAGGGCTACTACCTCAAGGCTGGGCGGTTCTTGTTGAAGAAGGGATACATGTAAGAGGCGCTAGAGGCGCTAGAGGCGCTAAAGGCGCTGAAGGCGCTAGCAACTGCGCGCCTCTAGCGCCTCTAGCGCCTCTAGCGCCTCTAGCGCCTCTTCACCAAGGGATCTGCGGCGAGCGGTAGTAGTTCACCCCGAGAAAATTCCAGCGAGGCGCGTGCGCCGCGATACGCACACGAAAATCATCCCACCGCCGGGCTGACTGCGGAGACCAGCCGACTTCGGAGAGAGCAGGGAGCCGGGGCATCGCCAGGAACTGTACTGCGGTGATGTTGCGCAGCGTCTCGCTCCAGATCGGCCCTTCCACGCCCACGATATTGCTCTCCGTCACGCCCGCCTGGTACGTGGCCGGATCCCAATTGTAAACGTCACTGACCTCGATGATTGCCGCCCACGTGAGTCCGAGCTCCGTGGTCGCCGTGTATTTCATGTCGAGGTACGCTTTCTTGGAGGGTGACATGATCAGCTTGGCGCCGGAGCGGAGCGCGAGGACGGCCGAGTCGCTCTTCCATTGCTGTGCGAGCGTCGTTGGGCGGAGCCGGGCCTTTCCGATCTCCTCCCAACCCACCATCTCCTTCCCGTGCCGTACGACGATGTCCTGTACGCGCTCGACGAACTTGATGTAGTCCTCGTGCGTCAGCACCTCGACCTCATCGCCGCCGATGTGGATGTACCGGCCGGGCGTCAGCGCGGCGAGCTCGCGAATGACGTCGTCGATGAGCGCGTAGGTCTCTTCCTTGTTGGGGCAGAATGCGCTCCAGCCGACCTCGGTGCGCGTGTACAGCGCGGGGGGAATGCGGCTGCAGCTCAGCTCCGGGTGCGCCACGAGGGCAGCGTTCGTGTGGCCCGGCATGTCGATCTCGGGGACGATCGAGATGTAGCGCTCCTGGGCGTAGCGAACGATGTCGGCGTACTCTGCCTGCGTGTAGAATCCACCGGGCCCGCCGCCCACCTGCGTCACACTTCCCAGCTCGGCGAGCCGGGGCCGGGACTTGATCTCGATTCGCCACCCCTGATCGTCGGCGAGATGCAGGTGCAGGACGTTCAGCTTGTAAAGCGCCAGGATGTCGATGAACTGTTTCACCTCGTCGACGGTGAAGAAGTGCCTCGCGACATCGAGCATCGAGCCCCGCCATGCGAAGCGCGGCTGATCGACGATGGTCACAGGGGGAACGACCCACGCGCCGTTGGTGCGCATGTCCGATTCGATCGCCGGTGGCATCAGCTGCCGGAGCGTCTGCATGCCACGGAAGAGGCCCGCCGCGGTACCGCTGATTCGAATCGAGTCACGTGTGACGGTGAGCTCGTAGGCCTCGCCGGTCGCGCTGGTGTTCAGTCGGAGCGCGATGGCGCCGGCCCGCGTTGCATCGCCGCCAACGGGAATCGGGTATCCCGTCGCCGGCCGCAGCAACGCCGCGAGCATCTCACCCGTTCGCATAACCTCCGCGACGTTCGTGAGCAACGATCGAGGTCGTCGAGTCGAGCCGGAATGGCTCGCCCTGGTTCGCTCTGATCGAAACTGGCGCGGGTACGATGGTGTGAGCCGCGCGCGTTGGGGAGACGGCTCCCGGCTGGCGCGGCCCGGGGCAGCCGGCGAGCGCGAAGCTCAGCACCAAGGCTCCCAGAATGCGGTGAGGGTTCATGTCGGTACGATACGGGAAACCGTGGCGCTGGAAAAGCGCTGAGGTCGCCGGGCAAGCGCTGAGGGCGCTGGGCAAGCGCTAATGAACCCCAGCGCTATTCCAGCCCTTTTCCAGCGCTACTCCAGCGCCCCTGGTTCTTCGAAGATCGATCCATTTAGCGACGGGACCGACCAATGCCAACGCCAGGAACGCCGGCGCCGCATTGAACGCAACTGGCAGTGGCGCTCCCTGATCGGACGCGAAGCGAATCAACATCTCCATCACCGCGATCAGGATGGCCACCGTGATCTGCCGCCGCCGCCCGCGCACGATGGTGCGCGGATCGGTGATCATGAAGAAGATGAACAGCTGGTACATCGGGCCGGTAATCGGGGCGATCTCGGGCAGTACCGGCAAGCCGAGCACGCTCGCCCGCAGGCTGTTCAGGATGAGGAAGCTCGCGACGTACGTCAGCGTGATATGCAGCACGCCGACCCGCGCGGCGATGATCAGCCCGAACACCCAGATCACCAGATTGGTGATCACGTCGTTGCCGAACTGGTGGCTGAGCACCGAGACGCGGTCGGGCGCCAGGAGCAGCAAAGCGGTGACCGCGAAGTTCGTGGGGTTCCACAGGTGGTTGTCGCGATAGCGCAGGACGTACTTCGACGAAATCGCGAGGAAGCCGCCGAGGGCGAAGGGCCAGAGCGCACCTCCCTGTGGCTTGACGAGCAGCGTTAGGCTGATCCCACTGATATAGGCGCTGAGGAGGTTGGCGACCCGGCCGCGGTCGAACACCGACAGCAGCGCCTCGGTCGCCACGCACACGGACAGCGCGAGGAGGAGCCGGTCGTAGCTGCCGAGCATGTGGTAGCGGAGCTGCGCCGCCACCAGCACCAGCGTGATGAGAAACGCGATGAGGTAGCGCGGATCGAGATGGCGTGCGCGATCCCATGAGGTGACGACGGCGTTCGGTGGCGCGGCGGTCGCCTGCGTCGCGTCGTTCATGGCGTCAGCGCTCTGGTTCCGTGACCGTCACGATGCGATCGATCGGTGGGCGTGTCAGGATCTGACGCCCTCCCGAAGGCCACTCGATGACGACGCGATCCACCCACTCGCGAGCGCCAAGCCCGAAGTGCAGGCGGCGATCGTTCTGGCTCGCGAACCCGGATCCACCGTCGACAACCCGCCGCTGCGCCAGATCTCCAGACTCGAGCAGCACCTCTGCGCCAATCGCGCTGCGATTGCTTCGTGTGCCGATGAGGTGGAAGCCGATCCAGTGGTTGGCGCTGTCGGGATAGCCGCGATAGAGAATGGCGGGCTGGTTCTGGTTCGCGACGATCACGTCGACCGTGCCACGATTCGAGAAATCGGCGAGCGCCACCGCGCGACCGTCGTAGAGGTCCGTCACGCCGACGTGTTTCGCGACGTCTATCCAGCCGGCGACGCCGCGATTGAGGTACACACGCGACGGCTCATAGCCGGACAGGCTTGCGTTGCCGAAGGGAGGCCAGGTGGCTGCATCCTCGAAGAAGCGTGCGTTGGCCCCGGCGATCTTCGACATCGAATACCAATAGTTCTGCTCACGATTCGCCGAGATGAAGCCGTTGGCGACGAAGAGCTCATTGGTGCCGTCGTTGTTGAGGTCGCCGAACTGTGCACCCCATGCCCAGCCGGCGTCCGCGATGTCACCCTCGGCGATATTGCGGAAGCGGCCCGCCTCGCGCATTTGATTGAGGCGCAGGTTGTTGTTTTGAAAGAGGTAGCCCCGCTCGGAGATGTTGGTGACGAACGCGTCGAGGCGGCCGCGGTTGAACGCATCGCCCAGCGTCACCGACATCCCGCTCTTGGATTCGCTCTCGAGGCCGGCGGTGGTGAGGATGAAGCGTCGCCCGTTGTCGTTCAGGTACAGCTCCTCCGGGCCATAGTCGTTGGCCAGGTAGATGTCGGGCCAGCCGTCGGCGTTGAAGTCGGCTGATGCCGCCGCCAGCGTCCACCGCGTGCTCCCGACTCCCGCCTTGTCGGTGACGTTTTCGAAGCGCGCGCCGCCCAGGTTGTGAAAGAGGAGGTTCTTCCCGCCGTTCGTGGCGAACTCGAAGCTGTCGTGCATGATGCGCGTCGTCGTGAGGTGCCACAGATCGACGTCGCGGAAATAGGCCGTGACATAGAGATCGAGCAGGCCGTCGCGATCGTAGTCGAGCCAGATCGCGCCATTGCTGTTCACCCACCGACGCAGCCCGGCCTGCGTCGTGATGTCGTCGAAGCGACGGCCATCGATGTTCCGGTAGAGCGCGAGATACCCGTAACGGTAGACGAGCACGTCTTCGCGACCGTCGTTGTCGATGTCGCCCCAGACCGCGCCCATCGACACGCCGTCTCCTGGGCGGTTGACGTCCGCCAGCCCCGCAGCCGTGGCGACATCCTCGAACGTGCCATCGCCGCGGTTGCGGTAGAGCGCGTTAGGCTCGCCGAAACGGCTGTTGGTGAAATACAGGTCGACGTTGCCGTCGCCATCGAAGTCGGTGACGGACACCGAGGCGCCGAGTGCGGCGACGTGGGGCTCGATCCCAGCGATCTTCGGGTCGAACGTCGGGCGGCGGTGAACGAAGTGAATGCCGGCGTTCGCGGTCTCATCCTTCAGCACGAACCCCGGGCGCGCGGCATCTGCGAGCCCGGGGCGCGGCCCGTGGTTCAGCCGCATCGCCAGCAGAAGCGCGGCGACGAAGGGGACGGCCATGATGGCACGCCTAACGCTGGGACGAGGCCGCTGTGGCATACGTCAGAGTATAGCCTCCGGCCTTTTCGAGCGCGACGGCTCTGTTTCACCCGAGGCCCTTGACGTAGATCGCGAGTGAGGTTCACTCATGTCGCCATGCATCGCATGCTCGCTGCCAGCCTTTCGATCGCCTTCGCGGTCGCCGCCTGCACGACAGCGCCCGGTGGCGCGCCACCGACGGAGTGGACCTTGGCGTGGAGCGATGAGTTCAGCGGGCCCACGGGTGCGGCCGTCGATCCTGCGAAGTGGGTTGCCGACACCGGAGGGCACGGGTGGGGGAACCAGGAGCGGCAGTACTACACGCCCGGCCCCGCGAACGCCTCGCTCGACGGAAGCGGACATCTCGTCATCACGGCACGTGTCTCCACGGATTCCTCGCGGCACTGCTGGTACGGCGTCTGTGGCTACACCTCAGCGCGGCTCAAGACCAAAGGCCTGTTCGAGGCGACATACGGCCGCTTCGAGGCGCGGATTCGAGTCCCGCGAGGGCAGGGAATCTGGCCGGCGTTCTGGATGCTCGGCGCCGACATCGATCAGGTGGGCTGGCCGCAATGCGGCGAGATCGACGTGATGGAAAACATCGGCCGGGAGCCGAGCATCGTACACGGGACGGTGCACGGCCCCGGATACTCGGGCGCCAGTGGGATCAGCGGTGCCTACACGCTGACGAGCGGAGCGTTCGCCGACGACTTCCACACGTTCGCCGTCGAGTGGTCCGCTAGCGAGATACGCTGGTTGATCGACGGCGCCGAGTACCGGCGCCTCACATCAGCCGGGCTTCCCTCCGGAGCGCCGTGGGTCTTCAACCACCCGTTCTTCATGCTGCTGAACGTCGCCGTCGGCGGAGCATGGCCGGGCGATCCGGATGCGTCGACGCCACTGCCGCAGCAAATGGTGATCGACTACGTGAGAGTTTATAGGCGCTAGAGGCGCTAGAGGCGCTAAGGCGCACTGAAGCGCGCTAACGGCGCTGAAGGGGTTCACCCCTGGCGGCTTCAGCGCCGTCTAGCGCCTTTAGCGCCTCACGACGCGAGTATTGTACTCCCTCAAATAGCGCTGGCGCTCCGCGTCAGTCGGATACGCATCACCCGGCGCGTACGGGTATGCCCGCGCACCATGGAACGGGAGCGGGTGCACCGTGGTGCCGAACGCCGTGTTCAGATCGGAGTCCTTGATCCAGCCGTCGGTGTACAGCAGAAAGTCGCGCTTCCAGCCCGGCGGCAGCGAGGCAGCTGAGCTCGCATCGAACTGAATGGTCACTTCGTCGCCCGGCCCCATGATCGCGTACATGTCATCGCCGGCGCGCAGGAGCGGCAGCACGTCCCCAAAGCGGGTGAACGCACCTTCGATTGGGCGCCAGGGCGACTCCTTCGACAGGTCGTCGTAGTCGAACCAGTACGGCCCATAGCGGCCGCCCTTGCGATACATGCGCGAGAACCCGCGGACGTGCAGATCGGCGGACGTCGGCGCGAGCGTCGTGATCTTCGCCGGACCATTCGTGAGGTCGCGAGCGACGAACGCCTGGTCCCAGTAGATCTGCATGTTCGTGCGGATGCGTACGTGGCGATCCGAGGTCGGAAATTTCCCCGCCAGATCGATGACGATCGTCTTGTCCTTGCCGGACGGAAATCCAATGTCGGCCACGCTGCGCCACGTGCCGTTCGCGTCCCGCACCTCGAGCGATGGAGGCGCGAGCGCGATCGTCCATTGCTGTGACAGCGCGACGTTAATGCTGGCATCGGTCGGATAGATCCATCCGCGCAGGAAGAGATACGTGTCGGGACGGCCGGCGTCCGGCCCCAGGTCGAGGATGACATGGTGCGGCTCGACCGCTCCCTGGTATTGCATCGGCGTGAGGTTCGACACGAACACATCGTCGGCTTCGCGCAGCGCCGCCAGCACATCGTTTCCCCCCTCGTCCACCGCCGAACGCGGCGCCGTGCGGCGCGCGATCTGGAAGAGGCGGAGCGAGACCGGTCCGGGAGGGACGAAGCGCTCGTCCACGAACACGTCCACCGAATCCGGACGGTCGACGGCGACGAGCTTCACCTCATCGGCGTAGGCGGTTTCCCACAGCTCCTCGGTGAGCTGAATGACGTAGCGTCCGTCACGCGGCTGGAGGGCATCGCCGGAGATTCGCACGTACTCCTGCGAGGCGCCGGCGGGAGCGAACGCGCTCGTGCTCCCCATGAGGCCGAGGGGCATTCCCAACGCGCTGCGCCACATGGCATCGGTGACGAAGCGGAAGCGTTTGCCATCCCACGTGTACACGAAGGCGCACGATCCCTTGAGTAGCTCTTGCTCGACCACATCCTGGTCCGTTCCGGGGAGGTAGACCGTCTGCGGGACGCCGTTAGGCCATTCCACGCGGAGCACGTCGGCCTTGAGGTGAGGGCCCAGGCCAAAATGCGTCACGCGACCGGTCGCAATGCGTGTCTGATAGATCTCTCCAGCTCGCAGCTCGAGTCTCGCGCCAGTGCCGAACGTGTTGTTCTTACCGCTCCCAGTACGGAGACCCTTGAGCTCGACGTTCACGGCGAGGTTGCTGTTGCCGAGGTCGTTGCGAAGGAGTCGGGGGGCCCCGCTTCCGTCGATCAGGACGAGGTCTTCGTCACCATCGTCGTCGACCTCGGACACCGCCAGCGCCAGAACCCCCGCGGCGCGCACGTGCTCGGGTACGATGCTCGATCTATCGAGCAGCCTGCCGGTGCCGTCGTTGCGAAGGAAGTGCACGGTGGACGAGCTCGCCGCGGTTCTCGCGGCACCCGCGACGATGAGATCGAGCCAGCCGTCGTTGTCGTGATCGATGAACGTCGCCGCTGATCCCGATGTTGAACGGAGCGGCTGCAGTGCACCACTCGAGCGGCGATCACGGGTGAACGTGCCGTCTCCCTCGTTGAGCCAGAGCGCAGGCTCCGTCCCATTCACCGTCGCTACGAAGAGGTCGAGGAAGCCGTCGTTGTTGTAGTCTCCCACCGCTGTTGCACCAGAGCCCCCATTGCTCCCCAATCCGCTCGCCGCCGTCACGTCGCTGAAGCGCTGGGCGCCCCCGTTACGCAGCAGTGCATCGCTGCCGCGCTCACTGGTGATGAACAGGTCGACTCGGCCATCGCCGTCGAAGTCGGCGTACACGGCGTCGCGCGCACCACCGCCGCCAAGACCGAAGCTGGCTGTCGCCTCGGTGAAGGTTCCGTCGAGATTATTGCGGTAGACGGTGCGCGTCGTGTCGCTCGCGAGAAAAAGGTCGAGATCGCCATCGTGATCGAGATCGACGAACAGCGATCTATGCGATCCTCGAACGTCAGCGACTCGCGCTTGCGTCGTCACATCCGCGAACGTGCCATCGCCGCGGTTGCGGAGCAGGCGTCCGCCGCCGTCACCGCCAATGACGAAGAGATCCAGCCAACCATCGTTGTCGTAGTCCGCGAACGCGGCGTGCTCGCCGCCCTGCGGCAATAGGATGTTCGATCCTTCGGTGACGTCGCGAACGAATCCGCCCTGCACGCGATAGAGGCGGCCCGAGAGAAAGAGCTCGTCCGTTCCATCCCCATCGACATCGCCGGCGGCGAGCGCCGTGTTGCGGGGATTTGGAGCGGAGCGTACGAAGCCGGCTTCGTCACTGGCGTCGGTGAACTTCGCCAGGCCGACCGCCGCTTGCTCGCGCACTCCATGAACGGTGACAAAGGACTTGGGGGCGAAGGAGAGGATGACCCGGCCGGGAATAGGACCCTCGATCAACCTCACGCCGTCCAGCGACGCCTGATAGGGCGCCGTCCCCTCCATTAACCGGAAGAAGCGATCGAGCGTTGCCCGCGATTCCGTAGTGTCCCTCGCGCGGAGCAGTTGAATCGATCGCTCGAGAGCCGATCGCGCCTGCGGTGGAAGCGCGGGAGGCACCCGTCGGACTTCCTCGAGATGCCTGACAGCGCTATCAGCTTCGCCGGTCCTGGCAAATGCCTCGATGAGCTTGAGCCGAACGGCGAGATTCCCAGGCTCGATCGCGAGCACCTCCGTGAGCCGACCGCGATATCGGCGGGCAGAGGCACTATCCGCCTGCTGCGCTTCCAGCTCAGCGAGCGCGTACAGCACGCGCGCATGCGCGGTCGTGTCCCGCTGCAGCTGCTCGAGCTCGGCGCGAGCCTCGCCGGGCCTTCGCGTCAGGGAGTAGAGCCGCGCGAGTGCCAGACGCACCTCGACATTTCCGGGATCGAGGTCGCGCGCCCTCCGCAGCTGCTCTTCCGCGTCCTCGTATCGAGCGGCCTGCAGGTAGGTGAGTCCGAGGTCGGCGTAGCCGAGCGGATCGTCGGGGGCAAGATCGGTGAGCTTCTTGAACTGGGCCTCAGCCTCCGGCAACTGGTTTCGCTGGAGATAGCTGAGGCCGAGCATGCGGGTGGTGTAGAGCTCCTCCACCGGCGCCCGCTCCGGTCGGCACCCGAGCCCGGTGGCCAGCGCCATGCCGAGAATGACAGAGTACCATCGCCAGGGCGTCCGGATCATGCGCTCATTTACGCGACAGAAACCCATAGGGCAAGGAGCAGCGCTGCACACCAGTAAAAGCCAAACCGCTGAGAATCCGTGCGGACGACAGCAACGGCAAAGCCGTTTGTTTTTTGCTTTTTGAAGGGAGGTTAAGGAACGCGCCTCGCGGCGGCGATCTCGTTGACGGCGTCCCACTGAAAGCGAACGAAGCGGTGCAGCTCCGCTTCGAGAATGCGCTCCTGGTCGCTGTGCGCGGCGAAGCCCTTGGGGCCATCCTCAATGTCCGTCGCGGGCCCGATGCCGTAGCACTGCATCCCTTTCGCGCGCAGGTACGCCATGTCGGTGGCGCCGGTGCTCATCGTCGGCAGCGTCACGGTCTGGTAGTGTTTTGTCACCGCGCGCTCGAGGGCGCGGAAGGCCTCCGACGTCAGCGGGGCGATGGCGGTCGTCGGTCGGACATCGCGAGCGGCATACGCGACGGTGATCGTGGTGTCGCCGATGACGTTCCGGACCGTCGTCAGGAAAGCGACCGTGTCCTCCCCGGGCAACATGCGCACGTCGAGCGTCGCCTTGGCCTCGGATGGGATGACGTTCACGCGATAGCCGCCCTGCATGATGTTCGGCGAGATCGACGTCCGGATCATCGCCGCGTGACGAGGTTCGTGCGCGCGGAAGTATTCATCGGTCGCTGCGACCTTTGCCTGATCAGAGCCGATCACCGCCAGGTAGCGCGCCGCGTCGTCCGCCGTGGAGATCGCCGCCATCCGCTGAAAGTACGCGCGCGTAATCTCGTTGAGTCGTACCGGTGTCTTCCACGCACCGACCTTCGCCACGGCATTGGCAAGGTGCACGACCGCGTTCCCCTGCAGCGGCACCGAGCCGTGACCCGACGGACCGCGCGCGGTGAGCTCGATCGCCCGCGGGATCTTCTCCAGCGTCTGCACCGACGCGTACTTCACCTTGCCGCCCACCCGCGACACACTGCCACCCTCGGCGAGGCAATACTCGGCGTCGATCTTCGCGAAGTGCTCGCGGGCCATGAGCTGGATGCCGACACGCGTGGTGCCTTCCTCACCTGCCTCGGCGAGGAAGATGACGTCGCGATCGAGCGCGACGTTCAAGCGCTTGAGCAGGAGCATCATCATGAGCCCGGCCGCGACGTTGTCCTTGTCGTCGACAGCGCCGCGTCCGTAGACGTACCCGCCCGCGCGCGTGGCGCTGAAGGGTGGATGCGTCCATTTCGCCGGATCGACGTTCACGACGTCGGTATGCCCCATGATCGAGCAGCGGTCGCTTGCTGCCGTTGCCCTTGAGCCGCGCCACGAGGTTCGGGCGGTGCGGCTCGATGGCGAACATCTCGACCGCGATCCCTTCCTTCTCGAGTACCTGCTTGAGATACTCGGCCGCCTCGCGCTCCGTGCCCGGCGGATCGGAGGTGTCCATGCGCAGGAGCGCCTGGAAGTGCTGCATCGTCTCTGCCTCGACCTGCGCCCAATTCGGAGCGTTAGGCTGTTGGGCGACGACGGGCGAGGCGACGAGCAGAGCGAGGTATAAGCCGCGCATCACAATGTCTCCAATGAAAGAGGCGCTAGAGGCGCTAGAGGCGCTGGAGGCGTTAGGGGCCGCTGAACTGCGGTCCTCTAGCGCCTTTAGCGCTTTTCGCGCTTCTAGCGCCTTTGATTAAGGCGCCCGATCCACAAGATCTGCCTGAGCTGCCACGCGCGTGGGTAGGTAGCGCTCGAAGAGCTCGAAGATCCGCCGGTACTCGTCGGTCCACGAATCGGGGCGCACGAAAGCGTGGTCTTCCACCGGGTAGACCGCCATCTCCCATTCCGTCTTCTGGAGCTCGATCAGTCGCTGCGCCAGGCGTACGACGTCCTGAAAGTGGACGTTGACGTCCACCATCCCGTGTGCGATGAGCAATGGATCGCGCAGCCCCTCCGCGAAATAGATCGGCGACGAGCGCCGGTACGATACCGTGTCGGAGTAGGGCAAATTGAGGATGCGCGACGTGTACGGGTGGTTGTAATGCTGCCAGTCCGTCACCGCGCGCAGGGCTGCGCCGGCGCCGAACCACTCCGGCTCGGTGAAGAGCGCCATCAACGTGATGAAGCCGCCGTAGCTTCCCCCGTAGATGCCGACGCGCTCCGGGTCGACGTCGAACTCCTTCTGCAGGTAGCGCACGCCGTCGACGTGGTCCTGGAGATCGCGGCCGCCCATGTACCGATAGATCCCCGTGCGCCAATCGCGGCCGTAGCCCGCCGAGCCGCGGTAGTCAATGTCGAGGACGACGTAGCCGCGGGACGCCAGGAAGTGGTTGAACATGTACTCGCGATAGTACGTCGACCACCAGTTGTGCACGTTGTGCAGGTAGCCTGCGCCGTGGACGAAGATCGCGGCCGCGCCGTTAGGCGTCCCGCCGACGTCCGCGGGACGGTAGATGCGGGCGGGAACCGGCACGCCGTCCGATGCCGGAATCATCACGATCTCGGGCTTGATCCACCGGTGCGACAGCCACTCGGGCGCCGGCGAGGTCGTCAGCGGCGAGATCGTGGCGTTCGACGCGTGCGTCCCGATATAGAGCTCGGGCGGACGGTTCGCGCTCGAATGCACGTCGGCGATGAAACGCCCGTCGGGCGAAACGGTGACGTCATGCTGGCCCACCTCACGAGTGATCCGCTCGCGAGCGCCCCCCGCGATGGGCATACGGTAGAAATGCTGCTCGAACGGCGACACCTCGCTCGTGTGCAGCCAGAACCACCGCCTGTCCGGGGACACCTCCGCGTCCACGACTTCCCACTTGCCGCTGGTGAGCTGACGTCGGCCCTGCCCGTCGGCGCCGAGAGTGTAGACGTGCGCGTAGCCGTCGGCTTCGGAGACGAACCAGACGCGCTGATCATCGACCCACCCGCCGCAATTGCCGCAGGGGCCGCCGATCCACGCGCTGTCACGCAGGACATCGACGGTCTTGAGCGTGCCGTCGGTAACGCTCACCGTGTGGAGATAGCGGGTCTTCCAGTCGTTCGTGACGGCTGACACGAGCGCCGCGGTGCCAGCGTCGTTCCAGCCGCGAACGCTGACCTGTGCCGCGACGCGTGTGGTATCGTCTGACACGATACGCAGCCATTTCACCTCGCCCGACGGCAGCGAGACGAACGCGACGCGCCCCGAGTCCTGCGTGTCGCCGACTTTCGTACGAACGCGAAGCTCATCGGTGTAGCCGGTGCGCGTCACGAACTGCGGAATGAGGGTCTGACGCGCGCTGTCGGCGCCACGAATCGCCGTCACCAGAAGCAGCGCGCGCCCATTGGGAGAGATGCTGATCGTCGTGACCCGCTCCCCCCGCTTCAGCCAGAACGGTTTCGTACGCAGCGAGTCCCGCCGCTCACGCTCGGCCTTCTCAATGCTGTCGCGCCGAAGCTGATCGCGGATGACATCGAAGAGCGCGCTCTGCTCGCGCTGTAGCGCGCCGCGCATTCCTCGCGGCGTCGAGTCGCGCGGGGGCGTGCCGGTGCGAATGTCGGTGAGCTGACGGACGATGCCGTCGGTGAGGTCGATGGCGAACGCGTTGTCGTTGCGCAGAAAGAACACGCGCTGGCCGGTCGCGTCGAAGCGCGGCGACGATTCACGATCGCGCGTGTCGGTGAGGCGACGCGCCGTGGAACGACGCATGTCGACGACGTAGAGGTCGCCGTCGTGCTCCACCGCGCGCAGCAGCCGGCTGCGCGACAAGTCTCCGTTCGCCACGAGGGGCGCCACGGAATCCATCTGCGCGGTGGTGAGCCGCTCGGGCTTTGCGCCCGCCGTCGGTCGCACGCGAAACGGCTTGAGATCCTCGCGCCACGACGTCCCCGGCTCGAGCCAGCGGAAGTAGATCCATCGGCCGTCCGGAGTCCACCGAACATCCTGCGGCGGCCGCCCGACGAGCTCCGGACCGCGCATGATGTTCTTGATCGAGAAGTCGAACGCGCTCGAGGTGGGGGCGGTCTGAGCCGCGATCGGCGTGAGCCCTGAGACGAGCAGGCCGAAAATGAGGGCGAGGCGCATGATCAATGTGGTAAGGAGAATCTCAAGATGCGGACAGGGGCGGGAGGGAGGCAATGAGGAGCCGCATTCGATTCGGCTAGTGAATCAGTCAATAGAATTCCTCGCTCTTCAGTCCTCATAGTCCCCTCTTAATTGACTCCGACCCCTCCAAGGGCCATATTTCATCGGGCTTTTCGGCGGCGTCGACACACGAACCGCCGAAAACCGTACACCGCCTGCTCGCTGCCTGAGGTCGCGTGACGACCTGCCTCCGGACACAGAGCGCCCCCTCAACGGGAGGTCGCAGATGACGGAGTGCTTCCAGGAAATCCAGCGCACCATCCAGTCGTACGACGTGCGCGAGATACAGTTGTGCGTTGCGCGGATGGCCGAATCGGCGCGCCAACGCCAGATGCCGATCGAGGCGCTGATCGTCGACCTCAAGGAGGCGGTGAACGCGCTGCCCACGAGCTCCTTGCGCGAGCGCGCGCGGTCCGAGCTTCGCGACGAGGTCGTTCGTGTCGCCATCCGTGCCTATTACGATGGTGCGGAATCGGCCTCTGCCGATCTCGCCAGCCGGTAGTTTTTCCACGAAGGAGGATTTATGCAGCACGTCATTCGATACGAGGGCGGCTACGAGCGGAACTTCGGCACGCTGCGCTCGCACGGAAGCGAGTACGAAGGTGACGATGGTGACCGCCACGCAGCCAAGCCGTGGCCGAAGGCCGCCGATGGCGTGTGCTTCAGCTTCATGGAGCAGCCGGGCAAGCGCTTCGTCGCCGTGCGCGTACAGTACGGGGACGAGAACGTCGTCCTCCGTCATCCAGTCCGCCTCGACCCGGAGCGTCACCTCGGCGGCAAGCGCTTCTCGGCGCAGCCCGTCACGATCGATGACGGCCCCGCCGGCGCGCTCTTCGGCGACATCCTCGAGTCGAACCGCGAGCAGGAGAAGGAGCTGCGAGCGATTCGGGCGCGAGTGAGGCGGGCGATTGATGTGAAGTAGCGGGCCTGTCGAGGATGGGCCGACTGCATTAACCACAGAGGCACCGAGGGCACAGAGGACGGCGAACTGCGCCGCGCAGTTCGCCGTCCTCTGTGCCCTCGGTGCCTCTGTGGTTATGCAGTTCGGCCCCTACCGTATCCGCCGAGCCTCAAACTCCACGAACCTCCCCGCCACCGAGTCCACCACCACCCGCACCCATCCGATGTCGGGCGACCCGAACGTTTCCAGGCGCGTGAAGTTCGCGAGTGTGTCGCGCGTGCCTGCGCGCATGAGCGGGTGATCGACGGTGTACTCGTGCGTATCGCCGTGAATGGCCAGCACTTGGCCGCGAAACTCCGCCGTGTGCTCCGCCACTCTCGTCACAAACGACTCGAAGGGCGGGTCGATCCGGTGAAAACGCGGATTTGCGTGAAGGGCGATCACGACGCCAGACAATGACTCCGCCTTGGCGATCGCGAAGGCAGAGTCGATCCAGGCGAGCGCGGCGGCGGTGCGCCTGACGACGGCACTGTCGTCGGCAGGGGTGCGACCTTCATAGCGGCGGGTGCCGTTGAATGAGCCCACCAGGTGCGTCGTCACGAAGAGAAACCCGCCGCGCCGCCACCGCACGTTCTCGACGAACTCCTTCCACGCGGGATTCGCGCTCTGCGATTCGACGGCCATCGCGGGACCGGCGATGCTCCGCGAAGGATCCTTGAACCAGGTCTCCCGGATGCGCTGCAGGCGCTCGAGCGGCCGGAACGATCGTCGGTGACAATCGGTCCACTCGTTGTCGCCCGGGGTGTAGATCACTGGGTGACGGATCGTGTTCAGCTGGCGAAGCATCCCGTCCAGCCTGTCGTTGGAGCAACTTCCGGAGAGGATGTCCCCGACGTGCAGGAACCACTCGACATCGGCGCGGTTCACATCCTCGATGAGGCGCGCGAAAGCGGCTCGCTCCGGGGTGCGATAGGGGCCATCGCCGAAGACGGCAAACGCGAACGCATTCGGCTGCAAAGGCGGCGGCTCGGCGGGCACACACGCGAGCGCGAGGACTGCGATGACGCCAGAACGCTTCATTGATCAGTCTTCTCAGTAGATCTTCTTGCCTTCTTCGAGCATGGCAATGAAGGTCTCGATACGTCGCGCGCGCGTCTCCGGTTTCTTTGCATCCTGAATTCGGTACAGCACGGCGTAGCGGTTCTTGCTGTTGAGCGTCTCGAAGAACTTTCGCGCCTTGGCGTTCTTCTTCAGCGCCTTCTCGAAATCCTCGGGCACCGTCATCTCCCGCTGCCCCTCGTACGCCTTGTCCCATCGCCCGTTCGCCCTGGCCACCTCGATCGCGCGGAGCCCCGAGGGCCGCATCCGACCTTCGGTGATGAATCCCTCGGCTTTCTCGCGATTGATCTTCGACCAGTTGCTGGTGGACGTGCGCGGAGTGAAACGCTGCAGGTAGCAGACTTCATCCAGTGACTTGGCCTGACCGTCGATCCAGCCGTAGCAGAGCGCCGAGTCCACCGCTTCCTGGTACGAGACGGATGGAATCCCCGAGCCCTTCTTGGAGAACTTGACCCAGACGCCTTGCGTCTCGTGGTTGCGCTCGAGCCACGCCTCCCACTCCTTTTGGGACTTGAAGGCGCGCGCGGGCAGCTCCTTCCCCGCTTTCATCTGTCTTGATGCTCTCGCGCTGCCCGCGCGAAGAGCGCGGGCAGGGAAAACGGTCCCTGACTGGCAGCGGACAGTGGAATCACGATGTAGTTCAGACGAAGTACACGACAATGGCGAGGAAATACACGGCACCGATCACGAACGCAATGAAGAAGTGGAGCACGCCCCCGTTGCGGGGAGTCATGGATGTCCTTGATCGGCGGGGGATCGAGCCCACGTGAGAATGACCGCTGCGTATGACTACGTGATCGTCGGCGCCGGATCGGCGGGCTGCGTGCTTGCGGCGCGTCTCACCGAGGACCCCCAGGTCCGCGTTCTGGTCATCGAGGCGGGGGGCCGCGACTCGAAGCTGGCCGTTCGCATCCCGGCCGCCTTCTCCAGGCTTTTCAAGACGACGTGCGACTGGAACTACATGACTGTTCCCCAGCGGCAGCTCGACGGCCGGTCGCTCTACTGGCCTCGTGGCAAGATGCTCGGTGGCACGTCGTCGATGAATGCGCAGATGCATGTTCGCGGCAACCGAGCCGATTACGACGCCTGGGCCGCGCTCGGCAACCGGGGATGGAGTTATGAGGACGTGCTGCCGTACTTCCGGCGATCGGAGCATAACGAGCGCGGTCCCTCCCGCTTTCGCGGAACCGGGGGGCCGCTGACCGTCAGCAATCTGCGTGATCCGAATCCGGCAACCAGAGCGTTCATGGATGCCGCCGTCGAAGCGGGGCTCGAGCGCTCGGCCGACGTCAACGGCGAGCGACAGGACGGCGTCGACTACACGCAGGTGACACAGAGGCGGGGCACGCGAGCCAGCGCGGCATCGTCCTACCTTCGACCGGTCATGCGGCGGCCCAACCTCACCGTCGTCACGGGCGCGCATGCCACGCGCGTCAACTTCGAAGGCCGCCGCGCCGTCGGCGTCGAGTATCTCCGGCGCGGAGCGATCACGACGCCCCGCGCCACCCGCGAGGTCATCGTCGCTGGCGGCGCCATCAACTCGCCGCAGCTCCTCATGCTGTCCGGCGTGGGCCCCGCCGGGCATCTACGCACGGTCGGTATCGAGGTCAGGCATGAGCTGCCTGGCGTCGGCCGGCACCTCCAGGACCATCTCGTCTGCGGTGTCGTCGTCAGGGCACGCACCGCCACGACGCTCACCTCGGCCGAGTCGATTCCCAACCTGCTTCGCTTTCTGGTGATGAGGCGAGGGATGCTGACGTCGAACGTCGCCGAGGCGTGCGGGTTCTTTCGGGTTCCCCTCGACGCACCGGCTCCCAATCTGGAGCTCCTCTTCGCGCCGGTGCCCTTCATCGACCACGGGCTGACCCGTCCAACTGAGCACGGATTGAGCGTGGGCGTCGTCCTGCTCCAGCCCAGGAGTGCGGGCTCAGTCACGCTCCGCAGCGCGAACCCGCTCGAGGCGCCCCTGATCGACCCGGAGTACCTGTCCGACGCAGGCGGAGAGGACATGCGCCTGTTCATCGAGGGGATGAGGGTGGCCTTGCGTGTCGTCCGGTCCCCGGCGCTGGCTGCGCACGCGGGCGACCCCATGATCCCCGACCGCGAGCCGCGAACAGACGCCGACCTCGAGGCGTTGATCCGAGGGCGTGCCGAGACACTCTACCACCCGGTTGGCACCTGTCGCATGGGTGTCGACGACACGGCCGTCGTCGATCCAGAGCTGCGGGTGCGCGGGCTCGAGGCGCTGCGGGTGGTCGATGCGTCGGTGATGCCGAGCATCATTCGTGGGCACACCAACTCGCCGACGATCATGATCGCCGAGCGGGCGGCAGACTTGATACGGGGAGGGTGACGGGGAATGATCCATGCGGGCGTGCAGTTGCAGTCCCAATGTCTTTAAGAGCGAATGCCAAGAGGAGCTTTAAAATGAGTGATTCACAGATTCTCGCCTCCGGCACCACCGCACCTGATTTCACGCTGAAGTCGGCGCCCGACAAGGAGGTCCGCCTGAGCGACCTTCGCGGGAAGCCGGTCGTGCTCGCGTTCTATCCGGCGGACTGGAGCCCAGTGTGCGGCGACCAGATGGCGCTCTACAACGAGATGCGCGACGAGTTCGATGAATTCGACGCCCAGGTCCTCGGCATTTCGGTCGACGGCGTCTGGTGTCACGCCGCGTTCGCGAAGGATCGGAAGCTTCGCTTCCCGCTGCTGAGCGACTTCGAGCCCAAGGGCGCGATCTCGCGGACCTACGGCGCCTATCGAGCAGACGCCGGCGTCAGCGAGCGGGCCTTGTTCGTTCTCGATGCCGAAGGCGTCATTCGCTGGAGCCACCTTTCGCCGCCGGCCGTGAATCCGGGCGCCGACGGCATCTTCAAGGCGCTCGAGTCGCTCCCACGCCGTGACGGTCAGTCGCGCGTCGAATCACCGCGCGAGACCACGCCGGAAGCTCGCGCATGAGCGCCCTGCATCCGCCCGTCAGCGAGCGTGACCACACCGCTGGGCCTGACGACGCGCCGGTGACGCTCGTCGAGTACGGTGACTACGAGTGCCCGTACTGCGGCATGGCCCATCCCATCGTGCAGGCTGCCCGGCGGACGCTCGGCGATAGTCTGCGGTTCGTCTTCCGCAACTTTCCACTGCGCGAGGCTCATCCGCACGCGCAGCACGCGGCAGAAGCGGCCGAGTCGGCGGGGGCCCAGGGGAAGTACTGGGAGATGCATGACATGATCTTCACGCATCAGCACGCACTCGAGGACGAGGACCTCATCGGCTACGCGAAAGTGATCGGCATCGATCCCGACCGTCTCGCGGAGGATCTGGCGAACAAGACCTATGAGAAGCGAGTGCGCGATGACTTTCGCAGCGGCGTGCGCAGCGGCGTGAACGGGACGCCCACGTTTTTCATTAATGGCGAACGCTACAACGGACCGTGGGCGGACCCAATCCGATTCGTTCGCGCGCTCCAGGAAGCCGCGCTGGTCCGGTCAGAATAGCGGGCCGAGGCTGACGCTGAGACGAGGCCAGTGATCGAGCCGCCGCCCGCTCGCGGTGAGCTCGACTGGCCCAATCGGGGTCGCCATCCCTAACGAGGCTCCCCAGCCCGCGATGTAGTCCGATGAGCGGATTCTCCACCGCTCGAGCGCGTTGCCGACGTTGACGCCGACGGTGCCGTACACCTCGTTCACGATCTCCTTCTGCACCGAAGCGCGAACGATCTGGACGGCGCGACCGCTCCGCTCGTTCGGCTTGAGCCCCCAGAAGATGGGCTGCGTCTCCGGAAAAGCCGGCGACGGGATAGTGCCACCCAGGAAGAACACCCGATGCACTGGCAAATCGCTCCCGCGAGCCACTCCGGCAATGGCACGCAGGCGAAGCACTGACGACCACGGGAGCGGCAGAATCTGCTCGACATCGCCAATGTGCTGCGTGAAGCTATTCCGCCCGCCGAGTCGGTTGTTGCCGACCTCGCTGCGAAGACGCAGTGAGATGCCGCGGGTCGGGAAGAAGCTGCGATCGAACGTATCGCGCCAAAGCTGGGCGGCGGCCGTGTAGTATGTCCGCTTCTGCGACGTATCCGAGTCGGCGATGCGGAAATCCGCGTCAATGTACTCCAGACCGCCACGCACCCCGATCACGGACGTGCGACCGAGCGTTCGCGCGGCCCCGCCACCGAGAGTCGCGACGCGCGTATTGATGTCGGCGACGCGCTCCCCGGCCTCGAAGATGTCGAGCAGCGTGCGCGTGTACCGCGCCTCCGCGCCGAGGCTGAAGTTGGAGACTACGCCCCGTCCGGCGAGATAACTGATGCCGAACTGCGTCGGCTCGCCGAGCCGCACGTCGGCGTCGAGCGTTGAGCCGTACTGGAGCCAGTTGAAGAGCGTGCCGGTGAAGAGCAATGCCGCCTTGCGATGGTCGTCGAAGCGAAATCCCAACCCGATCTGGTCCTGCGGCTGCGCCTCGACTTCTATGACCGCCACGGTGTCGGTTGGGGTGGCGTCGATGCGGTAGGTTGCGCGCGAGAAGAGGTGCGTCGCGCTGAGTCGCGACAGGGCGCGATCGAGCGACGTCGCGGACAGGCGAGCGGGAACACTGAGCGAGACTGCCCGCGTCACGACGTTGCGCGCCTGTTGTGCCGTCACGCCGCTCACCATGACGTCGGTAATCATGACGGAATCGCGGAGCAGAGGTGCCACGACACGGCTCCCCGACGAGGTGTCCGCGACCACGGCGAGTCGGCGCAGCGTGTCCGCATGCACGGCCGCCGCGGCCTCACCGCGCTTGATCCACTCATCGACCTCCTCGAACGAGAACGTCGAGAGGCCCTTCACGTCCGGCTGAATCAGCACATCACACAACCGCCGCTGCTCCTCGTTATGCTCGGCCATCTGAAAGGCGACCGTCTGGATGACGATGTCCACGATGCTGCGCAGATCATCGCCCTTGAGGAGCGGGCCTGAGACGTCGCTGCAGATCAGGATGTCGGCGCCGAGTGTGCGCGCATCCTGCGCCGGAAGATTGCGGGCGACGGCGCCATCCATCAGCAGCCGGCCGTTGAGGCGAATCGGCTGAATGACGCCGGTGATGGCCATGCTCGCTCGCATCGCCTGGGCGAGCACGCCACTCGTTAGTACCACTGCCTCCCCCGTCTCGACGTCGGTCGCGACGGCGGCGAACGGCAGTGGCAGCTGCGTGAAGTCACGCACCGTCTGAGCACGCCAGGTGGCGCGCTCGAGCAGGCGCATGATGGCATCTCCGCGCACGACACCGCTCGGAAGCGTGACGCGCCCCCCGCGCACGGGGAAAGAAATCACGGTGCGCGACCCGACCACTCTGCGATCGGGGACGAGCATCTGCCGATCGCTCCGGTCGCCTAACAGCGCCGACCAGTCCTGGCTGGCGGCGATGTTGCGAATCTGCTCCGGCGTGTATCCAATGGAGTAGAAGCCGCCGAGCACTGCCCCCATGCTGGTGCCGCTGACGACGGAGATGGGGATGCCGGCGCGCTCGAGCGCGGCCAGCACGCCGATGTGCGCAAACCCTTTGGCGCTGCCGCCGCTCAGGACGAGCCCGATACGCGGGCGCGCGGCCGCTACGGATGTGGTATCCTGCGCAGCTGCCGTGGCGGCGATCAGGAGGCAGCCGAGTGTCAGAGCGCGCGCACCGCGGCCGGGCGGTTGGGTGCGACTCGGAGGGGTGCTACGAAGAGACAAATGGCATCGTTGGGCAGGTCAAGGAGCAGGCGGGGTCGCCCCGCGAGCCATAAAAGCTTTTAGCGCAGAGGACGCGGAGGGCGCCCGGGAGCGCGAGGTGTCTTGGGGGCCTCTGCGCCCTCCGCGTCCTCTGCGTTAAATAATGTTATCAGGTCATTGCGCGCCGAACGCATTCAGAAACGCTCGCACGAATGGCGACCGCACGGCCCCTCCCTCGTCGAGCCGATTATCCCAACGTAGCCCATCGCTGTTGGCCAGCAAAATCAACGACAGCCTTCGAGCCGGCACCTTGAGGTAGAGCGCGGAATACTGACCCTCCCACAGCCCGGTGTGCCAGAGCAGCTGCTCTCCCTCGTGCTCCTCGACGAACCAGCCGAGCCCGTAGGGAAGCGCCGCTCCCGACGGGGAGCGGGCGGCGGTCCACATCGCGACTCGTGAGGCGGCGCTGAGGAGGGCGCCGCGCGTGAGGGCGATGTCGAATCGAGCCAGATCGGCCGCCGTCGAGATCACCCCGCCCGCTGCCCCATCACCCTGCGGACCGGGAGGTGGCGACTCGACGATGGCGCCGCTGGAATCGACGTGATATGGCTTGGCGAGATCGGCAGCGAGCTCGGGTCGCAGGGGGAGCGCTCGGTAAACGCGCGCGGAACGCGTCATCCCCACAGGGCGAAGCACGTGCGCGAGGACGAGGTCCGAAAAGGACGAGTCGGTGGCCTGCATGATCGGCCGCGACGCCCACGAGTACAGAATCGGGTTGTAGAAGAACTTTGTTCCGGGAACGCCATTCGCCGTCATCGACAGCACGTGACGCAGGGTGAGCGGTGCGTCGCAGTCGAGGTCGTCGAAGAAGATGCCTCCCCGGTCACGCGCGGCGGCGCAGAACTCGTTGAACTGTGCATAGCTCGACATCGGTCGATCCAGGTCGAGGCGCCCTTGCTCGACGAGCTGGAGCGCAACGACGGCCGAGATCGGCTTGGTGACCGATGCGATGTTGAATGGCGTCGCCGGCGTGACCGCGATGCGGCGCGCAAGGTCGGCGTATCCAAGCCCGGTGGCGAGCACGATCGTGGTGTCGCGAACGATCGCGATGGCGAGACCAGGAATCTTCGCCGCCTGCCGCAACGAATCGGCGCGTGCGACGAAACGCGCCGCAATCACTGCATCCGTTTGGGCGTTGACTACGCGGGGCCGACACCCCAGGAGAGCGATGCCGGCAAAAACGATCGAGACCCGACCTGCCGCGTGTACACTCACCCTCCTGGTCGCATCACCGAGCGGGCTCGACGACGACCGCCGTGCCGTAGCACAGCACCTCCGTCACGCCGCTCATGACCTCCGTCGCATCGTATCGGGCACCGACCACCGCGTTTGCGCCCATCTCCTCGGCGTGCGCGACCATCAGCGTGTGCGCTTCCGCCCGCGTTTTCTCGCAGAGATCGGTGAACAGGGTGATGTTCCCGCCCTTGATCGTCTGGAGCGCGGCGCCGAAGCTGCCGATGATCGATCTCGACCGCACCGTGACCCCGCGGACGATGCCGAGCGATTTCACGATGCGGTATCCGTCGAGAGCGGGGTTGGTGGTGATCATAGACAGGTCCACCGCGCGGGATCTTGCCATGGCCGACGCCCCTAGCGGTTGCCGCCGAACATCTTGCCGAGGACGTTAGGCGCCATGCGCGCCAGGTCATCGGCAATGCCAGGGCGATCTTCGCTCGCGCCGAAGATCTGGCCGAGGATGCCCCCGAGCCCCGGTGCGCGGCGCTCGACTTCCTGCTTCTCCGCCTGCAGCTCGGCGCCGATCTCGTTCGCGCCGGCGCCAGTCTGACGCTTCCGGCGGCCGAGGTAGGCCATGACGAGTGGTGCGAGCATCATCAGCAGTCGGCCGATCTGCTGTGAGTTGAGGCCGGTCGCGCGCCCGATGCCTTGCTGAACGGGTTCGCGCTTGCGACCGAGCACGTGCTCCAGGATGCCGGCGCCGTTGAGCGCACGGGGAACCGCGATGTCGGCGGCGCCCGACGTCGCGGCGCCAAACAGCGGCGAGACGTTATCAAGGAGACTGCCGTCGTGATCTTCCTCGAGCGCCTGGTTCAGCGACTGTGCGCCCGCCGGCGTCTCCACCTCGCGAGCCAGGCCACCGATGAGCATGGGCAGCGCCATCGAGATGGCCTGGGCAGTGCTCGTCTCATCGGCGCCGAGCTGCTGGCTCAGCTGCGAAAGGGTGTTGCCCTGTTGGAGCTGGGCAGTGAGGTCGTCGATGAGAGAGGCCATGGCGTGAATCTCCACTGGAGGGAAGGGTTCATCCTCTCCCCGGCCGACGCGAGAGTCAAGGACTGACGGTGACTTCCCTTTCTGCCTCGCGCCCGCTCGCTCGCGAGCACTCCAGTTGGAGCCCGCCCACGAGTGCTCCGGCCAGGACTTCGTCGAGCTTTTGGCGGTCGTGCGCCTAACGCTAGCAGCTGGGCGAGGAGCCGCGTCGTCAACAAAATGCTGACAAGCAGAAGGGACGCGAGTGTTCTCCCGGCCGCATTGTAGCCCTCAACCAGCAGGTTGTGCATGCCGGTTCGCCGCTGGGGAACTGTTGGTCACCGCACATCCGTTGGCGCGGCTGGCCGGTCCTCGCAAACTTGGCCGCCATGGCGGCAAGGTTTCGCGGGGGGCAAGGGGAAGGCGGTATGGGCGAATTCCACCCATACCGTGCCCCCGCGATTTCGTCCGGGTTAGAGCGTCGCCGCGATGGGCCCCGACCCCACACGGAAGGGGCCTGTCAGCACCAGGTCGAGTCCTTGCCCGTCGGTGAGGTCCCACGCCTTGTACAGCGCGAAGCCTAACGCGAGCAGCCCGACGCCGGCGGCGTATAACCCGAACTCGAACATCGCCAGCATCGGCAGGATGAGAAAGGCGAATACGCTCTTCCCGACACTTGGCTCAGCCACTGGCTCCGGGACGTCATCCTTGATGCCAAGCGCCTCGAACTCCTCGTTGAGCTGCTTTTGCTGCGTGGCGAGTGTGCGAATATCGGAGGCTGCGATCGCGGCCCTGCGCTTCGCGTCGTCATTGGCGCGCTTGATCGCCGGAACGAGGGAGCCGAGCAGGATCGCGACGTAGGTCAGCCCCACGGCGAGATACTGGTAGCGTCGGCCGCCGTAGCCGTCGACACTGGCCATGATCCGCTTGCCCATGAACCAGCCGATGCCGACGACGATCGGGAGTCGCAGGAAGGGGAAGATGATCACGCCCGCCGCGAGCGCGGCGGCGCCGAGCAGGGTGGTGAGCGCCCCCTGAATGACGGCGCGCTGCATGGCCGCCGCGCCGACACCGCGCTGAATCATCTTCGCGAACTGGGGACGGCACTTGGCGCAGATGGGTCGCTCGTTGAGGGCGAAGTACTGGGTGCGCATTGGCGCTCGGCATTCGGAGCACCACATCGCCGGGGTCGGCGGTGGTGAAGGATCATGAGTCGGCATCGCGGACATTGCAGGTCCCCGGAGAGATTCGCACGGATGAGCTGGCCGTCAGAAGGACGCACCTCCGCGTGCACGGGCAACGGGTTGCGTGTCGAGCATGCCGCGCGCAACGGCCCCGGACTGGGATGGGCTTTTCCTGCCTGACCGTCAGCCTCCCCTCATGGGCGGCACGGGGTCGTCGGCCATGCGCCGCGCTGGCGGCATTCCCCTGGCCGGCGTATGTTCGCGCTGAATCCCTCGATTGGACCTGCGCCATGCACGGTCCGCCCAGCGCGTCATCCGTCCTCTTCGCTGGTCGCTACGCCGTCGAACGCGAGGTTGGACGCGGCGCAACGGCCACGGTGCTCCTGGCTCGCGACACGGAGCGCGATCAGAGCGTCGCAATAAAGGTTCTGCGAGCGGACCTGGCGGAAGTCGCGGTTAGGCAGCGCTTCCTCCGCGAGAGCCGGCTCACCGCCGAGCTCCATCACCGACGCATTCTCCCCGTCCTCGACGCCGGCGAATACATGGGGCAGTTGTACCTGGTCGCGCCCTTCATGGAGGGCGGCACACTGCGCGACCTGCTGGTGCGCGAAAAGCAGCTTCGAATCATCGATGCGGTCCGCATCGCCCGATCAGTGGCCGACGCGCTGGACCACGCCCACCGGTCAGGCTTCATCCATCGAGACATTAAGCCGGAGAATATTCTGTTTCACGACGGCGAGGCGTACCTCGCTGATTTTGGGATCGCGCGTGCATTGGAAAAGGCCTTGGGCGACACGTCGACGTCGGCCGGAATTGTTCGCGGCACCGTGGCATACATGAGCCCGGAACAAGCGAGCGGTGACCACGACTACGACGGACGGAGCGACATCTTCTCGCTCGGCTGCGTGCTCTATGAGATGCTGGCTGGCGTGGGTGCGTACATCGCTGCGACCCCCGAGGCCGTGCTCGCGCAGAGATTCATGCACCCTCCTCGCGACATTCGGGTGTACCGATCGGCGGTGCCGCGCCAGCTCGAAGCGGTGGTCAGCCGTGCCGTTGCCTTCGAGCCTGCCGATCGATTCGCGTCGGCGGCCGCGTTTGCGGAGGCGTTGGCCGCCGTCCCTACCGATCCGACGGCAGCTGCGGCAAGCATTCGTTCCCGTTCAGTACTGGGGCATCACCGGTGGTGGGAGCGTGGTCGTGTACGTATAGCGGCGGGGGTCGCTGCCGTCGCAATCGCAGTCGGGCTCGCCAGCGCTGCCGGCGTGCGACGCAGATTCGGCGTCGCGTCGCCGGCGACGGACACGACGCACGTTGCCGTCCTCCAGATCGAGCGACCGTCGGAAAGTGCATCGCGCACGATGGATGATGATCTCCTTCACATGGCGATGGCTCGATGGAGCGGGATCGTCCTGGTCGACCGGTTCCAGGTGGCTGACGCGATTCGTCGTCACGGGCCAGTCGAGTCTGGAGACGAGGCAGCCGCGATCGCAACATCGTTAGGGGCGGGACGGTACGTGCGCGGTCGACTCACGCGTGAGGGCGCGGCGTGGCGGGCATACGCCGCACTCTATGACGTCGGAAGCACTCGCGCCCTGTATCAGGCGACTGAAGAGATTCCGCGCGACTTGACGTCCGCGTTGGCCGCGTACTCCCGGCTAGCCGATTCCCTGCTGCTGCGTGGCGCGCAACCGGATACGAGTCCAGCCGGCCTTGCTGGGAGACGCTCGCTCCCGGCGATCCAGGCCGTGGCGCGTGCCCAGCGGGCGCTCGACGAGTGGGACCTCGCGGGAGCGGACTCTGCCTTTCAGCGGGCGCTCATGTTCGACTCGACGTATTCGGGGAGACCATTGCTGTGGCTGGCACAGGTTCGAGCCTGGCGCGGCCTCTCCCCGACGGGTTGGTCGGTTCTGGCGGAGCGGGCCGCGGCGAGGAGCGACGAGCTCTCAGAGAAGGAGCGACAGCTATCCCGAGCACTCGTGTTGCTGGGTGCACGCCGATTCGAGGAGGCGTGCCGAGTGTACGACGACCTTCGACAGCGTAACGGTCGCGACTTTTCGGCGTGGTTTGGGCTCGGCCAGTGCCGAACGATGGATAGGGCAGTGGTGCGCGATTCGTCCAGCCCGTCCGGTTGGCGGTTCCGAAGCAGCTATCGGCGCGCCGTCGAGGCCTACATAACAGCCTTCGAGATCCTGCCATCCGTGCATCGGGACTATGAGCGGGGTGCTTTCGAGCGGCTACGCATGCTCCTGGCGGTCTCGACCGCGCTGCTGCCGGGCTATGACATTGATCAGGACAGTGCGCTCTTCCTCGCGCGCCCGGCGTGGCTCGATGACACGCTCGCCCTGGTGCCATATCCCTGGCAGGCTGTCTTCGCTGGGAACGCGAACGTCGTACCGCCAGGGTTTACCGTTGCCCTCGAGGCGCAGCGGACCGCGTTCAGAAGAATTGCCGCTGGCTGGTCGGCGGCCTTCCCGCGCAGCGCGGGCGCAAAACACGCGGTCGCGATTGCCCTCGAGCTCATGAACGATCCAACCGCCATCGATACGGTGCGCGCGGCGCGTCAACTCGCGGACTCGGCGCAACGACTTCGACTGGGTGCAGCGGAAGTGCTCATGCTGGTGCGCTTCGGCGCGCCGGACAACGAGGAGTATCTGCGCGCGGCGGCCGCACTCTCTGATTCCCTGTTGGCTGGGGTGGTTTCGCCGACCGGGGTGAATTACGAGGACTTCGCGTCGGTGGCAGCGCTAGCCGGACGGTGTAGTACGTCCGAGACGCTCGCCCGCCGACCGGATCCGGCATCGGCTGCTGCCTTGCGCATCGCCCCGCGTTTGTACGCGGACGGGCTGACGTTGTCGGCGCGAGTCGCGCTTGGATGTCGGCCGACTGCAGGGAGCATAACGATTGGCGAGCTCGCCCGATCCATCGAGCGTGCGTACGGCCCCGACGAGCGACGACGCATCAGCGAAGTGCTCCTCTTTCGCCCGGCCATGATGGCCGACGTACCCGACTCGAGCATCGTCGTTTCTCTCGCCGCGCACAGCCAGCACGGCCTGCTGCAGGCCGCAAGCGCTCGAGCTCGCCGTGACCCAGCGGGCGTTCGCTCGGCGCTTGCCGCGTTTGCGAGCGAATGGCGGCCCGAGCTGGGGCCGCCAACGCCAGACATCGCCTATCCCGGCGCCCGCCTGTGGATGGCCATCGGTGACACCGCGCAGGCCATCGACTGGCTGGAGCGCTCGCTCGGCGGACTGCCGACGTCGGATCCGCGAATGCTCACGGATCAGGCGCGTGCGGCGGCACTGGTGCGCGCCATGGTTCTGCGTGCGGATTTCGCGAATGCCGCGCGAGACCCTAACGCCGCGCGTCGCTGGGGAACGGCAGTGACCCTGCTGTGGGGGCGGGCGGATTCCGACCTTCGGCCGATCGTCGACCGGATGGCGCGCTACGGTGCGCGCCGATGACATGAAGCGGTAGAGAACGAGCCACCTTTCTCCTGGGAGGTTCTGATGACCGCGAACGCGCAGGCACAATGTTACGCTTTACGCCGAGCTCGGCGGTACGCGATGCTTGGCGGAACAGGGCTCGTTCTTTTTGCCGCGTTCCCCATGGTTACGCAGAGCCAGGTGGCGGATAGCGCGGACATCCGTGCAGTACTCAACAGGTTTCGGAGCGATACTCTACGGCGGCAGCGCATTGAGGGAATCGTGGCGGCGGACTCTCTGCGTCGCGATTCTGTGTTCAAGCGGGTTGATAGAGTGATGGTGCAGCTTGGCCGGCTTCCGTGGATGATTCCAGAGGCCCACGACGAGCAACCCCTCACCGATGGCGCGGGGAACTACGGGCCAATGTCGTATATCTTCGCCTCTCCGTACCTCGACGGGTTCACGAGGGAGGCCCAATTCATAGAACACGGGCCTCGGGGGGTGCTCGTGGCGGTGGTCTATGTAAATGCGCCGGTCAACGCGGTCTTACCGGCGACGTACGGCAGACTTCAGCTGAGGGGCGGTGTGAACTGCATATGGCTGTCGGCCGCTCCCGCCGCCAACCTGATCGCCTGGGCAGCATACGTATCCTCCGCCCAACCGAGCGACTCGACCTGCGTCGCACCGCCAGCGCCCGGTCCGTTTTTGGTCGTTAGGCGCACCGGCGCACCGGGGCACTTTGACGTTCCGCCGGTCGCGCGGTTCGATGAGGATGTGGCCGGACAGCCATTGCTGGGCGTGAAGTGCCTGGCGGGATGGTGCGAGATCGGTCCGCAGGGGTTTCAACGCAAGGTCGCACTGGTCCCTGAAGTGCCTCCGGGCCACCGTGAAACTCGGATCAAGGGCTGGCACGATGAGCAACGCCTTGCGGTCGATGCGGGCGCGGGTCAAATGACGCCAGGCCCCCGAGCGGCGCTGCGCCCAGTTCGCAACCTTCACGCCCTTTCGGCAGCCTCGTTTCGGATGACTTGGCGGCCCGTCGCCACCATCTTTTTTCTGACAACGCCACCTCCCGGATCGAACTACGCGAAGTGGGGACTCCAGGCAGGTCACAATCGACTCGAGCTCATCGAGTTCGAGGGGCGGTGGGTCGCGCGGATTCGCCGCCAGGACGGATCCATTCGGTACTGGCCTCACGTACAACGGCACGTTCACTACGACGCTCCCGTACCTGGCGCCGCGAGATTTCGCTGGACAGCACTCGATGATGGTGGCTGGGTGCCTTGCGGTCAGGCGTGCTGTCTCGTCGACGGGATGTAGGCAGATTCTCCCGCGGGTTGTCGGGGGTGGCGAGGCCTACAGCGCCCCCGACAACCAATGCAGGAGGTTGAGCAGGAACTGCGCGTTCTGAGGCGCTCTCGGATCACTCATCCCCATTGGCCGCCGCTCCGGCCCCGAGACTTGCGCCGAGAACATGGCGGCTTCGCCGAAGACCGCGACGCGCCCGCGGCCGTGCGTGATCACAGCCCCCTGAAGCAATCCCGCGCCCAATGTTCGCGGCGTCAATCGCGAGAACTGCCACGCGACCTGAGGCATCAGCACATTGGTCGTCGGTGGAAGCCGGAGCAGCGTGTCGACAGGCACCGTCGTGCGGAACGCGCTTCCGGTAAAGGTCGCCACGGAATCGATGCGCTCGGTTTGCGAGCGTCCGTTGATGATCGCGTGTTCGCCGAGCGATCGTGATGACCGGCGAAAAATAAGGGTGCCGGCGTCTCCGGCGCCTGCGCGGGACGCTCGGCCGCCCACCCGGCCGGCGGGTGCGCGCGCAGCCGCTCGACGACGGCGTCGCGGGCCGCGGGCGCCATCCGCAGCGACACCCCGGCGGTGCTCGTGCACGCCGTGCGCGGTGGCCAGCTCGTCGAGGCGGTCGAGCAGCCCGGGCCGGCCGCCTTCAGCCCGGCGGCCAGGTCGCAGGCGAGCACGGCCGTCGCGATGCCGTCCTTGTCGCGCACGGCGTCGGGGTCGACGCAGGGGCCCAGCGCCTCCTCGTAGCCGTACACGAGCCCGGGCCCGGCGCGGGCGATCCACTTGAACCCGGTGAGCGTCTCGGCGAAGCGGGCGCCGTGGGCCGCGGCGATCGCCCGCAGCATCGACGACGAGACGACGGTGGTGGCGACGAGCCGGTCGCGGGCGCGGCCGCCGTGGCGCAGGACGTGGTCGCCGAGCAGCACGCCGGTCTCGTCGCCGGAGAGCATGCGCCAGGCCCCGTCGGGCAGCGGGCACGCCGAGCGCGCACCGGTCGGCGTCGGGGTCGAGGGCGATCGGCCAGGTCGGCGCCGACGCGCGGCGGCCAGCGCGAGCAGGGCGTCGGCGGCGCCGGGCTCCTCCGGGTTCGGGAAGGCCACCGTCGGGAAGGCCGGGTCGGGCACGGCCTGCGACGCGACGACGTGCACGTCGGGGAAGCCGGCGCGGTGCAGGGCGAGCACGGCGGTCTCGCCGCCGACGCCGTGCAGCGGGGTGAGCGCGACGCGCAGCTCGCGCGCGGTGCCGCGGGGCAGCCGGGCGACCCGGTCCAGGTAGGCCTCGCGCACGTCGGCGATCCCGGCGGGCCGCCCCGTCGGGACCGACACCGCGGGCGGCGCGGCGGTGATCGCAGCCTCGATCGCGGCGTCGGCCGGCGGCGCGAGCTGGCGCCCCGTCGTCGACGTAGACCTTGTAGCCGTTGTCGGCGGGCGGGTTGTGCGAGGCGGTGATCTGCACGCCCGCGGCCGCGCCGAGCTCGCTGGACGGCGAAGGCCAGCAGCGGCGTCGGGCAGCGGTGCCGGCAGCACGCGGACCGCGAAGCCGGCGCCGGCCAGCACCTCGGCGGCGTCGGCGGCGAAGGCGGCGGAGCCGTGGCGGGCGTCGCGGCCCGACGACGACGGTCGCCCCGGCCCGCCCCGTGCCGCGCAGCCAGGCCGCGAGCCCGGCCGTCGTGCGCCGGACCACGGCGACGTTCATCCCGTTCGGCCCGGCGCGGACCGGCCCGCGCAGCCCGGCCGTGCCGAACGCAGCGGGCCGGCCAAGCGGTCGGCCAGGTCGGCGGCCGCGTCCGCGGTCGCCGGCCAGGGCGGCGGCGAGCACTCGCTGCAGCTCGGCGCGGGTGGCCGGGTCGGGGTCGTCGGCGATCCAGCGCAAGGCGGCGTCGCGCAGGGTCGGGCACGCCACGCGAGCGCCGTCACGAGCTGGGCGACCAGCTCGCGCAGCAGCCCGCCCATCCGCGCGGCGGCGGCCGCGCCCGGCGGCGAGCACCTCCTGGTGGTCGAGCGGCGCGCCGGACAGGCCCGGCGGCGAGGTTCGTCACCAGCGACAGCGCGAAGACCTCGACGCCCTCGGCGCGGGCGGCGATCGCCTCGAGCACCGTCGACATGCCGACGAGGTCCGCGCCGAGCCCGCGCAGCATCCGGATCTCGGCGGGGGTCTCGAAGTGCGGGCCGGGCAGGCCGGCGTAGACGCCCTCGGCGAGCGTGGGGTCGATCGCGCGGGCGCAGGGCGCGCAGGCGGGGGGAGTACAGGTCGGTGAGGTCGGTGAAGCGCGGGCCGTGCAGCGGTGAGCGTCGCCGGTGAGGTTGAGGTGGTCGGTGACGAGGACCGGCTCGCCGACGGACATGCCCTCGCGGATGCCGCCCGCGGCGTTGGTGAGCACGACGGTGCGGCAGCCCGCGGCCGCGGCCGTGCGGACCCCGTGCGCGACGGCGTCGACGCCGTGGCCCTCGTAGAGGTGGGTGCGCCCGAGCAGCACGAGCACGCGGCGGTCGCCGACGGGCACCGACCGGATCGTGCCCCCGTGGCCGGCCACGGCGGGCGGCACGAAGCCGGGCAGGTCGGCCATCGGGAGCTCGTGCGCGGGCTCGCCGATCAGGTCGGCGGCGGGGCGCCAGCCGGAGCCCAGCACCACGGCGACGTCGTGCGCGGCGACGCCGGTGGCGTGGGCGAGCGCGGCGGCGGCGGCGGCGGCGTCGGTCATGCGGGGCCTACGGGCGGTGCCCGTCGCCGATCGGCGGTGGCAGCGCCGCCCGGCGGGCCGTCGTCGGCGCTTCCCCGCGGTCAGCCCGCCGGTCGGCGCCACCTGGCTCGCAACGGCGTCGAACAGCCGCTCCGAGACGCTCTCCGAGTTCCCGCCGGGCGCCTCCAGCCGCACCGCCAGCACGCCGTCGCGCGCCGGCAGCACGCGCACCCACCCGGTGCGCGGCAGCCCGCCGTCCACCGTGCGGAACACCAGCTGCGTCGCGTCGGTACCCGGGACCGGCCGCCGGGGGTCGACCTGGACCTCGGACGTCCCCAGCGACTCCGGCGTGATCCCGCCGGCCACCTCGTCGGCCGAGCCCGCGCGCGACACCGTCAGCTCCTCGCTGCCGTCCGGGCTGAGGAAGCTGACCGCACCGGCGGCCCGCCGCTCGGTCCAGTCCTGCGGGACCTGGGCCGTGAACCCCAGCTCGTCGGTGTGCGCCCGCAACGCGGTGTCCTCGGTCGCGACCGTCACGGTGGTCAGCGGCGACTGCCCGGCCACCGCCCGGGTGACCACCCATCCGCCCGCCAGCCCGGCGAGCACGACGGCGGCACCGGCGGCGACCAGGCCCACGGCGGACAGGCCCGACGCCGGCCGCGGCACCGGGCGGATCTCGGTCTCGACGTCGTCGGGGGACGGCGGATCGCGTGGGCTCGGACCGGCTTCGACCGGTGCCGGCTCGAACCGCAGGCCCTCGGGCAGCGGGCCGGGCGAGGACGCGAGGGGCGTCGCCGGCACCGGCGGGGCGGGGCCGGGTCCGGGCAGCGGACGGCGGCACCACCGCGACGCCGCGGGGCGGCGACGGCTTGCCCGCCGTCGGGCGCCGTCCCGCGGGCCCCGAGCCGCCGGATCCCGCGATCCCCGGTTCCGCGACGGCGTGACCCGGTAGGTCGCCGCCATCGTCGGGGCGTCGGGAGAGCCGGGGTAGAGCGGGTCGTCCGGGTCGCCGATCAGCGGCCGCAGCCGCCTGCGCACCTCGCCGAGCGCCATCCGCTGCGCCGGGTCCTTGACCATCAGCGCGGCGATGACCTCGGAGACCGGGCCCGGCCGCCGTCGGCCGGGGCACCTCGCCGTCGACCACCTCGGTGATCGTCGAGACGGGGTCGCCCCGCACGTCGTAGGGCGGACGGCCCTCGACCGCGGCGAACAGCGTCGCGCCGAGCCCCCACAGGTCCGCCGCGGGCGTCACGGGCTGGCCCGCCGCGATCTCCGGCGCGATGTAGGCGGGAGAGCCGAGCACGAGCCCGGCGGTCGTCATCGGGGCGTCGGCCACGTTGCGGGCGATGCCGAAGTCGGTGAGCTTGACCTGGCCGTCGTGGGCGACGAGGACGTTGCCCGGCTTGACGTCGCGGTGGGTGATCCCGGCCCGGTGCGCCGCGCGCAGCGCCGCGGCGGTGGCGAACCCGACCACCGCCGCCTGCCCCGTCGACAGCACCCCCTGCTCGGAGATGAGCGTGGCCAGGTTGCGCGACGGCACCATCTCCAGCACGACCATCGGCTGCCCGCCGGCGTCGACGACGTCGTAGACCGTGATCACGTTCGGGTGCGAGAGCCCGCCGAGGGCGCGGGCCTCGCGGAGCATGCGCTCGCGCATCGCGAACGCCTCGCGCTGCGGTATGCCCGGCGGGACCTTGAGCTCCTTCACCGCCACCCGGCGGCGCAGGACCTCGTCGTAGCCCGACCACACCGTGCCCATCGCGCCGCTGCCCAGCTGCGCCGACAACCGGTAGCGCCCGCCGATCAGGCGCTGCTGGTCGTCCCCCGGATGCACGGGGACATTGTGGAGCGGCGCATCCCGGATCGGGCCGCCGCCCGGCCGCAGTGCTGACGAGGGGGGAGACCACGCGATGTATCCGGTTAGCCTGTGGACGACTCCTTCCGGTGGGTCGGCGACGCCTGGACGGGGTAGCCGAGCGTCAGGACCGGCGAGGGCAACGAGCGCGACGAACGGCGGACGATCCCGCCCGTCGCGGGGGCCGACCGTTCGCCACCCGCGATCCGTCCGCCCGCAGCAGATCGACAACCCCTCGGCGAGGATCCGGGCTACGGGGTGATTTCCGCTTGGTACACCGCCGTCCGGGTGAGGAGTATGGGTGGATGGACCGGGAAGAGACGAAGGGCGGTGGAGGCCGGTGACCTTGCTGGAGTCGGAACCTGCCGTCGTGCCGACGGCCGGCCCCGCGGTCGTCGACCTTGGCGCGGGAAGCGGTCCGGGCTGGTTGGACGCGTGGCTGGCGCGGCACCGCTCCGAGGTCGTGGCCTGGCGCCGCGCCCTGCACGCGACGCCCGAGCTCGGCCGCGCCGAGCGCGCCACGACCGCATTCGTCGGGCACCTGCTGACGGCCGCGGGCCTCGAGCCGCGCACCCTTCCCGGCGGCACCGGTCTGGTCTGCGACGTCGGCCGCGGCAGCCGCTGCGTCGCGCTGCGCGCCGACATCGACGCCCTGCCCGCTGCACGAGGCGACCGGCCTCCCGTTCGCCTCCACCGTGCCGAACGTCATGCACGCCTGCGGGCACGACGCGCACACCGCGATGCTGCTCGGGGCGGGCCTCGCGCTGGCCACCGCGCCGTCGCTGCCCGGCCGCGTGCGGCTGATCTTCCAGCCCGCCGAGGAGATCCAGCCCGGCGGCGCCCTGGACATGGTCGCCGACGGGGCGATGGACGGCGTCGACCGGATCTTCGCGCTGCACTGCGACCCGCGCCTCGAGGTCGGCCAGATCGGCACGAGGTCGGGCCGATCACGTCGGCCTGCGACGTCGTGGAGATCGCGCTCGCCTCGCCCGGCGGCCACACCGCCCGCCCCCACCTGACCGCGGACCTCGTCGAGGCGCTCGGGCTGCTGATCACCCAGCTGCCCCTGCTGCTGACCCGGCACGTCGACCCGCGCTCGGGCACCGTCCTCGTGTGGGGCGCGGTGCAGGCCGGCGAGGCGCCGAACGCGATCCCGCAGCACGGCGTCCTGCGCGGCACGCTGCGTACCGGCGACCACGCCACGTGGGAGGCGATGGAGCACACCGTCCGCACGCTCGTCGAGCAGGTCCTCGCGCCCACCGGGACGGCCTACACGCTCTCGCACACCCGCGGCGTCCCGCCGGTGGTGAACGAGGCCGAGAGCGCCCGGATGCTGGCCACGCGGTGCGGCCGGTGCTGGGCCCGGAGGCTGCTGCACCACCGAGCAGTCCAGCGGGGGCGAGGACTTCGCCTGGTACCTGGAGCACGTCCCGGGCGCGATGGCCCGGATCGGCGTCTGGCCCGGCCACGGCCCGATGCGCGACCTGCACCAGCCCACCTTCGACCTCGACGAGCGCGCGCTGCCCTTCGGCGTGCGCGTGCTGGCCCAGGCGGCCCTGGCGGCCCTGGCCCCCTGACAGCCCGCTTCGGCGGCTCGGCTCGGCTCGGCTCGGCTCGTGCCCGGCATCGGCGCGAGTGGAGCGTTCGTGCTCGGCGAGTTCTTGCGCATGCCGGTGCGGGGAGCCCCGCATATGTGCCCGGTGAGTTGAGCGTGTAGGTACGACACGGCGACAGCTGAGGTTGTCCACATACAGCCCCGGTCATCCACAGCTGTGAGAGCCTGGG
>CAWBOC010000011.1:0-46571 GCA_963790305.1 uncultured Gemmatimonadaceae bacterium
CGCCAACCGGGACTGTCTCGGTCCGTTCGGTTCCCTCGAGGGTTTTCAGCGCGTCAAAGGGGTGGGACCAGCCATGGTGAAAACCCTCGCTCCTTACGTGACGTTTTCGGGCACACCGCGTCCATCTCCCGTAGGCGCACGAGTTAGCACGCGGCGCCGCGTCTCTCCGCGAGAGGCGCGCGATGCTCGCGTGCCCCCCTGAGCGTTCGCAGTCCGCAGTTCGCAAGCTCTCCTTCGAATACCCGCCTTCCCTTCCATGACCGCTCCCGCAGCCGCGACCGGTATGCGCCTTGGTGATCTCCTCCTGAAAGAGGGGCTGATCTCCGCGAGCAGCTGGACAAGGCGCTGCTCGAGGGCAAGCAGAACGGCACGCGGTTGGGCTACAACCTGGTCAAGCTCGGCTACGTGCAGGAGACCGATATCACCAAGATGCTGGCGCGGCAGTACCGCATGCCGGCCGTCGACCTCTCGCGGTTCGAGGTCGATCCCAAGATCGCGAAGCTGATCCCCGCCGATCTCGCGACGAAGCACCTGGTGCTGCCGCTCAAGCGCGACGGCCGCACGCTCACGGTCGCGATGGCCGATCCGACCAACCTCGGCGTCATCGAGGACCTCAAGTTCATCACGCGCTACGACATCTTCCCGGTCATCGCGGGCGAGTACACGCTCCGCAACGCCATCGAGAAGCACTACGAGTCGACCGACGCCGCGCTGCAGACGCTCCTCAAGGACATCGACAGCGAGACCGAAGGCGAATCGAGGTCGTCGAGGAGACAGAGGAGGAGATGACCGCCGCGGCGCTCGCCGCCGCGATCGACGATGCGCCGGTCGTCAAGCTGATCAACGCGCATCCTGACGGATGCGGTGACAACGCGGCGCATCGGACATCCACTTCGAGTGCTTCGAGCACGAGCTGCGCGTGCGCTACCGCATCGACGGCGCGCTTCAGGAGATCATGAAGCCGCCGATCAAGATGCGCGCGGCGCTGATCTCCCGCTTCAAGATCATGTCGTCGCTCAACATCGCCGAGCGGCGCGTTCCGCAGGACGGCCGCATCAAGCTCAAGATCGGCAAGAAGGTCATCGACTTCCGCGTATCGACGCTGCCGACGCTCTTCGGCGAGAAGATCGTGCTCCGAATTCTCGACAAGGGAAACCTGACGCTCGACCTCGAGAAGTTCGGCATCGAGCCGCGCGCCGAGCGGATCTGATGGAAGCGATCATCGAACCCGTACGGCATGGTGCTCGTCACCGGTCCGACGGGATCCGGCAAGACGACGACGCTGTACTCCGCGCTGTCGAAGGTCAACACCATCGACGTGAACATCATGACGGCGGAGGATCCGGTCGAGTACAACCTGTTCGGGATCAACCAGGTGCTGGTGCGCACCGAAATCGGGATGACGTTCGCCGCCGCGCTGCAGGCGTTCCTGCGGCAGGACCCGAACATCATCATGGTCGGCGAGATCCGCGATCTGGAGACGGCGGCATCGCCATCAAGGCCGCGCTCACGGGTCACCTCGTGCTGTCGACGCTGCACACGAACTCCGCGCCGGAGACGGTGACGCGTCTGCTCGACATGGGCCTCGAGCCCTTCAACGTCGCGTCGGCGCTCAATCTGGTGCTCGCGCAGCGACTCGTGCGTCGCATCTGCGGCAACTGCAAGAGCACTACCAGGCGGATCCCGACGAAATGCGCGCCTCAAGAACGCCGAGGACGCGACCGCCGCTCGAAGCTGTTCACCGAGGAAGCGGTGGAGAACGCCAAGAAGACGTCAACCAAGCACGCGAAGCCGTTCAGCGATGAGTACTCCCTCGACACGCGCTTGTGGGACGCTGACGTTCTTCAAGGGCACCGGCTGCGACGCGTGCAACGGCTCTGGTCTGAAGGGCCGCCAGGGTATCTACGAAGTGATGGCAATGACCCAGCGCCTGCGGAAGCTGATTCTGCAGAACTGGGCGTGCAGGAGATCAAGGAGGCGGCCGTTCAGGACGGAATGCTCACGCTCCGCATGGACGGCTGGTTCAAGATTCTCAAAGGCATAACGACGGTCGAGCAGGTTGTGCGAGAGACGAGTTCCTGATGAGCAGGTGTCAGGAGTCAGGAGTCAGGAATCAGGGGGTTCCACGAATGAGGGCACCCCAGGTCCTCACCCTGAAACCCCCTGATCCTGACTCCTGACTACTGACCCCTGTCAAATGACTGCACCATCAACCGCACCGGCCGGCGTCAACCTCCGATCACTCCTCGAGGAGATGATCGAGCGGGACGCATCCGACCTGCACATCACCGCGGGCGAGCGTCCGAAGCTCCGCATCGACGGCGACATTCAGAACTCGAATGTCGACTACGTCCTCACCCCGAAGGACACGCTGACGCTGGCGTACTCGATTCTCACCGAGAACCAGAAGAAGCGCTTCGAGACCGAGGACGAGCTCGACTTCTCGTTCGGCATTCAGAATCTGGCGCGCTTCCGCGGCAACTGCTTCAAGCAGCGCGGCTGCGTCTCGCTGGTGATCCGGCAGATCCCCTTCAACATCCGCACGTTCGAGGAGCTCGGTCTCGCCGGCGTGGTGGCGAAGATGGCGGAGAAGCCGCGCGGCCTCGTACTGGTTACCGGTCCCACTGGCTCCGGGAAATCGACGACGCTCGCCGCCATGCTCGACAAGATCAATCGCGAGCGCCGTGGCCACATCATCACTGTCGAAGACCCGATCGAGTTCATTCACCGCCACCAGAACTGCATCGTCAACCAGCGCGAGGTCGGCAGCGACACCAAGTCGTTCGCCAACGCCCTCAAATACGCGCTGCGTGAAGACCCCGACGTCATTCTGATCGGCGAAATGCGCGACCTGGAGACCATCCAGGCCGCGCTGACCATTGCCGAAACCGGTCACCTCGCGTTCGCCACGCTGCACACCAACTCGGCGGCCGAGGCGATCAATCGCATCATTGACGTGTTCCCGTCGCACCAGCAGTCGCAGGTGCGTGCGCAGCTCGCGTTCGTGCTCGAGGGCATCGTCACGCAGACGCTGCTCCCTCGCGCGAAGGGCCGCGGCCGCGTCATGGCGGCCGAGATCCTCGTGGTCACCGCCGCGATTCGCGCGCTCATCCGCGAGGACAAGATCCACCAGATCTACTCGTCAATGCAGTCAGGAAAGAAGTTCGGCATGCAGACGCTGAACGACGCGCTGTACCAGCTGTACATGTCGCGAGAAGTCACGGCGGACGAGTGTCTCCGTGTCTCCGGCGATCCGAACGAGTTTCTGCGCATGATCGGGCAGCCGGCCCTCGGTGATGAGAATCCCGTGGACGGCAAGGGCGGTCAGAAGCCCGGACTGCCGAATTCGAAAACCGCGTCGCCTGCCCGGCGATAGCCGCCGCACGCACGACTAGAGAGGAGGCACGATGCCCACGTTTGCATATACCGCCCGCACCCTGAGCGGCGACCTCAAGTCGTCGACGATGGATGCGAACACGCGCGAGGATGTCGTCGCGCAGCTCCGTCGTCAAAAGCTCATCGTCGTGAAAGTCGACGAGGAGCGCGGCAGAAAGAAGGGAGGCGGGGGGAAGATCAAGACCCGCGACATCGTCATCTTCACGCGACAGTTCGCGACGATGATCAACGCCGGTCTGCCACTCGTCCAGGCGCTCGACATTCTGTCGAAGCAGAGCGAGAACAAGACGCTGAAAGAAGTGACGCGCCAGGTCGTGTACGACGTCGAGTCGGGCCACACCGTCGCCGACGCGCTCGGCAAGCACCCCAAGGCGTTCAGCGAGCTTTATGTCAATATGGTTGCTGCCGGCGAAGCCGGCGGTATTCTCGACACGATTCTGGGTCGACTGGCCATCTTCATGGAAAAGAACGACGCCCTCGTCCGCAAGGTGAAGGGCGCCATGATCTACCCTGGCGTGATCATCAGCGTCGCGGTCATCGCGATCACCGTGCTGCTCGTGTTCGTCATTCCGACCTTCGAGCAAATGTTCGCGTCGGTGAATCTCACGCTGCCGTTGCCGACCCGTGTCGTCATCGGGATGTCCCGATTCCTCACCGGCTACTGGTGGGCGGTCCTCGCCACAATGATCGGTGGCACCTTCATGCTGAGGCGCTACTACGCGACGTCGGGCGGCAAGCTGGCCATCGACCGGCTCATGCTCAGGCTGCCTGTGCTCGGCGACGTCATCCGCAAGTCGTCTGTCTCGCGCTTCACGCGCACGCTCGGCACGCTCATCTCCTCCGGCGTCTCGATTCTCGATGGCCTCGAGATCACCGCGAAGACGGCGGGCAACCGGGTCATCCACGACGCGATCATGGCATCGCGCTCGTCGATCGCCGGCGGTGATACGATCGCGGCGCCGCTCGCCAAGTCGGAGGTCTTCCCGCCGATGGTGATCTCGATGATCGCCGTCGGTGAGCAGACCGGTGGTCTCGACGAGATGTTGTCGAAGATCGCCGACTTCTATGATGAGGAAGTGGATGCGGCCGTCAGCGCGCTGCTGAGCCTGCTCGAGCCGATGATGATCGTGTTCCTCGGCGTGGTCGTCGGCGGCATGGTCGTCGCCATGTACCTGCCGATCTTCGACATGATCAACGCGGTACAGTAAGGCGAATGCGCGAATGCGGAATGCGGATTAACCGCGTAAGACCGTAAGCGACAGAGGGCTCCGAGAAGTGTCTCGGAGCCCTCTGCGTTTCAGGGTCCTATGCAGTTAATCCGCATTCCGCATTCCGCGCATTCGCCTTCCGTCAACCCGCGGCTTGCACGGCGACTTCCCCGAGCCGCGCCGTCAACGACGCCATGCATCGCGCGGCGAGATCGCGTGACGTGTATGTCCCCAGGGGACGGCCGTCCCGCCGCCAACGCCAGGTCTGCTCGGTGGCCGCGTCCGCGACGAAGACATCCTCGCGTAACAGAGTCGCCGGCTGGTACGTATGGCGCACCGGAGCGCGCTCGGGCACCTGGTCCGTTCCGCGACGCACGATGCCCTCCCACTCCATGATCATCAGGCGCCCCTCGATCACCGCATCGGTGCGGGAGCGGATCCACGACATCGTGAGAGCGACCGGGCCGAGCTGGATGATGCAGCGACCAGCGCCGCGCCTCACCTCGATCTCTCCCGCTGCTTCATCGCGCTCCATCGACTCGACACGCTGGATGACATCATCGGCCAGACGCTCGAGCTCGCGAGCGCACGCAGGTCCCGAGCGGTGCGAGCCGAGGTACGTGTCCCGATCGCGAACGAGCCGCTCATAGTCCGCGGCGCGAGCGGTCGCGTCTTCCGGCACGTGGTCGCGAAGCCGACCGCCCTGGGCGCTGATCGACTCGAGCAGGATCTCGATGCTTTCCTCGAGTCCTTTCTTGCCGAGATCGGTGACCTTCGCCTTTCGCGCCCACGCGGGGAGGGGCGCCTCGTCGAGTGGGACGAAGAAGACCGTCGATGCCGCTCCACGCGCGATGCGCGTCTCGAGAGCGGCGCGATCCTCGCTGGTCGGCGGCCTGCGTCCCCACAGGCGGTCGTGCAGAACGACGACGGTGCGCGCACTGGCGCAGACGTCAGTCGTGGTCGTTCCTTCCGCGTCCGCCATCGACGGATCGCGCATCCAGACGCAGCGTGACTCGTTGAGCCGCGCGCGGAGACGATCGGCGAGGAATCGCGCCGTGTCGCTCTCGTACTCCGCGCCGAGGATGGCCGTGTCGTACTTCGGCCGGGCGGAGCCCTTGATCATCGCTTCGACCTCGAGCGTTCACGCCGTCTCGCGGCCGCCGACTTGAGCTGGCGCGCCTCGCTCGGCTTTACGTAGTGACGGCGGCTGCGGAGATCCTTGAGGATCCCGGAGCGCATCACCTTCCGCTTGAATGCCTTGAGCGCCCATTCGATGCGGTCGCCTTCGGCGAGCTGAACTTCTACCATGTCTCCTCCGGTTGTTTGGTCCCTACTGCCCATGAAAAAACCGTTGGGTCGGTCCGGCAATGGCCGAACCGACCCAACGGCTTCATCTCACGTGCGGTGCAACAGAATCAACGACCCAGCTTGACGACGTTCTCCGCCGCTGGTCCCTTCTGGCCCTGCACGATGTCGAACTCCACTTTCTCGCCCTCGGCGAGCGACTTGAAGCCGCTGCCCTGGATGGCCGAGTGATGGACGAAGCAGTCCTTCTGACCGCCCTCCGGCGTGATAAAGCCGAAGCCCTTCGCGTCATTGAACCACTTCACTGTTCCGGTCGAACGCATACGATACTCCTCTGGTGTACTGGGGTCGGGGTCCGGAAGAAGTACCGTACGTACCGACTCATGTTGTTTCGTGGTCAAGGCCGCCACGATCGGCTTTCCCGTCTCGCCAGACGAGTCTGGCCGGGAACAACGAACGGGGCTTCGCGAGAGCGAGGCCCCGTCATTTCCTCGACGCCGCGCCCAAATCGCGCGATCGTCCACTGGCACGAAACATAGTGCCGACCCGGTCCGAAGTCAATGCGTGGGAGGAGGTTGTCGAGGAGGTCGAGGTCGTCCAGGGTGTCTAGGTAGACCCACTTCCTCAGGGGATCTTGGAGTATTCTCACGTCGCTGCCCCCGCCGACTACCTCGACGACCTCGATCACCTCGACGACCCTCGACAAATGACATCACGCGACCTCCTTGCTTCGGTACACGACCTCGACTGGCCCGCCGAGCGCGCGGGAGAGCTCGGCGACGAAATGGTCGGCTTGTGGACCGAGTATCTCTCGCGCCTTCGTGAGCTTCCGATCACGCACCCGAGCTCGGCCGAAGAGGTCCGCGCTGCAGTCACGCGTGAGGTGCCTGACGAGCCCGTTCCAGTCGCCGAGCTCATCGCGTACCTGCGCACGCTCGTTTTCGAGAACTCGACACTCACGGGGCATCCCGGCTTCGTGGCGTACATCTCTGGAGCGGGCACGGTTCCAGGCGCAGCCGCAGACCTCATCGCGGCCGCGATCAATCAGAACGTGGGCGGATGGCGTCTATCACCGGGCGCCACCGAGATCGAGCTGCACCTCATGCGCTGGTTTGGGGAGCGGCTCGGCTTTCCCGAGACGGCGGGTGGCTTCATCACAACGGGCGGGGCGATGGCCTCGCTGTTCGGACTGACGGTCGCGCGCGACGTGCGCGCCGGATGGGACGTTCGCAGGCTTGGCGTCGCCGCTGGTCCACCACTCACGCTCTATGCATCGGCCGAGGTGCACACCGTCAACGCGCGCGCGTGCGACATGCTCGGGCTGGGCGCCGACGCGCTGCGTCTCATTCCGGTGGACGACCAGCTGCGCATTCGAGTGGATCTCCTCAGCGAGGCGATCACACGCGACCGCGCGGCGGGGAAAAGGCCACTCGCCGTCATCGCGACGGCTGGCACCGTGGGGACCGGGGCGATCGATCCCATCGACGCGATAGCGGATCTGTGCGAGCGCGAAGAGCTCTGGCTTCACGTCGACGGTGCGTACGGCGGTATCGCGGCGCTCACGGACCAGCTGCGTCCGCTGTTCGCCGGCATTGAGCGCGCCGACTCAGTGGCGCTCGATCCGCACAAGTGGCTCTACACGCCGCACTCGGGAGGCGCGGTGATCGTGCGCGACCAACGCCAGCTCTCGCAGGCGTTCGGCGTGAATCCCTCGTATGTCCACGAGGACAAGGAGCTCACGCGTCGCGGCCTCGACTTCTATGCCCACAGCCCGAACTTTTCACGCGGCTTTCACGCGCTGAAGATCTGGGTCTCGCTGCTTGCCCACGGATGGAGCGCATACCAGCGCCGCATCACGCACGACGTCGCGCTGGCGCGCTATCTGTTCGAGAGCGCGGGCTCGCACGAGGAGCTCGAGACGGTCGGTCAGCCGCCTGACCTTTCGATTGCGTGCTTCCGCTACGTCCCCCGCGAGCTTCGCGGTGACGCAAGCGCCGAGCCCTACCTCAACGCGCTCAACGAGCGCCTGATGGCTGAGCTGCAGCTCGGCGGCCGCGTCTTCCCATCGAACGCGGTGATCAATGGCCGATTCGCCATTCGCGCATGCATCGTGAATTTTCGCACCGAGGTCGCGGACATGGATGCGCTGGTAGACGAAGCGGTCGCACATGGTCGTCGCCTGCACGCGGAGCGCGGCCGGGCGTGACGCCGCCCGGGCGAATCGAGTCTTTTCATCGAGATGCTGATTCGCCATTCGTTCATCGGGCTCGCTCTGCTGGTCACCGCCTGCGGCGGTGACGTGGCATCCATGCGTCCTACGCCGGCGCAGGAGTTCGTCATCCAGGTGGAAGGCGAGCAGTTCCGCCTGCGCACCAGCAATCCGGCGACCGCGAGCGCCCTCGACGCGCGCCGCCGCTCCGGAACGCTCGGCGTCGTCTCCGGCCGCCTCGTGCGTGGCGACGGCGGCTTCAACGTGCCGTGGAGCTGGCATCTCGACCCGCTCTCGATCGAGGTTCCCCAGGCCTCGATCGAGCTGTGCGATGGGCGGCCTTCAATGGTCCAGGGCGATCTCGAGTACTGGGTCGACACCGTAGGCAGGTACTGCCCCTGGGCCGCGCGAGTGTACGACGCTCAATAACAGGGGTCAGGAGTCAGGGGTCAGGGATCAGGGGGTGTCGGGATGAAGGTTCGAGGAGAGCGCCGCCGTTCTCTCCTCGTACACACTTCTCTCACAACTGTAGCGTTGTATCCGGTCGAATGGCCGCCCTATCATCTTGGTGTGATGCGTGCCCTCCTGTCCCGGCGTCCCAGCTGGCCCCTCGTCCTTCTTTTTGCCAGCCTCGGCGCCACCGCCATTGCGGCCATCGAGGCTCATCGGACGGTTCGATCGCAACGCGCGCTCGCCGAGCACGCGCTGCGCGATTACGCGGCCTTCGCATCGTGGAGCTACCAGCAGCACCTCCGCGAGTCAATGAGCGGTGCCGTTCGGGAGGCGTTAGGTGCGGTGAATCACGGCGACAATCTCCACACCGCTCCGGAGATACCGGATGCCTCCGAAGTCCCGCACTACCTGCCGTGGGACGACGGCTGCTCCTGCCACAAGCCTCGGCTCGGCCCCATCCCGGCTGCCTTTTTCGGATTCACGTTAGGCGGTGACACGCTGGGTCTGGCGCTCAATACGCATACCCATCCCGAGCACGGCTGGCTTGTCCAGCCGCCGCGAGAGCCGGTGCCGGTACCGGCGACGCTGGTCAATGACCGCGAGGAGCGACGCTGGGTCACCGACACCCTCACCGCACAAATACGCGGGGGCGTCCGGTCGGACTGGCGGTACAACGTCGTGGTCGGTGAGTGGCGCGGGGAACCGCGCCTGCTCGCCTACACCCTCATGCCCACGACGCGTGGCGACACGGTCGTCTACGGCGCGACGTATACGCAAAGCTCGTTTGCCTCGCTGCTCGGCGGCATCCTCGACCGCGATGGTGTGCTACCGGCGAGCTTCACGCGCGATCGTCGCAATCGCGACATCGTGACGATTGCCGTGACGAATGCGCGTGGTCGCGCACTGTACGAATCGAGCCCCGGAACCGAGTGGCGGTTCGACGCGTCGAGCACGCTTCCGCTGTCCTTCGGCGCGCTTCACGTGCGGGCGCAGATCCGGCCGGCGCTCGCGGGCGAGATCATCATCGGCGGGCTGCCGAGGTCTCGGCTTCCGTTCCTGCTCGCGCTCCTGGCACTGTCGGCGGCGCTGGCCGTGGTGGCCGTCATGCAGCTGCGTCGAGAAGAGGAGCTTTCCACCCAACGCGCTCGATTCGTCTCTGGCGTATCCCACGAGCTGCGCACGCCGCTGGCGCAGATTCGCCTCTATCTCGAGACGCTGCGCCTTGGGCGCTTTCGCACCGACGCCCAGCGTGAGCGCTCACTCGAGCAGATCGACCGGGAGACCCGGCGCCTCGCGCACCTGGTCGAGAACGTTTTGCGCTTCTCGCGTCGAGGCACGCAAGCGCCTGACGACGTTGCGAGGGAGCCGGTCGACGTCGCCAGCGAGGTGCAGGAGGTGGCGAGCGAGCTGGCCTTGCTCGCCGCGGCACGGCGGGCGACCATCGCCGTCGAAGTGCGTGGTCACCCCACCGTGATCATGGTCCCCGGGACGCTGCGACAGGTCCTCATCAATCTCCTCGACAATGCCGTGAAATACGGGCCGCCCGAGCAGAGCGTTCGCGTCACCGTGGAAGGGGATGCACGCTCGGCGCGGATTGAAGTGCTCGACGAGGGGCCGGGGATACCCGCGCCGGAACGTGAGGTGGTCTTTCAGCCATTTCGCCGCGGACGCGCTGCGGCATTGAGCGGGGCGGGGGGTAGCGGCATCGGGCTGACGATCGTGCGCGAGATCGTCGTGGCGCATGGCGGCGTGGTATCGGTCGCCGACTCTCAGCAGGGGGCAAGAATCGTCGTGGAGCTTCCCGCGGTCGCCGCGAGCTCGAGCGAGCGGCCGAGCATCGCGCGTGAGTCATCGCCAGTCGCGACCTGAATGGCGCGCATTCTGATCGTCGAAGACAGCGAGGATCTCGCCGAAGCGCTCGCGCACAATCTCGAGCTGGAAGGACATGATGCGAAGATCGCCGGCGACGGTCGTGTTGCCCTCGCGACCGCGAGCGAATGGGAGCCGCATCTCGTCATACTCGATCTCATGCTGCCCGGCATCAATGGGTACGAAGTGCTGCGCCGGTTGCGCGGCAATGACTACGACGGCCCGGTGATGATCCTCACCGCGAAGGGCGAGGAAGCCGACAAGGTGAGAGGCTTCCGGCTCGATGCCGATCAGTACGTCACGAAGCCGTTTGGTCTGCTGGAATTGCTCGAGCGCGTGTCCTCGCTGCTCCGGCGATCGGGCGCGCGCACCCCGCCTGAGCGGCCGCGGATCGAGTTCGGCACCATCGCGATCGACCCGGCTTCCCGCTCGGTGACCCGCGCCGGGGAGCGCGTAACGCTCACGCCAAAGGCGTACGATCTGCTAATGGCGCTCATCGAGCGCGACGGCGCCGTCATCTCGCGCGCCGAGCTTCTGCGTGAAGTGTGGGGCTACGGCGCGTTCGTGCTCTCCCGGACTGTCGACTCGCACGTTGCCGAGCTCCGGCGGAAGCTCGAGGGCGACCCGACGAACCCGCGCCACATCGTCACCGTGTGGAAGGTGGGATACCGGTTCGTGGTGTGACCCTCGCGGGGACCCGCGCTAACACATCTGTCACAACTGTCGCACCGAACGGCCAACCATTCAGGACTGCGAGCTGCGAACTTCGAACCGCAAGCTGTTCCTCGTGCGCACTTCGCCGTCCGCAGTCTTCTCTCTCTTGGAGGCCTCGTGCTTCTCTCCTTCGCCGTCGTTGTCGCGGTCGCGACCAGCACCCCAGCCGCATCCGACTCGGCGTGGCCCGCCTCAATGGTGGTATCCGCCGAGTGGCTCGCCAGCCATCGCGACGATCGCAGGGTCGTACTCCTGCACGTCGGCGAGCGGCGTGGCTACGAGCGCGAGCACATTCCCGGTGCGCGCTACATCTCCTTCGAGGACGTCGCACGGCGCGGCGAAGCGGCGGGCGGCAACACGCTGGAGATGCTCCCTCCGGAAGAGCTGCGCGCGAACCTGGAGCGATTCGGCATCTCCGACGATTCGCGCATTGTCGTGTACTACGCCGACGAATGGGTCTCGCCCGCAACCCGCGTCATCTTCACCCTCGATTGGTTCGGCCTCGGCGACCGCACGACACTCCTCGACGGCGGCATCGATGCCTGGAAGCGCCGAGGACTCCCGCTCACCAACGACGTTCCACCGGCTGCGAACGGAAGGCTGTCGTCGCGCACGCCGCGACCGATCATCGTCGACGCCGCCTGGGTTCGCGCGAACGCACCTGGGAAGGGCGTCGCATTGGTCGACGCGCGCGCGCCCGTGTACTACGACGGCCCAAAGCACGGCGAGCACCGTCCCGGACACATTCCCGGCGCCGTGAACATCCCGTTCACGGCCCTCGCGGACGACAGCATGCGCCTCACGAGCCTCACCGCCTTGCGCGACCAGTTCCGAGCCGCCGGCGTGAAAGACGGCGACACCATCGTCGCGTACTGCCACATCGGTCAGCAGGCGACAGCGGTTCTGTTTGCGGCGCGCGCGCTCGGGTACCAGGTGAAGCTGTACGACGGCTCATTCGACGATTGGTCGCGGCGCACCGAGCTCCCGGTGGAAAGCTCGCGGAAGGGCAGCGAGTGAGCTCCGGCGCGCGCGGGGCGCCGTACGGCAGCCCCTACCTCGCTGGCGTCGGGATCGGGGTCGTGCTGATCGTCACTTACGTCGTCATGGGCCACGGAATCGGCGTGTCCGGTGCGCTGACGAGCGTCGTCGGCACCGCGGCGACGGCCGCGTCGAACGCGCCGGCATTACCGGCGTGGGACGGGTATGCAGCCAGCGGATTTGGCGCGCTCCTCGGCGACTGGTTCGTCGTCGAGGTGATAGGGATCACGTTAGGCGGCCTCGCGTCGGCTGCGCTGGCGGGGCGGCTCCGCCGCGATACCGAGCGGGGCGACGGCGTCGGTGTGAGCCGGAGGTTGGCGTTCGCGGCAAGCGGCGGCGCCATCATGGGGATCGGGGCGCGGCTCGCGAAGGGATGCACGAGCGGGCAGGCACTCACGGGCGGGTCGCTGCTCAGCGTCGGCAGCTGGATCTTCATCGCCACGGCGTTCGCGGCGGCGTATCTCGTGGCACCGCTCGTGAGGCGCGAGTGGCGATGATCGCTCCTGTCTACGACACAGGCGCCCTGGGCCCGGGCAGCGGGCTCGCCGTTGCGTTGGCCGTTGGTGTTGCCTTCGGCTTCTTTCTCGAGCGCGCGGGACTCGGGAGCGCACGGAAGCTGTCCGCGCAATTCCAGCTCACCGATTTCACGGTGCTGAAGGTCATGTTCACCGCGATCATCACCGCCTCGCTGGGAATCTTCTGGCTCTCGCGACTTGGCGCACTCGATCTCACTCGCGTCTATGTCCCCGAGACCTATCTGGTGCCTCAGTTGGTCGGTGGGGCGGTGTTTGGCGCCGGATTCGTGATCGCGGGACTCTGCCCGGGCACGGCGTGCGTCTCGGCTGCAACGGGACGAGGCGATGGCGTGGCGGTCGTTGGCGGACTGTTGCTGGGCATTCTGGCGTACGGCGCGATGCATCCGGTCGTCGAGCGGTTCGCGAGCTCGACACCGCGTGGGACGTTCACGCTGCCGCAGCTCATCGGCACGTCGCACGGCGTGACCCTGCTGATTCTGGTGAGTGCCGGACTCGCGGCCTTCCGTGGAGCGCAGTGGCTCGAGTCGCGACGGGCGGCACGCGTATGACGACGGTCGCCAAGCGCACCATCCATCGCGGGCTTGCCGCGGCTGCACTGGTGCTGGCAACGCTCGCCGCGGTGACGGGCGATGCGTCTTCGAGCGGAACCTCCCGCGTCGGTGCGGAGGTGACCGCTCTCGAGCTCGCTGGCTGGATTCGCGAGGCGAGGCCCAACCTGCGCGTCCTCGATCTTCGCGACGCCAGGGCGTTCGAATCATTCGCCATTCCCGGTGCCGAGCGCATGAGCGCGGCGGAGCTCGCCCGCGTGCGCTGGGAGCGTGAGGCGAACATCGTCGTCTACTCGGACAGCGAGAGCACCTCGCGGAATGCGACGGAGGTGCTGCGCTCAGCCGGAGTGCGGAATGCATATGTCCTGCGCGGTGGCGTGGCAGAATGGGTGAGCACGATCGCCGCGCCGGTCCTGCCGGCGAATCCGTCTCCCGAGCAGGCTGCGATTTCACGTGACATCGCCGAAATGAGTCGCTGGTTTGGTGGCGTGCCGCGCGTGGGCGATCCCGTTTCAACGACTGGCGACAGCCTCCGTGAAGCGCTCGGGCGCATCAGGCGGCGCGGATGCTGACAGGGGTCCGCGCTGCGACGCAGAGTGTCGAGGAGGCGCATGACGACGCGCGCTATTTCGCTCTCCTGCGCGCGCGTGAGCTCTCGCGCGTTGATCGTGAGCGCCAGACCTACCTCGACTGGACGGGAAGCGCATTACACCCCGAGTCGCTCGTCAGACGGCACGTTCAGGCCCTTCACGAGACCGTTCTGGGCAATCCCCACTCCGACAGTGTGGCCTCGCGGGCGAGCACAGAGCTGATCGAACAGGCGCGTGCCGCGGTACTGCGCTTTCTCGATGCGCCTGCCGAGGAGTACGACGTGTGCTTCAGCGCGAACGCCTCGGGCGCGATGCGGCTGGTCGGTGAGGCATACCCGTTTGGGCGGGAATCTCAGCTCGTACTCGCCGCTGACAATCACAACTCTGTCAACGGTCTTCGCACCTACGCGCGCGCCGCCGGCGCCACGGTACGTGTGCTGTCGCTCGATGCAGACCTGCGGCTCGAGGGCGGCGTGGCAGCACTCGGTGTTGAACGCGTGGCTGGACCTTCGCTCATGGCGTTTCCGGCACAATCCAACTTCTCCGGTGTGCGGCATCCGCTCGCGCTCGTCGATCGGGCGCACGAGCTGGGTTTCGATGTGCTGCTCGACGCCGCGGCCTTCTTGCCGACGTCGCCTCTATCGCTGCGCGACGTCCCAGCAGACTTCGTCGGTCTCTCGCTGTACAAGATCGCGGGCTATCCATCCGGCATCGGCGCGCTGGTCGCACGCCGGGCGGCACTGGCCGCGCTCCGGCGACCATCCTTCTCCGGGGGGACGGTCGAAGCCGTTTCCGCATGGGATGACGTCCACGTGCTCAAGGGCAACGCGGAAGCGTTCGAGGATGGAACGGTCAATTTCCTCGGCCTCGCCGCCGTCCCCGCGGCGCTCGAGTTCATGGCGACCATCGGCGTGCCGCGTATCTCACGTCGAGTCGGCGCACTCGGTCGCGAGCTGCAGCACCGGCTTGCATCGCTGCGCCATCGAAACGGCGCACCGCTCGTCGCGCTCTACGGCGCCCGCGGGGAGGATCGGGGCGCGACGATCGCCTTCAACGTGCTCGACGCGACCGGCACCGTTATTCCCTACTGGCTCGTCGAAGAGCGGGCTCGTGGAATGCGCGTGTCCATCCGCGGCGGCTGCTTCTGTAATCCCGGCGCGGCGGAGCGCGCGCTCGGGATCGATTCCAATGCACTCGCCGATTGCCTGCGCCAGGCACGCGAGCAGCGCGTCGCGTTCTCCCACGCGTGGCTGGCCGAATGCCTCGGCACACCGGTTGGCGCGCTACGGATCTCGCTCGGCTACGGGACAGACGCGGGCGATATTTCGCGTGGTCTTGGCGTTGTCGTGCGTTGGAGGACGTAGCCGGGAATTTGCCCCTTGAAATAGGGGTGGGGGGTATGCTAGCCTTCAGCATGCGGACCCTCAATCTCACTATCGACGGCATGTCCTGCGGCCACTGTGTCGCGCGCGTCACGAAGACGCTCGGCGCGATGAACGGGCTCGAGGTCGAGGCCGTGCGGATTGGCGCGGCCGAGCTTCGGTACGATCCCGAGCAGCGCTCGGTGGATGACATCCTCGAGGCGGTGCGCGACGCGGGGTACGAGCCGGCCGTCGCCGAGTAAGGGGCGAGCGGAATAGTGGCCGCGACACTCGAGACGCCCCCGCCACAGACGACGCGCGTCAGCATCCCGGTCGGCGGGATGACGTGCGCGGCCTGCCAGGCGAGCGTGCAGCGCGCGCTCTCGAAAGAGCCGGGCGTGCTCGACGCCTCCGTCAACCTCATGACCGAGAGCGCGGCGGTGACGTTCGACCCCGCCGTCACCACACCAGCGGCCCTCGTCAGCGCGATTCAGCGCACCGGCTATGACGCGGCGCTTCCATCGCCCGCGCGCGACACCTTCGCCGAGCAAGAGGCGCGCGAGCGCGATCAGGCCCGCGACTACGAAACGCTGCGCCGAAAGGCCATCGTCAGCGGGATCATCGGCGTCGTGGCGATGCTCGCGTCGATGTCGATGATGAGCGACGGCAACCATGCCCCCGCGCTGTCATGGGCCTTGCTCGCGGTGACGGTGTTCGTGATGGCCTGGGCGGGCCGCCACTTCTACGTGCGCGGGTGGAGGAGTCTCCGGCGCCGCTCCCCCGACATGAATACGCTGATCGCGATCGGCACCGGCGCCGCGTTCCTGTACTCCGCCACCGCGACCATCGCACCTGGGCTGTTCCTGCGCCACGGGCTGACACCCGACGTGTACTACGAGGCGGTGATCATCATCATCGCGCTCATCCTCACCGGGAACACCCTCGAAGCACGTGCGAAACGCAACACGGCATCCGCGCTTCGGGCACTGGCGAGCTTGCAGCCAAAGGTGGCGCGGCTGGAGCGCGGAGGCGCCGACGTTGACGTGCCCGTTGAACAGGTGCGGCGTGGGGACGTGGTGCTGGTGAGGCCGGGCGAGCGCATCCCGGTCGACGGCGAGCTCATTGCCGGCGAGAGCGCTGTCGACGAGTCGATGATCACTGGCGAATGGATGACGGTGTCGAAGCGGGCGGGCGACCGTGTCACCGGAGGCACGATCAACCGCAGCGGAGCCTTTCGCTATCGCGCAACGACGCTCGGGGCCGACAGCGTGCTCGCGCGCATCGTCCGCGTCATGCGCGATGCACAGGCTTCACGCGCACCCGTGCAGGCGCTCGCGGACCGCATCAGCGCGATTTTCGTCCCGACGGTGCTGGCGATCGCGGTGGCGACGTTCGCCATCTGGATGCTGGTGGGCGGGGAGGCTTCGCTGGCCCACGCGCTGGCGGCTTCGGTCTCCGTACTGATCATCGCGTGCCCTTGCGCGATGGGACTCGCCGTTCCCACGGCGGTAATGGTCGCCACCGGCCGTGGCGCGCAGATGGGCGTGCTCATCAAGGGCGGAGAAGCGCTGCAGCGCGCCGGCGAAATAACACTGGTGGCGCTCGACAAGACAGGCACGCTCACGGAGGGACGGCCGACCGTCACCGACATCATCCCGGTGTCCGCCGAGCCCGGTGCGGACGAGCTGCTGCGACTCGCCGCCGCGGTCGAATCCGTGAGCGAGCATCCGCTGGCGGAAGCAATCGTGAGGCATGCAACGGAGCGCGGGCTCACCAGCGAGCGGCCCCAGGCGTTCGATGCACGACCGGGACGAGGTGTGCGGGCCACGGTGGGGGGACGGACCGTCGCGATCGGCAACGAAGAGTTCATGCGAGAGCTTGGCGTCAATGTCGCGCCGCTTGGCCCCAACCTGGCGCGCGTGGCGGAGGCGGCCAGGACGCCGGTGTTGATAGCGGTCGATGGGATGTTGGCCGGCCTCATTGCGATCGCCGATCCGCTGCGAGCAACGGCGGTGGAAACCGTTCGCGCACTACGCAGGCGCGGCCTCGAGGTCGCGCTGATCACCGGTGATCACCAGCGGACCGCCCAGGCGATCGCGCGCCAGGCAGGGATCGATCACGTCGTCGCGGGAGTCTCTCCCGAAGGCAAGGTCGCCGAGATCGAGCGCCTGCGCGCGAGTGGGCACGTCGTCGCGATGGTGGGTGACGGCATCAACGACGCGCCCGCGTTGGCGAGCGCGGATGTTGGCATCGCCATTGGCACGGGCACCGACATCGCGCTCGAGGCCGCCGACGTCGCCCTCATGCGGGGCGACCCGCAGGGCGTGGTCGATGCCATCGACCTGTCGCGGCGTACGATGCGCACGATGCGGCAGAATCTCTTCTGGGCATTCGTCTACAACGTGATCGGCATCCCCGTCGCGGCTGGCGTGCTCTATCCGGCGTTCGGGCTGCTGCTGAATCCCATCTTCGCCAGTGCGGCGATGGCATTCAGCTCTGTCAGCGTCGTGACGAACTCGCTCCGGCTGCGAGCCTAACCGCGCTTCGTCCCCCGGACATCGATACTGGGTGACAATCGAGGCACGACGGCACGTGCGGCGAGTGTCGGCGCGATCAACGCGAGATCGAGCGCCTTCACGAGCGGGTTGCTCATGATTCCGTGCCGGCGCGCAATCGGGAAGAGGCGCTTCACGGCGCTGTTCGCTTCGATCGTGAGCGAGTCGAGGATCGGAATCTCCACACGGACCTCGTGAAATCCCGCCTTCTCCAGCATCCTGGTGAGGGACCGTCCGGAGAAGAAGTTCAGGTGCGTGGGATCTTCCAGATTCCACCACGTATCGCGAAAGATCTCCAGTCCCATCGACTCGGCGTTCGGGGTGACGAAATAGAACCGCCCGCCCGGCGCCAGCGACGTCGCCAGCTTGTCGAACACGCGTTGCGGGTCGCTCAGATGCTCGATCACGTGCACGCCGTACACGAGATCGAAGTGATTCCGCGGCAGGTCGATATCCTCGGCGCGGCCGAGGTGGAGTGTCGCGCGCTCGCGCACCAGCGGATCGATGTCCACGTCGAGCATGCCAGCCTCGATGCCGTGGACCTCGTGCCCCCCGTCGAGGAACTGGCGGAGCATGAGGCCTCGTCCAAATCCGAGCTCCAGAATTCGCGCTTTTTTTCCGGTTGGCAGGAGCGAGCTCATGCGCTGCGTCGTGAGCGCGATGCGGACCTTGTCGAATGCTGCGCTCCCGCCCCATGCGTGACCGCGAACGGGGCCGCTCGAGTAGCGAAGATCACGCACGATATGCCCGCAGTTGGGGCACTTTCCGAGCAGGGTGTCGTTGCCAACGTCCCACCAGACGGTGCGGGTTGCGCACGCAGGACATTGAGGTGTCTCGGCTGCTGACGGTCTCACTGGGTCTTCACTCGGTGGGGGGCGGTGTGGCGACGAGCCAGGCCGTGAGGATGAGTACGACGAATCCAAGGGCGAGCTCGGCGGTGGCGGTGCGACGCAACGTGCCTACGCGATCGGCGTCCATGGCGGGACGTAATCGCCTCCAGTTGTATGCGCCGGCGAGGAGCACGAGAACCACGCCACCGAGTTTCCAGAGGAAGATCCGTCCGTACTCCGATCCGGTGATCGCGCTCCATGCGCCGATTCGCAGTACGGCGGCGATCACTCCGGTAACGGCGAGAGCGCCCGCCAGCGTGAGTGCCATGGGGGAGAACGCGTCTACCATGCCGCGCACGGCCAGGCCGCGGCCTAACGGTTCGAGCCGCGCGGTGGCTGGAACGCCGGCGGCGAGGACGAAGAGGAGCGCTCCGAGCCATCCGCCGGCGGCGAGAACGTGGACCGTGCTGCTGATCACGGCGGCGATCGTCCACTGACCCGAGGCCACAGCATGGCCGGACAGGGCCGTCGCGAGCGCGAGCCCAAGGATGCCCACTGCCGCGAGCGACCAGACGGCTCGTCGCGAGCGCGCGAGCGCAAGGAGGAGAGCGACCACCGACGCCGCGGCGAGCAGCAAGCCCCAGCCCCACGGTGTGCGGATCGCCGCGGAAAGAAAGCTGGCATCGGGTAACTCGCCGCGCACCGCATACGACTGCGCGACGAGTCGAGCGATGATCAGCACCGCGAGAACCCCGGTGGCGACGAGGGCCGCGCGTGCGGCGCGCTGGCGCGCGTCGACCACGAAGTCGGGGCCGAGGTCGGGTACGCGGTGGTGCGTCGCCGGCACGACGATGATCGAGAAGACCACGGCGCCAACCACGACGAGGATCGTCGCGAAGGTAAGCAGGCGAATCACGGCGTAGGGCCAGGAGTCGACTCCGAAGGCGGTGGTGAGCTCTTCCGGTTCGTCTTGCGCGGCCGTGTCCGGAGTTGCCGGCGGCAGTGCCGCACTCGCGGCCGAATCCATCGGCGACACCGCCAGTCCGGTAGCATCGAGGGCGATGCGAAACGTCACGGCACCGCGAACCGGGTGACCATCGGCACTGGTGATCTGCCAGGCGATCCGATATCGGCCCGCGGTCAGGGGACCAAGGATGTCGGCGACGACCACGGCGGTGGAGTCCGGCGCGGCAACGCGAAGTGCCGAAAGCGCCACACGCTGCGAGTCCGGCCCGATGAGCTCGACCTGCGTGAACGCCAACTGCGGCGCCTCACTGAAGGTGAGCCGGATCACCTGCGGGGCAGCGCGGAGATTCGCCCCGTTGGCCGGCTCGGATTTGCGAAGCACGCCATGCGCGAAGATCACCGCTGGCCACACGATGACCGATGCGGCGACGGCGAGCGCGCAGGTTCGTACGAATCGCATGACTGATCTTATCGCGGCGTAGCGCCGCGAGGTAGCGCGCACGGGCACAGTTCGTGTACATGTCGTCCGCGGAACACTTTCTCCGGAGGAAACGCAATGGGTGGGAGCAAGCCTAGTCAGTTCTGGCAGAAGGAGCCGGCGGCCACGGATCGCAAGTTTCGCGTCGAGGACGAAGGGGTGCTCGAGCGCGAGAAGCACGAGTTCGCGGCAAGCGAGGTCCAGGATCGGGAGATGATTCCCGGGCAGAAGCGCAAGCCGTCGAACCGTGCAAAGACCCAACCGAAAGGGAAGAAATCCACGGGGAAGCGAGGGAAGTCCGGGCGCTGATCCGCACGGGCGGAGGGCGCGCCATCCGGCGCCCCCGCCACCCTTCCGGAACCATTCGCGCGTGCGGTGCGTAATGCCCGCATGAGCACCACTGCGTCATCGTGGCCGCGCACGTACTGGCGGCAGAGCCGCGCCCACCGTTATAGCCTCCTCTTCGCGCTCCCGCTCCTCGTTGCCTACGAGGTGCTGGCCGCTATCCTCGGCCACGGGGAAGCACAGGCCATCCGTAACGGGGCCGACGTTCTTCTGAAGGGCGCCTTCATGGCGCTGTTGGGTGAGCACGGCCCGCTGGTATTCGGCGTGCTCCTGATCGGGGTCGCCCTCTGGCTGGTGATCCGTGACATGCGGGCGCACGGCTCCAGGCTGTCTCCACGAATCTTCGCCGGGATGATGGCGGAGTCCATCGTGCTGGCGCTGGCGTTCGGGATCGTCGTATCGACAATCACGAGCCGAGTGCTCGCGCCGTTCGCGGCACTCGTCCAGACGTCGATGGAGGAGCTCGACCTCATGACGCAGCTCATGGTTTCGCTCGGCGCGGGACTGTACGAGGAGCTGCTCTTCCGCGTGCTGTTGGTGGGGGCGATCGCGGCGTTAGGCGCCCGCGCTCTGGGATGGCGTCCCCTGACGGCGGGCGCCGTGGCGGTCGGCGTCGGGGCGCTGATCTTCTCGGCGTTCCATTACGTCGGTCCCTTCGGCGACCGACTGGAAGCTGGATCATTCACTTTTCGCCTCATCGCCGGCCTCTTCTTCAGCGCGCTGTTCGTCACTCGTGGATTTGGCATCACTGCCTGGACGCACGCGCTCTATGATGTCTTCCTGCTTTTTGGCTGACGCATGAGCGACGCTGAGCTTCCGATTGGCGAGCACCACCTGACGGTCCAGCGCACCGCGCGCTATTGCACGCTCGGCGATGTCGCGACGCCGGCGAGCGATGTCTGGATCGTCTGCCATGGCTTTGCCCAGCTGGCGCGCGCGTTCATCGAGGAATTTCGCGCGATCTCGCACGCCGGCCGGATGATCGTCGCTCCCGAGGCGCTGAACCGATTCTATCTGAGTCGGGAGGGCGGACGCGCGGGCGCGAGCGCCCGAGTCGGAGCGACCTGGATGACGCGCGAGGATCGTCTGGCGGAAATCGACGACTACGTTCGGTACCTCGATGACCTGCATCGAGAGATCACTGAGGGACAGCAGCGAAAGAACGTTCGCGTCACCGCCCTCGGCTTCTCGCAGGGAACGGCGACAGCCGCGCGGTGGCTCGTGCACGGCACGGCGAGGATCGATCGGCTGGTGTTGTGGGCCGGGCTTCTCCCACCCGAGATCGAACCAGGTGGTCCGCTGCGCGATCGCCTGCGGTCAACGGAGCTGGTGCTCGTGCGGGGCACTCGCGATGAAATGCTCGACGCTGAGCAGGTAAAGGCGCAGCAGGAGTCGCTCGAAAAAGCTGGGGTTCGCCCTACAGTCATCGAGTTCGAGGGCGGGCACCGTATGGACCGTCACACTTTGGTGCGACTCATTGGCTGAACGGCACGATGTCACAAGCATCCAGGTTCAAAGTTGGGACGAGGATTCGGCGGATGCAGCGGATCAGGCGGATCGCTCCTTGGCGCCGACAACTCTCCACGCGCAGCAACAAAAAAAGCGTTGCTTTGTGGGTGTAAAGGAGGGTTGAATGCGCGCGGAGATGCCAGCCCCAAGTTCTGCCTCCTGAAATCTGAAATCTGACATCTGACCCGTTGCCTCACCCGTTATAAATCTCCCCCGAGGCGGCGTACCGCTCGAGCACTGCACGAGCCTCCTCCCGCAGCACACCGTGCACGATCGTGATGCCCTTGTCCTCGAGATAGCGATACGACTCGGGAAACACCGGCCCCTCGTCGAAGTGCGCCTTCATCGCATCATCGCGCGTTGCGCCACACACCAGGCGTCGTACGCCGCTCCACAACGCCGCGCCCAGACACATCGCGCACGGATCGCACGAGGAGACGAGCGTGTGGGCGGGCAGCCCAGGCGCGCCTAACGTGTAGCTTCCCACGCGTCGCTGCGCCAGCATGCACGCGAGCACCTCCGCGTGCAGGATGGAGTTGTTCTCGGGAACCACTCGGTTCGTCCCGACGGACACGAGCCGGCCAGTTTCCTCCTCGACGACGATGGCGCCGAACGGGCCTCCCGCGCCGCGCGCCACGTTCTCCGCCGCCAGGGAGATCGCCAGCCGCATCCGGCCCTCATCGGTCGCATAGGATCGCTTCCAATCGACTACGGCATCCACCCAGTCGGGAAGCGCGATCGACAGTGTGTGACGGCTCATGCGATCCGACCGCTGGAGAGGCGCCTGGCCGAGCGGCACATGGTGCGAACGGGACACACGCCGCAACGCGCCACGCGCGCCGTGCAGACGAGCGCGCCCAACTCCATGATCGCCTGGTTGTGCGTCCACGTCGCGCGTCCACTGCGGGGCAGCACGGCCTCGGCAATGGCCCACAGGGTTCGCTGTCCGCGCACGTTCCGCGGGTCGAGCCGCGGCGCGAAGACACGGCGCAGCACGCGCGCGACGTTGGTGTCGACGAGGGGCGCGCGTCGCTCGTACGCGAAGGACGCGACTGCGCCGGCGGTGTAGGCACCAATGCCCGGAAGGCGGCGCAGCTCGGCGGGGTCGGAGGGAAGCGTTCCGTCGCCTGTCGCCACGGAACGTGCGAGGGCGTGGAGATTGCGCGCCCGCGCGTAGTAGCCGAGCCCGGACCATGCCTCCATCACCCGCGCGGGGCGCGATTGGGCAACGGCGTCGAGCGTAGGGAACTCCCGAAGAAACCCATCGTACCGCTCCAGCACGCGTGCGACCTGCGTCTGCTGGAGCATGAGCTCCGAGACGAGCACCCGATACGGATCGCGCGTGCGGCGCCAGGGCAGGTCGCGACCGTTGGCGCGAAACCAGCTGCGGAGCTGGCGCCCGAAGCGGCGGCGCAGCTCATCCGGCACACGCGCGGCGCGCGGCAAGCGAGGAGATCTCATCGCGGCGCGAACGATATGAGCGGGCAGGGGCCGGCGCCAGCGCAAAACGCTGTGCAAGGCATTAGACTTCAGGCGCTCTTTGCCCCCTTCCGCCTAACCCTCACAAGTCCGCGCCCATGTTCATTCGAACCGTTGCCCTCGCGCTGGGGACGCTCGCGCTCGTTGTCGCGCCGTCCGCGAAGGCTCAGTCCGCTTCGTTTACGTACGCGCCTGGCGCCTCGCAGTACCGCGTGCAGTCTTCGACCAAAATCGTCCAGGAGATCAGCGGTCAGACGACAGAGGGCGAGCTCAATACGCGCCATCTGCTGACGCTCGACATCGGGCGCAAGGCGAAGGACACCCTCGCGCTCACCTACACCTGGGATTCGGCGAGCGTGTCGACGACCCCAGGCATTCCCGTCCCCGATCTCTCCAAGGTGAGCGGGACGAAGGCCGCTGGCTTCGCGTCGGCCACCGGCCGGATGTATTCGTTCGACCCCGGCAAAGCGGCCGCGGACGGCATGCCGGACATGGCCGAATTCGAGATGTTCCTCCCCATCGTCACCGCCGCCAACAAAAAGGCCGGCGACAGCTGGGTCGACACCCTAACGGTGAAAGGGAAGCGTGGCGGCCTCGACGTCAACACCACCCTCATCGTCACGTCGACGATGGCGGGGGACACGACCTACGCGGGCGAGAAGTCGTGGCGCATTCAGCGCAATCTCGTGTTCACGGTGTCGGGCGCGGGAGAACAGCAGGGGATGGCCCTGGTGATCGAGGGCACGGGCACCGGCGAGCGCACCGACTACATCACCTCGAAAGGCGTGTACCTCGGCTCGGCGCTGAAGCAGACGTCGCAGAGCACCGTCTCACTGCCCGCCAACAACATGACCATCCCGATGACGACGACGGTGACGTCAAAGGTGGAGCGGGTGAAAGGCTAGGAGTCCTGCCCCTCGGGTCGTGCATAACGGCTGACGACGGCCAACAGCTCGCGGTCGCTAATCGGCTTGACGAGATAGTCATTTCCCCCGGCCGCGAGCGCCGTGTCACGATCGCCGGCCGCGGCGAGCGCGCTCAGAAACACGATCGGCACGCGCGCGACCCCCGCTGCCCCCGCCCGGATTCGGCGCGCGGCCGACACGCCGTCCATCGCCGGCATGGCGATGTCCATCACCACGAGATCGGGACTCGACAGCTTCACCAGCTCGATCGCCTCGCGGCCATCCCCGGCCTCGAGCACGTGATAGCCCGCGGCTTCGAGAAGGGTGCGCGCCATCATGCGCTGAAAGATGCTGTCATCCGCGAGCACGACCGTTGGAACGCGTCGGCCCACCCTGGTGGGCATCTGGGCGGGCCGGGACGAGCGCTTCTCGAGGGGCGAGTGCTGCATGGACGCCTGCTGCATAGGTACCCCTCGAAAGGCAACGAGTGGGCCACCCAGACGTCAAACCGGTCTATTTTTCCGTTCTTCACTCATCTCCCTTCCAGCGACGTTGACGCTTTCGCTCGCGGACATGCCGTTTGTCCTCGAGACGCGCTTCGACAGCGCCGCGAGGGACTCGAGTTCGCTTCCGCGCCTTGGGCACGGCCAGAGCGCGCCGGATTAGATCGCTCAAACGAGCCTCCGCGCGCTCGCGGTTCTGCCGCTGGCTTCGGGAGTCACTCGCCACCACCCGCACCGTCCCTTCATCGCTCACTCGCGCGCCTAACCGCGCGATCGCGCGCGTCCGCTCGTCATCGGTCAGCGCGCGCGTGCGCGTCACGTCCCAGGTGATCTCGATCCGCGTCGAGGAGGTGTTGACGTGTTGCCCGCCCGGGCCGCCGGAGCGCGAGGCGCGAACGACGAGCTCGGAGCGAGGGATGGCCACCGTTTGTGTGACGCGGAATCGCATCGCCATCGGTGTCGCTCACGCGGCGCTGCCAGCTCCCGCGGGCGCCCGATGCACCCGCACCGCCGCGACGCGGCGCCCATCCATGGCGACGACCTCCAGCTCGCCCCCGGGAAACTTCACTCGGTCACCCACTCGCGGCAGGCGCCCGAGGCGCGAGAACACGTAGCCGCCGAGCGTCGACCAGCTTCCCTCGGGGATCGGGATGTTGTGGTCGGATCTCACGTCGATGAGCGACAGTGATCCGGCCAGCTCGAGCACGCCATCGCTCATGAGTGCGGTGCGCGTGGCGAGATCATACTCGTCCGCGATGTCGCCGACGACCTCCTCGACGAGATCCTCCATCGTCAGGATGCCGGCCGTCCCGCCGTATTCGTCGAGCACGATGGCCATGTGTGCGCGCGTGCGACGCAGGTCGTCGAGGACGCGCTCCGCAGGCCGGCTATCCGGCACGAAGAGGGGCTCACGCAGCAGATCACGCAGGTTGAACGCCTTCGAGCGGTCGTGGAGCCACAGGTCCTTCGCCAGGAAGACACCAATGACATCGTCCAGCGACTCGCCGTAGACCGGATAGCGAGAATATCGCTCGCGGCGGATCGTGTCCCAGACCTCGGCTTCGGAGGCATCGGCCGCGATCGCCACGATCTCGGTTCGGGGACGCATGACGTCACGCGCCTTCTTGAAGTGAAAGTCGAAGACGCCCGCCAACATCGAGCGATCCGACTCGTCGAGCAGGCCGTGCGCGCTCGTCTGCATGACGAGCATTCGGAGCTCTTCGGGCGAATGGACGCGCGCCGACTCTTCGACCGGCCGGAGTCCGAGCACCTTCAGCAGCCCATTGGCGGTTCCGTTGAGCACCCAGATGAAAGGCGTCATGGCCTGGGCGAACCATCGCAATGGCCGAACGACCCACATGCTCACGACTTCCGGATGCAGCAGGGCGAGCGACTTCGGCATGAGCTCGCCTAGCACGATGTGCAGGAAGGTGATGATGAGGAACGCTGTCGTGATCGCCGCCACGCTGTGCACGGCGAGGCCCGACGCCTCGTATCCGAGCGCGGCCAGGGCCTGGTCGATGAGGGCCGCCAGGGTCGCTTCGCCGATCCAGCCCAGTCCGAGCGAGGCCAACGTGATGCCCAGCTGGGTCGCCGAGATGTACTTGTCGAGGTGAGAGATCGTGTGCTGCACGATGCGCGCGGTGGTATTCCCGCGTGCCGCCAGCGCGTCGATCCGGCTCTTCCGGGCGCCCACGAGCGCGAACTCGGCCGCGACCATGAAGGCGTTGGCGAGCACGAGCACGATCACGGCCAATAGCCGGAGCGCAACCTGGCCGAGCGTCAAATGATCGACTAAGGGCTCCACGTAACCCCTTGGTGCGATGGTTCGTCGAAGATATAGCAAAATGCGACGGTCCGGGTACCTCGGCAGCGTCGCGAAACGCAAAACGGAGCGGATTGCCGATTGCCGATTGCGGGCTGCGGACCGCTATCGTGCGAATTCCCCTCCGGTTCGCCATCAGCAATCAGCAATCCGCAATCCTCGATCTCTCCCCCATGCTAGACTCCCGCCGCATCGTTCGCTGGGCGTACATAGGCCGCCTGTCGCTGTCCGCCGCGATCTTCTCCGCGGCGCTTTTCGCGTGGGAAATCGCCAACCCGACGAACACCCGCCTCGCCGCGCTCATGCTCGTTGGGGCCATGGTTTTCACCGTCGGCTCGGCGTGGTTCGAGATGACGCGCCCGGAACGGACCGGCCGCGCGTTCTTCTATCTGCAAACTCTGTTCGACCTCATCCTCGTGACCGCGACCGTGCACATCACGGGCGGGGCGAGCTCGCCGTTTGCGGCGCTGTACATCCTCGTCATCGCCTATGCGTCACTGGTGCTGCCCATTGGGAGCGGCCTCCTGGTGGCTGGGTTCGGCAACGTACTGTACATCGGCGACGTCGTCTGGAATCACGGCCACGAGATTGGCGCAAGTGTCTGGCTGCAGCTCGCGATCTTCGCGCTGGCCGCCCTCGGGACGGGGGTGCTGGCCGCCCGGATGCGCGAGGCAGGTGCCGGTCATGCACTGCAACTCGAAGCCCAGCTCGAGCGCGTACGCCTTCAGGCGGATGACGTGCTTCGCACCATTCGCAGTGGAATTCTCACCGTCGAGCATAACGGCGCCCTCGCGTTCGCCAATCCGGCCGCCGGGCGCATGCTCGGCTTCGAGCCCGCCCGGGCGATCGGGACTCCCATCCGCGAGCTCTTCGGCGAGAAAGCACCCGTTCTGGTCCAGGCGCTCGAGCGCACGATTCGCGATCGCATTCGCATCTCGCGCTGGGAAGCGACGATTGCTGGAGAAAGCGGCCCATTTCCCATCGGTCTGAACACGACCACCATCGACGCCGACGGCACGCCCGAGGGCATCTCGGCGACGGCGATCTTCCAGGACATCACGGACTCCAAGCGTCTCGAAGAGCTCCGCCTGCGGGCCGAGCGCCTGGAGGGCGTAGCGGAGCTGAGCGCGTCGCTCGCGCACGAGATCAAGAACCCGCTGGCCTCCATTCGCAGTGCGGTCGAGCAGCTCTCGCGAGCGCGGCAAACCACGGACGACGCGCGCACCCTTTCGGCGCTGATCATTCGTGAGTCGGACCGCCTCTCGCGGCTCCTTTCGGAGTTTCTCGATTTCGCGCGCACGCGCGTGACGCGCATCGCGGAAGTGGATCTCGGGGACCTGGTGAAAGGTGCTGTCAAGCTCGCCGCAACCCACCCCGATGGTCACAAGCGCGTTCGCGTCTCGTGTGCGACCCCCACACACGGCATCCCGGTCGAAGGGGACGAGGACCTGCTTCATCGCGCGGTGTTCAACATCGCGCTCAACGCGGTGCAAGCGGCGCGCGATGACGGCCACGTCTGGGTAGAGGTTGCCTCGGTTCCGCCCGAGCAGCTGCCCGTCGGCGTGTCATTCGAGCGTGGCGCCGCTTCCGTCCGCATCACCGATGACGGTCCCGGCATTCCCGCCGAAGTTCGCGGCAAGATGTTCGACCCCTTTGTCACCACGAAACCCGGCGGCACCGGTCTCGGCTTGCCGATCGTGCATCGCGCGATCGAAGCGCACCGCGGCCTCGTCTTCGTCGATAGCGGCACCTCAGGGACGCGCTTCACCGTGCTCCTGCCACGCCGCCAGCCCAAACCCGAGGAGTCTCAGTGATCGCCCCCGCCCCCGATCCACGCCCCAGCGTCCTGATCGTGGATGATGAATCCGCGATCCTGGACACGCTGCGGATCTTGTTGAAGAACGAAGGCTTCGAGACGCACGTCGCGCTCGGTGGCAAGCAGGGCATCGAGCGCCTCCACGACGTGAAGCCCGACATCGTCATTACCGATGTGCGGATGCCTAACGTCGGCGGCCTCGAGGTGTTGAGCGCCGCACGCCAGCGCGACCCCGACCTTCCCGTGATCCTGATGACGGCGCAGGCCGACCTGCGCTCGGCGATCCAGGCCGTGAACGCGGGCGCGTACTACTACGTGCAGAAGCCGTTCGCCAACGATGACATCGTCGCGATTCTGCGCCGTGCCGCCGAGCACCGGCAGCTGCGGGTCGAAAACAAGTCGCTCAAGCAGGAGATCAAGCGGCGCGGCTTCGATACGTCCTCTCGCCCCATCGGCCGAAGCAAAGCTTGGCTCGACGTGCTGCGCCTCGCCGAGACCGTGGCACCATCCGAGTCAACGGTGTTGATCCAGGGCGAGTCGGGAACCGGTAAGGAAGTAGTCGCGCGGTACATTCACGAGCTCTCGGGAAGGGCCGATGCGCCTTTCCTCTCCATCAACTGTGGCGCGCTGCCGGAATCGCTACTCGAGAGCGAGCTTTTCGGACACGTGAAGGGATCCTTCACCGGTGCGGTGAAGGACAAGGCTGGTCTGTTCACGGCCGCCGCGGGGGGAACGTTCTTCCTCGACGAAATTGGCGAGACGACGCCCTCGACGCAGGTGAAGCTGCTGCGTGCATTGCAGGAGCGTGAGATCATCCCCGTCGGTGCGACGGAAGCCATTCCGACCGACGCCCGCGTGCTCGCGGCGACCAACCGAGAGCTCGAGGAGGAGATGAAGCGCGGGGGATTCCGCAGCGATCTCTTCTATCGCTTGAACGTGTTCGCGCTGCACCTGCCGCCGCTGCGGCATCGCAAGGAGGACATCCCACTCCTGGCGACGTCCTTCCTCGAGCGCACCTCGAAAGTGCGCGGGGAGCCGCTCAAGCGGCTCAGCGAGGAAGCGCTCGAGATCATGCGGGAGTACGCATGGCCGGGCAACGTGCGTGAGCTGGAGAACTCGCTCGAGCGCGCGGCCATTCTGACGGCGGGGGAGGTCATCGATCCCTCGACGCTGCCCGAGCGGATCACCGAGCGCAGATCCGAGCCGCTCATCAGCGAGCGCGGTCCCACCAACCCAACCCTCGACGTCATTGAGCGCGCCTACATCATGTGGGTGCTCCAGAGCGAAGGGGGCAACAAGAGCCGCGCGGCCGAAGTGTTAGGCATCGATCCCTCCACGCTCTACCGCAAGCTCTCCCGGTTCGGCGTCGAAGCCTGATCATGACGGCGCGGCCGCTTCCGTCGCTCCGGTGGGAGCTGCTCGGGAACCTCGCGGTTCTCGCGACCGCCGCGCTCATGCTGGCGGTCGCCAGTTTGCTCGTGTTCACCGGCATCGCCGAGAGCCGGAACGCCGCGCTCTGGCTGACGCTGCTCATCATCGCTGACGTGATGATCTTCGTCGTGTTCGGGGGATACCTCGTGCGACGACTCGTCATTCGGCCGGTCGATGAGATCGTCGCCGCCGCGGAGGCGATCGCGCAAGGAGATCTGGCGCGACGCGCTCCACCCATGGGCTCGGTGGAGCTGGCGCGCCTTGCGACGAGCCTCAATCGCATGACCACACGCCTCCTGGAGGAGCAGACCCTGGTGGTGCGCGCCGAGAAGATGGCGAGCGTCGGGCGGTTGGCCGCGGGCATCGCCCACGAGATCGGCAATCCCCTTGGGGCGATCAATGGCTACACGCACCTCGCTCGGCGGCGGCTGCGCGACAGAGGGCTCGACGACGAGCTCGATGCCATCGAGCGCGAGACGGCCCGCATCGACCGCATCGTGCGCGGCCTGCTGGACTATTCCCGACCGCGTCGCACAACGCCGGAATTGATCGAGATCGACGAGTGCGTCCAACGAGTCGTGATGATGCTACGCGACCAGGGTGCACTCAAAGAGGTACAGGTTCACAGGGAAATCCTCGCCAGCGTCCCCGCGCTCACGGGCGACCGGCACGAGTTCGAGCAGGCGATCGTGAACCTGCTGCTCAACGCGATCGACGCGATGGAAGGCCGCGGAGCGGTGACGATCGCCGCGCGGGGCGATTCATTGGCGGCCCTGCGCGACAATGTCGCCCTGCGTAAGGGGGATTCCCCGAGCGTGCTGGCGGAGCGTGAGCGGAACCCGCGTGTACGCGCGTGGCTCCATCGAGTCGGGGAACCCTCGCGCATCCTTACCGTGACGGTCGCGGATTCAGGCCCCGGCGTCGATCCGGAGGACATGGAGCGCATCTTCGATCCATTCTTCACGACCAAGCCACCGGGGAAGGGCACTGGCCTCGGCCTCGCCATCGTTGCTCGCATCGTCGACAACCTCGGCGGCGTCGTGTGGGTGCGTCCGGCGCGGGAGGGCGGTGCCGCGTTCGTGATGATGTTCCCGCTCGGGGTGGTGGTCTCCTCGCCGGTGAGTCTCATGCCGCCGGTGCGCGAGGGAGCGCTCGTTCGGTGACTGGCATGCGCATTCTCATCATCGATGATGAGCCCGCATTGAGACACACCATTCTCGGCAATCCTTCACGACGAGGGACATGAGGTGACGACCGCGACCAATGGCGAGGACGCACTCGGCAAGCTCGCGGTCGCGCCGGCCGATCTCATCCTCTGCGACGTGCGCATGCCGACGATGGATGGTATGACCTTCCTGGGGCGTCACGTCGGTGGTGGAGGAGCGGGGCTGGTCGTGATGATGAGCGCCTATGGCGATTCGGAGACTGCGATCGCCGCCATGCAACGCGGTGCCTACGACTGGATCCAGAAGCCGTTTCGCGCCGAGGAGATCGTGCTCGTCGTGCGAAAGGCAATGGAGCGGGAGCGACTGCGTGCCGAGGTAAAGCGGCTCGAGGGTGAGCTGTCGACGCTCCGTCAGTCAGGCGACGCGATCATCGGCCGCAGCGAGGTCATGCGCACGGCGCTCGATGTCGCCCGCAAGGTTGCGCGGCATCCTGCGACGGTGCTGCTCACCGGTGAGAGCGGTACGGGAAAGGAGCTCGTGGCGCGTCTCATCCATCGCGCGAGCCCACGAGCGGAGGCGCCCTTCGTAGCAGTGAACTGCGGTGCGATTCCGGAAGCCCTGCTGGAAAGCGAGCTCTTCGGACACGAGAAGGGCGCTTTCACCGGGGCCACGCGCGACAAGGCCGGACTGTTCGAGGAAGCGCACGAGGGGACACTCTTTCTCGACGAGATCGGGGAGCTACCAGCCGCCTTACAGGTGAAGCTCCTGCGTGCGCTGCAGGAGGGTGAAGTGCGACGCGTGGGGGCCAACACCTCGAAGGCCGTTGATGTCAGGGTCGTCGCGGCAACGAATCGCGATCTTCAGGCAGACGTCGCGAGCGGGCGTTTTCGCGCCGATCTGTTTTATCGCATCAACGTGGTGGCGATCGCGCTCCCGCCGTTGCGCGAGCGGCCGGACGACGTGCCCGAGCTCGCGCTGTTCTTTCTCGAGCGACATGCGGCGCGAATGGGTCTCAAGGCGCACGGCATTTCGGCGAGCGCAATGCGGATTCTCGCTGAGCATCCATGGCCGGGCAACGTGCGCGAGCTGGAGCATGCGATCGAGCGCGCGCTGGTGATGACGGGCGGGAAGACGATCGAGCCGTCGGATCTCCCGTCGCCGGTGCGCTCGAGCGGCCGGCACGCGGCGGTGACGGACGGGACGCTGTCGGTGAAGCAGCAGACGACCGAGCTCGAGAAGGCATTGATCCGCCGCGCCCTCGAGCACACGCGCGGAAATCGAACCCGTGCAGCGCGGTTGCTGGAGCTCTCGCATCGCGCGCTGCTCTACAAGATCCGGGAATACGGATTGGAGTAGCGCAGTTCGCGGTGGCCTACTCTCTACGCAAACAGTTGCAACACTGAACTTCTTTGCGTAGCGACCGACCGGACCGAACAAACACAACGCTTTCGCCGATAACGAGTTAGCGCATGGCATGGGTCGCGCCTATGTGTACCGCGTCACCCAGGAGCCTTCATGCGCACTCACCGCTTCGCGTTCACGATTCTGGAGCTCATCACCGTGATGAGCATCATCGGCATCCTAACCGTGATCGCCCTTCCGAAGTTCACCGAGACCGTCCGCAACTCCAAGGTGCGGTCGGCACGCGATGAGGTCGTCTCGTACTTCATGCGCGCGCACGCCGTCGCCATTCAGCGCGGACAACGTACGCATGTGCGCGTCGCCGGCGATCGCATGTCCGTCGTCACTGTGGCCAATGGGGTCGAGGAGACGGTGCTGCAAAGCGATCTCTACTCCGGTCACGGCGTCTCGCTCTACGCCTCGCAGAACGAATTCACCTACGACCCACGCGGCTTCGCCCAGAACATTCCCGGCATGGGCCGCGTGATGGTCACGCGTGACAGCCGATCAATGCCGGTGTGCGTAACCGGCCTTGGCAAAGCCTACCTCAACGGGTGCAACTGACATGCTGACCCGACTCTCTCGCACTCGCCGGGCGCGCCGCGCCCGCCGCTCCGGCTTCACCGTCATGGAGCTGATCGTCGCGATCGTGATCCTGTCGATTGGACTGCTCGGCCTGGCGGCAACCTCCGGAATCGTCATGCGCCTCATCGGTGGCGGCACTCATCAGACCGTGGCCGCGAACGTCGCGCTCGCTCGCTTCGAGCAGCTGCGCGCCCTGAGCTGCGGGCGGATGACCAGTGGATCGGCCATCAATCGCAACGTGCAGGAAGCCTGGTCGGTGACGCCGGTTGGACCGGTGGCAATGCCGGCCGCGATGGATGTGCGCCTGACGATTACCTATAACACCAACATGCGTCGCGGCGGGTCTTCGTCCCGCACGCAGAGCTACCGGAGCCAGATCGTATGCATCTGACCACATCGCACTGCGCGCCACGGCGCGCCGACCGCATGCGTCGAGGCATCACACTGCCCGAGATGATGGTCGTGCTCGTGCTGCTCGGGCTGGTCGTGGGCGGCCTCATGACCGTCCTCGTCCGCCAGCAGCGCTTCTACACGGGAACGAGCGAGATCATCCAGACGAAGGGCAGCGCGCGGCAGGCGATCGATATCCTGTCGAGCGAGCTCCGCGGGATCTCCACCGGAACCCGCGGGGGAGCGCCCAACAACGTCGACATCTACGCGATGAGCGATTCGTCGCTCACGTTCCGCTCGCAGTTCGGGGCTTCGGTGATGTGCAGCGTCGATCCGACGCGCACCATCATCACTCTGCCTCCACGCACGATGGTGGCGCAGAACGGGTTGACGTCGTTCCTCTCCGACGCGCGCGCCGGCGATTCCGTATTCGTCTTCGACGGGGGCGCGCAGCAAGGCACGATCGACGACCGCTGGTGGCGTGTCGCGCTCGCTCGCGACCCCGCCGTCGGCCCCTGCCCGGTAGCGCCCGCGGGCTTCACCGCGTCGGCTGCCGAGGCAGCACAGGGGATCGAGATTACGCTCACCGGTCCGCTGGCGCCGACGATTGTGGTCGGAGCTCCGATCAGATTCTTCCGCCCGGCGTCCTACAGCCTCTACCAGGAAGTCGACGGCAACTGGTGGCTCGGCTACTTCTCATGCCCAGCCAACGCGTGCTCGCCACGTCAGCCGGTGAGCGGCCCGTATCGGCCGTATGATCGACCGGGTGCCGCCAGTGGACTCTCCTTCGCGTACTTCGATTCCACTGGAGTCGCCACCGCCGATCCCCGCCAGGTGGCACGCATCGACGTCATCGCTCGCTCGCAGAGCCAATTCAATCTCGACGTCGCGAACACTCGCAACGCCAAGTATCAGGATTCGCTCGGCGTCTCCATCGCCGTGCGTAACCGGATCTGACGATGTCCTCAGGAGAACCTCTCATGTCTCGCATCGATTCCCGACGCAGCGGCTTCGCGCTCCCGGTGGCAGTATTCGCCATCGTGATCATCGGCGCGCTGGTCGCGGGCGCGTTCTTCGCCTCGACGCAAGAGTTCCGCATCGGCAGCAACACGATCCAGCAAACGCGCGCCCTCGGCGCAGCCGAATTCGGGCTGAACCAGACGCACGCGAACTGGAACCCTGCGTGGAACACCACCATGCAGCGCGGGCAGGTGCAGACAGTCGTCCCGGCGACGTCGGACGGCTCCGTCGCGACGGTGCGGGTAACGCGACTGAATGACCAGGCTTTCCTCGTCGCGTCCGAGGGTGTCTCCGGGCAGGCACGCCGACGTACGGCGAAGCTACTGGTGCTGAACATTCCGCAGCTCAACATCCTCGCGGCACTCACTGCCCGCGGTGCGACGAGAATCGGCGGCAGCTCGTTCATCGACGGCAATGATCACAACTTTCCGGGTTGGGATTGCCCAGCGGCGGGGGCGCCCATGCCAGGCATCGCCACCACCGACTCGTCTGAGATCACTCGGTCGGGCTGCCAGAACTACAACTGCGTCGCTGGCGCTCCGAAGGTCATCGAGACACCTGCGGCCGGGGACACCAGCACCTATTTCAATTTCGGGGGTCTCGACTGGGCGCAGCTCACCGCGATGGCCAACAAGATCGTGAGCGGCAACACTCAGGGAATTGGTCCAAGCACCGCCAACGGGGCATGCAATACGGCCGACTTCAAGAACTTCGGCGAACCGAACAAGGCGAACGGCGGTCCATGCCTCGACTACTACCCGATCATCTATTCGCCCGCCAACCTCACCCTCAACACCGGGCGCGGTCAGGGAATCCTCCTCGTCGAGGGCGACTTGCAAGTGCAGGGGGGATTCGAGTTCTACGGCCCCGTGATCGTGCGCGGAACGTTGAAGACGGCCGGTACCGGTGGCCACTTCAACGGGGGTGTCATGGCGGCGAACGTCGATCTCGACCAGAACGTCGTCATCGGTAACGCGCTGATCTCCTTCTCGCGCTGCGCCATTCTCAAGGCGCTCAACGCCAGCGCGCGGTTGGCGACGGCGACCGAGCGCTCGTGGTACGAGGTGTACTAGATCACGGCACCGATGACAGCTTTCAGAATAGAGAATTCAGAATTCAGCTAAACCTACGGGGAGCCAGTCGTGGCTCCCCGTAGTCGTTTCTGGACATCGACTCCACCGTCGACGCTGCGGAGTTCCGCTTGCGTCAGCAACAGCCGGGTGACGCGTCGCAAGGCTGGAGCGCTATCGTCGCTCCATGCGCACCCGCCTTCCTTCCCGCCGTCGAGCCTTCACCCTCCTCGAGGTCCTCGTCGCACTCGTCCTCCTCGGCGTCGGCATACTCGGCATCTCCGCGAGCGCCGCACTGGTGTCACGCATGGTCGGCGACGGGTCGCGCCTCAACCTCGCCGCGAGCATCGCCACAACCCGCCTCGAGCAGCTTCGAGCCATGCCGTGCGCGAGCGCGACGTCAGGCGCCGCCACGACCCGAGGCGTTGAGGAGCGGTGGAGCATCGCCCCGATGGGCCCGGACCCTCTGCGTGCGCTCGAGGTCCAGCTCTCGGTGACGTATCGACTCCGGATGAATCACGGCGCGGGCGCCTCGCGCACGCAGCTGTTTCGAGGCGCGGTCCACTGCACCAATGCCTGACGACCGATGCCCAACACAGCCCGCAGACCGGGTGTCACGCTCGTCGAGCTCCTCGTCGCGCTCACGCTCTTCGGTGTCGTCGCCACGATCATGCTGACCATTCTCCGCGAACAACAGCGTTTCCATTCCGGCTCGCTCGAGATCATCGACACCAGGCGGAGCGCCCAGCAGGCCATCGACCTCCTGTATGGAGAGCTGCGCGCCATATCGGGCGCGGACATCTACTCGATGAGCGACTCCTCGATCGCCTTTCGCACCGCGATCGGGGCGGCGCATCTCTGCGCAATCGATTCGGGGCGGGCATCCATCACAATTCCCTCGACCCGGACGACACGAGTCGCCCCGTTGTCGACCTTTCTTGCGCTACCACGCGCAGGCGATTCGCTTCTCGTCTTTGATGGGGGCGATGCACCTGAGCCTGACGATGATCGTTGGCATCCTCACGTACTCGTCGCCGATCCGGGCGGCGGAGCGTGCCCACGCCGGCCCCACGGGCTCGCGTCCGACGCAATCGAGGCCTCCGGGACGGCATTCCGGCTTGCACCGCCGTTGCCCGCGAGCATCGCCGTCGGATCGCCGCTCCGGGTCTTTCGCCCCGCCAGCTACTCCCTCTATCGCGGCAGCGGCGCAACCTGGATGCTCGGCTACTCCTCTTGCGCGGGTGGTACGTGCACGGTCCGTCAACCGCTGAGCGGTCCCTACCTCCCGTTCACCAGCGGCGGAGGGGGAGGCATCGCGTTCGCGTACTTCGACGCACAGGGAGCTCCAACCAGCGCTGGGTCGCAGGTCGCACGCATTGACGTAATCGCCCGCGCCCGTAGCACCTCGGCGGTCCAGGTCGGTCACGTGCGCGGTCAGCGCTATCGGGACTCGCTGGCCACAACGATCGCGCTCAGGAACCGCTTGTGACCGGATGCCGAGCTCGCGCGGGCTTCGCGGTTGCGACGGCAGTGTTTACGCTCGTCGTGATCGGCGCCCTCGCTCTCGGAACACTGTACGCCGCGACGCACGAGCTCCGCGGCGGCCGCGACGCCATCCACCAGGCGCGAGCGGTCATGGCAGCCGAGCTGGGGATCGAGCAGACGATCGCGGGCTGGAGCAGGGAATGGAACGGTGCGCTGGGCAGAGGTTATGGGCGGAGCTGGACGCACGCCACCCTCGAGGGAGCCCAGGTGACGATCAGTCTCACGCGTCTGGCGGACGATCTCTTCCTGATCACGTCCGAGGCGCGCGCGGGACCGGCGCGCCGGCACGTCGCGAGAGTCGTTAGGCTCGACGTGGAGGATCCGCCGCCGCTGGCCGCCCTCGTGGCCACACCCGCCACCGACACCTCGGCAAGCTCCGGAGTCGATGCATCCGATCATCCGCCAGCGCAGTGGGACTGCCCCGCGCCCGGACCAGCCCTTCCCGGGATCGCCATTACCGACACGATCACGGCGCTGCGCTTCGGTCACTTCGACTGGCCCACACTCGCTAGGCTGGCCAATTCGCGGGTAACTGTGCGCGTCACTGGTGCCGCGCCTCGAGACAGTGACGAAGAGTGCGACACCACGCTTCCCGACAATTGGGGAGAGCCTAACAGGTGGATGGGAGGCCCATGCACCGGCTACTACCCCGTGATCCATGCCGCAAGCGACCTGGTCATCGACGGCGGACGGGGGCAGGGAGTGCTCGTCGTCGAAGGCAATCTCACGCTCCAGGGCGGCTTCGAGTTTACCGGAGCTGTGCTGGTGCGGGGCGCGCTGATCGGCGGTCCTGGTGGTGCGCGCATTACGGGAACGGTGTCCGTCGCCGGCCAAGGGGCCACGGGCTCTTCACTGGACGGCCTGGCGATCGACTTCTCGCGATGCGCGGCGCGCAAAGCCTTGCTCGGTATCGCGATGCCGATGGCGGTGGTCGAGCGGTCGTGGAGCGCGTGGTTTCGCGAGCAATGAGGAATGAGCGGCGAGGAGTGAGGAATTCCATCGGGATACGACACTCCTCCTTCCGCGTTCCTCATCCTCCATATCCAGCTATCCCTTGATGTTACTTCTCCTTCGGTGGCGCGTATTCGGAGAAGAAAAGTCGAATCCCGAAGGTGGGATCTGTCGCGCGAGGCGCGGCGCGAAATGGGGCGCGAAGGGTAAGTGCAGGCCGCCTCGTTACTACAGCGACCCGCTTCCAGTCAGATAGCGAGGCCCGTCGCTCCGGTTTCCCAAACCGAAACGAGAAGACGCGCCGGCAAGTGAAGGTCGCACGTCCCCGCTGGCTCCACCTGACACCCCGGTCACACCATGGGTCTCTTCGGTCGCAGGAAGACGACAATCGGCCTCGACATTGGGTCGGGCCTCATCAAGGTCGCGGTCATCGACCACGGCAAGGGCGAGCCCGAGCTGACGAAGGTCGCCATCGCTCCACTGCTCGCCGACGCGATCGTCGAAGGCGAGATCATGGACCCCGGCATTGTCGCCGACGCCATTCGCGCCGCGCTCTCCGAGGCGGGCATCAAGGGCAAGAACATCGTGACCGCCGTCGGCGGCCGCGACGTGATCATCAAGAAGATCCAGATCGACCGCATGAAGGAAGCGCAGGCGCGCGAGGTCATCCGCTGGGAGGCCGAGCAGCACGTGCCCTTCGACATGGAGTCGGTCGAGCTCGATTTCCAGATTCTCGACCCCGATGCCGACGACCTGCAAATGAACGTGCTGCTCGTCGCGGCCAAGCGCGACCTCGTCGAGAACAAGATTCGCCTGATGCACGACGCCGATCTCGATGCGCGCGTCGTCGACGTCGACGCCTTCGCGCTACATAACGCGTTCGAGGTGAACTACCCCGACGCCATGATGGGCGTCGTCGGCCTCGTCAACATCGGGCACGAAGTCACCAACATCAACATCCTCGACGACGGCGTCCCGCTGCTCACGCGCGACATCGCGCTCGGCACCCGGCGTTTCCGCGAGGATCTCCAGCGCGAGCGCGGCTTGAGCGCCGAAGAGGCGGACGAGCTGCTGCAGGGCTACGATCGCTCGCCGCATCTGGACGCCGTGATCGAAAGTCGCGGCGAGGAGATCGCGGTGGGTGTGGAGCGCGCGGCGGCCTTCCTGGCTTCGTCGACGCGGTCCGGCTCGACCATGAAGGCGGTGTACACGAGCGGCGGCGGGTCCCGCGTTCCAGGACTCACCGAGGCGCTCGCGAATCGGCTGCGTGTGCGCGTCGAGCAAGCGAACCCGCTGCAGCGCTTGACCGTTCGTGACGGCGCTTTCGGGTCTCTCGTCCTTGATGACGTCGCACCTCTCTTGATGCTCCCCATTGGGCTGGCGCTCCGCCAGGTCGCCTGACCCTCTCCCGACGACCCCATGATCGAGATCAATCTCCTTCCCGGATCCGGGAAGAAAGCGCGAGGGAAATCCACGAGCTTCGCCTTTGGTGGCGTGCTCTCGGGGATCATCGCGCAGGTCAAAGATCCCTACCTGATGGGTGCCGCCGCGCTGGTGATTCTGTCGGCGGTCGCGACGGTGGGTCTCTGGGGTCTGCAGCAGTCCACGTCGTCGCGGCTCGATCGTGAGCTCCAAACGGCGGTGCAGGACTCCATTCGCTTCGGCCTCATGATCAAGGAGCGCCGCAAGGTGCTCGCGCAGCGCGATGAGGTGCTCGGCCAGCTGTCGATGATCAAGACCATCGACGACAACCGCTTCACCTGGCCGCACATCATGGACGAAGTGAGCCGCGCACTTCCGCCGTACACGTGGCTGACGTCGATGGCGCAGACCAGCGCCGTCCCCGCGCCTCCGGGCTCGGAGCCGCCGGCACCGGCAGCCGTGCCGGGTCGTCCCGCCGCGCCCGCCGGAGTCACCGCGCAGGCGGCGGCCGATAGCGTACCAACACGACTCACGTTCCGGTTGATCGGGCAGACCGTCGACATCCAGGCGCTCACGCGCTTCATGAAGGATCTCGAGGCGTCGCCCTTTATCGAAGACATACAGCTGATCAAGTCGGTGACCATCATCGTGGAGCAGCGCGAAGTCACCGAGTTCCAGCTCGACGCAGCGTGGGAGGTCCCGGATCCGTCCGTAATCCGTACCGTCCCCGTCTCTCTGGCGGTGAGGTAACCATGGCTGGAATGGGACAGCGCGAAAAGAATCTCGTCGGCATCGCGGCGCTCGCCGTGATGGCCGCCGGTGCCTACTGGTACTTCCTGCATCGCCCCAAGGCCATCGAGCTCGCCGATACGCGCACGCGTGTCGAGCGGCTGAAGACGGAGAACGACAAGGCGAAGGCCGAGGTTGCCAAGGGTCGCCCGGAAGAGATTCGGGCGCAGCTCGCGCAGTATCAGCAGAATCTCGCGCTCATTCGCACGCTGGTGCCGACGAGCAATGAAGTGCCGGCGCTGCTCGAGCAGGTCTCGACGGCGGCGCGCCGTGTCGGACTGGATCTGGCCGCGGTGACGCCGCAGCCGGTGATCCAGGGCGACCGGTACGACACCTATCGCTACAACATCGACATCGCGGGCAACTACCACGATCTGGCGACGTTCCTCACGAACGTCGGATCGCTCACGCGAATCGTCGCTCCGATGAATCTCCAGCTCTCGCAGCCGTCCAATCCGGCGGCGGCGAAGGCGCGCGCGCAGAAGGATGCGTCGGTCGTAGACGCGCGCTTCCTGATCCAGACGTACGTGTCGAAGACCATCAAGGATCTGCCGATGCCTTCGACGACGGGAGACAACTGACATGCGCCGCTCGCTCGCACTCCTGCTGCTCGCCGCCGCCGTGGCGGTTGGATCCCAGACGAGGGCACCCGTGCTCCTCGCGCAGTCGGGTCCGGGTGCCGCCGGCACGCGCGCGAAGAACGCGGCGCGCAACGCGGCGGCCAAGACCGATGCGCACACGCGCGCGGTTCAACAGCCAACGTCGTCGAGCGGGCCGGCGGCATCATCGACCGGTACCACCACCAAACAGCCCTCCAGCGGACAGGTCTCGCCAACGTCCGCCGCGCCCCAGGGCGTGCAGCACTCGGCGCCGAACGATCAGTCCTCGGTCGCGGTGCGTGGGGGCAAGGATGAAGTCGGGTTCCGTCGTGAGGCGTTCAGCTATGAGAAGTCGGGTCGACGCGACCCGTTCCTCTCTCTGCTGCACAGCAACGACCTGAGGCCGATGATCAACGACCTCAAGCTGGTCGCCGTTCTGTACGATCCGGTCGGCCGCTCGTGGGCGGTCATGCGTGACATGACCACGAAGGAGCAGTACCGCGTCAAGGTCGGCCAGCAGCTCGGCCGTATGCGCGTCTCACAGATCCACCCGAAGTCCGTGACTTTCACGATCGAAGAGATCGGTTTTAGCCGTCAGCAGACGCTGGCGCTCAACGATTCAAAGGAGAGGGAACCATGAGGCGAGTCTGGATGCTGGCAGCCGTGATCGGTATCGCCCTCGCGGGCGCGACCGACGGGCGTGCCGCAGACACGGATGCGCCGCGGGGAAGTGGGGAGGTGGTCTCGCTGAGCGTCGTCCCGATTACCGGACGTGCTGAAGTCGTCATTGCAGTGGACGGCTCGGTCAATGTCCAGGACTTTACCCTCTCGAAGCCCGCGCGCGTCGTCATCGATCTGAAAGGCGCGCGTCTCACCATGCCTGCGCGGCTGTACGACAAGGTCCAGCGTGGCGCGATCATGAACCTTCGCGTCGCGCAGTATAAGGAAGAAGTCGTTCGCGTCGTGATCGACCTCGACCAGTCGCGTGACTATTCGATCACGCGCGGCGAGGAATCCATCCGCGTGTCGATCGACGCCGAGGCGGGTGCCTTTAACGCCTGGCACGCGACACGTGAGATCGCGACGCCGGTCGAGAAGCGAATCGAGCCCGCGCCGAAGACCAAGGTCGGTCGCGGCTCGCAGCTCGCAGCTCGCAACTCGCCGCCGCCCGTTTCGCAGCAACCCCGCATCACGGTGACCTACCAGGACGCCGACATTCGTGATGTCGTCGCGGCGTTCGCCGCGTTCAGCGGTCGCACGATCGTCGTCGGGAAAGAAATCGAGGGGAAGGTCACCGCCGAGGTGCGCGACCAGCCCTGGGACGTTGCCCTGCGCGCGATCCTGCAATCGCAGGGGCTCGCCGCGGTCGAGGATGCCAACGGAATCATCGCCGTCGATTCGTACGAGAACATTGCGTCGCAGCAGGCCACCGAGCCGCTGTCCACGCAGATCGTTCCGGTCAACTATGCTCGTGCCGGCTCACTGGTCGAGACCGTGCGGTCGCTGCTCTCCAAGGATTGCATGGCGGCACGCTCGGTGAGCGCGGGGGCGGCTGGACGCCCCACGATGGGTGGCGGCGAAGGCTGCATCACTCGTGGCTCCGTCGTCGCTGACTCGGGGACCAACAGACTGATCATCACCGACGTCCCGTCGCGCCTTGGCGAGATCTCGGGCTACGTACAGGACCTCGACGTTCGCACGCCGCAGGTCGCGATCAAGGCGAAGATCATCTTCGTCAACCGCACCGATATCGAGGCGCTCGGCGTCACCTACGACCTGGGCAGCCAGACGCAGTTCTTCAACAAGCTCGTCCAGCGCACCGACCCGAGCACCTTCGAGCCGGTGGACACCGATGGCGACGGCATCAACGACGCCTTCGGTGGAGAGCCGTTCGAGCAGAACACCAACATCATCGACATCGGCGGCAACGCACTCGCCGCGATCTCGAACGCGAACGCCCGTATCGTCAATCCGGCGCTCGAGCTGATCTTCTCGACCGCGATCGGCAAGTTCGACCTCACGGCGTTCATCGACGCGCTTCAGGAAGTCCGGCTTGCCGACATTCAGGCCGAGCCGAGCATCGTGACGCTCGACAATCGGAAGGCGGAGATCCTCGTCGGTGAGGAGACCCCGATCCGCGTGATCGACCTGGGCTCGCAGGGCCAGGGCGGTGGCGGCGGCCAGCAGAACCAGCCGCGCGCGACCGTGAACTTCAAGGAGACGGGCATCATTCTCTCCGTCACGCCGCACATCACGAACAACCGCCACATCCTCATGACGCTGCACTCGGAGCGCTCCAACCTCCAGGCGGCGGCGTCGGACCTCGGATTTACCTTCCAGAAGCAGCGTGCGGACAACCAGCTCCTCGTTGCTGACGGCGAGACGGCCGTAATCGGCGGGCTCACCGTGACCGAAGTGACGGTCTCGAAAGTCGGCATCCCGATTCTCGTGGACCTGCCGCTCATTGGAAAGCTCTTCGGTCAGACCACGACTCGGGAAGAGAAGCGCGACCTGCTGATTCTGGTCACGCCCCACATCATCGACGAAGGAGAGAGCATCGCGCCGCCTAACGGCCGCTGATGCTATCCTGATCACGCCATGACGACCTTGCCGAACATGCTCCGCACCCGCGGAGTCGCCCTTGGCGCATTCGCCATCCTTCTCGGGATGGCGGCGTGCGCCGAGCAGCAGCCCTCGGGCTCGCTCGGTGATCTCGATTCGCCGGGCCTGACCCTGGCTCCTCTGGACGCCCCGAACGACAGCTCCATCGCCTTCACGGCGACCGCGGTCGACAATCTCGGTATCAAGTCGATCCGGGTTCTCATCTCCGGCGGCGTCACCGGTGTGATCGACACGAACTTCACGGTCAACCAGACGCGCATTACGGTGCCGTACACGCTCGCCATCCCGACGACGGTTCAGCCGGGTACGGCGATCATCCTCATTGGTACCTCGACGGACGGCGCACGCAACGTCTCGGCGCCCGACACGCTGACGCTCACCGTGGGCGGCGTCGCGCCCCCGACGGTTCGCATCGTCTCCCCGACGGCCGCCGATGCGGCGGTCGTGGGCCGCCAGCTCCTCATCACGATCACCGGCTCGAGTGAGCTCAAGATTCGCTCGCTCGGCTACATTGCGACCGGCGCAGTGACCGGCGTCGACTCGATCGTGTATGGCAATCCGCTCCTCATCGATCGGACTGCGATCGACACTCTCACGATTCCCGCGGGCGCCACTCCGGGTCCGCTGACATTACAGCCATTCCTCGTCGACTCGCTCGGACGCCAGCGCTTCCTCGGCTCACCGGTCACGCTGCAAGTGATCCCGGCTGCCGGCGCGGGTACGCGGCCGCTGGTCGACTTCGGCCTCAACGACCGTATCGAGGTCAGCGACACGATTTTCGTGACGGCGACCGATCCGGCGGGCATTCTCGATGCTCGGCTACGACGTGCGCCTCCTCGATGGCACGACGGTCGGGCAGGACTCGATAACGTCCAACGGTCAGATTACGTCGCTGCGCAACACGTTCACCATGCGACTGAACGTCACGACGTTCCCGACCCGGGTCATCGTTAGGGCCTGGGCGCGGAATTCCGCCGGCACCTCCGACTCGGCGCGAGTTGGTGGAGCCACGGGCCCGGTGCGAGTCGACACCGTGACAATCGTGGCGGGTAGCACGCGACCGCTGCCGGTTGGTGGCCTCGTCGCTGACGGGATCTATCACCAGGCGAGCGACAAGCTCTACCTCTCGAACATCGCGCGGAATCAGCTCGAGGTGTTCTACCTCGGCGACTCCACGTTCAAGGCACCGGTACGCGTCGGCTCGCGTCCGTGGGGTCTCGCGGCCTGGCCGCGCGACCGCGGCGACGTCACGGTGCCGCGCTATGGACAGGGCGACACGATTCTCGTCGCCAACAACGGCGGAACGTCGATCAGTTACGTGCGGGTGAATCCCGCGGATCCGAATGACAGTGGGCTGGAGATGTACCGCTACCCGCTGCCGAACATCATCGTCTACTCGATCACGGCCAAGCTCTCCGAAACGACGGGGCAGCTGCTCCAGGTCCGAACGCGCTACGACTTCAGCGATCGCCCGCAGTGGATCGGGGCGGTTTGCAATGGCGCCACGACTCCAGGAGCCCCATGCAACGAGGTGACTGTGGTCTACTCGACGTCGCCGACGCTCGGACAGTCGGTGCCGTTCGACAAGAAGAACGGGACGCTGCGGTGGGAGAACCTCACCCGCCGTCAGAGCCATTTCTTCTGGCAGCACGCGAGCGGCCAGGGCGACCGGCGCGCTGACACCATCGAGATCGAGCGCTTTGGCTCGATGGACGCCAGTGGCACCATCGTCGGTCACGCGGACTCGCTGCTCGTGCCCTTCCTGCAAATCGGTACCAATGCGACAGGCGATACCGCGCTCGTCGCGAACGTCTTCCGGATCGACGACATCGCGTTCCGCGACACCACGTTCGTGCGGAACTCAGGAAACTTCCGCCGCGCGATCATGGGCGAAGGCGGCCGCGTGTTGGGTCAGGACCTCGGGACCAACGCACGGGCGATCGGTTACGACGCCACCATTGGGATGAAGCGGAGCAACTACTCGCACCCCGGCTACGTGCTGCCGACGCCGGTAGCGGACTCCGGAATCTCACGCGCCATGGACGTCACCGACTACGTGGCCAACACGTCGGCCCGCGTCCTCGGCGTCAGTATCAATTTCGACGGCCAGATCGCCGCGCTTCGCGCCGACTCGGTCTACCTGATAGATCCGCTGCTCCGCTTGCAGGGTCTGCTCGAAGTCTCCGGCACCAATGCGGGCTTCGACTTCCACCCACTGAACTATGGTGGTGGTGACCCGGGCCTTCCCGGTTCGGTGCTGCCGACCGAGCGCCTCGCCTTCTCGGCGTCGCTGCAGCCGGAGATCGAAGTGTACGACACGTGGGAATACCGCCGCGTCGGTTGCGTACCGGTTCGCGACCCGATCATCGGTCCGATCAAGGCGTCAGTGCGCGGTGGCCAGGTGGTGTTGGTCGGCGCGACGGCGCGCGGCGTCATAATCGTGGCGCTGAGCAACGCACTCACGGCGGGCTGCCAGGTGCCCTGAGTACCTACAGCCGCTCCGAGCTGATCTGAACTCGGAATGCGGAATGCGGAACTGCGGTGATCATATCCGCATTCCGCATTCCGCATTCTGCTTTATGTTCTCGGCATGCTCCGTTTCACGACTGCCGGTGAATCCCACGGGCCCGCGCTCATCTCCATCCTCGAGGGCCTTCCCGCCGGCCTGCCGCTGCTCGCAGAGCACGTGAATGCGGAGTTCGCGCGACGCCAGCGTGGATATGGGCGCGGGCGCCGCATGCAGATCGAGCAGGACGCAATCGAGTTCCTCGGCGGCGTGCGCGCAGGCGAGACCATTGGCTCCCCCGTCGCAATGCTCATTCGGAATCGGGATTGGGCGACGTGGCGGGAGATCATGGACCCGGCGCCGCAGGCCGGATCCCGAGCTCCGGCGGCGAGCCGTCAGGAGGCCGCGGCCGGGCACGCCGACCTTACCGGGCTCCTCAAGTATGCGCGCGACAATGCGCGCGACATCCTCGAGCGCGCCTCCGCGCGCGAGAGGACCGCGCGTGTAGCTGCTGCAGCCGTGTGCAAGCGACTGCTCGGCGAGTTCGGCGTTCGCGTCGGCAGTCACGTCGTGCATCTGGGTGGTATCGATGCCGGGCGGCCCGGAGGATTTTCCTCCGATCTCGCGGCGGCCGCG
>CAWBOC010000012.1:0-38460 GCA_963790305.1 uncultured Gemmatimonadaceae bacterium
GTGACGCCGCCCTGTTCGGGAACGGCGATCACTCCGTTGGGCTCGATGTAGGCTGCTCCTGGTGGTCGGTTCGGTATTCACCTTCGACCACCACGTCCGCACCGGCGAGGCCAGCGTCGACATCGCCTTTGACGATGCGCAGGTCCTTGAGGACGTGCCTCGAGCGGACCGGATCGAACACAGGGTCCAGCGGCTCGTAGTCGATATCGACGCGCGCGCGCCGAAGCGTGTCGAGGTCCTCATGAGCCAGCAGCAGAATCGGCTCGGCCACGTGCCGAATCTCTCGCTCGGCGAGCAGTGGCTGGTCGTCCTCGATCAGCGCGACGACGTTGCGCCCGGTGACGTCGCGGTGGTCGAGGATCGTAAACCCGGCGCGATCGAACTCGAGGCGCACGTCGCGGATGCGTCCGCGCGCGATCGTGGAGCGGATGGTGCGCGCGTGGAGCATGCCGGGGAAGACGAGGTCGTCGACGTACCTCGCGGTGCCGTTGACCTTCTCGGCGGAGTCCTTGCGGGGGACGTTCGTACCGACGGCGGGCATCGAGAGAGAATGCGGGCTTTCGTGGCGCAGGGCAAGTTGCCCTAGACGTCGCAAGTGCCCCTAGCTCGCTCTCCGCATCACCAGCGAAGCATTCACTCCCCCAAACCCAAACGAATTACTGAGAATGTGCTCGATCTGCGCCGTCGCCCCGCCGTCGGGATGTAGTCGAGATCGCACCCCTCATCCGGCGTCGCGAGGTTCACCGTCGGCGGGAGCCAGTCGTTCGCGAGCGCCAGCGAGCAGATCGCGGCCTCGATCGCGCCCGAGGCACCGAGCGCGTGTCCGTAGTATCCCTTCGTGCCGCTGACCTGAAGACGATAGGCGTGATCGCCGAAGACCTGCTTGATGGCGAGCGTCTCAGTGCTGTCGTTGAGCGGCGTCGAGCTGCCGTGGGCGTTCACGTATTGGATCTCGCCGGCGTCCAGTCCCGCGTCCTCGAGCGCGCGGCGCATCGTGCGCGCGGCCTGCGAGCCATCGGGACGCGGGGCCGTCATGTGGTATGCGTCGTTCGAGAGGCCGTATCCGCACACTTCGCCGTAGATGTGTGCTCCGCGCGCGACGGCGCGCCCCCATTCCTCGAGTACGAGAACGGCTGCTCCCTCGCCCATCACGAAGCCGTCGCGGTCCTTGTCGAAGGGTCGTGAGGCACTCGCGGGATCGTCGTTGCGCGTCGACATGGCGCGAATGATCGCGAACGCGCCATAGCACAACGGCCAGAGAGGCGCCTCGGATCCGCCACACAGCATCACATCGGCATAGCCGTCACGAATCTGACGGAAGCCCTCCCCGACGGCGATCGTGCCTGACGCGCAGCTCATCGCGTTGGTGTGATTCGGCCCTTGCACGCCGAACTCGATGGCGATGTTGCAGCTCGCCGCACCGCCGAACACGGTGAGTGCCAGCGAGGCATCCACATCCTTGAGCCCGCGCGTGAGATAGATCCCAAGCTGCTCCTCGGCGTTGCCGACGCCGCCGAGCGCCGTGCCCATCATCGAGCCAATACGCTCGCGGTCCTCGGCCGCCAGGTCGATGCGCGCATCCTCGAGCGCGAGCCGCGCGCTCGCCACCGAGAACTGGCCAAACCGATCGAGTCGGCGCGCGCGTTTGCGCTCAATGAAATCGGTGGCGTCGAACGCGTCCACCTCTCCGGCGATGTGGCTGCGGAAGGGGCTGGGATCGAACCGTGAAATGGTTCGAACGGCGGAGCGCTGGTCTTGAAGCCCCTGCCAGAATCCGGTGATGCCGGTGCCGATCGGTGTAATGGCCCCGATGCCGGTGACCGCGACGCGCCGCAGAGGCTTCACGACGACCTTCCTCCAGAAGAATGAGCTGCTACCGGATGATGACCGGGGTGCACGCCTGCCGCTACCCGCTCGGCGGCCGCGGCGAGCCCGGCGAGTGTCCGGGAGGCGATGCCGTGGATGAAGACGGGCCCAATGACGGCCGTAGCGGCGAAGACGCCGATGAGCGGCCAGTGCGGCCCGTCCCAGGCGTGCAGCAGGCGCACATGCGTGCCGTCGCGTACCTCCTCGAAGGCCCACTCGACATCCATTCCCGTGGTGATCCCTCCGATGTGGCGAAAACGAATCGCGGGGCGGGCGTCGTCAACCGTCATCTCGGACAGCCACCAGGTCGGCCATCGCACGATGCCGAACGGGCGCCAGGCAGCCATTTCGACGATGCCGCCACCGTCCGGTGCGCGATCGCGAAAGCGCACCCAACGATAGTGGGCGAGATGCGCCGGCCAGTGCTCGACGTCGCGCGCGATCGCGAACATCGTGCGCACGGGTGCGCGCACGATGCGCTCGTCGAGCGTTTCCATCGGTCGCCCGCGCGGCATTGGCGGCAGGGACAGCGCGTGGTTCACGTTGAGTCACTCCGGGGAGACCATAGGGCTGGCATCCAGGTTCAAAGTGGGGACGCGGATTTCGCGGATTCAGCGGATACGGCGGATCGTTCCTTGTGCAAACGGCTCTCCTCGCGCAATCCAAAGACAATTGCTGTTTGCTCTTGTGGACGAAGGATCTGAACTTCCCCCGGTTTAGTGGACACCTCAACCGCCTCGAGAGAGATTCGAGGCAGGAGGTGTGAAATGAAAAAGAAACGGGGACGAACAGCGTACACGGACGAGTTTCGGCGTGAGGCGGTGCGACTCGTGGAGGCCACTCCCGACCAGCTGGTGGATATTGCGCGCGCCCTGGACGTGAATCCGGAGACGTTACGCAATTGGCGGCGGAGCGCCGCCGCGAACGGCGACGCGCCGCATTGTGCCGCCGACGCGGGTGCTCTCGCTCGAGGAGGAGAATCGACGGTTGCGGCAGGAGAACGCGCGGCTCGCCGAGGAGCGCGACATCCTAAAAAAAGCGACGGCCTTCTTCGCCAGGGATGCACGATGAGGTTCGTGTTCATCGGCGCGCACGCCCGCATCTTTCACATCACCACGATGTGTCGGGTGCTGGAGGTGTCGAGGGCCGGCTACTACGCCTGGTGTGCGCGCCCGCTCTGTGACCGCGTCCGCGAGGACCGCCGCCTGCGCGAGCGGATTCGCCAGATCCACCACGAGGTCAAGGGGCGCTATGGCAGCCCGCGGGTCCACCAGGAGTTGCGCGCGGTGGGCCTTCCGTGCGGCAAGCATTGCGTCGCGCGGCTGATGCGCGCCGAGGGCCTCCGCGCGAAGAGCACGCCGCGGTGTCGCGTCACGACCCAGTCGGATCATACCGCGCGGGTCGCCCCGAACGTGCTCGCGCGGCAGTTCGGGGTCGAGACCGCGGGCGCGCCGGATCGGGTGTGGGTGGCGGACCTCACCTATGTCGCGACGCGCGAGGGCTGGCTCTACCTCGCCGTCGTGCTCGATCTGGCGACGCGGCGCGTGGTGGGCTGGGCGCTCCGCACGCGCGTGGATCAGGAGCTGGCGCTGGCGGCGCTCCGCATGGCCCTCACGCATTGCGGCGCACGCGGGGGCCTGCATCATTCCGATCGCGGCGTGCAGTACGCGAGTGGCGCCTATCAAGCGCTCCTCCGCTCGGCCGGCTTTACGCCGAGCATGAGTCGGGTGGGGAATTGCTGGGACAACGCGGTCGCCGAGAGCTTCTTTGCCACCCTCACGAAAGAATTGCTGGTCGATGGCGTCTTCTCCAGTCGCGAGCAGGCGAGTCGCGAGCTCGTCACGTTCATCGAGCTCTGGTACAATCGGAAACGCCGGCATTCGGCGCTGGGTTATCGGACGCCGGTAGAGGTGGAGGCACAGCTCGCACGAGCCGGTTAACCAGGTGTCTACAAAACCGGGGGAACTCCAATCAATGCCCAAGGAGCGATCCGGCCGTTTCCGCTGCATCCGCGAAATCCGCGTCCCCCCTTTGAACCTGGATGCCCGCCCTACAGCGTTGAACGCGACCCTGCTGGAATCCACGAGGCAGCGACACGAAACCCACGGTGCCGCCTGACTCGCGGCGTGACGCCGACGGCCTCGCTCACGAGGGTCGCGAGCTCGTCGAGCGTAAAGCCACGCAGAACCGAGACCACTCCATCGTGCCGACTTACTGGGTGAAATCGCAGCGGCCATGACGCAAGCCAGATCCCGGCGGCGGCGACCCAACTGCGGCGAATGTCGCTCACGATGACGCGACGGCGCGCAACCCGATCGAGCTCGTGCAAGAGCGCGATCCCGTCGTCACGGCGAAAGTGATGCAAGACCTGCGAGCAAAGCACGACATCGAAGGCGCGATCGGCGATCGGGAGATATCGCGCATCGGCTCTGAGCATGTGCAGGGTCGTGTCGTGCGCGGCGACGGTGAGCGCTTCGCTCGTGTCGAGGCCTACCGTGCACACCGTGACACCATGCTGCGCCGCTCGCGCGCGGACGCGCGCCGGGATGTCACCGAGGCCAGTTCCGACATCGAGGAGCGAGAACGCGTGTGGTTCCGCGATGCCCGGACGCAACAGGTCATCGAGCTCCGCCAGCACGGCGTGCGCGCCGCCGAACAACGCATTCGAGCGTGCAACGTCGCCCATCGACCGCGCGGCAACGCGCGCTTCGACAGTCGGGTCGTCGAGATACTCGTGGCCGTAGCGACGGCGCGGCGTCAACAGCGCCACGTCACCGCGCCAAATGCGCGTAGCCGCCGCGGTAGTAGAGAAGGGGCTCGTCCATCGTCGCGGATGCCGCCAACACCTCCGCGACGAAGATCGTGTGATCGCCGCCTGGGTGGCGATGAATCACGCGGCCCTCGACGACCGCGAGCGCGCCATCGATGAGGGGAGCGCCGGTCACCCCACGAGTGAACCCCACGCCGTCGAAGCGATTGTCGAGCTTCTCGGCGAACCGGCGCGCGATCGCCTCCTGCGAAGCGGTAAGAACGCTGACAGCCATCTCCTCCTGCTTCAGCAGCACCGGGTGAAGCGTCGCATCGTGCGCGATCGACACGAGCACGAGCGGTGGATCGAGGCTCACCGAGCAGAACGCGCTTGCCGTCATCCCGTGGTCGACGCCGGCGTCATCGCGGGCGGTGACGATGGTGACGCCCGAGACGAAGCGTCCAAGCACGCTTCGGAACGTGGCGCTGTCGATCGGCATGTCGGTCAGCTCTCGTGCGCGGGTACGTGGGGTCCTCGTGCGCTGGCGCCGGCCAGCGATGGGAAAAGCAACGCCAGAAGGTAGGATGGGCGCAATACCTCACGTGCGGGCACGAAGTCGCCGGTGACCCCGACGAAGAGGTCAGCCAGATCCTTGCGGCGCGAGAGCGTGTGAGCCGCGCGCTCGATGAGGGCCGGGAAGGCGACCGCTGCCCCGACAAGGCGTTCGACGCGCCATTTGCCGCGAAACTCGGCGCGACGCGTGCGGTCGTACTCGCGCAGCGCCTCGTCGCCCGGTGAACGCGCGATGGCACCAAGTGCGGCGCTGGCCGCGAGCTCTCCCCCGCGAAGAGCCGCATAGATCCCCTCGCCCGTGAATGGATCGAAGAAGTCCGCCGCATCGCCGACGAGAAGAGCCCCGGGGGCCCATGCGCGGCGCGCTCGCACGTTGAAGGGTCCCGTCGCCACGACCGGTGACTCCCGCACCGCGCGAGTGAACCGCTTCGCGAGGTGAGGACGCCGGCCGAGCCATCCTGAGACGTATTGTCCCCGGTCGGCGCCGATCGCACGTGCTCGTGAGGCGGGAATGACCATGGCGACGTTCACGAGACCGTCATCCACGGGCGCCAACCCGACGTATCCGTCTCGCTCCACGTGCATCTCGCCGTACTCGCCGATGTCGGCGATGCCGCGCCAATGCGAAACGAGGGCTATCCGCCGGGGGAATCGCCCGCTGCGAATGAGTCCCAGGCGCCGGCCTACGATGCTCCGCAGTCCGTCCGCCCCGACCACGAGCGGTGCGGCGAGCTCGCGCGCGCCGCCGTCGTTGGCGACGGCGACACCGCTGACGCGGCCGCGCGTGTCTCGTCGCACCTCCGTGACGCGCGTGGACTCCATGACGCGCGCGCCCGCACCACGAGCGGCGTCGAGCAGGATTTCATCGAGCACGCGGCGCCGGATCGCGAGCCCTCGGTCGCGGAATCCTCGAAAGCCGTGTTGCGCGGCAAAGTCGCCACGGAGCTGCCGGCCGGACGGCGCGCGAACGATCATCCCGGCCAGCCGCGACGGCCCTCGCGATTCGACCTCGGCGAGGACCCCCATCTCGTGCAGCACGCGCGACGCCTGCGGGCTCAGGTATTCCGCGCACGGCTTGTCGCGCGGAAACGATTCACGATCGACGATGAGCACCTTCGCACCGGCGGTGGCGAGCGCGAATGCGGTGGACGCTCCCGCTGGCCCTCCGCCGACGACGATGACGTCGGCGTCGTTCACGCCGGAACGCGCGCTGGCCGCCAGATGCGCCCGCTGGCGCGCGCAAGCCGCTGAAACGTTCCCATGTAACGCCAATGCGGTCCTGGCAACCGCAGGAGTGAGGCGAGCCGCGTCAGGTAGGGCAGCAGCGACGAGCGGGAGTCCGCCGAGAACATGAAGCGGGGGTGATGCGACGCGAACTGGCGAAGGCGCGTGAGGGCGGTCGTGCGATCGAGAGAGCGAGAAAAGTAGAAAGCCGGTGCCAGCAAAGGGTCGCCGCCGTCGATCACACCCTCATCGGCGGCGATCCGTTGCAGCGTCGTCCCAGGATAGATGCGCAGGCCAACCGTGAGATACACGGCATCCCCGCGTGACAGCCGCCAGTCGGCGAAGCGCAGGGTCTCCTCCAGCGTCTCAGGCGTCTCCCCTGGTCCGCCGACGAGGAAGATCCAGAGGACTCTCATCCCCGCGCGCTCGACGCGCTCCGCGACGCTGCGCACTTGCTGCGCGTCGAAGCCCTTCTCGAGGCGAGCGAGCACCTGCTCGCTCGCACTCTCGGCCGTGATGCCGAGCCATCGAAAACCCGCGGGCCCCATGGCGGCGAGCAGCTCGGGTGTGGCCGACGCCGGCGTGAAATTGGTCGTATCGAGGTGCACGCGGAGGCCGCGTCGCACGATGGCCTCGCATACCGCGGTCGCATGTCTCGGCGGCGAGTTGAACGTCGAATCGACGAACTCGAAACGCCGAACGCCTCGCTCCCGCGCGAGCGACGCCATTTCATCGGCTACGGATTCCGGATCACGAAGGCGATAGCCCCACCCTTCGACGTTGAGGTACGTGCAGTACACGCACTTGAACACGCAACCCCGCTTGGTCTGGATCGGAATGGTCGCCCCATGCCGCTGGTAGGCGCGAATGTCGATCCAGTCCTGCATGCGCATCTCGGGCAGCGTGTCCAGACTGGCCTCGCCTCCGGGCGGGACGAGCTGCGTGCCGCCGGCGTCGCGCCTGACGAGTCCGGGGACCATCCCCGGATCGCGACCGGCCGCCAGCGCATCGATCAGCGCAACAGTCGCCCGTTCGCCGTCACCCGCGACCGCCCAGTCGACGCCCAATGCATCCGTGAGGGCGGCGGGAGCGACGCCGAAGGCTGCGCCCCCCGCGATGACGCTCGCGCGAGGGGCTGCATCGCGAAGCGCCTGCGTCACGGCCGTGGCCTCCGGTGTGTAATGCCGGAGGGCGATGAGGTCACTGTTGTCGATGTTTCTGACCGAAACGCCCACCACATCAGGGGCGAAGCCGCGGGCTGCTTCGCGCGCGGTACGGACGGCGTCGCGCACGAAGCAGAGATCGAGCACGCGCACCTCATGGCCTGCCTGCCGGAGCGCCGACGCGACGCAGGCGACGCCGTTAGGCACGACGGGTTGCGGCGCGTGCTCGCGATTCGTGCTCACGAGCAGCACCCGCGGCTTCGTCGACACCGTCACTCAGGTGACGCGCACAAAGTCGCGGCCATCGAGGTTGAGCACATTCGCGAAGAGGGCGAAGCCGAAGCGCGACGTGCCGGAGTCGGGGAATCGGAAGGTGATCACCAGCGTCGAGCCCTCGGTATGCCACGACGCATTGGCGGTGAGCACGTCGGTGATGCCCGAGCTCAGGCTCTGCGTAATGACCGTGCGCGTGGCGCTTCCGTCGGAGCGGAATTCCCACGTCGTTCGAGAGCTGTGTCGCGTCCCCTCGTTGTCGGTGATCACCAGGACCCGCGTCCACATGCCAATGAGGGCGTCATGGTGCGAGCCCGATCCCTTCCCGGTGCCGATTTGCACGCCCGGGCCGATCCGCATGTCGACATTGTTGCAGGCGGTGGTGGCGAGCATTGTCGCCGCGAGCGCCACTGCCAGCGCGGCTACTGGAGCGCGCGCGCGACGACGATCGCCAATGACGCGCCCACTACGCTGCACAACAAGTTGACCGCATCGTTGGTCATCCATGATGCACCCCCCGCATGGACCGTGTGTGCCCCGCATGAATGAATCGCGCGTTCCGTGAGCGCGTCGCAGGAAGCACACCGCCGTCGCGCCTGCATCGTCGCTCCGGCGAGCGAGTCTGCGAGCGCTCCGACTACACCGCCGACGAAGGCCGCGACGAAAACGTGTCGAGGCCACACGGCGGCGACCATGCCCAGTGTCAGAAACGCACTTCCCAACACCATCCCAATCGAGCCGTGCACTGTCACCGCGCCCGACGTGCCGGGCAACGCCGGACGCCACGTCGTGACGACGCGAGGAACACCCTTGGCGAGCGTTCCGATCTCCGTGGCCCATGTGTCGGCCGTCGCGGCCGCGAGTGCACCGCCTCCCAGAGCCATCCAGCCATCCCAGGGCAAGGCAACGTACCCGAGGGCAGCCGCGGCGAACACGCCTCCGTTCGCCAATACCTGCACCGCGTCGCGCCGGGATTCCTTTTCGAGGATCCCGGATGTTCGCTGTCGCTTGATGTCTATGCCAATGCGCGAGAGCGCGCTAGACGAGAGGAAAAACGCGAGTAGGAGCGCCGCCCACGACCACCCCGCGGCGACGCTGACCGCGCCCACGATCGTCGCGGCAACAGCACCATCGGTCGTGAGCGCGCGCGCCGCCCTCGCCGCGATCGCGATGACCGCGGCGAGCGCGATCCCCGCGGCCGCCCGTTCGATCACGGCTCGTCGCGGCCGATCTCGTCCTCGAGAAGCTTCTTGAAAATGCGGCGGCGAAGGGAAGGCGGGGCCTTTTCCATCTGCGTGCGCCGCTCCAGAAAGCGCAGGAACACCTCTTCATGCCGGAAGTGCGGGAAGCACTTTCGGCACTTGCCGAGGTGGTCGCGAATCTGCGCGTCCACATCGCTCGTCAGCTCGCCATCCAGAAACTCATAGATGCGCTCAATGACAGCGTTGCACGGCAGCTCGTCGCCGTGATGCGGGCCAGTCATGGCTCGGTTGCTACGCTCACGATCATAGAAGATGTGAATCAGCGTCCAGGTTCCCGTCACGTCCGCTTGAAGCAGGAATCGGGCGAGACTAGCTTCCCTGACCCTCCCCTCACCTCGCCGCACGTGCCTACGGTCGACCCGCTGCTGCCACTGAGTCTGCTTCACGCGGTCCGAAACGTCGATACCCCCGATGACCTCGAAGCCGAGCTGGTCCACGAGCTGCGGAACAAGCGCCTCGGCCTGAGCGAGACCGTCTACACGCAGATCCGGCGATACACCGACGCGGCCAAGCGGAACCAGCGCCCTGACCAGGAGGAGGCGGTGGGCCTCGCGCGCCTCATCGGCCGCCGCACGGATGCCGAAGCCGTGTTCCGGGCGGCGGGCCAGTACCTGGCTCGTGAGGCCTACCTCACCATCCCCGGAATGACGCGAAAGCTCGCGCGCGGACTCCCCTCATTCCTCGCGCGACCGATCGTGCTGCGCCGCGTCCGCAAGATCGCCGATCGCTATCTGAACGCCGACGTGCGTCGGGTCGGTGGATTCATCCGGCTGGAGGTGAGCGACTCGGTGACGCTGAAAACGGCGCCGAACAGCATTGGCTGCGCATTCTACGAGGCCGCCCTGCGCGAGCTGCTGCGCCTGCTCGTTGGGAACGTCGGGGGAATCGAGCACGTGCAGTGCAGAGCCCGGGGGGAAGGCACGTGCGAATGGAGAGCGGAATGGAGATGACGGCAGGGGGATAGATCGAAGTTGCCCCCCTAACGAGCTGCGCTCCAAATCAAGCGGAGACCGAGAAGCACGATTGCCAACACCAGCAATCTGATGATCCTCGCCCCCTTCATTCGGTGCGACAGCCTCGCCCCCACCTGCGCCCCGAGTATTACTCCCGCCCCGATCCCCGCCGCGAGCGGCCAGACGACATGGCCACCGGACGCGTACTTGGCGACGCCGGCCGCCGCGGTGAAAGCGAGCACGAATTGCGACGTCGCCGTTGCCACGTGCACCGGGAAGCTCATGAAGTGGATCAACGCCGGCACGTGAACGATGCCTCCGCCAATGCCGAGCATGCTCGACAGGATCCCGACCGCGAAGGACAGCACGACGGCGAGCACGACATCGAACTCGTAGTCGACCGTCGCGCCCGAGCCGTCGCGAAAGCTCCGTCGAATGCGCCACAGCCCTCTCCGGGGGGGAGCTCCGGCCACGGCCGCCTGCCGCTCCGGCCGAAAGAAGAGCAGAGCGGCCATCACGAGCAGAAACACGCCGAACCCCATCTTGAAGGCGCGCTCGGGAATTCGCTCGGCGAGCTCGGGGCCGATGAAGTACGCCCCCGGAACGGTGGCAGCCGCCAGGAGGAGTCCCGTTCGAACGTCGACGCGGCCCCGCCGCACGTAGGTCACCGAGCCGCTCGCCGAGTTGAGCAGCACGACCACCAGCGAGGTTGCGGCGGCGGCCACGGGGGGCAACTTATAGATGATCAGCAACAGCGGCACGACGAGAAAACCGCCACCGACACCTACGAGCGTTCCGTAGGTACCGACGACGACGCCGAGCAGCGCGAGGAGGAGGATTTCGAGCGCGGAGATGGCGTCTCTACAGTTACTTTGGACACGACCGCCGGTTGGTAAGACCGGGTGAGGCCGCCAAGGTACCACTTTCCTGAACTCGATGCTCAGCCCGGCCACATTGCCCACCGTCCAGCGTGCCCTCGCCGATGCAGGCCTCGACGGTTGGCTGCTCTTCGATTTCCGCGGAACGAATCCGATCGCGTCCACGCTCCTGGGATTGAAGGGGATGCTGACGCGGCGCGTGTTCGCGTGGATTCCGCGTGAGGGAACGCCAGTCGGTGTCATCCACGCAATCGAGCAGGGACCCTGGCGCGACTGGCCACCGGCCTGGGGACGCGAGGTCTATGCGTCGTGGCGCGTCCTCGAGGCGACCGTCGCGCGACTCGTCGGGGGAAAGCGCATCGCGATGGAGTATTCCCCCGGCGACGCCGTTCCGTATCTCGACCGCGTCCCCGCGGGCGTTCTCGACCTCGTGCGGGCCGCGGGCGCGACCGTGGTTCCTTCGGGCGAGCTCGTCACGAGATTCTATGCGGTGTGGACGGACGAACAGTTCGCCTCACATCTCCGGGCGGCCGAGATCGTCGCGCAGGTCGCACGCGATGCGATGGAAGAAGCGAGGTCGGCGCGGGGACGCGGCACCGTGCTTCACGAGCACGAGCTGCGCGACGGGATCGTCTCGCGCTTCGAGCGCGCAGGGCTCGAGACGCATGACGCCCCCATCGTCGCCGCCGGGGCCAACGCCGCGAATCCGCATTACGAGCCCTCGCCGAAGCGGCCGCGCGTGATACAGGAAGGCGAGCTCCTGCTTATCGACTTGTGGGCGCGCGAGCGCAACGGCGTGTGGGCCGACCAGACGTGGATGGGCAGCATCGGCACGCCGTCCGCGCGTGCAGTCGAGGTGTGGGAAGCGGTGCGCGACGCACGCGATGCCGCAATCGCGCTCCTGCGCGAGCGCGGAACGAACGGGGGGTTGCGCGGTGGCGATCTCGACGTCGCCGCACGCCGCGTGATCACCGACCGCGGGCTCGGCGACTACTTCGTCCATCGCACTGGCCACTCGATCGATCCGCGCGATCTGCACGGTGCGGGTCCGCACATCGACGATTTCGAGACGCGAGAAGAGCGCCTGCTGCTCCCCGGCGTTGGCTTCTCGATCGAGCCGGGCGTATATCTGCCGGGTGAGCTCGGCGTGCGAAGCGAAGTGAATGCGTTCGTCGGCGAGCGGGGCGTGACGATCACGCCTGAGCACTACCAACGCGAGCTTCTGGTTCTGTGACGCGAGGACGGCTCGGTGTCGCCATGCTCGGCGCCGCTCTTGCGGCGTGCGGGCCGAGCGACGACGGGAATGACCGGCGCAATGCGAGCGCCGACACGATCGCGGACGCGGCGTTCACGTCGCGGCCCGGTCTGTCGCCGTATCGCGAGATCGAGCTCATCGAGAGCGGTCGCCTCGAGGGAGAGGTGCGTCTCGAGAGCTCGGCACGCGACACACTCGTCGTCGTCACCCGCAACGCCGACCTCTGTGGCGACCGCGTCGCCGAGGGAGCGATCGTCGCCCCGCAAGGCGGCCTCATGAACGTCGTCGTGTGGCTGACTGACGCGCGGGAAGGGAAGGCGTTCCCCGACAGCCGGCGATTCGAGGTCACGAACTCACGCTGCCGCCTCGACCCGCGCGTGCAGGGCGTGATCGTGGGCGGCACGCTCAACGTCAAGAGCGCCGACCCCGTCGTGCACGAGACCGTGATCCGCGTCAGCGGCGTGACCGAGGTGTTGGAGACAGTCACCCAGAACGGCGACGGTCAGGTCGTTCCGCTGGAGAAAGTGCTGGCCCGTCCAGTGCGCCTCGAGCTCAGCTGCCGCACTCATCCGTGGACGCAGGGCTGGATCCACGTCTTCGACCATCCCTACTTCGTCGTCTCGGCGCCTAACGGCCGCTTTGCCCTCGACTCCATCCCGCCCGGCGAGTACACGATGCAAACCTGGCATGAGCGGCTGGGCCGGACGACGAGGGAGATTCGAGTCGAGAACGGCGGGGTGACGCGCGTGGAGGTGAAGTACTGACTAGGGGTCAGGAGTCAGGAGTCAGGGATCAGGGGGTGTCAGGGTGGAGGTTGCAGGAGTTGCGCGAGCCGTTCCCCTCTAACCTCTACCCTGATACCCCCTGATCCCTGACTCCTGACTCCTGACTCCTAGCGTCACACCATCTCGAAGTACTGCCCCTTATACAGCTTCGCGTACACCCCGCCGCCCGCGAGCAGATCCGAGTGGCTGCCTTCCTCTACGACTCGCCCGCGGTCGAGCACGACCACGCGATCCGCTCGGCGCACGGTGCTCAGCCGGTGCGCGATGATCAACGTCGAACGGCCGCGCAACAGCTCTTCCATCGCTTCCCCCACCAGACGCTCGCTCTCGCTGTCGAGGCTCGACGTCGCCTCATCGAGGATCACGATCGCGGGGTCCTTGAGAAAGACGCGAGCGATCGCGAGCCGCTGCCGCTGACCCCCGGAGAGCTTCACGCCGCGCTCGCCTACGCGCGTGTCGAAGCCCTTCGGCAGTCGCTCGATGAACTCGGTCGCGTGGGCAGCGCGGGCAGCAGCGACGATGTCGGCTTCCGTCGCCTCCGGCCGAGCGTAGGCGATGTTCTCGCGCACGGTTCCGCTGAACAGCGTTGGCTCCTGCGGGACGATGCCGATGGCGCCGCGGAGCTCCTCGAGCGCGAGATCGCGAACGTCGATTCCTTCGATGACGATGCGACCCGCATTCACATCCCAGAACCGTGGCAGCAGCGCGGCGACTGTCGTCTTCCCGGCGCCCGACGGACCGACGAGCGCCACCGTCTCTCCCGGCGCGATGCGAAACGATACCTCGTGCAACGCCTCCGGGTGCTCCGGCGCATACCGGAAGCTCACGCGCTCCAGGCGCACGTCGGCGCGTCGTGAGCCGGCTCGCGGAAGCCGTTTGGGATGTTCGGGCTCTGCGACGGTCGGCCGCTCGCCGAGCAGCTCGAACACGCGCTTCGCCGCGCCGACCGCATCCTGGTAGCTGCCGAACAGCGACGCGAGCGCGCCGACGGCCGCGGCGACGGTGATCGCATAGAGCAGAAAGGACACGAGCGCGCCTGGCGTCAGCGCGCCGCCCAGTACCAGGCGGCCGCCCTGCCAGAGCACGGCGACGATGCCGCCGAACGAGAAAAACGTGATGACGCCGAAGAACGCGCCGCGAATGCGCGCGCGGCGAATCGCTGCCGTGACGACGTCGACGAGGTGCGCGTGGTAGCGGTCGCTCTCGAGTCCTTCGCGCGTAAAGCCCTGCACGGTTCGAATCTGCGAGAACGCTTCTTCGGCGGTGGCGGTCGCCTCGGCCACTCGATCCTGCACGCCGGTGCTCGCCTTTCGAAGCTGTCGGCCGAAGACCCACGCCGCACCGACCACGATCGGGACGACGGCGAGGGTCGTGGCGGTGAGTCGCGTGTGCGTCAGCATCAGCATCGCGATGCCGCCCACGAGAAAAAGCGATTGGCGGGCGAACTCGCTCACCTGGTGGCTCATCACCGATTGCAGCATGGCGACGTCGGCGCTCAATCGGCTGATGAGCTCGCCGGTGCGCCGCTCGGTGAAGAAGCCGGGCGACAGCCTCACGAGATGCGCGAACAGGTCCTGTCGCAGGGTGGCGACGACACGCTCGCCGGTCGCGCTCAACAGGTACACCTGCGCGGCGTTGAGAACGCCCTGGATGGCGAAGAGCACGAGCAGCCCGACCGCGATGCGATCGAGCCCGCGCGCGTTTCCCGAGATGAATGCGGCATCGAGCAGGTATTGCACGATGCGCGGAAACGCGAGGCCCACTGCCGCGCTCAGAACAAGACAGATGGCCGCGAGCGACAAGGCACGGAGGTGCGGGCGAAGGCGCGGCACCAGGGGGCCGAATACCTTCGGCGACGGCGGACGCCGTGCGCGGTCCTTCGCCTCGATCACGGGTACCGCTGGCGGAGTGGGGCGTGGAGCGGGAAGCGTCACGCGCGGCCCTCGAGCCAGGCGCGGATGCGATGCGTGTCCTCGCTCACCTGTCGCCCCTCCTTGCGCGCACGGTCGAATCGCGCCACCAGCTCCTCACACGAGGGCCGGCTCTCACGCGCGGGGAGCGTCCATTCGCCATCCGGCCATTCGCGCGCGCGAACGCGGCCCCCCACAGGTCGCTCGAGCTCGATGATCGACGGCGCTTGCCCCTCTTTCCCGGCGATCTGCACGACCAGTGTGTCTCTCCACTCCGCCGGTGTCATCACAGCGCGACGCGCCTGTCCACGACCATTGCCACAAAAAGGAGCGCGAGGTAGAGGAGTGAAAAGCGGTAGGACCACCAGGCTGGCTGCGTCCATGCTGTCGCGCGCACGGTGCGCACGATGCTCCACAGCATCACCAGCCCGAGCACTGCGGCCGATACGAGATAGATCATCCCGAACGCGCCGAACGTCGCCGGCAAGAGCGTGAGGGGAATGAGGATCGCCATGTACCAGAGCATTCTGGTGCATCGTCTCACGCTCCCCCCAGACGAGCGGCGCCATTGGGACTCCAGCGCGGCCGTAATCGGTCTGCTTCAGGAGCGCGAGGGCCCAGAAGTGCGGCGGCGTCCAGTAGAACACGATGAGAAAGAGATACAGCGCCGTGAGATCGAGCGATCCGGTGACCGCCGACCACCCGACGAGGGGAGGGAAGGCCCCCGCGGCGCCGCCGATCACGATATTCTGCGGCGTGCTCCGCTTGAGCCACCTGGAGTAGACGAACACGTAGAAATAGAAGCCCGCCAGCGCGAGCGCGGCCGCGAGCAGGTTCACGAAGGCCGCCAGCAGCGCCGTCGCCGCCGTCGCCAGCGCAACGCCGAAAGCAAGCACGGCCACCGCGTCCATCCGGCCGCTGGGAATGGGACGCAACCGCGTGCGCGCCATGCGATCGTCGATATCACGGTCAATGTACATGTTGACCGCGTTCGCACCGCCCGCCATGAGGTACCCACCGATCGCCACCGCGATCACCAACGCGAAGCTTGGCGTTCCCGCCACGAACATGGGCGCGATGGTCGTCACCAGCAGCAGCGAGATGATCCGCGGCTTCGTCAGCATGACGAGGTCGCGGAGGAGCGACGGGCTGTGCGTGCGAACGACGGTGGTGCTGTTCATGAGGGTGTCGAGGTCGTCGAGGTTGTCGAGGTCGTCGAGGGTGTCCAGGTAGAGGATGTCGAGGTGCGGATGATTTCACCTTGATTACCTGGACTACCTCGACGACCTCGCCAACCTATGCTCGCTCCCACCACCGCACTCAGCCACACGACCGTTCCCACCGCCTGATGCAGCGACTGGAGCACCGGCGGGAGGTGCGTCGACACCAGCACCGCGGCGATCACGACCTGGACTGCGATCACACCGAGAAGAACCGTCGTCGCTCGGCGCATCGTGCCGCTGCCGCGTTTCCGCGCAGCCACCGTCATCCCCACGACGTGCAGCGTGAGCAGAAAGGCGAGCACGCGATGCGTCCAATGAATCGTTTGCGCAGCCCCGTCCGTGACGACCGTCCCGTTGCACAGCGGGAATCCCTGGCATGCGGGGGCCGCGCCGGGGATGTTGGCGGTGAAGCCGCCCAGAATCACTACCAGGAACGCGAGCACCGCCGCGGCGAACGCCGCCCGCATGGCTCGGGGCGCGATGACCTCGCGTTCGGCTGTGATGGCTCCGAATCCACCCGCGCGGATCACCGCCACCGCGAGCACTGCCAGCAGCGCCATGGCGAGCGCGAGATGGACGACGACAACCAGCGGCGGCAGCTCGAGCCACACCGTCACTGCGCCGAGGATTGCGGGGGCGAGCCACAAGCCCGCCGCGAGCGATGCGGCGCGCAGCACGCCGCCGCGACCCCCGATCCGCGGTTGGTGGCGGTGCAGATACGCGGTAATGACGAGCGCGAGCGTGGCGATGAGCAGCGCGGCGGCGATCCACCGGTGCGTGATCTCAATGATCAGCTCGGTGTTGTCGAGCGGCGGGAACCACAGGCCATTGCACTTGGGCCAGTGGTCGCCGCATCCCATTCCCGAGTCGGTGATGCGCACGACCGCGCCGAAGACGATCTGTGCGTAGGCGAGAAAGAGCGCGAGATACGCGAGGCGGCGGGTCACCATCATTCGCGGCTCACGAGGCGTGCGACCCATGCCCGGTGTGGTCCTGCAAAGCCGGCGGAGGCGATGTCGCCGCACGGGCCTCTTGCCAGGTCATCCACAGGACGAACGCGAGTGCGATCGCCGGAAGCACGGCCCACGCTACTTCGGCCGCGCGCCGCGGCACGGGCAGACGCGCATCTTCCCGCGCCACGACCGCGGTGCCAAGCGCCGATCGAAGAATGAACAGCTGCGCCACGACGATCGATACGACGCAGGCGACGAGCAGAATGGTAGACAGCACGGCGGTAATCTAACGCGACTCGCATCCCTTGCAGGGGATGATCGTCCCTCATGAGAACCGTCTCACCCCTGGCTCTAGACCCCTGCCTGGTCCCTCACGTACTATCACCCCCCATGCGCAACGAACTTCCGCGCCGACTCGGCCTCTTCAGCGCCATTGCGGTGCTCGTCGGCTCGACCATTGGATCGGGCATCTTCCGCTCGCCGGCGGTCATCGCCGACCGACTCCCCGGCCCGCTGCCGATGCTCTCGGTGTGGGTCGCCGGCGGCCTGCTCGCGCTGTGCGGGGCGCTCACGCTCGCCGAGGTCGCGGGGGCCTACCCTCGCACCGGTGGACTTTTCGTCTTCATCCGGGAAGGATGGGGCCGCCTGCCCGCCTTTCTGTTCGGCTGGTCGGAGCTCGTCCTCATTCGTGCCGCGTCGTTAGGTGCGATCTCGACGACGTTCGCCGAGTATTTCTTCCGTGCGATTGGGCGGGAGCCGAGTGTGGCCCCGTACGACGATTACGTCCACTACCTGGCGGCGGTCGCGATCATCGTCACCGCTGCGTTCAACTATGTGGGCGTCCGATGGGGCGCGCTGGTGCAGAATCTGACGACGCTGGCGAAGTACGGCGGCCTCCTGTTCATCGTGCTGTTCGCGCTCGCTGTCGGCTTCCCCGAGGGCGCGTCGCATTTCACGCCGGCCGTCCCGCCCGGGAGCTTTACCATCTCGGCGTTCGGGCTGGCGCTGGTGTCCGTGCTGTGGGCGTTCGATGGCTGGGCCGACCTGAGCTTTGTCGCCGGGGAGGTGAAAGATCCTCGCCGCAACGTCCCCCGCGCGCTCATTCTCGGCGTGACCTCGGTCATCGTCATCTATCTGCTCGCGAACGTCGCCTATCTGGCGATCTTCCCCGTCGATCAACTGCGGCAGTCGCCGCGCATCGCCGCCGACGTCGCCATGCAGCTCATCGGCACGGCCGGTGTGGTCTTCGTCGGTGTCACCGTCATGCTCTCGACGTTCGGCACGCTCAACGGAACACTGCTGACGTCCCCCCGCATCTTCTTTGCAATGGCGGATGACGGGCTGTTTTTCCGAAAGGTGGCTGCGGTGCACCCGCGCTACGAGACGCCTTACGTCGCCATCGCGATGACGGCCGCCCTCGGCGTGGTCTTCGTACTCTTCCGTACATTCGAGCAGCTCGCCGACACGTTCGTGACCGCGATCGTGCCCTTCTACGCCCTGGCCGTCGCATCGGTCTTCACGCTGCGAAAGCGGGCCGACTGGGATCCGCCCTTCCGTACGCCGCTGTATCCCATCGTCCCCCTCCTGTTCGTGCTGGCGACGATCTTCATCCTCGTCAACGCGATCGCCGATCCGACGAGCCGCTGGCCGACCGTGGCGGTGCTCGGGATCATTCTGGTCGGCGTGCCCGTGTACTACCTCACTGTTGGCAAGGGCGCACCGGGCGAGAGGGAAGGAGATCTGGGCCGAGTTTAGCGCGGACTGCGCGGCGGCGGGCCAACAGCGTCGCGTTCCCCCTGGCCTTGGCCCGACCCTGCAAACATCTTGGGGACTCCTCATCCCCAACGCATGGCGATTTTTCCCTCCCCGCAGCTCGTCGCTCGCAGTTCGCAGGTCGCATTCTTTGCCCTCATCGTTGCGCTGGCGAGTTGCGAAGAAGCCGCGGCCCCTGAAGGCAGCCCCGGCGATCTCACCGTTGCCGCGTACATCGACAACGACGCGTCCGGATCGCTGACTGTCGGCGATACGCCGCTTGCCGGCTTCGAGGTCACGCTCTTCGACGAGAGCCGCGAGGTCGCCACGGCGCAAACCGCGGCTGACGGCCGCGTCACCTTCAGCGATCTCGCGCCGGGCAGCTACCGAGTGGAGCCGGGTGGGACGCCGCCCGTGGGCGCGATGCTGACGTCGAATCCCATCACCGTCGGCGGTGATCGATTTTCGCGGTCGCTCGGTGTCGGTCGACTTCCGTTATCGCGATGTTCCCGGGCATCATCACCGGGCGCGTATTCCGTGATGAGAATGGCAACGGGACGTTCGAGCAGGGGACCGACGTGCCGGGTCCCGGTCTCTGGGTCTTTCTCCGCGCCGACACCGGCGCCATCGGCGCCAAGCTCGATTCCGTTCGGACGGATTCGCTCGGCGCCTATCGATTCGGACTCGTCGCGCCGGGCGACTACTTCCTCGAGTTCGAGCAGCTAGGCGCGATCAACTACGGAGCCAGCGGCAGGACGCGGCAGATCACCGTCGTCGGGGCGGCCACCGCCACGCAGAACGTGCTGTTCACCGGATCGATCTTCGTCACGATTCGTCAGGCGCGGGCGACCCCGGTCGACAGCACCGTCGCCGTCATTGGCACCATTACCGCCCCACCGGGCGTGTTCAACGGCGCCACACCGGGAGCGAATTCCGAGATATGGGTTCAGGATACCAGCGGCGGAATTGCGGCCTTCCCGGTTCCGACGGCGGACTCTGCCACCTTCCGCCTTGGGACGAGCGTGGAGGTCATCGGTACGGTGAGCCTCAACGCCGGGCAGATTCAGATCGGTCGCACGGCCGCACCGCCCACGGTGCGTGCGAGACCGGGGGGAACTCCGGTTTCTCCGAAGCCGAACACGGCGGCGGAGGCACGGTCGTTCGCCGATGAGGGAGAGCTCATCACCGTTTCTGGTCTGCGCGTGGTACTCGTGGGCGGCGGAACGAGCGGCGCCTTCAACGTCACGACCGTGTCTTCAGCGAACGACACGCTTGTCATTCGCGTGAATGGCACGGCGACCGGGCTGACGCGGAGCAGCTTCACCGTCGGTGAGCGGTACACGATCACCGGCATTCTCTCGCGCTTCAACGCGCAACCACAGCTCAAGCCTCGGTTCGCGACCAATGTCGTCCATCTCGTCGCTACGCCTGTCGCGCGCATAGTCATCAACGAGCTCATGCCGGATCCGGCCCTCGCGAGCGATGCCACCGGGGAGTGGATCGAGCTGTACAACTGGGGCACGGCTTCCATTGACATCCAAAACTGGAAACTGTTCGGTAACAGCGGCGGCGACACGGCGCGCATCACCTCATCGCTGGTCATAGCGCCGGGCGATTACGTGGTGCTCGGCATCAACGGCGATCCGACGGCCAACGGCGGTGTCACAGTCGATTTTGTCTACCGCAGCGGCTATTCGCTGAACAACAGCACCACCACCGGTGACATCGTGGTCCTTCGAGATGCCGCCGGGGCCACGGTCGATTCCGTCGTGTATGTCTCTCCGCCCATTGGGGCGAGCATGGCCCTCCGCGACGCCTCCGCCGACAACACCGACGCGAAGGGAACGAACTGGCAGACGTCGACGACGCCGTACAACGCCTCCGACGAGGGAACTCCGGGTTCACAGAACAATGGCTACATCACTCCGACACAGCCCACTCCGCTCCTTCGCGGTGGGGGATCCATTGCGCCTTTGAGCAAGAAGCAACGATGAGAGCTCAACTCGTCCCAACGCTCGCGCTGAGTCTCGCACTCCTGGCCGCGTGCGCTGATGACCCCGAACCGCCGTTCGCTGTTGAAGGAACGGGCCGAGTCACCGGTCGGCTGTTCTTCGACGCCGACAACAACGGTCTCTTCACGCCGTTAGGCGGCGATACGCTGTTGCGTAACGTCAGGGTGGAGCTTCGCGAGCGCGGGTCATCGGTGGTGATCGAGGCGATGACCACCGACGCGAATGGGGCATTCGACTTCGAGGGGATCTCCCCGGGGACGCACGACGTCTTTCTCGTGCAGGACACCGCGGTCGTCAAGAACCTCGTGTTCTGTGTGAACCCGCTGCGCGCCTCCGTGTACCGCGATGAAACCGCGTTTGTCACGGCACCGGCCAAGCGCGGCTGCGTCATTCGGATCAACGTCGCCGAAGCGCTGCCGCTGGCGGCGCCGGTGACCGTTACCGGCATTGTCACCGCTCGCCAGGGGACGTATCGCAGCGACAACACCTACATCCAGGATCCGACGGGAGGAATGCAGGTCTTTGGCTTGCCGGCGCTGAACCTCCAGATCGGAGACAGCATCGAAGTCTCTGGCATCCTTGGCCAGTTCGGTGGCGAGCTGCAGGTGATCAATCCCATCGTCGCGCCAAATCGGACGGCGACGACAGCACCGGCGCCGCTCGAGAGAACGACGGGCGCCATCGCCGCGGCCGTCACTGCCCTCGGAGCCCGGGAGCCGGATGTTGGCCGGTTGCTGGTCGTCAGGCACGCGACGGTCGGCGCGTTCACCTCTGGAAACGCGCTGCTGAATGACGGCTCCGGCGCCATCCAGATCCGACTCGACAACAACGCCGCCACCGCCATACCGACAAGCACCTTCGTGGCCGGGCGGTGCTATGACGTCGTCGGGATTCTCGGCTTTTTCAATGGCACTCCACAACTCAAACCGCGCATGCTCGCTGACGTGACGGAGGTCCCGTGTCCGTAATTCGCCTCGCCCGCCTAGCGACGCTGGCCTGCGCGGCTCTCGCCGGCTCCGTCTCTCTTGCCGCTGCGCAGGCCTCGACGACGACCGGCAACATCCGCGGCCGCGTCACCGACGAGGGAGGAAATCCACTTCCCGCTGCGACCGTCGTCGCCACGAACGAGGAAACGGGATTCCTGCGGGGAACGCAGACCGACAATGAAGGCGTGTACGTCGTCCGCTTCCTCCCGCCTGGGAGCTACCGCGTGACGGCTCGGCGCATCGGACAGCAACAATCGGAGCTGCCGGGCATTCGCGTCACCGTCGGCAGCACCGCGCCGGCGAACCTCGTCCTGCGGACAGCCGCCGTTCAGCTCACGGGCGTCGAAGTCACCGCCAACGCTCGCGAGATCGACGTCGCAGACGCCGGGGTGAAGCAGACGGTCTCGCAGGAAGAGATCGCCGAGCTGCCGTCGTTAGGGCGCGACTTCACCGACTTCATCGCGCTCTCGGGACTCGTCAGCCCAGCGCCGGAGGTCACCACCGGCGGCCAGTTCGCGATCGCCGGTCAGCGTCCTTCGCAGACGAGCATTCAGATCGATGGCGTGGACGCGAACAACGCCTTCTTCGGGGAGAATCGCGGTGGCAGCCGCATCCCCTTCGCCTTCTCGCTCGAGTCGATCCGCGAGTTCCAGATCATCACCAACGGCTTCGACGTCGAATTCGGCAACTACTCCGGTGGCGTCATCAACATCGTCACCCAGGGCGGAACGAACGACTTCCGCGCCTCGCTCTACGGCAACTATCGCGACAAGTCCCTGACGCGCGAGGACTTCGACGGCAATCCGCCGAACAACTTTTCGGTGCAGCAGTACGCGGGGAAAGTGTCAGGTCCAATTCGTCGCGACCGGTTGCACTATCTCGTCTCGGTCGACGGTCAGCGTCGACGTGAGCCGTTTCGCTCGATCACGCCGGCGTTCCTCCGCGGCAACAACGAGCCCGCCGACTCGGCGAGCGCGGACAGCCTCGAGCGCTTCTTCAATGTCCTCCAGAGCGAGTACGGAGTCGCCGGCGCTGCTTCGCAGTACGGGGAGTGGGAGATCTCCAACGACGTGCTGACCGTCTTCGGTCGCCTCGACTGGACGCTCAACGATCGGCACCGTCTGTCGGTGCGCAACAACTTCTCCGATCACAAGAACCTCGACGAAGCGGGAAGCTTCGCCTTTCCCGCCGGTCGCTCGCAGGCCGAGTCGTTCAAGGACCGGGCGAACTCGCTCGTGGGCGAGCTCACCAGCGTGATCACGCCGCGCATCTTCAACGTGCTGCGGGTGCAGTACGCGACCGAGGAGCGACCGCGCATCGGCAACAATCTGAAGCCGGAGCTGCGGGTCCGTCTCGACGCCAACGAGACGGTCGAGTACGGCGGTGCGTTCATCTCCTTCCGCAACTTCCTCGACGAAACGAAGCTCCAGATCGTCGACAACGTCACCCTCGCGCTCGGCGATCACTCGATCAAGCTCGGCACCAACAACACGCTCACGTCGATCGAGAACATCTTCTGGCTCAACGGCTCGGGGGGGTTCGAGTTCAACTCGCTCGCCGACTTCGAGGCGTTCCGCCCATCGCGCTTCAACCGAAACGTGCGGGCCGATTCGGTGACGCCCAACGCGACGTTCGACGTCCAGGAATACTCGGTCTACGCCCAGGATGAATGGCGGATCACACCGAAGCTGCTCGGCGTTTTCGGCGTGCGGTATGACATCCAGCGCTATGGGGACAGGCCGGGACGCGTGGTAGACGCGGAGCGCGCCTTCGGGCTCGAGACCGGCATCGCGCCGATCGACGACAACAACGTGTCGCCGCGCGTGTCGTTCACATACGATCTCAAGGGTGACGCGACTCAGCTCATCCGCCTTGGCGGCGGGCTGTTCTACGGACGAGTGCCGTTCGTCATGGGCAGCAACGTCGCCAGCACCGACACGCCGCTGCTCGTCGTGGAATGCCGCGGCTCACTCAATGAAATCCCGGTGCCGCCCGAATGTACCGCCATCCGTGGCCCCCTACCGGAATTGGGCGGCCAGTGGCGAGGACAATCCGTTCGGATGCGGTGGCGTCGGCGGGGTCGGCGGGGTACCGGAGTATGCCTTCTGGAACAGCGGCTTCGAGATCCCGGAAACGATCAAGGCCAACATTGGCTATGAGCGACAGCTCCGTCCGGGGACGTTGGCGTCGATCGATCTGCTCTTCTCGGAATCCAGCAAGCTCTACACGGTGCGCAACATCAACCTGCGCGATCCGCAGTTCGAGCTCACCGGTGAAGGCGGCCGCCGCATCTTCGTTCCCGCCGGTCGCTTTTCGCCGAGCAGCGCGGCGGGCACCGACCGGTTCCGCAACGCCGACTTCGCGAGCGTGTACGTCAACTACAACGACGGCATCGCCCGCTCCTTCGCCGCCTCGCTGAACGTCGACCATCGGCTGAGCGATTCCTCGGCGGTGCGCGTGTCGTACACGTTCACGCGCGCGTACGACAACTCCACGTACTCGTGCTGCACCGCGAACGAGGGCTTCACCGGCCAGCGCTATGGCGCGCTGGGGCCTAACGTGATCGGAGGGATCGGCGACGAGTCCACCGGGTGGGGACCGAGCAACTTCAACCGAGACCACACGATCGTGCTCTCGGGGACGTTCCGCCTGCCGTTCGGCATTCGGGTGAGCCCGAAGTGGAGCATCCGCAGCGGAACGCCGTGGGGTCCGGAGGTGAGCGGCGACATCAATGCGGACGGTGTGAGCTTCAACGACCGCCCCTACATCTTCCGGCCGGAAGAGCTCCCGGTATTCGTCGCGGCGTCGGCAACCAACCCGGATTCCCTGGTTGCCGTGGCACGCGCGCGCTATTCGGATTTTCTGGGCGAGCACGACTGCGTGGGGGACTACGTGGGACAGATCATTCCGCGCAACACCTGCCGGCAGCCGTGGTTCAACCAGCTCGACATGACGCTGCGCAAGCGCTTCGAGATGGCGGGCGATCAGGCCGCGGAGCTGCACATCGATCTGTTCAACGTCCTGAACGGGCTGAACAGCGACTGGGGACGGAACGTCTCGGTGACCGCGGCCCGCCGCAACATCCTGCTCGCGCAGGACTATGATGCGGCGAACGGCCGGGTGCGGTACACGGTCCCGGCGACCTTCGCCTCACGCACGCAGGTGGGATCGAATCTGCTGCTGCAGTTCTCGGCGCAGATTGGAGTGAGGTACTACTTCTAGGGTTCAGGAGTCAGGGATCAGGGATCAGGGGGTGCCAGGGTTGAGGTTTCAGGAGCTGCGCGAGCCGTTCTCCTCGAACCTTCACCCTGACACCCCCTGATCCCTGATCCCTGACTCCTGATCCCTAGTTGTTCGGCCAATCCCCCACCGCCGCCACGAATTCCGGCCGGTCTACGAACGGATTCCGGTTCCCCTGCGCGCGGAATGCGAGAGAGTTGCGCTGCCGCTCGAACGCATCCGGTGGGTCGGCGTTGTGCCACTGGATGAGAATCGCTTCTTCGTCGTTGAAGTTCTCTAGCGTGAAATTGTCGGTGCGACGAAGGTTGTAGCGGGTGTAGAAGTAGAGAATCGCACGCGCGATGTCGCCCTTCTTCGCATTGCGCGGCTCGAACACCGGATCACCCGCCGCGTTGAGCCCCTGCTTGCTGACATCGCCATCGAGGTCGGGATCGGGGCTCGTCCACGTGGGTGTCCCGACGACCACCCCGAACGGGAGATTGGAGCGGCGCGAGTTCGCCGTCTCGTCCGACGGGAAGAGGTGGTGGATGTCGCTCATCGCAGGATCGTCTTCCGCGCCCCGGCTCTGCGGCCACGAGTGCTCGGTGTTGAAGTTCGCCGTCACCGCCGTCGCGCGCGAGTTCACCATCGCGACACGGCCGACATAGATGTCGGCGAGCAGATCGTTGTTGTCCGGGTCCTCGACGAAGGAATACATCGAGTCGCGGGCGGCGTCGTAGCCGAGCACGCGTGCGCGACAGACGATGCGATCCAGCGCCGCGAGGAGCGCAGCCCCGGTCTTTCCCTCGGCGGCGCTGTAGTAGCCAGCCGGGAGCGCCGTGTCGGCGCGGAACGCCGGCGGTGCGCATGCCACCGGTTCCACCGGCGTGCACTGCACCAGCGCCGTGCTCCAGCATCCGCCGTACGAGCCGGCGCCCGTCACCGCGCGGACTTCGGCGCGATAGGTCTGCCCGGCGATCGCGTCGAAGGTGACGCGCTCGCAATTGTCCGGCGTCGCCGACGTCTGCCCGGCTACGGTGAGATCGAAGTTGAACCCTTCCTCGGCGCAGATGGCGACCGTCGTCGCGCCTGACCTCCCAGGGACGAAGCTGAGGGTGTCGACTTCGTTGGCGACGAGTGTGTCGCTGAAGACCCCCGTGAGCGGGAAGCGCGAGTCGACCGGCGAGGTAAAGTCATCTTCGCAGGCGGCGACGGCGAGCAGGATCAGTGCGAGGGACAGCGTGCGGCGCATGGGAAAGACTCGTGTGAATTGAAGGTCAACACATGAGGGGTCAGGAGTCAGGAGTCAGGGATCAGGGGGTGTCAGGGACGAGGACCTGGCGTTCCCTCGTTCCTGGAACCCCCTGATCCCTGACTCCTGACTCCTGACCCCTCGTTATCGCGATCTAAAAGACCTCGAGGTTAATGTACTTCCGAGGATTTTTCTTGAAATCCGCCGTCAAGGAATCGACGCGCTGTACGAGCGCCCGCACGTCGTTGTACAGGCCCGGGTCGTTCAACAGCTTCGCCGCGCTGCCGTCGCCGCTCTCGATCTTCGTCAGCAGCGCGCTCATGCGCTCTCGCGTGTCCTGGAAGTCGGCCGAGAGCTGCGCGAGGTTGGCGGTCGTCGCCCTGATGTTTCGCATCGTCGAGTCCACCACCGACGAGTCGATGGCGCTGACCGTTCGATTGAGATTTCGTGTCAGCCGAGACAGCTCGCGCGACTGCTCATCGGCGATCTGGCTGATTTGCTTCACGAGCCGGTTCGTCGATGAGATCGTGCCCTTGAGGTCCTCGATGCCACCTTCGCGCACCATTCTGGATCTCGAACGCCTGCGCGACGTCCGACACGCCGCGGCTCACCGAATCGAGGCGCGAAAGGAGCGCATCCATCGTCGGCGGAGGCGGAGCGGCGGGAATCGTGTCGCCCGGCCGCACGCTCGACCGGAAGTTGAGCGGGGGCTCGAGATTGATCGCCATGTCGCCGAAGAACGATGCAGTCTTGAGCTGCGCGATCACTCCATCGGGGACCTGATACTTCTCGTCGACCGCCATCCAGACATCGAGCCAGCCATCGGGACGGAGCTCCACACGGTCTACCGTCCCGACCGCGAACCCGGCGAGCCAAACCTCCTGCCCCTGCTTCAGATTCGCGCCCCAGCGAAACCTCGTGTAGAGCGGATAGCTGTCCGATAGCAGCCCGCTCCGCGACAGCCAGAGCGTCCCGAGAATGCCCACGATCAGCGCGACGGTCACGAACACACCCACCAACACTTCGTTGCGTCGCTTCATGACTGGAGATATTGAGCGAGATACACGGCGGTGAGCGCGTCGAGCAGGAGGATCATCACTGAGGAAATGACGACGGTGCGTGCCGTGGAGCGGCCCACCCCCTCCGCGCCGGCCTCGGTAATGTAGCCCTCGTATGTGCCGATCAGCGAGATCGCGGCCCCGAACAGGGTGGCTTTGATGAGTCCATAGACCACCTGGAATCGGTCAAAGGTGAGGCGGAGCCCACTCACGAAATCGTTGTGTGTAACGTCAGTGGCCGCGATCGAGATGAGGTATCCCGCCGCGATGCCGGTCGCATTGGCGACGATCGTCAGCAGCGGCAGCATCAGCACCGCCGCCACGAACCTCGGTACGACGAGATAGGCCACCGGATCGTACGCCAGCGTCTCGAGAGCGTCGATCTGCTCCGTCACGCGCATCGTCCCGATCTCGGCCGTCATACGCGCGCCCACGCGCCCGGCCAGCACGAGCGCGGTCAACAGGGGCCCGAGCTCGAGCACGATGCTCTGCCGGGTGATCCACGCCACGGCGGAGAGCTGCGCGCCTGGGAAGAGCTGGTAGAACGTCTGAAAAGCCGTGACCGCGCCGATGAACGCGGCGACGGTGAACACGAGGGGGAGCGAATCGACGCCAATGTTCCGGGCTTGCTGGAGCGTGAGCGGCAGCCAAGTGTCCCCGTCCCGAAAAGCCCGCGCCATGTCCCGCGTGAAGAACGTGCGCTTGCCGATGTCGCGAAAGAATCCGCGCGTCGATCGCGAGATCTGCCGGAAGATGATGATCCCCGCCCGCTGCGGGATGGGAAACGTCGACGTGCGCCGTATGCCCGGTCCGGTATCGGCTTCCGTGTCCGGCGGGTAGGTCACGTGCGCGTGCGTGCGAGCAGGAAGGCCCCGGTGAGACCGAAGACGGCATTGGGCATCCACGCCGCCACGTTGGGGGGGAGCAGGCCGCCGCCGCCAATCGCCTTCGTCAGCTGAATCAACATGAGAAAGATCACTGTCACTCCGAGCGACACGCCAATGCCGTACGCGGCGCCGCCGCGCTGCGTCGTGGTAGCGAGAGGAGCGCCGAAGATCGCGATGATCAGGCAGGTCACGGGAATCGCGATGCGCAACGCTTTCTCCACCTTGAAGCGGTTTACCTCGCTCGATCCGGACCGCTCGAGTGCGGTGATGAAGCGGGTCAGCTCCTGGTACCGCATTTCCTGCGACGTCTTCGGCGCGGCCATGAGCTCGCGGGGAGCCTCGACGAAGTGATGGTCGGCGAGGCTGTCGAACTGAATCGCCATGCTCGTGCTGTCGGTCGGGACAATATGCATTTGGCCGTCGCGGAGCAGCCAGTGGCGTGAGGTGTCGCTCCAAAGCGCGCCGCGCGCGGTGACGATCGTGGTTGGATACTCAGGTCCGTTGCCCTTTCGCTCCATCTCGAGGAAATCGATCGCGCCGTTGGCGACGTTGAGCGCCTGGATCTTGTAGACCCGGCCTTCCTCACCCGCATAGGTGAAGTTGAAGCGGTCGTTGGTCCCGCTGAACTTCTTCTCCTCGAGGATCTTGTTGCGCTTCTCGTTGGCCACGGGGACGATTTCGCCAAGAACCCCGGCCAGCACCGCGACCACCGCGGCCCCGAGAAAGATCGGCAGCGTCAGGCGGTGGAAGCTGATGCCGGACGCCTTTGCGGCCGTGATCTCGGAATGGCGTGTGAGCGCTCCGATCGAGAACACCGTCGCGAACAGCACCGCCGCGGGAAGCGCCAGAAACATTGATTCGGGAATCCAGTACAGATAGCTCAGCAGAATCTGTCCGCGCGCCAGATTCCGATTGAGATAGGTGTCGAGCTTCTCCGTGAGGTCGATGATGATGACCAGGAGCGGAAAGCCCACCGCGGTGGCGGCGAAGATCTTCCAGAACTCTCGCAGGACGTACCGGTCGAGCGGGACGAAGAGCCTCACCTGGTGCGCCTCCGCTCGAGCGGGATACCCACGCGTCGAGCCTGACGCGCGAACCATGCGCGCAGTGAGTCCAACGCCTCCGCCATGTCGCCGCCGCGGGCCGTTGCTCCTTCCTTGCCCATGCGGGACAGCAGCAGTGCGGCAATCCCCAGGAAGAGGATGTTGGTGAGCCACATCGCGAGGAACGGCCCCATGATCAGCCGGTCCGCCAGCGCCTCACCCCCCACCAGACCAATGTAGTAGAGGGCGAAGATCCCCACACTGGCGCCGATCACCAGTCCGACACCGCCGCGGGGGAACCTCAGCGCGATCGGGGCGCCGATCATGACGAACACGATGCACGCGAAGGCGAGGGCGAACTTCTTCTGGATCTCCACGTCGTAGCGATTCATCACCTGGTGCGAATCGCGCATGCGCGCCGAGATGAGCTCGAGCTGGCCGACGAAGGGATCGAGCGACTCTCCCGGGCCGAGGTGCAGCGTGGCCGCGCTGTAGCTGCCTGACGACGGGGGGAGCCCGGCCGACGGAGCAATGCCTAACGACCGCTGACGGCTGCGTCGGCGGTCCGTCACTCCGGCCGTCTCCACGACGACCGAGTCTGGCCGGCGGCGTGTCGCCTGCTGAGCGGGTCGTCGCGCTCCGGGCGTGCGAACGACGGAGTCGAGCTGCGGCAGCTGTTGCGCGGCCGCCATCGCGCTATCGGGCTTCACGAGTCGCGTGACGGCTGCCACCGCATCACAATAGAGCCGGCCCAGCCCGAAGGGCTCATGGCTTTCCAGCCCTTCTGGAACCTCGGTCGGTCCGGGAGGCTCCCCCGTGGCGACGCGGCGCGCCGACGCGGCCAACGCCTCCTCGAGATGAAAGCGGGCGTTCTCATACTCGTGGGCCGCCTGCGAGACCTGCTCCTGCATCTCGCACACCGACATCTCCCGGTCGCTCTTGTAGGCGTCCTCTTCGGTTCGCTGGAGCGTGTCGGCGACCCCCCTCACGCGGATGAGGTCGATGTTGAAGAAAAGGCGCTGCAGCTTCCCCGGCTCCTCCTTGGGGATCTCCTGGGAGTACCCATCGTAGAGCGTCAGCTCCAGGTCGCTCATGTTCTTGCTCATTCCCATGCGACCGCTGTCGGCGTGAATCGTGCGCCTGCGAAGCGGGTCGCTGAGGTCGATGATCATGACATCGCGCATCAGATCGTCGGCCCCATCGATCTTCATCGTGCGCAGAAACAGCTTTCCGGGAGAGACTTCGTTGATGACCTGCTCGCGCAGCGCGAACGTCGGCTTCTTGCGCGCGATGTCCGTCTGCAGCTTTCGCAGCCGGTGATTCGTTCGAGGGAGCACCTGGTCGTTGAAGGCGACCATGAGCAGCGCGAAGAAGGCGCCGGCGAAGATCACCGGGAGGAGAACGCGCGTCATCCCCACGCCGCTGGCCCGCAACGCGGTGATCTCGTTTTCGGCGGCGAGGCGGCTAAACGCGTACAGCGTCGCGATGAGCACCGCCATCGGGGTGGTCATCGCAATGATGAACGGGATGGACAGCGCGAAGAACTCGCCAATGACGGCGCCGCCGAGACCCTTGCCCACGAGGTCGCCGAAATGGCGCGCGACCTGATTGAGGAGGAAGAGCGACGTCAGCGTGGCGAGCGCGAAAAAGAACGGTCCCGCGTGCTCGCGCAGGACGTAGTGACGGAGGATCTTCACGCCGGGTATCTCAAGCGAGACTGTGTGTCACGCGTACAAAGCTCCTGCAAGCTAAAGGAGGAACAAGGAATGAGGAGTGAGGGAATCAATTTCCCCACTGCTCATTCCTCTTTCCTCATCCCGTTGGGATATTATCGTGGTGGGACACGTCAATTTACGTTCCCGGCGCCCCGCGGGCGAACGGGAGCGCGCGTGGCTCCCCGCTGCCGGTGATCGGGTGCGCCTTCTCCGTCTCTTATTCCCCGCGGCCCTCTCGATCGTTCCCGCACTCGGCGCACAAGAGCCGGCGCAGCCGCCGGCGGCCGACACCGCGGCACGTCCGGGAATGGGGGTCCGGCTTCGGTTTCCCAACGATTCGCTCGTTCTCGAGCGCCCGGCGGCGCTGGGGCCGTTCGGGCGGCTCGCGCCGGCGCGCGACAGCGGCGCGACGATAGCTGATCGTCAGGCGTCGGCGCTGGTACAGATGACCGAGGTGGCCCGCGCCGCTCGCTGGGGGGAGGCGGTAGTCTCCCTATTCGCCGACTCGGCCGGCAGAAGGCCCGCAGAGCTCCCGGATTCCGCATTCCGCCCTGCCCAAGGGGCACCCACGAATTCGGCCGGCGACACCACGCGCCGAGCCGGAATCTTCGGCGAATATGCCGACCTCGGCCTTCATCTCACCTCGCGCATCGAGACCAAGATCGAGCGCGATCGCAACGAGCGCTGCCGCTCGAGTGATCTGCTCACGCCGTTCGCCAACTGCGTCGGTACGCTCCAGCCGCAGATGGACTTTCAGTTCAACGTCCAGACCGGCGGCGTCGTCGCCGATCGCATCCACGTCAACGTCGACTACGACTCGGAGCGCGAGTTCGACGCCTCGAACAACATCTCGGTCTACTACCAGGGCAAGCCTGACGAGCTGCTCCACCGGCTCGAAGTCGGGAACGTCTCGTTCGCTGCGCCGCCGTCGCGCTTCATCACCGCCGGCATTCCCAGCGGCAACTACGGTCTCCAGGCCGTCGGCCAGATCGGGCCAATGCAGTTCCGCTCCATCATGGCGCAGCAGAAGGGAAACATCGTCCGCGACAAGGTCTTCACGATGGGCGATCGCTCGGTGCAGACGATCGAGCGCGACATCGAGGACTTCCTGGTCGAGCGTGGTCGCTTCTTCTGGGTGCTCGATCCCCGGCGAGCGTTCGCCGGCCGCTTTCCCAACGTCGACATCCTGGGCCGCGATCTCGATGCGCTCGCGGCGGCGATTCCGCTCGGGGAACGGCCGCGCCGCGTGCTGGTGTACCGCTACCGGCCCCCCACGGCAGGCGGCTCGGTCTCCCGCGACATCAACGGGCCCTATGCCGTCACTCGTTATGCGAGGAATGCCAACGAGATCGGACCGTTCGACGTGCTCCAGGAAGGCATCGACTACTACATCGACCCGACGAATCTCTGGATCGCGTTGGTGAATCCGGTGCAGCGTGGAGAACGGCTGGCCGTGTCCTACACCGTCGGCGGCCCAACCGGCGATGAGATCATTCTGGGAAGTGTCGGAGGCACCTTCCCGACGTCGCGAGGGCCCGCCGGCCGCGACACGATCAATCTGCTCTGGGATGCCGAAGTGCTGCCGGGCGATATCGTCTTCGACCAGGAGATTCGCTCGGTGTACCGGCTGGGCGGGGAGGACCTGCGTCGCGAGACGGTCCAGCTCAAGATCGTCGTGGGTGCCGGAGGCGATCAGGAACGCCCCGTGGGAACGCCGTTCGAGACGTTCCTGCAGATGTTCGGCATGTCGCAGCCGGTCAACCCCTCGGCCTTCGACATCGAGAACAGGCTCTGGCCGAGACCGAGCGATCCGAATCTGGCGCGCAACGCGGCGCAGGGTGGGGCGAAGCTCATTCGCGACTACTTCGTCGTTTTCCCGTCGCTGCGTCCTTTCGCCGATTCGGGCCTCGCCGATCCGCCCAATCCGCTGAACGATTCGCTGTACCGCACCCCGTTCGAGGATCTCTTCACGCAGCGACGGCCGCCCACGCAATACCGCTTGCGCGCTCGTTATGCGGCGGAAGGGGGCGGCGATGCCGGCACGCTGGCGCTGGGAGGCGTGCAGATCCGGCAGGGCTCGGAGCGGCTCACGCTCGACGGCGTGCCGCTCGTACGAGACGTGGACTATCGCGTGGACTACGAGCTTGGGCGCGTGTCCTTCAATCGGTCTGACACGCTATTCGCGCGTCCCCGTCGCGTCACCGTGCAGTACGAGGAGAATCCGATCTTCGCCGCGCAACCGACGTCGATCTTCGGTCTCGCGGCGGAGTTTCCGACCGAGGCGGGACGGCTGTCTTTCACCGCGCTCTCGCAACGGCAGAAGACGACGTTCAATCGGCCCCCGCTCGGCTTCGAGCCCGCGTCGGCGCTCATCGCCGGTGTCACTGGGCAGTTCAGCTTCACCAGCGATGCGCTCACACGGGTGCTCGACCGGTTGCCCTTCGTCGACGCGACGCAGCAGTCGCGCATCGACGTGCAGGGCGAGTTCGCCACGACGCGGCCGCAGCCGAACGCGGCCGGCGTCGCCTACGTCGAGACGTTCGAGGGCGAGGGGGGCATCACGATCAACCTCACCGAGGGAGCATGGCGCCTGGGCAGCCGGCCTTACGCTCCTGGCGGCCTTCCCGTCGGGAGCCGGCCATACGGATTCGAGCTGGACTCCGCCGCCGCGATCGCCTGGCAGAATCTCGTGCGCGTGGGCGACGCCGCGTTGCAGTTCTTCCCCGAGCAAGTGGACAGCGCGTTCAGGTTCGTCGGTGGGCAGGCATTCCGCGCCCCCGAGCTCATCTTGTGGAACACACTCTATCCCACCGGCATCGAAGGCTTCCTGTCCCCTCGGGGCTCCACGCCGCCCGAGTATCTCTGGCAAACGCCGCCCAGAATCGGACGTCGGTGGCGCTCTCTCATGCAGCCGCTGTCGCAGTCCGGCATCGATCTCACGCGCGTGGAACAGATCGAGTTCTGGACGATGATCGAGACCGACCCCGTACGTCGCGATCGCAACCCCACAATCGTGCTCGACCTCGGCGACATCTCCGAGAACGCCGTCGCCTTTCGTCCCGAGACGCTCTTCGTCAATGGGAACGACTCCACGTTTACCGGCCGAGCACTCACCGGGTACGACGTCATGAACTCGGAGCGCGACGAGATCACTCGCTCGTTCGACGCCGCCAGTGACGATGTCGGACTGCCCAGCGATCGGGCCGATACGCTCATCCGAGTCACCGACGGCGTGCCTGAGCGCCTGATACCAGAGGAGCTCTGCCGCGGGGGCTCGGTGATCGCCGAGCTGGGGGACACGCGACACAACTGCTCGGTGGCCAACCGTCGTCTCGACGAAGAAGATCTCGATCTCGACGGCGTGCTCAACATGAGCGGACCGGAGAATTCCACCGAGCGCCTCCTGCGCTACGTTATCGACCTCGCCGATCCGCAGAGCATCACGAAGATGGGACTCTGTCATCGCCATCCGAGTGACCGCGCCGGTACCGGCCCTCGTACCTTCTGCTGGGCATTGGTGCGAGTGTCGCTGGCATCAGCGGAGCTGATCAACGATCCCACCATTAGGCGCATCCGGTCGGTCCGTCTCACGCTCGTATCGGGCGATGCCGCGGACACCGCGTTCACCTACACGCCGCTGTCGCGTTTCCGGTTGTTAGGCGCACCGTGGGTCAAGCGGGGAACCACGCCGATCGCCGGCATCGCCGGAGTCCGCGAAACCGGGAGCGGGTTCGTGCAGGCGACGGTGATCGGGACACTCGATGCCGGGACCACGGGCATTCAATACCAGCCGCCACCGGGCGTTGCCGAAGAGCCCCCCGATCGCACCGACGATGTCTCCGCCGAGCGAACGCAGGTCAACGAGAAGTCGCTGAGGTTGCTGGCGACGAGCCTCGACCTGAACGAGCGCGCCGAGGCGTATTACCGGTTCCCGGAAGGCGACAAGAGCTTCATGGGGTATCGCTCGCTGCGAGTGTGGGCGCGTGGGCGCGGGAAGGGGTGGGGCACCGGGGGCGACCTGCAGTTCTACATCCGGAATGGGACGCGATCCGGACAACTTTTATCTGTACCGCTCGCCGGCGAATGTCGGCAGCGACTCTACCGCGTGGCTGCCGGAGCACGCCATCGAGTTCGATCGCTTCTATCGCCTGCGCGCGCAGGTGCAGAACGCGTTTCTGCGCGGCGGCGATTCGCTGGCGTGCTCAGGCGTCGATCTGGCGCTTATCGCCGCGAGCGAGCCGCCGACCGCACCGGGTAGCCGCCGCTTCGCGGCCTGCCAGGATGGATACATCGTCTACACGGCCAGCCCGGCGATCACGCCGCCGAATCTCGCCGCCGTGCAAGAGCTCTCGGTTGGAATCGTGCGCGTGAGCGACGTTGGGGCCGGGGCAGGGGGCCCGATCACGCCGCTCGACACGCTGGAGCTCTGGGTCGATGACGTCCGCCTCGGTGGTGTCGTCGATGACGCCGGGTATGCGGGACAGTTCGGGCTCACCATCGCGGCCTCCGACCTCGGGTCCGTGACGATGAACGTCAGTCGCCGCGATCACAACTTCCGGCAGCTGGGTGAGCAACCGTCGTACGTGACCGACGATCAGGTGAATCTGTCCTCGTCGCTGCGGCTCGATCGGCTGTTGCCGCGGGCGCTCGGGCTCGCCATTCCCATCACGATCAGTCACGCCTCGTCAGGCACTGACCCGTTCTTTCTCGCCCGATCGGACGTGTCGGGGCAGGAGCTCGCGGGGCTTCGCAAGCCGAAGACGTCGGCGACCTCGTACACCCTCGCCATGCGGCGCGCCACTCGTGTGGGCCGCGGCCTCACGGGCCTCGTACTCGACAACCTGTCGCTCACCTCGGCCTACACCAGCGGCAATCAGCGGAGTGAATATCAGATCGGTGATGCGTCCTCGTTCACCGGCGCGGTCGACTGGGACTTTGCCCGTCGCGACCGGGAAGGTGCGCGCATGCCGGAGTGGATTCGTGGAGCGATCAACGCGCTCCCGGGCTGGCTGCGCGAGAGCGCCGCGCTGCGGGGAGTGCGGGACGCGGAGCTGCGCTTCGCGCCGTCGACGATCCGCCTGACGAGCGGGTGGGCGCGCGCGGAAGACCGCAGGTCGTCGTTCTCGCTGCCCGTCTTCCTGGACACCGACACGGGGCGGACCGTGGCGTCGCTGCGCCACGACTGGCGCAATCGCGGGCTCCTCGAGCTGCGACCCGTCCAGGCGCTCATGGCACGCCTCGACGTCAACTCGGTGCGCGACCTCAGAAACTACGGAGAGGACAGCGATATCGGCATCGTCGCCGGCTTCGAGCGTGGCGAGCTGTTTGGTCTCGACGTCGGCCTCGAGCGAGAGCGACAGATGCAGAGCGCGCTCGCCTTCTCGCCGGCGCTGACTACGTGGCTGCGGCCGACGCTCGAGATCGGGAGCACGTTCACGATGTTCCGCGATCCCAACACGAGCACCCTCGTACGCGCCGCGGGAGACAGTGGCGAGCTGCGGCTGCCGCGCCGGCTCTCCAACTCGCAGATCATCTCTGCCGGTGCGTCGGTCGACCTCGGCGGTGCCATCGGCCGTTATGCGGGCGACTCGGGTGTCGCGCGCCGCATTGCGAACGCCATCCAGCCCGTTCGCCTGACATGGACGCGCGAGATGCGCTCGCTCTTCGATGCAACACCTTTCACACCTCAATTCTCCTACCAGCTAGGACTTGGCGGCATCGACGACTTTCGTTCACTCGACGGGGTGCTCGCGACTACCGCCGGCGTCGCGCGCGGCCTCACCCTCGACCACACCGTGTCACTGCCGTTCGGGGCCAGCGTGACGCAGCACTACCAGCGCACCGTGAACACCACCTGGACGCGTCGCGCTCAGGACGCTCAATCGATGCTCGAGGCGCGCTCGGTGACCTTTCCCGACGTCGCGCTGCGATGGAGCTTCCGGCCGGCTCTGCTCTCGGGCCTCGTATCATCGGTGAGCGCGGAGGCGCGTGCGGCGATCACGCGCGCGAGCAGCTTTCAGCCAGCGCTGCCGAGCGGGGGTATCACTCTGTCGGGGGTCCGTACGGAGTTGGAGACGCGACAATACCCGTTGCGTGGCACGCTGGTGTGGGATCTCTTTGGCGGGTTTACGACCTCGGCCGGGTGGCTGCGAACGACGCGTCGCGAGCTCCGCAGCGGCGGCACGAGCGAAGGGGAGCAAAACGACGTGACGGGCGACATCAGCAAGCTCTTCCGCCTCCCCGAAGCGTGGGGTTTGCCGTCGAACGTCCTGCGCGCCTACGTCGGGCTCCAGCGCATCAGTACCGAGACGATCTTCCTTGCCGACACCGCCGCCAAGCGCATTGCCGACAACGGCCGCTGGGCGCTCAACGCGCGCGCCGAGACCGACGTGGCGGAAAACGCGTCGTTCTCCCTGTCGGCGTCGCGCACGGTGACGTACGATGAAGTGAACGACCGGCGGTTCACGCAGTTTGTGCTCTCGGCGGTCCTACAGCTCGAATTCTTCGCGGGGGAACTGAAGTGAGAATGCGGAATGCGGAACTCGGAGTGCGGACAACAGCCGCGCGAATCGGTACATCGCGGAGGCCGTTCCTTCGTATTCCGCATTCTGGATTCCGCATTCTCCTCTCGCCCTCCCGTTCTCAGGCTGCGATACCCCCGAATCCTTCGCCGCCAAGACCGCGTTCAACGGTGCGCGGGCCATGGAGTACGTTCGCACGCAGCTCGACTTCGGACCCCGAGTGCCGGGGACTGAGGGCCACCGCCGGACCGGGGATTGGATCGTGGCGCAGATGCGAACGCGCGCCGATACCGTCATTGAGCAGCGCTTCTCTCACGTGAACGCCAACGGCGATACGCTGCCGATGCGGAATATTCTCGCGCGCATCAAGCCGGCCGAGACGCAGCGAGTGCTCTACGTCGCACATTGGGACACGCGTCCCATTTCGGACCGGGCGTCGAATCCCGCTGATCGTGTGCAGCCGGTGCCGGGCGCGAACGACGGCGCATCGGGCGTGGCCCTGCTCATGGCGGTCGCGGACATTCTGAAGAGCACGCCTCCCAATTGGGGCGTCGACCTGCTGTTCGTCGATGGAGAGGACTACGGCGACTTCACCGCGGGCCGTGACGTGTTGATCGGCTCCAAATACTTCGCCCAGCACCTGCCCGCGCCCGATTATCGCCCGCTGTTCGGCGTGGTGTGGGACATGATCGGTGACGCCAACCTCGGTATTTATCAGGAAGGGCACTCGGTACGCCGCGCGCCGGAGATCGTGTCACGGGTCTGGCAGACCGCGGCGGACCTCGGCTACTCCAGCTATTTCGTGTCTCGCCTCGGCGAATCGATCACCGACGATCACCTTCCGCTCCTCAATGCCGGGTTGCGAGTCATTAATGTGATCGACATCGAGTTTGCCGCGCATTACACGCCGTTCGACACCATTGACAAGGTAAGCGAGCGGAGCCTCCA
>CAWBOC010000013.1:0-245792 GCA_963790305.1 uncultured Gemmatimonadaceae bacterium
AACGCGGCCCACCGTCTCACCGACCGGCTCACCGTGTCGGGAAACGTCTCGTACTCCGACACGCGTGGTGAGTTCATCGGGCGCGGCAACAACGTGAACGGGCTGCAGCTCGGCCTGCTCCGCACGCCGCCCAACTTCAACAATTTCCCGTACCTCGATCCAGCGACCGGCCTCCATGGGTCATTCCGGTTGCAGAACCCGTCCGCTCTCTCGGGCAGCGAATCCCGCGGGTTCGACAACCCGATCTTCATTCTGCACGAGCCGCTGAACGGCGCCAAAGTCGGACGCACCTTCGGCAACGTGAACGCGGAGTGGCTGCCGTCCACGTGGCTCAAGGTGAACTACACGTTAGGCGCCGACTAGCAACGACGAGCGGATCGAAGGCGCGCCGCAGGCGTCGTCGGACGTGTCGGCGGGCGGTCGCATCACCGAGGGCACGATCACCAACTTCGAGCTCGACCACAATCTGGCGGGAACGGCGACGTGGACCCTCTCGCCCTCCATCGGCGGGACGCTCACGCTCGGCCAGAACCTCAGCATCCCCAACAACCGGCAGCTGTCGGTGGTCGGTCGCACACTGGTTGCCCGAGGCCGTACAAGTTGTCGAACACGTCAATGGGATCTCCCAATCAACATCGAGAACAACATCCACCGCGAGTCGTATTTGGGACAGCTGACCGTCGACCTGTTCGACCAGCTGTACCTCACAATGGCGGCCCGCAATGACGGCTCTTCGACGTTTGGCGAGGAGGATCAGCGCAACTGGTTCCCCAAAGGAAGTCTCGCCTGGACGTTTACCAACTATCTCGGCGAGCAGCCCTGGGTGACGTTCGGCAAGCTGCGCGTGGCCTACGGCGAAGCAGGCACGGAACCGCAGCCGTACTTCACGTCCGACATTTTCAACAGCGGCTCCATTCTGCTGACGCCGATCTCGCAGGGCACTGGATTGTCGCCGAGTCAGGGTGGGCGCGGCGGTCTGTACTCGTGGATCGTGAAGGCGGCGGATCGGTTGCTGCCCGAGCGCACGAAGGAGTTCGAGACCGGGTTCGACCTTGGGCTCTATCGCGACAAGGCAGATATCAGCTTCACGTTCTACAACGCCATCACGTCGGACGTGATTCTGTTGACGCCCCGGCCTCCTCGACAGGATATTTCACGCAGCCCCAGAACTCGGCCGAGTTCCGCAATCGCGGCTACGAGGTGGCGCTGAACCTCCGACCGGTCGCGACACCGAACTTCAGCTGGGATGTGGGACTGCAATGGGCGCGGAACCAGAGCCTGGTCACGCAGCTCGACGCCGCCACGTTCATTCCGATCGACGGCACCAATACGCTCACGCCTTACGAGGTGGCGAAGGAAGGGTCGCCCGTTGGCGTGTTCTACGACTTTGGATGGGTGCGGTGCGGCGTCAGCCCGAACGGGATGGACGCAGCGGTGAATGGGGATCTGGCTACGGTCTGCGGCGGCCAACCCGAGGGTGCGTTGTACATTGCGGCGAACGGATTCCCGGTCGCCGATCCGAATCAGCGTGTGCTGGGCGACCCCAATCCCGACTGGACGGGGAGCGTTCGCAGCGGATTCCGCTACAAGAAGTGGGAGGTCTCGGGTCTCCTCGACATCCGTCAGGGTGGGGACATCTACAACGGGACCCGCGGCGCCCTCTACAGCTACGGGACCCACAAGGACACCGAGCAGCGCGCGAGCTGCTCCGGCGGCGTGTGCACGGGCAACGAGAAGACCTTTGGACGCAACGGCTGGTTCGACGGGGCAGTGGTGGGCCCAGGCGCCGGGACGGCAGTGCCGATCGGGGAAAACTGGTATCGCCAGGGGCTCGGGGCCGGTCCGTTCGCCGGCAACTCCGACGGCTTCATCGAGGACGGCAGCTACGTGAAGCTGCGTGAGCTGTCGCTCGGCTACACCCTCGACAATTCCTGGATCCGCAGCACGCTGGGCCTAACGAGCCTCGACCTGCGGGTCGCGGCCGGAACCTGAAGACCTGGACGGACTACACCGGCTACGACCCGGAGACCAATCTGGGCGGCGCGATTCAGAACACGCGGGGCTACGACTACTTCAACATGCCGCAGACGCGCTCGTACGTGTTCACCGTCAACCTGAATCGCTGACCTCACGAGGATGACACCCATGAGACGATATCTCGCGATCGCGCTCGGCGGACTGCTGTTCGCCGGCGCGACCGGTTGTACGGACTTCCTCACCAAGGATGGGGTCGGGAACGACAAGGATCCCAACAACCCTCGTGAGGCGACACGGGACCAGCTGTTCATCGCCGCGCAGGCGGCGCAGTTCGGCATGCAGGAGGCGAACATCGGCATGTTCGCATGCCTGTTCATGCAGCAGTGCGGGGGCGTCGGCGGTCGGTTCGTGCAGTTCCGCGGCTGGTACTTCATGACCGAGGTCGACGCGAACTCCGATTTCATTCAGCTCTACAGCGGTGGCGGTCTGCTCGACCTTCGGAAGGTGCAGGAGATCGCGGAGGAGGACGGCAACCGGGAATACGCCGGCGTGGCGAAGATTCTCGAAGCCATGCTGATCGGATTGGGTGCCGATGTCTTTGGCGACATTCCGTACCGGGAGGCCGCCCAGTTCGAGACCATCAAGACGCCTGCGTTCGATCCACAGGCCCAGATCTACGCCGACATTCAGGCGCTGCTGACGGAGGCCATTGCCGACATTCAGAGCGGTGCGGGCGAGGTTCCGGCGGCGCTCGATCTCGTCTATGGTGGCAACATGACCGCGTGGGTCGAGGCCGCGTATACGCTGAAGGCTCGCTTCTTCCTGCACACGGTCGAGCAGGCGAACGGTGGAGTGAACCTTACCGCGTACCAGAACGCCATCGCGGCCGCCAACAACGGCATCAGCTCCCCGGCGAACGACCTCCGCGCGTTCCACGGAAGCGCGACCTCCGAGCGCAACATCTGGTATCAGTTCTCGCAGACGACGTTCGGGCAGGATATCGTGGCGGGGAAGACGCTCGTGGATCTCATGGTTGCGCGGGGAGACCCACGTCTCGATGACTACTTTGGTCTCAATGCGCACGGCACCTATGGCGGTTACGATGCGCCAACCAATGCCACCGATCCCAATGACATCTCACCATTCACGGGAAGCGCTCGGAACGTCCCGAACTTCCGGCAACCGCTCGTCACGTGGGAGGAGAACCAGCTCATTCTCGCCGAGGCGAAGCTGATGACGCTGGGTGCGGCGGCGGCGCTGCCGCATCTGACGGCGGTGCGTGCGCAGTACGATCTCGCGCCGGTGCCGGCGACGCTCGAGAACATCATTCTCGAGAAGTACGTCGCATTGTTCCAGAACATTGAGGTGTGGAACGACTACAAGCGCACGTGCTTTCCGCACCTGACAGCGGTACCCGACGCAGATTTCGGGCACGGATTCGGCGACGAGGTTCCAGGCCGTCTGTTCTATGGATCGACCGAGATGAATGCCAATCCGAACACTCCCTCGGTTGGCGAGCAGCTCGCCGGAGGGTTCCGGAATCCGAACGATCCGAATGCATGTCCGTAAAGGCGAATGCGGAATGCGGAATGCGGAGATCAATAACGGGCGGCTGGCAATGCCGTTGATGCGAATTCCGCATTCCGCAATCGGCGTCACAATCGCGTTTGTCATCCTGCTCGCGGGTTGCCACCGCTACGAGCCGGTGACCGGCTCGACCGTGGCGCGCGGGTCGAGCGTGGCGGTGTCGCTGACGGACTTCGGCACCGCCAATCTCGGCCGGCTGTTAGGCATGGGTGTCGGGACGGTGGAGGGCAATCTCGTCTCCGTCTCCGACAGCGTGTACACGCTGGCCGTGCAGGTCGTGCGGCAGCGCAACGGCATCGAGACGTTCTGGCGGGGAGAGCAGGTGGCCATCCCGCGAACCGACGTCGCGGAAATTCGTCAGCGGCGGTTTTCTCGCAGCAAGAGCGCGCTGGCGACGGTGGCCATTCTCGCGGCGGCATTTGGCGCTGTCGAAGCATTCATTGGAACCGGATCAGGCTCGCCGTCCCCCGGTGGCTCAGGAGGTGGCGGGCCGCGCTAGGAACAGGCCGATCCCGGAGGGGTGCAACGCACGCGATCCCCCTCCAACTGACCGTGCGGAGCGAAGTAAAACACCGCGACCAGGAGACGCGGTGCCCTCCGGGTCGGCGACAACGGAATGCGGAGTGCGGAATGCGGAGTAGTGCTGACAGTCCGCATTCCGCATTCCGCATTCGTCATTGGGCTCGTCGCCGTTCTTCGAGGATCCCGCTCGGAGCGTTGGGGATGATTCCATTCACGCCCTGTGCCCACAGTCGACGTGCTTCGCGTGGCTCGTCGACGGTCCAGACGTGCACCGGCGCCTGGATCTGGCGTGCGCCACGGACGATCAAGCCCACCGGCACCGGCACTCCGTAGTACTCGTTGGGCGGACAGATGGCGCGATAAGGGACGCGCCCGGGCTTGAGTCCGGCAGCAGTGCGCGCCATGAGCTGCAAGACGTCGCGCCGCGACGCGCCGCACGTGAAGGGCGGCTCGAGGAAGGCGTTCAGCGACCCGGCTTCGAAGGCGGCGACAATGCAGCGCGCTGCAGCCTTGAACCGCTCGAGTACACGTCGGAGGGCCCACTGGGCGTGAATCGCCTTCACCTCGATGAGCATGGGCATGTCGGCGGGAATCGCCGCCAGGACTTCCTCGACCGTCGGGACACGGATGCCTTGATCGCGGTACGGATACGTCTTGCCACCGTCGGGAGTAAAGCGTGCGCCCGCGTCGAGCTCTCGAAGCCGGCGCAACGACATGCTGGCGATCGCCCCTTCGCCCGACGTCGTTCGCATGACGGTGGGATCGTGCATAACGACCGGAACGTCCTCGGCCGTGACATGCACATCGAGCTCGATGGCATCGACGCCCTGTTCGATCGCGCGGAGGAACGACGGGAGCGTGTTCTCCGGCGCTTCGGCCGAGGCGCCGCGATGCCCGATGACGGGATGCGCGGTGGTATCGAGAAGGATCATGGAGCGAGCAGGCTGGCCAGGTGCAGGGTGCGTTGGACCGAGGAGAAAGGCAGCGGGGCTGCAGACGTTCGCAGCCCCGCTCCTCATTCAAGGCAGACCGCGGGCCGTTGGGACCGTGGCCGCTCAAGTCCTCGATCAATCCCTCTAGAACGTCACCTGCAGCTGCGAGAGGATCATACGCCCGAGCTCTGGCGCTCCAATGAACTCGCGGTGCTTGTCGCCGAACAGGTTCTGCACGTTCACCGACAGGATCGTGTTCGAGGCGAAGGGCAAGCGATAGGCCGCGGACGCGTCCATCACGGTGTATGACTCAATCGTTCCGACGAAGACGCCAGAATTCATCGGGAACGTCTCGATCCAGCGGCCGCGCAGATCCACCGTGAAGCCGGTCGGCTGCTCGCGGTACGCGACGCCGAGTGCGGCCTTGTTCTTTGGCGCGTTCAAGGCGACGTCGGATACGCCTCCCACTTCGCTGCGCGGGAAGAAGTTCTTGTTGACGAACGAATATGATCCGTTGAGCGACACGCGATCGGTCATGAGGACATCGAACGCGAGGTCGGCGCCCCACCGGTCGAGATCTCCGAAGTTCCGGTAGGTGAGGATGAGCTCCGGCGCCTGCGTCAGCGGATTGTCCGGCGTCACGACACCGATGGGCGTGCTGGCGATGGCCGTGGCCGCGGTCGCCGCCTGCGCCGGTGCGATTCCATTCGCGATCAGGTACCCGGCTAGCGGCGTACCCGCGAAGTGCGCCGTAGGCGTTTCGACGATCAGCGGACCGACGAAGTCCGTCTTCTTCTCGAAATACACGTCGGCGGCGAAGCGGAGGCGTTCGGCGACGAGGCCGTTGTAGCCGACCTCGTACGTACTCGTGATGGTCGGCTTGAGACGGCCAATGTCACGCACGTCGGCGGGTTGAACCACAAAGGGCTGGTTCTGCGCGTTGCGCGCGAACAGGACCGTCGGCACCTGCGCGGCGGTGGGCCGCGGCACCGTCGAGATATTCACTCCGGCCTGTGCTGCGACTCCCTGCGCAACCGCCCAGAAGTTCGTGACGTCCGGAGGCAGGTACTGTAGGGGTCCACCGAGTCCGGCAGGTGTGAAGGGCGACTTCATGCAGAGCGTGTTGCCGTTGACCGCGGTGCAGTTACGGCGGAACTGCAGCCCGCTTTGGGGCACGCCGACCGTGCGTACGTTGTACGGCCCGAGCTGCTGCGCGATCAGGTCGAGGAAAAGATTGTTCGTGGTCGGCGTATTGAACGCGCGGTTGTACGTGAACCGTACGGTGTGTCCAGTGTCGGGCTTGAAGACGAGCGCGGCACGCGGCGAGAAAACCGGATCCTCGAGCTCGCTGTGATCGTCCCCGCGCAGGGCGAGGACGAGATCGAACATGGGGCTCAGCCTGGTCTCCGACTGTATGTAGCCGCCCAACTCGGCAATGTCGTCGATCCCTTCGTTCCGGCCGTTGATGGTGCCATCGGTGCGCGGCTCCGTCTTCGAGTAATCGATGCCGTAGATGAACGACTGGCGATCTCCGAAATCGAGGCCGTGCTGGATCTGCCCAACCATGACGCGAGACTTGTCGATGACACGCTGTCCCGTGCGCAACAGGTATGTGTCCGACGTGTTGCTCGTGTTCAGGAATGCCTGTGCGAAGAGCCGATTCCAGCGAAACCGCGCCTGGCCGAAGTCATAGCTCCAGTCCTTCGCCTGCGCGGTCCCAATGCCGGTCATCTCCGAGGGCGCTTCCCGCGAACGCGCGGCCCCCCGTGAACACCAGCTCCGACGCTGGCGTGGGACGTACGTCGAAGCGAACCTCACCCGACCAGCGCTCGACGTCGAAGTCTCGTGGCAGCGTTTCGGCGGGATCGGTGTACTCCCAGTCCTCGGCCTTGAGGATCTGTCCGGAGATCTTGTAGCCGAAGCGCTCGCCCGAGGTGCCGGCGTGACGCACCGCTCCACGCAGGATGCTGCGGTTGCCGGCGCCGAGGCTGACCGTCGTGCCTTTGGACTCGAACGGTGACTTGCTGATGATATGCATGACGCCGTTGGCCGCGTTGGGTCCGTACAGCGCCGCGCCCGGGCCCAGGACCACTTCGATCTGACCGACGTCCTCGTTGGGGGTCGCGATCAGATACGGGGTGTTCACGCGAAGCGACGGCACGGTGGCGTAGCGATAGTCGCTGATCGTGAGCATCGCGCCGGAAAAGACATTGTTGAACCCGCGCACCACAACATTCCCGCCTTGCACACCAGTGCTCGCGTAGTCGACGCCCGGCACTGACCTGATCTGATCGACGGGCGTGAGTGAGGGCCGCTCTTCAATGATCTGCGGCGTCACGACCTCGGTGTGAGAGGGCGCGTCCTGAGCTTTCTCGGGAGTGCGGGATCCGGTGACGACGGTCGGGTTCAGAACGATGGCGACGGCTGACACCGCCAAGTCGATCTCTACCGTTTGCCCCGGACCCACGACGACGTTGCGCCGTTCGGTCTCACCGTACGCGATGCGGCGCGCGGACACGGTGTATGTGCCCGGTGCGACGGAGAAACGGTACTGTCCCTCGTCGTTGGTCATCGCTCCGCCCGCAGGGGATCGCGCGGAAGTGAGCGCCTGCACAGTGGCGCCGACGACTGGCTGGCCGCCGTCGGCATCAGTCACGCGCCCGCTGATCGTGCCGTTTTGCGCCGCGGCGCTTCCAGCGACAAAAACCAGAGCGGCGACGGCGAACGCAAGCGTCCTGCGGAGAGACACGACCATCACGCACCTCGGCGTAGTGGATGAGACGAATTGGGCGCCAGTGTGCTGGATGCGGCGGGCGATCCAGCGTCGGATCGAATACGCGTGCTCCGGAAGCGGGGGAGGACCCGGCTTTGGGATCGCGCGTGACGCAAGGGTAGACGGGTGAGGGACATCCAGCCATACGCGACATGACGTATGGCCGCGTCGAAAATGTCGTAGGGCGTGCATTCCGGCAAGTGTGTACCCGTGCTGGCCATGCCTGACGCCGCCGAGCATCTTCTCCCCATGCCTGCCCCTCTATCGCGGTTCGCACGCCGTCCCTTCGCCGTTCCCCTCGCGCTCCTTGCCACGGCGTGCGCGCAGATGAACCCGGAGACGCGGCTCGATGTCAACCGACACGTGATTCGCGTCAACCAGGTCGGGTATCTTCCCGCGAGCCCCAAGGTCGCCGTGCTCTGTTCGCTCGATACGGTTCAGATTCGACAATTCACCGTCGAATCGAGCGAAGGAGTACGCGTTCTCGAGCCGCTGCCGGCCGTGGCAGCTCGACCATTTGGCCCGTGCGCCTCGACGCATCGGCTCGACTTCTCGAGCGTGCGTGCCGAGGGGGAGTACCGGCTCGTTGCGGCGGGAGTCCGCTCGCCCCTCGTTCGGATCTCGCGGACGGCGTACGCAGGTCTCGGAGACTCGCTGCTGTGGTACATGCGCCAGCAGCGCTCCGGATACAATCCGTTCTTTCGAGATTCCGTGCACAAGAAGGACGCGCTCCTCGTGGATCATCCAACGCGCGAGGGGGAATTCATCCCGGTGAGTGGTGGGTGGGCCGACGCGGCCGACTATCTCCAGTACGTCACGACCTCGGCCAACGCGACGTACGTGATGATGATGGCGTACCGCGAAACGCCCGATGTGTGGGGGGATGGACATCTCGCGGACGGCCTTCCCGGACGGAACGGCGTTCCCGACGTGCTCGATGAAGCGAGGCACGGTCTCGAGTGGCTGCTGCGAATGTTCCCCGAGGATTCGCTGATGCTCAACCAGCTGGGCGATGATCGCGATCACGCCTTTCTGGACCTGCCGACGACCGACTCCTCCGACTACGGCTGGGGAAAGGGCGGACCCCGGCCCGTGTACCCCTGCACCGGGAAGCCTCAGGGCCTCTTCGCGAACAAGAATCGTTCGACCGGATTTGCCTCGACGGCAGGGAAATACGCCTCGGCGTTCGCGCTCGGTGCGCAGCTCTTCGCCGATCGCGAGCCCGGTTTCGCGCGCCGCCTTCGTGACCGGGCAACGGTCGCGTACGAGATCGGTCGTGCGCGGCCCGGCGTCTGTCAGACTGCACCGGGACGGGCGCCCTATTTCTACGAGGAGGACAACTGGGCCGACGACATGGAGCTCGGTGCGACCCAGCTCTTCCAGCTCACGAGATCACCGCGGTATCTCGTGGAGGCGGCCGAGTATGCGCGCCTCGAGCCGGTGACGCCGTGGATGGGCGCGGACACGGCCAATCACTACCAGTGGTATCCCTGGCACAACAACGGGCACTACGAGCTGTGGCGCGGAGGAGGAGCAGCGGAGCGAAGCACCGCGGTCGGATACTACCGTGAGGGTCTCGAGCGCATCGCGCGCCGCGCGGACAACGGATTCCGGATTGGCATTCCGTTCATCTGGTGCTCCGCGAATCTGATGGTCTCGCTCGCGACACAGGCGCGGCTTTATCGGGAAATGAGCGGCGACACGCGGTTCGTCGACATGGAAATGGCGGCGCTCGACTGGATATTCGGGGCCAATCCGTGGGGAATGTCGATGGTCATCGGCATCCCCAAGGATGGAGTGTTTCCGCGAGATCCTCACTCGGTGGTGGCCAAGAACCTTGGTGTCGTGCTCACCGGCGGGCTGATCGACGGTCCGGTGTACCGATCGATCTTCCAGAATCTGCGCGGCATCCACCTGTTTCAGCCCGACGAGTTCGCAGCCTTCAACGCCGGCCACATCGTCTATCACGATGACATGGGCGATTACTCCACCAACGAGCCGATCATGGATGGCACCGCCAACCTGACGTACCTGGTGGGTGCGCTTGCACGTGATGGCATGCGGCTGGCGCCCTGACACGCCGTGCGACAAAACATCTCGAGCGGCACACCCTGGGAACCGATCGTCGGATACTCGCGCGCGGTGCGTGTGGGAAATACGGTCCACATTTCCGGGACGACCGCCACCGACGCGTCCGGGCGTGTCGTCGGGGCGGGGGACGCCTACGCGCAGACCCGGCAAGCGCTGAGAAACATCGAGTCCGCGCTGGCCCGCGCCGGTGCGCGGCTTGCGCACGTCGTGCGGACGCGCATCTACGTCACCGACATCGGTCGCTGGCAGGAGGTCGGTCGCGCACATGGAGAGACGTTTGGCGCGGTCCGTCCGGCGACGACCATGGTCGAGGTCCGGCGATTGATCGATCCCGACATGCTGGTGGAAATCGAGGCCGACGCCGTCATCGACGACGATGTGTGACGTACGCTCGAAACACCGCTTCTCCGCTCACGCGTGATGATGATCCACGTCACTGAGCGAAGCGGCCCCGAAAATGCACTTTCGCGTGGCACGTGGCGCACTCTTCGTGCGACCGCGCCAATCGCGAAACACGTGGTGCCACGATGAACGTCGCAAGGGGAAAGACAAATGAAGCTGAAGCGAGATCTGCATCTCGAGATCAGTCGCAAGCTGCAAAACAGCGTCAGCGTGAAGGTGTTTGCCTTCCGCGCTGACCGCGATGCAGAGCGCGTGTGTCTGGGCTCGTTACACATGCCCGAGGCGTACATGCGAGTATTTCGCAACATTCTCGAGTACGGCTCGCTCGTACTCGGTGGCCGCGTGACCGTGGGCGGCTCCTATTTCTCGTCGGGACCCATCGTTCCCGACGACGCGATGCTGGGCAACCCGGCGCCCTAACGAGCGCCGCAGGTCGTCGAGGTAATCGAGGTCGTCGACGTGATCGAGGTGAAATGCCGTCCCTCGATCACCTCGACGACCTCGATTTCCTCGACGACCTTTGGTGACCCGCGGCACCGCGTCCATCGTAACGCGCGGTCACAGCGGTCTTTTCGAGCTAAGCGGTCAAATTGCCCGTTTCCGAGCGGTGACGGGGCCCTTTGGGGAGCGTCTTTTAAGTATCCAAGGAGCCCCATGCAAGACCAGATCGTCGAGCGCTGGGAAACGCAAAACGAGGCCGGGCGACGGTTCTTCGGCAGGGGCGATTTCGCTCGTGCCGAACAAGCGTTTGCCGCGGCTATTCGTGAAGCGGAACAGCTCGGCGCCGCCGATTTGCGTCTCGCGACGAGCCTCGCGAATCTCGCGCAGCTCAAGCTCCGTCAGAAGAACTACGACGAGGCGGACCGCCTCTTTCGTCGCTCCTTGCAGATCCGGGAGACCGCGCTCGGTCCCGATCACGCGAGCCTCGTTCAGACGATCAGCGGTCTCGCCGCGGTGTGCTACGCACGCGGCGACATTGACGCCGCCGAGCCGCTGTTTCAGCGCGCGCTCTCGATCACCGAGCGCCGACTCGGTGCGCAGCATCCCGACATCGTCACGAGCCTGAACAGCCTCGCGCGCATTGCATTCAAGCGGAACGACTACGCTGCGGCGGGTCCGTTGCTCGAGCGACTGCTGGTGCTCAAGGAGTCGACGGTTGGCCCGGGTCATCCTGAGGCCGCACCGATCCTCGGGAGCCTCGTAAAGGTCCGTTGCGCCGAGGGTGCGCTCGACGAAGCAGAGCGCCTGGCGCGTCGCGTCGTCACCATACGCGAGACCGAACAGCCGCTCAGCGAGATGGCGCTCGCGTCATCCCTCGAGCTCCTCGCCGATGTGCTGTCGCGACTCGGCAAGCGCGACGAGGAGAAGACCTCGCGACAGCGCGCGACCACGTTGCGCGGACATCCCGCGGCGACCGCCGGCCTGATGCCGCTGAACCAGCGACACACGCCAGCGCGAAAGGTGCCGGAGCTGCCGGAGCTGCCAGAGGTGCCGGATGTCCCAGTGGTGCCCGAGGTCCGCGATGTGCCGCAGGATGTGTTCGACCCTCACCCGACTCCCTCCGGTCTTCGCCGCAAGGTCGAGCCACCGCCCCCTGCTGCTGCGCCGTTAGGCGACCACGCGTTCTTTCTGCCGGATATTGGCCCGAACGACGTCATCACGCCGATTCCCGCGAGTGCACCGCGTGCGCCCATGCCGTCGCCGATCGTCGCAGATGCCGCGCATTTCGATGGATGAATCGACGGACCAGATCGTGACGCGGCGGAAGACGCCGCCGGCGGCGCCGCCACCGCTCCCGGAGGCGCCACGAACCGTCGAGCCCAACACGAGCGTCGAAGGGGCAGGCCAGGAGATCGTCCCGATTCCGACGGCACCTCCGGCGCGCCCCGCGCCAGCCGTCCTCTCGCCCGCCCCAGCGGCGCCGCCCCGCCGCAGTACTCCGCGTCAGATACGACGCGAGCAGCCACGCCCGCGTCCGCGCCGACGCCGCGAATCGACCGGCCCTCGACCGCCGCGCCGACGCTCCGGCCGGAAGATGCTCGTGGTGCTCGCGGTGCTGATCACCGCCGGCGCCGCCGCCGCCGCGATGGGCCGCGGCGGCGTCACCGAGTCGAGAGGCGTGGCCGATGCGCCGACGCGCGAGTTTCGTCCGGCGCCGCGCAAGCCGCGCGCCGCTCGCGTCGTTCGACCGAGCGTCGACTCGCTTGCGGCATCGGTCCGCGACTCCGTTGCGCTGCTCATGGGCCAGCCGCCGGCGCCGCCGCCGCCGCCCCAGCGGGGGACGTCGGGATCGTCGCAGGAGGTCAACGTACCGGCTCCGCTTCAGCGCAGCGATCCACTGGCGCGGCAGATCGAGCAAATGCTGCCGACTCGTCAGGCGGAGCCCGAGACGCCCCTTCCCCCTTCGGCGAGCCTCAACAGGGCTGGCGCAGCTGCCGAAATGAGCGCCGCCCGCGCGATGGCGCGGATCGATTCCGTCACGCGAAGGGACGTCAGCCCGACCTTCACCGCGAAGCCGATCCCAAGACCGCGGTAGTCGAGGTCGTCGGCAATGGCGAGGTAATCGAGGCGCATTTCCTCGATCACCTCGACATCGTCGACGACCTCGCTCACCTTCCTTCGACGGGTTTGCTACCATTTCGGAGGAGTGTGCATGCCAGCAGACGTGATCGACTACCGGCTCATCGGCGATGATCTGCAGGCGGTGATCGTGACCCTGGACCCCGGCGAGGGTGTGATCGCCGAGGCGGGCGCGATGATGTACATGGAGGAAGGCATCGAGATGGCCACGACTCTCGACCCCTCCGGCGCCGGTGGCGGGGTGATGAGCAAGCTGCTCGGCGCTGGCAAGCGGATGCTCACGGGTGAGTCATTCTTCATCACGCTGTTCGCCAACCAGGCGCACGTGCGGCGCGACGTCGCGTTCTCCTCGCCGTACCCTGGAAAGATTCAGCCGATCGATCTCAAGGACTGGGGCGGGACACTCATCGCGCAAAAGGACGCCTTCCTCTGTGGAGCGCGAGGCATCGACGTCAGCATCGCGTTGAATCGCCGCATTGGTGCCGGATTTTTCGGTGGCGAAGGGTTCATTCTCCAGAAGCTCACCGGCGATGGCCTCGCCTTCCTGCATGCGTCGGGAACGCTGCACCCCATCGACCTCAAGCCGAAGGAGGCGCTGCGCGTCGACACGGGGTGCCTGGTCGCCTTCCAACCGTCGGTCGACTACAACATTGAGATGGTGAAGGGGATCAAGACGGCGCTCTTCGGCGGGGAAGGCCTGTTTTTCGTGCGCCTAACGGGTCCGGGCCGCGTGATCCTGCAGACGCTCCCCTTCTCGCGGCTGGCCGATCGCATCATCGCGGCGTCCCCTCGCGCGGGGGGAGCACGCCGAGAGGAAGGTGGCGTGCTGGGCATGCTTGGAAACGTGCTCGACGGAGACTCCTGATCGATCACGGGGCCCGGACGTCGCTGAGAACGCGTTCGAGCGCCGCGGCGTCGATCCACCCGCGATCGAGGGCATGGGCAGCGACCTCACCGGTGTCCGCCGCGAGCAGCAGCTCGGAACGCGCCTCGGCGACTTCTCGCGCAAGCGCGCGGATGCGGTCTGCGCGGCGAGCGTCAGGCGTCACGTTCCGGATGTAGATTGCCAGAATTCGGGACGGATATCGCGCGACGATCTCGCGGTAGATTTCCGGATCTTCCTGACCCGAGTCGCCGATGAGCACGAACGGGAGGGTGGGATACAGCTCGATGATCGCCCGGATCGCCTCGATCTTGTGCGAGCCGTGCGACGTCGGCAGGAGCTCGCGACTCGACAGCCCCCAGTCGCGCAGCATGATGGGGCCTTCGGGGATTTCGCGAATGGCAAGAAACTCCGCGAGCACGTCATACAGGTTCCAGGGGCTGCTCGAGACGTAGAAGACCGGATTGTTCTGCCCACCGTCCGTTCCTTCCTGCAGCGCGCGATATAACGATGCAACGCCCGCGAAGGGCAGGCGTGTGCGCGCGTTGGCGAGGAAAACCGAGCGAAGGAGCGCGCGCGCGTCGGTGGCTCCGGTCTGCACGACCGTGTCGTCGAGATCGCTGATGACTCCGAGCTTCGCGGTCGCGGGAGGCACGAGGACGCGGCCGATCGCCACCGGTGACGGGACGGCGAGGTCACGTGGTGCGAGTAGCTCGAGCGCGACGTCATGCCAGAGCGCGTCGCCGTGAAGAGCCTCGCGCGGCGCGAGCCAGGTGTCGAAGTATCCTTCGGCATCGGTAACGAGCTCCTGCGTCGCACCCGCGAAGCGAATACCCACGCGTGCGCCGGGCACTTCATCGCTCTCGAGCCGACGGACCGCGCTCAACACGTTTCGCCAGGCGGAATCACGCTCGCCCGCGGCGGGGATTCCCTCATCCTCGAGCACCCGCCCTCGCACGCGGACGCGCTCGCTCGTTCCGTAGCCTCGATAGGCGTGGATGACGAGCGGATCGCGTCGCCCTTTCCGGTCGGCGCGGCGTGCCATTGCGGAATCGACTCGACCTTCGAGCTCCGCGGCCAGCGCGAGCAGGCGTTCCCGCCATCCGGAATTGGTCATGGAGAACGGCAGTGACCTCAGATGTCAGAATTCAAATTCAGAGTTCAGATTACATTCTCTGAATTCTGACATTCTGATCTCTTGGCCGTTCAAGCTCACTAGAGACCGCATGGACCCTATCGAGCATTTTCGGACGCTCCTCGCAGCGGCACAGGCTGTCGATCGCGCGCAGCTTCCCGAGCCGACGGCAATGACGCTGGCGACCGTTGGAGGCGACGGGCAGCCGTCGGCACGGCTGGTCCTGCTCAAGTCGGTGGATGACCGCGGCTTTGTGTTTTACACCAATCTCCGCAGCCGCAAAGGCCGGGAGCTGGCAGCGAACCCGCGCGCGGCGCTCACGTTTCACTGGCAGCCCCTGGAGGTTCAAGTCCGTATCGAGGGTCTCGCAGAGCAGGTGGAGGACGCGGAGGCCGATGAGTACTTCGCGACGCGCCCTCGAGGAAGCCAGATCGGAGCATGGGCCTCGGATCAAAGCGAGGAGCTGACGCAGGCCGCTGATCTCGACGCGCGCTTCGTCGAAATGGAGCGGCGGTTCGCGGGCCGTGACGTTCCCCGCCCGCCACACTGGAGCGGATATCTCGTAATTCCGGAGCGCATCGAATTCTGGCGAAGTCGCCCGAGTCGGCTGCACGAGCGGCGCCTGTTCGAGCGGCACGGTGGGGGCTGGAGAGAGAGCCTTCTGTATCCCTAGGCGGTCGAGGTCGTCGAGGTGATCGAGGTGAGGTCGCCTGGATCACCTCGCCGACCTTGGCGACCTCGACAACCTTTGGTCCACAGGCGCAACCAACTACTATTCGCCCATCATGGCCACACGAATCGCTGAGCGCTCGCCCGTCGCCGCGCCGCCGCGAAGCTGGACGATCGAGGACTCCCGCCAGCTCTACAACATTCGAAGGGTGGGGCCTCGGCTACTTCGACATCAGTGCCGAAGGGCACGTCGTCGTTCGGCCCGACAAGGCGCATCCCGAGCGTGAGCTCGATCTCTTCGAGCTGGCGATGGATCTCGAGCAACAGGGCGTGGGGTTGCCGCTCCTGCTCCGGTTCTCGGAGATCCTTCGCTCTCGCATCGAGTCGCTGAGCCAGAAGTTCGGCGCTGCGATCGAGGAATTCGGCTACGAAGCCAGCTATACCACCGTGTACCCGATCAAGGTCAACCAGCAGCGTCACGTCGTCGAGGAGATCGTGCAGTTTGGTGCGCCGCACGGCGTCGGGTTGGAGTGCGGCAGTAAGCCCGAGCTGCAGGCGGTGCTCGCGCTTCGCGAAAGCACCGATCACCTCATCGTCTGCAACGGGTACAAGGACACCGAGTTCATGCGGCTGGCCCTCATGGGTCAGAAGCTCGGTCACCAGGTCTTCATCGTCATCGAGCAGCTGTCGGAGCTCGACGTGCTCCTCGAGGCGGCGGACTCCCTTGGCGTCGAGCCGACCGCCGGCGTTCGCATCAAGCTGGCATCGGAGGGATTCGGCCGCTGGGCGAAGAGCGGAGGAGAGAAGTCGAAGTTCGGCCTCTCCTCGAGCGAGCTGGTGAAAATGATCGACAAGCTCGCCGCCCTCGGACGCCTCGACATTCTCCGCCTGATCCACTTCCACCTCGGCTCGCAGATCACCGACATCCGGTACATCAAGGCCGGTCTGGCGGAGGTCTCTCGGTTCTACGCCGAGCTGCGTGGTCTCGGGGTCAACATCACCCACGTGGACGTCGGGGGAGGACTCGGCGTCGACTACGACGGCTCGGGTACCACCGTGATCTCGAGCGTCAACTACACGCTTCAGGAGTACGCGAACGACGTCATCTACACCATCGGCGAGGCATGCCGGGAGCAGGGGCTCCCAATGCCCCACATCATCTCGGAGTCGGGGCGCGCGCTCACCGCGCATCATGCGCTGTTGCTCGTGAAGGTGATCGACGTGGAAACGCCGGTGGCGGTGTCGCCGCCGGTGCCGACCGAGGACGACCATCTGGTACTCCACGAGCTTCGCGAGGGGTATGACACCATCTCGACGAAGAGCGTGCGCGAGGTGTACCACGACGCGACCTTCGCGAAGGAGCGCGCGCACGAGCTGTTCAAGAGCGGCGTGCTCACGCTGCGCGGCCGCGCGATGGCCGACCAGCTCTATACGGCCACGGTGAACGAGATCGCGAAGCTCGCGCAGCTCGATCGCGAGGAATACGCGGATCTGCTGCCGGAAGTCGAGTCGGCGCTCGTGGACCGGTACTTCTGCAATTTCTCGGTGTTCCAGTCACTGCCCGACAGCTGGGCGATCGATCAGCTGTTCCCGATCATGCCAATTCACCGTCTGGATGAGGCGCCGGCGCGTCGTGGCACGCTGCAGGACATGACATGCGACTCGGATGGCAAGATCGACCGGTTCACGGGCGGGCGAAAGGGAAAGCCGAGCCTGGAGCTCCATCCCTGGCACGAGGGTCAGCCGTACATCCTGGGCTTCTTCCTGACGGGGGCCTATCAGGAGATCCTGGGCGACCTCCACAACCTGTTCGGCGACACGAACGCCGTGCACATCCGCCTGGCGCCTAACGGCTACGAGGTGACGGATCTCGTGCACGGCGATACCGTCACCGAGGTGCTGAACTACGTGCAGTTCCGGGCGTCCGATCTGCTGGCGACGTTCCGCCGGAAGGTGACGGCAGCGAAGACACTCTCCCGCGAAGAGGCGAATGCCTTCATTGCGGATTACGTGGCTGGGTTGGAAGGGTACACGTATTTGGAAGGCGAGTAATTCCGAATGCGGAATACGGAATGCGGATTCCAGGTAACCGCAAGCAAGCGAGGGCTCCGAGTCGGTTCTCGGAGCCCTCAGCGCATCATGCTCTTACCCGCATTCCGCATTCCGCATTCTACTTCCCGAACCTCTTCGCCACCTCCGCCCAATTCACCACGTTCCACCAGGCCGCGATGTAATCCGGCCGGCGGTTCTGGTACTTCAGGTAGTAGGCGTGCTCCCACACATCGAGACCGAGCAGCACGTCCCCAGGGCGTTTCCCGTCCATGAGCGGATTGTCCTGATTGGGCGTGCTCGTGATCGAGAGCTTGCCCCCGTCTTTCAGCAGCCAGGCCCACCCCGATCCAAAGCGTCCCGTCCCGGCTGCGGCGAACTGCTCCTTGAACTTCGTGAAGTCGCCGAACGCTTCACCAATGGCCTTGGCCAGCGCGCCACTCGGCTCGCCGCCCGCCTTCGGTGCCATTAGCACCCAGAACAGCGAGTGATTCCAGTGGCCGCCGCCGTTGTTCCGCACGGCGGTGCGAACGGCTTCGGGTACCGAGTTCAGGTTCTTGAGCAGGTCCTCGAGCGGCTTGTCCTTGACGTCCGGTGCCTTGTCGAGCGCGGCGTTGAGGTTGGTGACATAGGTCTGATGATGCTTGCCGTGATGGATCTCCATCGTTTTCGCATCGATGTGCGGCTCGAGTGCGGCGAAGTCGTACGGCAGAGCAGGAAGCGTGTGTGCCATGAGCGCGTTCTCCGGGCCAATCGTGAAGTGCTTGGGGGCGCGTTCGGGTCAGACGTCGGTCGGAGAGGGACCGGCGGGGGCCGGAGCGCGCCGGCGTTCGTTCCACCAGTGAATGATCCCCGGCAAAATCGAGAGGAAGATCACTATCAGAATAACCTTTTCAATGTGCCGATCGATCCCGGGGATCCAGCGGCCGAGGAAGAAGCCTGTGAACAGCATGGTCCATACCCAGAGCAGGCCGCCGAAGACGTTATAGAACACGAAGTCCCGATATCGCATCTCGGCAACCCCCGCTACCACCGGCGCAAAGGTGCGGATGATTGGCATGAATCGCGCGAGTACGATCGTCTTGCCACCGTGCTTTTCGTAGAACGCATGGGCCCGGTACAGGTGCTTCTTGTTGAAGAACCGTGAGTCCTCGCGGGTGAAGATTCTGGGACCCGTTTTCCGCCCGATGTAATAGCCGACCTGGTCGCCCGCGATCGCCGCGACGGAAAGCAGGAGGCCGAGGTAGTACACGTTGAGGCCGAAGTCCGGCTGGGAAGCCAGTAGCCCGGCGGTGACGAGCAACGAGTCACCGGGGAGGAAGAAGCCGATGAGGAGACCTGTTTCGACGAAAACAATGGTTGTGAGGCCCACGTAGCCGCCCCAGCGGACGATGGCTTCTACGTCGGTAAGGCGATGCCACAGATCGATAAGGGTGTCCATGCCATTCCGGATGCGAGAGCAGGAGAGAGTCCTTCAACATCCACGGGCGCGCCGATGAGGTCAACCGGCGCGGTGGCAGCGCGTTGACTGAGCACGGTCATGGCGCCGGACGGGCCTCGGGCCCCGGCCATGGCATGCTGGAGGATGTCGAGCGCGCCGTTGTCGACGCGGCGCAGCGCATTCTGCATGGGGCCGAGCTGGCGTTTCATCTGCCGGCGCCGCCGAAGAGCCGCTGGCATCGCGCCGGTGTCTCGGCGCGCACGGAAAAGGTGATGGACATCGCCGGTGGAAGCCTGCTCGCGACCTTCCTCGTCGGCTGGTCGTGGTCCGTCGCCACGGCGGATGCGCGCCCAGACGACGGAGCGGGGGTCAATCGCGTGACGGCCTCGATTACGAGCGCGCTCACGAGCTCGGACGCGCCGACCACCGCCTTCCTCACCGAGGCGGCGATGCAGGCATTGTTGCCGCTGCGCGGCGAGAGTGGACGTCTGCAGGCGCAGTTTCGGGAGCCGGGCGCGCCGCTCGTCGGCGACACGCTGCCGGACGGCGCCGTCGTGCACTACTCGTCAGGCGCCGCCACCGACTCGGCATTGGTGGATTCGGTCGTGCGCGGCCCCGGCGACCCGGGAATCTGGAGCGTCGCGATCAAGGTGGGCGCGGCCATTCGCCCCCTGTCGGACTTCAACGTCATCACGTTGAAGCCGTTCAGTACGAAGCAGCGCGGACGGATTGGGCTGTACTTCCTCGGAAGCTGGCCCAACGAGCGTGGTCGTGCCCCGACCCGTTATGCCCCGCCGCGTGGATTCATAGAAGTCACCCAGGAAAATCGCAGCACGTACGTCAGCGAGCACTTTCGTCTGGGTGACTTCCTGACGAAGAACCAGTTCGAGGTGTGGCCCAAGTATCTCGTCCTTGAGACGCGGCTGCTCGACAAGCTGGAGTTGGTGCTCGCCGAGTTGCGCACCCTCGGCATTCAAACGAGCGGCGTGAAGGTGCTCAGTGGGTTCCGGACACCGCAGTACAATCGCGGGGGTGGTGATCCGCGAGGCAGGGCCGCGCTCAGCCGCCACATGTACGGCGACGCGGCAGATATCTACATCGACAACGACGGCAACGGCGCGATGGATGATCTGAATGGCGACGGTCGCGTGAACATTCGCGATGCGCGTGTGCTTCAGGACGCCGTCGACCGAGTCGAACGGGCACATCCGCAGCTCATTGGCGGATGCGGCATTTATCCGGGAACGGGCAGCCACGGCCCGTTCGCGCACATCGATACACGGGGCTACCGCGCCCGGTGGATCGGCACAGGAGACGGCGGATGACCAGCACACGAGAAGCTCAAGAGACCAGGGCCGCAGCCCTGGGACGTTGTCCGGAGTGCGGAAAGGCGCGCCCGGATCTGTCCACGGCGTGCGAGCACTGCGGTGCTGCGCCCCTCGGCCCTGCCAATGCCGCCGCCAGTGAGGGCGCGACGCATCGGCGCGATGGTCCCGAGGCCATCATGCAGGTTCGCGCTGCGGACATGGAGCCGTACGTCGGCCTTCGCTACGTCGCGAAGCTGTTCCGACTCATGGCGTTGATCCTGGTGCTGCTCCTGGTCGCCGAGATCGTGACCGGGCTGACGACGCAGGGAAGCAGCGCGATTCCTACCCTGCTCGCCGAGGGGAGCCGACTGATCGTTCTCGCGGGCTTGCTGTGGGCGAGCGGAGACCTGGCGATCCTGCTCATCGACATCGGTCACGACGTGCGTGCGACGCGGATTCTCATTGGACGACAATCAGCGCACCACCTCGCCGAGCACCCGCAGGCGCGGCGCCGTGACGAGCGCGAGAGAGTGGTCGAGCGAAAGACCGAGCGGCAGCGCGAGCTCGCGGAGTGAGCGTCACCGTTTACACGATTGGACACTCGACGAGATCGCTCGACGACTTCGTCGCGCTGCTGCATCGCGAGGGCATTCGCGCGCTCGTGGACGTGCGAGCGTTTCCGACGTCGCGACGCTACCCGCATTTCAATCAGGAGTCGCTTGTCGTGTCGCTGGCCGCGCACGGCATTACGTACCGCCACGCCGCCGCGCTGGGCGGTCGTCGTCGGCCCCGTGCCGACTCGCCGAACGGCGCGTGGCGAAACGAGAGCTTTCGCGCCTACGCCGATCACATGCGGACGCCGGAATTTCGTCAGGCGATCGACGAGATCATCGCCGGCGCGGAACGGGTTCGGACGACGGTCATGTGCGCCGAGGCCGTGCCGTGGAAGTGTCATCGCTTCTTGATTGCCGACGCGCTGGTCGCGCGCGGCTGTGAGGTTCGTCACGTGCTCGACGCGTCGACTGACCGTCACGAGCTGATGGAGATCGCGCGTGTGGAAAACGGCGAGGTCACCTATCCGCCACCTAACACGCCGAGGCCGCAGACCGAGTTGTTCAGGACCGGATGATCACCGAGCGCGGCATGCGTGTTGCTCTACGAATCGTCGCGCCAGACGGAACACAAAACTCACTCAGGGGGCACGCATGCTCTGGACGATCGCCATCATTCTGCTCATCCTTTGGCTCCTCGGTGCCTTCGTGGTCAACATCGGTGGAATAGTCCACCTGCTCCTGGTGATCGCGGTTATCGTGATCGTCTACCGTCTCGTGACGGGCCGGAGACCAGTGGCCTGACGCCAGCGAATGCACAAGGGCGGCCGAATCGGCCGCCCTTTTTTTTTATTCATATCCGGCATGAGCACTCTCGGTCCGTTCGACGTACACGTCGTCTCTCATACGCATTGGGACCGGGAATGGTATCTGTCGTTCCCTCGCTTCCGGCAGCGACTCGTGGCGTTGGTCGATGAGCTGCTCGACGCTCCGCTGGAGCGTTCGGCGTTTCTTCTCGATGGGCAAGCGATCCTGCTCAATGACTACCTCACTGTACGCCCCGATCGCGAGCGAGAGCTTGGCGCCGCGCTGGCGCGAGGCGCGATCGAGGCGGGTCCCTGGTACGTGCTCGCCGACGAGCTGCTCACATCGGGAGAGGCGCTCGTCCGAAATCTTCTGGCCGGACGTCGTGCCGTGCGCGCGCTCGGGGGCGAGCCGCTCGACGTGCTGTACTGCCCCGACTCGTTCGGGCATCCCTCCGACCTTCCAACGCTGGCGGAAGGTTTCGGGCTCCCGCTCATCATCCTCTGGCGAGGGCTGGGTGGACCGGTATGGCCGGAAGGCGACGCGTTTGCCTGGCGCGCACCCGGCGGCGCGCGGGTGCTCCTGCACCATCTTCCGCCATCCGGCTACGAATACGGAGCGAATCTTCCCGCCGATGAAGCGCGCGCGCGGGAGCGATGGCGCGGGATGCGCGAAGTGCTCGCGAGTCGCGCGCGCACGAGCGCGCTGCTCGTGCTCAACGGGGCGGATCATCACGCTCGTCAATCGCGACTGAATGACGCGATCTCCGCGCTCTCGCGCGTAGCGCCGCCGGATCGGGTGCGCGCGAGCACGCTCAGCGCTTTCACGGCCGCGTTCGTCGAGGGCGCGGCCGTCGAGCAGCTTCCCGAAATCGAAGGCGAGCTCCGTTTCTCTCCCGGATACACGTGGACGGTTCCAGGTACGTGGTCGTCTCGAGGCTATCAGAAGCGGCGTAACGCCCGTATCGAGCGGTTGCTCACTCGTGAGGCAGAGGTCTGGGCGGCCATTGCCGCTGCCCGAGGAGCACGCCCCCGAGGCCCGCTGTTGCACGCGGCGTGGCGCACCCTGCTCGAGTGCCACCCCCACGATACTCTGTGCGGATGCTCAGAGGACGCCGTCGCCAGGGCCGCCGACGAGCGGCTTTCGTCAGCAGCTGTCGAGGCACGCGGGATCGCCGAAGATGCCGTGCTCGACGTCATGAGGCATGATGCGGCCGAGGCGCACGTGTCGCCGACGTGGTCGTCGTACGTTCTGGCGCGCAATGCGGCCGCGCGGGCGCGTGGAGGCGTGGCCGAGGTCGAGATCACGCGAGTGATCGCTCCCGAGCCCGTCGGCCCCGGTTCGGCGGGAGTGCCGGTCGAGGAGCGACAGCTCGCACGTCCCACGCTCGAAGGGGGAAGCATTCCTCTCCAGATCCTCGACCGGCGCACCCGGTCCGATCGGATCGAATCGCCGCGACACTATCCACGCAACGATCGCGTCGAAGTAGCGCGCTGCGTGGCCTGGATCGATACGGTACCCGGCTACGGAATCGCGCCTGTGCAAGTCGATGATCCTCCGGTGCTGAAGACTGCGGAGCGACTGCCGGTGAATCCTGTGCGGGCGACGGAGGGCTCGCTCGACAACGGCATTCTGCGGCTGGAGCCCGAGGATGGCGGTGCGCTCCGGCTCCAGTCCCTACTTCGGGGTCACACGTGGCGTCAGCTCATTCGATTCGAGGATGTCGGCGACGCGGGTGACCTGTATACACACTCACCGATTCGGCCGACCGTTCACGAGGCGCGCCTCATCGAGGCGAGGGTAACCCACGACGGGCCGCTGCGCGCCCAGCTGCGCCTGCGCTTTGCGCTCGATCTCCCGGTCTCATCAACGCGTGAAGGTCGGTCACGCCAGGTCAGACGGAACGACATTGCCGTCATACTCACTCTCAATGCGGGCGCTCCGTTCGTGCGCGTCGGCGTACACGGCGTGAACCGCGTGCGCGATCACCGGCTGCGCATCGTTTTCGCGACCGACGTGCGCGAGGGAGTCACCCTCGCTGATGGCATGTTCGGGCCCGTCGCCCGAGCGTCACGCGTGCAACCGCCCGAGACGCTATCGATGGAGCTCGTGCCAGCGACGGCGCCGCTCGCGCGTTGGGTCTCGCGCAAGGGCGCGTCATATGGACTGGCGATTATCTCTGATGGGCTTGGGGAGTACGAAGTGCTGGACGACGGCGCGATCGCCGTGACGTTGGTACGAGCGGTCGGAGCGCTATCCAGAAACGACCTCCCGGAGCGCCCCGGGCACGCAGGCTGGCCCGTTCCGACTCCCGGGGCGCAGTGCATTGGACGCTATCGCGGCGAGTTCGCACTGTTCCCTCATGGAGTGGACGATGACGTCATCGGCGACATCGAGCGCGCCGCGGACGATGTCCTCCTCCCCTTGCGGGGGTGGACGTTACGGTCGGCCATACGCCCGCTGGAACCGGTCGCGGGACTGACGCTGGAGGGGGACGGACTCCGCTTCCTCGCCTGCAAGCCGAGCGAGAACGGTGCATGGACGGTCCTTCGCTGCGTGAACGTCACGTCCCGACCCGCGACCGGGTCATGGCGCTGCGCGTGGGCTCTGCGCGAAGCGAGGCGCGCTCGCCTCGACGAGACCCCTGGCGAAGCACTCCGGGTGCGCGACGGGGGGGCCGTGGACATTCAGCTGGGACCGCTGGCCGTCGCGACCCTCCTCGTTCGTTAGGCCCGATCGCGCAGCGTCGCCACGCTCTCACCGGCCATCCGGTCCCGTAGTGCGTCACCGAGGAAGGTCGAGGCGACGACCGTGATGATCAGCGCCAGGCCGGGCGCCAGGGCGACCCAGGGGGCGATCACGATCGCATCGCGACCATCGGCGATCATGTTCCCCCAGCTCGGCTGCGGCGGCTGGACGCCCAGTCCGAGAAACGACAGGCCGCTCTCGAGGAGGATGGCGCCTCCCACCCCGAGCGTGATGGCGACGATCGCCGAGCCGAGCGCGTTAGGCATGACGTGTCGCCAGAGGACGCGGGATGGTTTCGCTCCGAGGGCAGCCGCGCCTTCCACGAAGGGGCGCGTGCGGATGCCGAGGACCTCGGCGCGCACGAGCCGTGCGACCGCCATCCACCCCGTCGCGACGAGAACCGCGACGACGGTCAGGGTGCCGGGGCGCCAGAGCGCGGCGCAAACGAGCAGCAGGATCAACCGTGGTATCGCGAGAAGCGCGTCCGCGGCGCCCATGAGGAGTCTGTCAGTGAGGCCGCCGCGCCACGCGGAGAGCGCGCCAACCGCGATGCCGACGCCGCCAGCCAGGAGTGATCCCAGGATGCCGATGACGAGGGAGATACGCGCCGCCAACATCGTGCGTGCAAAGATGTCGCGGCCGAAGCGGTCGGTGCCGAGCAGGTGAAACCCACCATCGACGTCCGTCGTGAACGGTGGCAGAAACCGCTGAGCGACGACGTCCCCCATCGTTCGAGGGTCGTCCGCGGCAAGGAGCGGCACCGCAACCGCTCCAACCGCAAGGAGGAGGATCAGCAGCAGAGGCACCGCGACATTGCGGCGGGGAAGCGGCATCACGCGCGCCGTCGCGGATCGAGCATCGGAAGCGCAAGATCGGCGGCGAGATTCGCGAGGATCACGGCCGCGGAATAGACCGCGGTCGCGCCGAGGATCACGGGATAGTCACGAGCAGCCACCGCAGCCAGGGTCACCCGTCCCATACCGGGCCATGCAAATACGCCCTCGACGAATACCGAGCCCGCAAGCAGGCCGGGAATGGCGAGGGCGAGCAGCACCACGAGCGGCGGCCACGCATTCGCGAGCACGTGACGCAGGTACACCCGGCCTCGCGTGACACCCTTCGCACGCGCCGTGCGCACGAAATCCTGGGAGATCAGGTCGGCGGTAATCGTTCGCGCGTAGCGCGCGATTCCGGCCGCGCCGATCGCCGCGAGCGTGAGGACCGGCAGCACCGCGTGACGCGCGAGATCGGCGATTGCGGCGAGCCCCGTTGCGTCAGACGCGGGATCTCGCATACCGAACGCTGGAAGTCGAAGCGAGGCCGGGAACCCCCAGTGCGCCGCGCCGTACGTGAACGTCGCTATGAGCGCGAGCGCCAGCCAAAAGCTGGGCGCCGCGTACACGGTTGTCGTCGCGATCGTCAACACCCGATCGGAACGCGTACCGCGCCGCGCCGCCTGATACATTCCGACGGCGATGCCGAGTATGAACGTGAGCGCCAGCGATACCGCGCCGAGTCCCGCCGATACCGGAATGGCCTCGGCGAGCACGGTGCGGACCGGAGCACGGCGGGTGAAGCTCTCTCCGAGATCGCCCTTGATCAGCCGGGCGGCCCACCGTGCATATTGTATCGCGAGTGGCGCATCGAGTCCGAGCTCGGCGCGAAGGCGCGCCTGATCTTCTGCGCTCGCGCCCGGCGGAACGAGCAGCGTGGTGGGATCACCAGGCGCCGCGCGCGCGAGGAGAAACGTGATGGTGAGCACGATCCAGAAGAGGATGACGCTGCCCCCGAGGCGGCTCACGACGTTGCGCATGACGTGATGATGCCGGTGAGGGGAAGCACGTCAACCATCCTGCTTGCGGCGGCGTTGCTGGCGTGCGGGCAACCCGAGCGGCGAGCCGAGACCGTCGTGATCGCGTCGGGCGCCGATCTCGAGTCGGCGAATCCGCTGATCACCCTGCATCCGATGGCGCGCCAGATCCAGCGCTATGCGCTGTTCGTGACGCTCGCCCGGTATGATGATGCGCTCCAGCCGGCTCCATATCTGGCACGGGCGTGGGCGTGGTCCGCCGATCGGCGTCGCCTCCGCCTGCAGCTGGCGACCGGCGTGCGTTGGCACGACGGGCACCCGACCACCGCGCGCGATGTGCGATTCACCCTCGAAGCCGTGCGCGATGCGGAGACGGGCTCACCACGATTCGCGGAGCTCGCCGACGTCGACGGAGTCGAGGCACCCGATGACTCGACGGTAGTCATTCGCTTCGCGCGTGCGCAATCGGCCTTTCCCCTCGTGCTGTGCGAGCAGCCGATCGCGCCCGCGCACCTGCTCGAGGGAGTGCCGCGCTCGGAGCTCCGCCGCGCGACGTTCGGCGACCGGCCGACGGGCAACGGGCCCTTCCGGTTCGTGGACCGGCGAGCTGGCCAGCGGTGGACGTTCGTCCGCAACGCCGACTTCGTCCCGTCGTTAGGTGGGCCACCGATGATCGAGCGGCTCGTCGTCGCGGTCGTGGACGAAGCCTCGACGAAGTTTGCCGGCCTCGTCAGCCACGAGCTCGATATGGCCGGAATTTCGCCATCGATGGCCGACGTCGCGGCGACCGATCCGGCGCTTCGTGTCGTCGATTATCCCGTCCTGGTGGCGTATGGCCTCGTGTTCAACTCGAGCCGGCCCCCCTTCAACGATCCGCGTGTACGGCGCGCCATCGCGGTGGCGATCGATCGCGACCGAATCATCGACGCCGCCCTGGCCGGCTTCGCGACGCCGGCGGCTGGTCCCGTGTCGCCCGATCACCCGTCGGCTCTGCCCGACCTGGTCCACCGAGACACCGTGATGGCCGCCGCACTGCTGGACAGTGCCGGCTGGATTCGCCGTGGCGACGATCCGCGCACGCGGGATGGCATACCCTTGAGGTTCGAGCTGCTCACGGTGGGGAGCGCGGACAACGCCGCCGAACAGCTCATCCAGGCCGACCTTGCGGCCCTCGGCATCCGGCTGGAGATCCGACAGCGCGAGATGGGCGCGTTCCTCGCCGAGGCGCGCGCTCGCGACAAGCGCTTCGACGCGCTGCTCACTGGAGTGCCCGGGCGACCTCTCGCTCGCCTATCTCACGTCGATGTTCGATTCACGGCTCGCTGGAGGGGCGCTCGACTACGCCGGGTTTCACACCGCGCGTCTCGACGCCCTGCTCGCCGCCGCGCGCGTGGCGGAGGATGATCATCAGCGGCGAGCGGCCTGGCACGAGGTGCAGCGTGAGCTCTCCCGGGAGATGCCGGTCGCCTGGCTGTATCATGCGCGCGGGTTGCAGGGCATGTCGCGTCGGTTGCAGGGCGTGCGCATGGACCTTCGCGGAGAGCTCGCCACGCTCGTGCAGTGGAGAGTGCAGCCGTGACGCTTCTCATCAATGCGGTGGGGCTCGACAACCGTCGCGGTATCGCGGCCGGTGCGCTCGCACCACTCACGGCGTCCCTTCGCGCGGATCTCGATCGCCTTCTTCGCGAAGGATTCGAGGTGCCTCACGAGAAGGCGCTTCTTTCGAGGGACGGGGGACGCTGCGAACGAGACGGCTCACTGTTGAGATTCGATCCGTATTCGCCACGAACCCACGCGTGCCCCCGGTGCGGATCGGTGTACGCCCGTGAGCGCGACTACCTCTGGTGGGTGACCTCTTATCAGCTCTGGCTCGCGGAGCGTGCCGTGCACGCGGCGACGCTGCATGCGCTCACCGGGGAGACGACCCTGATTGACCTCGCGAGCCAGATCCTCGAGACGTATGCCGAGCGATATCTGAGCTATCCCAACCGCGACAACGCGCTCGGGCCGACACGGCTGTTCTTTAGCACCTACCTCGAGTCCATCTGGCTGCTGCAGATCTGTGTCGCTCTCTCACTCCTCGAATTGACGGGAACGGGGAAACTCGGCGCCCGCGTTCGCGAGCGGATCGTGGAGCCAAGCGCCCGGTTGATCGCCTCGTTCGACGAGGGTGCCTCCAATCGCCAGGTGTGGAACGCGGCGGCGCTGCTCGCCTCGGCGCGTCTGCTCGATGACTCCGCGCTTTCGGAACGCGCCATTCTTGGTCCCTCGGGGATCGCCGAGGTCGCTCGCGGCCTGCTTCCCGATGGATCGTGGTACGAGGGAGAGAACTATCATGTCTTCGCGCACCGAGGGCTCTGGTACGGCGTAACCATCGCCGAGGCAATGGGCTGTCCACTGCCACGCGATCTCGTAAGGCGGTTCGAGGAGGGGTTCGCGTTGCCACTGCTCACGGCCCTGCCAGACCTCACGATTCCAGCGCGACGCGACTCCCAATACGCGATCTCGCTGCGGCAATGGCGGTTTGCGGAAAGCTTCGAGCTCGGGCTCGGTCGGCGTGAAGACCCGCGCCTCTCGGCGGCGCTCGACCGGTTGTACGGCGATGCGACGCCCCGCCGCGACACGGGACGGTGGCGGAGCGCCGCGGACACGCAGCCTCACGAGGAGGCGTCGTCGCTCACCCGGGCCGACCTCGGATGGCGTGGGCTGTTGTTTGCGCGTCCCAGCCTCCCTTCCGCACCGGCACTTGCCGACAGATCAGTGCTCCTCGAGGCGCAGGGGCTCGCCGTTTTTCGGCGCAATGGCGGGCGCACCTACGTAGCGCTCGACTACGGCCACACCGGCGGAGGACACGGACACCCTGATCGCCTCAACGTACTGTTCGCGCGCGGTGAGGATCGCATTCTCGACGATTACGGCACGGGCTCCTACGTGGACCCCTCGCTTCATTGGTATCGGTCGACTCTCGCGCACAACGCCCCGTTCTTCGATGGGGTGTCTCAGCGCCGGGCCTCGGGCAGGCTCCTCGCACACGAGGAGCGAGGCGCCGCGGGCTGGATTGCCGCCGAGGTGCCCATCGACGGTCTCGCGCACAATGTGCAGGCGCGCCGTTCGATCATCGTAATGACCGATTATCTCCTCGACCGTTTCGAGTGGACCAGCCGCGGTGACGTCTCCGCGTTTCTTCCCATTCACGTCCCGGCAGATATTCCCGATCTCGCGTTCGTCAGCGCGCCGATACATGGGGGCGGCGCCGCCGATGATGGGTTCACCTACCTGCACGACAGCGAGCGTGCCGAAGTCCCTCCCGGCACCGTCGTGCATTTACGGCATCGCGACGCCGAGCATGTGAACGGCTGGGTAGCGCCCAGTGCCCGCGCACAGTGGTGGCGAGCCATTGCGCCCGGGCCGCCCGCCTCTCCGGAGCGTCAGCTCTCACTGCTGGAGGCGCGAGCGCGCGAGGGCAGCATAACGAGTGTCTGGAGCTGGGGTAGCGCGGTTACCGGCCTGAGCCTGGAGGGGGCGATCACGGTTCACCGCGGCGATCGCGAGCGGCATGAGCACCGACGGGTGGAAGGGGGATGGTCGGTGACCCTGCACGCCGGCGGCGCCCGCAGCTCGATCGACCTGGGCGGAATGCGCTCAGCCGAATCCGGGTCGGCAGGTGGCGCTCCGCCACCGCGTGGTATCGCGTCCGCGCAACCGCTTCGTCTACGCCCCACGCACGGACCGCTCAGCTTCGAGCTTGGTCGGAGCGCGTACCGCCGATCGGAGGAGAGTTGGCAGGAGGCCGGGGCTCCTCACGCGGAGATCGCACTCAGCGCGACGCAGCAGTATCTCGTGATCGAGGTGGTGGTGGGGAAGTCCGAGCTCATCTTCCGCGCTGCCGATGCCATCGATCCCGCGCTCGACAATGAACATCCCGACATCCACAGTGATGGCGTCCAGCTCTATCTCGTTGCGCGAGGCTGGGACCGTCCCGCGGCGTGGCTGGTGGTGCCCGAGCAACCACAACCGCGCGTACGTACCCACGTCGTCAATGGTGCGCGCCGCGACATCCCGCTCACCGCTGGATGGACCCGCGAGCCTCGCGGCTACTCCATGCGATTCGAGGTTCCGCTCAATGCGTTTGGATCTGACCGTGAGCTCCCGATCGCGATCGACGTGATCGTGAACGAGAATGGCCGCCGGCCGCGTGCGCCGTCGCGGACAGCTCGCGCTGAGTGGCGGCGGAGACTGGATATACCTTCAGGGCGACCGGCAGTCTCCCGCGCGCTTTCTTCCCGTGGTCGTCGAGCGTGTCTGATCCGCTCGCGCGCGTGCGGGTCGTGCTCCACGAGCCGCAGGATCCGGTGAACATCGCGGCCGTGGTGCGCGCGATGAAGAACATGGGCCTGCGTTCGCTCACCCTCGTTCGCCCGGGCGAATACGACGCGTCCCGGATCCACTTCGTCGCGCACGACAGTGAAGACATCGTCGCCGGTATTCGACACTGCGACACCGTGGACGAGGCACTCGAAGGCTGCGTCCACGTCGCCGCGTACACCGCACGCCATCGCGCGGCCAAGCGACGCGTCGCGGACCCTCGAACCGCCGCGGAAGGGCTGGTGGGGTTTGCCGCCGAGGGAGACGTCGCGCTCCTGTTCGGCCGGGAGGATCGCGGACTCGACAACGAGGCTCTGGATCGAGCGCACGTCGTGGTGACGATTCCGACCACTGACTACGCCTCGCTCAATCTGGCTCAGGCCGCGCTCATCGCCATGTACGAGCTCCGCCTCGCCGCTCCCGAGCACACACGGCCGCGGCGCGCTCCGCGCAAGGACGCCCCGCCGGCGACGAGCGAACAGTTCGAGCGGCTCTTCGCCGACATCGAGCGCGCGCTCGACGCCATCGATTTTTTCAAGACGCGGAACGGAGATCTGGTGATGCGATCCTTCCGCTCGCTCACCTTTCGTGCGGCGCCCGATGCGCGCGAGATCGAGCTGCTGCGTGCGATGGCGATCGAGGTGTCGCGATCGCTCGAGCGCGCCCAGCGGCGACCTTGACGGTCGTGGCAGCCGCCGCGTTCTTGTAGTCGCGATGGCCATCCTCGACTTCGATCGATCCGACGAGAACGTGTGGCGCCCCAGGGCCGCCGCGATCATTCCCGGCGGCGCTTCCACCGGGAGCAAGCGCCCGGAGGCGCTGTTCGGCGAACGCGTCGGCGAGCTGCCGACACATTTCACGCGTGCGCGCGGCTGCCGCATCGAGACCGCCGAGGGGCGCGAGCTGATCGACTGCACCATGGCGCTCGGCGCCGTCGCACTCGGCTACGGCGACGACGTCGTCACGCAGGCCGTACTCGAGGCGGCGAGCAACGGGAACGTGTGCGGCCTCTCGCCCGCGATGGAGATCGACGTCGCGGAGCGACTCGCCGAGCTCGTCCCATGCGCGGAGCAGGTGCGCTTCCTCAAGACGGGTGCAGAAGGCGTCGCGGCCGCGGTGCGAATCGCCCGCGCGCACACTGGTCGCCCCGTTGTCATCGCTTGCGGCTATTTCGGCTGGCTCGATTGGTCGAGCGACGCCAGTGGCGTGCCGGAGAGCGTGCGGGCCGACATCGTCCGTGTGCCTTACGACGACGTCGATGCGCTCGACACAGCCGCCAAACACGTCGGTAGTCGGCTCGCGGCGATCGTCATCGAGCCGGTGATCGAGCGCCTTCCGTCAGTCGAGTGGATCGCGGAGGCGCGGCGCGCCTGCGATGAATCGGGCGCCGTGCTGATCTTCGACGAGATCAAGACCGGATTCCGACTCAAGCCGGGCGGGTATCAGGAGCTGGTGGATGTCATGCCCGACCTCGCCGTCTTCGGAAAAGCGCTGGCCAACGGATACCCGCTGTCCGCGGTGGTGGGCCGCGAGTCCATCATGCGCGCCGCCAGCGATACCTGGATCTCCTCGACGCTGGCGAGCGAGACGGTGGCCCTGGCCGCAGCGCGAGCCGTCATCGAGTGGCATGCCCGGGCCGAGGTGTGCGAATCGCTGGGCGAGGTCGGTGCGGAAATGCGAGCGGCAGTCGATCGAGCGATTATCGCCAGTCGCATCAATGGCGTCCGAGTCGATGGCCTCGATCACATGTGGCTCATACGCTTTGATTCCCCTGCACGCGAGAGCCGGTTCCTCGAGCTCGCCGTCGAGGCCGGCGTGCTGTTCAAGCGGGGCGCCTACGATTTCCCGTCGCTGGCGCACGATGAGGAAGCGATCGCGGAGATCGAGAGCGCCGCCAGCTCGGCGCTCGTGCGGCTTCGCGACGAGGAGTGATCGCTGCGTGACGGACCAGCCGTTGGCGGGGCGTGACCCGCTCATCGAGGTCCACGCCCACTTTCTGCACTCGCGGTGTGGTCGCAGGGATTGGCGGGAGCGCAACGCCTCGCGGCTGCGCGCGGGTGAGCGCATCGGCATCACCGTCCACGTTGCCTCCATTCTCGGCTCGTGGGGACACACCTCGCCCATCTACTTCCCATCGCCGCCCGATGTGTCGCTCGGCAACGACGAGATGCTGGCACTGCAACAGCGGGAGGGCGACCGCGTTCGGAGTTACGTGACGGTGAATCCCAACGACACCGAGCACGCGCTGGCTGAAATCGGACGGTGTCTCACCCAGGGCGCCATCGGCATCAAGCTCGCGGCGAGTCGCCGGGCAGATGATCCTCTGCTGGATCCGATCGCCGAGGAAGCTGCACGTCGCGGCGTGCCGGTGCTTCAGCACGTTTGGCAGCACCGCCGCCGGGACTGGCCGGGGCAGGAGGCGTCAGACGGGATGGAGCTGGCGCGACTCGCCATCCGGCACCCCGGCGTGTCGTTCATTCTCGCCCACATCGGCGGGGGAGGGGACTGGCAGCACACGCTTCCGGCGCTCGCCAATGTGCCTAACGTGTACGTCGACCTGTCCGGGAGCGGGGTGGATCGTGGGATGCTGGACCGGACCGTCGCCGCCGTCGGCGCGTCACGAATGCTCTGGGGCTCCGATCTCACGATGGAGACCGGGCTCGCGAAGCTGTGGGCGCTCGAGGTGATCGGTCTCTCCTCGCAGGACCTCGCCGCGATCCGATGGCGCAACGCCGCGAGAATTTTCCCGGTGGGCAGCTTTCCGGCGATCGAGAGCGCCGACGCGGCGGCGCGCCGCACACCGGCGAGGGCGTCGTGACGATCGACGTGCACACATGGATCGGGCCGTATCCGTTCCGGGACGTGCCCCATCCCGATCCGGAGGTCCTCGTCCGCGTGCTGGAGCGCGAGGGTGTGAACGGGGCATGGGTCGGCCATCTGCCGTCCGCGTTCTGGCGCGATCCGTCGACTGGCAACGATGCGCTCGTTCGCGCGCTGGAGCGCTGGCCCGACGTCCTTCGTCCTGTTCCGTGCGTACGTCCCGATTGGCCGCAATGGGAGCGCTCATTGCGAGACATTGCCGGCCGTGGCGTTCAGGCGGTGCGCGCCTATCCGCCGCAATGGGGTCTGTCCCCCCAGGACCGGTCGATGCTCGATCTCGCCGTTGCCTGCGGTGACCTGGGTGTGGTGCTCGTGCTCACGGCACGCTTCGAGGATCTACGACAGCGGCATTGGATGGACACCGCCGGCGACCTGAGCGGTGCGGCGATCCGATCGATTGTGCGTGCCAGCGAGCGGGTGCACGTGATTGTGTGCGCGGCGGGGAGGGCCCTGATCGAGGAAGTTCATTGGGGGCTCACGCCGGGCGAGCGCGCGCGTATCTGGTGGGACATCTCGTGGCTGTGGGGACCGCCGGAGGATGACCTCGCGCATTCTGCTACGAACCTGCGGAGCCGAGCGGTTCGTATACGGCAGCGCGTGGCCGTTGCGTCTCACACAGACGCCGCGCGCAAACCTCGCGTTGCTTCCCGACGACCTCAGCGGGGCGACGCTGACGACCGCGAACGAGATCGCGAAGTCCGCGCAGTCGGCAGTGCGGACGTAGGTCGGTGCGCTCTGAAATCCGACTTCTTCACGGTTCTCATAGACCCTTGCGAAGCGCCCGGAGATCAGAGCATTATACCCGCCGTTGAGTGGGCTTGTGAACAATTTCACAAGACGTCGGCCTCCATCCACGCACCCTGCGCGCGATGACGAATAGGAAGAAGTGGGCGGTGTACCCCGGGCTCCTCGCCCTGGCCGCCGCTGCCATCCTCCTTTCCGCCGTCAGCGGCGGGTCCACTCCGCAAGGCCGCGCCCCCGAACAGCCAATTCGCTTCCCGCACAATCCACACGTCGTGGCGCTGCAGATGAACTGTCTGTATTGCCACAACTCGGCGAACAAATCCCCGGATCCGGGGCTCCCCGCGGTCGGCACGTGCATGGGGTGCCACACGATCGTCGGCGCGCGACGCCCGGACGGCACCGAGCGACCGGAAATCGCGAAGCTCCAGCAGTTCGCGACGAAGAATCAGCCGATTCCGTGGGTGCGCATTCACAAGGTCCCGGACTACGTGCAATTCCCGCACATGCGTCACGTGAACGCCGGCGTCACCTGTCAAACCTGTCACGGACAAGTGCAGGAGATGCTCCCCGTATACCAGCAGGAGTCGCTCAACATGGGGTGGTGCGTGAACTGTCACGTGCAGCGTCAGGTCCGCTACGACTGCAGCGTGTGTCACTACTGACCCGATGAGCGACACGACACAGCCCACGGGCGTTCGACGCCGCGAGTTCCTGAAGATCCTCGGTGTCACCGGCGCCGGGGCGGCTGCTGCGGGCTGCGGTCCGAGCGAAGCCGGACGCCTCATTCCCTACCTGGTCAGTCCGGACCAGACCGTTCCCGGCGTCTCGACATATTTCGCCACGACCTGTCGCGAGTGCGCCGCCGCATGCGGTGTCATCGCCGAGACACGCGACGGCCGCGCTATCAAGCTCGAGGGAAATCCAGAGCATCCGCTGAACCGGGGCGCTCTCTGCGCGCGGGGGCAGGCGGCGCTACAGGGACTGTACAACCCCGACCGCTACAATGGCCCACGCGTCCGTCGTGAGGGACGCCTCGTGGATATCACGTGGCCGGAGGCGGTGCAGCTGTTTCGCCAGCGGCTCGACGAGGCTCGGTCGAGCGGACGTGGAGGGGATGCCGTATTCCTCAACCGCCATGAGACGGGAAGCTTTCCATTCTTCCTCGATCAGTGGCTGAGCGCGATGGGGTTGGCGCCGCATCTCGCGGTCGATCCCCTGATGGATCACGCAGTCATCGCCGCCAATCGTGAGGCATACGGCGTTGCGTGGCCGTCCCTCTCGTTCGCCGATGCGCGGCTCATCGTCTCCATCGGCGCCGATTTCCTCGATGCGTGGGGCGCGAGCGTTCCACAGCAGCTCGATTTCGCCGAGGCGCGGGCGAAAATGGCGGGCGCGCCTCGCTTCGTGTACATCGGCGCGCGCCGCTCTCTCACCGGCCTCAATGCCGATGAGTGGATCCCCGCGCGAAGCGGGAGCGAGCTCGTCGTCGCCAACGCGCTGCTCGCTGCGGTCCGTGGCGGCGGGCGAGCCGACATGGCGGGAGCCGCGAGCGCGGCGGATGTCCCGGTCGAGACGCTTCAGCGGTTAGGCGCCGAGCTGGCCGCCGCGCGCCCGAATCTCGTGATGTCCGGCGTGAGCACGGTCAACGCGCGCGAGGTCGCACGCGCCGTGAACGCGATCAATCAGGCGTCCGGAAACGTGGGAGTCACGATTCGGCCGGCGACGCCGATCAGCGCGTTCGAGGGCGCCGCCACGATCGCGGACATGAGTGCCGCACTCGAACGGATGCGAGGCGGACTCGTTCCACTGGTCATGCTTCGCGGGGTGAACCCGATGTTCACCATGCCGAAGTCGGCGCAGGTAGCCGAAGCGCTCGAGCGTGTGCCGTTCAAGGTGGCCTTTACCAGCTATCCCGACGAGACCGCCGAGCTGTGCGATCTCGTCCTCCCCGATCACCACCCACTCGAGTCGTGGGGAGACGCCCAGGCCACGCCTAACGTGGTGTCGCTGCAGCAGCCGGCGATGGATCCGGTGTTCCGCACGCGTGCAACCGCGGACGTCCTGCTCGAGGTCGCTGCGGCGACGCCTCAGGCCGCTGGCCGGGTCACTGGCACGGATTATCGCTCCTGGCTGATCAGTCGGTTTCCCGGCGGCGGGACGGCATTCGCCACCGCGCTCGCGCGCGGCATAACGAGTGGAGCCACGGCGCGCCGCGCGCCGCGGGCGCCAACCCCCGCCGACGCGACGACGGTTCCCGCTCCCGTCGAAGGCGACGGCGACTTCATTCTCGTGGTCTATCCGTCGGCCGTGCTCGGGGCCGATGGTGCGAACAAGCCCTGGTTGCAGGAGCTGCCCGATCCCGTCAGCAAGATCTGCTGGCAGTCGTGGATCGAGATGCATCCCGAGACCGGCGCGCGGCTGGACATTCAGCCTGGTGACGTGATCGAGGTGCAGGGCGCCGGTGGCACCGTACGCGCGCCGGCGTACCTCTATCCGGGCATTCGCCGCGACACGGTCGCCATGGCATTCGGGCAGGGACACACAGCCTACGGCCGATTCGCGAAAGATGTCGGCGCCAATCCGCTCGATGCGCTCAGCCTCGGCTTCGATCGCGGAGGGATGGCGGCATGGAGCGGCTCGCGGGTGCGCGTGAGAAAGGTCGGAGAGTACATGCAGCTGGTGACCACGGAGGGCTCGGCGCGCCAGCACGGGCGCGGTATCGGGCGTGCCCTGGCGGTCACCGAGCTGGGTGGCGCTGGCGCGGCAACCGGAGAAGAGCACGCTGCCGACGTTGCACCGCAGGGCACTGGCGAAGGGGGCGCGGGCGCGGCTGTGGGCCAACCAGCCGGTGCGCATGGTGGAGGGCACGCCATCCCCGGTGACGCCTCACACGAGCCGCTGCCCGGTCTTCGCGCGCCCATCGCCGCTGATGCCGAAGGTGCGCTGCGGAATCCCAGGAAAAACGAGGTGGGTCTCTACGATCCGGAGCATCCGACGGGAATGGCGAAGCGCCGCTGGGCGATGACGGTCGACCTCGCCCGGTGTACGGGATGTTCGGCGTGCGTCACCGCGTGCTACGCCGAGAACAACATTCCCACCGTCGGTGCGGCGTATCAGAGCGGACACACACAGGGACTGCCGCGAAGCGCCGGTGCGAACATCCTGCGCTCGCCGCGAGATGGCGTGGATACGGCTCGAGCGCTACTGGGAGGGCGACGAGAATACCGCCGACTTCGAGACGCGATTCGTCCCGATGCTCTGCCAGCACTGCGGCAACGCGCCATGTGAGCCGGTGTGCCCGGTGTTCGCGACGTACCACTCGCCCGACGGCTTGAACGTCCAGGTCTACAATCGCTGCGTCGGCACGCGGTACTGCTCCAACAACTGTCCATACAAGGTCCGCTACTTCAACTGGTTCGGGTACGGCGAAACCAACCGCCCGCAATACGCGTGGCCGGAGCCGCTCAACTGGCAGCTCAATCCCGACGTCACCGTCCGCGGAAAGGGCGTGATGGAGAAGTGCACCTTCTGCGTGCAGCGCATCCGCGAAGCGGAGAATCGTGCACGCTCCGAAGGACGCGAGCTCGAGCCTGACGAGTTCACGGTCGCGTGCGCGCAGGCCTGCCCTTCGCGAGCAATCATGTTCGGCGATGCCGCGGACGAGCGCTGGACCGTTGCGCGGCAGGTGCACGATGAGCGGGCGTACCATGTCTTCGAGGAGCTGAACACCTTCACCGCTGTGGTCTATTTGAAGAAGGTCACTCACCCGGCACCTGCTGCGCCGGGGGCGCCCGCGGCAGCCGCGCCGGCGGGCGGGTAGGAGGCGACACATGGCTAGCGTCGCCCGCCCAGTCGAGGAGATGCCGCGTCCGAACATCCCGTCGGCGAACATTCAGCTTCCCGCCGTTCGGAGCTACCAGCAGGTCAACGACGAGATCATCGCGACGCTCACGCCGACCGTCGCCTGGTTCATCGGCCTCGGGATCGCGATCACCGCGCTGCTGATCGGGATCGGCACCTGGATTTATCAGATCTACATGGGCCTCGGCGTCGCCGGCTACAACCCGCCGGTGATGTGGGGCGTGTACATCATCACCTTCGTGTTCTGGGTCGGTATCGGGCACGCGGGCACGCTGATCTCCGCCATTCTCTATCTGTTCCGCGCCGGGTTCCGCACGACGATCTATCGATGCGCGGAAGCGATGACCGTCTTCGCCGTCATGACGGCGGGACTCTTCCCGATTCTGCACCTCGGGCGGCCGTGGAAGTTCTTCTGGCTGATTCCATACCCGCACTGGCGCTTCATCTGGCCAAACTTCAAGAGTCCGCTGGTGTGGGACGTGTTCGCGATCCTCACGTACCTCACCGTCTCGACGACGTTTTTGTACGTGGGACTTGTTCCGGACATAGCGGCGCTGCGCGATCGCGAGCTCAACCCCATTCGCAAGCGGATCTATTCGATCCTCTCGCTCGGGTGGCGAAACAGCGATCGCGAATGGCGCCACTTCACGCGCGCGTATCTGTTCCTCGCCGCGTTCTCGACACCGCTCGTGCTCTCCGTGCACTCGGTGGTGTCGTTCGACTTCGCGATGGCGCTCGTTCCCGGGTGGCACGCGACGATCTTCCCGCCGTACTTCGTCGCCGGGGCCATCTTCTCCGGCATCGGGATGGTGTTCACGATCATCATCCCGCTGCGTCGGTGGTTTGGCCTGCGCCACTACGTGACGATCAATCATCTCGACGCCGCGGCCAAGCTGTGCCTCTTCACGTCGCTCGTGGTTGGCCTCGCGTATCTCACCGAGTTCTGGGTGGCGTGGTTCAGCGGCAACAAGGTCGAGCAGGAGTACTTCATGAACCGCGTCTTCGGCCAGTGGTGGTGGGCCGCGTGGATCATGCTCACCTGCAACATGATCTTGCCGCTGACGCTGTTCTCGCAGCGGATGCGTCGCAACACCACGTGGCTCTTCATCCTGAGCCTGTTCATCAATCTCGGGATGTGGTTCGAGCGCTTCGTGATCGTCGTGCCGTCACTCTCCCACGAGTTCGAGCCCTGGCAGTGGACGACGTATGCGCCCACATGGGTCGACTGGTCGATCCTGATGGGCAGCTTTGGCTGGTTCTCGATGTGGTTCCTGCTCTTCATCAAGCAGTTCCCGGTCATCGCGATCTCCGAGGTGAAGGAGATCGTCCCGCCGCGCCTGCGGACGCACGCGGCGACCACGGAGATCAACGTCTCGGGGCAGCACGTCGACTACTCGCCTGAGACTCCCGGAGAACACGAGTAATGGCTGGCGTCCTTGGCGTGTTCCGCGAGCTCGATGCTGCTGTCGATGCCATCGCCGCCCTTCGTCAGGCGAAGGCGGGGTCGATCACCGTGTACAGTCCGACGCCGCGACACGAGTTCGAGCACGCGCTCGCGCACGGGCCAAGCGTCGTCAGGCGCTTCACGCTCATCGGCGGACTGCTCGGCGTCACCTTCGGCTTCTGGATCGCGATCTGGGTCTCCGAGTACTGGCCGATGGTGGTCGGCGGCAAACCCATTCCATCATGGGTCCCGTACACGATCATCGGGTTCGAGGTCATGGTGCTCGTCGGCGCGCTGTCGACCGTTTTCGGCATGTTCGCCGTGGCGCGGGTTCCGCGCCTGATGATGACCGTTGGCTACGATGCGCGCTTCAGCGACGGCGATTACGGGATTTGGGTCGAGTGCCCGCCCGATCGCGAGGCGAAGGTGACGCAGGTGCTGCAGGAGAACGGAGCGGCGGAGGTGCGGCGTGAGCGCTGAGCATCGAATGCGGAAGGCGGAAGACGGAATGCGGGACGCCGGGAGACTCCGCGTCGCGCTCGACGCATCTCGTCGTCCGTCATTCCGCATTCCGGTTTCCGCATTCGCGTTCGTTCTCGCCGGGTGTCCTTGGTTCACCACCTTCTCCGACCAGCCTCGACAGGAGCCGTGGGAGCAGCAGTGGAGCGACACGGTGACGTGGCTTGGCGTGCGGCCCGAGAGCCTGCCTCCGCGCGGGAATCCACAGTTTTCCGTTCCTATCTATGGCACCACCGTCGCCGCGTTCGTGATCTCGAGTCAGCCCACACCCGCGGCGCTCGACTCCCTCGCGCTGCTGCCGAACCCGACGCCGGTGTCGGACAGCTCTCTCGCCAACGGGCGCCGCCACTATCAGATCAATTGCGCGGTGTGCCACGGAGCGGCGGGGGCAGGAGACGGTCCGGTGACGCGCTACGGTTTGCCGGCGCCATCGCTGGTCGCCGACATCACGAAGAATCGCAGCGATGGCTACATCTACGGTGTCATTCGCAACGGCCGCGGTCTCATGCCTCCATACAACCGGGTGGAGGACATGGATCGGTGGGACGTCGTCAACTATCTACGCGGCCTGCAGGGGCGTCTCGGGGCCCCGGTGTCGACTGAGCCCGCCGGGCAGCCGGGCGAGAACGGTCCCGCGGTGCCCACGCATTCGCTGACAGCCCCCACGCGACCGGTGCCCTTTGCGCGCCCGACGGCGGCGCCGAGAGAAGCGCCATCGGACACGACGGCGGCTGCCGCGCCGCCCGGAGCGCATCGATGAGCGCGCATCACGACGCGCACGTGCTCACGCGCGAGGAGATCCTCAGCGCGACCGATCGCCCGATCGGGCGCGGAGTGAAGCTCCTCAGCGTCATCCTCGCGATTCTCGGCGCGGTCGTCTTTCTGTTCGGGGCGATTCAGGGCGAGAACCGCGCGTGGCAAGCGCTGCATGTGAACTGGCTGTTCTTCGTCTCGGTGTCACAGGCCGCCATCGTCTTCGTTGCCGTTCAGCGCATCACCACCGCGCGCTGGTCGCGCCCCGTGGTGCGCTTTCTCGAAGGGTACGTCGCCTTTCTTCCCGTGGCGTTCCTTCTTCTGGTGCTGATCTTCCTCGGCCGGCACCACATCTTCCCGTGGACGCACGAGGCTCCACCGGTGCCGGAGAAGGTCCTGTGGTTCGATCCCGCCTTCCTCATCGGCCGGGATCTGGTGGCCTTCGGCATTCTCGTGCTGCTGAGCGTGTGGTACATCTACACCTCCGTTCGCCTCAATGTCGGCCGTTCGCAGGAGGCGGGTGCGCGGTGGGCTCGCGGCCTTCGCGACCGCATGCGCCGAGGGTTCGGCGACGAGCGTCGGGAGATTCACACGACGCATTCGCGACAGGGACGGCTGGCCGTGTTCCTGTGCCTCGCATTCGGCTTCTTCATGTCGCTGCTGTCGTGGGATCTCTCCATGACGCTCGACATGCATTTCCAGAGCACGCTCTACTCGTGGTGGTTCTTCATGGGTGGGTGGCTCGGCGCCCTCATGAGCTGGGCACTCCTGACAATGTGGTGGCGGCGGCACCTGAACGCGTACGACCTCATTACCGAACATCACTTCCACGATCTCGGAAAGCTGTGCTTCGCGTTCACCGCCTTCTGGGGCTACCTCACCTTCGGCCAGTACCTCGTGATCTGGTACGGCAACATGGGGGAAGAGACGCACTGGGCGCGGCTGCGCCTCATCGCGCCGTGGCTGAAGTTCACGCTGCCCGTGGTCTTCCTGGTGTTCGTACTCCCGTTCTTCGGACTCCTCTCGCGCGCCGCGAAGGTGTACCTGCCCACGCTCGTGATCTTCGCGCTCTGCAGTCTGGTCGGGCTCTGGCTCCTGCGGTACGTCGAGGTGTACCCGTCTCTGCATTACGAGTCGGCGCACGCGCCGTTCGGGCTCTACGAGATCGGAGTGACGCTCGGCTACCTCGGATTGTGGGGCCTCTGCTATTCGGCATTCATGGATGCCTTCCCGCGGATGCGGGTCACGCTGCTCACGTCCCCCTACCGCGATCAGGTGCAGGTGCCGTTCGATCCGGAGACCATGGAGACGATGCCGGCGCACGAATAGGAACGGCCAAAGACGTCAGGGGTCAGGAGTCAGGGTTCAGGGGGGCCAGCGATGAGGTGGCAGGGGACGCGCATTCTCTCCTGAAACCTATGCCCTGACACCCCATGATCCCTGACTCTTGACCCCCGTTGACTCAGCCGTTGACCTAACGAGCTACCGTCAACTTCCGCCGAGCATCTTCTCCAACGCGGCTAACGGCACCGCCCCCGCCTGCTGGGCAACGGCTTTCCCCTCTCGGAAGACCATTACCGTGGGAATACTGCGGATGTCGAACTTCTGCGCCGTCCGCGGCGAGGCGTCGGTGTCGAGCTTCGCGATCAAGGCGCGCCCGGTCATCTTCGACGCGAGCTGGTCGACGAACGGCGCCATCATCTTGCACGGGCCGCACCAGTCCGCGTAGAAGTCGACGAGGACGGGGAGCTCCGCGCTCTCGACCGTGCGGTCGAACGTGTCATCGGTGAGCTTGAGCGGTCGGTCGAGAAGAATTGGACGGGCGCACTTGCCGCACTTGGGGCGGTCGGCTGCCCGAGCGGCGTCGATGCGATTCCACGTCTGGCAGAATTGGCACTGGATGGTGAGCGTGGGGCTTTGTTTTTCAGTCGTCGTCGCGGTCATGGATCTCTCCGGGATACCGTGGCTACCAGACGAACGCGCTCACCGCCAGTCGTGTGCCGAGGCTGCTGGAACGCCCCGACGGCACCGTTTATCTTTCTTCGCAGGGGGCGTTAGCTCAGCTGGGAGAGCATTCGGTTTGCAACCGAAAGGTCGCGAGTTCGAGCCTCGCACGCTCCATTACGCGCCGGCCTGCGATGAGCGGGCCGTTTGCGTCGGCAGGTCCTTCGGTACCGGGATGACCATCCGCACCGCTGTCCCCGTTGATGCGGGGATGACGTCGAGCGTACCGCGCAGCTCGTTGCGAACCACGGTGCGCGCGATGATGAGACCGCCCCCGGTCGAGTCCGGAGACGCGATCCCCCGTCCGTCATCGATCACCTGCACGACCACTTCGCCATTGGTGCCCTCAATGGCGACGCGGACGTTCCGCGCCTCCGCATGGCGCACGGCATTCATCACGAGCTCGTTGAGCGCCACGGCGAGAGAGCTTCCCACATTGGGCGGAACCTCGGCGTCCCCGTGAACCTCACAGGTGGGAACCCGCAATGGTCCGAACACATCAACCATGTTCCGCGTGATGGCGCGGGCAAGCGCCGCCAAGGTGACGGCGCCGGCGTCCGTCGAGACCGCGTCTTGAAGCGCAGCCATCCCCCGGATGCGTGCGATGGCAACGTCGATGGCTTCATCGAGCGACCGACGCGGCGAGCAATGACGCTCGAGCACGAGCAGCGCCTGAATCGCCGCAAGGTTGTTGCGGACGCGGTGCTGAAGCTCGCGCAGCAACGCGAGCGTGCGCGACGCATCGAGGCGCGCACGTTCGTACAGCTGCCCATTCTCTGCCGCGAGCGTGACGAGGGTATCATTGAGGCGCGACAGCTGGCGCTCCGCCCGCCGAATGCGGACCAGCTCGTCAACGCGAGCGACGACTTCTCGCCCGCGCGTCGTCTGGCGTAGCCATGCATCGGGGGCAATCGTGCCAAGGGCGCGATGCGGGCGCGGGCGCAAGATGATCACCGGGAGTAGCGGAACCTGAAACCGCGTCTTCAGACGTTGGCACAGCGCAAGAGCATCGGGTCCCCGCGCGGTGATGATGACTGCCTCGACTCGATCGTCGACGCGCTCCAGCGCGTCCTCGAGGCGTGTAGTCGCCACCTCGTGGCCGCCGCGGGTCAGCACCCGAGCCAACCGCGGAGCGGCGCCTACGATGAGGACGTGTGCAGGGTCCTGGGACGAGCGCCCAGCGTCCATTGCGCTCTCGGGAGAGATCATCCTGACGAAAGAGGGCACGTTCCGTTCCCGGCCTCGGACCCCCGGTCCATCTCTTGCAGCCGCGAGATGACTTCTGCTTCTCCTGGAGTTTCTGGTGCCCGGATCCTCCCTGCGCATCCTCATCGGGGAAGATGAGAGCGTCACCGCCCTTGGCCTCGAGCAGGATCTTCGCTCACTCGGCCATACCGTCGTAGGCATCGCTGGCGATGGGGCCAGCGCCGTGGCGATGGCACGGACCATGGGTCCCGATCTCGTGCTCCTCGACGTGCGCATGCCGCACCTCGACGGGCTGACGGCCGCTCAGCAGATCCATGAGGAGCGCCCGGTGCCGATCATCGCCGTTACCGCGTACAGCGACGCCGAGACGGTCACGCAGGCGACGCGCGCGCCTATTTTCCACTATCTCGTCAAGCCGGTCTCGGCCGCGCAGCTGGATGCCGCGATCCAGGTCGCGTTTGCACGTCACGAGGATTGGCTCTCATCGCAGCGTGAAGGTGACGACCTGCGCCGGAAGCTGGACGATCGCAAGGTGATCGAACGCGCCAAAGGAATCTTGATGGAGCGGGAGAGCATCACCGAGAGTGCCGCGTATCGCATCCTCCAGCGGACGAGTCAGAGTCGCAACATGTCGATGGCCGACCTCGCGCGCAGCCTGCTCGCTGCCGAGGATCTCATCCGCCCTCCGCAGCCACGCGTTGAACGCACGGGACGTAACGCGCGGACCGGAGACCGGGCCCAGCGCCCGGAAGGCTAGCTCGCCCGTCGCCTTGCCGCCTGTCACCGCCGCCGGTACGTTGCCGGCGGCGTTCGCACACCGACCACCGCATCGCCACCATGGCTACCAGCGTGTCATTGACATCCCCGCGCGTCGGGGATCTTGCGCCCGACTTCTCGCTCGACTCCACGGCGGGCGCGCCCGCGCGACTCTCCGATTTCCGCGGTGAGCGCAACGTCCTGCTGGCGTTTTTTCCGCTCGCGTTCACGAGCACGTGTACGGCCGAGGTGTGCGAGTTCAGCAACGACTTCGATCGTTATGCCGGCGCGCGCGTCGCGGTGCTGCCGATCTCGGTCGATTCCGTTCCCACGCTGCGCGAGTTCAAGGCGAAGCACGCCATTCGTGTCGACATGCTCAGTGACTTCCGCCGCGACGTCTCACGTCTCTACGGCGTGCTCGATGAGGAACGGTTTTTCGCTCGACGCGCGTACGTGCTGATCGATCGACGCGGGGTCGTGCGATGGTCGCACGTCGAGGATCAGCTCGGCCATCGGCGACAGACGGACGAGCTTCTCGCCAGGATCGAGGAGCTGGACTAGGCGCCGCCGGTGGACCCGATCGAGCTGCTCGCCCGCGAGGACAGGTGGCAATTGTCGGCGGGAGAGGGGCTCATCTTCGCGCCGCCCCACCCGTTGTGGCTCGCCGCGCCCGGATTCTGGGATCCCGCCAGTCACTTCGGAGACCAGATCGGCCCGCTCTTTACCGTCGCCTTCCTCGATGACGATGGCGTGGAGGTGGCGTCGCACCTAACGACGCGCCGATGGAGCCCCGCCGAACTGGCCGTGGAGTATCGCCTGGCCAACGGCGCGACGGCCGCCGAGGTGCGCACGGTGCAGCCAGGCGGTGTGTTCGCGTCGGAGTGGCGTCTGGAGGCGCCGCGCCCGACGCGCATACACCTCGTCGCCTGGACGGCTCAGCCCAGGCGCGCGCTCGACGGGGCCATGCGGTACGACGGCACCGTCGTGTTCCGGCGGCGCGCGGCCGGAGCCGAGCCGTACGAGATGGCGCTCGCGTGCGTTGGCGGCACGACGAGCTGGGCGCTCGCCGGCAGCGAGGATGCCCCGCTGTACCCGCGCTGGGGATATACGCCGTTCGCAGGCCAGTGGACGAGCGATGGGCTTCCCCTCGGCGACGCGCAGATCGAGCCTGCCGACGTGACGTATGCCGCCGTGCACCGTTCGCTCTTCGTGGCCGCCGAGGGCACCTCGACCGTCTTCGCGATGCGCGTGGCCCCGAAGGAGCCGGTGCCCGCTGCGCCCGCTGGCCCGGCCGTGCACGGGGGCGGGCATTCCGCCACGTTAGGCGGTGCCAGCCGGCGGCGGTGGCGTGACTACTTCACCCGCGTTCCGGCGTTCCGTTGCTCGGACCCATACGTGGAGCACTGCTACTGGTACCGCTGGAGCTGCCTCGAAATGCTCGCTGCCGGCCGGCTTGGCGTGTGTGAGGGTGCGGGCCGGCTTCACCGCCTCACGAGCGACGCAGCGGCCTGCCACGTGCGCGAGCTTCGATGGATGCGAGAGCCGGACATGGCACGAGAGGCGGTGCGTGCGGTGCTGTCCCGTGTGCGCGATGACGGCAGCATGCCCGCGCAACTTCGCGGCGCGGGGACGGCGCCAGCTCCCAACGCGTTCACCGACTGGGGAGGCGCGGTCCTCGCGCTGGAGGCCGCGCACCCTGATGACGCGTTCGTCGCGGAAGCGTACGGCTCGCTCGCTCGGCACGCGCGATGGATCCTCAAGGAACGCGCGAGTGGAACCGGCCTCATCGAGGTCATGCGCGGCGAGGTCGCGTTCGACGACCCGGACCGATGGCGGAAGAACACTCGTCTGTGCGCCGTGGATGCTGCGGTATCGACCTACGCCCTCCTCGTCGCCCTCGGGCGCCTGGCGCTCCGTGCTCAGTCACCGCGGGATGCCCAGGAGTGGGACCAGGCGGCCAGTCGCCTGGCCGCCGCGGTGCGCGAGCACATGTGGGACGCCGAGTGGAAGCTGTTCCGCGACGTTCATCCAAAGACAGGCAGGCGTGTGGGGCCGCGCTCCGCTGTCTGCTTCTATCCATACCGCACGGATCTGGCCGACGCGCGCCATCTCCGCGGGCCTCGAGACGTCACTGCTCGATCCTGAGGCCTTCTGGACCGCGTTTCCCGTCGCGACGGCACCCGCGAACGATGTGCGGTTCTCACGCATTGGCGCACGAGCCGGCGTTCGTGGTGACGCGACGTTCAGTGGTCCGGTCGTGCCGCTCGTGAACTCGCATCTGATCGATGCCCTGGCGCGTGTCGCCCGCGCATACGCGCCGCATCTCCGGTCGCACGTAGCCCACCTCGTGAGTCGGACCATCCGAATGTTCTTCGACGGTGCGGATCCGGTCCGAATCGGGTCGCACGAGTACTACGATCCGCTCGAGGGTCGCGCGTCTGCGCACCGGTGGGCGAGCGACAGTACGCATTCCTGGGTCGTCGATGCGATCGTCCAATACGTTGCCGGCATTCGGCCGCATGACGGCGGCTTGACCATCGACCCGATGCCCTTCCACCTGGAGCTCGTCGATGTCAGCGGAGTGCGCGTCCGCGGGCATACGGTGGACGTGCGCATCGAGGGGGACCGCGTGACGGCGACGATCGACGGGACCCGGCGCGAGGGGCGCCTCGGGGCGCCGATGGAGATCGCGATGTAGCGGAGGCGGCGTCGAAACGGACGGGTGCGTAACCCATTGAAAAATTTTGGCCTTGGTGAGCTAAAACCGTGACGTTGGAGGGGGGCTATCGGTCATATTGTCCGGGGGGCGGGACGACCTGTCCCCCCGGGCTTTTCCCCCACGTCGAGGTCGATTGGCTCCCGTCGCACGTCTCACCCCGACCAGTCTCCAGCCGGTGTCGCCGGCGCTGGCGCTTCTGTCCGACGTCGCCGCCCACCTCGCGGCCGGCGGACCGATCGAGGACGCCCTGCACAAGGTCCTCGAGCTCCTGCGCCGGGCCCTGACGGCAGGCGACTGTGCGATCTGGGCGCTCGCGCCCGCCGGCCTAACGCGGGCCTGGGGTGTCGGGGATGGGGCAACGACCGACACCGAGATCGCCGCGCTGCTCGAAGCAGGCGAGCTCTCCAACGACCGAACCGTGCTCGCGCGCCTCATCGCCGGCGAACGGCTCCTGGGCGTCCTCGTACTGCGGGTGGATCGCTCGCTGGACTCGGAGGAGCGCATCGTCCTGGCGACGATCGCGGATCTGCTCGCGCCGGCCATCGCCAACGCCGAGCATGCGCAGCAAATGGCGGTCGAGGTGCGCTGGCGGACGCAGCAGATCGAGGAACAGCGGCGGTTCACCGAGAAGATCATCGACTCGCTGCCCGTTGGCCTCTATGTAATCGATCGCGAGTACCGCATTCACGCCTGGAATCGGAAGCGTGAGACGGGCATCCAGGGCGTGTCGCGCGAGGAGGCGATCGGGCGCACCATCTTCGAGATCCTGCATCGCCAGCCGGCGGAGCTGCTGCGCGGCGAGTTCGACGACGTGTTCGCCACCGGCAAGATCTCGACGTTCCAGATGGAGTCGAGCGCCACCGGCGATCTCCGCACCTTCCGCATCTCGAAGATTCCGATGCGCGTCGATGACATGAACGTCACTCACGTCATCACGATCGGCGAGGACATGACCGATTGGCGAACGGCGCAGGACCGGATCGCGCAGGCCGAGAAGCTGGCTGCGATCGGCCAGCTCGCGGCGGGGGTCATGCACGAGGTGAACAACCCGCTCGCGACCATCGGAGCCTGTGCCGAGAGCATGTCGCTTCGCCTCGACGAGCAGCATGCGGATCCGAACCTCCGGCAGGGATTCAGCGACTATCTGCGCATCATCGACACCGAAGTGCATCGCTGCAAGCGCATCATCGATGGACTGCTGGATTTCAGTCGTCCGAAGGCGGCCACGAAAGTCGCCGTCAATGTCAATGCGGTGCTCGAAGAGACCTTGTTTCTCCTCAAGCATCACGAGCGGTTCAAGCGAATGAGCGTGGTCCGCGAGCTGGACCGGGAAACGCCGCCGCTCGCGCACGGCAACGCGGAGCAGCTGATCCAGGTCTTCATGGCCCTCCTGCTCAACGCCATGGACGCGATGAACGCGCGAGGGGCGATCCTCGTGCGCTCGCGACGTGGGCGCCCCGGCGAGGAGCCGGTCGTCGTCGAGATCGCCGACGAAGGTCACGGGATCCCACGTGGGGAGATGACGAAGATCTTCGAGCCATTCTACACGTCAAAGCCGCCCGGCCGCGGCACTGGTCTGGGGTTGTCGATCTGCTACTCGATCGTCGCCGATCACGAAGGGCGCATCGAAGTAGACAGCCATTTGGGGAAGGGAACCACGTTTCGTGTGTTGCTCCCCGCGGCGCACACTGAGGGGGAGGCATGAGAGACGAGTCCCGGATCCGCGTCCTGATCGCCGAGGACGAGGCGCACCTCGGAACGCTGCTCGAGAACTACCTCACCGGGCGGGGGTTCCAGGTGACCTCACGGCGCGACGGACGCGCGGCGCTCGACGCCATGAAAGCGGAAGCGTACGACGTCGCGCTCCTCGACATCGTCATGCCGGAGCTGGACGGCCTCGAGGTCCTGCGGCAGGTGCGCGAGGAGCCCTCACCCCCGGAAGTCATCATCATCACCGGCAACGGCACCATCGAGACGGCGATCAGCGCGATGAAGCTCGGCGCGTACGACTACCTCTCGAAGCCGTATCGCATGGCGGAGATCGACGTGCTCGTGAGACGTGCGTGGGAAAAGCGTCAGCTCGCGCGCGAGAACGTCCTGCTCCAGAAGCGCCTGTCCAAGTTCGACGGTTTGCCGGAGATCGTGACGCACTATGCGCCGATGCAGGCGGTGCTGTCCCTCGTCGAGCGCGTCGCGAAGAGCGACTCGACGGTGCTCATCTCAGGCGAATCGGGGACGGGCAAGGAGCTCATCGCGCGCGCATTGCATCGGCTGTCGTTCCGGGCGAATGGCGCCCTCGTCGACATCAACTGCGCCGCGATCGCCGAGAACCTTCTCGAGAGCGAGCTCTTCGGTCACGAGAAGGGCGCATTCACCGGCGCGCTCTCGCGGAAGCTCGGTCTCTTCGAGCTTGCGGCCGGTGGAACGATGTTCATGGACGAGATCGGCGAGCTCGATCCGCGCCTCCAGGGAAAGTTGCTGCGGGCGCTCGAGCTCGGCAGCTTCTTCCGCGTCGGCGGCACGCAGAAGGTGCAGGCCGACCTGCGGATCATCGCGGCGACCAATCAGGATCTGCAGGCGAAGGTGCAGGACGGCAACTTCCGCGGCGATCTCTACTACCGCATCAATACCATCAGCATCACGCTGCCACCGCTGCGGGAGCGCGCCGTCGACATTCCGCTGCTCGCCGAGCATTTCCTTCAGACGTATGGCGGATCGACGCCGCCGCGACTCACCGAGGAAGCCCTCGCCGCGCTCCAGGCGTATTCCTGGCCGGGCAACATTCGCGAGCTGCGCAACGTGATCGAGCGCGCGGTGCTGCTCGCCACCGGCGGAACGATTCGCGTGTCGGATCTGCCGGTGCTGAATGGGCCGTCGAACTCGGGCGATACGAAGCGCGTGGCGCCTGATGGACGTCCGCTCTCCCTCGCCGACCTCGAGCGGGACCACATCGCGACAGTGCTGCGGCAGACGAGCTGGCACCAGGGTCGTGCCGCGGAGATGCTCGGCATCTCGCCGAAGACGCTCTATAGAAAAATTCGGGAGTACGGGTTCAAGAGAGCCTAGGTCGTCGAGGTCGTCCAGGTCGTCCAGGTCGTCGAGGTGATCGAGGTGAAGTCGCCTTGATCACCTCGACATCCTCGATGACCTCGATCACCTTGATTTCATGAAAATTCTCGTCATCGAGGACGACCCCACCGTCGGCCAGTACGTCAAGCGCGGGCTGGAAGAGCAGCGGTGGGGGGTCGACCTCGTCACGAATGGGGAAGATGGCGAGCAACGCGCGTCATCCGAGGCGTACGATCTCGTCGTGCTCGACATGCGCCTTCCCGGCCGGTCGGGAATGGAAGTGCTCGAGCGGCTTCGCGCACGCGGCTTCGAGCGTCCCGTACTCGTACTCACCGCACAAGACGCGATCGATGCCAAGGTCTCGGCGCTTCGGGCCGGGGCGGACGACTACGTCACCAAGCCGTTCGCATTCGAGGAGCTGCTCGCCCGCGTCGAAGCGCTCTCACGACGGCCGCGCGCGCTCGCCGCGCCCGTGCTCCACGTCGCCGACCTCGAGCTCGACAAGGGGACCCGTCGGGTCACGCGTGCCGGCCAGGAGATTGAGCTCACCCCCAAGGAGTACGCCGTGCTCGAGTACCTCATGCGCCACGCCGGGCGTGTCATGAGCCGCACGTTGATCACCGAGTACGCCTGGGGGTATCACTTCGATCCGGGGACGAACATCGTGGACGTCGTGATCAACCATCTCCGCAAGAAGATCGACTCGAATAGCGACGTGAAGCTCATCCACACCGTGCGCGGCGTGGGATACGTGGTGCGTCCGTGAGCGCCCTCGTGAGGCATAGCGGGTGAGCACCCTTCGATCGCGCCTGACGGCGATCTATGCGACGGCGCTGGTCGCCACGCTCTTCGTCTTCGCGATCGCGCTGTGGGGAGCCCGGCGCGCCGCCTCGCTTCAGGAGCTGCAGCGCTACGTCTTCACCGAGGCGAACCTTGCCCTGAGCCTGGTCCGCAACGCGGAGCTGGCCGGGCAGCCGGTGACGGAGGTGCGCGATACCCTCCTCGGTCCGGCGATCACGCCGCAGCTGCGCACGCTGCTGGAGGGCATTCCCGATTACGTGCTCGTTCTCGACTCCAACGGTCGCAGCCTGTACGTGTCGTTCGCGGCGCGGCAGCTGAGCCCCGACGAGCTCGCATTGCTCCAGCAGCACGCGATCAGCGCCCCGACGAGTGGGCTCGCCGTGATCGTGCCCTTTGGGGGCGAGCGCCTCCTCATGGCCGCGCGGGCGCCCTCGTCCACGGAATCGCAGATCTCACGGGTCGTGGTTGCGTCATCCACGCGCTCGGCGGAGCTTGCGGTCGGCGAGCTCGTCGGCACCATGCTGGTCATCGCGCCGCTGCTTCTGATCATTTCCATTGGAGGCGCGTACGTGATCGCGGGACGAGCGCTGCGTCCCATCGACGGCATCATCAACGAGGTGCAGGCGATCACCGACGGACGCAGCCTGCATCGTCGGCTGCCGTCGGTGGGCGTGGGCGATGAGCTCGAGCGCCTGACAACGACGCTGAACGAAATGATGGAGCGACTCGAACGCTCCTTCGCCGCGTTGCGACGCTTCACCGCCGATGCGAGCCACGAGCTCAAGACGCCGCTGGCAGTCCTTCGTGCCGACGTCGAGCGCGCCATGACGCCCACCGTTCCCCCCGGCGAGCGGCTCGTGGCCCTCGAGGAGGCACTGCACGAGACGACGCGCATGGCCGATCTCGTCGAATCGCTGCTCACCCTGGCGCGCGCCGATGAGCGGCGTTTCGATCTGCACCTCGAGCCCGTTCCTCTCGAGGCGCTGGTGCGCGAGGTCTTCGAAACGGCCGTCATCCTCGGCGAGGCGAGCGGGCTGGCGGTGACGATGCCCGTCGTCGAGCCAGCGACCGTCGCGGGCGATCCCACACGGCTTCGACAGCTCTTCCTCAACCTGATTACCAACGCCATCAAGTACACGCCGCACGGGGGGAGCGTCGAGCTCACGCTCGAATCCTTTGGCAAGACCGTCGCGTTCTCGGTGCGGGATACGGGCGTCGGAATTTCCGCGGCCGACCTCACCCACATCTTCGAGCGATTCTGGCGCGCCGACCGCGCCCGATCGCGTCCCTTGCTCACGGGCGACCGGCCATGGATAGCCGAGCGCGGCGGGTTCGGCCTGGGGCTGGCCATCGGGCAATGGATCGCCGAGGCACACGGCGGGTCGATCTCTGTGCGCTCGCGGCTCGGTCGCGGCAGCACCTTCACGGTCACCCTGCCCGTACCCGAGGCGGGCAAGCGTGACACGGGCGCCGAGGAACTGATGGAGGAGCCCAAGGTCCCGCAGCCGGCGCGGAGCGCATAAGTATGCGAGGGCTATGCGGGCGCTGGCGTTACCTCAAAGTAACCACGCCTTCATGAATTCTTAATGTTCGCAATGTTCCTGTTGTAATCTTCGGCCCGTAGCATTACAACCGCACGGCAATTGCGTTGAGCCACGCTCACCCACAGACCGGGCCAGGTTGGCATGTTCAACGAGCTGATCGAGTCGAAGCCCAAGAAGCAAAAGAGTACCGGCGGCACCGTCTTCAGCGTCGTCCTGCACGCGGTCCTTGGCGGCCTTCTGATTTACGCCACGGCGAATGCTGGGCAGCAGCTGACGAAGGAAAAGACGGAAGAGGTGAAGTTCGTCGAAGTGCCCAAGGACGAACCGCCTCCGCCCGAGAAAGCGCCTCCGCCACCGGACATCGTCGCCGCTCCGCCTCCACCCAAGGGATTCCAGGTGCTCACCGCACCCATCGAGATCCCTGACAAGATCCCCGACGTCGACCTCACGAAGGCCGTGACCAACGAGGACGACTTTACGGGCAAGGGTGTCGCTGGCGGTACGGGCAAGGGTGTCGAGGGCGGCACGGGTCCGGTCAATCCGGATCAGGCGTACTTCGAGTTCCAGGTCGAGAAGCCGGCGCTGGCGGTTCCTGGCAATCCCAGTCCGCGCTATCCCGACGTGCTTCGCGAGAGCAACGTCGAGGGCGAAGTACTCGCGCAGTTCGTCGTCGACCAGGAAGGGCGCGCCGACATGAAGACCTTCAAAGTGCTCAAGTCGTCGCACGACCTCTTTACGGCGTCGGTGAGAGCAGTCCTTCCATTGATGAAGTTCTACGCCGCCGAAGTCGGTGGTCGAAAGGTGAAACAGCTCGTGCAGCTGCCGTTCGCGTTCAAGCTGAACAAGTAGCTCCCCCCACCCTACTGGAGTTCTGCATATGAATGTCGATCTGATCGAGCTATATGGGCACATGGGCTGGTTCGCCAAGGGCATCGTGTTCGTGATGCTTGGCATGTCCATTTGGTCGCTCACCGTCATGATCCAGAAGTGGTGGGCCTTGCGGAAGGCGCAAGCCGAGACCCGCAAGTTCGCTCCTGAGTTCTCGCAGTTCCTCGAGGAGGACAACCTCACCGAGGCGATCAAGCTGGCCGAGAGCTACAAGAAGTCGCACGTCGCCCGTGTGCTCGGTGGCGCGTTAGGCGAGGTTCGGCCCCTCATCCAGGATGGCTCGGTCACCGTGGCCGACATCAACTCGGCGGAGCGCGCGGTCGAGCGGAACATGATGATCATCCTCGCCGAGCTGAAGCGCGGGCTCGGTATTCTCGCCACGGTGGGCGCGACGGCGCCGTTCGTCGGCCTCCTCGGTACGACGATGGGTATCGTCAACTCCTTCCAGGGTATGGCGACCGCGGGGACGGCGGGTCTCGGCGCGATCTCGGCCGGTATCGCCGAGGCGCTCATCACGACCGCGCTTGGACTCCTGGTCGCCATTCCCGCGGTGTGGGCGTACAACTACTTCACGACGAAGATCGAGAATCTCACGGTCGAGATGACGTACACCTCGAAGGAGATGATCGATTACCTGATCAAGGGCGTCGCCGGCGAGTTCGGCCGCTCCCGCTTCACGCGCGAGTTCAACACGTCGACGGCCACGGGCGGCAACCAGCCGATCACGGGCTGACCTAACGACGAGCCAGGAGAGCCGTCATGGGCATGTCCATCGGGCAGAGCGGCAAGACGACCGTCAAGGCCGAGCCCAACGTCGTTCCGATGATCGACGTCATGCTGGTGCTGCTGATCATCTTCATGATCACGGTGCCGGCGCTGGCCGCCGGGTTCCAGGCGGTGCCGCCGGAGGGGGTCAACCTCAAGCCCCATCCGGAAGAGGATAGCGATCAGGTGCTCGGCATCGACTCGGAAGGTCGGTACTATCTGAACAAGCAGGCCATCCGCAACGAGGATGTCGGGGAGGCGCTGCGTCGTATCTACGACGCGCGGACAGTGGACAAGATCCTGTTCGTAAAGGCGCACCGCGACCTGCAGTACCAGAAGGTGCTCGATGCCATCGACATCGCATCGAAGAGTGGCGTTCGCGTCGTTGGCGCGATCAGCGACCAGCGGCCAGGCACGGAATCCTCGGTGGCAGAAGACCGGGCCGCCGAGGCCGCGCAAACCGCAAGTCCCTAACCCGCGTCGAGGAGCTTCCTATGGGAATGGCAGTGGGGAACGAAGCGGGCGGCCTAACGAACGAGCCGAATGTCGTTCCAATGATCGACATTCTGCTGGTGCTGCTGATCATCTTCATGATCATCCAGCCGATGATGCGGAAGGCGATCGACTTGCAGCTTCCGGATCCGACGCCTCAGGCGACCCCCTCGGTGGCGAATCCTGACCAGATCGTGCTCGAGATTGGTCCGAACATGGCGATGTTGATCAACAAGGAGCCCGTGTCGAAGGACCGCCTCGGACCGCGGATGAAGGAGATTTACGATCCGCGTCCGTCGAAGGTGCTTTTCGTGAAGGCCGACGGCACCAACAAGTACCAGGACGTGATCTGGGCGATGGACGTCGCCCGCGGGGCGGGAGTGAAAGTGATCGGTGTGCCGCCCAAGGACGCGGGTACCTAGCTCCACCAGGCACCCAATTCCGGGTCGGCAGCGGCGGACGAACCTATTCGGCTCGTCCGCCGTATTATTTTCCGGGAGCGCAGCATCGAGTCGGAGTTGAGATGACAGAGCATTACGACCACCTAAACGACAAGAGCAAAGGCAACGACGAGGCAGACCGCCCGCCGTACCGGCCGCCCGTCGGCATGCCGCTCCGAGGAGAAGGGCGGTGGGGCGCGCCCTTCTCGGTGGCTGTCCACGTGCTGCTGATTCTTCTGCTGGTCACTCCGTTTTTCGCGAGCACGCTGGTGCCTCAGCTCTTTCCTGGCGGAGGTGCCGGCCCAGCGGGTGGCGGCGGTGGGGGACGCGGAGGCGTAGGCGGATTCCGACCCGAGCCGATCACTCCCGAGCGCCTGCGCTACATGCGCATCGCTCCCGAGCCGCCTCCCCCGGAGCCGGCGGCCGAGGAGACGACCGAGCCTCTCACCGTTCCGAAGGAAGAGACGCCGCCGCCGCAGCCCACGCCTTCCGCGGAGCAAGCGGCGGTCGAAGAAACCGCTCCTGCCGCGGCTCCGATTCCCGGCACCGGTGGCGGGACCGGAAATGACGGGACGAATGGCACCGGGCCCGGGACCGGTGGCGGCACTGGCTCGGGAGTCGGAACAGGCACCGGCTCTGCGAATGGCCCAGGTACCGGCGGCGGTGACGGCCGCGACTATCTGCCGACGCCCGATTTTCTGCCGCTGCCTCCTGAGCCACGTCCTGGCAAAGTGCGCGGGCGATCGATCGCCGTGATTTTCACCGTCAATGCACGTGGCGACATCGTCAGCCTCGACTTCGCCAGCACCGGTGATCGCGGCTACGACCGCAAATTCCGCGAGCGGCTGCGCGAAGCGAAATTCCGTCCTGCAGTTGGCCCCGACGGACAGCCGATGCCCGCGACCTTCCCAATAACGTTCCAGCTCTGACGCACGGCGAGCCGTTTTCTCCTCGGTCCTCGTTCCTCGTTCGTCACTAGCCTTCCCATCCCGCCGACATTACCTTCTGTCGGCTTTGCCCGACCGCACGGCCTAACCCTCCGCGCCGCATTGTTTTGCCTACAGGATCGAGGAGCTCATGACCAGCGTGGCCACCGACGACCGCGTGACCGAGTCGCAGTCAGGGTTCGTCAAGGCGATGAGCCTGACCGACGCGACGATGCTCGTCGCCGGGTCGATGATCGGCTCCGGCATTTTCATCGTCTCGGCCGACATCGCTCGCAGTGTCAACTCGCCGTTCTGGCTCATCATGGCGTGGGTGGTGACGGGCGTAATCACACTCCTCGGCGCGCTCGCCTACGGAGAGCTCGCGGCGATGTATCCCCGAGCCGGCGGGCAGTACGTGTTCCTGCGCGAGTCAATGGGTCCACTCATGGGATTTCTCTATGGGTGGACTCTTTTCATCGTCATCCAGACCGGTACCATTGCCGCTGTAGCCGTGGCGTTCGGACGGTTTCTCGGCGTGCTCTGGCCGGCGATCACACCTGATCGGTTCGGATGGTTCCCTCAAGGGGACATTCTGCGTCTCGTGGCTCGGGTGTCGTGACGCATCGACGCAAGCGATTCAGCTTGGCCTAACGCCGCAGCGGTTCATCGCGCTGCTCTCGGTGTGGGTGCTGACCTGGATCAACCTGCGCGGCGTGCGCGAGGGCAAGATCATACAGACGACCCTCACCCTCGTGAAAACCGGGGCGCTCGCGCTTCTCATCCTGCTCGGCCTCACGATTGGCCGGAACGCGTCGGCGATCGCGGCCAACTTTGGCGCCGGCCGCTTCATGGGCGACGTCGACATCACGGGCCTGTTCATCATCGCGTTCGGCACGGCGCTGGTCGGCTCGCTCTTCTCGAGCGATGCCTGGAACAACGTGACCTTCGCCGCCGCCGAGGTGAAGGACGCGAAGCGCAATTTGCCGAAGGCGCTCGCGATGGGAACGGGGCTCGTCACGCTGCTCTACATCATGGCGAACTTCGCGTACCTGAGCGTGCTCCCGCTGCAGGGCGATCCCAATGGTGCGGGCGTGCTCGAGCGCGGCATCCAGCACGCCACGCAGGACCGCGTAGGCACCGCCGCCGCCGAAGTGATCTTCGGACCCGCCGGCGTCGTCATCATGGCGATCGCCATTCTGATCTCCACGTTCGGCTGCAACAACGGCTTGATCCTCGCCGGTGCGCGTGTGTATTGGGCCATGGCGCGCGACGGTGTGTTCTTCCGCCGTGCCGGGACGCTGAGCAAGCACCACGTGCCGTCTACCGCGCTCATCGTGCAGGCGATATGGACGACGCTCCTGTGCCTCACGGGCACGTATGGACAGCTGCTCAACTACGTTATCTTTGCCGCGCTCGTGTTCTACGTGCTGACGACCATCGGCTTGTTCGTTCTTCGGCGAACGAGACCGGACGCGGAGCGTCCGTATCGCGCGATCGGCTATCCGGTGCTGCCGGCGCTCTACATCGTGCTGGCCGCCTCCGTGGCGGTCATCCTGCTCATCGCCGAGCGAACGCGCACCGAGGCTGTCGGCGGCCTCGTTCTCGTGCTCATCGGTGTGCCCGTGTATTTCCTCTGGCGCAAGCTCGAGCGCGCGCCAGCGTAGTCTCGCCATTCCCCAGGAGATTTTCCCCGATGTCGATTCGGATGGACACCGTACGTCGTGCCCTCCCGTGGTTCTGGACGTGCCTCACGATGTTCGTCGCGCTGCTCGTTCCCGCCGCCCTGTTCGCGCAGCAGCCTGCCGCGCAACGGCCTGCCGGCGAGGCCAACCTCGTCATCCCGGATCTGGCCAGCGTCGAGTTCCTCGGAATGCCTGGTCGGACGCTGCTCATGACCGGGCTCGTCGTCTGCGCCTTTGGCTTGCTCTTTGGTCTCGTCATCTATGCCCAGCTCAAGCGCCTCGAGGTGCACGAGGCGATGCGGGAGATCTCCGAGCTCATCTACGAGACGTGCAAGACGTATCTGATCACGCAGGGAAAATTCCTTCTCGTGCTGTGGCTCTTCATCGGCGCCATCGTCTCGCTCTATTTCGGAAGGCTGGCGGCGACGGTGGATCCGGTCACTGGAGCGCTCGCACACGGCTTCCCGCTGACGAAGGTGCTGGTGATCCTGCTGTTCAGTCTCGTCGGTATGGCCGGCAGCTACATGGTGGCGTGGTTCGGTATTCGTGTGAACACGTTCGCGAACTCTCGAACCGCGTTCGCGTCGCTCCGAGGCAAGCCGTATCCCTGCTACGCGATTCCGCTTCGTGCCGGCATGAGCATCGGTATGCTGCTGATCAGCGTCGAGCTGCTGCTGATGCTGTTCATTCTGTTGTTCGTTCCGGCGGACTACGCTGGCCCCTGCTTTATCGGCTTCGCGATCGGCGAGTCACTCGGCGCGGCGGCGCTTCGCGTCGCGGGCGGCATCTTCACCAAGATCGCCGACATCGGCGCCGATCTGATGAAGATCGTGTTCAAGATCAAGGAGGATGACGCACGGAACCCTGGCGTGATCGCCGACTGCACTGGCGACAATGCCGGCGACTCCGTCGGCCCGAGCGCCGACGGCTTCGAGACGTACGGCGTCACCGGAGTCGCGCTCATCTCGTTCATTTTGCTAGGCATCACCCCAGCGGTCGCCGGACCGAACTTCCAGGCGGTGCAGGTTCAGCTGCTCGTCTGGATCTTCATGATGCGCGTGGTCATGGTGATCGCCAGCGGCGCATCGTATCTGATCAACGAGGCGATCGCCAAGGCGCGCTATGGCAACGCTGATCGCATGAACTTCGAGACGCCGCTGACCTCGCTCGTGTGGCTGACCTCGATTGTGTCGGTGGCGCTCACGTATCTGTCGTCATACCTGCTCATTCCCGAGCTCGGCGACGGGACGCTCTGGTGGAAGCTCTCGACCATCATCACCTGCGGGACGCTCGCCGGCGCGATCATTCCCGAGCTGGTGAAAATCTTTACCTCCGTTCACTCCGCGCATACGAAGGAAGTCGTCACGTCGTCGCGCGCAGGGCGGCGCGTCGCTCAACATCCTGTCGGGCTTCGTCGCCGGTAACTTCTCTGCCTTCTGGCTGGGAATGGCGATCACGGCCCTCATGTCGATCGCGTACCTGGTGAGCACGCAGGGTCTCGGCGTGCTCATGATGGCGCCGGCCGTTTTCGCCTTCGGCCTTGTCGCATTTGGGTTCCTGGGTATGGGCCCGGTGACGATCGCCGTCGATTCCTATGGTCCGGTGACCGACAACGCGCAGTCGGTCTACGAGCTGTCGATGATCGAGGCGGTACCGAACGTGAAGGAGCAGGTGCGGCGTGACTTCGGCTTCGATGTGCAGTTCGAGCGTGCGAAGCACCTCCTCGAAGAGAACGACGGCGCGGGCAACACCTTCAAGGCGACGGCGAAGCCGGTGCTCATCGGGACGGCGGTGGTGGGGGCGACGACGATGATCTTCTCGATCATCCTCGTGCTCACGAACGGGCTTCAGCCCGACCTGCTGGCGAACCTTTCGATTCTCCACCCCCCGTTCCTGCTCGGATTGATCACCGGCGGGGCGGTGATCTACTGGTTCACTGGCGCGTCGACGCAGGCGGTGACCACCGGAGCCTATCGAGCGGTCGAGTTCATCAAGGCGAACATCCGGCTCGAAGGCGTGGTCAAGGCGTCGGTGGCCGACAGCAAGAAGGTCGTCGAGATCTGCACGCAGTACGCGCAGAAGGGGATGTTCAACATCTTCCTGACGGTGTTCTTCGCCACGCTCGCCTTCGCCTTCGTCGAGCCCTACTTCTTCATCGGCTATCTGGTGTCGATCGCACTGTTCGGGCTGTACCAGGCGATCTTCATGGCGAATGCCGGCGGCGCGTGGGACAACGCGAAGAAGATCGTCGAAGTCGACTTGAAGATGAAAGGCACCGAGCTGCACGCGGCGACCGTCGTCGGCGATACGGTCGGCGACCCATTCAAGGACACGTCCTCGGTCGCGCTCAATCCGATCATCAAGTTCACGACCCTGTTCGGATTGCTGGCGGTGGAGCTGGCAGTGTCGCTCACGGCGCAGCGAGGGTCGACCTTCTCGCACATCCTCGCCGCGATCTTCCTGGCGGCCTCGCTCTTCTTCGTCTACCGCAGCTTCTACAAGATGCGGATTGAGGTCGTCGAGCCCGCGGCGAAGGCGCGCGCAGCGGCGTGAGCGTGCGCTCGCTCTTCTGGCGGAAACCGATCGCCGAGCTGGTTCCGGAGGGCGAGGGCGCAAACACGCTCAAGCGTGCGCTTGGCGCGGGCGATCTCGTCATGCTGGCGATCGGCGCCGTCATCGGCGCGGGCATCTTCTCGTCGATCGGTACCGCGGCGGCGGGCGAGGTGCTTCCGACCGGAGAGGTCGTGCGGTACGGGGCGGGGCCGGCACTCGTCGTCTCGTTCATTCTGCTCGGCGCGGTCTGCGCGCCTCGCCGGCCTCTGTTACGCCGAGCTGGCATCCATGATTCCGCAGGCGGGCAGCGCGTACGCCTATTCGTACGCGACGCTCGGCGAGCTGATCGCGTGGATCATCGGGTGGGACCTCATCCTCGAGTACGCAGTTGGCAACATTGCCGTCGCGATCGCGTGGAGCGGGTACTTCAGCTCGTTCATCAGCGCCTTCGGGATCAACTTTCCTGACTGGCTGACCCACGGGTATCGGACGGCGCTGCTGAGCTCGGATCCGGCCGTCCACGGCCTGCTCGAGACCGCACCGCGCATCTTCGGGATTCCCGTGCTGTTGAACGTGCCGGCGTTCATGATCGTGATGTTGATCACCTGGCTCCTCTATATCGGGGTCAAGGAGAGCGTCCGCGCGAACAACATCATGGTGGTCATCAAGCTCCTGGTGCTGGGGGTGTTCATCGTCGTCGGGGCGATGAACATCGACACGGCGAACTACACGCCTTTCGCGCCGAACGGGTGGCGAGGGATTCACCAGGGCGCGGCGATCGTCTTCTTCGCCTACATCGGGTTCGACGCGATCTCGACGGCGGCCGAGGAGACGAAGAATCCGCAGCGCAACATGCCGATCGGGATTCTCGCCGGCCTGGCGATTTGCACCTTGATCTACGTCATCGTTGGCATCGTCGCGACGGGACTCGTGCCGTATCAGGAGCTGAAAGCGGCCGATCCGTTGGCCCGTGCCCTCGAGGTGGCAGGGCTCCCGATCGCGAGCTGGTTCGTGGCGTTCGGCGCTGTCGTCTCGTTGACGGCGGTGCTGCTCGTGTTTCAGTACGGCCAGCCTCGCATTCTTCTTCGCCATGGCGCGCGACGGCCTGTTGCCGAGGTTCGCATCGAAGATCCATCCAAAATACCGGACGCCGCACATCACCACGGTGATCACCGGCCTCGTGGTTGCGATCGGGAGTCTCGTCCTCGACGAGAACGAGATCTACGACCTGACGAACATCGGGACGCTCTTCGCCTTCGCGATCGTGTGCGTGGGCGTGCTCGTGTTGCGCATCAAGGAGCCGGAGCGGCCGCGTCCGTTCCGCGTGCCCGGTCTGTGGGTGGTGTCCATCGTCGGCGCCGCCGCGTGCGTGTTCGTCATGAAGGGCCTTCCCGTGCGCGCGTGGGAGCGGTTCGGCCTCTGGATGACGGCTGGCATCATCCTGTATTTCGCCTACGGGTATCGTCACTCGCTGCTCCGGCGTCGCGGAGCCTCACCCTCTGCAGACCGCACCGATGGCTGAGCCGATCGCGCATTCCGGAACTGGAATGAAGCTGCACACCAAGATCCTGTTGGGTCTGGTGGTCGGTGCCGTCGTCGGCATCGCGGCGAATCAGACGTTAGGTGGGAATCACGACGTCGTCATGTTCGTGAACAAGTACATCGCGACGCCCGTAGGGCAGATCTTTCTGCGGCTGCTGTTCATGATCGTGATTCCGCTCGTCTTCGCGTCCATCTCGCTGGGCGTGGCCGGGCTTGGCGATTTGCGCCGTGTCGGGCGGGTCGGCGGGAAGGCGATCGGGTACTTCCTGGTGTCAACCGCCCTCGCGGCGACGCTGGGATTGATCGCGGTGTCGATCGTTCGACCGGGTGAGCAGATGGACCGCGCGACGGCCGAGCAGTTGCGGGCCGAGTTCTCCTCCGATGCATCGTCGCGAGTGGAGGCCGCTGCGTCCTCGGACTTCGGCGTGAACACGATCATTAACATGATCCCGCGGAACCCGGTGCGCGCTGCGGTCGACCTCGACATGCTCGCGATCATCACCTTTGGGCTCATTTTCGGCGCAGCGCTAACGCTGATCACCGCCGAGCGCGCCAAGCCAATGCTGTCCTGGCTGGAGGCGTTGCAAGACGTCGTCATCAAGATCGTCGAAATGGCGATGCGCTTCGCGCCGTATGGGGTGGCGGCCCTCATCTTCGGCGTGACCTCGCGGTTTGGCTTCCATCTGTTGAAGCCGCTTGGTGCCTACGTGCTCGTCGTGCTCGGTGCACTGCTCGTGCACGTGCTGGTAAACATCTCGCTGATTTTACGCCTGATCGTGGGCGTCAATCCGATCCTGTTCTTCCGTCGGATACGCGCCGCTCTCGTCACCGCGTTCAGCACGAGCTCCAGCAACGCCACCCTGCCGACAGCGCTTCACGTCGCCGAGCAGAATCTCGGCATTCCTCCGTCCATCGCCGGGTTTGTGTTGCCGCTCGGCAGCACGATGTGCATGAACGGGACGGCGCTGTTCGAGGGAATCACCGTCATCTTCCTGGCGCAGGTGTTTGGAATCAATCTGGACCTTGGCCAGATGATCGTCGTGATGATCATGGCGGTGCTCACCGCGGTTGGGGCGGCCGGAGTACCCGGCGGCTCGATCCCGCTCCTGGTGACCATCCTCGTGATGTTCGGAATACCCGCCGAGGGGATCGCGATCATCCTGGGCGTGGATCGCATCCTGGACATGTCGCGGACGACGGTGAACGTGTGCGGAGACCTCAGCGCGACGGCGTTCGTCGCAAAGACCGAAGGCGTGTGGAACGCGTCGATGATTCCGTCGAATGAGGAGATGGCCATCCCTCACGTGCTCGACGACAGCCCGGGGTGGCCGCGGCCGGCGGACGCGCCGAAGCGGTAGCAACCTAGGGGTCAGGAGTCAGGAGTCGGGGATCAGGGGGTGTCAGGCAATAGGTGTGAGAGGAACGGCCCGCGCGCGACCCCGATCTCTCAACCCCTGAGCCCCCTGATCCCTGACCCACTCGACCCCCAGTTCCAGGGAGGCGACATGACCGCCACCGAGTACATCCAGCTGTACGTGTTCATGCTCGCCGGCGTCGTGGGATATCAGGTGATTTCCCGCGTCCCGCCGCTGCTCCACACGCCGCTCATGTCGGCGACGAACGCGATTTCCGGCATTTCCCTCGTCGGCTCGCTGGTGGCCGCAGGGTCTGACCACGGCACCATCAGCACTGTCCTCGGTGGAATCGCCGTCATGGCCGCGACGATCAACGTCGTCGGCGGCTTCATGATCACCGATCGCATGCTCAAGATGTTCAAGCGCGAGACGCGGAAAGGCTGATGCGCGAGCATGTGACGCAGGCGGCGTATCTGGCCGCCTCGCTGCTCTTCATCCTCGGCCTCCGGAGCCTCAGCTCGCCGGCGAAAGCACGCCGTGGCATGCAGCAGGCGGCGCTCGGGATGCTGCTGGCCGTCATCGGGACGCTGGTCCAGCAGGAGATCGTGCGGTACGAGTGGATCGCGGGCGGATTGATCGTGGGCTCGATCATCGGCGCCGCGATGGCGATCTACATGCCGATGACGGCGATGCCGCAGCGGATCGCGGTGTCGCACTCGTTAGGAGCCGTCGCGGCGACGCTCGTCGGCGTCATCGAGTACTATCGTCACAGCGCGGACGTCGGGCGCGGCAAGATGATCGCGCTCGGATTCGAGGTCCTGTTCGGCGCGTTGACGGTGACGGGGAGCCTCATGGCGTTCGGGAAGCTGCAAGAGGTACTCCCGACGCGACCGATCACGTACCGCTTTCAAAACTTCTTCAACCTTGCGCTGTTCGCGATCGCCATCGGGTTGTTCGGTTGGCTCATCTACGACGCGTCGAATCCCATCGTGTTCTACACGATGCTGACACTCGGCGCAGTGCTCGGCGTGCTCATGGTGCTCCCGATCGGCGGTGCGGACATGCCGGTCGTTCTGTCTCTGCTCAACTCATATGCGGGCCTCGCCTCCGCCGCGACGGGATTCGCACTCAACAACAACGTGCTGATCATTGCCGGAGCGCTCGACGGGACCTCCGGATTCCTGCTCTCGATGCTCATGAGCAAGGCGATGAACCGGTCGTTCGCGAACGTGCTGTTCGGCGCGTTCGGCGCCGCGCCGGCGGGCGGCCCGACGGCCACCAGTGTCGCAGGCCTTACCGTGCGATCGCTGAGCCCCGAGGACGCAGCCGCGCAGATCGCGTATGCGCGCACGCTGATCGTCGTGCCGGGGTATGGGATGGCCGTCGCTCAGGCACAGCGGGAGGTGCGAGAGCTTGCCGACATCGTCACGAAGAAGGGCGGGGACGTGAAGTACGCCATTCATCCGGTCGCCGGCCGCATGCCCGGCCACATGAACGTACTGCTGGCGGAGGCGGACGTGCCGTACGAGCAGCTCTACGACATGGAGGCGATCAACGATCATTTCGAGCGCACCGACGTCGCGCTCGTCGTCGGGGCCAACGACGTCGTCAATCCCGCGGCACGCAGTGACCGCGGAAGCCCGATCTATGGAATGCCGATCCTCAACGTGGATCGCGCGAAGAGTGTCATCGTTCTCAAGCGCAGCATGAACCCCGGCTTCGCCGGTATCGAGAACGAGCTCTTCTACAAACCCCAGACGGCCATGGTGTTCGGCGATGCGAGGACGACGCTCAAGCAGCTCGTCCAGGCGGCGAAGGATCTGTAGGCCTCCTCAGGCACCGACGCCGAGGTAGCGCAGGGCGCCGCGGACGGCGCCGCGCACCGGAACCACCTCCTCGGGGCGGAGCTGGGCACCGGGGACCGCGCTCTTCATGCGGTGCTCCACCCGCTTGCGAAGTGGCGCCCCCGGAGCGAGCAGGCCACCGGCGAAAGCGACCGGGACGCTGGCCCGCTCATCACCGAAAAGCTGGCGCGCCAACGTCCGGACGTGCAGCACGAGCTCTTCCGACGCCATGCTCAGGAGCGAGTTGGCGCGCAGGTCGCCCGCATCGGCAACGCTTGCGACTACAGGCGCGAGCGTCGCGAGATCCGCCGGCGTCGCCATCCCCGCCCAGGCTACGAGTCCGTGAACATCGTTCACCTGCGCCGCGGTGAGGATTGCGCCGACGAGCGCCGTGGTAGGCTCCCGCTCGTCCGACGATGCAGTGGCGATCGAGAGTGCCCGCCGGCCGATCCACGCGCCGCTCCCCTCGTCGCCGCACACCGGACCCCACCCGCCGCACCGTGACGTCGCGCCGGTTGGGCTCCGCCCAAAAGCGACGGAGCCCGTGCCTGCAATGAGCAGGATGCCGGCGCCGTCCCCGAATGCATCGTCGAGCGCGATGGCCGCGTCAGCGTGCACCACGACCTCATCGGCCACGTCGCGCGACACGAGCGCCTGCCACAACGCCTGTCGCTCGGGCTCGCGGCCCACTCCCGCAACCCCAACGCAGAGCACCTTCGGTGTCACGTGCGTCATGTCGCACGACGCGAGAGCGTCGCGTGTCGTCGCGACGATCACCTCTGCCGAGCGATCGACATCGCCAGGTCGAACCGCGCTCCCCGGGCCTTCGGCGCTCCCCAGCTGGTGACCACGCTCGTCAGCGACCCAGATGCGCGTTCGGGTTCCCCCTCCGTCGACACCGACGACGACGGCGCTCATCCGCGCGCCTCCACGGTCTCGCGGGACGGCGCTGGATGCGTGTACGAGGAGAGAATGCCCACGATCATGGTGATGGTCGTTCCGATGAGCACGTACCAGGGCCAGGCAATGCGGCCGAGCGGAGCAAGCGTGTCCGCGAATCCAGGATACGCCGATGAGAGCGGCTTCGCGAAGACGACCAACGTCATTGCCGCAATTCCGACGGCCATGCCGAGAACCGCATCGCGCTGAATCGCGCGACGCCAGAGCATGCCGAGAAAGAAGCCCCCAAGCAACCCGCCGTAGGTGAACGAGGCGACGGAGAGCGCGACGACCACGACCGGCGTACCCTGCGCGCGGTAGAGCAGCGCGCCGCCGACGAGGATCACGGCCCACACCAGCGTGAAGAGCTTCCCAATGCGGAGCACGCCGGGATCATCGGCGCGGCGCCCCGTGAGGGGCAGGTAAATGTCGTGTGTGGTCGCCGCCGACAGTGAATTCAGCGCCCCGGATACCGTGCTCATGGCGGCCGCGAGAATGGCGGCGATCACGAGACCGGTGAGCCCGGGAGGCATCGCCTCGACGATGAAGCGTGGGAAGATCTCGTCGGGACGCTGGAACGTCTGGCCGCGGTAGTACGCGAACAGCCCAATGCCGATGAATAGAAAGAGAATGAACTGGGCAATGACGGCGATGCCGCTGCCGATGAGCGCTCGCCGAGCGTCGCGGAGCGACGAGGACGCCAGGAGACGTTGCACGATCAGCTGATCGGCGCCGTGAGAAGCCATGGAGAGGAACGCACCGCCGATGAGTCCCGCCCATAACGTGTGTGCGCGGTCGACTCCGGTGTACGTGTCGATCACCCTCAGCTTCCCTTGCGCGGCGGCGCTGTCGAGAATCGCGCTCCAGCCGCCTTCCACACCCTTGCCAAGAAGCCAGAGTGCCGCAATACCCCCGAACAAATAGACGAACGTCTGCAGCACGTCCGTCCACACCACGGCGCGCATTCCGCCATGATAGGTGTAAATGATCGTGAAGACGCCGAGGATGAGAATGGAAACTGGCGTGAGGTACTTCGGGTCGATCACCGGTCCGATGATGAGCGCGATCGGAATGGCGGTCGCGAAAACTCGGACCGAATCCCCAAAGGCGCGCGTCACCATGAAGATGATCGAGGCGAAGCGCCGCGTCGCGACTCCGAACCGTCGCTGGAGCAGTGCATACGCCGTGACGAGCTCGCCCTGGTAGTACCGAGGAAGCAGCGTATACGCGATGATGATGCGCCCGATCAGGTAGCCCAACGCCACCTGGAGGAAGCTCAGATCAGCGAGGTATGCCAGTCCCGGAATGCTGATGAAGGTCAGCGCGCTCGTCTCGGTCGCGACGACGGAGAAGAGGATCGCCCACCAGGGGATGGCGCGGTCGGCGACGAAGTAGTCGCGCGCGTCCTTCTGATCGCGCCCCAGCCACATGCCGAGCGCGGTGGTGCCGACGAGGTACGCGACCAGCACCGCCGCGTCGAGCAGCGTGAACGTGGATGTCATGTGGCGAGGGGCTCAGTCGATGACGTACGCTTCCATCGCGAAGTACTCGGCGAGGCCGAGCCGGTCGAGCGTCGCCGCTGTTTCCTTGTTGCGGGATTCGACCCGCTGCCAGAATTCCCGCTCGTCATGCGCGCCGGGGAAGGGAGCGGAATCCTTCTGCGATTGGTGCTTGAAGATCGCCTGAATCTTGAGCTTGAGCTCTTCCTGTGAAAGCGGGACGAGCCAGGTTGCGTCGGTGACGGGCCATTCCTGCCAGGCGCCTCTGTAGAGCCAGATTTCTGGACGGGCGAATGCGGAATTCGGAATGCGGGAGGTCTTTTCCTCATTCACAGACTTCCGTGTTCCGGATTCCGCATTCGGACTCATTTCCTCCACCGCGCGATAAATCGCCTCCTTGCACATCCAATGCGTTCCGTGCGGATCGGAAAGATCCCCCGCCACGAAGATCAGCTCGGGGCGGAGCTCCTCCAGGAGATCACGCACGATGGCGACGTCGGCCGGCCCAATCGGATCCTTGCGGACTTTCCCGGTCTGATAGAACGGGAGATTGAGAAACCGCGCCGCCGCCGCCGTCATGCCGAGCGTCTCAATGCCGCTCACCGCCTCCGTCTCGCGGATGATGCGCTTGATGTCCTGTACCTCGGGGATGTCGACATCGCCGGGGCGCTTCGAGGCGAGGAAGTCGTAGACGCGCTTCGCCAAGCCCGAAACCTCGGACTTCCCGATCTCCCGGTCGTGGTCCAGACGGACGAGAAAGTCAACGTACCGCCGCACGTCATGGTCGAATACGGCGATGTTGCCACTCGTCATGTACGCGACGACGATCTCGTTCTTGTTCTCGACCAGCTTGCGCAGGATGCCGCCCATCGAGATGACGTCGTCGTCCGGGTGCGGCGAGAACACGATGATGCGCGTGTCGCGAGGCAGCTTCGACTTTCCGCGAATCTTGGCGCCGAGCATGTTGAACACCTCGCCATTGGCGGTGCCCGGCGACCCAAAGCGCGCCACCAGCGACGACAGCTTGTGCTCCGCGTAGTCGCGCTGCGTCAGCTTCAGGATCGCCTTGCCGGTCTGCTGCGAAAGCCAGACGACGGCGCGAACGGCGAGCTGCGGGGTCCACTGCACCTCGTCGTGCAGCCACGGCGTGGCGAATCGCGTGAGATCGGCGGCCGCGGCGCGATCGATGTAGAACGTGGTGTTCGGATGCTGCTGCAGGAACGTCGCGGCCACTTCGACATCGACCTCGCCTTCCACGGCACGCCGGACGATCCCCGCCTTGTGCTCGCCCGTTGCGAGAATGATGATCTCGCGCGCGTCGAGGATGGTTGCGACGCCCATCGTCAGTGCCTCACGAGGGACGTATTCCTCGCCAAAAAAGTCAGCCGCCGCGTCCTGGCGTGTAACGTTGTCGAGGTGCACGGGTCGCGTGCGACTCTCCACGCCCGAGCCCGGCTCATTGAAGCCGATATGCCCGGTTTTTCCGATTCCGAGGAGCTGGAGGTCAATGCCCCCCGCTTGACGAATCGCCTCCTCGTACCGAAGGCACTCCAGCTCGATGTCTTCGAGTGGTGTATCGCCGCGCGGGATGTGGACGTGCTCGCGCCTGATGTCGACGTGTGCGAAAAAGTTCTCCCACATGAACCGGTGGTAGCTGTGAATGCTGTCCGACCGCATGGGATAGTACTCATCGAGATTGAACGTCACGACGTCGGCGAACGAGAGCCCTTCATCCCGGTGCATGCGAATGAGCTCGCGGTACACTCCGATCGGAGTGGAGCCGGTTGCCAGGCCGAGGACCGCCTGCTCGCCGCCCGCCTCCTTCTCTCGAATCAGCGTCGCGATGCGAGACGCCACCAGCCGCGCGATGTCATCGTGCTCTTCGACGACAACGGTGCGAATGCGCTCGAGGGCGGCTGCCGCCTGCGAGATGCGAGAAGGCCCGCGAGTCATGCGATGATCGCGGGCCTCCTGTGCGGTGCCGGCGTCGAGTCGCACGCCAGTATCCGTCCTCATTTGATCGGGGTGTGTGCCTGTCTCAGGCGTTGAACGAGCTGCCGCACCCGCACCCGCCCGTGGCATTCGGATTCTTGAACGTGAACCCGGAGCCCTGCATCGACGAGACGTAGTCGATGGTGACGCCGTTGAGATATTGAGCGGAGAAGGGATCCACGAACACCCGGATACCCTCCTGATCGATCACCAGATCGTCCTCGGCGGCCTTCTCCTCGATCAGCAGGCCGTACCGGAAGCCGCTGCACCCGCCTGGCTGTACGCTGACCCGGAGCCCGCCCTGCTCAAAGGGCACCCCTTCCTGCTCCATGAATCGCTTGACCTCGGTGGTCGCGACCGTCGTTACGGTCACTGCGAGCATTGGTTGCTGCGTCGCGCTCATGAGTCCCCTCTGTGGTAACGGCCGGGAACCGCCCCGGCACGGCTGACGAATAATAGTCCCGGCGACAGCTAACTACAAGAATGACTCACGCATGGGGCGCGGGTCACGTCCTCCTCTCTTCTACTGCGACGGGCGTGCCGGGTTCCCGTTCGCCGCGAAATGACCGGGCGATCCACGCGAATGCGGCCGTGGCGATCCCAAGGAGCACGAATCCCGAAACGATCTCCCCGAACACCAGCTTGCCGATGCCGAACAGCGTGCCGTAGACCGCCACGATCCCCGCCACCCAGTTGGACCACGCGCGCCCTCCGCCCGGGATGGACTCCCGCCCAAAACCAAGCCGCGTCGAGACGGCGCGCCATCCCGGACCGCCCGGTCGCACGCGCCGGTAGAACGAGTCCAGCACCGCGTCGGGTTCCGGCTTCGTCAGGAAGGTGACCGCCACCCAGACGACAGTACTCACCGCCACGGTCACGAGCATGACCCAGGCGTCAGCGTTGGCCGTCCCGGCGAACCGCGTGGGCACCATTTGCATCGCGGCGACCGAGACCACGAAGGAGGTGATCATCGCGCTGATCTCCGACCACGCGTTGATGCGCCACCAGTACCAGCGGAGAATCAAAACCAGTCCTGTGCCGGCACCAATCGCCAGCAGAAAGGTCCACGCCCGTCCGATCGTTTGAATCTGCCAGGTTACCAGAATCGAGGCGAGGAACAGGAGGATCGTGGCGACCCGCGACACGTTCACGTAGTGCTTGTCGCTCGCGTCCTTTCGCATGAACCGCTTGTAGAAGTCGTTGACGAGGTACGACGCACCCCAGTTCAGCTGGGTCGCGATCGTCGACATGTACGCCGCGGCGAACCCGACCACCATGAGCCCTCGCCACCCCGAGGGCAGCAGATCGACGAACGCTCTGACGTAGCCATTCTCCTTCTCGGCCGGGCCGAGCTCCGGGTACAGGATGACCGTCGCGAGTGCGGTGACGATCCACGGCCACGGACGTAGCGCGTAATGCGCGACCTGGAAGAACAGCGTCGCGAGCACGCCGTCGCGCTCCGACCGCGCTGAGAAAATGCGTTGCGCGACGTAGCCACCGCCGCCGGGTTCCGCTCCCGGATACCACGCCGCCCACCACTGCACGAAAAAGAACACCGCGAGCGCCATAATCGGCATCCACGCGTAGTCGAGTATGGCGCCGTTCTCAATGCGAACGGGCAGTACCGAGAGCGCGGCCTGTTCACTTCCGAAATACGCGGAGGCCTTCGTCTTGAGCGCATCCATGCCGCCGACCGCGTCCACCGAATACACTGCCAGCACGATCACCGCGGTCATGGCGAGTCCGAACTGGATGAAGTCCGTCCAGAGGACAGCCCACAGCCCTGCCGCTACCGAGTATGCGACGGTGATCACGAAGCAGATCCCGACCGCGACGTAGGGCGACACGCCGAGCGAGATCGACAGGATCTTGATCATCGCGGCGTTCACCCAGCCGAGGATGATCAGGTTGATCGGGAGCGCGAGGTACAGGGCGCGAAAGCCACGAAGAATCGCCGCGGGACTGCCGCTATACCGCACTTCCGCCAACTCGACGTCCGTGAGCACCTTCGCGCGGTGCCAGAGGCGTGCGAAAAAGAAGACGGTGAGCATCCCGCTCATGACGAAGCTCCACCACACCCAATTGCCCGCCACGCCGCGTGTCGCCACGAAGCCTGTGACCACGAGAGGAGTGTCGGCGGCGAAGGTCGTCGCCACCATCGACACGCCAGCGAGCCACCAGGGCACAGACCGCCCCGATACGAAGTACTCACTGAGACTCGAGCCCCCTCGGCGCGTGAAGTACAGGCCGATGCCCGCGGACAACACGAAGTAGCCGACGATGATGGCCCAGTCGAGCAAGGTGAGTGTCATGGCGAGCCAGGGCTGAGGGGAGCGGCCGAGCCAAGCGCCGCCATCACGGCATCGGCGAGTGCGACACGAACCTGGCCGATCCGCGTGTTCTGACGGGAAGGATTTACACGGTTGGTCAGCAGGACGACGAACACCCCCGCCTCCGGGTCCATCCACAGCGAAGTCCCGGTGAATCCGGTGTGGCCAAAAGCGCGCGCCGACATACGCCGGCCGGCTGAGTTCTGGCCCGACGGGGTTTCCCAGCCAAGTGCGCGGTGCGAGAGCCCGGGATCTTGGACCGCAGTGAATTGCGCGATCGTCGATGCGCGAAGCACGCGAACCCCATCGAGCGTCCCCCCCGCCAGCATCATCCGGGCGAAGCGCGAGAGATCGGCGGCGGTCGAGAACAGCCCTGCATGCCCGGAGACTCCGCCCAGCATGAACGCGTTCTCATCGTGCACCTCGCCCCGGATGTGCCGCTGGCGCCACGGATCGTACTCCGTTGGCGCGATGCGATCGCGCAGCGACGCGTCCGGCCGGTAGAGCGTCGAGGTCATGCCTAACGGCCCGAACACGTGACGGGCGAGATAGGCATCGAGCGCCTCGCCACTGACGCGCTCGACCACTTTGCCGAGGAGAATGGCGCCCAGGTCGCTATAGACCATGCGCGCGCCCGGAGCCGTATCGAGCGGCGTGGCGAAGACGATTGCCACCGCGGTGTCGGCCGCCGTCGCTTCCTTGTACAACGGCCGCCATGACGGCAATCCGGACGAGTGGGTGAGCAGGTGCCGGATGGTCACCCGCTCCTTTCCCTCGCCCGCGAACTCGGGAAGGTATCGTACGACCGGCGCATCGAGCTCCACGCGGTCCTGCTCGACGAGCTGCATCATGGCGGTCGTCATGCCGACGACCTTCGTGAGCGACGCCAGATCCCACAGGGTGCGCTCGTCAGGCGCCGGTGCATTTGCCGGCCAGTCGATCCTCCCCACCGCGTAGGAGGTCTGCCCGCCGTCGCGCGTACCGACGACGCCGATCGCGCCGGGAAACGCGCTGTCGGCGATCGCGCGATCGAGCACGCGGACGATGGCGTCGTGCACGACTCGCATGGGCGCTCTCTCCGGCTCGGGCGCGACGATCGGTCGCGTGGCGGGTGCGCAGGCGGAGATGACGGCGAGGACGACCGAACATGGCGACCCAGCGCGGCAGGGTCACGGAGCGGCCTCACGACGCAGCCCATCGCCCGCGGCGAAGAACCCGGGGAGCGAGATCGGCGCCCTCCCGACGATCGGTGCGGCTCCGACGAGCGCGCGCGCGGCCGCCCGCTCCAGAGACGCATCGATTCCGTATGTCACCATGTAGCTCCCGACTCGAGGAAACTGCGCGATCACATAGGGGTTGCCATTCGCGATGACGACCACACGCTCACGCGTGGCCAATGTGTCGATCCAGGCAGCGACCCGCGGCGCGATGGCGAAGCGACCCGCGCCTTCGATCGTGCGGACATGCGTCGTGACAATGATGCGATCGGCGCCGCGCACGCGCGCGCTCACCGAGTCGAGCTCCTCCGCCGATGTCGACGGATCGATCCGCGCTATCATCGTCTGAGGAGCGAGCGCGCGCAATTCGCCCGCAAACGCGCGTCCGGCATTCACGTCGAGCTCGGGCGCGTACGTGACGACCGCGAACCGTCCCTCTGGCGACGCTGGAACCAGGGCTGCGCTGTCGCGTAACAACGTGATCGCGCGTGCCGCAATGTCACGCGCTGCGGTCCAGTGTGCGGGGGCGCCCACCGTGCGACGCAGCGAATCGAGCGAGACGACTGGGTGTCGTGCGGCGCGCGTGCGCACCTTCAACTCGAGAATGCGGCGCACCGACTGATCGATGCGCTCGGCGGTGATGACCCCCTGCACGACGGCCGCGGTGACGGCATCGATCGCTTTCTTCACATCGGTCGGTGACAGGAGGATGTCCGCACCCGCTTGCACGGCCAGCACGGCGGCGCGCTCGGGCGTGTAGCCTCGTCCCACCGCCTGCATGCGGAGCGCATCGGTGACGGCGAGACCCCGGAAGCCGAGCGAGTCGCGCAGCAGAGTCGTGACGATGCGCGGCTCGAGCGTGGCCGGGCTGCTATCGATTCCCACCGCGGGCAGCGCGATGTGCGCCGTCATCACGCCAATGACGCCAGCGTCGATCGACGCGCGAAAGGGAACGAGCTCCACCGACGCGAGACGGGCGGCGTCCGATCGCACCACGGGAAGCGCCAGGTGCGAGTCGGTGTCGGTATCCCCGTGCCCGGGAAAATGCTTTGCCGTCGCCGCGACGCCTTCGGACTGCATCCCTCGCACGAACGCGGCAGCGAGCTCGGCCACGCGCTGTGGATCCTCGCCAAATGAGCGCGTGTTGATGACGGGATTCGCCGGGTTGTTGTTGACATCGACGGTCGGCGCAAACGCCAGGTGGATGCCCACGGCGCGCGCCTCGCGACCAATGATCCTGCCAACCTCGCGCGCGTCGTCAATGTCGCCGGTGGCGGCAATGGCCATGTTGCTGGGGAACACCGTTGCGCTGCCCGCGCTCATGAGCGTCGGCACGAACGTACCGCCCACGAGTCGCCCCAATCCCGGCTCCAGATCGGACGCGACGAGCAACGGAACGTTCGCCAGCCCCTGGAGGGAATTCACCTTGGCTGCGACTTCGATCGGGGAGCCGAGCGACATGATCACGCCGCCGATTCGATCCTCCGCGACTGCGCGACGAACTTCCGCGAACGTGCTGTCTTCGACGTGCGCGTAGTCGCCGAGCACCCAGAGCATGACCATCTGCGCAACCCGCTCGCGCGGCGAGAGGCTCGCGAGCGTGCGCTCGACCCATGCCCGGTCCCGCGCGGGAAGCGGCGTCGTCCACGACAATGAGTGGGCGCCGACGCCGGTTGCCGGCGCCGGTGTCGCTGGCGCCGGGGGGCCGCCGCACGCTCCGAACAGAATGGTCGTCGTGGCCACGAACCACAGCCGATCTGCTGAAACCAGGTGCATTGCCCTTTCACCCCGCGCGCGAAACGTGTGACGGGTGCCGATGCAGGTGGGTGCGGCGGTCAATCTATGGATGCGCGGCGGATCGCGGAATGTGGCGCGAGCCTTCCAGGGGTGGGCGAGCACGGTATTTGTATAGGGATGTACGGCTGCACCCAACGTCTGGCGTGACGGACTCCGTCGTGCGGACCCGCGAACCATCAAGGAGGCACTCATGAAGGCGCTCTTCGCCGCGTTGCTTTTCGCTTCGACGCTGTCGATCACTGCCTGTGGCCAGCGACAGGTGGAGGTCTCCACCGGTGCGCAGCCGCAGAGTGATGTTGCCATTCACCTCACGAACAACACGAGCACCCAGCTCAACGTGTATGTGGTGCATGGCGGCCAGCGGATCTTCGTTGGTCAGGTCAGTGGAAACAGCACGCAGCATCTCCCCGTGGCGAACGTTCCCTCGGGCTCCGTCGTGACGCTGGAAGCATCGACGGTGAGCAGCACGCCGCGCACGTATTCGCGCGGCGACGTCTCACTGAGCGGGACGTACGAGTGGCGGGTGCCCTGATCGCGGGTTGCTCGCCTGAGAGTGGGAAGCTAGGTTAACGGGCTGGAGAGCGAACCTCTCCAGCCCGTTGTCCTATCGTCACTTGTGAGGTGACGAACTCACGTCGTCGCCCTCCGCGGCGGCGAATTCTCGACCCTCCCGCGCGCCGTGCTTCCGGCGCGCCGCACCTAAGGAGATCGCGTTCGTGCAGGCTTCCTCTACCGCCGGCAATCGTCCCGCTCCGCGGCCCGCGACCGGCCGCCTCGGCGTGCTCACGCCCGGTCTCGGTGCGGTGGCTACAACGTTCATCGCTGGCGTCGAGAGCATACGTCGGGGCCTCTCGAAGCCGATCGGCTCGCTCACCCAGATGGCGACGATCAGGCTTGGCAAACGGACCGACAAACGGTCTCCGTACATCAAGGAATTCGTCCCGCTCGCGAACCTCGAGGATCTCGTGTTCGGCGCGTGGGATCCCATTCCCGATGACGCGCTCACGGCCGCGCGCAAAGCCGGTGTGCTCCAGGACAAGCATCTCGAGCCCATCGCAGATTTTCTTGCCGCCATCAAGCCAATGCCGGCGGTGTTCGATCAGAAATATGTCTCGCGTCTCTCCGGGACGAACGTCAAGAAAGGAAAATCGAAACGCGACCTTGCGGAGCAGCTGCGCCAGGACATTCGGGAGTTCAAGGCCAAGCACAAGCTGGATCGTCTCGTGATGGTGTGGTGTGCCTCGACCGAGGTGTACATCAAGGCCGGTCCGCAGCACGCCACCATTGAGCAGTTCGAGAAGGCGATGGATCGGAACGATGAAGCGATCGCTCCGTCGATGCTGTACGCGTGGGCCGCGATCATGGAGGGCGTGCCGTTCGCGAACGGCGCCCCGAACCTCACGGTCGACACGCCCGCGCTTCTTCAGCTCGCTCTGTCGCGCGGCGTCCCGGTGTCCGGAAAGGATTTCAAGACCGGTCAGACGTGGATGAAGACCGTCATCGCCCCTGGACTCAAGGCGCGCATGCTGGGGCTGGAGGGATGGTATTCGACCAACATCCTTGGCAATCGCGACGGCGAGGTGCTGGACGATCCGGCGTCGTTCAAGACGAAGGAGGAGTCGAAGCTCAGCGTGCTGCATACGATTCTGCAGCCGGAGCTCTATCCAGACCTCTACAACGGCTTCTCGCACGTCGTGCGCATCAACTACTACCCGCCGCGCGGCGACAACAAGGAAGGCTGGGACAACATCGACATCATTGGGTGGATGGGGTACCCAATGCAGATCAAGGTGAATTTCCTCTGTCGCGACTCGATTCTCGCCGCGCCAATTGTTCTCGATCTCGCCTTGTTCATGGACTTCGCCCAGCGCGCAGGGATGAAGGGAATTCAGGAATGGCTGTCGTTCTACTTCAAGAGTCCCATGGCGGCGCAGGGGCTACAGCCGGAGCATGACCTGTTCATTCAGCAGACGAAGCTCAAAAACACGCTCCGGCATCTCATGGGCGAGGACCAAATCACGCACCTCGGACTGGAGTACTACCCCTCGTGAGGCATCCCGTGCGGGCGATACTGGCGGCCCTCGCGCTATTCGCGACGGCATGCCGGCCGGAGCCGCAGCAATTCGCGCTGCGGCTCGATTCGGACAGCTATTCCTTCCGCGTGACGGCGGACCCGCTGCCGCCGCGCGCGCGTGAGATCACGCGATACATGGTCGTGGTCAGCGACAGAAAGACCAAGCAGCCGATCGAAGGTGGGGAAGGGCGGATCTTTGCGAGCAATGCCGGTCCCGACGATCCGGACCGCCGCACGGTCTGGGATGGTCTCGCGGCCGCCGAGCAGGTAGGGACGTATACCGCGAACATGAACTTCGTGACGGCGGGGAATTGGGCGATGGCGCTCGAGTTCCGTCGGGATTCGACGAGCCGCCTGGAGCGGATCGACTGGCGTCAGGACATTCGCCGCGAAGGGCCCGCCTTCCCCGGAGACACCGGCTCATGAGGCATTACCATCGCACGCACGTCACCCCCGAGCTCGGTGATGACCGCCGCGGATGAGTATTTCCCGACGCTCAATCTCGCTCGTCAGGCACCATCGCTGCGCTCGCGCGTCTATGCTGGCGAGCTCGGCACCGTGAAGGTGTCGGTCCGGCCGGAGGGAGGTCACTACACCTTCATCGAGGCCGAGACCGATCAGGTCGGCGAGAGCCGGCTGGATCGTAACGTCAAGCGATTCTTCGTTCGCGTTCATCGTCAGGCGGAGCCATCGCACAAGCTGGCGGCCGCATACTGATGGCTCGTCGAAGCGGCTCCAGGGCGGAGGGACGTGGATCGCGGAGCCGCGCCACGACGGATCGCTCATCGCGACGCGGCGCGTCCGGGTCGCGCCCCTCCTCGCAGCTCGACCGCGCCCAGCAGCTCGAGCTCTACTATTGGATGCGGCTGACCCGGTCGCTCGAGGAGCGTCTCGTCAACCTGTACCGGCAGACGAAGGTCGTCGGCGGTCTGTTTCGCTCGTTAGGGCAGGAGGCCGACGCAGTCGGCAGCGCGTTCGCCCTCGAGCGCCGTGACGTGCTCTCGCCCCTCATCCGCAACCTGGGATCGATGCTCGTCAAGAGGGCCGAGCCGGTCGAGATCATCCGGCAATACATGGCGAAGGGAGACTCGCCGACCCGCGGACGCGAGCTGAACATCCACTACGGCGATCTCGAGAGGGGCTTCATTGGCCAGATCTCCCATCTGGGCGACATGGTTCCGGTGATGACGGGGGTGACGCTGTCGTTCAAGCTCCGCAACGAGCCGCGCGTCGGGCTCGTCTACGTGGGCGACGGCGCGACGTCCACGGGTGCCTTTCATGAGGGGATCAACTTCGCCGCGGTGCAGCGGTGCCCGCTCGTGGTGATCGTGGAGAACAACGGGTACGCGTACTCGACGCCGATTTCGCGACAGACAGCCGTTACCGAATTGAAGGACAAGGCGCTTGCGTACGGGATTCCCGGTGTTCGCGCCGACGGCAACGATGTCCTCGCCGTCTACGACGTCACCAAAGAGGCCGTCGATCGCGCGCGTCGGGGCGAAGGCGTTACGCTCATCGAGCTCATGACGTATCGCCGCAAAGGGCACGCGGAGCACGACAACCAGTCGTATGTCCCGGGTGGCGAGATCGAGCGGTGGGAACGCGAGAATGATCCGGTGGATCGATATCTCCGCGTGTTGACCGAGGAGCTCGACTTCGACCATGCGGAGATTGCCGCGGTCGACGGGCGAGTGACCGAGGAGATCGATGTCGCGACCGACGCCGCGGAGTCGTCACCGATGCCGGAGCCGACCAATGCGCTGGTCGGCATCTATGCTGATCCGGCCCGCGTCGAGCCGCTCTGGTACCGCGCGGGCATACGCAGCGCGGTCGATTCCCACGAGCGCGCCGCCGGGTGGGGGGCGTTCAATGCCTGAAGCGACATATCTGGAGGCGATCCGTCAGGCGCTCTTCGAGGAGATGGAGCGCGACGAGAACGTGTTTCTTCTCGGGGAGGACATCGGCGCATACGGTGGCGCGTTCAAGGTCACGGATGGCTTGCTCGATCGGTTCGGCGAGCACCGGGTGATCGACACGCCCATTTCCGAGGCCGGCTTCGTCGGCGCCGCTGCCGGCGCCGCGCACATGGGCATGCGGCCGGTGGTCGAGATGCAGTTCATCGACTTCATCTCGTGTGCGTACGACATGCTGACGAACTACATCGCGACCTCTCGCTACCGCGCGATGCTGCCCTGTCCGCTGGTCGTCCGCGGACCGAGTGGTGGCTACGTGCGTGGAGGCCCGTTCCACTCGCAGAATCCGGAAGCGGCCTTCCTGCATACGCCCGGTCTCAAGATCGTGTACCCGGCGACGGCGAGTGACGCCAAGGGGTTGTTGAAGGCCGCAATTCGAGACGATGATCCAGTGCTGTTCTTCGAGCACAAGTATCTCTATCGGCGAATCAAGGAGGAGTTGCCCGACGGCGATCACGTGGTGCCGATCGGAAAAGCACGCCGGGCGCGGGAAGGCAAGGATCTGTCGATCATCACGTACGCTGCCACGGTGTGGAAAGCCCTCGAGGCCGCCGAGCAGCTCGAGAAGGAGGATGGGCTCTCGGTGGAGATCGTCGATCTTCGCTCGTTGCTCCCGATGGATGATGTGGCGATCGTGGAGACGGTGAAGAGGACGAACCGCGTGATGATCGTGCACGAGGACACGCGCACCGGCGGTGTGGCGGGAGAAGTGGCCGCCCGCATCAATGAGCAGGCGTTCGAGTGGCTCGATGCGCCCATCCTGCGCGTCACGGCGGCGGATGTTCCGCTTCCGTACTCACCGCCGCTCGAGGATTACGTGCTGCCGCAGACCACCGATATCGTCTCGGTGGCGCGCAAGCTCGCGGCGTACTGAGGTGGCGAGGGGCGGAACGCCGCGATACGCCATCGGTTGCCTGTTCGCGATTCCCGGTTTCTTTGCGGGGGGGATGATCGGTGCGGCGGTAGCGAAGATCGTGGGTGCAGTGCGCGGATGCACGCCTCCGCAGGGGTTTCCGGCGTGCGACATTTGGTCGTTCGTCTTCCCGCTCGGCGTGGTGGGAGGCCTGGCACTGGCAGCGGCGATCGTGCTGCGGCTCGGGCCTGATCGCGGAGCGAAGGATCCAACGGAGAGGAGCTAGTCGTGGCACGAGTCGACGTGATCATGCCGCAGATGGGCGAGTCCATTGCCGAGGGCACGCTCTCCCGCTGGCTGAAGAAGGTCGGAGACGAGGTCAAGCGGGATGAGCCGATCTTCGAGATTTCCACCGACAAGGTCGACGCCGAGATCCCGGCGCCATCGGCCGGGGTCCTGGCGGAAATCCTGGTGACGGAGGGGCAGACCGTTCCGGTGCAGACAGTGGTGGCGCGTCTCGAGACGGAGAAAGGCGCGGCCGTTGGAGCGCCGGGCGCGGCGGCACCGGCCGCGGGCGCCGGCGACGGAAACTCTCGTGCGAAAGCGCCGTCCGCCGTTGGGGGGCCCCCCCCGAAAACAGAATCTACCGCGCCGGCGGCCGCGAGCTCGCATCCTCCCGCTCGCCGCCCCAACCGCCAGAGCGGCAGCACCGAACTCCCTCGAGGAACGACTTCGCGCGCGCAGCTCACCGCTCGTGCGGAAGATGGCGGCCGAGCACGGCATCGAGATCGCCACGCTTCAGGGCAGCGGGATCGCTGGTCGGGTGACGAAACGTGATCTCCTCGGCTACCTCGAGACCGGGGGGCGAGGCGGGGCTGGGCAGCGCGTTGCACCCTCGATGCATGCCCCCGGTGGCGGCGATCAGCATGGGCCCGTTCCGGAACCATGGCCAGGCGATGTCGTCGAGCCCATGTCGGTCATGCGCCAGCGCATCAGCGAGCACATGGTGGTGTCGCGTCGCACGTCGGCTCACGTCACCTCGTTCATGGAGATCGACTTCACGCGCGTCGCGCGAATGCGCGCGAAGCACCGTGCGCGCTTCGAGGCCGAGAACGGGCAGAAGCTCACCTACATGCCCTTCATCATCAAATCGGTGGTCGAGGGGCTCAAGGCGTTTCCGGTCATGAACTCGTCGGTCGCGCGCAACAGCGTGATCTATCGCAAGCAGTTCAACATCGGCGTGGCCGTCGCGCTCGACTGGGGCTTGATCGTCCCGGTCATCAAGCAGGCCGACGAGCTGTCGCTCGTGGGACTGACGAAAGCGCTCAACGATCTCGCGGCGCGGGCGCGGGCGAAGAAGCTCGATCCGCGCGAGGTTCAGGATGGGACGTTCACCATTACGAATCCCGGCGTTTTCGGCTCGCTGATGGGGACGCCGATCATCAGTCAGCCGCAGGTCGCGATCCTGGGCATTGGCACGATCGAGAAGCGTCCGAAGGTCGTTACAGGCGCGGATGGAGAAGACACCATCGCCATCCGGACCTGCTCGTTTTTCTCGATTTCATTCGACCACCGCATCATCGATGGTGCGGTGGCCGACCAATTCCTCGCGCACGTGAAGCGCGGGATCGAATCATTTCCCGAACAGGGGTTCTGAGCATGTCGCGCGCGCTCGCCATGCAGCGTACGATCGTGCCCGCACCGGAACGCAAGAGGCATCTCGAGCGTGCGCGCATGCGCCGCACGTACTACCAGCACGCCAATTGCCGATATTGGGTGTTCGAGGAGGCTGCGCTGCCGGGGGCGTTCATTGAATTCGTCGAAGCGTCGGATCGCGACATCCTGGATGCGGCGCTCGAGAACGCTCCGGATCGCCTCCTCGATCCGGCCCGCGTCTACGAGGAAGTGGAGCTGAGCTGAAATGCCATCCCGAACGATCACGGTCGACGGGGCGTCGTGGGACGTATATCCGTCCGGCCGCATCACCCAGTACGATCGCGACGAGTTCGGTCTCGTCTTCGTGCGCGGCACGGGACCTGACCGCGAAGTGCGCGTCACGCGCTATTCGCCGCAGGGCGCCCGCTCCCGGGAGCAGTCGCTCGCGGAGATGTCGGAGAGCGAGCTGAGACGTCTGTTCGACTTCTCGCAGCCGAGCTTCACGTCACCCGAGGCAGGCTACGCGCCGTGACGGCTCCGGCGGCTCCGAACGGTAGCGCGGAGCGCTTCGTCGATCTGCACATGCACTCCACGGCGTCCGACGGTATCCTCTCTCCGGCCGCCGTCGTCGCTGCCGCGCGCGCGGCCGGCTTGGCGGCCATTGCGCTCACCGACCACGATACGCTCGAGGGCGTCCCCGAGGCACGCGCTGCAGGGGAAGCGCTCGGTGTGCGAGTCGTTGCGGGTGTGGAGCTCAGCGCGCATGAGGGCGACCGCGAGCTGCACGTCCTCGGACTGCACTTGACGCGACTCGCTGCGCTGGAGGATCGGCTGATTGCGCTGCGCGCCACGCGTCGCACCCGCGCCGCACAGATCGTCGAGAAGCTCCGCGCGTTAGGCTTTCCCATCGAGCTCGACGCGGTCTGGCGCGAGGCGGGGGAGGGAGCGGTCGGGCGGCCGCACGTCGCCCGCGTGCTGATCGCGAACGGCTGGGCAAAGGACCATCGCGATGCGTTCGATCGGCTCATTGGGAGCGGGCGGCCGGCGTACGTTCCGAAGCAGCGGCTCCCGCTCCCCGAGGCGGTCCACATGCTCCGCGAGGCGGGTGGCCTCGCCATCATCGCGCATCCAGGATCGGACGGCTCGCGGTCGCGGCTCGAGATGTTCAAGCGTATGGGATTCGATGGTGTCGAGGTCCGGCACCCGAGTCACAGCGTGGAGGACATCGCGCGGTTAGGCACGCTCGCCGATTACCTCGGTCTGGTACCGAGCGGAGGCTCGGACTGGCACGGCGCGGGCGAGGGCCCGCGAACTATTGGCAACATGCGCGTTCCGCACGCCTGGCTCGAGCGGCAGGACACGCTGGTTCGCGAACGGACTACGTCGGAGCGAGTCGCATGAGCGAATTGTCCCCGCTGGGTGTGGGTTCCAGGGCGCCCGACTTCACCGCGAAGGGGAGCGATGGAGCGACCTACCGCTTGAGCGAGCTGCTCGCTCGCGGTCATGTCGCACTGTTCTTCTATCCCGGCAACAACACACCTGGCTGAAACCGTCAACTCTCCGCCGTGCGCGATGAGATCGAGACGTTCCGAGCGAGCAACATACAGGCGCTGGGTGTGAACCCGGCCGGCGTCGACAGCCACGCGAGCTACGCGGCCAAGCTGAGCCTTCCGTTTCCGTTGCTCAGCGATCCGGACCGCGCGCTCGCGGGCGCGTATCACACGCTCAAGCCAGACGGACGCGGCATCCATCGCACCGTGTATGGCATTCGTGCCGACGGAACGATCGCGTTCGCTGCGCGCGGTGCACCGCTTCCCAATGACATTGTCGCGGCCTTTGAGGGCTAGCGAGAAATCCGGGCAGACGGCTCTGGTCACCGGCGCCGGCCGACGCATTGGCCGCGCGATCGCGGTAGCGCTCGGCGCCCGCGGCATGCAAGTGGCCGTCCATTATCATGGCGCCGAAGCGGGCGCTCGAGAGACGGTACGCGCGATCGAGAAGGCCGGTGGAGAAGGGTTCACCGTGCGCGCCGATCTGCGCGAAGCCGGAGCACCGGCGCGACTCGTCAGCGAGGCGGTCGAACGCCTCGGGTCGCTGCACGTGCTCGTGAACTCGGCCGCCGGTGATGATTCGAACGCCATTCGAGGACGTTAGCGAAGAGGTCTGGGATGAGATCTTCGCCCTCAATCTTCGCGCGCCATTCTTCTGTGCCCAGGCCGCGGCCGGTCGTATGCAGGACGGAGGGGTCATCATTAACATCGCCGACCTGGCCGCCTTCGAGGCGTGGACGGGCTACATCCCACATGGCGCGTCGAAGGCTGGCGTCGTGCACATCACCCGAGCACTCGCGAAGCGTCTCGCGCCACGGCTGCGGGTGAACGCGATCGCACCGGGAGCAGTGCTACTCCCGGACGAGTGGAGCGCCGCTGAGGCGGAACGCCTCATCGGCACTACGCCGCTCGGGCGTCTCGGATCGCCTGACGATGTGACCCAGGCGGTGTTGTACTTGATCGACGCCGACTACGTGACGGGCCAGACGATCATCGTCGACGGCGGACGTCATGTCCGCTAGTCGCGCGTCGCTGGCCTATCGGAGCATCATCATCGTGGGTGGGGGATGCTACGGGTCGTATTACGTCCGTCAGCTGCTGCGAGCTCGCAACGCCGGCGCGCTGGGGTTCGACCGTCTTGTCGTCGTTGATCGCAACGACGCGTGTGCCGTGGCGACGACCTGGCCGCAGGAACCCACGGTCAGCGTGGTCTGCAGCGATTGGGCGGCGTTCTTCGATGACTACCTTCGCGTCGCGTCGGCGACCGGCCTCCCGAGCTGCGACGCGATCGTTCCGTCGCCTCTCATGCCGCACCTCATGTTCGATTGGCTCCTGCGCCGCGCGCGAGAACGCTGGCCGCAGCGGCCGGTGGAGCGGCGCCCGTTGCAGCGCCCGCCGAACGTTCCATGGCAGCGCGCCCTTCCGTCAGGCACGCACGTGGTCAGCTTCGCCGAGTGGATGTGCCCGGTGAATTGCATCGAGCCGGCGACGTGTCCTGCGATCAAGGCGCCTCGCACGTGGAGCATGCCAACGGCCGTGCGGGCGTATGTCGACGCCCAGCCAACGGAGGCCTCGCCCCTTGCGGGGCCGATCATTTTCCATTGTGAGCATCGCGCGTACGGAGTGGGTATGTTCGATACCCAGGACGTGCTGAACGGCGACGCGCTCGTCGCACGTGCCGCGGCGAACACACCTGCGGATGTACTTGTGGGTACCGTGTCGCACTGCCATGGGGCTCTCGACGTGCTCCACGTAGGTCACGGGCACGTCGCCTGACGTCCCGGCGTTCATCGAGAGGGGAGACCGACGAGAGAGGCGATGGCGAACACGCACGAATACGAGGTCGTGATCATCGGTGCCGGTCCTGCCGGCATGACCGCCGGCATGTATGCCGGCCGGGCAATGTTGCGCGCCGTAGTGCTCGAACGCGGGGCGCCTGGCGGGGAGCTGCTCAACACGGAGATCATCGAGGACTATCCGGGCTTCGAGCACATCGAGGGCTGGGACCTCGCGCAGAGGTTCGACTCGCACGCGCGGAAATTCGGGTCGGAACTGCACACCGCCACCGTCGAGCGAGTCCGAAAGGCCGACGATGGCTGGTTCGAGACGGTTACCGACTCGGGCGACGTCTATCGCTCGCCAACGGTCATCCTGACTGCGGGGGGAACGCCCGTGAAGCTCGGCGTCCCTGGCGAGCTCGAGTACGCCGGGAAGGGGGTGTCGTACTGCGCGATTTGCGACGGCGCCTTTTTCAAGGGACATCGGATCGCGGTCGTTGGTGGAGGTGATGCGGCCGTCGAAGAAGCGGATTTCCTGACGCGTTATGCGGAGAAGGTCTACCTCATCCATCGCCGTGACCAGCTGCGTGCGTCGAAGATTCTGCAGAAGCGCGTGTTCGACAATCCGAAGATCGAGCTCATCTGGAACACCGTGGTCGATCGCATCGAGGGCGATGCCAAGGGTCTGGTGCGGGCGCTCCATCTTCACAATGTCGTCACCGATGCGAGCTCGGTCCTGGACGCGACGGGCCTGTTCGTGTTCATCGGCTTCCGCCCGAATACCGGCATCGTCGACGGGCACGCGCGTCATGACGAGGGCGGGTATCTCGTCACCGACGCCAATATGGAGACGACCATTCGCGGGCTATTCGCCGCGGGGGACGTGCGAGCACAGCTGGCACGGCAGGTGACGACCGCGGTGGGCGACGCGACGACGGCGGCGATCGCGGCGGAGAAATACCTCACCGCGCTCAAGAACGGCCAACTCGACCCGCAGCTGCTGTCGAGCGGTGGTTACGCCGTGTGATCGTCCGCACGCTGACGGTGGGACCGCTGGAGGAGAATGCGTACCTGGTCGTCGACGACACGACGCGTCGCGCCGTGCTCATCGATCCCGGCGACGAGCCGGATCGCCTGCTCGAGGCGGTGCGGGATGACCGGGCCGACCTCGACGCCATCTGGCTCACGCACGCCCACATGGATCACGTCGGGGCCATCGCGGGGATCGTCCGACACACCCCGGTGCCGATCTACGTGCATCCGAGCGAGCGCCCCATTTATGACAGCGCTGCACAGCACGGACTGGTGTTCGGGCTGCGGGTAGAGCAACCCCCGCCGCCCGATCGCGATCTGGCGGACGGTGACACACTGCACGTCGGGACGCTGTCGTTCTCGGTCATTCATGTTCCGGGGCACGCACCCGGGCACGTCGCGATTCATGGGAATGGCGTCGCTTTCGTGGGCGACTGCCTGTTCGCCGGATCGGTGGGGCGCACGGACCTGCCTCTCGCCAACGGGGCGCAGCTCGCGCGCTCCCTCGAGCGCATCTGCGCACTGCCTGACGACACAATTGCGTACCCCGGTCACGGTCCCGCGACCAGTATCGGGCGCGAGAAGCGAACGAATCCGTTCTTGACCGGCGCCGTTCGCCTCACAGGGTTCGACCGGTAGAGCGGACGAGCTGAACGCCTGAAAACTGTGCTCCCGGCCGTTGTCTGTACGCTGTCCATCAGTACACATTGCATTGAGCGCCACGCGACGTGGTGCGCGACGTCTCTCTCTGGAGCCACCATGCGCCGCCACCTTTGCCTGTCCGCCCTCCTGCCCCTCGGGTTGGCGGCCTGCCTGGATCCCGACCCCGTTCCGGAGTCCAACTACGGCATCATCGGCCTGACGACCGTCGTCACGCCGGTCGATACCCTGCTTTCGCCTGAAGCGCAGTTTTACCGCACAGGGCTGCTGGGCCTGCCGACGAGCCGCGTCAGCTCCGACCAGTGTCAGATCGCGGCATACCCGACACCCTCGCAAGGCACCCAGCTTCCGCGGTTCCTGGACGCGGGAGACAGCGTTGCCGTATCGACCGCCACGACTACGAAATTCCTGTTCCCGAGCACCGGCGCCAATGGCGAATCCTACGTGCTGGGACAGACGGACGAATTTGCATTCCAGCCCGGTGAACGGGTCACCATTACCGTGCCCGGCGCGCCCGGTGGATTCACGAACGGAACGATCGACGTCGTCACGGCGCACGCATTCACCTTGGGGCCGATCGCCGCGTCCCCGCCGCCCGACTCTTCCCTCAAGCTGACGTGGGCGCCGCGTGGCGACGACAGCACCAAGATGCTCATCTCCATCCAGTACGCCGTGCCCCCCAGCTTCAGGCGAACCAGCAGATCTTCTGCTCCCTCCTCGACGATGGGGCCGCCGAGATTCCGTCGATCCTCCTCACCCAGTACCGGACGGCGTCGGTCGGCTCGAGGTCGTTCGAGGCAGCCCGCTGGCGCGTATCGGCCAGGGAGGTCACTGGCGGCGTGCTTCTGGTGATTTCGGCGTTCGAAGTCGAGGACACCATCGACTGAGCCCCGCTCCACGACTGTTCTTTCTTCGCGACCCATGACATCCGCGACGCGCACCGAGAAGGATCCGTTAGGCACGAAGGAGGTTCCCGCCGGCGCGCTCTACGGCGTGCAGACGTTGCGCGCCGCCGAGAATTTTCCGATCAGCGGGCTGCGCTCGCTGCCCGCGTTCGTGCTGGCGACGGTGTGGATCAAGAAGGCGGCGGCGCTGACGCACAAGGAGACGGGGCGGCTCGAGGGTCGCCTCGCCGACGCGATCGTCCGGGCGGCTGACGAGGTCGTCGCGGGCGAGCATCGCGATCAGTTCGTCGTCGACGTGTTCCAGGCCGGTGCGGGCACGTCGCACAACATGAACGTCAACGAGGTGCTGGCGAATCGCGCGAACGAGCTCCTGGGCGCCAAGCGCGGGGCGTACGCGCCGGTGCATCCGAACGATCACGTCAACATGGCGCAGTCGACGAACGACGTCATTCCGACCGCCATCCGTCTTGCGTGCCTCGCGCAGCTGCAGCCACTCGCCGACGCGTTCACGGCGATGAGTGGCGCGCTGCGAAAAAAGGGTGAGGAGTTCGACGACGTGGTGAAGTCGGGGCGCACCCACCTGCAGGATGCGATGCCCATCCGCCTGGGGCAGGAGTTTCATGCGTACGCCGGCTCGATCGAGCGCGGGCTGCGCCGGGTGACGGAGGCTGCCGACTATCTCCGCGATCTGGGGATTGGCGGCAGCGCCGTGGGCACTGGCGTGAACGTCGAGCCCGAGTACCCGGAGAAGATGGTGAAGCACCTGCGCGCGATGACACGGCTCGATCTCCGGGTCGGAAAGGACCGCGTGCAGCTCATGCAGAGCATGGGCGACGCCGCCGGCTTCAGCGCGCAGCTCCGCGTGCTCGCGCTCGATGTGAGCAAGATCGCCAGCGATCTGCGGCTGATGGCGAGTGGGCCGCGGACCGGCCTCGACGAGATTCGGCTGCCGGCCGTGCAGCCCGGCTCCTCGATCATGCCCGGGAAGATCAATCCGTCGATCCCGGAGATGGTGAACCAGGTTTGCTTCCAGGTCGTCGGCAACGACGCGTGCGTCGCGGTGTCGGCGGAGCATGGACAGCTCGAGCTCAACGTGATGATGCCGGTGATCGCGTACAACGTGCTGCTGTCGATGCAGATCCTTACCACGTCGTGCACCGTCTTCACCGATCGATGCATCGTCGGGATCGAAGCGAACGAAGCAATGGCCGCGTACTGGCTCGAGCGCTCCGCGGCACTGGCGACGGCGCTCGCGCCCCAGATCGGGTATGCCGCGGCCGCTGAGCTGAGCAAGCGGTCGGTCAAGGAGAACGTGCTGATTCGGGAGCTGGTGACGCGCGAGCGGGTTCTTCCCGCCGATCAGATCGACGAAGTGCTCGACCTGCGAAAAATGACCGAAATCGGCGTTCCAGGCGGCAAGCACGGCGCTGTCGCGGCCGGCTAGCCTTGTTCCTCTCGCCAAGCGCTACCTATCGTGAAGACGTGCGGATAACGACCTGGGCCGAGTACGGCGTGATCTGCGCTTTGCATCTCGCGAAGCGGGCGGAGCAGGGGCCGGTCACGGGTCGCGACATCGCCGAGCGCGAGCGCCTGCCCACCGATTACGTCGAGCAGATCCTGCTCCGTCTCCGACGAGCCGACCTCGTGTCCAGCGTGCGAGGCGCGCGCGGCGGATATCGGTTGGCACGCCATCCCGTCGGAGATCTCCATCCGCGATGTCATTCACGCATCGGAGCTCACCACCTTCGACCTCCACTGCGTGTCGCATCCGGTCGACGAGGAGCGCTGCGCCGCGTCGCACGAGTGTAGCATTCGGCCGGTGTGGCTCATGCTCCAGCGGCGCATCGATGATGTGCTCGAGAGCGTGAGCCTCGCGGATTTGCTTCACGACGAGCCGACGGTGCGGCAGCGCGTCGGCCTTCCGGTGCTGCAGGCCTGAGGAGTGCGCATGCGGCATTCGGCCACCGATCGCGTCGCGTGCTGAGGGAATGGCGGGCGAATAGAGCGCTTCGGCGCGCGCGCGGCGGCATACGTGGCGAAGCTCTTTGCCGAGCCCCCCGAATCCGATGTGCAGTGGCTGACTGCCAATGGCACCCACGGCGACGTCGATCACGCGCGATGGGAGCTTCGCTACGCGCGGCGCGCGCTCGGCCTCCTCACCGCGCAGCGAGATGCGCTCGATGATCGCACGGGTTCGGCGGTCGCTGCGGCCCTCGGTCGAGCGCTCGCCGGCGACGCGGCAATCGCGCCCGGGCGACTGCGCATCGCTGAGCGCCAGTTGAACGCCCGGCTGCGCGCGTACGGGGATGCACTCGTCAGGCGGGAAGGAGCCGGAACGGGCTGGCATCTTGGACGCGCCCTGCTGGATTTCGCCGGACGAAAGGAGGGAAGTCCGCCCGAGGTTGTCGCCAAGGCCGGCGACCTCCTCGCGCACTATCTTGCGGAATCGAACGAGGCGCTGCGTGAGCACTTCGGCGCGCCCCGGCTCGCGGAGGGCGTCCCCGCAAACGCGACTGGCTACTGACGCCGCACGCGGCGAACAGTAGCCAGAAATCGCATGCCGAAGGGGGGACTCGAACCCCCACGGGCTTTCGCCCACTGCGCCCTGAACGCAGCGCGTCTACCAGTTCCACCACTTCGGCGCGAGTGAGAAAGCTAGCCCGCGACGGGAGGCGAGTCAACGCGAATGCCGCCGTTGCCCGAGTGGATGGAGCGCGTCTAAGTTCTTGTGCGCGTTGCTCGTTGACGATTGCGTCCCGCCGTTAGCATTGGCATGCCCAAGCCCGCCGACAAACCTCCGACCACGAGCGTCGCCAGGAACAAACGAGCGCGACACGACTACCACATCCTCGAGACGTGGGAGGCCGGCGTCGTGCTGAGCGGTACGGAAGTGAAGTCGCTCCGGCAGGGCAAGGCCAACCTCACCGATGCGTACGCGACCGTCAGGGATGGCGAGGTGTTCTTGCTGAATTTGCACATTTCCCCGTACGAGCAGGGCAATCAGTTCAATCATGAGCCCACGCGTACGCGCAAGCTGCTCCTCCATCGGAAGGAGATTCGGCGGCTGATTGGCGGTGTCGAGCGCCAGGGCCTGACCCTGGTGCCACTCGAGCTGTTCTTCAATCCGCGCGGAAAGGCCAAGGTGACCATCGCCCTCGCCAAAGGAAAAAAGCAGCACGACAAGCGCGCCGATGAACGGCGGCGCGAGGACGAGCGGGACATGGCCCGCGCGGCGAGGGTCCGATGATCATCGAAGTCCTGCTCGGCCTTCAGATCGGCGCGGTGCCACCGTCGGTTGTGTCGGCGCGGTCGGGAACGGTGGAATCCGTCGTGCCGCTGGTGGAGACATCCACCGGACGCGTGCTGCGACTCGATCGGCTCGCGCCTGCGCTGCCCGTCACCATCAAGGACGACGGACCAGGCCGCTTCATCGTGTCCGTGTTCGATGTGGCGATCTCGCTGTCCGACCAGGTGCCGTACGCGCGCGTGGGTACTTCCCTGATCCCGCTTGGCGGCGCGCCGCTGATGGATCGCGGGGCTTTGCTCGTTCCGCTTCAGCTCGTCGCCGAGATTCTTCCCCGTCTCGCGCCGAACCGTCTCAGCTACGATCCTGTACGCAGCGAGCTTCGCGTCTCGCGTGGCGCGAACGTCGCCGCAGCAACGCCCACGACGCGGCCGCGGACCAAACGCCGCGTGGTCGTCGATGCCGGACATGGTGGGCCGGACAACGGAATGACGGGTCCGATCGGGAGCCGTCAAAAAATTCGCGAGAAGGACATCACCCTCGCCGTCTCGCACGAGCTTGCGAAGGTACTCCGCCGTCAGGGCGTGGAGGTCGTCATGACGCGTACGACCGACACGCTCATCGGGTTGTACGATCGCGGGCCCATCGCCAACGAGCGCGGCGGCGATCTCTTTCTCTCGATTCACGTCAACGCCGCGAACCTTCGCTGGCGTCGGCCGGGTGATGCGCGTGGCTACGAGACCTATTTCCTCGCCGAGGCGAAGACGGAAGACGAGCGCCGCGTCGAGCGGATGGAGAACGAAGCGATTCGGTTCGAGACCGCGGCGCAGGCACCGAAGAATGATCCGTTGAGCTTCATCATTCACGACATGGCGCAGAACGAGCACCTCCGGGAATCACAGGAGCTCGCCGCCGCGGTTCAGGCCGGGCTTGGACGCGTCCATCCCGGCCCGTCACGCGGAGTGAAGCAAGCGGGCTTCGTCGTCCTGACGACCGCGTTCATGCCGGCGGTGCTGGTGGAGATCGGGTTCGGGACCAATGTGGCCGAGGCGCGATACCTCGCGACCCCGGAGCGCCAGCGTGAGATCGCCGATGCCATTGCCACCGCGACCATGGCGTACCTGGAAGGATACGAACGGCGGCTCGGCTCCGCCGGTCGATGAGGCGTCCGCTCGGGCTGCTCCTCGTTCTCGGCGCGAGTGCCTGCGCGTACTACAACGGCTTGTACAACGCTCGTGGACTCGTGAGGCGCGCCGAATCTGCGTCACGCGAGGGAAGGGATTCGGCGGCGATTGCGGCCTGGCGCGATGCAGCGGCGAAGGCGGACACCGTCATTGCGCGCTACCCGCGAAGCCGGTGGACGGACGATGCCCTGCTCGTGAGCGGCACGTCCGCCGCGTTCTCCGGCGCCTGCGAGCATGGCCTCGAGCGAATCGGCCAATGGGAACGCCATCCTGCCGCGGATCCCAAGCAGCGGGCGCGCGCGAGCATTGCTCGCGGCGCGTGCCTCGTCAGGTTTGGCGATGTATGCCGACGCTCTCGACACGTTGGCCCCCTTCACGACGTCCCGCGAGGAGACACTTGCACGCATCGCCTCCGCGTGGGCTGCCCGTGCCGCGCTTGCGCAGAGCCAATTCGACAGCGTCGTCGCCTTCGCCGGCAAGGCAGGCTCGGACGCGCTCGACGCCGAGCTCGCCATGTCTGCGCTGCAATCCGGTCGCCCGGCTGTGGCCGCTCGCGTCCTGCGACAACGTGCATCCGCGTGGCGATCGCTATCGCTGCTCCACGCCCCACTCCAACTCCTGGCCCAGTCCAATCGCACGCTGGCCGACAGCATCGTACGCCTCACGCAGGATGGTCGTGCCTCTCGCCTCGAGCGCGCGCGCCTTCTGGTCGCTGCCGGCTCATGGTCTGAGATGAGTGGTGACGTAAGTGCTGCCCGTGCTCATTACGATCGCGCGCTCCGCATGAGCTCGGACACGGCCCTGGTAACCGAGGTGGTGACGCGTGCCGGCCTCCTCGAGATTCGAAGCGCGGCAACGCTCGAGGAAGCCGAGGCGCGGATCGATCACGCGAAGGCGAAGGCCATCGACGCCAACCGACTGGCTGGTGTCGATTCCGCGCTGCGCCTCGCCGCCCGACTCGCGAAGACTCCCGACAGCAGCGGGGCGTCCGCCTTTCTTGCTGCGGAAGTGGCGCGCAATGGTGTCGGCGCGGTTCGCCTGGCACGCGCACTGTTTCTGAGGGCAGCGCGCGAGCATCCCCGATCATCATTAGCGCCCAGGGCATGGCTTGCGGCGGCCAACGTGACTCCCGATTCCGCACGAGCGTGGCAAGCGACGGTGCTGAAGACATACGGCACCTCCCCGTACGCCCATGCGCTCACTGGAACGCCGGTATCATCGACCGCGCTCGACGCCGATGAGCGACTCCTTCAGCAAACCTGGACACGTGCGACGGCGGCCAGAGACTCGGCGAGCCTCGCGGCGGAGCGGCGCCTTCCATGAGGAACGCGCCCGCAGAGGGTCCGCTCGCGATCGATGCCGCCGGGCTCAGGTTTCAGAACCCCGTGCTGCTCGCGGCCGGAACCGCCGCCTACGGTCGCGAGCTGCACGACGTCGTGGAGCTCGACCGCCTCGGCGGGCTGGTCACGAAGGCGGTTAGTCCACGTCCGCGCGAAGGCGCACCTCCTCCACGCGTTGCCGAATTCTCCGGCGGGATGATCAACGCAATCGGTCTCGCCAATCCGGGGATGACAGTGGTGCGAGACAGCGAGCTCCCGTGGCTCGCCTCACACATCGATCGCGCTCGCGTTCTCGTCAACGTCGTGGGCGACGTGCCGGAAGACTTCGCGACCGTTGTCGCTCACCTGGACGATTCGGTCGGCCTGGACGGCTTCGAGCTCAACGTGAGCTGTCCGAACGTCAAAGCCGGCGGAATGGAGTTCGGGGCGGACCCCGACACGCTGCGGGACGTTGTCGCGCGTGCTCGTGAGGCAACGCGGCGCCCGGTGTTCGTGAAGCTCTCACCCACGTTGATCGACATTGCGCGCACCGCGTCTGTTGCGGTCGACGCCGGTGCCGACGGAATCACCGTCGTGAATACGATTCCGGGGCTCATGGTTGACCTCGAGAGGCGGCGTCCGGCTTTGGGCTTTGGGACCGGAGGCGTGAGTGGCGTGTCATTGTTGCCGGTCGGCGTCCTCGCCACATGGCGTGTCGCTCGGGCAGTGAAGGTTCCCATTATTGGCGTCGGCGGCATAACGAGCGCCGACGACGCCCTCCAGTACCTCGTCGCCGGCGCATCGCTGATCGCGCTGGGAACGGCGTCGATGCGCGATCCGCGGACCGCTGAGCGCGTAGTTACCGGACTCGGGCAGTGGTGCGCGCAGCAGGGCGTGCGCTCCATTCGAGACGTGATCGGGACTCTGGAATGGAAGCAATGACGCGGGCGCGCCGCGCCCGCGCCATTGTCGCGCTCGACACGCCCGGGTTCGCAGAGGCGGCCGCCATCGTCGACGTCCTTGGAGACAGCTGCGATTTCTTCAAGGTCGGGAGCGAGCTTTTTACGGCCGCAGGACCGGAGGCCGTCAGGGCGCTTCGAGAGCGCGAGCTCGAGGTCTTTCTCGACCTCAAGTTCCACGATATTCCGAACACGACGCGCGGAGCGGTGCGGAGCGCGGCGGGACATGGCGCCACGCTCGTCACCGTCCACGCGTCCGGCGGTCGTGACATGCTATCGGCGGCAGTGGAGGGGGCGGGGGACCGATGCCGCGTTCTCGCGGTAACCGTTCTGACGTCGCTCGATGCCAAAGGTCTTGGTCACGCGTGGGGACGAAACGTCAGCTCGGTCCTCGACGAGGTCCTCCGCCTCGCGGATCTGGCACGCTCAGCTGGCGCGCACGGTGTGGTCTGCTCGGCGATGGAGGCCTCGGCGGTGCGCGCGGCGCATGGTGATGCACTCGACGTGCTCGTCCCCGGGATCCGCCTCGAAGGTGGGTCTGCACATGACCAGGCCCGTGTGGCTACCCCCGCCGAGGCCGTTGCTGCCGGGGCCAACTATCTCGTGTTGGGTCGGGCAGTCACCGGCGCCGTAGATCCCCGCGCCGCAATGCGCCAGGTCAGGGAATCTCTTCGGTGAGAATGCTCGTGATAGCTGGATTCGCCCTCGCGCTGTCGGCGGACCCGCAGGCCGCGATCGCTCGCCTGCGGGAGTCGTGGTCGCGTCAGGACGCCGCCGGCGTCGTGGCTGGCGTCACCCGTCTTGTGGTTCAGCTTCCGGGACAAGCGGCTACGGCGCCCCTCTCCGCGGAGCAGGCGGCGCGCGCACTCGACCGCCTGTTCCGTGACGCCACGGAGGTCGGCCTCGACGTCGATGCCGTCAGGACGATCGGAGGCGAGGCGGTCTACGCGGAAATGCGGCGGCGGTTCCGCGTTCGCGGATCCGAGGACACGGCGGTGCAGCGCGTGTTCGCTGCGTTCCGGCTCGAAGGGGGCGAATGGCGCCTCGCGGAGCTTCGGATCGGTGTCGCGGGACAGTGAGCGAACGGGCGCTCTCACTTGCGTCAAGCTGCTGCGCTGGCTATGCTTAGAGTCTTGACCGCAATTTTTCCGTTACGAGTGGAGTGTCCGTGAAAGTCCGCAGCAGCGTCAAGCCGATCTGCGAGCACTGCAAGGTGATCAAGCGGAACGGCGTCATTCGCATCATCTGCAAGCGCAACCCCAAGCACAAGCAGCGGCAGGGCTAATCATATGGCACGAATCGCTGGTGTCGACCTGCCGCGCGAGAAGCGCGTGGAAGTTGGGCTGCAGTACATCTACGGGATTGGGAAGACCGTCTCGCGTCGCATCCTGACGGAAACGGGCGTCAGCCCCGATACGCGCGTGAAGGACCTGTCCGACGCCGACGTCAATCGGCTGCGTCAGGTCATCGAGCGTGACTATCGCGTCGAGGGCGCGCTCCGGACGGAAGTCGCCATGAACATCAAGCGCTTGATGGATATCGGTTCGTATCGTGGCGCGAGACATCGCCGCGGGCTGCCGGTTCGCGGACAGCGCACTCATACGAACGCGCGCACCAAGAAGGGACCGCGCCGCGCCATCGCCGGGAAGAAGAAGGTGACGAAGTAATGGCTACCGCAAAGGGAACCAAGAAGGCGAAGCGTATCGTCGAGGCCGAGGGCGTGGCTCACGTCAACGCGACGTTCAACAATACGATCGTGACGATCACCGACTCGCACGGGAATGCGGTCGCGTGGGCGTCGTCCGGCAAGGCCGGGTTCAAGGGGTCCAAGAAGTCGACGCCGTTTGCCGCCACGGTGGCGGCCGAAGCCGCCGCGCGCGAAGCGCTCGGCCTCGGTGTGAAGCGCGTGCACGTCCGCGTGCAAGGTCCGGGGAGCGGACGCGAGTCGGCCATTCAGGCGCTCGCGGCTGCAGGACTCCAGATCCGGTCGATCAAGGACGTCACGCCGATTCCGCATAACGGCTGCCGTCCTCCAAAGCGCCGGAGGGTCTGACCGATGTCGCGTTACACTGGGCCGGTCTGCCGTCTGTGCCGTCGTGAAGGCACCAAGCTGTTTCTCAAGGGCACCAAGTGCTTCACCGAGAAGTGCCCCGTCGAGCGCCGCCCGTATGCCCCTGGGCAGCACGGTCAGAGCACGGCGCGCCGTCGCAAGTCTTCCGAGTACGCCAAGCAGCTGCGCGAGAAGCAGAAGGTGAAGCGCATTTATGGCGTGAGCGAGCAGCAGTTCCGCAACACCTTCGAGCGCGTGGCGAAGCTGCCCGGCATCACCGGACACAATCTGCTCGCAGCGCTCGAGAGCCGTCTCGACAACATCGTCTACCGCATGGGCTTTGCGTCGAGCCGTAAGGCGGCGCGCCAGCTCATTCGGCATCGGCACGTCGAGGTGAATCAGAAGAACGTGGACGTCCCGAGCTACCTGGTGAAGCCGGGCGAGGAGATTCGCGTCCGCATGAAGTCGCGTGAGCAGGCGTCGATCCTGATGGCGATGGATCAGTCGTCGCGCGGCGCACCGCTCTCGTGGATCGCGGTGGATCGCGAGGCGTTCAGCGGCCGTATGCTCGAGCGCCCCGCGCGCGAGAACATTCCGATCGCGGCGCAGGAGCAGTTGATCGTCGAGCTGTATTCGAAGTAAGGAAGGCTGAATGCGGAATTCGGAATTCGGATAAGGACTTCCGCATTCCGAATTCCGCATTCGGGTCAGGGACCGCGACTCCCTTACGAGCTCACCGCGCGTCGCGGGCGGGGTGAGGCGTTGCCGGGCGACATTCCGGCATTGACCAGAGGGTCACACACACATGGCACAGACAATCGATCTTTCCGGCCTGGTTCGGCCGCAGCTCGTCGAAGCGACGAAGCGCGAGGACAACCCGAACGTCGCCGAGTTCCGCTTGCAGCCGCTCGAGCGCGGCTTTGGGCACACACTGGGCAACGCGATGCGGCGCATGCTGCTGTCGTCGCTCCGCGGTGCAGCCGTATGGGCCTTCCGCATTGACGGGGTTCTGCACGAGCACCAGACCATTCCGGGCGTCGTCGAGGACGTGCATCAGATCATCGGCAACCTCAAGTCGCTGGTGCTGACGCTGCCCGACGATGTCGACGAGGCCGTTCTTCGAATCCAGAAGTCGGAAGCGGGTCCCGTCACCGCGGGCGATGTCGAGAGCGCCGGCGGAGCTCGTATCGTGGAGCCGGGCCACCACCTCTTCACGCTGCAGGACGATCGCGAGATCAACGTCGAGCTCTACGTGAACAAGGGGCGTGGCTACGTCGAGGCCGATCAGCATCTCCTCGATCGTGGTCTTCCGGTCGATCTCGTCCGCATCGATGCGATCTACAATCCGGTGCGCCGCGCGAACTTCGCGGTGGCCGAGACGCGCGTGGGCCAGCGAACCGACTATGATCGCCTCGTGCTGACCGTCGAGACGAATGGTACCGTGTCGCCGGAAGAGGCCGTGAGCTACGCGGCCGCGCTGGCGCAGACGCACTTCCAGTACTTCGCGAACTTCGGATCGCACTCGCCGGCGATGATCGCGGCGGGCGGTGAGCAGACGGGCGACGGCGCGCGGTTGCAGCAGCTGTTCAAGACGCCGATCGATGAGCTCGAGCTCTCCGTGCGCTCCGTGAATTCCCTCAAGAATTCGGACATTCGGACGCTGGGCGATCTGGTTCGCCAGACCGAGAGTCAGATGTTGCAGGTGAAGAATTTCGGCAAGAAGTCGCTTCAGGAGATCGCCGATCTTCTCGAGCGTGAGGGCTTGAACTTTGGCATGCGGTACGAGGAGTCGGCGGAAGGCGTGCGTGTCGTGGATTGGGGCACACCGCCGAGCCGGGCCGCCGCGGCCGCTCCGGACGAAGAGGAGTAGGACACATGCGTCACCGGAAAGCAGGTCGGCAGCTCCGTCGCACCAGCGAGCAGAAGCTTGCGCTGATGCGCGGGCTGGCCACGTCGCTCATCGAGCATGAAGCGGTCGAGACGACGGAGGCGAAGGCGAAAGAGCTGCGTCCGTTCGTCGAGAAGCTGATCACGAAGGCGAAGGAGGGGACGTTGCACGCGCGGCGTCTCGCCGGCCGGCACGTGCGGAAGCGCGAAACGGCCGACAAGCTCTTTCAGGAGATCGGGCCGCGGTACGCCTCGCGGGCCGGCGGTTACACGCGCATTCTCAAGACGGGCCATCGCAAGGGCGATGGCGCGGAGATGGCGCGCATCGAGCTCATCGAGGGCTGACCCATGGCCAGCATGAATCGTTGCTTCACGTGCGACAAGGGTGTCGCATTCGGCAACAACGTTTCGCACGCGAACAACAAGACCCGCCGGGTGTGGAAGCCCAACCTTCAGGTGGCGCGCATCCTCATCAATGGCAAGGTCACCAAGGTCAAGGTGTGCACCAAGTGCCTGAGCGCGGGCAAGGTGAAGCGCGCACCGCGCGGCGAACGGGCGGCGTGATTGCCCGCTGCACGATCGTCTAGGAGGGAGCTGTTCGCGGCTCCCTCTTTTTGTAGGACGAACGCGGAATACGGAATGCGGATCGTGATGCCGTGTATCCGCATTCCGCATTCCGCATTTGCCTCTCCGAAATGCCGACCGCACTGATCACCGGCGTCACCGGCCAGGACGGATCGTACCTCGCGGAGCATTTGCTCACGAAGGGGTACCGAGTAGTCGGCGTCGTGCGCCGCAGCTCGACCACCCCCTACGAGCGCATCGCACACCTCGTCGACCGCGTCGAGCTCATCTCGGCCGATCTACTCGACCAGCACTCGCTCGTCGAAGCGATGGCCGCATGCGAGCCTGATGAGATCTACAACCTCGCCGCGCAGAGCTTCGTCCAGACGTCGTGGACGCAGCCGGTGCTGACGGGCGAGTTCACCGCGCTCGGCGTCACACGCATGCTGGAGGCGATGCGGCGCGTTGCGCCAAAGGCGCGATTCTACCAGGCGAGCTCGAGCGAGCAATTCGGCAGGGTGCTCGAGACGCCGCAGCGCGAAACGACGCCCTTCTACCCGCGATCGCCGTACGGTGTCGCAAAGGTCTACGGACACTGGATCACGGTGAACTACCGGGAGAGCTATGGCCTGTACGCCGTGTCCGGCATCCTCTTCAATCACGAGAGCCCGCGGCGCGGGCTCGAGTTCGTCACCCGCAAGGTGACTGACGCCGCGGCGCGCATCTCCCTGGGCCTTCAGCAAGAGCTCCGACTCGGCAACCTCGAGGCGCGTCGCGACTGGGGCTTCGCCGGCGACTACGTCGACGCGATGTGGCGGATGCTTCAGGAAGCGGCGCCTGACGACTACGTGGTCGGAACCGGTGAGACGCACACCGTGCGGGAGCTCTGCGACGCCGCGTTCGCCAGGGTGGGGCTCGATTGGCAGAAGTATGTGGTCCAGGATGAGCGTTTCATGCGGCCGGCCGAGGTCGATCTCCTGGTGGCGGACCCGACGAAGGCTCGCGAGCGCTTGGGGTGGGTACCGAACGTCGACTTCCGCCAGCTCGTCGAGATGATGGTCGACGCGGACCTGGCACGGCACCAGCTCGCCCTGCCCAGAGGGCACCTACGCTGAGCATGCGCGCTCTCGTCACTGGGGCAGCGGGATTCGTCGGGCAATGGGTCGGACGCGAGCTGGTCGAGCGCGGCTGGGACGTCACCGGAACCTGTCTGGAGGACGCGCCCCCCGAGGTCGCACCTAACGATCCGCTGGCGTCGGTTCGATGGCAGGCGGGTGACGTGCGGTGCGCCGAGGACGTGGCGAGGCTGCTCGATACGGCGAAGCCCGACGCGGTCGTGCACCTCGCCGGGCTCGCGTTCGTCCCGGCGGCCCAGGCGGATCCGGGCGCGGCCCTCGAGGTGAATGTCATCGCTGCCGCGCGGCTTCTGGCGGACGTGAAGGCGCGCCGGGCGTCCGGCACGCTCGACCCTGTCGTGCTGATTGTTGGCAGTGGGGAGCAGTACGGGCGGCACGAGGCCGATGCAATGCCGTTGGCCGAGTCGGCTGAGCAGCGCCCGCATTCGGTGTATGCCGCTTCGAAGGCAGCGCAGGAATTCATCGCGCTCGAGGCGTTCCGATCCTCCGGAGTTCGCGTCGTTGCCACGCGTAGCTTCAATCATAGCGGTCCAGGCCAGGCCGACCGATTCCTGTTGCCGGCGCTGGTGGGTCGCGCCCTTGGGCTTCGCGCGAGCGGCGAACGCGGATTGCCGATCGGAAACACCACGACCGTTCGCGATTTCCTTCACGTGCGAGACGTCGCGCGCGCCTATGCCGATCTGCTGGAGCGGGGGCAGTCCGGTGACGTGTACAACGTCGCGAGCGGGACCGGCGTGGATGTCGGGACGCTCGCCAAGCGCGTGCTTGCTCTGGTGGGCGTCAATGCGATATTGAACACCGACGCTGCGCTGGTGCGACCCGTCGAGGTGCCGGTCCTCATAGGGGACGCCACCAAGCTGCGACGCGCGACCGGATGGTCGCCCCGATTGACTCTCGACTCCATCATCAACGATCTGATCCGTGCCGCGGCGAGCTGACCTGCACCGCATCATGCTGATCGGCTCCGGGCCGATCATCATCGGCCAGGCGGCCGAATTCGACTATTCCGGGACGCAAGCGGCGAAAGCGCTTCGCGAAGAAGGCTACCAGGTCATTCTCGTGAACTCGAATCCCGCGACCATCATGACCGATCCCGAGTTCGCTCACCGGACGTATGTCGAACCGGTGACGCCGGAGATCGTCGAGATGATCATCGAGCGCGAGCGCCCGGATGCCCTCCTGCCGACCATGGGAGGCCAGACGGCGCTCAACGTGGCCATGGCCCTCGCTGAACGGGGCGTTCTCGAGAAGTACGGCGTGGAGCTCATCGGCGCCGACGCTCGCGCAATCAAGCTGGCCGAGGATCGGGAGCAGTTCGCGGAAACGATTCGGCGAATCGGCCTCAAGGTGCCGATCGGAGGCATCGCCCGCTCCTGGGAGGACGCGGTCGGTCTCATTGATCGCGTTGGCTTTCCGGCGATCATCCGACCGTCCTTCACGCTCGGTGGCACGGGCGGGGGTATCGCCTACAATCGTGAGGAATACGAGGCGATTGTCGAGCGCGGTCTCGAGCTCTCGCCGACGCACCAGGTGCTGATCGAGCAAAGCGTGATCGGGTGGAAGGAATTCGAGCTCGAGGTCATGCGCGATCACGCCGACAACGTCGTGATCGTCTGCTCGATCGAGAACATCGACCCCATGGGGGTTCACACCGGCGATTCGATCACGGTGGCGCCGGCCATGACCCTCACCGATCGCGAGTACCAGAACATGCGCGACGCCGCCGTCGCCATCATTCGCGAGATCGGCGTCGATGCCGGCGGGTGCAACATTCAGTTCGCGGTGAACCCGCCGTGATGGCGAGATGCTCGTCATCGAGATGAACCCGCGGGTCTCGCGATCGTCGGCGCTGGCGTCGAAGGCGACGGGCTTTCCCATCGCGCGCATCGGGACAAAGCTGGCCGTGGGGTATCGGCTCGACGAGCTCGTCAACGACATCACCAGGACGACGCCGGCGTCGTTCGAGCCGGTGCTGGATTACGTGGTCGTGAAGTTCCCGCGTTTCGCGTTCGAGAAGTTTGCCGCCGCCGATCCACGCCTCACGACGCAGATGAAATCTGTCGGCGAATCGATGGCGATCGGGCGCACGTTCAAGGAGGCGTTTCAGAAGGGTCTTCGCGCGCTGGAGACCGGCCGGTCGGGATGGACGATCGGCCAGACGCTCGCTCGACGACCGACTCGCGGACGACACCATGGAGACGCTTCGCGGCGCACTTCGCCAGCCGACGCCGGAGCGCATCTTCCAGGTCAAGCACGGATTCGCGCGAGGCATGAGCGTCGATGAGATCGCGTCGCTCACCGCCATCGATCCCTGGTTCGTCGCGCAGATGAACGAGCTTTGGGAAGCGGAGGGGTGGTACGCTGCGCTCCCGTCGGTAGGCGCCGACGAGATGCGCCGGATGAAGCGCATGGGATTCTCTGATCGACAGCTCGCGGCGATTCGCGACGAGCCGGAGAGCGACGTCCGCCGGCATCGGTGGGCGCTTGGCGTGCGCCCCGCCTACAAAATGGTCGATACGTGCGCCGGCGAGTTTCCGTCGGCGACGCCATATCTCTACTCGAGCTATGACGAGGAAAGCGAGGCGGAGCCCAGCGGCCGGCGCTCGGTGGTCATCCTGGGGAGCGGTCCGAACCGGATTGGGCAGGGAGTCGAGTTCGACTATTGCTGCGTGCGGGCGGCGCTCGCGCTCCGCGAGGCGGGCTATGAGACGATCATGGTCAACTCGAATCCTGAGACCGTCTCGACGGACTTCGACATCTCCGACAAGCTGTACTTCGAGCCGCTCACCCTCGAGGATGTGCTCGAGATCGTGGAGCGCGAGAAGCCGTTAGGCGTGATCGTCCAGCTCGGCGGTCAGACGCCACTCAAACTCACGCGACCACTGGAGGCGGCCGGGGTGAACATCCTCGGCACGACGCCGGACGCGATCGACATCGCCGAGGATCGGCGGCGCTTCGAGGCCATTGCGCGCAAGCTCGGCGTGCTTCAGCCACCCAATGGCACCGCCACCAGCGTCGATGAGGCGGTCGAGGTCGCGGCACGGGTTGGATATCCGGTGTTGGTGCGGCCGTCGTACGTTCTCGGCGGTCGCGCCATGGAGATCGTGTACGACGAGCCCTCGCTTCGCGAGTACTTCGTGCGTGCGGTGCGCGTCTCCGAGGATCGACCGGTGCTCGTCGATCGCTTCCTCGAGGATGCCTTCGAGGCCGACGTCGATGCGATCTCCGATGGCAAGCGCGTGGTGATCGGCGGCATCATGCAGCATATCGAGGAGGCCGGTATCCACTCCGGTGATTCGGCGTGCGTGCTGCCGCCGTACCTCATCGGGGAAAAGGATCTGGAGACAATGCGGCGGCATACCGTCTCCTTTGCGGAGGCGCTGGGCGTCGTGGGCCTGATCAACGTGCAGTACGCGATCAAGGATCGCGTCGTGTACGTGATCGAGGTCAACCCGCGCGCGAGCCGCACGATCCCGTTCATCTCGAAGGCGACCGGCGTCCCTCTCGCGTCGGCGGCCGCGCGCGTGATGCTCGGGGAAACGCTCGAGGCTGCCGGCGTTACCGAGGAGATCGTGCCGCCGTACATCTCGGTGAAGGAGGCGGTGCTGCCCTTCAGCAAGTTCCGCGAATCAGACCCGATCCTGGGACCCGGAGATGCGGTCGACCGGCGAGGTCATGGGCATCGCCGACTCGTTTGGCGCGGCCTACGCGAAGGCGCAGATGGGCGCGGACAACACCCTGCCGACATCGGGCGCGATCCTCATCACGGTGAACGACCCGGACAAGCCGACGGTGACGCCCATTGCACGACGCATTCACGCGATGGGATTTCGCATTCTCGCGACACCGGGAACGGCGACCTATCTGCGCGCGCGCGGCATCCCGGCCGATACGGTCATGAAGCTTCACGAGGGTCGCCCGAACGCGATCGACTTCATCGTGAACGGCGAAGTCCATCTCCTCATCAACACCCCGCTCGGCAAGCATGCCCAGCAGGACGACTACACGATGCGTCAGGCGGCGGTCGCTCACCGTGTGCCGTACACGACGACCATGTCGGCGGCGAACGCGGCGTGCGACGCGATTCTCGCGCTTCGATTCCGCTCGCTCAGCGTGAATTCGCTGCAGGAGTGGCACGAGCAGACGAGGAAGTTCGAAGGGGTGCGATGAGTGTCTTTGCCGTTGAACACCGAACCCGTTAGCGGTACGAGATGCCCGTTCCACTCTTGGATCTGAAGGCGCAGCACGCGCTGATCAGGAACGATGTCGTCGCCGAAATGCTTCGCGTCGTCGACGAGCAGGGGTTCATCCTCGGTCCGGCGGTCGAGCGCTTCGAGCGGGCGGTCGCCGAGCTGTCGCGCGTGAAGCACGCCATTGGATGCGCCAGCGGAACCGACGCGCTGCTGCTCGCCTTTCGCGCGCTCGACATCGGCGCGGGCGACGAGGTCATCACCGACGCCATTCACCTTCTTCGCGACGGCGGGCACCATCCATAACGTCGGCGCGACGCCGGTGTTCGCCGATATCGAGCCGGAGACGTTCAATCTGGACCCCGCGCTCGCCGCCGTCGTCGTGACCTCGAGGACCAAGGCGGTGGTGCCCGTCGACCTCTTCGGCCAGATGGCGGAGATCGAGCGGTTCTCGGAGCTGATGCCGAGGATTCCGATCGTCGAGGATGCGGCGCAGTCGATTGGCGCCCGTCGCAAGATTGGCGGACGGCCGGTCATGGCCGGCGAGGCGGCGGCAATCGGGACGCTGTCGTTCTTCCCGACGAAGAACCTTGGCGGTTACGGCGACGGCGGGATGATGGTGACCCAGGACGACGGGATCGCCACCCGTCTGCGCAGGCTCCGCGTTCATGGCGGTGCGCGCGAGTACTTCCACGACGAGGTCGGGTACAACAGCCGCCTCGACACGATCCAGGCTGCCGTTCTGCTCGCCAAGCTTCCCCACCTCGAGCGATGGAGCAGCAAGCGGCGCGAACATGCCCGGTTTTACGACCAGGCGCTCGCCGCGTGATACCGGGTGTCCAGACCCCCGTCGTCCGCGCCGAGAACGAGTCGATCTTCAACCAGTACACCATTCGCGCGGAGCGACGCGACGAACTGGCCGCTCATCTCAAGAAGAAGGGCATCGGGACGAAGGTCTATTACCCCTTGCCGCTGCACCTCCAGCCCTGCTTTTCACATCTCGAACTACAAAGCGGGGGCCTTCCCGGAGTCGGAACGGGCGGCCGCCGAGGTGATCTCACTGCCTATTTTCCCGGAGCTCACCCCGGGGCAGCTCGATGAGACGGCGTCCGCGATTCGCTCGTTTTATGGCCGCTAACCGCCGCGATGGCCAAGTCGTGAAGGGCGCGGAACTTGCTCTTTCCGACACGCCCAGCCGCGATGAGTCTGAAGACTCCAGTGACGATACGCTCGTGATCAATTTGCTCTTTCGGTACCGCACGGTACTGATTGTCAGTTTTCATTTCGTTCTCCTCCTTTTCAGCTACTGGATCGCATATGTCCTGCGGTTCGAGGGGTTCGTTCCTCGGCCGTACGTCGACGCGTTCATCCAGTCGCTTCCCATCCTGCTCGGCTGCCGCCTGCTCGCCTTTGCGCATTACGGCCTGTACCGCGGCTGGTGGCGCTACGTCGGCATGCGCGATCTGTACAACCTGATCCAGGCGGTGGTGGTCAGCTCGCTGGTGTTCACGGCCGCGTTGCTGTTCGTTGGCGGAGAGGCAACGGTGCCTCGCTCGGTGATCGTGCTCGACGCGTTGCTCTCGATCGTGCTCATCGGAGGCGTGCGCTTCGCTCTGCGAGCGGTGCGCGAGAACCGGAGGCCGAAGCAAGGACCGCGTCTGCGCCGCGTGATGATCATCGGCGCGGGCGACGCGGGCGAGCTCCTCCTCCGCGAGATGCACAACAATCCGCGGCTTGGGTACGTCCCGGTCGGTTTCGTCGACGACGATCAGCGCAAGATCGGCTTCCAGATCCATGGCGTCGACGTGCTCGGCACGTCGTCGGAGCTCCTCGAGGTGCTGCAACAGCATCCGGCGGACGAGCTGATCATCGCGATTCCATCGGCGTCGCGCGAAGAGATCCAGGACATCGTCAACCGGTGCCTCAAGTCGACGCTCCCGTTCAAGATCATCCCGGCGATCGCCGCGCTGTCGGATGGCAAGGTCCACATGAGTCAGGTGCGGCCGGTGCGCGTCGAGGATCTTCTCGGTCGGGAAGAGGTGAACCTCGACACCACGCGGATCCGCGCCGACATTGCCGGACGGCGAGTGCTGATCACGGGGGCTGGCGGCTCGATCGGGTCCGAGCTCGCGCGGCAGGTGGCGAGCTACGGCCCGGCCATGCTGACGCTCGTCGAGCGCAGCGAGAACTCGCTCTTCCTCATCGATGAGGAGCTGCGCCGGAAGTCGCGCGGGCTCCCCGTCCATCCGGTGATCTGCGACATTCGGGATCGCCGCGACCTCGAGCTCCTGTTCAGCGACACCCGTCCTGACATCGTGTACCACGCGGCCGCGTTCAAGCACGTGCCGATCATGGAATGGCACGTGGGCCAGGCGGTGGAGAACAACGTGTTCGGCACGCATAACGTGGCCGAGCTCGGCGGCGCAGGCGGGCGCGAAGCTGGTACTGATCTCGACCGACAAGGCCGTTGCGCCGAGCAACGTCATGGGGGCGACCAAGCGCCTGGCGGAAAAGATCGTGCTCTGTGCCCAGCGCCGTGGCAACGCGCGCTTCGTCGCCGTGCGCTTCGGCAACGTGTTAGGCAGCGACGGCTCGGTGGTGCCGCTGTTCACGCGCCAGATCAACGACGGCGGACCGATTACGGTCACGCATCCGGATGCCACGCGTTACTTCATGACGATCCCGGAGGCGGTGCAGCTCGTGCTGCAGGCCTCGGTGCTCGATGAAGCGGCGGACCGCATCGTCATGCTCGAGATGGGCGAGCCGGTGCAGGATCGTGGACCTGGCGCGCAACCTGATTCGCCTCTCGGGCTTCGAGCCCGATGTCGACATCCCGATCGTGTTCACCGGGACTGCGCCCCGGCGAAAAGGTGCACGAACAGCTGACATCGGAGACGGAAGAGACGCTGCCGACGCGCTACGAGAAGATTCGAATCGTGCGCACGGAGGGTCCGGAAGCGCTCGATCGCGGCCTCGAGCAGTTGCGGGCCGCGGTCGAGTCACGCGATGAGAAGGCGATCGTTCGCCGGCTGCAGGAGCTGGTGCCGGAGTTCTCGCCGCAGGCGACGCTGTTGGCGAACCTGCGTGAGCGCGCGATCTCGCCCGATCCGCGCGCGCGAAGCCGATCCGCTGGGTGATGCGCTTCCGGTCACGACTCGTCGCACTCGCCCTCGCCGCCTCACCTCTCGCCTCCGCGTCCGCCCAGCACGACCTCTTCACGCTGCCGATCGCCGACCCGGCGTATCGGCAGTTCGAGGGCTTGTCGCGCACGGGATGCGTTGCGGCGCGGGTGTCGCCGTACCGGCCCTACCTCCTGAGCGCGATTCGAAGAGCGCTCGTCTCCGCGGTCCGCGACGAGGCCTGCCGCGGCGGCGATTCTCGACGAGCTCGTCCGGCGCTTCCGGCCGGACACGACCTCCCCGCGCCCATTCCCGAGCCGGGCGCCGTCCCTCCCGTAGGCCCGGTGATGCTCGAGGACATTGCCGAGCAAGCCGGAGGAGGAAGAGCCGACCGGGCTCGGCGTAGGCGCCGAGGCGGGCGTGCGTCTCACGTCGCTCAGTCGCGGCGTGGTACGCCCGCTCTGGCTCGACGTTCGCGCGACGATCGCCGAAGGCGACCCCTCCGGCGGTCGGATTTCGGCACGGCTGCGGGTGACCTGGGACGGCGGCGACCGCATCGCGGCCGTGGCCGAGGCGACCGCGCAGACGGACGGGACGGAACGACCCGCTCGTGCGCGCTCGGAGCCTTCCGGCACGACGTCCGGGGTGTTCGACTTCACGGAAGCGTACGTCAACGCGCGGCTCGGGCGGGTGGCGCTCTCCTTTGGGCGGGCGCGAGAGGCGTGGCTGGGAGAGGGGGAGGAATCGACCGTGCTGTCCGGCGCATGGCCCGCCGCTCGACCGCTTCCTCGTCACGGCACGATGGTCGCGTCTAGAGATCCGCGCCATCTTCGCCTCCATCGACGATGTCGTGCTCACCGTCGAGGAGGATTCGCTGGTGCCGGGAACGCCGCCGCAGCGGCTGCACCGGATGCTCGCGGGGCATGCGTTCACGATTCGTCCCACGCGAGGCTGGGAGCTGACGCTCGGGGAGACGGCGCTGCTGTCGCGGCGAGGTGGGGGCGTCGACCTCGCCTTCGCCAATCCGCTCATGCTATATCTCGTGACCGAGCACGACACGAGCTACACGGGCGGTTCGGCGACCGGGAACAATCTGACGGTTTTCGGGTCGACACGGCTGCAGCGGGGGCGGGTTCACGGCCGAGGCCGAGATCGTCGTCGACGACATTCAGATCGACGCGGCCGACCGCGCGAGGATTCCCCACCAGCTCGCCTGGCGGCTGTCGGGGACAATGGGGTTTACGGCGCCGTGGCCGGCGAGCATCGGGGTCGAGTATCGGCGCGCGGACAGCTACGCCTACATGCGGCGGTATTACTCCGAGGTGTATCACCAGTTCGGACGGCCCTGGGCACGGAGCTCGGCCCGGACGCGAACATGGTGCGCGCGTCGGCCGAGGTATGGCCGACCGGGCCGCGTCCGATTCGCGGGGGGCGTAGGTCGCTGGAACCGGGGCGCCCTACGGCTCACGCAACGACCAGCGCAGGCGGCGTTTGGCCACGCCGGCGAGCCGTATCCGTCGGTGAGCGAGGACCGACCGGCGGTCCAGGAGGCGTGGCTAGGTGACGCGAGTGTGGAGTGGCTCGACACGACGGCTGCCGGTGCGGCTGACGGTCGAGCTGGCGAGCATCGACAACGTGAACAATCAGCCCGGCGAGTCCGGGAATTTTCTGCGAGCGCATCTTGTTGCGAGCTATCGTTTTCGGTATCCGTAAGGTGGTGCTGGCCGGGGCGTTGTTCCCCGCGGTGGCCGTCGCGCAGGACACTGTGCGCGTCGCCGTTCCGCCCGTCGATACGACGGCGACGCAAAGCGGTGTCGAGCGTAGCGTCGGCGTTCTTCGTCCCGGGCGACGGTCTGAAGATCGCCGTCTGGGGCGAGAAGGACCTGAGCGGCGAGTACCTGATCGATGCCCGCGGGCTCGTGCAGATTCCGGGGCTCGGGGACATTGTCGTTGCCGGGTTGACCCCCATGGAGGTGAAAGCCCGCCTGAGCGAGCAGCTCGTGCGGCGCGGCATCGTCGCGCCGGAGATTTCGGTCCAGCCGGTGATTCGCGTCTCGGTGCTCGGGAGAGGTCCGGAGCCCGGGGTTGCTCTCGGTGGAGCCGGGCACCAACCTCATTCACCTGATCACGCTGGCGGGTGGGCCCAACCGAGCGCGCGAACATGAAGGCGGTTCGCGTGATTCGCGCCGGGCGGCCGTACGAGGTCGATCTTCAGAGCGCGCTTGAGCGGGAGCTCGGCGGGGCGCGTCGTGCTGTTCTCGAACGACGTCGTTTTCCTCGACCGGAAGCGGGGGTTGACCCGCGAGAATCTGTCGTTCGGCATGAACATGTTGACCGCCGTGCTGAGCATCGTCAGCGTGGTGACGGTCGTTCAGAACCGCTGAGGTACGCGTGGGCGAATCGATGATCGAGCAGCGGCAGGAGGGATCGGGCGCGCCGGCGGATCGCGCGCTCCCGCTGCGCAATCTCATCGCCGCGTTGCGGCATCGCTGGTGGGCGTTCGCGGTGGTGTTGGCGCTCGTCGTCGGGGTTTCGACCTGGCGGACGTCGCGCACGACGCGGCTGTACGCGACGACGGCGACCGTTCGGATTCAGGAATTGCAGACCGGTCCCGTCGGCGTGCAATCGCCGACGGTTCGCGACTATCGCGTCGATCCGATCCAATCGGAGCAGGAGATCATCAAGAGCAAGGCGGTCGCCGAGCGCGTCGCCGAGCACCTGGGGCTCCGTCTCTACATTCTGAACCCTCCGAAGCTCCAGCGCGGTGCACTGTTCGGGCAAACGATGCCCGAGGTCGACTCGACGGTGCAGTACGGCGAGTACGTGGTGCGGCTTCGCGGGGACGGCTATTCGCTGTTCTCGAACGGATCGCATGCTCGCGTCGGCTCCGTACGGGCAGGAAGTGCGGGGCGGCGGCGTCGCGTTCACGATTCCGGCGCGGCCGCGCATCGAGGAGAACGAGATCCGGCTCGGCGTGATGCCGCTGAGCAGCGCCGCCGCACAGGTTCGCGGCGGGCTGACGACACGCAGCCGCCCGCAGACGAACATCGTCGAGATCTCGTATACCGGGGCCGATCCGGTGATGGTGGCGCAGATCGCCAATACGGTCGCGCTCATGTATGCGCGGTACACGACGGAGCAGCGGCGTCGGCTGGCGATCGAGCGTACGCGATCCACGGCCGATGCGGTCGAGAATCAGCGCGCCGAGCTCGCGCTCGAAGCAGGAGGCGCTGACGCAGTTCAAGGAGCGTGGGCGCCTCTCCAGCATCGAGGCGGAGCAGGCGGCGTTAGGCACGCAGATTCAGGGCTTCACCAGGCGAGCGCGACGCGCTGCTCATCGAGCAGCGGACGTATGGCACGATTCTCGGCAAGCTCACGCAGGCCGACACCGCCGATCTGGAGCTGCGCCAGCTCGCGGGGACCGGCGCGATTCGCGACAACGCGCACATGCAGTCGCTGTTCGACCGGTGGTTCGACCTCCAGAAGCAGCGCGCGCAGCTGATCGCCCCAGGTCGCAACGAGAACTATCCCGGACGTCCAGGCCGTCGATCAGCTCATTCGCGCGACGAAGAACGAGCTTCAGCAGGCGAGCAATTCCTACCTCGTCGGCTTGCGCTCCCGCATCTCCTCGCTCGACAACCGCATCAACGAGCTGCGTCGCGAGATGGAGAAGTATCCCTCGCTCGGCGCGCAGGAACAGCGGCTGACGCGCGGAGGTGCAGACCGCGCAGCAGCTGTACGGAACGCTGCTCGGCGAGCTGCAGCGTGCGCGCATCGCGGAGTCCAGCGAAGGCGGGTACGTGACCGTCATCGACAACGCGATGCAGCCGTTCTCGCCGGTCTCGCCGAATCGGAAGCGCATCTTCCTCACCGCGCTCATCTTCGGCTCGATCCTCGGACTCGGTGCGGCAGTGGTGCTCGAGAATCTCGATGATTCGGTGAAGTCGCCGGACGAAGTGCGCGAGCAATTCGGCCTCTCCGTCGTCGGCACGATTCCGGGCATCAAGGATTCGGACCTTCCTGGGGAGAACGGCGCCGAGGTCGCCCGACGGCTCGCGACGCACTTCGATCCCCGCTCGCCGGTGGCCGAGGCGTATCGCTCGCTGCGAACGAATCTCGCGTTCGCGCGGGCGCACGAAGCGATGCGCATTCTGGTGCTGACGAGCCCCGGGCCCGCCGACGGAAAGTCGACCACCGTCGCGAATCTCGCGATCACGTTCGCGCAGCAGGGGCAGCGCACGCTCCTGATCGACGGCGATCTTCGGCGCGCGGTGCTCGACAAGATGTTCAAGGTGCCGCGGTCGCCTGGGCTTACCGACGTGCTCGTTGGACGTCAGCGTCTGCGCGATGTCGTTCACAAGACGGAGATCGAGCACCTGTCGGTCGTCGGCAGCGGACCATTTCCGCCGAATCCGTCGGAGCTCCTCGGCTCGAGCGCCATGCGGGACGTGCTGCGCGACGCGCAAAGCGAGTTCGATGTCGTGCTGATCGATTCGCCGCCGCTGCTGGCCGTCACGGATGCGGCGGTGCTGGCGACGATGGCGGACGGGGCGATCCTCGTCATCCGCGTCGGGCGCGACGGCGAAGGCGGCCGTTAGGCGCGCGGTCGCTCAGCTGCAGACCGTGCACGGTCGCGTCGTCGGTGCGGTGCTGAACGACGTCGATCTGCGCAGCGGCGCGTTCAGCGGGAGCTACGGGTACTACTACTATTACTACTACGGCGAGGGGGCGCGGAACGGAAAGCGCGGGCCGCTGCATCGAATTCGAGAGCGACTGAATCGTGCGCGGGCGCGATCGTCGTGACACAGGCCCGTGGGCATCCCGTGCATCCTCTCGTACCAGTGCTTCAACTGGCGATGGGCGACGGTGCAGGCGCGCTGCCGGCGGCGGATGACTGGTGGGACGTCTATCGGCTGAGCATCCGCGAGAGGTGCGCAGGCCTCATCTGGCTGCGATCTGGCGACGTTGTTCGGAGCCAAGCGCCTACCGAGCTGGTGCAAGCATGGCGATCTGAAATTGTCCGGCAGTATGATCGCGGTGAAGCACTGGTTTCCCGAGTCGGTCAAAGCGTGTCACGTCTGTGCGAGCATGGCATTTCCTGTGTCGTGCTCAAAGGCGCGCCGCTCGCCGCGCAGCTCTACGGCGATCCGCTTGTTCGCCCGATGGACAATGTCGATCTGTTCGTGCCCGCGGCCGACTGGGAGCGTTCCGCCGCGGTGCTCGAGGAAGATGGTTGGGCAAAGGAAATAGGCCGGGCGGGCTGGTCGGAGATCTATCGACTCACGGATGCACGCGGAACACTCTGGCTCGATCTACAATCGAGCCTTCTCGTCGATCATCTCAACCATCTGCCTGAAATATCGGGGACTGTCGGACCTTGGCATTGGCGGGAGATGGTTTCACACCTACGTCGGACCTGAGGTCGCCGTTTTCCTCGCTGTTCATTTGCTCAACCATCGCTGCCGCCCGTGCTTTGGTTGATTGACTTTCACACCTGTTGGTCCACGATGTCGGAAGGCGACCGGCGCGAAGCAATGCGCATTGCACGTGGAAGCCGACTCCATCGGTATCTCCGGTGGGCGGTTGAGCGCTCGTCCCTCCTTCGTGAAGCCTCCAGTGGTGGGACAGGAGCCCTGCGCAGGCTCGGCTTTCACCCGTCATTCCGCCGCGACGACTACGGGATGCTTCGCTTGACCGCATTGGCCGCGTCAGTTCCGGACGTGGTTGCGGTGCTCGGAGCGTGGGCCTGGCCACGACCACTCCGCTATGACTGGGCCGCGTTCCGCCAAATGTGGCAGCGACGGGCAGCAAAGACATTTCCCGAGTCTTCGCCGCACGTCGCCTGTACTTGGACCCGCGCGATCGATCAGATCTTGGTGCGCGCACCGCTCAGGACGGGGTCAATCGCCTTCAGAACTAATTTCGTGAAGCGACTGGGATCCACTCCCCCCTACCTCGACGACCGCGGCCAAATCAATGCTCACGTCCTGCCGAACGAGCGGCCCGGACTGGCAATAGCCGCGGAGCTGGTCGCTCGGGGCAGCGCATGGGTCCGTGGATGTGGGAATAGCATGGCACCGACGATTCGTGACGGCGACCGCGTACTGCTTCGGGCCGTTCCCGTCGACCGTCTTCGCCGAGGTGATGTCGTCGTGATCGCGGTACGAGAAGCGGCGGTGCTGCACCGTACCACCGAATCCATGCGGGGGGTCTCGTGGAAACGGTCGGCGATGGAAAACTCAGTGGCGACGGCGTATTCGCGCCTGATCATGTATTGGGCGTCGCGGTGCTCGCCGAGCGCAGCTCTTCGCGTGTCACATTGCGCTCAACGTTGGAGTTCGGCGTTGCCGCATATCTGCGGGGTATCGCGCTGCTGGCCCGGCTTCGGGTTGCTCAATGGTGGCGACGGTCGAAGGCATACCGGGGTATGGGAGGGTCGCGGGTGTGAGTGCCAATGCGGACGAAATCGTCACGACCGATCGGGACGCGCCTCGGGAGACGCTAACGTGGAGTAAGCCAACCGCTGCGCTGTCAGTCGCGCTCGGTGGCCTTGTATTCCGTTTTGTGTCCGTGCATCCCCACATCCAACTGAGGCTGAGTAACCGATTCGAGCTATTTCGAGTGTCTGAAGACGTCAGCCCCGACTGCATCGTGCGCTGGTCCGAAGGACGCGTCTCCCCGCTGACCACTGGGGTTGTGTTGCAGGAGACGGACATCTGGGAGACTCGGCTCATGCCAGACGGCAGCGAGCGGACTACGTTCTTCGCCGGTGCAACGCGGCGGCCGTACCTGGGCCTGACCTTCCGTTCCGAGTTTCGAACCGCCGAGGTCATCCAGGCGCGGGAAATGGGCGGCAACGCTGCCCCGGAGATGCACCCGTTGTCCGAGTTCCTGACCACGCGTGTGTTGGCGACGCGCGCCGTGTAGAAGTGCACGGCAGCGCGGCGGTCGTAGGGGGAAAGGCCCTGCTATTCGGGGCCATTCCGGAGCAGGAAAAACCACCATTTCACGCATCGCCGAGCGGTCTGGGGCCGTCGTCTTGAGTGACGACCGTGTGATTCTGGGAATGAACCATGGCCGCGCCACGGCCTGGGGAACGCCATGGCACGGATCGGGCTTCTTCACGGCCGCAAGTTCGAGCGATCTCGCCAGCGTGTTCTGCTGCGCCAGAGCGCAGTCGATCGCGTTACGCCCATGCGTTATGCCAATGCAGTCAAAGAGCTATTTGTGAGACTGGTGCAAGTCCGTGTCAGTGCGAGCGAGGTCATTGAGTCGCACAGTGCTATAGGAAATTCTCGAGTCGGTCCCGGCGTAAGACCTTTCTCTTTTTCGTCCGACCGTCTCGGCGTTTTACCTCCCAATGCGAGCCGCCAATGTCCAAGCCTCGTGATAAAAGAGCATCTAGTCCCAGAAAAACACCAGTCGGCGTGAGTTCGAGTGCGCCTATGTACACAGAGCGCTCAGGCGACGTGATCGGTTTGTCTACCGCCATATCGCTGGCGAGCACTTGTTGATCAACCTTCACAGCAAAGCACGCGTCCCCTACTTCCTGTTGACGCCGACGGCCGCCGCGATCTGGGATCGCCTCGCGGACTGGGCGACACTGGATGAGCTGGCGAAGAATCTCACGACACGATTGAGGTCGGCCAGGTGGAGGCGATGGCCGACGTGGCGAGTTCTTGACCCAGTTGGAAAGCTGGGGGGCTGATGCGCGAGGCTGGTACGACATGCGTGCGCGATTCCCGAGGTCGCGATTCCCGAAGTCGGGGCACAAGTCCTGTTCGACCGCATCAACTCCCGTGCTCGCGCGGAGCGCATCCCGCTGAGGCGGACATCGAGATCATCGCGACCTGCAACTACAAGTGCGTGCATTGCTACATCGCGCCCTGCGCCGAACGGAGCGATGTCATGTCGCTGGAGCAAGCACGCGTCATCTTCGGAAAACTCCGCGATGCCGGGACGCTCAGCATCTTGCTCACGGGCGGAGAAATCTTCACGCACAAGCAGTTCAAGGCGATCATCTCGAGGCCAAGCAGCATGGCTTCATCGTCGCGTTGAACACGAATGGGTATTTCATCGGAACGAAGTGGGCGGACTTCCTGTCGGAGTATCCGCCGAAGGTGGTATCGATCAGTATCTACGGCGCGACGAAGGAAAGTTACGAGGCGGTGACGGGCATCCCGAACTCGTACGATCGGTGTATGCGGGCGATCGACTTGTTGCACGAGCGGGGGATCAAGCTCGATCTGAAAGTCCCTGCAATGGGGCCCACCGTTGCGGACATCCCTCGCCTCCGTGAGTTCGCGGCGAGTTACGGGATCAAGTTCCGCTTCAATGCCATGATTGTGCCGGAGGAGAGCGGCAACGCGCGTCCGCTCAACTTGCAGCTCACTCCTGATCAGATCATGGCGGTCGAGCGGCAGGTCGATCCGGATTGGACCATCCTGCGACGGTACTCGGAGCCTCGCCTCGGAGAGCGATCGAACGCGCCCATCTATCAGTGTGGTGCCGGTCGCACTGGCCTCGCCATTAACGTGCATGGTGGTGTCACGACCTGCATCACGTCCCGACAGGTCATCGGCAACCTGCTCGAGCAATCGTCGACGACATCTGGGGAGCACTATACGGGAAGGTCGAACGACGCTTTCCCGATGGCCACCCGTGCGCGACGTGCAAGTTCCGGGGAATGTGTTCCGGCTGCCCGGCGCTGGTGGAGCAGTTGACCGGCCTACCCGAAGGCTACGTGCAGCACTTTTGCAAGCTCACGCATCTTCACGCCAAGGAGCTTGGCTACCACGCCACTGGTGTTCCGCGAACAGTCACGGAAGGCATTCCAGCCCACGTGGCGACGCCGCGCGATCGGTACGCTCGCGCGCTTCCTGTGATGAACTGACGTCCCCTTTTTCAGCTTGAGGCGCCCTATGTCATCCGAACGACAGCCCTACGTCAAGCCAAGCATGATTCGACTCCACTACGAAGCTGACTTGGCTGTCAGCTTGCAGGGAGCATGCAAGTCGAACACGACGACCGGATCCGGATCCGCGACTTCCACCTGCGCGCTGGCGGAAGGTGGAAGTGCGTGCAATACGATTACTGATAGCTAGACCATGCCTCTGTTCCGTCACGCAATGTCACGAACCGCTCCCCTCGCAGTTTCACAGGCGTAGCATGCAACGTCGTGCTCTGCTTCCCGTTGAGGTGCGTGTGTGTAGACCTCTCTTATTCCTGGCGACCCTCGCTCTGCTCTCGGCCTGTGATGACGATCCGCAAGCTCCGGTCGCCGACGAGCCTCAAGGTACGCTGGTCACCCCGGCGGTCATTTCCCGTGAAGGCTCGATCGCCGTCCTCTTCGATACGCCCTTGGATACGCGGGGTGCGCAAGACCCAGCGAATTTCGTGGTGATCAATCAGTGCACGGGGTTGCGCGTGGCTGGCTCGTTGCGACTGGGACGTGGGGCTGCCGGCGACACGCTCATCTTCACGCCGTCGAACCGTCTGCCGTTCCTCACGCAGTTGTCCATTCGCATTCAGAGTTTGTTGTCCGCGTCCGGCACTCCAATGGGGCTGCCCTTCGTTACGACGGTGACGACGGAAGCGCCGCCCGTCTCGGATATCAGCTGGGAATCGATTCAGTCACCGACGAGTGACTTCGTGTTGGGGGCGACCTTCGCGACTCGGACTCGGGTTTTTCTGACCGCGTCATCGGGCGCGGTGTATCGCAGTGAAAATGGCGGGGTCACGTACGCCGCCATTTTCAAGGACCCCAACATCATCACGACGCGCTCCGTTCGCACGTCGGGCCCCGACACGGTTTTCATGGCGGGGGCTTTGAACGAAGCAGGGAGCTTCTCGACTGCGGCGATTTTTCGCAGCACGAACGGTGGGCTGACGTTCACGCCCATTTTCACGCAGCGCCCGGCGGACATGCGTAGCCTTGTCGTGGTCCCGCGGGGAACGGTCAAGCCCTCGTTATATGCCGTTGGGAATGTCAGTGGAGCCTTTACCGCCTGGCGCTACGATACGCAGACCGACTCGGTATTCACGCTCCCGGCCGTCGGTGGTCAAATCGCGAACGGCGGAGAGCTCTCGCCCGATGCCTCCCACGCGGTTGCCGTTGGCTTCATAAACGCCGTCGGGCAGGCCGGTGCGGCGCATCGGTCAACCGATGGGGGTCGGACCTATCAGGCGGTGACGCTCCCAGCAAACACCGGGCAGTTGCGCTCCGGGGCGTTCGTCTCCGCCAATCTCGCCGTGCTCGTGGGCGATTCGGCCGTGGTCGTCTCGCTGAATGCGGCGACGGGTGCGACGGCACGCATTACAAACGGCGTTCCGCAGAACTCGACGGTTGGACAGACCACACTTCGCTACAGTTATCGGAAAATCGACTTCGCTCCAGGAACGCAACTGGGATGGATCGTTGGCATCGAGACGCAAGTTACGCCGAATCAGCCTGACGACGTTCGCGGAATCATCCTCATGACGCGCAATGGTGGAGCCACGTGGCAGCGCCAGGCAGTGGTGGGCGCTCCAGAGAGTGGCCTGGCCTTCCCGACGTTGGTCGACATCCACGGCCTCGCGCCGGATCGCGCTATCCTCGGGGGGCTGCAGGGCTTCGTTGCCACGCGCACGGCAGATATCCAAACCGGCGCTCAAGTCTGTTCAATCCCGGAAGAGTGAGTTGTCCATGAACGACGCGCATGGTCGACGGATTCGTCGAGCGTTTTCGCCAATGCTTTCGTTTCGCAGCGCCCTCATTGCGATCGCTGTCCTGCTCTCGAGCGCTGGGGCGCTCAAGGCGCAGGTCGTGGTCGGAGGCGACTTCGATATTTGTGACTTCTGCGGCAATGTCGACGCCAACACGATTCGGCTAGTCGGACGGTCCGGGTTCGGACCAGATCGCGCGACGATGCACCTCGTGAACGCCGCTATCGCCGAGCAGGACGTTGATAACGACGGGTACACCGCAGGCATCGACTTTGACCGGTTGTTCATCGTCGACACCATCGATTTCGTCAATCAGGAAGATCCCGCATTTGTCATTTCCTCCACCAACTTCCGGCTCGGCGATTTTCTCAATCCGTTGAGAAACGGTGGGACCAACCGGGTTGTGATCCGTGTGGACATCCCCGAAGGGACAAAGGCAGGGACCTATCGCGGGGGCCTGACGATTCGGGACTCCGTCCGTGTCCCGGGGCTCAATTCGAACGGTGAGATCCTTCGCGAGGACTTTGTCATCATCGAGATCGAGGTGCTTCCGGCTCGAGCCATCGACTTTGTCGCCGCAGACAGCGCTGTAGCGCTCGATTCTCTGGTCATCGCCGGACGGCCGGGGACTACGGCGAGCGGGGTCGTGCGCATCGCGAATCTCGGCAATACCGAGATCACGGGGCTTCACCTGGAGTCAACGGACTTGGTGGCCACATCCGGGACGGGACTTCGAATTCGGCGCGATCGAATCACGTTCTCGCCCAACGACTGAATTCGGTGGGATTCGGCGATACGGTTCGTATCAAGGTCAAGTCCGCATACCCCAGGGACTGCTCGCCGGCACGTATCGAGGTGAGCTGATCGCCCAAGGTGATAACGTCGAGGCGATACGCGTTCCATTCTCCGTGATCGTCACGACGCCAGGCGACATCGTTTTCGAGACGAATCCCGTCGTCGGACGCGCAGGCGATCTGGCGGTGATCATCTTCAACGCCGATCCGGGCAGCAACTGGGAGCTGGCGGTCTTCGACATGATGGCGACCACGACGTTCCGAACCTCAGGGACCGTGTTCGAAGGAACCCCGGGCACGCGGACTGATCCCCGGATTCGAGGGCGATCAGGCCGTTCGCTACACGTGGCCGCTCGTGAACGGACGCGGGGAGAACGTCGCGGGCGGCATGTATTACGTCGTCATCAACGCGGTGCAGGACGGCGAAGAACGCCAACTGCGCGGCAAACTCATGGTCATTCGCTGAGGCCGGCATCATGCACAGACCGATAGCTCTTCTCGGTGTCGCGCTCTCGACGCTGATCGCCGGGCCGACGCAAGCGCAATTCGCTGGAGGGGACGCCGACGGCGGCGTCTACAGCATGACGCTCCTCGGCATTCCGGTCTCGCCACGCGCCGTGGCGCTCGGTGAAGCGATGGCCGCGATCGATCGCGATCCGTCCGCCATTTGGTATAACGCCGCCGGCATGCTCGGATTGCGCACCAACGCGTTCACCGTCAACGCGCAGCAGCGGTTTGCGCAGACGCAGGTGCTCGGCGCTGCGGTGACGTTTCCCACCGAGATCGCGACGTTCGGCATCGCCGCGCGTGCGTTCAACGGCGGAACGATCGAAGGACGCAGCGAGGGGGAGCCAACCGGCGGTGACGTCCGTGCGTTCCAATGGGCGCTCGAAGGTGGCGGCGCGTTGCAGCTCGCCCGGTGGTGGCGGTGGGGCGGTACCCTGATGTTCACGCAGGAGCAGCTCGGCGACGCCAGCGAGGCATCCGTCGGCGTCAATTCGGGAATGCAGTTCCCCGACATTCTCTTCGGTCGCCTAACGCTCGCCGGCGGCATCCGCAACTGGGGCACGAACGTCAACTTCGATGAGAGCTTCGAGGGCTTCTCGCCGCCGCAGATGTTCTATTTTGGCGCGGGGATCGATGTCTTCCGCCGGCGGAACCTCATCCAGACGCCGATGCTCTTCCGCGGGCAGCCGATCATTTTCGACGCCAAGGTGGTGGGACAGTTCAACGTGCCCGGACCGGATGGAGCCCTACGTCGGGCTCGGCGTCGAGGCGACCGTGAACGGCGTCGCCATCGGCCGCATTGGGTACCAGACGGGCGACGACAACCGCTCGGGAATCTCCCTCGGCGCGGGCGTGAACGTCGGCCAGTTCCGCCTGGAATACGCGTTCCGGAACTACAAGAATGGTGGCGCCGGCTTCTTCGAGAACGATCCGGTGGGCGACGCGCATAACGTGAGCTTCACCTTCTTCTGGGGTGAGCGCGAGCGCAATGAGCCGGTCGTCCCCGTGGTCGTCGCCGCGCCGGTCGACACGGCCTCGATCAATGCCGCGGTTCGCGGCGCCATTCAGGAGCAGCTCGCGGCGCTCCGTCCGCTGCTCGATTCGCTGCGTGCGCAGCAGGTCACCATCGAGCAGGCGGATCTCGTATCGCGGTACATCGTCCCCGTCCACTTCGGGTTCGACTCCGCGGTCGTGCGCGAATCCGACTTCGAGGTCCTGGGCAACGTCGCGGAGGTCATTCGTCGCGTGTATCCGACGGCGCTCGTGACGATCGAGGGATTCGCCGATCCGGCGGGGTCCGTGCAATACAATCTCGATCTCTCTCGCCGCCGCGCTCAAGCGGTTCGCGAGGTCATGATCTCGCGCTTCAACCTCCCGTCGCAGCAATTCCGCGCGGTGGGATACGGGGAGCAGACTCAGCGACAGATCATTCCCGGCGCGCGGCGCGACGATCCAGGCGCCCAATCGAACCGGCGCGTGGTCTTCACCATCGACGCGACGCAGCGGTTCTAGCAATCTTCGCCGAGCGAGTGCATCATTCGCGACGGGCGAGAGAGCGATCTCTCGCCCGTCGTGCGTCCGGAGGGCACCTACCTCCGAGCTTAATTCGTCGCCGACGATTTGCGCCGGCGCGCACAACCAGAGCCTCCCTGTGCAGATCACTGTCATCGGGACCGGGTACGTCGGTCTCGTCGTTGGCGCCTGCCTCGCTGAAACCGGAAACGACGTCATCGGCGCCGACACCGACGCGGCGAAGATCGAGAAGCTGCGCCAGAATATCCTGCCGATTTATGAGCCTGGCCTCGACGACTACGTCGAACGGAATCAGGCGCATGGACGTCTCACGTTCACGACGGATATTCCACAAGCGATCGCGGCAGCCGAGGTCATCTTCATCGCCGTCGGGACGCCGCCTGACGAGGATGGCTCGGCGGACCTTCGCCACGTGCTGATGGTGGCGGAGCAGATCGGACGCCACGCGAGCCGCGAGCTCGTGGTGGTGACCAAGTCGACGGTGCCGGTCGGTACGGCGGCAAAGGTTGAGGAAGTCATCAGCCAGCATTCGCGGTGGCCCGTCCACGTGTGCAGCAACCCGGAGTTTCTCAAAGAGGGCGCCGCCGTCGAGGACTTCATGCGCCCCGATCGCGTCGTGCTCGGCGTGAGCACCGACCACGCGCGATCGGTCCTGGCGGAGCTCTACGCGCCCTTCGTTCGCACGGGGAAGCCGATCCTGTTCATGGATGTCGCCTCCGCCGAGCTTACCAAGTACGCGGCGAACGCCATGCTCGCCACGCGCATTTCTTTCATGAATGAGATCGCGAATCTCTGCGAGCGCGTTGGCGCGAACGTCGACCTCGTGCGGAAAGGAATCGGGTCCGACTCACGAATCGGAGCCGCCTTCCTGTTTCCCGGTCCCGGTTACGGCGGCTCGTGCTTTCCGAAGGATGTGAAGGCCCTCGTGCGGACATCCCGCACATGCCAGGCGCCACTAGGCATTCTGGAGGCGGTCGAGGCCGCCAACGAGCGACAGAAGCGGCGTCTCTTCGAGAAGCTGGAAGAAGTGCTCGGCGCGAGCCTGAAAGGGTCCCGGATAGCCGTCTGGGGATTGTCGTTCAAGCCGCAGACCGACGACATGCGCGAGTCGCCCGCCCTGATCCTCATCGATCAGCTGCTCGACGCGGGCGCCTCCGTCGTCGCTCACGACCCGGTCGCGATTCCGGAAGCGCGACGCCGGCTGCAGCGATCGCGTCTCCTTCGCCGAGACGAGCTACGCGACGCTCGAGGAGGCGGATGCGCTCGTGATCGTGACCGACTGGAACGAGTACCGCCATCCCGATCTCAAGCGCATCAGGGCGACGCTCAAGCGACCAATCGTCGTCGATGGCCGCAATCTGTACGATCCGGCCAAAATGCGGTCGCTCGGCTTCACCTATCTCTCGATCGGACGGGGTGAAGGGTGAGGGTACTCATCACCGGTGCGGCGGGATTTCTCGGATCGCATCTCAGCGACCGTTTTCTGACCGACGGTCACGACGTCATTGGCGTCGACAATCTCATCACCGGTACCGCCGAGAACCTCGCACACCTCGAACGCGACAAGCGGTTCACCTTCATTCGGCAGGACGTCTCGCGTGCCCTAACGGTTGACGGTCCCGTGGATGGAGTGCTCCACCTCGCCTCTCCGGCGAGTCCGATCGATTACCTCGCGCATCCCATCGCGACGCTCGAGGCGGGCTCTCTCGGAACGCGAAACGGTCTCGAGCTTGCGCGCGCGCATGGTGCGCGCTTTTTCATGGCGTCGACCTCCGAGGTGTACGGCGATCCGCTCGAGCACCCTCAACGCGAGACGTACTGGGGAAACGTGAATCCCGTGGGGCCGCGGAGTGTCTACGACGAAGCGAAGCGGTTTTCCGAGGCGCTCACGATGGCCTACCATCGCGATCTTGGGCTCGATACCCGCATCGTGCGGATCTTCAACACGTACGGCCCGCGCATGCGTCCGCGTGACGGTCGCGTGGTGTCGAACTTCATCGCGCAGGCGCTGTCTGGTGAGCCGCTCACGATCTACGGAGATGGCTCGCAGTCGCGCTCGTTCTGCTACGTCTCCGATGAGGTGGAAGGGATCTATCGCCTGTTCATGAACGGCGACGCCGAGCCGACCAACGTCGGAAACCCGGACGAGTTCACGGTTCGCCAGCTCGCCGATCTGGTGCTCGAGCTGACGGGCTCGAGGTCCAAGGTGGTGTCGAGGCCCCTTCCGACAGATGATCCCAAGGTGCGCCGTCCAGACATCACCAGAGCACGTGAGAGGCTCGGCTGGTCGCCTCAGGTCCCGTTGCGGGAGGGGTTGAAGCAGACGATCGAGTGGTTCGAGGAGCGGGAACGGGCGCTGGAAAAGCGCTAGGGGCGCTGGGAAAAGCGCTGAGGGGAGCAACGCCGGTTTTCCAGCGCCGGTCCAGCGCCCTTAGCCCGTTTCCAGCGCCTTGTCGGTTCCTCAGCGCTTCTCCAGCGCCTCTGTACCCTCTAACTTCCTCTGTTTGTGCGCTTTTCGCGCTCCGGCTGAACCCCACGCCGCGCCCCGGTGTAGCATTCGCGATATGCCCGTTAATTCGATAGTCCGGACCGTGGCTGCGATCGCAATCGCGATCGTGCTCACGGCCTGCCGTGCCGATTTCGAGCTCAAGCGCTTCACCCAGGACACCGACCTGTACCAGGCGGCTCTTCGTGAGCTGCAGCATCGTCACTGGGACAACGCGGCCGCCGGGTTCGAGCGACTGACCATCGAGCTCCCCGCGCGCGACACGCTCATGCCGCTGGCCTTTTACCATCTGGGCAAAGCACGGCAAGGCAAGAAGGAGTGGCTCCTGGCGGCGCAGGCGTTCACGCGAGTCACCGAGAGCTTTCCCGACGACACCCTCGCCGACGATGCCCTGTACGAGGCAGGCGTGTCCTACGGCCGGCTGTGGCGGAAGCCGGAGCTCGACGCGCAGTACGGCGAAACGGCCATCAGCACGCTGCGCATGATGCAGGGAATGTATCCGAATTCCCCGTTGAACGATGAGGCGCAGCGGGAGGTCGACCGCCTAACGAACTGGCTGGGGACGAAGACGTACGAGACCGGCATGTTCTACATGCGCCGGAAGGCGTACGATCCCGCGATCATCTACTTCAAGGATGTGCTGCGCCTCTACCCGACGGCCCCGATCGCGCGCGAGGCGGGCATCAAGCTGGTCGAGGCGTACAACGAGATCAACTATCGCGAGGAGGCGCAGGAGCAGTGCGCTTCGCTGCGACAGAGCTATCCGAGCTCCGCGGAAGTCCGCGAGGTGTGCGGGAACGCGCCGGCCACGGCGCAGACGCCCACGCCTTGACGTGTGCGGCTCGGCGTCCTCGGAGGCACGTTCGATCCACCGCACATCGGGCACTTGCTCGCCGGCTCCGACGCCTTCGAGGCACTGGCGCTCGACCGGCTCCTGTTCGTTCCGGCGGCGGCGCACCCTTTCAAGAGGGACAGCGTCGGCGCGACGGCTCAGCAACGCGTTGACATGCTCGCGCTCCTGATCGCCGGCGACGTCCGGTTCGACATCGATACGATCGAAATCGAGCGGTCGGGGTTATCTTACACGGTCGACACGCTGGCCGACCTGGCCCGCCGCTATCCGGACGCAGAGCGCTTTTTTCTCATCGGCGAGGATCTCGTGGATCAGGTGGCCACGTGGCGCACCCCAGAGCGGCTGACGGAGCTCGCGGAGGTCGTCGTGCTGGCGCGCGGAGACTCGCCTGACGGCGGGTCCGGACGCTTCCGCCGGCTCGCGACTCGCCGCGTCGACGTGTCATCGACGGAGATCCGCGCGCGGGCGCGCGCCGGTCTGCCACTCCATGGATTTGTGCCCGATCCCGTCGCCGCGTATATCCGCGACGCCGGGCTGTATCGATAGAGGATCGTCATGCTCAAGGGAATTGCCAAAGCGCTATTCGGGACGCGACACGATCGCGAGCTGAAGCGCGTTCAGCCCATCCTCGACGAGATTCATCAGCACGAGCAGCGCCTCGCGTCGCTCGCTGATGACGAGGTGCAGGCGCAAACGCCGAAATTCCGGGCCGTCCTCAAGGAGCGGACGGAAGAGCTCGAGCGGAGGATCGCGGAGCTCAAGGAGAAGAAGCGCGTCACGAGCGATGCCGCCGAGCGCGAGCAGATCGACAACGAGCTCACCGGCCCGGACGGCCTGGGCGGACTCGAGCGGGAGCTGCGGGAGCTGATCGCCGACACGCTCGAGGAGATTCTTCCCGAGGTGTTCGCCACCGTTCGTGAGGCATCGCGCCGGCTGTTAGGCACGAAGCTCACGGTGACCGGCCACGAGATCGAGTGGAACATGGTGCCGTACGATGTGCAGCTCATCGGCGGCATCCAGCTGCATCGCGGGCGCATCGCCGAGATGGCGACGGGCGAAGGGAAGACCCTCGTCGCCACGCTCCCGCTCTATCTCAACGCACTCCCCGGGAAGGGCGTGCATCTCGTCACCGTCAACTCGTACCTGGCCCGCCGCGACTCGCAGTGGATGGGGCACGTGTACAAATGGCTTGGCCTCACCGTCGGCTGCATTGATGACACCGAGCCGGGGACGCAGGACCGTCGCACGGGGTACCTGTGCGATATCACCTACGGCACGAACAACGAGTTCGGCTTCGACTATCTGCGCGACAACATGGTCGTGTCCCTGGACCAGCGCGTGCAGCGCGGGCATCACTACGCCATCGTCGACGAAGTCGACTCCGTTCTCATCGACGAGGCGCGTACCCCGCTCATCATCTCCGGACCCGTCGGGAACGAGAGCGATCGGGATTACGCCCAATACAACGGGATGGTGTCACGCCTTGCGCGCGAGCAGACGGAGCTCGTCAACCGCCTCGTAGGCGAGGCAGAGCGCGCGCTGGAGAAAGGCGACACCGACGACGCCGCGACGAGCCTCTATCAGGCGAACCTCGGCGCCCCCAAGAACAAGCGGCTGCTCAAGGTGCTGCAGGAGCAGGGCAACCGGCAGCTGATGCAGAAGCGGGAGCTCGATGTCATTGCCGACCGCAAGATCCCGGCGGGCAAGCGACAGTTCTCCGACATCGAGGAGCGGCTCCTCTACGTCATCGATGAGAAAGGACACACCGTCCACCTCACCGATCGCGGCGTCGACGTACTGTCGCCGAGCGATCGCGATGCGTTCGTGCTGCCCGACATCAGCGAGGCGGTCCATCGGATCGATCATGATCCCGAGATGGTGCCACAGGAGAAGGTCGACGCCCGCCTCACCGTGGAGCGCGATTACGCGTTGAAGAGCGAGAAGCTCAACATCGTGCACCAGCTCCTGCGCGCCCATTCACTGTACGAGCGCGATGTCAACTACGTCGTGCAGGAAGGCCAGGTCCTGATCGTCGACGAGTTCACCGGACGCACGATGCCAGGGCGACGGTGGTCAGAAGGTCTGCACCAGGCGATCGAGGCGAAGGAAGGAGTTCAGGTGAAGGGCGAGACGCAAACGCTCGCCACCATCACGATCCAGAACTACTTCCGGATGTACGAAAAGCTCGCCGGCATGACGGGCACGGCGGAGACGGAGGAGCAGGAGTTCTTCCAGATCTACAAGCTCGACGTCGCTGTGGTGCCGACGAATCAGCCGATGATCCGCGAAGACCGCCACGATCTCGTCTACAAGACGCGGCGGGAGAAATACAACGCAATCCTCGAAGAGGTGCAGCGTCTCCACTCGCTCGGCTTTCCGGTTCTCGTCGGAACGGTGAGCGTGGACGTCTCGGAGACCCTCTCGCGCACGTTCAAACGTGCGGGGATCGCGCATAACGTGCTGAACGCGAAGTACCACCAGCGGGAGGCAGAGATCATCGCCGGCGCGGGCCAGCCCGGCGCCGTGACGATCGCCACCAACATGGCCGGCCGCGGCACGGACATTAAGCTGGGCCAGGGCGTGACCGAGGCCAAAGCGTCGACGGTGAAGGACGCCGACGGCAAGGATGTCGAGGTCACCGAGATGGGCGGGCTGCACATCATCGGATCGGAGCGGCACGAGTCCCGGCGCATCGACCGCCAGCTCCGCGGCCGCTCCGGGCGACAGGGTGACCCGGGGGCGTCGCAGTTCTTCCTGTCGCTCGAAGACGATCTCATGCGTCTCTTCGGATCCGAGCGCATCGCCAGGCTGATGGATCGGCTGGGCGCGCAGGAAGGCGAGGTGCTGACGCATCCTCTCATTACGCGGTCGATCTCCCAGGCGCAGAAGCGCGTCGAGCTCCAGAACTTCCAATCGCGCAAACGTCTTCTCGACTACGACGACGTAATGAACCAGCAGCGTGAGGTCATCTACTCGCTGCGGTCCTTCGCGCTGGAGGGTGGCGAGGAGCTCAAGGGCGAAGCACTGAAGATGGTCGAGAAGGCCATCTCGCGTCGCGTCGAGATGACGTTGGCGGAGTTCGACGAGCCGGCGGAATGGGACATCGGGCTGCTGCGACAGGAGCTGCTCATGCACTACCTCGTCGCGGTCCCCGAGTTCGACGCCAAGGAGCCGCCATCCACGGTCGTGCCCGAATTGCAGGGAATGGCCGTGACAGCTGCCCGAGCCGCGTTCGATTCGAAGCTCCGGATGCTGGGCGACTTCTCCGGTCAGGTTCTGTCGCTCGTGACGCTGAACGTCATCGACCAGAAGTGGAAGGATCACCTGTACGATCTCGATCAATTGCGCGCCGCGATCGGGTATCGGGGATGGGGCCAGAAGGATCCGCTGGTGGAGTACAAGCAGGAGGCCTACACGATGTTCGTGGACCTCATGCACGACATCCACAACACGTTCGCTGATCATCTCCTCAAGGTGCAGCTGCAGTTCGACGGGGGCGCTGGCGGGCCGGGTGGTGGGGGACCAGGTGGTGGGGGTTCCGGCGAAGTCCCGGCGCACAGGCCCCGTCCGCCACGGCCACCTGCGAAGCAGTTCAACGCCCTCGGGATCCTCGAGGACGTTCCGCAGCCCGCCGTCGCCGACGGAAACGGTGCCGGCGAGGAGGAGATCGACGTGGTCGATATCGGTCCGGCGGAGCAGCCCTCGACCGAGCCGGTAGCGGTTCGTAAGGACCCGACGATTGTTGGGGCGGGGAAACTCCGCTCGCTCGAGCCGAAAGCGACGGCCATGGGCCGCGCGGGCGTGCCCGGAGCCGCGGTCGACAAGGACGCCTGGGCAAATGTGGGGCGGAACGACCCGTGCCCCTGTGGGTCGGGGAAGAAGTACAAGAAGTGCCACGGCGCGACGTAGTTCCCGCAAAGCGAAGGCGCCGGTCCGCCCGATCCGGATGATGGGCCCCGAAAGTGGAGACAAGACCTTACGGGCTCAATTCCGGAGGCCTGCATGGCTGGCCAACCCGTCCCCAAATCATTAAGTATTCGAGAGCTACCTCGCTCGGAGCGACCGCGGGAGCGGCTCAAGGCGCTAGGCGCACCCGCGCTTAGCTCCGCCGAGCTGCTCGCCATACTGGTGGGGAGCGGGTGTGGAGGGCGCTCCGCCCTGGCGGTCGGTCAGGAGATCCTCGTTCGTGCCGACGGCTCGCTGCGACGTCTGGCGGCGCAGCCCATGGCGGCGCTCACCGCGTACTCCGGCGTGGGGTCCGTTCGTGCAATCACCATTCACGCGGCACTGGAGCTGGGCCGCCGGATGGTCCTGGAGGCCCGCGAGGAAGGAGATCCCCTGCGGTCGCCCCGGGAGGTGTACGCGGCATTCGCGCCGCGGCTCGAGGATCTCCCGGTCGAGGAGTTCCATGTGGCGATCCTCGATGCGCAACACCGGCTGGAGCGAGACGTTACTGTCACCCGAGGCATCCTCAACTCGTCGCTCGTTCATCCGCGTGAGGTGTTTCGCGAGGCCATTGCCGAGCGAGCGGCGGCGGTCATCCTCGTACACAACCACCCGAGCGGCGACCCCACGCCCTCGGCCGACGACAGGCTGGTCACGGAACAGCTCGTAGCGGCTGGACGGTTACTGGATATCCCCGTTCACGACCACGTGATCGTGGGCCGTGGACGATACGTAAGCTTCGCGGAGGCTGGACTGCTGTAATGGCAACGACGGCGCTGGGCACGGTCATCCCGGGGTGGGCAGTAGACGACGCGGCCGCCATGGAGCGGCTCGACGTCGATCTCCTCGCGCGCGCCTACCGGTTCTCGGACCGCGCGCACGCCGGCCAGAAGCGATCATCGGGCGAGGCGTACGTCTCCCACTGCGTCGAGGTCGCGAAGATCCTGGCCGAGCTGCATCTCGATTCGGTGACCGTGGCGAGCGGGCTCATCCACGATGTCATCGAGGACACGGGCGTCAGCGTCGAGGAGATCGACCGCGAGTTCGGCAGCGAGATCGCGGCCATCGTCGATGGCGTGACGAAGATCGGGAACATCACCTTCCGGTCGACGCAGGAGCGCCAGGTCGAGAATTATCGGAAGCTGCTGCTGTCGATCGCCAAGGACGCACGCGTCATCCTGATCAAGCTCGCCGATCGCCTGCACAACATGCGGACGCTGGATTACCTGCCCGAAGAGAAGCGGCGGCGCATCGCGCAGGAAACGATGGACCTCTACGCCCCGCTTGCGCACCGCTTCGGAATGGCGAAGCTGCGGTGGGAGCTCGAGGACCTCTCGTTCAAGCATCTGGAGACCGACGGATACAAGAGCCTCGCCAGGCTCGTCGCGGCAAAGCGCGCCGAACGCGAGGGCTTGATCGCGCAGATGCGAGACCCGATCGAGCGTGTTCTGCGTGACGCCGGGCTCGTGCACGCCGAGGTGACCGGACGTCCCAAGCATCTCTGGTCGATCTTCAAGAAGATGAAGCAGCGCGAGAAGCCTTATGAGGAGATCTACGACCTCATGGCGATTCGCGTGCTGGTCAACACCGTTCCGGAGTGCTATCACGCGCTCGGGCTCATCCACGAGGGATGGACGCCGCTCCAGGAGCGCATCAAGGACTACATCGCACAGCCGAAGTCGAACGGATATCAGTCGCTGCACACGACGATCTTCGGACCGGGGAAGCAGCTCTTCGAGATCCAGATCCGCACGCGCGACATGCATCGCACCGCGGAGTTCGGCATCGCCGCACACTGGCTGTACAAGGAAACGGCGAAAACGCGTGACGAGCTCGACGAGAAGCTCGGCTGGTTCCGCGAGATCCTGGCGATGCAGCTCGATGCGAAGACGCCTGACGAGTTCCTCGAGTTCCTCAAGCTCGACCTGTATCAGGACGAGATCTTCGTCTTCACTCCGACCGGCGACGTCATCCAGCTGCCGAAGGGCGCGACACCGATCGACTTCGCGTTCGCCGTGCACACCGAGGTCGGTCTGCGCTGCCAGGGCGCGAAGGTGAACGGCAAGATCGCGCCGCTCTCGCGCCAGCTTCGTAACTCGGATCAGGTCGAGATTCTCACGTCGTCATCGGCGCGGCCGAGCCGCGACTGGCTGGCGCACGTGCGCACGGGCCGCGCGCGGCACAAGATCCGCCAGTGGATTCGCAACGAGGAGCAAGCGACCTCAGCGAAGCTCGGCCGCGACATCCTGGATCGCGAGGTCAAGCGGCGCCGTCTCGAGCGACCGGACGACGACCAGCTCCTCGCCGTCGCCAAGCAGCTGTCGCTCTCCGACGTGCGACACCTCATCGCCTCGATCGGCCAGGGCGACGTCCACGTCTCGCAGGTCTTCAAGCTCCTTTACCCCGAGGCAGACGAGACACCCGATCAACCGGTCAAGGCAGCGAGCGCGTTCGAGCGTCTCGTCGACCGGATGCGGGGCACGACGCGAGGGGTGCGGATTCAGGGTGTCGATGGCCTGATGATCCGTTACTCCCAATGCTGCCAGCCGGTGCCCGGCGACCCGGTTGTCGGCTACGTCACGCGCGGGCGGGGCGTGAGCATCCATCGCGCCGACTGCCCGAACCTGCTGCTCCTGTCGGCGGAGCCCGAGCGTCGACTGGAGATCGACTGGCAGGAGATGGAGGGCGAGCTCTTCGTCGTGCGGCTGGGCATCGAGGCCACCGATCGCCGCGGGCTCTACGCCGATCTCGCCGGTGCCGTCACGGAGACGGGCACCAACATCAAGAGCCTGGAGATGCGAAGCGGGGACGGGGGCGTGTTCGGCTCGGTGCTGGTCGAGGTCGAGAACCTCTCCCACCTGCAGAAGATCGTGAAGGCGATCCGGCGGGTGAAGGGAGTGACGGACGTCGCGCGCAGGGAGAGGGTGACGGCGGAGTAGATCAGAAGGCGCTGGAAAGGCGCTGGGGGCGCTGGAAAAGCGCTGTGGGATTTTCAGCGCTGGTCCCGCGCCCTCAGCGCTTCTCCAGCGCCTTTCCTACCCGAAGATAACCCGATACGCTATATTCACTCCGTGGCGACTTTCGACTTCCAGGCCCCTTTTGCCCCGGCCGGTGACCAGCCCCGAGCCATCGCGGAGCTGAACGCGGGGCTCGCGCGCGGGGACCGCTTCCAGACCCTGCTCGGGGTGACGGGATCGGGAAAGACGATGACGATCGCCAACGTCATCAAGGCCCACGGACGCCCCACGCTCGTCCTCTCCCACAACAAGACCCTGGCGGCGCAGCTGTACGGCGAGCTGAAGGGCTTCTTTCCGCACAATGCGGTCGAGTACTTCATCTCGTACTACGACTACTACCAGCCCGAGGCGTACGTCCCGTCGACCGACACGTACATCGAGAAGGACGCATCGATCAACGAGGACATCGACCGGCTGCGGTTGCGCGCCACGTCGAGCCTCATGGAGCGCGAGGACGTCGTCATCGTCGCGACGGTGTCGGCGATCTACGGGTTGGGCGACCCGATCACGTATCGCGAAACGTGGTGACGCTGGAACGGGGGCAGCACATCGCGCGCGACGACATCCTTCGCTCGCTGGTGCGCATTCTCTACAATCGGAACGACGTGAGCTTCGATCGCGGAACGTTTCGTGTCCGCGGCGATACCGTCGAGATCCTCCCCGCGTACGAGGAGCAGGGTGTTCGCATCGAGATGTGGGGCGACGAGATCGAGCGCATCTCGAAGATCAATGTGCTGACTGGGGAGACGATCGCGGTCCTCGACAAGGCGGCGATCTACCCGGCGAAGCACTTCGTGACAGCTCGGCCGACACTCGAGCGCGCCGTGGGCGCCATCCGGGCGGAGCTCACCGCACGTCTGTCGGAGCTGCGGGGGCAGGGCAAGCTGCTCGAGGCGCAGCGCCTCGAATCGCGTACGAACTTCGACATCGAGATGATGCTGGAGGTCGGGACGTGCGCGGGGATCGAGAACTACGCGCGACATCTGTCGCAGCGTCAGGTCGGCGAGCGCCCGGCCGTACTCTTCGACTACTTCCCCGAGGATTTTCTCGTCGTCGTCGACGAATCGCACGTCTCGCTGCCGCAAATCGGCGGCATGTTCAACGGGGACCGTGCGCGGAAGCTCACTCTCGTCGAGCATGGGTTCCGTCTTCCGAGCGCCCTCGACAACCGGCCGTTGATGTTCGACGAGTTCCTGACGCTGACGCCGCGCGCCATCTTCGTCTCGGCCACGCCCGCCGACCTGGAGCTGCAGCTGTCGGAGGGCGTCGTCGTCGAGCAGATCATTCGGCCAACCGGCCTCGTCGATCCGGAGATCGAGGTGCGTCCGGTCCGCGGGCAGGTGGACGATCTGCTGAACGAGATCCGGGTTCGCGAGCGGCGCGGCGAGCGCGTGCTCGTCACCACGCTGACGAAGCGGATGGCCGAGGATCTGACGGACTATCTGCAGCAGATGGGTGTTCGCGTGCGTTACATGCACTCCGACATCGACGCCATCGAACGAATGGAGATCATCCGCGGCCTCCGGTTGGGCGAGTTCGACGTGCTGGTCGGGATCAACCTGCTTCGTGAAGGGTTGGATCTTCCCGAGGTCTCGCTGGTGGCGATTCTGGATGCCGACCAGGAAGGATTTCTCCGCAGCGATCGCTCGCTCATTCAAACGGTGGGACGCGCGGCCCGACATGTGTCAGGGACGGCGATCTTCTATGCCGACCGCATGACGGGATCGATGCAGCGCTGCATCGAGGAGACGAAGCGCCGGCGCGAGATCCAGGTCGCGTTCAATCGGGAGCACGGAATTACACCGCGCACCGTTGCGAAGAGCGTGGATCAGGTGCGGTTCAGCACTCGTGTCGCCGACGCACGGACGCCGGAACGGGAGGACACGCGTCGCGTCGCGGAGCCGGCAGCCACCTACGCGAGCGAGATGGATGCCGAGGCGCTCATCGAGGTACTGGAAAAGGAAATGAAGGAGGCGGCCGCGAATCTCGATTTCGAGGCAGCCGCGCGGCTCCGCGATCAAGTTTTCGAGCTTCGCGCGCGACGCGACACGAGCAATCGCGGACGCCCCGGCGGCCTCGAGCGCATCAAGGCACGGCGCTGACCATGGAAAGCATCCTCGCCATCGAGTGCGACGCGCGCGCATTCTAGCGCGCTTACGACCGTGCAATACCACCATCACGTCATCCCGCCACTCGCCGCGTCTGGAAAAGTCGCCGTGACGGAAGCCGAGCTTCGCTCATGGGGGGAGCAGCTTGGCCGGGCCATCACCGCGCCACTCGCGATCGCGATTTCCGGAGAGCTCGGAGCAGGGAAGACCACACTTGCGCAATCCATCTGTCGGGGCGCCGGGGTTCGCGACTCCGTGACGTCCCCGACGTTCGCACTGGTGCAGCGATACGACGGGGCGCGCTTCCCCGTGTACCATCTCGATCTCTACCGTCTTACTTCGGCGCGCGAGCTCGTCAACCTGGGATGGGACGACGTCCTGCGCGATGATGCCCTGGTGCTGATCGAGTGGCCGGAGCGAGCGGAGGGACACCTTCCGGCCCGCGCGCTGCATATCGAGATCGAGCACCACCCGACCGATACCGCCAAGCGGTTGTTGCTGGCGGGATGAGCGGCCTCGTCCTGGCGCTCGACGCTTCCACCTACGCTGCCAGCGTCGCACTCGTCGACGGGGGCACGGTAGTTCGAGAATGCACCGTGGCAATGCGAGATCCACGGCATGAGCGGTTGATGCCCGCCGTTGCCGAGACGCTCGGCGAGCGCGGTATGGTCGACGTCGAGCGGATCGTCTGCGGCGCCGGTCCGGGAAGCTTCACGAGCCTGCGCATCGCGGCGTCCATTGCGAAGGGCCTGGCGGCCGCATCCGCCACGCCCCTGTTCGCAGTATCCTCGCTCGCGCTCCTCATTGCCGGAGTGGAAGGCGGACCGCCGGACGGGCGATGGATCGCGCTGCTCGATGCCATGCGCGGGGAATCGTTCGCGCAGGCCTTCGAGGTGACATCGGGCGCCGAAATCAGCGAGGCGTCGGAGGTGCGCGTAGTGCGAGATGACGAGGTCGCTGCATTTGCCCGGACAATGCACGCTCGTACGGCTGGCCGGGGTCGGGAGCTGGACGCGGCGCCGCATGCCCGAGGAATTGTGCGATTGAGCCGGCATCGATCTCTTCAGTCGCCGGTCGACCTGGCGTCGTGGGAGCCCGAATACGGTCGGCTTGCGGAGGCACAGGTTCGCTGGGAGGCTGCGCACGGACGGGCGCTGGATGGACGATCATGGTAACCGGGGGTGTGACGGTGAGCGCGCAACGAGTCCGCGACGGTTCAACGGAAGGCTTGATCGCGATCGGGGCCGCCACGCGCGCCGACATTGACGCCGTGGCGCAGCTCGAGGTGCTCGCTTTTGCCGACCCGTGGATGCGCCAGGCGTTCGAGGCTGCCCTAAAGGAGCGGCATGCGCGGTTTCGCGTCGCACGCTCGCGCGATGGCGCCGTCGTGGGCTACCTGATCGCCTGGTTCGTGCTCGACGAAGGGGAGATCGCGAACCTCGCCGTCGTCCCGCTTGCCCGCCGCCGCGGGGTCGCACGCGCCCTCCTGGAGGCGATCATCGGGGAAGCGAGAGAATCGCGGATCGCGCGGTTATTCCTGGAGGTACGAGAATCGAACGCGGCAGCGCGCTCGCTGTACACATCGATGGGGTTCATGCCCATCGCGCGGCGGCCGCGGTACTACCGCAAACCGGTCGAAGACGCGATCGTGCTACGGCTGGAGCTGTGACGAAAGGGAGAGTGCAACGGAATCGGGTGCTGCGCGACGTTTCGGTGCCGCGCGCTCCCGACCTGGTCGTTATCGTGAGCGACGAAACAACGGGCCATCGCCAGGAGGAATCGTGAGTCGAAGCCTGAACAAGGTGACGTTGATCGGCAATCTCGGGGCAGATCCCGAGGTGCGCTCGACGTCGGGAGGTAACCGCGTGGCGACGTTCTCACTCGCCACCAGCCGTTCTTGGAACTCCGCGTCGGGAGAGAAGCAGGAGAAGACGGAGTGGCACCGCTGTGTGGTGTGGAACTCGAAGGCGTCGACGCTTGCCGACATCGTGGAGCGCTACCTCAAGAAGGGCGACAAGGTCTACGTCGAGGGGCGGATCGAGTACCGGCAGTGGCAGGACAAGGAGGGGCAGACGCGGTACAGCACGGAGATCAACGTGCGCGAGCTGATCATGTTGAGCGGGCGCAGTGGCGGCGCCGATGCAGACGGTGCCGAGGGGGCGAGTCGGCGCCCGGCGGCGGCTGCGAAGGGTGCGGCGGGGGCCTCCGGGGGGGACTTCGAGGACTTCCGCGGCGCGCTCGAGGAAGAGGACGACGATCTGCCGTTCTAGCCTTTCCCGAATGCGGAATGCGGAAATACGGACAAACCATTATCCGGTCCGCATTCCGCATTCCGGATTCCGTCGTGACCTCCCCGTGTCGTCCCGCGTCTCCACTGTGGACAGAATCACCGGGTTCGTGGGGCGAAGTGCCTGATCGCGCTACGAACGCCTTTTCTCTTGCCACTCTGGGGATCGTTCAATGCCGCGTCTTGAACGCAGCGCGCCGGTGAAGCGGCGCCCAGCCCTTCACACGCTTCGCCTAACGCGAGCGGCGCTCCTCGCGCTCGTGGTGCCCGCCATCGCCCTCGCACAAGAGGCGACGGAGCGGCGCACCCACGTGGTCAAGACAGGGGATACGCTGTGGGATCTGGCCGGAGCCTATCTCAGCGATCCCTTTCTGTGGCCGGAGATCTACCGCATCAACACCGACGTCGTCGAAGATCCGCACTGGATCTATCCCGGCGAGGTACTCCAGATCCCGGGCCCGGGTGAGCTGACGGTCGCTGCCGACCAGCCCCTCCCCGTCGAGCAGGGCGTCGAGGATCAGCGCCCCGTGGGCCCCACGATCTTCGCACGCGCCCAGTCGGGGCCGAACTATGGCCAGCGGAAGCTGACGGGGAGCCGTCGGGTCGCGACTCCCGACGACGTGGAGCGCGCCGCGGTTCGTGAGGGAGAGTTCATCGCCGCGCCGTGGATGGATCGAAACGGCGGGCCGGAGCAGCATGGCCGCATCGTCGCGGTCGCGGAGCTCCCTGGAATCGCGCAGGCGTCATATCCAATACGCGTCTCGCCGCAGGATCGCATTTACGTCACACTCCCGCGCGACGTCGCTGCCGCCGTCGGCGAGCGCTATCTGTCGTACGAGCTGGGTCCGTCAATGCCGCAGGGGCAAATCGTTGTGCCTACGGGAATTCTCATCGTCGAGAAGCCGGCCACCGACGAGGCCACGCTGGTTCGTGTCGAGCGCATGTTCGGCGAGGTCAAAATCGGCAACCGCTTTATCCCGCTCGAGCGCATCCAGCTTCCCACCGACGCTCGGCCCGCTCCAGTGGACCTCGGGGTCCGCGGTCGTGTGATCTGGATCGCAAGCAAGGCGGTGCTGCCCTCGGTTCAGCATTACCTCCTCATCGACGCCAGCCGTAAAGACGGTGTCAGCCTGGGCGACCAGTTCACGCTCATGCAGGGACGCGAGGAGCTCGATCGTGGGGTAAGACTGCCGGAGCAGCCTGTCGCACTAGCGCAGGTCGTACGCGTGACTGAGCGCGGCGCCACGGTGATGATCGTCGATCAAGTGCAGCCCAAGGTCCGTGAGGGCATGGAAGCGCGCTTGACGGCAAAGATGCCCTAGCAGCAGCGATGATGTAGATTGGGCGACGCATGATCGCGATCGCCCATTCTCTCGCCATCACACTGTACCTCGGCGCCGCGGCTCTCGCTGCAGCGCCGTTCGCGCGTCCGGTCCCGGCGCCCGTGCGCGGTGTCACGACGCTGCTGGGGCTTGGCGTCGTCTGCGCATGTCATCGCCCTCCTCGATTTCGTGCGAGCGCATGGACAGGCGCCGGTGTCCGGGCTGGGACCCGCGCTGTCCTTGGCCGCGCTCCTGCTCGCCGTGATACTGCTCGGCGTCGAGCTAATCGCGCACGAGGTGAGCCTGTCCCTGGTCGCTGCGCCACTGTCGGCAGCGCTCGCCGCGGTCGCGAATGTTGCCGGCCTCTCCCCGGTGTCCATGGCGAGTGGCGTGCAAGGAGCGTGGCTCGCGGCGCACGTTGCGCTGAGCTTCCTCGGCATCGCGAGCTTTGCCACTGGCGCGGCCGCGGGGGTCATGTACATGGTGGAGCGACGAGAGCTGAAAGCGCGGCGCTTCGGCGCCATCTTTCGCTTCTTTCCTCCACTGGACACCCTCGATCGCGTGAACCATCTCGCCTGCCTCGCGGGCGGGGCAACGCTGACGCTTGGCGTCGCGGTGGCTGTCGCGTACTCGGTCGAGTTCCGCACGGTAAATCTGCCGCAGATCCTGTGGGGAATGGCCGCGTGGCTGGCGTTGATCGTGATTGCGATAGGCCGCGCAATCGGCGGCTGGCAGGCGCGGCGGGCAGCGGTCGTGACGGCGACTTCATTCGCCGCGGTTGTGCTGCTCTATGTCGCGCTGCGGATGACTGGCGCGGCGGACGGCGGGTTTCTGTGAGCGGCTACCCCGTGCTCCTCGAGGGCCGAGCGATCACCGCACTCGTCGTCGGCGGCGGAAGCGTCGCTTCGCGGAAGGTGCGAGCGTTGCTCGCCGCGGGAGCCCGCGTTCGCGTGGTCGCGCCCTCGATCACCGCTGAGCTTCAAACGCTCGGCGAGCGCGAAAAACACCTGACGATCGAAAAGCGTCGCTTTCAGGACAAGGACGTGCGCGAGGTGACGCTCGTCGTCGCGGCGACCGATGAGCGAACGACCAACTCTCGCATTGCGCGCATCGCGCGAGAGCACCATCGGCTCGTCAGTGTTTCCGATTTTCCGACTGAGGGGAGCTTCAGCGGGATGGCGGCGCATTGCTCCGGCGACGTCGTGATCGGCGTCTCGGCGGGGGGAGTGCCGCGCGCGGCGGCTCGGATACGGGATGCCATCGCCGAGCGGTTCGACGGGCGATACGCCGCGGCGATCGACGCCCTGCGATCGATGCGTCGGCGACTGCTGGACACCGGCGGTGCCGCAAAGTGGGAGCAGGCGATGCGGACGCTCCTTGACGAGCGGTTCTGCGCGCGTGTCGAGGGCGGCGAGATCACGGCCGAGGTCGACGCATGGCATTGACGCTCGTCGGCGTGAGCCATGCGACCGCGGACATCGAGGTGCGCGAGCGCCTCGCGCATGCGCCACACGAGATTCCCATCACGCTCGCCGCAGTCCGCGACGACACCGGTGCGCGCGAGGGTGTTCTCCTCTCCACCTGCAATCGGACCGAGATCTATCTCGTCGAAGGCGAGCATGACGCGACCAGTGGCGCGTGGACCGCATTGTCGAGGCGGCTCGGCCGCGACGCGTCGCCGTACGGCTACGTCCGACGCGAGCGTGAGGTGGTGAAGCATCTCTTCCGTGTCGCCTCGGGGCTCGATTCAATGATTCTTGGCGAGACGCAGATCCAGGGACAGGTGCGCGATGCGTGGCAGATCGGGCGCGCGCACTCGTCGGCTGCACTCAACCGCCTCTTTCAGTCGGCCCTCCTCGTCGCTGGCCGCATACGCGCGGAGACGGCGATCGGGCATGGCGCGGCATCGGTGAGCTCGGCGGCGGTGCAGCTTGCCAAGAAAATATTCGGCTCGCTGCACGGCCGGCGCGCGATGATCCTCGGCGCCGGCGAGATGGCCGAGCTGGCGCTCGAGTGTCTCGTCGCGCAAGGGGTGCGCACGGCGATCGTGGCCAATCGCACGTACGACCGCGCCCGGGACATGGCCGCGCGGCACGGCGCGAGCGCGCTGCACTACGACGAATGCTGGTCGCGTCTGTCCGACGTCGATGTCATGCTGTGCTCCACGGCGGCACCACACGCCGTGGTGACACCCGCGCACATCGCCCCGACACTCGCGGCCCGCGGGGACCGTCCCCTCTGCATTCTCGACATCTCGCTTCCGCGGGATGTCGATCCCGCGGTCGGCCGGCTCGACAACGTGTATCTGTACGATCTGGACGACCTTCGTCAGCTCGTCGCGACCACCGTCGATCATCGGCGCGGCGAAGTCCCGAGCGCCGAGCGGCTGATCGAGGAAGAGGTAGAGTCGTATTGGTCGTGGCTGGCCGGGCTCGCTGCAGTCCCCGTTCTCACCGAGTTTCGCGCGCGCATGGACGATGTTCGCGATCGCGAGGTGACGCGACTCCTCCGGCGACTCGAGCACCTTCCGGAATCGGATCGCGAGACCATCGAACACTTCTCACGAGCACTAATGAACAAGTTCATGCACGAGCCGTCGGTACGCTTGCGCGCCGCGGCGGCGAACGGACGCGGACTGGGGATCGTCGATGCGGTGCGCTACCTCTTCGCGCTCGAGGACGGGAGCAAGGCGGACGACACCAACGTCGAGAGCGATCGATGAGCGGCCGCGCTCTCGTAACCGGCGGCGCCGGGTTCATCGGCTCGCATGTCTCCGATCTGCTGCTCGCGAATGGCTTCGAGGTCACGATCATCGACAACCTGGTGAGCGGAAATCGCGACCAGGTGCCGAAGGCGGCGACGTTTCACGAGATGGACATCACCGACGAGCGCGTCTCGCGGCTGGTGCAGGAGTCGGGGTTCGACGTGATCTGCCACCTCGCGGCGCAGATCGACGTTCGGAAAAGCGTTGCCGATCCCGCGTATGATTCGCGCGTCAACATCGGCGGAACGCTCAATCTCCTCGAGGCGGTACGGCAGAGCGGCAAGCGCTCGACGCGTTTCGTCTTTTCGTCGACCGGCGGTGCCGTGTATGGCGATCTCGTCGCGCCGCCGACCTCGGAGGAGGCGCCAAAGGATCCGCAGTCTCCCTATGGTACGGCGAAGCTGAGTGTCGAGTACTACATGGGGTACTACGCCCGCGTTCATGGACTCGAGACGGTAGCGCTGCGGTATTCCAACGTGTACGGACCTCGGCAAGATCCGCACGGGGAAGCGGGGGTAGTCGCGATATTCTGTAACCGGCTGCTCGACGGGACGCCGCTGACGATTTTCGGCGACGGCAAGCAGACGCGCGACTATGTCTACGTTGGCGACGTCGCGCGGGCGAATCTGCTGGCGGCGACGCGCCCGCTTCCCTCGATTGGCGCGCTGGACGCGCGCGCGTTCAACGTCGGAACCTCCGTCGAGACGGACGTGGTGGAATTGGCGCGGCTGCTTCGCGAGATCGCCGGCGCAAACGTGGAGGCCAAGCACGCCCCTGACCGGCCAGGGGAGCAGAAGCGCTCCGCGGTCGACGTGCGGAAAGCGCAGCGCGTACTGGGCTGGCAGCCGAAGATGTCGCTGCGGGATGGGCTCGCCGAGACCTATCGGTACTTCGCGGCACGCCGCGAGGGGGCACGCACGTGATCGGCGACCCGATGTTCGCTCAGGTCTCGGAGGCGATTCCAACGTCGCCATGGGAAATGATCACGCACGCCACGATCATGACGCAGATCGTGCTCGCGGTTCTGGTCATTCTCTCGTTGATCAGCTGGGCGATCATGTTGCTCAAGTGGCGCGAGTTTCGTCGCGTGCACGACGCGGGTCGCACCTTCATGCGTGATTTCGAGCGTGCGTCGTCCCTCGAGGATGCGAGCGCGGTCGCGCGCCGCAGCCCTCCGAGTCCCTTCACGCGCATCTTCACACGCGCGGTGAACTTTTTCGCCGAGATGAAGCCCGGGGCGCTGCGCTCGACGGAGGCGCATGATCCACTCAGTGGATCACAGGTCGAAGCGCTGCGCCTGGTGCTCGATGCGGAGACGACTGACGAGCGTGACCGGATGGGAGCCTTCATCCCCTGGCTCGCCACGATCGGCTCGGTGAGCCCGTCTGATCGGGCTGCTCGGCACGGTGCTTGGCGTCATCGACGCGTTCATCGGGATCGCGACGAAGGGCTCGGGCAACATCAGCGCGGTGGCACCCGGGGTGGCCGAGGCGCTCATTGCGACCGCGGCCGCACTTGCGGTGGCCATTCCGGCAGTGTTCGGGTACAACATTTTCGCGAGCAAGCTCAACCGACTGGAGAGCGAGCTCGAGGGATTTGGGACGGAGATCATTGCGATGATGGTGCGCGAGGGGAGGATTTGATCGCCGAGGCGATCGAGGGTGTCGAGGTGATCGAGGTAATCGAGGGCGTCCGCCTGGATTCCCTCGACAACCTTGACGACCTCGATCACTTCGAATGGAGTGTCAGCGCATGAGACGTGGTCGCTCTCGCATGCCGCTCAATGGCGAGATCAACGTCGTCTCGCTGATCGACGTCATGATGCTGCTGATGGTCATCTTCATGATCACGGCGCCGATCATGCAGGGCGGCGTGGATGTCGCGCTCCCGCGCGCCGAGGCGCGTCCGCTGGAGCCGAGGCAAGGACTCGTCGTCACGGTGAACCGTCGAGGGGAGATCTTCGTGGACCAGACACGACTCACCTATCCGGAATTCCGCGCCAGCTTCCGTGCACTCGCGTCGCAGCGCGCGCGCGATGGCGTGTATTTGCGCGCTGATCAGGGCGTTCCGTACGGCAACGTCGTGCGCGTGCTTGCCGTTATGCGGGCCGCGGGCGTCGGCGACGTCGGGCTCGTGGCGGAGCCGGAGGAAGTGCGGTAGTGCCGCGCCGACGCGTGCGCGAGCGCGCACGCCTGGCTCCCACGCTCGGCGTGTCGCTCCTTTTGCACCTCGCGGTCGCGATACCGCTCGTGCTCACTCGACCGGCGAGGGCGCCCGCGCTTCCGCCCATTTATCGGGTCGATCTCATCGCCGCACCGGCCGGGCCGCGGCAGTCTGGTATCGTGACTCCTCAGCCGACGGCGCAGCCAGCGGAACCGGCTCCCACGCCACCGCGCGCGGAGCGCCAGCCACAGGAAATGCCGGCCCCGCCGACGCAGCGTCCGCCCCCGCGTACGCGAACTCCACCTGCGCCAGCGACCCCGACGCCGGCCCCGACCACGACGCCAGTTCAGACCGCGCCGGCGCAGCCGGCGGGAGGCGGTCCGACGGGCGATCGTGGCACGGACGTCGCCACGGTTCGGACCGAAGGGATCGAATTTCCCTATCCGGCGTATCTCCAGAACATCGTTCGGCAGATCGCGCAGCGCTTCGATCCGCCGAGACGCGGCGCCTTGAGCGCAGAGGTGACGTTCCTCCTGCGCCGTGATGGATCGGTCGCCGACATTCGCATCAGCACTCGTTCCGGCAACTTCGAGTTCGATCAGGAGGCAATGGGAGCCATTGAGGCGGCGGCGCGCGCGGGCGCGTTTGGACCACTGCCCGATGGATTTCCCGACGATGTGCTGCCGGTCATCTTCAGCTTCGATCCACGGGTACTGCGTTGATACTTCGCTTGCATCTTCGTCGCGGCGCTCGCCGCGTTCGCCCTCACGACCGCGCTCGCGGCGCAGGATACGACCGCGCGCGGCGTGCGCATCGGTCTCACCTATCAGCCGGGAACGCGCCCGGGAGTTGTCGTGCTCCCAGTGAATGGCGCGAACGGGGACAGCGTCCGCACGATTCTTCAGCGCGATCTCGATTTCGGTGATCGCGTCGAAGTCGTCGGCCGTGAGGGAAGCACCGTCGCTGACGTCGCTCGACAGCAGGGCGGCACGATGAACTATCAATTGTGGCGAGCGCTTGGTGCGCTTGCCATCGTCCAGGCGACAGCGACGGCGAGCGGCGTGCGCGTCGCCGTGCACGATGTCACCGCCGCCGGAATTCTCAACGCGCGCGACTTTACGCTGCCGACGCCGGCGCTTTCCGCGGGATGGCGGATGGCGTTGCACGGCGTGTCGGATGAGATCGAGCGCTGGATCACGGGAACGCGTGGCGCGGCGCAAACCCGCGTGGCGTTCGTGCGTGGCGGGCGCATACACGTCGTCGACAGCGACGGATATGGAGAGCGCGCCATCAGCGAGCAGGGGACCGCGCTTTCGCCCGCGTGGCATCCCTCGGGGCGGTGGATCGCGTACAGCGCGTTTGGGCCGCGAGGCACGCAGATCATTGTGCGCGACCTGCAAAGTGGTGGCACGCGCGTCGCCAGTCCGCGTCCGGGGCTGAACATTACTCCGGAGTTTTCGCCGGATGGGTCGCTTCTTGTTTGGGGGTTCGGCGAGGAGAGCGGAACCGATCTCGTAGCGGCGCCCCATCCCGGTAGTGGTGACCCGCGTCGCATTACGGTGGGTCGCGGCAGTGATAACGTATCGCCGTCGTTCAGCCCCGACGGACGACGGTTGGCGTTCACGTCCAGCCGCGCCGGACACCCGGAGATCTACACCGCCGATGTCGATGGGGCGAACGTCGAGCTACTCACCACCTACCTTGCGGGCGATCAGAGTTACCGGTCGAACCCGGCGTGGTCGCCGGACGGACGTGTCGTCGCTTTTCAATCTCAGGTCGCGGGACGGTTCCAGCTCATGACGATCTCGTTGCGCGATCGCGGCATGAAGCAGCTGACGAGCGAAGGGATCAATGAGGATCCGGCATGGGCTCCCGACGGCCGGCATCTTGTCTTCACGTCGTCACGCACGGGGACGAAGCAGCTCTTCGTGCTCGACGCGGAGACCGGGCGTGCGCGCCAGCTTACGCGCGCGGGTGGCGCCCGCCTGGCGGCATGGTCTCGCGTTCTCGACCGCACGCCATAACTTCCGCCCTCGAACTACAACTCGGAGCGCACCATCATGGACCATCGCATGACACGCACGTTGCTCGTCGTCGCCCTCGTTGCGGTCGCGAGCGCCTGCCCACGCAACCAGCCCCCGCCCGTCACGCCATCGCCGACGGTGAATCAAGACAGCATCGACGCCGCTGAACGCGCGCGTCGCGAGGCGGCCGAACGCGCGGAGGCTGCTCGCCGCGACTCGATCGATCGGGCGAATGCCGCGCGCGAGGACTCGCTGAGACGTGCTCGTGAGGCGGTCGAAGGCGTTCGTTCGGCGCTCACGGCGCCGATCTATTTCGACTACGATAGTGACGCGCTCGGTGACGCGGCCCGCTCGGCCCTCGACCAGAAGCTCGCCATTCTCCAGTCGAACAGCGGCGTGCGGTTGCGCATTGCCGGTCACGCCGACGAGCGTGGCTCGGACGAGTACAATCTCGCGCTCGGACAACGGCGCGCCGCGGCGGCCAAGCGCTATCTCACGCAACGCGGTATCCCCGAGGCGCAGATCGAGATCATCAGCTTCGGAGAGGAGCGGCCGGCGGCGAGTGGCGCCGATGAGTCCGCGTACGCGCAGAATCGGCGCGACGAATTCGAGATCACTTCTGGGGGCGACGCGTTGAGGTCGCCGTCGGGACCATGAACGCGCTCGTCAGGCGCATCGCACCGGTCGCTCTCGTGGCGACCGGTGCGTGCTTCGCCACGCAGAGCGACGTGCGCGTGCTTCAGACGGACGTGCAGAACCTGCGGGCCGAACGGTCCCGTCAGGATTCTGTGATGCAGCAGCGGTTTCAGGAGTTGATGGCGTCGCTCCAGACGACGAACGACTCCGTGCGCTCCCTTTCGAATCGTGTGACGCGTCTCCAGGGGGACGTGCGCGGCGATCTGTTCCAGATGAATCAGCAGCTACTGCAGATCCAGGAGCTCAGCGGGCAGAGCCAGCGCCGGCTTCAAGAGCTGCGCTCTTCGCTCGAGGCGCGTCAGCAGGATGTGCCTCCCGTTACACCGCCCGCGGCTCCGTCGCAGACACCACGCGACTCAGCCGCCGGGGCGGCGCCAGGCGCACAAGTGCCGGCTGCTGCACCGTCCGGCCCGGCAGCGGGATCTCCTGGGCCCAACCAGCTCTTCCAGTCGTCGCTGGATCAGCTCCGGCGCGGCAGCCCCGGAAGCGCACGCCGCGGTTTCGAGGAGCTTCTTCGCCAGTATCCGACGTCGGAGTTAGCCGGTGAAGCGCAGTTCTATATCGGTGAGGCACTCGCCGGCGAGGGCAATCTCGCCGCTGCGGATACGGCGTACGGCACAGTCGTAGCAAGGTACAGCGAGTCGGCGCGCGCGCCCACGGCGCTGTACAAGCGAGCGCTGCTCCTGCAGCAGCGCGGTAACGTTGCGATGGCGCGCACCGCCCTGAACGAGCTCGTCAGGCGATACCCGCGGTCGGACGAAGCGCAGCTGGCACGCGAGCGGCTGCGTACAATGCAGTAGGGAGGTTTCGTGGGACCGAAGACGTCGGGCGCAGAGATGCCGTTCCTCGATCACCTCGAGGAGCTGCGCTGGCGTATCCTGTGGTCGATCATGGCGCTGCTGGGCGGCATGATCGTCGCCTTCCTGCTCGTGACGAGAATCGACGTCATTGGCTTTCTCCAGGCGCCGATTCTCCCGTATCTGCAGGGTCGCAAGCTCGTTTACACGCACCCGGGTGAGTCGTTCGGCATCGTCATGAAGGTGTCGTTCGGCGTCGGGCTCGTGTTCGCGTTGCCAGTCATCATTTATCAGGTGTGGGCGTTTCTCTCGCCCGCGCTGTACAGGCACGAGAAGAAGGTCGTCATCCCCGTCATCCTCGGCGCCGTCATGCTGTTCGCGGTCGGCGTAGTCGTGGCGTACCAGGGCATCCTCCCGCTCACGCTCCGCTTTCTGCTCACCTTCGAGACGCAGTCGCTCGAGCCGATGATCACCGCGGCTCAGTACTTCGGGTTCGCGATCACGATGTCGCTGGCATTCGGGGCCGTGTTCGAGCTGCCGATCGTCATCCTCGCCCTTACGGCGCTCGGGCTGGTGACGCCCCGAATGCTGCGCAAGTTCCGCCGATACGCGTTCATCCTCTCGATGGTCGCCGGTGCCTTGATCACCCCCGGTGGCGACCTGCTTTCCCTGGCGCTGCTCACTGGGCCGATCTACCTCCTCTACGAGGCGAGCATCCTGCTCGCGTATATCGTGTATCGTCGGCGCGAGAACCGGATTGCGGCCGACGCAGCCGAGCGAGAGGCGACGGCGTGAGGTCGCGGTTTCCTGGGGCGGTTGCCGTCGCCCTCGCTGCCCTGTGCATCGTACCCCAGCTGAGCGCGCAGCAGCCGCCCACTCCGCCTCGTCAGGCGCCGGGGGTGCGGGACACGACCGCGCGCGATACGACGCGTCTCGTGGAATGGGCAGAGCCCGATTCCGTGATGGCCGAGCTCCTGGCGCGAGCGGGATATCTGGCGACGAGGTATCAGGGTGATCGCGTCATCTTCGATGCGAAGGCCAAGGAGATCATCGTCCTTGGGAATGCCGCCGTTGGCCGTGAGCAGACGACGCTCATTGCCGACTCGATTCGCTACAACGACTCGCTGAAAGTCGTCCGTGCCCTCGGCGATACGATCGTGCTACGGGACCCCTCACAGACGGCGGACCTCGTGGCGCTGGGGCAGCTCATCTACGACGTGCAGTCCAAGCAGGGGTCTGGGACTGGAATCAGCACGAGCGTGCAAAGCGGTGAGATCTGGTTCGTGAGAGGACACAGGACGGGTTTCGCCACGGATACGACGGACGAGGAGCGCACGTTTTACGCGACGAGCGGCACGATCACCAGCTGCGACCTCACCGAGCCGCATTATCACTTCAAGTCGAAGGAAGTGAAGATGATCGGGCGCCGCGCGCTGATCGCGCGGCCCGCGGTCCTGTACATCCACGACATCCCGATCCTGTGGGTCCCATTCATTTACCAGGACCTTCGTCGGGGACGACGGAGCGGCTTGCTGCCCCCGCGGTTCGGCTTCAGCGACATCGTGCGCAATAGCACGACGTACCGCCGGCACATCGACGGACTCGGCTGGTACTGGGCGATGAACGACTACATGGATGGGAAGATCGAGATGGGGTGGCGGAGCGGTGCGCGCGGAAGCGAGACCGACCCTGGCTGGCTCGACTGGCGGGCCGAGTGGAAGTACAACTGGTTGTCCCGCGCCATACGCGGCGGACTTGCCTGGAGCAACTCCTCGTGGACGAATGGTCGCAGTGGAAGCTCGTACCGCCTGTGGCACTCGCAGCAGTTCTCGCAGAAGAGCTCGTTGCGCGCCGACCTCAATTACCAGACGAACACGAGTCTCGAGCGGGATCGGTCGGTCACGGTCGAGCAGACGTTCGCCACGATCCACTCCTCGGCGAGCTACGATCGTGATTTCGGTCTGTTTCGCATGGCACTAGGTGGCTCGCAGTCGCAAACGGCGGGTCGGGATGAGATTCGTCGCACGCTGCCTACGCTGTCACTCACGCCGCGGGGAGCCATCTCGCTCGCGTCATGGCTGGAGTGGAATCCGCAGCTCAGCCTGGAGAATGACCAGACCCTCGACATGACGATCAACGACCCGCGCGTGGGCGTTCGCTTCAGGCCGCTTCCCGGAGGAGGTATCGACAGCTCGCGAATCATTGGCGATCAACGCACGACCACCGTCCGGTTTGATACTCCGATCCGGATTTTCGGCTTCAACTGGACGAACAACGTCCGAGTCACCGATCGTGAGCAGGCCCATCCGATCGTGTGGGAGATCGTCGATCCCGACGATCCCAACGCGCGGCACACGCGCGTCTATGCGCGAGGGTTCAGCACCGAGATCGAGTGGCAGACGCAGTTCTCGCTGCCGAACATCTTTCAGGGTCGACTCAATCTCGTACCGTCGGTCAGCGTCATGAACGCGAGCAACGGACCGTTCGCACTTCGGAACGAGCTCACGGGTGGCGAGTACGTCTACCAGGGAAAGCGCCTCGCGTACGGGCTTTCGATGTCACCGACGTTCTACGGGTTGTTCCCCGGGTTCGGCCCCATCACCCGCTTCCGCCATACCATTTCGCCGAGCCTTTCCTACACGTACGCGCCTGCCGGCGAGGTGAGTGCCGAGTACCTCGCGGCTCGCAACCAGTCGAACGTGGGCAATCTCGGCAACATCACGCAGCAATCGCTGACACTATCGTTCAATCACAACCTCGAGGCGAAGCTGCGAGGACGTGGCGGGGACACGTCGGAAGCCGCGGTGCGCAAGGTCAAGGTCTTCTCGATGGGTTTCGATGCGCTGACGTACAACTTCGAGCGCGCTCGCAAGACGGGAAAAGCGTCGACGGGATTCGAGACGTCGAGCTTTGGATATCGACTGTCATCCGATTTGCTGCCTGGCTTCGACCTGGGGATGCGATACTCCCTGTTCGAGGGAGACGTGTCGAGCGACACGGCGCGTTTCAAGCCGTTCCGAACATCCACGGACATGTCGCTCTCCATCGGCCGTGAACGCAACCCGTTCGCGTTTCTCGCGCGCGTGTTCGGGAAGGCGGTACCAAGCAGCGAGGTCCCGGCGAATTCACCGTCGACCGATAGTCTCCCCGGTGATCGCCCTCCGGTGCAACCCGGCGGGTTCGGCGCGGCGCGCGATCCGCGGGGAATCAACACCGAGCAGGGCTGGTCGGCGTCCCTCAGCTACTCGTACTCACGCGAGCGGCCGCCGCGCGGCGTTGACGTGACCTTCTTCGACCCCCGGGCGCGGTGCCGTGCGGTCCCTGACCCGGGATTGCGCGCCGCCTGCGAGGCGCAGGCCCTGCTCGAGCTTCCGGACGATTCGCTTCCCTCGAACCAGGGAGTGTCGCGGGTGATTCAGCCGCCGCAGTCGTTGATGCGCGGAAACTTCTCATTCAATCTCACGCCGAAGTGGGCCGCGCAGTGGAGCACCTCCTACGACTTCGAGACCGCGTGACTTCGCCGACCACAGCGTGACACTCCAGCGCGACCTGCACGACTGGCGCGCGACGTTCGGCTTCAACCGGTCGCCATTCGGGAATTTCGCATTCAGCTTTTTCATCGCGCTCAAGGCGGAGCCGCAGCTGAAGTTCGACTACAATCGCTCGACGTATCGGGCTCCCTAGTCGTCTGCTCGCTGAGCGACTTCGGCAACTGCGAACTGCGAACTCAGCCGGTCGCGGCTCCGAGCTTTTCGGTGCTTATCCTGCACACACTCCTGTCTCCGGGAGCGGACAGCACCGCCTACGCCCCCTCAGGAAGTCGTTAAGCAGCAACCAGTTAGTTGCGTCGTGCCAGTCGGCGCGCCCAGTGCATTCCCTTACGGCGCCACTCACTGGAGACACGCATGCGACGCAGCGTTGTGTGGATGCTCTTCGCGATGGGGATCGCGGCATGCACCGACTACGAAGGTGATCTCGGGCCCGACGAGCTCGAGGCACCCTCCGACCTTACCTATCAGCTCATCCCAAGCGGCGATCCGGAAAGCCCGAACGGCATCCTGCTGAGCTGGACCGATCCGGGCGATCCGGACATCGAAGTGTTCGCCATCTACTCGCGCGGCTCATCGAGCGGGTCGTGGAGCCGGCGTGCCGCGACGACCTCGACGACGTTCCACGACGCGGGGTTCCCGCACCTTCAGTACTACGTCGTCGCCGAGGACGGAGCAGGCAATCAGAGCAGTCCGTCCAACTCGATCACCGTCGATGAGCGCAACCGCTTGCCCGCGCCTGCGACGCTCGTGACGGTCTCGCTCGACCGCGCCGTACAGCTTTCGTGGTCGCCGAATGGACGGGAAGCCAATCCAACGATGTTCGACTATTACCGTCGTGTACTCCACGGTCTACGATCTCGATGCGAACGAGTGCGAGGGGGACCTCTGGGTCCTCGAAGGCACGACGGTCTCCGAGGACTTCCTCGCCACCGGTCTGACCAACGGGGCGCCGCGATGCTTCGCGGCGAGCACGGTGAGTCGCGATGGTCACGAGAGTCTTGTGGACAACGCCCCGCGCCGATACGCCGCGCTACGATTCGCGCAACTTCCTGGTGTTCGCCACGCAGGCGTCACTTCCGTCGAGCGGATTCCGGTTCTATTTCCCGTCGACGGGCGCCATGGGCGAGATCCTGGCGGGCGATCGCACGGACATCGACTTCAAGCTCGAGCGGCGGTCGGACGGTTCGGTGTGGATCACGCCGGTCCGGACAGGAACGAAGCTCGCGCTCTACAGCACATCTCCCGTCGAGGATCTGACATCGATCGACATCGCGCCCACCCGGGATCGGTTCAGCACCGGCGCGATCGAAGCGGTTGCCGGCTACGCCTACGTCGTCGAGACAACGCTGTCGGATGGTCTGCACTATGGCGCCCTGCGCGTGACGCATACGACGTCCGATTACATGATCTTCGACTGGGCGTACCAGAGTGACCCGGGGAATCCGGAGCTGCGCGTCGGAACAAGGGTGGTGACGGGGATCTAGTCCAACGGCGGTCGAGGTCGTCGAGGTCGTCGAGGTGATCGAGGGAACGGCGTCGTCGCTCCTTGATCGCCTCGACGACTTTGACCACCTCGACCACCTTTGTTTTCGGCCTTGAATCTCCCCGTCCGCGAACCGATTTTCGTTCGCATGGCCCAGCCCGTTGTTCTCGATGGCGCCTCACTCACCATTGACGATGTCCACCGAGTCGCGGTAGACCGCGCGCCGGCGACCCTCGCCGATGCCGCACGCGCGCGCGTCAGCGCCACGCGCCGCATCGTCGATGATCTCGTCAGGCGTCGAGAAGTGGTGTACGGCGTCACGACGGGGTTCGGAAAGCTATCCGAGGTGTCGGTGCCTCCGGAACGCCTTGCCGAGCTGCAAGTGAACCTCGTGCGAAGTCACGCCGCTGGCGTCGGTCCGTTGATGCCGGAGCGGGAAGTGCGCGGCATGATGCTTCTTCGAGCGAACGTCATCGCCAAGGGATACTCCGGCGCACGTCCGGATCTCATCGACCTGTTGCTGGCGATGCTCAACGCCGGCGTATATCCGCCAATCCCGGAGCAAGGCAGCGTGGGGGCGAGCGGCGACCTCGCGCCACTCGCGCACCTCGCCCTCGCTCTCATCGGCGAGGGCGATCTCATTCGCGACCACCAGCGTGCTCCGGCCGCCTCCGTCCTCCGGGCGGTCGGCCTAACGCCGCTCACGCTCGGCCCAAAGGAAGGCATCACGCTCATCAACGGAACGCAGGCGCACACGGCCATAGCCGCGCTGGCACTGCACGACGCGACGCGTCTCTGGACGACCGCTCACGTCGCCGGAGCAATGTCGCTGGAGGGATTGCTCGGGACTCCGACGGCGTTCGATTCGAGGCTGCACGACGCGCGAGGCCAGCGCGGGCAGCGGCGTTCCGCGGCGTTACTGCTCGAGCTCCTCGCGGATAGCGAGATTCGCGAGTCCCACCGCCACGACGATCCGCGCGTGCAGGATGCCTACGCCTTACGATGCATGCCGCAGGTACATGGGGCGGTGCGCGATGCCCTCGAGTTCGCGGCCGGCATGGTTGGCGCGGAGCTGAATGCGGCGACGGACAATCCGCTCGTCTTCGAGGATGGCACGATCCTCAGCGGCGGGAATTTTCATGGCCAACCGGTGGCGATGGCGCTCGACGTCCTCGCGATCGCGCTGACGAATCTCGCGACGATCTCGGAGCGGCGCATCGACCGACTCGTTCATCCCGATCTCAACCAGGGATTGCCGCCCTTTCTCACTGGCGATGCTGGCGTATCGTCCGGATTCATGATGGCGCAGGTGACCGCGGCGGCGTTGGCGAGCGAGTGCAAGGTGCTCTCTCATCCGGCGAGCGTGGACACCATTCCCACCGACGGGAACAAGGAAGACGTCGTCCCAATGGCCATGGGCGCGGCATGGAAGCTTCGCCGCGTGATCGACAACCTGGGACAACATCCTCGCGATCGAGCTCATGTGCGCGGCGCAGGCGATCGACTGTCGTGCGCCGCTCGCGCCTGGACGCGGGGTCGCGGCCGCGCATCAGCGCGTGCGCGAGCTGGTTCCGCCGCTCGAGCATGATCGCGTCCTGAGCACCGACATTGCCGAAATCGCAACCGCGGTGCGGCGTGGCGTCTTTGCCGCCGACGTGGTGGAGCTCGTCGGGTGACGCTCACCGCCAGCGGCGCATCGGAGGTGGGTGCGAGAGTCGTTCGCGCGCCGCGAGGCGGCAAGATGTCCTGCAAGGGCTGGCAGCAGGAAGCCGCGCTGCGGATGCTGATGAACAATCTGGATCCCGAAGTGGCCGAGCGTCCCGACGACCTCGTCGTGTACGGCGGGACTGGGAAGGCTGCGCGCGACTGGCCGTCGTTCGATGCGATCGTTCGCACGCTCCGCGCGCTGGAGAACGACGAGACGCTGCTGGTGCAGAGCGGGAAGCCGGTGGCGGTGTTCCGCACTCACGTCTCGTCGCCCCGCGTGCTCATCGCGAACAGCAACCTCGTTGGGCGCTGGGCGACGTGGGAGAAGTTCCGCGAGCTCGAGCGAGCGGGCCTGATGATGTATGGGCAGATGACTGCCGGCTCGTGGATCTACATTGGAACGCAGGGAATCCTCCAAGGGACGTACGAGACGTTCGGGGCGGTCGCGCGACAACACTTCGATGGCTCGCTCGCCGGACGCTTCGTGCTCACTGCTGGACTCGGAGGAATGGGCGGTGCGCAGCCGCTGGCCGCGACAATGAACGGTGCAGTCATCCTCTGCGTCGAGGTGGATCCCGCGCGTATCGAGAAGCGTTTGGCGACGGGCTACGTCGATCGGATGACGCACGACCTCAGCGAGGCGCTGGCCTGGGTGAACAATGCGCGCACGCGCCGCGAGGGCGTGTCCATTGGGCTGGTGGGAAATGCTGCCGACGTGCTGCCAGATCTTGTTCGGCGCGGAATTACACCCGATGTGCTCACCGATCAGACGAGTGCGCACGACACACTGAACGGATACGTCCCGGCGGGCCTCGGCATCGAGATGGCGAATGAGCTGCGGCGAGCCGACCCCGCGCAGTACGTCGCGCGGGCGACGTCGTCCATCGTGCAGCACGTTCGCGCGATGCTCGAGATGCAGCGCCGCGGCGCGGTCACGTTCGACTACGGCAACAACATTCGCACGGTGGCGTTCGATGCCGGGGAGCGCGAGGCGTTTTCCTTTCCCGGGTTCGTGCCTGCCTACGTGCGACCGCTCTTTTGCGAGGGGAAAGGCCCGTTTCGATGGGTGGCGCTGTCGGGTGATCCCGCCGATCTCGCGCGCACCGATCAGCTGGTGCTCGAGCTCTTCCCCGACGATGCGCACCTGCGCCGATGGATTGGGTTGGCGCGAGAGAAGGTGCGCTTCCAGGGATTGCCTGCGCGCATTTGCTGGTTGGGACAGGGCGAGCGTGCAGCGTTCGGAGTCGCGCTCAACGATCTGGTGGCGCGGGGCGAGCTGTCGGCGCCGATCGTGATCGGAAGAGATCACCTCGATACGGGGAGCGTCGCGTCCCCATTTCGGGAGACGGAGGCCATGCGCGATGGAACCGACGCCGTCGCCGATTGGCCCATTCTGAACGCCCTGCTCAACGTCGCGAGCGGCGCCTCGTGGGTCTCGTTTCACCACGGCGGGGGTGTCGGGATGGGCAACTCGCTGCACGCCGGGCAGGTGATCGTCGCCGACGGGACTCCCGAAATGCGCGTTCGCCTTCAGCGGGTGCTGACGAACGATCCGGGGATTGGCGTGGCGCGTCATGCGGACGCCGGCTATGAAGTCGCGATCGAGACCGCGACGGAGAAGGGGATCGTGATTCCGATGAGTGACCGGGCGGCTCGGGACCGGTAAGTGTTGGAACTACGAACGGCGAGCCGTTCGTGCTTTTCCTATTTTGCCCCTGATAAGACATGCTGTCCTCGCGATTCTCCCCCTATCACGTTCCCCTGTTCGCCGCGAAGTATGCGTGGCTCCACCTGAGACGGAAGCCGCTGCTCGTGCACTTCGAAGTGACAATGCGGTGCAATGCGCGCTGCGACTTCTGCGACTACTGGAAGACGCCCGCATCGGAGAAGGCGAACGAGCTGAAGAGCTTCGCCGACGCCGCGCGCTTCTTCGACCCGCTCATGGTGTGTTTCACCGGGGGAGAGCCGCTGCTTCGGCGGGACCTCGAGGATCTGGTCGCGGCGGTCCGCGACGCAGTGCGCCTCAAGTACATCACGCTGATCACGCACGGCGCGATGCTCACCGTCGAACGCGCTCGCTCTCTGTGGCAGGCGGGGATCAATCAGTTCAGCATCTCGCTCGATTTCCTCGATGAGCGACACGATCGCGCACGTGGGATACCGGGGTTGGCCGCTCGCATCCTCGACAGTGTTCCACAGCTGCGGGCCAACGGTATCGACAACGTCCGATTCAATACGGTGATCAAGGATGAGAACGTCGAGCATGTGATGGACATCGTTCACACCGCACACGAGTTGGGCATCGGCGTCGGCTTCAGCACGTATACCGACATGAAGAACGGCAACGTCACGCATTTCCCACGTGACGAACGTCTCGCTCTCGTCGACGGGCTCGTCAATGACCTGCTCGCCTTCAAGCGCACACACCGTGGCGTGATCACGAGCTCCGACTGGTATCTGCGCCAGATTCCCCGATACTTCCGTGGCGAGCTCCGTGACCCGTGCGCCTCGGGGCTTCGCACGATCCACATCGATCCCGCCGGATTCGTGCGGCGATGTCCCGACTTTCCCGCCGACGTTCACTGGCGCGAGTTCCGTCCCTACTCGAAGATCGACTGCAATGCATGCTTCTACGCGTGTCGAGGAGAGGCGCAGGCGCCGTTGACGCTATCGCGCGTGAGGGATGTCGTTGCCTGAATGCGGAACGGGCGGGTGCTCGGTGGGCAGGGCGGAGTACCTGCATCAGGAACGCGGAAGCAATCCGGGCGCGTGGGGTTTGGCGAGTTACGATATGCCGCGTTCCGCCCTGCCCGTAGGGCACCCGCGCATTCGATGAGCGCGCTCCTCTTCCACAACGCGAGCCAGGTCGTCACGTGCGCCGGGCCGGCCCGTGCCCGCCGCGGCGGCGAGATGGCCGATGCGCAGGTGCATCGCGGTGTGTGCGTCCTCGTCGTCGGCGATCGTGTGGCGAAGGTGGGACCCGCTGACGAGCTCGAGCGCGCGCGGCCCGACGCTCAACGCATCGACTGCGAGCGCGGGTTGCTCACACCCGGTCTGGTGGACTCCCACACGCATGCCGTATTTGGGCGGCCTCGTTATGAAGAGCAGGAAATGCGTGCCGCGGGGGTGGCGTACATGGAGATCGCCAAACGGGGCGGGGGAATCCATGCCTCAGTGCGCGATCTTCGGCAACGCGAGCGGAGCGAGCTTGCCACGCTTGCGGAAGCGCGTCTGCGGCGGCTCGCCTCGTACGGAACGACGACGGTCGAGGTCAAGTCGGGGTACGGGCTCACGCTCGACGACGAGCTGAAGCTGCTCCAGGTGATTGCGCACGTCGCTGACCGAGTGCCCATGCGGGTGATCCCAACCTGGCTCGGGGCACACGAGATCCCCCACGAATTTCGAGCGCAGGAGAGTGGCAGCGCCAGTTATGTCAAAATGCTCATCAATGACATGCTCCCTGCCGTAACCGCCCAGCGGCTCGCCAGATTCGCCGACGTCTTCTGCGAGCCAGGGGTCTTCACCACCGACCAGGCCCGAACGATCCTCACAGCCTCAAAGGGGGCGGGGCTGGGTCTCAAGCTCCACGCCGATGAGCTCGAGCCCTCCGGTGGCGCGGAGCTCGCCGCGGACATCGGAGCAGCGTCCGCCGACCACCTCGCCGCAGTCTCCAGAGGGGGGATCGAGGCCCTGGCCGCTTCTCACACGGTGGCTACGCTCCTACCCGGCACCATGCTCTTCCTCGGTCGTCCTCGTCAAGCGCCGGCCCGCGCGCTCATCGACGCTGGGGCGGCCGTTGCACTGGCCACCGATTTCAATCCTGGGACGTCGCCCACCGTAAACTTCCCACTGATTCTGACTCTCGGAGTGAGTCAGCTCCATATGTCGGCTGCCGAGGCGATCGTAGCCGCGACGGTCAACGGCGCAGCCGCTCTCGGCCTCGCCGATCAGGTGGGACAAATCGCCCCGGGCTTTTCGGCCGACCTCGCACTTTTTGACTGCGAGGACATTCGTGAGTTGCCGTATTGGTATGGAGACCGTCGTTGTAGGGGGACGTGGGTACGCGGGGAAACTTGTCACCCCTTCAGCGCGCCAATATCTTAAGCAGTTACGCCCCAACGATTTCCCCGTACCTGGCTCACCGCGTCTCCGGAGTTCACCAAGCGCCGATGTCCAACGTCCCCAAGCTCAAGAAACGAGCGGGCGAGTTCGAACAGAAAAAGCAGTTCGACAAGGCGCTGGCGGTCTACCTCCAGATCCTCGAGGAAGTCTCGGGGAGTGAGGACGAAGCCGACGTCGCTCTGTTCAACCGCGTCGGCGACCTCATGCTGCGACAGGGCAACGTCAGCGAGGCCGTCGACCATTACGAGCGCGCGGTCGACCTGTACGCCGAGGGCGGCTTTTTCAACAACGCCATCGCCCTCTGCAACAAGATCCTTCGCAACGCCCCCGGGCGTAACTCGATCTACTACAAGCTCGGGAAGATCAGCGCGAAGAAGGGCTTCACCAACGACGCCAAGCAGAACTTCCTCGAGTACGCCGACCGCATGCAGAAAGGCGGCAAGCTCGACGAGGCGTTTCGCGCGCTGAAGGAGTTCGCTGACCTGTGCCCCGATCAGGACGACATCCGCCTGATGCTGGCGGATCAGCTGGTGAAGAAAGACCGCAAGGCGGAGGCGATCGAGCAGCTCCAGGTGCTGTACGAGCGGTACGATTCGGAAGGCCGCTCGAGCGAAGCGCGGGCTACCATCGACCGAATGAAGGCGATCGATCCCGCGGTGGAGCCGCAGGCGCCCGGGGCGCGTGCAGCTCCGAAGAGTGGCGATCTGGTGTTCCTCGACGTCGGCTTCGACGCTCCCGCTCCTCCCAAGACGCGGCCCTCGCGGCCGGCCGAGGAGCCGCCTCGACCGAAGCCACCGCCCGCTCGTCGGCCTTCCGAGCCGGTCAGGCGGCCGTCGATGGATGGCTTGCCGATGATCGATGCCGAGCTGCCGCCTCCACCGGGGGCACCCCCACCGCTGTCGCACGGAGCCCGCGCGGCTGGTGCCGACGACGGAATGGACGCCTCCCCCGGACTCTTGGCCGGCTTCGAGCAGACCGCGTTAGGCGCGGACGCCTCGCCGCCGGCCGTGCCGCTGCTCGACATCGAGCCGACGGCGCTCGGGAGCCGCACGGGGCGCGCCGCCTCCGATCTTCCGCTGATCGATTCCGAGCTGTCCGTTCCCGACGTTTCGGATGACGAGAGCGTCTCGCTGCCGGGCGAGCTCCCGATGATCGAGATCCCGGATACCGACGCGCTCCGCAGCGCGCAGCGCCTCGACCTCATCATGCCCGAGGACGAGGCGGTGAATCCGCTGGCGGATCTCAACGCATCCGGGTCGGCGATCGAGCCCGATGAGCTGCCGCTTCACCCCGATCCATCGCGGAGCTCACTGACGGACGGTACCGAGTGGGAGATTCGACTCGAAGACTCGGCGTTTCTCGACGGTGACGATACGCCAAGTGGCGGCGCCGATCTCCCGCTCATCCATCCCCCGGGGCAGGACGGCGCACAGACGGCGGTGGACGAAGATCCAGCTGCTGCCCGTTCGGCGCTCGTCGAGCGGCTGCGCGACGCCGTTGCCGATGATCCGGGGAACTGGCAGCTTCACCGGCAGCTCGGTGAGGCGCTCCTCGAGGACGGTGATCGCGAGGGCGGCATTGACGAGCTCGAGATCGCCATGGTCGGATTCGAGAGCACGTCGGACCATGCCAGCGCCCGCGCGGTCGCCGACGAGATTCTCCATCTCGATCCCAACTCGGTCCGGCATCATCAGAAGCGCGTCGAGTACTCGTTCCTGCTCAACGACAAGGCGCGGCTGGTGGATGCCTATCTCCAGCTCGCTGACTGCCTTTTCCGGAATGGCCACGAGGAAAAGGCGCAGGCGGTCTACCAGCGCGTGATCGACATCGCGCCTGACGATGCGCGTGCCCAGGCCGCGCTGGCGGTCTTTGGCGACATCTCCGGGGGTGCACCCGCTGAGCCTGAGTCTTCGTTCGCTCCGCCGCCGGCTGCGCCGTTGCGCAGCGCTCCGCCGGCGTCCCCTCCGCCAGCCGCCCCATTGCGACCGGCGCCAGCGAAGCAGCCGCCCAAACCCGCGCCGGCACCACGGACGGAGCGGGTGCGCGACCCCATTGGCGATCTCCGCAACGCGGTGAAGGACCTTCCGCTCATCGAGGATACGCCGTCCCCGCCCGCCAAGGCTCGGCCGGCGCAACCCGCACCGGCGGCGAAGGCGGAACCACCAAGGCCCGCGGCGAAGCCCGAGCCGCGACGCTCGGAGCCGGTTCGTCAGCCCAAGCGTCCTGAGCCAAAGCGACCGGAGCCCAAACGGCCCTCACGCCCCGCGAAGCATGTCGGATCCGGGAGCGATGACGATTTCGTCAACCTCTCGGACTGGCTGAGCGAAGACAAGACGCCGAAGTCGACGCGCATGGTCGCCGACGTGCGGGAGCCCGAATCCGATCAGGTAGACTTTTCGGACATGCTGGAGCGGTTCAAGCAGGGAATCGCCGAAAACGTCTCCGACGAGGATCATGAGGCGCATTACGATCTCGGTGTCGCGTACAAGGAAATGGGCCTGCTCGACGAGGCGATCGCCGAGTTCCAGAAAGCGCTGCGTGGGGTCGAGCACCGCATTCGGACCTTCGAGGCGTTAGGCCAGTGCTTCATTGAGAAGGGGCAATACCAGATTGCCGTCACCATTCTCTCACGCGCTCCGGCCGAGCCGGGCGCCACCGACGAGAAACTCGTCGGCGTGCTGTATCTTCTGGGCTATGCATTGGAGGCCCTCCAGAAGTTCAACGACGCGCTCGTGTATTATGAGCGTGTGTTCGCCGTCGACATCACCTTCCGCGACGTGAACGACCGTCTCGCCGCGCTGGAGCGAGTAGCGCAATGAGTGCTCCCGCACGGGCGGGAGCGCGGGCCGTCCCCGGATTGCGCGAGATACAGGCGCCTGTGCGCGAGCGGCTGGAGGAGGTGGCGGCCGAGCTGCAGCGGGTGGTGGTCGCCGATTTTCCCATGATCGAAGCGATCACGGGACACCTGCTCAGCATGAAGGGAAAGATGTTCAGGCCGACGCTCACGCTGCTGGCGAGCGCGGTGGAGGGGCGGTCCGAGCCGCGCGCGATTCCCCTCGCGGCAGTCGTCGAGCTCGTGCATCTCGCCACGCTCGTGCACGACGACTCCGTCGATCACTCGACGCTGCGGCGGGGAATGCCGACGATCAACGCCCTGTTCACGCACCAGATTTCCGTGATCATGGGCGACTTCCTGTACTCGCGCGCCGTCGTGGAGCTCGTGCGCGTGGGAGACATGGCGCCGCTGCAGGTACTGGCCCACGCGACGAACCAGATGACGATCGGCGAGATGCGACAGCTGACGGCGCTCGACGCACTCCGCTTTTCCGAAGAGGATTACGACGCGCTCATCGACGCCAAAACGGCATCGCTGCTCTCGGCGGCGTGCGAGATCGGCGCGATCGCCGGGGCCGCACGCCATCGTCAGGCACTGGCTCGGTACGGCCTGCAGCTGGGAATGGCGTTCCAGATCGTGGACGACCTGCTCGACTATACTGCAGATGCCTCGACGACCGGAAAGCCCACCGGGCTGGACCTTCGCGAGCACAAGGTGACGTTGCCGCTCATCCATGCGCTCCGACAAATGAGCGCGTCAGACCGGACGGTGGTCGAGCGTCTCTTCGCGGGGCCGGAGCCTGAGGATGAGCTGATTGCCAATGTGATCGGCATCGTGGAAGAACATGGCGGGCTCGAGTATGCTCGCCGCCGCGGCGAGCGATTCGCCGACGAAGCCGCAGAAGCGCTGTCGGAATTGCCGGAATCGCGCGCCACCGCGGCGCTGCGTGATGCCATTGCCTATGTCATGGAGCGAACGCAGTGATGAATCGCCCGTCGTCCTCGCTCTCCCGTTCTGCGCGCCATCGCCCGGGCTTTCACGCGCTCGTTCTCGCGATTGGCTTCCTCGTCGGGGGGTTGATCACCCATATCAGCCGGCGGTTCCTGCCCCCGGGTGCGGTCAAGGAATTCCTGACCACGGGGCTTAGCGGCTCGGTTGGGCCAGTGTCGATCGACCTGATCATGATTAAGTTCTCTCTAGGACCCGTGGCCGTCGACATTCGCTGTTGAGCCTGCTCGGCGTGCTCATCGCCTATCTCATCGCTCGATCGCTGTTCTAGGAGGTACCATGCCCTTCGGCAATTTCAGCTTCTGGGAGATCATCCTCCTGATGGTGGCGGTGCTCCTGCTGTTCGGCGCGAAGCGGCTTCCCGAAATCGGCGCCTCGATGGGCAAGGGCATCCGGGAGTTCAAGAAGTCGCTCACCGATGTCAATCGGTCGCTCACGGAGCCCGAAGCGCGCGACGCCCTGCCGCCGGCTCGCTCGGAGAGTGAAGTGCGGAAGGACGAGGAGCGGCGCCCGGAGCCGAAGAGACTGATCTAGGGGTCAGGGGTCAGGAGTCAGGGGTCAGGGAAGGAAAGGCGCGTCGCCGCTGTCGCGGCAGACGCGCTCATCCGATGAGCAAACGGCCGCGCAGCGCGCGGCCGTTTGCTTTTCCTTCCCTGACCCCTGACTCCTGACCCCTAACTAGCTAGCTCTCTCCCGAGTCAGCGCCTGCACCTCACTCCGCCGATCGTCGACATCCGCCTCCTTTCGAAGCGCTGTCACGAAGTCCTGAATCCGCTGGCGGCGGAGACGCAGCAGCAGCTGCTGGCGCTGCTGGTCCTTCTGGGCCTCCCATACGGCGCGGTCAGCGGTCGTGCGCGCATCCACGCGAGTGATGAATACCCCGTCCTCCGTCTTCACAGGCCCGCTCGTCGCTCCGACGGGCAATCCGAACGCGGCACCCACTGCCTCATTGAGACGGCCGATTCCGGGCACGAGACTGACGCGGGTGAACATCCCGGTCCGCTCGACTGTCGCCCCGTTTTCCTGCGCGGCTTGCTCCAGGGATCTGCCGGCCACCACCGCATTGGTGATGCGCCGAGCGCGCGGCTCGAGGTAGTCGACCTTCTTCCGATTGACCAGGACACGGCGGATCTCCTCGCGTACATTGTCGAGCCCGACCTCGCCGCCCTCCTGGAGTGAGTCGATGCGCGCCAGATAGAAGGCCTCGGGTGCGTCCACGACGTCGCTGATGTCGCCCACACGCGATCCTCGAAATGCCCAGGCCCCGAGGTCCTGGACGTACTGGCCGTTCCAGGTCAGCGGGTCGCCCTCGACCGCTACGGCGCGCGCGATCGGCAGATTGAATCGCCGAGCCGCGCTGTCGAGCCGGGTGGGGTCATCAGCCGCGGCGGCGACGTCCGCAACAGAGTCGGCGAGCGTCGTTATGCGCTGTGCGCTGGAATCGCTCTGCGTGATCGGCAGCAGAATGTGGCGCACCTTGATCGAGTCGCCCTTCTTCTCGTCGACCTTGATCAGATGATACCCGAATTGCGAGAGCGCGGGTGGTGAGATCTCACCGGGCCGCAACGCGAAGGCGACGCGCTCGAACTCGGGCACGAACGCGCCGCGCACAACGGTGCCAAGGAGTCCACCTTGCGCGGCGGACACGCTGTCCGAGGATTCGCGACGCGCCACGGTATCGAACGGGACGCCACCCAGGATCTCCTCGCGGAGCGCGATCGCGCGCTGCCGCGTGGCGGCGCTGTCCGCTGCCGTGATGGGGCGGGGAAGCGCGATGAGCGACAACACGGCTCGTCCCTGACGCTTGGCAAAGTCGTCACGGTGCTCGTCGAAGTATCGCCGAATCTCATCGTCGGTGACCCGCACTGCGCTGTCAGGGACTGCCGCGGGACGGAGCGCGACGTATGACACGCGCGCGGAATCGCGCTCATCCTGCCAGATGCGCCACAGCCGGGCGTCGGTGAGGTAGACTCCGGCAGCGATCTGCTCGAAGAGCTTTTGCCGCGGAATCTCGGTGCGGTAGTACTGCTCGAGGAACTGCGTCAGCCCCTGCTGCCGCGCCATTCGGGCTCTGAAGAAGGCGCTGATACTTCTCGGGATCGAATCGCCCCTCGGTTTGAAGATCCGGGTTCTGCGCCAGATCGGGGTGCGGCATGGCCATCGCGGCGTACTGGATCTCGCGGTCCGTCACGGTGATTCCCCGGCGTTCGTACTCGCGCGCGAGAAGGATCGAGTCGACGATTTGCTGGAAGGCTATCTCCTCGATCCGCCGCGCGTCATCCTGCGTCAGCGAGCCCGCGCCCCGGCGCTGCTGCTCCTGGGCCGAGAGCGCGCGCACCTGTGTATCCCAGCGATCGTAGGTGATGTCGATGCCGTTGACGCTGCCGACCGACGTGCCTCGCGTGATGCCGCGGCTGGTGAGCCCGGATGTTTCGGCGAACAGAAAGACACCGACGAACGAAATGAAGATGATCCAGAAGACGATCTTCGCGGATCCGCGGAACGCTTGCAGCACGGAAGGGACAGGCTGTGGGTGGGTGGATGTCGCAACCAGAAAATCTATCCGGCCGCGCTTCATAAAATCAAGCCACGATATGACTTCCGATTGACTTCAATCGTCAGGAGGGTATATCTTGCCGCGTCTCGCCGCCCCGGGCCTGGGGCAGTTCCTCTGAGGGCATTGCATGGCCGCCAACACCGCCCTGATCGAAGACCTTCTTCGACAATACGCTGAAAACCCGCGCCGTGTCTTTGCCCGACTTGCGAACGAGCTTCGAAAGTCTGGTGACTACGACCGGGCGATCGAGATCTGCCGCGGGCAAATCCCGCAGCAACCTGGCTACATCAGCGGCCACATCGTGCTCGGGCAGTCCCTGTACGACTGCGGTCGGCTCGAGGAGGCCCGCCAGACGTTCGAGACCGCACTCAACCTCGATCCAGAGAACCTGATCGCGCTGCGTCACCTGGGCGACATCGCCCGCCAGCATGGCGCGAACGATGTCGCTCGCGGATGGTACCGCCGGCTGCTCGAGGTTGATCCGCAGAACGACGAAGTCGTCGCGCAACTGGAGGCGATGGGCGGCCCCGGCGGCGGCACTCCGGCCGTGGGTCAGCCGGTTGTCGCCGAGGAGTTCTCGCCGACGCTCGATATCGAAGGGTTGAACGTTCCGGCAGTAGAAGCGGCGCCCTCGCCAGAGGCAGGCGCGCCAGTCGGGCCGGAAATCGAGATCGATGAATACCGGCTCGACACCGCGGGAAAATCGAGCGACGCCGTGGCCGAGCACGAGCCTCTCGAGATCGAGACTGCCGCCGACTTCGAGCCAGCGCGTGGGGCGGAGAAGGCGTTCCCCGATCTCGAGCAGAGCCTCGAGGTGAGTGGGATCGGCCCCAGCGACCCGTCGCCCAAGGCTGCCGACGCCGAGGCGATGTTTGGCGACGCGGTCATCGATGAAAGTCCGGAGAGCGGTGGCGAGCCAAGGGACGCCGTCGACGCGTACTACCCGATGCTGGACGTGCAGTCGACCGGACCGTCTCCGGCCGCGTTCGTCACCGAGACGATGGCGGAGCTGTATCTCCAGCAAGGGTACGTGCAGGAGGCGCTCGACATTTATCGCCAGCTCGCGGCTCAGAACCCGGCCGACGACACCCTCCGGGAGCGCGTTAGGCAGCTCGAGCAGGGATCGCGGTCGAGCATCGGCATCGCCGCGATCTCGGACGAAGTGGTGGAGGCCGCGCACAAGCGCGCAACGACCAGACCGAAAAAGACCATTCGCAGCTTCTTCGCGAAGCTCGCGATGCGACGCGTCGTCGAGCGCGAGGAAGCCGCCGCGGCACCCGACGAGACGACTGGCTTCGATGATCAGGAGCCGGATGAGCCGAGCGGCGGGCGCCGCCGCAACGAGCCACCGGCCGCTCCGCCCGCCCCGGTGGAGAGGCGGCGTGCCGCGCCAGAGCTGGAAGAGCCGGCGTGGCTCAGATCCGATCCGGAGCCGGAGTCACCGCCGCAGGGGTCCGGTGAGCCGGGCGGACCATTCGCGCTCCTCGACGAGACCGAGTGGAGCTCCGCCGTGGCGCCCACTCGTGCCAACGAGCCGACGAACCGTGCTCCCCCATCGCACGAAGACGTACCATGGCTGGCCGGGTACGAGCCTGACACGAAACAGCCGCCGCGAGCGGGCGAGGGGTCGCAAGGGCACACCGGTGAGATGATCGCGATTCCACCCTCGGAGCTCTTTCCGACACGGAGCATTCCGACCGAGGATGAGAACGCGGCCGCGACGCTGGCGAGCGTGTTCGAGCCGGAATTCGCTGCTCGCCTCACTCCCGTGCGGCCGATGCCGAGCCAGCAGCCGCCCGAGCAGCGCTCGCGCACGCCCGCCGAAGGCATGCGTCCCAGCGGAGCGACTCGTCAGGCGGAGGAGGAGCTCTCGCTCGACCAGGTGTTCGGGCGAACGCCGTCGTCCGGCACACCGCAGGCACGCTCCGGCTTCACCTTCGACCAATTCTTCGACGAGCAAAAGGACGCGAATCGCGAAGGCCCACAGGACGCTTCGAGCGAGATCGAGCTGTTCAACACGTGGCTCGACCAGCTCAAGAAGTAGTGCGCATCGCCGTATTGAACGGGCCGAGCCTCAATCTGCTCGGCTCGCGCGAACCGGAGATCTACGGTCGCGCAACGCTCGGCGACATTGAGAAGCGGCTCCGGGCGGTCGCGGGGGAAATCGGCGCCGAGGTTGAATTCGCCCAGCACAATGGTGAAGGCGAGCTCATCGATCGAATCCATGCCATGCGCGGGAAGACCGACGGCGCCCTGATCAATGCTGGCGCGTACACGCACACGAGCCTCGCCATCCGCGACGCGCTCGCCGCGGTCGATGTGCCCTTCGTCGAGGTGCATCTGACGAACATATTTGCCCGCGAGCCGGAGCGACGGCATTCGATGCTGGCCGCTGGGGCGACCGCGGTACTCTGCGGGTTCGGGGCACTCGGATACGAGCTGGCACTACGCGGCCTCGTGGCGAAGCTGGCTGCGCAGAGTGCCTGACCGACGACCCCAGCGCCTCGAGGCGCTCTCGGAGGCAATCCTCGAGGCGCACCTCGATGCGATTCTCCTCACGAGCCTCCCCAACATTCGCTACATCACCGGCTTCTCCGGCACGAGCGCGCTGGCGCTCGTCACGGGCAGGGACGCGACGCTGATCACCGATTTCCGCTACCAGACGCAGGCGAGCGCGGAAGTCGGCGATCTCGCGCGTGTCGTGATCGAGCCGCAAAGTCTCTGGGCAGGATTGTGGCGTACGCTGCCGACACGGTCTCCGTCGATCATTGGATTCGAGTCGCATCACCTCGTGCATCGTGACTTTCAGCGGCTGCTCGAGCAGGGAGCGCGGTGGCAGTGGCGCCCGACGATCGACGTCGTCGAGACACTGCGAGAGCGGAAGGACGAGGGTGAGCTCGCTCTGATCTCGCGCGCGGCCAACATCGCCGACGCCGCGCTCGAGCGTGCGATTGCCGAGATTCGCGCGGGGATGTCGGAGCTGGAGATCGCCGGCCTGCTGGAGCGCGCGCTTCGCGATGGGGGCAGCGAAGGCTTTCCGTTTCCAACGATCGTTGCATCGGGGGAGCGCTCCGCGCTTCCGCACGCGCGGTCGTCGGAGCGGGCAGTGAGGGATGGCGATTTTCTCCTGATCGACTTCGGTGCGGTGGTCGGCGGCTATTGCGCCGATGTCACGCGCACGTTCGTCGTCGGCTCGGCGAGCGACGAGCAGCGGGAGATTCATTCGATCGTTCGCGAGGCGAACGAGCGCGCGTCGCGAGCCATCCACGCGGGTATGCGGGGGCGAGATGCCGACGCGGTCGCTCGGGGCTACATTGAAGACCGCGGTTTCGGCAATGCATTCGGCCACAGCCTCGGCCATGGGATCGGCATCGAGGTGCACGAAGCGCCGCGGCTGGCGAGGACTGCCGAGGCGTCGCTTCCGGATCACGCCGTCGTCACCATCGAGCCAGGTATTTATCGGCCGGGGTGGGGCGGGGTGCGCATTGAGGATGACGTCTTTCTCGAAGACGGGGGCGCCCGAGTGCTCACCGCGTTTTCGCATGACCTGATCGAGATCGGCTGACGTCGTGCGGACCGACCCTATCTCAGGCCCATGATCGACCTACGCTACGTGAAGAAGCTCGTCGAGATGCTCGATGAATCGAGCGTCGATTCCATTGAGATCTCGACGGACAAGGGGATGAAGATCCGCATCTCGAAGACGCCCCAGCAACGGGGGACGGTGCAGGTTGCGCCGCCCATGCCCATCCCGATGCCGGTGACGCCTCTCGCGCCCAGCCGGGCTACCCCTAGCGAGTCCCTCCCGGCGGTGGGGGAGGGGGAAGGGCCCAAGGCCGAGCCCAAGTCGAAGATGCTGGAAGTGAAGTCCCCCATGGTCGGCACCTTCTACAAGTCGCCCGAGCCAGGGGCGCCCGCTTACGTAACGGCGGGGGCGCGCGTCTCTAAAGGACAGATCCTCTGCATCATCGAAGCAATGAAGATCATGAACGAGATCGAGTCCGAGTTCTCGGGCGTCGTGCGGGAGGTCCTCGTCGAGGACGCGCACCCGGTCGAGTATGGACAAGTCCTTTTCCGCATCGACCCCAATGGCTGAGACCGCCGCAACACGCTCTGCCCCAACGCCCGGAGCACACCAGGCGACCGCCGGCTTCAACTTCAAGGCGGTTCTGCAGCGCATGATCCAGCAAAACGCGTCCGACTTGCACCTCAAGGTCGGCCGCCCGCCGGTGCTTCGCATCAACGGCGAGCTTCAGCAGCTCGATCTTCCGCCCCTGAAGCCGGAAGACCTGAAGCAGCTGGCCGAGCAGATCATGACGCCGAAGCAGGTGAAGGAATTCACCGAGAACAAGGAAGCCGACTTCGCGATCGGCGTTCCTGGCATTGGCCGCTTCCGCGTCAACGTATTCCAGCAGCGCGGTACGATCGCCTATGCGCTGCGACTCGTGCCCTACCAGGTGAAGAACTGCACCGAGCTCAACCTGCCGCCCGTCGTCGAGGAGATCGCGATGAAGCCGCGCGGGCTCGTGCTCGTCACCGGAGTCACGGGCTCGGGCAAGTCGACTGCGTTGGCGGCGATGATTCAGCACATCAACGAGCGCCGGCACGCGAACGTGATCACGATCGAGGACCCGATCGAGTTCCTGCACCGCGACATCAACTGCAACATCAACCAGCGCGAGGTCGGCACCGACACGGGGAATTTCGGCTCGGCGCTGCGCCGCGTGCTGCGTCAGGATCCCGACGTGATCCTGATCGGTGAGATTCGCGACCTCGAGACGCTCGAGGTCGCGCTGAAGGCGGCCAGCACCGGCCACACGGTGTTCTCGACGCTGCACACGACGGACGCGACGCAAACGATCAATCGCGTCCTGTCGTTCTATGCGCCGCACCAGCAGAGCGAGGTCCGGTTCTCGCTGTCGAGCGCGTTGCAGGCGGTCATCTCGCTGCGCCTCGTCCCGCGCTCGGACAAGCCGGGTCGTGTGCCCGCGTGCGAGATCCTCATCAACACCGCGGCCGTGCGCGACCAGATTCGCGACATGTCGAAGTCACTCAACATCCCGGACCTCATCAAGGAAGGAACGGTGCAGTACGGGATGCAGAGCTTCGACCAGTCGCTGATGCACTGGTATACGCAGGGCGTCATCTCGTACGAGAGCGCGATGTTCTACGCGACCAACCCGAGCGAGTTCGCGCTCCGCATCCAGGGCGTCGAAGGCTCGAGCGACAAGAGCTGGGACAAGTTCCGGGAAAAGCAATAGTGCGAAGTCGAAGGTTGGCGAGGTGGTCGAGGTCGTCGAGGTGATCCAGGAGGCTGCGGTTCGCACCTTGAGTCCCTCGGCCACCTTGACCACCTTGACTCCCTCATGTTCAAGAAAGTCCTGATCGCCAACCGCGGCGAGATCGCGCTGCGCGTCATTCGCGCGTGCCGCGAGCTCGGGATTCAGACGGTCGCCGTCTACTCCGAAGCGGACCGCGAATCGCTGCACGTCCGATTCGCCGACGACGACGTCTGCATCGGTCCGCCGCCGGCCCGCGAGTCGTATCTGCGGATCCCGCGGCATCATCGCCGCCGCCGAGATCACCGGCGCGGACGCGATTCATCCCGGATACGGATTCCTCGCCGAGAACGCCGAGTTCGCCGAGACCTGCGCCGCGTCGAACATCACCTTCATCGGTCCCACGCCCGAGCAGATCCGCGTGATGGGCGACAAGGCCGCGGCTCGTAAGGCGATGGCCGACGTCGGAGTGCCGATCATTCCGGGGACGCCTGGCCCGGTCGAAGACGCCGAAGAAGCGCTCACGTTCGCGCGCGAGATCGGGTTCCCGGTGATCATCAAGGCCGCGGCGGGCGGTGGCGGGAAGGGAATGCGCGTCGCGAAGGACGCGGACGACTTCGCCCGCTCATTTCAGCTCGCGCGATCGGAGGCGCTGTCGGCGTTCGGCAATGGCGACGTCTACGTCGAGAAGTACCTCGCCCGCCCGCGCCACATCGAGTTCCAGATCATGGGCGACAAGCACGGCAACATGATTCACCTCGGCGAGCGCGACTGCTCGGTGCAGCGGCGGCATCAGAAGCTGATCGAGGAGGCGCCGAGTCCGATCATGACGCCCGAGCTTCGCGAGCGAATGGGGGAAGCCGCCGTGCGAGGCGCAAAGGCGATCGACTACGTGGGCGCCGGCACGATCGAGATGCTGCTACAACGAGGACGGGTCGTTCTACTTCATGGAGATGAACACCCGCATTCAGGTCGAGCATCCGGTGACGGAAATGCTTACCGGCATCGATCTGGTGAAGGAGCAGATCCGTGTCGCGGCGGGGGAGAAGCTGTCCGTCAAGGAGCTGCCGCCGTTGCGCGGGCACGTGATCGAGTGCCGCGTCAATGCGGAGGATCCGGCGCGAAATTTTCAGCCGTCGCCCGGGAAGATCGAAGTGTTCCATCCGCCGGGCGGTCCAGGCGTGCGCCTGGACACGCACGTCTACGCCGGCTATACGGTCCCACCGTTCTACGATTCGTTGATCGCCAAGCTGATCGTGCAGGGCAGAGACCGGCAGGAGGCGATCCGCGCGCATGCACATGGCGCTCGAGAGCTTCATCATCGAAGGCGTGACGACCACCATTCCCTTTCTGGGACGCGTGATGATGCACAAGAAATTTCAGGCGGGCGACGTCGACACGAAGTTCCTCGAGCGCGAGGGCGAGCTCATGCGGGAGCCCGTCTAGTGCGCGTCGACGTGTACTTCGGGGTGCAGGGGCTGCAGCCGGCGAGCGTGCAGGGCCGGCTGGTCGCCGTGATCGACGTGCTGCGCGCGTCGACGGTCGGCGCCATCGCGCTCGCCAACGGCGCCCGCGCGGTCGTCCCGCTCGAGAGCTCCGACGAAGTGATCACCCGCTCGAAGAGCTTCGACCGAACGGAGGTCCGGCTCGCGGGGGAGCGAAAGATGAATCCGATTCCGGGATTCGACTTCGGCAATTCGCCTCGGGAGTTCACCCGCGAGGCGGTGGAGGGGAAGACGGTGCTGTTCACGACCACCAACGGCACCGGCGCATTCCTCGCCGTTCAGGGCGCGCGTGATGTGGTCGTCGCCTCGTACGTCAACTTCACCGCCGTGCTCGCCATGATGCGCGCGGCAGTGCGCGCGGGAACGGACGTCAGCATCATTTGCGCGGGGCGCGAGAAGGAATTCGCCCTCGAGGATGCCGCGTGCGCCGGGCGCTACGTGCGCCAGCTCACGACGCGGACACCGGACATGGAGATGAACGATGCCGCGCGCGCGAGCGAGCTGATCGCGAAGCGCTATGGCGACCGCATCGACCAGCTCTTCGCCGAATCCGCGCACGGCCGCGCGTTGTCGGAGGCGGGCTTCGCCGAGGATCTCGTGACCTGCGCGCAGATCGACTCGCATCCGATCATCCCCATCTATCAGGACCGGCAGATCACCAAGCTCGGTCCAGAACGCGAGCGGTAGGGTAGGCCGTTGGGTAGCACGACGTTGCGGCGCGAGCTCGCCGGCATCGCACTTCTTCTCTTCGCGCTGTTCCTGGGCGCCGCCATCGCCTTTCCCGGCGCGGACGCCACGAGCTGCATGGCCGCGCGCGGTCCGACGGGACCGGTAGGAGCGTGTTTGCGGTCGGTGTTCGTCGCCACGCTTGGCCTTCCGGCGACCGTTCTGCTCCCGCTGCTGCCCCTGGTGTACGCCTTACGAGTCTTCCGCCGCATCGAGGCCGACACCGATCGCTCGTGGCTCGTCTTCCTCGGGCGGCCTCGCCTTGTTGCTGCCGGTGGCGATCGCGCTGGCGATGGGTGCGGCGCGCGAAGTCGAGCCTGCACACGGGCCTGTGGGGCAGCTTCGCCGCGTTCTACCTCCAGCGTGCCTTCGGCTTCGCCGGCGCCTGGATCATCGTGATGCTCGCTCTTCAGCGTGCTGACGGCCGTGACGCTGGCGTGGAATCCGGTGCGCGTCCTGATCGGCTGGAAGCCGAAGCCAACCGCGCTGGTGATGGATCACGCGCCGTCGAAGGCGAAGCGGCGGTGGCCGGTGGGGGAAGAGAACGTCGTCGACCGCGAGGCCGCGGCGGTAGCGCTGGCGCCGACGCCGGAGGAGATGCCGGGCGTCGATCCATCGCTGCGGGATACTCCCGTCGAGGTGAGTGCGGAACGCGGAATTCGGAAGAAGAAGCGGACCAAGGCCGACCTGGCTGCAGAGCACGCCGAGAAGATCGCGGCGGTGATCGACGCGAACGCGTCGGTGCCCGAGGTCGCGGCGGACGAGCTGCCGACGCCCGACATTCTTTCGCCGCCCCCGCCACGGAATCGGGACTCGTCGCAGCGCGAGCTCGACGCAATGGGCGTGAAGCTCATGGACGCGCTGCGCACCTTCCGTGTCGAAGGGGAGCTCGTCGGGCGCACGACGGGTCCCGTCGTCACGCAATTCGAGATCGAGCCCGCAGCAGGGGTGAAGGTGCGCCAGATCGCGAATCTCTCGAACGATCTCGCGCTCGCCATGCGCGCGCAGAGCATCCGCATCGTGGCGCCGATCCCCGGCCGCGGCGCCGTCGGCGTGGAGGTGCCCAACCCGGCGCCGGAGATCGTTGGCGTTCCGCGAGCTGCTCGAGTCGAAGGACTTTCAGCAGGCGCGCGCTGCGCTGCCGATCGCGTTAGGCAAGGATCTCGAGGGCAAGCCCGTCATCGCCGATCTGGCGAAGATGCCGCACCTGCTCATCGCCGGGGCAACCGGGTCCGGCAAGTCGGTGTGCGTGAACACGCTCATCACGAGCCTCGTCTACCGGCACACGCCGAAGACGCTGCGCTTCCTGATGGTCGATCCGAAGATGGTGGAGCTGTCGGTGTACAATCAGCTCCCGCATCTGCGCCACAAGGTGATCACGGACAATCGCGATGCCGCGGCCGTGCTGAAGTGGGCCGTGCTGGAGATGCAGGAGCGCTACGAGCTGCTGGCCGCGAACGGGTGCCGCAACATCCAGGACTTCAATCGCAAGGCGCCAGGACGGTCTGCCGCTGTCCATGCCGAAGCGCGCGGACATCGCGTTCGAGGATCTCACGTACCGCGGCGGCGTTCTCCCGTACATCGTCGTCGTCATCGACGAGCTCGCCGACCTCATGATGACGGTCCAGGGCGAGGTGGAGACGCCGCTGGCGATGCTCGCGCAGAAGGCGCGCGCCATCGGCATCCACCTGATTCTCGCGACGCAGCGCCCGAGCGTGAACGTCATCACCGGGCTCATCAAGGCGAACTTCCCCAGCCGGATCGCATTCCGCGTCGCCTCCCAGGTGGACAGCCGCACGATTCTCGACGGCATCGGCGCGGAGTCGCTGTTAGGCAACGGCGACATGCTCTTCATCCCGCCGGGCAAGTCCGAGCCGTCGCGCCTTCAGGGCGCGTTCATTCCGAGCGAGGACACCGAGCGGCTCATGCAGTGGTATCGCGACGAGCGCGACGCGAAGCGGAAGGCGTACGAGGCGCAGGGGCTCGTGCTCGAGGAGCCGGTGGCGGCGGAGCCGGACATTCTCGAGGCCGTGCGCCAGCGTGAGGCGCTCGATCAGGGCGGGGATGAGGGCGAGGATGCGGAGGTTGGCGACCGGGACAAGCTCTTCCGCGAGGCGGCCGAGGTCGTCCTCCACCACCAGCAGGGATCGACGTCGCTCTTGCAGCGGCGACTGAAGGTCGGCTACGGCCGGGCGGCGCGAATCATCGACCAGCTGCACGCAGCGGGCATACTCGGGCCGCCGGACGGCTCCAAGCCGCGCGATGTGCTCGTGGGCCTCGAGGATCTCGACCGGATTTGTGGACCGAGGTGAAGGGACAGGTGCTCGAGGTGCTCGAGCACCTATGGGGTTATCAGTCCCTTCTCCGTCAGGTCCATCATGACCTGCATCCCCATCTTCATGCCCCACCGCTCAGCGGCGCCGACCGTCTCGAGCGCCACCGCCGGTTGCTTCTCCGCCATCATGCGGCCAAGGGGAGTCTCGAAGAACGCGATCATCTGATCGATCTGCTCCTTCGTGTAGTGACGATCGTGCACACCCACCAGGATCGTCACGAACTCCCCGATGTTGTCCGTCGCGCGCTTGATGAACTCGTTCCAGAACACGTCCGGGATGTCAGGCTGCGCCTTCTTCTGCGCGTCCAGCCCGACCTTCATTCCCTCGAGCATCGTCCGCTCGGCGCGCGTCAACGCGATGAGCTTGCGGATCGCTTTCTCCTTCTCGGGATCGACCCGCTTCTCGGCGACCGCTGATCCGGCCTGCGCGTTCGGCGTCTGTGAGATGGCGGGCGACGCGCTGACAAGCGTTAGGCCGATGAGGATCGGCGATGAGGCGCATGGATGAGGGTTACAGGTTAGAACAAACGGGCGCGTGCAGCGACCCCAGAATCACAATGCGCGAAGGCCGGCGTCTCGCAAGGGCTCGGTCGTGGCCATGCCGCAGTAGCGACGATTCGCCTTCCCGCTCGCCACGAGGGCGATCGGCATGGATGCGTCGTCCACCGCTCCCATAGCATGCGCGACCGCGTGAGGAGCGCCTACGCTTGAAAACTCGGCGAGTCGAAACCCGCCGGCTTCCAGCTCGGCCGCGAGCTCGTCCTCGGAGAAATGGTGCGCGAAGTCGGGGACCAGATCGTCGCCAAGCTCCGCCTTTTGCGGCCCCGAATCGCGCGAAGGACATTAGCAGTCCTCGTGACGATGCGCAGATACCGAATCGCTTGCTGGCGCGCGAAGACAGAAACCAGGACCGGTGCGCCGTTAGGCAGGTGCGGCCGCAACTGCTTCAGGAACCGGATGCGAGTCGACGCGTGCTGCATCAGCGTATAACTGCGACCACCCAATGATCGCCCCGTCGCATGTTGGAATATCGGAGTGGGCATTCGTCCCGCGGGGCGAGGGCGACGCGCGCGCGATCCTTCACGACCCAGAATGCTCGTTGGCACTTTGAAGCGAGATCGGGGTGGCACTCGAACGCACGGACCACGGCGAGGCCGCGTCGCTCCAGCGCAACGACTGTCACGACCGCCCCCAGCCGACGAGACCAGAACCGAGCGACAACCCAGGAAGTGCCGCTCGAAGGATCCGCGCCTCCCAGCGGAAGAATCCCGAGAAGATTGTAGTGCTCGTCGTGGTACATGCGCGTGCGTCGGTAGTACAGTCTCGTTGGTCGCATACAGCGAGGTCCGGTCGAGGAGGCCGAGCCATGTGCCGATGAAGACGCCCCGCGCTGCCGTGATCGAGCCTTCGAACCACCGACGTCGAGGCGTCGTAGGCCCGGACTGTCCACGGCAGATGCGACCGTCGTCCATGCCGAGGAATGAGGAGCCATTCCCAAATGTATCACGTCCCCGTTGCCAGGTCGGGCAGCGCATCCGTGACGTGCAACGGGACGCAACGGAGCCACTGGCATGCGAGCGATGATGACGACCCTCACGACCGCTCCGTATCTTGTGCCTCCATGACGACCGAGCGAATGGCGTTCGGAGAGCTGGGGGAGCGGGTAGCGGAGCGGTGGCTGAAGCGACAGGGATGGCGGGTGCTGATGCGTCGCTTCAGGAGCGGTCATCGCGACATTGACCTCGTCATGGAGCGCGATGGGCTCGTGAGCTTCGTCGAGGTCAAGGCGCGCCGGGGGTCGGAGTTCGGCGAGCCGGTGGAGGCAGTCGGGTGGCGGAAGCAGCGCGAGCTCACCCGGTCGGCGCTGGTGTGGATCGACCGTCACGGACGCCCGTACGAGACCTACCGGTTCGATGTAGTCGGGGTGCTGGTCGAGCAGGAACGCGTGCGAATTCGGCACGTGGAGAACGCATTCGAGGTGCGCGGTTCGCGTTGACTTTCCAGGGATGGTTTCGTATTTTGTTCGGGCATGGTGCGCTCCCCGGCCACGGGTAGATTCACCGCACGGCCAGATCCTTCCACGACAACTCAAAGGGCGGACGAATGGCAGTCTCTACGGTTCAGGACGACAAGAAAAAGGCGTTGAATCTGGCCATCGCGCAGATCGAAAAGAGCTGCGGCAAGGGCTCTATCATGAAGATGGGGGCCGACTCGCCGAAGGTCCGGATCGAGGCGATCCCGACCGGCGCGATCAACCTCGATGCGGCGATCGGGGTGGGTGGCATTCCCCGTGGCCGCGTCACCGAGATCTACGGGCCGGAGTCGAGCGGCAAGACGACTCTGTGTCTCCACGTCGTCGCAAACGCGCAAAGGACCGGCGGAGTCGCGGCCTATATCGACGCGGAGCACGCGCTCGACACCGAGTATGCGCGAAAGCTTGGCGTCGACGTCGACAACCTCCTCATCTCCCAGCCGGATACGGGCGAGCAGGCCCTCGAGATCTGCGACATCCTCGTGCGCTCGGGCGCCGTCGATGTCGTCGTGGTCGACTCCGTGGCGGCGCTCGTTCCCAAGGCGGAGATCGAGGGAGAGATGGGCGACTCTCACATGGGTCTTCAAGCGCGCCTCATGAGTCAGGCGCTGCGCAAGCTCACCGGCGCGATCGCGCGTTCGCGGACGTCGGTCGTTTTCATCAATCAGCTCCGCGAGAAAATCGGCGTGATGTTCGGCAATCCCGAGACGACGACGGGCGGCAAGGCGCTCAAGTTCTACGCGTCGGTGCGCCTCGACATTCGCCGCATCGGCCCGGTGAAGGAAAAGGAGGACGTGATCGGCTCACACGTCCGCGTGAAGGTCGTGAAGAACAAGGTTGCTCCGCCATTCAAGCAGGCTGAATTCGACATCATGTACGCCGAGGGGATCAGCCATGCGAGCCTGGTGCTCGACATTGCGGCCGAGGCGAACATCATCGAGAAGTCGGGCGCGTGGTACAGCTACAACGGCCAGAAGATCGGCCAGGGCCGCGAGAACGCGAAGATGTACCTGAAGGACAACCCGACGCTAATGACCGAGGTCGAGGACAAGGTGAAAGGCATCCTCGGCATCCGCGCATCGAGTCCGGAAGAGGAGAGTTCCGCCGAAGAGTAGTCCTGCGCCGGCCGGCTTTCCAACGCCGGGGAACGGATTACGTGGAATGTGGCGCTACCCGGAATGCGCTCGTTCACGTGATCTGCGCCCCGGCGGTTTTGATTTTCAGGAGTCGAGGTCGTCGAGGTGATCATCATGCCGCACGGACACGCTGAAGAGGGCTCCGGCGACGCCTCGGAGTCCCGAGGGACCGGCGAACCGTCGCCCGCGTATGCTCGCTCGCTCGACATGCTCGCCCGTGCGCCACGGTCCGTTCGCGATCTCCGGCGTCGGCTCCTGCTCAAGGGCGAGGTGGAAGCTGACGTCGACGCCGCGATCGGGCGCTTGACCGCCGCCGGTCTCCTCGACGACGCCGCCTACGCGCGCGCGTTCGTGCGGTCGAAGGTATCCTCGCAAGGATTCTCGCGCCGGCGCTTGCAGCAGGAGCTCGCGAAGCGAGGGGTCGCACGCGAGATCGCCGGCGACGCCATCGACGAGGTTCTGCATGACGACGAGGTCGACGAAGCCGCGAACATTGAGCGCGCGGCGTCGAAGAAGCTCCGGACGCTTCGCGGTCTCGACGAGGAGACGCAGCGACGGCGTTTGTACGCTTACCTGGCGCGGCGCGGATACGAGGCGGATGAGGTGCGCGCCGTGGTCGGCCGACTGAAAACGGAGCAGCGAGCGGACTAGAAGGGGCCTTTCGAGTCCCGGTCGCTGGCCCGGATCCACGAGCGCCTCGTATATTGCGCGTCTATGCAGGCTTCCGAGATCCGCGCGCGCTTTCTCTCGTACTTCCAGGCGCACCAGCACTCCGTCCGGCCGAGCTCGCCACTCGTTCCCGCGGATGACCCGACGTTGCTCTTCACCAACGCCGGCATGGTGCAATTCAAGAAGATCTTCCTCGGCCAGGAGCAGACCGAGTACGGTCGTCGCGCCACGACGGTCCAGAAGTGTGTGCGCGCGGGCGGCAAGCATAACGATCTGGAGCAGGTCGGACACACCTTCCGGCATCACACCTTCTTCGAGATGCTTGGCAACTTCTCGTTTGGCGACTACTTCAAGGCCGAGGCGATCCGCTTCGCCTGGGAGTTCGTCACCGAGGAGCTTTCGCTCGACCCGCGGCACCTGCGGGTGACCGTGTATCACTCCGACGACGAGGCGCGGGACCTCTGGCGCGATGTGGCGCAGCTGCCGCCCTCGCGCATCTACGGCCTGGGCGAGAAGGACAACTTCTGGCAGATGGGGGAGACCGGCCCGTGTGGGCCGTGCTCGGAGATCTACGTCGATCTCGCCCACGTCGCGAATGACTGGGTGTTCCCGGCCGGTGCGACCGGTGAATGGACGGAGCGCGACCGCGCCGACTTCTCGCTCGAGGCCTTCGTCGTCGGTGCGGAAGCGGGTCGCTTTCTCGAGATCTGGAACCTCGTGTTCATGCAGTTCGATCGGTCCGCGGACGGAACGCTGACGCCCCTTCCGAAGCCATCGATCGATACCGGGGCCGGCCTCGAGCGCATTGCCGCGGTCATGCAGGGGACAACCAGCAACTTTCACACGGACCTCTTCACCCCGATTCTTCACACCATTGAGGAGGTCGTGGGCGTTCCCTACTGGGGACGGGAGAGCGACGAGGCGCGTCGCGGTATTGCCGCGCATTTGCCCGGCGGCGTGCGCCGGATCATTCCGAACGCGGTCGAGCCGGCGTCCTTTCGAGTCATCGCCGATCACGCGCGCGCGGTCGCGTTCCTGCTCGGCGATGGCGTCTTCCCATCGAACGAAGGACGGGGCTACGTCCTGCGCCGAATCCTCCGTCGGGCCGTTAGGCACGCCTGGCTGCTCGGCCGGCAGGAGCCGACGCTCGCGCCGGTCGTTCAAGCCGTGATCGAGAGCATGGGGGGCATCTATCCCGAGCTCCTCCATCGGGCGAAGCACATCGTGGACACCACGACGGCGGAGGAGGAGCGCTTTCTCGCCACGATCGATGCCGGAATGGCGCGGTTCGACGAGCTTGCACCGCCCGCCACGACGCAGGGATCTACCGCGGTACGGGGGACGATCTCGGGTGAGGAGGCGTTCATCCTGTACGACCGCTACGGCTTCCCGATCGACCTCACGGAGCTCATGGCGCGCGAGCGGGGCTACACCGTCGACATCGCGGGCTTCGAGGCCGCGCTCGAGACACAGCGTCAGCAGTCGCAGGCCGATCGGAAGGCGAAGAAAATCGGCGTGGCGGCCGACCAGCTGACGGAGGGCGCGTGGGAGGCGGAGTCTGCGCCCGCGACGCCTGTTGGACCCGCGCGACATCAGCGAAACGGCGTTCGTGGGGTACGAGACCGTCGAGATCGAGACGCAGGTGACCGCGGTTCGCCGCCTCGGTGACGACCGGCTCGCGGTGATGCTGCGCGAAACGCCGTTCTACGCCGAGTCTGGCGGCCAGATCGCCGACGTCGGAGAGATCATCGGCGAAGGGTGGCGGGTCGACGTCGACGACGTGCGCCGCGTCGACGGCCGGGTGGCGGCGTTAGGCAAGCTCACCGGGTCGTTCAAGTTCGGCCGCGTCATCGCGCGCGTGCCGAGCGATCGCCGCCGGGATACCGAGCGCAATCACACCGCGACCCATCTGCTGCACGGTGCGCTGCGGGAGGTCCTCGGCGAGCACGTGCATCAGGCGGGCTCACTCGTCGCGCCGGACCGGCTTCGCTTCGACTTCACGCACCACGGGCCCGTCAAGCCCGAAGCGCTGACGGAGATCGAAGAGCGCGTCAATCGCGCCATCTGGGCCGACGTCGACGTGCAGTTCACGCAGAAGTCCTATCGTGAGGCGGTCGAAGCGGGCGCCATGGCGCTGTTCGGCGAGAAGTACGGCGACGTCGTGCGCGTCGTCTCCATTCCGGGATACTCCGTGGAGCTGTGCGGCGGAACGCACGCGCGCAACACCGGACAGATCGCGCTCTTCAAGATCGTGGCGGAAACCGGCGTGGCGGCCGGCGTGCGCCGGATCGAGGCGGTCACGGGCCCGCGCGCCTACGAGCTCATTCGCGAGGAAGAGCGGCGACTTCAAAAGATCGTCGACCTCGTGAAGGGAACGTCCGACGGCGTCGTGAAGCGGGTCGAGGCGCTGGTGGAAGAGCGGCGTCAGCTTCAACGCCGGCTCGATGACAGCCTGCGTGGTGGGGGCGATCAGGTGGCAACGCTCGTCGCCGGTGCACGACAGGTGAATGGCGCGCGCGTGGTTGCCGCCGAGGTGCGTGTCGGCGACGCGAAGGAGCTACAGGCGCTGGCGGATGCGCTTCGCGAGAAGCTCGGGACGGGCGTGGGGGTGTTGGGCGCGTCGATCGGGGACAAGACGACCATGCTCGTCGTCGTCACCGACGATCTCCGTGAGAAAGGGGTACGTGCCGATGCCCTCGTGCGCGACATTGCGGCGATCGCGGGCGGGCGTGGGGGTGGCAAGCCGCACCTGGCGCAGGCTGGCATTCCCGACGCCACGAAGCTTCCTCAGGCGATCGAGCACGCCCCGGGGATCATCGCGCGTGCGCTCGCGACCGCCTGACGACGTGCGCCAGCCGTCACCGGGGACAGTCGGTGCCTGGCTGGAGGGTCGCACGCCTCCGCCTCCCCAGATGCTGCGATCGCGAATCCTGCTGGCGTTAGGCGATGGACTCGGCCGCGCCGTGGCGGACACCGAGGAGGTGTGCCTCGATGCCGCGGAGCGCGTGCTGTCCCATCTGTTCTCGGACGGCACGGGAGGCCGACACGAGGCAGTCGACTTGCTGGCAGCCGACGCGCTGGTGACGTACGCCCTCGAGTTCGCCGCCGAGACGCCGCCGAGAGTTCGAGGTCAGCGCGACGCTCGCGCTCGAGCGCTTTGGACAGCTTGCACGGGGATGCGCATGAGCATCCTGACGCGCTTGGAGGCGAATGGCGGACTGGCCGTCCTCGTCGACCCCAACCGGACAGCGCCGGACGAAGCGGAACAGCTCGCGGCGCGGGCCGCCGATGAGGGGGTCGCCGCGCTCCTCGTCGGCACGTCGTACGCCGATGAGGCAAATGTCGGGGCGGTGGCCCGCGCGATGAAGCGCGGAGCGCCGGCCGTCCCGCTTCTCGAGTTTCCTGGTGCGGCCTCGCATCTCGTGCCGGACGTGGACGCGGTCCTCTTGCTCTCGCTCGTATCCGGGCGCAACGCTCAGTACTTGATCGAAGAGCACGTTCGCGCCGTTCCGTTTTTCGAGCGGCATCCGGACGTGGAGCCGATCAGCACTGCGTACCTGCTGATCGACGGTGGCGAAGTGACCTCGGTCGAAGCGGTGAGCCAGACGCGTCCGCTCCCGGCGGGCAAGCCGGAGCTCGTGGCCGCGCACGTGCGCGCGGCAATGCTGGTGGGCATGGCGGCGACGTACCTCAATGCAGGAAGTGGTGCGCGGCGGCCGGTGTCCCCTGTTCTCATTCGTGCGGCGCGCGCGGCGACCAGAGGTCCGCTCTTCGTCGGCGGAGGCGTGCGAACCGCGGACGCTGTTCGCGCAGCGCGAGACGCGGGAGCGGACTTCGTGGTCGTTGGCACGTTGGTCGAGCGACAAGGCGCGCCGGCGGTCCGCGAGCTCGCGCGCGCCGCGCGCGTATGATCGACATTCACACGCATCTCCTTCCGGGTGTCGACGACGGCTCGCCAAGCATCGACGTCTCGGTCCCCATTCTTCAACGCTTTGCCGATGAGGGAGTGGAGGTCGTCGTCTGCACACCCCATCTCGAAGCGGGTCGGGCCGCACGAGCGCCTCACGAGCAATATGATGCGATCTTTCGCGAGCTCAGCGCGCGCGCTCCGGGCGGTATCTCGCTGCTGCGCGGATGGGAAATCATGATCGACGTTCCGGAGGTCGATCTCAGCGACCCTCGCCTGGGGCTTGGCGGCTCCGTGGCCGTGCTCGTCGAGTTTCCCCGCATGAACGTTCCCGCGGCGGCCGCACGAGAGCTGATGCGCCTGAGGCACAGCGGTATCATCCCGGTGCTGGCGCACCCCGAGCGGTACTGGGGATGCACGCCGGACATGGTTCGCGCGTGGCGCGACGCAGGCGCCGCGATCCAGATGGATGCGTCGATGCTGCTCGGCGGGCCGAATTCGTCGAAGCTGGCGCGGTCACTCCTCGGGGAGGGTTTGGTGGACTGTATCGCCAGCGACAACCATGGCGACAGGCGGTCGCTTTCGGGCGCACGTCAATGGCTGCTCGAGATCGGCGCTGACGAGCAGGCCGAGCTGTTGACGCGGGGGAACGCGCGGCGAATGCTGGATGGCCAGCCGCCGCTCCCTGTAGCGGCCCTGCCGATTGTCGAGCGCGGCATGCTGGCTCGGCTCAAGCAGCTCGTGCTCGGCCACTGATGGCCAAGACCTCTGATGCGCTCCGAGAGCTGGCTGCTTTGGCCGGGCGCGTCGCCGACACGGTGGCGGCCGACCTGGATCGCGCGCTCGATCTCGTGCGCGAGACCGTGCGCGGCGGAGGGACGCTCTTCTTCTGCGGAAACGGCGGTAGTGCGGCCGACGCGCAGCATCTGGCGACCGAGTACGTGGTGCGGTACATGAAGACGCGGCGAGCGTACCCCGCCGTGGCGCTGACGACGGACACATCCCTCCTCACCGCGGCGGGGAATGATCTGGGCTTCGAGGAGATCTTCGCGCGCCAGGTCGAGGCGCTCGCGAAGCCTGGCGATCTGCTGATCATCCATTCGACGAGCGGAAGCTCGCCTAACGTGCTCCGTGCGGCTGAAGCAGCTCGTGCCAAGCGCGTGAAGGTCCTGTCGTTTGCCGCACGCGATGGTGGCGAGCTCAAGGCACTGTCCGATCACATCGTCGTCGTACCTACGGATCGTACTGACCGGGCGCAGGAGATCCATCTCTGCATGGAGCACGCGATCTGCGAGGCGATCGAGCGTGATCTGTAGCCGAGCTGCTCGTAAATGATCTCACTTCGCGGCAAGAACGCTCTCGTTACCGGTGGCTCGCGCGGCATTGGTGCTGCTACCGCGCTGCTCCTCGCGGATGCGGGCGCTAACGTCGGTATTGGTTACCGCTCTCGCGAGGCCGAAGCGGCCGAGGTAGTGCGAGAGATCGCCAGTCGCGGCGTGAAGGGGTTCGCTCACGCGGCGGATCTCGCCAGCGCTGAGGCAACCCAATCACTGTTCGAGCGGGCGCGCCGGGAGCTGGGCGGATTGGACATTTTCGTCGGCAACGCCGGTATCTGGCCGGCCGAGGCGACGCCGGTGGCGGAGATGTCGGACGAGCGCTGGCTCGAGACGATGCGGCAGAACGTCGACTCGATTTTCTACGGCTCGCGCCTCGCGGCGCGGATGCTGGGGAACGGCGGGCGAATTGTGCTCGTGTCGAGCACTGCGGGGCAGCGTGGCGAGGCGTTTCACGCCGACTATGGCGCGTCGAAAGGAGCGATCATCTCGTTCGTGAAGTCGTTCGCGATCGAGCTGGCGGCGCGGGACATCACCGTCAACTCGGTTGCGCCGGGCTGGGTCGATACGGACATGTCGGCACCCGCGTACGGAGGAGACGAGAAGGAGCGTATCCGCCGGTCGATTCCCATCGGTCGGATCGCGAGCGCGATGGACATTGCCGGACCGATCGTGTTCCTCTGCTCGGACCTCGCGCGCCACATCACCGGCGAGATTCTAAACGTGAACGGGGGAAGCGTCCTCTCCGGTTGAACCGGGGCCCGCAGGCACGACGACGGTCCGGACTTTGCCAAACAAATGGCGCATGTGACCTGCATCACCAACTTTGAAGGGGGTCTTATGCGCCGCTACCTCGTCTTTTCGCTGCTAATCGCGGCGTCGTGCTCCACTGGCGTCGACGCACCGCTGGCTCCGGCCCCGAATTTCAGCACCGTGGGACCCGGAAAGGGGAATTCTCCCGATCGAATCCGGGTCTGGGAGCACCACCGAGAGGACTTCAGCCTGATCGTGGCTGGATGCCTCAACGAGCCACTGGTCGTGACGGGAACGATGAACTTCACCCTCCAGGATCAGGATAATCCCGGGGAGCGCGCACACTTCCGGTTTCATACCAATCTCCAGGGCGTCTCCGGAGTTACTCAGATCACCGGGACTCGCTATCGCCTGGCGCAGGTGCACAACGCGACGATCAACAACGACACGACCGACGTGATGCCCCTCGAGACCACTCAAGTTTTCCGATACCGTCTCATCGGAAGTGGGCCGCTCAACAACTCCACGATCGACATCTCATTCAAGCTTACGATCAACGCGAACGGCACTACGACTGCGTCATACACGCGGGCCGAGGCGCGCTGTCGTGAGGACGGACCGTAGTCGGATTGTCCCGCAGCAAGTATGGTTGGTCAGTGAGGTGACGTCGTAACGGTACCCGAGGCCCGCCGACTGAGCGGGCCTCGGCCGCATTCGGCCCCCTCGTGCGGCTTCGGCGACGCGTGGCGAAACGCTGGCCGTTCAGGCCAGATTGCATCGCTCGCCGCGCCGCCTCGGCCGTTTCTTGATTTCCTCACGACCGTGATCCCAATCCTCTTCACCGGTGGTACGATCTCGATGCGCCAGGATCCCGCAATCGGCGGTGCGATCCCGACGCTGTCGGGACGCGATATCCTTGCCGCGACACGCGGCATCGAGGAGGTCGCTGACTTCGAGGTAGAGGAATGGGGGGCGTATCCAGGTCCGCACATGACCGTCGAGCGGATGTGGGCGCTTCGAAACAGGATCGCCGAGCATATCGAGCGTCCGGAAGTGGACGGTGTCGTCGTCACGCATGGCACGGACACGCTCGAGGAATCCGCGTACCTCAACGCCCGCACGATTGCCGCGCACAAGCCGATCGTATTCACCGGCGCGATGCGGACCGCGAGCGAGCTCGGCTGGGACGGACCGTCGAATCTGATCGACGCGGTTCGTGTGGCCGCGAGCGAGGAGTCGCGCGGCTACGGCGTGATGGTGACGCTCTCGGGGCGGGTATTCGCCGGCCTCGACGTGACCAAGGCGCACACGCATTTGCTCGATGCCTTCGAGAGCCCGGGGCTCGGCCCGATCGGCGTCATCGACGATGGCAATGTGATCTTTCGTCGTGCGCTCCCCCCTTCGCCCCCGCTTCTCGCGCCGCCGTCGCCCGCGCTGCCGATCGATATCGTCGCCGCGTACCCGGGCGCGGACGCTCGGCTCCTCGATGCTGCTCGGGTTGACGCGTTAGGCGTCGTCATCTCCGCGATGGGACGGGGGAACGTGCCGCCCGCGATGGTGTCTGGGATCGAGCGATGGATTCGGGCCGGGAAGCCGATTGTCGTCGCGTCACGAGCGCTTCGAGGGCGCGTCGGACGTACATACGGGTATCCGGGGGCCGGACGCCGATTGCACGACCTCGGCGCTGTGTTCGCTGGCTCGCGCCGTCCGCAACAGGCGCGAATCGAGCTCAGTCTTGCGTTGGGTGCCGGGCTGACGGGGGGGGAGTTGAGGCAGCTCTTCGAGGAGTGACGAAGCCAGTTTTCAGTTCGCTTCTCTCCAGACCTCGAAACACCGATGTCCGAACTCTCGCGCCGCGCGCATCTGATCGGGGAAGCCGAAGCAGTCGACCCACCCCATCTCCGCCGCGCGCCACTTGCAGCACCAGACGAAGGTCCACTGGCGAACGACGCCCTCGGCATGCGCCTCCACGGAGCCCCGGAAATCGGAGCACCCCGCGTAGCCTTCGACGCGTACCCGCTCGAGGCGGAGCGCTGGCTCGACGTCCAGCAGCTGCGCCAGCACGCGTAGCACCTTCACCGGAGGCGCGAACCCGGCTGCCTCGACCAACGGCGCCTTCCCATGCGTGCTATACTGCCGCACGGAGGCCTTGAACTCGTCGGTCGCGCCGGAGACGGCGAGCAGGGGTTCGAGATTCATTGGTGCCCAAACATAAACATCTGAAGGGCCATTTCCAAGCCTTTCGACATGCCCGCGCTCTCCCCGCCAGGCCCCGTTCTCGACATCGCTAAGCGCCTGGAGAACGAGGGCTTCGAGACCTGGTGCGTCGGCGGCGCCGTCCGCGATGCCCTGCTCGGGCACCCCCACCTGGACTGGGATCTCGCTACGGCCGCGACCCCGCAGCAGGTGCGTCGCCTTTTTCCGCGGACCGTCCCGGTCGGGATCGAGTTCGGAACCGTCGGCGTGCTCGATCGCAACGGCACGATGCACGAGGTCACGACCTTCCGACGCGATGTCGAAACCGATGGACGGCACGCGGTCGTGACTTTCGGCGCGACGATCGACGAGGATCTCGCGCGGCGCGACTTCACGTTGAACGCGATCGCCTACCATCCCGCAGACGCGGCGTCTGCACGATCCCTTCGAGGGTCAGCAGGACATTGCTCGTCGTGTCATCCGCGCCGTCGGGGAGCCGACGGAGCGGATGCGCGAGGATCGACTGCGCGCGCTGCGTGCGATTCGGTTCGCCGCCCGGTTCGACTTCGACATTGATCCGGAGACGTGGCAGGCCATCGTCGAAAGTGCGCCGCATCTCGGTCGTCTGTCCGCCGAGCGCGTGAAGCAGGAGCTCGAGAAGACGATGGAGCAGGTCGAGCGGCCCGGGAGAGCGCTGGAGCTTTGGCGGGACAGCGGCGCTCTCGCGTGCGCTCCTGCCGGCCATCGAGGGCATCTCACCGATCGCGCTGCGCACGCTCGATCATCTTCCACGTGCGACCGGAAAGCGTGCCAGCCAGCGGAAAATGCTGCGGCTGGTCGCGCTCTTCAGCGAGCTGTCGCCGCGCGAAGCGGAGAAGACGGCGAGGAAGCTCCGCTTCTCGAACCAGCAGATCGCGTGGATTCGCGCCGTCGTCGAGCACGCGACAGCAGCGTCATAGCGAGATCGTCGAGGCGCACGTATCGGCCAAGGCCAGTCTCGCCGACACGAAATCGCGGAAGTGGATCGCCGTCGCAGGGCGCACGCGCATTGCGTCGGTGCATGCGCCTGGTCGCAGCGCGCTTCGCCGCGCAGCGCGACGCGGAGAAGCGGTCGCCGAGGGCGGAAGCGCATCGAGCGCGCTGTATCGGCGGGTCCTGCGGTCAGCCTTTCACGAGCCGGTCGAGCTCAGCGATCTTGCCATCAGCGGCGACGAGCTTGCGCGGCGCGGGCGTCGCGGAGGGACCGGAGATGGGGTGGGTGCTTCACCGACCTGCTCGATCGTCGTGCTCGAGGATCCGCGCCGGAACACCGTCGAGGAGCTGCTGCGTTTGGCTGCCGAATTGCTGAAGCGATATCGCACCGGAGAACGCTAGCCCACACGACGATGTTCTTTCGCGGAAAACAATTCGACACGTCGATCTGGAAGCGGTTTCGCACGGCCGCCGACGGGTACTCGTTCGCCAAGGAGACCGACTACTACGCCGCGCATGTCGTCGCGAACGCGGAGCGCGTCGTCGACCTCTTCCACGCGCTCATGGAGCACCTTCCGCCCGCGGTGGACGTCGCGATCGAGGATCGACGCTCGGGCCGTCGATGGAAGGGGGAGAGTCTCGCGCTGCCCGACGTTCGCGACGCGATCGCTCGGCTGAAGACGGCCCTGGCCGGATCGGGCGGCGTCGAGATCGCCGTGTACACGAGCGAGGATCAACTGACGCTCAATCCGGTGCTCGAGCTGTTCATCTACGCGCGCAGCGATCAGTGGCTCTACATCCTGCAGGGGAAGGGGCTGGAAGAGCGGCGGACGGTGCGCACGAAGAGCTGGCGGCTGAAGCAGCAGGAGTTCCCGCCGGCTCCAGAGCTCAGCCAGGCGCTGGAGCAGGCCGCGACATCGTTAGGTCTTCAGCCGGCGTGAGCGGGGCCGCGCTGGCCCTCGCAGTCGTCGCGGCGGCGGCCGAACGTCATGGGCGCGGCGGCCGTGACGTGGCGACGGGAGTGGAGCGCCCGCGCGCTCGAGACGATGATCGCGCTCGCCGCGGGCTTCATGATCGCCGCATCGGTGACCGACATTTTTCCCGAGGCGATCGCGCGCGGGGGAAGCGCCGCCGGCGCTCGTCGCCCTCCTCGGCTATGCGCTCGTGCATCTCACGCAGCACACGCTGGCCCCGCACTTCCATTTCGGCGAGGAGACGCACGAGGTCTCCAACGTCGTCAGCGTGTCCGCGCTCGTCGGCCTGCTGCTGCACACGTTCGTCGATGGCGTGGCCATCGCGAGCGCATTCGGCGTGAGCAGCTCGCTGGGCGTGCTCGTGTTCGTGGCGATTCTCTTGCACAAGTTTCCGGAGGGGCTCGCCATCTCGAGCCTGTTCCTCGCCGCTGGCGCAGGACGCGCGCGCGCTCTGTACGCCGCAGCCGCGCTGGGGGCGGCGACGATCGCGGGAGTCGTCCTGACCGGCGTCGTCGGATCTGCTTGCGACGTGGGGGCTCGCGCTGTCCGCGGGGGTCACCTTGTACGTCGGTGCGTCGAATCTCGTTCCGGAGTTTCAGGCCAAGAGCGGATGGCGGCTCCCGTTGGCGTTTTTCGCGGGGTGCGGGATCTACGTCGCCGCGCGAGTGCTGGTGCGATGCATGACGCGAGCTGAGCTGCGCATGCCGCGTAACCGACCGCGCACTCTTCCGGCGAAGCGCCCGCGCGATCCGTCGCTCTTCGCTCCCCCGGCGTCGTCGCAGCCGCTCGCGGCGCGCATGCGTCCGCGAACCCTCGACGAGTTCGTCGGCCAGACGCATCTGCTCGCTCCCGGCAGCGCGCTGCGCGACGCGATCGAGAAGGGCAACGTCGGCTCGATGATCTTCTGGGGCCCGCCCGGCTCCGGAAAGACGACGCTCGCCTTCCTCATCGCGCAGTACACCGATCGCGAGTTCGTCCCGTTCTCCTCGGTGACGGAAGGCGTGCCGCGCGTGCGCGAGATCATCGCCGAGGCCGAGGCGCGGCTCGAGACGGGGCGGGGCACGATCCTGTTCGCCGACGAGATCCACCGCCTCAACAAGGCGCAGCAGGACGCGTTTCTCCCGCACGTCGAGGCGGGCACGATCACGCTCATCGGGGCGACGACGGAAAACCCATCGTTCGAGATCATTGGCGCGCTGCTCTCGCGAAGCCGCGTGTTCGTGCTCGAGCAGCTCGGCACCGACGATGTCGCCACGCTCGTCAGGCGCGCTGTCAGCCGATGAGGAGCGCGGGCTCGGCGCAGATGTCGCTGCGCGTCGACGACGACGCCGATGCACGCTGATCGCGACGGAGGCGGACGGCGATGCGCGGCGCGCGCTCACGGTGCTCGAAGCGTCGGCCACTCACGTGGGCGGCGGCGGACACATCACGGTGCCAGGTCGCGCGCGATGCGCTGCAGAAGCGGTTCGCGCGATACGACAAGGGCGGCGAGGAGCACTACAACCTCATCTCGGCCTATCACAAGGCGCTTCGCGGCAGCGATCCGCAGGGCGCGCTGTACTGGCTGGCGCGGATGATCGACGGCGGCGAGGATCCGATGTACATCGCGCGCCGAACGGTCCGCTTCGCGGCCGAGGACGTCGGGCTCGCCGATCCGGACGCGCTGCGACTCGCGCATCGCCGCGCGTGATGCGTATCACTTTCTCGGATCGCCGGAGGGCGAGCTCGCGCTGGCCGAGGCGGCCGTCTATCTGGCGACGGCGCCGAAGTCGAACCGCGTGTACGAGGCGTGGAACGAGGCCATGCGGCTCGCGCGCGAGTCGCCGGCCGAGCCGGTGCCTTTGCATATTCGCAACGCGCCGACGAAGCTGATGAAGGAACTGGGGTATGGCGATGGGTATCAGTACGCACACGCCGTCCCCGAGGCATACATCCCGCAGGAGTATCTTCCGGACCGGCTGCGGGGACGCTGCTCTACGAGCCGGGCCCGTTCGGGTTCGAGCAGGACATCGCGAAGCGGCTCGCGTGGTGGACGGAGCTGAGAGAGAAAGCCGCGGGGGCGCGGCGCTCGGAGGACACGTGAAGGCATTCAACGCACGAGGGAGACAACGGTATGCGTAAGCTCGCGTTGGTCGGACTGGCCGCGGCGACGGCGTTTGGCACGTACGGATGTGCGAGCGTCGCTCGCAACGCGTTCGCCGAGCCGGTGGTCACGCTCCGCGATGTGAAGCTCCAGGGCATCGGACTCACCGGTGGGTCGTTCGACGTCGTGCTCAGCGTCTACAATCCGAACGGGTATCGCCTGGATGCGACGCAGCTGAATTACAATCTGTTCGTGGACACGCTGCGATTCGCGAATGGCACGCTGGCGCAGCAGTTCACGGTGCAGGAGAAGGATTCCACGCTCGTGCGCGTGCCGGTGAATTTCAGCTACGCCGGCGTCGGCGAGGCCGGTCGACAGCTGCTGAACACGGGGTCGGTGAACTATCGCGTGGCGGGCGACGTGACGGTGGCGACGCCGGTCGGGCAGCTTCAAGGTTCCGTACGACCGGACCGGCCGGTTCTCGACGTTAGGCGGGTCGAGTCGGTAGACTGCAGAGGCGCTAAAGGCGCTAGGGGCGCTAGAGGCGCTAGGGAACTGGCTTGAACGCCAACTTTCGAGCAGGAGTCATCATCGCTAGAGACATCATCTCGCTCGCGCCGCCGGCGGAGCGCGCCATCCTCGTCGGCGCTCCGCTCAAGCGGTCGGCGGCGAGGCATCTGCTGACGGAGCATCTGGAGGAGCTGGCGCGCCTGGCGGACACCGCGGGCGCGGAAGTCGTCGGAGAGGTCACGCAGCTGCTCGATCGTCCGAGCCCGGCGACGTATCTGGGGAAGGGGAAGCTCGAGGAGCTGCGGCACCGCGTCGCCGACATCGGGGCGACGCTGGTCATCTTCGACGACGAGCTTTCGCCGACCCAGGGGAAGAACATCGAGCTCGAGCTCGGCACGCGCGTGATGGATCGTGCGGAGCTGATTCTCGACATCTTCGCCACGCGCGCGCGCAACGAGCGAAGCGAAGATGCAGGTCGAGCTCGCGCAGCTCGAGTACATGCTGCCGCGTCTGGCGCGGATGTGGACGCACCTCGAGAAGACCCGCGGCGGCATCGGTCTGCGCGGGCCCGGGTGAAACGCAGATCGAAACGGACCGTCGGCTCATCCGGCCACCGCATCAAGGTGCTGCGGGAGCGGTTGGAGGACGTGCGGCGGTCGCGCGAGGTGCAGCGCGCCGGCCGTCGCGATGCGTTCAAGGCGTCGCTCGTCGGCTACACGAATGCCGGCAAGTCGTCGATCCTGCGCGCGCTGGCATCGGCGTCTGATGTCTTCGTGGAGGACCGGCTCTTCGCGACGCTCGATCCGCTGACGCGTGAGGTGCGCCTCGGCGATCACGCGCCGGCGCTGGTTACCGACACGGTCGGATTCATTCGCAAGCTGCCTCACGACCTCGTCGCGTCGTTCCGCGCCACGCTCGAGGAGGCGGCGGATGCCGATCTGCTGCTCCACGTCATCGATGGCAGTCACCCCACCTGGGAGGAGCAGGTGTCGGTCGTGAACGAGGTGTTGGCGGAGCTGGAGATGGCCGAGAAGCCCGTGCTTCACGTCTTCAACAAGATCGACCGGCTTGACGGCGATGAGCTTCACGCGCTGCAGGAGCGAGCGCGTGAGCAGATTGGTGAGGCGATCTACGTCTCGGCGGTTGCGGAGGGAGGGCTCGAGCCGCTACGTCGCGCGCTGCTCGGCGCAATTCGCGCCAAGCGGCCGCTCATGGAGGTCGAGATTCCGGTGACCGACGGGCGACTGCTGGCCGAGGTGCACCGAAGTGCGGACGTGGTCGACCAGGCGCAGCGCGACGGCGTCATGGTGTTGCGCGCGAGGCTCGACGATGCGACGGCAGGGAGATTGCGAGGGAAGGGTGCCAAGATTCGTTCGAACTGAGCGCAACGTCGGCCTGCAGGGTACGGTGGTGCATACTGATTTGCCAGGTAGCTGGGCCCCGGCCAACGCGGGCGCGGAGTCGAGTGACCCGAGTCACGGCCAGTGCGCCCTGTGTGGTAGCGAGAGCTTTGAGCCCGTGCGCGGTGTCCTCTCGCGTTGTCACGCTTGCGGACACATACAGTATTTGGTGGACCCGTCGGTTGCGCCTACAGACCTGTATACCGACGAATACTTCAACGGGCGCGAGTACCCTGGGTATCTCGACCAGGCTCCTTCTCTTCGTCGCTCAATGCGACGCCACCTGGCCCAGATGTCGACGTATGGACCGCTCCGGGGCGACCTCCTGGAGATTGGCTGTGCGTACGGTCTGTTCCTGGACGAGGCGCGCCCTTTTTTCTCTTCTCTTGTCGGAGTCGATGTATGCGGGGGCCCGGTGGAATTTGGTCGCCACACGCTCGGCCTGGACCTGAGGTGCGGCGATTTCCTTGGCATGGACTTCCCTCGCGAATCCTTCGACGCGATTTGCATGTGGGATACCATTGAGCACCTGGCCAACCCTCGAGACTTCGTCCGTGCGGCACGCCCTCTTCTCAAGCGTGATGGATACTTCTACCTAACGACGGGGGATGCGGACTCGTTCAACGCTCGCGTCCGTGGCCGACGGTGGCGTCAGATTCATCCCCCGTCTCATCTGCAGTACTTTTCCCGGCGAACCATCGTCGAACTGTTTCGGCGTTCTGGCTTCGAGGTAACGGGAATCGAAACCGCCGCGTACTACCACACGGTCTATAACATTCTTGCAGGCGTTCGGCTGCGCGGGGGCTTGCCGACCGCCCTGACGGACTTTGCGCTGGGACCACTGGGCGGCGCAGTGACCCGCCGGCTTGGCTCGTGGATCGACCTTGGCGACATCATGTTCGTCGCTGCGCGGCCGGCCTGACCCGTCCTCACGTCGTAATCTTCTGTAGACGCCGCCGGACCACCGGCGGCGTCCGTGTTGTGGGCGGAGGGCGCCCATGCCTCCGCGGGACGTGCCTGCCTATCTTTCCACCTTGTGCGCGTCAGTGGCACCGATATCCAGGAGAAACGCACCGATGAAGAGCGTAGCAACGGGCCTCCTGCAGTGAACCATGTCGAGGTTTCCGTCGTGATGCCGTGCCTCAACGAAGCGGAAACGCTCGGGCGCTGTATCGCGAAGGCACAGCGCGCATTGAGCGAGGCGAAGATCAGCGGCGAGATCATCGTCGCTGACAACGGAAGCACCGACGGCTCGCAATCCATTGCCGAGCGAATGGGAGCCCGCGTGGTGCCCGTGAGAGATCGAGGATATGGCAATGCACTGATGGGTGGAATTGCCAGCGCCCGTGGCCGCTTCATCATCATGGGTGACGCCGACGATAGCTACGACTTTCTCGAGATTCCGCGGTTTGTCGAGAAGCTGCGTGAAGGATTCCAGCTCGTGCAGGGGTGCCGACTCCCCTCAGGCGGAGGACTTGTCATGCCTGGAGCGATGCCGCCCCTTCATCGGTACTGGGGAAACCCAATGTTTTCCGCCATGGCGCGCCGTTGGTTTCACGCCCCAATTCACGACGTGTACTGCGGACTGCGCGGGGTTCGAAAAGGGTTTCTACACGGAGCTCGATCAGCGGTGCACGGGGATGGAGTTTGCGACGGAGATGATCATTAAGTCCAGCCTCCGCGGTGCACGGATCGCTGAGGTTCCCATCACCCTCCATCCCGACGGGCGGACGACGCGCGCGCCCCACCTGCGCACGTTTCGCGACGGATGGCGTACGCTCCGGTTCTTCCTGATGTACAGCCCCCGGTACCTCTTTCTCGTACCGGGGGGAGTTCTGATCGCGCTCGGACTCCTTGGGTACGCTCTCGCTCTACCGGGAGTCACGATTCGCGGCGCGACACTGGATGCTCACACGTTGCTATTCTCGAGTCTCGCCCTGATCTGCGGATATCAGTCAATTCTGTTCGCGGTGTTCGCCAAGATATTCGCGATTCGCGAGCGGATGCTCCCGGAAGATGCTCGGATGGCAAGCCTCTTTCGGCTCGTCACGCTGGAGCGCGGCGCGCTTGCGGGCGCCGTCGCGATGGTGCTTGGCGTTGCACTCTTGGTCGCAGCTATCGTCGAATGGGCGCGAGCGGAATTCGGTCCGCTCGACTACGCGAGCACGATGCGTCTCGTCGTTCCGGGGGTGACGCTCACCGCCGTCGGATTCCAGACGGTTCTGTCCAGCTTTTTCATGAGCATCCTTGGCATGAATCGCCGGTGAACGTCATCGAGAGACTCCACGAGAGGTACGTGAAATCGCGGCGCGTCAGTGCATTGGCGGAGTCGATCGCCCCGCTGTTTCCCCGCGGGGCAAGGGTGCTGGATGTGGGGAGTGGCGATGGGATGCTCGCCGAGGCGATCCAGCGGCGTCGACCAGGACGTGCAGCTCCGTGGTATCGATGTGATCGAGCGGCCGGACGCCCGGATTCCGGTTGCCGTCTTCGATGGAGTGACGCTGCCGTTTCCCGACCAGTCGTTCGAAGTCGTCGTATTTGTCGATGTCCTCCATCACACCGCCAATGCAGAGGCGCTGCTGCGCGATGCACGGCGGGTCGCTCGATATGGCGTCATCATCAAGGACCATTGTGCGGACGGTTTTCTTGCCTGGCCCACGTTGCGCTTCATGGATCGTGTGGGGAACGCGCGCTTCGGGGTCGCGTTGCCACATCTCTACCTGCGGTGGGCGGAATGGCAGCGAATGTTCGTGCGGTTGGGGATGACCGTAACGACAATGCGGCGCCGACTGGGACTCTACCCACCTCCACTAAGCTGGTTTTTCGATCGGTCATTGCACTTCGTCGCGGTTGTGGTTCGCGCCGATCTCCGGTAGCGTCGGTCGTGACCTCGACGAAATCGAGCGGGCGACTCGAACCGGTCGACGATCCGTGGGAAGCGGCATACCTAAGATTCGAGACGCCTGACGAGGAGAGGCGCAAGTTCATCCGTCGGCTGCTTTCCGTTGGCGCTCGCGCATGGCGAAGGGATGCATTGATATTGGATCTCTTTTGCGGTCGCGGAGGAGGTGCGCGCGCGCTCCACTACCTGGGGTTTCAGCGGGTCGTTGGGCTTGATCTGTCGCGGCGCCTCCTGCAGGCGCGAGCGGACTCGTCTGCTTGCATTGTCGCCGACTGTCGTATCATACCTGTCGCGAGCCGCTCGGCGGACATCGCAGTCGTACAGGGGGGACTTCACCATTTACCGGCAATCCCTGCGGATCTCGCCACGGTGCTGAAGGAGGTTGTCCGCGTGCTCCGTCCGGGCGGGATCTTCGTCGCCGTCGAGCCGTGGAGCACACCCTTCTTGACGCTCGTACACTGGGCGTGCCGACTTCCGTTGGCGCGCCACGCGCTGCCCAAGCTGGATGCCCTTGCTACCATGATCGAGCATGAGCGGCTTACGTACGAAGCATGGCTGCAAAGCGGACCCGCGATTCTCGCAGAGTTGGAGACGCACTTTGAGTGTCGTTTCAAGCGAACCCGGCTGGGCAAGCTTCAGTATGTAGGGATACGCCGCGTGCCATGACCGAGCGCCGCGCTGACCCGGCTCGGTCGCCGTACGAGCCCGAGGCGAATCCTCTCGCGGACGTGCGCGATCGCCCCGCCGAGGCGCCTGCGACGGCCGCGAAATCCTCCCGACGGTCTTCGCCTCGCGCGCTCTTGTGGTGGTGTCGCGGGATCGCTCTCGGGCTGGGCCTTCTTCAGGCGTGGGCGTTCCGCTACGAGGCGACTCCCGATGGCGTTTCGTATCTTGACGTGGCCGATGCCTATCGCGAGGGCCGATGGGGCGATGCGCCTAACGGATACTGGAGCCCGCTCTACTCGTGGCTGTTGGCGATCGCGGGAGCCGTACTCCGCCTGCCCCCGTCCGCTGACTTCGTGCTCGCGCACGTCGTGAATCTGGGCGCGTACGCGGCGAGCATGTGTGCGTTCGAATACTTCCTCCAGGGCGTTGCGCCGTTTTCCGTCGATCGACGGGGAGACAACGACCGCCAGCGCGACTGGTGGATCTTGGGCTACGCCCTGTTTCTGTGGGCCACCCTTGCGTTGATCGGCGTCGGGGTGACCACCCCTGACTTGCTGCTGGCGGGGGCGGCGTTCGCTGTCGCCGGGCTGTTAATGAGGGTTTGCCTCCCTGGCCGGCATTCGGTTCGGGGGGCCCTGTTGGGACTGACGGCAGCTGCAGGGTGTCTCGCCAAGGCGGCGTTTCTACCGATTTCGGTTGTCGTCTTCCTGGTGGCGGGAGTCCTCTGGTGGCGAACGAAGCGAACGATTCTGCCACTCGTAGTGGCGTTGGCTAGCTTCGCCGTCCTGTCGCTGCCGTATGCGGCGGCCCTCTCGCGGGCGAAAGGAAGACTCACGTTTTCCGAGTCAGGGCCGCTCGCGTACGCGTGGATAGTCAACGGAATTCCCGGGCAGGTTCACTGGCAGGGCGGGCCACCGGGCGCCGGACGTCCCACGCACCCCACGCGCAGGATCTCCGCCGCGCCGGCCGCATACGAATTCGGGACACCGCTTCGTGCGACGTATCCTCCGTGGTATGACCCCACCTACTGGTATGATGGAGTCCGCCCGCGCTGGGACCCTGGCACCCAGGCGCGCATTGCGTATCACTACCTGCCGTTTCTTGGGGAGCTGTTCACTCCGTTGATACTTGTTGTCGTGGCAACGCTGGTCGGCGCTCGGCGAGGGCCCGGAACGCTGTTGAGTGTCCTGGGACGCGGCTGGTCGATCACTCTGCCGGGCCTAACGGCTATAGCGATGTACGCGACGCTGTTCCTCGAAGCCCGATACATCGCCCCGTTTGTCGTAATGGTCTGGCTCGGAGTGCTGATCGGCCTAGACGCGGTCATGCCCAGCGCGTGGCGACGAGGTCTGTTTGCCGCTGCCGCGGGCATTCTCGTGTTGGGGACTCTTCCCAATCTCACCCCGAAGCTGCGCGCACTGCTTCCGACTTACGACAACCGTCATTGGGATGACGCCACTTTTGTGCTCGCGGGCGGCCTGCGTCCCGGTGACCGCATTGCCATCGTCGGGAACGGCGTCTTTGCTTATTGGGCGAGACTCGCGCGGCTCAAGATCGTTGCCGAGGTTCCCTCGGACGCGAGCGACCATTTTTGGAGAACCGACAGCGGGTCGCGTTCCGCGCTACTAACGGAGTTTCGGCGGGCGGGAGCTTCAGCGGTCGTGGCGGACAATGCTCCGTCTCCTGCGCTGCCGGGATGGCGTATCGGCCGGGATGGGCGCCTCGCCGTTCTACAATTGACCGGCGACGAGTGAGATTGCGTCACGGCACCGACGCGAACTGCAACCGCTCCTCCCACTCCGCGCGCAGCATCGTCAGAGCCCCATCGGGACATCCGTCGACACAGATCCCACATCGATTGCAGAGCTCCGACTCGACGACCGGTCGCCCCTCGACAAGCGTGATGGCGCCCGTTGGGCAGCTCTCGGCGCAGCCTTGGCACCCGGTGCATTGACCGGTGATCGCGGGAATCCGCGCGCAATCGAAGCAGCGGGCGGCCTCTTCTCCCGCGCGCGTCGCCGCTCGCGGCGTGACCGGACCAAACGGGTCTGAGGGGGGGGCGTCCAGCAACGGGAGTGCCCGTCGGCGGTCTGCGGCACCGCGATCAGGCGCAGGTCGCCCGTTTGCTTCCACCCACGCCGACGCGAAGACGATTGAAGTACGGGTGCCCGTGAGCGACGCGTGAATCTCCCCCGCCGCGCGCTTTCCGTCGGCCACCGCGTGCGCGATGGACCGATGGCCGAAGGCACACGCGCCGCCGGCCCACACGTTAGGCATCGATGTTCGCAGCGTGTGCGGGTCAGTCGCAATGAAGCCGGAGCGCGTGAGGTCGAGCTCTCTCGCGAAGGGCGCGGCGTCGGGAACGCGCGACGACGCCAGCACGAGGCGGTCGCACGGAAGGACGCGCGCCGAGGTGCCGTCAGGCGCAGCGATGTCGACCGACGTCAGGAGTCCGGACTCGGGATCGACGTGGACTCGGCGGATGCGCCACTCGTGGTGGACGCGGATGCCTTCGCGGGCGCACGACGCGAGAAGCTCCGGCGTGACCGCTGGGGTGGTCGAGAGGGGAGGTGAGAACGAGCTGCTACGGACGACAGGGTCCGCGGATCGGTGGCGGCGGCGCGCCTGACGAGCGCCCGCGCCGCATCGACCGCGAGGGGTCCGTCACCCGCGACGATCGTCTGCCCGACCGGTGCGATGTCATTGCGCAGGACGTCCATGGCGTCGAAGATGTCCGGGTGATGCTGCGTGGACTCGAGCAGTGGCGTCCGCCGCCCGTGCAGCGCCGATCGCGAGGAAGACCGCGTCGCTCCGTCGTCGAGGAGTGCGCGCAAGCCAGCCACGGCTGCACCCCCTCGAAACTCGACTCCGAGTGCGAGGATAGCGGCGCACTCCGCTGCGGGCGCTCGCGACTGGGAATCGAAACGAGGGGATCCCGCCGCGTCATCAGGCCCCCCGGCTCGCCGCGCGCGTCGAGACACGATCGCGCGGTGTCCCAGGAGCGGCGAGATCGTGCGCGCAGGCGAGCCCGGCGGCGCCGGCGCCGACGATCGCGATCATCTTGCCCGACCGCGCTCGCCGCGACGGCGGCTTGCGGTCGACCGTCCGACGGCTCCAGCGACGGAACGCGCCTCGAACCGCGAGGTGCAGGGCCCGTCGGGCGCGACGAGGTCGGGCATGGCGAACGCCGCGGCGTGCTCCTCGAGCGCGGCGATCGCCACCGGCGCGCCAAAGGGCCGCCGTCGGCACGCCGACTCACAGGGCGCGAAGCAGCCGTTGCCGCACGTCGATGGGAGAGGGATGCGCCGCCCGAACGACGCGGAACGCTGGCTCGTGGTCGCCTCCCGCGAGCGCGCGCGCCAGGGCGGGAATATCGACGCCCAAGCGGGCAGCCCTGCGCGGCATGCCGGCACGGGACGAGCGCACCGCACGCGGCCGCGACGGAGCTGGCGGGTACCCGGTGCGCGTCCGACTCGGATGCGTCGCCGCCACATCCGCCGCGCTTGCCGGGCCGGTACGGTGGGGCTGTAGGCCGCGGTCAGGTCGGAGGTCGCGCGCTCGGTGCTCATCGGCTGCTTGATGGGGATGGCGCCGCGGGTTAGGTTGCGGAAGTGCGGGAACGACAAGCACGTACGGCCATCGTGCCGGCTGGCAGGCGTGAGCGTTTTTGTGCGGTCGCTCGGCCGGCGTTGGAACGCCGGGACCTGGCACGTGATTTGACTCACGCCAGGCGTGAAGTCTCGTGGCCGCGGCCATTTGGGCGCGCCCGACGCCCGGCGTTGGTTGACGGGTGACACCCCTGGAAGGTTACTGTCGGATCGCGGTGCGATCCGTGACGATTGAACGAGAGATTTCGCTGCTTCGGTTTGCGCCTCGGTGCAGATCGCGCGGTAGCTTTGTGTCTCGCGGGCGCTCGTCGCGATGCACCCTCGGAGAACGCACTTGGATCACGTCGATCGCGATCTGTGCTGGCTACTGCTGTACACGAAGGCGCGCGCGGAAAGCTGGGCCGACATCAACCTGCGGAAGCAGGGGTTTGCGACGCTGCTGCCGCGGGTGCGGCAGCGCGACGGATTCGGCCCGCTGTTTCCGCGGTACGTCTTCGTTGGCGCGCCCGCAGGAACGGATTTTCGGCCGGCCCGCAGCACGCGCGGGGTGCTCTACGTCGTCCACTGCGGGGAGAAGCCGGCTCGCGTCCCGCTCGAGGTCATCGACGGCATTCGCGCGCGCATGGATGCGCACGGGCGTCGTGGAGCTCGAGGGCACGCCGTCGTCGATCCGCTCTTCGCCCGTCGTGAGCGCGAGCGGGTGCGGGCGCTCGTCAAGTTCGCGCAGGCGGGGTTCCGCGTCGTCGCGTAGTTAGGCAGTTCGGCGTTCACTTCTTTCGGTCTCTCAGAGTCCATTCATGAGCATTTACGGTGCGCTGCAGGAGAAGATCGCGCGACGCGAGGTCGTCTGCGGCGTGGTGGGAATGGGGTACGTGGGGTTGCCGCTCGCCGTGGAGATGGCGAAGAGCGGGTTGCGCGTGATCGGCTTCGAGAAGTCGCAGCACGTCGTCGATGTCGTGCGTGGCGGGCGAGAGCCACATCAAGGACGTGGCGGCCGCCGACGTCGCCGAGCTGCGTCGCCGGAAGCTGCTCGACGTGACGCTCGACATGGAGCGCCTCGCGGAGTGCGACGTCGTCTCGATCTGCGTGCCGACGCCGCTTGGGCAAGACGAAGGATCCCGACATGTCGTACATCGTGTCGGCGACGGAGGCGGTGGCGGCGGCGCTGCGCCCGGGGCAGCTGATCGTCCTCGAGTCGACGACCTATCCAGGGACGACGCGCGAGATCATGCTGCCGCGCCTCGAGGAGAGCGGGCTGCATGTCGGTGAGGATTTCTTCCTCTGTTTCTCGCCCGAGCGCGTGGATCCAGGCAACGAGCGCTGGCACACGAAGAACACGCCGAAGGTCCTCGGCGGCATCACCGAGCAGTGCACCGAGCTCGGGATCGCGCGTCTACGAGATCTTCATCGAGCGCATGGTGCGCGTCTCGTCGCCGGAGGCGGCGGAGCTCACGAAGCTGCTCGAGAACACGTTCCGCATGATCAACATCGGGCTGGCGAACGAGATGGCGCAGATCTGCGACAAGCTGGGCGTGAACGTGTGGGAAGTGATCGATGCCGCGGCCACGAAGCCGTTCGGCTTCATGAAGTTCACGCCCGGTCCCGGGCTCGGCGGCCACTGCATCCCGCTCGATCCGCACTACCTCGCGTGGAAGATGCGCACGCTCGCCTACAAGACGCGGATGATCGAGCTCGCGGGGGAGATCAACACCGAGATGCCGGCGTTCTGGGTGACGAAGGTGCAGGATGCGCTGAACACGGTCGGCAAGCCGCTGCACGGGTCGCGCGTGCTCGTGCTCGGCGTCGCTTACAAGAAGGACATCGACGATCTGCGCGAGTCCCCGGCGCTCGAGATCCTCGACCAGCTCAACCGGAAGGGCGCGGTCGTCTCGTACCACGATCCGTATCTGCCCGGAGATTCGGGAGGACGGCCATACGCCGTTAGGCGCGATCGGGCGATCGGTCGAGCTGACCGATGAGCGAGTGCGCGAGGCGGACGTCGTTTTGATCGTCACCGATCACTCGAATGTGGACTACGAGCGAGTGTGCGGACATGGCGCGCATCGTCGTCGATACGCGTAACGCGTGCGCGAGCGCGCGCGCGAAGGCGAAGCGCGCTCGCTTCAGCACGTCGGAGCCGGTGACCGTCTGAGCGCTTCCCGCTGGGTGGTGACCACGACTCATCAAGCCGGACGTCCGCCCTCTTCGGGGCCGGTGGCGCAACGAGATATCCCCGGACGGCCCTCCGTCACCCCTGGGCTTCCGACCGTCGTTATCGATGGCTCGGGACAGTGGACCCAATGGGTCGCTGATGTCCGCCAGTATCGCGGAGCCCTTTACAGCCTCGCGTGGCGGAATGTCCGGTCGCGATACAAGCAGGCCGCTCCTGGGAATGTCGTGGGCGCTCATCCAGCCGGCGGTACAGGTCGGTGTGTTCACCGTGCTGTTCGGAATCATTGCGCGCATCCCCTCCGGCGACGTGCCATATCCGTTGTTCGCGCTGTGCGGCGCTGCTGCCGTGGAACCTGTTCGCCGAGATCGTGTCGGATGGGTCGCAATCGCTGCGTGGCCAACCAGGCGCTCATCACCAAGCTGTTCTTTCCTCGGATCTATCTCGTGCTTGCCGCGGGAGCTTCGGCGTTCGTTGACGCGTGGCGTGACCGCTCTCATGCTGATGCCCTTATGATCGTGTACGGAGTGTCGCCGGGAGTCGACGCGTTGGCCTGCGCATTCCCGCGTTCATCGGCCTGACGCTCTCTTGCCTTTGGGTTCGCCGCGCTCCTCGCGGCGGTCAATGCGCGCTGGCGGGACGTGCAGCACACCGTTCCCTTCCTGCTGCAAGATCGGACTCTTCGTGACGCCCGTGCTGTACCCGGCCTCATCGTTCCGGAGCGACTGGCGGTGGCTCGCGGCCCTGAATCCCGCTGACGGGATGGATCGGATTGTTTCGGTCGAGCGCACTTGGACTGCCGCTTCCGCCGTCGACCGTGCTGATTCAGTCGATGTCCATCAGTCTCGCGGTCACAGTGCTGGGCTTCTGGTACTTCGCGCGGGCCGAGCGACGTCGTCGACGTCGTATGAGCGCGCATCGCGGTACGAGCAGAACGTCTGAGCAAGCGCTATCGAATTCCGAGCCCGCATGCGCCAAGGTGGAGCACGTATCTTCGCAACCCGCGCCTCGCCCGTCTGACGAGCCGCACCGTCGCCGTCGACGCCCTGCGCGATGTTTCGTTCGACGTGCCGGAGGGCGAGGTGTTCGGCATCATCGGGCGCAACGGGGCGGGGAAGAGCACGCTGCTCAAGATCCTGTCGCGCATAACGAGCGCCGAGCGGAGGTCGCGCCACATGCGAGGGCACGTCGCCAGTCTCCTCGAGGTCGGTACGGGATTTCACCCGGATCTCACTGGGCGCGAGAACGTGTTTCTCAACGGCATGCTGCTCGGCATGTCGACGGCGCGAGGTCGACGCGGCATTCGACGAGATCGTCGACTTCGCGGGCGTCGGACCTACATCGATATGCCGATCAAGCGGTACTCGAGCGGCATGCAGCTGCGCCTCGCGTTCGCGGTGGCGGCCCACCTGGCCGCGGACACGATGATCATCGACGAGGTCCTTGCGGTCGGCGATGCGGAGTTCCAGGAGAAATGCGCCCGGCACAATGCGAGCGTCCACCGAACGCGGCCGGACGACGCTGTTCGTGAGCCACAACCTGGCGTTGGTCGAGAATCTCTGCACGCGCGCCATGCTGCTGCAGCGTGGCGAGGTCACCGGTATCGGGCCGTCCGAAGCGGTCGTTCGGCAGTACCTTCGGACCGCGGTCGATACGAGCGCCTCGTGTATCGACTACGACGGTGGCGTTCCGCCTGCGACCCAGGCGTGCGCGATTCGCAGGGCGTACATTCGCGGTCCCGATGGCGCCACGCCCATCCAGGGTGAGGAAGCAGTGCTCATCGTCGACATTACGGTGAACCAACCCGTGCGTCACCTCGAGCTCTGGTTAGGCCTCTCGACGGCCGAGGGGGAGCGGGTCACCGCGCTCAACAACACTGATTATCGGCATGAATGGACGCTCGGTCCCGGATCCTATCGTGCGGAGATTCGCCTACCCGACCTGCGCCTCCTCCCGCGTCGATACGCGCTGACACTGCGGCTGCAGCGACGGGAAGGCGAGGTGCATGATGAGGCGGTCGATGGCGTCGTGTTCGCGGTGCTCGAACGCAATGTCCTGGGGACGGGCGTACCGCTCCTCGGAGATCGCGGCGTCACTTGGCTTCCTGCGATCATACGGATCCAGCCGAACTAGATCGCCACTGATCACGAGGAAATCGAGAAACATGGCTGTGCGTAATCTGATCACGGGAGGCGCCGGATTCATCGGTAGCCACCTCGCGGAGCATCTCCTCGCCAACGGCGAGCAGGTAATCGTCTGGGACAATCTCTCCACCGGTCGCATGCAGAATCTGCGGCGTTGCCTGGGTTGCGCCGGATTTCAGTACATCATCGGTGATTTCACGGAGGACCCGCAATTCGAACGCGTGGTTTCGAGGGTGGATGTCGTCTACCACCTGGCGGCGGCGGTGGGGGTTCAGCTGATCGTCAACGATCCGGTCCGAACGATCGAGACGAACATCGTGGGCAGCGAGGTCGCGCTGCGTGCGGCGGCGAAATTTGGCCGAAGGATCTTTCTCGCCTCGACGAGTGAGGTGTATGGAAAGGGCGTCCGGGTGCCGTTTAGCGAAGATGACGATGTTGTCTACGGGCCGACAACGAAGCGCCGCTGGAACTACGCCATCTCGAAGGCCGTCGATGAGTTCCTGCTCCTGGCGTATCACGAATCCCACGCGCTCCCGGGCGTGGTTGCTCGACTGTTCAACACGGTCGGTCCTCGACAGGTCCCGTTCTACGGAATGGTGATTCCGCGGTTCATCGAACAGGCGACGAGCGGCGCTGATATGACGGTGTATGGAGATGGGTCGCAGAGTCGTTGCTTCGGCCACGTCCTCGATGTCGTTCCCGCCATTCATAAACTTACGCACAGTGACGCCGCGCTTGGCCAAGTCGTGAACATCGGCTCGGATCAAGAAGTTACAATCGTCCAACTTGCTGAACGGGTGCGCGCTCGCGTCGGGTCATCGTCGGAAATACGGTTTGTGCCGTACGACGTCGCGTATCGTCCGGGGTTCGAGGATATGCAACGACGCGTGCCGGATCTGTCGAAGGCGCGCCGGCTGATCGGGTACGAGCCCACGCGCTCCCTCGACAATGTCATCGACGACATTCTCGCCGATGAAGGCTGATCAGCTACACGTCCTTGCGGTCTCGCATGCGTATCCAAGGCGCAGGAACTCGAGCCACGGCGTCTTCATCCATCGGCTTCATGTGGCGATGCGCGAGCTTGGAGCTCGGGTGGATGTCTTGCAGCCGGCGGAATGGGCTCCGCCACGACCGCTTGGCATTCTCTTCGAACCCTGGCGCATGGCGCGCTCCGAGCGCGACGACATGCTCGACGAGCTCGACGGCATAACGATTCACCATCCGCCGGTCGTCATCCCCAGGCCAAGCCGATTGTTCCCGGGGGACCCGTGGGATCGCTCTTCGCGGGCCCTCGTTCGGTATTGCGCGCGCCGTCAGCACCTTGCGCGCGCGGACGTAGTGCTCGGCCATTTCATGGTTCCGGATGGGGTGCATGCGCTTCAACTAGGCCGCGCGCTCGGTATTCCCGTTGCGGGACTGGCGTGGGGCAATGATCTGCACGCGTGGCCGCAACGCTCGGAGGACTGGCGTGATCATCTCGTGAGCGTACTCAAAGGAGTGGATCTTCCCCTGGCGTGCTCACAGCGGATGGCGGCGGACGGCAATGAGTGGCTCGACGCTCCTAGAGATGACTGGCAAGTCATCTATGGGGGCGTAGAGCTCAGACGATTCGCGCCACCTGCGAACCGGGTAGAATCCCGTGCTGCCGTATTCGGGGCGTACGATGCGTTGCGCGATCCTGACGCGCGCATCCTGCTCATGGTTGGGCAACCAGTGCGTGAGAAGGGATATGTCGAGCTTCTCGATGTCTGGGAGTGGATCCAGCCACGAAGCCCGAGTTGGCATCTCGTCATGCTCGGGGGGCGCGGTGATTTGGACGTACCCTCGATGATCGCCACGCGGGCGCTCAACGGGGCCCACTGGATCGGGCTTCAGCCCGTGGACCGAATGCCGGACTTGATGCGCGCCGCTGATGCATTCGTGCTCCCGAGCCATAACGAGGGTCTGTCGCTCTCCGTGCTCGAAGCATTGGCGACCGGCCTTCCCACGATCGCCACTGACGTGGGAGGACACGCGGAGGTCATTCGTTCTCCCGACGAAGGATGGCTGATTCCACCACGGGACGTCTCGGCATTGCGGGATGCGCTGCACGAGCTCACGACGCAACCGGATGAGCGCGCGAGACGCGGCGCAGGCGGTCGTCGCGCGGCCCAGAGGATTGGAACGCCGAGCGACAACGCCGGGCGGCTCCTGTCGATTCTCAGCGAGCTCAGCGCCGGGCGATCACGCCCCGCATTGGCGGTCATATAAGATGTGCGGGATACTCGGCCTCATTGATTTGCGTGGCGACGGAGCGCTCTCGCATACGGAGCGGGCAGCGACTCTCCTTACCCATCGCGGGCCGGATACGTCGGCGAATTGGGTCACACGCGTGGGGCCGGCAGCGGTCGCGCTCGGCCACCGCCGGTTGAGCATCATCGATCTGTCGGCCGCCGGCGCGCAGCCAATGTTGCAGCGCGACAATGGATCGCTGTGCCCGGTTCGTACGACCACCGACTCCGCGCGACTCGCGATGGTCTTCAACGGCGAGATCTATAACTACGTGGAGCTCCGCGACCAGCTGCGAAACGCAGGCCATCATTTCACGTCGGAGGGCGACACCGAGGTTCTGCTCGCGGCGTACGCCCAGTGGGGTGAGGACTGCGTCCAGCGCCTGAACGGGATGTTCGCGTTGGCGATCTGGGATCGCGAGGCGAGGCGACTCTTCTGCGCGCGCGACCGGTTCGGAGAAAAGCCTTTCTACTATGTGCTCGGGGAGGACGGTCAGCGGTTCGCGTTTGCATCCGAAGTCAAGGCGCTGGTTGGGCTCGGGATGGTGTCCCCGGACATCGACGCTCGAGCCCTCTACCGGTTCTTCCGGTTTGGGGAGCAGGCGGGCGTTGAGAACACGGTGTGGAAAGGCGTACGGAGGCTTCTCCCTGCAACCTCGCTGACCGTTCAGCTATCAGAGGCGAGGCTTACTGCTCGCTTGCGTCGGTACTGGGATGTGCAGATCGCGGACGATCGATCCGTGACGGCGGCACAGGCCGCGGCGCGGTTCGCTGAGCTCTTTCGCGACAGCGTCCGGATCCGCCTGCGGGCGGATGTTCCAATCGGAACGAGCCTGTCCGGCGGCCTCGACTCGTCGAGTGTCCTCTGTCAGATCAATGCGTTAGGCGCGGCCGCTGGGCAAAAGGCGTTCACTGCGCGCATGGATGACCCGTCGCTCGACGAGAGTAGGTACGCCGCCCTCGTGCTCGCGCGAACGGGCGTCCCAGGCTACTCCGTCGTCCCAACGGCCGGTGAGTTTCTCATCGAGCTCGACCAGTTGGCGTATCACCAGGAGGAGCCGTTCACGTCCACGAGCGTGTTCGCTTCCTATCTCGTCCAGCGACTGGCGAAGCGCCATGGGGTGACGGTCATGCTCGACGGCCAGGGCGCAGACGAGTATCTCGCCGGCTACGCACACTACCCGGCGCTCTTGCTCTCGTCGCTGGCCCGCGCAGGGCGTTGGCGAGCGTGGCGCAAAGAACGCCTGGCGACTCGGAGCGTGATCGGCGTGGATCCGGTGCCACCCCGGGCGGCTGTTCGCTACTGGCTGTCATCCATTGTGTCGCGGAATGGCGCGACATTTCTCTCGCAATCGATGCCGAACGCGATACGTCGTTCCTCGCCAGCGATCTGCGCGAACTGTTCGGCGGTGAGGAGCCGCGTATGTTGCGGTTGGAAGGCGACGCGGTGAAGAGGCGGTTGTATGCCGACCTCATGCACGGTCACCTGCAGGAGCTCCTGCGGTACGCGGATCGCAACTCGATGGCGTTCTCGAGAGAGGTCCGGTTGCCGTTTCTCGATCATCGCCTGGTCGAGCTGTCGCTTTCGCTGCCCTCGGAAATGCTCTTCCACGATGGCCGCAGCAAGCGCGTGCTTCGCGATGCGATGCGTGGGGTAGTGCCGACAGAGATCCTCGAGCGCCGCGACAAGGTGGGGTTCATGTCTCCATGGGCCCAGTGGTGGAAGGAGGAGCGGGTTGCGGCCACGTTTCGGGAACGCCTCGAAGACGCACGCGAAATCCTGGGAGGGTACGTGAATGTCGATGCCGTTCCTCCTGCGTCGCCGGAAGCGTTGGGGGTCCTGACACTCGCTGCTTCATTGCGCCGACTACGCGCCCTCGAGCCCGAGCCGGTCGTCCTGGCGTGAAGGCACCGGTTGGAGGCGCGTGCGGGTCCTGACAGTGGTTGGCGCTCGCCCGCAGTTCATCAAGGCGGCCATCGTCTCCCGGGCCCTTCGTGACGCTGGTGTCGACGAGCTGCTCGTCCATACGGGGCAGCACTACGACGACCGTCTCAGCGAGATTTTCTTTCGCGAGCTCGAGCTCGCACGGCCCTTGTTTCACCTTGGTATCGGTTCGGGGAGTCACGGTGCGCAAACCGGCCGAATGATCGCCGAGATCGAGAAAGTCGTCGAGCGCGAGCGCCCCGATCGAGTCCTCGTGTTCGGGGATACGAACTCCACTCTCGCCGGCGCTCTCGCGGCTGCGAAGCTTCATGTGGCCGTGGATCATGTCGAGGCCGGCCTTCGGTCGTACGACAGAGACATGCCGGAGGAGGTGAATCGGGTCGTCGCGGATCACCTGTGCGATCTCTTGTTCTGTCCGACGCCGAATGCTGTACGACAACTGGCGCGCGAAGGCATCACTGAGGGCGTTTCGTTCGTCGGTGACGTAATGCTCGACCTCGCCGTTGAAGCGCGAGGTCCAGCGATGGGGCGGGCGCTGCCGGCGGGGCTGCGACCGGGCGCGTATTTTGTCGCGACGATTCATCGGCCCGCGAATACGGACGATCCCGGGCGCCTGCGCTCGATTGTCGCGACCCTCGAGTCGGTCGGGCGTGACATTGCGCCGGTCGTCCTGCCGGTCCACCCACGGCTTGCGGCGTCGTTAGGCTCAGAGCGGCCGGCGATTGATGGTGTCATCTGTATCGAGCCGGTTGGGTATCTCGACATGCAAGGGCTCGTACTCCGTGCGCGTGGAGTTCTCACCGATTCGGGTGGACTGCAGAAGGAGGCGCTGTTCCACGGCGTCCCGTGCATCACGCTGCGTGATACCACCGAGTGGCCCGAAAGCGTGGATGCGGGATTCAACGTGCTGGCGGGGAACGGCCTTACCACGGTTGGGCCGCTTGCCGAACGATGCGCCGGGAGACGCCCCGTGCCGCCCGGCGTGCTCGAGGGATTCGGTGGAGGTGAGGCGGGGCCGCGCATCGCTGCCGCTGTCCGGGGCGCAGCATCGAGCCGACGCCGAAGGCGCCAATGAATGCAGTGGTCGCCACCGAGTCGTCGGGGTACGTGCTCGTGCACGTCGTCGCGAGCGAATCTCTCGGCGAAATCATTGCGTCGCAGGTCATCGACCCTCTCCGCACCCAGGCACGCACAAACGGGGAGCGGCGGCCCGAGCGGGTCATTGCACTCTTTCTCGAACCTGCGCGCATCGCGCTTCGCGAATCGATGCGGCGGAGGATCGCGGCCTTCCGGAGGCGAGCTCCCGAGGTTGACGTCGTGCTTCACCCATTCGTCAGCCGACTCGGCGTGCTGCGGAACGCGCGTCTCGCGGCGTGGCGCATACGACATCGCGCGCGCGGTCGACGCGTCGTGTTTCACTGTCGAGGCGAGCAGGGATTCGAGTGGGCAAGCGCGATGCGACTTCACCTTTCCGACAGCGTGATCATTCGCGGACATCCGTGGCGCATGGCCCGAAGAGTTCCTCTTCGCGCGCGGATACGACGGCCCGAACGGCGCCGACGCGATCACGCTGCGAGGATACCACCATCACCTGACGAGACTCCGTACGACCCTCGCCGGCTCACAGGGAGTCATCTCCGTATCGCCCGGGATGCTCGAATGGCTCGAGGAGCAGGGCGCGAGCGCGCATCAGTTGACCTACGTGCCATGCTGTGTTCCAGCGGTCGTGTTCAACCGCACGGTTCGCGAGAAGACCCGCGCCGAGCTCGCCTTGGCGCACCAGGTCGTGCTCGCCTACGCGGGAACGCTCGGACGGTATCAGCACATCGAGGATGGCCTCATTCCGTTCTTTCGTGCGATGGCCGAACAGCATAGCGGCGTGCATTTGCTCGCTCTCGTCCCGGATGTGGACGCCATGCGGCGCATGCTCCACAGGCAGGGAGTTCCGTCGGACCAGGCGACGGTGCTTACCGTCGCACAACAGGAGGTTGGACGGTACCTTTCCGCGGCCGACGCCGGCCTTCTGCTCCGCGCACCAAGCCGGATGAACCGGTTCAGTCAGCCCACGAAGCTTGGCGAATACCTCGCGGCGGGCCTGCCCGTAATTGTGTCTCGTGGCACGGGACAGGTAGATCGGATGATGAAGGAGAACGACGCCGGATTCGCGGTCGATGCCTTTGGCGTGCCGTGGCCGCAGCTTGTCGCGGAGGCTGACCGCGTGTGGCGCGAGATTCGAGGCCGCGGTGACGCGATGCGACACAATGCGTTGAAGCTCTGCGAGCGCGAGTTTCTTTGGGACTCGTATACTGAGCGCGTGCGCGACATGTACGCGAGCGCGTCAGACACGCATTCCTGAATCGAGCGCCGTCATGAAATCCGAGCCCAGGCACGATCAGCCCATTCGTCTCGCGGTCGTAGGATGCGGGCGAATCAGCGATCGCCACTTCGAGGCGATTGAGGAGCATCCGGAGCTGACACTGGTCGCGGTGTGCGATGAGGTGCCGGACCGCGCGCGAACCGCCGGTGAGCAATACGGCGTGCCCGCGTTTCCCAGCTATGCCGCCATGCTCGCGGAGACCGACGCCGATGCGGCGGTGATCTGCACGCCGAGCGGCCTCCATCCGCGGCATGGTATCATGGCGGCGGAGCGCGGCCTGCACGTCGTCTGCGAGAAGCCAATGGCGACTCGCCTGGAAGAAGCGGACCAGCTGGTTCAGGACGTGCGACGAGGCCGGCGTGCATCTCTTCGTGGTGAAGCAGAACCGCCTCAATCCCGGGCGTTCAGCTGCTGAAGCGCGCCGTCGATCGCGGGCGGTTCGGACGCGTCTATCATGGCGAGCGTCCGCGTGTTCTGGAATCGACCGCAGTCGTACTACGACATGGCGCCGTGGCGCGGCACATGGGAGTTCGATGGTGGAGCGTTCATGAACCAGGCGAGCCACTACGTGGACCTGATTCAATGGCTCATGGGGCCAGTCGAATCCGTGTCGGCGAAGACGGCGACGCTGGGGCGGCGCATCGAGACGCGAGGATACCGGCGCGGCGATCCTGCGGTTTCGCAGCGGGGCGCTAGGCGTGCTCGAGACCACGATGCTGACCTATCCGCGAAACCTCGAGGGATCGATTACGATCATCGGGGAGAAGGGGACCGTGCAGATCGGAGGGACCGCGCTGAATCGCGTGGAGCAATGGCAGTTCGCCGAATACCATGACGATGATCGCGAGGCCGAGGCGCTGCGCGTCGCGCCCGATCCGCTTTCGGTGTACGGGTCCGGCCACCGTCCGTACTACGACAACGTGGTGAGCGTGCTTCGCGGCGAAGCGGCGCCGGGCACGGATGGGCGCGAAGGGCGCAAGTCACTGGAGCTCATCCTCGGTATTTATGAGTCCGCGCGTACCGGCAGTGAGATCCACCTCCCGCTGCGGGCCTTCTCCCAGGAGGCGCGCTCCTCATGAGCGAAATGCGAGAGCACGCGGGAGGATACTTCGTTCACGTCTCGAGTTACGTCGATGACGGAGCAACCATCGGGCGGGGGACACGCATGTGGCATTTCTGTCACGTCAATCGCGGTGCGGTGATCGGCGAGCGATGCAGCCTCGGCCAGAACGTGGTGGTGATGCCGGGGACGCGTCTCGGGAACAACGTCAAGGTCCAGAACAACGTCAGCATCTACGAAGGGGTGGAGTGCGACGATGACGTGTTCCTCGGCCCGTCAATGGTCTTCACGAATGTCATGAATCCGCGGAGCCACGTCTCGCGGAAGCACGAGTACCAGCGCGACGCCGGTGAGGTCGTGGAGCATCGATCGGCGCCAACGCGACGATCATTTGCGGGAACACGTTCGGCGATACTGCTTCGTCGCGGCGGGGGCGGTCGTCACGCGGGATGTCCCGCCATATGCGCTCGTCGCGGGCGTGCCGGCCCAGGTGATCGGGTGGATGTGCCAGTGTGGCGAGCGCCTCGACCTCGCCGTCGCCCCGTACCGGGACCAGCGGTGACGTGCGCGAGCTCTGTGGCTCCCGGTATCTCAGTGACGGCGAACGGGCCATGTGCCGTGACGGCTGGTTCCGAATGTCGCCGAGTTGGCAACCGGTGACGGACATCGCACGCCGGGCCGGTATCGCGTCCGGCGGGTTCCCGGGCGAGGTCGGCGCTGCACGTAGTCGCGTCGGGTGAGCCGCTGTGAACGCCGACTGATCTCCATCGTCGTTCCCTTCGCATAACGAGCGCGAGAATATCCGCGAGCTTCGCGACGCGATCGACGCTGCGCTCAAGGACGGAGCCGTTCGACTTCGAGCTGATCGTCGTCGACGACAGCACGGACGACACGTGGCGGGTTATCGAGCAGCTGGCCAAGGAGGATTGGCGCGTGAGCGGCATCCGGTTGGCGCGCCGTTTTGGCCAGCAGGCAGCACTCGTGGCCGGGTTCCGGTTTGCGCGTGGTGCCGCCGTCATTACCATGGACGCCGATCTCCAGCATCCGCCGACCCTGATTCCGGAGCTCGTGCGGCATTGGCGCGAGGGCTCGCCGGTCGTTCACACGCAGCGTCTCGATGCCGAGCGTCACCGGCGGACTGCAGCGGCTCACGTCGCGCTGGTTCTACCGACTGTTCTCTCGCTGAGCGGAGTCCCCATGAATGAGGGTGCGGGCGAGTTCCGTCTGCTCGACCGCCGCGTTGTCGACTACATCGTGCGGATGACCGAGGGAGAGGTTTTTATTCGCGGCATCGTGAGTTGGCTCGGCTTTCCTAGCGTAACAGTGCCTTTCCGGGCGGCGCCGCGTCGCGCGGGACGGAGCGCGTACTCGTTTGCGCGTCGCTGGCGCATGGCCGCCACGGCGATCATCTCGTTTTCCATCCTGCCGCTGCGGATCGGCATGGTCATTGGGTCTCGCGACGGCGGCAATTTCATTCTTTATCTGGTCGTACGCGCTGGTCGTTCGACTGCAGGGCGGCGTTCCGCCGGGCTGGGCGTCAATCGTCAGCTTCACTGCCTTTCTGTTCGGCGTGCAGTTCGTCCTGATCGGTCTGCTTGGGCGAGTACATTGGCCGTATCCATCTGGCCACGAAGCAGCGGCCGCCGTTCGTCGTCGACCGCACGACTGACTTGGCCGACGCGGGGACAGCGGCCAATGCTGACCTAGCGAGCGAGGATGACGAGCTCTCTCCTCGCCTCTCCCGCTCGACCGGTGTGAGCCGCGTGAGGCCGTGCGCCTTCCCCGTGCCGGAGAAGCGCTGCTTGCCGTCGCGATCCTCGGCGCCCTGGGCCTTGCACTTATCCGGCCATGGGTGGCGCTTCCGTTTCCTGTCGTTGATTTCGGGGGTTGGCTGGTGCTGCTCTCGTCCTCCGCATTCGACAATGGATGGCTTCCGTGCTCTCGTGGAGGAGCATGTGCGTGAGGGCCGGGTGAATGCCGTCTCGCTGGCCTATATCGCCGCGAACTGGGGGATGTTTGGCAGCGACCCACTCGGCTGGCAGTTGCTTCGCGCCTCATCATGCTGGCCATCGTCGCGAACATCCTACATGCGCTCTTTCGAAGCTCGGCGCCCGTCGCGCGCCGGCTTGGCAGGCGCCGCGTTCTTCGTGATCACCGACTCTGCGCGAAGCGTCTGGATCTTCCGCAGGCAATCGAGCATGTCGCGACTCTGCTCATGCTCGTCGCGACTCCTCGTCGCCGCCTCGTACCACACGGCGACGCAGCCGTGGCGTCGGCGGCGGCCGTGTCCGTGCTATTGGTGCTCGCCATTTGGGTGCGAGAGCCAATGGTGGCCGCCGTGCCATTCGTGCTCCTCGTTCGGATTGTGCCACCGGGGCGAGGGCCGGTTCGCGCTCCCGAAAATCGATCGGCGATCGGTGCGCCTCGTCTCGCTCGTTGGCGTTGCCGTCGCCATTCTGAATGTGATTCCCGTGATCGCGGTCCGTTCCCTGGAGCGGCCACGGGCTATGCCTCGCGCTTTGGCATTGAGAACATCTCCTTGCGGAACATGAGAACGTGCTGAGTGCGTTGGTACTCCCGGTCACGCGCGAGCCGTTGTTTCCCGCGAACGCCATGTTCCTGCTCGTCATCGTCCTCGCCGCAACCGCACGGACGTCGCACGCTCGGCGCTATCGGCAAATGCTTCCCATTGCCGCGACACTTCCGCTAGGCGCCGCCCTGATCTACATGATGTGGCCGTCGTTCCCCGGCAACTACGCCCTGCCGTATGTTCTCGCCAGCGCGTGCACCTTCGCGCTCGCGCTCACCACGTTGTGGGAAGGCTCGTCGATTCGACGCGCGATCGGCATTACGGGGGCGTGCGTGGTTATCGGATATGGAGCGCTGTTGACTCACAACGGCCAACATGAATACGCCTCGGCCCGACTGCTCGACGCTGACATGGCCCGGGTCGTCAGCGAACACCACGTATCGCAGTTGATTACAGCGGTGGACGACCCACAACTCTCGGGCGGGTTTAGTCGCGGGCTGGCTCTGTACTCGCGCGCCACGCGCGGTGCTGCGCCGCCTGGGTCCAAGGATGTCGACTGTGTGGAAGCCTTACGATTGTCGCGCGCGCTCTCTCCGGACATGCTCCTGCTCCGCTCCCCGGGCGCGTGTGCCCCGGTGGAATTTCCGACTCCTACCGTGTCGGTGCGGCGGACGGCGCCGATCGTCGACTGGAAGACATTCCGCGTTCGGCCCGGAGAACTAACGGCGGATTTCTGGGTGAGCACATCTCCGTAGATGAGGGTCCTCGTGACGGGGGCGGGAGGATTTGTCGGCCTTCATGTCCAGCGGGCCCTTGCGGCCGCGGGACATGACGTGAGGATCGATCGGCATTCGCCCCGAACGTCGCTGGATCTTACCGAGCGAGGAGACGGCTCGCGCCCTGATCACTACTGCAGAGCCCGAGGCGCTGATTCACCTCGCAGCCCGTGTGAACCCTCGAGGTGATCGCATGGGAAGCGGTTGTCAACAACAATAGCCTCGCGGCGTTCCGCGTCCTCGATGCGGTTACGGCGATACGCGCCGAGGGCGAAGGTACTCGTGGCCAGTTCGAGCGCCGTGTACGGCGCGGTGCCGCGTGAGAGAAATCCGGTCAAAGAATCGGAAGCTACGCGTCCCGTGACGATGTACGGCGCGAGCAAGGCCGCGACGGAAGCGATCGCCTTTGCATTCGCGGCGTCTGGATTGCGTGTCACCGTCTGCCGGCCTTTCAACACGATTGGTCCCGGCGGCGACACTCGGTCGGCGCTCGCTCAGTGGGCGCGCGACGCTCTTCGATCCGGATTCGACGGCGTGTTTCGGTGCGGCCCGCTCGACACGTGGCGTGATCTCACCGATGTACGGGACATTGCTCGAGCGTACGTGCGGATCGTAGAGAGCGACGTTCAGGATCCTGTACTCAACCTTTGCTCTGGCCGGGCCACAGAAGGGCGGGTCGTGCTCGAAATGTTATTTGCGACGGCTGGCGTTCGACCGCAGGTCGTGTCCGCCCCCGCTCGCCCTGGCGATGTCGCATTTCAGAGCGGCGATCGGTCTCGCATAACGGCCGTAACCGGATGGGAGCCCGCCATTTCGCTTGACACAGACGGTAGAAGACGTCGTGCGCGAACAGCGGCAGTCCATCCCCGCCTCGTTCACATCTCCCATCCACCCATGACCTGGCAAGGGCGTACGGTGCTCGTGACGGGCGCCGCGGGGTTCATCGGCAGTCATCTCGTCGAGCGTCTGCTTGGCGAAGGAGCCAAGGTCCGCGCATTTGTGCACTACAATTCGCGCAACCATTGGGGCCACCTCGAAGATCTTCTGCCACACCAGCGGCACGACGTGGAGGTCATCAGCGGCGATCTGCGGGATCCACGTCGTGTCGATGAGGCGGTGAGCGGCGCTGACACCGTGTTTCATCTCGGCGCCCTTATCGCGATCCCGTATTCGTACGTCGCCCCGCAGGATGTGGTGATGACGAACGTCATTGGCACATTGAACGTGCTCGAGGCCGCGCGCCGCCACGGAACGCGGCGCATCATCCACACCTCCACGAGCGAGGTCTATGGCACGGCGCAGTACGTCCCAATCGACGAGCGGCATCCGCTGGTGGGACAATCGCCCTATGCCGCGAGCAAGGTTGGTGCAGACCAGGTCGCGTTGAGTTACCACCGGTCCTTTCAGCTTCCCCTTGCGATCGCGCGCCCATTCAACACCTACGGGCCGCGGCAGTCGGCCCGCGCGGTCATCCCAGCGATCATCGTCCAGGCGCTGACGCAAAATCAAGTGATGCTCGGCGCTACCTTCCCGACGCGGGACCTCAACTACGTCGCCGACACGGTCGATGGTTTCCTGAAGATCGCCGACACCGATGCGGCGGTGGGAGAGGTCATCAATCTCGGCACCGGGCGTGAAGTGTCAGTGGGCGACATTGCGGCCACCATCATCCGGCTCGTCGGCCGCAGTATACAGATCGTGTTCGACGCGAACCGCGTCCGTCCCGATGCGAGTGAGGTCGAACGCCTCGTGGCGGATGCGACCAAGGCGAAGGCGCTCGTGGGCTGGGAGCCGCGCCACTCGCTCGACGACGGGCTGCGGGCGACCATCGACTGGATTCGTCAGCATCTCGATCAGTACAAGCCGACTGTCTACGCGGTGTGACGACGCAGGCGCTTGTGATGGCGGGAGGCCTGGGCAGCCGGCTGCGGCCGCTCACCGACGAGGTGCCAAAGCCTCTGCTGCCGATCGGCGGGCGACCGATCCTCGAGCTCATTCTGACCCAATTGCGGAGCGCTGGGGTCGCCGAAGTGTACATCTCGGTCGGGTACAAGGCGGAGCTCATCCGGTCGTACATTTCAGATGGCCGTCGCCTGGGCCTCCGCGTTCGTTATGTGGATGAACCCACGCCGCTCGGGACTGCGGGCGCACTGGGCTACGTCAAAGGGGATGTGAAGGAGCCCTTGCTAGTAATGAACGGCGACATCCTCACCAAGCTTGATTTTCGGGGCTTTCGCGAGGGTCACATTGCCAGTGGGGCGCTCATCACCCTCGGTGTCCGCGAGGATCACTATCAGATTCCGTTTGGCCTCGTCGAGACGCAGAACGGACTCGTAGCCAGCATTCGGGAAAAGCCAGTCCAGCAGTATCTCGTGAGCGCTGGGATTTACATGATGTCCCCGCAAGCCATCGCATTGGTACAGCCTGGGGTCCGGCTCGACGTGCCCGATCTGATCAACGACGTCGTTCGCCACGGCGGCCGGGTGCGATACCATGTCATTCGCGAGAAGTGGATCGACATCGGTGCGCTGGAGGACTTTCACCGCGCCAACGCGGAGCATGATGATTGGGTATCGGACAGGCCGGGCGCGTCCTAGAGATGCAGAGCGAGGAAGCGGTGGCGGCCTCCTTGCACTTGACCGGAGTGCGACACAGTTCACCCAGCGCTGCCCTTGTTCCTGATCAACGGCGGCAGTTGATGGTCGCCTCGCCGTCTCCAGCCCCATGGCCACGTGATGCCATCGCCTCGACCACCTCTCCGCCCAACGCTACGCCGCCCGGGGCGCGGGAGATCCTCGAGTGCTGGTTCGACGGGCGGCCGATTCGCGAGGATACCTGATCGTCAACAGCAGCAGCCTGGCTAGCGCCGGAGCCCACGCCTACAGCGAGGGCGACGCGACGGGAGGCTCGGAGGAGGCCGCTCCTTCAAGAGCAGTTGAGCCGGGGGATGGCAGGCCAGGGATGAAGATGCGCGCCGCGGTGCTCGAGCAGTTCGGCGAGCCGCTTGCGCGGTGCAGGAGGTCGAGCTCGCCGAGGCCCAGGCCGGCGAGGTGCTGGTCCGGCTCGTCGCCTGCGGTGTCTGCCACACCGACCTCTACACCGCCTCCGGCGGGGTCCCTCCGGCTACGCACCGACCGTGCTCGGCCACGAGGGAGCCGGGGTGGTCGAGCAGGTCGGCGAGGGCGTCACGTCGCTCTCACCCGGCGACCATGTCGTCACCCTCTTCTCACCCCAGTGCGGCGGTACCATCCGCTCGCGTAGCCCGTCGACCTGTACTGGCGATCCGCGAGCCGCGGACGACTGACTGACCAACAGCAGCACCCGAATCTACGCCAGGGCGACGGCATCCGCCACTTCATCGGCTGCTCGACCTTCGCCGAGTACACCGTGATGCGGGGCAGTGGCCTGGCCAAGATCGATGCCGAAGCGCCTTTCGAGCACGCCTGCCTCTTCGCCTGCGGCCTCTCCACCGGTCTCGGCGCGGCGATGAACACCGCCGCGGTGGCGCCGGGCAGCACCTGCGTCGTCTTCGGCGCCGGCGTGGTGGGGCTCGGCGCGGTCGCCGGCTGCCGCCTGCAGGGCGCCGAGCGAATCGTCTGCATCGACCTCTCGCCGGAGCGCCTGGAGCTGGCCCGCGACGGGCGCCGCCGACGTGCTCGAGGGGGGGCGAGGGTCCGGTCGAGCAGGTCCTCGCGATGACCGGCGGCTTCGGTGCCGACTACACCTTCGAGGCAACCGGCAACGTCGCCGTGATGCGCCAGGCGGTCGACGAGGCCGGGATTGGGCTGCGGCCCTGCCGCGATCGCCGGGGTCGCCGGCAAGGGCGAGACGCTCGACGTCGTTCCCCGCTTCCTGATCACCGGTCGCCGCGTCGCCGGTTCCATCGGCGGCGTCAAGGGCCGCGACCAGGTCCCCCTCTGGTGGAAGACTACCTCGCCGGCGAGATCGATGTCGAGCCCTACTCCCACCGCCTCGCGCTCGACGAAGTGGACCGGCAAGCTTCGAGCTGATGGAGGCCCAGAACAGATGCGCAGCGTAGATCAGTTGTTAATCGGGTAGCTCCCCAGGAGAGCAACCGAGAGGAGGGCGATGACTACCTCGACGGCGATCATCTCCGCCATCGGCATCATCATTGCGGCCTACATAGCCTGGAACGAGCTCGGAGGAAGAAGACCTTGAACGGAACCACACGACGCTTATCTGCCCCAAGTGCGGCAGCGAGTCGGCAGCTACGAGCGCAACGGAGTGGGGGTTCATGAGACCAGTGCAGCCTCCAAGGGGGTCTTCCTCGACCGCGGTGGGCTGGAGCACTTGGTCGATGCCGAGGGCTCCCACTACGAGCGCCGAGTTCTCTGAGCGCTCGCAGGAGAAGGGCGGCGAGCGCGAGGGGAAGTCGAAGAAGCGCAGCTTCCTCGAGGGCGTCCTCGAGATGGGCGGGGAATGAGCGCGGGCCGCCCTGGAGCAAACGAGACCTCGCATTGATAGCCGGGGATGCCGTCCTCGCCGTCGTCATCGCTTCCGCCATAGTCGAAGCGCCGCTCGAGCTCGCCGATCGGCTGCAGCCGGCCCCGCCGGTCGACGGTGAGGAAGCTCAGGTCCGAGGCACTGCTGCGCCAGGCCGCCCGGCTGCTCGCCGTCTTCGCGGCTGACGGTCGGCAGGCCCATCACGCCGTTGCCGTCGCGCCTCGATCAGGCTGTTGAAGGCGTGGCTGCGGCCCTCGCTCTCGTAGCGCTGCTCGAGCCGCACCGACGAGGCGATGCGGGGCAGCCGGTCGAGGTCGATCAGGGTCACCATCAGCCCGTCCAAGTCGCGATAGCCGGTCAGGACGATGTCGCTGCCCGCCTGCTCGGCGCGGATCACGGTGTGGCTGACGCGGAAGCGCGCGCACGTCCTGCGGCCGGTCGACCGGCACGACATAGGCGGGCGGCATCGCATTTTCCGCAAGGCCGCGCCGGTAGCGGCCGAGGCTGCCATAGACGAGGTAGCGGTCGGTGAAGCGGTTGGCGATGATAGTGCGACTTGACGCCGGGCAGCGGCGTGTAGCGGTCGTGCGCCACCTCGCGGACGGTCGGGCCGAAGCTGGTCAGCGGAATGTCGAGATAGGCGAGCCGCGCCTCGGTACTCGCGCTCGTTGTTGCAATAACGCGGCCGGTCCTTGAGCAAAGCGCGGAAGCGGCCGCCGCGCGAATGGAGCGAGAATTGGTCGGGCGGCACGCCGCGCGCGCCGATCAGCCCCGGCGCGGCGCCGTCGACCGGCACGCGGTAGAGCAAAGCCGGCTCGTAGGTCGTCTCGAAGGTCGGCGGGCGCGTCGCAGGCCTGGCGAATCGTAGGATTGGTATTCGCGCGACACCGTCCACAGGAAGGCGTCGCTCTCGGTCACATACCATTGCGACGGTGTTCGGGCCGACGAAGGCGGTGGTGCGGCATTCGAGGTCGCGGTCCGCGCCGACCGCGCCGAGCGGGCAGACCGAGACGGTGTGGACGGTCGGATCGTCGAGCGGCGCGGACCGGGCGGTAGATCTCGGCCGCGTCGAACAGGGGCCGGCTGCGGCGATCGATGTCGACCTCGGCGTTCCTCGTCGGAACGCCAGCGGCGCACGACCGGCCAGCTGAACGCTGGCGCCGGTCATGTCCGCGACACGTCGAACGGCGTGTAGATGACCAGATTGTCGCCGATCAGCCGCGTCGCGTAATTGCTCGAGCTGTAATAATCGTTGGACGACATGTAGAAGACGCCCTCGCGGCGCAGCCGGCCGTCGCCGTGTCGAGCCGGAACACCGACAATTCGGTGGCGTCGCTGGCGGTAGGAATAGCCGGTGATCAGCACGCGGTCGCCGAACACCAGCATCTCGTCATACCACATGTCGCTCGCCCGGGTCGCGATAGACGTTGGTCCGGTCGGCGAGCGCGAGCCGGCGGCCGCTGCCGCCGCGCGTGTCGACCACGAAGATGCGGCCGTCCTGCAGGACCAGCAGGAACTGGTTGATCTGCTTGACGATGTCGCCTTCCTCGACGTTGCGCATCTGGTTGTTGGTGATCTGGCCGTTGGTCGCCGGGGTGACCGAGACCGCGCGGTTGGTCGGCGCCGGGATGCGGCTGCCGGTGACGATGACATTGCCCTCGTCGCTCGTCCCCGACTGCGGCCGCGCATTGCGGATCGCTGTCGGGGCAGATCGGCTCGACCGCGTCGGATTGGACGTCGCCGGTTTCGCGCCTGGGCGAACTGGATGTGGCCGGAGCCGGCGTACCAGCCCCGGCGCGCCCGGTTCGCGGCCAGCACCGCGCCGAGATAGCGGCGGAACTCGTCCTCGCTGGCGAAGCGGGTCAGGGTCGGGGTTGTCGAACGCGGCCAGGGCCGCGTCGGCCGCCTCGCGCTGGGCGGGCGTCGGACTGGTGCCAGGTCGGACGAGGCATCGGCTCTCCGACCTCCTGGATCAGGTCGCCGTCATAGCCGGCGACGGTCCGCTGACCGGTTGCCGCGCCCGACAGCGCTGCCAAACATGCTGCGACAATTGCGTACCGTCCGAAGCCCATGGCCGTCCTCCCGCAAGTCGTGGAAGACTATCCCAAAACGGCCGAGAATCCTAGCCCGCGGCGGAGCCTTCGAGCGCCCTGGAGCGTGACTAACTCAGCGGGCCTCGATGGGGCCGCGACGCTCGCGCATCGCTCCCCTTCCGGCTTCATAACGTGGCGTGGACCGTGGCAACCGCCTTCATCCCGCCGCGATGCGGGCGGCGGCCTGGATCGTTTCGGCCTCGACGCCGTGCCTGGCGTGCTTTTCACGGCACTGGCTCGAGCGAGGGTTTCCGTTGCAAAGTGGATCAATCGCGGCGCTTCCTGCTGATGACAAGCGCCGTGGATCGGCCTATTCTGGCCGAGGGGGGAGTGTTGGCCATGCCCTACACGACCGATTATCGTTTCGACCTGTTCGTCAGCTACGCCCATTTCGACAATGCGCCCGCGCTCGACGGCGTCCAGTGGGTGTCTGAACTTCACAATCATCTCCGCAGCGCGCTGCGGCAAAGGATCGGGCGCGGCGCCGACGATCTCAAAATCTTCTTCGATCCCATGCTGCGCGCCAACCAGCGGCTTCCGGAGCTTCTGGAAGCGGCGAAAAACTCCGCGATCTTCCTGGCGGTCGGCTCCCGCGCCTGGGTCAGCCGGGAGTTCACGCTGCGGGAGCTCGCGGCATTTTGCGACGCGAACCCGGACCCATCGCGGCTGTTCCTGGTCGAATGCCTGCCGCTCCATCCCACTCTGGAGCATTATCCCAAGGCGCTCGAACAACATCTCCGGATCGAGCTCCATTCCAGCAGCGACGGCGGTCCGGCGATGCCGCTGTCGCCGATCGCCGACGCGGCGCGGTTCCGCGAGGGTGTCCATCGCCTGGCCGAACAGATTGGCGACCGCCTGATCCCGATGCGGAAAGGCGCGGCCGGTTTCCCGCCAAAGCCGAGAGCGCCGGCCGCCGCTGCCGCCGCACCGGCCCGGGCTATACCAGCCAAATGCGCGGTGCTGATCGCGCAGCCGACCGACGACCTCGCCGACGAGGCGGCCCAGCTCGATCATTTCCTCCGGCAATTCGGCATTCCGACCCGTGTCGCCAGCCGCTTCCCGCAGGGCGGGCCCGACTTCACCGATGCGTTCCAGCAGGACCTCGGCGACTGCGGCTTGATGGTGCAGCTGCTGGGCCCCTATGCCGGTCGCCGGCCCGACGACCTGCCGATCGGTTATACCCATTTCCAGGCGCAGGCGGCGCAGGCGGGGAAGGTCGCGATCATGCAATGGCGGCGGCCGGACCTCGATCCGGCCAGCGTCGCCGACGAGGGCTATGCCTCGCTTCTCGAGGGGGACACGGTGACCTCCTCGACGCTCGAGGAATTCAAGGAAGCGGTAAAGGCCAGGGCGCTCGCCTGCGCGACCCCGCCCGGGCCGAGGAAGCCGTCCTCGCTGGTCTTCATCGATGCCGACATCAGCGACATCGCCATCGCCCGCACCATCCAGAAGGAGTTCGCCGCGCACAAATTCCCGGCCGCGCTGCCCAGCGGCGGGGAAACGTCGGAAGAGACGCGCGTCGAGCTCGAGGAATATTTCGTCGATTCGGACGTGATCATCTTCCTCTACGGATCGTCCAAGCCGACCTGGATCAACGGCCAGCTCAGGCTCTACACCAGGCTCCGGCACAAGCGGGAAACCGACCCGAGGCTGCTCGCCGTCTATACCGGGCCGCCGGAGAACAAGGAGGAGATCGGCTTCCTCATTCCGGACGCGCGCGAGCTCTATTGTTCCGAGAGCTGGAACCTGGAGCCGATCCGCCAGCTCATCCGTGGACAGACGATGACGCGCATAACCCCCCTCATCATGTGCGGCGGCGCCGGCACGCGGCTTTGGCCGGCTTCCCGCCAGGCTGCCCCCAAGCAATTCATCAACCTCATGGGGCCGCGCTCGACTTTTCAGGAGACGCTCGCGCGGACCACGGATCCTGACTTGTTCGACCCGCCGGTCGTGATCACGAATGCCGACTATCGCCACATGGTTGCGGACCAGGTCGCGGAACTCGGTCTGCAGGCCGACATTCTGCTGGAGCCCGTGCGGCGCGATTCAGGCCCGGCAATCGCAGCTGGAACTGCGTTCATTGCCTCACGCCATCCGGACGCGCTTGTGTTGGTGCTTGCGGCGGATCATGTCGTCCTCGACGTCGACAGTTTTCGCGCCGCCGCCCGATCTGCGGCGCGCAGCGCCGGACGCGGCTCGCTCGTATGCTTTGGCGTGAAGCCCGACCGGCCCGCAACCGGCTATGGATATTTGAAGCCTGGGCCTGCAACCCAAGACGACGGCGTGCGCGCCCTGGAGGGCTTTGTCGAAAAGCCGGACGCCGCGCGAGCTGAAACTTACGTCAAGTCTGGGTACCTGTGGAATTCGGGCAACTTCCTCTTTCGCGCCGACGCTCTTCTCGACGAGTACCGGAAATTCGACGCGGCGACGGTTGAGGCCGCGTCGAAAGCAGTTTCGCAAGCGGAACGGGACGGCGCGTTCCTATTTCTTGACGCCGAAAGCTTCAGCGGCGCGACGGCGCTCTCTATCGACTATGCCGTCATGGAGCGAACGAACAATTCGTGCGTCATCGCGGTCGCGATGGGGTGGTCGGACGTCGGCACCTGGGACGCGGTGTGGGAGCTCTCGGCGAAAGACGCAGCTGGCAACGCTGCAAAAGGCGATGCGATCTTTCAGGACTCGGGAGGCAACTACGTTTCAGCTGAGAATCTCGTTTGCCTCGTCGGCGTCTCCAACCTAGGCGTCATTCAAACTCGCGACGCAACGCTGGTCTTCGACCGCTCCAAGGGCGAGTCCGTGCGCCAACTCGTGAAACACCTCGAAGGCGCGCATCGGTCCGAGGCGCTGGAGCACACCAAGGTGTTCCGACCTTGGGGTTCTTACGAGCGGCTGGACTTCGGCCCGCGCTATCAGGTCAAGCACATCGTCGTGAAGCCAGGCGGAAAACTGTCTCTTCAGAAGCATTTCCATCGCGCGGAGCACTGGGTCGTCGTGCGCGGCACGGCTCTCATCACGATCGACGGCAAGCAATCGCAACTGAATGAGAACGAATTCCACCTACATTCCGCTCGGCGCTTTGCACCGACTCGAAATCCGGGGAAGATCCCCCTTGAGCTGATCGAGGTTCAATCGGGATCGTATCTGGGCGAGGACGACATCGTCCGGTTTGACGACGTCTACAAACGAACCTGAAGGCTGCTAGCCGAACGCGCGCGGCCCTTTACGGCTTTTACGGCTGAGCAGCGCAAGGAAGTGCGCTAGCCGTAATAGGACCGGTACCAGGCGGCAAACTTCGCAATCCCGTCCTCGATCGGCGTCGCGGGCTTGAAGCCGACGTCCTCGACCAGCGCATCGACATCGGCGTAGGTCTTCGGGACGTCGCCCGGCTGCAGCGGCAAGAAATTCTTCTTTGCCTCGCGGCCCAGCGCCTTCTCGATACACCCGATGAAGTACATGAGTTCGACGGGATTGTTGTTGCCGATGTTGTAGATGCGGTAGGGCGCAAACGAGGCGCCAGGGTCGGGCGCGTCGGCCGTCCATTTCGGGTCTGGGGCCGCGACCTTGTCGGCGGTCCGCACGACGCCCTCGACGATGTCGTCGATATACGTGAAATCGCGCGCGTGATGACCGTTGTTGAAGACGTCGATCGGCTCTCCCGCCAGAATCTTGCGCGTGAAAATGAACAACGCCATGTCTGGGCGGCCCCACGGCCCGTAGACCGTGAAAAATCGCAATCCCGTCACCGGCAGCTGGAAAAGACTCGCGTAGGCGTGCGCCATCAGCTCGTTGGCTTTTTTCGTCGCGCCGTAAAGGCTCAACGGGTGATCAACATTGTGATGGACGCTGAACGGCATCGCCGTGTTCGCGCCGTAGACGGAACTCGAAGAGGCGAAGACGAGATGCTGCACGCCATTGCGCCGGCAGCCTTCGAGAATGTTCTGCGTGCCGACGATGTTAGCGTCGATGTAAGCGTGCGGATTTTCGATTGAATAGCGAACGCCGGCTTGGGCCGCGAGGTGGATGACCTTGTCTGGCCGCTCCACCTTGAAGAGAGCCTCGATAGAAGGGCGATCGGCGATATCCTGGCGAATGAACTTGAAGCCGTTTCGGCCGTTAGTCGGGCCAAGCGGGCGTCTTTCAGGCGCGGATCGTAGTAATTGTTGATGTTGTCGACGCCGACGACCTCGTCGCCCCGATCGAGAAGATATTTCGCAGTATGGAAGCCGATGAAGCCAGCCGCGCCGGTGACCAGAAATCTCATCTCAACGGGTCCATGTCGTTCGAATGGCGCCGCCGCACTCGCCCGAAGGCGGCCGCGAAGGGCGCTGCTTTGTCTGATAGGGGATGCAATTAGTCAAACGTCGCGTCGCGCCGTCTGCTATCCGACCACTTTTGCACCGCCGGAACCCCGGCGGCCAGCGCGCGTTTGACCGGTTGGACCCGGACTCTGAAGGACCGATCTGCTGACGTTCGTCTTAACGCCCCGTCAGGGCGCTTCTCGATCGCCGCTCGAAGGATCATTTGATGACGAAAAGTGTCACACGCCCGATGCAAGAGGCGGTTGACGATCGCGATTACAGGGACGGCGAACGATCCCTGACCGAGTTGTCGGGCGAAGTGATCGCGAAAGCCCGGCAGCTCGACTTGATGCTCGTCACGGCTGAATCCTGCACGGCGGGCGCGCTTGCAACATTGCTTTGCGACACGCCTCACGCCGGCGAGGTCATGCTTGGCGGCTTCGTTGCGTACTCCAAGTCGTGCAAGGAAAACGTGCTTGGCGTCCCGCGCGAGTTGATATCGGATCATACAGCGGTGAGCGCCGAGGTTGCGTCTGCGATGGCCCTAGGCTCCTTGAACAAGTGCAGCGCCGACATCGCCATCGCCATCACCTGCGTCGGCGGACCGAAACCGGATGAGGACGGCAACCCCGTGGGACTCACGCACATCGCGGTTCACGACCGCGACGGAGGCTGGTCTCGTGAACGCCTTTGCGTTGAAAAGCAGACTTCCGGCCAGATCCGCGGCGACGTCCTTCGCCATGCGCTTCAACTTCTGTTGACGCACATCAGAAATTACAAGCGCTCTGCGCCGTGATCGCAATTCACGCGAGACTGTTATCAACGACGTACGGAGACGCCACCCTGAAAGCCAGCGCCAAGAAAAAGTCGGCCAAACGCAAAGGCGATGGGGATGAGTTGCGTGATAGCAAATCCCAACCACCGGACAGACGCGGAGAGGCGCGTCGAACGACGCCTGCCGGCAAGGGCCGCTCGCAATAACTACTCGCCGGAGCAGCCGACGTCCGTCCCTTTTGTCGATGGACTAAGGTCGGAGCGGAACGGCGGCGCCCGTCCAGCGTTGCTTCAGCACATCACTCTCGAACGGAGGTTAGCAGATGAAAAGACAAGTCGCCGTGTTGGGTGTTTTGTTCGCCTCTTTCGCTGGCGCCGCGAACGCGGCTGAAAAAGTCGTCGCCATCAACGGCATCACCGCCGAAGGCGTCGGCGCCAAGATCGGCGAGATCGCCGTCAGCGAGGCGGGAAAGGGAACGGAATTCAAGATCAATGTCGCCGAAATTCCTGACGGCGAGCACGGCTTTCACGTTCACGAAAAGGGCGATTGCGGACCGGGCCTTAAGGATGGAAAGCCTGCTGCCGGCATGGCGGCTGGCAATCACTATGACCCGCAAGCCACGAAGTCACACAAGGGGCCACACGCCCCGGGCCACAGCGGCGATCTGCCAAAGCTGGCTGCAAAATCCAAGAAGATTTCCGAGACGGTCGTTGCGCCCAACTTGCCCTTTGCTGAAACCGCCGGTCGCGCCCTCATGATCCACGAAGGCGGCGATACCTATTCCGATACGCCCGAAAGCGGCGGCGGCAAGGGCCGCATCGCCTGTGGCGTTGTGCCGAAATAGCGGCGGCGTCGGCGGCTTATCGGGTCACTTCCTCGTTCCGCGGTCTCGATCCCCTTGATGGGAGTCGGCCTCGTCGTTAACGCGCGTTTCGGGGTTATCGGTAGGCATCGGTCCGACCTGAGGCTTAGGCTTCTCGGTCGATGAAATGTGTGGGTTGAAACCGCCCTTATCTGCGTTGGAAGGCGTCGACTGTCCGGCGCGTCTTGCCATGATGGGTTCTCCTAGGTCCCTGTTGCGGGTTTTTACTCGCCGCCGCGCTTGGCCTCCCCTGCTTCCGCCGCCTCAGCCACCAGAGCCGCTGTAGCGACTTCAGGCACTTTGGCGCGGACCGCAGGCTGCGGTGGTTTTTGCTCCGATTTGAGCGAGACGTAGAGCAACAGCATCGTCAGCAGAAATGGAACTCCGATGGCGAGCATCATTTTCAGGAATTCGCTCATGGGGGCCTCTCGTCGTTTTAGATATGGGAGGAACGGAGCCTTGCGCGAAAAGTTCCATGGAAACGCCGATAGTTGACTGCCCGATTATCTAGCCGCCGGATGCTCGGACGTCGCTGGCCGCACGAGAACCTTTACGGGCTGGGTTTCAAGCGTGATCACGGCCGAAGCATCGGCTGCTGGCGCACTGAAGTGCGCATCGTCGATGCGATAGGGCGCATTTCGCCAGGTCAAGTTCACCTCTTTTGCGAAGCGAACCGTCACGGGGGGCGGGCCCTCGCAAGACGAGGCCAGCCAATCCACGAATGCATCACGCTGATGCGCCGCGAGCGTCACAATCTCCAGCAGTCCGTCGCCGGCCTTGGCGTGCTCAGCCAACTTTAGGCCCGGACCCACGTACGCGATGCTGGTCGCCTCGATCGCCAGCAAATCGCCGCCGACCGGCCCGTCGCCGGGTGAGGGCCGAACGTCCAGCACGTCGGCTTTGGCCACGATCTTCGACAGCAATTTGCGGCCGTCGCGCAATTGGGCGGCGCCTTGGCTTTCGAGGTTGGCCCCCTTCTTGATCAACTTGGCGAATGGTCCAATTCCGAAAGCCTCGACGAAGCGCGTCTGGCCCCACGGACCGCGTGCGACGCCAACGTTCAAGGGACGCCAGTGATCAAGATCCCAACTTTCGGCGAGGTCAGTCGGCGTGCCAAAAACGCCAACCGAACGAGCGATGTTGTTGGCGGTGCCGAGGGGCAAAATGGCGACCGGCACGCTGCGGTCGACGAGGCTCGAAACCACCTTCGCAACGGTTCCATCGCCGCCGGCGACGACGACGAGGTCCACCTTTTCATTGACATTCAAATTCATGAGGGAGCGCTCATCGGGCGGGCAGAACGTCACGTCAAAACCGGCGAGGCGGAGCGCCGCCTTGATCGCCGACTTCGAATGATTTCCCCAACCGGCATTGGTGTTGTGAAAGACGACGCAATGCATCAGCTCACCAGGCGTTCAGTGGCACGAAAACCGGGCGTTCGGTGAACGCCCGGAGCGGTAAAGCTTAAGACCCCGACCTCGGGATCGGCTCTTCAAGGAATCCGATAAGTCACTTTTGAAGAACGCTCAACAGCGACTTGCCTTCACGCAGTTCCGAGTTCGTTGCAGTCGACGGTGCCGTCGTTGTCCGGATTCGCCGCCGTGAAGCGCGCCTCTACGACTTTCATGAACTCTGCATCGTCAAGCGTGCCGTCCCCATCGGGGTTGGCGGCCTGAAACTCTTCCTTGGTCAGCCGGCCTTTGACTTCCTTTTCGTCGAGAGTTCCGTCGTTATCCGGATTGATGGCTTTGAACAGGGCCTTAGCCGCCGTCGTCGCTTCATTCATGTCGATCGTGCCATCATTGTCGGGGTTCAGCGTTTTCATTTCCGGGCAATCATTGGCGGCGAAGGTCATCGTCGGACTGGCCAAAGCGCAGACGACGAAAAGGCCCAACAGGGCAAACGAATTCCTCAACATGACCAATCCTCCATGGGGATGAGCGCAAACAATTGCGCTCGACGCCAATACAACGCCCAGCCGAGAAAACAGTTTCGACCGGGTCGTTCCAACGAAAGGTTTGATGGGCGTCGGAGGCGCCGTCGATCGGTTCTCAATTCGCGACGCGCAGTTCGACGCGGCGGTCGAGCTGCAACAGTTCCTCGCGCGCGTACTTTGACCGGTCCACGCCCAGGAATGGCTCGGTGGCCCCCTTAGGCTGCAAATCGACCTTGCCGCGATACCCGCCGTCGCGCAGCAGGCGCGAAATGGCGTCGAGACGCTGCTGGGATAGATCCATATTGTAGCCCGGCGACCCGCGCTCGTCGGCGTGTCCGGAAAGCGTGACGGCGTCGAACTTCTTCAAGTTCAGATACTCGAGCAGAAGGCGAAAGGCGCCGCGGCCTTCGGGGGTCAGCGTCGTCTCGTCATAGACAAATGTTATGGGTACTGGCGTCGTCGTCGCCGCGGTAGCGGGCTTCGTCGCATTTGTCGTGACTTCTGCAACGTCCGACGGCCGCGCCTCAGCCTGAGGCGTAGAGCTTGACAAGACCTGAGCATCAGGCGGCGCAGTTGAGCCTGCCGCCGCATTTCCTGAGATATCGCGTTGCTTCGCCTCTTCGCGCGCGTTTGCAACGACGTCTTCGAATTCCTTAAGCAGCCGGACCGACGGAGGCGTCTCGTCGCGTTTTTCGGCGGGCGCCACCTGCTTCGCGTCCACGGTTTGGCTTGAAGCTTCTGCGAGGCGGGTCGCGGCTTTGGCCGATATTGCGCGCAAGTTGATCTCAGGATCGGCACCCGTGAACTTGTGTTCGACTGCGACGGACCAGTCGCCGCTGGCGTTCGCCGTCGCGGTCGCTACCTCTTTCTCGCCTTCGAGCACGGTCACCTGCGCAAACGGCTCGGTCTTGCCAGCGAACACCGACGGCCCTTCGCGAGAGATGCGCGCGACGTCGAGCGCAACTTTGGGAGCCTCGTCGTCCGCGGACTCCTTCATCTTCGCGTCGTCTGCGGTCGCTGCCTGCTTGTCCGTCGCGCCGGCCGCCACGTTTGCGGCCGGTGGAGGCGACGAAGTCTGAACCTCATCGTCATGTCGCGAACTTACGCCGACTTCTGCCGCTGGCGCGGTCTTGGCAGCCTGCCGTTTCCAGATTTGCGTGCTCAGCCCCAAGTCGAAGCGCAGCGGCAGCAAGCCAAAGCCTGCGAGGCCCATGCCGACGCCCAGGACAATCAGGATCAACGCGACTGCTATTCGACGGCGCATAGGCTCCAGCCTCGCTTAAGCGCGAACAAATAGTATCATATTTTCGACCGCAATTGAGCCAATCGGAAGGCGTCGCCGAAACGCGGACAGGGGCCGGTCGGCCAGTTGCGCGGCAACGTTGCGGGTCGCCTACAACGGGACTAGATTTAGGGTGGACGCGGCCAGCAGCCGCATCTGCGATCCTCGCTGCCAAATGTGCTTTCACGCAGCGCCAACGCTCGAAATGCCCCACGTCGATATCGGCGCGAAGCCGTGGAGTCCTGTAGGGCGCGTTCCGGAAGAATGGAAAGCGTGCGCGACGCGACGGCCGACGTGCTTTGGCAAAGGTTATGGATGACAGCGGAGCCCTCGCATCGTGAATGCGGCACTCATGAGGAGACAAAACCTCACGGCATTGACCGCATTTGCACTCTCTGCGGCCGCCGTGTCCGCTGACGAATTCGCCGCCGAGCGGCGCCTGATGGTCGAAGAAATCGAGCGGATCGCGGCGACGGTCGCCGGACAGACCGGTTTCGACAAGCTGGATCCACGTGTGGCCCAGGCGCTGCGCGATGTCCCTCGTCACGAGTTTGTCCCCGGCGCTCAACGCGGTTCAGCGTACCGCGATCGCCCGCTTTCGATCGGGCAGGGCCAAACGATTTCACAGCCATTTATCGTGGCGCTAATGACGCAACTTCTGCAGATCAAAGACGGCGACAGGGTGCTCGAGGTCGGCACTGGCTCCGGCTACCAGGCCGCCGTGCTATCGCGGCTGGCTGCGGACGTGTTCTCAGTCGAGATCAATCCGAAGCTTGGCAAGGCGGCGCGGAAGGTTCTCGATCGTTTGAACTACACGAATGTTCGGACCAAGATCGGTGATGGATACGATGGCTGGAAGGAGCAGGCGCCGTTCGACGCCATCATCGTCACCGCTGCGCCCGATCACATCCCGCCTGCCTTGATCGAGCAGCTGAAGCCCAATGGGCGTATGGTCATTCCCGTCGGCGGCGCAGGACAGGATCTAATGCTCGTGACGAAGAATGCGGACGGGACAACGACGAGCACGACCGTTGTCCCTGTCAGATTTGTCCCGCTCGTTCGAGAATAATTCAAACATTCAGACGATTTCTCGGGGAACTTGGCGGGCAGCGCGGACGTTTGTCGTACAGACGGATGCAACAGCATCCGTCAGGCGTCATAATATGACGCTGGACCGTCCGGGGATCGCAAGATCCCCCGGCGGTTTTTGTCGTGACATCGTGGGATGCGAGGAATTCCGCCTGCTCCGCGGGCATCTTTGGGCGCGGCGGCAGTCTTATCAACGACATTGTCACAACGAATGCCTTCGCATGTGCGAGCAGGTTGTGCGCCATTCAGTCGCTCAGCTCCGCGCGAACGCGATCGTCGCGCCATTCTCGCGGTCCTTCACTCGACAAAGAATTCTTGCGGCGCAAACTCACGAAACCTTAAAAAATATTTCAACTGTATTTGCGCTTGCGCCTGCCTTTGCCTTCGGTAATTGTCGTCGAGCGGCGCTGGCTCTCGCAACAGAGCAGCGCCGCTGATGTCGAATGGGACTGCGGGCCGTTGGCCTTGCTCCTAGCGGAACGCGCGACCGTATCGCGCCGCGAGGTACCCACTCATGCAATCACTGGAACACGTCAACGTCGTCATTGTCGATCCTGACAACTACGGCGGCTATGAACTGCGCAGTTCGTTCGTCGGCGCCGGAGCGACGACCCATGTCGTCAGGACTCTGTCAGCCGCTACCCAACTCGTGGAATGCAAGAAAATCGATGCGGCGATCGTCGAGTTTTCGACGGATCGCGAGACGGCGGATTTTTGCAACACGCTCGCTGAACTCAGCATCCCCTGCATCTATACGTCCGAACCTCCAGGCAGCGAGCGGCCACGGCGCAATTCCCGGTCCTCCCGATCCGACATCGTCTCGGCGATCAGGGACGTGCTCGCGCAACACGCCGGGCAATCAGCCGCTCCTCCCCCGGAGTAATACTGTCCATCCGAGCCTGCCGGCTGCGCCATGACAGCTGGCTCCTCCGCCGGAACGCACCTGCCCGTCGTAGCGTTGCACCTCGGTTGCAGCAGCGACGGAGGCGCGAATGCCGCGCGGAGAAAAATCGAAGTATACGGCTAAGCAGGAGCGCAAGGCCGATCACATCGCCGAAGGCTATGAGAAGCGGGGCGTCAGCCAAAGAGGCTGCGGCTACTCGAAAGCGCGGCGCGCAAGTAGCGGGCTGATAGGCCGTTATACAAAGCTGACGGCCGGTTCGCAGCCGGCTGCCGCGATTAGGTCGCAACGCCGCCATCGGATTGACGTCTGCTCGGCCATCGAGGTCGACTTCGAGTCGGTAGCCTTTTCCTCATCGAGGTTCTGCTGAAGGAGGGCCGCGCAATCATCGCGACCGAGAAGCTGCGCCCATGAAACAGCGTGCCATAGCGGGTAATCTCGTAGTGCTCCACCGCCTGCGCGGCCGCGATAAGAGCTGCGTCAGAACGCGCTTGTCGTCGACTTCGCCGGCGACCTCGTCAGCCTCTTGAAGGATCCCGTCGATTGCCGGACATTTGACCTGTTTTGCCTCGACGCGGTGCTGGGCAAATACCTCCTCCAGTCGCTTAACCTGATTTTTCGTTTCGGCGAGGTGTTTTTCGAAACCGGCCTTTAAGAGACTTGTCCGTGGCTTTCGCGATCATGTCGGGCAGTGATTTGACGATGCGGTTTTCCGCGTAATAGATGTCGCGCAAAGTATGCACGAAGAGATCATCCATCGTTTTGATGTCTTTGAAGAAAATTCCCATGTATGGCTCCTGATGCTCGCAGGCTGGCGAGCCCGCCGCGTTGACTAGAAAAACCAACTTGCGCGCTCGCGCTAAGCTCCATGATCGGCGCAGAACATCCGGCGCTCATGCATGATTTTGCCGCCTTTTGTTGCGCTAAGGCTGCCACGATCGGCGGGAACACATTGGGATCGCTTTCGTTGTGATTTTCGACAGGGGCGTCAAAATCTTCCTGACCACTCAGCCAGAGCTCGCATGACGATGGATTTTGCATCGATCGGCAACGGACGAATCGCTGCGTTGATCGATCGTCGTGGATCAATCGTCTGGTGGTGCTTTCCGCGCCTTGACGCCGATCCGGTGTTCTGCCGCTTGGTAAGCGGCTCGGAGGAGAAGGGCTTTTGCGACGTTCAGCTTGTCAACGTCGTGCGCTCAGAAGCTCGCTATGTCAGAAACACCGCTATCGTCGAGACGGAGCTCGAGGATCGCGAGGGGAACGCGGTGCGGATCACGGACTTTGCTCCGCGGTTTCCACACTACGAGCGCATATTCCATCCCGCGCAGATTTGCCGCCGCATCGAGCCCATCATCGGCGCTCCAAATATCGCCATCCGCGTAAGGCCGACATTCAACTATGGTAAGCCGGCTACGCGACGCGCGACGGGGTCAAACCACATCACTTACACTGGCGGAGCCGACGATCTCAGACTCACGACCGATGCGCCACTTTCCTATATCGTCGATGAGGCGCCGTTCGCTCTAACGCATCCTGTCACGTTGATGTTCGGCCCCGACGAGCCGCTTGAGGCGGGCGTCGACGCGACGTCACGTCGATTTTCTCGATCAGACGCGAGATTATTGGCTTACGTGGGTTCGCGGGCTCGGAGTGCCGTTCGAGTGGCAATCCGCGATCATCCGCGCGGCGATTACTCTCAAACTCTGTAGCTTCGAGGAAACGGGCGCGGTCATTGCGGCTCACACGACCTCGCTGCCCGAAGCGCCTTCGTCGGGCCGCAACTGGGACTATCGATACTGCTGGCTGCGGGACGCCTATTTCGTCATCAAGGCGCTGAACCGTCTCGGCGCCACGCAAACGATGGAGTCCTATCTCAATTACATCACGACTGTCGCGGTCAGCGCCAACGGCGTTCTGAAGCCGGTTTACGGCATCGTTCATAACGCTTCGCTCAGCGAGAGAATCGTTCCGGACCTTGCGGGTTTTTCTGGCATGGGTCCGGTTCGCGTCGGCAATCAGGCGGCCGAACAACTCCAGCACGATTCTTACGGCAGCATTATCCTTGGCGTCTCCAACATGTTCATCGACGAGCGGTTGCCGCGCATGGGCGACGAAGCGCTGTTCAAACGGCTTGAGACGCTGGGCGAGAATGCGAGACGCCTCGTCGTTGAGCCTGACGCCGGACTTTGGGAATACCGGGGCAGAAAGCGCGTTCATACGCATTCGGCCACCATGTGCTGGGTTGCGTGCGATCGGCTCTCGCGCATCGCGCGCCGGTTGGGGCTCAGCGAACGCGCCGCCTACTGGCGCGACCATGCGGGCGCCTTGCGAGAGAGAATACTCAATGAGGCCTGGAGCGATCGGCGCGGCGCAATCGCCGGCGCGCTCCAGGATCACGAACTCGATGCGAGCGTCCTATTGCTCCCGGAACTTGGCCTGCTGCCCGCTCAAGATCCGCGCTTCGTCGCAACCTGCGAAGCGATCGGACGCGATTTGTCTCGCAATGGCTTCATCATGAGATACACGTCAGACGATGATTTCGGCGCGCCGGAAACCGCTTTTTTGGTGTGCCAGTTTTGGTATATCGATGCTCTCGCCGCGATCGGGCGCCGAGAGGAGGCGCGCGATCTGTTCGATCAGTTACTGTCAAGACGCAATGCTTTCGGGCTGCTATCGGAAGACATTCATCCCGGCACCGGTCAGCTTTGGGGCAATCTGCCTCAAACGTATTCAATGGCCGGCATCATCAATACCGGCATGTCGTTGTCTCGGAAGTGGGAACAAGGCTGGGAAGACGAGTAAATTCGCAACTTTTTCCGGCTCAATGCGTTATTTAAGGTTCCCCTTTCGCGCCGAAATTTCCGGCGGCAGAGCCTTAAAAAATGCCTCGCATCGTCCTCGTATCAAATCGCGTCACCGATCTGACGACCGCTGCGCAGGCAGGCGGATTATCAGTCGCGATCGCTGACATCATGCTGAACAGAGCTGCGCTCTGGTTCGGCTGGAACGGCGAGGTAACTGACGTCGACGACGTGCCGGCGGTGATCCGCAAAGAGGAGATCCACAACTCGATCTTGGCCAGCATGCCACTGTCTGAAAGCGAGTTTCGCGACTACTATCTCGGCTATTCGAATTCCGTCCTTTGGCCGGTGTTTCACAATCGCCTCGATCTCGCGCAATTCGAAGCCGGCTTCTTTCCAGAGTATCTCCGAGTTAACCGGCGCTTCGCTGCGGAACTCATACGCCTCGTCGAACATGACGACGTCATTTGGATCCATGACTATCACCTCATTCCGCTTGCCGCGGAGTTGAGGGCGCTCGGGGCTAAGAACCCCATAGGGTTTTTTCTCCACGTTCCCGTTCCGCCATGCCAATCCTACTTGGCAATTCCCGAACACCTCGAGATCTCGACAGCGCTTGCCGCCTACGACCTTGTCGGCGTGCAGACGCAGCAGGACGTGGCCAACCTCATCGATATTTTTCAGAACTCGGTATCCGGCCAGCTGCTTCCCGATGGGCGAATTCGCGTAGGCGCCCAGCTCGTGCAGATCACGAGCATTCCGGTAGGCATCGATATCGATGAGTTCGTCGGCGATGCGGCCGAAAGCGTGCCGATGGCCGACGGTCCGGATTTCAGGATCATCGGCATCGATCGGTTGGACTACACCAAGGGCTTGCCGCACAAGTTTAAGGCCTATGGCCGATTCCTCGAAGAGAACCCGCAATACAGGCGCCGCGTCGTCCTATCGCAGATCGCGCCGCCCACTCGCGACACGCTGGAGGCTTATTCCGACATTCGCGGCGAGCTCAAATCGCTTTCAGGCTCGATCAACGGACGCTACAGCGAACTGGACTGGATGCCGATATACTACATGCATCGGAGCGTCAGCCGAAATCAGCTTTTTGGAATCTATCGCGGCTCGAAGGTAGGTCTGGTCACGCCACTGCGCGACGGCATGAATTTAGTAGCCAAAGAGTACGTCGCCGCGCAGGATCCGGCAGACCCCGGGGTGCTCGTCCTTTCGCGCTTCGCCGGCGCGGCCGAGCAGCTTAAGCACGCGGTCATAATCAATCCGTACAACATCGCTGAAATGGCGGACGCCATAAAATTCGCAATCGAGATGCCGCTTAGCGAGCGGAAGCGGCGACATCAGGCATTGCTGGCTGTCGTCGCCGCAAACGACAGCGCGCATTGGACAAGAGTTTTTCTCTCTGAGCTGATCCGTGTCTCGGCGAGCACCAGAACGCTCAGCGACGGGGACGGCGACTCCTCGAAAGACCTCGATGCGGCGCGCCACGTCCGTAACGACGCGAAGGTCTAGCGAAGATGTCACGGGTTGCTACAAGCGGGCCGGACTCAGCGCGTCGAGCGCAGCGAGTTGGCCTCAGGCATCCTCTCTGTCGACGTCGGAGGCACGTGGATCAAGGCTGCGGTGGTCGACCCAACGGGTGGCTTGCTTCATCCGATGGACCGCACGCCGACGCCCAAACCTGCAACGCCCGAAGCGACTCTCAACGCCATAAGCGAACTTTCAACCAAAATGGGCGACTTTGATCGAGTCTCGATGGCATTTCCCGGCGTCGTTCGAAACGGCCGGACGCTGACCGCGCCGAATCTCGGCAATCAGCATTGGCTGAATTTCGATCTCGCGGACGCCGTGACCCGGCACTTCGGGCGGCCGGCGCGCATCTTGAACGATGCTATCGTGCAAGGATTGGGCGTTGCGACAGGTCCGGGCCTCGAAGTGATCGCCACCTTAGGCACCGGATTAGGTTTTGCCATTTTCCGCGATGGCCGGTTCCTCGTGCAGTTAGAGCTCGGCCAGCACATGGCTTCCGACGGCCTCAACTATGACAGTTACGTCGGTCACGGGGCATTTCTCGCCGAAGGGCTTGATGTATGGAGGGACCGCGTCAAGCGGACGCTTCTCGCCATCCGCAATCTCGTCAACTTTGATCGACTATATCTGGGCGGAGGGAATGCTCAACGCATAGACTTCGATTTGCCGCGCGACATCAGCATAGTCCCAATCACGTCGGGCGTCACAGGCGGCGCGCGGCTGTGGCATCGCGATGCTGACGAGTTCTTCGTGACCAATAGAAGCGCGGCGGATGTCGGGGGCTCGCCGTCCGCCGCTACCGAGGGAATTCCGCCTGCATGACGAGTTACGTGGATACAGTCGAGGCGAAGGCCGACATACCGTCGGCGATCGATCCGTCGTCCTCTGCGCTATTTGTGGACATCGACGGCACGCTCCTCGATATCGCGCCGACGCCGGCCGCCGTTGCGATCCCCTCGCCCTTGATCGACACGTTGCGGAAAGCTCAAACCGCATTCTCAGGCGCGCTCGCCATCATCACGGGCCGTCGTATTGCCGATGCCGACCGGCTCCTTCATCCCCTCAAGCTCGCTGCCGCAGGGGTGCACGGGGGCGAGATCAGGCGGTCTCCCAACGACCCGATCCTGACGATGTGCGCTTCCATCGACCGCGCGGTCCTGGACCGCCTGAATGACATATCGCGGCGAATTCCCGGCGCATTCGTCGAGCCCAAGGGGTTGGGCGCCGCCGTGCACTATCGCCTGTCGCCAGACAAGGAGGATGAGATCCGCGCAATGGTTCTTGCCGCCATTGGCGACAGCGCGCCAAAGCTATCCGTCACAAACGGCCGCAAGGTCTTTGAAATCTTGCCGGAGGGGCTCTCAAAGGGCGTGGCGATCGAAGAATTGCTTTCTCATCCGCCGTTCAAGGGCCGACGTCCGGTGATGATCGGCGACGATGCCGGTGACATTCCCGCGTTCGACATTGCGCGGCGTAAGGGGGGACTTGGACTTCGCGTGGCGGGCGAGCATTTCTCGCCGGACCTTGCCGAATTTGACGGGCCGTCCTCGGTCCGCGCATGGCTTAATCAAATTATCGCTCGCCTCCACGAGCCGACGAGTTGACTGTCAGTTGAGCGCAAACCAGCGGCTCGACGCACGCCTGACGGCGCACGGCGCTAGGTTCCCTGAGGCAGCGATCCACCTACCCGGTCGGTCGCCGTTTCGTCGCGATGTTCCGAAGCCAGCGCCAGATAGATCGCCGGCAGAATGAAAAGCGTGAAAACTGTTCCAATTGTCATGCCGCTCACCAGCATGATGCCGATGCTGTTGCGCGCTTCCGCGCCGGCGCCGGTGACGAAGACCAGCGGAAGGTGGCCGAACACAGTGGCCGCCGTCGTCATCAAGATTGGGCGCAGGCGCGTGATCGCCGCCTCGCGGACCGCGGCGAGCTTGTCGGCGCCTTGCGCCTGCAGCCCGTTGGCGAACGAGACGATCAGGATGCCATTTTTCGCGATGAGGCCGACGAGCGTGATCAAACCGATCTGGCTGTAAATGTTGATCGTCGTGAAGCCGAGGAACGTGAAAAGCAGCGCCGCGCTCAGCGCCAGCGGCACCGAGCCTAACAGCACGACAAGGGGATCGCGGAAGCTGCCGAACTGGGCGACAAGCACGAGGTAGATCAGCAGGATTGCGAATGCCAGCGTCCCGGCGAGCGTCGTTCCTTCCTGACGCAATTGCCGAGATTCGCCTGCGTAATCGATCGTATAGCCCTCGGGCAGGATGCGGCGCGCAGCGGCCTCAAGCACGTTCAAAGCCTCTGCTTTGGTCACGCCCGGCTTTACGCCGCCATAGACGCGGAAGCTGTCGGCCTGCTGGAACCGCGCCAACGTGCGGGGCGCGGAGAACGTTTCCAGGCTGACAAAGGCGAGAGCGGAACCTGCGCTCCGTCCCGCGTCCTCACCTTGTAGTCGAGCAGGCGTTCGGCGGACGCGCGCGACGCGCTGTCGACCTGCGGAATGACCTTGTAGGCGCGGCCATCGCGCGTGAAGCGGTTGACGTAGTTGCCGGCCAGCAAGAGGCCCAGCTGACGGCCGACATCGGCGAGGTCGAGACCCAGGTCGGCGACGCGTTCGCGATTGACGCTCACGCGGACCTGCGGCAGGTCGATCTTCAAATCGGTGTCGGCGAACATGAACTTGCCGCTCTCAAAAGCGGCAGCGACGAGTTCGGCGCCATAATCGGCCATTTGCTGCGGCGTGCCTGGCCCTTTGAGCACAAGCTCCACGTCGAAATTGCCGGCGCCGGGCAGCGGCGGCGGCAGCACTGGAAAGATTTGCAGTTCCTTGATCTGCGAAACTGCGCCGAAAATATCAGGCTGGATTTGATGCGCGGACGCTGCCGGTCATGCCAGTTCTTGAAAAGAAATCCGCCAAATCCGCTCGATGGGAACACGATTTCGAACATCGCCTCGAACTCGGGCAGCGCTTTGCCAACGTCATACACCTTGTTCATGTGACCCGACGGTGTAGGCGAGCGAAGCGTCCGGCGCCGAATTTACAATCAACAGGACGAAGCCCTCGTCCTCGACGGGCGCCAGTTCCTGTCCTGAATACATGTAGAGCGGAATCGCCAGCACGCAGATGAAAGCGCCAAACGTCAGGACCTGAGCCCTTAGATGCAGCACGCCCTCAAGCGCCCGGCCATAGACTCTCCGCAAGCCGATCGAACCCCCGATTAACGAAACGCGCGTAACGGCCCTCGTGTCCGCCTTCCGGCGCCGAATACGCGCTCATGATCGGCGACAGCGTTACCGCGACAAAGCCCGAAACAATGACCGCAATAGCCAGCGTGAAGGCGAATTCCTTGAACAGCACGCCCGTCAATCCTGACAGAAACCCAATCGGCGCGTAGACCGCCGCCAATGTGATGGTCATTGAGACGATGGGCGTGAAGAGTTGCCGGGCGCTGGTCAGCGCCGCCTCGATGCGCCCCATGCCCTGGCGCATGTAGCGCGACACGTTCTCGACGACGACGATGGCGTCATCGACGACAAGGCCGACCGATAGCACGATGGCGAGCAGCGTCAGCAGATTGAGCGAAAATCCCATCGCCATGATCGCGGCCATCGCGCCGATCAGCGAAATTGGAATGGTGACGAGAGGCACGAAGGCGCTGCGAATCGATCCCAGAAACAGAAACACGATCAGGCCGACAATCCCGACGGTTTCCGAGAACGTCGTCGCAATCTCCTTCAGCGAATTCTCCATATAGACCGCGCCGTCGTAGGCGAGATCGATCTCGGTTCCGGGCGGCAGTTGCGGCCTAATCTTCTTCAACTCGGCGCGCAGGGCATACGAGACGCTAATCTCGTTCGCCCCCGGCAGCGGCCACACGGAAAGGTAGACGGCATCCTTGCCGTTGTGGCGGACATTGGAAGTCTCTTCCTCCGAGCCGAGCTCGACCCGGCCGACGTCGGACACGCGTATGACGCGGTCGGCGTCCTCTCGAACAATGAGCCGCTCGAATTCTTCCGCGCTGCGCAAGTCCGTGTCGGTCAGCAGGTCGACCTGAACCTCGCGGCCCTTCGCCCGCCCAACGGCCGCGAGAAAATTATTGCGCCTCAGCGCCGCTTCCACGTCGACCGGGCTTAGGCCGAAGCCGGCGAGGCGCTCTGCATCGAGCCAAATGCGCATGGCCTGCGGACGCGCGCCTTCAAGACCCACGCGCTGAACGTTGGGAATCGTGCTGAGCTGTGGTTGGATGTTGCGGGTCAGGTAGTCGGTGAGCTGCGGCGGCGTCATGCTCGTCGACGTCACGCTGACGTAGAACGTCGCGTAAGGTCGATCTGCGCGTTGCACCTCCACCACCGGCAATTCAATTTCGGTCGGCAGTTCGCTGCAAATCTGGTCGAGCCGGTTGCCGACTTCGGCAAGCGCGACGGTGCTTGGATGATTGACCTTCAGCCGCGCGGTCACCGTGCTCAGTCCGGCGACGCTTGTCGATTCTACGTAGTCGATGCCCGTGATCGACGACACCGCGCGCTCGACAGGCGTTGTCACGAAACCGCGGATCACGTCGGATGAGGCGCCGACGTAGACGGTCGTGATGATGATCGATGAACTTTCGATCCGCGGATATTGCTGAATCGGAAGCTGAGTGATTGCGCGAAGCCCGATCAGCACCAGCGCAAGATTAACGACGATCGCGAGGACCGGCCGGCGCACGAAGATCTCGATCGCTCGCATTCGAGCCTCGCCCCTAGTTGGCCGTGATTTCGCCGGCCGCCGCGGCAGGCGTCGACTCGGCCTGAACGAGCGCGCCGTCGCGAAGCTTGAACGAGCCCGACGCAGCGATAAGTTCGCCGGCCTTCAGGCCTTTCTCGACAGCGATCTCATCGTTCACAACCGGGCCGGTCACAACTGTACGCTGGCGGGCGCGCACTTTGCCTTCCTCGGTCACAAGCGCGAACACGTGTTGGCCCTGCGGGGACCGGCGTACGGCCGCTAGAGGGATAAGAACCGTTTCGCGCGGAGCCGAAGTCGCGGCCGTCACGTCGACGAATGTTCCGGGCCGAAGGCGTTCGCCCAACCCCGCCGCCACGGCTCGAAATCTCACCATGCGACTGGCGCTGCTGACGCTATCGTCTTCCGCGACGATCTTCGCTGTCGCCGCTCCGCCAGGAAGACCGGCGCCCGTCAGCTCAACGACCGTGCCCTGCTGGATGGCGGCTGCGCTGTCCTGAGGCAGGGCGAAATCGACATAGGCGTCGGCATCCAGTCCCTGCAGGGTGGCGATCTGCGTACCGACATCGAGGTAAGCGCCGGGCTGGAGGTTGGTGATGCCGATACGCGCGCGGAAGGGGGCCAAAATCCGTTTTTTGTCGATCGCCACCTCGAGATTTTTCGCCCGCGCCGTCGCCGCCGCCATGTCTTCGCGCGCCTTGTCGAGCTCTTGCGGAGAGAAGGCCGCGCTGTTGCGCAGGCTCTCGCGGCGTTCGAACGTGAGCTTTGCTAGCCGCGCCTCCGCTTCTACGGCGGCGAGCGCCGCGCGCTCCTGGCGGACGTCGAATTGAACCAGCATCTGATCTTTTTCGACGACGGCGCCGGACGTAAAGCCAAGCTCCGCGATGGTTCCGGCTATCTCGTTGCGCAGTTCGAGCTGGCGAACGGCGACAACGGTGCCGATGGCGCGTGTCGACGCAGACCATTCGCCTTGACGCGCCTTCACCGCCGCGACGGCGACGGCCATCTCGGGCGTTGCTTCTTCCGCTGTTTTCGCGGCGCTCAACTCGTTCAGCTTGTAGAAGCCGAGGCTCGCCGAAATTCCGACGATGGCGACTAGCACGACGAGCCAAGCGGCGATGGACCTTACCATTAACGCACCGCCATCGGTTGAACGTCCAAGCAATCCGCGGCCTGAGCGTCGTGAGGCGCTTTTGGAGTTTTGAAGCGGGTTGAGGCAGCGCGCCGGGCCGGAAGACATCGCCGCGCAACAGCCGCCTCGGCATCGCGGTCCTTATCGAAGCCGCAAGCGGCGGCGTCAATCCGCGCACCGCTCGGTTTGATTGATAAGAAAGCGCAATTGGTTAAATCCTCTTGCCGAGAATGATCTCGCCGGGCGGTGGACCGTCGTGACCCCATATGCCAATAAGCGCTTGATCGCATGCAGAAATCTTTCCGCCACTTCGCGTCGCGCGTCGCGACGCATCACTCGTCAAGGACGGCGACGGATCACGACGGCCGACAGGCTATTGACGCATTTTTGATGAGGGGCGCTAACAAAGGCGCCATTGCGGCGCGCGACGCAGCACAGCGTATCGCGAGGAGTGGAGAATACTCAGAATGCCGCGATTATTTGGTTCACGGCCCGGCTGACGTCGTGGCCGGCGAGCCGGTCGCCGCTTCGTCCTTGACCGGGTTTTTTAGCTCGCGCTTGCGGTACTTCTCGGTTGCGAGCCGGGCCCGCTCGCCGTCTGAACCCCAGCGATCATATCGCGAGACTTCCGGCCAGCGTTCGATCGTCTGCGTCTGCTTGTTCAGGGCGACAGAGTCGCCCACAGCGTAGCTGATCGTATCGCGCCGATCGAAGTATTCCTGGCAGCCGCAGAGGCCGAGTGCGGCGACGGTCAGAGCCGCCGCCCGCTTCCAAGCGATGCGCCGCGCGAGTTCTCACCCCATCACTTGGTCGCAGCATGGGCGACGCCCTCCAATTCAAGATCTATGATGTGGCCGGCGAGGGTCGGATTACGATGCCGCTTTTCGCCCGCTTTCGGAATTTCCGCGCGGCCGTTGGCGAAGAAATCGACGTCATTTGAGGCGACCGGGCCGTCGAGCGGCGTCTCGAGACGCTCGCCCGGCCGCTTGGGTTTCACAAGCCGCGGCGTGACGATGATCACGAGGTCGGTTTCCTGTTTCTGATATTCGGCGCTGCGGAACAGGGCGCCAAGGACGGGCACCTGTCCGATCCACGGAAGCTGCGCCTGATTTTTGCTGTGCGAATGCTGCAGCAGGCCGGCGATCGCGAGGCTTTGGCCGTCGCGCAGTTCGACGGTGGTGTTGGCGCGCCTTACGACGAGGCCCGGAATGCGGATGTTGTTGAGTTCGACCGTGTTCGTCGGATCGATGTCGCTCACCTCGGGCGCGATCTTCAGATTGATGAGACTGCCCGACAGGACGGTGGGCGTGAAGGCCAGCGCCACGCCGAACTGCTTGAACTCGATGGTGATGCGATTGTCGCTGGAGCTGACCGGGAAGGGAAACTCGCCGCCCGCCAGGAAGCTTGCCGTGTCGCCTGATGTGGTGGTGAGATTGGGCTCGGCCAAGCGGCGGGCCAATGACCGTTCCTCGAGCGCTCTCAAAAGAAGGTCGACATTGGTCCCGCCGTCGAGAACGCGCGCCAGCATCGAGCCGAACGGCGCGGCGCCGGATAGCATCGCGGCGGTCACCAGAGGACCCACGCCTGGATCGAGGAATTGGCCGCCCGTGTCGGCGGCGGCGCTCGGGCCGCGAATCCGGCTGCTGAAGCCAAGCTCGCGCGCGGCGGTGCGCGAAGCCTCGACGAAGCGCACTTCGAGCATCACCTGCTGCGGCGAAGCGACCGCCACGGCATTCGTGATGATCTCGGGCGGGGCGTAGCGTTGGGCGATGGCGACCGCCCGCTCAATGTCAGGCGCCGCCAGCACGACGCCGCTCAAAATGATGCCGCCGTTGACGGCGCTGACGCGAATATCGGCGTCCGCAACGTTCTCCGCGATCTTCGCCGCGAGGTCCTCGACATCCGGCGTGACGTCGACTTCCACGATCTTCAGAATTTTCTGATCTTCACCGACGACGGTCAGGCGCGTCGCTCCGATCTTCTTGCCGAGCACGTAAATGGCTCGATCCGAGAGCGGCACCACGTCGGCAATTTCGGTTTCAGCGATCAACGCAGTCGTGTACGGGTGATCGAGGCGCACCACCTGCGACTTCTTCACAACGACGGAGGCGCGGCCGATGGAGCCCGAAAAACGGTCGTCGTATTCGACGACAGGTCCGATCGGTCCCGCTTCGACTTGCCGGCCTGCCGCCGCGGCAAGACCCGGCGCGGTGAACCATGCGACCAAAAGGGCGCTAAGCGCCGCCAGCGCCTGAATCGCGGCCAAACGCAACGGACACCGTCCGTCGCAATGCGCATGATACTGCAGCATCGCAGACCGTCCTCACGGTTACTGTCCCGAACTCGGTTACGGAACTCAACACGGGAGACGCATCTACGAGAATGAGCGATTGGCTGAAAGACGCGCCAAAACCGCTCGGCGAACGCAACGCCGCGCGGCCAGTCGGCTGCTCGACGATTGGACTATTGTCCGGCGATGACGCGGGCCACCGAATGCTCGGTCGCCACCCCCGTCCGCACGACCGTTACTTTCGCGCGCGGAGGGCCTAAGACCGGCTCAGTTGGCGCCGCCGGCGGCGGCGGCGCAACCGCATTCGTCGGCTCGAGTGCGGCAACGACGCGCTTATCCCCACTATCCTCACTCAAATCTTCAGTCGTCACGCGCCGCTGCGCGACGGCCTCGGGAAAGGCCGCCTGTTCGCGCAGCGTCAGCGAAATCGTGGCGATCGTGGCGGCGAGAGCGATCTTCTGAGCGTCTATTTGCGTGGCTTCAAGCGTGACCGTTCGCGCCAGCCGCGCGTTTTCGAGTCGCGGATCGGCGGTCTGATCGACAGCCAGCACGCGTAGCCTCTGGAGAAGAAGCTCCGTGTAGGCCTTCGGCGCCGAACCGGGCGACTCTTCGTTGTTCTTTCGTCCAAAAGTCGCCAGCACGTCGACATAGTCGCCCGGCAGCACGAAACCGGCAACGCCCACAACGTCGTCCACGCGAACGCTGACGGCCTTCATTCCTTTGCGCAACATCGTGGACAAGCTGGCGCGCTGGCCGGGGCCTGTAATCTTGCCTTTCACGATGGGCTCGTTGCCGCGCAGCGGCTCCAGCACGGTGCGGGTCTCCTGCTCGGCGAACATTTCCTCCGCCGTTTGAAACGCGCCGTTTGGGAGGCTGTCCGCCGGCCAGTCCGCGATTTGCAGATTGTCCTTCGTCAACACCGTTCCGAAGTTCATGTCGTTCGCGGCCACGACAACCTTCGTCAAGCTGATCGAAGGCGGGGCGCTAACTTGTGGGCGCTCACGCGCCTTATCCGCCAGTGATGATATCCAATCGTAGGCGCCGACGGCGGCGAACGTCCCGCTCAGCGTTGCGATGCAGAGGGCAAGGGTCATTTCTCGGCGCATGGCGCGGCTCTCATGTGGCAATTCGTCGACACTCGAATCTCGCACGCGTAAGGTTAAGTTCTTGGTAAGACGCCTGTGGACCCAATCGTTAAATCTTTCCTAACGCGACGCCCTCCTACCAATCCCCTGCCACGCCGCCACAAATTAGACCGCGAGCAATCGGTCCAAATCGGCCATGCACAAGTTCTTCACAACATGCTCCGTCGGCTGATCATTTGGCATCGGCGAAGTTGTGCTGGCGGCTTGATTCAGGCAGAAATTGCGGAGGCGTTCAGCGCCGTATTTTTGATTCCAGGGTGGGGCCGTCTTCAGTGACGCATGGTCGTCTCCTAGCGCGAATGCTCGTTGCGAGCGTGCTCCTGTCGCTTGGCGCCTGCGCGGCCCACGACATCGAGACGTTTTCGTTGTCGGACCCGACGCTGCCGCACGCCCAAAAGCCGCTTGCCGAAGCGAAGCTGCAGTTCAGCGAAGGCCACTTCGGCCTCGCCGTCGACGCCTACGCCAAGACCGTCGAGACTGATCCAAAAAATCCGGAAGCTTGGCTCGGGCTCGCCGCATCGTACGACCAAGTCGGCCGGTTCGACGAAGCCGACAAGGCCTACGCAAAACTACAGGAACTTATTGGCCCGACACCGAGCGTGCTGAACAACATCGGCTACTCGCATCTGCTGCGCGGAAATCTCGAAAAATCACGCGAGATGCTTGTCGCGGCGCTTCGGGCCGATCCGGGCAACCCGTATGTCTTGAACAATATCGACAAGTTGAACGAGAAGCTCGCCGCGCTCGGCCGAACTCCCGTCGCGACGAACTGACTTCGCTTTTTTGCGCGCTGTCTCAGTCGAGCGGCTGACGGCAGCGCTTTGGGCAGAAGTCCGGCGCCCTGCGCCATTCGACCTTGCCACGACGCCCCGTCAGTCGGCACAAAAGCGATGCGAGCCTTCGGCTCCTCCGAAACCCACCGCTGCCCGTCCATCGAAAACAAAACAAGCGCCGCGCCATGGACTAGCGTCCGGCGGAGACCTTGTGAGATAGTTCAGGATGCCGCCTTGCAGCTGATAAACCTCTGCGAAGCCCTGGCTCAGCAGATACGAGGACGCCTTTTCGCAGCGGATGCCGCCCGTACAGAACATGGCGATCCGCTTGCGCTTGTCTCCGCCGAGTTCGCGCTCCACGAAAGCGGGAAACTCGCTGAACGACCGCGTGCCCGGATCGCGGGCGCCGGCGAAGCTACCGACGGCGATCTCATAGTGGTTGCGCGCGTCGATGAGAATGACGTCTGGCTCACCGATCAAAGCATCCCAATCTTCCGGCTTCACGTATCGCCCGACGCGCTGGAACGGATCGGTTTCGGGCGCGCCAAAGGTGACGATTTCCGGTTTGATTTTGATTTTCAGGCGCCCAAACGGGTGATCGCGGGTTTCGATCTCCCGACTCGAGAGGTCGGAAAATCGCCGATCGGATCGCATTGCCGCGTGAAGCCCGGCGATCGCCGGCGCTTTTCCGGACACAGTCGCGTTCACGCCCTCGCTCGCAATGACGATCGTGCCTCGGATCGCGGATGCGCGACAGAGCTCCAGCAGGGACGCGCGCAAAGCTTCGCAGTCGGAAATGGCGACAAACTTGTAGAATGTCGAG